>NZ_CM178750.1:0-2619488 GCF_058683765.1 Tissierella sp. QWL-11
CTAATTTCTACTTCTTCTAAAAAGCTTTTTCCTTCTACACTTTTTGTATCTATGATGTCTGGTTCCCTTGAGCTTTCTATAGATATTGAATCAATATCCTTTAATACTTCCTTAGGTGATTCAGGAAATTTAGTAGATATTTCATTCATTCCACTTTCAATAGAGGAATCTATTGTCTTCATATCCTTTAAATTGATTGATTCGATATCCTTGTTTTCTCCACTACTTAATTCTATATTTCTATAATTTGATACATTTACATTTAACACAGATTGATCTACTAGATAAGCCAGTATTTCTTCTACATCAGATTCTGAATCAATATCTTCTTGTAGTTCTAAGGGTATTGATCCTTCAACTTCCTCAATTCCCATAATCATATTCAAGATTTCTGAAAATCCTTCCATATCTTTAGGAGATTTATCACCGTCTACTAGAGATGTATTTATACCTTTTAAGTTTACATTTACCACATCCATTTTCTCACCTCCCTTCACATTTGATATTTATATAAAATTTTTATCTATCTCATTTTCAATAACCCTAAGGATAAATTGTGAAAATAAGACTCGCAATTATGAAAAATTTATCAGAAGTATTCACTAAGGAAAAAAATTGTTTAGGTCTGCACTGTCTGAGCATAGCGAGTTTGCAGACCTATTTTTTTGCGTGTGACCATACTTCTTAAATTTTGAATTGAAGAGGCGTTTTTCACAATTTATCCCCTTTAATAAACTTCTGTTGCCTTATATCTTAAAACTGCTATTTCATCTAATTCTCTTTGTTCTAAGGCCTTTGCATTCTTTTTATATGCTGAAAAATCCTTTTCTTTTAACTTTTCCATGACACTTCTATCTTTTTGAGCTGAGATTAGTTCTAATCTTTCAGTTTCTAAAGCTTGTCCCAAATCTATTATCTTTTTCTCTTGGGATAAAATCTTTTTTTCGATACTCTGTATATAGAGATTGTATTGTCTTAGTTTATATATATTAATTTCTCTCAAAGATCCAGATTTTGCTTCTTTGATTTCTATTTCAAGTTCAGATAATTTATCTTTTTCATGATTTATTTGATTTTGTAATCTTCCAAAGCTCTCCATCTTCTCTTTTTCAATTGTAGATCTCCATTCTAAAATTTTTTCCATAGGAAAATTATAATTATCCATCTTATTCTTCCCCTACTTTCTGATCTAAATTTAAATGTTTCAATAAATCCAAAGTCTCTTGAAATGAAAATTTTTCATCTATATTTTGCCTTAAAAATTCATTTATAGATTTATTTAGCTTTACCGCCTTGTCTATAAGGGGATTACTTCCCTTCACATAAGCACCTACATTTATAAGGTCTTCAGATTCTTTGTAGATAGACAGGTTTTCCTTTAGTTGTCCAGCTAAATTAAAGTGGTTTTCATCTACTATTTCCTTCATAATCCTACTTACACTATTTTGAATATCTATGGCAGGAAAGTGATTTTTAGCCGCTATATCCCGGGATAATACTATATGTCCATCAAGTATCCCCCTTACAGAGTCTGCTATAGGCTCGTTCATATCGTCTCCTTCTACAAGTACTGTATAAAAAGCTGTAATAGATCCTTTATTAGACATACCACTTCTCTCCAACAGCTTTGGCATCATAGCAAATACAGATGGTGTATATCCACGAGTTGTGGGAGGCTCTCCTGTAGCCAGTCCAATTTCCCTTTGAGCCATGGCAAATCTAGTTACAGAGTCCATCATAAGAACTACCTTTTTACCCTGATCTCTAAAATATTCTGCAATAGCAGTTGCTACAAATGCTCCTTTAAGCCTTACAAGAGGTGGCTGATCTGATGTGGCACATACCACTACTGATCTCTTATAACCTTCTTCTCCCAAGTCCTTTTCTATGAACTCAAGAACCTCTCTACCTCTCTCTCCTATAAGGGCTATTACATTTATATCTGCATCGCAATATCTTGCCATCATTCCAAGAAGGGTACTCTTTCCTACTCCACTACCTGCAAATATACCTATCCTTTGTCCTTCTCCACAGGTCAATATTCCATCTATTGCCTTTAACCCTGTACTCATTACATCTTCTATTTTTCTTCTTTCAAAGGGGTTTGGTGGAGTTCTATTAACATCATATAAAACTCCCTTTTTCAAGCTCTTTTTATCCATAGGTCTGCCAAGCCCATCTAAGGTTCTACCTAAGAGTTCTTGACTTATTTCCACTTTAAAAGACTTTCCAGTAGGCCTTACTAAACACCCTGGTCCTATCCCCTCTAATTCATCTAAGGGCATTAGTATTACTTTGCCTGCTTTAAATCCCACTACTTCTCCAAGTACCACCCTATTAGATGATTTGATGATAATTTCACATACTTCTCCTATAAAAACTTCTATCCCCTCAACTTGAATTATAAGTCCTATTACTTCACTTACTTTTCCCATATTAGTATAGTGAAATTTATTTTCAATTAAGTTTTTATAGTCTTTGAAGGGTATATTTATCAATTAATTCACTCCGTATTTTCTATGGATTTTAATATATTTTCTATTTGTGTCTTTATCTGCAAGTCTATAACTTGATTACTATTTTCTAAGGTACAACCATTTTTCTCTAAGTTTCCATCTTTTAAAATGACTATTTTATTTCCTCCGGAGAGATCTTCTAGCTCTTTTAATTTTCCCTTTACAATCGGCACAGTATCTGGATGACAAGTTATTATAATATTTTCCTTGTGCCCGTATTCTCTTAAAATAGGCTCTAAAATCATCATTATATTTTCATCTGAAGTCTCAATAGTCTTGTGAACTATGCTCTCTGCCATAGTTGCTGCTAATTCTATTAAATTTTGTCGATTTTCCTTAAGGTACTCCTTTACATATTCTTCACTTTGAGGAATCAAATCTAAGGCTTCTCTCTTAATATTTAGAGCTTCATTCATACCTTGATTTAATCCTTGAGTAGTTCCATCTTCATAACCCATTTGATAGCCTTCTTCATAGCCATTTTCATAGGCATCTTTATAGGCCTTTTTTTCTATTTCATCTTTTAAATTAAGGGCCTGTTTTCTTGCATCTTCTAATATCTTTGTTTTTTCCTTATCTATTTCTAATCTAAGTTTCTTTTCTATATCTCTTTTTATATTTTCTTCATCTAATATATCTTCTTCAATATCTATATCCATATCTTCTTTATAAAATTTCCCAATATCTATTGAGGTATCTATAATTGTACTTTGATTTTCTTCTAAATCCACATTAGTATTTTTTATAATCCTATACGATGACTGCATCCTGATCACCTCTTCCTATGACGATCTCTCCTGCTTCATCTAATCTCCTTATTATACCTACAATTTTTTGTTGAGCTTCTTCTACAGTTGAAAGTCTAACAGGACCCATAAACTGGATGTCTTCCTTTATCATATCTGCAGCTCTTTTGCTCATATTGCTAAATATGACAGCTGAAACTTCCTCTGATGCACCCTTTAAAGCCAATACTAAGTTCTCATTTTCTACTTCTCTTAATACTCTTTGAATACTTGCCTTATCCAGATTTACTATATCTTCAAATATAAATAGATTTATCTTAATATCCTCAGCTAAATCAGGTTGTTTTGACTCTAAATCGTTTATAATATTTCTTTCAGTTGTTCTATCAGCTGAATTCAATATATCTACTAATGTCTTCACGCCACCTACAGTTTCTGAATTGTTTTGGATTATATTTGAGAACTTGGTTTCCATAATCTTTTCAATTCTACTTATTACCTTAGGGGATGTCCTATTTATAGTACCTATCCTCTCTGCTATCTCAGTTTGAAGTTCAGTTTCAAATTGCGATAAAACTAAAGCTGCTTTTTCAGGCTGCATATAGCACATTATAAGGGCTATAGTTTGAGGATGTTCGTTCTTTAACAAATTTGTAAGTTGATAGGGATCTGCCTTTCTAGCAATTGCAAAGGGTCTTTCACTTTGTTGAATTTGATTTAACATATCTATTACTTCTTTAGCCCTTTGAGTTCCCAAGGCTTTATTTAATAAGTCCTTGGCATACTCAACTCCTCCATCTAACACATATTCCCTAGCAGATGCCATATCTATAAATTCATCTATAATTTTGTCCTTTTCATGAGGCTCTACATAATCTATATTTGCTATTTCATAAGTGACCTTTTGAATCATTGCATCTGGCAATAACTTCAAGATTTGAGAAGCTGTCTCTGGGCCTAAAGATATCAATAAAATAGCTGCTTTTTTTATACCATTGGATTGTTTTCTCATATCATCACCTATTAGTCCTTCATCCATGCTTTAATTAAGTCTGCTGCTAATTGTGGATTCTCCATCGCATAGTCTTGGGCTTTCTTTTTCTTTTTGTCAGGTTTTACTTCTATTTTTTCTTCCATAATATCCATTACATCGTCTACCTGTATATCCACCGACTCCTCATAGTCTGGAGTAGACTCAAGTATAAGCTGTTCTTCTTTCTTTTTCTTCTTTGAAGATAAAAGACTCATTAAAGATACAAAAATTGCTATAACCAAAGATACAAGTATACCAAATATCAAATACTCTCCATATTTCTCTAAAAAGCTTCTATTCGCTTCTTCTTCAGCTTTTATAGCTGCTAATTCTTCTTGTAATTGAGTCTCATAAGTCCTATCAAACATGACTCCCTCTACTGTGATTTCATCTCCCCTAGCTGCATCAAATCCTGTAGCAGTTCTAACTATATTTTCTATAGTCTGAGATCTATCATCTGAAAGTGTTCCATCAAATACTACAGATGTAGTTATTTTATTTACCTTTCCTGGAGCCTTTATAGTAGTAGTAGTTTCTGTGGACAGTTCATTATTTGTAGTTTTGCTATAACTTTGATTTCCCTCATCTTCACCTTGAAATACATTGCTTGTATTATCTCCTATAAGTCCAGACTCCAATGCATCAGTGTTTATATCATTTCCACTTAAATCTATTTGTTCACTTCTTATCACTGGATCTTTGTATTCTATATTTGTAGTCTCCTGGGAATCAAAGTCTAAATCTGCAAATACAGAGACTTTTATCTTATCTCTACCAAATGCACTTCCTAAAATTTCGTTTAGATTATTTTCAATCTGTGTTTCAAAATCTTTTTTTACCTTCTGATGCTGATTTACAATATCTAAAGTATTTAATTCTTTTTCATCAGTTAATACTCCACTTAATAAATTTCCTTTAGAGTCTATTATCTTTATATTTTCATCTGGGAGATTTCCTACAGCACCAGATACTAAAGCTGCTATTCCCCTAATCATAGAATCATTTACCTTTTGATTTGGTTTAATATCTATTATTATAGATGCTGTAGCAGGCTTTTGTTCTGTTTCAAATATGCTTTTTTCAGACATTACAAGATTTACCTTTGCAGAATTTATAGGATCTAGTGACATAATAGACCTCTGTAGTTCTCCAGCTAAAGCTCGTTGGTACATTATCTTTCTATCATCTTCTGTTACCATAAGTCCTATATCATCAAATATTTCAAACCCTTTAGAGTTTTCTGGCATGTTTCCATCCATGGCAAGCTGAAGTCTATACTTGTCTACCTTTTCTTCATCTATAAGTATTTTTGTTCCATTTTCTTCTAGCTTATAATCTATACCTTTAAGTTCTAAATCATTCACTATATTTCCTGCATCTGCAAATTCTAGATTAGTAAATAAAGTCACATAGTTAGAATTATCAATAAAATTAGAGTATAGATATCCAAACAAAATCATACTAGATATTAATACAACCATAATAATCTTCTTTTTAGTGCTTATCTTTTCCCAACCCTCTTTTACTCCATTTAATTTTGTCTTGATATTTTCCATTAACTATAGCTCCTTAACAAATCTTATAATTGCATATTATTTATTTCTTTATAAGCCTCTATACATTTATTTCTAATTTGTACTGCAAGTTCTAAAGAGAGTCTTGCTTCTTCTGTTGCAATCATTACACTATGTAAATCTTCTATTTCACCAGCTATGAATTTTTCTGTCATTTCATCTGCCCTTATCTGCATATCATTTACTCTATTTATTTCATCTTTTATAATATCTTTAAAAGAAGCCTCTCCTTCTGAATTAGAGTCTATTTGTTTTTCTAAATCTAATCCTGCTACTAATCTATTATTTAAAGAAGATATATTCATCTTTCCACCTCCATATTTCTATATACTAAATTAGCCCTTTGAAATCTCAAGAGCTTTTTTAAGTAGATTTTTACTTGTATTTAAAGCTGTTACATTTGCCTCATATGTTCTTTGGGTCTTTATAAGATTTATCATTTCATCTGCCATATTTACATTTGGCATCAGTAGATAGCCATTTTCATCTGCATCAGGATGATCTGGATCGTGCATTGTCTTCATATTCTCTGTATCTTCAAAGATTTGTGTAACTCTTACTCCAGAGCTTGTCTCTTCTTTTAAAAGCATTTCTTCAAATAATACTTCTTTTCTTCTGTAGGGTCCACCATCTTCTGTTCTAGTCGTATTTACATTTGCTATATTTGTAGAGATTACATCCATTTTAAGCCTTTCTAGGCTCAATCCACTTGCATTTATCCGCATAGAATTAAATACCGACATTTCCTAGCCTCCTTTTACCTGTTAATTACATAATTTAAATTAGATAATTTACTGCTAATTTGTCTTATCAAGACATTATAATAAATTTCATTGGCTGCTAATTCTGTCATTTCTAAATCAATATCTACATTATTTCCATTTTCAGTCATAGAAATAGTTTCTCTTTTTTCTACCTGGGGCTCTAAATCTTCTATAGATTCTATACCAAAATGTCTTTCATCTGTCTTCTTCATATGTATTTTTTTTGCATCTAATAAATATTTTTCAAATTTTACTCTATTTGCCTTGTAATTAGGTGTATTTATATTAGATATATTGCTTGAAATATTTTTTTGTCTTAGTGATGAAGCATCCATCGCTTTTTTTATTAAATCATAACTAAAATCTGACATTTCTTCCTCCTTTATAAATTCTCGCACAAAAAACTCCCCCTTCGGAATCTGGCTATCTCATAGAGACCCTACAGCTTTGCGTCCTTATGTCGCCATAAGTTTGCCCTTTCGACAAGAAGTTTCTTTCAATGACAAAAGTATATCATAAGGATTTATTTTAAACAACAAAAAAAGGAAAAAAGACTATAATTTATAATTTATTCTTCTTTTTTCCCCTAATATGACAATGTTTTTAAAAATCTCTATCTATGAATATGGAATTTTTATTTTGTTTGATATAATTATCTTTTATTTTGTCCTTGCGGCTTAATTGTTTGATTATCTTTTTTACTTCGTCTTGTCTTTTAGATAGACTATCTAAAATCTTTTGTTCTCCATCAAGTATTAAACTTATATTCTCTATATAGTCTTCATTTTTATATGAAAGATTATCATTTCCTAAAGCTTCCTCTAGAGACCTTAATTTGTCTATCTTTACTCTATTTTTTTCTATGATTTCTATCCCAGACTCAGCGCTTCCATCCCAAGAATTTATATTTATAATTAAAGATTCTAATATTTTCTCTCTAGTTTTTAGTAAATCTTTTATATTTATATCTGAATCCATGTATCTCTCAACTCTTTCATATAACCTCTTACTTCTACTACAGCTTCTATATCCTTATCTATATTACCACGAACCAATCTATTATACATATAATCATAGAGTTGATATAGATTATTAGCTATATCTCCACCCTTTTCAAAATCAAGAGTTATCATAAGCTCTGCTATAATATCTTGAGCCTTAATCATATACTTATTTGTATTTTCAAAGTTTTTTTCTTCTAGAGCCAATTCAGCAAGGTTTAGATTTTTGATGGCCCCATCATATAGCATTATTAAGAGTTTTTTCTTTGGTGCAGTATTTACTTGATTTTTCTTATATATATCCCTTGCATATGCTTGATTCATGTTTTTCACTCCTTTTATTTCTTGCCACCTATATTCATTGAATCAATTTGTCCTTGTAACCAAGACATCTGACTCTCTGCCTTCATCATAGCCACATCTAATGCTGAAAACATCTTTATATAGTACTCCTCTTTTCTCTCCATACGAGTCTCAAATTCTTCTATTCTTTTATTTAAATCCTTTAGAGTCTTGTCATAGCTCTCTGTTTTTGTCTTTATAATTCCATTTTTCTTTGAGATAAACCCATCTATTTGAGAATTTATCCTATTGACAAATCCTATTTCCTTGTCATCTGCAGTCTTACTTGAAAAGAAGTTTATTACATCTTCAGGATTTTCCTTTAAAGCCTCTTTAAATTTAGATGAATCAAATTTTAATTGACCAAATTTATCTATGGTCTCAACTCCAAGTTGAGATATATCACCTATATCCGTATTTGGATTTCCCTTTATAGCTGAAGTAACCATCTTCCTTAGACTAGAATGAAGCCTCATAAGTGAACTATCTCCAGATAATGTTCCCTTACTACCTGGTACTTCTGGGTCTCCTGCCTTCAACTTGTCCTCTATAAATTGAATAGTAGAATTATATTGATCTACAAAATCCTGAATTGCCTTTGTGGTTTTTTCGGTGTCCATGGTTACATTTACTGTATCAGTTGTAGTAGTATCCCCATGAGCTTTTTTTAGATTTATAGTTGTATCTTCTATTACATCATCTATAGAGTTTGAATCTCTCTCTACTGATACTCCATTTATAGTAAATTTAGCATTTTGACCTTGATTGTCTGCAGTTGAACTTGCTAGGCCTAAATCACTTAAAATAGTCCCCTCGGAATCTTGGAGAGTTATCTTCCTATTTCCAGTATTTTCATCTGTAAGGATTATTCTATTGTCTATGATACTGGCAGATACACCAGTTCCCTTTACTGTATTACCTTCACTATCTTTTGAATCGTTGGTCATATTATTTATCTTTTCTACTATATCCTTAAGGCTATCTTCAGCTTTTACTTCTATAGTAGTACCAGGGTCTTCAGGTAGAGCATCATGATTTTTTATTATAAATTTACCAGCTTTTCCAAGTTCATCTGTGATCTCACCTTCAATTCTATTGCTGCCTATAATACTTGTATTTGTAGCTAATCGTTCTACATTTATATTATACTTTCCAATTATAGAATTTTTAGAAGGAGTAATAGTCACATAATCTTCATTTGTAGATGTGGAAGTCTTAGAATTGAAGGTATCAGAACTACCTAAGTTTTTGATTTTTTCAAATAGAGAATTTAACCTAGTATTGATATCCTTCCAAGCATTCTGAGTTTCTGTAATACTAGTCTTTTTATTTGCATATTGAACTAAGGGCATTCTTTCAACCTGCATTAGACCATCTATACTAGAACTATCTATTCCTGAATATGATCCCATAAAATTAATTCCTGCCATTTAAATCATCCTCTCTCATCTACCAATATCCCAACCAAATCCCATATACTTGCAACAAGATCTAGTATCTTCTCTGGTGGAATCTCTTTTACTACTTCATCTGTTTCATTGTCTATAAGTTTTACCATCATGCGTCCAGTTCTCTCATGGACTTTAAATTCAAATCTATTATCATCTTTAAAGACTATTCTATTTGTATCCTCAACAGCCTTTTCAAGTTCTTCTCTATTATAAAACCTTTTGCCCTTTTCATCTCCATACTTTTCCCACACAGGTTCTATAGGTTTTCTCTGTCTTAAATTGTTTTCCAAGGGCTTTTTATCCAATTTTTCTACTGTTTTATGTGTTTCTACTACAGGTCTACTGATATATATCATATTTTTCACCCCTAGTATTATTTAGAAGTAAAGCCGACAATTATGTCGGCTTTATTACCTTTTTTAATTATACTACTTTATTATCACTCTGTGAATAATATCTCGAAAATTTAGTAACTCTAAATAATTTTCTTAATAAATTATTGTAATAACTGTAATACTGATTGTGGCATTTGATTAGCTTGAGCTAACATTGAAGTAGCTGCTTGGCTAAGAATATTGTTCTTAGTGAAGCTCATCATTTCTTCTGCCATGTCTACATCTCTGATTCTACTCTCAGCAGCTGAAAGGTTCTCTGATGTAGCTGTTAAGTTATTGATTGTGTGGTCTAATCTGTTTTGAACAGCACCTAGTTTTGATCTTTCTGTTGACACTGATGATATTGCTGCATCAATTGTTTCTATTGCTGAATCTGCTGCTGTTTGTGAAGATACATCTATACCTGATTTTGCTGATAAGTCTGCATCTAGTGTATTAATATCTGTTGAAGCTACAGCAGCAACTTGTACTGTAGTCCCATCTTCACCAGTAGTATATTCAGTAGTTATACCTAGCCCTTCCAAAGCTGACTTAATTTCTGCTGTAGTTGCTGTACCAGCACTTCCATCTGTGGATTTCAATGTAACCACAACTGCATCACCTGTCTGTTCTGCAGTAGTTTCTGTTGTAAGAGCTGCACCTACTTTATACTCTACAGTAAGATTTTCATTTCTAGTAGCTATATCTAGCTCACCAGCTGTACCTGAGTAAACCTTACCTTCAACACCTAGCTCTTTTGATCTCATATCACCTACTGAAAGTTTCATACTTTGACCTTTGTTAGCACCAATTTGGAAAGTTAATCCATCTGTCTCTAAGTTTCCATTAAGAAGCTTTTGAGTATTGAATTCAGTATCATTTCCGATTCTTGAAATTTCTGTTGCTAACTGATCCATTTCCTTTTGGATTTCTGCTCTATCTGAATCTGTATTAGTATCATTTGCTGACTGAACTGCAAGTTCTCTCATTCTTTGAAGAATTGAGTGAGTTTCGTTAAGTGCACCTTCTGCTGTCTGAATTAGTGAAATTCCGTCTTGAGCATTTTTAGCTGCCTGCTTAAGTCCTGATACTTGTCCTCTCATTTTTTCTGATATTGCTAGTCCTGCTGCGTCATCTCCTGCTTTATTGATTCTAAGACCTGATGATAATTTTGCTAATGAATTACTCTTAGCATTATTTGCACTTGTAAGTCTTGAATAAGTGTTCATAGCTGAAATATTTTGATTAATTCTCATTATTAATTCCTCCTTGAATTTTGTTTTGGCGTCCTTGCCTTTATTATTAACTGGCGAGGATTTGCCCCGCCTTATTATTTATCTTATTTAAATTACTGTAATAACTGAAGAACTGATTGTGGCATTTGATTAGCTTGAGCTAACATTGATGTAGCTGCTTGGCTAAGGATATTGTTCTTAGTGAAGCTCATCATTTCTTCTGCCATATCTACGTCTCTGATTCTTGATTCTGCAGCTGATAAGTTTTCTGATGTAGCTGTTAAGTTATTGATTGTGTGGTCTAGTCTATTTTGAACAGCACCTAGTTTTGATCTTTCTGTTGATACTGATGATATTGCTGCGTCAATCGTTTCTATTGCTGAATCTGCTGCTGTTTGAGTTGATACATTTATACCATAATCTTTACTAAAAGTTTCATCTGGTGAATTTGCGATTGCAAGAGTACCAATTGTACCACCAGCTACTACTGCATCAGCAATAGTTGAGGTATAAGTGTCATCTTTTTCTACTATCAGCCCTTGTGATTCTAAAGCTCTCACCAATTCATCATTAGTTGTTAATGATGCATCCCCCGCCTCATTTGCTGTTAAAGTTATCGTAAGTTTATTCGCTTCAGCTTCTACATTAAATTCTTGATCCTTTGCAAGTGCTTTTACTTCTATATCAAACGCTTCTCCAGTACGGCTTCTAACTGTAACTCCTGTTACACCTGTTAATGCTACTGAATCTGAGATAGTACCCTCAACCTCTAAAGACTCTGCTCTCATGTCACCTACTGAAAGCTCCATGCTTTGACCCTTATTAGCACCAATTTGGAAAGTCAATCCATCAGTTCCTAAGTCTCCATTAAGAAGCTTTTGAGTATTGAACTCTGTATTATTACCTATTCTAGTAATTTCAGTTGATAGTTGATCCATTTCCTTTTGGATCTCCATTCTATCTGAATTTGTATTAGTATCATTGGCTGACTGAACTGCAAGTTCTCTCATTCTTTGAAGAATGGAGTGAGTTTCGTTAAGTGCACCTTCTGCTGTCTGGATTAGTGAAATTCCATCTTGAGCATTTTTAGCTGCTTGCTTAAGTCCACTTACTTGTCCTCTCATTTTTTCTGATATTGCTAGTCCTGCTGCGTCATCTCCTGCTTTATTGATTCTAAGACCTGATGATAATTTTGCTAATGAATTACTCTTAGCATTATTCGCACTTGTAAGTCTTGAATAAGTGTTCATAGCTGAAATATTTTGATTAATTCTCATTATTAATTCCTCCTTGAATTTTGTTTTGGCTTCCTTGCCAGTTTTTAAGAAGTATGTCCATCTCTTCTTCTTAATTATTATATCGGAGGATGTAAGATAAGTTTAATAGAAGAAGGGAAATTTTTATGATTTTATTTATATTTTTTATGTCTTTTTATCTTTTCAATCTTTTGTACTTTCCATTTTTCTTTTCATATTCTACAGGTAATCTGCCGATAAAATTAGCTAAGGATACTACAGTCATTATCAAACCTGATATAACTTCAAATATGGCTATATTGGATAATAACGAGTATTTTGTAGTATCGATACTAGCAACTAAATCATGGTTAAATGTAGTCATACATAAAAAGCTTGTCCTAACATAAAAGCTGAAACTTCCAGCTATTTCAATATTAGATAATTTTAAAATAGCTACTATCATAAATGCATACCAAAATATTATCTCTATATAATTATGTAAAAGTAATATTACAGTTCTAGTAGGAGATTTTATTCTGTAATCTTTATTCTTTAATTTTGCTCTATATCTATCAAATAAATTTACATTAATTTGATAGATAATTATTTCAAATACTCTTAAACTAGCATAGCTAAACATTATTAATAATATAGTTTTGTTTAAATTTTTAAACTTAGCAAAATATAAGAAAGCTATTGAGCCTATCAAATTAGATATAACCCATAGATCTACAAATTTATATATGTTTACCTTTTTATCTTCCTTACTATTATTCCACTTTTTAATGAAGTATCTTATTACATTAAAAAATGATATTTGTTTTAGATACCAGAATAGTCTCTCATTTAAATCAACAACTAGACCTTCACTTCTATGGTTTGTTCTATTTTTTAAAAATGTCTTCATTACCTACCATCCTTCCTAATTAACACCTCTTATTTGACATAAAAAAAACCCTAAAGCTAAATGCTCTAGAGCTAATTATTTATAAAAAAATACGAGATGGTGCAGGCACCTTCTCGCTAAAAACTCCTTTAGGTTTTTGTTCCTTATCCTTATTATATACATAACTCGTAAAAATAGTCAATCACTTTTTTTACAAATTCATAATTAGATGTTATAATTTGATTTTTTTCAAAATAGTGCTTATTCCTAGTCATTCTATTATCCACTAAATCTTTTAGTTCCAACATCGTAATCTCTTTAACCTTATTGCTGGTAATTATATTGTTAAACACATATAAAGTAACAATAAAATCATGCATCACTGGATTTTTCATTCTATTTCCTCTAGCAGCTCTAGAAATTCCATCTATTTTAGATAGATAGTTTATAACCTTTTGATTAGGTCTAACTGTATAATTATATGGGGTTCTTAAACTATTTAGTAAACAACTATTATGAGCTGCGGCATTTCTTAAAAGTCTTACTGACCACAAAAATTTACACATAGAATTCTTATTTTTATGTTTTTTATAATACATTTGATACAACTTTGTAAAGTCGTTAAAACTTAGAACTTCTACTATATTCCAAATTGCAAAGTTACCTTTATATTTTAACACTAAATCTGTACATGTAGAGTTTTTACCCTTAAAATCTATATTATCTTCTATATATGAATATTCTTGAAAAAGCTCATCAATAATCCTATATCCATCTTCAGTATCATTATTTTGAAAGTCTCTTAGAAGTTGAGCTTTAAGAAAATGTTCTATATCCAAGGTCATTTTTAAAATAACTCTTCTAAAATACATATCTATTTTTGATATTTCCACAAGATATGCAAATTCTAAATTAACATACTTACCAACCTTTTCCCCCACTAAATATTTGTCGTAATTTTTTGCATAAGCTTTTATCTTAAAATAATAATTATTATTTTTTAAGAAGAATTTTGCATCATCTTCATTCATTATATTAAATCTTATCCCACTTTTGTCTCTCATATATTCAACTTGCTCTTCTACTGTTAATTTTTTCTTCCTCATATTCCACCCCTAATATAAAACTTTAGACCTTATAAATATTATAACACTTTATCTTTTAGTTTTCATACTATAGCATAGAGATTCATTATTAACTATTTAAATTCAAACAAAAAAAATACGAGATGGTGCAGGCACCTTCTCGCTAAAAACTATATTAGTTTTTGTTCCATATTATATTATATTCATTAAAGGTATTATTATTACTATATTTTATTTGATTAATATAATATTTTTAATTATACAATATATTTACCCAAAAATAGTATAGTAAAACTAATAGTAAAATTTATATTAACTCACTAGAATAAGAATTAAAAAAGAGAACTAGATTAAATTCTAGTTCTCTATGCCATTATATCAATATTTCCACCTAAATGTGGTGATACTGCTCTTTCTACATTTGTATTCCTTGATTCCAACAATTTATTCATGGCCGCTCCTTGTTCTTTTGCAGCATCCATAGCCATTTTTAAAACTGACATTTTAGCTTGTTGCATTGCTTTTCCTTGACTCATGCCCATTGATAATCTTGCTATATCCATTTGATCAACTCCTTAAAGAAAGATTCCTCGACAAGCTCGGAATGACAAAAAACAATCTGCTTGATTATTCCTTTAGCATATCTAATATATTCACATCTGCTTCTATAGATTTCTTATTAGCCTCTATTACTTCATCGTAGACTTCTCTTCTTAATACAGTTATCTCTTTTGGGGCTTCTATGCCTATTTTAACTTTACCATCATCTATAGAAAGTATCTTTATCTCTATATTATCCCCTATGATTATAGATTCATCTTTTTTTCTATTTAAGATTAACATGCTGCATCACCTTCTGGAAATAATAGGTGTCTTGTATTATATGGACTATTATTTAAAATAAACTGTTTACCCTTTTTATCCTTTAGGTTTATAACTATAGGAGCTAGAAGATTTGCTGTACTTTCCTTTAAACTTTCACCCAATGTAACTATATTATATATTTCCATTTCATTATTTTTTTTAGGATCTATATTTATATTTTCTAATTTATCATCCGGAAGTTCTATATCATAGCCTTTAAAAAAATCCCAAGGATTTATTATTATAAATGCAATTTGGGGATTTTTTATATCTTGTAAGAATTTAAAGTGAAGATTTCCCTCTACATTTAAAATCACAAATTCCTTATGGTCTTGAAAGCCCAATATTCCATTTGGAAAATTCATAATTTTTTCTTCTTCTATATTTACTTTTCCAAGATATTTAGTATTTATTTCCATATTATTACATCCTTTTTTGAAGATTAAAGTCAAAAGATAGATTCCTCATTTCATTCGGAATGACAATCAAATGCTCTGAGCCACAATGCTCTAAGGTTTTATTGTAAAAATAAGGCTACATTATGAGAAATTTACTAGAAGTATTCACTAAGTAAAAAAATTGGTTTGGCTCCCACTGTTTGAGCATAGCGAGTTTGGGAGCCTATTTTTTTATGTGTGATTATACTTCTTAAATTTTGAATTCAGTAGCCGTTTTTTGCAATAAAACCAACTTATCTCATATAGTCAAGTAAACTTGGTTGCATTATCTTTGCTCCCACCGATAATGAAGCTTGGTAGATAGTTGCCATAGTTACATACTCCATATATTTTTCTGCTATATCTATATCTTCTCTTTCGGATAATACTTTATTTAAATTTAAGTTTTCCGATTCATTTCTTGCCTTTGATGCTTCTAGGCGATTATTTATAGCTCCTACTTTTGATCTAACTCTTATTACATTGTCTATATGTTTATCTATATCACCTAAAAGTTCTCCTGAGATCTTATCTAAATCTTCTGGAGTACCATTATCTAATGCAGTGACTACTTTATTTAAAAATTCTCCCAAATCTTGACCTTGTGTTACTTCACTTCCAGCAGTTACTAATTCCATCTCTACACCTTTTGAGATTTCCCTTGAGATATTATTATCATCACCATTGTATGTCAATACTCCATTATCCACTTCAAAAGGAGTAGCATTTGTCTTTTGACCTCCAAATATATATCTTCCATCAAAGTTAGTATTTAAAACATCTGCTAATTGTTCTACTTGCATCTCTACTTCATCTTTTATAGCTAGTCTATCGGTTTCTGATAAGGACCCATTTGCTCCATACACCATCAATTCTCTTACTCTATTTAATGTAGATGTTACATCATTTAGAGCTGTATCTTGGGTTTCTACCCATCCCAGGGTGTCACTTATATTTGAATTGTATTGTTCATTTTGTTTGATATTTTTAGTCATATCCATTATCTTTGCAACTAAAAGTGGGTCATCAGAAGGTTTGGATACTTCTTTTCCTGATGTTAATTTATCATGATAGCTTTGCATTTGCTCTAAATTTCTTGAAAGATTTCTTAAAAAGCTATTTGTAAGTGTACTTTGTGTTATCCTCATATTCTACGCTCCTGTTCTATTTATGAGTACATCTAACATCTCTGTTAGTACTGATATCATCTTTGCATTGGCTTCATATGCCTTTTGAAATTGTACTAGATTTCCAACTTCTTCATCTATAGATACTCCAGATGTGGATTCTCTTTTGAACTCTAATTGAGCTAATAATACTTCTTGATTGTCCACCATTTGATCTGCGTGTTCCTTTGAAACTCCTACTTTAGTAACTATATCTCTATAGGCTCCTTCTATGGTAACTCCACCTGTATGATCCTTTATATTCATATTGTCAGGGTCATAATCTAAAGCAGCATTAGGATCACTAAAGTCTAATTTTGTATCTCTAAGTCTTGCTAGAGCTAAAGCTCTTGAGCCATCTCCTTCAGGTGAGTCTGAATTTTTCCCTGCATTTACCTTACCACTATCTTCTAGGAGTTCATCGTTCATCTTTATATTTCCTGCATTTATCTCGCCATCTGTAGAGACGAAGAAATCAATGCTATTTCCATCATCACTATGAATCATATTCACAGCCTTTGCCATATTTTTAGCAAAATTATCTAGATTAACTTTTCTTTCATTTATATCATTTAAGGAGTCTTGATATCCTTCTAGTCTGCCTGATTTTAAAGTGGGAACTATGAACTTAGGATCTTCACCATCTATATCTTTTTGATTAAGAACTATATCTCCTTCAGATAAATTCTTTATCTTATCTATTGTATCTGCATCAGTAACAGTATAAGTTTCAGCTCCATTTAAGGAGTCGCCTCCTTTAGCTACGGAGATTTCCCAAGTCCCATCTCCATTATCTTTTATATCAGTTACCATACTCATTTCAAGTCTATCTTCACCAAGGACTTCTTGTCCATCTATCTCAATATCTACTCTACCATATTCGTCAAAGCTATGGTCAAATTCTGTAATTCCACTTAATTCCTTTAGCATAAGATCTCTTTGATCTAGTAGATCATTTGGAACTTGTCCTTTTATTGCCACATTAAATATTTGTTTATTTAAGGAATCAATTCTATCTACTATAGAGTTAAAATCATAGGCATTCTTTTTTATTTGACTTAAAGTCTCATCTTCAAGTGTATCTATTTGATTTGCCATATGGTTTAAAATATCTGTAAGAGATTTGGATTTTTCTACTACTACTGTCTTTGCATTTAAACTTTCTGGGTTTTTGCTTAGCTCTTGAAAGGCATCAAACATTTCATTTAAATTGAAATTAAGCCCAGTCTCTGATGGTTCATTAAATATTATCTCTAATTGTCCCATTGTTTCAGATTTAGATTGAAATTTTTCATAAGTTCCTGTTTCACCCATTATTTGATTGTGGACATATTGATTTACCATCCTTACTATACCTTCCATTTTTACACCTGTACCAAGTTGTCCTACTCCTGTTAAATTGTAGGCAAGATCTGCCTTGAAATCTACTCTTTGTCTAGAATATCCTACTGTGTTTGCATTTGAAAGATTGTGTCCTACAGTGTGTATTGCTGTTTGTTGGGCCATTAAACCCTTTGTAGCTGTATTTAATGTATTAAATATACCTGACATGTTTTCACCTCTACACCCTTTGATTTACTAGATTTATACTCTCTGTTTTTCCATATTCTCCTGTGCTAGAATATGGATTTGAAGCTTTTTTAATATTTTTTGCAATACTCTCAAGAATTGCTTCTTGATAATTTAAAGCTTGCTTAGTTAAAAGGAGATTTAATTCCTGTAATGAATCAATCTCCTTTTTTAGACTTATTATCTCTTCATCATCCTTCGAAATCTTTACTTCTAAACTTTCAAGTTTTTCCACTAAATCTGATTTTTTTTCTAATATATCTTCCAATTTTTGTCCTTCACTTTTCATAAGGGCTTGTTTTTCTTCTTTTAATAGCTGACATAAGTCCTTTAGATGGTTTTTTAAATCTTTTCTACTCATTTCTTTTCCCATCTCCTTGGAAGTTAATACTTTCTATCATCTTGTCTGCTATTTCTTCTCCAGATACTTTGTAAGTATCATTTAAGACAGCTTTTCTTATTTCCTCTACTCTCTTAGAAAAATTTTCACCTTCTCTAATTTTTTCGGCTAATTTTCTAGCAGATTTAGAAATTTCTATATTTATACTATTATTTTTAGTTTTCTTTAGGTCTTTGTTCCCTTGTATATTTTTATTATTTTTATTTTTATTTAGATTTAAATTTTGAATATAGGCTTGATGCCCTTTATCTATTTTCATAATCATCTCTCCTAAACCCTTTGACATATATATCGGAAACTTATGTATAAATTTAATAGTGTTTTTAATTTAAATTAAAAACACTATTATTTTAGATTTTTAACTCTTTGTTCTTTGCTTAATATATTTGTAATTCTAACTCCAAAGTTTTCATTTATGACAACTACTTCTCCTTCAGCTATTAGCTTTCCATTTACATATATTTCTAAAGGTTCATCTGCTAATTTATTTAATTCTACAACCGACCCATCTCCAAAGGATAGGATCTCTCTTATGGTTTTTTTGCTTTTACCTAAGACTACGCTGAAATCCAGAGGTACATCCATTATTAAATCTAAATTCCTATTATTTGCATTTTGTGTTCTACTAGAATTTAATTCACTAAATTGTGGCTTTTGCACTAGGATTTTTTCTTGTACTACTTCTTCCTTCTTAGGCTCTACTTTTTCTTCTACTATAGGCTCTTCCTTTACTTCTTCAGGTTCTTCTTCCATGACAGGTGCTGCTGTTTCGCTCATCATTGTCTTCACGATTTCTTCTACAGTATCCATAGAATATATTTGCATGATTTCACTTTGGATAAGTCCATCTACTGTAAGATCAAATGATATTTTACATATATGACTATCTGAACTTATTTTTTCATAATCTATATTTTCCGTATTATCCCAGACCTCTACATCTGGTGGCAATATATCTACTTGTTTTCCAAGCATGGTTGCCATGGAAGTAGATGCTGAACCTATCATTTGATTCATAGCTTCAGCTACTGCACTTAGTTCTAATTCACTAAAATTTTCATTTGGATTTGTACCATCTCCACCCATCATTAAATCAGCTATGATTGTGGCATCTTTTACATCCATCATTAGTAGATTATTTCCCTTAAGTCCTTGTTTAAATTCTATATTTGTAACTACTTTAGGTATAGTACATTCTTCTACTATAGATCTAAAAGGTATCAAAGATACCCTTGGGGTAGTTATTAAAACCTGTCTATTTAGTATATTTGATAGGGTTGTAGCCGCCATAGACATGGATATATTTCCAACTTCCCCTATAATGTCTTTATCTATATCACTTAGCTCTTTTTCTGATTCTACCTCATTTGAGTTTTTCCCTACTAAGGCATCAATCTCTTCTTGAGATAATAGGCTATCACTCATTGTCATCCTCCCCCTCTATATATTGTAGTACTTCAACTGCTAATTTCCCCTTGTGCCTTCCTGGTTTTACCAGATAGTGCAGCTTATCTTCTACGTACATCTTCAGGGGATCTGTAGTTTTTAATTCTAACTGTATTATATCTCCTAGCTCTAATTGTAGAAAATCATCCACAGTAATTTCTGTATTTCCTAAAACTACTTCTAAATCTACAGAGGAAGCTATTATTTTATCTGCCAAAACATTTTGCTGTTCTTGATTTGATTGCTTTTCAAAGTCAAACCAGTTTCTAAAACTCAATTTATCCATTATATTTTCAAATGATACAAAGGGAATACATAAATTCATAAAACTCTTATTTTTATTTATATCTACAGAAAAACTTATCAAGACAACTGGTTCATTTGGAGACAAGTTTTGAATTAATTGTGGATTAGTCTCAAGGGAGTCAAGTTCAGCTTTTAAATCTATTATTTCTCCCCAAGCTGCCTCAAAGGATTTCAAGATATTTTCTACCAATTCTTCTAAAATCCCTAGTTCTATATCTGTAAATTCTTTTTTGTTCATAGTATCTAAATTAAATTCAGTAGATCCTCCACCGCACATAAGCTCTATATATTGGTAGCAAAATTGAGGGTTTATCTCAAGTAATTGAACTCCACTTAATGGCTTTGATTTAAATAGTCCTATAAGTGTAGTTCTAGGAATAGACCTTATGAACTCATCATAACTAATCTGTTCTACAGCTCCTAAATCTATCTCTACATCAGAATTAATCTGACTCGATATTAGATTTCCAGAAATCTTTGAAAAGTTTTCAAAAATCATATAGAGAGTATTTATATACTCTTTAGATAATTTGATAGGCCTGCGAAAATCGTAAGACCTTATTTTATCTTCTCTTTCTTCTTCTAAATCTTCAGATACAATTTCTCCAGTATCAATTGCATTTAAAAGTGAATCTATCTCTTGTTGTGATAAGACCTGTTTCAATTTTATCCCTCATTTTCAGAAAAAAGTACATCCATATCAATGATATTTATAATATAATCTTCTTTTTTTATTACTCCTATTATTCCATCCACTACTTTATCACTGACTTTCTCAATGTCCTTGTTTTCAATATCAATTACTCCTACTATATCCTTCACCATAAGACCTAATTTTTCTTCATTATAGTTTATAATAATTATATTATTATAGCATATATCGTCTTTATGGTGCAAAATCTTAAATAAATTTATAAGACTTACTACATTACCTCTTAAATTTAATAGACCCTCTATCCAATCTTGTGAATTTGGTACACGTGTTGAATTTGTCTTTTTTGTTATTTCATCTACTTTGTCTGTGTTAATTGCATAATATTTGTCTTCTAGTGTAAAAACAATAATTTGCATATTATTCAACTCCATTATATACTAATTTTTTGTAATGCCTTTATAACTCTATCTGTATCAAAAGGCTTTACTATAAAGTCTAATGCTCCTGATTTTATAGCTTCCATAACCATAGATTGTTGACCCATGGCACTGCACATTATAACCTTTGCCCCACTGTCTATCTTCTTTATCTCTTTTAGTGCGGCTACACCATCCATTTCTGGCATAGTAATATCCATAGTAACTAAATCTGGATTTTCAGTTTTATACATTTCTACAGCCTCTAATCCATTTTGTGCTTCTCCTACTACCTCAAAGCCATTTTTCTCAAGTATATCCTTTAATTTCATTCTCATAAATATAGCGTCATCTACTACTAAAACTCTTTTTGACATAATAATTTCTCCTTTCAAACTCCTACTTTTTCAAATAATTTTTCTAAAATACCTGGTTCTGGTACAAAATAAAGGGCTGTTTCCATTTTATCTCCTAGATAATAGAATTCATTTTTTATTATCATTATATCTTCATCGTATTGTCCAGTTTCTATATATAAACTACTTAGTATTGCTCCAAACATATCCTGTACAAGTATAGGTACAGAGGAAACTAAATTTATATCTAGCATCTTTGATACTGAGTTCAAAAATGAAGAAACTAATATATTTACCAGCTCTTTTAGCCCTGAATTTATAAGCTCTTTATTTAATTCAATTCCATCTGGAGTCATCATATTTACTAAACTCCCTGCAACTTCTTCAGGGATTATAAATAAAAATACCCCTCCTGCATCTCCTAGAACTCTCATCAATACTCCATTTACCATTTTATCTTCATTCATAATTTCTTGGTAAACTTCTTCATAATTTTTTATTTCTATAATAGGAACTGACATATTTACAGGCTTATCAATCAACTGGGATATGCTTGTAGCAGCATTTCCTCCACCTATATTTACTATTTCCTTTATAATATCAATTTCTATATGAGTATATTTATTCAATCTCATCACCCTGATTTTCTTTGAATAGATTACTCACATCTAATATGAGAACTATCTCTCCATTTCCAAGAATAGTTGCTCCTAGATATTGGTCTGAATTTTTTAGAATTTTACCTAGCTTTTTAATTGCAATCTCCTGTTGTCCTACTAAATCATCTACTAGAAGTCCAAAATACTTATCTCCTAATTTTATGAATATAATATGATTGTTGTTAGAATTTGATTCTATACCTAATTTTTCATTTACTCTTATTACTGGGATAGTTTTTCCATTATATATATATACTTCATTGTTGTGAATTTGAATAATCTCATCTTCTTCATATCTAGACACCTTTTCTATCATTCCAAGGGGTAGAGCAAATACTTCTTCTCCTATATTTACCATAAGCACTTGAATAATAGAAAGAGTTAATGGAAGTTTTATAACAAAAGTAGTTCCTAAATTTACTTTACTTCGTACTTCTATGGTTCCACCTAGGCTCATAATCTTCTGTTTTACTACATCCATTCCAACACCTCTACCTGAGATATTGGTAACTTCTTTATTAGTTGAAAAGCCTTGATGGAATATTAATTGTACTAAATCTTTGTCTTCCATTCCACTTGTATCTATTCCTTTTTTTTCTGCACTTGCCTTTATAACTTTAGGATCAATGCCCTTACCATCATCTTTTACTATAATAATTACCCTATTTCCCTCTTGATGGGCTGTAAGTTTTATTTCTCCTTTTTCATCTTTTCCAAGGGCTAATCGATCTTTTGGAGATTCTATACCATGATCTGCTGCATTTCTTATGAGATGGACAAGGGGTTCTCCAAGCTCTGATACTACAGTTCTATCTAATTCTGTATCTTCACCTTCTATCACAAGCTCAATTTCCTTTGAAAGCTCTTTTGAGAGATCTCTTATCATTCTTGGAAATCTATTTAAGACTACATTTACAGGTTGCATTCTTATTTTTAATACTAAATCTTGTAATTCTGTAGTTATCCTAGCTACATGTTCTAGCGGTTCTCTTATTTCCACAACTTCTTCATCTTTTGTAATATCTTCTAATCTAGTTCTATATATTACAAGCTCTGATACAAGATTCATAAAACTATCTAATCTGTGTAAATCAACTCTTATGGATTGATTCATATGATGAAGATTAGACCTAGATTTAGTGTTTTTCTTATGTTCTTCTTCCTCTTTTGAAACTACTTTTTCTTCCTCTTTGTCTTCTGCCTTATTTTGTATAAATTCTTTATCAATTTCTTCTATTATTACTTCTTCTATTTCTGCATTATTTAATATTAGCTCTTTTGTATCCTCTATATCAGATTTAGTAAGATATATCATCCTAAAGATATTTCCAAATTCCCCTTCTTCTATATCTTGAGCTGAAGGTTCTAGCTTTATAATATCTCCCTGTTGCTCTAATTTATTTATGACTAAATATGCTCTAGCTCCTTTTAATACTGAATCCTCATCTATTTTTATTCCTATATTATAAGATTTGTAGTTTTTTTCCTGGGCATTTTCTATGACCATTTTATCTGTTTCATTTATATCCCAATTTAAATCAAAGTCTTTACTCTTAGACATATTTTCTGTTTCTACATTTTGCTTTTTATTTACTATGGCTTCTAAGGAACTCAGAAGTCCCGCTATATCATATTCTCCATCTTCTCCTGCTCTTAAGTCTTCTACTATTTCTGATAGCTTGTCCAAACAAGAGAATATAAGACTTATAATATTTGAATTAACTTGGACTTCCTTTTGCCTAAATAATTCAAATACACTTTCCATACTATGGGTAAGCTTTGCCATGGTATTATAACCCATAGTTGCTGCCATTCCCTTTAGAGTATGTGCTGCTCTAAATATTTCTTCTAGGACTCCATTTTCTTCAGGGTTTTTTTCCAGTTCTAATAGACAATCATTTAGTGTTTGTAAATACTCATCTGTCTCTTCAAAAAACAATTCTCTGTATTTATTATTATCCTCCACTTTTTTTCACTCCTTTGATCTACTCTAAATTTTTTCATATATAAAGGTAGATAGCTTTTTAAATCCGAATTTTTCAGGATTATATATTGTCTCAGTTGCACCAATAAAAAATACTCCTCCTGGAACTAATGATTTATGGATTTTTTCATATATCATATCTTTTGTTTCATTTTTAAAATATATTGTAACATTTCTACAAACCACTACATGGAATCCACTTGGATAATTATCTAGTATAAGATCATGTTTTTTAAAATTTACCATTTCTTTTATATTATCTTTTATTTGATATTTATCATCTATACTATTGAAATATTTCCCAATTTGTAGATTATCCATATTTTTTAAATCCCTATTGTGATATATACCTTCCTTTGCTTTTTGTAAGACTATATCATCTATATCTGTAGCTAATATTTTATCTTTTAATTTAATATTATTTCTATCCGATATAATTCCTATAGAATATGGCTCAGCTCCAATGGAACAAGCTGCACTCCATATATTTAATCTTTTAAACTTAGGAGATAATTTATCCTTTAATATATTTTCAAATTCATTAAATATTTCCTTGTTTCTAAAAAATTCTGTTACATTTATAGTTATATAATCTAAGAAGATCCTCTTTATCTCCTCATCCTTTGAGATAAGTTTTGAATATTCTTCTAGATTTTTTGCTTTGGAACTTTTCATTACTGTGCCTATTCTTCTTTGTAATTGTTTTTCTTTATAAGCATCTAAGTCAATATTCAATTCTCGTTTTGCCCATTTATAGAAAAAATCATAATCTAGCTCCATTATCTCACCTCTATAGTTCTATTTAAGATGTCTGATATATCTTCTAAGTCCATTATTTCATGAACTACACCTTTTTTTACAGCACTTCCTGGCATACCATATACTATGCAGGTTTTTTCACTTTGAGCAATGTTAAACCCACCTGAGTTTTTTATTTTTTCCATACCTGCTGTACCATCTCTTCCCATACCTGTTAAGATAATCCCCAGTGTATTTTCACCATATTCTATTGCTGATGTTTCGAATAGGTAATCTACAGCTGGCCTTACTCCATGAATTTTTTTATCTTTATTTAAATTTATAATTCCATTTTTAATAGTCATATGAAAATCTCCAGGAGATAGATACACCCTGTTTTTTTCTATACTCATTCCATCCTCTGCCTCTACCACTTTTATATCTGACTCTTGGTCTAATCTATTCGCGAAAGATTTAGTAAAATTTTTAGGCATATGTTGAACTATAAATATAGGCACATTTATATTTTTAGGTAATTTACTTATTAAGTATACTAATGCCTTTGGTCCACCTGTAGATGCTCCTATTACTACTGCCTTTATATTTTTCTTAAATAAATCTAACTCTTCTTTAACTCCATGTTTTTCTGATCTTGGGAAGCAGTTTTTACAATTTACAACTGATTTTATCTTTTTTTCTAGTTCTAGTTTCAACTCTTCTAAATCCGATCCCAAATCTTTTGGCTTTTCTATAAAGTCTAAAGCTCCTATTTGTAAAGCTTCTATGGTTGTATCAGTCTTATTGTTTGAACTCAGCATTATGACTGGAGTTTGATAGCGCTTCTTTATCTCTTTTAAGGTCTCTATACCATTTAGCTTTGGCATCTCTACATCTAATGTTATTATATCTGGCTTTAATCTTTCAATTGCATCTAGGGCATCTAGCCCATTTCTAGCTATACCTATGACTTCAACATCTTGCATCTGTGCTATCATATCAGAAATTAACTTCCTCATAAATGCTGAATCATCTACAATTAATAATTTTATGGACATTTTACCCTCCTCATATATTGATGATATCCTTGTTTACAGTTTTTATATTTACAGAAAAATCATCTAAATTTACTATCATAGTACGACCTATTTTCCCTCCTACTTCCTTACCTAAAATAGGTATACCCAAATCCTTTAGAATCGCTTCTACTGCAAATACATTTTTATCTCCTATGCTACCTACGAGACTATTATTTGTAAAACTAAACATGCTTGCTCCTCCTGCAATCTTTGCAACTAAGTCTTTTGTACTCTTACTATTTATCTCCTTTACCATCTTTGGAATAGCAAGATTTGCAAATTTTTCAATCTTTATATTTTTAGTAAACAAATTGCTGTCTGGAAGCATTATATGACTTAATCCTCCTATCTTTGTAGACTTGTCATATATGGCAATTCCTACGCAGGATCCAAGCCCTAAAGTAATCAATTTATGTGGATTGTGTGATATTTTATAATCTGAAATTCCTACTTTTATTTCTTTTGACATCTTCTCACCAATTTCGTAGTTAATAAGTATATAAGATTTAATTTATTTGCTCTTCTCTTTCAATATCTTCTAATAATTCCTGCTCTTTTTGCTCATTTAAAATTCCATCTATATCTAAAACTATTGTAATACCTTCATCTAACTTTATAAATCCTGATATATATTCTTTTGATACATTTGTATCTATATTTGACTTCTCATAATACTCTTCTTGAAAATTATTTATTCCTATTATATTGTCTACTACAACTCCCATTTGTCTATCTTTCCAGGCTACTACTATAATCTTTGTATTCTTAGTTTTTTCTATATACTTTCCATATAATCGTATATTCAGGTCAATAACAGGTAGTATAGAATCTTCATATTTAATAACCCCTAAAAGATATTCTAAAGACTCTGGTATTTTTTTTGGTTCTTGAAATTCTATTATTCTTTCCACCTTTGTCACATCTATTGCAAAGTTTTGATCCATATTTGTAAATAAGATGTATTTTTCCATCTCTACGCCTCCTATATATAATTAAGAATACAAAGAGATTTCCAACATTCTAGAAATCTCTTTGTATGAGAAATTCTTAACATCTCAATAAACTTTTCTTATATCTTAAATTTATTTACTACTAACTTTAGCTCTTGAGCAAGATTTGCAAGTTCTTCGCTGGAGCCTGCAACCTCTTCCATAGATGCTAATTGTTCTTCCATAGATGCTGAAGCTTCCTCTGTAGCTGCTGAATTTTCCTGGGCTATAGCCGTTAGATTCTCTAGTGCATTTAAAATAGTATCCTTAGATATCATCATCTCTTCTCCAGATTCATTTAGCCTTTGTGCAGCATTTATAGCATATTTTATGGCCTCTAATACCTGATTGTATTTCTCTTGGCTATCCTTTACCCCTTGGGCTTGTCTTTTGGTTATCTCATCTACTCTCTCCATAGCCATTACAGCTTCCCCAGAATTCCCTTGTAGTTCTTCTACTATATTATCTATTTCCCTAGTAGATAGAGAGGATTGCTCAGCTAGTTTTCTAATCTCTTCTGCTACTACTGCAAATCCTCGTCCAGCCTCCCCTGCCCTTGCGGCTTCTATGGCTGCATTAAGAGCAAGCAAATTTGTCTGATCTGCTATAGATGATATAACTCCACTAGCTTCACTTATTCTATTAGAGCTATTGTTTGTATCTATTATAGCTTGATGAGCTTCTCTTATAGAGCTTTCACTTTCCTTGGTGATGATTGATAATTCTTCTATATCATCTAAGCCTTCCTTAATAATATTATTAGCTCTTTTAGATGATTTGTTTAGACCATTTAAATATTCTTTGTTTTTTTCTATTATAGCTCCTAATTCATGAGACTTTTTAGATCCATCTTCTACATTTACAGCTTGTTCTAATGCTCCCTTTGCTATCTCTTCCATAGTTTTTGTAACTTCTTCTGATGCCATTTTAGACTGTTCAGATGTAGCTGTTAATTCTTCACTTGATGCGGCCACTTGCGTAGATGCATTATTCGCTTCATTTATAACTTCTCTTAAACTTGTAATTGTATTTTGAAAAGCAGCTGCTAATTCTCCGATTTCAGTATTATCTTTAAGTAGTTTTTCGTCTATGTCTTGAGTTAAATCTAGCTCGGCAATTCTCTTTGATTCCTTAGTTATTTGAATTATAGGCATTGTTATAAATTTACCTATTATAAGTGCTGCTATTATTCCTACAACTAGTACTAATATAGCTATAGTAAGTATCTTTGTCTGTAAAGCAGATATTCCTTCTAATACAACTTGCTCATTTTGAGAATATACTACTATCCACTCAGTGCCTTCAATAGGCATAAACCCACCTATCTTTTCTTCTCCTTCATAAGAGTATTCAGACACTCCCTTTTTATTTTCTATGGCATATTGGAAAAAATTAGCCAAAGAAGTTAAAGATTCATCATTTTCTACTCGTCTGATTGGATTGAATTGAGTGTTTACTAAAGTATCATCAGGATGACCTACTACTTGTCCTTTCCTATTAATAATAAATCCATACCCTACATCTCCAAATCCTATACTCTTAGAGATATCCCCCAATGAATTTCCATCATTGCGACCTGTTATTGCCCCTACTATTTTTCCATCTCTTTTAATTGGTGTAGCATATATAATAGATGCTTCAAGCGTCTTTCTATCAACTATTAAATCTGAAATGCAGGTTTCTCCGTTTAAAGCCTTATTTATATATTCTCTATCATCCATTCTTATACTAGTTCCATCTAGATATTTAGCCTTTCCATCTAAACCTACTATAGTTAATTCTTCGAATCCTGCCCTATCTAAAATTTCTACTATATCTTGTCTTTGAATGTCCCAATCCATAGTTTGTATATCTTCTCTATTTGCTATCATTTCTAAATTATGCTTTTGATTTTCCATTATATTTTTTAAGATTTTGGAAGCTTCATATGATATAGACACCATGTCAGATTTAGCATCAGAAATTAAAGCATCTCTTGTAGTTTTTAATCCTATGTAACTTGTTGCAGCTTGAGATATTATAATAATCAATATAAAACTTAAAACAAGTCCTCTTTTTATACTTTTAAATTGTTTTTTATCTTTAGATGACTTTTTTTCTCCCCTATTAAACTTAGGAATTTTCTTAAACTTAGGCATTTTGATTTTTAATTTTGTTTGAGATGATTTTTCTTCCTGTTCTTGCTCTTCTTGCTCTTCTTGTTCTTGTTTTATCTCTTCCATTTCCACCCTCCATATCTAAACTTGTTCACTCTATTAGTTTTATCGGCTAAAAATTTTAAAGTTTAAGTAAGTTTTTGTATTCTCTTGTCTAATTTTTAGGTGTTATAAGTACTATTAAATTAAAATTTCTAATCACTCATAAGAAAGTTCCAAATTAAACATAAAACATCCCCTCAAAAAAAGGGATGTTTTAATGGATTTTATGAGATTGATTTTTTTAAATCTGTAGTTTTATTTACTAAATAAATGGATATTTGACTTATTATAATAATTAATGCACATATCATAAAGGTACTTATGTCCATCTTCTTATTTACCCACTGTCCAGGAAATACTAAGTCAAAAAATGAATAAGAGTTTACTATTACATTGTTGCCAATGAGTATAATAGCTAAAAATACAGCCCAAATCTTCATCCCAAACTTATAGTTTAAACTGGCGATAAGCTGCCATAGAGAAATAAATGTTAAAAATGTCATGAATAAAGAGATTATAAAAATAGCGTCTACGACGCGTTAAAATCTTAAATTTTAACTTTCTTTTTAAAATTAAATTTGTTTTCATTTGGGTATAAATATTTTGGTGATATTTATGCCCAATATTTCTTTTAAAATTAAAGATATCTTTGCAGATCATTGGGATGCTTTTCTTAATGAAGGTTATCCTATTAGACCTACTGTTTTAAAAAATGTTGATAAAATAATTAAATGTGGTGACTCTTCAATGGGACACGCACTTTATCACTGTGAACACTGTGGTAAGTTTAAGCATGTCTATTTTACTTGTAAAAGTCGTTTTTGTAACTCTTGTGGCGCTAAGTATATTCAAGATCGTGCTTCTTCAATTTCTTCTAAACTCATTAATTGCAAACATCGTCATATTGTTTTTACTATTCCTAAAGAGCTTAGAATTTTCTTTAGCAGAGATAGAAAGCTTCTCAATCTATTTTTCAAGGCTAGTGCTGATACTATTCTAACTTGGTTTTTTAAATTAAATAAATCTGAGAATTTGAAGCCTGGGTTTATTTCTACTATGCATACTTTCGGTCGTGATCTTAAATGGAACCCTCATATACATATGCTTTTAACTGAAGGTGCTTCTGGTAACAGAACTGTTTGGAGAAAAATCTCTCATATTCCTTTTAATATGCTCAGGAAAAGGTGGCAAGCTACTATGCTTTCATTTCTTCATAAAAACCTTGGTTCTTCTTTTTATTCTCTTAAATCATATTTGTTTAAAAATTATCCTAAGGGTTTCTATGTTTATGCTAATCCAAATGTTAATTCTAAATCTTCTGAGGCTGTTAAGTATATTATTCGATACACTGGGCGTCCTGCTATGGCTCAGTCTCGTATCATTAATTATGATGGTGAATTTGTTGAGTTTTACTATGATCGCCACGAAGACAACAAACGGGTAGTTGAAAAAATACATGCTATGGATTTTATTAAGCGTTTAATTATTCATATTCCAGAAACACAATTTAAAATGATTAGATATTATGGTCTTTATGCTAAAAAATATTCTCATTCTTCTAAGCTCTATCTAATGGATACTGTTTCTAAGAAAAACTTTAGAAAAAAGTATTCTAATTGGCGTGCTAGACTTCTTCTTGCTTTCGGTGTAGACCCTTTATGGTGTTCTTGTGGGCATACAATGGAACTTGTTGATATTTTTCATTCAGGAGAAAACCAGTATATTGATAATTTTCCTTCTCAATTGTATAATAGTGCTTAGTAATTAATTTAGCACTGTGGAGGTGTTTTATGAATATTCTTGAAGGTTTTTCTAAAAATGATGATTTAGTAGAATTTATTTGTACTAAATGTGGTTATTCCCTTTGGGTTCCTAGTTTCATTGTAAATCAATTAGAAGAGGATAATATTTTTAATGGTCTAGCTCCATCTGTTCCACCACAGCCTTATTGCCAAGTTTGTGATGGTATTATGACTCCAAAATCATATACTGGTATTCGTGGTGTTCACTATGAATACAAAAAGTAATCTAATTTCTATTAGATTTTTTGGTATGCTTTAATTTAAGAGCATACCTTTTTTTTATTTAATAGGAAAGTAGAACTTTCCTATTAAAAAATAAATATCCAACTGTCTATTTGAGTATTAAATAAGAAAAATTCATACAGTGGCTTTTTACCTATCATTTCTACTAAAAATAAATCTAATTTAATTAGTATACTTTGAACTAAAGCAAATATAAATGCTACAGCCACATTTGAAAATAAATTTGCTTTGAAAATAGTTTTTCTTGTTATACTAAAATTTAACATTCTCGGAAAATCTTCATAATAATTTGTATAACTAATCACTATAAAATATATTAATATAGGCATGATATTTGCTCCAAATATGGAGTATTTGCTCTGTCCATCTATGGTATTTGTAAGTCCAAAGTAAAATGTATTTTGGTTTCCATATCTTAAGTTTAAAAATATAGATGCAATATCTACTATAAATATTACTATCCAAAATATTCCTACTGACTTTATAATATCTATAAGTTTATATCTAAATGCTCTCTTAGTACTATTCATGATTTTCACCATCCTTACTATCTGTAAGATATACAAATAATTTTTGTAAAGGCATCTTTGATACTTTAATATTATTATCTTTTAAATCACTTTTTTCATCAGATGAAAATTCATCAAATACTCCTAAAATAGTATTTGATCCAAACTCTTCCCTGTGGATAATCTTTTTGTCTTTTATAAATTTATCCACAGATTCTCTATTTCCATTCACAAAATACGCTGTATCTAAGAGATTTTGTACTTCATCCTTTATAAAGATCCCTTTATCCTTTAAGATAATCACTTCTTCAAATAGATTAGTAACTTCATCTATTAGATGAGTGGAGATTATAATTGTTCTAGGATGTTTTTCAAAGTCCTCTAAGAGCAGTCGATAAAACTCCTCTCTATAAGCTGCATCTAAACCTGCAGATGGTTCATCAAACAGGGTAAATCTGCCCCTGGAGGCAAGACCTAATATAAGTCCTATTATTGTTTGATTCCCCTTAGAGAGTTTTTCATATTTTTTCTTTTGATTAACTTTGAATTTTCCAGTTAAATATTCCTTATATTCTTCATCCCAATTTTTATATAAGATACTCCCCATATGGAATATATCTTTTACCTTCATATCCTTAAATTCAGGTCTCTGATCACTTATCATGACAATATCTTCTAATATATCTGGATTTTCAAACAGTTCTTTTCCAAAGACTTTAACTTCTCCAGAATTCTTTTTTATCTTATTAGATATAATATTTAGAAGAGTAGTCTTTCCAACTCCATTTCTTCCAAGAAGTCCATATATCTTCCCTTCTTCTAATTCTAGATTTATATCCTTTAAAACTTCAAATTTCCCATACGATTTATTTAAACCCTTTATATTGATCAATTTATATCTCCCCCTCACTCTCTTTTATATAATCTATAATTTCTTCTTTAGATATCTCTAGCCTGTTTGCCTCTTTTAATATTTCAGGTAATCTTTCATTTAAAAATAGTTCTTGCCTCTTTTTTAAAATCTTTTTCCTTGCCCCTTTTTCTACAAACATTCCCAGCCCTCTCTTTTTAAATAAAATCCCCTCATCTACTAATATATTTAAACCTTTTCTTGCTGTAGCAGGATTTATTTCATAGGCCTTTGCAAATTCATTGGTAGAAGGAGCTTGATCTCTTTCTTTTAAACTTTCTAATAGAATATCATTTTCTACTATTTCAGCAATTTGTATATATATTGATTTATCTGAGTTTAAGTCAAGCAAAGAATCACCTCTCGTTCATCAGTTAGTTACTTGTGTAATTAACTATATAATACAAATGCCAATTTGTCAAGAAATATTTGTAATTGACATATGCCCTTATGGTAGTATAATATTATTTGAAATACTATTTTGAGGAGATGTAAATATGAGCGAACAATGTAATGATAAATGTTCTGAATGTAGCACTGAGTGTAATGATAGAAAAGAAGAATTCGATTTTTCAGAGAAACTACATGAAAATAGTAGTGTGAAAAAAGTAATAGGTGTAGTAAGTGGAAAAGGTGGAGTTGGGAAATCTCTAGTTACTTCCATGCTTGCAGTTGGAATGAATCGTAGAGGACATAACACTGCCATATTAGATGCTGATATAACAGGTCCTTCTATTCCTAAGAGTTTTGGAATAACTTCCAAGGCTATGGGAAACAAAACTGGAATATTTCCTATAAAAAGTGATACAGGCATCCAAGTTATGAGTATAAACTTGCTTCTAGAAAATGATACAGATCCTGTAGTATGGAGAGGCCCTATTATAGCAGGTACAGTAAAACAGTTTTGGACTGATGTAATTTGGGAAGATGTGGACTATATGTTTATAGATATGCCACCTGGAACTGGTGATGTGCCTTTGACAGTATTTCAATCACTTTCTGTTGATGGAATAGTAATAGTAACTTCACCTCAAGAATTAGTATCTATGATAGTTGCTAAGGCTGTGAATATGGCAAAGATGATGAATATACCAATAATAGGTATAGTTGAAAATATGAGCTATTTTAAATGTCCAGATTGTGATAATACTTATAATATATTTGGAGAAAGTCATCTAGAAGAGATTGCGAAGGAACATGGTATAAAAAATATATCTAGACTTCCAATAGATCCTTCTATAGCAAAGGCTTGTGACTTAGGAATGATAGAGCACAGTGACACTTCTTTTATAGAAAATATGGTAGATGCAATAGAATAAAAGATTAAAAATGGCACATAGGTGCCATTTTTAATCTTTTATTACTCTTCTACATATAAACTTGGAAGTACATAGTAATCTGTAAGTCCTGAAATTATATTGTTTGGACCTATTCTGGTGTATATTCCATTGAAGCTTTCGTTATACATATATAGACCTATTATAGTGTTTAAACTTTGTGTTTTAAACTCTCTATCTTCAAGAACTAAAAAATCCCTCTTATATGGCTCTATAAACTCCTGATAGAGATAGTCATTATTCCAAGACTCTTTTAGCTTTTCTTCCCATTTTTCTTGCGATAAATCTCTTCCCACATAGACACCATAGGATGCATTTAAATCCATTGGCTTCATAATATATTTATCTTTATGATTTAAGATATGATTAAAAGTCTCTTCTTTGCCTGCAAATACTCCTGTGTGGGGAATATGTTTCTTTACAAAGTCTCTTTCTTCTTCATTTAAAATTTCCAGGCTTTCTTTTTCATGTACAACTTGGAAGAATATCTTATTGTGTATAACTTGTGATCTAATAGATCCTATACAACAAAATGCCCTATCTCTATAGGCATCTAAAAAGTCTTTTATTTCATCTGCTTTTTTTATTAATTCAAAGGTCACTATCCTTCTATAAACTAGATCTATTTTGTAATCCTTAAAATAAAGAGCACTATCTCTGTATTCTAAATCCCTTGGATCTACTATAATACAATTGTATCCCCTATCTATAAAAGTTTGTCTAAACCTTTCAAATTCCTTTGGAGTTCCACTTTCTTTAAAATCTACAATGGCTACATTAGGACTTTTATTAGAATTATCAAAGTCATTGTAGATATTTATAGCTTCATCTACCCATGAGTAAAATAGCTCAAAATAGTCTATATCATGCTTTTCTTTGAGTTTTTCTACAGCCTTAGTCTCTAGTAGTATCTTGCTTAACACATTATCTTCATTCATAGCTGAAGAACCATCTGTGTTTAGTTCACAAAACTTAAAATTATCCATATCTTTATAAAATATGTCAAATCTTCCTATTGGGACATGAATATCATATCCATTATCTACTTCTATCAAATCCTCAATTAATTTTGGAAATCCAAATTTCTTTCTAAACTCCATATCTTCAATATATTTATCTGTTATTTTATTTCCTATGGAAATCATCATATCTCCAATTTTCTTAAAGTTTTCAATATCTTCATTTGTATATAGCATGGGATGGTATAGAAATGGTACTGGTTTTCCCTTATAAACTGCTGTGGAGTTTTCCACCTTTTTAATTGTATCTTTATAATCTTTTATATACTCTTCTTTATTACTCCCAATTAAATCTATATATTCATTATTTATAATACTTTCATTCATATTCCTACAATTCATCTTTTCACCTCAGATAGATTATTTAAAAGACAATCCTTTAATGCTTCTTTTTTACTAATCTTAGACTTTTCTTTAACTATTTCATATGGGCTTTTCCCTTTATTTAACATATCTTCTAGAGGATTAAGATATCTCTTATCTTCATCTTTTAGCCCATTCTTAGCAAGTTTTATTAGTTCTTTTCCTATTTCAAGAAGCGTCTTATCAGCAAGTTTAGCTTGAAGCCCTATTTGGACCATATCTTCTTTTGTCTTGTTTACTTCTTCTAATGTTAAATCCTTCATGCTATTGAATAGTCTATTTAAATTTTCTTCATCATAAATAATCCCAACTAAAAGGGCTATAGCTGAAAAATTTAGAGGATAGGGTATAGAATCCATCATTCTTACTTCCACATATTTTTTAGTCCTAACATCTGGAAAAAACATAGTAAGTAAGTGCTCCAGCTCTTCTTTTGTATAATTATCTGGATCAAGTATATCTCTTACTCTTTTTTCATCAGTAAATATATATTCTCCATCTTTGTGAGTGAATATGGGCGGTCTATTTAGGATATATTCGCTATAGGCTTCATAGTCAAAATCATCATCTAAAGCCCCATCTACTATACCAGATCTATGACTATCACAATTTATCCATATAAAAGATCTTATATTGTGAGTGTTCCACGGCTCTCCCTCAAAATAATAGGCATTTTCAAATATAGAATACAAAACTGGTGAAAGGGCATTTAAAACTTTAAATTTCTTTTTAAAGTCTTCTTCAGATTTAAAATCCAAGGATACTTGAAGAGCTGCTGTTCCCTTCATCATATTGTGGGCATGGGTACCCCTCTTTTTAAAATAATTAAACATATAGTCATATCTCTTCTTTGGAAGAAGTTTTATATCATCTATTTTAGTAACTGGATGATACCCTGTAGACATCAGTCCTTGATTTTTGCTTTCTAATATGGGAATTATATCATTTAAGAAGTCTAAATACTCAATTTCTAAATCTTGTATTTCTTTTTTAGCAATTATACTGAGTTCAAATTGACTTCCTGGCTCTAGAGTAATTACCTTTTCTCCCTTAGTGAGTCCTAGTATGTACTCTCCTTCATATATCCCCTCATATCCAATTTTTTCTAAATCCTTTAGAGTTTCAGCAACCCCTCCATCTCCATAGTATGAAATAGTCTCCAATGTATCTAAATTTATTACAAAGTGTTCAAATTCTACACCTATTTTAAAATCTTCTACTTTTTTTTCATTTTTTATAAAGTAGTTTCTAATCTCCTGTTTTTGCCTATTATAGTCCATAACTTCACCCTTTCTATAATTTAAGTTTGTTTATTTATATACCCTATTTTAGATTTTATAATTATATTATTAATTTTAAATGATTTGGGTATAAATAAATTTACAAATAATATAATTTTGGAGGTTTTAAAATGGATTATAAAATTAGTATTGAGTATTGTACAGGTTGAGGATATTTAGGAAGAGCAGTTGCTCTTAGTAGAGGTATTTTAGGCGAACACAAAAATACAATAAAAGAATTAAAGCTAATTCCTTCCTCTGGTGGGGTTCTTGAAGTTAGTTTAAATGATGAATTAATCTTTTCTAAAAAAGAATTAGATAGATACCCTGAAAAGGGAGAAGTGGAATCACTTATAAGTGAAAAGATAAAGTAATCAATATAAATGTGATTACCACTAAATTAAATGGTTAAAGTATTTTAATCACCTTGTTGCCAACAGGGTGATTATTTTTTATCTCTATCATAATAGCCAAGGCTTTAAAAAGCTTTATTTTAGCACATATAATATAAATGATGTGCAGTAAGTAATATGATTGTCATTCCGAGTGTAACGAGGAATCTTTGGTAATACAAGCTATCACCCCTTTTAGATTCTTCGCTATGCTCAGAATGACAAACATTAATACACATTTTAATACAAATATCCATCTTTTAAAAATTCTTATTTACTCCTTAATATCTTCATCGCATCTTTTAACTTTACCCTATTTCCATACATAAGAGTTCCTGCACGATATATCTTTGCACCTATAAACCCTACTAAAAGTGTTGATAAAAATAGTATAAGTAAGGATATAATTACAGATAAGTTTGATACACTTCCCATAGAAACCCTTACAAACATGGCCATAAAAGAACTAAAGGGTATAAAAGATGCTACTTTCAGAGCTATATTTTCTGTGTTTTGCATCCCTATAACAGAAATCATAAATACTCCTATAAATAAAAGTGTAACAGGCATAGAGCTTGCACTTACATCTTCTGTTCTGGATACCAAAGCTCCTAAAGCCCCATATATAAAGGCGAAAAATAAATATCCTAGTATTCCAAATATGGAGAATGTAAGTAGTACATCACCTGGTATTTTAAATATAAAGTCTAGTCTGTTTTCCCATGCACTTGCATTTAAATTATAAGATAAAATTGCTGATGATATAATGATGCCAAATTGGATAAAACCTGCCAATGCTCCAGCTATTACTTTACCAAAGATTAAATCACTACTATTTGTACTTGTAATCAATACTTCCATAGCTCTATTGCTCTTTTCACTAGCAACAGAAGTAGCTATCATCTGCCCATAAAATATAATCATAAAATAAAGTCCAAATACTAAGAAATAAGTATAGAAATAATTTTTTGCACTATCTTTTCCAAGTACCCTAGTTTCTGATTTTATATCTGGATTTACAATCCCTTCTATATCTTCATATGCAATTCCCATAGCTTCAAACTCATTTATGCTATAAGTTTTAGATAAAGCCCTTTCAAATTCTCCTACACTAGAATCTAACATTTCATTGTTTTTAACTATATATTCATAGTCTTTAGGTGAATTTAATATAAACCCAGCTTCAAATTCTCCACTATTTATCTTTGTCTCTAATTCATTTAAATTCTTAGCTTCTATCAATGTCCCTAAGTTAAAATTCTCTTTTAGATCATTTATATTATCCACTGCATTATCTTCATTTAAATACCCATAATATCTATCTGAAATTTGGATATCTCCATCTTCAATTTCTTGTGTGGAATCATCCGAAAATACATTCATAATACTAGGTATAGAAAGCCCTACCCCAATTAATAGGGAAATGATCAATGTAGTTAAAATAAATGCCTTGTTTTTCATAAAACCCATTAATTCAAATTTTAATACTGTAAAAAAACCTTTCATCTATTTATCACCTACCCTTTGTACAAATATATCTTCTAGACTTGGTTCATAAATTGAAAACTTGTGTATATCTAAATCTCTATCCACTATTTCTCTTAATAGATCATTTTTAGTTTTACCATTTATAAGCTCTAAAATAAGATAGCTTTTTTTCTTATCTATTACTTTCGAAATCTGATTTAAGTCTCTTTTAAAGATTAGCTCTAATTCTTCTAAAGAATCTTCCATTCCACTTATGGTTAATCTATCTTGACCGTATTCTCTTTTTATTTCTTTTAGATTTCCTGTAAGTACAATATTCCCCTTATCTATAAGAGCTATTTCTTCACAAAATTCTTCTACATAGCTCATTTGATGACTAGAAAATATTAGAAGCTTTCCCTTATTTATCTGTTCTGTTATTATATCCTTTAAGACCTGAGAATTAACAGGATCTAATCCACTAAAGGGCTCATCTAGAATTATAATATCTGGATTAGTTAAAAAGGTCTCTGCAAGTTGAACCTTTTGCTGATTTCCCTTGGATAGGGTATCTAATTTTTTATCCTTATATATCTCTACTCCAAGTCTCTCTAACCAATATAATGTATTAGCTTTAGCTTCCTTTTTACTAAGCCCCCTTAATTCTCCTAAATATACTAATTGTTCAAATACTTTCTTTTTAGGATATAATCCTCTCTCTTCAGGTAAATACCCTATGTGATGCTTCTTAGGATTGAATTTTTCACCATCTAAGAGTATTTCACCACTATTTGCTTCAAAAAGACCCATTATTATCCTAATGGTAGTAGTCTTCCCTGCACCATTTCTACCTAAAAGCCCTAAAGCCTTACCACTTTCTACACCAAAGGATATACCATGTAGTACTTCTGTACCTCCAAAGCTTTTATATATATCTTTTACTTTGAGTTTCATCACACACCTCCACTTTCTACATCATTATAACATATTTTTTGAATATTATGATATAATTAATTTGGAGGGATTTATATGAAATTTTTCTATTCTTTACCTAGAGTAGTAAGAGATTTAATAATATTTAATTCATTTATTTTTATGGTAAGATTTATACTTAATTATGGCTTTCATATTGATTTCAATGTAAGAAGCAATACTCTCATGGCTGCAAATACAGGTCTATTAATAATTCATGTATTAAACCATAGGATCAATGTAATAAAAAGAGAAGAAATGGAAGAAAAGGAAAAAGGAAAATAATTAGTTTACACTATTAAGCTAAAGTGATATAATGTTAGTATTTTAAATAGGAGAAAGGATGGTCTTATGTCAAAACAATTATTTAAAAACTTTAGATTAATAGACGGTAATGGAGATGACCCTATAGAAAAAGCTTTTCTAATAGTAGAAGGTGATAAAATAGTAAAAGCAGGAGATATATCCGAATTAAAAACGGAAGAAGAAATGACCACTATAGATTTAGAAGGAAAAACTATTATGCCTGGACTTATAAATAGTCATGTTCATATTACTATGGAGCCTGTAGGAGATCCAGTATCCATAATGATGGTTGAATCTAGCGCTAAAACTGGTTTAAGAGCTGTGGCAAATCTAAAGAAGCATCTTCATGCAGGAACTACTTTCTTTAGAGATTTAGGTGCAAGAGATGGGATTGATATAGACCTTAGAGATGCTGTAAAAGAAGGACTTATTGAAGGACCAGAATTCTTAACAGCAGGTAAATGTGTAACTATGACAGGAGGTCATGGTTGGTTCATAGGTAGGGAAGCAGACGGAGTAGATGAGATTACAAAGGCAGCTCGTGAGCAACTTAAATCTGGTGCTGATGTAATTAAGATAATGGCAACAGGAGGAGTAATGACTAAAGGTGTAGAACCAGGTTCTCCTCAACTTTCCAAAGAAGAAATGGAAGCAGCGGTTATAGAGGCTCATAAAGCAGGTAAAAAGACAGCTACCCATGCACAGGGAACTGAAGGAATCAAAAATGCAATCTTAGCTGGAATTGACTCTGTTGAGCACGGAATATTTTTAGATGATGAAACAATTCAATTGATGATAGATAAAGGAGTGTACCTTGTTCCTACATTAGTTGCACCTTATTTTATAATTGAAGCTGGTGTAGAAGCTGGAGTTCCAAAGCAAGCAGTAGATAAATCAAATTATGTAATGAAATTCCATCAAGAAAGTTTTACTAAAGCATATAAGGCTGGAGTTAAGATAGCTATGGGTACAGATGCAGGTACTCCTTTCAATCTACATGATAAAGCTCCTTATGAATTAAAGCTAATGGTAGACTGCGGTATGACCCCTATGGATTCAATTGTAGCATCTACTCGTTCTAGTGCAGATTTACTAGGAATCCTAGATAATTATGGAACTCTAGAAGAAGGCAAATTTGCAGACTTCTTAATATTAGATGAAAACCCAATTGAAAATTTAGATACTTTGTTTGAAATTAATTCAGTTTATAAACTAGGTAGAAAAGTAAAATAAAAAAATCCCTTAAGGGATTTTTTATTTTAACATTATTTAAATTCATAAAATCCCTACTTACATGTCGTACTTCATCATATAAGATATAACTTTTGTAGTATCATATAGTTCATCTAAATCTAAATACTCTTCAAGAGTATGAGGTTTATACATTCCCAAGCTTATAATCAAGCTGTTATAGCCTTTTCCACTAAATATATTGCCATCACTTCCTCCACCGATTACCATTGGCTTAGGTGTTATACCTACTTCTCTCATAGCCTTTTCAGTAAGTCTATAAATATAACTCTCTTTAGAAACTTCAAATGATGGGTAGAATCTTTCATGTTTAAATAAATAGTTTACATTAAACTTTTCCGCTGCATCTTTGCAGCATTTTTCCATTTGTTCTAATTCTTGATTAAGTCTTTGTTCTGAATGAGATCTAATTTCCGCATTTAAACTCACAAAATCTGTTACAATATTTGTTGCTCCTCCTCCTTCTACTCTACCTAGATTTGAAGTAGTTATTTCATCAATCCTACCAATATTCATGTTTGATATGGCATTTGCTGCTACTAATATGGCATTTGTTCCCTTCTCAGGTTCTATCCCTGCATGAGCCTTTTGACCATAAAAACTCATATCTATATGAACTCTAGCTGGCGCCTTGTAAGCCATAACTCCTTTTTTACCTTCTGCATCTAAAATCAATATATCTTCTACCGGAAGTTTAGAAGTGTCAAAGTACTTAGCACCATACATCCCAACTTCTTCACATACTGTAAAAAGAATATAGATATCTCTATGAGATTTACCACTTTCAAGGACATCCTCTAAGGCTTCTAGTATAGCTGATATACCTGCTTTATCATCCCCTCCTAATGTAGTCTTTCCATCTGTTTTTATGATGTTTCCGTCTATAATGGGATTTACATCTATGCAGGGTTGAACCTGGTCCATATGAGCTTGAAAGCATATAGGTTTTAAGTCTAAATCACCTTTTATGTAAGCTAATACATTTCCACTATTTCCATCAAAATTCTTATTTGAATCATCAATACAAGCTTCTATTCCCCTATCATTTAAATATGACACTAAAAAGTTTGCCATATCTTTTTCTTCTTTAGATGGACTATTAATTTTTACCATCTTTATAAAATTATCCCTTAACCTTTGTTTTGAAATCATATTTTTCATCTCTTTCTTTTTAATAATATTCATCTAGCATAATCCACTAAATTTTTAAATTTAATATAATATAATTTAAAACAAAAAACGGAAAAGAGCTTTAACCCTTTTCCTAGTGAATTTCAATTTAAGTAGTATTTAATTATTTTAACATTAATTTCTCTAAATCTAATGGCTTTATATATTCTCCATCTTTATAAGCCCTCATATTTCCTCCAGATATTTCATCTATTAAGGCTATATGGTTGTCTTCTCCTACTCTACCAAATTCAAATTTGATATCATAAAGCTCCATATCTTTTTTCATCAATTCTTCTTTCACTACTTCTCCAATTTTTCTAGTTAAATCTACTACAATTGCATATTCTTCTTTTGTCATTATTCCTAGCATATCTAGGGCTTCATCTGTTATAAGAGGATCATTTCTATCATCATCTTTTAGAGTGAACTCAACATATGCATCTAATTTGTCCCCTTCTTTTGCATATAGCCCATATCTTCTTATAAAGCTTCCCACTGCTCTGTATCTACAAATTACTTCTACTCCCTTTCCAAACATCTTTGCAGGAAGTACAGTCATGGTACTCTCTTCTATGTCTGAATCTACATAATGAGTTGGTATGTGTTTTTCATTTAATTTTTCAAAGAAAAATTTAGTAAGCCTAAGTCCTGCCTTACCTGCCCCTTCTATTGAAAGTCCAACTGTATTTGCACCAGGATCAAATACCCCATCTGTCCCTGTTACATCATCTTTAAATTTCAATAAATAGTTTCCATCTTCTAATCCATATACATCTTTAGTTTTTCCTTTATAAATTAAATTCATCTCTTTGCTCCTTTTAATTTGACTTACTTATAATATATTAATTTTCTTCCAAATAATCAAGGCTTTTTTCAAATGAACGAAATTTTCCGTCCCCCTTTGTTCATTTTTAACTTTATAAAAATCTGTTTATCTGTTAATATAAATAGATACCCCTGCAGGGTATATAAAACTATTGTTTGGAGGTAATTATGGCAAAGAAATTTATTAAGACTAATCGTACTTTTACATTTATAAGAAAATATGGATGGATGATGACCCTTTTAATAGCTCTAGGTGGATTATTCGAACCAAAGCTTGGGTTAATAGTTGTACTTATTATGGTAGGATTAACTATTACATCATTTTTTTCTGGAAGATATTGGTGTGGAAATATTTGTCCCCACGGAAGCTTATTTGACAAAGTAATCTTACCTATTAGTAAGAATAAAAAGATTCCTGATTTTTTAAAGTCTAAACCTATGATTATAGGGTTCTTCATCCTTTTTATGTTTAACTTTGTAAGGAAGATGATAAATGTCTTTGGGGCTTGGGGAACTTTAGATTTCTTAGATAAACTTGGACTCTTATTTGTAAATACTTATTTAATGGTTATAATTGTAGGTGGTGGCCTTGCAATATTTTTAAATTCTAGAACTTGGTGTCAATTTTGTCCAATGGGTACCATGCAAAAGTTGTCCTATTCTTTAGGAAAGGCTACTGGTATAAATAAAAAAACTGATAAGAAAATTACTATTACTGACAAAAACATGTGTCTGGACTGCGGTAAATGTTCTAAAGTATGCCCATTTCAATTAGAACCACACAAAAATTGGTCTGATGAAAATACTTTTGACGATCCAAATTGTATCAAATGCTCTACCTGTGTAGTAAACTGTCCTAAAAAAATATTAGAATTAAAATAGATAACTAAAATGAACAAAGTTTCCCGTCCCTTTTGTTCATTTTAGTTTTTCTATAATTAAGTCCATATTTTCTTTATCTGTAAAGTCCATAGTTCCATCTAAATAAATAATATCTTTTCCATTTTTAATAAGGACATCATGATCCCTAGATTCATGGGAATAATTAGATATAAGGTAATATCCCTCTTCAATTTCCTTGTATCCTTCTATAGGTATTAAGTCTCTGTCATTTTTCCAAGCTTCTCTTATCATTTCATCCATTATATAGTTTGTAGTTCTCTTGTTTACTCCATTTACATAGATAGTTCTAATATGGTCTTCCCTAGAGTATTCTGTATATCTAGATTTTTTAGGAACTAAAAAGCTTCCCTCTTTGTCAAAGAATGTCCTATCTGGACTATCATTTAATTTAAAATCCTCTAGAGTAAATCCTATATATCCTTCTGCTAAGTTTTCATCTACTCTTCCTGCCATATTTATAATTCCAAAGGTCATAACTCCAAAGATAGAAAATATCATTAAAGTTAAAGAAGCAAGCTTTTGCCAATTTTTCCAATCCATAGCCTTTATCTGTTTATGATAAATCATACTGGAAATTGGAATTAAAATAATAGGCAATAATATAAATAAAACTGAACCATTCCCCATAACTCCATCTGCTATTGCTGCTATTACAAAAATCAAAAGTCCTAAAAAAGACATGGCGAAGGTTAAAATAACTCTTAATTTTACCCATTTATACTTTTGCTTAGGAATTGCTCCTCCCTCTTTAATTCTCTTTTTAGACTTAAGAATCCATATTAGACTATTGCCAATTTGTACCAACATAGCTAAAAATATAAGGGGCATGACTATGGGAACTACTATGCTCATATTTCTATACAAATCCTCATATGTAATCGGAAATGATGTGTATATGGAATTTAGTATAAGTAAAAGAGTAAAAAATGTACTCAGCGTTTCCATTGACACTGATTTATTTAGTATCCTCTCTTTTATCTCCTCATCTGTCTGAATTGGAATTAACCTTTCATCTTCTCTTCCATAAAATATATGCATATTATTTTGAGAATCTATGTACTTCCATCCAGAGTCCTTAACTAATTCTATATATAAGTCTATGTCTTTTTGATTTGGAGTTTGAAAGTACTTCATCTCTGGATATACATCTACTGAAAATCTTAAATGCTCTGGTTCTATTTTTATATATTCTAAAACCCCAAATCTAATCTTATTTACTAACCATCCCTTTTTACCCATTTCAGTAAAATGTTCTTCTAGTGCCTTATAGTCTGTTGGTGAATAAAAAAATAATTCTCTTTTAATATTTTTTGTCATCTTTTTCACCTCTTAATATCTTTTCTCCATCTCGGACTAATGATTTTAATCTATTTAATTCTTCATCTAATAATTCTCTTCCCTTTTTATTTATAATATAAGTTTTCTTCCTGTCTTCTACTGATACAAGTTTTATAAACTTCTTTTCTTCAAATCTTCCTAGAAGGGAATAAAGGGTTCCAGGTCCAATTAGAACTCGACCACCTGTAAACTCTTCTACAGTTTTCATAATTTCATAACCATGTCTCTCTTTTGTAAGAGCTAAAAGTATATAATACATTGGCTCTGTCAATGTCTGTAGCCTCTCTCTAGCCATATAATCCCCCTATATCTATACTCGATATATCTAATATCATTATATTCAGGATTTATATTATTGTCAATAACCAGAGGATACAGAGATTGAAATAAGAGATTTACCGATATAGATATTTAAATTAGTATTTATCCTATTAATTATGTCGTATCTTTTATATTATGCGCAACTAACGATTATAGAAAGAAAATTAAATAGAAAGTATAACAAGGGCAAAATTTAGGTCAGTAAAGACCAAGTAAGCTTTGTCCTTTTTTTATGCTTAAAAACAGAACAAAAGGAATAGAACAACTGATGGTTATAGTTCCAAATTTTTAACCAAGAAGAAGTGGTATAGTCATCAATAATCGCCTTGACATCATTCCGATATAGGTATAAAATTACTATGAGGTGATATTTATGGACTATATAAGTATAAAACAAGCAAGTGAAAAATGGGAAATAAGCGATAGTAGGATACGACTATTATGTCGTGAAGGTAGAATAGAAGGTGCTACGAAAATAGGAAGAAATTGGGCAATCCCTTTTGATGCAGTAAAACCAATTGATGGAAGAGAAACTATTAACAAAGAATACCTTGGTTTAAAATATGATTTTAGTATTATTGATTCTATAAAAGAGAGAATTGATAAGTATAGACCATTTTCAAAACAACTTGCAGACTCACTTAATGAAAAACTAGTTGTAGAATGGACATATAACAGTAATGCCATTGAAGGAAACACTTTGACAATGTCTGAAACAAAAGTTGTACTTGAAGGGATTACTGTTGGCGGTAAAACTATGGTTGAACATTTAGAAACTATTAATCACCGTGATGCTATTCTATTTATAGAGGATTTAGTTTCTAACAAAGAGCCAATTTCAGAATGGAATATAAGAAATATTCATTCTTTAATATTAAAGGAAATAGACAATAAAAATGCTGGAAAATACAGGACAGAAAATGTAGTAATTAGTGGCGCAAAACATATCCCACCTAAATATTATGAAATAACTAATTTAATGCAAGAGCTTAGTGAAGAATATGATAATAATTGGAGGGATTATCATCCAGTAGTTAGGGCAACGTTACTACATGGTGAATTTGTGAAAATCCACCCTTTTATTGATGGCAATGGTAGAACTGCAAGACTTCTATTAAACTTCGAGCTAATGAGGAATGGATACACCCCAATTATTATTAAAAAAGAAAATAGAGCAAAATACTATGAAGTATTGGACATTGCACACACAACAATGAATTATGAACCTTTCATAAAACTGGTATCAGAGCTCGTTGTAGAGTCTGAAAAACTTTGGCTATCCTTATTGGATTAGTATTTGAGTTATTGATAGGAATATATAATTTTATATAATATTTGAGAGGTATCTTTATGAAAAAAATTGCAGAAAAAGAGGACAAAAAAATAAGATTTATTGGTATGAGGGTTATAAAAACAGTTATCTCTGTATATGTATGTTTTGTAATAAGCTTTCTTAGAAATGGAATTCCATTTTATTCAGCAATAGCAGCAATACTTTGTATGCAAAGCGACTATGCTAATAGTCTTAAAGTTGGAAAGAGTAGGATGGTAGGAACTTTGATTGGAGGGATATATGGATTTTTAGTATAACTGCTTCCAGTGGTAGAAATATGGGGCCAATGTATTTTACATTAAATAGGATGATTGATACATTAATTGGGATAGTGGTCTCTCTTGTTGTAAACTTAATTATGTAAGGTAATTGGTAATTATATTGGTATTCAAGAAAATAAATAGTGAAATCAAATATGGAATAAAGGTTATGAATTAGACATGAAACCAAGATCTAAAACTAGATGAACTATCCAATCTTAAATAATAAATTATGCATTATCAGATATCATCATAAAAACCCACTTTTGCTATAACCACTTAATAATGTTTTTTTATACTCATATAGGGTATATCTAAATTAAATATGAAAGGGGTGTTTTCATGACTGATATAAAAGTATTTTCAGACTTTGCTTGTCCATTTTGCTATATAGGGCTTTCTATAGCTGACAAACTACGAAAAGAAAATCCTGAGATAAATATAAAGTATTATCCCTATGAACTAAACCCTGATATGCATAAAGAAGGGGAAGACTTAAAAGATAAAATTCCAGAAGAACACCTAAATAAGGCCTATGAAAGAATAAGGGGTTTAGGAAGTGAATATAATCTAGTCTATAATAGTACAGAGAACTTTAATACTAATAAACTCCACAAAGCAAGTCTATTTGCAAGGGATGAAGGTAAGTTTTATGAATTTGCAATAGAAGCTTTTAAAGCCATATTTGAAAATGGAGAGAATGTCTCTGAAGACGTAGTAATAAACGATATAGGCATAAAAGCAGGATTAAATATAGTTGAAATGAATAGATGTTTAGATAGTGGAAAATATGAAGATGAAATGGAAGAGTCAAAAAAACTAGCCCGAGTATACGAAATAGACAGTGTTCCAAGCTTTATAGTAGATGAGAGGAAACTAGTCACTAATTTAAAGCCATATGAAGAGTTTAAGAAAGATTTATTAGAATAGAGTTTTAAACCTTTGTAATTAACCATCCTTGTATGGTATAATATCTTGATATTATATTAGATAAGGATGGTTTTAAATTGATAAATGTAAATAATGTAAGTTTAAGATATGGTTCTCAAAAATTATTTGAAGATGTAAATTTATCCTTTACTTCTGGAAACTGCTATGGAGTAATAGGAGCAAATGGTGCTGGAAAAAGTACCTTTTTAAAAATATTATCTGGAGATGTAGAGCCAAATACTGGAGATATTTCAATAGATAAAAATGTTCGTATGTCTGTCCTAAAGCAGGATCATTTTGCATATGATGACAAAGAAGTCTTACAAACTGTTATCATGGGTAATAAAAGACTTTATGAAATAATGTTAGAAAAGGATGCCATATACGCTAAAGAAGACTTCAATGATGAAGATGGTATAAAGGCAGCTGAGTTAGAGGCTGAATTTGCTGATATGGACGGTTGGAACGCAGATAGTGAAGCTTCTTCCCTACTACAAGGTCTTGGAATTCCTACAGATTTGCACTATACAAAAGTATCAGAATTAACTGGTAGTCAAAAGGTAAAGGTACTTTTAGCCCAAGCCCTATTTGGTAAGCCAGGAATATTAATCCTAGATGAGCCTACAAATAACTTAGATGTAAAGAGTATTAAATGGCTACAAGAATTTTTAGGTAATTTTGAAGGTACAGTTATAGTAGTATCTCATGATAGATATTTCTTAAATGAAGTATGTACACATATGGTAGATATTGACTTTAGAAAGATAAAAATGTTTGTGGGAAATTATGACTTCTGGTATGAATCAAGCCAACTAGCACTACAAATGATGAAGGATCAAAATAAGAAAAAAGAAGAAAAGATCAAAGATCTTCAGGCCTTTGTAGCTAGATTTAGTGCAAATGCATCTAAATCAAAACAAGCAACTTCTAGAAAAAAACTACTTGAAAAGATAACCCTAGATGATATTCAGCCTTCAACTAGAAGATATCCATTTGTAGGATTTGCTATGGAGAGAGAAGTGGGAAATGAAATTTTAACAGTAGAAGATTTATCCATAGAAATAGAAGGAGAGAAACTACTTGATAATCTATCCTTTAGGGTAAATAAAGGAGATAAAATAGCCTTTATAGGTGATGAAATTGCAATCACAACTCTATTTCAAATTTTAATGGGAGAAAAAGAAGCAGACACCGGAGAATATAAATGGGGACAAACAATTACTACATCCTATTTTCCAAAGGATAATTCTAAATTCTTTAATGATGTAGATTTAAGTCTTGTTGATTGGATGAGACAATTCTCAGAAGATCAATCTGAAATTTATATAAGAGGATTTTTAGGTAGAATGCTTTTCTCTGGAGAAGAAGCTCTAAAAAAAGCTAAGGTATTATCTGGAGGAGAAAAAGTAAGATGTATGTTATCTAGAATGATGCTTAGTAATTCTAATGTATTAATTCTTGACCAACCTACAAACCACTTAGACCTAGAATCTATTACATCTGTAAACAATGGACTAAAGGACTTTAAGAGTAATATCCTATTTACATCCCATGACCATGAGTTTATCCAAACTATTGCAAATAGGATAATAGAGATAAAAGAAGATGGCTCATTCGTAGATAGAGTCATGACTTATGAAGAGTATATAGAAAAATTTTATTAAATGAACAAACGGGAAACTTTGTTCACCCTATGAAAAGGTGCCAATTTTTGGCACTTTTTTTATAACGAATTTTTAAGTTCCACAATATGTTACATAGGGTACAGATGATGGATCAGGAGGACACATATACTCTTCATTAACTTTTGAATAATTATATGGATTCGATAGAGCATAGAGAAGTCTTTTTAGCACTGTGTAGTCGCCTTCTTCCACAGCAGCTTCTAGAGCTTTTTCTACCTGATGATTTCTAGGTATTACAGAAGGATTAGAGCTTTTCATTAACTCTTTAGATAATTCTTTTGATTCTTTTTGTCTCTTTAATCTATTTTCCCATTTGGCATTCCATGATTTAAACTCTTCACTTTTAAATAAATCAGATTTATCTAGCTTATCCAGGGTTAAATAGACAAATGTATTGGTATAATCTGCATTATATTTCTCCATTAGATCTAAAAGTTCTTGTACAAGGGATTCATCATCTAATTCTTTATTAAATATTCCTAATTTAGATCTCATTCCAATTATCCAATTATCATGATATAATTCATCAAAATTTTCAAGTGTACATTTAGCTAATCTAGCGGATTTGTTTATATTTTCGTGAATTAATGGAAGTAGAGTCTCTGCAAATCTTGAAAGATTCCATGCTCCAATACCAGGCTGATTTCCATATGCATATCTTCCATATCTATCTATAGAACTAAATACAGTTTGTGGATCATAAGTATCCATGAAAGCACAAGGTCCATAATCAATAGTCTCTCCACTTATAGTCATATTGTCAGTATTCATTACCCCGTGTATAAATCCTATTAATTGCCATTTAGCAATTAGACTAGCTTGAACTTCTATCACTTCACTTAGTAGGGCAAGATATGGATTTTCATCTGTTTTTATATCTGGAAAATGTCTGTTGATGGTGTAATTAGCTAACTCTTTTACAGCATCTATTCCTCCCCAATTAGCAGCATATTCAAAGGTCCCAACCCTTATATGACTTTTAGCTACCCTAGTTAAAATGGCTCCATCTAGGGGAGTTTGTCTAAGAATTTTATCTCCAGTTGTAACTACAGCTAGACTTCTCGTTGTAGGAATACCTAAATTATACATAGCTTCACTAATGATATATTCCCTTAACATAGGGCCAAGTGCTGCCCTACCATCACCACTACGAGAATAAGGTGTTCTTCCTGAGCCTTTTAGCTGTATATCGAGTCTCTCACCAGATGAAGTAACTTGCTCACCAATTAGCGTAGCTCTGCCATCCCCAAGCATTGTAAAGTGTCCATACTGATGTCCTGCATAAGCTTGAGCTATTGGGATAGATCCTTCTAGAACATGGTTTCCAGCTAATATGTCTATACCCTCTTTGCTTGTTAACTGCTCTATATCTAGACCTAAGGAATTTACTAATGGTTCATTGATAATAACTAATTCAGGTGAACTTACAGGATTAAATTTAATTTTACTATAAAATATTTCAGGAAGTCTTAAATAACTATTATCTAAATTCCATCCCTTATCTATCATATTCATAAATTTAATTCTCCTATTCTTTTATAGTATTTGCTACAATACTATATTACCCATAATCTAAAAATTAATGAGCAAAATTTCCCGTCCTCTTAGTTCATCTAAATTTCTTTCTTAGAAAATTGCTAAATTGGTCTATTAAGATTACCATAAGCGATGTCCCTAGAAGTAATAGTCCTACCCTCTCCCAGTTTCTCCAAGTTATATTCATGGAAAGTGTAGTACCTATGCCACCTGCACCTATTATACCTAGTATCGTAGAGTTTCTGATATTTGACTCCAGTCTATATAGACTCAAGCTTAAAAATGTAGGCAATGTATGAGGTATCAATCCATATCTATAGCTTTCTATATTGCTAGCTCCTGTGATTAATACACTATTTTTGATATTTTCTTCAGTGTTTTCAAGTACCTCACTATACATCTTTGTTAAAACTCCTGTGGTATATATACTAAGTGCCATAGCTCCTGCAAGAGGCCCTGGCCCTACGCCCCGGAAAAATATTATAGCTGTTATAATCGGGGGAAATGTCCTTAGTATATTTACAATAGATTTAAATAATATTGAAATTTCTCTCTTAGGCGAAGTATTATAAGCTGTAAAATATGAAATTATAATTGCAGTTATAGAGCCTACTACAGTTGCAAATATAGCTATAAAAAAGCTTTCTGTTATTCCTTCTATAAGCTTCGGATAATAGCTTATATCTATATGAATCATTTTAATTAAAATATTTTTACCCTGTTCTAATCCTATTAAAAGTCTATCCCAAGTTATGCCTATGGAATTGATAATAAGGATTAATATAAATATTATAAATAATGGGGTAAATATGGATTTACCTATTTGATAATTTTTATAGGATTTTATAGTTTTAAATTTTATATTAGAACCCTTAAGAAAATTTCTTAAGATTAAACTTATAGTATCTATAATAAGTATAGTTAAAAATAGTATAAGTATCAAGGTAGCCAAATTATCATATCTTAGGTGATTTAAATCTCTCCACATAATTTGACCTATTCCACCTGCACCTACTAAGCCCAATATTGTTGCGCTACGAATATTTGTCTCAAATACTATAAAAAATATAGATATGGTGAGCTCAAACATATATGGAAATATGCAATATCTTAAGACTTGAATAGAATTTGCACCTACTGAACGGACAGAGTTAATTTGATTTTCCTTTATAGATTCTATATTTTCTCTAAAGAGTTTTGATGCCATTAAAAAAGCTATAATACTTAAGGCAATTATTCCTGAAAACTTGCCTATACTAAATATACTAACTAATATGGCCGCCCATATAAGACTTGGTATGGTTCTAAAAAAAGAGAATATAGCTGTAAGTAAGTTTGAAATATATTTATTTGGATTTATATTATTAGAGGTTAAAAGAGAAAATGGAATAGCTAAAAGTACCCCCATTAAAGATGATAAAATTCCAATTTCCATAGTCTCAATTAACTTCCCAAATACTTCTGTTCTATAGGAAAAATTTGGATTTAACATCCTCTTAAATAAATCCATCATACTAGGGAGCCCTGCATATAATCTCCCAAAGCTAAAGTTTACCTTATATCCTAAAAATATCCATAAGATTAAAGTAATTAATAGATAATAAAGTCTCTTTTTTCTTCTACTATTCATATATTTTTGTAAGGAGTTCATGATCTATTTCACCTGGCCCTCCATCAAATACTAATTTTCCTTTTTTAAGTCCTATAATTCTATCACAATACTTTTTAGCAAGATTCACATCATGAAGATTTATAATTATAGTCATATTCTTTTTTTCATTTACCTTTTTAAAATATTCCATTACATTTTCAGAAGTAGCTACATCTAAACTTGCAACCGGCTCATCTGCAAGTATTATCTTTGGCCTTTGACAAAGGGTCTTTGCTATGGCCACCCTTTGCTTTTGACCTCCACTTAGATTGTCAGCTCTTTGAAACATCTTATCTTCTAGCCCAACCTGTCTTAAAGCCTTAGCAGCTCTTTCATAATCTTCATCACTAAATATCCCAAAAATTGACTTAAAGGAAGACTTATATCCAAGTCTTCCTATTAATACATTTTCTATAACTGAGGATCTATCTATTAAATTATAATCTTGAAATACAAACCCAATTTCTCTTCTTAACAGTCTTACCTGTTTTTTGTCAAGACTTGTAAGGTCCCTATCATCTAAATATATTTTCCCACTTGCAGGCTTTACAAGTAAATTTATAGTTTTTAAAAGGGTGGACTTACCTCCACCACTAGAACCTATAACCCCTATAAATTCTCCTTGCTCCACTTCTAAACTCACATTGTCTACTGCTAATAAACTTTTATTATAAATTACACTTATATTTTCTAATTTAAGCAAAGTTGTCAACTCCTAATCTGCCTCTTTTAAATCTATATTCATAGTTTCAGCAGTATTTCTTATGATTTCATAGTCTTCATCACTTGCCTTTTGGAATCCATACATATTAAATAGGTTTATTAAAAGCTCGCTGCCTTCTTCTGTACCAGCTATTTTTAGTAAGGCATCTTCTATATCTTTTCTTAATTCAGGCTCCATATCTGATTTTACTGTAACACTTACTCCTGGTATATCTTCAGTAAACCCTAAAGTTCTAGTCTTTTCTAAAGCATCTGGAAACTCTTCTTTATATCTTTCTCTGGCCTCTCCAAATACAGCAATAACATCCACATCTCCATTTAATAGTAATTGAATAGACTTATCATGTCCACCACTGTTTACATATTGAATATCTTTTTCAATATCTATACCTTGATTAATTAAATGAGCTCCTGGAAAAAGGTATCCTGAAGTAGAGGATGGGTCAACAAATGCCACAGTTTTTCCTTTTATATCTTGAAAATCTTGTATGTCGCTATCAGCCATAACTAAAAATTCAGATTGATAGGTTGCTTTTCCACTTTTCTTTATAGCTGTTAAGATAACTTCTGCTCCACTTTCTTGATTTGCAAGTACATATGCAAATGGTGGTATAAATCCAAAATCAACTTGTCCTGAGCCCAAGCCCTCAACTACTCCTACATAATTTGTAGCAGTAAATCCTTCTACCTTTACTCCCAGTTCTTCTGATAACATATCAGTTAAAGGTTCTACAGATTCAATTAATTTATCTCCATCTCTCATAGGTACAAAACCCATCTTTAAAATGTTTTCTTCTTCTTTAGTACAAGATACTATACTGATTGACATAGCTAATACTAATAATAATGTTATAATTTTTTTCATATTCATACCTCCATAAACTTTATTATATTTAGAGTATATGAAGTTTTTTGATTATTTGCAATACGCTTTTGCAGATATTTATCAAGTGTGTTTGTCTGTTTGGATACACTTGATAGATATAATCTAACTAGTCACTTAATATTTCCAAAAAAATAAGGAGACTATCGTCTCCCTAATCCATATTTTTCTCTTCATTAAACAAAGTTTCTTCTTCTTTTTCATCATTATCCTGTGAACAAAGTTTCCCGTCCCCTTTGTTCATCCATTTTTCTTTTAAATAGATTATATCATCTTGAATGAATCTATGACTTACTCCACTTACATCAAATTTTACTATATTAAATACAGATTGGAATATTTGTCCTGATAAAAGTGCCATTATAACTGTACCTACACCTAAGTCTCCACCTAGAGAATATCCTATTATAACTACACCTATCTCTATTGTGGTCTTAAAGAATCTAAAGCTTCTCTTACTCTTTCTAGTCAAAGCTACCATAAGCCCATCACGAGGACCTGCTCCAAGACCTCCTCCTAGATAATAGTATGTTCCAAATCCTTGGATAATAACTCCAACTAAAAGTACTATAAACCTAATTACCACTCCATCAAACATTGGAATTAAATGATTTAGCATAAGTATATCCATAAAAATTCCTATCAATAACATATTTAAAACTGAACCCCATCCAATGGATTGTCCAAGAAATATATCAATAATAAGAATTATAAGACCTGCAAGTATATTAGCCTGTCCCACAGTAATTCCCAATAAATTTGAAACCCCTTGATCAAATACTACCCAAGGAGCTACTCCAAGTTGAGCATTTATAGTTAGAACATTTCCCACTGCAAACAGAAATAATCCTATTACAATTCGTATAAGTCTTTTATTCCAATCTTTCACATGATTACCTACTTTACTTTAATTTAAGTTCTACTGGACAGTGATCAGAGCCATACACATCGCTGTGTATAATAGCATCTTCTATCTTGTCTTCAAATTTTTTAGATACTAAAAAGTAGTCAATTCTCCAACCTGCATTTCTCTCACGAGCCTTTGTAATATATGACCACCAAGTGTATGCATCTTCTTTTTCTGGATAAATAAATCTAAAACTATCTATAAATCCTGCATCTAAAAGATTTGTCATCTTCCCTCTCTCTTCATCTGTAAATCCTGGATTTTTCCTATTTGAACTAGGATTTTTTAAATCTATTTCTCTGTGTGCCACATTTAGGTCTCCACAGATTATAACTGGTTTTATATCATCTAAGCTTAGTACATACTCTTTAAAGTCTTCTTCCCAATTCATTCTATAATCTAGTCTAGCCAATTTTCTCTGAGAGTTTGGAGTATATACATTTACAAGATAGAAATCTTCAAATTCTAAGGTAATTACTCTACCTTCTTGATCGTGTTTTTCAATATCTATACCATATTCAACTGAAATAGGCTGTTTTTTAGTAAATACAGCAGTCCCAGAATAACCTTTTTTCACAGCATAGTTCCAATATTGATGATATCCTTCTAATTCAAGTTCAATTTGTCCCTCTTGAAGTTTTGTCTCTTGTAGGCAAAATACATCTGCATCTAAATTTTTTATATCTTCTAAATGTCCCTTCCTTACAATTGCCCTAAGTCCATTTACATTCCATGATATAAGTCTCATCTATCTTCCCCCTATTAATACTCATCTAAAAATGAATGTTTCTCTCTATCTTTTTCCCATCCTAAAATCATATCCATATTTACATTTTGCGCTGCCCTAAATATTGATATATCCACATTTTTAAATGATTTCTTAAGTTCTTCTATTAAATCCTTTATCTCAAATCTCTTATTTCCAATTTTTTTAGCTGCCACCATACATGCACAATTAAGTGGCCATATTCCACTGTTTTGAATAAATCTTTTTATATATTCTTCCTCTATTAAATAAAGAGGTCTAATAAGCTCCATATTTTCAAAGTTATCAGCCTTCAATTTTGGCATCATAGTTTTAAAATTCCCTGCACAAAGCAAATTTAGCATAGTAGTCTCTATGACATCATTAAAATGGTGACCTAGAGCTAATTTATTACATCCTAGTTCCTGAGCCTTACTATATAGGGCTCCCCTTCTCATTCTAGCACACATATAACAGGGATACTCACCTGCTACTTTATCTGCAACCTTAAATACATCTGTATTGTAAATATGAACTGGTATATTTAGATACTCACAATTTTCCTCTAATAATTTTCTTATTTCTCCATGATATCCTGGGTCCATTGCTATAAATTCCAATTCAAAATTTGTATTTCCATGTTTATTTAATTCTTGAAATAATTTCGCCATAAGAAGGCTGTCTTTACCTCCGGATATGGCTACGGCAATCTTATCTCCATCTTGAATAAGTTCATATTCTTTTATTGCCTTTATAAATTTACTCCATATATGTTTTCTATAAGTCTTTATTATACTTCTCTCTATATCTCTTAATGGTTTTTTATCATTAAAGGGAGTCAATATTTCGCATCCATCACCCTTTAATTCCATATGTTTTTCATTCAAAAAAATCACTCCATCTAAAATTTCCTTCTATTCTAAGTCTTCCTTGAGCTTTTTTTCTCCAACATAAACTGTACCAAGTACTCCTATAACTATCATTACTGCTCCTATTATATCATATACTCCAAAATCTTCTTTTAATATAATTACCCCCGCCAATATAGCTACCACTGTGCTTATATTCCCAAATATGGCAGATTGATAAACTGGCAACTTGGAAATAGCATAATTTACTAAAAAGAAAGCTATAATTGATGACAATACGGCTAAATAAGACAGAGCTATGAAACTATTTAAATTAAGCATAGGCAAGAAATACTCATTTAATGTACCACTAAAAGCTTTCATTACAAATAATATGAAGTTAAAAGACATGGCTCCTACCCACATCATTACATAAGTTATTTCCACTGGTGTAAAATTAACAGAGGCCTTTTTAGCACCTATATTATAAAGTGAACCTGCTATAACTGCCATAAATAAAAGGAAAACCCCTAGATAATTTCCAGATGTAGTAGTTTTAGTTTTCATTACATTTATAAGAACTACTCCAAATACTGAGAGCAATATAAAACCAATCTGAGACTTTGAAAGTCTTTCATCTAAAAATATTCGTGCAAATATAGCTACAGTTATGGGAATAAGTGAAAGTATTAGACCTGATTCTGAAGTAGTGCTTAAATCTATACCCTTTACTTCAAATAAGAAATATAATACGGGCTGTAATATAGCAGTAACAACAACTAATTTTAAGTTTTTCTCTTTTAAATCTATTTTTATTACTTTAAAAAATTTCAATATAGTTAATATTAAACTTGCAATTAAAAATCTATATGCGATTAATTCAATTGAATTCATAGTCCTAAGTCCTATCTTGGCAAATAAAAAAGATAGTCCAAATATTATTGAATATGTTATTGATGCCAGAATTGGATATAGCTTTTCTTTCTCCATATTCCACCTCCATAAATCTTGCTATAATATAACACAATATCATCTTTTATCCTTTCTTACAACCAATTTTTATTGCAAATAAAAACTATACTTGATATAATACGATTAGCGATTGATAATGATTATCAGTATTATATGGAGGAGTATTAAAATGATTGAACTAGAGAATAAACTTATAAAGAGTATTTACTGTAACAATCAAGAATGTGCAATTAATACATATAAAGAAATTTTTCATCAATTAGAAAGACATAGTGTACATCGTAAACTTAGAACTATAAAAAACTATCTTATATTTTTAAATTCCTTTATTTATGGAAACTTATTTAAAAATAATACTTCTAATATAAAGAGATTTCAAAATAAAAATAAATTTCTCTTAGAAATAGAAAATACACATGATAGAGATAAACTATATAAATTAGGAGAAAGAATTATATCCTTTTATATAGAGTCCCAATCTTTAAAGATAAAAAGGACAGAAAATCGTATAGTAAATGAAGCAATTAAATTAATCCATTTAAATGCAAGTAAAAATATAAATCTAGAGAATATTGCTAAATCCATACATATTAGTAAAAACCACCTATCCTTTTTATTCACAAGATGTTTAAATACTAGCTTTAGTGACTACTTAAATAAAACTAGAGTTGAAATGGCTAAAAGCTTTCTTTTAGATTCCAATCTTTCAATTCTAGATATAGCTATGGAATGTGGTTTTAATAGCCAAAGCTATTTTTGCTGTGTATTTAAAAAATATGAAAATATGACTCCTAAAAAATATAGAGACCTACATCTTGAATCCAAATTTTCATAATCTTTTATTTGCACCTAAGGTAGATATATAGTATAATTTATCCTTGTAAAACAAAGATTTTAATTGCTTAATAAATAGATAAATACTTTAAAATAGAAAGGATACATTAGATGAAACTTGGAATAGTAGGATTACCAAATGTAGGAAAGAGTACACTTTTTAATGCCATAACTCAGGCAGGTGCAGAGTCAGCAAATTACCCATTTTGTACTATAGAGCCAAATGTAGGTGTAGTTGCAGTCCCAGATGAAAGATTAGAAGAACTTGCAAAGGTTCATGACTCAAAAAAAATTCTTCCAACGGCAATCGAATTTTATGATATTGCTGGATTAGTAAAGGGAGCTAGTAAGGGAGAAGGACTTGGAAATAAATTCTTAGCCCATATAAGAGAAGTAGAGGCAATTGTACATGTAGTTAGATGTTTTGAAAATGATGATATAGTTCATGTAGATGGATCTATAAATCCAGAAAGAGATATTGAAACTATAAATTTAGAATTAATATTTTCTGATATTGAACTTCTTGAAAAAAGACTGGAAAGAAGTAAAAAATCACTTAAAGGAGATAAAAGTCTTCAATCAGAGGTCGATCTTATAGAGAGAGCCTTAGGAGTACTAGAGCAAGGCAAGTCTATCCGTACTTTAGACTTAAGTGAGGAAGAGACTAAGATATTTAGATCCTTTAATCTATTGAGCTCAAAACCTATTATATATGCTGCAAATGTATCAGAAGATGATTTAGTATCTGGAGAAGATAATGAATATGTAGAGGCAGTTAGAAAAGTAGCTAGTGAAGAAAATGCAGAGGTAGTTACCATTAGTGCACAAATCGAGCAAGAGATATCTCTACTTGATCCAGAAGAGAGAATTGAATTTTTAAATGATTTAGGTCTTGAAAAATCAGGTCTAGATAAATTGATCCAAGCAAGCTATAGTCTTCTTGGACTAATGAGCTTTTTAACAGCAGGTCCAATGGAAACCCGTGCATGGACTATTAAAAAAGGAACCAAAGCTCCACAAGCGGCTGGAAAAATCCACTCAGATATGGAGAGAGGTTTTATAAGGGCAGAAGTAGTATCTTTTGATGATCTTATGAATAGTGATAAAAGCATGGCTACTGCTAGAGAAAAAGGTCTTGTTAGAATTGAAGGAAAAGATTATGTAATGGAAGATGGAGATGTAGTTTTATTTAGATTTAATGTATAAGAAAAAGCCTAGGATCATCATGATCCTAGGCTTTTAGTTTTAAAACTTAAATATAAAAAATATTGTTTTAATATTTTTTTATTTATCCTTGACACTTACACGATGGAAGAGTTTATAATATTATTGAGCTCAAAATTCATACATGTATGAGGTGATTAAATGTTAAAAATAGGTGATTTTTCTAAGCTTTCAAGAATAAGCATTCGTATGTTAAGATATTTTGATGAAAAAGATTTGTTAAAGCCTTTTAAAATTGATGATATAACTAGCTACCGATATTATCATGAATCCCAATTAACTACTGCCTGTACTATTATTGCTTTACAACAAATGGGATTTAGTATAGCTATAATTTCAGAAATACTAAATTATGAATCAGATTCTAAAAAACTAGAAGAATTTTTTAGTGAACAAAAAAACATCATAACTGAAAACTATGAAAATTCCTTACGTCAACTGCAATTACTTGAAACATCACTAAACCAAATAAGAAAGGATGAATATAAAATGAAATATTCTGTTATATTAAAAGAATTTCCAAAGATGAAAGTAGCAAGTATTCGTGAAATTATCCCATCTTATCAAGATGAGGGTATGTTATGGAATAAATTAATGCCAGTTTTAACTAATAAAAATGTTTCTTATCCTAATCCATGCTATGCCTTAGCTATTTTCCATGATAAGGAGCACAAAGAAGATAATGTAGACGTTGAAGTACAAGTATCTGTTGAAGGAAATTATTCTAATGAAGGTAATATACATTTTAAGGAACGCCCTTCAGTCTTAATTGCCTCAGTAACTTTTAAAGGCAGTTATGATCAGGTTTCTTTTGTAAATGAGGCAGTTGCCCATTGGGTATCAGATAATAATTATATCTTTGATGGTCCAATGTTTAATATTTACCATGTAAGTCCTGCAACTGAAAGTAATCCTGATAATTGGGTTACAGAATGCTGTTTTCCTGTTAGAAAGAAATAAAACTAAAGAATAACAAAAAGGGGTATAGCATTTTAGCTATACCCCTTTCCTATTAAATTAAAATTAACTATTATATACCAATTATTTATCCATTACTGACTTACCAGCAATTCTACCAAATACAACTATATCAGTTATAGCATTTCCACCAAGTCTATTAGCTCCGTGGATACCACCTGTTACCTCTCCTGCTGCATATAATCCTGGGATAACTTGATCATTGCCATCTAATACTTGAGCACTAGTATTGATCTTTAATCCTCCCATAGTGTGGTGTAATGCAGGGTATCTTAAAGTTGCATAGAATGGTGCTTGATCAATTTTTTCTCCCCATACTTTTCTATCAAATTCAGGATCATTTTCATTTTCTACATAGGAGTTAAACTTTTCTACTGTAGCTTTTAAATTTTCTTCAGGTACTCCTATTGCCTTAGCTAATTCTTCTATAGAATTTGCTTCTACTACTGTTCCCTTTTCAATTAATACATCTAATTTTTCACCAGAAAGAGTTAATCTATTTTCTGGGATTATTTTACTGTCATTAATCATAAAATACTGTCCATCTGTTTGTTCAAAAGTAGTTAAACATAATTCATCTCTTCCAGCATCTTCTCTTACATATCTATTACCTTCTTTATTGATAAAGAAAGAATGTTCAACATTTATAGATGGTCCAAATTTATCTCCTGGCATTGGAAGTAATTGAATGTGTTTCATATCAATTAATTCTGCTCCAATTTTTTCTGCCATTAAAATTCCTTCACCTGTTAAACCAGGATTATTAGTTGAAGTTATTTTTTCTGGTAAGTTTTCTTTAGTGTATATACCGTCAGATAAATATTCTCTTAGCATTTCGCTATTTGCAGCATATCCTCCAGTTGCCATTATAACACCATTTTCAGCTTTTAATGTATAGTTCTTATCTATACCTTCTGCTTTAACTCCAATAACTCTATCATTCTCTACTATTAATTCTGTTGCTTTTGTATCTAATAAGATTTCACATCCATTTTCTCTTGCTGTTTTCTCTAATACATCTATATAACTAGTTCCTAATGGTTCTACTGTTTGATTTGATCTATTCCACATAGAACCAACAACTGAACCTATTTTTTCGTTCCACTCTAATCCATAACCTTCTAACCATGAAACTCCATCCATAGCATTTTCAACTAATGTCCTAACAAGATCAGGATTACCTACCTTATGTCCACCTTCATAAGTTTGTTGGAAGTGCTTTTCTACTGAGTCTTCTATACCTTGAGCTTTTTGTTTTTCAGGATTAACTGCATTGTATGCCCCACCAGCACGTATTGTATTTCCACCTAAAGCAGGCATCTTTTCAATAAGTATAACTGATTTTGCACCACTTTCAAATGCACTAACAGCAGCTGATAGTCCAGCTCCTCCACCACCTACGATTACAACTTCAGCAGATTTTTCTTCATCAGTCTTTGTTATAGGTTCTTTTTCAACTTTTTTATTAACTAAATCCATATCAACACCAGATTGTTGAAGTGCATCTTTTATAGCTAACTTAATACCCATACTACTAATTGTACATCCTGCAACAGCATCAACATTTATTGATTGATTCTCTACTACAGCTTCTGGAATTCTTTCTATTGCAAGATCAGATATTTTAGGTGTTTCACTATGTTCTAAAACATTTACACCTATTATCTTATCTTCATCAACTTCAACTTCTACTTCTAATGGTCCACCATATCCTGTTCCTTCACCTATGTACTTACCAGGAGTAAATATTCCTTTTTCTGCTTCTCCAGATGTATTTGATCCATCAACTACATCTTCTTTAGAACAACCTGCTAACATACCTAAAACTAATGTTAAGCAAACGATTGTAGCAACTACTCTTTTAAATTTTTTCATTTTATATCCTCCTTTAGATATTATTGGATAAGATTGTTTGTCAATTACCTAACAATCTTATCCAATAATATTTTAACTCACAATTAAATATTTGTAAAGCTGTTATAATGAAATGATAGTGTCAAGTTACTTTGGGTTTTATAAATAAAAGCATCTTCATATATTTATGTATTAAACTTAGGCTCCTCTAAAGGACTTAAGTATAGTGTTTAAGCCAGTATTTCTACCATCAGCTAATAGAGGTATGTTACCAATAACCTCATTTGCTGTTTTAGATATTATTTTTTTACTAATATTTCTCTTTTCTAATTTTAGTATTCTTTCTTTTTTTAACTGCTGTTTTCTTCTCTGATTAAATAGTTCATATACATTTCCACCGTTAGCCTTAAAAGCCCTCAATCTTGACATTTGATTGACTCCAACTTCACACCATCCAAGAGGTCTAGAACTTAGTCTATCTGATAATATATGACTTATGTGACCTTCTGCACTGCAGCCTATATAATCATCGTTATACTGATTTTTAATCCCTTCCCAGTTGTTTAAAATATATCTCTTTGAATCTTTAACTGATTCTTTCTTTGTATCTGTTTCTGTTTCTTCTAATATTATTTTAAAAAGCTCTTTAACATTTTCTATCTCTAATCTATTTATATAATTCCATAGGGGATGTGTTATATGTGGTAAATGAGCTGTAGCTTTCTTTACATACTTGGATAAATGAAATCTATCTAATACATATACAGACTTATTTATCCATCCTACTCCTTGTTTTATCCAGCTTGCACCATCTCCTGAAAGATATATCTTTTCTATTTTATCCATATCATAAGCTTCATCTATGTAATCAGCTACTTCCAGCCATAGATCTTCACTTGATTTATATACTCCACTAAATACTCTCTTATTTATCAATCTGTATCTATCTTTACTTACTTTTTCTCTTCCTTCATGAACATAAACAAGCTTTGGTTCTATACATTTACCTACTTGAAGAGCTACATGATCTTCATCAGCTTCAATGTATAAAAGCTTTATTTCATTATTTCTTTTCTTTATTGGAATTACATTGTTTTCTACAACATCAAGTTCTCTAATTGTATTCATTACTGTTTGACCTGTTATATCTAGATTGTCACTAGCTTGAATTCCACTTTTTCTGTAAGAGGAATCTATTGATTCTTCTACAAGCTTTGATTTCATTAATGTATCTATCTTATCATGTGCTTTTATTCCTAGCATTTCATCTGATAAATATTTGTATTCACCTGTTTTCTTATTTTCATAATATGTCCTTTTGTATTTAACTTCTCCAAATATTGTCCCTAAACTTTTTACATTATCTTTACTTTTTACAATCCAGTCTTGTTTTCTATTAATATCTTCTTTTACCCTTTTATCTATTTCTTCTAACGCCCCAGAAACTAGATCTACTCCTACTTCATTTAGTGTATTTTTTATATTTATTGCAAAGTCTGATATTCCTTTTCCTTCTTTTAATACTATTTCTAAGTTTTTATTTGTACTTTCAATGATTTTTTCTACAATTTGTTGTATAATTGTATTCATAAGAGCATCTCCTTTTATATGTGTATTTGGTTTGGACACCTATATACTATCATATCTTGGAATGCTCTTATTTTATTTTTGATTATTTTCCCCAATGTAATTTTACACTAAGTAATGAAATTCCCCCATATTTCGACTTATTTTTCAGTTCCAGATATAGCTTTTTTAAAAATGCACATATTATAATCTCTAATTTATAAAAGATAAAAATAAAACTTTCCTAATAAATGAAAAAGACAAGAATAGTATCTTGTCTTTTCCATTTATTCTATATTTTCTCTTACTGCCGATAATACTTCTTCCATTTGTTCGTATTCCATCATACCAGGTACTCCTCCCAATAAAACTCCCTCTTTATCTAGAAAATATGATGTAGGGAAAGAGCTTATTAGGTACTTCTTAGAGATTTCTCCCTCTAAATCAAGTACAACTTCAAAGTCATATCCACCATCTTGTATATATTTTTGAACCATATCTTCATCTTCTTGAAAATTTACTGCTAAAACTACTAGATCATCATTTTCTTTGTCTAATTTATCTAAATCTGGCATTTCCACATCACACCAAGTGCACCAAGTAGCCCAAAAGTTTAGGAGTACAATTTTACCTTTATAGTCTTGAAGACTAACCTCTTCTCCCTCTAAGTTTTTCAGTGTTATTTGTTTACCATCTTTATCTTCAAAATTAAAATCAGGTGCAGGCTTTCCCACTGCTATATCTTGACCTTCTACAAATTGAGAATCTACTGGTTCCTCAGGAGCTTCAGAGTCATCTATATCTTCTGATCCCTCTTGCTGATTATCTCCCACATTATCTGGGATATCTGAATTTTGGTCTCTACTTGTTAAAAAGTAAATTCCACCTACTATAACTATAGCTCCCAATAAAATTATTAACCATTTATTTTTCATAATCAACCTCCTAAATCAGTAATCTACTTATATTTATTACCTTATTGAAAAATATCAACAATCCAAATATTACCATTATCACACCACTTATAATGGGTAAATATTTTAACATTTTTTCAGCCTTCTCCATGAACTTTACAAATACATTTATAAATAGAGCTGTAAGTATAAATGGAATCCCCATACCTATTGAGTATACTAAAAGAAGAAATATTCCCTTTGAAACTGTAGCAGTTCCACCTGCATATATTAATATAGAGGCTAAAACTGGTCCAAAGCAAGGGGTCCAACCTGCTGCAAAGGCCATTCCCATAAGTATAGAACTAAACCAATGAGTCATCTTCTTTGGAGCTTTTACTCTTTTATTTATATTTATAAATTTAAAATTTAAAATCCCCATCATATTTAATCCAAATATTATTATAATTATTCCACTTATTTTAGAAAATATCTCTTTATTTCTTATGAATATCTTCCCTATAAAACTTGCTGAACTACCCATTATAATAAATATTATAGTAAATCCTAATACAAACCCCAATGTCTTTATGAGAGCTGATAATCTCTTCTTCTTTAAATCTTCTTCTACACTTACTCCTGTGATATACATTATATATGCAGGTATCAAAGGTAATATACAAGGAGAAAAAAAGGACAAAAACCCAGCACCAAAAGCTAATGGAATAGAAACATCTGCACCAAACATACCCATACCCCCTATCCTTATGTATATGATATATCATAACATATTTATACCCAAAAAACTATTAAATAATAAAACACTGTATATAAAAATACACAGTGTTTTGTAGAATTTTATTTATATTCTTTAACTTTAGAGTGGTCGCCCCCACAACAACTAGCACATCCATCTTGCTTTCTCTTGTTTATTATATGTCTCATGGAAAATACTACAGATGTTAGAATTATCCCAATAATTACATAATCTATCATAATATACTCCTCACTATTTCAAATTTCCTATTGATAGTTGTTATCAGTATCTACCTATAAACTTTACTATATAAAATTAAAAAAATATATGAAAAATATATGTTTTTTTATAAAAATATTACGATTTCTTCTAAGCCATTTTTTAAACTATTCAATGCTCTCGAGCTGTAGTTTTCTCCAATAAAAAATACCTCCAAGTAAACAGTTTAATTAAACTGTCCACTTTGGAAGTATCCTATCATTTATATATATACTATTTTATTTATTATAACCATCCCAAATTTTGTCAAATAGTACTAATATTTATTTATGAAATTTAATGTTACATGTCTTACATTTTTGAGCAATTGTATCACCTAGCTCAAATTTATATCCTAAAGCTTCAGCTATTCCTCTATCTCCATCCATTGCGATATCACATAATAACTCAATTGTTTCACTATCTAAGTCTAACTTCTTCCATCCCTCTACTAATGCACAATAATTGAATTCGATATGAAGATTTTCTGACTTTATCTCTTTGAAATCAATTGCAAAAACTTGTGCTACTATAGGATTTAAGAAAAACTCTTGAAATTGTGTTATATCTTCACTGTTTTCTAAAGCTTCTTTTATTTGTTTTCCTTGCATTAATCCAGTTTTTCTTATTGCTGCTCTAGTTATCTTTTCTGCATCATAACCCTCTTTTTTTGCTTCTAAAAACATCAAAGCCATCCATGTTGCTCTGTGTTCAATAGCACCTCTAACTAAATCTCTCTTTTCTTCCATAAGTTTATTTTCATTCATCTTAATCTCTCCTTTTTAGAATTATTTATTTATCCTTTTTACAATTATTTAGGATGGATATTAACTATTTGTTGTAACAATACATTGGGTTTAAAGTGATGCTTCTTCCACCAGACACTTCAATTACTGTGCCCATCATATAGCCTGCAGCATCGCTTGATAAAAATACTATTGGTTTAGCTATTTCCTCTGGTTCTGCTAATCTTCTTAATAAAGTTCCATTCATATTAAACTCTAATTCTTCTTCACTGATTCTATTTTTAACTAATTCAGTCAACGTAAACCCTGGCATAATTCCATTTACTCTAATATTATTTGCTGCAAATTCAGCCGCAAATGTTATGGTTAGGTTGTTTATAGCAGCCTTCATAGGTCCATATAGAGTACTCCTACCTGCTGAGGGACATCTTGCAGCTAAGGAACTCACATTTACTATGCTACCTCCTCTTTCTTTCATATGCTTAAATGCTGCTTGACATCCAAATACTGTTGATTTAAAACATGCATTATAGACAAAGTCAATTTCATCTTCAGTATAAATATCGCCCTCTTTGTCACCTATGGCTCCAACATTATTAATCCATATATCTATCACTGAGTATTTATTTTTCACTACTCTGCAAACTTGTAAACCTCTTCTTCATTGGTCATATCTAATTTGTATCCTTCAACAGAGCCAAGATTTTTTACTTCCTCAATCCCTAGATCAATTGAAGTTTGATTCCTTGCACAAAATATAACCTTTGAACCTTCTTTTAAATATTCTTTTACTACAGCTAATCCTATTCCTTTGCTTCCACCAGTAACTACTACAATCTTATTTTTTAAGCCTAAATCCATAAAATCACCCTTTTAATTTAATCTATTTGAAAAATAAGCTAATTACTAATCCTGCTATTAGTACTGAACCTGAAGTTGCACTTACAAAACCTGAAACTAGTGTCTTAGGAAGTAGATGATCTTCAAGAATTTTGTATTCCTCATCATTTGATGCTGAAACCCTAGCTGCCTCAACACTTAATACATAACTTGCTGGAAATCCTCCTGCAATACTACCAAGTCCAAGGGCGAAAGACATTGCTGTACTCATTCCTAATTTACGTCCAATTGGTATTGCAAAAGCTGCAATACCAGCAGTAGCTAGTCCTATTAAAACAGCAAAATCTTTTACAAGTTGTCCCAAACTAGCAGGTGTTATACTATTTAGTCCTGCAAAGACAAACATCATTATAATTGTATATACATATCCTAAACTCTTTGATTTTTCAAGCGGCTTTACCTCAATAAGTCCAAATTCTGCTGATAATACTCCAACTAATAGTGCCCAAACAAATTTAGATATATATCCACCTGAAAGTTTTTCTAGATATCCTGATACAACCACCAATACAATCATCTGTAACAATATAAATGTATCACTTTTGTATTGATCTGGAACCATGGAAATAAGCTTTGGTTTCTTTTCTTTTCCACTTATTTCTAACTTTTCATCTATTACTAATTCACCTTTTCTATATTTGGAAAGTATATTCTTACTCTCTTTTTTCAAACATATACTTGTTAATGGATATCCAACAAATCCTTGTAACACATAAACAGCCATAGCTAGAACAAATAAATGCTCATTTCCTTCAGCAATTTGTTGCATCATCAATGCTGCTACAAATCCACCTGTAAGTGGTGGCGCTGCAATAGCTGCTTTTTCAAATCCTAAAATAAATCCACCTAGTGTTATAACTACGACCATTATTCCCAGCATTCCAGCTAGTGTTATAATTACAGTTTTCCATTGGGATTTAAGCTCATCAATATCAAGCATTGTACCTAAATGTACTACCATCATCATAACTAAAAGTGTAGGTAAATTTGGAGCTACTCCTCCCAATACTAAAATATCCTTTGGAAAGAAAGTCCAAAATCCTGCGACAAATAATACTGCACTTATAAACATTGATGGGATTGAAGCTTTTGTTTTAGTTGAAAAAATTTCCCCTATAACTATGCAAATTGCCATCAACATGAAAGCCGAAGCTGTATCAAGAGTTTCTGCCCCTATCCAAACTTTATAAACTGCAAAATAAGCTATGGAAAGTATTATTAAAACAATTAGTACTTTTTCTAGCATATAATTTGAACTTTTTTTGCCCTTCACATTCTTGTTAATTTCCATTACAACTCCTCCAATAGTTATTATGTTATTTAATTTAATATATAAATCCTAAATATTTTCATCTATTTACTATAACGTTATCCTATTCTATAGATATCCAACTTCTATACTTAACAAAAATAACAAAATCTTGAGTTTTTAAATTTGGATACCTATAGTTTTTTATATCTTTTAAATTTTTTGTAAAAAAGTTATTATTTCTTCCATTAAGTGGTATAATTGTTTTAGTCGTCTTTTCTATGGATTGTTAGGTTGGCCCTTAATATGACACTAGAAATTGGCGACTTTTTTATCATTAATTTTAGTTACCAATGTTTAACTCCTACTTATTTTTTAACATAATATCAATAATTTCTTTATCAGCATTTTTCATTCCACCATTACAGAATTGTCCAAGATTCTTTATGGTCTCTTCAACTCCTGGTGTAGTTATTCTATGATAATGTCATATTAAAATTATTCTGATAAAATGTCAGTATGAGAAAGGAAATATTTAATATGACACAAAAAGAAATCTCTAGGCTTAGAGTCATCAATCAAACTATTGATGAAGTATTAACTATTCGTGAAGCTGCTGAACTTTTGAACTTAAGTGAACGGCAAGTATTAAGGTTAAAGAAGGGAGTTAAGAGTGAAGGACCTGGGTTCATTATCCATAAAAATAGAGGTAGAAAGCCAAAGCATGCTACAACGGATGATATTAAGAATTTAATTGTTAAACTGAAACAAACAAAGTACAAAGAAGCTAATTTTAATCATTTTCATGAGTTAATAGAAGAACATGAAAGTATAATAATTAGTTATCCTACTGTGCATAGAATTTTAACTAAGGCTGGTATTAAAAGCCCTAAAAAACATCGTAAGCGAAGGGTTCACTATCGCAGAAAAAGAAAACCTCAAAAAGGAATGTTGGTTCAAATTGATGCTTCGCCACATAAGTGGATTATTGGTGGTGATTCTTTTGATATTCATGGTGCTATTGATGATGCTACTGGCGAAATTCTAGCTCTTTATTTTACTCCTAATGAGTGTATGGAAGGGTATTTTGAGATAGTTAGACAAATAGTTTCTAATCATGGTATTCCTACTAGTCTTTATTGCGATCGTCATGCAGTATTTGTGCCTCGTAATTATGATAAATTATCTATTGAGGATCAATTAGAAGGAAAAACTGTTAATTTAACTCAGTTTGGTAGGGCTATGGAGGAGTTAGGTATTAATACTATCAAGGCATATTCTCCACAAGCTAAGGGCCGAATTGAAAGGCTATGGGGTACTCTTCAAAGTAGATTACCTGTAGAATTTAAAATACATGGTATTAAAACTATTGAACAGGCTAATTCTTTTTTATCTGAGTTTATGATTAAGTACAACAAAAAATTTGGGGTTTCTCCTGAAGATAGTACTTCTGCATTTAGAAGTTTAGATTCTAGTATTAATCTTGATTATATTCTTTGTATTAAACAAGAGCGCACTATTATTGAAGGTTCTGCTTTTTCTTATGGTGGAAAGTATTATCAAATTGTGAAAAATGATAAAAAATCTAGTGCATTACCAAAAGCTAAATTAACCGTTTTGACTAGCGATAAAATTGGAGTGAAAGCTATGTATTCAGGTCTAGTTTACGATACAAGAGAGTTGAAGGAACGACCTAAAAAGGCAATTTCTCATCATCCTAAGGAAAAGATTTGTAAAGCTAAACCATCTAAAAATCATCCTTGGAGGGTAGATTTAGATAAAAAAACCATACCCTATAGAGAGAACAGTCTGTATGAACCAGATACAGAGATCGATGAGATCTTAAAAGGATTGTTCAACTCCACTAGGGCATGGGGGTAAAGAGATTTACTCTTTAGAATATCATACTTCATTTTAAGGCTCTTTTTCAAGGGTTTATTTTCTTATGCCTATTTTAAATTGGAAATTCATAAATACAAGTATTTAATCGTTTATGCCGCGAAAGCCTATTGATATGGGGTAGACCCCTCTGGTAAAATCTTGAGGCGGAAATACCGACTGCTACAGATTATTTTCGACATAGATGGGTGTCCAGAGGGGTTAGGGGCCCCATGTCAATAGGAGCGTGGAATAAATGCGATTCTTCTAAATACTAATAGTGACATTTTCATTGAATAAAGCTTTATACTTTTAGGTGACATTTTCACTGACTATTGACAGTCTCTTCAACTCCTGGATTGATAATACCATCTAGATTATTGATAACTACATTTGCCATTGCAAGTTTTGCCTGAATAATAGCCTCTGATGCTGCTGTAGAAAGTTTAAATGCACATCCTCCTTTTGCTCCATCACATACCATTCCTGCAAGAGTCCCTACCATATTCTTGATAGCTCCTCCTATCTGCTCATTAGTTCCTCCTAGAGCCCAAGTTACTGATGCTGATGCACCTATACCAGCTGCTACTGCACATCCACATACTGGTGATAATCCACCTGTAAATATTTTTATATAAGCTGTAGTTAAGTGACTAAATGCCAATGTCCTAGCTAATTTTTCATCATCACATTCCATATGTTCACATATGACAGCAGGTGGAATAATAGCTGTGATACCGTGATTACCACTACCCGCACTACTCATAACTGGCATATTTATCCCTGCCATTCTAGCATCACAGGCAGCAGAAGTAAGTATTCTAGCTTCATTTATAACATCTTTTTGCATTATACCATCAGACATCAATTGATTCATTGCAGCACCTAATCCAGGTCCTGGTTTTTCTTCAAGTCCCACTTTTGCAATATTCATATTTAACTTGACACCTTCAAGTAAAAATTTAATATCTTCATATGGAATACCTTCTACGAAATCCCTAATATCCTGTAATGTAATATCCTTTAGATAATCATTATTTATAGATCCTGATTTTTGAGATTCTTCCTTTTCAAATAGTACTTTGCCATTCGCCTCAACATATACAATATTTATATGAGTGTTCTTAATTATACAAAGTCCTTTACCATTATCCGTACTAATCTCTGCTCCAATATAAAAGTTTCCCTTTGTTTCCTCTAACTCTACACTGATTTTATTTTCTTTTACCAATACCTCTGCTTTTGAAATAGCCTCATCATTTACAGGTCTAAATACTTCAAATCCTAAATTAGGATCACCACAGGTAACTCCTAGTGCTGCCGCAAATATCAAGCCTATTTCCTTAGTGCCTGGAATTCCAACACCCATTCCATTTTTATAAATATTTGGACTTACCTTTACCTTTATGCTTTCTACCTCACCTTTTATCGCTTCATAGGCCTTAGCTACAGATAAACCAACTGCTACGGGTTCTGTACAACCTAAAGCTGGTTTTACACCTTTGATAAGAGTTTCTAATAATTTTTCAGAATAATTGATTTCCATACTGCCACTTACCATCTTTACACTTCTCTCCTTTCTCCATAATGTCTAATTTATTATGCTAATTATTATATATAGCAATTTCCATGCCAAGTTTTATAGTTTTAGTTATTTTTTAATTTAGTAATTTTAATTTCCCAATTTCTACTCTTTTCTTAATATAGATATAAATAAAAAAAGATATAATATGTTTTTAAAAACATATTATATCTTTTCATAAATTAAAATCTCACTTCCGTTTATGAAAATTATTTTTCATAATCGTTAATTTTCCTATATAAAGTAGTAAGTCCAATATTTAATTTTTCTGCAACTACCTTTTTCCCCTCCATTGTATTTCCATATCTATCAATCAAGTCATTGATAATGCTTTTTTCAAACTCCATTTTTAGTTCTTCTAAACTTTATTTTTTTCAATAGAAGTAAAATTATCATCAACAATGTTTTTTTCTTTGATATTTAAATTTAAACCTCCCTTAAGAAAGTATTTGGGTAGATCTCCTACCTCAATATATCTATCTTTAGAAAAACATACCCCATGTTCTAAGATATTTTCAAGTTCTCGTATATTTCCAGGCCAATCATAATTTCTAAATAAAATCTTTACTTCATGTGATAAAGTCTTTTTCTCTTTATTCATCCTATCACAAAGGTTTTTAAGAATATATTCTGAACATAAAAATATATCTTCTTCTCTATCTTTTAAGGATGGAAGTTCTATGGGAATAATATTTAATCTATAGAATAAGTCCAATCTAAATTTATTTTCATTTATTAGCTTTATAAGGTCTTTATTAGTAGCAGATATGACTCTGATATTTACATCTATAGAATTTTCTCCACCTAATCTATCAATACTTCTTTCCTGTAAGACTCTTAGAAGCCTAGTCTGTAAATATAGTGGCAAATCCCCTATTTCGTCTAAGAATAGGGTCCCATTATGAGATAATTCTATCTTGCCTTTTTTCCCATTAGGATTTGCTCCAGTAAAAGCTCCCTTTTCATATCCAAACAACTCCGATTCTATAAGGTTTTCTGGTATGCTTGCACAATTTATAGGAACAAATGGACCGTCCTTTCTATAACTCTCATTATGTATAGACCTGGCAAATAACTCCTTCCCTGTACCACTATCTCCCTGCATCAATATAGTGGAGTCAGTATTTGCTGCTATTTTTGATTTATTTATCGCCTTCAAAATAGAATTGCTATTCCCCACAATATTTGAAAAATATATTTTTCCCTTGTTTTCATATGTCTTGGCAATATTTATAATATCTTTCATAATATCAAAACTTATCACAGATGATGATTCATTATCACCTATTATTATATTATCGATATTATATATTACTCTCATATCCTTCCCATGTATACTCCAACAACCAACTACATCATCATTTCCCGTATCTTGTAATTTTATATTTTCTATAAATTTCCTTATATCCTTTTCTACAATTTTCTGTTCAGAAATATTTATATTCAATGCCTGTAGCGCCTTACTATTTATATGTATAATTTGATTATCTGAATTTAATATTATAATTCCTTTATTTAAGCAATTTATGATTTCGTTGACTTCAGCAATATTTCTTTTAAATTTATTGGTAATAGTTATGTTTAGTATCTCTCGTTCTACCATAGCTGCTGTTTGTTTCAACATATTATAATATTCATCTTTTTTAATCCTCATCATATTAGCCTGTCTATCATCAAAGGAGGCAAAGCTTATGACTCCTATTATATTTCCATTTACCTTGATAGCATGAGACATATTGGCAAACTCAGGGCAATCCTTGGAATTAGAACAATCTATGCAATTTTCATTTTTGTTTAAATTTATTATTGGACTTCCAGATTCTACCACCTTTGCAAATAGAGAATCCTCTGCACAGCTTTCTTCTAATCTCATATGAAAATTTCCAGTACCTACAATTCTAGTAAGATTTTTATCTGCAATAGCTACTTCTATATTTAGGACAGATGCTACAGTCTCTGCTAAATTCTGCATCTTATCTCTAATCAATCTTAAATAAGACATAATATCACCCTTTCACTCCTTACATCATTTTGTTGAAATTTTTTACTTAACATATTTCATTTATATAAATAATAATAAAATATTTTTTAATAAAATAATATGGTAATTATTGGTAATGTTTTAAACAGGCTTGTTGGAAAGTATACTACAGACTACAAAACACAGCACTTTGACACTTCTTCACATTTACTTGTAATGTTCTTCTTTGAATTAAAGAGCTTGAATAGTTTGAGAAAATTTCAAACTAATTCACTGGATAAATATTCATATTAAGGCATATTAGTACAGTAGTAATTCAGCTTTTAAAATTGCATAATTTAATTTATTTACTATATCATCTTTTTTTGATACAATTATTTAAAATATAAATACGAGGTAAATCATGAAATCAAAAGACAAATTAACCCCTATAATTGGGATTTTGATCACTCTTATATTCACAGGCACTATAGGCTATAAATATTTACTTGATTTAAGCTTTGTAGATGCTTTATATATGACAGTAATAACCATCTCTACAGTTGGATATCAAGAAGTAGGTGTCATGGACACTGAAGCTAAGTTTTTTTCAATGTTTATCATATTTTTAAGCCTAGGAACTGTAGGATATTTATTTACTAGTATAGTATCCTCATTTTTAGAAGGAGATCTTAAAAAAGCTTGGAGGAGAAGAAAAATGGAGTCAAAAATAGAGGATTTAAAGGATCATTATATTTTATGTGGTGCAGGGGAGACAGGGACAAATGCAATAAAACAATTTCAAAGAAGTAAAGTTCCCTTTATTGTGATAGAAAGTGATGAGAATAAAGTGAGCGATTTAATGGATCAAAAGATATTTGCAATCCATGGTGATGCTACATTGGAATATACATTGAATAAGGCGAGAATTCAATATGCTAAGGGACTTATATCTTCCCTAAAAAAAGATGCTGATAATGTATACACTGTTTTAACTGCTCGTGAAATGAATAAAGACCTTTATATAGTATCTAGAGCTGTAGAAAAAAATGCAAGTGAAAAGTTAAAAAGAGCAGGTGCAAATAATACTATATCTCCTAATGAAATAGGTGGAAGTAGAATGGCATCTCTTATGCTTAGACCTACAGTTATATCTTTTCTTGATGTAGTAACTCATGCAGGGGATGTGATTCTAGACCTAGAAGATGTAGTTATTGAAAAAGAAGCTGAAATATCAGGTCAAACTTTAAAAGATGTAAAAATTCCTGAAAAAACTGGGCTTATAGTTTTAGCAATCAAAAAAAATGGAACTTCAGATCTTGTGTTTAATCCTAACTCTAACGAAATACTAAATATAGGGGACACTCTTATAGTACTTGGCCGTGAAGATCAGGTGTTAAATCTTAGAAAACTTGCAAAGGACTCTGGTAATAGAAGTTTAGAACATAGAATATGAAAATCACTAAATAGAAATTAAAACTAAAAAAATGATAAGTAGATTCTAGAATCTATTTATCATTTTTTAGTTCTTCCCAATTTAAATCATCTATATAAGCCTTTATAAAGGCTGTTGTATTTTAAAAAATCACCAATAAATCTTTTCTTATTTTATCCTAAGGCTACATCTAAGATCATCATTACTGTAAACCCTGCTAGAACTCCAAGGGTTGCAATATCCGAATGTCCTCCCTCTTCTATTTCCTTACCTTCTGGTATTAGTTCCTCTACTACTACATATATCATGGCACCTGCTGCAAAGGTAAGGGCATATGGAAGTATAGGGCGCATAGATGTAACTGCTAAAGCTCCTATAACTCCTGATATTGGCTCAACTACTCCTGAAGCCTGACCATATAAAAATGCTTTCTTTCTAGAAAATCCTTCTCTTCTTAATGGAACTGAAACTGCCGCTCCCTCTGGGAAGTTTTGAAGTCCTATACCTACTGCTAAGGCTATTGCTCCCCCTATAGTTGCCGATGGAAGACCATAAGCTACAGCCCCAAAAGCTACACCTACAGCTAATCCCTCTGGAATATTGTGTAGAGTGATGGCCAATACTAAAAGTACACTTCTCTGCCAACTAGTCTTTATCCCTTCAGCTTGCGATGTCTTCATACCTCTATGTAAATGAGGTAATAGTTTATCAACTGCAAATAAAAATAATCCGCCTCCTAAAAATCCTATGGCAGCAGTTAGCCAAGGAGTTTGACCTAATTCCTCTGCCATCTCAATTCCTGGAGCTAAAAGTGACCAAAAACTTGCAGCAATCATAACTCCTGCCGCAAACCCAAGCATTCCATTTAGAACATCTTTATTTATCTTTTTAAAGAAAAATACTAAACTAGCCCCAAGAGCTGTCACACCCCATGTAAACATAGTCCCTATAAAAGCTTGTGTAACAGGTGTAAACTGGGATAACCAATTTATCATAAATTTCACCTCCTATAGCTATTGATAAACTCATCATACCCAAGAAAAACCATATCTAATCTACAATCAAATTCAAAAATAGATTTCTCCATTTCAAATGACAAGAGGGTTTATCCCAGCCTATGGAGAGATACCTTAGTCTACTTATGTTTATATATATTATACTCATCCTCTGCTTTAATTGACAATTTTGGATTAAACATAGGTATAGGTAAAAATTTAAAACGACTATATCTATTCATCTTATCAATCTTCTTCTTTATATCTTCATCTTCTATTATTCCTTCTCTTATATATCTATTTAATACCTCATAGGAAAATCCAAAGACATCTTCATCTGTTTTCCCTGTAAGTCCATCACTAGGATCTTTAAATATAAACTTATCTGGAATACCTAAAAACTCACCTATTTCAACTACCTCATCACTTGTAAGCATGCCCAAGGGAGAAAAAGCCCCTGCAGTATCTCCATATATAGTGGCATAACCTATCCAGTCCTCAGAAATATTACTAGTATTTATCACTCTGGCATCATCTATTGACTGGCTTATGGCATATAAAAGGGTCATTCTCACTCTAGGAGGTGTATTTAACTTAGTTTGCATAGATATTTCTCCTAATAAACTTTTATCTATACCTTCTAATGAATTACTAAAAGCAGATGTTATTCCTTCTATATTTACTGTGACACAATTTATATCTAAAAATTCACATATCTCTTTAGAATAAGATATATCTTTTTGTACTCCATCAGGCATAAGAACTCCTATAACATTTTCGCCTCCAAGGGCTTCTTTACATAAAGCTGCTACAACTGAACTATCTTTACCTCCAGAAATCCCTATTACTGCCTTTTTACCTCCAGAACTTTCCATACTCATCTTTATCCATTCTAAAAGTCCTTCTGTTATCTTCTCTAGTTTTTCTCTTTCTAATTTCATCTATTTACCTCCTAATTTTCATTCCCAACTTTTCCATAACTTCTAATGCTCTTTCGTGATCCTCTTTATCTCTACTCATACATAAATTAGCATCTATTATAATCTGTGCATCTGGAAAAGCACTCTGCATAGAGATTGCATTTGCTAAAACACATATATGAGTTTCTACCCCTACAAATTCTATCTCTCTAATTTTATTTTCTCCACTATTAAGCTTCTTTTGTATACTTAAAACTCCATCTGGTGAAAGTGCATAATAGCTCTTTTTAAGACATTCAGAGTTTAATACATAAGGCTGCAAAACTTGAAATAAGCTAGATCCCCACTTCTCTTTTGAGTCTGCTACTTTTTCTTTTTTTTCTATATTTTTTAAATTATGATCCCTTGTCTTAAACTTTTCAGTATATATATCTAGGGTATAAAAGATTTTGGATTCCCTTTGCTCATAATCTTTAATCTTTTCTATAATCCCTGGAACTAAATCTTGTGACCCCTGTATATAGGTTTCTTTTGCCTTAGAGTCTAAATAATTATTTTGCATATCTATTATAAAAAGCATAATATCTCCTCATTAGATAATTTATAGTCAAATTATATTATACCCAATTTTGTAGGATTTGTATAAGCTTTTAGATCAAAGGATAGAAAAAGGATGACACTATTTCAGGTGTCATCCTTTTTTAAATTTTATTTTCTATGTTTAAAGTCTTTTTATAAAATATGCTAAAAGATATGGTAGTTACTATTGCAGCAACTATATCTGCAATAGGTTCTGCAAGTAATACTGCAAATAATTTGTCTTCTATAAAATTAGGAAGTATAAAGATTAATGGTATAAGTAAGACTACCTTTCTAAGTAAAGCTAATATAAGTGATATCTTAGCTCTACCTAAAGCTAAAAAAGTGTGCTGACAGGCCATCTGTGCTCCAAACAAAAGTATACCTGCAAAATATATCTTTATACTCCAAGTAGCTATTTCCATAAGAGCAGGATCATTGTTAAATATAGATACAAACATTTCTGGAACTGTCATAAGTAGCAACCACATAATAGAAGTATATGAAATTGCAATTATAAAGAGTAGTTTGAACGTATGTTTTACCCTGTCTAAATTTTTAGCTCCATAATTGTAACTTATAATAGGTTGAGCTCCTTGAGTAAGGCCAACTACTGGAAGTAAGATAATCTGCATAATACTGCTCATTATAGTCATTGCCCCTACTGCCAAATCTCCTCCATAAAGCATAAGCATATTGTTTAACGAAATTAGTACCAAACTCTCTGTAGCCTGCATAATAAATGGAGATATTCCAAGAGTTATGGTATTTTTTACAATACTCCATTTAGGAACTAAATATTTTTTTCTTATCTTTAGTTTACTATGCTCTCCAAATAAAAATTTAAGTACCCATATAGCAGAAGCTGACTGAGCTATTATAGTTGCAAGTGCTGCTCCTTTCACTCCCATGTCTAAAGCAAATATAAATATAGGATCTAAAACTATATTTATAATAGCCCCTATCATTACAGTCATCATACCTATTCTAGCAAAGCCTTGTGTATTTATAAAAGGATTCATCCCTAGAGCCATTTGAACAGATATAGTCCCAAGTATGTAAATTGTTAAGTAATCTAAGGAATATCCAATAGTGTTTTCACTTCCACCAAATAATAATAAAATCTGCTCTTTAAATATCAATACAAAAGAAGTTATTACAATAGATAATAAGATTAAAATTGAAAAGCTATTACTAAGTATATGCTCTGCAGCATCATTATCATCTTCCCCCATTTTAATAGCAGCTAAAGGGGCTCCTCCCATTCCTACAAGTGCACTAAAGGCAGACACTATAATGATAATGGGAAAAGCAACTCCTACACCTGCCATTGCAATTTCTCCATTTGCCATTCTACCTATGTATATTCTATCGATTATATTGTAAAGTAAGTTTACCAGCTGAGCTATAATAGCTGGAAGAGATAATTTTAATAATAAAGAACTTACTTTACCTTCCCCTAAATTTGTATTTCTTTGCATAAATCTCCCTTACCTTTCTAATTTTTTATAAAATTTACCCACATAGATAAAAATAAAAAAGTATTATCTATGTGAGTATCCAGTAGTATATCATAAACTAGGAAATTTGTCTCAAATATTCCTTTATACTTATGTTTTCCCATAAGAATTGATCTAGCCACTTGAATTTTTTATATTATTAATATAGATAAAAAGATAAGAACCTTTCAATTTGAAAGATTCTTATCTTTTATTATTTCAGCCTATTTTCTTTTGCTGATGCCTCATCTTTTATTTCTTCTTTCATTCCACTTAGAGATTCTAGTCTTCTCTTGTTTTTTTCAATTAAATCTTGTTTAGCTTTTTCATCATCTGTTTTTTCAATCATTTCTTTTGTTTCATTATAATTTTTAATTGTATTATCAATATTGAATTGTATTTTATCTACATTGTCACTTCTATCATCTGGTTTTGGCTTGTTAGACATTTAAATTCTCCTTCTATTAATATTTTTACCATATTAATATTTTGCTTATTAAAATCTTTATTATCCTAGTAAAAAATTAATAAAAAGGATTTTATATGAATTTTTATTTTTAAACTAATTTTTTAGCTTCTTCTAGAGCTTTATCATAATCAGGATGTTGTGTAACTTCTTTTACATATTCAACATATCTAACAGTATTGTCCTTATCAAGAATTACTATCCCTCTGGATAAAAGCCTTACTTCCTCTAGCACAAATCCATATTTCATTCCAAAGTCCAAATCTCTATGATCAGATAAAGTTATAAGCTTATCTATATTTTTTACTTCACAAAATCTTTTTTGGGCGAAGGGCAAATCTACAGATATCGTTAGAATTTCTACATCTTTTAAATTAGAAGCTTCTTCATTAAATCTAGTTGTCTGAAATTCACACACTCCTGTATCTAAAGATGGTACTACTGATATAATCTTCACCTTATCTCCAGCATCTCTTAGTGAATACTCACTTAAATCTTCTTTTAATGCTATAAAATCTTTTGCCTTATCTCCTACTTTTACTTCATCACCTATTAAAGTTAAAGGGTTTCCACCCATAGTTACTAAATCTTTTCTTTTTTGTATCATAAAAAATCTCCTCCTGATAAAATAAATACCCTATTTTAAGATATTTATTCTTATAATAGGGTTTATAAAACTATGAATTTTTCCTATCATTGAAAGCATTTTAATATTTAAGATTACTCATTATCAAATAAGTAGTTCATAATATCCTTTCTTGAAACAATTCCTACAAGATTCCCTTCTTCATCAACAACTGGAAGCCTTTTGAACTTTTTGCTGACTAAAAGAGTGGCTGCATCTTCTATTTCTTTATCTGGACTAATAGTAATTACATCTTCGGTCATAATATCTTTTACTATATATGACATAGACTTTTTTAACCTATCCATAAACTTATTTGGACTCTCAAGATATATCATACCTCCAAGCAAACCATAAAATTCTGGAGGTTTTATATTAGCAGCTCTCCTTATGAGATCTCCTTCAGTAACTATTCCTGTAACTTTACCTTTGTCCCCTAAAACTGGTAATCCACTCAAATTATGAGTATTAATCAATTTTACACATTTTTCAACTGTATCTTCTTCCCTTACTGTTATAACATCTTTATTCATAATATCTTTAATATACATAGGAATCTCTCCTTTACTAAGATTATATTATCTATAATGGGATTCTAAAGATAAAACAATATAATTTATAAAATCTCATCTCTTTTATAATCCATATTATGAATAATATACCCTGTAGTAATGACTTTGACTCAAAGGCTTTAAAATAGTTTTTATGCTATAAAACTTGAATGCTATTTCTTTTTGGGAAGATTTATAGTAGGACTCTTTTTCTTTAGTTCCTTTGTTTTTCCCCATTTGGGCTGGTTAACTTCTGTAAATCTATTTTTGGATGAACGTGGAGTTGTGTGTATTTTATTTATATTTGAATCTCCACCTGATTTACTACTATCTGTTTTTTTATCCTCTGATTTATCCGTAGAATCTCCTCCACTTTTGCCTTCTAATATATCTAATCTTGTATTTAAATCATTTATTTTGAGTTCAGTTTCTGGTCCATCATTTCTTATCATTTTTATTCTTAGTCTAGCTGACCTAATATAACTTTCTAGCTCATCTGATCCCTTTTTAGCTTCTGCTTTTTTTACTGCTTCTTCTGCATTTTTAATACGCTCTTCATTTAGTATGCCATCTTTTTCTGCTTTATACATGGATTTTATCTCATTTATAAATCCCGTAAGTGTATCTTTGGCAGACTTGTTTTTATCACTAATCCATCCAATTCCCATTTCTGCTGAAAAGATAGCTTTATCTAACTCTTCTTGTAGTTCTATAACATTTTCTTCTCTTACTGCCTTAGAAAGGAGATCTGCTGCATGATTCACTGCTTCCACAGCTAAATCTATAAGTTCTTGATCATTATCTGATATTAATTTATCTTCTATAGCATCTATGGTATTTGATATAATTTTCTTTTCATCTGCATTGTCCTTATGGTTTATTCTAGCTATGGCTCTTCTAGCAGCGGCAATATCTAATCTAGCTTTAGATTTAGCTTCTTCATCTTTTCCCTGATTTACAGAATCTGAAGCCAGAGTAGCTAATCTCACAGCTTCTTTTACATTTAATTTATCCTCTAATAGATAAAGATCATCTTTAGCTCCTTCTACTTCACGCAGAAGTTGATCTTTATCTCTGAGTCTTCTTACAGCAGCATCTGCAATCATGATTTGATTTCTAGCAGCTTCTATCAATTCATATACATCTTGTATGTCTTTTTCTTCGTCTTCTTGATTAGCTGTTATCATGACTATAGCCATATTAATTTCATCTAGTCGAGCAAAAACTCCAATTTCTTCGTCCATTTCTTCGTCGGTTTCTCCATATAGTGCTCTTTTAACAGCCTTTAAAGCTTTTGCCTGGTCTCCTGCTTCATTCTCTACAGATTTCTTTAATTCTTCTAGAATCTTTGTTAGAGTATCATAGGTGCCCTTAGCCAAAGTTTCTAAATCATCCACAGTAAATTGAGCCTTTATAATATCCGATTCCACTCTACTTTCGATTGCTTTTTGAACCAAGTCTGTAGCTTCTTCAACTTTTTTAGATATATCCAATTTATTTCTTAACTCTGCTATTCTTCCACCTAAATTTTCAATAATATCTGAATACATATCACTCACTTTATTTAAAGCTATTTCTGAATCTTTCACACTTTTTTCAGTAACATAAGCTTCCGCCCTAGCTACTGCTAATTTAGCATCTTTTGCTGTTTGGATAGCATCTATATCTTTTTGTAAATCTGCTCTAATGGTTTTATCAGTAACCTTCTCTACAAGTCTTTTAGCTTCTAAGATATCCGTATCTTTAGGGTCACTATCGAATTTCATTTGTCCTCGTATAAAATCCACTTTATCTTGAGCAGCTTTTACTTTGATATTTTCATCTTGAAAGTGCTTATTTATAGCTGCAATTCTAGCATCTATATTTTCTATTATCCCATTTTCCTCTTTATATATATTTTGGTCAGCTTCTTCTATTTTCCCCACTATTTCTTTAAGTCTATCAGCTTCAGCTTCCGCAGCATATATATTTACTTGATTAGTTGCTTTTTCCGCACTTTGCAACACTTTAATAGTTGATACATAACTTTCTAAAGCCCTAATTCTATTATTTAGTTTTATTCTTTCTTCACCTTTGTTATTACTAATCAGTTCTACTAATTTTACGGCAGTAGAAATATCTTTGGATAGTGACTTGTTATTGAACTTTGCGCTAACTTCTGCAGTTTTTACTGCAACATTAGCCATTTCAACTTCTAAATTTTCTAATCTATCCATTAATTCTTTTCTTTTTTCCTCATCCTTTACTAAATCTACCGCTTTTTTAGCTGTTTTAATATCTTTTGCTTGATTTGTATCTTCTGCTTTTGTTACTGCTACATTAGCCTTATCTAGAAGTTCAGCAGCTTCTTTTTCCCCTAGCTTAGTTTTTAAATTTAACACTCTATTATCAAGATTTTGTTCACTATCACCTGATATATGAATCCTATATTCATGATTTAAACTAGATACTATTTTTTCTATAGCTTTAACATCTTTGAGTGTAAGCTTTCCGTTTTGTAGTTTGTTTTCTACATCTAATACCATTTGTTTAGCTTTTATCACATCATTTAATTCTTTAATTATAGCTTGAAGATTCTTTTTGTCATCTCCATTTACAAGTTCTTTTACCTTTTCTTCAGCAGTACTTACTAATTCTATATTTACAGTTATTTTATGCTCATTAGGTTGTCCTGTTAAACTTTCTTTAGCTTTTTTCACTGCATCTTCAGCTTCTTCCAATGCCTTTATACCTTCTTTTATTTTATCTTCTTCTTTTTTTTGAGATATAATATCTTTTAGTTTGTTTTCCAATTGTTTTCTTATTTTACTATCTTTAATTTCTTGAATAGCTTCTTCAGCAGCTATAATTGCTAAATCTTTTTCATTTTCCAGAGCAAATTCTGCTTCTTTTATTTTATCAATAGCTGTTCTTGCATTACTAGCTACTTCCAATCTACTTTCATATTTTGTTATTATGCTATCTATATCAAGTTCTTTTTCTTTTATTAATTTTATGGCAGAACGAGCTTCACCAATAGCAGGATCTAACTTCTTCCTATTCTCATCTGTCTCTTCTTCAAAATATTTATCTAGACTATTCTCCAATCTATTCATCAAATCTATTGCTAATATTCGACTATTCAAATCCTCTATACCTACTGCTGCCTCACTAGTAGCAAATAATTCAACTGCCGCTTTAGCTAAAACAACATCTCTATCCTTCATGCTTTTTTCTGCTTTCTCTACAGCTTTTATAGCATCGGACTCTAAACTTAATGCAGCTATTTTTTCTTCTACAGTTTTTAATCTATCATTTAGTTTTCCTATAATGCCTAAATCATCATCCCTAATTTCCCAATAATCCTTATCTAATTTATCCTTAGTCTTTTCAATGGTACTTATAGCTGATTTCACATTTGTCATTTTTAAAGGCTCTGAAGTTTCAGCCTTATCTACTGCCTTTATGGCACTTATTACTAACTCTATTTCTTTTATTCTATCTTCTTGATTATCTCTAATATGTTTATCTTGAATTTTTTCCACTTGTACTTCAGCTGTTTCTAAATCATTTTCAAAGTTTTGAATACTAAGTGATAATGACTCACTATCACTTAGGTTTAATGATATAATGCTAGATTTTATCTTATCTACTAATTCTATTGTATCTACTGTACCCCTTACAATATTAAGTCTATCTTCCAGTTCCTCTTTTATTGTACCTGTTCCAAGGCTATTTATTGAAGTTTCAGCCTGGCCAATTAACTCATCTATATTTGTTATTCCATTATCTTTTAAACTTTTTTCAACTTTTTCAACTAATATACTAGCTTCAACTATTTCTATTCTATTTCTTAGATTTAATTTCATATCTCCATCTTCAAGCTTTTCTATTAAGTCTTTTGCTTCATTAATATCTATTTCTAATTTAGTCTTCTCTGCTTTCTCAACTTTTATCATTACTTCCAATATATAAATTTTGTTTTCTAATTTTATTTTTAAATTTATTATATTGGGATCTTCAATTTTTTCCTTAGCCTTGTTAATATCTATTTCTAATTTTGTCTTACTTGCTTTTTCTATTGCCTCTATTGCAATTCTAAAAGCATCCATCTTTTCTACATTGTTTCCATCTGCATCCATTTCTACTGCTTCTTCAGCAATTAAAATATCCTCTATTTCTAAAGTTTCTTCTGCTTTTTTTATTGCCTCATCAATTATATCTTTTTTTCTACTATCTATTTTTTCTGATAAAGCTTCTATCGTTTTTTCTAAACCCACAAATTTATCTTCTAAAGATTCTTCTATATCCTCAGATCTAATTTTTAAAACATGTTTTTTTACTCTATAATTTTCTAGTTTCCCATCTATTTCTTTGAACTCATTCTTAACTTCTATTACATTTCCCATTGTTATTTCTTTGTCTTTAAAAACTTTATCAACTTCACTTGATGTATTTTTAGCGTCTTTTTCTATTAACTCTATTTCATATTGAATTTGTAATTTCTCTGCTTGATCTCCATCATATTTTTCAGTAGCAAAACCTTGATTTTCAACATCATACTCATTGCCATCCTTACAAATTTTGTCTTCATGCTTGCCTATATCCCAATTTCCGTCCTGTAGATTTATTAAGAAATTTTTATATCCTACATGATACCATTTACCTTGAACCTTTACTAGATTCCACTTATATGATTCTCCAGTCTTGTTAGCAATATCATTTTCATAACCAAGTTCTGTCATCATCTTAGCAAAAAGAAATGTATGGGCATTTATTCTATTTGAAAATAACTCCTTAATTGTTTCATGGCCTTCACCATCAACATCGCTTAATACTTTGTGTATATAATCATATGCTGTTTTTATTTTTTCATAGTCAGTAACTTTTTTTCTAATGTTAATATATTCTTTATCAAACTCTTTACTTAAAACATCAAATCCACTATTATCAATATTATATTCTATATTGTATTTTATACTTTTTTCATCTACACTAATCTGGGGTTCTATACCATCTACGTTTTTTATATTTAATTCTCCAAGATGCTTAGGTATACTCTTTATTACTCCTTTAAATTCTTCTTTTATCTTAAGTCGAATAGGGTATTCTCTATTAAAAATTTCACCTTCCTCAAAGTTTCTAAAATCAATATTTATATTTTCTACTTGGTTTTTAATATTCTCTTCAATTTTAGTTCTATACTCATCCCAACTATTTACAGTTACAGTCTTCTCTGCTGCAAAAGCTGCCACAGGCATTAACATAATAAATGCTAATAGCAAAATTGCTCCTCTAGCAAGTGTTTTTTTATTAACCAAATCAATAACCTCCCTAAAACATTCCTTATACTTATGTTATCGGTTAATTTATATGTTTTTTAAGTTTTCCCACAAAAAAGCTTGTATATTAATATAAATTCACCTAAAGAAACCCTCTAAAAATAATTTAATATTCTTAGAGGGCTTGTTTTCTATTTAATTTTTGTGATTAAAGCTGCTATTTCTGCTCTTGTTATATTATCTTTTGGTCTAAATGTTCCATCTGAATATCCTGATATTATCTCCAGATCTATAAGGTCTATAATATCTCTTACATATATTGATTTCCATATATCATACATATAATTTTTTTTGTCAGTATTGTATGGTGTATCTAGTATAAAAACATTGTTTATTAAAAATGCTACCTCATCTCTATTTATTAGCCTATCCATGTCTACATAATCAAATTTACGTAGCTTATTAGCTGGTATTCTATCCAATATAGACTTGGATTCTATATATCCCCATGTATTTTCCCTAATAGTTGTGACCACATCCCCAACCACTGGCTTTGCATTTTCTGGGTTTTCAGCTATTTCTCTGCTTAGTATGGTCATAAATTCCTTAACTGTAATATTCCCACCGGGGTCGAAGGTTTCATCAGGATAGCCTGATAATATTCCTTTGGATACCAAAGAACTTATATCCTTACTTGCCCAATGTGTTTTATCTACATCTGTAAATTTTTTATTTTTCGACTTTGTTTTTTCTTGTCTCATTATATAAAAATCTTGCTGTGAATCATCTTCAAAATTTAAAACACTTAGTTTGTATGTTTTGTTCAACTCTAAACTTATTTTATCATTCATACCTACTGTTTTACCAGTTTCTTCGTTATATACCAGCATATAGGTAGTATCTATTTTGCTTTTTTTTGTATTGGTTTCATCCTCATTTCTAAAATAATCTGCAACTTTTATCTTATCCTTATATACTATATATGGACTAAAATTACTTGGACTATGTCTATTTTCTGTATTTCTCCAATTTGGCCTTATTACTACATATGCTATCTCTTCAAAAGTCTTATCCATCTTATGTGTCATTGTAATTTTAAAAACACCATATTTATTGAGTTTGATATTTCCATCTTTATCAATAGACAAGCCACGGGCTTTAAATTTTATGTTGTTTTTATTATATTTATAGTAGTTATCTTTTATAATATTGTCATATAAACTAAAAGCGTCTACAACCTTTCCATATTCTAACTCAAGAATATCTTTAAATCCTTTAAATCTATTTACCATAGATTGTCTATTTTTAGATAACCTTTCCATGACAAATTCGGGAATATACTCTGTAAGAGGTGCATTATCTTCTTTAATTGAAAACTTATATGTACTTTCATTTCCAGCATAATCCTCAATAGTTATAAAAATATCGGAAGGTATATCAACGTCTATTTCATAAATCCTTATTCTATCGTCATCATCATCATATTCATATTCATAATCATTTATATGGATTTCATAGGTTTTAGATTCTTTACCAATTCTATATATTATAGGTTTTCTGGCTAATCTTTCATCATCAAATATTCTTAATTTTAGAACCTCATCTTCTATATAAGCATATTTAATTACAGGATTTGTTGTGTCAGAGTCCGATGCTATCACTGTTTTTTCAAAAGATATAATTCCTAGTAATATAGTTATTGCAAGGGACATAATTAAAATCTTTTTGTTTCTTATCTTCTTCATTCTATTTCTCCTCTCATTATTCTATCTATTATTATTTAATGTTCAAAATCAAATATATTTTGATGAGATTTGTAAAATTGTATATAAAAAATTAAAACAAAATTAAATAAATCCTAGATATAGTTTATATGTATTTCCTTTTGAAATCAATAGCATATCTGAAAAATATCTAGTATATGGCCTCTAGATAATCCCCAATATTTCTTTTTTTAAAATTCTTTTACATTACTATTATCATCTTCCATAGTTTAAAATAATATTTCACCTTCTTTAGGTCTTACTATTTTATTATAGATTATTCGTCACTAAAATCCTCTAAATGACATGCCTTTTGCTTTGTTGATATTCTATTTTATAGTATAGCTTGCCCTACTTATGGTACGGTTCATAGTATCATATGATTTTTAAAATTAGTATTTATCTGTAATAACACCAATTGATGATACATTTATATATATTTGATTAATGTAATTTTTTCTCATATAGAGGCTTTCACTTATATAACAAATCTATAAATAAAATGTATAGACTTTATTTTAAAATTTTTCATCCTACAAAATCTCCATTTTCATATTGTCTTTTACCTAAAATTGCACTTATAGAAATAAAAATTAAAATAGCACAGACAATAAATAATAAGTCTCCCTTATTAAAATTATTAGATAAATCTATTAATCTTTTTTGAGGAATAATATCTCTAATAAATCCAATAACCTTATTAGTGTCTTTAAAATTTATTATGCATCCTCCTAAAAGAGAAGTTATGACAACAATTATAGAACCACCCATTGTTGCTGATGTTCTATCTTTAAAAATTGTTGATATAAACATTCCAAAACTACTACTCAATATTCCAACTAATAATAATAGTAAAGTGAGTAATGAATAGCTTATATCTAAATTAACGTTTAATACTTTTAATATAAAAACTGTCAATACTGTAGTTGGTATACTCAATATTACTAGGGAATACAGCATTTGACCTGCAATATATTGAAAATAAGATATTTTCCCACTTAGTACTCTTGTATAGGTTCCATTTTCCCTATCAGCTAAGAAAAAGTCCATAACCATTGTAATAGATCCGATAAATGAAAACATTATTAAAAATCCTATTACTTTTCCCTGTACTGTATCATTATCCTCCTCAATATCATAAACTTCACCTTTTAAGTTTGCTTCTAAAGCCTTTCGTATATCTGATTTTCCATGAGAAATTACAACAGGTTCATTACCTATAAAATTTATTTCTGCTAAATAAACCCCATTTATAAGTTTAGTTTTACTTAAAGATTTTTCTAGAAACTCTATGTTAATATTTTCATTCATAGAATCCTTAATAATTTCTTGTTCTTCTGGAGCAGCACCTACAACAGCTATCTTTCCATTTATACTATCAATACCACTAAAATATACTCCCAAGTAAATTATGATTGGCATTACTATAACAGACATTACTATCATCTCTTTTTCTCTTGTCAATCTATATAAATTGTTTTTTATTACTAATAATATATTTCTCATATAATTTTCTCCTTTACAAATATTTCTCCAACTTAAATGTTCTAGAGGTTAATCTAACAAGAATTATGCCAAGAATAATGTTAATTCCTATTGCTATAAAAAGAATAAAATTATTATTATCATACATACTATTTAAAAGTCCATCCATCAACCATTTTACTGGTGATATTTTTGATATCATAGCCGGTACTTCACCTAAAGCCTCTAAAGAAAAGAAAGCTCCTCCAAGTATACATAAAACTGCTTGCACAATATTAAACACTAAATTTACCACCCCGACATGGTCTATTGTTGTGCATAGAAGCATTCCCAAAGCATTTGACATAAAACATAGAGCTATAAACGAAATGTAAATTAAAATTCCATTTTCACTATAATTCACTCCAAAGAACACATCAAAAATTAACATGGTTACTCCAGCTGCAACAGATGAATATATTGTTCCACTTATTACTTGAGATAAATATATTTCTAACTTATTGATTGGAGCAAACATAATTCTTACATTGCCTTGCTTTATATTATTGTCAAGAAAATTATAGGAACTAATAATCCCTGCACCTGTAAATATAAAAATCATCATTCCAATTGAATAATATTCATAAGAGGAGACCCCTCCTCCAAAGTTACTTTGAGTTAAATAACCTATAATTGCTGTTAATAATACTGGATAAATAAAATAGGTCATAAACATAACTGGTTTTTTCCATATTAAATTAAGTTGAAATTTTATCATATTTACTATATTCATCTCACTCACCTAATCCCTTAAGCTTCTGCCTGTTAAATTTAGAAACACAGCTTCTAAATTTTGCTCTTGAGTAACAATGTTTTTTATTTTTACTTTTTCATTAATAAGCTTTAATATTATTTTATCTAAATTGTTAGAATCCTTTTTCGAGCTCACTATTAATAAATCACTTAACTCAACATTAATTATTCCTTCAACAGAATCAAATATGTTTTTTTCTATATTTTTTATTCCTTCTCCTGAAATTTTATAAACTATACTTTCTCCCATGCTTTTCTTTAATTCATCTAATGTTCCTTCTGCTATAATAAGTCCCTGATCCATAATAAGAACTCTGTCACATATTGATTCAACTTCTTCCATATAGTGAGTTGTGTATATAATAGTTGTTCCTATCTCTCTTAGTTTCTTAATAGATTCTAAAATATGATTTCTTGATTGTGTGTCAATCCCCACCGTAGGCTCATCTAAAATTAGAAGCTTTGGATTATGAGCTAATGCACAAGCTATATTTAATCTTCTTTTCATCCCCCCAGAGTAAGTCTTTGGTAAATCTTTAGCTCTATCTAACAGTCCTACCCTGTCTAATGACTCTTCTGATTTTCTTTTTAACTCATTTCCCTTTAATCCATAAAAACTCGCAAAGTATTTTACATTTTCAATGGCAGGTATATTTTCAAATATAGCTAAGCTTTGAGGTACTATTCCTAATGAAGATTTATAATCTAATTTATTCTCTATAATATCTTTATCCATAAACTCTATCATTCCATCAGTAGCCTTTAAAGCTGTTGAAAGAATGTTTATTGTTGTACTTTTCCCTGCTCCATTTGGTCCTAAAAGTCCTAAAATTTCCCCCTTATTAACTTCAAATGAAATCCCTTTAACTACATACTTATCATTATATTTTTTCTTTAAACTATTGACATTTAATATCTTCATAATTAAACCCTCCCCAGCAATTATCTATAATTTTTTATTATAATTCTACTTTAAGGGTAGGAGTAACACCTAAGTCAATAGTCTTTTTTAAAATAAAAAAAGTGGCAATTGCCACTTTCTAAGTTTCTAACTCTATTACTGGGACATACATTTCTAAATACTGAACACTTTCTCCGTCTTTATACCCATTAAATAATAAATTTATAAATGCAATTCCCATAGTTTCATATCCTAAATCCTTAGCTTCTTCCGTAATAGCAACTACCATATTGTCATCAATATTTTCTACTTTGTTAAAAATAGGTATTGCTACTACTGTATAAATACACTTTGAATAAGAAAACATTTCTCTTCTTTCATATATATCTTTTTGTAAGTTTTTATATAGAATATATCTTTCCTTTGTAATAGCTTGGTTATTAAAATAAACTATTCTCGATACTCCTGATAAATTCACTGCTCTTTTTATCCTAGTAGAATGATCATATTTTTCTAGTATTTCACTATATGTTTCATCCATCTCCTCTTTTTTTATTGTTATTTCACTTGTTACTAATATAGGCTTCATTTCTCTAATAGTAATTTTATTAAGATTTTCTTTTATAGTTTTACAAAACTCTTTTACATCTTCTATACGATTTAAAAGTAGTTTCTTATATTCTATTTCTTCATGAAGCTTTTTTTGTTTTTCATTTAATATAGATTCTATTGTATCTATACTATCATCTGCTTTAATCTCTTGTATCTTTTTAATTTCTATATCTATATCTCTATAGAAAGTAACTGTTAATATTTCATTAATATCAACTAAGTTGTATTTTCTATAACCATTTTCTTCATCTTGTTTTGGTTTAATTAAGTTCTTCTCTTCGTAAAATTTTAAAGCATCTCTTGATATCCCTAAAAACTTTGCTACTTCCCCCACTGTATACATTGTCAGCCCCCTAATATATTTAGCCTTTTCCATTATGATTTATCATGTATTATATCATATTCTATTTCTGCTTTAAATTAGACTTGTTTTAGGGTTATTTATGATATAGTTCACCGTTTCGCTATAACTGTGGTTTTTCAATCCTTACTTATATATAATAAAGCCCCTACTCTATTTTCATTTTGTAAGGGCATACTTTTTAGTTATTTTTTCTTTAGTTAATTTATAATACACAATCATTAATATTAACCCTAAAATACTCATCATTGAACACGTTATAAATGCCATCTCTAAGGAATAGTCAGCACTTTTTCCTATTATAATATTTCCTATAGAAGTTATTAAGCTTCCTGCCATAATTATGGCATCATAACCTATCCACACATTATTTCCAGTTTGAATTTGGAATAGTCATGTTTAACTCTCTCCTTTATATAATCTGCTCAATAAATTTATAAGACTTTGCTCGCAAGAATTTTTTCAAATTTCTTTTCTGACAATATCTCGTGGGTAACAAATTCGCCATTGTAAAACAAAGAGAATGTCGTAAATGGAGCAGGAGCATTTTGTGCCTGCTCTCTTGTAAGAATATGAACCGCTTGAAAATCTACACTTCTCTTTTTCGCTACTTCTTCAAGAAGCGGAACATACTTAGCTGTAAAAGGGCATTGGCTTGTATAGTATAACGTGAAGCCATTCTGTAAATCATTATGTTTTGTTTCTTTTAAGTGTTGTTTGAACTGTGGCTTTTCAGCATCATTGCTAAATGGTAGATACATCAGCTCAAAATATGAATTTGCGTTATCCACGGTTTCAAAACCTTTGTATTTCATATATTTAGGATCTGAAAGAAATCCCTTTTTCTTTTTTGAAGATAATATAACAAGTCCTTTTTTACCTTTTTCCTTGCTGTCTTTTATACATTCATCCAAAAGAACATTAGAATACCCTTGTCCTTTGAATTTCCCCGATACCCACAGACAGTCAATATACATATAACCGTCCGCTTCAATCGGTACCCAAGCATATTCAGCAGGGATATACTCAATAAAGCATTTTCCTCTAACATTAAACTTTAAAAAAACAAGTCCCTCGTCCAACCTTTCTTTCAACCAAGATTTTTTTGACATTACTTGACTATCTTTATTATTTGAAATAGCACAACAAATATGTTCCATTTCAAGATTCTCATGTGTTATCTTTACAAGTTCCACCGTAACCCCTCCTCTATAAATTACTAACAGTTAGTTTTACTACTATTAATTTACATTTTCTATGAATTAATTAGTAATTATTATATATAATTATATCTCATATAAATTATTTAATAAATTATTTAATAAATCATTCAAATAGAAAAATTCTTCTACTACATTAGAACTTATAGTAGAGAAACTTTATATTCTACATATTATCTCTTATTTTAAATTATCCAAATTTAGTACAAATGTCCATCACTTATGATAGGGTTCACCCTTCATTATTCTAAATCCTCTATACACCTGTTCAAGTAGTATTAACCTCATCATTTGATGAGGGAAGGTCATTTTTGAGAATGATAATTTAAAGTTTGATAGTTTACTTACTTCCTTAGAAAGTCCTAGGGATCCTCCTATTATAAAAGTGATATCATTTATCCCGTCTATCATTAAGTCCTCCATTTTTTCCGACAACTCTTCCGAGTTTATTTGCTTCCCGTTTATTTCCAGGGAAATAACAAAGGAATTTTGGGGAATCTTGGAAATGATTTTTTCTCCTTCTTTTTGTTTTACATTTTCCATTTCCTTTTCTGACAGATTTTCAGGAGCTTTTTCATCGTTTACTTCTATTATCTCAAGTTTTGCATATCTTGAAAGTCGTTTTGAAAACTCATTTATTCCTTCTTTTATGTATTTTTCTTTTATTTTTCCTACTGCTATGACTTTTATATTCATAAAAAACCTCACTTTTATTGTAATTATATTAAAAAAAGTGAACAAAGTTTCTCGCCCCCTTTGTTCACTTTTTTCATTATTTAAATTCTATTTCTACTTCCATATCTTTTCCATCTCTATTTACAGTGAGAATTGCCTTATCTCCCTGTTTATAATTATATAGAATTTTTCTAAGGCTTGCTACAGTATCTATTTCATTGTCATCTATTTTAGTTATTACATCCATTGCCCTTAGTCCTATTCTTTGTGCTGGAGAATTAGGAGTTACTTCAACTACTACTATTCCAGTCTCTGGAGACAAGTCTATACCAAGCTGTCTTTCTACTAACTCTACCTCTGCTGGTCTTATACCTATGGCTACATTTGTAAATTCACCTTTTTGTATCACTTCTTCTACTATTGGTTTAACAAGATTTATTGGAATTGCAAAGCCTAAACCTTCACCAGTTTGTACCTTAGCTGTGTTTATTCCTATGACTTCACCCTTATTATTTAAAAGAGGTCCTCCACTATTACCAGGATTTATAGAGGCATCTGTTTGGATAAGGTCATCTATTATATTGTATTGATCTATCCTAATTGACCTGTGAAGTCCACTTATTACTCCAGATGTAACAGTTCTTTGGAAATCTAGTCCTAGTGGATTTCCTATGGCAACTGCCAATTGTCCTACTTCTAGTTCATCTGAGTCTCCAAGCTCTGCTACATTCAAATTACTTGATTTTGCCTTTACAACTGCTAAATCTATAGCTGGATCAAACCATAGTACTTCTCCTTCTGTCTTATCTCCATTTTCAAATAATATATTTATTCTTTTAGCCTTACCATCACCTATTACATGGGAGTTGGTAAGTATATATCCATCATCATCTACTATTACACCAGAACCTACTCCCTCTACTTCTCTTTCCCATATGAAATCTCTTTGGACCTGTACTGTTGTGATACCAACTACAGAACTCATTGCCTTCTTAGCTACTGCTGTTACAGCTGTGATTTCATCCTTTGGAGTTATACTTATATTTTCCATATTCCCTCCACCACTTGTATTATATATATCTGGCAGGGGCATTACTTTTCCATATAGGTAATTTGGGGCAATATAAGCTGTAATTATTCCTCCTATAATTGCTCCTATAAGCGCTACTAAAAAATAAGATTTTCCATTTTTCTTTTGTGGTCTATTGTAGTTTTCATAATTATAATTATCCATATTTTTACCTCCTTATATTATAACAAGTAGAAAATTCTACATTAATGCTTATTATTATAAACTTATCTTTAATTAATCTCAAGAAAAGTTTCCTTTATAGTTTTAAATAGATAATTTTATTATATTGAAAATACTTCTGTTGCCCTATCCCTATGGGATAGTCCTAGATTTATATCTTTTAACACATCTATTCCCTTAGCTTTAAGGCTATCTGTTACAGTTTGCAAAGCAAGACAAGGCGCATTATTGTCTTGGCTTAAATGGCAAAGTAGTACTACTTCTCTTTCTTTAGTAAGTATATCACACAGCAATGTGGCTGCATCATCATTTGAAAGATGTCCCTTTGTGCTCATAATTCTCTGTTTTAAATAGTAGGGATAGCTTCCAAACTTTAACATCTCCACATCATGGTTTGACTCTAATAAGTATAAATCGCTTCCCTTAATCTTCTCTATCATTTCATTATTTACCCACCCTGTATCAGTTATAATACTTATTTTTTTATTTTTATAATGTATTGAATATCCTACAGGCTCTAGTGCATCATGAAATGTATGAAAAGGATGTATGTTTAAACCTTTAAACTCTAAATCCTCCCCTGTTGTAAATACCTTTGTATTTTCTTCCTTCAACTTACCTATAATTTTTTTCATCCCAATAAATGTATTCTCATTTGCATATATGGGTATATCATATCTTCTAGATAATACTCCTACTCCCTTAGAATGGTCTATGTGTTCGTGGGTTACAAATATTGCATCTATAGTTTCAGGTTTTACATCTATGGAGTTTAAAAGAGCTTCTACTCTTTTCCCACTAAAACCTGCATCTATTAATATTCTAGTTTTGTCAGTTTCTATATATTGACAATTTCCACTGCTGCCACTTGACAGTGAACAAAATTTAAACTTCATCTTTTCTTCTCTCCCTCTTAACTATATTATTATATCTCATTTTAATATAAAAAAAAAGGAGTATAAACTCCTTTAATAATCATCTAAAAATATTTTATATCCATCTTCAAATTTTATCCTCCATGCAGGAATAGTCCTGCCCAATTTAGCCTTTTCAGGATTTTCTACATAGTCATGTCTCTCTGGATCGAAATAGTATGATAGAGATATATCTGAGATTGTCTTATTATGGGCTCTATTTATACTTAAAAGTTCTAGTATAGATTTAGAAGCATCAGTTATATATATTGATGTTTTTGATTCTTCTTTTATATTTAACCAAAGTCGCTCCAGCTTATTTATACCCATATTATCTATGTGTATATTTGTAAAAGCAGATTCTAAATATCTATCTTTATAGATTTTGGAAAACTCAAGATAGTATTCATCCTCTATCACCTTGCTATGTGATAATTTTAAATCTGAAATATCATATCCTCTTTCTGATAAAAAGCTTAAAGCTAGTTCACTAGCATCTTCTATACTTTTAATTTTATATTTTTCTTCTAAATTATTTGATTCATATATTAAAAGCTTATCATTTACTATTGTTATTTTTTCATCTTCTTTTTCTAAAACTACTAAACCTTCACCTTGGGTTGTAATTTTAGATTCATTTTTAAAGTACTTTTCATTTATAATTACTGGATCCATATTTTCATATTCCACTAAAATAGTTTCTAGACTTTGAGGTCCCCTTGGAATTTCAGTGTTTAACTTTATACCCTTATTGCCTAAAAGGTCTTCCACATCTTGTAAAAAGGCCTTATCTACATTCTCTAATGATCTTCCATCTTCAATCCTTAGATTATGTATTAAGACTATGTTTACTATGATAAAGGATATTATTAATATTGTCTTCGCTTTAGACCAATCCATCCCATCACCTACCGATTTTTTCAAACACTAAAGATCCAGTATTTGCATCAAATGCTAAAAGTCGATCATCAAATCCTATGACCCAAACAGGTATTAGTCGTTCTTCAATCTCCTTTAAACCAGGATCAAAATATGCAAAGGTTACTATATTTACATTAGATAAAATTTCTTCTACTAAGTTTTTATCTTCAAAAACTCTTACAGCAACTAAGTTTTGATTCTTATATATTTCTTCAAATTTTTCATAGTTTTTATCTATTACATCAAAGGCAGAAAGAATATCTTCTCCCTTAGACAGTGTAGGGGTAGACATCTCCATCTCTTCCCTGGCATAGTATTTATAGCTTTTCACATGATTGTTAAAAACTTCCATTTGAATATATTCATCCACATTTTGATTTCCAAGTATCACAGGTATACCTCTAATTCTATACCTAAACTTAAACCTATATCCTGAACTACTATCTGATGTAATCTCTTCTGTATCTACTAGATGTATATCTCTTGAAATCCCTGTGTTGTTTTTTATAAAGTTTGCAGCTTGGGACAAGCTTGTATATAGATTTCTATCTTTAATCTTTTTTTCTAAAGGATGGAAATATTCAATTATACCATTTGTGTTTAATTTCAAAAATCTTTGTTCATAAATATATATACTAGAACCATTACCCTCTACGATTTCTGTGATATAGTCTATATCTTTATTCAAAAAATTCTCTGCAAGCCTATTTCGATCTGACTGACTTAAAGATTTTACTCCATTTGAAACATAAACTACAGGAAGAGAAGTTTTCATCTCATAAGGTATATATATATCATTGTCAATATTTAATGTCTTCCTCATAGAGTAATAATGGGGATACTCTCCTTTTTCATGAATCTCATCTACTAGTAATCTTAAATCCTTTAAATCTATATTTTCCACTTGCAAAAGATGATAGCTTTCTTCATTTGACATAATAAAAAAGGGATCCCCACTACCTAAGTAAATATATATACTATCTATATTAGGTATAGTATCCACTATTTTATTAGGATCATTAACACCCCATACTTTACTTAGAATATGAGTATTCACACTCTCTGCAAAATAAAATATAACTGATTTTTTATCTTCATAATCCTTATATTCATCTATGGAAATTTCCCTTGTTTGTTCTATATTTGAGCTAAAAATCTTACTTAAATGTTTTTTAGATTCATCCCATATTCCATATTTTTTATCATCGTATAGGAGAGTATGATTTTTCCCATCGAAATTCAATAGATATTTATTTGGACTTATCATATCTGAAAAGGTGGATATATGAGGTTCTGATTTTGTTGTTGTAAATTTACTAAATACTTGAGGCGGTATCTCTAACCATAAGTTTTGAGTTATAAACATACTAATACTTACCAATAATATTAGTAGGAGTGTTTTAAATGTTTCTTTCATCGAATTCATCTCCAAATCTAAGGTAAGTATTATTTTAACATTGGCACTAATTCACTAATTTTCTTTTGACTTGCATTCTTAATATTCTCAGTTTCAACTGATTTATCATATACATATATAATATATTCTTTAGGTTCTAATTCTTCTATTCCAAAATCTAAAATAATCTTATTAATCCCAAGTACTAGGGAAATTTCATTTTGGAAAAAGCCCATATTTCCTGAGGTCACTACTACTTCCTCTAAGCTTATATAATCCTCTTCACTTGGTAATTTGGATAAGTTGAAATTCTTTTTAGTAAGATCTGTAGTTCCATATACATCTATAGTTACATCAGTTCCTGTTGGAGCCTTCCCATTTATAAATATATTCTTATCTGTAGTAGAAAAGCTATCTTCTACAGGAGAAATTACTTCATATTTGGATAAATCTACTTCTGCATGACTTTCAAAACTAAAATTTATTATTGCAAAAAATACAAATAAACTTAATACTAATTTTTTAATCAATCATATGACCTCCTTCTTCATCAATTATATAATACTTATATTACAAGCGTATTACATTGTAGTTAAAACTAAATTACACCTCTTTTAAGGGTAGTTTTATAACTACTTCACTCCCATTCCCAATTTCACTTTTTAAATTGATTTCTCCATCATGGGCATGCATTATTTCCTTTGAAATTGAAAGACCTAAGCCTGTTCCACCTAGCTTTCTACTACGCCCTTTTTCCACTCTATAAAACCTTTCAAAAATCCTAGATTGATCTTCTTTAGAAATTCCTATACCATTATCAATTATTCTTAAAACTAACATTTCATTTTCTTTAGATGTATTTATAATGATTTTTCCATCTCTTTGAGTGTATTTATTGGCATTAGATAGTACATTTAGTATTACCTGTTCTATACCATCTTTATCGACTGTAATTTTTGGAAGCTCTTCTTGTAATTGTAAATCTATTTTTTGATTTTTTTCTTTAAATGAAAAATTCAATTTAAGTAAGACTTCTTCCAATATTTCTTCTATATTAATTTCTACCTTATTCCACTTTTCTCTCTTGTAATCTAAGTTTGAAAGTTGTAGTAGATCCTTTACAAGTCTTGACATACGATCACATTCGCTATCTATTACACTTAAAAATTTCTTCTGTATTTCCCTTTCAACATCCTCTTCCATAATAGTTTCAGTATAGCTTTTTATAGTAGTTATAGGGGTTTTTAATTCATGGCTTACATTTGCCACAAATTCTTTTCTCATATTATCTAGTTTATGCTCTTTTGTTATATCTTGAAACACAAATATTAGCCCCCCTATATTATTTTCTTCATTTTTAAAAGGAGCATACTTTACTTTATATACTTGTGAATTTATATGTTTTATTATTTCCCCCTCTATTGCCTTCCTTACATCTATTTCTAAAACTAAATTATCTATATCAAAATAGCTATTATATTCAATATCCTTCTCTCTTATTTTAAGTATATCCATTGCTATGAGATTAGCATGGATAATCCTACTTTGACTATCTACTGCTAATACTCCCTCAGTCATATAATTAAATATTGTATCTAGTTTACTCCGCTCTAAATCCATCTCTCTTATGGTGTCTTTTAATTTTAGGGTAAGATAGTTAAACATATTTGCCAATTGACCTATTTCATCATCTGATTTAACTTCTACAAATTGATCAAAATCTCCCATTGCCATCTTTTCAGCTTTTTTAGTTACATCTCTTATTGGCACTGTTATACTGCTTGCAATTAAAAACCCTAATATAATTGTAATTCCAAGGCCTAATAATGTGGCATTAGTAAATATTATCTTTGAAGTATCTATAGTATTATATATATCATCTAAATTTGAGGTCATATATATAATGCCCTTTACTTTACCAACAGAGGATAGGACTGGATAGGCAAGATGCTTATGGTATGTCTCTAAATTTATTCCCTTTGTGACCTTTTCAGCTGGTTCTCCTTTAAAAGCATTTATTATAAGACTGGGATCAGTATTTTTATAAGAAAGAGCATTTGTACCTATTATATCCTGTTGGGTTTTTGTACTAGAGGCTATTATAATAGGTACTTCTTTATCATAGATTAAATAAACTGTATCATTTGATCTAAATCTCCACTCATTTAAAGTAGATTGAATCTCTTCCCTTGAACTTAACCAGTCATCTCCAGATATATAACTAGAGCTCTCTACTATATTTTCTATATTCTGAAGCATACTATTTGTAAAGCTTTCTATCTGTTGATCTTCTAGCTTTTCAACTATAAAAACTCCTACTATTACCATGGCAATAAATACTAATAAAAAATATATTAATATAAATTTCCATTTGATGCTAGAAAACATTAGTCTGCCCTCCCGAAGTAGTAGCCTACACCTCTTTTTGTGAGAATATATTTAAATTTCCCATCATTGTCTTCTATCTTTTCTCTAAGTCTTCTAACTGTAACATCAACTGTCCTTATATCTCCATAGTACTCATATCCCCATACTTCTTCTAAGAGCTGTTCCCTTGAAAAAACTTGCTCTGCACTTGATGCTAAAAACTTAAGCAGCTCATATTCTCGTAGTGTAAGATCTATTATCTCACCATTTTTCTTTACTTCATATTTGTTTAAGTCTATGACTAAATCTTTAGATTTGATTATTTCGTTTGTGTTTGCTAAATTTAAAAAGTCCATCCTTCTCAAATTTGCCTTTACCCTTGCGATTAATTCTCTCATACTAAAAGGTTTAACTATGTAGTCATCAGCCCCAAGTTCAAGTCCTAAGACCTTGTCCACTTCTTCTTCTTTTGCAGTTAACATTATTATGGGGAACTTATGATTCACTCTAACTTCTTTTAAAACTTGAAAACCATCCTTTACAGGCATCATTATATCTAATAGTAACAAATTCGGTTTAAATACTACTACCTTATCTATACCTTCTTGTCCATCATTTGCAGTGTCTACTATATATCCTTCTTTTTCTAGATTATACTTTATAATATCGGCAATATGCTTTTCATCTTCTACGATCAACACTCTATTGCTCATTTTATCCACTCCAATTTATTTCTTTTCCATATGTAGATTATCTTATAATAAGAGAATATTGTCAATCTAAAGTCATAATATGGCAATTACTTTTATATAGATGTATAAGTAGAAAAATAGTTTTATTGGAGGACTTTTATGGAAATAGAATATATGGTTTTAGTGTTTTTTATAGGGCTTTTAATAATAATAAAAGGTGGAGATTTTTTTATAGACGCATCTGTATGGTTTTCACTTAAAACTGGAATATCTTATGTTATAATTGGAGCCACTATTGTAAGTATAGCTACAACTTTACCTGAATTTTTTGTCTCAATTATATCTAGTAATGAAGGATTTATAGATATGAGCTTTGGAAATGCAATAGGTTCTTTTATATGTAATATAGGATTTATAATAGGTATCACATCTTTAGTAAAACCTATCAAAGTCAAAGATAGCCTCTTTAAATATAAAGGAAGCATGCTGTTTTTATATCTAGGTGTTTTTTATATATTTGCCTTAGATAATTTGGTGGATAAATTTGAAGGTACTGTTTTATTATTCTTAGTTGTTCCATTTATTCTCTTTAATATATTGGAAAATAAATCTACAAACCAAAAGCCTAATAAGAGAGAAATAGAATTCAAGAAAAAAGAAATCCTACTTCATGGTCTAAAGTTTTTCTTAGGTGGATTCTCTATAATTTATGGAGCTCATCTCTTAGTAGAATCTGGAGTAGAAATAGCAAATTTCTTTAATATATCAAAAAAGATAATAAGCTTAACTCTTTTAGCAATAGGTACTTCATTGCCTGAACTAGTGACTACTCTTAGTGCAATTATAAAAAATAAAGATGCCTTAAGTATTGGAAATATATTAGGTGCAAATATCCTAAATATTTCCATGGTTATGGGAGGTGCCACTCTTGTAAGCCAGAATGGAATGTATATTTCAAATGAAAGTTTAATGATAGATATCCCCTTTGCATTTTTATTTACATCTATATTCATATTTTCCATCATATTTAAAAATAAAATTTCAAGACTTACAGGAAGTCTAATGATAATCTTATATATGCTTTATATATTTATAATTTTTTGATTGCTTAAATTTTCCTTATAATATATAATATAGGTCTAAGGGGAGTAGCTTATAAATTAGTTAGTCGTCAATCCGGCACAGCCCGGCTAACTACCTAAAAATAGGAAGCAAGACCTTTATTAGATGAAATCCAATCTAATAAAGGTCTTTTTTTGTTTTTTTTCCCTAAAAATTGGTATACTATATTATATAAAGGAAATGGAGTTGAGAGGATAAGATGGAATGGTATAGGCAAAAGAAAGAAGATTTATTAAAGAGCTTCAAAACCGATTTAGAACAGGGCCTAAATAATGAACAGGTTCAAAAAAGCCTAGAAAAATATGGACCAAATGAATTACAAGAAGAAAAAAAGAAAGGTTTTTTCTCTAAATTATTAGATCAGTTTAAGGATTTTTTAGTCCTTATATTGATAGTAGCAGCAATCATCTCATTCTTTATTGGATCTAGAAATGATGCAATAGTTATATTGGCAATAGTAGTAGTAAATGCACTACTAGGTCTCTATCAAGAAGGAAGAGCTGAGAAATCATTAGAAGCATTAAAGAAAATGTCTTCACCTACTGCAAAGGTAGTAAGAAATGGAAAAACTGAAGTAGTAGATGCAAGTGGATTAGTCCCTGGAGACATAGTATTACTAGATGCAGGAGATATAATCCCTGCAGATTTAAGACTCCTTGAGTCTAGTAATTTAAAAGTAGAGGAAGCATCCCTTACTGGAGAATCTGTACCAGTTGAAAAAGATAGCTCAGCTATATTTGATAAGGAAACATCCCTTGGTGACAGAATAAATATGGCCTATACTAGTACAGTTGTAACATATGGTAGAGCTAGAGGGATAGTAGTAGCAACAGGGCATGACACTGAAATAGGAAAGATTGCAACTATGATTCAAAGCTTTGAAACAGAAACTACACCTCTTCAAAAACAACTGAATCAATTAGGAAAATTCTTAGGAATTGCAACTATCATTATATGTGCCTTAGTATTTGGTATAGGAATGCTTCAAGGTAGAGAAGTATTTGAAATGTTTATGGTTGCAATAAGTTTAGCTGTAGCAGCTATCCCAGAAGGACTTCCTGCCATAGTTACCATAGTTCTTGCCATAGGTATGAACAGGATGGTAAAAAGAAACGCTATAGTAAAAAAACTCTTAGCAGTTGAAACCTTGGGAAGTACTACAGTTATTTGTTCAGATAAAACAGGTACTCTAACTCAAAATGAAATGACCGTAGTAAAAATATATACAGATGGAAAAGTAATTGATGTAACTGGAACAGGTTATGATCCAAAAGGAGAGTTTAAAGTAGATGGAGAAAGTTTTCAAATAGACTCCATAGGAGATTTAGACACTCTTTTATCTATAGCAATACTTACAAATGACTCAGAGCTAGAAGAAAAAGAAGGAGCCTATTCTATAATAGGAGATCCTACTGAGGGAGCTTTAGTCACACTGTCTGGTAAGGCAGGAATTACAAAAAAAGAAATAAATAAGGCACATCCTAGAGTTGAAGAACTTCCCTTTGACAGTGCTAGAAAGATGATGACTACCTTCCATGAAAACTATATTCCTGAAAGAATAGTTTCATTTACAAAGGGAGCACCAGATATAATAATAAATAAATGTAGTCATATAAGTATAGATGGAAAAGTAATTCCATTTACTGATGAATTAAAGAAAAAGACTATGGAGATAAACTCTCAATTCTCAAAAAATGCCCTAAGAGTTTTAGCATTTGCATATAGAGAATATGAAGAACTTCCAGAGAATATCTCCTCAGAAAATATAGAAAACAATATGACATTTATAGGTCTTACAGGTATGATAGACCCTCCAAGAGCAGAAGCTAAAGAAGCAATACAAAAATGTAAAGATGCAGGTATAGAAACCATAATGATTACAGGTGACTACAAAGAAACTGCATTTGCAATAGCTAAAGACTTAGGCATGGCGGATGACCCTGAAGAAGCCATAATGGGCGAAAAACTAGAGGGACTATCTGATGAAGAAATGAGAGAATTAGTAAAGACAAAAAAAGTATATGCAAGGGTATCTCCTGAGCATAAGGTAAGAATAGTATCAGCCCTAAGAGAAAATGGCCATATAGCAGCTATGACAGGTGATGGAGTAAATGATGCACTTGCACTTAAAAAATCAGATATAGGCGTATCTATGGGTATCACTGGTACAGATGTAGCTAAAAACACTGCAGAATTAATCCTAACAGATGACAATTTTTCCAGTATAGTTTCAGCTGTAGAAGAGGGAAGGATTATATATAGTAATATAAAGAAATTTGTATTTTTCCTTCTATCTTGTAATATAGGTGAAATATTACTAGTATTTATCAGTATACTGTTAAATTTACCAGTACCACTATTACCTATACAACTACTATGGCTAAACCTAGTAACAGATAGTTTCCCAGCCTTAGCATTAGGTGTAGAGCAGGGAGATCCTGATATAATGGATTTACCTCCTCGTGATTCAAAAGAACCACTTTTAACTAAAAAATTATTTTTAGGTATAATGGCTCAAAGTATTGCCATAGGTGCTTCAACTATACTTGCATACCTTTGGGCAAGAGAAATGTACCCAGATAATCTAGTGATGGCAAGGACTATAACCTTTGTAACCTTAATAAGTATAGAGCTACTTAGAGCTTACTCTAGTAGATCTCAGAGATATACCCTATTTAAAATAGGAGCATTTACTAATAGAACTCTAGTATATGGAACAAGCTTTTCAATGTTGTTAATGTTATTAGTTGTATATGTACCATTTTTACAACCAATATTTCATACTCAAGCTTTAGGATTTAATGAATGGAAAATAGTTTTAGTATTTGCCTTCATTCCTCTTATAGTAGGAGAATTGTTTAAAGTATTTTATATGAAGAAAAACCATATTTAAAAGAAAAACCAGGAGAATATGATGTTACCCCCCAAATCCGGACACGGATTTAGGGGGTTTTATCATGTCTAAATATTCATTTAAGTTTAAGTTAGAAGTAGTGAAAGATTATTTAAGTGGAGAAACAGGTGGTTATGAATCTATAGCAAAAAAATACGCTATAACAAATTTTAGTCGAGTTAGGGATTGGGTTAAAAATTATGAAAGCTACGGAGAAGAAGGACTAAAAATAAAATCTACAAAAACTTTTTACTCTGGAGAATTTAAGCTACGTGTATTACAATATAGGCAATACCATAATTGCTCTTACAGAGAAGCTGCTAATCACTTTGGTATTAGCAATCAGGGTACGATTGCTAATTGGCAAAGGCAATACTTAGATGAAGGCTTCGAAGGGCTTAATAAGTCGATTGGGAGGCCTAGTACTATGTCTGAAAACAAGAAGAAAAAAGATGCTTTAAATCTCACCAAAAGCGATAAAGAAGAATTAATTAAATTAAGAGAAGAAAATGAATTTCTGAGAGCGAGCTTAGCATACGAAAAAAAGCTAAAAGCCTTAGTCCAAAAAAGAGAGCAAAAAACAAGGAAAAAACGAAAGTAATAATGGAATTAAGGCAGAAATTCCCTTCAATCAAATTGAGAATCTGGCTTAAGATAGCTAACTTGCCCAAAAGTTCATTCTATGAATGGGTAGAAAAACTAGAAACAGTTAACAAAGAAGAGTTAAAATTGATAAATATTATTAGAAATATATTTGAAGAATCAAATGAAACTTATGGATACAGAAGAATTACCATTGCTCTAAAACAAAAGGACTTAAAGATAAACCATAAAAGAGTATATAGAATCATGAAAGAGAATGATATGAAGTGCATAAAATTTTCCAGAAGATCTAGAGGTTATAGTTCTTTTAAAGGTGAAGTTGGAAAGATAGCAGAGAATAAATTAAATAGGCAATTCCAAGTAACAGTTCCTAATAAAGTATGGGTTACAGATGTAACTGAATTCAAAATCCAAGGCAGTAATCAAAAACTGTATCTATCACCTATTATGGATCTTTTTAACAACGAAATAATTTCATTTAATCTATCTACAGCTCCTACAGTAAAATTTACAACGGATGCCTTAGATAATGCTCTTAAAAAGCTTCCTAAGAAGCATCAATTAACAATTCACTCTGACCAAGGCTTTCATTATCAGCATGCTCAATGGGTGAAAAGATTAAAAAAGAGAAATATTGAACAAAGTATGTCTAGAAGAGGAAATTGTATAGATAACTCTCCAATGGAAAATTTCTTTGGGATATTGAAACAAGAAATGTACTATGGAGAAAAATTTACATCCATTAAGAAGTTAGAGAAAAAGATTACAGAATATATTAACTGGTATAATAACAAAAGAATAAAGAAGAAATTAAACGGCCTGTCACCTATTGAGTATAGGCAACAAGCCGCATAATTAAATATTATCCGAAAGTCCGGATTAAAGGGTTCACATCAAATATTCTCCTGGTTTATTTTTTTAAATGAAACTCTCCAAAGTCTTTCCAATACTATCTTGGATAATCAGATTAGCCCTATTGTCATAGGGAGTCTTGGTCTTATTTATAAGAATTAATTTATCCTTATTATAATAATCTACTAAACTAGCTGCAGGATATACAGAAAGAGATGTACCTCCTACAATTAAAACATCAGCATTTCTAATATAATTTATAGCTCTATTTAAGACTTCCATATCTAGTCCCTCTTGATATAAAACTACATCTGGCTTAACCACTCCCCCACATTTATCACATTTAGGCACCTTATTACTATTTAACACATAGTCTAAATCAAAGGCCTTATTACAATCCATACAATAATTTCTATAGACTGATCCATGGAGTTCTAATACCTCTTTACTTCCTGCTAATTGATGAAGTCCGTCTATATTTTGAGTAATTACAGCCTTTAGCTTACCCTGTTCTTCCAGCTTTGCTAGAGCATAATGAGCCTTATTTGGTTTTGCATTTGTGTATATCATTTTATCTTTATAGAATTCATAAAATTCCTCTTGACTATCCATAAAAAAATCATGACTCAACATAATCTCAGGGGGATACTTATATTTATTTTCTTCTTCATATAGACCATCTTGACTTCTAAAATCTGGTATATTGCTTTCCGTTGACACTCCCGCTCCTCCAAAAAACACTATATTGGAGCTATTTGAGATTATTTCCTTTAATTTATCCTTCATATTAAATATCTCTCCTTTCTTAGCCACAAATCAAGTAAACCAAGGGGACGGTCCTCCTGGTTTTCAAAACTATCTCCCTAGTCTTTGAACCAAATCATTTTACAATGAATAATATATATAAGATTATAATTATAAGGAGATAATTTTATGTTTGAAAATTCAAATCTAGAAAAAGCAAAAGAGGTTTCAATACTTACTGTAACAGGTAATATAATTTTATCATTTTTAAAGATATTGATGGGATTATATGGAAAAAGCCAAGCTTTAGTATCTGATGGAATTCATTCCCTTTTAGATGTAGTTACTACTATTATTGCATTCTTTGGGATAAAAGCTTCTCAAAAGAAAAGCGATAATTGCCATCCCTATGGTCATGAAAAAATAGAACCTATTATAGCAAAAATAATGGCAGTAATTTTATTTATAACTGCACTATTAATTGGATACAATGGTTTGATTTCTATTTTACATCGAAAATTTACCGTTCCAAATATCTTAACTGTATATGTTGCAATTATTTCTATCATAGTCAAGGAATGGATGTTTCAGATTACAATCAAAGTAGCCAATGAAATAAATAGTTCTTCCCTTAAAGCTGACGCATGGCATCATAGATCTGATTCATATTCATCTATTGCCACTTTAATTGGAATTATTGGAGCAAGAATGGGCCTTTTAGTTCTAGACCCTTTGATTTCCATATTTATATGCCTCCTAATTTCAAAGATATCCATAGATATCTATTTACAATCAATAAAGGAATTAATAGATACATCCGCTAGTCCTGATATTCAAGACAAGATAAAAAACCTAATCTTAGAAGTAGAAGGTGTAAAGAAAATTGACAAAATGCAAACTAGATTACATGGATCTAGAATATACGCAGATATAGAAATCAGTATAGACAAAGATATCACTGTATATGAGGGGCATAAAATAGCTCACAAAGTCCATGACAGTATTGAAAATAGTATAAAAGAGATAAAGCATTGCAATATACATGTAAATCCATATATTGAGGATTATTCAAATAATTTATAAAAGGTTTAAAATATCATAAAGTTTATCTAGAGGGATTTGCCCTGGGGCGGAGGCTTCCTCTAAAGCTCCAAATGTTATACTTGAGCCAAACAGCTCTCCTGAAATCCTACTTATAACTCCTAAGTCCCCCATTGACATAGTTATTAGAGGCTTGTTAGTTTGGCTTTTCATCTTATTGGTTACTAGTAATAAATCTATTACATCTTGTTTGCTTCTTGGCTTTACTGCTAATTTTAAAATATCCGCCCCTAAATCATCAGCCTGTTTAAGTCTTGTTATCATTTCTTCTTCCTTTGGAGTTCTTAAAAAATCATGATTTGAGCCTATTACATATACTCTAGATTTCTGTATATCTTTTATAATTTTCCTCCCTAAATTATCTCCTATTGAAGTCTGGATATCTATTAAATCTACACTTCTAGATTTTGCAATCTGTTTATTTAAAGATAGATAGTATTCCATTGAGATAGACTTTTCTCCACCTTCTCTTTTACTTCGAAATGTAAATATAATAGGTATATCTAAAACTGTATTTCTCAATTCCCTTAGGGTTTGTAGAACCTTTTGTATATCAAATATATCTTTATAGAAGTCTCCTCTCCACTCTATGATATCAACTTTTTCTCTATCTAGAGTCATTGCCCTATTGATTATTTCTTCCCTTGTCTTTCCACAAATCGAAACTGCAATTTTAGGCCTTCCCTCTCCAATTTTTGCTCCTCTAACTGTTATAGATTTCAAAATATGGCCTCCTTTACATCCTCTATAGGCATATCCTCACCAGTCCACATTTCAAAAGCCAATGCCCCTTGATATAAGAGCATATTCATTCCATTCATAGTCCTACATCCCACTTTCTCTGCCTGATATAAAAACTTTGTCTTTAGGGGATTGTATATTATATCTGCTACAAAAAGATTTTTGTGTAATATATTAGAATTCCTTATCACACTTTTATCTATAGTATCTTCCATTCCAACAGAGGTTGTATTTATTAAAATCTCTGCATCCTTTAATTCCTCTTTTAGTAGTCTTTCATCTAATTCTAAAGCCCTAGATTTACTATTAGGTATTTTTTTATTTATAGTATTACTTATGATTTCTGCCTTTTCTAGAGTTCTATTAAAGATAACCACTTCTCCAGCCCCATCAAATGCCAATTGTATAGAAATAGATTTACTAGCTCCCCCTGCACCTATGATTATAATTTTTTTATCATGAAAATCTATTCCTTCTCCTTCTAAAGCCTTTATAAAACCCTTTCCATCTGTATTATATCCTATAAGTTTACCATTATCATTTACTACAGTGTTCACAGAACCTATTATCTTGGCATCTTCACTAATCTCATCTAAAAAATCCATAACCCCTTGTTTATGAGGCATAGTTATATTAAATCCTTTAGAATTTAAGGTTTTCATTGCATCTACACCTTTCCCTATACGATTGTCCTGGATTTCAAATGCCATATATACATAGTCTAATCCTAACTTTTTAAAAGACATATTATGCATATGAGGTGATTTGCTATGTTTCACTGGATTACCAAGTAGCCCAATTAATCTTGTAGAACCTTTGATATATGTACTCATCTCTTTTGCCCTCCATTTATATTCATAATAATTATATCTATATAATCCAATTAAGTCTAATTTAATCTATAAGAAATATAAAACTAGAATAACTCTCCCTCTAGTTTAAGACTCATGACAGTTTTATGAATTATAAAAAAATTAATGGTAATACTATAACAATATGGTACAAAAAGGGTGATTTTTATGAAAGATTTTAAAGAATATTCATTGACAAAATCATTAAAGGAAAATATAGAGACAATAAAAAAAGTATTTAAAAATGATAAAAGTATAAACCAAAGGATGTTTGAAAATCAATATAACGGATTGAATGGTTGTCTTTTTTTTATAGAGGATATGACAAATCCTATACTTATAAATGAATATGTCTTAAAACCAATTTTAGAAAGTAAGGTTTTATTAGATGATATAGATTATACATCTTATCTATCTACCCAAGTAATTCTATCAAGTAATCTAAAAACTTCTACATCTATAGAAGACTTAGTAGATGCAATTATCTGTGGGGATACAGTTTTGATTATAGAAGGCTGCTCTGAATTTATTATTATTTCTAGTAAAGGCTGGAAGAGTAGAGCTGTAGAAGAGCCTGATAATGAAAAAGTAATCCGAGGGCCTAGAGAGGGATTTACAGAATCCCTGGCTACTAATATAACCTTAATAAGAAGGAAAATCCGATCTAAGGACTTAAAGTTTCATTATATGACTGTGGGAGAAAGAACAAGGACTAAAATATGTGTCTGCTATATAGATGGATTGGTCAAAGATGAGATACTCAATAATATAATTGGCAAAATAGAAAATATTTATGTAGACGCAACTGTGGATGTAAAATATATTCAAGAGTTTATCGATGATAATCCATTTTCTTTGTTTGAAACTAGCAATGCTTCTGAAAAACCAGATGTTATATCTGGAAAAATACTAGAAGGTCGTGTTGCTGTATTTGTTGATGGTAATCCTTCAGTGATGGCAGCACCCACATTATTTATAGAGTCATTTATGGCTCCTGATGACTACTATGTGAACTATTATTATGCAAGCTTAGGAAGAATACTTAGGACATTGGGTTTTATATTGAGTATTAGCATTCCTGCATTGTATTTAGCCTTGGTAACATTTCATCAAGGCACACTCCCAACTCCTCTTTTAATAACTATCTATACTGCTAGGGTAGATGTCCCCTTCCCTAGTTTTGTAGAACTTATTATTTTACTTACAGTATTTGAAATCCTACGAGAAGCAGGGAGTAGAGTCCCTGGAACTGTTGGGGAAGCTGTAAGTATAGTAGGAGTTTTGGTTTTAGGAACAGCTGCTGTAGATGCCCGTCTAGTATCTGCCCCTATGATTATAATAGTTGGCATTTCATCTATTACAGGACTTATGCTTCCAAATATTGCTGGATCTATTTCATTCCTTAGAATTGGTCTCCTTCTATTGTCCTCAATTCTAGGACTATATGGATATATATTCGGAATGTTAGCCTTGATTATTCATTTATTTTCATTGAGATCATCTGGCGTACCTTTTATGGGGAATTTAACTTCACTTCATATGCAATCCTTAAAAGATACAATAGTAAGAGCTCCAGCTTGGTATATGAGATATCGCCCCAAATTTATGAGCAGAGATTCTAAACGAGGCTCAATTGGAGGAAAAAATGATGAATAAATATGCAAGAATACTCCTTATCTCAATCTCTTGTCTTCTTCTTACAGGCTGTTGGAACTATAGAGAGATAAACTCTCTATATATAGTAGCTGGAGTAGCAATAGATAAGGTGCCAAATACAGATCAATATAATTTAACAACAGAGCTTATAAATATAAAGGAAAATGTAAAGGAGCAAAATTTCGAATCCCTCTTGTTGGAAAGTACAGGAAATTCCATCCTTGATGCTGTTAGGAAAATGGTAAGAGTATCGGCAAAAAAACCTTATTGGGGTCATGCAACCACTATTATCATCAGCGAAGAAGTTGCACGTGAAGGGATTATGCCATTTTTAGACTTCATTGCAAGAGATGCAGAGACAAGATTAGATTCAGATATATATATTTCAAGAGAACAATCAGCAAAAAAAACATTAGAACTTCAGAGCTTGTCCACTGATATAAGGTCTTTTGAATTGGCTATCATGGTAAACGGAAGTATGCATTTAGTAAAAGCACCTACCCTCAAGGCATATGAGGTAATTAATGCCCTTCCCATACCAATGGTTCATATTGTACTACCAACTATAGTGCCATTTTCCAACAACGGTGAAGAAACGAATCTATTGTCAGGAGGAGCAGTTTTTAGCAAGGGAAAACTTGTAGGTTTCTTAGAAGAAGAAGATATAATCCCTTATTTATTTATAAGAGATCGGGTAAAAGAAGGAATTCTAAATGTAAAGACTGGGAAGGATAATCCTCAGGACACAATAATCCTAGAAATCTTTGACAACAATACAAAAATTAAACCTGTATACGGTTCAGAAAAATTAGAATTTGATATATCTATTAAATCCCATGCCACTATAGCAGAGGTGACTACTATGACAGATTATATATCATCCGTAGGCCGACAAGAACTTAAGATGTTAGCAGAAGAATCCTTAAAAACTGAAATAGAAAACAATGTAAAACATGTCCAAGAAAAATTTGGATTCGATATATTTGGATTTGGAAATATTATAAGGCAAAGAAATCCTAAGCTTTGGGAACAGATAGAAAAAGACTGGGACTCTATCTTCATGGACTTAGATTTAAACATTCATTGTGATATAGAAATAAGAAATAGCGGACATTTTTTAAATCCAATAAAGGTAGTTGATTAGATATGATTATAATGATCCCTATATATTTATTTATATACTTATATGTAATATTATTTGACTTGGCCCCTATAAAAAAGAATCAGCACAATATATTATATTGGTTTAATTTAATAACAATTTCTATTTCATTTTTCATTGTTATATTAGTAGGGCTAAATTTCAAAGTACCTAATCCTTCAGATTTGATCCAATATATAGTTGAACTTTTTGTAAATTAAGGAGGAAAATCTTCATGAGAAAAGAACAGATTTCAAAATCCCAAGCCTATACTTTGATATTAACTTTTATCATAGGGACTTCTTTGGCATTGGTTTCCTACTCTGAAACCAAGCAAGATACATGGATTTCCATATTGATAGCCTTTCTACTAGCTATACCTATGGTTATTATTTATGGAAAGATATTAAATAATAATCCAGGTAAGGATATTTTTCAAATTTTAGAACATATATTTGGTAAAGTATTTGGCAAAATACTTGGAAGCCTATACACTTTGTACTTTTTTCATATAGGTGCTATTTGCATTAGAAATATAACAGAATTTATACAAGTATCTTCTTTTCCAGAGACACCTCAATATATTACTGCACTTTTTATAGGGATGCTAGCTATTTATATTTTAAAATCAGGACTAGAGGTTATAGCTAGAGTAAATAAATTTATAATACCTTTATTGATTTTTATCATAAGTATCACTGTAATTATGGTTATCCCAAAGGCAGATGTAACCAACTTATTACCTATGCTAAAGGATGGCTGGATGCCAGTTATAAAGGGGAGTTTTTCTGATTTTGCCTTTCCATTTGGAGAAACAGTTGTATTTCTAGCCTTTTTAAATACTGTAAAAGAAAAAAACAAATCTCCCAATATATATCTAATGGGTATATTCTTAGGAAGTATAGTCCTTTTAAGTGCTGTTATAAGAAATATACTAGTATTAGGATTTCCAAGTTTAAGCTCAAGTACATTTCCCTCATATGATGCAGTTTCTTTGATAGATATAGGTAATTTTATAAGAGGTGTTGAAATTATAATAGCTATTGTAATTACAATAGCTGGATTTATAAAAGTATCTATTTGTCTATTAGCATCCTGTATTGGCGTAGCTAGAGTATTTAATTTCTACGATTATAAATGGGTTTCTGCCCCCTTAGGACTACTTATGGTGTCCCTGTCATTTATATTATATGACAATACAATGCATATGCTTGAATGGATTGATATTTATAAATACTACGCCTTACCTTTTCAAGTAATATTCCCTATTTTAATTTTATTCCTTGGAAAACTAAAAGGGCGAACTTCGCCCCCTATATCCTAGAATCAAGCAAAAATATTAATATTCCTATCATTACTAAAGTCTCCATAGGATCTGTTTGAGATTTAAAGGATTTTTTTAAATCCTCTTCTTTTTTTATATCCTCTTCTTTTTTGCTCTGCTTTTCCTCAAATAATAATTTCAAGTTTAATAGTCCAGCTCCCTGTGTATCTCTAGAATCTTTCAGATCTATACAAGAGCTCAATAACTTCTGTTTTGCCTCATGAGGTGTCATATTTTTATACTTATTTAATAAAAGCACTACACTTCCAGATACCATAGGAGTGGCCATAGAAGTTCCACTTAATGGAGAATAAGATTCTAAATTAGTATTTGAAAGGGAATTAATACTTACTCCAGGTGCAACTAAATCAGGCTTTATAAGCCCATCAGAAGTAGGCCCCCTACTTGAAAATTCAGCTATTGTATCATCAGATATATCAATAGTTCTCTTATCATCTACAGCTCCTACAGTTATTGCCCTAGGATTTATACCAGGCGAAAGTATAGTTTGCTTATTTGGACCACTATTTCCTGCCGCAACCACTACAATTAGACCCGCTTCTATTGCTTTTTCTACAGCTCTACATAAGGGGTCGCTTTTACAAGCACTAGTCGCAGGGGTTCCTATGGATAAATTTAACACTTTGGTATTATACTTATCCTTAGTTTCTACTGCATAGGCTATAGCTTCAATAATCTTAGAGGCTGATCCTCCTCCATTTTCATCCATTGCCTTGATGGCAAGTATATTTGCCTTAGGAGCTATACCTACATATTTCCCTCTAGAAGAGTATCCATTTCCTGCAATAATTCCTGATACATGTGTCCCATGTCCATTGTCGTCATATGGCATCTCTTTTTTATTTATAAGATCTTTAAAACCTACTATCCTATTTTCTGGTTTAGTTAAATCTTTATGAGGAGAAACACCAGTATCTATTACTGCTACAGTTATACCTTCTCCCTCATATCCCTTATCATGGGGTAAATAGGCCTCTATACTAGGAGATGCCAAGTCTAATAATGTATATACCCTTGAGTCAAAGCTTATATATTTTATTTCTGAGCTATTTACAAGCCTATATATAGTTTCTGTAGACATAAATCCTGCAAAACCATTTATTAATGGTAGATATGAATTAACTCTATTTGATAAGGATCTAATATTATTCTTTAAATTGCCTTCTCCTTCATTAAACTGAACTATAACAGGGACTTCTTCCCTAGATTGTGCCATTATCTTTGAACTTAACATAGGGCAAAGCTTTGAAATTCTATCTTTCACTATTATCACCTTCCTTGTATATAATCTATGCTTATTTATAAGCATATGTGATATAAAAGTGAAATATTTATATAAAATAAAAAGCCCTATACTTTTTATAGCATAAGACTTTGTGTTAATTATTTTGCTGAATAGTATATACTTTTTGTCAACTTGTAATCTGATTTTCCGTATAGTATGCAATTCCAACAGCGCCTGGTCCCACATGTACTCCAATCACAGGTCCTATATTTACTATATTCGCACTGATATTTAACTTTTTTTCTAATTTACTAGCTAGATTTTTAGCTTCATCATAACAATTGATGTGATGAACAACAATTTCTTTTACACAATATTTAAGATTATCTTCTAGGATTTTATCTATCATTGCTTTAACTGCCTTAATCTTTGTTCTCACTGTCTTTAATATAGTTGTCTTACCATCTTTGACTGTTAAAACTGGTATTATTTTAAGTATATTTCCAATTAAAGCACCTGCTCCACCTATTCTTCCACCTTTTTTAAGGTATTCTAAATTATCAGGTATAAATAAAAATCTGCTTCTTTTAATGTTTTCTTCAGATAATGCCTTAACTTCCTCAATACTTTTTCCCTCTAAAGCTGCTCTAGCAGCTACAATTGCAGCAAATCCTAATTGCATAGAATTAGATTGAGAATCTACAATATATATTTTTGCATCTTCATATTCTTCTAAAACTTTTTCTCTAACTTTGCAGGCACTATTGTATGTGCCACTCATATCTGAAGATAAGAAAATACATAAAAGGTCATCTCCTTTAGAAACAATATCCACCATACCTTGATATATTTCACCTAAAGAAGGCTGAGAAGATACGGGAATTCCCTTTTCTTCCATCTTTTCATAAAAAGCTTCATTTTCTATTTCAGTTTCTTTTATACTTTCATCCTTAAAAGAAACATATAAGGATAAAATTCTTATATCTAATTCTTTTCTAAGATTTTCATCAATATAGCTAGTACTATCCGTCATTATTTTTAAACCCATAAACTTCCTCTCCATTCAAATATTTATTATTATATACTATATCACCTTTTATCCATATATTCCAATTGCTTTTTACTTATGATAGTGTCAAGTTACTTTGGGTTTTATAAATAAAAGCATCTTCATATATTTATGTATTAAACTTAGGCTCCTCTAAAGGACTTAAGTATAGTGTTTAAGCCAGTATTTCTACCATCAGCTAATAGAGGTATGTTACCAATAACCTCATTTGCTGTTTTAGATATTATTTTTTTACTAATATTTCTCTTTTCTAATTTTAGTATTCTTTCTTTTTTTAACTGCTGTTTTCTTCTCTGATTAAATAGTTCATATACATTTCCACCGTTAGCCTTAAAAGCCCTCAATCTTGACATTTGATTGACTCCAACTTCACACCATCCAAGAGGTCTAGAACTTAGTCTATCTGATAATATATGACTTATGTGACCTTCTGCACTGCAGCCTATATAATCATCGTTATACTGATTTTTAATCCCTTCCCAGTTGTTTAAAATATATCTCTTTGAATCTTTAACTGATTCTTTCTTTGTATCTGTTTCTGTTTCTTCTAATATTATTTTAAAAAGCTCTTTAACATTTTCTATCTCTAATCTATTTATATAATTCCATAGGGGATGTGTTATATGTGGTAAATGAGCTGTAGCTTTCTTTACATACTTGGATAAATGAAATCTATCTAATACATATACAGACTTATTTATCCATCCTACTCCTTGTTTTATCCAGCTTGCACCATCTCCTGAAAGATATATCTTTTCTATTTTATCCATATCATAAGCTTCATCTATGTAATCAGCTACTTCCAGCCATAGATCTTCACTTGATTTATATACTCCACTAAATACTCTCTTATTTATCAATCTGTATCTATCTTTACTTACTTTTTCTCTTCCTTCATGAACATAAACAAGCTTTGGTTCTATACATTTACCTACTTGAAGAGCTACATGATCTTCATCAGCTTCAATGTATAAAAGCTTTATTTCATTATTTCTTTTCTTTATTGGAATTACATTGTTTTCTACAACATCAAGTTCTCTAATTGTATTCATTACTGTTTGACCTGTTATATCTAGATTGTCACTAGCTTGAATTCCACTTTTTCTGTAAGAGGAATCTATTGATTCTTCTACAAGCTTTGATTTCATTAATGTATCTATCTTATCATGTGCTTTTATTCCTAGCATTTCATCTGATAAATATTTGTATTCACCTGTTTTCTTATTTTCATAATATGTCCTTTTGTATTTAACTTCTCCAAATATTGTCCCTAAACTTTTTACATTATCTTTACTTTTTACAATCCAGTCTTGTTTTCTATTAATATCTTCTTTTACCCTTTTATCTATTTCTTCTAACGCCCCAGAAACTAGATCTACTCCTACTTCATTTAGTGTATTTTTTATATTTATTGCAAAGTCTGATATTCCTTTTCCTTCTTTTAATACTATTTCTAAGTTTTTATTTGTACTTTCAATGATTTTTTCTACAATTTGTTGTATAATTGTATTCATAAGAGCATCTCCTTTTATATGTGTATTTGGTTTGGACACCTATATACTATCATATCTTGGAATGCTCTTATTTTATTTTTGATTATTTTCCCCAATGTAATTTTACACTAAGTTTACTTATATTTTTTATAAAAATATTCTTTAGAGGAAAATTTATAGGATTAATATTTTCCAATTAAATAAAAAATCTGTAGATATTGGAAATTACTCAATCAATATCTACAGATTTAGTCAAATTATACTTTATTATATATTGGATTTAAATTTTTCACCTAAGGCATCTGCCCCAAGTATTGCAGCATATACATCCTCTGGTGTAACTTCAAATGGCATATTGTGAATAGTTTCTCCTTCTGTACAACTTAATTTTGCTACTTCCATTAATTTTTCCTTTGATGCATCCTCTATATTTAATTCCTTCAATGTTGTAGGTAAGCCTACTTCATTACAGAAATATAGAACTTCTTCTATCTCTTCTAATGATGCATTTTCTAAAACTAATTGAACTAATACTCCAAAAGCAACTTTTTCTCCATGATATAAATCATGGGTTTCATCAATAACTGTCAATCCATTATGAATAGCATGGGCTGCACCTAGTCCTCCACTTTCAAATCCAATTCCACTTAAAAATGTATTGGCCTCTACTATCTTTTCAACTGACTTAGTAGAAACTTTTCTTTCTACTGCTAATTTAGCCTTTAAGCCTTCATCTAATAAAGTTTCATAGCATAAATCAGCTAATGCTATGGCTGCATCTGTAGGATATTCCCCTGCCATAGTCTTTGCTCTACTACTTGCAGCTGCCCTTGCCTCAAACTTAGTAGCCAGTGCATCTCCCATACCTGCCACAAGTAATCTAGCTGGAGCATTTGCAACTACTTCTGTATCAACTAATACTATATCTGGATTTTTAGGAAATGCTAAGTATCCATCAAAAACACCATCATCAGTATATAGTACAGATAATGCACTACAAGGAGCATCTGTACTTGCTATAGTAGGAACTATAACTACTGGTTTTTTTTCATAATATGATATTGCCTTTGAAGTATCATGTATCTTGCCTCCACCTACTCCTATTACAGCATCACAGTTTTTCTCTTTAAATTCTTCCCTTAATCTATTAATCTCATTTCTTGAACATTCTCCATTAAATTCAACAAAATGTAATTTTCCATAATCTCCAAAACTTTCCTTTATAGTTTCTCCAAATCTTTTATATCCAGATTTACTAATTAGAATAAAGAAAGAAGTACCTAAGTTTTCTACATAATTTTTGATTCTCTTTAACTCTCCATTACCTTGAATATACTTTCCTGGTGAAATTATTATTTTTGCCATTTCTTCTTCCTCCTTAGATTGTTTAAAAACTTATATCTCTTTATTTATGCCCTATTTGATAATATTTAAACAATAGGATATTAAATAGCTTAATATTTGAAGGTGGAAATGGACTCTCTAAGCTCATTAGATAAATTTGCTAAATTCATTGCTGATGTGGCAATTTCCTCCATTGCCATAGTTTGTTGTTCGGCCCCATCTGAAACTTCATCTACTGATTTCACATTGTCATTAGCTATATTAGATATTGTGTTAAAATCATTTGTTACTTCTGTAGCACTATTTGAAACTTCTCTTGTTAAACTAGTTACTTCCTTAATTTCATGAGCTATTTTATTGATTTCATTTAATATATCTGAAAAGTTGTTACTAGATTCATTTACTATTTCTACACTGGAATCTACTTCTTGATTATTTTCTTCTATTAAGTTTACTGTATTCTTAATATTTTCCTGTATATTTACTATTAAGCCAGCTATTTGATCTGAAGAGTGGGAAGATTCTTCTGCCAATTTCCTAACTTCTTCAGCCACTACTGAAAATCCCTTTCCAGCTTCTCCAGCTCTTGCTGCCTCAATAGCTGCATTTAATGCTAAAAGATTTGTTTGATCTGCTATGGCACTAATACTATCCACGATTTTTTCTATTTCCTTTGAACTTTCATTTAATCTATATATTTCTTTTGAAGTTTCATTTGTAGAATTTTTAAGTCTATTAATCCTATTCACAGCATCCTTTGATGCTAATATCCCTTTTTCTGCAACTTTTAAGGTATTGTGTGTAGAGTTGTTGATATTGTCAACATCTATCGCCACAAGATTAATTTTATCAGCTATCTCATTTACTCCTATATTCGATCTCTCGATAGAATTAGCTTGAACATGTGCAGAATTAGATACCTCTGAAACAATGCTCAAAATTTCCTCTGATGCAGCTGTTACTTCTTCAGAAGAAGCAGATATTTCTTCACTTGTATCTGCAACTTGTTCTGATACCTTAGCAGATTTAGATATTAAATCACATAAACTGGAAGTCATCATATTAAAAGAATTGGCTAATATGCTAATCTCATCCTTTGTTTTTACTGTAATATTTTGTGTTAAATCTCCTTGGGCTACCTTTTCTGTTTTATTGATTAATTCTAAAATTGGTCTAAAGGAATGTTTTAAAAATAAATATGTAAGACCTAATAATACTCCTAGCAATACTAGGGTAAATATTATTCCATTTCTTCTAATATCAGCTAATGTATTAACTAAGGCTGATCTATCCATTATTATTTTAAAATAGCCTGATATATCACCTTTATAATCTTTAAAAGGCAATAGAGTTACATTATACTGTTTATCAGCTGTCTGTAAATAAAGGGTTTCATTATTTTTTAATTTTTCAATGTAATTTTCTTCATCTATATCCCAAGTATCAGTATCTATGGTACTGGCTAATAAATTGTCATCGGTATCTCCATCTTGGAATTGATAAATAAAATATTCTCCATCATAATTTGATTTAATTTGCTCTACAAAATTGTTTCCAAAATCAGAACCATATTCTACAGTACCAACATGAGTATTATTATAAGATATAGGTGCCACTACTCTAAATCCAAATCCTGCCACACCTTCTTCTAATCCTCGTACAATTTCCTTTTTTTCATTGGCTTCATTTACTGTAAATCTAAAATCTTTTAAGCTATCACCATATTTTTCTGGTTTATGAAGTCTCAAAAATGAGGTGGAATCTGGTAAATGAAATTGTATCTGTGCAACTCTATCAGAAATACTATTAAATACTGGTAATAACATTTCCGTTAGTGCTTCACGATTTCCCTCTGCAAATAATCTTTGAACTTCTAGATTGTTTGCTAAAGACAGTGCACTAACCTCTGATGTTTCAATTTGCTCTTCCATTTGCATATTAATTCCTTGACTAATTGTTTGAAGAGCTTCTTGTTCTTTTTCAATTATAGTTTTTGATGTTTCATTAAATGTGTAAAATGATAATAATGAAAAAACAATTAAAATTGAAATACTTATACCTAAAAATATCTTTGTTTTTAGCGACATAAAATAAACCTCCCTTGATGTTATGAATACATTATAATCACTAACATTATAGATATCGGTATTTAGTGACAAATATTTAACATCAATGGGGAAAGTTGCAAATATAATAAATAGTACATCATTGTATTTTTAAATATTATATACTATACTTTTAAAAAAGATAGACCAGCTATTAAAAGTCAATAAATAATTTAATTTATTTTACCTTTGTGATTATAGAATTTCTGTCAGAACCCGTCAAGGGAAAAAGAGCCCCTTGACAGAACCTGCCATAAATTCTTATGTAAAATTAGGCAAAACAAATAAGCCTAAACTGTGTGTACAAAATTTAGGATGATAAATAAGCTATACAAGTGATTGTTACTTGATATCAGGCACATAAGGTTCATTATCACGCAATACAGCAAATATAATATTACACATTTTTCTAGCAACTGCACCAACTGCAGTTAAATGGTGTTTACCACGTGCTTTGAGTGACTGATAATAGACAGATAATGCCGGATCTTTAAATGCAGCTACTGTAGCTGCTAACCAAATTGCTCTACGAAGATACGGAGAACCACGTTTAGAAATTTTAGTCTGTGTACCAACAAAATCACCAGACTGTTTTACAGCAACATCAAGGCCAGCATAAGCAACAAGTTTAGGAGCAGTTTCAAAGCGTGAGATATCACCAATTTCTCCAATGATTATGGCTCCAAGAACATCACCAATACCGGTAATAGTTGTGATAACTTGATTGGTTTGATGTAGCAAGGTTGAAATTTCGATTTCTAGTTCTTTTAATTGTTCTTCAATAAAGTTAATTTGAGCAATAATTTGCTTAATTTGAAATGCAAATGCATCTTTAGCAAAACTGACTCCAAAAGTATTAATAGCTGATTCTTGTATTTCAGAAGCTTTAGACAAACCAAAACGGCCTCTGCTTGCTTCTGATAAAAGTACTGTAAGAGTATCAGTATCAACAGATACCATATCTTCAGGAGTTGGATATTTTGAAAGAAGTTCTCTAGAAGTTACTCCAAAGGTATCTGAAAAGAGCTTGGAGTATTCAGGAAAAACTTGATCTAAAAGAGCAATACACTTGCGTTTCCAATCAGAACATTCATCTACTAAGGCAAGGCGATACCGAGATAATTGACGTAAAGCCATAATATCCTCATTCGCCAAAGATGTGGATGAAAACTGTCCGAAACGCATAATTTGAGCAATGATAAAAGAATCTTTAGAATCATTCTTGGTTTGCCTAATATACATTTTTCTAAAAGCATCTGATTGAATAGGATTGATAACATAAACAGTAAATCCAAGATCAATTAGATAAGAATACAGGCTAACCCAATAATGACCAGTAGCTTCCATACCAATAATTACCTTAGAGGTATCAGCTTCAAACTTATCAAGTAAAGCTGCTAATTTAGCACAGCCAGCTTGAGAATTTGAGAAAGAAATACTTTTAGCGAGAAGCTCACCATTAGAATTAATAATAGAAGCTTCGTGGTTTTTCTTAGCAATATCAATACCAACATAAAACATAAAATCACCAGCTTTTAAAATATTAACAGATAAAGTCTAGAACCTCTCTACTTTACACAATACAACCTCGTTAGATATTCAGTAACTAGGTACTATCCAGCTCATTCGCATATGGATGTAAAGAAGAGGCGTAACCCTATTTAAGGAAGACAACGCTTCAAGGAGGTAGACTACGACCCCTATCTGTACAACTATTATCTCACAAGATTAGTGAGATAGAAAAGAGATTATAGTTTAATAACTATAACTTTATTATACGAGGAGGTAAGAAATGTGGTAAGTGTACAAAAATGGGTTGAAAAGATTCCAGCACTAGACGATATTATCCACCTTAATCCTACAGTTTGGATTAATCCTAATAAAAAAGTTGATAAAGAGGCTTGGAAGAATATCAATTTTACTGAAAGGGATATTTATGAAGCTGATGAACGATTAAGAAGATTTGCACCTTTATTAATGAAGTATTTTGAAGATACAAGGAAGACCAAGGGAATAATCGAATCACCTTTAAGAGAAATTGAAGCCATGGAATCTTCACTAAAATCAACTAGGGATTTCCAAGGAAAATTGTTTTTAAAAATGGATTCTCATTTAGCAGTAGCTGGGTCAATTAAGGCTCGAGGAGGTATTTATGAAGTTCTATATTATGCGGAAAAGTTGGCATTAGAAAATGGACTAATTAACCAAGAAGATGATTATAGTAAGCTAGCAAATGAAAAGAATAGAAAGTTCTTTTCAAAATACACTATTCAAGTTGGTTCTACAGGTAATTTAGGTCTTTCTATAGGCATTACCTCTGCTACCTTAGGATTTAATGTGATTGTTCATATGTCATCTGATGCTAAACAATGGAAAAAAGATCTTTTACGTTCAAAGGGAGCAAGAGTTGTTGAATATGATGGAGACTTTACAGCCGCAGTAGAACAAGGAAGAATACAATCAGAGAACGATCCAAACAGTTATTTTATAGATGATGAAAACTCAGATACACTATTCATGGGATATGCTGTTGCAGCTTTAAGAATAAAAAAGCAAATGGAGGACTTAAACATTAAATTAGATGAAAATCATCCAGCATTCTTCTATATTCCATGTGGTGTTGGTGGTTCTCCAGGGGGGATAAGTTTTGGATTAAAGAAAATTTTTGGAGATAAAGTACATATTTTCTTTGTAGAACCAACTCATGCACCAAGTATGTTAATTGGAATGTCAACAGGTCTTCACCAAAAAGTAAGTGTTCAAGATTTTGGAATTGATGGGAAAACTGAGGCAGATGGTTTAGCAGTAGGAACAGCTTCTGGCTTTGTAGGTACAGTGATGGAGACATTATTAAGTGGCATATTTACAATTCAAGATAAAGAACTATTTAATTATATGAGAGAATTAGACAAATCCGAAGGGATTAGAATTGAACCTTCAGCTTGTGCTGCATTTGAAGGAGCAGTAAAGTTATTTGAATATTCCCCTACAAAGGAATATTTAAAGAATAATAATCTAACAAATAAACTAGAAAATATAAATCATATTGCTTGGGCCACTGGTGGCAATCTAGTCCCAGATGAAGTTATGGAAACCTATTTAGAAACTTATTTATAATTATACAATTAACTAAAAACAACTGATAAAAAAGCTGTCCAACTAAAGACAGACCTTTGGTTGGAGAGCTTTTACTCTATGCCCCTCTTATATCAACTAACAGTATTACTCAAAATTTGATATTGTGTCTATAATCATATCTATTACTTTGTCTATAATTCTATCTAAGTCTAATTCACTATTGGATTCATCAGGATCTGCATTGTCAAAATCATCATTAATCACATTTCCATTTATAGTATAGGTGAAGCTATAGTGCTCAGGAATCTGTGTCTCTGTATCTGGATAAGTAATTATAGCCATAAAGTTTGTAGCTCCTCCAGCATCTCTAATTGCTCTCTCCATATATGCCTGGTCTCCATGTCTATTTAATGTACTATTTTGTGGTGTTATATTGTAGGCATTAGATACACCACCTAGAGAATCTGCTATGACATGTCCTTCATCTAAAGTCTTGCTCTCTACACCAGGAACTTTGGCTTCATCTGAATAATATCTTCCTGTAGAAAGTACAGGTTCATTTCTATCATCTTGTAGCACTATCTCTTCAGCTACTACTTTTACTAATTGTCCATGTTCATTAGTAAATCCATAGTACTCTCTATCTCCATATCCAATATCTACTACAACATTTGGCTCTCTATGTCCTGATTGATCTCCCCCATCTACTTCTATTAAAGTATATTCGCTAAATAATTCATCTTTATTAAAAGCAAATTCTATCTTTTCTCCATCTTCCCCATTAGATAGGAAAAATAAAACTATTAAAACTAAAATGGGAGCAATCAATTTTCTAATTTTTTTCATCTAATTCACCTGCATCTTCTTTTATTTTTTCACAATATATGCCATTATACCAGAACTTGTCTAATAATTTCCAGCTTTAAATATATTAAAAGTAAAATATAAAAACTATGTTTACTTTAATCTATAGTTTGGTATAATATAAGTAAGGTAATCAAATTCGCAAGATGTGATTGCCACCATAACAAGATTAAGTTATAGTATAGTCACCCTGTTGCAGCAGGGTGCTATTTTTTTCTGTCGTTATTCTATCATATGCAAACCTATGTTTCAATAATTATCTCTAATTCTACAATGAATAGAAAAAACTGTAAATAGAAGAATTTTAATCCTCTATCTACAGCTTTAAATACATTAAATAGGAATATACTATTTAACAGGGTCTAGAATCTCCTCTAAAAGAGAATCTGTTAACTCAATATTGTACTGGCGTTTATAATAATCTTTCATATAATCATTAAAAAATTCTTGACTTATTGTATCTGGATAGTTCTTCATAGTCATCCATATAAGAGTTAAAGGAGAATCCACATTTGGTGCCCCCCAATTAAACATCCCTTGCGGCATATCATATATAGCTTTATTTTTAAAGGCTTTGATATATGACCAATCCTGACCATCTATTTCATTTTGAAGATAGACATCTGCATCTAAACCTACAAAGTCATATATAATATCAGGATTCCATTCATACAATTGTTCCATAGAGATTTGAGCACTATCTCCTTTTAAATCTCCAGCAAGATTTATTAGGCCTGTTTTTATTAACCAATCATCTCCATAATAATTTCCTCCTCTAACACTAAGTGAATCTTGAGTATTGCTTCTAAGCATTATTGCAGTTTCTTTATCTCCATCACTGATATCTTTTAATGCCTCATCTACTATCTTATTTGCTTCATCCCATTCTTTTTGTAAAGTATTTTCTTCTTCTATTTCAAAGATTTCTCTCATTAAAGTATCTATTTTCACTGACCAGTTCTCATTTTCTGGATCATCCATATAAAAATCTACAACTGGAACCTTCACATTTTCAAGTCCCTTTTTCTGAGATTCACCATATACTAAGATAATGTCTGGCTTCATCTTCAAAACTTCTTCTGTATTAGAGGTGAATCCACTTAAGAAAGATGTATTGATAGACTGCCAATTAGGTATAACAAGATTTAATACCTGCTCATTGACTATTTTAATTGAAGTTGGATGTATCCCTACTAATTTTTCAGTATCCTTTACCACACTGGCATAAGTTGCAACTAATGGTGGTGCGACTATGATGACTCTATTTATTTCACTAGCCCTTGGAATTACTACTTCTTTACCTGTCAAATCGACTATAGTTCTATTTTCATCTTGATCTTGATTTTGATTTGTCTCTGTATTTGTATTTTCCTTTTGATTTACATTTGTCTCTGTGCTTGTACAACCTGTAAGTGCAATTGAGATTATCATGATACATAATAAGAGAGTACTTAATTTATTTTTTTTCATAATTTTATCATCCCTTCTTTAATTTAATGTTCTGGAACTAATACAAAGGTTTTTGCGTTGATTCCCAAAGTTTTCAAATCCAATATTCTAGTTTTCACTTCAAAAAAACGATCTATATTTTTTTCAGTTAATATTTCACTTGTATGTCCAAATTCATATATACCATCTTCCCCCAATAATAATGTATAATCAGAAATTCTCAAAGCATGTTCAGGATTATGGGTATTCATAATACAAGAGATGTTTTTTTCCTTTGCAAGCTGATTAAGCTTATTGAGTATTAATTCTTGATTTTTAAAATCAAGATGTGCTTCTGGCTCATCTAATATCAATAGCTTAGGATTACTAGCAAGAGCACGAGCAATATAAACCATCTGTAGCTGACCACCACTCATTTGTGAGCATTTCCTCTCAGCCAAATGCTGGATTCCCATCTGTTCAAGACTTTCCATGGCAATACCTCGATCCAGTTTAGAAGGCATGGCAAAAGCCTTCATGTGCTTTGTACGTCCCATGCAAACCATGTCAAGAGCAGTATAGGGGAATGATACCTGATGTGCTTGGGGTACATAAGCAATGTCTTTAATACTAGAAATCCCCTGTATTTTCTCTCCATTCACCTTTACACATCCTGATTGCCACTTTAATATGCCTGTTAGACAACGTAAAAAAGTAGTCTTTCCAATACCATTTTGACCTAAAACACAAAGAAATTTTCCTTCTTCTAGGCTTAGAGAAAGATCTTTCAATATAGGCTTATCTATTGTATAACTAAAACATCCCTTTACTACATCAAGTCTCAATTCATCTCATCTCCTTTCTTAAAAAATATTAGAACAAAAATCGGTGCTCCTACTATAGCAGTCAAAATCCCAATAGGAATTTCTGCTGCAGTTGCTGATCTAGCTATTAAGTCTACAATGACCATAAATAATCCTCCAGCCACACAAGATGCAGGTAATAACAATTTGTTATCCGCACTTATATATTCACGACAAATATTCGGGATAATCATTCCTATCCAACCAATTATCCCTGTTACAGTCACACAAGCTGCAGTTATAAATGTACACGCAGTAATAATTATAAATCTATTTTTCACCGGATTTATACCTAGAGTATAAGATTCTTCATCTCCCATGGAGAGTACATTAATCCTCCATCGCATAGCCAGTAAAACAATTAAGCCTAGTCCAACAAAAACCACTACAAATGATACCTTGTCAAGAGTAGCGCCTGAAAAACTACCCATCAGCCAATAAGTTATTGATGGCAATACAGAATCCGTATCTGCAACGAGTTTTATAAAGGAAATCAATGCACTAAAAAATGATGCAACAATAATGCCTGAAAGTACAAGGGCTAAGGTGGATCTCTCCTTTTTCATTTTGGAAATAGAATAAGTCATGAAAACACTTATTAATCCTCCACTAAAAGCCATTGTTGCAATACCAAAGGGAGAGCCTGTACCCAAAAACATTGCCAATGCCGCTCCAAATCCTGCTCCATTGCTTACTCCCAAGATATCTGGGCTAACTAAAGGATTTTGAAAAATACCTTGAAATGCAGCACCTGATGCTGCAAGCCCTGCACCTACAAATATATTTAGCAATATCCTGGGCATACGAATATCCCAGATAACGTTTGCCTCTATACTAGAATCTGCTATTCCTATTATCTTTTGAATCAATATTGAAATTACTTCCCTTGGAGATAAAGAATATCGTCCCCAAAAAAGAGATATAAAACTAACTAATATAAGAAGGACAATTCCAACCACAATGGTTTTTATTGCATCTTTCTCTACTTTAGTCTTCATGCCTATTTTTCCTTACTATATAATTTAATCCATCCTCATCTTGATACACAATTTCTAATCCAGTATTTTCAATTGCATTTTTAGTAACAATATCTGGCTTTAAAATATCCAATCCGTTCAAATGACTTGATAACCAGCCTAAAATAAAACTACTTGGTGCTGTAAATGCCTTGTTGATCCCATGGGTATTGATATAAATATATCCACCATCATTAAGTGAATCATATAATTTTTTTGCCATCACATCTAAATCCCCTACAAAATCTAGAACCCCTGAAGCAATGATAAGATCATATTTATCTTCGAAGGAATCATTTATAAAATTTCCAGCTAAGGTCTTCACTTGATTAGAGACTCCATACTCCTTAATAATCTGTTGTGTAAGTTCTATAACTACTGGTTGGTCAAAAACTAGGCATTGTGAATTTGGAAAATTCCTTGCAATTTCTATGGACATAATTCCAGAACCACCACCCATGTCAAATACTTTGAATCCTTGGTCTTCTTTGAAGTAATTTCTTATCAAAGCTATAAACTTCTGTACTCTTCCCAGATACATTGTGTTTCTTGCTCCTTGTCCCATAGATCGAAAATCAAAAAAATCAGACCCATTTTTGTCTTTCAAATCTGTTTTTTCTGATCCATTTTTCACTAATTCTGATATATTCTCCAAATTTGTCATATCTCTCCAATAGAGAATATGTTCACCTAAATACATTTCACTTTCTGGGTTTAAATAATAATCAGTCTCAATTGAGTTTGAAAAAAAATCCCCTTCTTTGTTTAACAAATCAATAGAAGTTAAAGCATTCAGTAGAAGTTCTAAGTTTCTAGGATTATATCCTGTTTGTTTTGCCAGTTCCAATGCTGAAATAGGGTTATGAAGTCTTTTAAATAAATCTAGTTCTATACCTGAATACATCACCTGGGCTTCAAGCATAGCATGTGTTTTTCCCATGAATTTTTTGGCACTAAATGGGGGCATATCATTTGCTGTTTTCATTTTTAAATCCTCCTATAAATTAATTTATAATACATGCATAGTTTTGTATGGAAGCCTTGTTTAAGCAAAAAAGAATCTTTATACTAATTTCTATTTATATTTAAAAAACAAAAAAACTGCTTATTCAGCAGTTTTTATATAAATAGAGTATACATTCATAATGTGTTAACAATACAACTGTATCTGATTCTCCCACCGAAATCTACAATCAACCATATATGGCAGGTCTTCTGACTCTAGTTCATCCAAGCACTCTATCTTCCCGGTTTCCCAGTGATAAAATTAAGTACCTGTCCCTATTACAGCAGCGGGGGCTGTTGTAGATTTTCACTACATTCCCTTTTTAATATTAATATAACCACATATGCACGCTATTAAATTATATTCAGTTTAACATTTTAATTTTTTCAAGTCAAGGTAATTTTAGTACCTAGCACCGTAGCCCATTAATAAATATTAATCTTTCCCCTTTTCCAGTTTCTTTTGAGTGTTTTTTACATGTTCGATAAAATCTCTCTCTACTTTCGTTAATTTCTCTTTATTACGTTCTTTGTATTTCTTGTATTCTAATTCTGCCTTTATCTTAGCCTTTTTATGACTGATTTTCCCTGCATTATCCAGTAACTCACTTCCACTCATTTTGATAAAGTCATCTAACTTCTCTATCCAATCCTTCATATACATGGGACGTTGTCTTAGTGCTTGTAGTTCAGCAAATTCTAAGTAAGCAGTAACTAATCTATTTAAGATTTTAATCTCATCCTCGTTCAAATAATTCTTAGCAATAGAAGCATCTGATTTCCTCAAACTCTTACCATCAAAAGAAGTCATTCCCATCTGAAGCAGTGTAGGCAAATTTTGCCCATACTGAATCTTTCTCAAGTTCACCTTCTTTAAAAATATTCCTTATATGCTTACCAATTACACTTCTATCTCGTTGGAACAACTCTCCCATTTGATCTATTGAAAGCCAAACAGTATCATTGTCAAATGTGGTTTCGATTTTTGTCATGCCATCTTCTGTTTGATACATGATTATTTCTGAGTTCATTAGTTCATCTCATTCATCAGCTTAATGTTTGATATATACAAACATCATCTCGTTTAATTTATCTATTACTTGTACTATATCATTCTTAATTTATTTTTAGTAGTAATGATTTTTAATCTAGTAAAAGCTCCTTATTTATAATGGAAATTTATAAAATTAGTCACAAAATTCATATTTTGTAAGGAGTAAAAAAGCTGTAGCTAGAGAGATTTTAGTCCTCTATCTACAGCTTTAGATTTTACATGATGATTAGCTGTCATTAATTATGCCAAGTTTAGTGGATTATGCTGTGTTGTGCTAGTTGTTTTTATTATATGCACAAATACATGCTCCAATAGCTCCTGCAAATAAAGCGTGTTCATGAGTTTCTACTTTCAATCCAGTAATTTTAGATATTACTTCTATTAAAGAATTAGATTTTGAAAGCCCACCACTCATTAATACTGGCGCCTCTAAATCTAAATTGATCTTTCCTGTCATTACCCTGATCTTCTGAGCTATTGAATGTAGGACTCCTCCCATAATCTGTGACCGATCCTTTTCCATGGATAATAAGCCTATGATTTCTGACTCGGCAAATACAGTACACATGCTGCTTATAGATATAGGATCTATTATATTTGCAAATCTATCTATATCATTTAATTCTATACCAAGAATTTCGCATGCCATACTAAGAAATCTGCCTGTTCCTGCAGCACATTTATCATTCATCAAAAAATCTGAAACCCTTTGATTCTGGATTTGAATAACCTTGCTATCCTGTCCACCAATATCGATAATACCCTGAGTTTCAGGCTTAAGATATATTCCTCCATAGGCATGACATGTTATCTCCGTAAATATATGATCTGCAAAGTCTATTGCCTCTCTTCCATATCCAGTAGCAATGATATTGACATCATCACGAGACAGTGAATTTTTCTTCAGTAGATGTTCTAAAGATTCTGATGCTGAAAATTTAGGGTTCCAACCTGTCTTTATAGCATAGATATCCACCATATCTTTCCCATTAAAGAGTACTGCCTTACACATTGTTGACCCAGAATCTATGCCAATATAAAAATCTTTCATAATTACACCAACATTTCAATAAAAGCTGCAAGTCTTGTTTTTAATTGTGCTACATCAGCAATTGAATAATCAGTCTCTACGCTGATAAAAGGAACATTTTTCTCCTGCATCAATTTTCTAATTTGTGAAGTTTCTATTGCATAAGTATGGCAGGCCTGTAAAGTCATTTCAACAACTCCATCGACTTTAAATTCTTCTATACTCTCTGATAAAAGTTCATATCTATTGGTATCTGGTGTCATTACAGAGCAGCCTATTTGTAGATATCTATCAGCTATAGCTTTATATGGGCTTTCACTTTCATCAACTAGTCTACTGGCAGTCTTAATTCCAACACAATTTTCATAGCCTACCACAACACCACCAGATTCTTCAATTGCAGTTACAACTTTTTCTGTAACTCCAGATAGAGGACATCCAGTAATCAATATTCTCTTAGCTTTTTTTGAAACATTTTCTATACCGTCTTCATAATCCGTTTTTATTTTATTTATTATCTCTCTTAGCTCTTTATTCTTTTCTTCATAATCAAATTTAAATTGAGAACCATATAAAACTTTTAATTGTTCAGTACCTGTTATAGGTGGTGGACAGGATTTACTAAGACCATAAAATTCTTGTAAAAGCTTTCTTTCTTCATTTTTAATTGCTATTGCCTTTTTAATGTCTTCATCAGTTATTGTGACATCAAAATCTCTCTCAACTTTTTCTTTTAATGCTAAAACTTCTTTATACCACATATCCTTAGAAACTTCATCATTTTGAGTTTGAGGAAGTTGCATGACATGAACATTTTTTATTTCTCCTAGTAGCTCGTACATTTTTTTCTTACCATCACAAGTTGTTTCTCCAACAATCATATCAGCAAAATACATATAAGGACATTTTTCTGTAATAGCAAATCCATAACTAGATTTAATTAAAGGACAAAGATTACTTGGTAAAATCTTTTCTGCTTCTGGTATGGTTTCATCGCTAAAAGAACATATTCCAACTGGTACTGCCTTAGCTGCTAAAAAGATTTCAACTGGTGTGTATGTACAAAATGTCCCTACTACCTTTTTCCCTTCATCTTTTAAATTCTTAACAGCTAAGAACCCTTCTTTTCTTGCATCTGCAAAGCTTTCAAATGTACTTGGTAAACTATTTCCCATAATTTTTTCCCTCTTTCCCTTTAATATTCTTTACACTACAAATCATATTATCATAGGATATTTTAGTAATCCAATTAGTAAAACTTATACATTTTTATTTTGTATTAGTATTTTAAATAATAAAAAGCTGTAAATAGAAGAATTTTAATCCTCTATCTACAGCTTTTGTTATAATTTGCTTTTTATGTCTTTAAATTTCTTAGCTTGTTCTTTGATTGCTCTTTCTGCTGCAAATCTTTCTATGCTAGATGCTCCAAAGAATCCATCTACACCTTTAGTTCTTTTTAGAATATATTCTGCATCTTCAGGATCTGCTATTGGCCCCCCATGACAAAGTACCATAATATCAGGATTTACCTCTTTACCTGCATCGCATATATCCTGTACTCTCTTTACTGAATCATCTAATGTTAAAGCTGTTTGAGCACCTATAGTTCCCTTTGTAGTTAATCCCATATGAGCTACTAGTATATCGGCACCAGCTTCAGCCATTTTTTTAGCTTGCTCAGTATCAAATACATATGGAGTAGTCAACATACCTAGTTCATTTGCCTTTCTAATCATATCAACTTCAAGGTCATATCCCATTCCTGTTTCTTCTAGATTTTGTCTGAATGTACCATCTATTAGACCCACTGTAGGAAAGTTTTGTACTCCTGCAAATCCTTGGTCTTTCAATTGTCTTAAAAATACATCCATCACTCTAAAAGGATCAGTACCACATACACCTGCTAGTACTGGAGTTTCTTTTACTACAGGAATCACTTCTGTTCCCATCTCCACTACTATCTTATTTGCATCCCCATATGGAAGTAATCCTGCTAAAGATCCTCTACCTGCCATTCTATATCTACCTGAATTATATATAATAATTAAGTCTACACCACCAGCTTCTCCACTCTTGGCAGATATGCCTGTCCCTGCACCTGCACCAAGTATTATTTCTCCCTCTTCTACTTGTTTTTTTAGTCCTTTAATTATCTCTTTTTTATCTTTAAACATTTGCTTTACACCTTACCTTTCAATTAATTCGAGTAATTTTTTAGCTGCTGTTAAGGCAAATTCATCATCATTAATATTATTGTCCATTTCTATTAGTTCTACTTTTTCCCTATCTATATTTTCTCTTATTACAGAAAATAAAGTTTCATCTTCCTTTTCCCCATAGAAAGGTTGACCTTTAGCATCTATCATAGATACTCCTTTAAGTGGCAACATTAAAGCAGTAGGACCTTTTGTTTGATTTAGCTTTTGATATATTATTTTTCCTAGTTCTCTATTTTCTTCCTCATTAGTTCTCATAAGTGTTACAGTCGGATTATGTTTATATAAATTTCTATCTCTAAATTTTTCTGGAACTGTTTCAATGGGACCAAAATTCACCATATCCAGCGCCCCTACTGAAACTACTTGAGGTACGCCTTTCTTTCCTGCTGCTTCTAGCCTATTTTTTCCTGCATTTAGTACTCCACCTACTAATTCATCACACCATTCTGTGGTTGTAAGGTCTAGAACTCCTTCAAAATATCCATCTTCAATTAATCTTTCCATAGTCTTGCCACCTGTACCTGTTGCATGAAATACCAATACCTCATATCCATTATCTTCAAGATATTTTCTTGCAGTATCTACAGCAGGTGTAGTTACTCCAAACATTGTAGCAGCTATCAATGGTTTCTTTTTTATTTCTTCATTATGCTCAAATTTTAACATTCCAGCCATAGCAAATGCAGCATTTTTAAATATAGTTGTAGAAATAGAGTTTAATCCTGATACATCTACTATAGAAGGATACATCATAATATCACTGGTGCCAACATATTGCTGTGTATTGCCAGATGCTACAGTAGATACCATTATTTTTGGAACTCCTATAGGAAGTGCTCTCATGGCTGGAGTCACTAGACTAGTGCCTCCACTTCCTCCTAGAGAAATTATTCCATCAAATTTACCATCAGCATAAAGCTTTGGAACTAGAATTTCCATAGCCTTGGCAAAACTCTCAGTAGCTAAAGCTCTATCTCTCTTTGATACTATTTCATTTATATCCATATCAATTTCTTTCAATACATCACTATTAGATATATCAGCTTTATACTCTGAGTCAAATACTCCACAGTTGATAGTAAGAGTCTCTAATCCTAATTCTTCAAAAATATTTTTTAAGTAAAAAAACTCTTCACCTTTTGAGTCAAATGTTCCTGCTATTGCTACTGTTTTCTTGTTCAAAGTAACTACCTCCTTATATAATAAAATCTTTAAACTTAATATACCCTAGTAAATAATATAAATAACTATTATAAATTTATCTTGTTATATTCTAAGATAAAAATATCGTATTCAAATTTATAAATTTGAATACGATATTTTTTAATCTAATTGCCTAGAATCATATCTATTTTTTAATATTTAATGTATTACTATTAAGGATATAATTTGTAAGAATCTCTATACCCTTTGTATCTATCATACCATCTCTATTTATATCAGCATAATAATATTCTACCGGATCATTGCCTATATTATAAGATACGATGCCTAAATCACTAACGTTGATTAAACCATCTCTGTTTACATCATATATATTTGCAATTGTAATTTTTTTAGAGGTAACCTCTGGAGTAAATAAAACAAACTCTGAAAGATTTGAATGAAATCTTTTAGAGTTTGTTTTATTTATTGGTTTTGTGGCTAATATAGCCTCAATATATTATAGAAATGTTTTTATAAAATAGTGCATTTTTTTATTCTAGGTCTTTGTTTTTATCTACTACAGTACTCGACTCTTCTGTAGGTTCTATTTTAGTTTTTTCATTTAATTCTTTTGTTGCAATTTTGCCACCTAAGTTTCCACCTAAGAAACCTGCTAACATTGATTTAACATCAACACCTAGACTGTCTGAGAATCCAGTAGTGATTTGAGTTGTAGCTTTTGTAATGTCTTCAACCATTTTAGCAGTATTTCCTGATCCATACATTGTGATGCTGTCTACATTATTTAGTGGGCTTGCAACATTCTTTGCAATTTCAGGAAGTGCATCAAAAAACATTTCAAGAATTGCTGCCTCTTTCATCTTAGCCATAGCCTCTGCTTTCTTGTCTATTCCTTCTGCCTCGGCTAATCCTTTGGCTTTGATACCTTCTGCCTCTGCTAAATTTATGGCTTGTATACCGATAGCTTCTTCTTCTTTCGCAACTCTATTAGCTTTAGCTCTTTCAATCTCAGCTTTAGCTTTATTAGTTGTTTCATAAAGGTCAGCATCGGCTATCTTAACTCTTGCGTAACTTTCAGCCTCAGATTTCTTTTTAATTTGTGCGTCAAGTTTTTGCTCTTCAATTCTAACTTCTCTTTCTTGAAGTTCAATTTCTTTTTCTTGCTTTGCTAAGTTTGCATCTGCTGATGCTATCTCTATAAGTTTTCTTTGGTTTTCTCTTTGTATCTCATAAGCTGAATCAGCCTCAGCTTTTTTGGTATCTGCACTTTGTTTAAGTTCAGCCTCTTTGATGTTTAATTCATGTTGTTTTTCAGCAATCTCTTGTTTAGACTTCACTTCTTCGTCATTAGATTCTTTGTTTGCTTTTGCTTGAGCGATTTTTACATCTCTTTCTGACTCAGCCCTTACAATTGATGCGTCTCTTTTGATTCTAGCAGTATTTTCAACTCCTAAATCAGCTATAATTCCGTTTTCGTCCCAAAAATTTTGAACATTAAAGGAGACAATCTCTATTCCCATCTTCTGCATATCAGGAACAGCATTTTTTTGAACTTTGTCAGCAAAAGCTTGCCTATCAGATATCATATCCCTCAAGGTCATAGTACCTATAATTTCTCTTATATTACCCTCTAAGACATCCGTAACCATATTCATTATGTAATTTTCATCTTTGTTTAAAAAATTCTGAGAAGCTAATTTAACAAGTTCAGGTTCATCTGAAATTTTAGCAACTACTACTGAGTCTACAGATACATCAATAAATTCATTTGTTGGTACAGGTTTTTCTGTTTTGACATCAATTTTAACAACCTGTAGTGTTAATCTGTCTTTTCTTTCAAAAAATGGAATTTTGATTGTAGCTCTTCCAGTTATGTATCTCGGTTCTCTTTTATAACCAGAGATAATAATCATTTCATCCGTACTTGCCTTTACATATCCTGTTATAATAATTAATAGTAGTATAATTACTCCTATTACACCAGCTGTTAGTCCAATCGTCATTTTAAACACTCCTTTTTATTTTTAATTTATATCTAAATACAATTATAATTTGTATTTTTGATACTTAAGTTTCCAAGAATTAAGCAAATATTTAATTAAATATTGACTTATTTTGTGTTAGGTTTTTATCCTTGTGTAGTAACCTATCCAGTACAATTTATTGTAAAGACATTGTATCACAATAAAAATATGTGCTCAACAATATTAATTTAGTTTATGTGAGTTATGACTAAATGATAATCATTTTTAAAAAAATGGGTGTAATATTATTTTAAGTAAAATAAAGAGAACTATGAAACCATGGGTTCTCATTATATGACTGCTTTTACAAAAATATGTTTCTTTGGTTTCATCAATTATATTTGTTATTGTTGTAATAAATAAAAAACTGTAAATAGAAGAATTTAATTCCCTATCTACAGCTTTAGATGTTAAAGACCTAACACTATTGCCTTTTTATTTGTTTAAAAAACTCTTTATGTCCTCTAAAGAACTAAATACATCATTTTCATTTATACCTATAAATGGAATACTAATACTATACTCTTCCATATACTTCTTTAACTCCTCCATAAAAACCCCAGGACTATCTATTTCCTTTAAATCTTTAATCCTGTGATTTATATCATCCTTAGAAGAGTCATCTCCTTCCCAATCTCCAGAGCAAGTATAGTTTACTCCACAACTAGGACTACCATCTATTCCAATAACTCCTACTACTTCATATCCTGTATCCAAATAACTCTTAGTTTGTCCAATTATAGGTTTTAGCATATCTCTACAATTTTCTCTAAAAAATAAGGTATCAAATTGCTCCTTTACATGACCCCATCTCTTAATCCCATACATTATCATCTCAGGACAAGGAAGCTGAATAACTCCTATACCTTTATCATAAATCATATCCAATATCTCTTTGAAAATTCCTTCATACTGACTTAAGCCTTCTACTTTGGAATTAGAGTTCAATATACAATGAGAAACCAATATAATTTTTTTCTTCCTTTTCATATAACCACCTCTTGTCCAAAATTTTATTTATAAATCAATAGTGACTTTTTATTTACCCTAAAAAATACCTGCTGACCTAATTCATAAAAATCCTTGCCATCATTTAAAACATCTATATTTACAAAATTATTATTTGACTCAACACTATATCTAATAACATTTCCCTGGGGAATAATGTTTTTTATAGTGCCACAGAAATTATAATATCTTTTATCTACTGGATATTTAATACTTGAAATTTCAATAAGCTCTGGGCGAATAACGATATCACCCTTATCCTCATGCTTTTCACTATTTAGTCTTGAAAAATCTTCACCTGAAAAAATATTATAATTACCAATAAATTCAGCTACAAAGCTATTTTTAGGATTATTATAAAGTTCTAAAGGATTTCCCGATTGCTCTATAACCCCATTTTTCATTAAATGTATAGTGTCTGACATAGTCATAGCTTCATCTTGATCATGAGTAACAAAAATAGAAGTCATATCCAATTCCTTATGAAGCTCCTTTATCCTAGATTGAAGAGATTTTCTAAGCTTAGCATCTATAGCACTTAAAGGCTCATCTAATAGAAGAACCTTTGGCCTAGTAACAATACATCTAGCCAATGCAACTCTTTGCTGCTCTCCTCCAGAAAGCTGTGAGGGATACTTTTTTTCTTTTCCTTCTAAATCAACCATCTTAATAGCTTCTTTTACTTCTTCGTGGATGATGTCTTTGCTCATTTTTTTCATTTTCAATCCAAAAGCTATATTTTTATACACATTTAAATTTGGGAAAAGACTATATTGTTGAAAAATCATACCTACATTTCTAGATCTAGGATTTACATTAGTAATTTCTTTACCCTCAAGAAAAATCTTACCACCACTAACCTTTTCCAATCCTGCAAGACACCTTAATAAAGTACTCTTGCCACATCCTGAAGCTCCTAGCAATGTGGCAAATTCTCCTTTTTCAACTGATAAATTAGTCTTCTTTAAAACATGATTTTCACCATAGTATTTTTCTATATCTTGGAAAACTATATACGACATAATTATCCCTCAAATCTACTCCTATAATATAAGAGTTCTTATTCTATATTTAAACTTTCCTTGGCATTATTTACATATTCTATATCAATAATATTTTCATATCCAATAGGCTCTTCTATTATTCCTTGTTCTAAACAAAATCCTTCAATAGCCTCATATCCTTCTTTGCTATAATTTCCATTTATTGTCAAGGAATCTCTTAAAATACTTATGATCTCTACCATATCTTTGCCTTCAAACATAGGGGCTACAAGTTCTGCAATCTCTTCATCTGTATGCTCTGTTTGCCATTGAATAGCTCTCATAGAAGCATTTACAAACTTTTGTACAGTCTCAGGATTCTCTTCAGCAAACTTTCTAGTAACAGTAACCATTTGAGATTCATAGAATTCAGTACCATATATAGCCTTATGTTGCTCTGAATCCATAGTATTAATTAAAACATTTGCTCCTATATCATTTAACTTATTTATATAAATACCATCAAAATAAGCAGCAGAAATAGTACCTTGCTCAAGAGCAGCTAAGGCAGCTCCATACTCCATATTAATCCACTCAACATCATTTACAGTTAATCCTGCTTCCTCTAAAGCTGAAGCAACAAAAGAATAAGGTGCTGACCCTGGCATACCACCAAAAATAGCTTTTCCTTTTAAATCTTTTATATCAGTAATTTCAGAATTAGTAGCAAACATATATTGCTTACTTCTAACAGTTGGTAAAACTATAGTAGACTCTAGACCCTCATCAAAAGCACGTAAAACAGGCTCTGTTGAAAGCATACAAAACTGAGAATCCCCTGCATGCATTCCTTGAAAAGCTATAGGTCCATCTTTATATACGACAAACTCTGTTTCTAAACCTTCATCTTCAAAATATCCTAACATCTCAGCAGCATAAACTGGTAACCAAGATTCTCCACGCATTTCAGAAATAATTATTTTTTCAAGTTCATCATTACCCTCTCCACTAACATCATCACTTTTTGATGTACAAGCAGTACCCAAAGAAATTATTAAAATAAATAATACAAATACTTTTAAATATTTTTTCATTCGTTATTCCTCCTATTAATTATTTACTATTACTCTAATTTTCATCATTCTCAATAGCTAAATCTGCCCTTCCTCTCCAACGAAGTAAATACTCTTCGATCTTATCAAGAAAGAAATTTAAAAATATACCCACTACAAGCAATATAAAAATACAGGACATAACACGGGCAATATTAAAAAAAGAACTTGCATATGCTATCATCCATCCAAAGCCTGCTGATGATCCTATGTACTCTCCAATAATAGCTCCAACTAAACTAGAGCCAACTCCTACACGAATTCCTGATAATATAAAGGGCATACTAGATGGTAAAACTACATGTACCAAAGTCTGTATTTTTCCAGCACCTAATAAATTAGCTGATTCAACTAATTTAAGATCCACATTTTGAATACCTGCATAAGTAGAAAAAAATACATGAAAAAACACCATGAGAGCTGCAAGAAAAACTTTGGATGCAATACCTAAACCAAACCATAAAATATATACTGGTGCCAAAGTCAATTGGGGAATTCCATGAATAGCTGTAATAATAGGTAAAAGTATCTTAGCTAAACTTTTAAGTTGTCCTAATGCTAAGCCAACTACAATTCCAACAATAGAACCATAAAACAATCCTAAAAAAGCTTCCTTTAAAGTTATAGATGCGTGTTTTACCAAATCTCCACTTGCATAAAATTCAATTAAATCCTTAAAAATTTCACTTGGATAACTAGTAAAAAGAGGATTGTACAATTTAATTCTACTTGACCATTCCCAAAATATTAAAAAAGCCCCAATCAATGCTAATCTTATAATAATTATAGAATGCTTTTTCCCCTTAACCATAGCAGACCTCCAATCTAGGGTATTCCTTGAGTAGTTTTAACACTACAAATCATATTATCATAGGATATTCTAGTAATCCAATTAGTAAAACTTATACTTATTTTTTTAGTATTAATATTTTAAATACTAAAAAAGCTGGAAATAGAGAAATTTTAATCCTCTATCTACAGCTTTGAATTAGCATTGTATTAAATAGGTTGTTAAGTTAGTCACCTGAAAGTTAAGTGCTTGAAATTGTAGCTTATGTTTATCTTAAATACTTATTTAGGTCATCCAGACTTTCATATAAAAATATGTCGTCAATTAAAATCTCTAAAGTATCAGCATCTAATTTGTCTAGTTTTTCTATCATACCATTTGGTAAAACCCCAAATTTTTTGGTCAGTAGTCTAATTGACGTTTTTAAAAGAGTTTCTTGTCTTCCTTCTTTTAATCCTTCTTTTAACCCCTCTTTTAATCCTTCTCGTCTAAGTCTTTCAGCAGTAGTCATGATTAAATCACTCCCTTCTGGATAAACTCTTTCTACTTCTTTTATTATTTCTATAATATCTTCTTGGTCAAAACTTTTTCCTGCACTAAACACATATCTTAAAAAGGTTTCAAAGTATTCTACTCCAGTTTCTTTATCTTCCAATTCTCTAAGATATTGTCCTGCTAGAGTTATAGTCTGTTTTATACCTTCTTTGTCTTCTATAAATATATCTCTAAATATTGTAAGAATTATCCTAAGCTGTGCTATCCCTTTTATATCTTCATCTCTATATCTTGAAATATCATATAATAGATATTCATAATTTGGTATAAAGGCTTTTATATCATCTGTAAGATTTTCATATCCTTCTATCATTTCTCCTAGAGTTGTCCTTATATTCCATCTTTCTCTACCATGATATATAACTAGTGGTATTATTATTGGAAGACTACTAGATTTTTCATCTTTAATTTTGGACTCCCAAATTTCTACCATATATTTTAATAATTGAAATGATATGTTTTTACTTCTAAAACTTTTGTGTTCAAATAAAAAATAGATATATCCTCTTTTATTGCTTATATTTACCCCAAATAATAAATCTGAAAAAGTTTCATTTAATTTCTCATCTATAAAACTATCTTTTTCTGGCTCCAACGTATTAATATCTATTATATTTAAAATACTTTGTGGCAAATAATTACTTATAAAGTCTTTTGCAACTTCAATATTAGAAAATGTTTCTTTAAACATTTTGTCATGCGAGTTTTTTATTTTCAACATACCACCTCCTAATTATATTATACAGTAAACACAAATAATATGCTATTGTTTAATAAGTTTGAAGTATCATAAACAACCAGAATCGAAACTAATTGATAGAAAGGATATATGTATTTTATAGTGAATAAAAAAGCTGTAGATGTTAATTCCTTCCTTAATCCTATAATTCCATTTCTCAATAGTAAATCTATCCATATCCTTTTATTTATATTATATAGATTAAAATAAGGAGATGAATAAAATATGGTTAGACTATGCTTTGACTATGGTCATGGTGGAAGAGATCCTGGAGCTATCTACAAGGGCAGATATGAGTCACATGACAATGTGGATATAGGGACTAGGGTTGCTAAGATATTGAGAGGACATGGACTTGTAATAGATGAAATTAGGACAGAAGATGATACTGTCAGTCTATGGGGAAGGATTAGATTTGAAAATAGAAATAGCTATGATTACTTTATATCCTTTCATAGAAATGCTTTTAAACCTGAAAAATCTAAAGGTGTGGAAACCTATATCTATTTGACTAAAAATAAAAGGGCATTTGCTTTAGCTAAGAAAATACAGAAGAATCTATCCAATATTGGATTTATAAATCGTGGAGTAAAATTAGCTAATTTCTATGTATTGAGAAATACCAAAGCTCCTGCTCTACTTATTGAGTTGGGGTTTATTGACAACACATTGGACAATAAACTATTTGATGAAAAAAAGGATAAAATAGCTAAAGCTATAGCCAAGGCTATAATTGAGGCTATTTAAGAAAGACCCCTTTGGATTTTACTATGAACAGCACCCTGTCAAGTAGACAGTGGAAATAATAAAAACAATCTTAAGCAGCCAAGGCTCGATATTCTATCGGGCTGAGGCTGTTTAGTCTTTTTTGCAGTCTCCTATGATTATAAAAACAAATATATTTATCTATATCATTTTTTAGTTCTTCATATGATTTGTATTTATTTAAATAATATTTTTCACATTTCAAAGTTCCCCAAAATGCTTCCATAGGTCCATTATCAATGCATCTCCCTACCCTTGACATGCTTTGGGTCATTCCTGTTGATTCCAACCTTTTCTTAAATCCATAAGATGTATATTGATAACCTCTGTCGCTATGAATTATAGGATTGGCACCTGGATTAGATTTTATAGCCAAATCTAATGTTTCAAATACTAATTGATTATCATTTCTATGTCCTACTACATAAGCCACTATGCTGTTATCATATAGATCTAATATTGCACTTAAATATGCTTTCTTACCATATCCATATTTAAGTTCTGTTACATCTGTAACCCATTTCTCATTTGGTATTGATGCGGAAAATTCTCGATTCAAGATGTTTTCTGCAACAAATAGTGGTGTTGATTTTACATACCTTTTCTTTTTTTTACGAATTACAGATTTTAGTCCAATCACCCTCATCAAGCGATATATTCGCTTATGATTGTAGTTCATATTCAATCTGCGATTAAGATGCATGGTAATTCTTCTATAGCCATAGATCCCATTTACTTCTTCATAAAGACTTATCATTTCTTTTATCAGCATTTCATTTTCTTTTTCTAACTCCGTTTTATCTCTATTAAGCCACTTATAATATGAAGAACGAGCAATATTTGCAACTTTACATAGTAATGATATAGAGTATTTGTTTTCTTTATTAAGCTTTTTTATTACAAGATATTTATTTTCTTGTCTAATACTGCTTAATACCGCCTCCCTTCTAGTTCCTGCAGCTTTTTTAAGAATGCATTCTCCGCCCTTAATCTTTCATTTTCCTTTTCTATTCTTTTCATAGCAAGTTTAATTTTTTCTTCCGATGTAAGCTCTGATTCTACTTTGTTTCTTCCTCTTTTATCTACAAGAGCATCTTCTCCGTATTCTTCAAATTTTCTAACCCATCCATAAACTTGCTGATAGGAAACATCAAATGTTTCAGCAGTTAGCTGATAGCTTTTATTGTTACCAATGCAATATTTTACAATTTCAATTCTTTCTTCTAATGTGGTAGATCTTCCTTTAGTCATAGATTGGCTCATTCCTTTTCCAGTATCTTTTAATTCCCTATGACTATTATACCTCTTAATCCACTTTCTAAGAACACTCTTATCTGATATTTCATATTTATCAGCGATATTACCTAATGAATACTCTCCTGAAAGATAATCTAAAACGGCTGATTCCTTTAATTCCTTTGAATATTTCTTCCATGTTTTTGATTTTTCTAATCCTTGAAATCCATACTTTTCATAGCATTTCTTCCAATGGTAAAAAGTAGATTCATTAATCCTATAAAATCTACACAAGCCTGCAATTGAAATATATGAATTCTCGTATTCCATTAATATATTAAATTTTTCTTCTGCTGTATATTTTATTTTTGACATGAAAATACTCCCCTTTCAGTATCAGATTTTTGTTTTTAAATCTGTCTACCTTAAGGGGAGCATATCATTTTACTCCATTGGGGTCTATCTATTTAAATTATAGTTACCTAGAATCACACTAAAAATGACTTGTGAACAAATTGTATAGCCCTAGCCAACCTAGTACACCAGCAAATAAAACTCCTACAATTCCAATTATTAATAATTGAGTAAATAATTTTTGCCTATTATTTTCTTCAATTGTAGATGTTAGGGTTAATGCACCTAATGTAGATAATGGGCTAAAAGTAACTATATGAGCCCCTACCACTAACCCTACCATTAAGGCATAGGGATTTGCACCAGTTTTAGATACTATATTAGGTATAGTTGGAATCAAAGTTGGCATAACAACTCCCGAAGCACTTGAAACTGCTGACATAAGTCCACTAATTACAGCCAATATTCCTGGAGCTGTTTTTTCCGTCATTAAACCTCCAAAAATATTAGATAGCATGTCTATTCCTCCAGCAACATCAATTACATTAACTAATATTGCAACTCCCGAAATTAATATTAATGTTGTCCATGGTATACCAAGAATTGCATCCCCCTGATTGACAACTCCTAAAAGCAATAGTATTGCAGCACCTGAAAATGCTGTAAGTCCTATATCCCATTTTAAAAACAGGATTGCAAATATTACTAATAGCAAAATCATTATTGTCTTCTTTTGTTTATCATCAAATTTTATATCCTTTTTCTCCATAGAATCCTTTTTTCTCAACTTATAGCCACCTAATACTATATAAAATATTACTGCCAAAATTGTCATAACTAAAAGATTGGTTAAAAAAATAGCTCTTTCTGCATTTAACCCTTGTCCACCAGCAAGGGAATTTGCAATTGTTCCTGATGGAGATAAAGGCGACATGCCTCCTGCTAGAGAACCAGACATCACCATTGTTCCCATAAGAAGTTCTGGAATCCCTTCCTCCCTAGATAATTCCATTCCTATTGGTGCCATTAATGCAGTAATCACAATAGGCCCTGGACCTAATGCAGATATTACACAAGACAGGATAAAAAGAATAATGGGTAACAATTTAGGGTTTCCCTTTGTCATAACGCATATTTTCTTTGAAATCAACTCCAGGGTTCCGTTTACTTTAGCTATACTAAACAAAAATGTCATACCAAGTAATATGAAGAATAAATTAGTTGGCCAACCCTTTATAATATCTATGCTATTCATTTTCAACAAAAATTTCCCCAAGATGAAAGCAAAGAATATGCTTATAATCCCTGTATTGATTTTCTTTTTAAATCCTACAAAAATTGCCAGTACTAATACAACAAGTGCTATAGTTCCCATATTTCCTTTCCTACACCTCCAATCAATCCCAATGTTCTAATAACATCAGGATTGATTTATATGTGTTATTTACATTAATCCCATTAAGGTAAGTACTAATCTCATTAATAGCATTCCTAATATAGAGTCAATTATTGGTACTGCTAATAAAAGTCCTCTATACTTTGGATTAGTATCAGAAACCAAGACTATCCTTGCATAATGACCTATTAAAGTTCCCATTAGCATACTCGGCATTAAAAGTATTGTTGCCTGGGCTGCATTTATTACACCTTCTGAAAATAGATTTGCTGCAGTAGCTGCACCTGCTGCCTTTGCAAAAAATGCTGACAGCAATACTACAACAGATTCACCAGGGAGTCCAAATATCCCCATTACAGGGCCAAATACAACACCTAATAAATCTATTATCCCTGTAAGCTTAAAGACCTCAACGATTACATATCCTAATATCATAGCAGGCAAGATTTGTTCAAGACCTATATAGAGACCCTTTTTAGCTCCTCCCATAAAAACTTCTATAGCTCCATTTTTCTTCTTTTGTTTTGCTTGACTACTCATGAATTAACACCTGCCTTTTTTGCTTTCTTATTGTTTGACCTTATTATCAATCTTACTAAATTCGCTCCAAATACTTTACAAATCCACAATATTGCAATAATAGGTCCTACTGCCATTACTACAATAGGCAGTAAGGGTGCTTGGGTTCCTATGGTATTTAAGACAACAGCTGAACCAGCATACTGATAAGTTACAAATACAGTTCGTTGATCGTCTGTTATATGATTATTATCCACTAATTCCTTAGTCATAAAAGCAGCTATATCTGAGCTTGTAAATGATGATACAAAAGCTAGTCCTGCTGCCCCTGGTATACCTAATAAAGGCTTTAAAATAGGATTGAATAGTTTAGCTGCCGCTTTCATCCCACCCATATATTCAACTATATCTATTAAACCTACAGCTAAACAGGTTGTAGGAATCAAAGTCAGTGTAAATAAAAACCCATCTCTAGCCCCTGTTCCTCCAGTACCTTTAAAATTACCTCCATCTCCAATTTCTCCAAATTGTCCTATTAAGTTTGAAAGATCTAGGGCTCTTAATGGTCCCTCTGACTTTTGAAATATTCCTGAAAATATAATGATAAGAATAAATAGAGATATCCACCCCTTCCACCCTACTTTCTTTTCCATATCTTCACTCATAATTGTCACCTCTTTTATTCAAATTTTTTTAAATTCATTATAATTGTAGAAATTAACTTAGTTCTTTCTAGTAAAGAATCTACTAATGCATATTCTTTAGTAGTATGGTTCCATTGTCCCCTTACTCCAAAGGAACATAAAACAGGAGTCCCTGCCATAGTTATATAAGAAGCATCAGAACTACCACCAAGCCTTTTAGCTTCCATTTCTCCAAAACCATATTCCTTAGAAACCTCATTACAGAAATTATAAAATCTTAAAACATCTTCAGTTGTCTCATAAGCTGCCATGGAACTTGCAATCTCATATTTTGTTGAAGTTCCATCTATATATGTTTTACTGCAAACTTCCTCTATCTGTTGTTTTATTCCTTCCATTTCTTTAATATTTTCAAATCTAATATCTACTTCTACTTTACATTGACCTGGTATGGCATTGGATACTGTGCCTCCCTTTATTATGCCAATACTTATGGTTGTCCCTCTCTCTAAGTCTGTGAGTTTTTGTAAATCTATGATTTTATGTGCCATTTCTTCTATAGAATTTACTCCATTTGTAAAATCATTTCCTGCATGAGATTCTACTCCATTAACTATGATGTGATATTCCATTCTTCCCTTTCTACCAACACAAATGGAATTATCAATTAAGCCTGTCTCCATATTAAACCCACAAAGACCACCCTTGGCTTCTTTTAATATAAGTTCTGCACCTTTTGAATTTACATGTCCTATTTCTTCGTCTCCGGACAATATAACTTTTATTGGTCTTTTATCATAATTAATGCTATTTAATGCCTTGATGGCATATAGTGATATAGCTATACCACCTTTCATATCTAGGGCCCCTGGTCCATAAGCTTTTTTATCTTCTATCCTAAAAGGTTTCTCTCCAAATGTTCCAGTTGGGAAAACAGTATCCATATGTCCAGAAAAAACTATAGGTTGTCCTTTTCTTTCTGCACCTAGAGTCCCTACTAATGTCTTGCCATTTTGTGGACCAACATCTACTAATGTACAATCTAAACCTTCTTTTTCAAATGCTTGCTTTAAATATTCCCCTAATATATCTACAGATTCCTTCTCACCAGCATAACTCTCAAGATTTACGATTTGTTTCCAAAAGTCTATCATTTCATCCCTATTTTCGTCGATGTAATCATAGATTTGATTTAATTTGTTTTCCATTATATTAGCCCCCTTAGATTTATAGTTATTGATTTGTAAATATTGACACCAAATATAAGACTTAGATTCTTTACCATAATCCCATCTAACAACCTCCTAAGTAATAATTCAATTTGTAAACTTAAGTCAAAATTTAGGACTCCACCTCCCTTAAGAATAGAACTTATCTTCATATTTATTGTTTATTTGGTAATAATATTAGCTAATATTACCAATTGGTAATGATTGCCACCATTGTAACATACCATTTGGTAATATGTCAATATATTTATTATATTTTTGGTAATTTTAGTGATAGTAAGTACTATATAGCTTATAATATTGGTAAGATGCTCTTTAGGAGGAATAAACAAGTGGCAAGTATTGGAGAAAGAATACTTAATCTAAGAAAAGAACTAAATCTAAGTCAAAAAGAATTAGCTGAAAAAACTGGTATTACTGAAGCTAGTCTTTCACGATATGAAAATAATCTAAGAGAACCAAAGGCAGAAATAGTTATAAAAGTATCGGAAGTTTTGGGATGCTCCACTGATTATCTTCTTGGTCGTACTGACAATAAGATGCATTATACAAATAAATTAAATGATGATAGCAATCAATTTGAAAATTATAAAGAAGTGGAATCAAGGATTAGAGAAGTGTTATTAAGTGAAGAAATTATAGCAGAAAATGAACCTATTCCTAGTAATGTACTTGATAGGGTAATTAAATATGGTATAGAAGCCACTATTGAAATATTAAAGCTAGAGAAGAAGCTAGAAAAATAGATTATCAAGTTGTAAAATAAAAAAGCTGTATATAGAGAATTAATTCTCTATATACAGCTTTTGATGTTATTTGTATTTTGTTGTTAGGGTATTTGATAAGTTATTAAGTAAGTAACTGGAATGGTAACTACTTGCTAGCTGCTACCTCATCTAAAACTCCTACTTCTTTCTCAACTACCTTAACTAAATACTCAAGGAATTCTTCCCTAAGATCCTCTCTCCTAAGCGCTGTCTCTACAGTAGCTTCTAAAAATCCTTGCTTATTTCCAACATCATAACGCTTGCCTTCAAAGTTATATGCGTACATTTCCTCTACACTAGCAAGTTCTTTTAAAGCATCTGTACTCTGGCAATATGTCTCCATGTGTGTTAAAGATTCCTCGTCTAAATGAAACAATGACACCTTGAGGAATAATTTTGTTATATCGAACTGAAAAGCCAATATCAGGAGATAGCTCTTCCACCTATTCAAAGGATAAAATTGGACTTTTATTCTTTTTACTAAAGGTATAAGCTGATTCATCTTCTCTCCATGTAGATGTTAGTTGAGTACAACATACACCTAATAAGTCAACATCTTCCTTCATTACAATTTCTTCAAGACATCTTTCTGCTAATCCAATAGAACCAAAAAATAAAACTCTTTTGATAACTTCAGCTCTTCTGATTTCTCCATATTTTGAGAGTCATTTGACTGAATATAAATACTTTCCCTAACAAAAATCTTCCGGATCATTTTTAAAAGCATCTTGATGTCTAGCTAAATATTGAATTTTTCTACGTACTCAATATCAACTGGTATTCTCTCATCCAAGACACGGAGTTTCTTACTGTTACTTATGTTAACCCTGTCATCCCAGGATTCATTTCAAATCTTTTTCTTTGAAATTCAGAATACTCTTCATAATTACGTGGATGATTTAGTACTGGCAGTCTTGGTCCTACAAAGCTCTACTATTTTATCAATATCAGCAGATAATCCATATAGATGTACTACTATAACTGCCCTTATCTGTGGATATTTTTCAAAGACTTCTTCCAATTCCTTTGAATCCACATTCCATGTTTCATAGTCACTATCTATAAATACTGATGTTGCATTTTGGTAAATAATAGGATTTGCTGTAGCTGAGAAAATAAGATCTTGGCACAAATCAATATCACCTTTACCAACACCAGTAACTTTAAGTGCGAGGTGAAGATAACCATATTTTCTTCTATATGTTGTAATAGTAATAATTCTTTTAATTTATTTGTAGGGATAAAAAACTCCATATTCTTCTCCTTAATTGTTCGTTGTATAAACGATAATATCATAACATAAATTGTTGAGTTTGTAAATCATTACCTTTATTTAATGTAGTTATTCTATGATAATGTCATATTAAAATTATTCTGATAAAATGTCAGTATGAGAAAGGAAATATTTAATATGACACAAAAAGAAATCTCTAGGCTTAGAGTCATCAATCAAACTATTGATGAAGTATTAACTATTCGTGAAGCTGCTGAACTTTTGAACTTAAGTGAACGGCAAGTATTAAGGTTAAAGAAGGGAGTTAAGAGTGAAGGACCTGGGTTCATTATCCATAAAAATAGAGGTAGAAAGCCAAAGCATGCTACAACGGATGATATTAAGAATTTAATTGTTAAACTGAAACAAACAAAGTACAAAGAAGCTAATTTTAATCATTTTCATGAGTTAATAGAAGAACATGAAAGTATAATAATTAGTTATCCTACTGTGCATAGAATTTTAACTAAGGCTGGTATTAAAAGCCCTAAAAAACATCGTAAGCGAAGGGTTCACTATCGCAGAAAAAGAAAACCTCAAAAAGGAATGTTGGTTCAAATTGATGCTTCGCCACATAAGTGGATTATTGGTGGTGATTCTTTTGATATTCATGGTGCTATTGATGATGCTACTGGCGAAATTCTAGCTCTTTATTTTACTCCTAATGAGTGTATGGAAGGGTATTTTGAGATAGTTAGACAAATAGTTTCTAATCATGGTATTCCTACTAGTCTTTATTGCGATCGTCATGCAGTATTTGTGCCTCGTAATTATGATAAATTATCTATTGAGGATCAATTAGAAGGAAAAACTGTTAATTTAACTCAGTTTGGTAGGGCTATGGAGGAGTTAGGTATTAATACTATCAAGGCATATTCTCCACAAGCTAAGGGCCGAATTGAAAGGCTATGGGGTACTCTTCAAAGTAGATTACCTGTAGAATTTAAAATACATGGTATTAAAACTATTGAACAGGCTAATTCTTTTTTATCTGAGTTTATGATTAAGTACAACAAAAAATTTGGGGTTTCTCCTGAAGATAGTACTTCTGCATTTAGAAGTTTAGATTCTAGTATTAATCTTGATTATATTCTTTGTATTAAACAAGAGCGCACTATTATTGAAGGTTCTGCTTTTTCTTATGGTGGAAAGTATTATCAAATTGTGAAAAATGATAAAAAATCTAGTGCATTACCAAAAGCTAAATTAACCGTTTTGACTAGCGATAAAATTGGAGTGAAAGCTATGTATTCAGGTCTAGTTTACGATACAAGAGAGTTGAAGGAACGACCTAAAAAGGCAATTTCTCATCATCCTAAGGAAAAGATTTGTAAAGCTAAACCATCTAAAAATCATCCTTGGAGGGTAGATTTAGATAAAAAAACCATACCCTATAGAGAGAACAGTCTGTATGAACCAGATACAGAGATCGATGAGATCTTAAAAGGATTGTTCAACTCCACTAGGGCATGGGGGTAAAGAGATTTACTCTTTAGAATATCATACTTCATTTTAAGGCTCTTTTTCAAGGGTTTATTTTCTTATGCCTATTTTAAATTGGAAATTCATAAATACAAGTATTTAATCGTTTATGCCGCGAAAGCCTATTGATATGGGGTAGACCCCTCTGGTAAAATCTTGAGGCGGAAATACCGACTGCTACAGATTATTTTCGACATAGATGGGTGTCCAGAGGGGTTAGGGGCCCCATGTCAATAGGAGCGTGGAATAAATGCGATTCTTCTAAATACTAATAGTGACATTTTCATTGAATAAAGCTTTATACTTTTAGGTGACATTTTCACTGACTATTGACATCATTACCTTTATTTAATATTTAGTCAATATTCTAATTATTCTATTGACCAGAAACGTAAGTTCTGCTAATATGGTAATCAAAGGAACGTTTGTTTTAGGAGGATGAAATATGGAAAAAATAATTAGAAAAGATATTGTAGCAATAATCCCAAAGTACATAGGGAATAAGGGGAATTGCACCATAGTATATACAAAAGAAGAAAATATAAAAATAGAAAAATCTATTAAAACAGTAATAAAAAATATTTCAAAATATTATCATTTTGATTTACAAGAATCAAATAATACTTATAGAAAGCTCTTATACTGTAGGAAAAATCCACCAGTTCCCTTTACTAATGAAGATATATTTATCCTAGTAAAGACTAGAAAGCCTATAGGAAAACATGATGGAGCTTATGGATATATAAGGATAGATTCTATAGATAAAATACAATATAAAAAGGAAAAGGACATAAATCCAAGGATAGTGTTTAAAAATGGTGCATCTCTAGAAGTCCTATGTACTAAAGAAACTCTATATAAAAATATAAATAATGGAGAAATAGTTAAAAAGCTTTTAAATGAAAGGTATGAAAATACCATAAGAGAGTCTGAATCTATTTATCTGGATGAAGATAGGCCTGCTACTAAAGCTGATATAGCCCTATTATTTATGGAGATTTCTAAATTGAATTTACGATGACAATATAATAGTCTTTATTCGAACATATATTCTCATCCATTCCACTTTTAACTAAATTACTCCTATTCTATATACTCGTCTTACCTAGGAAAATTAGAAGATGATCTTCTCTTGGAGGATATATTTATGTATGATGAGTTTAATCAGATAGTAAAGTCAGCAAGAAGTGGAGATTTAGAATCTGTTGAAGAAATATTGGATAGACTTAGACCTCTTTTGATAGCACAGATAAGAAGATACTACAATAAAAGAGATGAGTATGAGGACCTTATATCCCAGGGAAATCTTGTTATAATTGAGTCTTTAAAGAGTTTCGATGAAAGTAAGGGTGTGAAATTTCTTGGATATGTAAAATGTCAGTTGATGTATGCTTATTTAGACAAACATAAAGAAAGAGTCCATGTATCTCTTAACTCTCCTGTTTCTGAAGATGGAGCAGCTGAGATGGTAGATCTTTTAGTCTCAGAATATGATGGACCTTTGGATATATTTTTAAGTTTAGAAAAGAATATTGAACTATATAAAACTTTAAATAGTTTAACAGAAAGGCAAAAGCAAGTTATTACCATGTTTTATATTAATAGACTGAGCATATCAGAGATATCAAAGAGATTAGGTGTAGCCTATAGAACTGTGGTAAATATAAAGACACAAGCTTTGAAAAAGATGAAGGACCGGATGAAAGATAATAGATTTTAATGAATAAAGGGAGCCTATAGGCTCCCTTTATTCATTAAAATCCCTTTTTCCATTTTGATAGTCTTTGCTCAAATCCATCAAATGAATATAGAATTCCCTAAGATAGGTTTGGAGTTCTTTATTTTTTAAGTGTTTAAGATTTTTATTAATTACTTCTTCTTCTCTTGAACTATTTAATACAGGAAGATTATTTTCTACTTTATATTTTGCCACATTCGATACTATTTCCATTCGCTTTTCAAATAGTTCTACGATTTTTTTATCTACATCATCAATCTGATCTCTAAGTTCTTCTAAATATGCCATGTTTTCATCTCCATTAATAAATCTAAGATAACTAAAGCTGTAGCAGCTTCTATGACAGGCACTGCCCTTACAACTATACAGGGGTCGTGTCTTCCAACTATATTTATTTCTCGATTTTCACAATTCTCCATATCTATTGTTCTTTGAGTTTTTGAAATAGATGGAGTTGGCTTAAGGGCTACTTTGAATATAATAGGCATTCCATTGGAAATCCCTCCTAGTATTCCTCCATTATTATTGGTGTAGGTTTTCACCTTGCCATTTTCAATATATAATTCATCATTAGAAGCAGATCCCTTCATCCTTGATATATCAAAGCCAGCACCAAACTCAATCCCCTTTACCCCAGGAATTGAAAAAATCATCTGTGATATCCTACTCTCTATTGAATCAAAAATTGGACTACCCATACCAGGTGTTGGATTTAAAACTGCTACTTCTATAATTCCACCTACTGAATCCTGTTCTTCTTTTATCTTTAGTATGAGTTCTTCCATTTCTATTGCCTTTTTATAGTCTATAGTTGGAAATCTTTTATCTCTTAACTCCTCCAATAGTTTAGTAGGAATTTGTGTACTATTAAATGACTCATCTGCGATATTTCCTATACTCTTTATATGGCTTCCTACTAATATATCCTTAGAATTTAAAATTTGTTTGGCAATAGCTCCAGCGAAAACTAAGGGAGCTGTAAGTCTTGCTGAGAAGTGGCCTCCCCCTCTATAGTCATTAAATCCTGAGTATCTTATATTTCCTGTAAAATCAGCATGACCTGGTCTAGGAATATTTTTAGTTTTTTCGTAGTCCTTGGATCTGGTATTAGTGTTTTTTATCATTACGCACAGGGGAGTTCCTGTAGTCTTTCCATTAAAGTATCCACTTAGTATTTCAAATTCATCTTTTTCACTTCTAGTAGTAGATATTTTATCTTTCCCAGGGGCACGTCTTAGCATTTCCCTTCTTATATCTTCCATATTTAATTCTACACCAGAAGGAAGTCCATCTATATTTACCCCTATGGCAGGTCCATGGGACTCTCCAAATATTGAAATTTTAATATTATTCCCCCATATTGAACTCATGGATTTTCCCTCCTAGGCTTTTAAAGTCCTCCCAAAAGTGAGGATATGATTTATTTACTGCATCACTATTTGTAATAGTTATATCTCCTGTAGCTTTAATTGAGGCAATAGCTAGAGCCATTGCTATTCGATGATCATTCCAGCTATCTACCACTCCACCTGTTAGGCTTTCTTTCCCGTTTATTACTAATCCGTCTTCTAGTTCTTTTACATCTGCCCCTAATTTATTTAGTTCTGTAGATATGGCCTTTAGTCTATCTGATTCTTTGATTCTAAGTCTAGCTGCATTTATAATCCTTGTCTGTCCTTCACTTAGAGCTGCAAGTACAGTAAGTATAGGTACTAAATCAGGACATTGGGAGGCATCTATTATTATACCCTTTGTCTTTGAATTTGTAGTTTCAACTGAAGAATGATTTATCCTTATATCTCCACCCATTTCCCTTATTAAGTCTAAAATCACCTTATCCCCTTGAGCTGAATTTATATTTAAATCCTGTGACTTGATATTCTCTCCTAATATTCCACCTACTATCCAAAAAGCTGCCTGTGAAAAGTCTCCTTCTACTTTATAATCTTGATTTGTATACCTTTGATTGCCTTTTATCTTAAATTCTTTATAATCATTATTCTCTATCTCTATTCCAAATCCATTTAACATCTCCATAGTTAAATCTACATATCCCTTTGATTCTAAATCATTTATTATTACAATATTAGAATCTCCATGTAAAAGTGGAAGTGTAAACATAAGTCCAGTTATAAATTGGGAGCTTATATTTCCCTTTATTTTAAAAGTACCAGGATTTAATTTTCCTTGAATTTCAAGGGGTAGATTGCCATCGTTTGTGGTATAGTTTATCCCTTGCTCATGAAATATTTTATAATATGTATCTAATGGACGACTTACAAGCTTGCCTCTTCCAGTAAATATGACCTTGTCTTCACTTAAAAGAGATATTGGAATTAAAAATCTCAAGGTAGAGCCAGACTCTTTGCATTCAATCCTAGCATCTTTAAGCTTTAGGGGGAAATTCCCCTTTATCCTTAAACTATTATCTCCTAGTCTTTCTATTTCTGCTCCCAAGTTTTCCATGGCATGACAAGTTGCCACAATATCATCAGAAAATATTAGATTGTAGATATTACTCTCACCTATACTTAAGGCAGCAGATATTATTCCTCTATGGGACATACTCTTTGATGGTGGAATATTTATTTTGCCTTTCAGTTTATTTGGTTCTATCTTAATACATTTCACCCTGATCATCTCCTGAAGTTTGTTTAAATAGTTTTACTAGGATCTCATCTATAATCTCTTCCACTGTCTTTCCATCTGTATTGATTATGATATCCGCTGATTTGTGATAAGAATCTTTTCTCTTTTCTAGGAGTTTGTCTATATCTTTTGTACTCATCTTCCCATCTAATAATGGTCTTGTATTATCATTTTGTAGCCTTTTTAGAATGGTTTCAGAAGAGGCTTCTAGGAGAATAACCTTATTGTTTTTTTTGATATTTATCATGTTTTCAGGGTCTAAGCATACTCCCCCTCCACAGTCTATCAATATATTTAGTTCATCTCTTAACCCTTCTATGGTGTTTTTTTCTATTTCTCTAAAATAGCTTTCTCCATATTTTTTAAATATATCATTTATACTCATATCCATATTTTCTTCAATAAGCATATCTAAATTAATTAGTTTTTTATCTAGTCTTTTAGATAATTCCCTAGCTATTGTAGTTTTTCCTGTCCCCATAAATCCTATTAATCCAATTCCACCAGGGATTTCAATCAATACTTCTTCTACTTTTGACCTACCCTTTGGAAGGATAAAGGAAATCTTTCCCTGTCTATTTTTCTTATCTTTCATCATAGCATCTATTAGGGATTTTATGCTAAATTCAGAGATATCTAGGGAAACGTCTAGATTGCTAATAAGCTTTTCTATTTCTTTAAAGTAGTCCTCATCAATATATCCAAATTTCTTTGCCATAAGAGCTTCATGATACATCCCTATTAAAACTGCCTCTCCATGGGTGTATCTTTTATATTTAGTTACTGTTTCTAAACTGTGGCCTATTGTATGACCATAGTTTAGTATCTTCCGAATTCCATTTTCTTTTTCATCTTGAGAAACTATTTCAGCCTTAATTTCACAACATCTTTTAATAATCTTTTTTATAACTTCATCTTCAAGTTCTAATATTTTATCTAAATTTTTATCTATAGTATTGAATAAATCATAATCCCATATAATTCCGTATTTTATAACTTCACCTATACCGCTTATTAACTCTCTATGGGGCAAAGTTTTTAGGGTATTTGTATCTATGATAACAGCTTCAGGTTGATAAAAACTTCCCACCATGTTTTTACCCTTTTCCATATTTACTCCAGTTTTTCCTCCAACACTACTATCTACTTGAGCCAATAATGTAGTAGGTATCTGTATAAATGGAATACCTCGCATATAGATTGAAGCACAAAAACCTGCTATATCTCCTACTACTCCGCCACCTAGGGCAATAATCTTGGATTTTCGAGTTAATCCAATGTCTATCATACTAGATAAAATCTCTTCTACTGTATCTAGAGTTTTGCTTTGTTCCCCTGGTTTAATTATGAATTTATATAAGTCTCTTCCTTCTAATTCCCTATAGACTAAATCCCCATATAATTTGTCTACATTTTCATGAGTGATTAAAAGATATTTATCTCCATGTTTTATATAATCTGAAATTGAATGGAGTAGCCCTTCTCCAATATGGATAAAATAGCTATTTGCCCCTAAATCTATATATACTTTTTCCATGATTTATATTCTCCTCTTTGGTGTATACAGTGATTATTTTTCTTCTTTAATAGAATTTTTATCTCTTCCCAATTATTTATTATATACTTAAGCTTGGAACTTGTAAAACAGTCTATAGCCTTGAAAACTCCATATAATGATGTATAAATACTTTGCATATATATTTTAAACTACTTAAACGTTTTATTTTCTAATCTTGCAATGTCTTTTAAATATCCCATAAGTTTGTTAAATCTTTTAGGTGTTAGAGACTGTTCTCCATCACACTTAGCATTTTTAGGATCATTGTGAACTTCAATAATAAGACCATCTGCTCCAACTGCTATGGCTGCCTTTGAAAGTGGCTCAACTAACCACCATAGTCCTGCTGCATGGCTAGGATCCACTATTATTGGAAGATGAGTTAATTTCTTTAATATAGGAATAGCACTTAAATCTAATGTGTTTCTTGTATATTTTTCAAAAGTCCTAATACCCCTTTCACATAAAATTATATTTTCATTTCCTCCAGACATAATATATTCTGCAGACATTAAAAGTTCTTCTATGGTAGCAGATATTCCTCTTTTAAGAAGTATAGGTTTATTTGTTCTTCCTACTTCTTTTAATAAAGGATAATTTTGCATACTTCTTGCTCCTATTTGAATTATATCTACCTCATCTATAAATCTATCTAAATATTCCAAAGACATCAGCTCTGTTACAATGGGAAGTCCTGTTTTTTCCCTAGCTATTTTTAATAATTCTAATCCTTCCTCTCCCATGCCCTGAAAACTATATGGAGAAGTTCTTGGCTTAAATGCACCTCCCCTTAAAAAAGTTGCTCCTAATGCCTTTACACTTTCTGCTATACTTACTATCTGAGCTTCACTTTCTACTGAACAAGGTCCTGCTATTATAGTTATCTCTTTACTACCTATAGTATTCCCATCTACATTTATAATTGAATTTACGGGATGTGAAGTCCTACTTGTTTTATTAAGGTACTCTTCCATCACTATACCTCCTATTCATCTATTGCTTCTTTCAAACTTTTTACAAATTCAAAAACTCTTCCCTCTATATTACCTAGTTTAATTCCTTTTTCTATTTCTTTAATGATTTTACTACCAACTATCAATCCATCTGCCAAATCTTTCAATTTCCTTACACTCTCTACATTAGATATTCCAAAACCAATAGCTAAAGGAATCTTCGAGTATTTCCTTACTTCCTCAATAAAATCTCCAAGGTCTTCATCAAAAGTTTTTCTTGTACCTGTTACCCCTTTATAAGAAATACAATAAATAAATCCTCTACCTTCTTTTACTATTTCTTTTATACGATCACAAGAGGTAGGAGCAACTAAAGCTATTAAATCAATTGGATAATCTTTCATCATTTCATTTAATATTCTTCTTTCTTCTAAAGGAAGGTCTGGAATAATCAAACCATCAATTCCACAATCTTTGCATCTATTTAAAAATTTTTCTATACCATAGGAAAACATAGTATTATAATATACTAAAAAGGCTAAAGGAATTTCTGTTTTGCATCTTAATTTTAATACCATTGAAAAAATAGAATCTACATTAACTCCTTTACTTAGAGCCCTTGTTGAAGCTCTTTGTATAACAGGTCCATCTGCTAGAGGATCTGAATATGGTATGCCTAGTTCGATAATATCTGCTCCTGCCTTTTCCATTGTTAATACTAAATCCATTGTATCATTTAAACTAGGATCTCCTGATGTAATATAAGTAATCAATGCTTTCTCTTTTTTCTCTTTAAGTTTATTTAGTTTTTTTACTATTCTACTCTTCATTTTTCATTTCTCCTAACACATTGGATAATGTATCCATATCTTTATCTCCTCTTCCAGATAAATTTAATACAATCACATCATCTTTATTTGTTTTTTTAGCAAACTTCATTAAATAAGCTATGGCATGAGCACTCTCTAATGCCGGTATAATTCCTTCTACTTTAGTCAAATATTCAAAAGCTTTTATTGCCTCATCATCATTAACGACTACATATTTGGCCCTATTTATAGAATGAAAATAAGCATGTTCTGGTCCAATTCCTGGATAATCAAGACCTGCTGATATTGAATATACGGGTTTTATTTGACCATTTTCATCTTGTAGCAAATAGGTCATCATTCCATGGATAATACCAAGACTACCTTTAGAAATACTGGCTGCATGATATTGTGTATCTATTCCCATTCCACCAGCTTCTACTCCGTACATCTCTACTTTCTCCTCAATAAATGGGTAAAATAGACCCATAGCATTACTACCTCCACCTACACAAGCTATTAAATAATCAGGTAATCTACCTTCCTTTTCCATAATTTGTTTCTTTACCTCATCTCCTATAATCCTTTGAAAATCTCTTACCATTGTAGGATAAGGATGTGGTCCTACCACAGATCCAATTACATAAAATGTATCTTCTGGATTAGAAACCCAATACCTAATAGCTTCATTTGTAGCATCCTTCAAAGTCATAGTACCAGTTATTACAGGATTTACTTTTGCCCCTAACATTCTCATTTTTAAAACATTCAAAGACTGTCTCTCTATATCCTCCTGTCCCATAAATACTTCACATGGAATATCAAACATAGCACAAATAGTTGCTGTAGCTACTCCATGTTGTCCTGCACCTGTTTCTGCTATTATTTTCTTTTTACCCATTCTCCTGGCTAGAAGAACTTGACCTATTACATTATTTATCTTGTGTGCTCCAGTATGATTTAAATCTTCTCTCTTTAAATAAATCTTTCCACCACCTAATTTTTCTGTTAGATTCTCTGCATAATATAGTGGGGTAGGTCTTCCAGAGTATTCATGACAGTAATACATATATTCCTTTTTGAAATTCTCATTATTTTTAATTTCAATAAATGCCTTTTCTAATTCAATTAATGGATTCATTAAAGTTTCAGGCACAAACTGACCTCCAAATTGTCCGAATCTTGTATTCATATAATTCATCTCCTTATTTTTTCTATAAAATCCTTTATCTTTTCAAAGTCTTTAACTCCATCTGTCTCTACTCCAGAGCTTACATCTACAAGAGCAGGTTTAACTATCTTTATAGCTTTTTTTACATTTCCTGGGAATAAGCCTCCGGCTAAAACTATTTTTTTATTTTTGCTAATATCTGCAGCTAATTCCCAATTAAACTGTTTTCCTGTCCCCCCTGATTTTCCTTCTATCCAAGTATCTAAAAGATATTTATCAATCTTATATCTATCTAACACTTCTAGACTCCTTTCGTCTTTAATAAGAAAAGACTTCCATACCTCCCTTTCAAAATAATTACAATAATTAGGATCTTCATCTCCATGAAATTGAAGTACATCAAGATTACAAACTCTTTGTATTTCCTTCACTTCTTTTATAGAATGATTTGAAAATACACCAACTTTTTTTATATCTTTATTTAAACTATCTATTAATTTTATTGCCATATAAGAGTCAATTTGTCTTTTGCTTTTTGCAAATACAAAACCTACATACTCAGGCTTCAATCTATTTACATACTCTATATCTTCATCTCTCTTCAATCCACAGATTTTTATCCCTATCAAATTATTCCCCCCTTAATTCATTTATCTTGTCTTCCATAGATTTGGCTTTCATAAAACTTTCTCCAATTAATACAGCATCAATACCTATAGATTCTAGAAATTTCATATCTTCTCTATGACAAATTCCACTTTCACTTACAATTACTTTACTCTTGGGTATATAATTTATTAGTTTTTCTGTAGTTTCTATTTTTACTTCAAATGTTTTTAGATTTCTATTATTAATTCCAATTATCTCTGCTTCAGTCTCTAAAACTTTTTCTAATTCCTTTAAATTATGGACTTCTACTAGGCATTGAAGATTAATATCTTTAGCTATTTTTTGAAATTCTATTAGTTCATTTTTTGTTAAAATAGCTGCAATAAGCAAAATAGCATCTGCTCCTAAAGCTTTAGATTGATATATTTGATATGCATCAATTATAAAATCCTTTCTAAGAATCGGTACCTTCGTTTGTCTTTTTATTAGAGATAAATACTCTTTTTTCCCTAAGAAAAATTTTTCTTCAGTTAAAATAGAAATAGCATCCACTTTATTTTTATCATAAATTTTACCTATAGTTACAGGGTCAAAATCTTCCCTAATAATACCCTTTGAAGGAGAAGCTTTTTTGACTTCTCCAATTATACTCAATTCTTTTTTTCTTTTTATCGCTAATTTAAAATCTCTAGTGTCTACATTTTTAATCTGTTTTTTCAAATCATCCACAAATATAATAGATTTTTCTTTTTTTACCTTTTTTCTTACTGATAAAGCAACTTTATCTAATATCATCGTTTCATCTCCTGGCTCAGTTCAATCAATTTATTTAATTTATCTAATGCAAATCCTTTATCTATTATTTCCTTAGCTTTTTCTATTCCTTCTTCTAAAGAATTTACTACATTTCCTACATACATAGCTGCACCTGAATTTAATAAAACCATATCACGCTTAGGTCCACGTTCACCTTTTAATATGTCTAATAAAATATTTGCATTTTCATCTGGGCTTCCACCTCTAATTTCTTCTAGCTTACCCAATGATAATCTATAATCATTAGGATTTAAATAATACTCTTTTATTTCTCCATCTCTTAATTCTGATACCTTAGTCTCTCTAGTAATAGTAATCTCATCTAATCCATCCATGCCATGAACTACCATTCCCCTCTCTAAACCTAGTTCCTTTAACACCTTTATCATAGTAGATGTAAGATTTTTATCGAACACACCAATCACTTGTCCTTTAGGATTTGTTGGATTGGTTAGGGGACCTAAAACATTAAATATAGTCCTAGTTCCTAATTCTACACGATAATTTATGACGTATCTCATAGCTTTATGAAAATTGGGAGCAAATATAAATCCTATTTGTAGCTCATCTATACATCTTTTAACATCCATTGGTGAAAGATCAATATTAACCCCTAATCTTTCCAATACATCTGCACTACCACATTTACTAGAAACTGATCTATTTCCATGTTTCACAATGGTAACTGATGCAGCTGCTGCTACAAAAGCTGCTGTTGTTGATACATTAAATGTATTACTTTTATCACCACCAGTACCACAAGTATCAACTGTATATCTATTGTTTGTTTCAATTTTTATGGACTTATCCCTCATAACTTTAGTAGCTCCAGTAATCTCTTCTACACTCTCCCCCTTCATACGAAGCGCCATAAGAAAGCCTCCTATTTGTGAAGGTGTAGCTTTCCCCTCCATTATAGTGTTCATTGCATTAATCATTTCATTTTCAGTTAAATCTTTGTAATTTATGACCTTTTCTATTTCTAATTGCATATTCTACACCCCTTTTCTAATACATTCAATAAGTGCTTTTGCTTTTTTCAAAGTTTCTTTATACTCATTTTCAGGTTTTGAATCTTGGACAATTCCAGCACCTGCTTGAATATAAGCCATTCCATCTTTAAATACTATAGTTCTTATGGCAATACAAGTATCCATATTTCCATTAAATCCAAAATAACCTATCGCCCCTGCATATATTCCTCTTTTTTCATTCTCAAGTTCCTCTATAATTTCCAAAGCTCTTACTTTTGGAGCTCCAGATACAGTTCCTGCAGGTGCACAAATTCTTAAAACATCATAAGGATTTGAATCTTTTTTTATTTTTCCTATTACATGAGAAACAATATGCATCACATGTGAATATTTTTGTATCTGCATAAATTTATTGACTTCAACTGTTCCTTTTTCTGATATCTTGCCAATATCTTCTTTGGACAAATCTACTAACATTAAATGTTCTGCCCTTTCCTTTTTATCTTGTAATAGATCTTTTTCATAATATTTATCTTCTTCTAAATTTTTTCCTCTAGGTCTAGTACCTGCAATAGGACAAGTTTCTACTATATCTTTATTTACCTTAACCAAAGTTTCTGGTGAAGAGCCAACTACATGATAGCATCCAAAATCTATATAATACATGTACGGAGAAGGATTTAAAGTTCGCAGCCTTTTATATGCTCTAAAAGGATTAATTTTTGTATTTAAATTAAATCTTTGAGATAAAACTACTTGTAATATCTCTTCATTTTTTATGTGTTCCTTAGCCTTTAAAACTTTTTTCATAAAACTTTCTTTTGTTTCATTCCTTGTATATTCCACTTCTTCAAAAATTGATTTCGTTTCTTTTTCTGGAGAAAATTTCATTTCTACTATTTCTTTTTTTATTTGTTCTAATTTTAATAATCCTTCCTCATATGTTTCTTTTAAAGAATTTTTTATCTTTATATTTGTAACAATCTTTATTTTCTGCTTTAAATGATCATAAATAATGATATCCTTATTAATTAAAAGATGTGAATCTGGAGTTTTTATGCTATCTCTATTTACATTTTCTACTCCATGAATATTTTTTATTGAATCATAATCAATAAAACCTACTGCACCACCTGTGAAGTATTCTAGTCCTTCTACTTGAACCATATTATACTCATCCATAATTTCCTGTAAAACCCTAAGAATATCCCCTTTTTTATTTATTATTTCATCTTCTTTAATTATTGTGATTTGATTCCCATAGGATATAATCTCTATAAAGGGATGCCTCCCAATATAAGAGTATCTTCTCCCATTACTTTCCCCCTCAACTCTTTCGAATAAAAATGTTTTTCCCCCTTTACATAACTCTTTAAATAAAGAAACGGGAGTGTGAATATCTCCATCTATTTCTAGTGAAATATAACCTATTTTTCTCTTTCTGTTTAATCTTTTAAATTCTTCATAATCTAGATACATACTCTAATTCCCCCTTTTTGAATACAAAAAAAAGCACTTCATCCCTAATATAAGGACGAAATGCTTACCACTCCGTGTTGCCACCTTCTTTAGATAGATATCTATACTTGTAGAAAAACAAAAAAACATTTCAATCCTAATATCTAGGACGAAATGTTGTATCTCGCTTTGCCACCTAATATAGATAGTCACCTATCTCACTCTTAAAGTACGGAAATACTAATATTTTACTAATATTTCGATACCCTGTCTTTGTAACGTAAGACACTCGGCTAATGATACTCTCCTAAGATTTCACATCGCTTCTCATGGAACCATTCAGCAGACTTTCCGTATCAGGATTCCACCGTCCCCGACTCTCTAAACCTTCAAGCATTACTTACTTTTTCCATTCACTGAATTTATTGATTATTTTCCACAATTATAATAAAAATAAATATTTTTGTCAATAGTTTTTTTAAGATTTACCAAAATATTTTAATTTACTATCTCCTTAACCTCTAGCAAGTTTAGTTCTTACCTTGTTTGAAAAAAATTCAATTAATAAAACAAGAATAACTAATCCAATTAATAATGATCCAACTTCATTCCATCTATATGCATTCATTGCAAATATTAAAGGAGCCCCTTACCTCCAGCTCCAACAAGTCCAAGCACAGAAGCATCTCTAAGATTCATATCAACATCTATATCTTCAATGGCATTTATATATAGTTTTGTCATCATTCCTATTGATATAACAGCCATTGTCAATACACCAGTAAAAGGTCTTGGCCCAGATACTCTTATAAACATAAGTCCATATACCAAAGATGATATTGTACGAACAAGCATTGTTAAAATCCTACCTATTTTTATGTTTCTATTTTCAATATTCAAAATTTGAGAATGTCCAATAGACACATCTTTATATAGAACATTAGAAGTTATGCATTTTCCTTTTATTTCTTCAATATAGTTCATTAAAAATTCCGAACCATAATTAAAATCGTGATTCCCTTTATTAAAATAATCATAAGACAAAAAATTTAAAACCTTAGACATTATATTTTTCTCTTCATATTTATTTGTATAAGTCACTAAAGGACTTCCTTGGTTTACATCCCCATTATCAATCAAAATAACTTAGTTTTCTTGTCTCAATTCTTGTAAATAACTAGATAATCTACTAAATCCCATCTTTTCATCACTGTCATCTGAAAAGTTGTTTGAATAAATAGTTCCATGTACATCTATTGTTATAATAAATTTCAATTTTCCTATTTTCATCTTTCATCACCAGAATAATATTAACATAGATAAATACTTCTGTAAATTAATTTCATATCGAATTTGTATTAAAGTTTTGTAGATTATAGACTAAACCATATTAACATATGATCTTATTTACATCATCATCTTACAATTTTTAGGTAAAATTAGAAACAATTTTAGGTAAAACTCCGGTAAATTTTTTATCAATAGACTTTAGAATAGATTAAATGCTCCCTGACTGATAATCATTATAAGAATTCCTGCTATTAAATTTCCTAAAAGTATAGCAGGGAATGCCCATTTAAATCTCATGTCCATTAGAGCTGCGGCTAAGCTACCACTCCATACTCCTGTTCCCGGAAGGGGTATGGCAACTATGAGAACCAATACCCATACTCCATATTGTTGTATTTTTTTACTATTTTTACTCATGGATCTATCTGTTAACTTTTGTACAAAATTTTTAAATGTCTTTGTAGTCTTTAAGTAATTAAATATCGGTCTAATTGTAAATAGAATAAATGGTACAGGAATCATACTCCCTATAAATGCTAAAGTAGTTGCATGAATAGGAGAAAGACCTAGAGATATACCTACTGGAATTGCCCCTCTAAGCTCTATAATAGGTAATGCTGCTGTTAAGATTACTGTAAATTCTATGGATAAAAAGTTTAGTAATTGACTAAATAGACTTTGCATATATTTACTCCTTTGGATTAAATTTCTTTCTTCATAAATTTTACTATAAAATGATGATATTGTCCAAAGGATATATTTTTTATAAATTCAATTTAAATTAAATTAAGGACGGATTTCCGTCCTTTAATTATCTTACATAGTTTATTGGGTTTTGGTGAGCTCCATTTTTTAGTACCTCTAAATGGAGATGAGGTCCTGTGGACCTTCCAGTATTACCTACATTGGCTATACGCTGGCCCTTATATACCTTTTCTCCTTTTTTTACTAGTAATTTACTACAATGAGCATATCTAGTTTTGTATCCATTTCCATGATCAATTTCTACCATATACCCATAAGTTCCCTTATAACCTGCAAAGGTTACTGTACCTCCATCTGCTGCACTTATACTGCTTCCTAGACTATTTGCTATATCCAGTCCTCTATGCATTCTTCCATTTCTCATACCATATCTAGATGAAATTCTTCCTCTAGTAGGCATAAGAAACACTCCAGTTGCAGCTGTCTTTGGTACTGGTTTTGTACCCTTTATTATTACTTCCGTAGTAGGTTCTTTTACTATTTCTTCTTTTACTATATTTTTTTCTATTAAAACACCATTGTGCTTTACTTCATCTGCTATTATTTTGCTTTCTCCTAGTACACCCTTTACTTTTACCTTTTTTTCATTGGCATACATAGAGCTATTTTCTTCTACTTCTACATCATAATTCAATTTTTCACTATATTGTACTTCTTCTATTGTAGCTACTGTTATCTTTGAAGTAGGAATAGTCAATCTAACCTGATCCCCTGGCTTTAATTTAGATGGATTACTATCAGGATTTGCTGATACCAAATTCTCTACTGTAGTATCATACATCCTTGCTATAGTCCAAAAACTCTCCCCCACTTCTACTACATGGGTTTTAGTTTCTTCTGCCCCAGTTCTTATGTATTCAATTAATTCATCTTGTTTACTTATATCACTTAATTTGGCTTGTGTCTTTACCATTTTAATATCTTCAACTAATTTTACATCTTTTATTTTTGAATCCATGTCTATCCTTTTTAAATATGGTTCTTTTATTTTATCAAGGACATATTCAGCTTCTCTTTTAGTCTTTACAAATCCTAATTTTTCACCATTTGCCTCTATTGCATATCCAGAAACTAAAAATCCAATACTTGATTTTATATTTTCTTTTATATCTTTTTTACTTGAAACACCACTACTTTTAACATGGGTCTTTTCAAAATTCAATTTATTATCAAGTACTATATCAAGATTGTACTCATTAGATAAGTCTGATTGAATCTCAGCCATAATCTCTAAAGCTTCTTCTTTATCTCTAACTGAACCTATATTATCTTGTCCAATATAGATGTCAAAAGCTCTAGTCCTTATTTCATTTACCTTATATCCAGTAAATCCTAATCCAACTATTACTACTGCCATAAATAAAGCTAAAGCCTTTCTCACTTTTTCATCATTTTTATCTATATCTTTAAAATTTATATTCTTTATGTCTAATTTATCTTTATATTGTAATATGGAAACTTTTAATTTTTCAAGTTTTTTATAAAATCCCTTTAAGGAATTCTTTTGTTCCATTAAAGTATACCTCCTCAAATTTCACCTTTTGTTCTTGCTTTAAAGAGAAATTGTAACTATTTTGTAACAATATTTATTATATCAATAGGGTATAAATAATGCAACCCTATGCTAGTTAACATATATTATACTTACTTAACTGGAATTTTATTCATTTAGTGGAAATATGTATTTATCACCTTTGAAGATTTTAAGGCATATAATTATTAAGTTTTCTTAATAATTATATGCCTTATTTAAATATTTCTAATTTAGAATTGGATATATTTAAATGAAGGTCTTTATCTCCATTAAATAAGTCTCCATCTAAATTAAAGTAAGTATCTTCTTTGAAATATATCCTTACAGACTTCCCTGTAAAAGTCTCTACATATTTTTTAAACCTTAAATGATTTCCCTTAAATATGGTGGGAAATAAAAAAAGGATTTTAAGATTACTAATATTCTTTACAATACATATATGTAGTTTATCATCATTTAAACTGGCAGATGGTAAAACTTTCATACCTCCACCATAATAACTTCCATTTCCTACTGCCATAAGTACTATGTTTCTTTTATATATATTTCCATCTATGTCTATTATTACTTCTTTTCTTTTGTATGATAATAAGGAGTATAAAACTCCTAGTATATATGCAAATGTCCCTTTAATTTTAATTTTTTTCTTTATTATATTTGCAATATTAACTACTTCTGCATCAAAGCCTACACTAGCTATGTTTAAAAATGAATTATTATTTAAAGTTCCTATATCTACTTTTGTAGTTTCTCCCTTTACAATGGTTTCTAAGGCTTCTTTTGGATCCTTAGGAATATTTAAACTCTTAATTAAGTCATTTCCTGTCCCTGCAGGAATTATTCCAAGAATTCCTGATTTTCTATTTATAAGACCCTTAGCAACTTCATTTATAGTTCCATCTCCACCTACAGCAATTACCTTTTTATACTCTAAATCCTCTGCTAATTCGGTAGCTTCTTTTGGTCTTGTAGTTTTAATTATTTTGTAATCTATATGGTTTTCCTTCATAGTTTCTTCTATTAAAGGAATGAGTTTCTGTGCTTTATTTCTACCTGCTACAGGATTTATAATAAATAGTAATTTATCCATAAATTGTTTCCTTTCTTAAATATTAAGGTTTTCACCCTTAATAGCCCTATCAATAGCTAACATTTCTTCTGCTGATAGAGGGATATTGCTTGTACCATTTTTTATAGGCTTGCCATAGCTAACTGTAGTATCTCTGCCATAGATACTAGTGTATACAAACCCATTTTTAAATTCATCTAAAAGGGCGATTGAAAAACTAAGTTCACTTCCCATGTCTCTAAATGCATCATATCTTAGAAATCCAATCCTTTGTATGGCAAAAGAAAGTCTTGTATTTATTTCCTTTATATTGTTTTGATTATTTTGTGTTTGATTTTTTATATTAAATATATCTTTATTTATACTTGTTAAGAGTTCTTCCATGTCTAACCCCTTTATTCCTCTTACTAATTTAGTGTAATTTTCCATGGACTTTTTATATTTATATTGTAGAATTAATACACTTATTAATAAAATTAATGTTGCTACAAATAAAGATATGGTTATTTCTATATGATAAATTGTAATAAAGTCTATAATTTGTTTCATAAATTCTCCTTATATTTCCCGAGAAATATTCCTCAAAGCATTTAAAGAATACTCTATCTCGTCATCAGTGTTAAATGGTCCAAAGCTAAATCTAATGGTTCCTTGATCAAATGTGCCTATAGTCTTATGAGCCAGAGGAGCACAATGCATGCCTGGTCTTACTTGAATATTATATTGTTCATCTAATATATATGCTATTTCAGAAGAATCTATATCGCCCATATTTAAAGACACTACTCCAGCTTGTTTTTTAATATCTAATGGACCATATAGCTTTATCCCTTTTATATCTTTTGCTCCTTCTATAAACTTTTTAGTCAGAGCTTCTTCATGTTTTCTAATATTATCTATTCCCTTGTCCATTATATATTTAACCCCTGCTCCTAAACCTATTATACCTGGAGCATTTAATGTGCCGCTCTCAAACTTATCAGGATTTAGATCTGGTTGTATAAGCGAGTGGGATACACTACCAGTTCCACCTTGGAATGCCCCCTCTACTGCTACTCCCTTTTTAATATAGAGTCCACCTGTACCTTGAGGTCCTAACAGGCCTTTATGTCCTGGGAAAGCCAATATATCTATATTCATCTCTTGTACATCTATAGGATAGACTCCTGCAGATTGAGCAGCATCTACTAAATATAAGATATTGTTATCCTTTGCTATTTTACCAATATCTTGTATGGGCATAATACTACCTGTTAAATTAGATACATGGGTAGTAACTATTAGTTTTGTATTGGGTCTAATTGCATCCTCAATTTGTATAGGGTCTATAAGTCCATAAGAATCAGCTTGTACTATGGTATTTTCTATACCTATATTTTCTAAATATTTTATAGGACGCAAAACTGAATTATGCTCCATGGATGTAGTTATTACATGGTCTCCCTTTTTTAATACTCCTTTGATTCCTATATTTAAGCTTTGAGTAGCATTAAATGTAAATATTAAATCTAAGGAATCTTCTATGTTAAATAATTGTGAAATTAATTCTCTAGTTTTATATATTCCTCTATTAGTCTTAAGAGCTAGTTTATGTCCAGATCTCCCTGGATTTGCTCCATAGTCTTTCATGGCTTTCATAATAGCTTCATATACTATATCTGGTTTTGGAAATGATGTTGCTCCATTATCAAAATAAGTCATAAAAACACCTCCATTAGAACATTATAACATATATTCTACTATAGTTGCATAAAAAAATAGCTTAGATAATTGGATTAGTAGCTATAAAAAAAGTAGTAGAGGATATCCTCTACTACTTTTTTAAAATTAACCTAATCTCTTGTATACTACTTCCATTAATTCTTCTTTAAGTTGTTTTCCTTCTTTTAAAAGTTTTTCAACTTTGTCTTGTGTTTCTTTTACATATGCCTCATCTTTTACACTTTGTAAGTTTATTTTAACATTTAAAAGAGCCCCTTCTAAACCTGTATAAGCTAAAAGTGCACCTACTCCTATATCAGTTATAGCATTGATATTTCCATGATTAGCAAATTCCTTTTGAAGTTCTAAAACTTCAAAGCAAAGTTCTCCACAGTTAAGAGGTACTTCCATTGCTTCTTTGTATCCTTCTTGAATAGCTTGGCTTCTTGCTTTCTTTTCCTCTTCAGTAGACTTTGGCATTTTAAAAGCTTTCATTACTCCATCAAAAGCTGTAGAATCTTTGTCTATTATTTCTGTAAGGGTTTCCATATTACTCTCTAATTTTTTAAAGTTTTCTTCTATTTTGCTTTTAGTTTCTGCAGGTAATTCTTCATATGCCTTTTTACCAAAACTTAAATTTCCTACCATTCTAGTAAGTGCTGCACCTAAACTTCCTGCTAAAGCAGATATACTTCCACCACCTGGAGTTGGTTCCCCACTAGCTGTAACTTGGATAAATTCTTCAACATTTTTTTTAACTAACATTGATCTTCCTCCTACTATTTAGATTTTATATTTTACAACTAATGTTCCACGTGGAACATTAGTTAGTTATAACCTCAAATATTCTCTCCAAATCTTCTTCTGTGTAGTATTCTATCTCAATTTTTCCTACTTTGTTCCCAGATATTAAGTTTACTTTTGTACCTAGAGACCTCATCATTTCTTCTTCAAGAGTAATGGTGTAGGGATCTTTGTTTTTTTTATTTTTATTTTTTGTAACATTCTTCTTAGATTCTTTTACCCTTTTTTCAGTTTCTCTCACATTTAATTCATCAGAAATAATTTTATCTGCCAATTCTAATTGCTTTTTTTTATTCTTTATACCCAATAGGACTTTTCCATGTCCTGGGGAGATCTTGCCACTTGAGATGTGCTCTATTACAGTTTCTTCAAGATTTAAAAGTCTCAAAGCATTGGTTATATAGCTTCTACTTTTCCCCACTGCTTCTGCTACTTCATCTTGTTTTAAACCAAATTGATCCATAAGCCTTTTATATGCATTAGACTCTTCTATAGGATTTAAGTCTTCTCTTTGAATATTTTCTATAAGAGCAAGTTTAGCTGCGCTCTCATCATCTATCTCTATTATAATAGAAGGTATTTCTTTTTTACCTGCTATTTTAGATGCTCTAAATCTTCTTTCTCCTGCAATTATCTCATATTTGCTTTCACTTTTTCTTAAGATAATTGGTTGTATAACTCCATGTATTTCTATAGACTTTGCCAATTCTTCTAATTGCTCAACTTCAAATTCTTTTCTAGGTTGATCTTTTTTTGCAATTATCTTAGATAGAGGGATTTTTTCTATGGAGTTTTGGTTTATTTCTTTTTCGTCTAATATAGAATCTACTATAGGCTTATCTCCTATTAGTGCAGATAATCCTTTTCCAAGTCCTCTTTTCTTAGTAGCCACAATATTCGCCTCCTTCCAGAAATATGTCTATAGTAATTAATAAATAAACTGTATTAAATTAAATCTAAAAACTCTTCAGACAATTCCATATAAGCTTCTGAACCCTTTGACTTGTCATCATAGTCCATTATTGCTTGTCCATGAGAAGGGGCCTCAGCTAATCTTACATTCCTAGGTATTATACTAGTATATACTTTCCCCTTGAAGTATTCTTTTACTTCTTCAACTACTTGTATGGATAGATTTGTTCTTCCATCAAACATACTTAGAACTACTCCTTCAATGTTTAGTTCCGGATTATAGCTTCTCTTTACCAGTTCTATAGTATGAAATAATTGACTTACTCCTTCCAATGCATAGTATTCACATTGAATAGGAATTATAACGCTATCTGAAGCTATCAAAGCTAATACACTAAGTATACCAAGAGATGGGGGACAATCTATAAAAATAAAATCATATTTATCCCTTATACCAGCTAATTTCCCTTTTAATAGTTCTTCCCAGTCCCCACTTTGTGCAAGTTCTATCTCTAGACCTGCCAACTGACTATTAGATGGAATAATACTTACATTTTCTGCAGAAGTTTCATATATAGTATCTTCAATGGGTTTATCTAAAGCCAATACATCGTATATAAGATTTTCAACTCCATCTTTATCAATTCCCAGTCCACTACTTGAGTTCCCTTGGGGATCTAAATCTATAAGTAATACTTTTTTTCCAAGTTTGCCGACTCCTGCACTTAAGTTAATACTTGTGGTGGTCTTGCCTACTCCACCTTTTTGGTTAAAGATTGAAATTATCTTTCCCATTTTTTCACCTCGATTGTTTTACACCATATATATATAATAACAGATTTATTAATTAATACAAAACAAAAATGTTCCACGTGGAACATTTTTTTATCTTCTTAATATTTTCAATGCTAAAAGGTCTTCTATACTACTTTGCATATATAAATATCCATCTTCCACACCTTGATTATATATATTTGGCCCTAATTCTTGCAAAAAGAAATCTAGTATTAACTCAGAGGCTAAATCACCTAAATCTTCATCCCTTTCTTCTGAAAAGTATTTTTTTATTCTTTTTTTCATTTCTTCTTTATTTGATTTACTTAATTTTATCTTTTTATTCAATTTTTTATCTCCTTTGTATCCTGTAAATGTTCCACGTGGAACATTCAATATTCTGTTAGTATGTATTTTATATTCTTAATTTAGTGAAAAGCTTATATATTGAGATTCCTGTAACTGACCCTAAACTATCTATTAGTACATCAAATACAGCCGGTCCCCTTCCAGGGATAAATCCTTGGTGGATTTCATCACTTATGGCATATAATACACATATGACTATTGAAATCATTATCCACTTCTTATTTAAGGGATTATTTTGATTTATAGCATTTAATACTAAAACTCCTAGAAGGAAGTAAGCTGAAAAATGTGCCATCTTCCTTATTATATGATTAAAATTTCCTATATCTATATCTAAATCTGTTGTTGCTTTTTCTACTGCTTTTGCAATTTGTTGAGTAATACCTGTGCTTAAATCATTGGACTGGGTTGCTGGCTGATGGGATAGATAAAATATAATCCCCATCCAAATTATAACTAGAGTCCAGGATATTATAACTTTTTTATTTCTAAACATTTAAACTCCAATCATTTATTTATTTTCTTACCAATATTTACTCCATGGATTATCATCTATATCTACAAATCCATGGGATTTTGTTCCACTGATTCCCTCTAAAATCCATTTATTATCTTCATCTTTAATGAAGTAGTTGGTCCTTCTAGTACCATCTTTACTCCACTTTTCTTTTATAATTAATTCTTCCCTTGTTTCAGAATCTCTTCCTAAAATCTTTTTGAGGAAATTTTCACTTTTCTTTATATAGGCCTTATTTACTTTTGCATCTTCTGCATATATGGTAGGTATATAGAATTCTGGATCTAGAAATATTCCTTCTTCTTTTTCTATTATAAAGTCTTCCATATAGCTTTCTATCTCGTGATCTTCCATTTTTCCTTTAAGTAAATTGTAAGTATCTTCCCTAGTTTTTATGTAATCAGGCACTAAAAGTAAATCTTTATCTTCATTAAGCCTTGATTCTCTAACTAATGTATTAATTGGTCCATAGGTTTCTTTTAATAGCTTTTCAGCTTCTATTAAATTAAAGTCTGTCTTTTTACTTATATTAAAAGTTACGATAAGCAAAAATATTGTTACTATGTGTAATAATGTTTCAAGAATTCTTTTCAGTTTACTATCTTCTTGTTTATCCATGATTCAACACCTCCTCTTTAATCCCATCACTACCTTTAAAATAGGATATAATATACACTTATTATACACTATTAATAAAAGTTTGCTACAATATTGTATATAATATAAACATGTGTCACTGTCATTCCGAGTGCAACGAGGAATCTTTGGTTTAAAATTTCTCAGATAAGTCTTTCCATTCAGGATTAATACTTTCTATTAATTCATTTTTCTTTTGCCTAATCCATCCTTTAATCTGTTTTTCTCTTGATATAGCTGAAGTGACATCTTCTGCGTAATCAAAATATACTAATTTATTTATGTTATATTTTGATGTAAAACCTTTTATTAATTTATTTTTGTGTTCATACACTCTACGCTCTAAATTATTAGTAATACCTGTATACAGAACTTTATTGTTCCAATTACTCATCATATATACATAATACAACCTATCACCCCTTTTAAGATTCTTCGCTATGCTCAGAATGACAAACATTAATACACATTATACTACGAATGTGACGTTGATTATTTTGATTTATTTCTTATTAATTGTCTTAATTATCAAAGTACCCACTATTATTACTATTGCTATTGTACCGAACATAACTATTGAAGGTAAAAAGTTAATTATTGTCTGATTCATTTTATGCCTCCTTAAAATACATTTTAGTTTGCGTATAATTCTACTGATATACATTATATACTATCTAAAATGTTCCACGTGGAACATTAACTTTAAATTTCTTCTAAAGCATATTCAACTGCAGCTTTGGCATGAATAGTTGTAGTATCAAAGATAGGTATAGGAGTATCTTCTTGCTTTATAAGTAAAGGAATTTCTGTGCAACCTAATATCATACCCTCTGCCCCATTTTTAGATAATTTATCTATGATTTTTAAGTATTCTTTTTTACTATCTTCCCTTATATTCCCTAATACAAGTTCTTTGTATATTATGTCATGTATAATATCTCTATCTTTTTTTTCTGGTATTATAGTTTCTATATTGTATTTAGCCTTTAATATGTCTTTATAAAAAGAACTTTCCATGGTGAATTTTGTTCCAAGGAGAGCTACTTTTTTTAATGATTGCTTTTCTATAGCCTTTCCAGTTGCATCTGCTATATGTAGCACTTCTATATTTCCTTGTTTTTCTATATGATCTGCCATAAGATGCATGGTATTTGTACAGATAACAATAAAATCCGCTCCTGCTAACTTTAGATTTTTCGACTGTTCTACCATTTCATCTGTAAGTTCTTCCCATTTAGCTGTATGCTGCATGACTTCAATCTTGTGAAAGTCAAAAGTATACATTATGGATTTGGCTGAATGAGTTTCTCCTAGTTCCTTTTTAGTTTCTTCATTTATAATTCTATAATATTCTAAGGAGGATTCCCAGCTCATGCCTCCCAATAAACCAATAGTTTTCATCTAATCATCTCCTTGGATTTATTATAACATATATAATCATAAGATAAATATTTCACATATAATATTAAAAATAAGAAAACTTAAATGTTTGCTCAAGTTTTTTAGGCCTATGGATAAACAAGATAGTATTATTTGTAAAAAATTGCTCCTGCAAATAATCATATCTAAATTTAGATATGATTATTTCGATTGTAAGGCCTCAAATTCAAATATGATGACTTTTGTTTCTAAGTATACTAACGCTATGGACAAGCATACAATAATCGAGCACAGGGCATTTGCAGGGGTCATTTTTGATCTATAACTAGACTTTGAAAATTTATAAATCTTAATTAAACAAAAAAATAAAATGTTCCACATGGAACATTTTATTTTTTTGGTATCTTTATTGTTACTTCATAATAATCTTCTTTATCTGCTTCTTTATATTTTGCATCCATACCAGAACTTTTTATAGCTTCAAAAGCTTTTTTTATGGTATTTATATATATTCTAATATTTATTAGAGATTTTATACTTTGTCTATGGGATTCATCTTCTTCTGGTTCTTCTCTAAATTTATCTAGTATATCTTCTACTAGTTTTTCTGTGCTACTTACATTTAGATTATTTTTAATAGTTTTTTCTAAAACTACCCTTCTTAAGTCATCATCAGGTAATTTTAAAAGAGCCCTTCCATGGCGTTCTGTAAGATTTTCTTCTACTAAACTTCCCTTTATATCATCTGGAAGTTTTAAAAGTCTTAATTTATTTGCTATGGTGGATTGAGACTTCCCAATCTTTTGGGCTAATTCTTGTTGAGTAAACTGATGATCTAATATTAAATTATTATATCCTTCAGCTTCTTCTATAAAATTTAAATCTTCTCTTTGGAGATTTTCAATTAATGCAATTATTGCGGACTCTCTATCCCTATATTCTACTATAATAGCAGGTACTTCTGTTAAGTTTGCTAATTCAGATGCCCTAAGCCTTCTTTCACCAGCAATTAATTCGAAGCTCTTTTCTGTGATTTGCCTTACACTTATGGGTTGAATGACACCATATGATTTAATAGATTGAGAAAGTTCCTCTAAAGACCTTTTGCTAAAGTTTCTCCTAGGTTGATATGGATTTGGTCTAATAGCCTCTAAAGGAATATATTTTACTTGTTTTTGTATTCCCACGAATCTCACCTCTTCATTTAGACTTTATTATAATTATACTATAAGAAATTGTTATTTCCTTTTTTATTTCCCAAGTTTTTTATGTCAAATTCTATTAAAATTAAAGAGGTTTCTTCTTAGGTTTTCCCCCACCTCTAGGATATTTTGTAGGAGTTTGGCGAATTTTTTTTATAATTATCAAAGAATGATTTATATCGCTTTGTGGAATAGTGATTATTCTCTTGTCTTCGACCTTTCCTCCTAAAATATTTATAGCATTTTTAGATAATTTTATCTCCGATTCTACTTCAGGACCCTTCATTGAAATAAAGTATCCTCCCTTTTTAACAAAGGGCAGGCAATATTCACTTAAAGTATCTAATGATGCCACAGCTCTAGATATACAGATATCATATTTTTCCCTATATTCTTCTTTTCTGCTTAGTTCCTCAGCTCTTCCATGAATTGCATCTATATTTTTTAAACCTAAGCTTTCTATAACTTCTTTTAAGAAAATTATCCTCTTGTTTAGGCTATCAAGTAGAGTTACATCTAAATCTTCATTTATTATCTTTAAAGGTATCCCTGGAAATCCCCCACCTGTTCCTACATCTATTATCTTTTTAGATCCTGACAATTTATCTGAATCCAAGGCAGTTAAGCTATCTAGGAAGTGTTTAATGTCCACTTCCCTATCTTCTGTGATAGCTGTTATATTAATTTTTTCATTCCATTCTAAGAGTAATTCTTTATATTTTAAGAACCTTTCTTTGTCTTGCTCTTTTAAATTTATACCAAGTTCTTTTGACCCTTTTTTCAAGGTATCTATATCTAACATCAACTACTTTTCCTCCTTAGTTGTTCTAAATGAATTAAAAGTACATTGATATCTGCAGGAGAAACACCAAGTATCCTTGAAGCTTGCCCTACTGAATCTGGTTTGATATCATTTAGTTTTTGTACAGCTTCATTACTAAGTCCCTTTACAAGACTATAATCTTTATCTTGAGGGAGCTTTCTATTTTCTAATTTTTTAAATTGTTGTATTTGAGCCATTTGCTTCTTAATATAGCCTTCATATTTAATTTGAGTTTCTACTTGAAGTCTTATCTCTCTAAATAGCTGCTTTCTATCTGGATCAAATATGGATGTATCATCATATTTTACCTCTGGTCGTTTAATAAGATTATATAAGTTAATTGGAGATTTTAATTCTGTTGTATTTAATTCTTTCAATTTTTCATTGTTTGCATCTGTAGGATTAATTTGAACTTTTTTCAATCTTTCTAATTCACTTTCTACAGAATTTTTCTTGTTTAAATACTTTTCATATCTATCTTCCTTTACAAGACCTAGTTTATAACCTAGCTCTGTAAGCCTTAAATCTGCATTATCTTGTCTTAATATAAGCCTATATTCTGCCCTTGATGTCATCATTCTATAGGGCTCGTCTGCTCCTTTAGTTACTAAATCATCTATTAAAACTCCTATATATGCTTGTGATCTATCTAGGATAAATGGTTCTTCGCCTTTAAGATTTAATGTAGCATTAATTCCTGCTATTAAACCTTGTGCCGCTGCTTCTTCATATCCAGATGAGCCATTTACCTGACCTGCAAAAAATAGATTTTTTATCTCTTTATGCTCTAAATTCCTCTTTAAAAGGGTGGAATCTATGGCATCATATTCTATACCATATGCAGTTCTCATAAACCTAACATTCTCAAGTCCAGTTATTTTTTTATACATTTCTATTTGAACTTCTTCTGGAAGTGTGGAGCTTGCTCCCTGTACATACATTTCTTTAGTATCTAGTCCTTCTGGTTCTATGAATATCTGATGCTTTTCTTTATCTGCAAATCTTACAATTTTATCTTCTATAGAAGGACAATATCTAGGACCTGCTCCGTCTATTTCTCCTGCGTATTTTGGTGCCCTATTTAAATTGTCCCTTATTATTTTATGGGTTTCCTCATTAGTATAAGTTAAATAGCAAGGTACTTGAGGTCTATTTAAATCTTTTCCCACATTTAAAAATGAAAATGGAATTATCTCTTCGTCACCAGGTTGAATCTCCATCTTTGAGAAATCTATACTATCTCTGTGAACTCTTGCAGGTGTACCTGTCTTCATCCTTCTTAATTCAAATCCCATATCTTTTAGGGAATCTGATAAAATATCTGAAGGAGATCTTCCATCAGGTCCTGAAGGATAATTTACTTCTCCCATATATATATGTCCCTTTAGATAAGTTCCAGTTGCAACTATTACTGCATCTGCAGAGTATACTCCACCTGTTCTAGTTAAAACTCCGACTATTTTTTTATCCTCTATTAATATATCAACTACTTCTGCTTGAACTAAATCTAGGTTTTCTTCTTCTTCTACTACCTTTTTCATTTCTGTTTGATAAGCTCTTTTATCAGCTTGTACTCTTAATGAGTGTACAGCTGGTCCTTTTGAAGTATTTAACATTCTACTTTGGATAAAGGTCTTATCTATATTCAAGGCCATCTCTCCACCTAAAGCATCTATTTCTCTAACAAGTTGCCCCTTAGCTGTTCCTCCTATATTTGGATTGCAAGATAGGGCTACTATAGAGTCTAGGCTTATTGTAGCTATTAAGGTCTTCATACCCATTCTGCTTGAAGCCAAGGCAGCTTCAACTCCTGCATGTCCTGCTCCTATGACTATAACATCATATTTTCCTGCATTGTATTTTCTTACTTCTTTCATGGCTTTTCACCTTTCTAAAGTGTGACAAATTTCTTTGTCTAGTTTATATTAATTTTTATTTGTACATTTTATAAAAAGTGTTCATTAATTTTATTTTACTTAGCTTAAAGAATCAATATATTCTTTAGCCTCAATTAACCCTGCACCAGTCGCTATTCTATATTTTTTAATAGCTTTAACTTTTTCACCTTCTGAAATAAGTTCTAAAATATCACTTTTTAATTCATCATTCATTTTATCAAAAGCACCAACTTGTTTAGCTATATTGTTTAAAGTTATATTCATACGCTTAATATCTTCTCTCATTTGTATAATAATTGATATAAGGATTAATACTAATCCTCCTATAAACATATACATAGCTACTTCTCTCATTCTTTCTCCTCCCATTTAATTTAACAGGTTTAAATATACAAATATGCAACTACTTCCCTATACAAAACTCTGAAAATATCTTATCTAATATATCTTCATCTATTGTATCTCCTGAGATCTCACCTAGATTCTCCCAGCAATCTCTTAGACTAACTTCTACACAATCTAAAGGTACCTTAGATTTTATATCATCTATTGCACTTTCTATATTTTTTAGAGCTTTTTTAAGCTGATCTTCATGTCTTAGATTTGTAATCATTGTATCTGACTGAATTTCAACTTCCCCTTTGAAGAACATATCTTTTATACTATCTTCTAATTCTTCTACACCAATTCCTTTGGCAATAGAACTTGTAATTATCAGTTTATCACTTAAGAGCTTTCTTAGATCATCTTCTGTATATTTACTAGGTAAATCACTTTTATTTAATATGACAATAGACTTTTTGTCTTTAATTAAATCTATTATCTCATAGTCTTCTTTTTCTAAAGAGTTCGAGCTATCAAATACTGATATTATAAGGTCTGAAGCTTCTATGGTTTCCTTTGCTCTATCTACACCTATTTTTTCAACTATATCTTCCGTATCTCTTATACCTGCTGTATCTACTATCTTTAATGGTATGCCATCTATATTTATATACTCTTCTATTATATCTCTTGTAGTACCAGGTATATCAGTTACAATTGCCCTATTTTGTCTTAGTATAGCATTTAATAATGATGATTTTCCCACATTTGGTTTCCCAAGAATTACTGTATTTAGTCCTTCTCTCAGGATTTTACCTCTATTTGCTGTGGCTAGGAGTTCTTCAATTTCAAATTTTACCTTTTCTCCATCTACTTCCATCTCTTCATAGGTCATAGGTTCTACATCTTCATCTGGAAAATCTATAGATACCTCTACATGAGCTATCATATTTAAAAGTATATTTCTTATATCTTCGATTTTTTTAGACAAGTTTCCCTCTAATTGCCCCAAAGACACTTCAAAGCTCTTATCAGTCTTTGACTTTATTATATCTATAACTGCCTCAGCTTGAGATAAATCAAGTCTTCCATTTAAAAATGCTCTTTTAGTGAATTCTCCTCTTTCTGCAAGTCTAGCACCTTTATTTAATAATAAATTTAGGGTCTTTTTAACTGGAATTATTCCTCCATGGCAATATATTTCTACCATATTTTCTCTAGTATAGGTATATGGTTCCTTCATATATGCTATTAGGACTTCATCTATTATTTCCCCATCTTCATCTATTATATGACCATAGGTTAATAGTCTATTTTGTGCATCTATTAATTTATCTATATTTACTCCTTTAAACACTGAGTTTCCAATGTCTATAGAGTTTTCTCCGCTTAATCTTACAATACCAATGCCTGATTCTCCAACTGCTGTAGATATGGCTGCTATTGTATCCATGTATTTCACCTCTATATTAAATTTCATAATCATCCATAATATATCTTATTTATTATACCACAAACTGTCAAATCGAATTCCTTCCAATAATGCTAAAAAAAACCTAGATTGTACAATCTAGGTTTTAGTTTATTTGTCCTCTTTTTTTGCTATTACAACTCTTCTATATGGTTCTTCCCCTTCACTGTATGTCTTTACACCTTTATAATCTTGTAGACTTGAGTGAATAATCCTTCTTTCATAGGGGTTCATTGGCTCTAGTTTTACTACTCTACCTACATAAATAGCTTTATCAGCCATTTTATGTGCAAGTCTTATTAGAGTGTTTTTTCTTTTTTCTCTATATCCTTCTACATCTATTAATACCTTTATATACTCATCATTTTCTTTATTTATTGCAAGACTTACAAGATATTGAATAGAATCTAGAGTATTTCCTCTTTTACCAATTATAATTCCCTTATCTGTAGGATCTACATTTTCTATATAGATCTTTAATATATCATCTTCTTTAGATATCTCTTTTGTAGCAACTACATTAAAGGACTCTAATATTTTATCTAATAATTTATCAGCAATATCTATTATGTCATTTATTACACTTACTTTTATTTTTGCTTCTTTTCCTCCAATAAAGCCGAATAATCCTTTAGTAGGCTCTTCTAAAACTTCCACTTGTACCTGATCTTCTCTTTTTCCAAGTTCATTTAAAGCTTCCCTTAGGGCATCTTCTACAGTTTTAGATTCTTTAATAACATATTTCATATATTATTTCTCCTCCTTGACTTTTAGTGAGGGCCTCTTCATAATTATTTGCTGTACTATTGTAAATATATTGCTTATCACCCAGTATAATGCAAGTCCTGCTGCAAAACTACTAGCTGAAAAAAATATTACAACAGGTAAAACTGTACTCATCATCTTTTGTGTAGAAGCTGCTGCATCGTTTCCATCTCCTGTGCTTGGAGGTTGCATAGTTTTGTTTAATCCATAAGTAGTAATTGCTGCTAAAAGTGGTAATCCCCACATATATGGATCTGGATTTTCTAAATTTGAAATCCATAAAAATGCCTTATTCATACTTTCGTACATTGCAGGATTTGTAAAAGCATATTTAGCTGGCTCTCTAAACACTGCAAAAAACGCAATAATTATTGGAAACTGTATAAGCATTGGAAAACAACCTGCTGCTGGATTGTAATTATGCTTCTTATACAGTTCTTGTAACTTTATTTGCTGAGTTTGAGGATCATTTTTATATTTTTTTTGAATACTTTTTAACTCAGGTTGTATTTCACTCATCTTTTTAGTAGATTTCATCTGTTGCATATTTAATGGCAAAAGCAATAATTTAAATATAATAGTTGTTATTATAATTGCTATTGCAAAATATGAAAAATTCTCTGGTTCTGTACCTATATTGGCAACTAAATCATATACAAATTTCAGTAAACTTCCCAGAATTTTTCCTAAAAAAGCCGTCATCTATCATTAGCCCCCTATCAAATAAGCGGATCGTATCCTCCTTCATGAAATGGATTGCATTTAAGTATTCTCTTAAGACTTAAAAAGCTTCCCTTAAAAAATCCATATTTCTCATAAGCTAATAGTGCATATTGTGAGCAAGTCGGATAAAACCTGCAATGTTTTCCTATTAAAATATATTTAGATATAAATTTTTGATAAAATTTTATTAAAAAAATAGCTATATGACTCATACCATCACCTATTTTTTTAGAATTTTTGATATTCCTAGTATATGAATTATAGATTTCTCTAATTCATCATAAGAAAGATTAACTGTATTTTTCTTTGCTATAAAAACCAAGTCATATCCTTGTTTCATATTATTAAAATTTAGTCTACAGATTTCCTTCATTTTTCTTCTTACCCTATTTCTAGTAACTGCATTTCCTATTTTTTTAGTAAGCGTAAAACCAATCCTAGTATTATCTAATTTATTTTTACTTACATATAAGACTAAATTCCTATTCCAGTAATTCCTTCCAACTTTATATACTTTTTTAAACTCCATATCTTTTCTAATTCTATGTTTTTTTTCCATAGATTACTCCTTTGTTTCTTTAACCTTAACAAAAAGGCCACTGATTAGCGGCCTTAAGCAGATAATTTCTTTCTACCTTTTTTCCTTCTATTTCTTAATATTGCTCTACCTGATCTTGTCTTCATTCTTTTTCTAAAACCATGTTCTTTTTTTCTTTGTCTATTTTTAGGTTGAAAAGTTCTTTTCATTAAAGTACACCTCCTTGAGAATAGTAACTATATATAAATATAGAGTTTTCAAGTACAAAATAACACACTACTAACAATTATATTTGTATACTCCTTCTATGTCAAGATTTTTCAACACAAAGCTTATGGAAAATACTTGTTAACAACTTGTGAATATTGTGGATAAAGTTATTGAATATATTTATGTTTTTTGATATTATTAAAACACATGTGGATATTCTTTTTTTAGAAATTACTAACACAAGTTATACACAATATGTGGATAACTTGTGTATAACTTTTAGACATTTTGTAAATAATCTTCTTAAACTTGTAAAATAACACATTTTTTATCAACAAACTTATTTTAAAATATATGTGGATACTCTTTAAAAAAGACTATCTATATTTTTTATACACAAATTGTTGATAATTTATCCACTAGAATTCGAAGTATTTTTTATGTTATAAAATAAATTTCTATCTAAATGTCTGTGGATAAATTTGTTGATAATTTAGAAATATTATTAATTTACTAAAATTTACTAAAGAAAAATTTAACTTAAGGGGGATGAATATGAAATCTGATTTGGACAATATTTGGAAAAATGTCCTAGATATTATCAAAGTAGAATTAACCCAAGTAAGTTATAATACTTGGTTAAAAACGGTTGTCCCTATTAGTATCACTGAGGATGAGATAGTTTTAGCAGCTCCAAATGACTTCACTAAAGGCATATTGGAAGGTCGATATATAAATCTTTTAAAAAATTCTATAAAAGAAGTTACAAATAAAGATTATTCCATACAATTTATAATCCCAGGTGAAGAGCAAAACTTACCAATAAATGAAAAAGATACAAATGAGCTTCAAGATAATGAAAGAGCTCAATTAAATCCAAAATACTCTTTTAATACCTTTGTAATAGGAAATAGCAATAGATTTGCACATGCAGCCTCATTAGCAGTTGCAGAGGCTCCTGCACAAGCTTATAACCCTCTATTTATATATGGAGGAGTTGGACTTGGTAAAACACATTTAATGCATGCAATAGGACATTACATATTGAGTCAAAACCCTGACGCTAAGGTAGTTTATGTATCTTCAGAAAAATTCACAAATGAATTGATAAATTCTATTAGAGAATATAAAAATGAAGAATTTAGAAATAAATATAGAAATGTAGATGTACTTTTGGTGGATGACATACAGTTTATAGCTGGAAAAGAGGGAACTCAAGAGGAATTTTTCCATACATTTAATGCTCTACACGAGGCAAACAAACAAATAATTATATCATCAGATAGGCCTCCAAAAGAAATACCAACTTTAGAAGATAGGTTAAGATCAAGGTTTGAATGGGGACTTATAGCTGATATACAAGCCCCAGATTTAGAAACTAGGAATGCTATTTTAAGAAAAAAAGCAAATTTAGAAAATATAGAAGTGGCAGATGAAGTTATAAACTATATAGCTCAAAAAATCCAATCTAATATTAGAGAATTAGAAGGTGCCTTAATAAGAGTTGTAGCCTATTCTTCTCTAACTAATAAAGAAATAAATGTGGAGCTTGCAGAAGAAGCTTTAAAGGATATTATTTCAAATAATAAGCCTGTAGAAATAACAGTAGATCTGATAAAACAAGAGGTATCTAAAGACTTTAGTATAAAAATTGAAGACTTTAATTCTAAAAAAAGAACTAGGGCTATTGCCTATCCAAGACAAATTGCTATGTATCTTACAAGGGAACTTACAGATTTATCCCTTCCCAAAATAGGAGATGAATTTGGAGGTAGAGATCATACTACAGTTATTCATGCATGTGACAAAATAAGCAATGATTTTAAACAAAAGAAAGATATAAAAGAAAAAGTAGAAAAAATTGTGGATAGATTAAAAGGTGTATAACTTTTGATCCTTTGTGGATAAATTTTAGATTTATTATTTACTTATCAACATGTTATTAATATTTAAAATAAGCATGTCTTACAACTTTAACTACTTATCCACATACTAACAGCCCCTACTACTATTACTACTATATTTTTAATTCTTTATAGCTATCTAAAGGAGGAAAAAACTTGAAAATTATAGTTAAACAAAAAGATTTATCAAAACATATAAATATAACTCAAAGAGGAATTTCATCTAGAACAACTATGCAAATATTAGAAGGTATATTAATAGAAGCAAGAAATAATCGTCTAAAACTTACAGGTACAGATTTAGAAATAAGTATTGAAACATTTTTAGACTGTGATATAGAAGAAGAAGGTTCAATAGTTGTAAATTCTAAGATATTTGGAGATATAATAAAAAAATTACCTAATGAGGATATAATTATACAAACAGATAAAAACAATATAAATATTAAATGTGAAAAATCTGAGTTTAATATTTTAGGAAATTCTGCAGAAGATTATCCTGATTTACCTATTATTCTAGAAAAGGATTCATTCAATATCCCAATGGATATATTTAAAGGAATAATAAGACAAACTGTTTTTGCTACAACCCAAGATGAAACTAGACCATCTCTTACTGGTGTATTAGTTGAATTAGAAAAGGAAAATATATCTTTTGTAGCATTAGATGGATATAGACTTACTTTAAAAATGATAAATACTAATTCAAATTTAGAAGAAAAGATGATAATACCAGGAAGATCTTTAATAGAATTAAATAAAATATTAGATGACAAGGAAGATGATATAAAAATAAATATAGCACCTGGCCATGTAGTATTTAATATAGGTGAAACAGTTATGTATTCAAGACTTTTAGAAGGACAGTTTTTTAATTATAAAGATATAGTTAGAAAAGACCATGAAACAAGAGTAATTGTGGATAGAAATGAATTCCAAAGAAGTCTTGAAAGAGCATCCTTACTTGCTAAGGAAGAAAAAGCTAATTTAGTGAAATTAAGTATAGAAGATGATTTAGTAATTATAAAATCAAATACTGAAATAGGAAATGTGCATGAAGAAGTTGTTTCAGAAAAGTCAGGAGAAAATTTAAATATTGCTTTTAATTCTAGATATATACTAGAGGGAATAAAAGTAATGGATTCGGAAAAAATCCAATTGAGCTTTATGGGTAGTTTAAATCCATGTATAATATATGAAATGGATAATGACAATTATATATATTTAGTATTGCCAGTAAGACTTGCTCAAGATGATTTTTAAGTAAGGATGTGAAAATTTGGAAGAAATAAAAATAAAAGGTGAATATATAAAACTAGATCAGTTTTTGAAATTAAGTGAGATTGCACAAACAGGTGGTCATGCAAAAATAATCATAAAAGATGGACTGGTAAAGGTAAATGGAGAATTAACTCTTCAAAGAGGAAAAAAATTAAGACCAGGAGACATAATAGAAATAGAAGATAATGAAAAGTTTATTATTAAATAATAAACTTTTTATTTTCGTAGAACATTTGTTTAGTAAAAGGATATATGATATAATACTAAGGATTAAGATCTATTGCCTTGAGGAGGATAATTTTTGAATGTATTGGATTTAAGGCTTATAAATTATAGAAATTATAAAAATATATATGTAAAATTAAATAAAAATATAAATATATTCATAGGAAGAAATGCCCAAGGCAAAACAAATCTCCTAGAGGCTATATATACACTTGCTACTGCTAAATCCTTTAAGACAAATAAGGATAGGGAAGTAATCTATTTTTCTAAGGATGAAGCTTACATAGGCTCTAATGTTTTACTTGGAGATTATGAGAAATTTATAGAAATTAAAATGGACAAGATTAAACCTAAGAGAATTAGGATTAATAAGACAGAATTAAAAAATCAGAGGGAGCTATCTTATGGTTTAAATGTGGTCATATTTTCTCCAGATGATTTGAAAATTATAAAAGATGGGCCAAATGAAAGAAGAAAGTTTCTAGACCAAGCCATATCTCAAATAAAGCCTGTGTATAGTTATAATTTAAATAAATATAAAAAGCTTTTATTTCAGAGAAACAATATATTAAAGGCAAGTAAATTTCAAAAAAATATAGAAGAACTTTTAAATATATTTGATATTCAAATATCTAAAATAGGTACTACTATAGCATTAGATAGACAAAATTATCTTTTAAATTTAAATGAAATAGCTGCTAATATTCACAGAGATATAACTAAGGGTAAGGAAAATCTAAAAATAGTTTACAATACAAATTTAGAAATACTAGATGATAGACTAGAGATGGAAAAGGCATACTTTCAATTAATTAAAAAGAATCTTAAATTAGATATAAAATATGGAACTACAGGGATAGGCCCTCACAGAGATGATATAGAATTTTTTATAGATAAAAGAGATGTAAAGACTTATGGTTCCCAGGGACAACAAAGAACCACTATATTGTCTGCTATGTTATCACAATTAGAAATAATAAAAAAAGATCGAGGTCTATATCCTATACTTCTTTTAGATGATGTATTTTCAGAATTAGATGATGATAGAAAATTGTATTTAACTAAATTATTTTCAAATATACAGACATTTATTACAACTACAAATCTAGAAGATTTGAAGTCTGTGGAAAAGTTAAAAAAATCAATTTTTTATATAGATGATGGTAAAATTACTTTAAAGGATGAAAAGCTATGATATTGCACATAGGAAATAATATTTCTATTCTTAAAAATAATATATTGGCAATAATTGACTATAAGACAATAGAACAATCAGATATTAATAGAGCTTTAATACAAAGATTGATAGAAGATGGGAAACTTATAAATAAAATAGATGAAAACACAAAATCCTATATTATAACTATTGAAGATAAAAAAAGATCAAAAAAAACACTTAAATTATACACATCTAATATCTCTTCTAACACCCTATTAAATAGAAAAATGCTATAGATATGAATGGAGGAACAAAATGGAAAATAATAACAGACATTATACAGCCGATGAAATCCAAGTACTTACAGGACTTGAACCTGTAAGAAAAAGACCAGGTATGTATATAGGTAGTACAGGTCCTAAGGGACTTCATCATTTAGTATATGAAGTAGTAGATAATAGTATAGACGAGGCTCTAGCAGGTATTTGTGATACTATAACTGTAAATATCTATAAAGATAATTCAGTATCAGTAACAGATAATGGTAGTGGTATCCCTGTAGAGACCCATCCACAAACTGGTAAATCAACTGTAGAGACGGTTTTGACTATACTACATGCAGGTGGTAAGTTTAATAATTCTGCATATAAAGTATCTGGAGGACTGCATGGAGTAGGTGTATCCGTAGTAAATGCACTTTCAGAATGGTTAGTAGTGAAGGTAAGAAGAAACAATAAAGAGTATATGCAAAAATTTGAAAGAGGAGAAACAACTTCAGATTTAAAAACTATTGGTAATAGTACAGGAACAGGTACAACTATCCATTTTAGACCTGATGAAACTATCTTTGAAACTATAAACTTTAGCTTTGAAACTCTAGAAAATAGATTTAGAGAAATGGCTTTTTTAAATAAAGGGATCAAAATAATTTTAAAAGATGAAAGAAAAGATTTAGAAAAGGAATTTTATTATGAGGGCGGAATTAAGTCCTTTGTAGAATATATAAATAAAAATAAAAATCCAATTCAAAATGACGTAATGTATTTTGAACAAGAAAAAGATGGAACTCTTGTAGAGCTTGCAATACAGTATACAGATGGGTATTCAGAAAATATATTTACATTTGCAAACAATATAAATACTCCTGAAGGAGGAAGTCATTTATCAGGACTTCGTAGTGCACTTACCCGTGTGATCAACGATTATGGTAGAAGAAATTCTCTTTTAAAAGAAAAGGATGAAAATCTTTCAGGTGATGATGTAAGAGAAGGAATTACAGCTATACTATCTGTTAAGTTACCAGAACCTCAATTTGAAGGGCAAACTAAGTCTAAATTGGGAAATAGTGAGACAAGGGGTATAGTAGAGAGCTTGACATCTGAATTTTTGAATAATTACCTAGAAGAAAATCCAAAACAGGCCAAAACTATATTGAGTAAGGGGATTAATTCTCAAAGAGCCAGACAAGCAGCTAGAAAAGCCCGTGAATTAACTAGAAAGAGAAGTATATTTGACAATACTAGTTTGCCAGGTAAGCTTGCAGACTGTCAAGATAGTGATTTAGAGACAACTGAAATATATATAGTAGAGGGAGATTCTGCCGGTGGAAGTGCAAAGCAAGGTAGAGATAGAAAATTCCAAGCTATTTTGCCTTTAAAGGGAAAGATAATGAATGTAGAAAAGGCAAGGCTTGATAGAATATTAAATTCTGATGAGATAAAAGCATTGATAACTGCTTTTGGTACAGGTATAGGAGAGGAATTTGATATAGAAAAATTAAGATATGGAAAAATAATAATTATGACGGATGCGGACGTAGATGGTGCCCATATAAGGACACTACTCCTAACATTTTTCTATAGATATATGAGAGAATTAATAGATTTGGGACATATATATATAGCACAACCTCCACTATATAAAATAACTAAAAGTAAGAAAGAACATTATGTCTATACCGAAGAACAATTACAAACTCTATTAGATCAAATAGGAAGAAGTAATTATCAAATTCAAAGATATAAGGGTCTAGGAGAGATGAATCCAGAACAGCTTTGGGATACTACAATGGATCCAGAGGGAAGAATTTTATTAAAGGTAAGCACTGAAGATGCAGTTGCTGCAGATGAGATATTTACAACTCTTATGGGTGATAAAGTAGAACCTAGACGTGAATTTATACAAAACAATTCTAAATATGTTAAAAATTTAGATGTGTAGGAGGTAAAAAATGGATATAGAATCAAATAAAGTATTTGATGTAAATATAGAAGATGAAATGAAAAAATCTTATTTAGATTATGCCATGAGTGTAATAGTAAGTAGAGCACTACCAGATGTAAGAGATGGACTAAAGCCAGTTCATAGAAGAATTTTATATGCTATGGATGATTTAAATATGACCCATGATAAACCCTATAGGAAGTCAGCAAGATTAGTAGGGGATGTACTAGGTAAGTATCATCCACATGGGGATAGTTCTGTTTATGAAGCTATGGTAAGACTTGCCCAGGATTTTAGTACAAGGTATTTATTAGTAGATGGCCATGGTAACTTTGGTTCCATAGATGGTGATAGTGCAGCTGCCATGCGTTATACTGAGGCTAGAATGACAAAGCTTTCAAATGAAATGCTAAGGGATATAAAAAAGAAAACTGTTGATTATAAATTAAACTTTGATGAATCCTTAGAAGAGCCTGTGGTTCTTCCAAGTAGATTTCCAAATTTATTAGTAAATGGTTCATCAGGTATAGCAGTTGGTATGGCTACAAACATACCTCCACACAATCTAAGGGAAGTAATAGATGCAGTAGTAACTCTAATAGATAATCCAGATTCAACTATAGAAGATCTAATGGAAGATATAAAGGGACCAGATTTTCCTACGGGAGCTTTTATACTTGGTAAATCAGGGATACAATCTGCCTACAAAACAGGTAGAGGCAGAGTAAAGATGAGAGCAGTAGCAGAAATTGAAGAGCATGGAAAAAATAGAAATAGAATAGTAATCACAGAATTACCATATCAAGTAAATAAAGCTAGACTTATAGAAAAGATTGCCGAGTATGTAAGAGATAAAAAGCTGGAAGGAATATCAGATCTTAGAGATGAATCAGATAGAGATGGTATGAGAATAGTAGTAGAATTAAAAAGAGATGCAAATCCAAATGTAGTATTAAATAGTCTGTATAAACAGACCCAGCTTCAAGCAACCTTTGGAATAATAATGCTTGCACTTGTAGATGGAGAGCCGAAGGTGCTAAACTTAAAACAAGTTTTAACTCATTATATAAATCATCAAAAAGAGATTATAACTAGAAGAACTCAATTTGATTTAAAAAAGGCAGAAGACAGAGCTCATATAGTTGAGGGACTTAGGATTGCCCTAGATCATATAGATGAGGTCATAAGAATTATTAGAGCTTCAGAAAATGATGGTGCAGCTAAGGAAAACTTAATGAATAAATTTGGATTATCAGAAATTCAAGCTCAGGCAATTCTAGATATGAGACTTAGAAGACTTACAAATCTTGAACGAGGAAAATTAGATGAAGAATATGCAGAGCTTATAAAACAGATAAATAAGTTTAGAGAAATTCTTGGCAATGAAAGACTTCTATTCAACATAATAAAAGAAGAGATACTTGAAATAAAGGAAAAATATGGTGATAGAAGAAGAACTAGAATAATTCCAGAAGTTGGGGCAATTGATGTAGCCGATTTGATAGCTGAAGAAGATGTAGTAATTACTTTAACTCGATTTGGATATATAAAGAGAATGCCTCAAGATATATATAAGACTCAAAAAAGAGGTGGAAGAGGAATATTAGGTCTTACTACCCGTGATGAAGACTTTGTAGAAGATTTATTTATAACATCTACCCACGATACTATACTGTTCTTTACCAATAAAGGAAAGGTATTTTCTCTTAAGGCCTATGAAATACCTGAAGGTGGAAGACATGCTAAGGGTACAGCTATAATAAATTTATTAGAATTGTCTCAAGATGAAAAAATATCTTCTATAATTCCTATCAAAGGATATGATTCTGATGAAAATCTATTTTTAATAACTAAAAAGGGAGTAACTAAAAAGACAAAACTAGAACTCTTTGTAAATATTAGAAAAAATGGGATAATAGGTATGGGGCTAAATGAAGATGATGAGCTTATAAGTGTTAGAAAGACAGATGGAAAAAAAGAACTTATAGTAGTAACTAAAAAAGGTATATCCATTAGATTTAGCGAAGAAGATGTAAGAGCTATGGGTAGAAGTGCCATAGGAGTAAAGGCTATAACCCTTGACGATGATGATGAAGTAGTAGCTATGGACTTGGCAGAGGATGATAAGTATCTAGTTGTAATATCTGAATTAGGTTTTGGAAAGAAAACACCTTTAATTGAATATAGAGTACAAAATAGAGGTGGTAAGGGAATAAAAACTTATAATATAAAAGATAAAACTGGCGATTTAGTATCTGCAAAGGTAATAGGAGAAGGGGACGAAATAATGATGATCTCCTTAAAAGGAACTATTATAAGGCTTAGTACAGATGATATATCAACAATGGGAAGAAATACTCAAGGAGTAACTCTTATGAGAATAAATGATGATAGTGATAGAGTAGTAGCAGTAGCAAAATATATAGATAGTGAAATTTAAAATTAAGGGTTTTCCAATATTGGAAAACCCTTAATTTTTTATATCAAAAAAATTATTGTACCTTATTACAGTCTTTACAATACTTATGTTTTGTTATAAGATTAGTGTAGGAAACTATAGTACTAAGGAGGGTTAAGATGTCTTTAAATACACAAATTAGTTTTAATGAAGAGAAAAAACTTTGGATATTCATGCCAAATGGTGATTTAGATATATATACTTCAAAACAATTCAAAGATCAAGTAATAGAATATTTTAATAAAGATAATAATGACATACTAATAGATGGTAAAAACTTAGACTATTTAGATAGTACTGGATTAGGAGCTCTTATAAGTGTTTTAAAAACAGTTAAAGATACAGATTATAAAATTTATCTAGAAAACTTAAAGCCTAATGTGAGAAAGCTTTTTTATATAACAGAATTAGACAAGCTGTTTGTCATAAGAGGTGAAAAAAATGACTAATGATAAATTCCACCTAGATATACCAAATAAATCAGACTATATAAGTATTGCAAGACTTACAGCTTCTGCTATTTGTTCTAATATGAAATTTAGTATAGATGAAATAGATGATATAAAAGTATGTGTAGGGGAAGCTTGCAACAATGTATTGAGTAATAAGAAAATTGAACAAATATATATAGATTTTCAAATGCTTGAAAATAAATTTTTAATAAAGGTAAGAGATGTGTCTGAAAACCCAGTTCAGGATGATTTAAATAGCCATAATATGGAATTAGGATTACTTATCATAAGTTCATTAATGGATGAGGTAGAATTCACCAATGAGGGAATAGAGATGTTTAAATATATTGGATAAAGGATGGTAGTCTATGAAAAGTGAGAACTACTACAATAAAGAAGAACATAAAGAAGAAATGAAAAAACTATTTAAACAATATAAAGAAAACAAAGATAATAAAGCTCGAGAGATTTTGATAGAAAAACATCTTTATATTGCAGAGATATTATCTAAAAAATACTCTAATAGGGGTATTGACTATGATGATATATTTCAAGTTGCCTCTATAGGTCTTATATATGCAGTAGATAGATTTGATGTAGATAAGGGCTTTGAATTTTCAAGTTTTGCAACACCTACTATAATAGGTGAAATAAAAAAACACTTTAGAGATAAAGGATGGACTATAAGAGTCCCAAGGAGAATTCAAGAACTCTCTAAAAAGATAAATAATTCTAAAGTGCATTTAAGCCAAGTGCTTCAAAGATCTCCTACAATAGAAGATATAGCTTTTCATCTAGAGTGCACAGAAGAAGAAGTCCTAGAGGCAATGGAGGCAAGCAAAGTATATACTCCCCAATCTTTAGATGTAAGCTTTGATTCAAATAATGACGACAAAGATATAAATTTATCTGATTTAATAGGAGAGGAAGATTTATACTTTAGTAAAATAGAAAACAATGATTTTATTGTAAAGACAATGGAAACTTTAAATAAAATGGAAAAACAAATTTTAATAGATAGATATTTTAATAGAAAAACTCAAGTAGCTATAGCTGAGAGTTTAGATATATCACAAATGACAGTTTCAAGAATAGAAAAAAGAATACTTGAGAAATTAAGAAGACAAGTGGAAAAGACTATGTATATATCTTAATATTAACAGTTTCTGATAAATTAAATAAAAAAGAGCAAATCAATTTTGATTTGCTCTTTTTTAAATAATGACTAAAAATTAATGTTAAAATTCATACAATTCGTCAGATGATATACATAGGCTTATATATTAGAATTAATATGAAGGGAAATTAACACGGGTAGTTAAATTTACTATATACATGAAAGGGGATTTGAAATGGATTTCAAAGACACAAAATTCAATACAAAAATAATTCACGGGGGACAAGAACACGACCCTATAACAGGTGCTCATGTTAGTCCTATTTATCAAACATCAACGTATGTTTTACCAAATACTGAAGAGGCAATTAGATTAAATCAAAATCAAGATCAAGGATTTACTTATACAAGATTTGGTAGTCCATCTGCAGCAGAATTAGAAAAGAAGATTGCTATATTAGAAAATGCGGAAGCTGGATTGGCAGTAGGCTCAGGTATGGGGGCAATCTCAACAGCTCTGTTAACATTATTAAAAGAAGGAGACCATGTAATAGCAGGAGATGTAATTTATGGTTGTACTTTTGCATTGGTAAGAAATGTTTTAAAAGACTTGGGTATTGAATCTACATTAGTAGATACATCAGATTTAAATCAAGTTAAAGAAGCAATCCAACCAAATACTAAGTGTGTATATGTTGAAACACCAGCAAATCCAACATTGAGAATCAGTGACATAGAAGAAATATCTAAAATAGCTCATGAAAATGGAGCTAAAGTAATTGTAGATAGTACATTTGCTTCACCATATTTACAAAGACCATTGGATTTAGGCGCTGATATAGTAGTTCACAGTGGAACTAAATTCTTGTGCGGTCATGGTACAGTAGTAGCAGGAGTATTGGCTGGAAGTAAAGAATTGATGGATAAAGCTAGGATGCCAATATTACAGACATTTGGTGCAGTATTATCTCCATTTGATGCATGGTTATTGATGCAAGGAATGAAGACTTTAGGAATTAGAATGGAACGCCATTGTGAAAATGCAATGAAAGTTGCTGAATTCTTAGACAATCATCCTCAGATAGAAAAAGTATACTATCCAGGACTTTCAAGTCATCCAAGCCATGAAACAGCTAAAAAGCAAATGACTCGTGGATATGGTGGACTTATGAGTGCTGATATTAAAGGGGGAATAGAAGCAGGTAAAATATTTATGGACAATGTAAAAGTATTTAGCTTAGCAACAAGTTTAGGAAATATAGACTCCCTAGTACAACATTCGCCTACAATGAGTCACTTTGATATGACTAAAGAAGAAAGAGAAGCAGTTGGAATATATGATGGTCAAGTTAGAATATCAGTAGGAGTAGAAGATATAGAAGATTTAATTGCAGATTTAGATCAAGCATTAAAAATAGTAGCAGATAAAGTTAATTAGTAGAAATTAAAAATAAGTCTAAAAGTGGTGCATATATTCTTAATTTATATGCACCACTTTTAGAAAGGAAATTATGTGAATATTAACACAATAAATAAATCTATAATTATAATAATAAATTTTTTTGCTTGTCCCAAAGTCTAATACACATGAAATGATAACAACAATATTATAGATAAAAAGATTTTTTACATATGACTATAAATCAATTTTAAATTCATACAATACATATAATGTTATTAATACTTTAACTTATCAAAATATATGTATTTTTTGGAAATGGTTTTTAATATATGTTTAAAAATTACTATCAAAAGAACCTTCAAGGTTCTCAAATAATAAATTATTGTTGGTAAAATTTGTTATAATATCTAGCGCATTAAAGAGGATTGTTAATTTCTACAGTCCTCTAAAAATATATTATTTAAGGAGGAGTTTAAATGGATTTAATAAAGGCTTTTACAGATTGGATGTGGGGATGGCCTTTAGTAATTATTATTATTGGTGTTTCGATTATTTATTCAATTAAACTTAAATTTTTTCAATTTAGAAGATTTGGACATATAATGAAAAATACGGCGGGTATAATATTTAATAAAGAAGTCGTTGGTGAAGGTACTTTAACGCCAATTCAAGCAGTATCATCAGCATTAGCAGGGACTTTAGGAGTAGGAAATATAGCTGGTGTAGGTGTAGCAATAGCATTTGGAGGACCAGGAGCTGTATTTTGGATGTGGATTGTTGCACTATTTGCAGCAGTGGCAAAATATGCAGAGATTGTTTTAGGAATGAAATATAGAGAAAAAGATCCTGAGACAGGAATTTATCGTGGTGGATTTATGTATATGGTTACAAAAGGATTAGGTGAAAGTTGGAGATGGTTAGCGGTATTTTGGAGTTTCTTATTATTTTTACAGTTCACCATAAGTGGTGCTATACAATCCAACTCAATAGCTGATGTTATTGAGTCATCTTTCGGAATACAACCTATTTTTGTTGGATTAATAGTGGCCGTATTAGCAGGAATGGTAATTATAGGTGGAATTCAGAGGATAGGTAGCTTTGCTGAAAAAGTTGTTCCAATTATGGCTTTATTGTATATTGGTTTTGGTTTAGCTATTATAATTGGTAATATTGGAGAAATTCCATCTGTATTTAAAGAAATTTTTGGTAGTGCATTTACAGGTATGGCACCAACTGGAGGTTTTATAGGAGCTACATTTGCAGTAATGATACGTAATGGATTTGCAAGAGGAGTATATTCAAATGAAGCTGGAATGGGAACCTCACCAATAGCTCATGCTACAGCTACTACGGATCATCCATCAAAGCAGGGAATATGGGGTATTTTTGAAGTGTTCATTGATACTATCGTAGTTTGTACTATAACAGCCCTAATAATATTAGTTACAGGGGCATGGACTAGTGGAGAAGCTGGAGCTAGTTTAACAGCATTAGCTTTTAGAACAGGTTTACCAGGACCAGGCGATTTAGTAGTAACTATTTCTACAACAGTATTTGCATTTACAACCCTTTTGGTAGCACAATATTATGCTGAAACAGGTGGAGTTTATTGTTTTGGTAATAAGATAATAAAACCTTTTAGATATACCTATATATTGGTTTTAATTGGTGGTGCTATTGGAGGATTAGAAACTGTTTGGGGATTATTAGATACTTTTATGGGAATTACAGTGGCAATAAACTTAATAGTAATAACAATTATGAGCAAAGAGGTAATAGAAATAACGGATGATTACTTAACTAATCGGATAAAGTTGAAATCAAGATTATAAAAATATATTATGAAATCTAAATGTAGATGAATTCTTATTTGAGTTTCTGCACTTAGATATTTAGTGGGATATCAATTATAATACCAGTATTTGAAGATTAAAATTATGCTAAAGATATAGTTTGAAAAATTGATGGATTAATCCTAAGTAGTGAAGGAGATATAGATCCTTTGATTTCTAGATAGAGAGCAGATAAAAAAACTAGAAGAATTTCACCTAAGAGAGATAGTAAACAATTGTTATTGTTAGATTATATTTATAAAAATACAAATAAATGGATATTATGCATTTGTAGGAGATTACAATATATGATGATACATTCTTAAGAGAAATAATTGGAAATACAAAAACTTATGTTAATAAGATTCATCACCAAGCAGTAAATAAACTGGATAAGGATTTAAAAGCTATGCAATCTCTGAAGATGGTATAATAGATGCAATAGAATATAAAGATGTAAACGGAAAATTTCTTCTTGCAATTCGATGGCATCCAGAAGTGACATCTATTAAGGATAAAAATTATCAAAGAATTTTTAATTATTTTATTAATTCAGCAAAAATAGTTTTAAATGGTTAAAAAAGGTTTATTTTAGGAGGTATTTATAGTAATGGATATAAAAAAAGAAATAGAGGAACTAAAAACAGAATTAATTGAATTGAGAAGGGATTTTCATAAACATCCTGAATTAGGTTTTCAAGAATTTAGGACATCGGAAGTAGTAGCAAAATATTTATCAGAATGTGGAATAAAGGTAGAAAAAAATGTTGCACAGACTGGAGTTGTAGGATTATTGGAAGGTGTGGAAGATGGACCAACTCTTATGTTAAGATCAGACATGGACGCTTTGCCTGTAGGGGAGGAAAATAATATAGAGTTCAAATCTATTAATGAGGGATTAATGCATGGATGTGGCCATGATGGACATATGGCAATGCTATTAATTGCTGCTAAAATTCTTTCAAAGAAAAGAGAAAAGCTCAAAGGTAATATAAAATTTGTTTTCCAACCAAATGAAGAAGATGCTGGTGCCCAACCTATGATAGATGATGGAGTGTTAGAAAATCCAAAAGTGGATGTTGCTTTGGGGATTCATTTATGGTCTCCTATTGAATCAGGAAAAATAGGAGTAGTATCAGGTCCTTTGATGGCTTCCAGTTATTATTTTAAAATAGTAATTCATGGAAAAGGTGGACATGGTGGATCTCCACATACAGCAATTAATCCTATTAGTTGTGCTAAGGAAATAATGAATGCTACTGAAACTATGGAGACTAAAGAATTGGATGCATTAAAGCCTACTATTATTACATTTTGTAAAATTAATTCAGGAACTTCTCCAATAATTATTCCAGAGAAAACTGTATTGCAAGGATCTTTAAGATGTTTACATGATGGAACTGAAGATGTTCAAAGAAGATTTAGACAAATAATTGATGGTATATGTAAGATCCATAGAACTACTTTTGAATTAGAATTTAAACATGGAAATAGTTTACTTGAAAATGATATTGAGATGACTAAATTAGTAAAGAAAGTAGGAGAAAAGGTTGTAGGCAGGGAAAATATTGTAGATTCAGGTATAAGTGGAATGCTAGGAGAAGATTTTGCAGAATTTTCTTTAAGAGTTCCTAGTGTATTTTATTTTGTGGGAATAGCTGATGAGAAAAAAGGTACAGATTACCCACATCATCATCCTAAATTTAATATTGATGAAGATGCCTTGCCTATTGGTGTTGAAATGCATGTAAGAGGTGCTATACAGTATTTTAAGAGTTTAAAATAAGCTTAATTTAATAATTAGAAAGTCCATATAGGAGAAGTTATTGTATATAACTATTCTATATGGACTTTTTTTATTCTATAATAATAAATTTTTTTGCTTGTCCCAAAGTCTAATACAAAGTTCTAATAAAAATATATCATCTGCATCGTCGATAGATAATTCTGTAATTTCTTCGATTCTCTTTAATCTATAGAGAAGGGATTGCCTGTGTAGGTGTAATTCACGAGCAGTTTGGCTTACATTCTTCATATTTTTTACATATATTTTAAAAGTACTTATTAATTCAAGTTGATTTTGAGAATCGTACTCGGTTAAATCACCTATAATATCTTTGATTATTTCTTGAGCTTCATTTTGATTTGAAATTATAGATAGCAATCTATAGATGCTTGTATTTCTATATATACTTCTAAACCCTGGTTCTTTTTCATTTTGACCAATTTCTAAAGAGATTTTTGCATCCAAGAAGCTTTTCTTAAAGGAATTATAATCTGCCTTTTGTATATCAATACCCCAAGAAATAATAAGCGGTTGATATATTGACTTGATTCTTCTTTCTAAAATATTTAAAAATCTATATATAAAGTTCTCTATATTATTATCTGCTTCTAAAAAAATAATTAAACGCTCTTTTTGGTAAGTTACCATAACTTTGTGATCAATAGTTTGAGCAACTCGTAAGACTTGAGTTTTTACTGTCTTAATGCATTCAAATTTCCATTGTTCATAGGATGAAAATTGTGTTCTATTTAATTCATAAGATTTTTCAAAATTTGATATCATTCCAACGATACAAACATATTTTAAAGATAGATCAAATCCTATGTTTTTAGATTGAGTATAGAATTCTTTTAATTTAGATTTTTCTGCCTGTATAAGGTCCCAGACAAAATTATCTTTGTGATGCATTTCAGTTTCAAAAATAGTTTGCTCTCTGTCAAACCAAAAAGATAAAGGCGATATAATATGTCTTACCACATATGTTTTATTATCTCTTACATAGTCGTCTTCTTTGTTTTTACTTAAAGTCTTTAAATATAAATATCCATGGACTATATTTCGGGTACTGATTTTATATACAGTATATACTTCTTTGAAGTCATAATTAGAAAGTAAACTCAAGCTTTTTTCTGAAGACAAGATACTTAGTGGCGGCTCTAAAATTTCTAACAGTTCATTTGAATCTCTACTTGCACCTTTTATAGTACCCAAAGTGTTAGCTATAATTACTGGATTTCCAAGTTGTTCATATATTAAATTTGCAGCTTCTGTCAAAGTAGATCCATTTAAAAAAAGAGTCAAAAGCTTTTTTTGTAGATCTTCAAATAATTTTAAATTCGAGTACTTGACATTGTTAATTTCTTCTAATACAGATTCTATAATTCCAGCAAATCTTATTTTCCAAGGTATTTCAATGATAGGGAAGTTTATACTGTTTGCATAGTCAATTACATTTTGAGGGGTCTTTTTTATATGTCTTCCAACAGAGACGACTAAAGCAGTGGCCTGTGAATTATAAATATCTTTAACAAAATTCAAAAATACAGAAGAATCTCCCTCACATCCAATACAAGTAGTAAGTACCAATTCATTTTTATGGACAAAATTTTCTACAGGTAGCTCAGTAACAGATATAACTTCTATAACTCTATGTTCTATAGTTGTAGGATTTGTCAGGACTACATAATCTTCAATTATATCTAAGTGTAAAAAGTTCTTGATAGTAAATGACATTAATTCACCTCCTAGTAATATTTATTTAAAAAATTATAAGACTACGATTAAGAAAAATATTCAATTAATTATTTGATAATATTATAGATGATAAAAGAGTTTATGACAATATGACTACAAATTAATTTAAAAATTCATACAATACATACAATGCTATTAATACTTTAATTTAATATCATAGTAAACAAGAAGATTTAGTTTGCTTATTAATCAAATTATTTTTTAGAAAGGAGGAAATTTGAAATTGGACATAAAAAAAGAAATAGAAGATTTAAATGATGAACTCATAGAATTAAGAAGAGATTTTCATCAAAACCCAGAGTTGGGATTTGAAGAATTTAGAACTCAAGAGGCAATTATAGATTACTTAGAAGAATGTGGTTTAAAGCCAGAAAAAATGACTAAGACAGGAGTAGTAGCACTACTTAAAGGTGACAAACCTGGTAAGACATTACTTATGAGAGCAGATATGGATGCACTTTCTATATTAGAGGAAAACGATATCCAGTATAAATCTCAAAATGAAGGAGTAATGCATGCATGTGGTCATGATGGACATATGGCTATGTTATTAGTAGCCGCAAAGATATTGAGTAAGCACAAAGATAAGATAAATGGAAATATAAAATTTGTATTTCAACCAAATGAAGAAGATGCAGGTGCAAAGTTTATGATAGAAGATGGGGTAATGGAGAATCCCAAAATAGATGCTGCAGTAGCTATGCATCTATGGAGTCCTATAGAGGCTGGAAAGATGAGCGTAAGCGAAGGACCTGTAATGGGGGCTATGGACAAATTTAAGATAATTATCAAAGGTAAGGGTGGCCACACTGCAATGCCTCAAGAGGCAATAGATCCAGTAATAGTGGCAGCACAAATAATTATGGGAGCACAAGTAATTCAAACTAAGCAAATTAATGCTTTGACTCCAACATTAATAACTTTTGCTAGAGTAAGCTCAGGCACATCATCAAATATAATCCCAGAAAAAGTTACTATGGAAGGTACATTGAGATATCTGTATAAAGGAGGACCTGATTCTATAGAAAGACCAAGACAGAGATTGGAAAAAATAGTAGCAGGAATATGTGAAACTTTTGATACAGGCCATGAAGTGAAATTTATGCCAAGTAATTTTACAGTAGAAAATGAACCGAAATTGACTAATATGATTAGAGAAATAGCAATGGATTTAGTAGGCAATGATAATCTAGTTCCATATGTGACTATGGCTGGAGAAGATTTTTCCGAATTTGGCAAAGATATACCTTCAACATTCTATTTTGTAGGAATAGGAAATAAGGAAAAAGGAACTGACTATCCACACCATCACCCCAAATTTAATATTGATGAAGATGTATTGAGTATAGGAGTAGAAATGCATGTAAGATCAGCTTTAGAGTATTTATCCCTAGAATAAATAACAAAGTGAGGAGGTAGATGTATGGACTTAATAAGAAAAATCGACAGTACAGTGAAAAAGATTGAGGAATTTATTTTAAGTAGTAGTATTATTTTAATGGCAGCAATATTGATAGGAAACGTTATTGCAAGAAGGGTTTTTAATAACTCATGGACCTTTGCAGAAGAAGTAGGACAGTTACTAGTAGTAATAACAACTTTTATGGGATTAGGCTATGCAGTTAGAAAGGGGCAACATGTAAATATGTCTGCTATGTTAGATTTAGCACCTAAGAAAGGTAAGAAAGCCTTGGCAATATTTATAGCATTTATATCTATGGCGACCATGTTTATATTTGCATATCTAAGCTATAAATACACATTAACAGTAATTGCAAGGGGAAGGGTAACACCAGCATTAGAAATACCCAGATATACAATTACTATGTTTATACCTATAGGTTTTACCTTAGCTGGAATTCAGTATTTAATTAATTTGATGTTAAATCTTACAATTAAAGATGAAATCTATTTAAATAATGAAGCTCCTATGGGCGAATATGACGACACAGATAAATTAACATGTTAATTTAAAGAGAGGAGGAGTTGAAAATATGATTATAATGCTTTTAGCAATATTATTTATACTCTTATTTACAGGAGCGCCCTTGATGTTGGGATTACTAATAGGACCCTTAGCTGTATTAACTATATATATGCCAGATATCCAACCGATGTGGTTAGCTCAACAGATATCAGGTGGAGTAGAAGTATTTTCCCTACTAGCAGTTCCAATGTTTATATTTGGTGCAGATATAATGAGTGTAGGACATACATCAAATAGATTATTAGATTTAGTAAATACATTTGTTGGACATATTAAAGGTGGCTTAGCTATAACAACTGCAGCTACGTGTACATTTTTTGGAGCAATATCAGGTTCAACCCAGGCAACAGTAGTTGCAGTAGGTAAACCTATGTACTCAAAGATGGTAGACAAAGGATATGGAGTGTCAGAATCCTTGGCTTTGATAATTAACTCAGCAAATATAGCCCTACTTATTCCACCTAGTGTTGTAATGGTAATGTATGGAGTAGTAACGGGAGCATCTGTTGGGGAACTATTTATCGCAGGGCTAGGACCTGGATTAGTAGTATTAGCATTTTTTAGTTTATATAATTATTTTGACTCAAAGAGAAAGGATACACCTGTTGAAGCTAAATCTACTTGGAAAGAAAGAGGGGAGGCTTTTAAAAAGGCATTATTGCCATTGGGATTTCCAGGAATTATAATTGGAGGAATCTATGCAGGATTATTTAGTCCAACGGAAGCAGCGGCAGCATCTGTATTATATGCCCTTATTCTAGAAGTGTTCATATATAAATCTATTAAAATTAAGGATGTACCTAAAATAGCACTATCATCTGGAGTTGTAACATCAGTAGTATTTATACTAGTAGCAGCTGGAGCAGCTTTTGCTTGGATGTTCTCCCTAGGAAGAATACCACAAATGCTTACAGCATTAGTATTGGGTACAGATCCATCTGCAGTAAAAATATTAACAGTAGTAAGTATATTCTTCTTTGTGGCTTGCATGTTTGTAGACCAATTAGTAGCTATTATCATACTAGCTCCAATGTTTGTAGGACCAGCAGCGGCTGCAGGAATAGATCCTATACATTTAGGTGTAATCGTAACTTTACAATCCGCCATTGGATCAGCAACACCACCTTTTGGATGTAATATATTTACAGCATCTGCAGTATTTAATAGATCATATGTGACTGTTATCAAAAAGACGGCACCATACTTTATAATGTTCTTTGTAATATCAGTACTTATGATATTCTTTCCACAGATAGCATTATTTTCTAGAAATTTACTATATTAGCCAGAGGAGGAATTACTATGAAAAAGAGAATAATAGGCTTAATTTTATTACTTGCTTTTACCATTACAATTGCCTCTGGATGTATTTTCAATGTTGAATCTAGTGAACAAACTGTTTGGAGATTTGGACATGAAGAGGTAGTAGGGGCGATACAAGATATATATGCATTAGAGTTTAAGAGATTAGTCGAGGAGAGAACAGATGGAGAGATAACTGTAGAAGTATATAGGACCGGTGAAATTGGTGGGGTTATGGATTATTTAGAATTTCAACAAGGTGGATTACTTGATTTTTCCATAGTAAACCCAGGAACTAGTTCAACTACAGTTCCAGAAAACAATGTATTTTATAATCATTTCTTACTTCCAGAAGAAAAAGAAGATATTCAAGAACTGTTGAGAAATAGTGAAGCTATAGAGATGTTAAATGAAATCAATGAAGAAAATGAATTAAAGGTACTGGACTGGTTTTATGAAGGATTTAATGCATGGACATCCAATAAACCTATAAGATCTCCTGAAGATTTTAGAGGTGTAAGTATAAGGACTATGGCGTCACCACTTATAGTGGCTAGCTATCAATCATATAATGCTAATCCAACGCCAATGCCTTATATGGAAGTATATACAGGACTTCAACTTAAACAAATAGATGCTCAAGTAAATCCAATATTTGCAATCCAAGAAATGGGGTTTTATGAAGTACAAGATTACTTAATAGAAGCTAAGCAAGATGGATTTGTTGCAGCACTTGTAACAAACCCGGATTTCTTTGATGGTTTAGAACCTGAAATGCAGGAGATGGTAAAGCAGATAGCTTATGAATTAAATGATTTTATACTTGATGTTCAAGAGGAACTAAATACAAAAAGACTTGAAATGATTCGTGAAAACAGTGATATAGAAATAATTGAACTTACACCAGAAGAGAGAGAAGTATTTAGAGAGGCTAGTGCACCTGCTAGAGAAGTATTTAAACAATCAGTTGGGGAAGAGGGTAAAGAGATTTTAAGAATTATACAAGAAGATACAGCTGAAATTCTTAAAAGAAGATATAAAAGTAATTAAAATAATATAAATAAGGAGTGAAATAGATGTTAGAATTCACTAAACAAGAGTACCAGAAAAGGGTAGAAAAAGTAAAAGAAAAGATGGAACAAAAAGGAATTGATGTGTTATTAGTAACAGATCCAGCAAATATGAATTATCTTACTGGATACAATGCATGGTCATTTTATGTTCATCAAATGGTAGCAATATCATTAGATGAAGAAGAGCCACTTTGGATAGGTCGCTTTATGGATGCAATAGCAGCTAGAAAAACTGCATGGTTAAATCATGACAATATTATAGGATATGATGATAAATATGTACAAAGTGATACAAGACATCCTATGGACTATGTAGCAGATGTCCTCAACAAAAGAGGTAAAGGCAATAATACAATAGCTATAGAAATGGACAATTATTATTTCACAGCACAGTGTTATGTAAGTTTACAAAAAGGACTTCCAAATGCCAAATTTGTAGATGCTAAGGCATTAGTAAACTGGGTTAGAATAATTAAGTCTGAAATGGAAATTAAATTTATGAAGAATGCTGGAAAAATTATGGAAAAAGGTATGAAAGATGTTATAGATTATCTCAATGTAGGAGTTAGAAAATGTGATATGGCAGCTGAAATATATCGTACATTTACTTCTGGTACAGAAGAATTTGGTGGAGATTATGCATCTATAGTTCCACTAATGCCTACAGGAAAAGATGCAGGAGCATGTCACTTAACTTGGACAGATGAAAAATATAAAGAAGGAGATATAGTAATATTTGAACTTGCAGGATGTTATCAAAGATATCATTCTCCAATGTCTAGAACTATATCTTTAGGTAAGCCAACTAAAAAATTAGATGACACAGTTAAAATTACTATAGAAGGATTAAACAAAGTAATAGACTTTATCAAGCCTGGAGTAACTGCAGAGGAAGCAGAGGCAGTATGGGCAAATAATCTAAAGAAATACGATATGTTTAAGGAGTCAAGGATAGGATATTCCACTGGTCTTAATTATCCACCAGACTGGGGAGAGCATACAGTAAGTATCAGACCTGGAGATAAGACAGTATTAAAAGAAAATATGACTCTTCATATAATTCCAGGTATGTATTATGAAGATTTTGGAGTAGAAATTAGTGAAGCAATACACATAACAAAAGATGGAGCAGTATCACTAGCAAATCTTCAAAGAGAATTATTTATTAAATAATTGCTTGGAAATGATAGAAAGGCTTTTACCTTTCTATCTATTTTCATTTAAAAATGACTAAAAATTCAATATAAATTTCATACATTTGTTAGGATGATAAAGAAAAGTTATTATAGTAAAATTACATACAGTAGGCATATTAACATTTTCTTGTGATATGAGATAGATGTTAGGAGGGAGAAAAATTGGAAATAAGAAACCAATAATAGGTACTGGATTTATACTAGGAAGTAGTGTTCTATGGGGTACAGCATTGTTGTATAGCCAATATATACTAGATCATGGAATGGAATCAAAGGATTTAGTATCTTTGAAAATGTTATTTGGTTTTTTAACTATGGCTAGTTATATATTGATAAAAGATAGAGAACTATTGAAAATAGATAGAAAGGGGGTATGTTATACGGCAATAATAGGATTAGTATGCCATGCCTTATACAATCTATTTATGTTTAAATCAATAGAATATACTACCATAGCAACTACTGTTACACTATTGTATACATCACCAATATTTGTAATGATCATTTCTCAAATATTTTTAAAAGAAAAAATCAATATAAATAAACTATTGGCTTTATTTACTTGTGTAACGGGATGCTTTCTTACGGTAACTGGTGGGAATTTAAGCTCCTTAAATTTTAATTATATTGGAATATTATATGGATTAGCTGCAGGGCTTTGCTTTGGAATTATGACTATAATGAATAAGGTAGTAGTAAAGGACTACAATGGTATTACTATTCTAACATACACATTAGGGTTTGCATTTATATTTTCATTGGTTTTTTCAAACCCATTTTCTATTTTAAGCATACCATCTAACCCCTTAGTATATCTTTTTATATTGATGTTAGGAGTGCTATCCACTGCAGTTAGTTATCTACTCTATATAAAGGGATTGTCTTTGGGAGTTGAGTCAAGTAAAGCTTCAATAATGGCAACATTAGAAGTTCCAGTCTCTATAATAGGTGCATTTATTATATTTAGTGAAAGATTAGGATTATGGGAAATTATAGGAACTTTTCTTGTTTTAATTTCAGTACTATTGATAAATGAAAGATTTTTAAGAAGAAGTACAGGCAATGATTTAAATTTCAAATTGACAAAGTATTTATTATACAAGGAGGAATAACATGAATAGAAAAATGCAAACAATGGATGGGAATACAGCAGCAGCATATGTATCATATGCCTTTACAGATGTAGCAGCTATATATCCTATAACACCGTCATCAGATATGGCAGAGCATGTAGATGCATGGGCAGCCAATGGGAAGAAAAACATTTTTGGACAAGAAGTTATGGTTTCGGAATTACAATCAGAAGCAGGAGCAGCAGGAGCAATGCATGGTGCTTTGACAGCTGGTTCTTTGGCATCAACTTATACAGCTTCTCAAGGACTTTTACTTATGATACCAAATATGTATAAAATGGCAGGCGAATTACAACCAGGTGTAATCCACGTATCAGCAAGAGCTCTATCAACTCATGCTTTGAGTATATTTGGAGATCATCAAGATGTTATGGCAACTAGACAGACAGGATTTGCAATGATGGCTTCTGGTTCAGTACAAGAAGTAATGGACTTAGGGGGAATTGCTCATCTTTCAGCTATAAGAAGTAGAATTCCATTTTTACACTTTTTTGATGGATTTAGAACAAGTCATGAATTGCAAAAAATAGAAGTAATAGACTATGATGACTTTGCAAAGCTTGTAGATTATGATGCAATAAGAGAATTCAGAAATAACTCATTAAATCCAGAGAGACCAGTGACAAAGGGTACAGCTCAAAATCCAGATATATATTTTCAAGCTACAGAAGCTTCAAATGTGTTCTATGATAAAGTAGCAGATATAACAAATGACTATATGAAAGAAGTAAATAAGATAACTGGAAGAGATTATAAGCCATTTAATTACTATGGAGATCCTGAAGCAGAGAGAATAATCGTAGCAATGGGTTCAGTTACAGATACAATAGAAGAGACAGTAGATTTTCTCTTAGAAAGAGGAGAAAAAGTAGGCCTAATTAAAGTAAGATTATATAGACCATTTTCTACAAAATATCTATTTGATGTGTTGCCAAAGACAGTAAATAAAATTGCTGTATTGGATAGAACAAAAGAAAAAGGTTCCATAGCTGAGCCATTACATTTAGATATATCACATAGTTTTTTTGGAAAAAAAGAAATCCCTGTAATAGTTGGAGGAAGATATGGTCTTGGATCCAAAAATACAACTCCTTCACAAATTTTAGCAGTATATGAAAACTTAAAATTAGAGGATCCAAAAAATAGATTTACAATAGGAATAGAAGATGATGTAACTTATACAAATTTAGAGATAAAAGAAATTATAAATACAGAGCCAAAAGAGACAATCAAATGTAAATTCTGGGGATTTGGTTCAGATGGGACAGTTGGAGCAAATAAACAAGCTATAAAAATAATAGGTGACGACACAGATATGTATGCTCAAGCATATTTCTCATATGATAGTAAAAAATCAGGTGGTATAACTGTATCTCATTTAAGATTTGGTTATGAGCCAATAAAATCAACATATCTATTGACAGAATCTGACTTTATATCTTCTTCAAAACAGTCCTATGTATATCAATATGATTTATTAAAAGGATTGAAAGATGGTGGAACATTCTTGCTGAATACAATTTGGGGAAAAGAGGATTTAGAAGAGTCTCTTCCAGCTGAAATGAAGAGATATATGGCAAAACACAATATTAACTTTTATACTATAAATGCAACTAAGATAGCCGCGGAAATAGGTTTAGGTGGAAGAACCAATATGATAATGCAAGCAGCATTCTTTAAATTATCACAGGTATTACCACTAAATGAAGCTATTTCACATCTTAAAAAATCAATAGTAGAGGCATATGGCAAAAAAGGACAAAAAATAGTAGATATGAACTATGATGCAGTAGATAAGGGTATAGAATCCTTGGTCAAAATAGAAATTCCAGATGCTTGGGAAAATATAAAAGACGAAGAAGTAGAAAAAGAAGACTATCCAGAGTTTATAAAAAATGTATTGATTCCTATAAATAGGCAAGAAGGGGATCAATTGCCTGTTAGTACATTTAAAGGAAGAGAAGCTGGAGAGTTTCCTCAAGGTACAGCAGCTTATGAAAAGAGAGGCATAGCAGTAGAAGTGCCACATTGGGTAAAAGAAAATTGTATTCAATGTAATCAGTGTTCATATGTATGCCCTCATGCAGTAATAAGACCTTTCCTATTAGATGAAGAAGAAAAAGAAAATGCACCAGATAATTTTGAAACTAAAAAAGCAGTAGGTAAAGCATTAAAAGGCTTAGAATATAAAATACAAATATCAGTACTAGATTGTACAGGATGTGGAAGCTGTGCAGATGTATGTCCATCTAAAGAAAAGGCATTAGTTATGGAACCTTTTGAAAAAGAATATGAAGTACAAACTAAAAATTGGAAATATGCAATTTCATTAAAGCCAAAACAAGACTTAATGAATGAATTTACACTTAAAGGAAGTCAATTTAAGCAACCTCTATTGCAATTCTCAGGTGCTTGTGCAGGCTGTGGTGAAACACCTTATGCAAAATTAATAACTCAACTTTATGGTGATAGAATGCTTATAGCTAATGCATCAGGTTGTTCATCAATTTGGGGTGGTTCAGCACCTACAACTACATTCTGTCAAAATCATGAAGGAAAAGGACCAGCATGGGCAAGTTCACTATTCGAAGACAATGCTGAGTATGGATATGGTATGGCAATAGGAATAAGAAAGACAAGAGAAAAACTACAATTCTTGATGGAAGAGTTTTTGGATTTAGAATTAGATTCAGAATTAAATGAGTATTTTAAGCAATGGATAGAAGGAATTAAAGACCCAAAAGAATCAAAAGCAGCAACAGGAATGATTCTGCCTAGACTTGAAGAAAAATATGAAAATGAAAAGGTAAATGAGATATTAAGAGAAATAAAAGATAGAAAAGACTTTTTGATTAAGAAATCTGTCTGGTCATTTGGAGGAGATGGATGGGCATATGACATAGGTTATGGAGGACTTGACCATGTAATGGCTTCAGGTGAAGATTTCAATATATTAGTTATGGATACTGAAGTATATTCTAACACAGGTGGTCAATCATCTAAGGCAACTCCTATAGCAGCAGTAGCAAAATTTGCAGCTTCAGGTAAGAAAATAAGGAAAAAAGACTTAGGCCTAATGATGACAACTTATGGATATGTATATGTAGCTCAAGTGGCAATGGGAGCTAATATGAATCAAGTAATAAAGGCAATGAAAGAGGCTGAAAGTTATGATGGACCATCTATTGTAATAGCTTATGCTCCTTGTATAAACCATGGTATAAGAACTGGAATGGGTACATCTATAGCTCAAGAAAAATTAGCAGTGGATACAGGTTACTGGCATCTATATAGATTTGACCCAAGGCTCAAAGAAGATGGGAAAAATCCATTTGTCTTGGATTCAAAAGAGCCAACTAAACCATTTATGGATTTCATAAATTCAGAAGTAAGATATACTTCACTCAGAAGAGCATTTCCTGAGATAGCAGATGATTTATTTGATGAGGCAGAAAAAGATGCTAAAGAGAGATATGAAAGCTATAAAAAAATGGCAGAGACAAATTAAATATTAAAATACACTTTATTTAAAACTTAATGAAAAGCTGTAGTTTTTTTAGATTTAAATAATTACAACATTTACGAATTAGGAAATAAATAATCAGAAGAGTGGTAACTATGTTATATATAATATGGTTACCGCTTTTTTATTAAATTAAATTTCAATATTATATTTGTTATTTGAATTGTATATGGCTGTAGTTTCCAAAGAAAAGATACAAGAGATTAAAATATTTAAGTAGATAAATTATAATTTTCAAAAAAATTAATAAATAAAATATCGTTTTCCTATTGACTTACTAGAAATGATATTATACAATGAAGTTGGTCGATGATGTATGATGCATCATAAAAATATTATAAATATTAGGGGGAATATATAATGGATTATATGGATTTAAACAAGTATCCTGCAGAACCTTTTAAAATCAAAAGTGTTGAACCTGTGAGCATGATTTCTAGGGAAGAAAGAGAAAAAGCTATGAAAGAGGCAGGATATAACACATTCAACTTAAGATCTGAAGACGTATATATTGACTTACTTACTGACTCTGGAACTAATGCCATGAGTGATCAACAATGGGCTGCAATGATGATAGGTGATGAGGCCTATGCTGGTAGTAAAAACTGGATATTCTTAGAGTCAACTATAAAAGAATTATTTGGATTTAAGCATGTTGTTCCTACTCATCAAGGTCGTGGAGCAGAAAATATTCTTTCTAGTATAGCTATTAAGCCAGGACAATATGTAGCAGGTAATATGTATTTTACAACTACTAGATATCATCAAGAGAAAAATGGTGGTATTTTCGTAGACATTATACAAGATGATGCTCATGATGCTGGAAAAGATATTAAATTTAAAGGTAATATAGATATAAATAAACTTCAAAAGTTAATAGATGAAAAAGGTGCAGAAAATATAGCCTATGTGTGTCTAGCTGTTACTGTAAACTTAGCTGGTGGCCAACCAGTATCTATGAAAAATATGAAAGAAGTTCATGAATTATGTGAAAAGCATGATATAAAAGTATTCTTTGATGCTACTAGATGTGTTGAAAATGCTTACTTTATTAAAGAACAAGAAGAAGGCTTTGAAGATAAGACTATAAAAGAAATAGTTCATGAAATGTTTAGCTATTCTGATGGAGCTACTATGAGTGGTAAAAAAGATGGTATAGTAAATATAGGTGGATTCTTGGCTATAAATGATGATGAATTATTTGGTAAGGCTAAAGAAATAGTTGTAGTTTATGAAGGTATGCCTTCTTATGGTGGTATGACTGGCCGTGATATGCAAGCTATAGCTATAGGATTTAAAGAAGCTATGCAATATGAATATATTGAGCATAGAATTAAACAAGTTAGATATCTAGGGGAAAGATTAAAAGAAGCTGGAGTTCCTGTAGTTGAGCCAATAGGAGGCCATGCAGTATTCCTAGATGCAAGAAGATTCTGTCCACATTTAGATCAAGAAGAATTCCCAGCTCAATCTTTAGCAGCTTCACTTTATATTGACTCTGGCGTTAGATCTATGGAACGTGGTATAGTATCTGCAGGTAGAGATGTAGAAACTGGTGAAAATCATAAACCAAAACTAGAGACTGTAAGACTTACTATTCCGAGAAGAGTTTATACTTATAGACATATGGATGTAGTAGCTGAGTCTGTTATCAATCTTTATAAGCATAAAGAAGACATAAGACCTCTTAAATTTGTTTACGAGCCTGAACAATTAAGATTCTTTACTGCAAAATTTGAATACAAAGATAAGTAATAATTGATTATAAAATTACATTGTGAAGTTTTAAAACTTCACAATGTAATTTATAATAAAAAGTTAGAAAATTCAAATAATATCTTATAATGACTCCTATTATAAGACTAAAAACTGGGAGGGAAATATGGATACAAAAGGTACACAAAACACTAATCAATTTGCTTCAAAGTGGGGATTTATCCTTGCCTGTGTAGGTTCAGCTGTAGGTATGGCAAATGTATGGGGATTTCCATACAAATTAGGTAGTAATGGTGGTGGAGCATTTTTAGTAGCATATCTTATATTTATAGGAATTTTTAGTTATGTAGGACTTACAGCAGAATATGCAATTGGTCGTAGAGCAAAAACTGGTACTGTCGGTGCATACGAAAACGCTTGGGAATCAGGTGGAAAAGAAAAGATAGGTAAATATGTAGGATGGTTACCTTTAGCGGGCTCAATGTGTATAGCAATAGGTTATGCAGTAATTATATCATATGTATTAAAAGGACTTACTCAATCAATTAGCGGAAGTCTTATGACTGTAGATCCTGGTCCTTGGTTTGAAAGCTTTGCATTACAAGATTATTCAGTTATACCTTTTCACATTATAGTTGTAGTTGGTACATTGTTTACATTGACACTTGGAGCAGATAGTATAGAAAAGACTAATAAAATTATGATGCCCTTATTCTTTGTACTTTTCTTGATTCTAGCTATTAGAGTAGCTTTACTGCCAGGTGCAGTGGAAGGATATAAATTTATGTTTTTCCCAAGATGGGAGGCATTACTTGATCCTATGGTATGGATTTGGGCAATGGGGCAAGCATTCTTCTCCTTATCTATTACAGGCAGTGGTATGATCGTATATGGAGCATATTTATCAGATGATGCAGATATACCAGACGCAGCAAGAAGTACTGCTATATTTGATATAATAGCGGCAATTGTAGCAGCTTTAGTTATAATACCAGCTTGTTTTGCATACAATATAGATGTTGCATCAGGTCCAGGTCTATTATTTGTAACATTACCTCAAATACTACAAGATATACCTATGGGACAGGTATTTGCCATAATTTTATTTACAGCAGTAATATTTGGTGGAATTTCTTCACTACAAAATATGTTTGAGGTTGTTGGAGAATCTCTAATGAATAAATTCCCTAATTTAAAGCGTGTTCCAATGTTAATATTATTAGCAGTGATTACTTTTGGCATAGGAGTTAATATGGAAGCTATATACAGATGGGGACCTTGGATGGACTTTGTATCTATATATATAATCCCAATAGGGGCAACTCTAGGAGCCATATCTTGGTTCTGGATTATGAAAAAAGAGGATCTTCTTGAGGAAATAAACTTAGGTGCTAAAAATAAACAGGGAGATTTATGGTATAATATTGGTAAATTTGTGTACGTACCATTTGCAACTATATTGTGTATAGTAGCTCTATTTATGAAAGTAGCTTTCTAGATTAAACTTAAGAGATATTGGGAGTAGAGACTTAATTGGCTCTACTCATTTTTTTATTTAATAGGAAAGTTCTACTTTCCTATTAAATAAAAATAGGTATGCTCTTAAATTAAAGCATACCAAAAAATCTAATAGAAATTAGATTACTTTTTGTATTCATAGTGAACACCACGAATACCAGTATATGATTTTGGAGTCATAATACCATCACAAACTTGGCAATAAGGCTGTGGTGGAACAGATGGAGCTAGACCATTAAAAATATTATCCTCTTCTAATTGATTTACAATGAAACTAGGAACCCAAAGGGAATAACCACATTTAGTACAAATAAATTCTACTAAATCATCATTTTTAGAAAAACCTTCAAGAATATTCATAAAACACCTCCACAGTGCTAAATTAATTACTAAGCACTATTATACAATTGAGAAGGAAAATTATCAATATACTGGTTTTCTCCTGAATGAAAAATATCAACAAGTTCCATTGTATGCCCACAAGAACACCATAAAGGGTCTACACCGAAAGCAAGAAGAAGTCTAGCACGCCAATTAGAATACTTTTTTCTAAAGTTTTTCTTAGAAACAGTATCCATTAGATAGAGCTTAGAAGAATGAGAATATTTTTTAGCATAAAGACCATAATATCTAATCATTTTAAATTGTGTTTCTGGAATATGAATAATTAAACGCTTAATAAAATCCATAGCATGTATTTTTTCAACTACCCGTTTGTTGTCTTCGTGGCGATCATAGTAAAACTCAACAAATTCACCATCATAATTAATGATACGAGACTGAGCCATAGCAGGACGCCCAGTGTATCGAATAATATACTTAACAGCCTCAGAAGATTTAGAATTAACATTTGGATTAGCATAAACATAGAAACCCTTAGGATAATTTTTAAACAAATATGATTTAAGAGAATAAAAAGAAGAACCAAGGTTTTTATGAAGAAATGAAAGCATAGTAGCTTGCCACCTTTTCCTGAGCATATTAAAAGGAATATGAGAGATTTTTCTCCAAACAGTTCTGTTACCAGAAGCACCTTCAGTTAAAAGCATATGTATATGAGGGTTCCATTTAAGATCACGACCGAAAGTATGCATAGTAGAAATAAACCCAGGCTTCAAATTCTCAGATTTATTTAATTTAAAAAACCAAGTTAGAATAGTATCAGCACTAGCCTTGAAAAATAGATTGAGAAGCTTTCTATCTCTGCTAAAGAAAATTCTAAGCTCTTTAGGAATAGTAAAAACAATATGACGATGTTTGCAATTAATGAGTTTAGAAGAAATTGAAGAAGCACGATCTTGAATATACTTAGCGCCACAAGAGTTACAAAAACGACTTTTACAAGTAAAATAGACATGCTTAAACTTACCACAGTGTTCACAGTGATAAAGTGCGTGTCCCATTGAAGAGTCACCACATTTAATTATTTTATCAACATTTTTTAAAACAGTAGGTCTAATAGGATAACCTTCATTAAGAAAAGCATCCCAATGATCTGCAAAGATATCTTTAATTTTAAAAGAAATATTGGGCATAAATATCACCAAAATATTTATACCCAAATGAAAACAAATTTAATTTTAAAAAGAAAGTTAAAATTTAAGATTTTAACGCGTCGTAGACGCTATTTTTATTTAATATCAAAGTTTCTACATAATTTTCAAAAAATATGGTATACTTATGTAATAATTATAAGAAAGTAGGAATCTTTATGGGATTAATCAATAAAAAAAGCTTAAGTGATCAAATATACGATATATTAAAAATGGAAATATTAAAGGGAGACATCCCCTTTGGGTCAATTCTGGTAAATAGAACTTTACAAAAGAGATTTAGGGTTAGTTCATCTCCTATAAGAGATGCTATAAATAGACTCTACCAGGATGGTTTAATTACTTCAATTAAAAAAACTGGAGCTAAAGTTGTTGATTTTGACTATGAATTTTTTGTTGAAATAAATGAAATTTTATTATATATAGTAAATACTGGTGTAAAATTAACATCACAAAAAGCTGATGTAAATGAAGTAGTAAGTCAATTAGAAAAATATATGGCACTTCAACAAAAAAACATAGGCACAGATAAATTTTATGATTATGACTATAAATTTCACAAAACCTTTATAAATTATTCAAATAATTCTAGACTAAATAAATTATTTAAAGAGTATAATGTACTTCATGAAATGCTTGTAAGAAGTTTTTACGAACCGAAGACCTTTCAAATACAAGAAAATAGTATAAAGACACATAAAGAAATCACAAATGCTTTTAAAAATAAGGATTATGAACTAGCTACGAAGTTAACTGAAGAACACTATAGAGTAGCTGAAGATATATTTGAAAAGATTTTTAAGGATAAAAAAGAACAGTTAAAAAAAGAGCAATTAAAGAAGGATGTTTAATTTAGAGGCTCAAAATAAATTATGAGGAATTTTAAATAGACTTATAGTGTAGTTCTACACTATAAGTCTATTTAATTTTAAGCTTACTTACTAGTAGAGATTGCTACTTTATCTTTATAAATACTTGAAAGCATTGCTTCAAGAACTGCTAAAGCTAATAAAACAAAGTTTGGTTTTAAAACTATAACTGGATATAAGCTAAATATTAAAGTAGATAAGAATAAACAGTACAAAATACTACCACTAACTCTATAAACTGTAGATAGTAAAAAACTTATTCCTACTAAATACATTGCAAATTGTAAATAAAACTGTGGTAATATAAAAAATCCTGGAATAAATAAAAGTGGTAAAAACCATAGAGACCAAAATAGTCCAGTAGAAATTATTGATTTCCAAAAACCTTTATTTTTCTCTAATGCTGGTTGTAATATGGCTCTCCAACCTATCTCCTGAGATCCTAATGCTATAAATGCAATGGGAAGATAATATATAAATTTAGTAAAACTACCATATGAATAAATATTATTTAAAATCATAGCAAAGCCATAGTGAGCTATTAGGAATAATGGTACTAGGTATATGGCCTTTTTATTTTCCACTGTTTTAAATGTATTTATAAATCCCTTTGTACCACCTAAGCTTTTATTATTGAAATTATATACTATAAATGAAGATATGAAAGGTCCTAAAAATCCTATTATAAATATAAGTAGATAAAGAGGATTTAAAAATATCTCTCTAAAAGGAGTTTTAGAATAAATTATTGCACCAAAAGCTAAATAACTTATTAAAAAAGATATGGATAAAAATTGAATATAAGTTTTCTTCAAATTGAGTCCTCCAATTAAAATATTTGGTCGATGATAATAGAGGATATTAAATTAATTTTATCATATATATAGGAAAAAAACATTAAAAACCTGTAATTTTGACCATTTTAAAATTAATTTAAATGTTTTTCACAAAAACTGTTGACATATACTTTAAAACAGTGTAATATATTACAAGTCGGCAAAACAAATGCAGACAAAATTCAACACAGCAACAAAAAAGGAAACAAAAAGAAATTTTAAAAATTAGTTGACAAGAAACAAAAGATTTGTTATACTAATAAAGTCGCCTCAAGAGAGCTTGACCTAACACAACGAACGAGAGTGAGTTAGATGTAGGTCAGCCGCAAATAACACCAAATTTATACGAGCATAGCGAGTAAATAAATTTGAGTAGTTATACTGAGAGATGACTATGAACTTAGATAATTAAACAGTGTGAAATACTTTGAATCTAAACACACAAAATCAATTAACAACAAATAATTGAGCCAATCAAACTTAAACTTTTAAATGAGAGTTTGATCCTGGCTCAGGACGAACGCTGGCGGCGTGCCTAACACATGCAAGTTGAGCGAAGTTTTAAAAGAAGATTTCTTCGGATTGATTCTTTTATTATCTTAGCGGCGGACGGGTGAGTAACGCGTGAGAAACCTGCCTTTCACAAAGGGATAGCCTCGGGAAACTGGGATTAATACCTTATGATACTTTTAGATAGCATTATTTAAAAGTCAAAGCGTAAAGCGGTGAAAGATGGTCTCGCGTCCCATTAGCTAGTTGGTGAGATAAAAGCTCACCAAGGCAACGATGGGTAACCGGCCTGAGAGGGTGAACGGTCACACTGGAACTGAGACACGGTCCAGACTCCTACGGGAGGCAGCAGTGGGGAATATTGCACAATGGAGGAAACTCTGATGCAGCGACGCCGCGTGAACGATGAAGGCTTTCGAGTCGTAAAGTTCTGTCCTAGGGGACGATAATGACGGTACCCTAGGAGGAAGCCCCGGCTAATTACGTGCCAGCAGCCGCGGTAATACGTAAGGGGCGAGCGTTGTCCGGAATTATTGGGCGTAAAGGGTTCGCAGGCGGCCTTTTAAGTCAGATGTGAAATCTCACGGCTTAACCGTGGTAAGCATTTGAAACTGGAAGGCTTGAGTTAAGGAGAGGAAAGTGGAATTCCTAGTGTAGCGGTGAAATGCGTAGATATTAGGAAGAATACCAGTGGCGAAGGCGACTTTCTGGACTTATACTGACGCTGAGGAACGAAAGCATGGGGAGCAAACAGGATTAGATACCCTGGTAGTCCATGCCGTAAACGATGAGTGCTAGGTGTTGGGGGTCAAACCTCGGTGCCGCAGCTAACGCATTAAGCACTCCGCCTGGGGAGTACGTACGCAAGTATGAAACTCAAAGGAATTGACGGGGACCCGCACAAGCAGCGGAGCATGTGGTTTAATTCGAAGCAACGCGAAGAACCTTACCAGGGCTTGACATGCCTCTGACCACTCTAGAGATAGAGTTTTCCCTTCGGGGACAGAGGACACAGGTGGTGCATGGTTGTCGTCAGCTCGTGTCGTGAGATGTTGGGTTAAGTCCCGCAACGAGCGCAACCCCTATTTTTAGTTGCTAACAAGTTAAGTTGAGCACTCTAGAGAGACTGCCGATGATAAATCGGAGGAAGGTGGGGATGACGTCAAATCATCATGCCCTTTATGTCCTGGGCTACACACGTGCTACAATGGTCGGTACAACGAGGAGCCACTTAGCGATAAGGAGCGAATCTCTAAAAGCCGATCCCAGTTCGGATTGTAGGCTGCAACTCGCCTACATGAAGTTGGAGTTGCTAGTAATCGCGGATCAGAATGCCGCGGTGAATGCGTTCCCGGGTCTTGTACACACCGCCCGTCACACCATGGAAGTTGGCGATACCCGAAGCCAGTGAGCTAACCGCAAGGAAGCAGCTGTCGAAGGTAGGGTCAATGACTAGGGTGAAGTCGTAACAAGGTAGCCGTATCGGAAGGTGCGGCTGGATCACCTCCTTTCTAAGGAGATTAAAGTACTCACACTGTTTTCTTATATATATCTATTAATGACTAACAGTCAAATGCAAATTGACAATAAAGTGAAAGCTTTATAAATGTTGGTTATTAGTTGTTTATGGGGGTGTAGCTCAGTTGGGAGAGCGCCTGCCTTGCAAGCAGGAGGTCAGGAGTTCGACTCTCCTCATCTCCACCACTAATTCACAAGAGACACTGTTGTGGATTTATTAAACTGAACATTGCCTTTTTGTCCAATGAGCATAGCAAATTGTAGACAAAACGGACAGTGTAGCGAACTAAAGTGAGCGAAAGAGTGAATGCGTAAACTTTAGTAAGCATGAACATTGAAAACTACAAAAGCAATAAAAAATAGATCAAAATTTTTAAGGTCAAGTTATTAAGAGCATAGGGCGAATGCCTTGGCACTAAGAGCCGATGAAGGACGGGATAAGCACCGAAATGCTTCGGGGAGTCGCAAATAGACTTTGATCCGGAGATGTCCGAATGGGGAAACCTACTTGAGCAACCCTCAAGTATCATACACTGAATACATAGGTGTATGAAGGAAGACCAGGGGAACTGAAACATCTAAGTACCCTGAGGAAGAGAAAGAAAAATTCGATTTCCTAAGTAGCGGCGAGCGAACGGGAAACAGCCCAAACCAGATTTATCTGGGGTTAAGGAAAAAGCAAAGGATATAAAATTAGTAGACGAAGAAGACTGGAAAGTCTCACCAAAGAAGGTGATAGTCCTGTAGTCGAAACTAAGTTTATACAGGCTTTTCTCCAGAGTACCATGAGACACGAGAAATCTTGTGGGAAGTAGGGAGGACCACCTCCCAAGGCTAAATACTCCTTAGTGACCGATAGAGAATAGTACCGTGAGGGAAAGGTAAAAAGAACCCCGGGAGGGGAGTGAAATAGAACCTGAAACCCTATGCTTACAAGCAGTGGAAGCACTTTATATGTGTGACCACGTACTTTTTGTAGAACGGGCCAGCGAGTTATGGTATGCAGCAAGGTTAAGTAATTAAGTTACGAAGCCGTAGGGAAACCAAGTCTTAATAGGGCGAATTAGTTGTATGCCATAGACCCGAAACTGAGTGATCTATCCATGGGCAGAGTGAAGTTGAAGTAAAATTCAATGGAGGCTCGAACCGGGTAACGTTTAAAAGTTATCGGATGACCTGTGGATAGGGGTGAAAAGCCAATCGAACTCAGAGATAGCTGGTTCTCCTCGAAATAGCTTTAGGGCTAGCCTCAAGATAAAGTGAGATGGAGGTAGAGCACTGACTGGCTAAGGGGCGCATAGCGTTACCAAAGCCTATCAAACTCCGAATGCCATACTCATATACTTGGGAGTCAGACTATGGGGGATAAGCTTCATAGTCGAAAGGGAAAAAGCCCAGACCACCAGCTAAGGTCCCTAAATCCAAATTAAGTGTGAAAGGATGTGGGGTTTCACAGACAACCAGGATGTTGGCTTAGAAGCAGCCATATATTTAAAGAGTGCGTAATAGCTCACTGGTCGAGAGACCCTGCGCCGAAGATTTCCGGGGCTAAATTTGGTACCGAAGCTGTGGATCCGAAAGGATGGTAGAGGAGCATTGTGTTAGGCTTGAAGCTACACCGAAAGGAGTGGTGGACTTAACACAAGAGAGAATGCTGGCATAAGTAGCGAAAGGTGAGTGAGAATCTCACCCGTCGAAAGCCCAAGGTTTCCTGAGGAAGGCTCGTCCACTCAGGGTAAGTCGGGACCTAAGCCGAGGCTGAAAAGCGTAGGCGATGGACAACAGGTTATAATTCCTGTACTAGATAAATGCGTTTGAGAGATGTGGTGACGCAGAAGGATAAGTTGAGCGCGCAGTTGGAAAAGCGCGTCTAAGCAAGTAGGAAGTGGGGATAGGCAAATCCGTTCCCATAATTCCAAGATGTGATGGGGATCGAAAAACAAGTAGAGAAGCAACTGACTCCATGCTGCCAAGAAAAGCCACTATCGAGTATTTAACTACCCGTACCGTAAACCGACACAGGTAGGCGAGGAGAGAATCCTAAGACGAGCGGAAGAACCTTTGTTAAGGAACTCGGCAAAATGACCCCGTAACTTCGGGAGAAGGGGTGCCAGAGAAGGATAGATTGCACAATCGAAAGATCATCTGGCCGCAGTGAATAGGCCCAAGCGACTGTTTACCAAAAACACAAGTCTCTGCTAAGTCGAAAGACGAAGTATAGGGGCTGACACCTGCCCGGTGCTGGAAGGTTAAGGGGAAGAGTTAGGAGTAATCCGAAGCTTAGAACTTAAGCCCCAGTAAACGGCGGCCGTAACTATAACGGTCCTAAGGTAGCGAAATTCCTTGTCGGGTAAGTTCCGACCCGCACGAAAGGTGCAACGACTTGGGCACTGTCTCAACAAAGGATCCGGTGAAATTGTAGTACACGTGAAGATGCGTGTTACCCGCGACAGGACGGAAAGACCCCGTGGAGCTTTACTGCAGGCTGACATTGGATTTTGGCATAACATGTACAGAATAGGTGGGAGACTAAGAAACCAGGACGCTAGTCTTGGTGGAGTCAAATGTGGGATACCACTCTTGTTAGGCTAGAATTCTAACCTGGTACCATTATCTGGTATAGGGACACTGTCAGTTGGGCAGTTTGACTGGGGCGGTCGCCTCCTAAAGAGTAACGGAGGCGCTCAAAGGTTTCCTCAGCACGGTCGGAAATCGTGCGAAGAGTGTAAAGGCAAAAGGAAGCTTAACTGCAACACCTACAAGTGGAGCAGTAACGAAAGTTGGACTTAGTGATCCGGTGGTACCGCGTGGAAGGGCCATCGCTCAACGGATAAAAGCTACCCCGGGGATAACAGGCTTATCTCCCCCAAGAGTTCACATCGACGGGGAGGTTTGGCACCTCGATGTCGGCTCGTCTCATCCTGGGGCTGGAGTAGGTCCCAAGGGTTGGGCTGTTCGCCCATTAAAGAGGCACGCGAGCTGGGTTCAGAACGTCGTGAGACAGTTCGGTCCCTATCCGTCGTGGGCGTAGGAAATTTGAGAGGAGCTGTCCTTAGTACGAGAGGACCGGGATGGACAAACCGCTGGTGTATCAGTTGTCTCGCCAGAGGCATGGCTGAGTAGCTAAGTTTGGAAGGGATAAGTGCTGAAGGCATCTAAGCACGAAACCCCCCTCAAGATAAGATTTCCCATCAATAGAGTAAGACTCCAGGAAGACCACCTGGTAGATAGGTCTAAGGTGAAAGAGTAGTAATACTTGAAGCTAAAAGATACTAATAAGTCGAGGACTTGACCAAAAAATGATCAAAGATAAATTGCTAAGTAGTTTTCGTCTGGTGACGATAGCAAGAGGGACACACCTGTAACCATACCGAACACAGAAGTTAAGCCTCTTAACGCCGATGGTACTTGGGTGGCAACGCCCTGGGAGAGTAGGAAGTCGCCGGGCTACATATATAAGAACCCCTTACTGCATAATAGATGCGGTAAGGGGTTCTTATCATAGGAGGGAAAATTAAATGATAGAAAAGATTAAAGATAAAATAGATAAAGAGCAATTTTATAAAGGTGTCTTAACTGTATTTATAATAGGGATCTTAAGTACTTTACTTATGAGTATAAGCTTTTTCTTTTCAACTGCAAGCTTTGATCCCATATTATTTAGAAGTTATTATCAAGGCAAATGGTTAATGCTTATGAACTTTATCCCCATATTTTTAACTATGAGTTTCTTTGCTCTTTTATTTAATCAACTGTGGATAAGTTTTTCTATAACTAGTGTAATCTTATTTGTAATGTCAATTGTGAATAAGTTTAAACTTATGTACAGAGATGAGCCATTTAAATTTATAGATATAAAGTTATTCACAGAAGCAGGAGATATGGCCTCTAGATATGATATATCTCCAAATTTACCTATGATAGTTATTTTATTGTCTTTGATTTTAATTTCTATAATTTTAAAAGCTTTTATAAAGTTTAAAATAAATACTAAAAAGATTAGATTCAGTTTTTTAGGATTTGTACTAATCATAGGTATTATGATTAGCAGTGGATTTTATTTTGATGAAGAAATATATGAAAGAGTTGGAAATAAGGATTTAATAAATCGATGGTCTCAAACTCAACAATTTCAGTCAAAGGGATTTTTATATCCCTTTATATATAGTGCTACTGATCTTAAGGATAGACAATTAGAAGGTTATGATGAAAATGAAGCAAAAGAAGTTTTAGAGAGATTTCAATATCATGATATAAAATCAGATGAAAAAGTAAATATAATAGCTATAATGTTAGAGGCCTATAATGATTTTTCAAAGTTTGAAAATATAGAGATTGATAAAAGTGTGTATGAAAAATTTCATAAATTACAAGAAGAATCTCTGAGAGGTAGATTAGTTACAAATGTATTTGCAGGAGGTACTATAAATACAGAATGGGGATTTCTAAATGGGTATAATTCTCATCCTAGATACTTTAAAAATACCAATGCCTTTCCCTGGTATTTTAAAGAACAAGGTTATAAGACTGAGACAATGCATCCAAACTATGGCTGGTTTTACAATAGAAGAAATGTAAATGAGTATATTGGATTTGAGAATTTCGACTACTACGAAAATAAATTTCAAGGTATAGATGAAGAATTTTTAGATGATAAGGATTTCTTTAAATATATTATAGAAGGTTATGAGAATAGTAAAGAGGAAGGCAAACCATATTTTCATTTTTCTACAACTTACCAGAATCATGGACCATACTCTGTTGATAAACTTCATGATTTTGAGTATTTAAAGAAAAGGGATAACTATACAGGCAATGAATATAATATTATAAATAATTATTTAGCTGGAATAAAAGATACAAATGATGCCCTAGAAGAGCTTATAGATTATTATAAAAAAGAAGATGAACCCACTATAGTAATCATATTTGGAGATCATAATCCTTGGCTTGGAGAAGACAATTCTGGGTATGATATGTTAGATATAGATATGGACCTATCAACTATAGATGGATTTTTGAATTACTATGAAACTCCCTATATAATTTGGGGGAATGAACAGGCTAAACATGTCTTTAATAAAGATTTTATAGGTGAAATTCCAAATATAAGTCCCAATTTTCTTATGCCACAGCTCTTCCAATACTTAGGTTGGGAAGGCAATGAATATATGGGATATCTACATCATGTAAAGAATTATTTTGATGTAAATCATAATATGTACTTTAAGGAAAATGGAGAATATACAAGAGAGTTATCAGATGAAAATTTATCTCTATGGAAAGAGTTTAACTATGTACAATATTATTATGGAAGAAATTTTAGAGATTAAAAATAACAAAAGCACCTATTGATGCGTTAAAGGTAGCTTTTGTTGAAACTCATTCACGGTAAAATTCTAAATTATAAAATGTAGAAGCAGAATTTTCCTATTCGTTATAATTACCTGCCTTTAAACAAAGGGCAGGTAATTATTTTTATTATTACTTAATTCTTCTTTTATTTCTTCTTCTAATATATCTAGACCTTTTATTATTTCTTCTTCTGAAACTCCTCCAAAACTAAGTCTTATATAATTAGAATAAATTATATCGTCAATAAAGAAGACTTTGCCAGGGATTATTGATAATCCTCTTTTTTGAGATTTTTCATATAAAGATATAGCGTCTACATTATGGGGTAATTTTACCCATAGACTAAGTCCCCCTCTAGGATTAGAGACTTCTAATCCATATTTTTGAAATCTATCAAGATTTTTTAGCATAATTTCATATTTCTCTTTGTAGACATCTCTTACCATTTGAATATGATTTTTCCAGTATCCCATTCTCAAGTATAAGTCAAAGGCTCTTTGTAAAAATCCAGATGAAGATACATCTGTAGTATGTTTAGCCCTAATTATTTCCTTAAATAGATTGCTTGGTAAGGTTATAAATCCAATTCTTACTCCAGGCATAAATATCTTTGAAAAGGATTTAATAAATATAACCTTTTCATCTCTATCTATAGATTTTAAAATAGGGTTCATCTTTTTTTCAAAGGAAAGGTCAGTAAGTACATCATCTTCTATAATATAAAAGTTAAATTCATGAGCCATACTGAGCAATTGTCTTTTCTTTTTTTCACTATAGGAATAAGTAGTAGGACTTTGATAATTAGTCATAATATATACAAATTTTGGATTGTGCTTTTTTACTATAGATTTTAATTTGAAAAGGTCTATACCATCTTCCAACATATCTACCCCTATGATCTTTGCTCCTCTAGATTTAAAGGCGGAGATTGCCCCAGGATAAGTTGGATTTTCAACTATTATGGTATCCCCAGTATTTACAAGGGTCTTTGAGATAATATCTAGTCCTTGTTGACTTCCAGAGGTAATTAAAATTTTATCTTTAGATACCTTTGTATCATAGTTCATAAATAAAAACTTAGATATAGATTCTCTTAAATCCTTAAAGCCTATAATTTCAGGATATAAAAAAGCTTCGCCACCATTTTTGTCTAAAACTTGCACTAGTGCCTGTTTAAACTCTTCAATGGGAAATAAATCTGAAGTAGGAGAAATAGAAGCAAAATTTATACTATCTTTAGACATTGGTAGTATGCCAGATATCATTAGTTCTGTATCTTCTTCATGTAAATTTAAGTTTAATTCATTTTGAATTTTTTTTATATATGTTCCACTTCCTTCAATAGAATATACATATCCTTCATTTTCTAAAAGCTTGTAGGCATTTATTATAGTTACATTATTTACTCCCAGGGATTTTGCAAGTTGTCTTATAGATGGAAGTTTTTCAGCTTTTATTTGATTTTCTTCGATTTGAGTTTTAAAATGTTCATATAGCTGTATATATAAAGGTGTATCTATATTTCTATTTAATTTAAAATTCTTCATAGAATCCTCCTCGATATCTAGATATTTAGATTATAACAAAATTGGGAGTAATTACAAAATAATTAATAATGATGGTAAAATAGTATATAATTAAAATAAAGGAGAGATAAAATTATGAATGAAGCTGTAAAGATAATAAAAGAAGATGAATTTATTACTACAAATTGGTCAGGTGGAAAGACTACAGAGCTTTTCATATATCCTGAAGGATCTAATTATAAGGAAAAAGACTTTCAATTTAGAATCAGCTCTGCAACTGTGGAACTAGAAGAGTCAATATTTACAAAGCTTGTTGGAGTAAATAGATTTATAACTCCATTAGATGGAGAACTAAAACTTACCCATGATGGTGAAAAATTTATAAATCTTAAACCCTTTGAAGTATATGAGTTTCTAGGTGGTATAGATACTACTAGTTATGGAAAAGTAAGAGATTTTAATCTTATGTTAAGAGACAAGGCAAAGGGAAAATTAGAAAGTATAAAAGTAGAGGGCAAAGTAAATTTATATACTGCAAATAATGTATTGGATATATTTTACTCTTATAATGGACATTTTAAGTTTAAAATAAATGAAAAAGAGTATGATTTAAATCCAAATGAATTGTTAATATTAGATACAAAGAAAATTAATAATAAAATAGATATAAGTATAAGCTCCAATGAGGAAAATATGATTTTAAGGTCAATAATAACTGTATAAATTAGTTTGAAATGTAGAAATAAATCTTAAATTATTATACAATTAATAGGATAGATAATTTAAAAGTTAAGGAGTATTTATGGAAAAGGAAAAAGGTATAAAGAATAGGGGATTGAAAATATCTGTAATAGTGATTATAATAATAGGTCTTTTCGTTTTAAGGGAAGACAGTTTTTCTATTTTTTTAGACAAGCTAAAGTCTTTTTCAGTGAGAGAGATGTCTTTGGAATATGTAAATAAGATTTCTTTAGAAGAAATTGAAACTACTGAACTTTATGAAGAAAGAATTTTAAATTGGAATAAAAATAGTCTAAGTGTATTGTCCTTAGATGGTAGTGTTTTGCTGAAAAAAGATTTTGAGTTTGCTAGTCCTGATATATTATTTGGAGGAGAAAAGATATATGTAATGGATAGAGCCCTAGGTAATATATATGCTCTAAACTCAAATGGTGAAGTTATAGAAAAATTAGAAACTGATAAGGGTATATTTAATCTTAAAGAAGAATATGGAAATCTATTAACCCATATTAAGTTTGAGGATCAAGAGAAATTAATTATTCTGGATTCTAAAGGAGAAGAAATTGTAAAAAATATAGAATTAAAAGATATACTCACATATTCAATAGACGAAAAAGCTTCAAAATACTTAGTATCTAATATAAGTATGGAGGATGGTTTAGAGAGTTATGTAAATATATATAAATCAGATGGGAGTCTAGAAAATACTATAAATTTTCCTGGAGAGATGATTTTATTCACTAAATTTATAAATGAACAACAATTGGTTTTAACCAATTTAAATTTATATTTGATAAATGGAGGAGAGATAAAATGGCAAAAGCCATTTCCATTTATAAAAGATATAAAGGTAATAGACGGAGAAATATATATGCTTTATGATGTAAACTTAGAGATTTTAAATTTAGATGGAGAAATACAAGAAAAATTTATATTTCCAAAGGAATATAATAAAATATTTGCCTATGATGATTATGCATTTTTATATGGAAATCATGATATTTTAGGTATAAAAAATGGAGAAAAGGTATTAGAGTACGAATTAGAAGAAGAGATAAAAAAACTTCATAAAGGTGAAGATTTAATAGGTATAAGACTAAAGGATTCTATAGATTTATACCATTTAAAATATAAGAAAAGCATGAATTAAACCAGAAAGAGGATGATTAATATGAAGAAAACAGTAGATGCAAGAAATCAGGCTTGTCCTAAACCTGTCATAATGACAAAAAAACAATTAGATAGTATAGAAGATGGCAAGATTACTACTATTGTAGACAATGAAGTTGCAAAGGAAAATGTATCAAAACTAGTAAAAAGTTTAGGATATGAATTTTCAGTTGAAAAATCTGACAAGGATTATTATATTCATATAGACAAGGGAAATGTATCAAATGCAAGTGAAGTTGTAAATGATGTAAATGAATTTGAAGATATGACAATAGGATTTTCTTCTGACACTATGGGAAGTGGAGATGAGAGTTTAGGTAAGATACTTATAAAGAGTTTCATATATACATTAAGTGAGACCAAACCTTATCCTAAGACTTTGCTATTTTACAATGGAGGGGTTAGGCTTACTTGTGAGGGATCTGAAGTCCTTGATGATTTAAATAAATTAAAGGATGACGGGGTAGAGATAATATCCTGTGGAACTTGCTTAGATTTTTTAAATTTAAAAGAAAATTTAAAAATAGGATCAATTTCAAATATGTATACTATTTATGAGAAATTGAGAGATCCTGAAAAAAATATAATTATAGGATAGGAGAAAATATGCAAAAACGAGAATATGCCTTGATTACTTTTAAATCTACCCATTATGCTATTCAAGCAGAAGAAGTTCTTGAGGAAGAAGATATGGATTTTAAAACTATACCTACACCTAGAGAAGTAAGTCATAGCTGTGGACTATCAATTTTAACTTCAATAAATGATATAGAAAAAATAAAAAAGATAATAGAAGAGGGAAAGATAAGTATAGATGGATTTTATAAATTTACAAAGGATGGTTCTAACTCAAAAGCTGAGGTAATCAATAGGTAGGAAGGTGAAGCATGCAAGATATAAGAGAGTTTTTAGATCCAATTTTAAGAAATGAAGCAGGTGCACTTACTATTGTAGGAAAAATTTTAAGTGTTGTACTGATATTTTTTGTTGTATCTATAATGGTGAAGATAGTAAATAGATTAATTGATAGGGCCTTTAAGGAGAAAAAAGGTTCAAATATATTGATAAATAATAAAAGAGCAAAAACATTAGGAGAAGTTGTTAAAAAAATTGCAAAATATCTTTTGGTATTTATAGGTGTTATGATTTCCCTAGAGACTTTTGATATAGATACCAAGTCTATTATAGCAACAGCTGGTATAGGTGGTCTTGCAATAGGTTTTGGAGCACAGTCTTTAGTAAAAGATGTGATTACAGGCTTTTTTATAATAATGGAGGATCAATATTCTGTAGGTGATTTTGTACAGATAGATAAATTTGAAGGATATGTAGAAGAATTGGGTCTTAGAGTAACTAAGCTAAGAGATTTCTCTGGAGAGCTTCATATTATACCAAATGGAAATATAGCTATTGTAACAAATAAAACTAGAGGTGCAATGAGAGCTAAAGTAGATATATCTATAGCTTATGAAGAAAATGTAGATAAGGCAATAGGTGTATTAGAAAAAGTTTGTAGGGATATCAAAGAAAATAATGAAGATGTATTAGATGGGCCAAGTGTAATGGGTATAACTGGATTAGGTGGAAGTGATGTAATCCTAACTATTATTGCCAAAACTACTCCATTAGAACAATGGGCAGTTGAAAGAGAGATTAGAAAAAAGGCAAAGGAAGCTTTAGAGCAAGCAGATATAGAAATACCTTATTCTAAGATGGTAATTATTGGAGGTGGAGAGAGTTGATTTTACATTATGAAGTAGGAGACTTGGTTACCCTTAAAAAAGGGCATCCTTGTGGTGAAAACAAATGGGAAATCATAAGAACTGGTGTAGATATTAAACTAAGGTGTATGGGCTGTGATAGGCAAGTTTGGCTATCCAGAATAGATTTTGAAAAAAGGGTTAGAAAAATATTAGTAGATGAAAAATGGATATCTATTATTCATCATAAAAAAGAAGAAGATAAATAAGGGGAGAATTAATTCATGACAAAAAAAGAATTTAGAGCAGAGTCTAAGAGACTTTTAGATTTGATGATCAATTCTATTTACACAAATAAGGAGATATTTTTAAGAGAGCTTATATCTAATTCAAGTGATGCAATAGATAAGATATATTATAAAGCTCTTACAGATAAAAATATAGAATTTAATAAAGAGGATTATTTTATAAAAGTAGATATAGATAAAGACAATAGAAGATTACAAATTATTGATAAAGGTATAGGAATGACCAAAGAAGAGTTAGAGGATAATCTAGGTACAATAGCAAAGAGTGGATCATTTTTATTTAAAGAGGAAAATCTAAAAAAAGAAGAAGTAGATATAATAGGTCAATTTGGAGTAGGGTTTTATTCGGCGTTTATGGTAGCAGATAAGGTAACTGTAATTTCTAAGTCTTTAAATGGTGAAACAGCATATAAATGGGAGTCAGAAGGTACTGAAGGTTATATTATAGAAGAAGCAGAAAAGGCAGATATAGGTACAAATATAATCTTAGAATTAAAGGAAAACACAGAAGATGAAGATTATGATCAATTCTTAGAAGAGTATAGGATTAGAAATATAATCAAAAAATACTCTGATTTTATAAGATATCCTATAAAAATGGATATTACTGAAATGAAGCCTAAAGAGGGAGAAGAGGAATTTGAGGAAGAAGTAGTAGAAAAAACTATAAATAGTAGAGTTCCAATTTGGAAGAAAAATAAAAATGAACTTACAGATGAAGACTATGAAAACTTTTATACTGAAAAGCATTTTGGCTTTGATAAACCACTTAAATCTATTCACTTAAGTGTAGATGGAATTATGAGATATGATGCAATATTATTTATTCCAAAGGAAGCTCCATATGATTTTTACACTAAAGAATATGAAAAAGGTTTAGAATTATATTCAAGTGGTGTCCTTATAATGGAGAAATCCTCTGATTTACTTCCAGATTACTTTAGCTTTGTAAAGGGTGTAGTAGATTCTGAAGATCTATCTTTAAATATCTCTAGAGAGATGTTACAACATGATAGACAGTTAAAATTAATGGCTAAAAAGATAAGAGATAAGATAAAAGAAGAACTTTTATCTTTACTTGAAAATGACAGAGAAAACTATGAAAAATTCTTTGAAAGTTTTGGAAGACAATTAAAGTTTGGAATTTATAATGACTTTGGTGTAAATAAAGATGTTTTAAAGGATTTAATATTATTTTACTCCTCAAAGAGAGAAAAGATGATTACTTTAAAAGAGTATATAGAAGAGATGCAAGAAGATCAAGAAAATATCTACTATGCAACAGGAGAATCAATAAGTAGAATAGATAGATTGCCTCAAGTAGAGTTTGTAAAAGATAAGGGTATGGAAATACTTTATCTTACAGATGATATAGATGAATTTGCAGTAAAAATTCTACAAAATTATGAGGAAAAACAGTTTAAATCAGTTTCAAGTAGTGATTTAGATTTAGATAAAGAAGAAAAAAAGGAAGAAGAAGAAAAGATAGAGGAAAATAAGGATCTATTTTCTAAGATGGAAGAATATCTATCTGGAAAAGTCAAGAATGTAAAGGGTACAAATAAGCTTAAAAGCCATCCAGTTTATTTGGCAAGTGAAGGAGAACTTTCCATTGAGATGGAAAAGGTGTTGAGACAAATGCCTAATAGTGGAGATATAAAGGCAGAAAAAGTACTTGAAATCAATATGAATCACCCAGTATTTGAAAGATTAAAATCTGTATATGATAAAAATGAAGATGATTTAAAACTCTATACAAGTCTACTTTACAATCAAGCTAGATTGATAGAAGGGCTTCCTTTAGAGGATCCAGTAGAGTTTACAAATAATATTTGGAAATTGTTATAAAAAATAGAGCCTAGGCTCTATTTTTTATTTCCTCTCCTATAATTTATCTTATTAAGGGTATAAGGATAAATAGACTATAAAGGGGGATATTAGAATGAATAATTTTAAGTTTTCATGCCCTACTGAAATCGTATTTGGGAATGGTTCAGTAGATAATTTAAAAGAACTTATTGAAGGTAAATATAAGAAAATTTTACTTCATTATGGTGGAGGAAGTATAAAGAAATATGGACTATATGATAAGGTTATAGACATTTTAAAGTCTATGGAATGTGAAGTTTTTGAATTAGGCGGAGTTGAACCAAATCCAAAACTTAGTCTTGTAAGAGAAGGTATAAAAATCACTAAACAAAATGATATAGATTTAATACTTGCAGTTGGTGGTGGAAGTGTTATAGACTCGGCTAAATCCATAGGTATAGGGCATTTTTATGATGGAGATGTATGGGACTTTTTCACTAGAGATACAGAAGTTATAGATACCCTTCCAGTAGGGGTAATACTTACCATTCCAGCTACAGGTAGTGAAGCAAGTACAGGTGCAGTTATTACAAAGGAAGAAGGCCTATATAAAAGAGATGTAGGACATTCTATTATGAGACCTAAATTTGCTATAATGGATCCAGAGATCACTATGACTTTAAATCCTAAACTTACATTTACTGGAATTATGGATATACTTTCCCATATATTTGAAAGATACTTTACAAAGACTGAAAATGTAGATTTAATAGATGGATTAGCTGAATCAACAATGAAAAATATTATAAAGAATTCATATATATTAAAAGAAAATCCAGATGATTATAATGCTAGAGCTGAGATAATGTTAGCTGGAACTATAGCCCATAATGGATTACTTGGTATGGGTAGAGATGAAGATTGGGCAAGTCATAATATAGCCCATGAAATAAGTGCACTATATGGTACAACCCATGGAACTACTTTAGGAATTATTTTTCCTGCATGGATGAAATATGTATACAATGAGGATCCAAAGAGATTTGTAAAATTTGCAGTAAATGTATTTGGAGTTTTAACTGATGAAAAAACACAAGAAGAAATAATAAAAGAAGGTATCTCTGCATTTGAAAACTTTTTACAGACTGTAGGTGTTTCTACAAGCTTTAAAGAAGAAGGACTCCCTACTGATGAGTTTAAAAATATGGCAAAAAAAGCTACAGATAGAGGTAAACTCGGAAGCTTTAGACAATTAAATCAAAAAGATGTGGAAAATATTTATATATTGGCAAAATAGATCGAATTTTGATATAATAACTATGTTAGATAAATGACAAAGTTATTATATCAAAGGAGGATATATGCTAAAAAAGATAAATATTTTATTTTATTATACTTTAATTGGTGTTATAATGCTTTTTTCTGCATTTATAGGTCATGAATTTTTATGGAATAAAGCTTTGATATTTATGATTATAATGTTCTTTTCAATAGGTTTAATGGATCATTTTCAAGAATTAAAGAAGTTTAAAGAAGATAAATTTAATTTAGTAAATTTAGAAATAATAGTAGGTACATTTTTAGCTGCAGCTATAACATGGTATATGAATCATGATCTAGGATTAGGACCAATTGTATCTAATGGATTAGTTGGAGTAGTAGTAGCTTTAGTGTTTTCACCTAAACTGGCAGGAGCTTATTATGTAGCTTCATTTGTTGGAATGTCAGGGCAAAAAGTTATTCCGTCAATGATGATAGCAGGTATTGGAGGAATTATTGCAGGTATTGTAATTGTACTTTCTCAAGAAGCTTATAATGGTATTGGTGGAAAAGGTGGCACTACAGCAGCATTTTCAACTCAAATAGTAAGAATAATACTAGGGTTATTTATTTAATGAAGGGCAGGAAGACATTAAAATGACATCTATGATTATAGTAGTATCCATAATATCGACATGTTTAACTTATTTTATTAGCATACATTTGAAAAAAGGTCCTGTATTAGCTTCAGCAATAGTTACTTTAGTATCAGGAATAATATTACCATATATATTTAAAGATGGTGGAGTTATGCTTGCAGTTGTTGCCACAACTGGATCCTACGCAGCAATGGTATCTAGAGAGAAGTTTCCAAGTATGAAGGATATGGTATTTGTAGGACTTTTATGTGGTATCTTATTTTTACTAACTCAAGATGTCTTCTTAGGAATAGGTGGAAAACTAGGATCCATAGCAGCTATTTCTGGGATTAGTTGGTTAGGAATTAATAAAGTAAAGAGAAAAGTTATAGGATAATATATGAGAACCTCTAAATTTAAGATTTAGAGGTTTTTTATATTTATATTTAAATTAAAAACATATGTATCTGTAGATAGAATTCTAATAAATAGAATTATTTTTACTAATTTTATATAAAAAAGCTCAAAAATAAATTTAAAAATTAAAAAATAAAATTATTAGGTGTGGACTTGATTAGGAGCATCTAATTTTATAATATTATTCAAAAAACAATAAATATTTAAAAAATGACACTTGACAAATACTTTGTCTATAATATATAATCATCCTTAATATAAAAAAGCGATTGAGAAGAGAAAGATATCCTACTTTGATCAAAGAGAGCTAATGTTTGGTGAAAATTAGCATCAGAGAGATATACAATACTAGCTTCTTAGCAGCTTATCTGAAAATGGAAATTAGTAGGATAAGACGGTTCCACCGTTATATGGATACTAGATAATAGTCTAGGAAAGAGGCAGTTTACTGTGAATTAGGGTGGTAACACGAATATTTATCCTTCGTCCCTATAAGTTTATATAACTTATAGAGACGAGGGATTTTTTAATTTAAGGGGGTTTTGTAAATGGATAATAAAATACATTTTTTCGATACAACCTTAAGGGATGGTGAACAATCCCCTGGATGTAGTATGAATAAAAGAGAAAAATTACTTCTTGCTAAACAATTAGAAAGACTTGGAGTCGATGTAATAGAAGCTGGATTTGCTGCTGCTTCAAAGGGAGATTTTGATTCCATAAGAGAAATATCTAAGGAAATAAAAAATTCTACAGTGACAGTTTTATCAAGAGCCAAAAAATCTGATATAGATACAGCTTGGGAAGCTGTAAAAGAAGCAGAAAAACCTAGGATACATACATTTATAGCTACTTCAGATATTCATATGAAATATAAATTGAAAATGGAGCCTGAAGAAGTAGTAAAAAGAGCTGAAGATATGGTTAAGTATGCAAGCAGCCTTTGCCCTGAGGTAGAATTTTCTGCAGAAGATGCAACTAGAAGTTCTACAGACTTTTTAGCACATATATTTGATAGAGCAATACAGGCAGGAGCAAAGATTATAAATATACCAGATACTGTAGGTTATATGACTCCAGATAAATTTTATGAATTCATAATGGAGATAAGAGAAAAATCAAAATATCTAGATACTGCAATCATATCAGTACATTGTCATAATGATTTAGGATTAGCAGTTGCAAATACATTAGCCGCTTTAAAGGCAGGGGCAAGGCAGTTTGAATGTACAATAAATGGTATAGGAGAGAGAGCTGGAAATGCAGCTCTAGAAGAAATTGCTATGATCCTAAATACTAGAAAAGATATATATAATTTTCAAACAAATATAATAACAGAAGAAATACTCAAGACTAGTAATCTTCTAAGTAGCATCACAGGAGTTTATGTTCAGCCAAATAAGGCAATTGTAGGAGCTAATGCATTTGCTCATGAATCAGGAATTCACCAACACGGAGTTTTAAATAATCGTGAAACCTATGAAATTATGACACCTGAATCCATTGGGCTTAAAGCTAATAAGATGGTTCTTGGAAAACACTCTGGTAGACACGCTTTTAAAGATAAGGTAAGGTCCTTGGGATTTGATTTATCAGAAAAAGATTTAAATAGAGCTTTCGAAAAATTCAAACATCTTGCAGATCAAAAGAAGGTAATATATGACAGTGATATAGAGGTTATCATCACAAGAAAGACTAATAGAGAAGATGATAGATATAAACTAAAAAGGTTTGTAGTAAATACTGGAAATACCATAAGTACCATAGCCTCAGTATTACTTGAAATAGATGGGAAAGAAATAGAAAAGACAGCTTCAGCAGGAGGTCCTGTAGATGCAGCGATTAGTGCAATTGAAAAATGTTTAGATATGGATGTAGTTCTTGAAGACTATTTTCTTCAATCTATAACAGAGGGGACAGATGCTTTAGGATATGTCAAAGTAAAGCTTAGATATAATGACAATCACTACTCAGGAAGGGATGCAAGTGTAAATGTAGTAGAGGCTAGTATAAATGCTTACCTAGATGCCATAAATAAAATTCAATAAACAGAAAAGAGGGATAGTATGGGAATGACAATGACCCAGAAGATATTAGCAAATCACGCAGGCTTAGAAAGTGTTCATCCAGGACAATTTATAGAGTCAAACCTAGATATGGTCTTGGGAAATGATATTACAGCACCAGTAGCTATAAAAGAATTTGAGAAAATAGGTGTAAAAGATGTATTTGATAAAAATAAAATTGCATTAGTACCAGATCACTTTGCTCCAAATAAAGATATAAAATCAGCAGAACAATGTAAATATATGAGAGCCTTTGCATATGATAAGAAAATAGAAAACTATTTTGAAATAGGCCAGATGGGCATAGAGCACGCCCTACTTCCTGAGAAGGGGTTAGTAGTTCCTGGAGATGTAGTAATAGGAGCAGATTCTCATACTTGTACCTATGGTGCCCTAGGAGCTTTTTCAACAGGAGTAGGAAGTACAGATATGGCAGCTGCTATGGCATGGGGAAAGGCTTGGTTTAAAGTACCAGAGGCCATAGAATTTGAATTAATAGGTAAGCCTGATAAATGGATAAGTGGTAAAGATATAATTCTTCATATTATAGGAAAAATTGGGGTAGATGGAGCTCTTTATAAATCTATGGAATTTACTGGAAATGGATTAAAAAATCTTAGTATGGATGATAGATTTACAATATCAAATATGGCAATAGAGGCAGGAGCTAAAAATGGAATATTTGAAGTAGATGAAAAGACTTTGGAATATATAAAGGAACACTCAAATAAGGAATTTAAAGTCTATAAAAGCGATATTGATGCTAATTACAGTCAGAAGTATACTATAGATTTAAGTGAAATTAGACCAACAGTAAGTTTCCCCCATAGCCCTGACAATACAAGAATCATAGATGAAGTAGGGGATATAGATATAGACCAAGTTGTAATAGGTTCTTGTACAAATGGGAGAATAGAAGATTTGAGAATGGCGGCAAAAGTACTTAAAGATAAAAAAATAAATAAGAGAGTTAGGACGATTATATTTCCAGCTACTCAAAAAATATATTTACAAGCCATGGAAGAAGGATTACTTAAGATATTTATAGAGGCTGGAGCAATAGTAAGTACACCTACATGTGGACCTTGCTTAGGTGGACATATGGGTATACTTGCACAAGGTGAGAGAGCAGTAGCAACTACAAATAGAAATTTCATAGGTAGAATGGGTCATAAAACTTCTGAAGTTTATCTTGCAAGTCCAGCAGTGGCAGCAGCTTCAGCTATTACAGGAAAGATTACAAATCCAGAGGATATAGAGGGGGAAGTTTAAATGAAGGCAAAGGGAAGAGTATTTAAATATGGAGACAATATAGATACAGATGTAATAATTCCTGCAAGATATCTTTCAACATCAGATCCTGTAGAACTTAAGAAATACTGTATGAAGGAAATAGATGAGAGTTTTCCCAGAAAAGTAAAGGATGGAGATATCATAGTAGGAAGGAAAAACTTCGGATGTGGTTCATCTAGAGAGCATGCTCCAATAGCTATAAAGGGTTCAGGGATATCCTGCGTAATAGCTGAAAGTTTTGCCAGAATATTTTATAGGAATTCATTTAATATAGGTCTTCCAATAATTGAGAGTAAAGAGGCTTCAGAGAAAATAGGTCCAGGAGATAAAGTAGAGGTAGACTTTGCAAAGGGAAAAATAAAAAATATAAGCAAGAATGAAGAATATAATATAGAGCCTTATCCAGAATTTATTCAAGGAATAATAAAGAATGGTGGACTTATAAACTATGTATCAGAAAGAATAGGTGATTAAGATGGAGTATAAAATAGCAATTACAAAGGGTGATGGAATAGGGCCAGAAATAGTTGAATCTGCTATGAAAGTCTTAGATGAAGTAGGAAGAGTCTACAATCACCAATTTATATATAAAGAGGCACTTGTAGGTGGAGCAGCCTATGATGAGTATGGAGACCCTTTGCCAAAGGAGACCATAAGGATTTGTAAGGAAAGTGATTCAGTCTTGTTTGGAGCAGTTGGAGGAGATAAATGGGATAGTCTTCCAAGTGACAAAAGACCTGAGAGGGCAATTTTAGGACTTAGGAAAGAACTAAAGACCTTTGCAAATTTAAGACCAGGATATCTGTTTAAATCTCTAAAGAATTCTTCTCCACTAAAGGATGAAATCATAAAGGATGGATTCGATATATGTGTGGTAAGGGAATTGACAGGTGGAATATACTTCGGGGAAAAGGGAATTAAGGATACAGACCTAGGAAAATCTGCCTATGATGTAGAAGTATACAGTGAAATGGAAATAGAGAGGATAGCAAGAATAGGATTTGAAATGGCTATGAAAAGAGATAAAAAACTTACAAGTGTGGATAAGGCAAATGTCCTTGAAAGTTCTAGACTTTGGAGAAAAGTAGTAGAAGAAGTTGCAAAGGATTATAAAGAAGTAAGTTTAAATCATATGTATATAGATAATGCAGCTATGCAGGTGGTAAAAAATCCAAGACAATTTGATGTGATCCTAACTTCAAATATATTTGGAGATATACTTTCAGATGAAATAAGTATGATTACAGGTTCAATTGGAATGCTTGCCTCTGCAAGTATGGGAAAAGATAAAAAAGGAATATTTGAACCAATACATGGTTCAGCTCCTGATATAACTGGCAAAGGAATAGCAAATCCAATAGCTACAATATTATCAGCAGCAATGATGATAAAGTATTCATTTGGACTTGAAAGGGAAAGTAAATTAATAAATGATGCTGTAGAAAAGACTTTAGAAGATGGATATAGAACTTTTGATATAAGGGGAGAAAAGGAAGAGTATCTTACAACTGTTCAAATGACAGAGATGATACTAGGAAATCTAAAAAAAATGGTACAAAATTAAAATTTATTTTATAAAAAGCTTGACTTATCAGAAAACTTCATATAAAATAAATTCTAATTTAATAATTAATAGTTGTGATGGAGACAATTATGTATAAAAACAACTACAGAGAACTGATATATGGTGAGAGTCAGGTTTAAATTTATATATAATAATCACTCCAGAACTGTCAAGATGAATTAAAGTAATCGAGATCGGGATTCTTTTTTATAAAAGAAGTGCCACCGTTATATGGCTAGAGCTAATGTTTTATGGGCTTTAAAAGATGATTTACGTAAGTAAATTGTAAATAAGGGTGGTACCACGATAAACTCTCGTCCCTAGTATACAAATAATTGTGTTCTAGTGACGGGAGTTTTTTATTTATAAGGATTAGATATAAGTATTACTTATAGCCTTAGAAAGGTGGTTAGAATATGGATGATAAGATGATAAGCGGTGGAAGAATTTTACTAGAGTCATTATATAGATTAGGTATAAGAGATATATTTGGATATCCTGGAGGGAGTGTTATTCCCATATATGATGAAATATATAAATTTAAAGGGATAAATCATTATTTCTCAAGACATGAACAGGGTTCAGCTCATGAAGCAGATGGATATGCTAGAGCAAGTGGAAAAGTAGGAGTGTGCTTGGCAACCTCAGGTCCTGGGGCTACAAATTTAGTCACTGGAATTATGACAGCTCATATGGACTCCACACCTCTATTAGCTATCACAGGGCAGGTTGGAAGTTCACTTTTGGGGAAGGATGCCTTTCAGGAAAGTGATATTGTAGGAATTACAGTGCCTATTACAAAGATGAATTATTTAGTGCAAGATATAAGGGAGCTTCCCAGAATAATAAAGGAGTCATATTTTATAGCCTCAACTGGTAGGCCAGGACCAGTGCTTATAGATATACCAAAGAATATTCAATTACAAGAAATTCCATATAATGAGTTTGAAAGTTTATTTGAAAAAGAGTTGGATTTAGAGGGGTATGATCCTAACTACAATGGTCATCCAATTCAGATAAAGAAAGCATTAAAACTTATATCAAAGGCGAAGAAACCTTTAATTATTGCAGGAGCAGGTATACTTAAGTCTAAGGCGTCTAAGGAACTAATTCAATTGGCAGAAAAGACCCAAACACCTGTGGCCACTACCTTGTTGGGATTAGGAGGATTTCCTAGTAGACATGAATTAGCCCTTGGTATGGTAGGTATGCATGGCACAGTTAGTGCAAATTACGCCACAGAAGAAGCAGATCTAGTAATAGCAGCAGGTATTAGATTTGATGACAGAATAACTGGGAATCCAGATAAGTTTTGCAAAAATGCTAAGATAATTCATATAGATATAGATCCAGCAGAAATAGGAAAAAACAAAAATACAGATGTACCTATAGTTGGGGATTTAAAAAATGTATTAAATAATTTAAATTATAAATTATCTGAGTTACAACATCTAGATTGGTTAAATGAAGTTAATTCCTGGAAAAAAGAGTTTCCTCTAGTATATGTGAAACAAAATCAAGAGAATTTAATGCCTCAAGAAATTTTAAGCAAGTTAAATGAGATAGTAAAGGGAGATTGTATTATAGCTACAGATGTAGGTCAACATCAAATGTGGGTAGCTCAATTTATGGATTTTCAACATCCAGACTCTATTATTACTTCAGGTGGATCTGGAACTATGGGATTTGGATTACCAGCAGCTATAGGAGCTCAAATAGGAAGAAGGGAAAAGAAAGTAATTGCCATAGTAGGAGATGGAGGATTTCAAATGACCTTCCAAGAGCTTATGATGATAAAGCAGTATGATTTACCAGTGAAGGTAATTATTATGAACAATTCTTATCTTGGAATGGTAAGGCAATGGCAAGAGATATTCAATGATAAGAGATATTCCTTTGTAGACTTAGACTATAATCCTGATTTTGAAAAAATAGGAGAGGCTTATGGTATAAGGACCTCAACTATTAGAACAAGGGAAGATTTAGATGAAGCATTAGAAGAACTAATAAACTCTGATGAAGGGGTTTTAATAAATTGTATAGTTGAAAAAGAAGCCAATGTATATCCTATGATCCCATCAGGTACAGATGTATCAAAGATAATGGGTATGAGAGGGGTTTTGGAAGATGAATAAGACATATGAAATATTAGTAATTGCAAAAAATACAAATGGAATAGTAGTTAGGATAATGTCTCTATTTAATAGACGAGGATATTTTGTTAAGAAGATGACAGCAGGTATCACAAATAAACCTGGATATGCCAGATTAACCCTTAGTGTAGAGGGTGATGATGAGATTTTAGATCAAATACAAAAACAAGTTTATAAGATTGTAGATGTGGTAAAGGTAAAGATATTTCCTGAGACAGGTGTAATAAGGCGGGAGCTCATGCTTATAAAGATTAAGGCCAATAATGAAACTAGAGCTCAAATAGTACAAATAGCAGACATTTACAGAGGTAAAGTCCTGGATGTTTCTCCAGACTCATTAACCATAGAGATTACAGGAGATGTGGAAAAATTGAGGGGTTTTATAGATATGATGGAAAAATACGGCGTATTAGAAATTGCAAAGACTGGTATTCTTGCAATGAGCCGAGGAGAAAAGATGTAATAATTTAAATAAAGGAGAGATTAAAATGGCAAAAATGTATTATGAAGAGGATTGTAAATTAGAGGTAATAAAGGACAAAAAGGTAGCAATAATAGGATATGGTAGTCAAGGTCATGCACATGCCCTTAATCTTCAAGAGTCAGGAGTAGATGTAGTTGTAGGATTATATGAGGGAAGTAAATCCTGGGAAAAGGCAGAAGAAGCTGGTTTGAAGGTTAAAGTTGCTAAGGAAGCTGCTGCATGGGCAGATATCATAATGATTCTAGTAAATGATGAAAAACAGGTTAAACTATATGAAGAATCTATAAAAGAAAATCTAACTAAGGGTAAATACTTAGCATTTGCCCATGGATTTAATATTCATTATGGTCAAATAGTTCCTCCAGAGGATGTAAATGTATTTATGATTGCACCAAAGGGACCTGGACACACTGTAAGAAGCCAATTCCAAGAAGGTAAAGGAGTACCATGTTTGGCAACTGTATACCAAGATGTAACAGGAGATGCAATGGATGTGGCACTTGCATATGCAGCTGGTCTTGGTGGATCTAGGGCAGGAGTACTTGAGACTACATTCAAAGAAGAAACTGAAACAGATTTATTTGGAGAACAGGCAGTGCTTTGTGGTGGTGTAACTGAACTTATGAAGGCAGGATTTGAAGTATTGGTAGAAGCTGGATATGATCCTGAAAGTGCATATTTTGAATGTGTACATGAAATGAAACTAATAGTGGATATGATAAATGAAGGTGGACTTAGTTATATGAGATACTCCATAAGTGATACAGCAGAATATGGAGACTATGAAGTTGGAAAGAGAATCATCACAGAAGATACAAGAGATGAAATGAGAAAGGTTCTTAAGGAAATTCAAGATGGAAGCTTTGCAAAGAGTTGGATATTGGAAAATCAAGCTAATAGACCACATTTTAAAGCTACTAGAAGAATAGAGAGAGAACATCCTATGGAAGTAGTAGGAGCGAAGCTTAGAAAGATGATGAGCTGGTTAAAAAAATAAATTTAGAAGTAAGGAAGTGTTCACATGAAGAGTTCCAATGTAAAGATGGGAGTAGAAAAGGCACCTCATAGATCTTTGATGAAGGCCTTAGGACTTATAGATGAAGAGATAAAAAATCCGCTAGTAGGTGTTGTAAATACATTTAATGAAATAGTACCTGGACACAAACACTTAAGAGAAGTTGCAGAAGCAGTAAAAACAGGTGTGAGAATGGCAGGAGGAACTCCTTTGGAGTTTCCCTCCATTGCAGTTTGTGATGGTATAGCTATGAATCATGAAGGTATGAAATATTCCCTAGTAAGTAGAGAGTTAATAGCAGATACTGTAGAGGTGATGGCACTTGCCCATGGATTAGATGGACTTGTAATGATACCAAATTGTGACAAGGTAGTACCAGCCATGCTTATGGCGGCTGCAAGACTTGATATACCTGCCATTATAGTAAGTGGTGGAGCAATGCTTGCAGGAAAACATAAGGGCGAAAATATAGATTTAAGTACCATGTTTGAAGCAGTTGGAAAGGTAAAGGCTGGAACAATTTCTGAAGATGAATTAAATTGTATGGAAAATAATGCCTGTCCAAGTTGTGGATCCTGTTCAGGAATGTTTACTGCCAACTCCATGAACTGTATGACAGAAGCCCTTGGAATGGCACTACCTGGAAATGGAACTATTCCAGCAGTATACTCAGAGAGAATGAGACTTGCAAAGTATACAGGTATTCAGATAATGGAACTTATAAGACAAAATATAACTCCAAGTATGATACTTACAGATGATGCCTTTCACAATGCCTTAGTTGCAGATATGGCTCTAGGTTGCTCTACAAATACAGTACTACATTTAACTGCTATAGCCCATGAAGCAGGGGTAGAGATGAATCTAGATAGAATAAATGACATAAGTGGCAAAACTCCAAATTTATGTAAGCTAAGTCCAGCAGGACCATATCATATACAAGATCTATATGAAGCTGGGGGAATTATGGCTTTGATGAATGATCTTAGTGAAAAAGACCTACTCAAATTAGATAATCTCACAGTTATGAATAAAAAACTTGGAGATATAATAGAGGAATACAAAGTATTAGACCATAAAGTTATAGCTTCTGTAGATAAACCTTATAGTGAAACTGGAGGAATTGCAGTATTAAGAGGTAATCTAGCCCCAGATGGAGCAGTAGTTAAAAGATCAGCTGTAGCTAAAGAGATGCTAATTCATAGTGGCCCAGCTAGAGTATTTGACAGTGAAGAAGAAGTAGTAGAGGCTATATTAGGGAAGAAGATAAATAAAGGAGAAGTCTTAGTTATTAGATATGAAGGACCTAAGGGTGGTCCTGGAATGAGAGAGATGCTTACTCCTACATCCTCTTTGGCAGGTATAGGTATGGATAAAGATGTGGCACTTATAACAGATGGAAGATTTTCTGGTGCTACAAGGGGAGCTTCCATAGGCCATGTATCACCAGAGGCAGCTTTGGGAGGACCTATAGCTTTAGTTGAAGATGGAGATATTATAGAAATAGATATGAATCAGGGAAAATTAGAATTAAAAGTAGATGGTGAGACTCTAGAAGAGAGAAGGAAAAATTGGGAACCTAAAGAATCAAATGCCAAGGGATATCTTCTTAAGTATCAAAAGATAGTTACATCTGCATCTACTGGAGCAGTATGCAATCCATAAAGGTTTAAAAATACAAGGGGAGGTAAAATCTATGGAATTAAAATATGCTGACAGAATGAAAAACATGAAGGCTTCAGAGATCAGAGAAATCCTAAAACTAACTCAAAAGCCTGAGGTAATATCCTTTGCAGGTGGACTTCCTGCCGAGGAGCTATTTCCAGTCACAGAACTTATGGAAATAAGCAAAAAAGTGCTAGAAGAACATGGAGAAAAGGCACTGCAATACAGCTTGACAGAAGGATACGTCCCCTTGAGAAAAACTATTGCTAAGAGAATGAAAAAACTGGGTGTAGAAGGTATAGATGAAGACAATATACTTATAACCAGTGGTTCCCAACAGGGACTAGAGTTTTCTGGTAAGATTTTCTTAAATAAGGGAGATGTAGTACTTTGTGAAAGTCCAACTTATCTAGGTGCAATAAATGCCTTTAAGGCCTATGAACCTGAATTTGTAGAGATAGAGACAGATGATCATGGTATGGTTATGGAGGATTTAGAAAGGGTACTTAAGACTACGAAAAATATTAAATTTATATATATAGTACCGGATTTCCAAAATCCATCAGGTAGAACTTGGAGTATTGAGAGAAGGAAAAAATTAGTAGAATTGGCCCAAGAATATGATATTGCGATACTAGAGGATAATCCCTATGGAGAGCTAAGATTTGAGGGCGATTTTTTACCAGCACTAAAGCATTATGATACTAAAGGTAATGTAATATTCTTTGGGACACTATCAAAGATATTTTGTCCAGGAATGAGATTAGGTTGGGTAGTAGCTAAGAAAGAAGTACTAGAAAAATATATTTTAGTAAAACAGAGCTCGGATCTTCAGACTAATACACTTGCTCAAATGGAAGCATCCATGTTTTTGGAAGATTACGATATAGAAGAACATATAAGAAACTTGAGAAAAGTATATGGAAATCGTAGAAATATAATGATGAAGACAATGGAAGAGGAATTTCCAAAGGAAGTAAAATGGACCTATCCAGATGGAGGATTATTTACATGGGTAGTACTTCCAAAGCATATAGATGGAAGAGAACTAGCACTAAAAGCTCTAGAAGAAAATGTAGCCTTTGTACCAGGAGGTTCCTTCTTTGCAAATGGAGGCCATGAAAACACCTTTAGGCTAAATTATTCTAATATGGGTGAAGATAGAATAGTAGAAGGTATAAAAAGACTGGGAAAAGTACTAAGAGAATCAATATAAAATGAAAGGATGAGGGCATAGTGCCCCATCCTTTCGTCTATATTTCTATTGTGATTTCCGTGCCTTTATCCATTTCACTTACTAGTTCAATCTTTCCATTATGGTGCTCTACTATATGCTTGACAATAGAAAGGCCTAGTCCTGTACTATTGGTCTTTTTTGATCTGCTTTTATCTGCAGTATAAAATCTTTCAAATATTCTATTTTGATGAGAAGGGGAGATACCCACACCTGTATCTGAAACTTTGATAATAGCTTTATCATCTTGTTTATCTATTTCTAAATCTACCTTTCCACCAGGAGGGGTGTACTTTATCCCATTATCTAAAAGATTATATATAAGCTCTTCAATCATATTTTCATTTCCATTTATAAAAGTAGATTTGCCATGGAGATTTAAATCTATATTTTTTTCCTGGGCAATAAAATTTAAATTATCCATAGTATTTTTTCCAATATTATAAATATCAATATACTTAAAGTCTTTTTCATATTCTTCTTCTTCGATTTTAGATAATTTAATTATGGAGTCAATAAGATTTAATAGTCTAGAGCCTTCTTTTCGAATAGTAGCTGCAAACTTTTTAATGTCTTCATCTTTAACCATTCCATTTTCCATCATTTCTGCATAGCCATTGATAGATGTTAAAGGAGTTTTTAACTCATGGGAGACATTTGCAGAGAATTCTCTACGCATTAAATCAAGCTTGTGTTTTTTGGTAAAATCTACTACAAGGATAACAAGACCCACTAATCTATTATCACTTAAAACAGGATTAATATATATATTGAGATATTTCTCTCCTTGGTCTAATATTATCTCTTCACTAGATTTAGAATCTATAGTTTTTTCCAAAGTATTATATAGTTTCATATTTCTACATAGATTTATAAAATCTTTACCATGATAAGACATCTCAACTTTTCCTTCAAGGAGTTTAACACCACTGTCATTAGTAGATAAGATTTTTTTATCCTTATCTAAAAGTATAAGGCCCTCCTCCATACTAGAAGTTATAACATCCATAAGGGCAGCTTTTTCTTCTAAGGTTTTCATATTATATTCTATTTGCTTTTCTTGGATTTTTACTTTTTTTATAAAAGGCATTATTTCATCATAAATAGTAATTTGATTAGATTCTTTTTTACTTACAAATTCCTCCATGTTTTTAGCAATATTCTCAACAGGATCTATGATTTTTTTAGTTAGGATAGAAGAAGTAAAAAATGAAAGTAATAATATTAGAAATACAATTAGAAATATAATAGGCAATATATTTGCAAAATGGGAAAATATATTAGCGCTTTGTCGAGACAATCTAAGTATAGAATTATTTGAAAGCAATATGGCATAATAGTAAGTATCCTTGCCTAAAGTAGTAGAATATCTTACAGATTCTCCTTCACCAAATTCTAAAGCTTCTTTTATTTCTGGTCTATGCAAATGATTTTCCATATTTTCAGGATTTGCTATATTATCAAACATTACATCTCCATCTAAATTTACTATTGTAATTCTAATATTTGTCTTAGTATTTTTATTTAGAGAGTCCATTGTAATATCATCTAAAGGAATTAAAATATCTGATATTATATTGCCATAATCTTTTAGACTTTTTATTTCGTTTTTCACATGAAAATTATAAAAGGTAAGAAGCAAAAATACTGTAACTACTATGGCAACTAAAGCAGACAAAGTAGCTATATTTAAGTAAATTTTTCTCTTCATAGAATACTCCCTACCTTATATCCTACATTTCTTATGGTTTGTATTAGTTTACCCTTTTCGCCGAGTTTTTGCCTTAAAGTCCCAATATGAACATCCACAGTTCGAGTTTCACCTTCAAAGTCAAAACCCCAAATTTGGTTCATAATCATTTCCCTTGTCAATACTATATCCTGATTTTTCAATAGGAAATAGAGTAGCTCAAATTCTTTATATGTGAGTTTTATTACCTCTTCATCTACAGTAACTAGTCTTTTTTCGTAATCCATAGATATACCATTGAGAGATAGATTTTTTGAATGTGATATTGAATTAGTTCTTCTCAATACAGCTTTTACCCTAGATATAAGTTCCATTACGCCGAAGGGTTTTGAGATATAATCATCTGCTCCCATATCTAGACCTTTGACTTTGTCATATTCAGAAGTCTTTGCTGTAATCATTATCACAGGTATATCTTTTAAACTAAAATTAGCTTTAAGTTTTTTTAAAATATTTAAACCATTATCTCCAGGAAGCATAATGTCTAGAAGAATCAAGTCAGGAATAGAACTATTGATTTTAGATAAAAATTCATTACCATCTTCAAAGCCTTCAGCTTCAAACCCACTATTTTCCAAGGCATAGACTATTAATTGTCTAATGCTTTCATCATCTTCTACACAATATATTTTAGACATACTATCACTCCTGTTGAATTATTGATTTATATGTTTTCCTGTAATTGAAAATAAAACCCATTCTGCTATATTCTCTGCATGATCTCCTATTCTCTCAAGATATTTAGCAATCATAAGAAAATTAATAGCCTGTTCTCCATTGTTTACATCTTTTCTAATTAGAAGTATGAGTTCATCTTTTATTATATCAAATAAATTGTCTACTTTATCATCAAAATCTATTACTTCATAAGCTAAGTCCATATTATTATTTACAAAGGCGTCAATACTCTTTTTCACCATGTATATAGTAGCCTCTCCCATTTGTGGAATATGGGTTAATTCCTTAATATATTTTTCCTTCGCAAGCATTATGGCTATTTCAGATATATCTTGGGCTTGATCACCTATTCTTTCTAGATCAGTAATCATTTTCAATATAGAAGATATCAATCTTAAATCTCCTGCTACAGGATGTTGTTTTAATAAAAGCTTTAAACATTTAGATTCGATATCCTTCTCCATATCATCTATTTCACTATCCCCACGAATAATATCTTTTGCCAGATCTATATCTCTATTTATCAATGCTTCTATAGCATTTTCAATTCTCTCTTCTACTAGGCTTCCCATTTTTATAAGTTCATTATTAAGCAAATCTAATTCTTTATCAAAATTGCTTCTCATATTTATACCCCCTTTTAATTTTAACCAAATCTACCAGTAATATAATCTTCAGTACGTTTGTCCTGTGGTATTGAAAATAAAGTGTTTGTATCATTAAATTCAACAACTTCTCCATTTAGGAAAAAGGCAGTTTTGTCAGATACCCTTGTGGCTTGTTGCATATTGTGAGTAACTATGATAATGGTGTATTCCTTTTTTAATTCTTGGATTAAATCTTCTATTTTAGCTGTGGAAATAGGATCAAGGGCACTAGTAGGCTCATCCATTAGCAATACTTCAGGCTCAACTGCTAAAGCCCTAGCTATACATATTCTTTGTTGTTGTCCACCTGATAATCTTAAGGCGCTCTTTTTTAAGTCATCCTTTACTTCATCCCAAATAGCAGCTCTTTGTAAGCTTTTTTCTACTATTTCATCTAATTTAGCTTTGTTTTTTATATTATGAGTTCTAGGACCATAGGCAATATTATCATATATACTCATAGGGAAGGGATTAGGCTTTTGAAACACCATACCAACTCTTTTTCTTAGTAAGTTTACATCTACATTTTTAGAAAATATATTTTTATCATCTATGATTACATCTCCTGTAATCCTACATCCTTCAACAAGATCATTCATACGATTTAAACTCTTTAATAAAGAAGATTTACCACATCCAGAAGGGCCTATAAATCCAGTTATTTCATTTTCTTTAATATCCATATTTATATCCTTTAAAGCGTGAAAATTATCATAATATAGATTTAGGTTTTTTATACTTATTTTATTCATTATATCTTTCCTCTCCTTAGTCTATTACTCATATAAGTGGATAAACCATTAATAACTAAAATTGTAATCAATAACACGACTCCTGTAGCATAGGATTCATTTACGTGAAAACCCTCTGTAGATAATAAATACATATGAAGAGATAGGGTTCTACCGGAGGAAAATAATCCATTTGGTATTTTAGATGCTGTTCCCAGAGTGTACATAAGGGCAGCAGTTTCTCCAACTATTCTACCTATGGATAATATAATCCCTGACAATATACCAGGCATTGCCACTGGTAGAACAACTTTAAATATAGTTCTAAGTTTACCTGCTCCAAGACCAAAACTAGCTTCTCTAAGACTGTCATTAACAGATAAAAGGGCTTCCTCTGTAGTTCTTATTATAAGGGGTAAAACCATTATAGTAGCAGTAAGAGTACCTGCTAAAAGAGAATATTGAAATCCTAATTTAATTACAAAGAACAACATCCCAAACAATCCATATATAATAGAAGGAATACCAGATAGGGTTTCTGTAGTTATTCTAATAGTTTCAACTAATTTACTACCTTTTTTAGCATACTCTATTAAATAAAAACCTGTAAAGACACCTATAGGTGTAGCAATAATAAGAGTAAGTGCTATTATCATTATAGTAGTTATAATTGCAGGAAAAAGAGATACATTTTCTGATGTGTACTCAAATTCAAATAATGATAATTGCAAATGAGGAATACCCTTGACTAGGATATATCCAATAATAAAAAATAATGTTCCAAAGGTTAAAATAGCAGATAATTTAATTGTATATCTGGTAAGCTTGCTCAATTTAAAGTCCTCCTTTTTACTATGGAAAATATGCCATTTATTATTAATATAAATACAAATAGTACAAGAGCAGTTGCAATAAGGGCTTCTCTATGGGTGTCGGCAGCATATGCCATATCCATAACTATATTAGTAGTAAGTGTTCTAACACCCTTAGTAATTCCAGCAGGCATACGAGCTTGGTTTCCAGTAACTAATATAACTGCCATTGTCTCACCGATGGCACGTCCAATTCCCAATATAATGGAAGATATAACACCAGACTTGGCTGCTGGCAGGACCACTGTCATCACTGATCTTTCATGACTTGCTCCCAATGCTATACTTCCTTCATAATAACTTTGGGGTACAGCTCTTATAGAGGATTCAGATATACTTATAATAGTTGGTAATATCATTATTCCTAAAAGTATAGATGCAGTAATGATGTTCATCCCTGTTCCTCCAAAGATATCTCTAATAAATGGAACTATTACAGTTAAAGCAAAAAATCCATATACAATTGAGGGGATTCCAGCCATAAGGTTTATACAAGGTTTTAAAAATTTATATAGTCTTCCATCGCTAAACTTTGCAAGATAAGTTGCAGTTAAAACTCCAATGGGTACTCCTATGATAATAGCACCTATAGTTACATATAATGATCCTAATATCATAGGGAGTATTCCATAGGATGCAGGGGAGTTGGATGGTTTCCATTGTGTTCCAAGTAGAAAGTTTTTAAGTCCATATTCTTTAATAAATGGAATTCCTCCACTAAAAATGAATATACACATCAATATAATAGCAATTATTGATGCCATTGCAGATAAAATAAAAATAAATTTCATAATGTCTTCAAATGATTTTTTTTTCATAAGCTCTCCTTTGTTTTCTTAGTATATAAATAAAGTATCAAAACTGTGTAAAATCTAACTGTAGATATATGTAAAATATATGTAAAAAACATCCTATTAATTGTTAGGATGTTTTTCGATGATAGATTTTATCCAATTATTTCCCAATTATTATTTAAATTTTTATGATTAATTGATTTAAAAGTTAAATTATAATATACTTTTAGGGTAAATAAAGAAGAAAGACGTGGTGAAAGTGTTTCAATTACTATTTAATAGTTTATCAGCAAGGGTTACTTTAATAATAGCACTTGCATTTATATTATCTCAAATTGGTATGTTCCAAAAAATATTATCTAAGAAAAAATTTGATTCACTAGATAAATTAATTTTGTCAATAGTCTTTGGTGGTATTGGTATAATTGGAACATTTGTCGGCTTAGAAGTCAATGATGCAATTGTAAACTCAAGAGTCATAGGTATATTTGTAGGTGGACTTTTAGGTGGTCCAGTAGTGGGCATAGCTTCAGGAATATTGGCAGGAAGTCATAGATACTTAATAGATATTGGCGGGTTTTCAGCTCTAGCATGTGGAATATCTACTATAATTGAAGGGATATTAGCAGGATATTTAAAAAAAAGATTTGATAATTCAAAACATAAAGTACTATTTGCTTTTATTGGGGGTATTTTAGCAGAGATAATCCAAATGATAATAATACTTATAGTTGCAAAACCTTATAATGAAGCATTGGAGCTTGTAAAGATAATAGGGATGCCAATGATAATAGCGAATGCTTTAGGTATAGCAGCCTTCATTTTTATTGTAGATAGTTTCATGAAGGAAGTAGAAAAAGAAGCAGCTTATCAGGCACATTCAGCTCTTAAGATAGCTGATAAGACATTACAATACTTTAGATTAGGATATAATAGGGAAACCGCAGAAAAAGTTGCAAATATTATAAAAGCCAATTTAGCAATTGATGCAGTGGCACTTACAGATAGAGAAAAAATACTAGCACATGTAGGAATAGGGAGAGACCATCATATATATGGAATGCCTATACAAACCAAGATAAGTAGGGATGTAATAGAAAAGGGAAACTATAAGTTATCTAATAATAAAAAAGAAATTGGGTGCAATGAAAAGAGTTGTCCATTACAATCGGCAATAATAGTCCCTCTTTATGAAGGGGACAAAGTAATAGGAACACTTAAGCTTTATAAAAGTGATGAAAATGGAATAACAGAAGTAGAAAAAGAAATCGCAATTGGACTTACTAAGATTTTCTCAACTCAAATAGAATTATCAAAATTAGACATTCAAAAAGAATTATTAACAAAATCTGAACTTCAAATGTTACAGGCTCAAATCAATCCACATTTTTTATTTAATGCAATAAATACAATAAGTTCACTCATAAGAATCGAGCCAGATAAAGCAAGAAACTTATTAATTCATCTTGGAAATTATTTTAGAAACAATTTAAATAGTAATTTTCAAGATATAAGTTTGAAAAAAGAAATCAACAATGTAAATTCATATATGGAAATAGAAAAAGCTAGATTTGGAGATAAACTTGAAATAATTTATGATATTCCAGGTGATATTGAATGTAGTCTTCCACCTTTAATAATACAACCTTTAGCAGAAAATGCTGTGAAACATGGGATAGTAACTAGGATAAAAGGTGGAACTGTAAAAATAAAAGCAAGAAAAGATAATGACAATAATAATACAATAATTACTGTAGAAGATGATGGAGTTGGAATTGAAGAAGAATTTATAAATTATATACTCTCTGATAATACCACAGAAGATAGGATAGGCATTAAAAATGTAAATAATAGATTAATTAATAAATATGGAGAAAAATATGCTTTAAAAATAGATAGCAAAATAGATGTAGGAACTAAAGTTATAGTAGTGATTCCTAATTAGGAGGGATTATTTGCTTAGATGTATAGTAGTAGATGATGAAAAGCCAGCAAGAGATGAGCTAAAATATATACTTAGTAAATGTGAAGATATCATTGTGGTAGGAGAAGCCTCAAATGGACTAGATGCTTTAAATTTATGTAACACAGAAGATTTAGATTTAATTTTTCTTGATATAAAAATGCCTGAAATAAGTGGAATAGATGTAGCCAGAATACTTATGGAAAAAGAAAATCCACCCAAAATAATATTTGTTACAGCATATGATAATTTTGCTTTAAATGCATTTGAAGTTAATGCTGTAGATTATCTACTAAAGCCAATTGATGAAAAACAACTTGTAAAAAGTTTGAAAAATAAAATTTATGTAAAGGAAAGAGAAAATAAAAATCGAAAAAATGAAATAGTACAATTGATTAAATATTTAGATTTAGATAAATCAAAAGAAAATATAAATAAAATTACAGTGTATCATGAAAATAAAATTATACCTTTAAATTATGAAGATATTATATATATAACAGTAGAGGATAAGAATACAGTAATTTATGCAAAAGATAATAAATATTTTATCGCTTTAACCTTAAATGACCTTATGAAAAAATTAGATAATAAAATATTTTTCAGAAGTCACAAATCATTTATAGTAAATCTTGATTATATATCCTCAATAGAAGTATGGTTTAATTCAACCCTCAATCTAATAATGAGAGACTCAGAAGAAAAAATACCTGTAAGTAGGAGTAATGTAAAAGAATTTAAACGTATTATGAATATGTATTAATGTATTTAATACTGGGAATATTGCATTACATCTTTAATTAAATAGAATATACACCTCCTAAGTTATAATATGTGTAATTAAATAAATATAAATTAGGAGGATATTTATGTTACAGTTTATTATTGGTATCATTGTTTTAGTAGTTGGTTATTTTACATATGGCAAGTTAGTAGATAGACATTTTGGTTCGGATAGTAGTATAGAAACACCAGCTTATAGACTTGAAGATGGAATAGATTATATTCCTATGAGTAAGACAAGGGTTTTCTTGATTCAATTACTTAATATAGCAGGTTTAGGTCCCATTTTTGGAGCTATTCAAGGGGCATTATTTGGACCTATGGCCTTTGTTTGGATTGCACTAGGATCAGTTTTTGCAGGGGGAGTACATGATTATTTTTCAGGAATGCTTTCAGTAAGACATGATGGGAAAAGCATTTCAGAAATAGTAGGAATATATCTAGGAAAAGGTTCTCGCCAATTAATGAGAGTATTCTCAGTGGTATTATTAATATTAGTGGGAACTGTATTTATGATAGGGCCAGCGGATTTATTGGCTAATTTAGGTTTTTTTGGAATTGAGAACATTGATATTTGGCTTGCATTTATATTTGCATATTATTTCTTAGCCACAATTTTACCAGTTGACAAAATCATTGGAAAATTTTATCCGATTTTCGGGTTCTCATTACTTGCAATGGCGGCAGGAATTGGATTTAAAATGATTACTGGAGGATATGTTCTACCAGATTTTACAATTCAAAGTCTACATCCAGAAGGCCTTCCAATATGGGCTATGTTATTTACAACAATAGCTTGTGGAGCAATATCAGGATTTCATGCAACTCAGTCTCCAATGATGGCAAGATGCATGATGAATGAGAATCAAGGAAGGGAAATATTCTATGGTTCAATGATAGCAGAAGGTGTAATTGCTATGATATGGGCAGCGGCAGCAATGTCCTTTTTTGGAGGAACAGAAGGGCTTGGAGCAGCATTTGCAAATGGAGGAGCAGCTGGTGTTGTAAATATAATTTCGAGTAATATGCTAGGAAAAGTTGGAGGTATACTGGCTATGATAGGTGTTATTGCAGCACCAATAACTTCTGGGGATACAGCATTTAGATCAGCAAGACTTACAATATCCGATGCTGTTGATTATAATCAATCAGAAATAAAAAATAGATTATCATTAGCAATTCCTTTATTTATAGCAGCTTTTGGATTAACTAGAATAGATTTTAATATAATTTGGAGATACTTTTCTTGGGCAAATCAAACTTTAGCTATGATAGTTCTTTGGGCTTCATCAGCATACTTAGTTAAAAACAAGAAATCACATTGGATGGCTAGTTTACCAGCAATGTTTATGACAGCAGTTTCAGCTACTTATTTATTACAAGCACCTGAAGGATTTAGACTTGCAAACAGTATTTCATATCCTGTAGGAGCTGCTATAGCTGTTATATCCATGTTTATATTTTTAGATAAAACTAAAAAATCTATCCAAAAATCTGAGAAAGTAGATTAAGTAATTGTAAGTTCGAAAGAGTTGTTATCTTGATAAGATTTAATTTTAGAATAATATAAAATATCAGTCAAGAAATAGATTTAAAAACAGGGCATAGCTTTAAAAAGCTATGCCCTGTTTTGTGATTACTTTCTTTTCCATAAAAATTTCTCTATCATGTAAAATTTAAATATAAATATATGTGAATTTTGTAAAAAAAGCCTAACAAGAGTTAGACTATTTTTCTATATCATTCCAAGAGCTTGTTTCACCAGTATAAATTGATTTTACTTCATCTAAGCTGATACCTTCAACATCATTTTCATTATTTACTATTACTGCAATACCGTCTATTGCAATTGGTTCATGATTTAATACTTCCTTTTCAGAATCCTTTAATTCTCTTGAAGCCATTCCAATATCAGCACTACCTTCCATAGCAGATTGCATACCAGCAGAAGAACCTGTAGATTGGATTTCAATAGAAACATCAGGATTTATTTCTTCATATTTCTCAGCTAATTTTTCCATAACTGGACTAACAGAAGTAGATCCTGCTACTACTAAATTTCCTTCTTGACTTGAACTATTAAAACCTTCTAAATCTTTACTAATTGGAACATAACCTTCTTCCACCACTATATTTTGACCATCTGAACTTAAGATAAAGTTTAGGAAATCTTCTCCAAGAGAATTTAAATCACCTTTATAAGCTATATTAAATGGTCTAGAAATTTTATAAGAACCATTTTGAACATTTTCAGATGTAGCTTCTACATTATCAATTTTTAGAGCTTTAACTGTATTATTTAGAGATCCAAGAGATATATATCCTATTGAATTTTTATCTCCAGCTACAGTAGTCATTACAGCATCAGTTCCATTTTGGATTATGGCTTCTTCGTACGTGTTGTCTGTTTTATTTCCGTCAGAATCCTTTTCTAAAATACCTACTATTTCAATAAATGCTCCTCTTGTTCCAGAACCATCTTCTCTACTTACTACATTTATAGTACCGTCAAATCCTGCTTCATCATTATTTGATCCTTCATCACCGTTTGTATTATTAGATGAATTACATCCAACTAAAGCAGCTAGTACAAGACTTAAGATTAATACTAAACCAATTATTTTTTTCATGTAATCTTCCTTTCAATTTGAATTTAATTACATAATAAAACAGTAATGTAAAATCTAATAGTCAAGTAATGTTAAGAATATGTAAAATGATCAAATGAACAAAGGGGAGGGTAAAAAAATAGTACAATCTTTTAAAAGACTGTACTATTTTTTATCCACCAAAAAATAAATCTAATACATTTGAAGCTGTAGATGACTCTCTATTATACAGCTCAGAGTAACCACAGTTTTTACAATACACTACTAAAAACCTATTGTTTTGTATGTCAAATAATTTAGAAAGTCCGGTTCCTGTAGCTGCAATTTCCTTGGTACCAGCATCCATACTTCCGCATTTCACACAACCTTTATTTTCCATATATATCACCTAGTTTAAAATAAATATAGTTATATTTATTTTAAATGTCAAGACTTTATGTCAAAATAGCATAAAGTCATTTATATTGAGGGGAATTATATTAGACCTAGGTTTTTAAGTTCTCCTCTTATTTCATCTAATACATACTGTCTTGACTGTGTTAGAGGAAGTCTTAGTCCTCCCACATTTTCGCCTAGCATATTAAGGGCTGCTTTTACTGGAATTGGATTTGTTATTATAAATAATTTTCTAAATATATTTAATAGCTTCAAATGTATATCCTTTGCACGATTTATATCCCCATTTACAAATGAATCTATCATTTCTCCTATTTCTCTTCCTACTATATGACTGCACACACTTACTACTCCATAAGCACCAACTGACATTGCTGGAAGTAGCATTACATCATCACCTGAATATACTTTGAAGTCTTCAGGAACCCTTTTTATTATCTCTGATAGTTGAACTAAATCGCTATTTGCTTCTTTAAGTGCTACGATATTTTTTATATTAGATAAATTTTCAACAGTTTCAGGCATTAGATTACATCCTGTCCTTCCTGGCACATTGTATAACATAATAGGTAGATCTACAGCCTTTGCTACTTCTTTAAAATGTGTATAAAGTGAATCTTGGTCTGGTTTATTGTAATATGGAACAACTACAAGTAGTCCATCTACCCCTGCCTTTTTAGCAGCTTTTGCATTTTCTATAGTTTTTAAGGTGGAATTTGTACCTACTCCTGCGATAATGGGAACTTCTACATTTTCTTTTATAATTTTATATAACTTTATTTTTTCGTCAGATGTCAAAGTAGGTGCTTCTCCCGTTGTTCCTGTAACAACAAGTGCTGTATTACCCTCTTCTACTAATCTTTTTGCAAGGTTTATACTAGCTTCAAAATCCACTTTTAAATCCTTATCAAATGGCGTCACCATTGCTGTAATTAATCTTCCCCAATCATTCATATAGCTTCACTCCTAAATTAGTATTACAGATAAATAACTCTGATATCTATGGTATATTTTATGACTTTTATTTAAATCTGTTCATATAAAACTAGCCTTAACCATTAGATAGATTTTGAATATTATGTTAGTAGCTGATTTTATTTGTTATATAGTAGATAAAAAATTGGAAGGAGGAGATAATATGGGGATTTTTGTGCAAAAATACGGTGGAACTTCACTTAGGGATATTCCTAGTAGAAGAAATCTAATACGAAATGCAAAAAGATGTATAAGAGATGGCAATGATTTGGTTATAGTTGTTTCTGCCATTGGGAAAAAGGGAGATCCTTATGCAACAGATACTTTTATAAGCCAACTTGAAAATATCAATATTAAAATAGATCCAAAAAAGAAAGATCTTATTATGTCATGTGGAGAAACTATATCTTCAGCTATTATATCTCATATGTTAGATACAGAAGGACTTTCATCTGTGCCTTTAACTGGATATCAAGCTGGAATATTGACAGATGATGATTTTACTCAAAGTAAAATCATAGATATAGACACATCTACAATCTTAAAGCATATTAAAGAGGGGAAAATAGTAGTAGTTGCAGGCTTTCAAGGGGCTACTATAAATGGAGAGATAACTACTCTTGGCAGAGGTGGTAGTGATACCACAGCTGTAGCCCTTGGTGGATTTTTAAATGCTGAAAGAGTAGAGATATTTACAGATGTACCTGGCATTGCAACTATTGACCCATCTATAGTTCCTCATACAGATTATATTGAAAACATTTCTTATGATCATATATATGAGTTAGCCTCTAGTGGTGCAGGTGTAATTCATCCCAGAGCGGTAATGACTGGTAAATACTTTAATATACCTATAACTGTTCGCTCAAGTTATTCCGATGAAGTAGGTACCATTATATGGGACTATAAAGAAGATAATTCTAAAAAAATTATAGGGATTGCATTAAAAGAGGAAGATGATATTGGAATAGTTTCTATTGTGTTTCACAATGAATATAGAGAATTAATGGAAAAAGAGATAAAGGATTTTATATTTAAAAATGAAAGTATACTCAGGATTTCATGGTATAAAAATAAAATATCTTTATTTTTAGATAAGGATAAGATAAAATACTTTGCAGCAAATTTATATGAGCATTTTTGTGCAAGTATTTAAATAAATGAACAAAGGGGACGGGAAACTTTGTTCATTTTGTTTTGTGCTTAAGCCTCAATTTATATTTATATAAATATTATGGAAATAAAGAAGGACTTTCCCTATATTTGTAGAACAAGTATATTTAAAGAATTTAGGGAGGTAAATCATGCCTAGAAGAAGTAGAAAAGAAAGTTTAATAGGTAAAGTTTCAAATGTGAACAAAGTTTCCCGTCCCTAATGTTCATTCTTATTCAAGTCAATCTTTTTTTTAATTGTAAAAAAGATCTTTAAATAGTTGTTTAACTTGGTTATACCGTTTTCTATCCTTTTCATTAGAATTACGCCTAAGAAAAAAATATGAAACACCTAACAAATTATGATAAAAGATAATTCTACTATTTTGAATTAACATTTCTTTAGTTAAAAGTTCACTCAATATCATACCATTGAAAAATCTTAAAATTATAACTAGTGTCATTTCTGCTGAAAAGAAAAGTGATAATATAATAATGGCTTTAAATCTTTTCATAACTTCCCCCCCTTTTAAAAATCCACAATTTGCAAATTATTCAGAATTATGTTATGGTTTATATAATAGATATTAACATATCTTTATACTATTTAAAAGGGGAAGTAAAATGAACAAATGGATTAAGAGATCATTAAGTATTTTTCTAGGGGTTTTACTAATAAGCTTGATGCCTTTGCAAACATTTGCTATTGAAACTAGTGATGGTTATGTTTTCAAAGATTCAGAAGGAAGGGTATATGAAATGTTCTATGAAAATTTAAGTGATGATGTAGCTCGTGCATATACACTTAATTCAGATGGTAAAGTAATAGCAGATTTCTTATTTGATGTGCGTACTAGTCAAATTACTTCAAATCTTACAGGAGATGTAATAAATATAGAGATTGATGATAATGAAATAAGTAAATTTAGTGATATACCCAATTTATGCAACAGTTCAACAGAAAAAACTGTAAAAATTAGTTCTGCTGAAGTAACAGCACTAGCCATATCAAATAATTTATCTGAGGCTGGAATGAAAACAGCTCTTGCTGTAGCTATTATAAAGGTAGCAGGAGGAGGTGTTGTTGTTTCATTATTAGCATCCTTGATTCCAGCAACTGTACTAAATAAAATTAAAGATGATATAGAGAAAGGAATAGATGCAAAGTCTATTACAGCTACTCTTTATTTTAAATGTGAAAAAATGTGGGATAGTGACCCATTTGATCCAGCAGGAGGATCTTGGTTTTATGGAATGGCATTTAAAGATGTAGAATTTCAATATGGTTAAAACTTTTAAAGTAGGTGTTTTATAACTAAATTAATTTAGTTATAAAACACCTCTTTTTATTTACAGTTGAGAATTTCACAATCAATATTTTTTTTATATCAATACTGGCTGAATTTGTTCATTTAATAGTGCTTTTTCAATTGTATCTTTTAGCTGAGAAAAATCTGCTACTAAGGACTTTGGTTTGCCATCTGGATTGTCTTGCCCTAGGGGTACAAAATAAATATGTTTCATATTTATGAGAAGACCTAAGTTTTTTGCACTGGCGCCTAGACCATCATTAGTAGCTACTCCAAGTACAACAGGTTTATTGTTTCTAAGATGAGCCTTTACAGCCATGGTGACAGATGTATCTGTTATTCCATTGGCTAGTTTTGCTGCAGTGTTTCCTGTACATGGAAACACTACAAGTATATCTAAATTTAATTTTGGTCCTACAGGCTCTGCTTCTACTATGGTTTTTATTAACTCTTTTCCTGTTATTGTCCTTAACTTTTCCTTCCACTCTTGTGCAGTTCCAAATCTAGTATCAAATGTATCCACAGCTTGAGATATTATAGGATATACATCTGCCCCTTCTTCTACTATTTTTTCTATCTCAGGAAAAACCTTTGAAAAATTACATGATGATCCTGTAAGGGCAAAGCCTATTTTTTTACCTTTCAATGTCATTTTTATTCCTCCAATTCAACGATAATATTATAAACAGCTTCTTTTATTGCATTTGCAGCAGTTATAGGTGACACCTTTCCTGGTACACCTAGTTCCCATTTAACTTTAATTCCTAGTTCTCTTGCACTTTCTAAATCTACCCCTCCAGGTTTTGAAGCAAGGTCAATTACTAGGCAATCTTTGTTTAATTTATTTAATAATTTTTCATCTAAAACTAAACTAGGGATTGTGTTAAATACTATATTTATGTTGTTTACATATTCATCTATATCTTTTAATAATACGGGAGTATATCCGAAACCCTTTATCCATGCTGTATCACAATATTTTCTAGCTACAACAAAAGTATTTGCTCCTATTCCATTTAACATCTTTGCTAGTATTTTTCCTATTCTTCCGTAGCCAAGAACCATAACATTTGAACCATGTATAGTTGTTTTCATCTCTTTCATAGCAACTTCTATAGCTCCCTCAGATGTAGGTATAGCATTTAATATTTGCATTTCTTCTCTTGAAAAATAGTCTTCTATATGGATGTTTTTCTTCTTAGCCAAAGCCAGAGTATCTTTGTCTCCTTTGCCAATTATTAAAGTTTGTTCTTTACTGATCATCTTAAATACATCACTTATATTAATTGCCTTTGAAGCGAAAGGTGCATTAATAGTGCTTCCATCTCTTGAAAATGGAAGTGGACCTATTATTACATCCGAATCCTTAATAGCATCTTCTAAACTATTTTCTTCCTGAATTTTGAGTTCATCTTTAATAGCATCGAATCCAAATATTTTCACATCTTTTCCATCTTCTAAAAGAGAGTAAGCAAGGTATATGCTTCTCATATCTCCTCCAAGTATAGTGAATCTCTTTTCCATATAACCCCTCCAAATAAAAAAGTTCTTAAGCTAATATATATTATGTTTATAGACATTTTTAGGTGAATGAACAAAATTTTTCATCCCTAATGTTCAAAATTTATACTTGTATCTAAATTTATTTAATGATATAATACATAGGTATTCCTTGCTCTATAATATGTATAGAGCCGACAGTCCACAAGGAGGTGAAACATATGAGAAAATATGAAGGAGTTTTTATCTTTTTACCAAATCTAGAAGAAGAAAAAAGAGTTCAAGTGCTTGATAGATTAAAAGGAATAATCGAAGCAGATGGTAGTATTTCCAATATAGATGAATGGGGAATTAGAAAGCTTGCATATTTAATCGATGACATAGGTGAAGGTTATTATTATATAATAAACTTTGAATCTAATCCTGAAGTTGTCAAAGAATTAGATAGAATCGCTAAAATTTCTGACAGCATTATGAGAAACATGATCATTAGAACAGAAGATTAATCTAAGGATGGTGAGATAATTGAATAATGTTGCGCTAATAGGAAGACTTACTAGGGATCCTGAGCTTAGATATATACCTAATTCAGGAACTGCTGTATGTACATTTACTCTAGCAATAGATAAAGCTATCTCTAGAGAAAAGAAACAAGAAATGGAAGCAAGAAACCAACCAACTGCTGACTTTATAAATATTGTAGTTTGGGGAAAAATGGGTGAAAACTGTGCTCAATATCTAGTCAAAGGAAGACTAGTTGGAATTCAAGGAAGAATACAATCTGGAAGCTATGAAGCTAAGGATGGTACAAAGAGATATACTACAGATGTAGTGGCTCAAAATGTTGAATTCCTAGAGTGGGGAGACAGAAATGATACAAGTTCTGGCTTTGATTCCCAAGAGAGAGATTATTCAGGCATAGAAGGTTTCCATCCAGTAGGAAATGATGATATTCCATTCTAGAAGGAGGGAAAAAGATGCAAAGAAGATTTAGACCTAAAAAAAGAGTTTGTAGTTTTTGTGCTGATAAAAAATCTCACATAGATTACAAAGATATAAATAAATTGAAAAAACATATTTCAGATAGAGGAAAAATACTTCCAAGAAGAGTTTCTGGAAATTGTTCAAAACATCAAAGAGAACTTACAATAGCAATTAAGAGAGCTAGACAAGTAGCCTTATTGCCATATAGTGCTGAATAAGAGAGGATATATCCTCTCTTTTTTATATTTGACTTATTTCTCTATACTATGTATTATTTTACTAAGACCTTTTTCAAAAATTATTGTATAGAGAGGTGGGAGTTAGCTGTGGATGGAGATATAATAAAAAACATGAAGACTGTGGAGTGGTTAAAGTCTGAGTTATTAAATAATATAGCATATTTACACAGTATTTTAGTCAATAATGAAGAGGATACAAGAGAAAATTTAGAAGATGTACTATCAAATATAATCTTAGAATCCTATGTACTTGGGAAGAGATTAGGAATAGAATATGAAGACTTAGATTTAGCCTTAGGAGAAAATATAAAATTAAATCTAATTGAAAAGCATAAAATAGAGAAATGGTATGGAGATCTAAGTTCTCTATTAGCTTTTATAAAGACAAGAGAAAATTAGAGGTGAATTTTTTTGAATGACAATAAAGAAAAGAACAATATCTTAGAAGCGCTTTTACTTGTTTTAGTAATGAGTTTATTTACACTAGTTGGCGTTTATTTTATTCCATATTTGCTTATATTATTTCCAGCTGGGTTTATAATATTTGGCTTGAGAAGAAATATAGCTTTAAGTGGGATTTCAATGGTTGCAACTACCCTGGTTATAAGTCTGGTAGTGGGCTGGGAGTATAGTTTATTTTTACTTATAACATTTTTACCCCTTAGTATTTGCCTATCCTATCTTATAAAAAAGAGGAAAAGGTCTTTAGAGATACTAGGATTTTCCACAGTTGTATTTTTTATGTCTATTCTAATAATTATGAGTTTAATAGATTCAACAGGTATAGGATTTGTGACTCAATTGGAACAGAGTTTTAAAGAGATAATGGAAACTCAAATAAATATGTTTAAAGACATGGACCTTACAAATTATGAATTAGCAGAGACTAAGGACCTATTAGAGAGTGCATATAGATATATACTTCTCATTATACCAGCTATTTTACTTGTTTCTTCACTAGCTATTAGCTACTTAAACTATCTTGCATCTGCAGTAGGTCTTAAGAGAATGGGGATTGAAATAGTTAATATTCCTAAGTTTTCTAGATTTAGATTACCAAACAATATCGTTCCTGGGATACTTGTAATGTTTTTAGTAACATATATTGCAGGAAAACTAGAGTTTGAATATCTAGATACTATAACACTTAATTTAATTGCTCTAGTAGGATTTATGTTTTTTATCCAAGGTTTATCTGTAGTAGAGTATTTGTTTAAGAATTTAAAGATGTTTGTTATTTTTAGAATCATCCTATATATAGTATTTTTATTTACAGCTTTTATGCTTACCTTTATATCACTAATAGGTATATTAGATATTATATTTGATTTTAGAAAACTTAGAAGACCTAAATCGTCTTAGGAGGTTATTATGAAAAATAAGAATATATTTAATTGGCTAGATACTAAGTTTTATTTAGTCATAATAGTAATCATGACTATTATAATAGGTATCTTCCAACCTGTATTAGGTATGATAGGTGCCTTAGTATTCCTCTATTTAATATATTTCAATATAACTGAAACAAATAAAAAAAACAGAGAGATAAATTTATATATAGAAGGGCTAAAGGAAGATTTTGAGTCTGCTACAAAGCATGCCATATTTAATATGCCATTTCCACTAGTTATTATAGATAAATTAGGAACTATAACTTGGTACAATACTCCATTTTTAGATATGATTATAGAAGATGATATTCTAAATCAAAGAATATATGATTTGGTACCTAAATTTAATATGGATGAATTACTTGAAGAAAGAGAAGATACGTCAATAAATATAGATTATAATGATAAAAATTATGTAGTCCATATAAATTTTGTAGAAAATAAGAAGGCCTCTATTAAAAGAGATGATATTATTATGCTATACTGGGTTGATAATACGGATTATGTAGATCTAAAGAGTTTATATAAGGCTGAGCAATCTATTATTTCTCTAGTATATATAGATAATTATGATGATATAAAAAATAACACTCCAGATGTGAATAGACCTTTGCTTTTGGCAGAAATAGATAGAAATATAAACGAATACTTTTCTAATTACAATGCCATAGTTAGAAAATATGAAAATGATAAATATATGGTCATAATGGACTATGATACACTGGAAAAAATCCAAGAGAGAAAACTAGATATTTTAGATAATATTAGAGAATTAAATATGGGAAATACAATTCCTATAACTTTAAGTATAGGTGTTTCAGATACTAGTCATGATCTTTTAAAATCCTATAATCATGCTAGAAGTGCCATAGATATAGCCTTAGGTAGAGGTGGAGATCAAGCTGTATTAAATAAAAATGGAACATTTGAATACTATGGAGGTAAATCAAAAGCAGTTGAAAAGAGAAATAAGGTAAGGGCTAGAGTCATAGCAGATGCACTTAAACAATTGATAGAACAATCTAGCAATGTATTTATAATGGGTCATACAAATCCGGATATGGATTCATTTGGTTCGGCTATAGGTCTTTTAGGTGGTATTGAGGGGATAAACAAAGAGGGATATATAGTATTAAATCAAGTAAATCCATCTATAAAAAATATATATAATGAGCTTAAGAAACAGGAACCTGAATTATTAGAAAAGGTTGTTGACTCAGAAAAAGCAAGGGAGATTATAGATGAAAACTCACTTATGGTCTTAGTAGACAATCATAAACCGAGTTTTACAGAAGACCCAGATCTTTTAGAACTTGTAAACAAAGTAGTTGTAATAGATCATCATAGAAGAGGAGCAGAATTTGTTAAGGATCCAGTGTTAACTTATTTAGAGTCTTATGCATCTTCTGCTAGTGAATTAGTTACTGAAATCTTAACTTATATGAATGATGATATAAATTTAAGTAAATTTGAAGCTGAAGCCCTACTTGCAGGAATTACTGTAGATACTAAAAACTTTAGTTTTCAAACAGGAGTTAGAACCTTTGAAGCTGCCTCTGTATTAAAGAGGGCTGGAGCAGACACAATAAAAGTAAGACAATTATTTAGAGATGAATTAGATACTATCTTATGCAAGGCAGAAATTATAAAATCTGCAGAAATTGTATCTGATAAAATTGCAATAGGTAAGCTTGAAAGAAAATCTGATGACGCTGTATTAATTGCAGCACAAGCTGCAAACGAACTACTAGATATAAATGGTGTTGAGGCTTCCTTTGTATTGACTGATGATAATGAAAGAGTTCATATATCAGGTAGATCGCTTGGAGGTATTTCAGTACAGTTAATTTTAGAAAAACTTGGTGGGGGAGGCCATCTAGCAATTGCTGGAGCTCAATTAATGGGGGTCTCACTGGAGATGGCAGAAGAAAAACTTAAAAATGCTATAGATGACTATTTAAAGGAAGGAGAATAAACATGAAGGTTATATTATTAAAAGATGTAAAATCCCTAGGTAAAAAAGGTGATTTAGTAAAGTCTAAAACAGGATATGCAAGAAATTATCTTTTTCCAAAAGGCTTTGCTATTGAGGCTACAAAGGATAATTTAGCAAAATGGAAAGAAGAGCAAAAAGAAATTGAAGAAAAGAGAAAGCAAGAAGAAGCTGAAGCTTTAAAACTAAAGGCAGAGATAGAAAAAATCACTATAGAATTAAGAGCAAAAGGTGGAGAAGGTGGAAGACTATTTGGGTCTATAACATCTAAAGACATAGGAGAAGCCCTAGAAAAACAGGGAAATATAAGTATAGATAAAAGAAAGATAGAATTAAAAGACAATATAAAATCAGCAGGTACTACAATAGTAGATGTGAGAGTTTATCCAGAGATAACAGCAGAGCTTAAAGTGAATGTAAATATAGAACAGTAGGTGGTTAAAATAGAAGGACAATTGATAGGTAGAATTCCTCCACATAGTATAGAAGCAGAGCAGTCTGTTTTAGGTGCTATGATAACTGATAAAGAAGCTATAAATGCTGGTATAGAGATAATAAGTGGCGAAGACTTTTATAAAGAAGCCAATATGGAAATATTTGAAGCCATACTAGCTTTATTTAATAAAAATGAACCTGTAGACTTAATTACCTTGTCAGAAGAGTTAAAGAGAAGAGGTACTTTAGAAAATGTAGGTGGGGTAACCTACCTAGCAAATCTTTCAAGTGGTGTAGCTACTACTGCAAATACAAAGTATTATGCAAAGATAATACATGAAAAATCAACACTTAGAAGGCTTATCTCTTCTAGTAATGAAATAATGGGCAAAGCCTATGAAGATTCTGAAGAAGTAGATTTAATAATTGAGCAGGCAGAGAAAAATATATTTGATATAACTCAAGGTGCACATAAACAAGGATTTGCCCCTATAGACAAAGTATTATTGTCCAGCTTTGCAAAGATAGAAGAAATGGCTGCAAACAAGGGACAACTTACAGGACTTACTACTGGATTTACAGATGTGGACAACAAACTATCTGGACTTCAAAAGTCAGATCTTGTCTTGCTTGCTGCTAGGCCATCTATGGGTAAGACAGCCTTTGGAATAAACATAGCAACAAATAGTGCCTTGAAGGCAGATGCAAAAGTAGCTATATTTTCTCTAGAGATGTCTAAGGAGCAATTAGTTCAAAGGATGATTTCTGCAACTGCTCATGTAGACTTACAAAAGATAATAAGTGGAAATCTAGTTGAAGATGAATGGCTTCAGATTATAAACTCTATGGGTCCATTGTCTCAGGCAAATGTATATATAGATGATACAGCAGGTATATCTTTAACTGAGATGAAAGCTAAATGCAGAAGGTTAAAAATAGAAAAAGGCCTTGATTTGGTAGTTATAGACTATTTACAGCTTATGCAATTAGGTGGTAAGCAAGAAAGTAGACAGCAAGAGATATCTTCTATATCTAGGGGACTTAAAGGATTAGCCAAAGAGATGGACTGTCCAGTAATAGCTTTATCACAGCTTTCTCGTGCTCCAGAACTTAGATCTGATCATAGGCCTATACTTTCAGACTTGAGAGAATCAGGAGCTATAGAACAGGATGCGGACGTAGTATTATTTTTATATAGGGATGAATATTACAATGAAGATTCAGAAAAGAAGAACATAGGGGAATTAATCATTGCAAAACATAGAAATGGACCTACAGGACTAGTGGAATTAGTATGGAAAAAAGAATTTACCAAGTTCTTAAATAAAGAAAATATATTTAATGATTAAAAGCTTTTATATCCATTTCCTTAGGGTATTAATCATAGTAACAACAATAATAAAGATTTGGAGTGAAGATAAATGGATGATAAGATATTAGATATAAATAATGATGTTAAATGGATAGGTATACTAGATCCAGGTCTTGTTACCTTTGATGTGGTAATGGAGACAAAGTATGGTACAACTTATAATTCATATTTTGTAGATGCAGATAAAAAGGCTATTATAGAGACTAGCAAAGAAGCATTTAAAGATGTATATTTAGATAAAGTTAAAAGAGTTACAGACTTTAAAGATATAGAATATATAATTTTAAATCATACAGAACCAGATCATTCTAGTAATTTAAAGCATCTATTGAAATTAGCACCACAGGCTACAGTTGTAGGTTCTAGATCTGCTATAAACTTTTTAAAGCATATGATAGATGAAGACTTCAAAAAGATGATAGTAAAAGATGGGGATACATTAGATTTGGGAAATAAAACTTTGAAATTTATTTCAGCTCCATTTTTACACTGGCCAGATACAATGTATACCTATTTAGTAGAGGATAAGATCTTATTTACTTGTGATTCCTTTGGATGTCACTATAGTGATGAAAAGATGTTTGATGATTTAGTAGGAGATTTTGATGATGCTTTTAAATATTATTTTGATGTGATTTTAAAGCCGTTTAGTAGCTATATGCTTCAAGCTATAGATAAGATAAAAGATTTAGATATAGATGTAATAGCTCCAGGACATGGTCCGATTTTAAGAAGTAATTGGGAAAAATATGTAAAATGGTCTTATGAATTATCTAAAGAAACTGAAGATGATTGTAAGGACTTAAGAGTATTTATTCCTTATGTATCTGCATATGGAAACACTGAAAAAATAGCTATGAAAATAGCAGAGGGAATAAAAATGGCTGGAGATATAGACGTAGAACTTATGGATATTGAAATGGCTGATTTATCTGAAATAGAAGATAAGGTATATAAAAGTTCTGCATTTATAGTAGGAAGTCCTACAATAAATCAAAATATATTACTTCCAGTATATAATTTATTGGCAGTTATAAATCCAATTAGAAATAGGGGAAAACTTGCTGGAGCATTCGGTAGCTTTGGATGGAGTGGAGAAGCTGTAAATATAATTCAACAGGCACTAAAAAGTTTAAAATTAAAAGTTTATGATGAAAAAGGATTAAAAGTAAACTTTGTTCCATGTGGCGAATCTGATCAATTAGCAATAGAGTATGGCCTTGGATTTGGAAAAGCTTTAATAGAAAAAATGAAATAAAATTTACTTCCAAGTTGAACTTGGAAGTAAATTTTATATAAGGAGAAAGTCATGGAAATAAGGGGTAAAAGAATACTTATAAAAAATTTAGAGGTAGAGGATGTATTTGAGATGAAAAATTGGGGGTCTCATAAAAACCCCCTATTATCAGATTATAATTTTCCCCAGATGAGTGAAAAAGAAATTAAAAAATGGCACAAAATAAAGACTAAATCTATTAGAGATAAGTATTACGGAGTAAAAAATAAAGAAGATAAATTAATTGGATATATGGGAATTAAAGAAATTAAATTAATAAAAAGAGAATCTACTTTGGGTATAGTTTTTGATCCAAATGAAATTAATAAGGGATATGGGACAGAGACTTTAGCCGTATTTTTAAATTATTACTTTACTAAGATGAATATGAAAAAGATGTATTTAGAAGTAGCAGAATTTAACACTAGGGCAAAGAGAGTTTATGAAAAGATTGGATTTAAAGAAGATGGATATTATTTAGATTTATTTTATGACAATAATCTAGATTTATCTAATCCATATTATTTAGACAAAAAATCTTCTTTTGTAATAGATAATAAAAAGATATATAATTATATTTACAGAATGAAATTAGAAAAAGAAGGCTTTTTTTCTAATCTTATAAATTTAAAAGAGTTTTGGAGTTGATAAGATGAGCTTTATACTAGAAACAACAGATATGGATTTAGGAGATACCCCTATTGAAAATATATTTATAAACGATTATATGCCTATGGCTAATGGGACTTATGTTAAGGTATATTTACTAGGATATAAATATGCTCATGATAGAGATGCAAATATATTAGTAAACAATGAAACTCTTGCTAAAAACTTAGATATACCACTAGGGGATGTACTTCGTGCTTGGGACTTTTGGGAGAAGCTAGGTATTGTAAAAAAAATAGAATCAGAAGAAGATGAATTAAATTATAAAATTGAATTTTTAAATTTAAAACAACTATACATAAAAAACAATATATACCTATTCCAAGACGAAAGAGATATAAAATTACCTAAAGTTAGTAGCGATGATCTTGTCCGTGCAAACAGGTCAAAATCCATAAATACAATGTTTAACAATATAGATGAGATATTGAAAAGGCAAACTGTGCCTGTTGAAAAGCAAAGGATTTTAGCTTGGATAAATGACTACAATATGAGCCCAGAGGTAATAGAAAAGGCATGTTCTTATTCTGTAGAAAAAAAGGGCGTAAGAAGAATTAATTATATAGAGGCAATTGTTAGAAATTGGTATGACAAAGGTCTTACTAATATTGAAGCTCTCATGGAAGAATTTCAAAAAATGGATGAGAGCTATTATAGACAATACAAGATTATGAAAAGTCTAGGACTTCATAGACGACCTATAAAAGAAGATGAAAAGAAGATGATAGATGCTTGGTTTGTAGATTATCAGTTTAGTATGGAAATAATCTTAAATGCATGTACAAGAGATAAAAATCCTACTCCTAGTATAAATTATGTAAATGGAATACTAAGGTCTTGGTATAACAAAGGTATAAAAAAATTAGAAGATATAGATTTACTAGATAAGAAACCAGAAAAACAGGCCGGACAAAAAGTTGTAAACAAGAAAGCTAAACCAACTATAACTAAGTTTCACAATTTTCAACAGCGAATTGATAAATATTCTGCAGAAGATCTTGAAAATATTGCTAGAAAGAAAAGAGATGCTTACAAACAACGGGTAAAAGGAGAAGCATAAATATGTATAAAAGGATGTTAAAAGAAGTTTTCAAAGAATATGAAGATAAAAGAGACTTACAAAAAAGAATTCAACAATCGAGAATAAGAGAAGTCTATAGAAAAGTTCCCAGCATAAGAAAGATAGATGAAGATATATTTAATTTAGGACTAGAAATGTCTAAGCATATCATAGGAAATCCTGAGGATTATGAAGAGAAAGTAAAGGAAGCTAAAGATACAATAGAAAAATTAAAGATGCGGAAAGCTTTCATGCTTACAGAATCAAATATAGATTTAGACTATATGGATTTAAAATATGAATGCAATCTTTGTGAAGATAAGGGATTTTTAGGAAATGGAGAAAAATGCACTTGTCTAAAACAAAAGTTAGTTTCTAGAGCTTATAGTATGTCTAATCTAGAAAATGTACTTGAAACAGAAAACTTTCAAACTTTTAATATAGAAGTATTTAGAGATGAGCCCTTTGAAGGTGAAAAGATGACTCCCCGTGAAAATATGATGGATATACTTAGTATAGCAGAAAGTTTTATAAGTAATTTTGATGAAAAAAATGGAGAGAATCTTCTCTTTTATGGAAATACAGGTCTTGGAAAGACCTTCCTATCAAATTGTATAGCTAAATCCCTACTAGATAAAAATAAAATAGTAATTTATCAGACTGCCTTTACTATATTAGAAATACTAGAAAATAGAAGATTTAGTAAGACGGATAAAGCTATGAGTGATTATCAATATAATCTACTTCTTGACTGTGATTTACTTATAATAGATGATTTAGGAACTGAAGTTGCAAACACTTTTACCAATTCAGAAATATTTAATATTGTAAACACTAGAATCCTAAGAGGGAAAAAAACTATTATATCCACAAATTTAAACCCACAAGAGATATTTGCAGTATATACAGAGAGAATTTTTTCAAGAATATTAGATAAATTTTTACCTCTTAAATTTTACGGAAAAGACCTAAGATGGGAGTAATAGACTGTGAAAAATACTAAAAATACAAACAGAGTACAAGACTATTTTGTAAAAGTTTTAAATGGTATGGCATTAGGATTATTTTCTACTCTTTTAATTGGACTTATTATAAAGCAAATAGGAACTTTATTTAGTATAGATATTTTAATAGAATTTGGAAATATTGCCCAAAAGCTTATGGGGCCAGGAATAGGAGCAGGGGTTGCATATAGTGTAGGGGCCCCTGCTTTAGGTATATTTGCATCTGTGGTAGTAGGTGCTATTGGTGCTGGAAGTGTAAGTTTGGAAGGTGCAAATGCAATTTTAAACATAGGAGAGCCAGTGGGAGCTTTGGTAGCAAGTTTAGCTGCAGCTGAATTTTCTAAGCTGACAAGTGGTAAGACGAAGGTGGATATTGTATTAGTTCCTCTATCCACTATAATTATAGGAGGATTAGTAGGTAATTATATAGCTCCATTTATTTCAGAGTTTATGAACTATATAGGTGCATTTATAAATATGGCAACAGAACTCCATCCAATACCTATGGGGATAATAATATCAGTTGTGATGGGTATAATACTTACTCTTCCAATAAGTTCAGCAGCCTTAGCTATTTCATTAAAATTATCAGGACTTGCTGCAGGGGCAGCTACAGTTGGATGTGCTGCAAATATGATTGGTTTTGCGGTTATATCTTATAGTGAGAATGGCTTTGGAGGTATTATAGCCCAAGGTTTGGGAACTTCAATGTTACAAATATCAAATATAATTAAAAATCCAAGGATTTGGATTCCAGCTATAGTATCATCGGCAATACTTGGCCCTATATCTTCAAGTGTGCTAAAGATGGAGAGCAATATGATAGGAGCAGGCATGGGCACAAGTGGACTTGTAGGTCAGTTCGCCTTAATAGACACTATGGGTGCTTCAGCAAAAGTATTCTTAATGATTATAATGATGCACTTTATCTTGCCTGGAATTATATCCTTTAGTGTATATAAATGGATGAAAATTAGGGGATATATAAGAAGAGGAGATATGAAATTATAGATACTATATTAAAATACTGATTGTTAAAAAAAAGATTAAATGACCAAATATTGTAAATGTTTATTCTGTATGGTATACTAATCATTAAATATGTGGAGAATTATGTGCATAATTTGAATAAAGTATAGATCTTTATAATAGTATATTCATAAGACAAATAAATATTTGGTTAGAGAAAATGAGAACCACAAATATGTCTTTGAGAGAGGGCGTATTTGTGGTTTAATTATTTTGACTAAATTTAGGTAAATATAAAATTACAATAGAATAGCCAATATTATAAATAAGGGGGTGTAAAAATGGAAAAGAGAGAATTGGTTTGTATAGTATGTCCAATTGGTTGCCATCTAGAAATTACTGAAACTGCTGAAAGTGAAACAGGATATATTGTCACTGGTGCAAATTGTAAAAGAGGGGAAGCATATGGAATAAAAGAATTATCAAACCCTACAAGATTATTGACATCCACTGCGAAAATTAAAGGAGGAAGTCTCCCAAGATTACCTGTTAGAACTGATAAAGAAATACCTAAAGATAAAGTATTTGATTGTATGAAGATCATAAATGAATTAGAATTAGAAGCACCAGTTAAAATGGGAGAGATAATTAAGTCAAATATATTTGATTCGGATGTAAATTTAATTGCTTCAAGAAGTATGGATTAATTTTTTGCAATAGAATACACATGAAATCGTTTTCTTTGAATTGCTACTATTTCATCTGACAAATTTAAACTTAAAATGTCAGGTAAGAATATAAAGTAGATATTTACAATACATTAGAAAAAGGAGGAAGATGAATGAAAAAGTTTTTAGCAATTTTATTAGTATTAGCCATGACTCTGTCCTTAGTAGCTTGTGGTGGAACAGATGCGGATACCCCTACTGATGGTGGAGATGCTGGTGAAAAGGTAGAAAAGAAAGTTATTAAGGTTAGTACAAAGTTTGTAGATGAAGAGCAAACTGCTAAATCTCTTAAAAAAGTAGTAGAGGCTGTAAATGAAAGAAGTAATGGTTCATTAGAATTACAATTGTTTACAGGTGGAGTATTACCAATAGGTAAAGATGGTATGGAGCAAGTAGTTCAAGGATCTGACTGGATATTAGTAGATGGTGTGAACTTCTTAGGTGACTATGTGCCAGATTATAATGCTGTAACTGGACCGTTTTTATACAAGTCTTTTGATGAGTATTTTGCAATGATGCAAACTCCATTAGTTAAGGGTTTAAACCAAAAGTTAGAAGATGACCATGGTGTAAAAGTTCTTTCTTTAGATTGGGTATTTGGATTTAGAAGTATGATGACTGATAAGCCTATTAAAACTCCAGAAGATATGGATGGATTAAATATAAGGGTACCAACCAGTCAGCTTTACACTTATACTATAGAAGCTATGGGTGGTAATCCAGTTGCAATGCCTTATCCAGATACTTACGCTGCAATTCAACAAGGCGTAATAAATGGTGTAGAAGGTTCAATAATGACTTATTGGGGAACTGGACAATATGAGAATGTAAAAGAATATTCATTGACAAATCACTTACTAGGAGTTTCTGCAGTTACTATTTCAACTAAACTTTGGGATGAATTAAGTGAAGAACAAAGAACTATTATAGAAGAAGAGTTCCAAAATGGTAGAGATGACAACTTAGCTGAAACTATTAAATTAGAAGAAGAATATGCAGAAAAATTAAAAGATGCAGGTGTAAATTTCCACGAAGTAGACACAGATGCTTTTATGGAAGCTACAGCTCCAGTATTTACTAAGTTTGATAAATGGACTCCTGGAATTTATGATGAAATAATGAAAGAGTTAGAAGTAATAAAAAACAAATAAAGTAAATTAGAAGATAGCATTAGACAAATATAGTTGGGAGGGGTTTCCTTCCAACTATAAATTGATATTTGTGGGAGGAAGTAAGCATGAATAATCTTTTCAAAGGATTGAGAAAAAACTTTGAGCTTTATTTAGGCAGTATATTTCTATCTATTACTACTGTCATAGTAATAATGAATGTATTTACTAGATATGTTTTGAATTTTACATATTATTGGGCTGAAGAAGTTGCAGTAGGTGCCTTTGTGTGGGTTATATTTTTAGGAGTTGCCAATGCCTATAAAACTAGACATCTAATAGGTGTAGAAGCACTAGTTGTTCTACTACCTGAAAGGGGAAGAGCTATAGTAGAATTTATAACTTCAATAATTTTAACTGTTTTATCTGGTTTTATGTTTTTCTTTAGTTATAAATATGTATCAGGCTCTACTAAGATAACAGCAGCTTTGGAAATATCTTATAAATATATAAATGCAGGAATAGTTATCGCTTTTGGACTAATAACAATATATTCAATTTATTTCTTAATAGAGAATTTCAAAAAGACATTTTTAACGACAGATGATAATAATTAGAGAGAGGTGAAGATGAATGGAAGCCATTTATCCAATTATAGTCTTATTTATTTTATTCTTTTTAAATATACCAATAGCATTTGCTCTTATGGGATCTTCCTTATTTTATTTTATATTTATTAACAATATAATGCCTATGGAAATGGTAATTCAACAATTTGTAACTTCAATAGAATCATTTCCCTACTTAGCAGTACCTTTCTTTATTATGGTAGGTTCTGTAATGAACTATTCAGGGATTAGTGAAGCTTTGATGAATTTTGCAGAAGTTCTAGTAGGACATACTAGAGGAGGTTTAGCTCAGGTTAATGTACTTTTGAGTACATTAATGGGTGGAATCTCAGGCTCTGCAAATGCAGATGCAGCTATGCAATCTAAAATATTAGTTCCTGAAATGGTAAAAAAAGGATTTTCAAAACCATTTTCCGCTGCCATAACTGCAGCATCATCAGCAGTAAGTCCAGTAATACCACCGGGAACAAATTTAATTTTATACGCAATAATTGCAAATATTTCAGTTGGAGATATGTTTTTAGCAGCATATACTCCAGGGATACTTATGACTGGAGCTTTGATGATAACTGTTCATATTATTGCCTTAAAAAGAGGATATAAACCAAGTAGAGAAAAAAAGGCATCTATAGGTGAAATTTTCAAGCAGTTTATAAAGTCTATTTGGTCATTATTTATTCCCTTTGGAATAATTATGGGAATGAGATTTGGAGTATTTACTCCAACAGAAGCAGGAGGAATGGCAGTATTATTTGCGGCTTTAGTAGGATTTTTCGTATATAAAAAATTAAAGTTAAAGCATATACCTATAATACTTATGGAGACTGTAAAGAGTACTGGTGCAGTAATGATTATAATTGCAAGTGCAAAAGTGTTTGGATACTATCTTACATTAGAAAGAATTCCACAAATGATAACTGAAGCACTTGTGAGTATGACTGATAGTACATTTGTATTATTAATGGTAATAAATCTATTACTACTATTCATAGGTATGTTTATTGAAGGTGGAGCAGCTCTAGTAATATTAGCACCTTTATTAGTACCAGCAGTCAAAGTATTTGGAGTAGATCCATTACATTTTGGAATGATATTTATTGTAAATATTATGATTGGAGGAATTACTCCGCCTTTTGGATCCATGATGTTTACAGTATGTACAATTGTAGGTGTAAAATTAGAAGATTTCATAAAAGAAGTTTGGCCGTTTATAATTGCATTAGTAGTAGTATTAATTGTAGTTACTTATTCTGAAGATGTTGCACTTATTACTTTAAACTTGTTTAAATAAGTCTAGAATCTAAAGGAGGTTACATTGAAAGAACTAAAAGAAAAGACTATATTTTTATTAGATATGGATGGAACTATTTATTTAGGAGATCAACTGATAGATGGAGCAAAGGATTTTTTAGAAGCTGTAAAAAGGAAAGAAAAAAGATATATATTTCTTACGAATAATTCATCTAAAAATAAAAAAATCTATGTGGAAAAGTTAAATAAATTGGGAATAGATGCTGATGAGGAAGAGGTATTTACCTCCGGTGAAGCAACTATTATGTATTTAAAAAAGGAAAAACCAGGGGCTAGGGTTTATTTGTTAGGAACTAAGGCTTTAGAAGAGGAATTTGAAAGAGAAGGCTTTATTTTAGAAAAAGAGAGAAATAAAAATATAGATTATGTAGTCCTAGGGTTTGACACTACATTGACTTATGAAAAATTATGGGGAGCATGTGAATATATCTCTGAAGGAGTAGAGTATATAGCTACACATCCTGATTTTAATTGTCCACTTCCAGAGGATAAATTTATGCCAGATGCAGGAGCAATGGCTGCATTTATAGAAGCTTCAACTGGAAAAACTCCAAAAGTAATAGGAAAACCTAATAAATATATAATAGAAAGTATTCTACTAAAATATAATTTACTTAGAGAAGATATAGTAATGGTTGGAGATAGATTGTATACAGATATTAAGACAGGGGAAAATGCAGGGATAAGTACTTGCTTGGTCTACTCTGGTGAAACTAAAGAAGAAGATTATAAAAACAGTGAGATTAGAGCAGATTATACATTTGATTCTATAAAGGATATGGTAGATTTAGTATAATAAAAAAATAAATATCGGGTTAGAGAAAATGAGAGCCATAATTATATCTTCCTAGGAAGATATAATTATGGTGTTTTATTATTTAAGGGGGGAATAGATGATTAGCAATGCTGAACTAATATTAAGACTCTTGTTATCAATGGTAGTTGGAGGACTAATCGGGATAGAAAGAGAATCTAGTAATAAACCTGCAGGGTTTAGGACCCATATACTAGTAAGCTTAGGAGCAGCCTTGGTAACATTAATTTCTACCCAGGGATTTGGGTTTGCAAATAGTATAGAAGATCCTGCTCGATTAGCATCCCAAATCGTAAGTGGCATAGGTTTTTTAGGAGCAGGGACAATTGTCATGGTTGGAAACAATATAAAGGGGTTAACCACTGCAGCTAGTCTTTGGGTTTGTGGAGGAATAGGCTTATCCATTGGAGCAGGGTTTTACCTAGGGGGATTGACAGCTTCTATAATTGCATTTATATCACTTGGTTCTTTAAGTAGAATACAAAATAGGTCCTTTAACAATAGACATAAGGTAGTTTCCTTATATTGTAGTGAAAGGGCAAAACTCCTCACAGATTTAGGTTTGGTATTTGAGAAGAATAATATCTCTATAAAAAACATATTAATTGATAAATGCAAAAGACAATATAGTTATTTATTAGCAACTGCAATCAATGAAGCAGATTTAGAACATGAGACTGTAGAATTAGAGTTTACATTGTTAGCAAATGAAGATTTTAATTATGAAGATTTGGAAAACCAAATACTTGATGTAGAAGGAGTAGAAATAATAAAGTGGGAAAATTAAAATATAATTTAATATTTGGTCGAGAATAGGAGAACCACATATTGTCTTTGAAAGAAGATTTAATTGTGGTTCTTTAATTTAGATAAAAAAAGGAGGATAAATGATATGTATGATATTACAATTATTGGTGCAGGTATAATTGGCACATTTATAGCTAGAGAATTGTCAAGATATGATTTAAAAGTTTTATTATTAGAAAAAGAAAATGATATATCCAATGGGACTACAAAAGCTAATAGTGCCATAATACATGGGGGGTATGACGCAAAACCAGGATCTATGAAGGCTAGATTTAATGTAGAAGGAAATCAAATGATGGGAGAGATATGTGAAGAATTAGATGTTCCATTTAAAAGAATAGGTTCATTAGTCATAGCTCTTAATAAGGATGAAATGTCTACTATTAGGGAGATATATAATAGGGGGATTGAAAATAAAGTCCCTGAACTGAAGATATTAGATAGGGAAGAATTATTGAGCTTAGAGCCAAATCTAAATACTGAAATAGCAGGAGCTTTACTTTCATCTACCGCAGGTATTGTAGGACCATGGGAATTAGCTATTGCTTTAGCTGAAAATGCAATGGAAAATGGAGTTGAATTGTCTTTAAACTCGGAAGTAATTAATATAGAAAAGATGGAAGAAGGATATAGAGTTTATACAAAAGATAAGGAAATAAAAACAAAATATGTAATAAATGCTGCAGGAGTATATGCTGATAAAATTCATAATATGGTTGCAGAGCCTGAGTTTAAAATAAACCCAAGAAGAGGTCAATACTTTTTATTAGATAAGAGTGCTGGAGATTTAGTAAATAGGGTTGTATTCCAGTGTCCAACGGATAAAGGTAAAGGGGTAGTAGTATTACCTACTGTACATGGAAATCTCCTAGTAGGACCTGATTCTGAGAATATAAATGATAAAGAAAATATAGAAACAAGTGGGGATAGATTAGACTATGTAAAAAATACAGCTAAAAAGACAACGGATAAGATACCATTTAATGCTGTAATTACATCTTTTTCAGGATTAAGGGCATCACCGGATACAGGTGATTTTATCATCAAGGAAGTAGAAGACTCTAAAGGATTTATAGATGTTGCAGGTATAGAATCTCCTGGACTTTCAGCATCACCTGCCATAGCAAAATATGTTGTAAATTTAGTAAAAAATATAAATGGAAATTTAAAAGAAAAAGAAGATTTCAATCCTAAAAGAAGAGAAATGATATATTTTATGGACTTAAGTGATGAAGAAAAACGTGAAATTATTAAAAAAGATCCAAGGTATGGAAGAATCATATGTAGATGTGAAAACATTACTGAAGGTGAAATTGTAGATGCTATTCACAGAAAAGCAGGAGGAAGGACTATAGATGGAATCAAGAGAAGGGTAAGAGCAGGAATGGGAAGATGCCAAGGTGGATTTTGTCAGCCAAGAGTTATGGAAATTTTGGCAAGAGAGCTAGGTAAAGATATTACTGAGATAGTTAAAGATGGTCCAAGTTCCAATGTTGCCCTTGAACAAACTAAATAAAAGCTAGGAGATGATTATATGCTGAATTATGATATTGTGGTTGTAGGAGGAGGACCAGCAGGTTTAGCAGCTGCCATAGAGGCAAAGCAAAATGGAATAGAAAGTATATTGGTTATAGAAAGAGACAGGGAATTAGGTGGGATATTACAACAGTGTATTCACAACGGATTTGGAATTCAAGTCTTTAAAGAAGAACTTACAGGACCTGAGTATGCAGAACGATTTATACAAGAACTAAAAGATTTAGATATAGAGTATAAATTAGACACAATGGTTTTAGATATTACAGAGGATAAAGTTGTAAGTGCTATAAATACTAGGGATGGGTTAATAAATATTCAAGCAAAAGCTATAATCTTAGCAATGGGTTGTAGAGAAAGAACTAGAGGTGCTGTAAATATTCCAGGTTCAAGACCTGTAGGTGTATATAATGCAGGGCTTGCACAGCGACTTATAAATATGGAAGGCTATATGGTAGGGAAAAAAGTTATAATACTGGGAACAGGTGATATAGGGCTTATTATGGCCAGGAGATTAGTACTTGAAGGGGCAGAGGTAATAGGAGCATTGGCTAGAGGTGGATATGCAGCAGGACTTTCTAGAAATGTTGTACAATGTTTAGAAGATTATGACATACCACTTATGTTAAGGCATACAATAGTAAAGATAAATGGTAAAGATAGAGTAGAAAGTGTAGTTGTGGCAGAAACTGATGAGAAGAAAAGACCTATACCGGGAACAGAAAAACTATATGAATGTGATACAGTTTTGCTTTCAGTAGGGCTTATTCCAGAAAATGAACTTTCTAGAGATGTAGGAATTAATCTAGATAGAAATACTGGTGGACCTATAGTAAATGAGGCTATGGAAACTGATATAGAGGGAATATTTGCCTGCGGGAATGTACTGCATGTACATGATATAGTAGATTATGTGACACAAGAGAGTAGAAAAGCAGGAAAAAGTGCGGCGAAGTATGTTAAAAATGAATTGGCTAGAGATGAAAACTATATAGAGATTGTACCTGGCAATGGAATTGGCTCTATAGTTCCTCAAAGAGTTAGAATAGATAATGTAGAGGGTGCATTAGAATTTTTTGTAAGGGTTCGTGATATCTATATGGATTCTAAAATTCAATTGAAATTAGATGGAGTGAAGATAAGAGAAATTAAGAAACGATATATGATCCCCAGTGAGATGGAAAGACTTGTACTAGATTCAAAGATATTAAAAGGAGAAAATGCATTAAAATTGACGGTGGAAGTAGTTTAAATACAGATAGTATCTGATCTGTATTTGCATGAATGCTATAATTAAGGTAAAATTAAACAAAAGAGTTAAAACACATGTAATTATTATGGGGGCTAAAATATGAGTAGGAACTTTTTTACAGATTTATATGATAATCCTGTTATAGCAGCTATAAGCGATATAAAAAAGGTAGATGATGTGATTAATTCACCTTGCAAAATAGTATTTTTATTAGCTGGAGATATATTAAATATAGAAAATATTGTAAATCGTTTGAGAGAAAATGATAAATTAGTATATGTTCATATAGATTTAATGGGAGGATTTTCAAGAGATATTACAGCGTTAAAGTATATAAATCAATTTATTCGTCCAGATGGAATCATAACAACTAAAAGTAATCTTGTGAAGGCAGCAAAACGGTTAAATATTTTTACAATTCAGAGGCTATTTTTACTAGACTCATTAAATTTAGAATCAGGAATAAAGTCCATTAGAGATATAAGACCGGATGCAGTGGAAATCCTTCCAGGAATAATGCCTAAAATTATAAAAGAAGTAGGAGAAGAAACTAGGATTCCAATAGTGGCAGGAGGATTAATAAGAGATAAAATAGATGTAATTGACAGTTTAAATGCAGGTGCAGTAGGAATATCTACTAGTAATAAAGATGTTTGGTATATGTAAAACAAAAAAAGCTTGAGTTTCCAACAATTCAAGCTTTTTAGATACAATAAAAATGGGTAAACATTAAAATATTCAGAATATTTCATCTGTTTATTGAATATGATACATTAATAGTAATTTAATATATTGGTAGAGAGAAGAGATACCATAATAAAGCCTTTCTGAAGAAAGGGCTAATTATGGTTTTTTTTTACACAAAAATAATGGTGATATTAAAGTAAACAAATGAATATAAATAAAAAAAGATGTAGGGGGTGGGAAGAAATATAAGGTCAGAATTGCTTGTTTATTAAATAAAGGGGGAAGAAAAATGTCAAACATGGCAATGTACAGTGCGGAATTTTTAGGGACCTTAGTGCTTATCTTATTTGGAGCGGGAGTTGTAGCTAATGTGGTCTTAAAGGATTCAAAGGCAGAGAATGCAGGTTGGATGGTAATAGCTACAGGCTGGGGTTTTGGTGTTGCAATAGCGGCTTATATGACAGGTTGGGTAAGTGGAGCTCATCTTAATCCAGCATTAACAATTGGATTAGCAACAGTTGGAGATTTTCCATGGAGCCTAGTACCAGGTTATATAGTAGCTCAAATACTTGGGGCTATGGGTGGAGCAATAATTGTATATTTAGCTTTTAAAGATCATTTTGCTATAACAGAAGACCCTGATGCAAAACTTGGTGTCTTTTCAACAGCTCCTGCTATTAGAAATACTGGTTCTAACCTTATAACTGAAATAATAGGAACAGCTATATTAGTTGCAGGAATAATGGGTATCACTCATAGTAATAATGAAATGGGAGCACTTGGAACATTTTTAGTAGGTGTACTTGTTTGGGCTATAGGTCTAAGTCTTGGTGGGCCTACAGGATATGCTATAAACCCAGCAAGAGATTTGGGACCAAGAATTGCCCATGCTATACTTCCAATTCCAGGAAAGAGAGATGGGGACTGGTCTTATGCTTGGGTTCCAATAGTAGGACCTATTATAGGTGGAGTACTTGGCGCATTTATATTTAAGTTCTTTTTAAACATATGGGTATAATATTAAAATAGACAAAGGGGGAAAATATTTTGGATAAAAAATATATATTAGCATTTGATCAAGGGACAACTAGCTCTAGAGCCATAATATTTAATAATGAAGGTGAAATAGTAAAGGTAGCACAAAATGAGTTTACGCAAATATATCCAAAAAGTGGTTGGGTAGAGCATGACCCTATGGAAATTTGGGGTACTCAATCAGGAGTTGCAAGAGAAGTATTAGAAACAGCAGGTATTAGGCCAGATGAAATAGCAGCAATAGGGATTACAAATCAAAGGGAGACAACAGTAGTATGGGATAAAAATACTGGAAAACCTGTTTACAACGCTATAGTATGGCAGTGTAGAAGAACTGCAAGTATATGTGATGATTTAAAATCAAGGGGACTTGACAATTATGTAAAAGAAAATACAGGACTTTTGATAGATGCTTATTTTTCTGGAACTAAGATTAAATGGATATTGGATAATGTGGAAGGAGCTAGAGAAAAGGCTGAGAGAGGAGAATTATTATTTGGAAATATAGACACTTGGCTTATATGGAATCTAACTCGCGGAGAGGTACATGTAACTGATTATACAAACGCTTCCAGAACTATGATCTATAATATAAAAGATTTAAAATGGGATGAAAAACTATTAAAAGAATTGGATATACCTGTTTCTATGCTTCCTGAAGTAAGAAATTCAAGTGAAGTTTATGGGGTAACAGATCCTCACACATTTGGTGGAGCAGAAATTCCTATAGCTGGTATAGCAGGGGATCAACAAGCAGCATTATTTGGGCAAGCATGTTTTGAGCCTGGTATGGCTAAAAACACTTATGGAACTGGGTGCTTCATGCTTATGAATACAGGAGAAGAAATGATACCTTCTCAAAATGGACTACTTACTACAATTGCTTGGGGAATTGATGGTAAGGTAGAATATGCGCTTGAGGGAAGTATATTTGTAGCAGGAGCTGTGGTACAGTGGCTACGAGATGAACTTCAAATAGTTCATGATGCAAAGGATACAGAATACTTTGCTAGTAAGGTAGATGATACAGGTGGAGTATATCTAGTGCCAGCTTTTGTAGGACTTGGTGCTCCTTATTGGGATATGTATGCTAGAGGTACTATGGTAGGTCTTACTAGAGGTACTAATAGAAATCATATAATAAGAGCAGCCTTAGAATCTATAGCATATCAAACTAAAGACGTACTAGAGGCTATGGAAGAAGACTCTGGCATAGATCTAAAGACTCTAAAAGTAGATGGAGGAGCAGTTGCAAACAACTTCCTAATGGATTTCCAATCAGATATCTTAAATGTTCCAGTTCATAGACCTAAAGTTACTGAAACCACAGCATTAGGAGCTGCTTATCTTGCAGGACTTGCAGTAGGCTTCTGGAAAAATAAAGATGATATTACAAATAGATGGAGTGTAGATAGAGTATTTAATTCAACTATGGAAGAAGATAAAAGAGCCAAGTTATATGGAGGATGGAAAAAAGCAATTGGTAGAGCAACTAAATGGGAAGAAAGCGAATAAGAATAAAACATTTAAAGACCTAGATTAAACTCTAGGTCTTTTTTGATAGAAATATGAAAAAATCTAAAATAACTATTGCAATTATTCTAGATACTTGATATAATAGTCAAAATACAAAAATTCTATTATAGAGAAGAGTAGATAAATGTTTCTTTCAAAGAGAGCTAAAGATAGGTGGGACTTTGGCAAAGATAATTTTATTGAATGGACTCTATAGAAACAGGTTGAAATCTATTGAGAGTATACCTAGTCGGAAGCCTACCGTTATCTGAGGACAGGATATGAAAGTATCCCATAAAGAGAGATACAATTTTTTTGTATAACTTAGGTGGCAACGCGAACTCAACCTTCGTCCTATTATTTAGGATGGAGGTTTTTTTGTATTTAAATACAAAGTTTGAGGAGTGATATAATGGCAAGGAGAGATAGTTTTGGTAGTAAATTTGGATCTATTTTAGCTTGTGTGGGTTCAGCTGTAGGTATGGGCAATATATGGCTATTTCCATATAGAGTTGGACAGTTTGGAGGAGTAGCATTTATAATACCTTATGTTTTATTTGTTGGACTTATTGGTTATATTGGAGTAATAGGAGAAATGTCCTTTGGTAGAGCTATGGGAGCAGGGCCATTAGGAGCTTTTAAAAAAGCTTTTAAGATGAGAGGAAAAGATTATGGTGGAGTAATAGGAATGGTCCCTGTAATAGGTTCTTTAGGTATTGCAATAGGATATTCTGTAGTAGTAGGCTGGATATTGAGATTCTTAATCGGATCCTTTACAGGGTCTATGATAAATGCTCCAGATAGCGTAATGTACTTTGTAGAAATTGCAGGACCCTTTGGAAGTATAGTTTGGCATTTAGCTGGTCTAGGGGTATTGCTTATTATTTTATCCTTAGGAGTATCTTCAGGAATAGAAAAAGTAAATAAAATCCTTATGCCTACATTTTTTGCACTATTTTTAATATTAGCCATGAGAGTAGCCTTTTTACCAGGAGCAGTTGAAGGATATAAATTCATGTTTTTACCAAGATGGGGAGCTTTATTAGATGTAAAAACATGGGTATATGCACTTGGTCAAGCTTTTTTTTCTCTTTCTTTAGCAGGCTCAGGCACAGTAGTATATGGATCATACCTTAAAAAGAGTGAAGATATAATTGATAGTGCAAAGTATATAGCAATATTTGATGTTATAGCAGCTATGCTTGCAGCATTAGTAGTAATACCATCAGTATTTGCATATAATCTAGATCCAGCATCTGGACCACCACTAATGTTTATGACACTGCCAGAGGTATTTAAACAGATGCCCCTTGGAAATATATTTGCTATGGTATTTTTTGTAGCTGTATTCTTTGCAGCAGTTACTTCACTTATGAATCTTATGGAAACCCCTATAGAAGCATTACAAGATAAGTTTAAAATGTCTAGATTTAAAGCAGTAGCTACAATAATAGGTCTTACTGCATTCGTGGGAATATTTATAGAAAATGGAGATATAGTTTCGATTTGGATGGATGTATTATCTATATATGTAATTCCAATGGGAGCACTACTTGCAGGAGTAGTATTCTTCTGGGTAGCAGGAGTAGATTTTGCAAGAGAATCAGTTCAAATGGGTAGAAAGGAAAAGATAGGTCCTTGGTTTGAACCCATGACAAAATATCTATTTGTAGGAACAACTATATTTATATATATAATGGGAGTTATATATGGAGGAATAGGATAAAAATAAAAACAGAGCAGAGTTTTAGTCACTCTGTTCTGTTTTTATTTTGATACTTTTCGTATATATCTATATAGGGTAGGGGTTGAAACTTCTAGCTTCTGGGCTACTTCGTTTACAGCTCCTTTTAATTTAAAAACACCCTTTTCATTTAACTGTCTTACAATATCTATTTTTTCTTCTTGATTTAGCCTACTTGGGGGTATATCTAAATAGTCGAAATTTTCTTCTAAAAGATCATCAGTTACATTTGCAATAGAATTTGGGATATTTTCCATGAACTCTGAAGTATGTAGTGAATCGCTCTCAATAGAAGCGTTCTCCATCTGAGTAAGTCTCAATATCTTTTTAGAGAGGTTCACATATTTACTTCCATCGAAATTGATACATAGCATACCAGTTAGATTATTGTCCTTGTCTTTTATAAAGAAGGAAGACGAACGGATTACTTTGTTATTTTTAGTTATACCTTGATTACTTACAATATAGTTGTTGTTTGAAATAGTAGTATCAGATATAAATTTAAAATTTTTATCTCCTAAAGGCTCTTCTATACTTCTACCACTTATATGAGAGTTAGAAAGATAGATTATACTATCTTTCTCACCATCTATATCATGTAGTGCTATTTCGTATTCTGAACCCAATGTCTTAGTTAAGAATTCTGCTAATAAGATATATTGGGATTTTGTTTTATTATCCATTGTGTCAGCTCCATTTCTGTATTCATAACCCTATAAATCAATTTTATCACAATGACAATTGACTTTCATCTTAATAATGCAAAAAGAGACCTAAGGTCGATCTCTTTAGCCTTGTAAATAATCAATTTATATATCTATAGATTTCTTTACCTTATTGTTAGCAATTTGATAATTAGAAAATTTTATAAACTTACTTGACAAATTATTATAATGGTGATAATATTTTATTAAAGATTGAATTGTTGGAAATTTAAGTATCTTCAATAAATTCAAAATCTAATTATAAAAATGGGGGTTTTAATAATGACTGTAAAATATGTACCAGAACCATTTAGAATTAAAATGGTGGAGCCTATTAAGATGTTGACAAGGGAAGAGAGGGAACAAAAGATTAAAGAAGCTAAATATAATTTATTCAGCCTTAAAGGTGAAGATGTTTATATTGACCTTTTAACAGATAGTGGAACTAATGCTATGAGTGATATACAATGGGCTGGAGTTATGCGTGGAGACGAGGCATATGCTGGTGGAAGAAGTTACTTTAATTTAGTAGAAACCTGTCAAGATATATTTGGGTACGAATTTATACAACCAGTTCATCAAGGACGTGCAGCTGAAAAAGTATTGTTTGAACTTTTATTAGGAGAAGGAAAGTATGGAATATCTAATATGTTCTTTGATACTACAAGAGCTCATGTTGAACTAGCAGGAGCAAGGGCAATTGACTGTGTAGTTAAAGAAGCTACAGATCCATCACTTAGGGTTCCTTTTAAAGGGAATATGGATGTTGAAAGATTAGAGGGACTAATAAATGAACATGGAAAAGAGAAAATTGGAGCAGTTGTAATGACTATTACTAATAACTCAGCTGGCGGTCAACCAGTATCTATGAAGAATATGAAGGAAGTTTCAGAAATATGTAAGAAACATGGAATAACTCTTGTAATAGATGCTGCTAGGTTTGCAGAAAATGCTTATTTTGTAAAATTAAGAGAAGAAGGATATAGTGATAAGTCGATTAAAGAGATAACAAAAGAAATGTTTAGTTATGCAGACATATTTACTATGAGTGCTAAAAAAGACGCTATAGTGAACATGGGTGGATTACTTGCAATTAAAGATGATGCAGAGTTATACCAAAAGGTAAAGGGAAGAACCATATCATTTGAAGGATTCACTACTTACGGTGGTTTATCAGGAAGAGATCTTGAAGCTCTATCAATAGGACTCCACGAAGGTTTAAATGAAGACTACCTAGCTTATAGACATGGGCAAATGGAATATCTTGCTTCTAGATTGGATGATGCTGGGATAGCTTATCAATCACCAGTAGGAGGACATGGAGTATTCGTAGATGCGAAAGCATTATTACCTCATATTCCATATAATGAATATCCAGGGCAAGCTTTAGCTGTAGAATTATATAAAGAATCAGGAATTAGAACCTGTGATATAGGTTCATTCATGCTTGGTAATGATCCAGATACTGGAAAGCAACTTAAGGCAGATTTTGAATTTACAAGACTTGCAATTCCAAGAAGAGTATATACTCAATCTCACATAGATATAATGGCAGATGCACTTATTGCTATTAAAGAAAGAGGGAGTGAAGTTAAAGGTTATAGGATTACCTGGGAACCAGAAGTACTTCGTCATTTCCAAGCAAGTTTAGAACCACTTAAATAAGAATTATAATTTATATGGATAATGATTAATCATTATCCATATAAATATAAAAAATATATAAGGGAGAGGGTCTATGGTGGATAAAAACAGGGGGATTAATGATTCTGTAAGTCTTGAAAATGATAACAGAGAAACATTTGGTACAAAGTTTGGCTTCATTTTAGCTTGTGTGGGTTCAGCTGTAGGTATGGGCAATATATGGCTATTTCCATATAGAGTTGGACAGTTTGGGGGAGCTGCATTTTTAATACCATATTTCATATTTGTTGGACTTATTGGTTATATTGGAGTAATAGGAGAAATGTCCTTTGGTAGAGCTATGGGAGCAGGGCCATTAGGAGCTTTTAAAAAAGCTTTTAAGATGAGAGGAAAAGATTATGGTGGAGTAATAGGAATGGTCCCTGTAATAGGTTCTTTAGGTATTGCAATAGGATATTCTGTAGTAGTAGGCTGGATATTGAGATTCTTAATCGGATCCTTTACAGGGTCTATGATAAATGCTCCAGATAGCGTAATGTACTTTGTAGAAATTGCAGGACCCTTTGGAAGTATAGTTTGGCATTTAGCTGGTCTAGGGGTATTGCTTATTATTTTATCCTTAGGAGTATCTTCAGGAATAGAAAAAGTAAATAAAATCCTTATGCCTACATTTTTTGCACTATTTTTAATATTAGCCATGAGAGTAGCCTTTTTACCAGGAGCAGTTGAAGGATATAAATTCATGTTTTTACCAAGATGGGGAGCTTTATTAGATGTAAAAACATGGGTATATGCACTTGGTCAAGCTTTTTTCTCTCTTTCTTTAGCAGGCTCAGGCACAGTAGTATATGGATCATACCTTAAAAAGAGTGAAGATATAATTGATAGTGCAAAGTATATAGCAATATTTGATGTTATAGCAGCTATGCTTGCAGCATTAGTAGTAATACCATCAGTATTCGCATATAATCTAGATCCAGCATCTGGACCACCGCTAATGTTTATGACACTCCCAGAGGTATTTAAACAGATGCCCCTTGGAAATATATTTGCTATAGTATTTTTTGTAGCTGTATTCTTTGCAGCAGTTACTTCACTTATGAATCTTATGGAAACCCCTATAGAGGCATTACAAGATAAGTTTAAAATGTCTAGATTTAAAGCAGTAGCTACAATAATAGGTCTTACTGCACTTGTAGGAATATTTATAGAAAATGGAGATATAGTTTCAATTTGGATGGATGTATTATCTATATATGTAATTCCAATGGGAGCACTACTTGCAGGAGTAGTATTCTTCTGGGTAGCAGGAGTAGATTTTGCAAGAGAATCAGTTCAAATGGGTAGAAAGGAAAAGATAGGTCCTTGGTTTGAACCCATGACAAAGTATCTATTTGTAGGAACGACTATATTTATATATATAATGGGAGTTATATATGGAGGAATAGGATAAAATATTAAAGAGACCTAAGATAGGTCTCTTTAACTTTGCAAATCATCAATTTGTAAATCATCAACTTGTAAATCATCAATTTGTATCTCTATAGGTTTCTTTGGCTTGTTATTAGCAAGTAGATAATTATAAAATTTTATTAAATCATTATTTATAATATTGTAAGAGATATCAATTTTTTGTTCTGTCTCTTGACTTGCTATTAAAAACTCTTCCTTTAAATTTTCGTCCTCCACTAATAAATTTGTCTCTAAATCATAAGTTTTAGAATTAGATGCAAAGTAATAGTGATTTTCATCTACAAAGTCTCCATTAGGAAATGATACTTTGTTTTGTTCTACACTAAATATATCCTTTCCTATTTGATATGGATTAAATATTCCTACCATATTTGCTAGGGTTGGAAATACATCTACCATTCCCATAGGTTTATCTATTTTAGCTGTTATAGTTTTATCCTTTGACCATATTACAAGTGGAGTTTTTCTTATTTGTTTTAAATAGGATTTGTTGATTTTAACATATTCAGGATCTTCTTTATCTTTAAAAACTTCTAAATCTTTATCGTAATTATATATCTTTTCATAATCATCTTTAGATATTTTAGCATGATGATCTCCATATAAAACTACAATTGCATTATCTAAAAGTCCTTGTTCATCCATCCCATTTATGAAGCTCTCAAGGGCCATATCAGCATAGTGATAGGATTTTAAGTAATTTCCTATAGCTGTGTCTTCTAAATAATCTACTGTGAATTCACCATATTTTTCTAAATCATCAAATGGGAAGTGATTTGAAAGAGTTATCAAAGTTGCCATTATAGGCATATTTGTTTCTTCCTTTATTACCTTTAACTTTTCAATAGATTGTTTAAAAAATGATTTATCACTAAGTCCTAGACCTATTTCTTCATCTATTATATAATCCTGTTTATTGAAAAATCTGTCATAACCTAAAGTTTTATGCATTATATTTCTATTCCAAAAATCTCCATTATTACCATGCATACTTAAGGTGTAATAACCTTGTTCTTTAAGTAATTTTTGGATAGTTACATACTCTCTATCTGCATGAGTCATAAAAACTGTACCATTATTTACAGGAAGTAGAGAAGTGCTAAATGTAAATTCTGAATCACTACTTGTGCCTGTAGAGTGTTGAGGATAGAAGTTATTAAAATATAATCCTTCATTAGCCATTTTGTTTAAAAATGGAGTGACTTCTCCTTCAGAAAACTCTAAATCCATAGGAAATGTTTGGGCACTTTCATAGTGGATTACATATATATCTTTGCCTTTAAATATATCTGTATATTCATTAGTATTCTTAGAATTAGAATTAGTGTCTACTAGATTTTCTAACTCACTTGTGAACTCTTCATTGTCTACCTTGGCTTCGCTATTTGCAAGGGCATTTTTTACAAAGTCGGCAGTAGTATAGGAGTAAATTCCAAGTTGTTCTACTAGGTAAGGCCTATTCCACTGTTTTATAAGCCTACTTATATCTGTAGAAGTAAGGGTCAAAGACACCAAAAATAGCATTATACTACCTAATATAAAAGGTCTTATTACTTCTTTTTTATACTTTGTACTCTCTATCTTTTGAAAAAACTCTAGTTTCTTTAATTTTTTAAAGATCAAAATCAAAGTTATAGTAGGTATAAAAAACAATATTATCCCAATATCTAGTGTTTTATACAAGCTACCCTTCATATCTCCCAATTGATCAAATTGTTTTAATAGGGAAAAGGATAAAAATGAATTAAAATGTTTATAATATAAGTAATTGGCACCACTTATAAATCCAAATATTCCAGATAGGATTATATAAACATAGTTTCTATTCTTATAGTTTAAGAATAGAGCTAATATACTTATAATAAGTATTATTGAAACACTTGTTACTACAGGCTTAAATTTAAATGCGTCCCCCAGAGTTAAAGCCCTTAAACTAAAGTCATTAAAAATACCACCTAGTACTAAAAGTATAAGCATAATATTATTTTTAAAATTTGAATATATAGTATTTCTTTTTTTCGTTTTAATATCTTTATTTTTCATTTTAACATCTCTTTCTAAAATATTTTCATTATATTATATCATAATATATTTATATTGCACATTGGTTAATTTTAGGTTACAATTTAGTCATATATATAATAAATTTACAGTTTGACTATTTTTAAAATATAATGTATAATATAGTTTAATTAAATATCAAAGTGTAGAAGGGAAATAGTAAATAAAAAGATCTTTTAGAGAGCCAATGTTTGGTGGAAATTGGTAGATTAAATTATTGAATCCATCCTGGAGCTTGTGACTTTTTAAGTGAACTTTAAAAGTTAATTAGGGTGGCAACGCGGGTAACTCTCGTCCCTAGATTTATATCTAGGGAGCGAGAGTTTTTTTATGACCTAACACAACAAGCGTAGCGAGCAAACAAATCTGAGTTGAAAAGTAGGAGGAGGAAAAGACAATGTTAGATATTAAAAGAATTAGAATGAATAAAGAAGCAGTCAAAGGAGCTTTAGCAAAGAGAAATGGTAATTATAATATAGACCAAGTTTTGGAATTAGATGAAAAAAGAAGAAATATATTAGCGGAAGTAGAAAAGATGAAGGCGGAACAAAATAGAGTTTCAAAAACTATCCCACAGCTTAAAAAAGAGGGAAAGGATACAGAAGAAGTATTTAAAGAAATGAAAGAACTATCTCAAAAGGTAAAGGATGAAAATGCTAAGGTAAAGGATATAGATGTAGAACTTAGAAATATGCTTCTTGAAATTCCAAACACTCCCCATGAAAGTGTTATAATAGGAAAGAGTGATGAGGATAATGTTGAAATTAGAAGACATGGAGAACCAAAAACGTTTAACTTTGAACCAAAGGCCCATTGGGATTTAGGTACTGATTTAGGGATATTAGATTTTGAGAGAGCATCTAAAATTACAGGAGCAAGATTTACATTATTTAAAGGCTTAGGGGCGAAATTAGAGAGGGCAATAATAAACTTTATGGTAGATTTGCATACTGAGGAGCATGGATATACAGAAATGCTTACACCATTTATGGTAAATAGAGATAGTATGACAGGTACAGGTCAACTTCCTAAATTTGAAGATGATATGTTTCATCTACCTAGTAAAGACTATTTCCTAGTACCAACAGCAGAAGTACCACTTACAAACCTTCATAGAGATGAAATATTAGAAGAAGAAGATCTACCTATTTATTATACAGGATATACTCCATGTTTTAGACAAGAAGCAGGAGCTGCAGGGAGAGATACTAGAGGCTTAATTAGAAATCATCAATTTGATAAGGTTGAATTAGTAAAGCTTGCTAAACCAGAAGAATCTTATGATGAATTAGAAAAATTGACATTAAATGCTGAAGAAGTATTAAAGAGATTAAATATTCCATATAGAGTGGTACTTTTAAGTAGTGGAGACTTAGGATTTTCATCTGCTAAGACTTATGACATAGAAGTTTGGATGCCTAGTTATGATAGATATGTAGAAATTTCAAGCTGTAGTAATTTTGAAGATTTTCAAGCTAGAAGGGCTAATCTAAGATATAGAAATGAAGATTCAGGCAATGTAGAATATGTTCATACTTTAAATGGATCAGGCTTAGCTGTAGGAAGAACTTTTGCAGCAATTTTAGAAAACTATCAAAGGGAAGATGGAGGAGTAGATATACCAGAGGCCTTGAGACCTTATTTAGGCAATATAAATAGATTAGAAAAATAAATTTAAATAGAGTAGAATGAATGTCGAAAACCAGCAAATATTCAGATATTTGCTGGTTTTTTATCGCTTTGGTTCATTATTAAAAATTTTTAATCAAATATCACTGGTAAAAACTAGCTGCATATTGTATAATATTAATAAATTATATATTTAGAAAATTGTATAAATTGCTAAATATATAAAAAACATATTCGGAGGGGGATTTATATGTCCAAGAAAACGATTTCTTTACTATTGGTATTTGTATTAGTAACATCATTACTTGTAGGCTGTGGAGGAGATACTACTACAGACGGTGGTGGAGATGGTGGTGGATCAGATGTAAAAGAAACATATATATCTATAGCTACTGGTGGTACAGCTGGTACTTATTATCCATTAGGCGGAGCAATAGCAAAAATCTTTAATGACAATGTTGAAGGGGTAACTGCAAATGCTCAATCAACAGGTGCATCTGTTGAGAATATAGGTTTAGTGGCAAATGGAGAAACTGAAGTTGCATTTGTACAAAGTGATATAACTTATTATGCTTACAGTGGAACTGAAAGTTTTGCTGACAAAGAACCAATAGAAAATGTTCGTGGTATGGCTATGCTTTATCCAGAATTGGTACAGATAATAGCAACTAAAGATTCTGGGATAGAGTCTGTAGAAGACCTAAAAGGGAAAAAAGTGGCAATAGGTGCCCCAGGTTCAGGTACAGAGGCAAATGCTAGACAAATATTAGGAGCTCATGGAATAACTTATGATGATCTTGGAAAAGCAGATTATCTATCATTTGGTGAGGCGGCAGATCAACTTAAAAATAAACAAGTAGATGCAGCTTTTGTAACAGCTGGACTTCCTACTGCTGCAGTAACGGAAGTAGGTCAAACTTCGGATATAGTTGTTGTTCCAATAGAAGAATCTAAAATTGCAGAATTAAGTGAAGAATATCCTTTCTACACTAAGGTAACTATTCCAGCTGGGACTTATAAAAATCAAGATGAAGACAGAGACACAGCTGCTGTTATGGCAATGTTAGTAGTTCCGGAAGAATTAGATGAGGAATTAATGTATAATTTAACCAAGCAATTATTTGAGCAAAGACAAACAATAATAGACACTCATGCTAGAGGAAATGATATTAAATTAGAGACAGCAATAGAAGGTATGCCTATAGAGTTACATCCAGGTGCAGCACGTTATTATGAAGAAGAAGGAATCAAGTAAATCATATAATTGGGTAAGGGGTATTGGAAAAATTTCCAGTACCTTACCCAATTATATAAAATTTTTATCTATTGTATGTATCTTTTTACTTATAATATCATTTGTGCCTATAAAAGTTTTATTAGCAAAGGATTATAAAACAAATGAGTATATAAAATCATGGAAAATTAAAGAAAATGAAATCTTTACTATTTGGTATACTCACTCAGTGCAATTAACCCCTGTAACAGAAACATATAGAGTAGAAGAAGAAAATATAATTTTAACAGATTCTTTTTTTTATTCATTAGGTGCAGGACTTCCTGCCACAACACCTTATAAGTTTAGATTAAAAGATGAAGGATTTGAAATATATGATATCAATCAAAATTTGGAATATCTAGTATATAGAACTGGAGCTGAAAGGGCAAACCATAAATTGATGTTTGAAGATGTGGAATACGATTTTTTAGACTTTTCAAAACCAAGAACTGGGATAAAATTTCAAATAGACAGTATATCTATATTATCATTTATATTAAGGGAGGGTTTTAATTGACAGATAAAAACAATATCACAAATTCAGAAGAAGTCAGAGATGTAGAGAGTCTTATGGAAGAATATGATATGGAAACATCTAGGCTTAGGAAGCTAAAAGGACCTGTGGGAAAGGCTACTACAGTTATAGCCATAGCAATGTCAATTTTTCAATTATATACTGCAGGATTTGGTACTCTTTTATCAGCTAGGCAAAGATCTCTACACATAATGTTTGCATTTACCCTTGGATTATTGTTGTATCCTGCTCGGAAAAAATCTAGAAAAGATAGAGCGCATATATTAGATTTTGTACTTATTGGAATTGTACTTATAGTATTTGGTTATTTATTTATATTTGTAGAAGAAGTAGCTATAAAAGGTGGTATGGCAACTACTACCGACCTTATCTTAGGTGCTACGGCTATAATTTTAACTTTGGAAGTAACTAGAAGGGTAGTAGGACCTGAATTACCTATAGTTTCAATGCTGTTTTTATTGTATGCTAAGGTAGGACCTTCATTACCAAGTTTAATAGCCCATAGAGGATACAGTGTAGAGAGAATAATTTCTCATATGTACTTAACTCTAGAAGGGATAATGGGTATACCTCTAGGTGTATCCGCAACATTTGTATTTATGTTTATATTATTTGGTGCATTTTTAGATAAAACTGGAGTAGGTAAATTCTTTATAGATTTAGCTTATTCTCTTACAGGACATTTAAAGAGTGGGCCAGCAATGACAGCAGTAGTAGCGAGTGGACTTATGGGTTCTATATCTGGTAGTTCAGTTGCAAATACAGTTACTACAGGTGCATTTACCATACCACTTATGAAAAAAACAGGTTATAAACCTCATTTTGCAGGTGCAGTAGAGGCGGCTTCTTCAACAGGAGGACAAATCATGCCTCCGGTAATGGGTGCAGCAGCTTTTATAATGGCGGAGTTCACAAGTATTCCCTATCTACACATAGTAGCGGCAGCAGCCATTCCAGCAACTCTTTACTATTTTGCAGTAGGTACTATGGTTCATTTAGAAGCTTCTAAATTAGGATTAAAGGGACTTCCAAGGGAAGAATTACCTAAATTAGGAAAGATATTAAAAAATGATGGTTATCTTCTTCTACCACTTATTTCAATTATAGCTTTATTGATTATGCAGTACACACCTACTCTATCAGCTTTTATAGCAATAATAATAAGTATAGTGATAGCTTTAGTGGCGAATGCAATTAAAAAGGACAATAGCTTTGGATTAAAAGGTATTCTTGCAGCTCTAGAAGCAGGAGCTAAGGGTTCTGTTGGAGTAGCTTGTGCTTGTGCTTGTGCAGGTATGATAGTTGGAGTAGTTACACTTACAGGTTTAGGACTTAGAGTAGCAGAGCTAATAGTAACACTTGCTCAAGGCAATTTACTTCTTACTCTATTCTTCACAATGATAGCATCAATAATACTTGGAATGGGACTTCCTACTACAGCAAAATATATAGTTCTTGCAACTATGGCTGTTCCGGCTCTATTAAATTTAGGTGTAAACTTAATGGCGGCTCACTTATTTATCCTATACTTTGGAGTAGTAGCAGATATAACTCCTCCAGTAGCGTTGGCAGCATATGCAGGTGCAGGTATAGCAGGTGCTAACTCTATGAAGACTGGTTTCCAAGCATTTAAAATAGCCATAGGAGCATTTATAGTTCCTTATATCTTTGCAGTAGATCCATCTCTTATTTTAGTAGAGGGAATAGTTGATAATCAGATAGTATTTTTACCGTTTTTCAGTGCTATACCAATGATAATATCTTCAATAATAGGTATAGTATGCCTTGCGGCAGCTGTAGAAAACTATCTAGTAACTCATTGTAAGATTTACGAAAGACTAGTACTTGGAGCAGCAGCACTTTTATTATTAAAACCAGGACTATCTACAGATGCTTTTGGTATAGTAGCTCTAGTTGGAGTATACGTCTTACAAAAACAAAGAGAGAAAAAGGTAAGTGCAGCATAGTATATCCACAGTTTTGATAAATTGGAAAGGACATCTGTGGATATTTCTAAAGAAGTTATAGACTTATCCACAATTAAAATTATAATATCATGTAGTAAAATAAAAAAAGTTCTCAGATTTGAAGTCTGGGAATTTTTTTTGGATAATTAAATTTTAAAAAAGGATTTTTTCCTTACATATAGAATATACTAATAAATAGGATTAAATTTTTATTGGGGGGATACTTTGAATAGTAAAAGGAACTTTATAATTTTATTACTTTTCTCTTTAATTATCTTGCTTGGATGTGAAAAAGAGGAGGCATTGGGAACACAGACAATTATTGATAATAGTCATAATGAAATAGATTTAGATAAAATAGATAATTACAATATAAATGTAGATCTAGACTATGAAAAAAAGACTATGAAAGTAGAACAAATTACAACATATATAAATAAGGGAGAATTAGAATTAAATGAAGTATATTTTCATCTTTATCCCAATGCTTTCAAAACATTAGAAGATGCACCTATACTTTTTGAGAATCAAAAACTATATAATTCCTATAAACAGGGATATATAGATTTAAGAAGAGTATCTATAGGAGATGCAGATATAGATTATGAAATAGATGAAAATTTAGAAACTATACTTAAAATAAAATTAGATAAACCTTTAAAAAAAGGAGAAAAAATAGATATATTTTTTGAATATAAGGTAGTATTCCCATCAGTTCAAGAACGATTTGGATATGGAAATAGAGTGATAAACTCTGGAAACTGGTATCCTATAGCTTGTGTTTATGATGAATATGGGTGGAATTTAGACCCATATTATAAGGTGGGAGATCCCTTCTATTCGGATATAAATAATTATGATGTAAAAATTGAGACTGATAAGGATGTTATAATTGCAAGTAGTGGGAATCAAATATCTAATGAGGAAAAAGACGATAAAAAGGTATATGAAATTGAAGGGGAATTGATTCGAGATTTTGCCTTTGTGGCTAGTAAAGACTTTAAAATAGAAGAGACTAAAGTAGATGATACAAATATTAAATTATATTATTTAGATTACGATAGAGATATGATAAAGAAAACTTTAAAAATTACTTCAAATTCAATAAATACTTTTAATAAAAAATTTGGAAAATATCCATATGGGGTGTATTCTGTAGTAATGACAGAATTTCCATCAGGAATGGAGTATCCTGGAATTGTCTTTATTTCAGAAGATGCCTTTAGATTAAAATTGGTAGATATATTAGAGCAATTTATAGTACATGAAACAGCCCATCAGTGGTGGTATGGTTTAGTTGGAAATAATCAAGTAAAAGAAGCTTGGTTAGATGAAGCTCTGACAACTTATTCAGAAACTATATATCAAGAGGAAGTCTATGGAAGAAAAAAAGGCAAAGAGTACTTTCGGGAAAATATATTAATAGGATATGAACACAGTAAAATATATTTAACAGGAGATACAGTTGTAAACAAATCTTTAGATAAATTTTCAAATTGGAATGAGTACAGTATGCTAGTGTATACAAAAGGAGCTATGTTTGTAGATAGACTTAGAAATGAAGTTGGAGAAGAAAAGTTCAGTCAAATTCTAAAAATATATTTTGATAAATATAGGTATAAAAATGCAAGAACAGAGGATTTTATAAAAATAGCCGAAGAAGTCAGTGGGATAAACCTAGATGATTTAGTTGATAAATGGTTATTAGGTAAGTAGGGGAAAAAATTATTTTTACCCATAATTGACAATGAATTAAAATTGTTGTAAAATATATGGGTAAAGTATGCACCCGTAGCTCAGATGGATAGAGCAGTGCCCTCCTAAGGCATGTGCAGGGGTTCAATTCCTCTCGGGTGCGCCAAATGGTGATTTAAATGGATAATTTTTATATGAGACAGGCAATTATACAGGCAAAGAAAGCTTATAGCACCTATGAAGTTCCAGTAGGTGCTATTATTGTATATAAAAACAATATTATAGGATATGGATATAATCAAAGGGAGAGTCTAAAAAGTCCATTAGCTCATGCAGAGATTATGGCTATAGAAATGGCTTCAAAAAATATTAACGCTTGGAGATTATTAGACTGTACCATGTATGTAACACTAGAACCTTGTGCCATGTGTGCAGGGGGAATAGTAAATTCTAGGATAAAGAGATTAGTAATAGGGGCTAAAGATGAAAAAAGAGGGTGTTGTGGTTCGGTTTTAAATCTAGTAGAGCATCCAAAGTTTAATCATAAAGTAGAGTTGGATTTTGGAGTCTTAGAGGAAGAGTGCAGAGGACTATTGCAAAGTTTCTTCAAAAAATTGAGAAAAAACAAAAAAATAACTCATAAGACTTGACAAAAGTCCTTTATCCCTTTATAGTAAGAATAATATACTAAAAAAGGAGGTAAAAGACAATGGAGAAAAGAGAAGGTTTTGGTTCCAGGTTCGGAATTTTAGCGGCATCAATAGGATCTGCAATAGGACTTGGAAATATTTGGAGATTTCCCTATGTTACAGGTAAATATGGAGGAGGTGCCTTTCTGATTATTTACCTAGCCATAGTTGCAGTTATAGGATTGCCTTTGATGTTAAGTGAATTTGTAATTGGTAGAGAAGGACAAAGCGATGCAATAGGCTCGTTTAAAAAATTAGATTCTAAAAAACCCTGGTATCTATCAGGAGTACTAGGAGTATTGGCAGCATTTTTTATATTATCTTATTATGGAGTTGTAGCAGGTTGGACTTTAGAGTATGTAATGAGCTCTATTACAAATAGTTTTGCAGGACAATCAGCTGAAGGTATTGAAAATATGTTTGTAAACTTTATAACACACCCTATTAAACCAGTTTTCTGGCAGATTACATTTATGTTAATAACAGGATTAATAGTTGCAACAGGGGTTCAAAAGGGAATCGAAAAATTTGCTAAGATAATGGTACCAATGCTATTATTAATAATTATTATATTAGATATTAAGGCCCTTAGCCTACCAGGCAGTATGGAGGGAATTAAATTTTTATTTAAGCCAGATTTTTCTAAAATAGATGGAACGGTAGTCTTAGGAGCTCTAGGTCATGCTTTTTACTCTTTAAGTCTTGGTATGGGGATTATGATAACTTATGGTTCCTATATAGGTAAAAAGGAGAATCTAGGAAAAACTGCATTACAGATATCTATAATGGACACGATAATAGCTCTACTTGCAGGAATAGCTATATTTCCAGCAGTCTTTGCTTATGGAGTAGACCCTAGTCAAGGAGCTGGATTAGTATTTATAACACTACCAAATGTATTTAATCAAATGGCAGGAGGATATTTCTTTAGTATACTATTCTTTATACTTTTAGCATTGGCAGCCCTTACAAGTACTATGTCACTACTTGAGGTTGTAGTAGCTTATCTAGTAGATAGCTTTAAGATGCAGAGGAAAAAAGCCACAATACTATCCTTTATATCTATTACATTTGTAGGAGTATTTGCTTCACTTTCTCAAGGACCATTATCTCATATAAAAATATTTGGGGATAACTTCTTTGATTTTTTAGACAATACAACTGCAAATTATTTTTTAACAACAGCAGCACTTATAAGCGTTGTATTCTTAGGTTGGTTTTTTGATAGAAAAACAGTGGAAAATCAACTTACAAATGAAGGTAGTATAAAGGTGAGATATATAAATGCTTTTTATACAATTATCAGATATATAGCACCTATAGGAATTGTACTGGTATTCTTATATCAATTAGGTGTATTTGGAAAGATAGACTAAAAAAATCGATAAGCTTTAGCTTATCGATTTTCTTTTATTAATTTGTCTTTTACATTCCAAAGGTCTTTAGATAAATCCACTATATATTCATGGGGATTTTCAAATCTCTTCACTTCATCCCATAGAAGATCTATTTGTTCCATAGAATATTCTCTTATATCTTTTATATTTGGTTCCTCATAGACTTGAACTCCATTTTCAAATATCTTTACCAATAATTCCTTAGCGTAAAAATTATCTAGAGTTTTTCTCTTCCAAGTAAATAAAGGGTGAAATAGCTCATAGGGCTTTGAATCATCTACTACTTCATCGTGTAGAGTTATTAAATCTGCCATGGCTTTATTGGTAGTTTTATCAAATAGTCTATATATTTTTTTAAACCCAGGAGTTGTTATCTTACCTACATTTTCACTTATTTTAATTTTAGGGATTAGTTTACCATTTTCTTCTATAGTAGTAAGCTTATATACTCCACCAAATATAGGTTCTGACTTCGCAGTAATAAGCCTTTCACCCACACCAAAGCTATCAATCTTCGCTCCTTGATTTATCAAATCTCTAATGATATATTCATCTAATCCACTTGATGCCATTATGGTACAATCACTAAATCCTGCATCATCCAACATTTTTCTAGCTTCTTTAGAAAGATAGGCAATATCACCACTATCTATTCGGATCCCCTTAGGTCTAAAACCTCTAGGTATTATTTCTTCATTGAAAGTTTTTATAGCATTTGGTACACCGGTTTTTAAAACATTATAAGTATCCACTAGTAAATAGCAATCATCAGGATAAACTCTTGCATAAGCTCTAAATGCTTCTAATTCAGAGTCAAACATTTGAATCCAACTGTGTGCCATAGTTCCTAAAGCAGGTATTTCCAAATCTCTATCTACAATAGTATTTGCAGTTCCTAAACAGCCTCCTATATATGAAGCTCTAGCACCTAGAATAGCTGCATCATAACTATGAGATCTTCTACTACCAAATTCTATTACAGGTCGATTATCAGCTGCTCTAACTATTCTATTTGCTTTAGTTGCTATTAAAGATTGATGATTTATAGTAAGTAAGATCATAGTTTCTATAAGTTGAGCTTGGATGACAGGTCCTCTTACTATTACTATAGGTTCTCTGGGAAATATAGGAGTACCTTCGGGAATTGCCCATACATCACATGAAAATTTAAAATTTTCTAAGTAGTTTAAAAATCTTTCTCCAAACATGTTTCTACTTCTAAAATAATCTATGTCTTCTTTTGAAAATTTTAAATTATTTAGATAGTCAATTATTTGCTCGACTCCTGCCATTATAGCAAATCCACCATCATCAGGAATAGATCTAAAGAACATATCAAAATAGGCTGTTTTTTCTGCCATTTGATTTTCTAAATATCCATTTGCCATAGTAAATTCATAAAAATCTGCCAGCATAGTCAAGTTTCTTTCTTCGCTCCAATTAAGTTTGCTCATGTTTTTCTCCTTTTAAGTTATTAAGACAATTATAGACAAAATATCCTGTAAATTCAACTAGAAGTTCAAAAATATAAATAGGTGATCTCCTAATATACATTATTGGAAATCACCTATCAATTTAGATAAAACTTATTGAGACAAAACCATCCTAAACATTTTGATTCTATCGATTCTTCTATGCTTACCTACTCCTTAATTCAATTACTTTTATTTAAAATGCTATGACATTCTTAAACATTTTAAATAAAGAGCTTTTACCATTTACTAAATTTGTTACTTTATTTTTACATCTTTCCTAATCAATCTCTAATTCTCTATTAATTTGTACTTGTTACTTTTTCATTTAATTCTTTACTAAATGTTTAGTACAGTCACCCCAACAAGCTTTATTTGCACAACCATTATTTAAATCACATTTTAAGTGAAGGGATATAAACTAAGAATACTGTTAATGGTTGTATTTATATTATACCCAATATATTTATTTTAAACATTTATTTTAAATATTTATTTAAAATAAATGTTTATTTATTTAACAAAGCCTTTCCTTTAGAGGTTATCTTGTACATCTTTATGGGGGTTGTATTGCAAGAAGAAAGGGCACAGCTGCTACATTTAGTTTTGCAAGTAGGTGACCCTAAATCTTCTTGTAAATAATTCATTCTTATTAATTGTTGTATTAAATCTTCTAATACTGATTCATTTATATTTAAATCTTTACTAATTTTAGATTTTAAAAGAGCACCAGATTCATCCATAGATCTTAAAACATCTTTTAACATAAGATCATCTCCTAAAGAATAAATAAACTACCTATTTGATATACTAAAACTGCTCCTAACCACCCTAAGAAGAAAGTATATAAAGCCATAAATATGGCCCATTTATACGAGTTTGTCTCACTTTTTACAGTAGCTATAACTGCTGCACAAGGAGTATATAAAAGCACCATTACCATAAAGCTTACTGCACTCAATGGAGTAAAAGCATTTTGAATTGCAGTTATAAGTTCTTTACCCTCAGTTACTCCAGCATACACCATACCAAGTACCGCTACTACAGACTCTTTAGCTGCAATACCTGCAAAAAGGCTTACACTAGCTTGCCAAGTTCCAAAACCAGCAGGCTTGAATATAGGAGCTATAAAAGTACCTACCATTCCTAAAACACTTTCCTGACTATAGGGCTCTACACCAAGAGGAAGTCTTGAGAAAACCCAAAGTAGAGAAACTACGGCAAATATAATAGTTCCTGCCTTTTTTAAGAAGCTCCAAACTTTCTCCCACATATCTCTTAGGACATATTTTAAAGCAGGTATTCTATAAGGAGGTAATTCCATGATAAATTCTGAGGATTCTCCTTTAAATAAGGTTTTGCTAAATATTTTACCCATTATTAAAGCTACTAAAATTCCTAAAAAGTATATACTAAACATTACAAGTCCCCCATTATCTGGGAAAAATGCTGCTATAAATACTAGATATATTGGAATTCTTGCACCACATGACATAAATGGATTTATAAGTAGAGCTATCATCCTATCTTTTTTATTATCTAAGGTTCTTGTTGCCATAATTCCTGGGACATTGCAACCAAAACCTACGATCATGGAGATAAAAGTTTTCCCTTGAAGTCCCAATGCTCTCATTATAGTATCCATTATATATGCTGCTCTTGCCATATATCCTATATCTTCCAAAATACCTATAAAAAAATAAAGAGTCATAATTAGGGGTACAAACTCAACAACTGTACCAACTCCTCCTATAAAACCTTCAGATATAAAGGAGATAAAAAGTGCCGGTGCATTTATACTCTCTAAGAGTCCTACTAAAATATTACCTATTCCTTCTACTAAAGATGCTGCAAAACCTCCCAAAAGTTCCTCGCCTATTAAAAATGTAAGCTGAAAAACAGTAAACATTATAATTGCAAATATTGGTAGTCCAAACCACTTATGTGTTATTATATGATCTACTTTATCTATAAAGGTCTCTTCATAGTTTTCTGGTTTAATTAGACTACCGACTAATATATTTTTTATAAACTCATATCTTTTGTCTATAATTTCAAGTTCATAGTCAAAGGAGGAGTCTTTTAATTCTTCAATTTTATTATTTAAAATAGGGGAAGCTTTTCCTTTCAGAAGATTTAAAATAGCAGGATCTTTTTCTAAAACCTTTAAAGCCAGCCAATTTTTAGGATAATTTAAGTTTAAATCATCTAATAATGGGGTTAGGACTTTTATTTCTTCATTTACTTTTTGTCCATACTCTATGTCTTTGCCTATATACTTGCTTTTATGAATATAATCATGAGCTTCTTTTAATAATTCATCTAATCCCTTTTCCTTTAGTGCGATGGTGGGGATTATGGGAACACCTAGTTTTTTAGATAGGCTTTTTAAATCTATATCAATATTCTTAGCCTTAGCTTCGTCCATCATATTTAATGCAAGTATTACTTTTGTATCCATTTCTAAAATTTGGGTTGTAAGATATAAATTTCTCTCTATATTTGTTGCATCTATAACATTTATAACTACATCAGGGTTTCCTTTTAAAATAAAATCCCTTGAAATTACTTCATCTTCAGAATACGCGCCCAAACTATAAGTACCAGGTAGATCTACAATATTAAATAATTCATCCTTATATTTAACTTTTCCTTCTTTTTTTTCAACTGTAACTCCAGGCCAATTTCCAACATGTTGATTTGAACCTGTTAATGCATTAAAAAGAGTAGTCTTCCCTGAATTAGGGTTTCCTACCAATGCAATTGTATGCATAACATTTCTCCCTTCCAATTAATACTTGTGAGGATGTAATTAATATTCCACAAGTATTTTTTTAGCTAAGCCCCTACCTAGGGCTAATTTATGTCCATATATATTTAAAATGATGGGACCGAAGTCATTTTTTATAACTTTAACTGGAGTCCCTTTATTTAAACCTAATTCACATAGTCTTCTTCTAGCATTACCACAACTTGTAATCTCCTTTATGGTACAAGATTTATTTGCTTTAAGACAAATTAAATTAGTACTTTGCATATTTATCTTCCTTTCATAATCAGGCTTAAGTGATAATGGTTATCATATGTTATATAATACATTATTTTTAAAATAAATACAAGAGGAAGACAAATAAAAATAAATCCAACCCTTAGGGTTGGATTTATTTTTATTTACCATCTACTAAATTTTTCACTTCCGGAGCTTGTCTTATAATATTTAGCTAAATTAGATTTATCATCTGTATCGTATGCATAACCTTCTATATCAGCTTTTCTCCATTCGTCTTCTATATCATCGTATATTTTAGCCATAAGCTTCTTGATATCTGAATCATATAGCTTGTTCCATTCTCTCTTATATTTATCATAATCAACATTTATAAAGAATGTCACATCATCAGAATCTCCAGTAAGCTCTATATCTATAGTTATATCTTTAAAATAATCATAATAATCATCATCTAAATCATCTTCTAAATCTCTAAGACTTGTATTTCTTCTGTCTTTTTTATGATCTATCACCACTCTACCTTTAGATCTAGTGTAGAAAGTATATAGATCATCTCTACTATCTGAATCTCTGATGTATCCAGTAACTTTTGCATCAGGATATTCATCTAATACATCATCAACTATATCTTCTATAAATTCTTCTCTGTCGTCGTCATCAAGGTCATTCCATCTAGATTTATCTCTATCTAAATCTACTTCGATTCTAACTTCTATTTCATCTTTCTTCTTTTCTTTTAGAGAGATATCAAAGTCAACTCTTTCATATCTTCCATAATCATCGTTCAAATCATCTTCTAAATCCTCTAAAGACCCTTCATTATTCTCTAACTCTTTTTCTAAATCTTTAATTTTCTTTTCTAATCGTGTGATCTCAATATCTTTTATCAATATTTCACTTTCTAATTGAGATACATTCTTGTTGGACTTGTCTGTGACTGTAGCAGTATAAGTATAAGGATTCCACTTTACATCCTTATCGAAGTAAGTAGAAAGTATTCTCAGTGGAACATATGAATTACCATCCTTATCTACAAATGGTTTTAAATCATCAGTTACATCCTTACCATTGTATACAATACTCATACTATCATACCACATTTCAAGTACTTTTTTAGTCCTTTCAGCATAAGTAAAAGAGGAAAGTATCAGTACAGTCAATAAAGAAACTACTACAATGAACGTCCACTTTTTCTTATTAAATAGCATATAATCACTCCTTTTCTATAATTATAGCATCTTTTGTCTTAGGATTCCATTATAAAACTATTACAATATGGTTAAATATCTTAGAAATATTCTACAAGTCTTGACAATTATAATATTATTTCATTTCAAAAGGTTATAAGATAGGTCGATTTGTGACGGACTGCAAAAGAATTATCAAAACCTATTTGATTTTTTTGGAAAATATATTATACTTATTAAATAGTATGACCTACCAGTCGGTCATTTTTTTATATAAAATCAATAAAAAATATAATATAGAAATTAATCAGGAGGGGAAATATGTTTGAAAAATTAAATACTAAATATTTGTCATTGGTGCTAATGCTTAGCTTTATAATGATATTATCAGGATGTACAAAAGATAAAGAGGTAGATGCTCAGGTAGAGGAAGATTATACACCAGTTGAAACAATGATAGTAGAAAAGAATAGTATAGGTAACACGAGAAAATTTGATGCTACTGTGATGGCAAATGAAGAGGTAATGGTAATCCCAAAGATGCCAGGGACTGTAGAGGTTTTAAATGTAGCACTTGGAGATAGAGTAAATAAAGGAGATGTTCTATTTAAAATAGATCAAAAAGATGTATCGAATGGAGCTAATCAAGCAAATGTAGCTATAGAATTAGCTAGGAAAGGTGTAGAACAAGCTGAAAATGGTATGGAAACTGCAAATACAAATTATGAACTTGCAAAAGAAAAGTTTGAAAAGGCAAAGACAGATTTACAAAGAACAAGAGAACTATATGAAGAAGGGGCAGTTTCAAAATCTCAATTAGAACAAGCAGAATTAGCTGCATCTCCAAATCAATTAGAATTGGCTAAAAAGCAAGTAAATCAAAGTGAAATTGCTATCAAACAAGCAAAAGAACAATTAAGTCAGACACAATTAGGTTATGAGCAAGCACTAAATAATTTAGATAATACAGTTGTAACAGCGCCAATATCTGGAGTAATATCTGCATTAAATGTAAAGATAGGTCAGCTTGCATCCAATGCACAAACAGCGGCTACTATAGTAGATATAGATAAAGTATACTTACAAATAAACCTAACTGAAGACTTAGTAAATAAAATCTCTGTAGGTCAATCAGTAGAAGTGGAAATTCCAGCAGCCTTTGAAGGAACTAGAACAAGTACCATAAGCTACATAAGTTCTACAGCAGATGTAGGAAATAAGCTTTACTCAGTAAAGATCTACACAGATAATGAGGATAAAAAGATAAGACCGGGAATGAATGGTGAAGTCAAGTTAGACATAGAAAAAATAGAATCTGTAATAGCTATAGATAAAGGTGCCATATTAGATGAAGATGGGGAAGAAGTAGTATATGTAGTAGAAGAAGATTTACCAATAAGAAAAATAGTTGAGCCTGGATTTGATAATGGAATATATGTAGAAATAAAATCAGGATTAAGCATAGGAGAGGAATTAATCACAAAGGGACAACATTATGTAAAAGAAGGCAAAAAAGTTAAAGTGATAAGGGGTGAGTAGTTTTGAATTTATCAAAATTTGCAGTAAATAGACCTGTTACTATAACTATGATAATTTTAATGATAATAGTCATAGGTATAGTATCTTTGACAGGATTGCCTATAGATCTATTCCCAGAAATTGAAATACCAGTAGCCATAGTATCCACATCATATTCAGGAGCAGGACCTCAAGAAATGGAAAACTTAGTTACTGATAGGATAGAATCTGCTATTGCAACAGTAGGCAATATAGACAAGGTAAATTCTATATCCTCTCAGGGGAATTCAATAGTAATTGCCCAATTTAACTTTGGAACAGATATGGATTTTGCAACCCTTGAGATGAGAGAAAAAGTAGACCTAGTAAAAAGAGCCTTGCCTGCAGATGCAGATCAGCCCATGGTAATAAAATTAGATCCAAATGCTGCTCCTATAATGCAAATTGCTCTTTCAGGTGGAAAAAGCTTAGAGAGTTTACAAAACTTAGCAGAAGATACATTTGAACAAAGACTTGAAAGAATAGAGGGGGTTGCATCTGTAGATACAAGTGGTGGACTTGTAGAAGAGATAAGAGTAGTAGTAAATCCTTGGGAACTATCTGAATATGGTTTAAGTATAGATCGAGTAAGTCAAGTACTTGCAGCCACAAATCTAAATCTTCCAGGTGGAACAGTAAATGATGGAAGCGAAGAACTCTCCATAAGAGTTGTAGGAGAATATACTAATATAGAAGACATAAAGACTCTACCTATAGCTCTACAATCAGGAGGTATGATCACTATAGATGATATAGCTGATGTAGAGCTTACTCACAGTGATATATCCACTATGAGTAGAACAAATGGAAAAGATAGTATCAATATTTCTGTACAAAAACAATCAGGTCAAAACACAGTAGAAATAGCAGAAAATATACAAAAAGAAGTTGATAAATTAATACAAGAATATCCGGATATAGATATCCAAATAGTTATGGATACATCTGAATTTATTACAGACTCCATAGACAGCGTTATAAACAATGTACTAATGGGAGCTATATTTGCAATTATAGTTCTATATATATTTTTAAAAAATATTAGAACTACTTTAATAATAGGAGTAGCTATTCCAATATCTTTTATAGCATCTTTAATACTATTGTATTTAAATGATATTACTTTGAATATGATGACTCTAGGTGGCTTGGCTCTGGCTGCTGGTATGTTAGTAGACAGCGCCATAGTAGTGCTTGAAAATATATATAGATATAGAAGTGATGGCTATTCTAGACAAGAAGCAGCTATAGAGGGAGCAGGAGAAGTTGGCATGTCTATAACAGCGTCCACACTTACTACAGTAGCAGTATTCTTACCTATAATTTTTGTAGAGGGTATGGTTGGAATACTATTTAAAGACTTTGCCTTGACAGTAACCTTGGCATTGGGAGCATCCCTATTTGTAGCCTTAACATTTATACCTATGCTATCTTCTGAATTTTTAAAAGTAGATACAGTTTCAGAAAATGGAGAAGGTCAGAAGAAAAAGAAAAAATTAGAATTTTTATATAAAGTTTTTGATAACATATATGAAAAAGTAGAAAATGTATACTTAAAGACATTAAGCTTTGCACTGGGTCACAGAAAGTTTACAATACTGCTTTCTATAGTAATATTTTTTGTAAGTTTAGCAAGTCTATTTGGAGTGGGAATGGAATTCTTCCCATCATCAGATGAAGGAAGCATATCCGTCAATGTAGAATTGCCCATAGGATCTCAAATAGAAGAAGTAGATGAAGTAATTAGAGATATAGAAGATAAATTAAAAGATATACCTGAAATAGAGATAATATTTGCTAATGTAGGTGGTAGCCAAATGGGTATTTCAGGTAGTGCATCACACACAGGTAGTGTATCTGCAAATTTAGTAGATTTAAAAGACAGAGACAGATCTACAACACAGGTAGGGGAAGAAATAAGAAAATATATAAAAGATATACCAGGAGCTGATATAAGCGTAAAAGAAGCCTCTAGTATGGGTGCAGGTATGGGAGGTTCATCTAATCCTATAAGTATAAAAATAAAAGGTAATGATTTAGATATCCTTGAAGATATATCAAATGACTTCAAAGATATAATACAATCAGTAGAAGGAACCAGAGATGTAAAGACTAGCTTGAGTGATGCTGTAGATGAATTAGAAATATCCATAGATCGTGAAAGAGCAGCAAAAAATGGATTGAGTACATCTCAAATAGCTTCTGCAGTTCGAACTGCTACCTCAGGAACTACAGTGACAAAATACAGGGAAGATGGTGATGAAACAGATATCATCATTAGAGGACAAGATGGTATCAAAGAAAAACTATCAAATATAGAGCAGTTAAATATAAACACTCCAAGTGGAGTAAATATAAGCCTTAATCAAGTAGCAGATATACAAGTAGTAAAGGGACCTATAGAGATCAATCGTGAAGACCAAGAGAGAACAGTTACAGTAAATGGTCAAATCACAGGAAGAGATTTAGATAGTGTTACAAGGGAAATAGATGAAAAATTACAAGAATATATTTTACCAGAGGGATATATCTATGATGTAGGTGGAGAACAAGAACAAATGATGGATGCCTTTGGACAATTATTATTGGCACTACTGCTTGCAATTGTGTTAATATATATGGTAATGGCGGCACAATTTGAATCATTGATATATCCATTTATCATAATGTTCACCATCCCATTAGCATTTGCAGGGGGAGCATTAGCCCTATTTATAACTAGAAAGTCTTTTGGTGTAACAGCTTTTATAGGTGTTATCATGCTAGCTGGTATCGTAGTAAATAATGGTATAGTTCTAATAGACTATATAAACATCCTTAGGGATAGAGGAAAAGATAAATACGAAGCTATAAAAACTGCTGGTAAAGTCAGATTAAGACCTATACTAATGACTACCTTAACCACAGTACTGGGACTCTTACCACTTGCACTTGGAATAGGAGTTGGAGCAGAGACACAACAGCCAATGGCTATAGTAGTAATAGGAGGACTGATTTTCTCCACAGTACTGACATTGGTATTTGTACCCACACTATATACTATATTTGACAATATCTCCAATACTCTAAAGGCAAAGGTAAAATCCAAAAAAAGGATATCTAAAGATGAAAGGATGATATAATGACTGATTTAAGAGAAAAAAGAAAATCTCAAATAATATTATCTGCCATAGAAGTGTTTGGAGAAAATGGGTTTTATAAAGGTAAGGTAGAAGATATTGCTATAAATGCAGGCATAGGAAAAGGCACAATTTATGAATACTTTACGAGCAAAGAAGAGATATTTCAAGAAACCCTCCAATATATGTTCGAAGAGTTTATTGGGTCAGTCAAAAAGGTTGCTGAAGATAAAACAACTGCCAAAGACAAACTAATAGCTATATTGGACTTAAAATGGGAAATTATGATGCGATATGAAGATGTAATGGAACAAACCTTTTTAAAATTTGAAAATATGACTAATTCAATTAAACCATTTATTATAGATACTCATATGAGTATCTATAAACTTATATTAAATATAGTAAAAGAAGCTATGGAAACTGGGGAAATAAATAAAGATTTAGATTCTACAAAGGTTACAATACTCCTGCTTAGCACTATTGGCTCATGTGGATTAAATAGAATTATATTTCAGAGTAAAGACATAGATAGCCAAGGCATTATAAATATGGTGTTTAAAGGAATCTCAAATTAAATAAGTTTAAATCCAAGAAAGTGAGTGATAAAACATGAAAAAGATGTTTAAAAGAAAAGTATTTCTTCTAATAGTATTTGGGATGCTATTTACCAATATAGGATATATATCATATGGAGCAGCTGTAGAACCAGAAGAAGTAGATTTAAAGTCGGAAATGATATTCATGGAAAAGATGATAGAATTGATAGACGCAAATTACTATCATGATGTAGATAAAAGAGATATGGTAGATGGAGCCTTAAAGGGACTATTTTTAAATCTAGACAAGCATAGTAGTTATTATACAAAAGAAGAATTTGAACAGCTATCAGAAGATTTATCAGGAGACTTTGGAGGAATAGGCGTAAATATCACTACTAATTCAGGCTATATAACAGTCATAACTCCACTAAAAGGAACTCCAGGATATAGATCAGGAATACTTCCAGGAGATATAATAGTATCTGTAGATGGTCAAGATGTAAAAGGATTTACAACTCGTGATGTATCAAAACTTATCAGAGGCGAAGTAGGCACAAATGTAAAACTTGGGATACTAAGAGAAGGAAATCAAGGACCCATATATATAGATGTAAAAAGAGAGATAATAGAGATAAATCCAATAGACTATAAAATATTAGAAGAAAATATAGGATATATAAGAATAGGAGAGTTTAACAATCATACCTATGATAATGTATTAAAAGCTCTATATGAAATGGATAAAAACAATGTAAAAGATATAGTATTTGATGTGAGAAACAATCCAGGTGGTAGTCTAAACCAAGTAGTTAAAACTCTAAGACGCTTGGTGCCAAAAGGACCTATAGTTCATATTAAGCATTCAGATGGTAGTCTACAGACTTACAAATCATATAATATGACCCCAGAGTACAATATAGCAGTCCTTACAAACAAAGGAAGCGCAAGTGCATCAGAGATATTTGCCGCAGCTATAAAAGAAACTGGAGTAGGCACTGTCATAGGAACTAATACCTATGGAAAATCCACAGTTCAAACTTTAATCCCTCTAGTAAATGGTGGAGGAATAAAGATAACAACAGCAGAATACCTTACAGCAAATAAGAATTCAGTAAATGAAATAGGAGTAGAGCCAGATATAAAAGTAGAGGATAGCAAAGAAAAAGATTTACATTTAGAAAAAGCCATAGAAATCTTTAAAAAAGGAGTAATATAAGATGAAAAAGCAGATAATAACTACTATGCTTGCATTATCAATAATGACAGTACCTATGAATCTCTATGCAGAAGAACCCCAAGCACAAGAAGAAAAACTAAATATGAATCTATCACTAGACCAAGCCATAGAAATAGCCATAGAAAAATCACAAGAACTTGAATTAAACAAAGTAGATATAGAAGTAAAAGAAATAGAAAAAAAGGAAGCTAAATATAGAGAAAAGAAATACGATAAACTAAATTTTTCACTAGGAACAGTAGAAGGATTTTTATTAGATGAAAATATGATGTCTACTCAGGCAAAATATGCTCTAGAAGAAGAGATACTAAAGACAGATTATATAAAAGAAGATATAAAATATAGAGTTACAAATGCATACTATGGAGTGCTAAAAGCTAAGCAGCATCTAGATGTAGTAAATAGCAATGTAGAAGATATAAAAAGAAACTACGAAATAATACAAAAAAAAGTGGAACTTGGTGTTGCCTCTAAATCAGAAGAAATAATGTCTGAAGTAAGTTTAAACGAAGCCTATACTAATAGAGAAAAGGCAAAAGAGGACCTAGAAATGGCAAATAGAGGACTTAAAATGACAATAGACTATCCCCTAGATGCACAAATAAAGCTTACATCAAACTTCAAACAACAAGAATTTGACACAAATCTAGATGAAGATATAGAGACAGCTTATGAAAAAAGATTTGATATAATTCAATTGCAAAATAGCTATGATTTAGTAAAATTAGACTTTGAAACAAATAAAAAAGTTTATACTCCAAATACATTTGTATATAAATATAAAGAACAAAGCATAGCAAAAGTAAAAAGTCTATTAGATAATATCAAAAAGAATATAGAATTTGACATCAGAAACAAATATGATAGTATACAAAGTGCAAAAAAACAAATAGAAATAGCAAATGCAAATATAGTTAAAGCTGAAGAAGGACTTAGACTAAGAGAACTTGCATATAATGCAGGAACAGGAATTCAATTGGAAGTAAAAGAAGCTCAAACACAAGTATATAATGCAAAACTAGCACTATCAAACGCCATATCAAACTATAATCTGAAAATTTTAGAATATGATAAGGCAGTAAGTATAGGCAATATAAGATAGAGGGGGCTGTTTATCATCCTTAGGAAAAGTTTTAAAATCATAATTTTAACATTTATAGCCATAGTACTCCTAAGTAATACAAACTCAGTATATGCTGAAGGGAAAGTGAAAATAGCACAATTACAAGACAATTCTATAGAAGAATTAAATGAAAACTATGAAAAGGGATACAAGATACTAAGTGTATATCTAGAAAAGGATCTAGACTCAGATATAATCCTAGAAAATGGAATAAAACTAGAAAAATTAGTCCACTGGATGACAAAACATCCAGATATACAGATCCTATTTAGAACTAGAGATTTAAATTTAGAAATATTACAAGAGGCACATAAAAAGTATCCTGAAATTAAAAATCAAGGAATAGTTGAGATAAAAGATCCAGAAAATTATAGAAAGATAAGTTTTAATGGATTTAAAAATATAGTTTTAAACACAAAGTTTGAAGACTATACAGATACAGATATAAGACAGATGGCATATACCTATCCATATTTTGGTTTTATAGCAGATAAGGACAAGCTAAGTCCAAGTCTCCTAGAAGGTATAAGAGGCGGAAGAACTTATCTCTATCTAGAAGAACAAGTACCTGGAAATTTTTCTAGACATATAATGGAGAAAATGGCAGATGGATATATCGTAAATCCAAAAGATGAAGATTTAGATTCACTAGATCCTACAATAGAAAACCCATATATAGTGGCACATGCAGGAGGACAGCTAGGTTCACATACCTATACAAATTCCATAGAAGCTATGGAAAATAGCTACAATAATGGGATAAGACTTATGGAGATGGATTTTGAATGGTCTACAGACAATAAATTAGTAGGAGTCCATAGTTGGGATGGATTTATCACAAAATTTTTCAATATCCCATCCAAAAGATATTCAAACTTAGAATACGAAAACTTTAAGATGATAAATGGATGGCAACAATCTACATTAGAAAAATTAGATAATTGGTTTAAAGAACATCCAGATGCCTATCTAATCACTGACATAAAAGGAGACAATATAGAAGGACTAAAGGTCTTAAAACAAAGATATCCAGAAATGGCAAAAAAGACTATACCTCAGATATATCAAATCTCAGAATACCCAAGGGCAAGAGAACTAGGGTATGAAAATATAATCCTCACTTTGTATCTCATGAGGGAAAATGATGATGAAATAGTAAAGTTTGCTAGTGAAAATGAATTATTTGCAGTGACTATGCCAGGCTTAAGAGCAGAAACTACTTTACCCCAAAGATTAAAAGATATAGGGGTATATGTATATGCTCACACTATAAATAATTTAGAACAAGCAGATAGATTAGAAAAACTAGGAGTATCAGGATTTTATTCTGATATGATGTGGAACGACAATTTGATAATTTTCCCATAGAGAGCTTAGCTCTCTATTTTTTTTAAAGATAATACTTAACACATTAAATATTAATATATAAAATATATACAGTTATACTATTTACAACTTAAGTAAAAAAGGTTATACTAAATATTGTCAAATAAAAAAATACTCTAGAGGTGAAATAGTTGGAGAGATTAGAAAAATTATCAGAGAGTTATGCATGGATAGAAAAGATAGCCGGAAGAACAGTTATAGAATTCTTAAAGGCGAAAGATATGCTAGAAGAATCCCATGATAGATTCTTTAAACAATATGAACTATCCAATCCCAAGTTTAATGTACTAGTTATATTATATAAAAAGCATCAAAAAGAACCTATGTATATGTCCCAAGTAGGAGAGAGAATGCTTTTATCCAATGCAAACATCACAGGTCTAGTAGATAGATTGGAAAAGCAAGGCTATGCAAAGAGAGTTCGAAGCTCCAAAGACAGAAGAAAGATAGGAGTAGAGATCACAAAAGAAGGTATAAAATGTGTGGAAATAGTTATAAAAGACTATGTAATTTGGTCTGAAAGGCTAATGAAGATATTGGATGTGGATGAAAAAAAACAATTAGTAGAATCTTTGAGAAAGCTACAATTAGGGATTATAGAAATTGAAAAAGAGAATCTAGAAAATATAAAGGAGATAAGTCAAGATGAATAAACTAAAAAATATATTTGCGTGGATACTTGCATTTTCTTTTATATGTTCTTCATCTGTAGGAGTATTTGCAGAGGAAACTTTAAAGCTGGACATAGAAACTGCAGTAAACAAGGGGATAGAAAACAGTATTCAATTAGATAAAGTAGAAAAAGAGATAGAACTATCTGATGTATCAAAACAAAGGGCAAAGTATTCAGCTAAAAAGCTTAGAAGAGGAAAAGATGATCTAAGAGATGCGACTAGTAAAATAAATGAAGCTCAAGGTCTATTAGATAAAAATATCGCCCCAACAGATATAGATATAAATGGAAAAACTATCTCTGCAGGTACAGATTTAAGTAAATTGCCTGATAGCCAACAAGAAGCTATAAAAAAAGGAATACAAGAATCTCTAGATAATTCTAGAAAACAAATTGCAAGTGGTGATTATAAGATTATAAATGGCTTACAAGAGGCAGGAAAGACCATAGCATCAGAATTAGACTTTGCAAGTCTAGATTCTCTCACAGTAGAGTCCACTTCAGATGTAATGGAAACCATGGCAAATATAACATTTGAAGTCAGTCAAGCATCATTTGATATCTACAAAAATTCCATAGCACTATTAATTCAAAAGAACTATTATGATGTCCTAAAGGCTCAGCAATTAGTAGATGTAAGGAAAAAGGCTATGGAGAGAGGAAAAACTCAATACGAATTTTCAAAAGCTAGTTATGAAGAGGGAATGAAGTCAAAAGATGATATGTTAGTTAGTAATATTTACTATAAGACTACAAAGATTCAATATGAAGATGCAAAGGGAAAGCTTGAAAATGCAATTGTAGAATTTAAAAAGAGTATAAATCTAGACTTTGAAAAAGAGATAGAGCTCACAGATGTATTGGTAGAAGAAATAGATGGATTTGACTTAAAGACAGGTCTTATGAATGGGATGCAAGAGAGATTAGAAATGAAAAAAGCTGTAGGAGAAGTAGCTATATATGTATTAAACTTTGATGAGACAAAGAGAAAATACACTCCAAATACTTTCCAATACAAAGAAGCAGAAATACTTAGGGACAAATCAGCTATAAACTTTGAAGAGGCAAAGGTAGAAGTAGAAAACTCTATACGCCAATCATATAACAATGTAAATACAGTTGCAAAAATGCTAACAGAGACAAAGGAAATGGTAAAAGAGGCAGAAGAAAATTTAGAAATTGCAAAACTAAAATACAAAGAGGGCTTTGGAGTAGAGACGAGTCTGCTTCAGAACTTAAACTTACAAGACTCTGCAGGTACTATAGTAGAGGTCTTAGCCGCAGAAGAAAAATTAGCAGAGATTGAGGAAAATGTAGTAAAGATAATTTATACTTATAATCTAGCTCGTATGCAGTATCTAAACAATATAGGAGATTTCATATATTAAAATAGAATAAAAAGACATAAGGGGATATATAATATGAATTTTAGAAAAAAGAAATTACTCATTTTAACTTTGATAATGATGACAATATTATTTGGGTGTAAAAAAGAAGAAGTAGTGCAAACAGAAGAAGTATTTAAACCTGTGAACATAATGGAAGTCAATACTACAAAATATTCTAATGACATAGAAATCAGCGGTAATATAAAACCTTCTCAATTAATAAAGAGAGGATTCAAAGTAGCAGGTGTAATAGAAAATGTAAATGTAAAAGAAGGTGATACCGTCTCACAAGGGGATGTGCTTATGACTTTAAATTCACATGATTATGAATTGGGAGTTATAGCAGCTAGATCTCAATATGATTCTATAAATATGGAATTAAATAGTAAAATAAACTCATCTGTAAACAAAGCAGAGGCAAATGTTGAATTTATAAAGACCCAATTGGATAGGGTAAAAAGACTCCACGAAAAGGGAGCAGTAGCCACAAAGACAGTAGAAGAATTAGAATTGAGACTACTAGTAGCAGAAAATGAACTACAAGAAGCTCAAGATGCAAGAGATACATCTATATCACAATTAAAACAACTAGAAGCAGCTCTAGAACTAGCTCAATCTCAATTAGATGATACAGTCCTCACAAGTCCTATAAATGCAACTGTGGTAAAACAAATATCAGAAATAGGAGAAACTACAGCTCCTGGATATCCAGTTTTAGTTTTAGGTCAATTGGATACATTGGAAGTAGAAGTGGGGATACCAGATAGACTAATAGACCATGTAAAAAAAGGAGAAGAAGTCAAAGTATTTGTATATGGTGCTGAAAAAGAAATAAAAGGAATTATAACAAATATAGATACCACAGCAGATATAGAGACTAGAACCTTTGGAGTAAAGATAGATATAGACAATAGTGAAGGTGATATAAAACCTGGTATGATTGCCAATGTAATAATGCCACAAAAAGAAATGAACTCCATAATGCTACCTATAGATACAGTTACAGATGATGTAGAAGGTTCATTTGTATTTGTATACAAGGAAACAGAAGAAACAGTAGAGAAGAGAATGGTTGAAGTAGGTGAAGTCTATCAGGATAAAATCCAGATACTTGAAGGGTTAGAAAATGGAGAATTAGTAGTGTTTCAAGGTCAATATGGACTATTAGATGGTGAAAAGGTGAACGCTAGGAGAGTTGAAGAAAATGACTAAATGGTGCATAGAACATAAAAGCATTATAGCGGTCTTATCTATTTTTATAGTAGTATTAGGTGGGATACTCTATACAAGGATGGAAAGACAAGAAAACCCAGAAGTAGTATCGCCAGGTGCAACTATCATGACTATATATCCAGGGGCAACTCCCGAAGATATAGAAAGGCTTATAGTAAAACCTCTAGAAGATAAAATCAATGAAGTAGCAAATATAAAACTAATGGAAAGCTACTCCTTAGACAATGTAGGTGTTATAGTAGTCCGCTTAGAAGATATCACAGACAAACAGATCAACGAAGCTTGGAGTGATTTAAAGGACAAAGTAGACGAAACAGAATTACCAGAAGGGGCACTAGAACCAGATGTAGACACAGGACTTACAGAAAGCTATGGCATGTTATTTACCATAAGTGGTGAAAACTACAAATATAGTGATTTTAAAAAGGTAGCAGATGATGTACAAGAAGAATTAGAAAGACTAGATGGAGTAGCAGCAGTAGATATAGATGGACATATACCAGATGAGATTCATATAAACTTAGACTTGCTCAGGATGAAACATTTTAAAATCTCTATGAATAATATAGCCACTCTATTAAAGGCTAGAAATATAAATATACCTGGAGGTAGCTTAAAGTTAAATAAAAGCAATATTCCAATCACTACTACAGGTGAATATGAAAATATAGAAGATGTAAAAAACACCATAGTAGGAATGTCAGAAACTGGGAATATAATATACTTAAAAGATATAGCCGAAATAGAGAAATCAGAAGGAGAAAGAGATGTATTTGTCAATAGCAATGGAGAAAAATCATTACTATTAACTATAAAATATTCCACTGGTGAAAATATAGTTAAAATATCAGAAGGCGTACATGAAATATTAGATAAATACAAAGAAACCATGCCAAATGGTATGAATCTAAGGATAATAACAGATCAATCAGAATATGTAAATGATGCCATAAGAGATTTTGAAGGGAATCTTTTATCAGCTATATTTTTAGTTATACTAATAGTATTGATCACCATGGGAAGTAGAAGTGCTTTAGTAGTATCATCTTCTATACCACTTACAGTAGCAACTACCTTTGTATTTATGGGGGTATTTGGTATAGTGCTACATCAAGTAAGTATAGCCTCACTCATAGTGTGTCTAGGACTATTAGTTGCAAATGCCATAGTTGCAAATGACAATATGTATCTTCAACTATCACAGGGCAAAAAAAGAAAAGAAGGTATAATAAATGGAATAAAAGAAGTGCGTATACCAATACTGACTTCTACACTTACAACTATAGCTTCCTTCTTACCTCTTACTATGATGAAAGGTGTAGCTGGAAAATTTGTAAAAGATTTACCAATTATGGTAACTATAGCCTTAGCTAGTTCCTACTTAATTTCATTGACAGTAGTACCAGCTATGGGATATAAATTCTTAGAAGAAAATGGGCAAGATGAAAAGAGTAAAAAGAGCAAAAAAAATAAAAAAACAAAAATAACAACTAAAAAACTTGCAGATTACTTCAATAATTTATATAAAAAGCTATTAATGGGAGTGTTAAAAAAACCTAAAACTACTATATTTGCAGCTATTGTAGCTTTGGGACTTAGTAGTTTGTTGATACCTAGTCTTGGTTTACAATTGTTTCCATTTGTAGAAAGAGACCAATACGTAATAGATGTGACTTTGATGGAAGGAACCACAGTAGAAGAGACTAGAGAAGTGGTTTCTGATATAGAACAAATACTCTTAGACGATCCATCTATAGATACATTTTTATCAAAGGTGGGAGATGGAATACCTAAATTTTATACATCTTTTTTTGGAAATCAAATAGCCAGCAATAAAGGACAATTTGTAGTAAATGGAAAGATAAAGGATATAAATAATATTCAAGCAAAGTTAAACAAAGAAGTCCAAGGGGCTAGGATAGAAGTAAAACAATTAGAAAATGCAGTACCTATAGATCTACCAGTACAAGTTAGAATAAGTGGAAAAGATGTAAATGTACTAAAAGAATTGGCAGCAGAAGTAAAAGATGTACTCTATACTATAGAAGAAGGTCAGCATGTCCAAGACAATTTTGGTACAAAGACTATGAAATTAAATATAGATGTAAATCAGGATAAAGCAAGTATGGTAGGGCTTACAAATTATGATGTATCCTCTACAGTGAGGATGGCAGTAAATGGACTTGAGATGACAAAGTTAAGACCTAAATATCAAGATGAAGATATCCCAGTCATACTTAGAGTACCAGAAAAAGATAAGAAAAATGCACAAAATCTAAACAATATATTTATCACATCCCAAGTAACTGGGGAAAATATACCTATAAATCAAATAGCAGAGGTAAAATCTGAATTTAGTCTAAACAAGATACTCAGGAGAAACAGACAGAGAACCATAACTGTAGGTTTCCATCCTAAATCAGGAAATACAGCAGCTGAAGTACTAAAGATATTGGAAGAGGAGATGGAAGGGTTTGAAGTGCCAGAAGGTTACTCCTATGAGTTTGGAGGAGAAAGTGAAGATAGACTAGAGGCTTTTGAATCTCTAATTGGACCATTTTTCTTGGCGGCAGCCCTAATATATCTTATACTAATGTTCCAATTCTTTGATCTAAAACAACCCCTGATAATAATGGGAACAATTCCACTTTCTTTTATAGGAGTTATATGGGGCTTAAAGATCACCGGATACCCATTAGGATTTATGGCGATGATGGGTGCAGTTAGTTTAATGGGTATAGTAGTAAATAACGGTATAGTTTTATTAGACTATATAAATGTACTAAAAAGACAGGGCTTAGAAAGTATAGATGCAGTGATGGAAGCTTCTACTGCCAGACTAAGACCGATAATGGTAGGAATGGTAACTACAGTGATAGGTTTAGTCCCCATGGGACTTAGAGGGGGTAGCCTTTGGGCACCAATGGCATATACTATAATATTTGGACTTATGGTATCATCTGTACTCACTGTAATAGTTATACCTGCTTCATACATGGCATTTGAAGGTAAAGATAAGGGCGATAAAAAGGAAGAAAGTGAAATGTAGGGATATAGTAATACATTTGTAATATAATTGTAATGGTAATTTTCATTTTAATTAGATATAATAATATTAAGTTAATGAAGTTGGATATACCATATATCTAATATTACAGTTATATTACAACTTTTTAATATCATTGACCTAAGTTTGGGTTGATGGTACAATAATTAATGCAGTATGTTAATGAAATAGCATATTGTAAGTATCTTAAATAATTTTTAGTGTTGGTTGAAGAAGTGGTGCCAACGATAATAACAAACCATTTCAAAAAAGAAAAATAAGGGAGGAAATATCACATGAGTAAAATGAAAAGAATATTTTCATTAGTTCTAGTATTCGCAATGGTACTAGGAAGCTTTGGTACTGTGTTCGCTGCAGCTGATGTAGCAACTGAAGACTTGAAAAAAGTACCAAAAGATGTAATAGGAACAGAATATGAAAAAGCAGTATCAAGATTAGTAGCGTTTGATGTTTTAAATGGTTATAAGGATGGAACATACAAACCAGAGCAAGATGTAACTAGAGCAGAGTTTGCTAAAATTTTAGTAGAAGCTCTAGGAATAGGCAACGCTGCAAAAGCAGCAGAAGGAAAAGTTACATTCCCAGACGTACCAGCTAGTCACTGGGCATCAGGATATGTAAATGTAGCATCAGGACAAGGACTTGTAGAAGGATTCCCAAATGGAGAATTCAAACCAAATGATCAAGTAACATATGCAGAAGCATTAACTATGTTAGTTAGAGCATTAGGTTACCAAGACTCATTCCTAAAAGGTGTATGGCCAGGAAGTCACATTGCAAAAGCAGCTGAAGCAGGAATTACTTCAGGAGTAAGCTACTCAGATGCTCGTGGATTTGCTAATAGAGGTAAAGTAGCTCAAATGGTAAACAATACATTAGATGCTGATGTTGTTAAAGTAGACACATACAAAGACGGTACAGTAGAGTATCTAGAGTCAGATGTTAGTTTATTAAAAGACAAATTAGATATTAGTAAATATGAAGACACTAGAGTTGTTGCTGACAAAATAGTAAATGATGGTCTAAATAAAGATGAAATAACTGTTTTATTCTTAAAAGACATTGATAAAGATGATGAGGGAGTTAAGAAGTCATATGACGAAGGCGACGAGAAAGACTTCTCAATCACAAAAAATGTAAATCCAAGATTAAATATTGGTGAAGAAGTATCAGTATATATGAACGACAAAGATGAAGTAGTTTATATCGAAACTGAAAATGATGACAAAGCTCACTTTGATTATATTGAAGAAGTAAAAGGTGACGACGATGAAACAGAAGAAATATCATTAGTAAAATTTGATAAAGACTATAACTTTGATAAAGATGCAAAAGTATATGTATACGATGCAAAAGATGACCAATACAAAGAAATAACTGTAGACAAAGATGGTGCTAGAGTTGATGCAGATAATCTTTTAGGTAAAGTAGGTAAATTTGTTGTTAAAAACAACAAAATCGTATATGCAGAAGTAATGGAAAGTTCAGAAGCTCTTCCATGGATGCTAGTTCTTGAAAATAACAAAGGTTTATTGGAAGGAATCAATGAAACTACTGAAGACTTCGATCTTGATTTAAGTAAAGATGGTAACTATGATGGAGTATTTGCATTTGATACATTAGGAAACTCTCTTGATGTAGAAGATATAGAAGAAGGAAATATAGTATATGTTCAAAAACTTGACTATGACGGAGACGATTATGTTCAAGTAGTAGTAGTACAAGACAATATGGTTGAAGGTGAACTATCAAAGGTTAAATATGATAGAGTAACTCTAGATGATAATACATTTAAGGCTATAAAGGATTCAGATGGAGTTCATGCATACTATAGTGTAGAAGGCTTCGAAGATATCAAAGAATGGAAAGATGAAGACTTTGATAACGATATGGAAGATGCAGATGGAGAAAACATGGTAGCATATCTAGATGCTGCTGGAAAAATTGCATTCTTATCAACAGAAGCTACAGGAACATCAGGATTTAAATATGGTGTTGTAACTAGAACTTACTATGATAATGATAGAATCAAAATCTATACTCATTTAGAAGACAATGATGGAGATGAAATCACTTATAGAGTAGAAGAAGAAGATAATTTAATCCATCCAATTATGCTTGACAGATATGGTAATGAAGATAAAGTAAGTAAAGATGAATTTGGAAAAGATTTACAAGGTTATGTTGTTAAATTCAAACTTAACAAAGATGGAGAAATTGCAGAAGATGAATTCTATGTAATGGATAAAGATAATACTTGGGTAATGAAGAAAGATAAAGATTTTGGTAAATCAAGTTTATACTCAACTGATTCTGATGGAGATCATAAATCATTTGCAATAAACGATAGAGCAGTTATTGTTGATGCAAAAGGTTTAACTCCAGGTAAAGCTACAGGATTTGACACTGATGACTTTGGAATAGCTAAGTGGTCAGATATGGCAGAAGATAACTATAATGATAAATTAGAATACTATGTATTCACTAAGAGAAACAATGACGTAGATGTAGATGCTTTAGTATTTGTTGGTACTGAAGGAGCTAATACAGCTTCAGATGAAGAAGCAATCTATGTAATCGACAAATGGAGTAAAGGTGGAGACGACTACGTAGAATACATCTCTTATGAAACTGGTAAAGTAGAAGAAAGAGAAGTAGATAAAGTAAAAGGTAAAGGTAAGTTAGCTGACGAAAGACCATATGTTGCTAAACTTAAGAGTGATGGCAAGATAGATCTATATAATGAAGATGAAGGTACTTTAGACTATAGAGAAGGTGTTGTTACTAAGAAGTCAAACAATGTTATAACTGTAAATGATAAAGATTACAAATTATCAAGTAGTGCTATAGTGTATGAAGAAGATACTAAGAAATCAACTTCAAACATTAGAAAAGGTGATGCAGTATTCTTTATAGTAGAAAATAATGTAAACATCAGAGTAATCGAGAGATTAGTTGGTAGTGAAGCAGATGATGTTAAAGATGGCAAAGATGATGAAGATGATGAAATAAAAGGAAAAGAAATAGAAGCAAAATTCACAGTAAGAGATAATGTTTGGATTACAATTGAAGGTGTAGACTATTTATTACCAAACGAATTAGCTGGAAATGAAGAAATCAAAGTAGGTGCTAGAGTAGATTTCGAATTTAGAACAGTAGATGGAGACAAAGTTATTACTAAAATTGAAGTAAAAACTTTGGCAGATACTATTGCTAAAAAAGAAGCTATAAAAAAAGCAATAGCAGCTATAAAAGAATTACCTGAAGAAATAACTTTAGAAAATAAAGAAGCAGTAGAAGCAGCAAGAGCATTGGTTGTTAAGGCTAAAGGGTTAGAAGCAGAAGATGCGGACATTACTAATTTAGAGGACTTAACAAAAGCAGAAGCAACTATAAAAGCTCTTCAAACAGAAGCAGATGAGAAAGAAAAAGCACAAAAAGACTTAGATACAGCTAAAGAAAAAGTTGGAAAAATGGAAGTTGAAATAAATAAGACAGCTGAAAAATTAGCTAGAATAACTGCAGTTGAAACAGCAGCTAAAACAGCAGCTGGAGAAGGAATAGACGTTGCAGTTAAAGAAACTGACGTAGATTCAGCAAAAGCTTATTATGAAGTAACTCTTTCAAAAGCAGGTTTAACAGAAAAAGTTAACTTAGAATTTGAACTAAAAGCTGAATAATAAAAGTGCGAAACGTTACTCTATAAACTTATAGTAATATAAGTGAAATGGGTGAAGCATAAGCCCTATACCTTAAAGGTATGGGGCTTTTCTTCAACTATATATTACCAATTATTGGGTGAAATCCCAATCTATGCAATAGCCTTCAAAGCATAGAGCCTAATCCTCCTGCATATTGCTTGAGATTACTCTCTTAACAGTATGAAGCCAGGTGAAGACGTAACTAAATCAGTTGAGAGTGGACAGTTGAAAGTTGACAGTTTTTAAATCTTTATTGATTTTAACTATTAACTTTCAACTGTAAACTATCCACTGAAATTAGTGCGGGGCTCCTTAAAAGGTGATTATGATTAAGAATATGAATCCATGTTTTAAAGCTAAGTAAGCTAGTCGGTGATATACAAATATACCTTCAGCTTATCATCTACCTCTATATCTGAAATGATATAGTAGAATCAGATATAATTCAGGCTATTAAATCTGATTTTCTTACTGTGCATAGTGGAGATCTAAGATCATCAAAGATTCAGTTGACAGTTGAGAGTTGACAGATGACAGTTAAAACCAGTTTTAAAAGAGAGGATACTATGAAAAGTATTGTTTATGAAAAAGCATTTTGTTTTTCTGTTAGAATAGTCAATCTATATAAGTATTTAACTACTGAGAAAAAAGAATATATTTTGTCAAAACAAATACTAAGGTCAGGCACTAGTATTGGTGCAAATATTAAAGAAGCTTTACAAGGACAAAGTAGAAAAGATTATCTATCAAAGATGAATATAGCACTAAAAGAAGCAAGTGAAACAGAATATTGGATAGAGCTTCTAATAGAGACAAACTATATAGATGATAACCACTCAAGTTCAATATTACAAGATTGTGCAGAGATAAATAAAATGCTCATAGCAATAGTTAAAACAACAAAAGAATCCTTAAAATAACTGTCAACTGTCCCCTGTCAACTGTCAATTGATGTAAGGGATGGTATGTATGGAACGTTTGAGGTCCTATATAAGGAGGAGGAGTAACTCCATTGATCTATATAGGGAGTCAGCGGGTTCGTAGTAGTGTAGATCACTTGCCGTTTGAATTTGTATGGTAACATATGAAGAGGATAAAACAAGTGGGAGCGAAGGAACCTAGTCGGTTATACAGTTGAAAATTGACAGTTGATAGTTAGTAGTTAAAAAACTATCAACTGTCCACTATACACTATCAACTGTATAACCGAGGGAACGCCGTATGCGATGAAAGTCGCACGTACGGTGTAGACCGGTCGAAATCTCGGTGGAGATAGACACGGAATGGTGAAACACCTACACAAACACCTGAAGAAAAATTACAAGTCGCTATAGATAAAGCAGTAGATGGTGGAACTGTAACATTGACAGAAGACGTTACTATGGATGTAGCCCTTACTAAATTAGTAAATCTTGATTTAGCTGGTAAAACTATAACAGGTAATGTAACTATAACAAGTGATACTTCAGGAACAATAGATATTAAAGCAGGAACAATCACTGGAGATTTAACTGTAAACACACCAAATGCTACAGTTAACAACCATGCAACAGTAAATGGAACTGTAACAATTGAAGATGTTTCAGGAAAGACTTGGAATGAATTAGTTTCAGGAAATAAACTTGTATTTAATGCAGAAGGAAAAACATTAAATATAACTGATACGGTTGCAGAATTGACTATAAAAGCAAATGCTACTGTTATAACACCAAATGTAGTAAATGCTGTAGTTGAAAAAGATGTAACAGTAATTGTAAAGGCTAATGCAGAAGTATCAGATGATGAAGCAGTAAAGATTACTGGTACTGAATCAACAGAACCAGTTGAATTAGATCCAGAAGTAAAAGAACCAGTAGTAGACAAAGAAGTATTAAAAAATGCAATAGCAGCTGTTGAATATGTAAAAGTATCAACAGATGGTTCTGATATAGAGAAAACAGAAAAGTGGACTACTCAAGAAGCTAAAACAGTACTTGAAAATGCAGTAAAAGAAGCTCAAGCAGTAGTAGATAAAGTAGAAGCTACTCAAGAAGAAGTTGCTGAAGCAGTAACAACATTAGCATCAGCAGTATCAAATTATGGAAAAGCACAACAAGCTGGAACTAAAGTAGATGCGGCAGAAGTAGAAACAAACTTAAAAAATGCCATAGCTAAAGCAAAAGAAGGTGTAGGAGAAGAAGGATCATTTACTTTTACAAATGAGCCAACAGTTGAAGGATTAAATATAACATATACACCTACTAATTTAAGTGATTTTGTAGCATCTGAAGATTCCAATGCACCAGCCACTAAAGATTTAGCTCGTGTATTAGGTGGATTATATAGAATAAACGCAGGTATAGAAGAAATTGGATTTAATGGTGCAACTTATAAATGGAATCAAGAAGGCGAACTAATTGGAAGTAATTGGGAAGTTAATGGTAGTGGTGAAACTCTAGTAACTACAATTGCTGGGATTATAGATGAGAATAAATCTGATTTATCAAAATTAGAACCATTCGAGTTTATAATTAAAGGGCAAACAGTTACAATCACAATTGGTTTAAGTAACTTATCTTAAATAAATAACAAGTTCGAGGGGATAAACTTCCTCTCTCACAAAGGTACTATCCAGTACACAAAAACTAGATCTCTTACAGGCAGAAATGCTTGTGAGAGATCTTTTTTATAATAGTAATCCTTGTTTCCTATTTCTATATATTAATTAGAAGGTGAAAATTATGAAACTTGAAGAACACCATATAGCCCTAAAGAGGGCTTTTTTCTATGCCAAAATATTTTAAAAATATAATTACTAGGAATAATTGATACTATAATAAAGGGGAGATTAGGATTTGGGAGATATTCAAACAGAGCTAGGAAAATATACCAATCTTACTCCAGAACATATAAAAGCGTATCTCAACTTTAACACTTGGATTTTCAAGATTTAATGTGCGAGAAATTGTAGTAGATACTAAATATGAGACAATAGAAAGTTTCCTGGCAGGTGCTTTTGAAACTATAGGAGGTGTTCCAGAAGAACTGGTTATTGATAATATAAAGTGCTTAGTAGATAAGCCTAGAACAAAAGATACAGAAGCTATTTTAAATGTAAAGTTTGAAGAATTCTTAAGAGATTATAATATTAAATGTAAACCTTGTATGCCATATCGTCCTGAAATGAAAGGAAAAACAGAAACTCAAAACAAGAAACCATCTCAACTTGAAAATTACAATGGAGTATATAATGATTTACTTAATGTTCATGAAAAATTGAAAATAATAAATGATGAAGATAATAAAAGTATTTCTCAAGCAACAAATATGCCTAGAATAGTTTTATTAAATCAAGAGAAAGGTGACTTTTCGCCCTTTCCACCACGAAGAATCCGAGAAAAATATCACCTTTAGAATCTAAGATATTCTTTCAACTAATAGACATGAGATATACGAAGAGATCTACCATATTTACAAGCAATATCACATTTGATAAGTGGCCAAGCATATTAGGGCAAGATGAAATGATAACTAAAGCTATCCTAGATAGAATATTGCATTACTCGTATTTATTTAATATTACAGGACCATCTTATAGAATTAAAGATAAATTAAAAATGAATAAAAGTGAGGAGTCTTAATTGCACAGAAATGAGGAATTTTAACTTGACATTCATAAGATTGACTATGACTTTTGACAAAATAATAAATTCATAGTATAATTAAAGCATAATAAGAGTAGTGTTAGCATATAATATTGATGATCATACTCCGGTGACCTACGGGCCCGGGGTTTTCTTAATTTAGGTGATAATATGGATAAATTATTTTCAACAATAGAAGATCAGATTAAAAAATTGGACTCCAGAGGACTGAATGTATCAGACCCTGGGGTTAAAGATATTCTTGAAATGGAGAATTACTATAATGTAATTAATGGTTATAAAGAACTCTTCATTGATAAGACTTATACAGGACCTGATGAGAAGTATAAAGAGGGTGCTGATTTTTACGAGTTATACAATCTGTACTTATTTGATCGTGAGTTGAAAAATATATTCATTAAATACATATTGGAAATAGAAAACAATATCAAGGCAGTCATCTCGCATGACTTTTCTAAAAAGTATGGTCATGATAATTACTTGAAGATTTCAAATTTTGATATCACTGTTAAGCCTTGGGAGAAACGTAAAACTGCAGCGCAGAAGATTGGTGATGTCTCTTCGTTAATCGCAAATATTCAGAGAGATATTTCTAGACAACTTTCAAAGAATAATGCTATGATTTCTCACAATATGCTAACTTACGGATATGTGCCATTATGGGTGTTAGTAAATTCACTTACGTTGGGGACAATGAGTGTTTTCTATAGTTACTTAAAACAGAAGGACCAGAATGATGTGGGGCGAAAGTTTAATCTAAGGCCTGATGAAATGACAAAAATATTATCTGTACTGACCATCTATAGAAATGCATGTGCCCACGATGAACGTTTTTATAATCTTAAAGCCTTGAGAAATGATACGAAACCTAATATGATAAAAACAAATTCAATTCATCATAAGTTAAATATTCCTAAAGATAAGAGTAACAACCCTATAAGTGGAAAGAATGATTTGTTTACAATTGTAATAATATGCAAGCTTATTTTGAAGAAGGGCTCATTTGATAAATTTGTAGATTTGGTTAAAATAGAAATAGATAAGCTGTCAGGAAGTCTGTCTACGATAGGTATTAATGATGTGCTTAGTGAAATGGGTTTTCCACTAAATTGGTATGAAATAAAAGATTTATAAGTATTTTGGGGATAATAAAACTATAATAATCAATTATTTATAAGGAAACCTTTATGAATAATAAGCTTATAATAAATATTAGTATGGATAATGGCACTCATCATATAAAAGGGTGGCATATGGGGTATTAAGTAACCGCTGGAACCTTTGAATTTATGGGGTTTATGGCGGTTTTTTATGTGCCCGGTTTCCGTCTGTTTCCTATTTCTATATATTAATTAGAAGGTGAAAATTATGAAACTTGAAGAACACCATATAGCCCTAAAGAGGGCTTTTTTCTATGCCTATTAAAACATGGGAAGAAATTACCCACATCAATAAAACATAGGTAGAAAAATGAATAAATTACCCATATTTCATTGTAATGGAAAATATTTACCTATATAATGTACTTATTATACTAAGTAGGAGTGAGAAAAATGGATAATTCATTAAAAATGCTTCCGCCTAAAATTGAACTTGAAACGAAGATTGTATTGAAACAATTAGCAAGATCTCATAGAGCATTAGCTGAACTTAAAGGTTTTTCTGGTATGATACCAAATAAAAACATACTAATAAACGCTATTACAATAAATGAAGCTAAGGATAGTTCGGAAATAGAAAATATTATTACTACTCATGATGAGTTATTTAAAACAATGAGTAGAGAGAACTATGAATCTCCTGCAGCTAAAGAAGTTGTTAGTTATAGAAGTGCTATATGGAAAGGATATGAATTAGTAAAAGAGAATGGATTCTTATCTACTAATATAATTATAGAAATACAAAATGTTATCGAACCTAATAAAGGTGGAATTAGAAAGCTTACAGGAACAGTACTTAAAAATAAAAATACTGGAGAAGTTATTTATACACCACCAAGTGGAAAACAAGAAATTGTATCGCTATTGAGTAACCTTGAAGATTATATGAATAATGATTATGATAGTATTGATCCACTTATAAAGTTAGCTGCGATTCACTATCAATTTGAATCTATTCATCCTTTTTACGATGGTAATGGTAGAACTGGAAGAATTGTTAATATTTTGTACCTAGTTTTAAAGGATTTGATGGACAGTCCAATACTATATTTAAGTAAGTTTATTATTAGAAACAAGACTGCCTATTATTCACTATTACAAAAGGTAACTGTAGAAGGCAAATGGGAAGAGTGGATACTGTTTATACTTCAAGGGATAGAAGAAACAGCAGATGAAACATTGATGCTTGTAAAAGCTATGAATGGATTACTAGAAGATACATCTAAAGAAATGATGGAGAAGTTTCCTAATATGTATTCGAGAGAGTTAGTAGATTTGATTTTCTTTGAGTTTTATACGAAGATAGCTTATATAGAAGATGGGCTTGGTGTTTCAAGAAAGACAGCAGCTAAGTATTTATCTAATTTAGAAGAGGAAGGATTTCTTGTATCAGAAAAGATTGGAAGAGAGAGGATTTATCTTAATGAAAAGCTATTTAAAATAGTTAAAGAATCTGGCGAGAAAAAATAAACTGCAAAGCTATTGGGTACCCAATGTCATCAACTTAAGGATTTAAAAATTAAGAAGCTTTAAATTTCAATAATTCAAAGTTTCTTTTTACATGTATTACGGTGCCAGGCACTTAACTTATTGAGAGATCTAACTTTGAAAAGAAGGGTAATTATAACTACTTCATATCTTTTCACAGAAATGCATTTAAACCTGTTTAAGAAAACAAGGATATATAGTAGTGATTGTGAGAAATCAAAAGTTCTATAGCAATTAGCTTTAGGGCTTTTTCTATGCCTGAAACTGGAGGTATGAAGAAAGGTAATAGTTACGCTTCGATTATTTTCTAATTTGCAGTATAACATTTATTGTATTCTGGGAAATTATAGTATAAAATGAATATGATATAAATATTGTGATGTATATTTAGAAAGGGGATCTAAAAGTGGGGAAAAAGAAAAAAATAATAATTACCATTTTAGGACTAATTATTTTAATAGGGATTATTGGATGGAAGACAGGAATGAAAAATAAAAATTCTATTCAAGCTGTAGTTCAAACTACATCTATAAAAAAAGAAAATATAAAATCTCATATTAAGGGAACTGGAAAAATATTTTCTATGGACAAAAGAGATGTTGTATCTGACGTTGAAGAAAAAATTGAAAAGATGTTTGTTAAAAAAGGAGATAAAGTAGAAAAAGATCAGGTATTGATGAAATTAGAAGAAACTAATATTCAATATAAAATCAAAGATGCCAAGTTGAGACTTTCAATAGAAGAAGAAAATTTAAAGAAATTAGAAAAAGAAGGCAATACAGGACTGGAGATTAATTTATCTAATGCAAAAATAAGATATGAAGATGCAAGGGATACATATGAAAGAAATAAGGAATTATATGAAGAAAATGCAATTAGCAAGGTAAGTTTTGAAGAATCTGAAAATGATATGAATAAATTATACAATGACTATTTTTTAGCAGAAGAAAAACTAAAAAATTCTAATTATGAAAATGAAATTACTATTCAAAAACAAAGAGCACAATTAGCTAAATTAGAGGTAGAAAAACTACAAAGAGATTTAATGAAATATACTATAAGAAGTCCTATTACAGGAACTATTGTAGATACTAATATTTCAGAAAGTGGAATTATAGAATCTCATATAACTTTAATGTCTATTCAAGATATAGATCACTTAGAGGTTATAGTGGATATGAATGAATATGATGCAAGTAAAATAAATGTAGGAAACCATGTCAAGATTACAGGAGATTCATTTGAAAATAAAACATATGAAGGAAAGGTGAAATATGTAGGTTCGATTGCAAAACAAATGGATACAGCCCAAGGGAAAGAGAGTGTAGTAGAAATAAAAGTTGATATTGAGAATAATGATGAATTTTTAAAGCCAGGATTTTCTGCAAAACTAGATATTTTAACAGATCAGAAAGATAATGTTTTAACAGTTCCTTATGAGACCATATATACTCAAAAAAGTGGTGATGAAATTATCTTTACTGTAAAAGATGGAATTATAAAAGAACACAAAATAAGTACAGGTATAGAAAGTGATTTTTCACTTGAAGTTATAGGTGATATAGAAGAAGGAGAAGAAGTGATATTAAATCCAAATGAAGAAACAAAAGATGGAGATCAAGTTATGGTGGATAAGGTGATATAATATGATTAAAATAGAAAATTTGAAGAAGGTATATAAAACAGGAAGTATATGTGTAGAAGCTTTGAAAAATATTAATTTGCATATAGGTGAAAAAGAATTTGTATCTATCATGGGTCCTTCAGGTTCTGGAAAATCTACACTTATGAATATACTAGGATGCTTGGATAAGCCAACAGAAGGTATTTATGAATTAGATGGGGAAAGTGTCCAAGATATGAATGATAATCAGCTTGCTGTGGTTCGCAATAAGAAAATAGGTTTTATTTTTCAGTCCTTTAATTTGATTCCTCGTATAAGTGCTTTAAAAAATGTAGAACTTCCTATGATTTATGCTGGTATTTCATCTAATGAAAGAAAGAGAAGAGCTATAAAAGCGTTGGGGAAAGTGGGGTTACAAGAGAGAATGGATCATAATCCTAATGAGCTTTCAGGTGGGCAAAGACAAAGAGTTGCTATTGCTAGATCCTTAGTAAATAATCCTTCTGTAATTTTTGCAGATGAACCTACAGGAAATTTAGACACTAAATCAGGGAATGAAATAATGGGTATATTTCAGGAATTGAATAACGAGGGAGTAACTATTATAATGGTCACTCACGAACTAAATATAGCACAGCATACTAAAAGAATGATTTCATGTTGCGACGGAGAAATTATAGAGGATATACCCGTTAGAGAACAAACTATTATTTTTAAATAAGGGGAAATTATATGAATATACTGGAGAGTATACAAGTGTCAATAAGTGCTGTTTTGGCTAATAAAATGCGTTCACTTCTTACTATGTTAGGTATTATTATAGGGATATCATCAGTTATTACTGTAGTAGCACTAGGTGAAGGAAGTCAAAGGATGATAGATGAAGAATTTGAACAATTTGGTGCAGGGCGTGCCTATTTTTCAGTTAATTGGAGTGAAAATTATTCCATGAAAGACTTGTTCAGCCATGATGATATAGATGTATTGAAAGAAACTTTTTCAAATGATTTAGAAGCCATAGTACCTAGTATATCAGAGAGGGGGAAAATTAAATCTAAAAATAATAAAATAGATATAAGACTAGTTGGTGGGGATGAAAATTATATAAAAATAGAAAAAGTAAATATAATCAAAGGTAGATATTTAGTGGATGCAGATGTGAAAGGCAAAAGAGCTGTGGCTATTATAGATAAAGAAATGGCCTTAGACTTATTTGGTAGAACAAATGTATTAGGAGAAAGTATTAATATAGAAATTAGAGAAAGTAATATTTCATTAGTTATTATTGGTATTTATGAAAAACCAAAGAGTACTCTTCAAAATTTAGGAGGGGAATCCCTGGCTAATGTTTTTGTACCATTTACAACTTTAGAAAAATTGATGAACATGGGAGATTTAATTTGGAGTATGGATGTTAGTATTAGCAAAGAGGCAGATATAGACTCTGTTACAAATAAAGCGATTAACTTGATTGAGAGAAGGCATAGCAATGAAGGAGAAAATAAATATCGCTTTCAAACAGCAGAAGGAGAGTTAGAGTCTATAAATAAAATAACAGGAATTATAACATTAGTTATTGGAGCAATTGCAGCTATTTCTCTTTTAGTAGGAGGAATAGGAGTTATGAATATTATGTTTGTTTCTGTCACAGAGAGAACTCGTGAAATAGGAATAAGAAAAGCAATAGGAGCAAAGAGGAGAGATATTTTGCTACAATTTCTAATAGAATCTGTTATTGTATCAGGGATTGGAGGAGTAATTGGAACTGTTATAGGTGTGAGTTTAGCCTCTATTATATCAAGCTTTATTAAAATACCTCCTAGTGTATCTTTTAAAACTATTATTATTGCTTGGTTTTTTTCAGCTGGTGTAGGTGTATTTTTTGGTATTTATCCTGCTAATAAAGCTTCAAAATTGGACCCTATTGATGCTTTACGATATGAATAATGAATATATCACTCTCAAAAATAGCTATAATTACAACCGCCTTTATAGTATATGAAAAATTAGAATTCCGATACATATATTACAAAGGTATAGAGTACTCAATTCATTGACTTTGAGTACTCTATACCTTTATCATTTTTGCATCAGTAGACCATTAGGTTTTGGTAATTCATTTCCATTTATATGGTTAACTTTACAAAAATATTTAAAAAACCTCTCTGCACTCTCATGTTCTCCAGATTTCTTTTTCAAAGAAATAATATCCTTTAAAATTTGTGCCATCCATATATTGTCAAAATAACGTTGCCTTCCTGAATTCCATGTCATACTATTATGAGAATTTTTATTCATGTAGTAATTCCAAAAAAGCATCTTATCCGATTCTTGTTCTGAAAGACGAAGTTTGTATTCTGGATTAGCTAGAATATATCCATCATCACATGTCTGCCCATCAAAACCTTCAGCTGCCATAAATACACCTAAGATGCGTCTATCTCTTTCTGGCATATCAGGTTCTCTCCTAGTTAAAAGACATCCGCTTTTCCAATTTATTCGAGCTAGTCGTCTTGGCTGTCCTTTGCTTTTCCCATTTTCAACTTTTCCTATAAAAATTTTACCTTCTGTAAAAATTTTATCCTCTTCTTCTGTTTTACACCAGAATACAGATTGTTGTCTAGAATGGTTTTTATTACTTTGAATAGGTTTTTTATTCTTTGAGATGTTTTGAAGTTTCTGTTCTAAGTTTTTTTCTTTTTTTAGTCTTAATTCTTTTTTCTTTACTTCTTCTTTTTGAATTTGTATCTTTACTAAATTAGCCGCTTTTTGATCAACAAGAGTTATATATTTTCTGAATACATCAGGGAAAACGAATTTTTTGGAGCCTGATTTGAAATTTATTTTTACATAATTACCATTACAACTAGTAATGATTCCTTTACCAAAAGTCTTATGTATTACTTTTTTATCAACTAAATGCATTAATTTATACACCTCCATTTCACATATGTAATCTTTTGTTGACGTCATTTTATTGTATCTATATTTAACTTATTCTTATTAATATTATAACACTAAAAGTAAAATAGTTCAAATTTTGTATTGACACAATTGTGGCTTTTGTTATATAATATATTATTTATATAATTAAAAGATATATGTAATTTATCTAGTTTCTAAGTTGTTAAATTATATGGAAGGATTTACTCCTCATTATAATACACAGGAACCTTGTCCTATTTTTGACCTCCAGTCAAATTTGCAATTTTTTTCTTGGTTTCTTTATCTTTTATGACTATAACACTCCGTTGCTGCCCATTTATAGAGGAAGGAGCAAACTGAGTACTTTTAAGGATTTTGTCTAAATCTTCACTTTTTACATCTTTATCTTTATATTTTCTAATAGATACATGATTTGATACAACTTCATAAACTTTATTCATATTATTTTCCTTTCTATTTTTAATTATATATCTTTCAATTCATTTATACACATATTTAATGTAAACTAATCTTATTGTAGTACTATTTAGAATTTATTATATAAATAGAAAATTTTGTAAATTTATTTTTAGTATGAAGTAATGTCAAAATAAACCTTGAAATATATTTAAAATTGTATATAATTGTTGATAGAATAGATTTACAATTTAATACTACATTATGCTTAAGAGATGGAATCAGGTGTAAATCCTGAACAAACCGGTTACTGTGATGCGGAGTAAACTTCAAATGCCACTTAAAGGGAAGGCGGAGGGAACTATGAAGCTAAGTCAGAATACATACTTAAACATTTTAGTATAGTTATTTTCCTGGATATAGAATAACTACTATAGAGTCGTGCAATTTAAACATAAACTTTTAATTTACATAAGTAAATGACATCTATATTCCATGGAATATAGGTGTTTTTTAATGATTTTATTTAATAGAGGGGAATGCAAAGCATGCAAAAGAATCTAATGTCAAATTAGATTACTTTAGAGGAGGAGTTTGATGAAGAACAAGGGTAAAGCTATAAGTTTAGCAGTGTGTATTGGTATTTTAAATGCTCAAATGGCAGCACCTTATTATACCACTATAGCTAGTGCACAGGGAATTACAGAAGAAGTAGATACTAATTCAGAAAATGATTATTCTGAATTAGGGAACTCAGCAAGTGATGACCATGGGAAACAAGACAATGCAGATTCAGAATTAGACAAAGAAGGGACAAGCAAAGAAGGAAACGCTGAAACTGAATCTGACGATTTAAAAGACAATAATGATAATGAAGAAGGGCAATCAGTTGAGGAAGGAGAAGAGACAGAGGAACCAGAAGAAGACCCAGAAGAGGAACCAGAAGAAGACCCAGAAGAGGAACCAGAAGAAGACCCAGAAGAGGAACCAGAAGAAGACCCAGAAGAGGAACCAGAAGAAGAACCAGAAGAAGACCCAGAAGAGGAACCAGAAGAAGACCCAGAAGAGGAACCAGAAGAAGACCCAGAAGAGGAACCAGAAGAAGACCCAGAAGAAGAACCAGAAGAAGACCCAGAAGAAGAACCAGAAGAAGAACCAGAAGAGGAACCAGAAGAAGACCCAGAAGAGGAACCAGAAGAAGACCCAGAAGAAGACCCAGAAGAAGACCCAGAAGAGGAACCAGAAGAAGACCCAGAAGAGGAACCAGAAGAAGAACCAGAAGAGGAACCAGAAGAAGAACCAGAAGAAGACCCAGAAGAGGAACCAGAAGAGGAACCAGAAGAAGAACCAGAAGAGGAACCAGAAGAAGAACCAGAAGAGGAACCAGAAGAGGAACCAGAAGAAGAACCAGAAATACCTGAAGAATTGGATGAAATTTTATTGAAATTTGAATTATTAGATTCCGATTATAAAGGAGAATTACCTGAAAAGGTATCTAGAGAGAATCTAGAAGAAGTATTAAAAAAAATAGGTGAAAATCTGATAAAAGAAACAGATGAAGATATTTTCTTTTCAGTATTTGAAGGTTGGTATGAAGATGAAGCTTTGGAAACTAAGCTTGAAATAGATGAATTAGAAGAGATAGAAAATTTAATATTATATCCTAAATGGGAAGATGTTAAGGAGATAAAAGTTAAATTTCATAATTACTCTAAAATAGATATTTTTCTTCCTGATGATAGAGTAATATCCAAGGGAGAAACTATTGAAATAGAAGAATTAGATCAGAATATACAAGGTTTTACACTTAAAGATTCAGATAAACTCTGGGACTTTGAAGAAGATAAAATAGAAAATAATCTTGAAAGTCTTGAAGATATGAATATTTTAAATTTATTTGCTAAATTAAACTTAGACATAAATATAACAGAATCTTTATCTAAGGGCGGAGACTATAAATTAAAAGGAAAAATATCTTCTGGAGAAGAAGCTAAACTTTTGATAAATCCAGATCTTGGATTTATGGTTGAACAGGTTAAAGTTAAAGATTCAAAAGGAGACATAATAGCTGAAGGAAATAGTGTAGAAGTATTAGAATTCATAGTACCTGAGGAGTCTATGGAAATAGAAATTACATTTATGGAAAGGCCAGAATCTGTAGAAGAGTTAAATATTTCTATCCATGGAAATGGTGGTAAATTTGTAATTGAAGATAAAGAAGAAGAATTACATGAATTTAAAACAGACTATTATACTAATGTAGAAATATTAAATGAATTAGAAGAGTCTATATATAGAAATATAGATATAGATGAATCATTTAAAATTTATGATTTTAAAGGTTGGTTTTTAGACAAGGATGCCACTGAAAAGTTTGATCCAAATATTAAATTAACAGAAGATACGGAAATCTATGCTGGGTGGAAAGTTACTGAAACAGATGAGTTAAACATTAGATTTAATTCTAACCTCAAAGATGATGAAGGGATAGAACTTCCTAAGAATCAAACTTTCAAAGTAGATGCTATAGAATTAGAAGAACCAGAAGAGATAAAATATATAGATAAAGACTTTGATGAATATACTTCAAAAGGCTGGGCTTTAACAGACATAGAAGAAGAAAAAGATAAGCTTTGGAATTTTGAAACTGATAAAGTGGAAGATAATTTATATGCTTTAATAGGTAAAGATGGAAAAGCTTATTTAGATTTATATGCTAGATGGGATGTAATAGACTTATTTGAAACAGGAACTAAAGCAGAACCTTTTGAGATAAAGTCTGCAGATGCATTGGTAGCACTATCTAAGAAAGTTAACAAACAAAAAAGCTATGAAGATAAATATTTTTCAATAGTTGATAATATAGACTTATCTAATAATAAAGAATTTAAAGCAATAGGAAATAAAGATAATTTCTTTAGTGGAAATATTAAATCAGAAAAAGTTAAAGTGAAAGTACCAGAAACATCAGAAGAAGATAAAAAAGAGGAAGACAATTCATTTACTGAAGAAGATTTGGAAAATAAGGTGGAGGATTCAGAGGAAGTTTTAAATGAAGAAGAAAGTTTAGATAATGACTCCAAATTTGAAGAAGAGAAAGAGAAGGAAGAAGACGGAGAGGATGAATCAGAAAAGGAAATAGAGTCTAGTGATGATCATTATAAAATAGTGGGATTAGATATAAACACTAATGAAGATTATGTTGGATTATTTGGACATATAAAAAATGCTAAACTGGAAAATATAATAGTTGAGGGAAATGTGAAAGGGAAGAATTATGTAGGCGGTATAGTAGGTTCAGTAGGAGAAGATAGTAAACTTGACAATGTAATATCTAGAGTTAAAGTATTTGGTGAAGAAAATGTAGGTGGAATTATAGGTTCTACTGATGACAAAGTAAATATAAAAAATGCTAAAAACGAAGAAAATGTAAAAGGAAAGAAGAATGTAGCTGGAATAGTAGGATATTTAGGAGAAAATTCATCTGTAAAAAATTCTAGTAATATGGAAGAAGTATCCGGAGATGAAAATATAGGTGGTATAGTAGGTTCATCTGGAAACTCTGTAAATCTATATGATGTTAATAACAACTCCGATAAAATACTCGGAGATAAAAAAGTAGGCGGGATTGCAGGACATTTAGAAGAGGAGTCAGTAGTAGAGTATTCAAGAAATACGGCTAAAGTATTTGGAGATAGAAAAGTATCTGGTATAGTTGGATCAAGTACTAATGCTCTAACAATAAAAGATTCTTCCAATGCAGGAGATATATCTGGAGAAAAAGAGATAGGTGGAGTTTTAGGATATTCAGAATCATCTATAAAGGAAATAAAAGACTCATATAATACAGGTAATATTACAGGTACAGGAACACAAATTGGTGGAGTAATTGGCTTAATAGATTATAAAACAAATAAAAGAAGTAAAATATCAAAGGTCTATAATACGGGGGACATTGATGGTGGAGAATATACTGGAGGTATTTTAGGTGGTAAATATGGAGAGGTCACTGGTATAAATATTGAAAAAAGTTATAATGAAGGAAATGTATCTGGAGGTAGCAATGTAGGGGGACTAGTAGGATTCCTACCAAAGGCTTCTTATATAACAGATTCCTACAATATAGGGAAAATTACTGGTGGAAACAAAGTAGCTGGTATAGCAGGTGAAGTTTACTATAAAAATTCTCATATTGAAGTAAATTCAACTTATATTAGGGATTCTTATAATTATGGTTTAATAAAGGGAAGCAAAATCGGAGCAATTGTTGGAGATGGGTATACAGATAAGAACAAAAATAATTTCTATTTAGATTCAAGTGTATCTGATATAAATGATGATGTAGATAGCTTGAAATCTAAAAGTGAATCTGAGTTTAAATTAGGAGAAGTAGCTTACTTTTTAGATTTAAAAGCAAATAGGCTTAGGAAAGGTTTATGGAGTCAAGGTGATGAGTATCCCGTATTTTCAGATAAAGATAACAAAGCAGTCTATAAAGTAGATTTAGATATTAAAGGATTTAGTAATGGTGATGTTGTATTTGATAAGCAATACGTTAATGGGAAAGATAAAGTAGAAATCTATGCTAAAGCAAAAGATGGATATATTCTGAAATTTATAAATATCAAAGATAGTAAAAATAATGACTATGATATTATCATATCAGGAGATAATTATTCTTTTAATATGAAGGAACAAGATGTGAAAATATATGTAGAATTTATTGAACAGCCAATAGAAGCTGAGTATACTGTTGACTTTAAAGTAGGTGGACAAACCTACCATAGTGAAAAGGTTAAAGCTGGTAAGAGAGTTAATCTACCAGAAGAACCTGAAAAAGAAGGATTAAGCTTTATTGGATGGTATTTGGGAGAAGAAAAATATAATTTTACAAATGCAGTGTTACAAGATTTAGTTCTGGAAGCTAAATTTCAAGAAGCAGATCAAGTTGAAGTTAGATTTGATACTAATATTCCAGAAACTCAAGAAGGAACAAAAGAGATTGAAACTGTAAAGATTAAAAAAGGAAATACTATTGCAAAACCAGTTGATCCAATAAGAGAAAGTACAAATAGAATGTTAATATATGAATTCAAAGGCTGGTTTACAGAAAAAACAGATGGAGAGGAATGGAAATTTTCTGATGCTGTAGAAAATAATATGACTTTATATGCTCAATGGGGAGAAAAATTTGAAATACCTGATGAATTTGTATTTGAAACAGCTGAGGAGCTTAAAGCTTTGGCAGATAGTGTAAATGCTAACGATACCCATGAGGGAAAAACTTTTTATTTAGGAAACGACATTGATTTAAATGAATTAGAAGAACCATGGGAAGCCATAGGTTACCATAAACATAAGCAGATAGATGTACCTGGTGGAAATGGTAGTAAAAAGGTAGAGAATGGTAGTATAGTATTTGATGGTACCCTTGATGGAAAAGGATATAAATTGACTTTACAATCAGAACAGTTATATCCCTTTATAGGTGCAATTGGTAAAAATAGTGAAATTACAAATTTAAAGATTTATGGGAAAATGGCAGCAAAACCTGAAAGAAGAAGTTTTGGAGGTTTGGCAGGATATAGTTATGGTGATATCAATAATGTAGATGTGGAACTAGATCAAGAAGATAGGAATGCTGTATCTTACGGTCAATTATCAGGAGGTTTAGTAGGTGGAAACTATGGAGATATAGATAATGTCACTGTTAAGGCCTATATGAAAGTTAAGGCTGGAAGTCATGTTGGATTGGGAGGTTTGGCAGGAGTAGCACAACCTGGAAAGGTAGAAAATATAACTATTAAATCCGGAAGCTATTTTGAATTTTCCTCTGTTGGCTCTCCGATTGCTTGTGTAGGAGGAGCCATAGGTAATGTTTTTGGAAGGGTAAGTAATGGAGATTACTTTAAAAATATTACTGTTGAGAAAGGTGTTACAATAAAAGGAGATGCACATATAGTTGGTGGAATAATAGGAAATTCAAAAGGACGAATTATGGATTGTTATAATGGAGCAGATATATATATTACTGCGCCTGGAGTTGGTGGTATAGTAGGTTTTGATTATGATGGAGAATCTACAATTATAGAAAGATGTGTCAATGAAGGAGACATATATGGAGAGTCAGGAGAGGGTGGCTGGAATTGGGTTAAAGGTGTTGGAGGAATATCTGGTGGAGCTGATGGCTGGGGTATGGGTTATGTAGAGGAAATAATAGATAGTTATTCTTTAGGAAAAGTTGTAGCAACAGATAATGGTACAGCTCATGGAATAGCTCCAGATGCTGCTCTTGTAAAAAACACTTATTTTTATGGAGACTTAGTAGGGAGTAAAAAATATGGTATAACATCTTCAGAATATGGAGATGTGGAAAACTCTTATTATGGCTCAGATGATGAAGAAGTAACAGATCCTAATGAAAATTCAGAGATGAATTCTACTAAAGTAGGAGCTCCTATAAATTATACTGGAACTAAAAAGGTAAGTAGGGAGCAATTTGAAAATGGTGAAGTTGCATATTATTTAAATAATAATAAAGGAGTGCAAAGAGAAAAGCCTCTTTGGGGTGTTGACCCACATACAAAATTGCCACATTTTGGACAAAATTATTATGTGAAGATAGAAGTAAGTGATTTTGATGAAGAAAAAGGAAGTGTAAATCTTGTTGATGAGAGAAATGGAGAAAAAGTAGAGTTAAAATCAGGAGAAAGTACTTTTGTTAAAAAGGATAAAGATTATAAAGTAGATATAAAAATAAATGTTAAAGAAATTGATGAGGATGGAAAAGAATTAGGATATGATTTTGATCAAATAGAAATAATTTTAGGCAGTGGGGATAATGAAGAGGTAATTACTTTAGATGATGGAAAAACAATAACAGTTAACAAAGATGGAAAAACTGAAGTTGAGCAAGAACAAGATCTTTCCCACATAGACAAAGAAGAGAAACCAGAAGAACCAGAAGAGCCACAAGAACCAGAGGAACCAGAAGAACCAAGTGATGGAGAAGGTGAAGAACCAGGTGATGGAGAAGGTTCAGGCGGTGGCTCAGGAAGTGGCTCAGGTGACGGTTCAGGCTCAGGCCACGGAAAAGGCAAAGGAAATGGAACGGGCAAAGGAGAAGGCTCAGGTAAAGGAAGTGGAACTGGCATAGAAACTGGTGAATCTCAAGGTGATGATGCTGTTGAAGATATAATCAATGAAGATGATGAATCCGGAAATATCTCCAATAATGAATTAGAAGACAATGAAGTAGATGCGACAGAAAAGAAAGAAGAAGATGTTAAAGAAGAACAATTAGTAGCAACTAATATTGAAGATGTAGAAGAAGAGGATATACAAGATATAGTAGCAGCTGATATAGAAGAAGAAACAGAAGAAACTGAAAAAGAAGATACACAAGAAGAAGAAACAGATGAAGAAATAGAAGACATAGATGCTTCATTAAAAGAGCCTGAGGAAACTGAAGAAGAAACAGATGAAGTTGAAGAGGAACAAAAGATTTCATTTATAGAAAAAGTTACTGAAAAGGTAAAAGAAAATCCTATATTGGCAGCAATTGTTGCAGTAGCATTTATAGGTATAAATATACTAATTGCTTCTATTAGATTTATAGGAAAAAAAAGAAAAGATACAAATGAATAGGAATATTCAAGGCTATAAGCTAAGTTAAATGTTATTTGGTTTTCTAGTCTATTAAAAGAGATGATATTGAGAGATATTGTCTCTTTTTTTGTAGATGAAAAGTTTGAAAAAGATTTAATTGTAGCACTTGGTAATGTTTGATGAGTTTTTTATATTTATGAAAATAAACCTTGAAATATATTTAAAATTGTATATAATTGTTGATAGAATAGATTTACAATTTAATACTACATTATGCTTAAGAGATGGAATCAGGTGTAAATCCTGAACAAACCGGTTACTGTGATGCGGAGTAAACTTCAAATGCCACTTAAAGGGAAGGCGGAGGGAACTATGAAGCTAAGTCAGAATACATACTTAAACATTTTAGTATAGTTATTTTCCTGGATATAGAATAACTACTATAGAGTCGTTCAATTTCAACACAAACATTTAATTTACATAAGTAAATGACATCTATATTCCATGGAATATAGATGTTTTTTTGTGATTTTATTTAATAGAGGAGGAATTCGATGAAAAGGTTTAGAGGAGTAAGCATTTTATTATTAGTTGTTCTATTATTAATAACTGGAATGAACACTGAGTCTTTTGCTGTTGTTAGCGATGAAAGACTTAATGAGGTGGTGGAAAACACTGCTCAGTTTATGTACAAAGAGGTATCTAGTCCCCAAGTGGGCTCTATTGGTGGAGAATGGGCTGTTTTAGGATTAGCAAGATCTGGATACGAAATACCTAATGAGTATTATCATAAGTATTATTCCACAGTCGAGGATTATGTCAAATCATTAGATGGAGATTTACATGATAAGAAGTACACGGAATATTCCAGATTGATAGTGGCTTTGACTTCTATAGGTAAAGATCCTAGCAATGTAGATGGATATAATCTTCTTAAACCATTAGGAGATTATGATAAAACTATTTGGCAAGGATTAAATGGTCCTATCTGGGCATTGATAGCTTTAGATTCTGGAGATTATCCTATACCTGAAAATCCTGAAGCAGAGACTCAAGCGACTAGAGATATGTATATTAATAGAATTTTAGAGTGTCAATTATCAGATGGTGGATGGTCTTTGTTTGGTGGTACTGCATCAGCCAGCGTTAATGAAAAGTCTGATCCTGATATAACTGGAATGGCTTTGCAGGCTTTGGCAAAATATCAGGATATACCTGAAGTAAAGAAAGCTACTGAAGAAGCTCTTGAATGTATGTCTAAACAACAAGGGGAAGAGGGAGGATATTTTAGTTGGGGTTCTGAAAACTCTGAAAGTTGCGTACAAATTATAGTTGCCCTTGCTGAATTGGGAATTCATTTAGAAGATGAAAGATTTGTTAAAAATGGAAATACCCTTTTAGATAATTTACTTACTTATTATAGAGAGGGAAATGGTTTTTTACACACACATAATGGAACAGGCTCTAATCAAATGGCTAGTGAACAAGGGTTCTATGGTGTAGTGGCTGCTCAAAGGGCTAGAGATGGAAGAAACAGCCTATATCGTATGAGTGATGTCAAAGACATAGGAGAAGCTCCAATTAAGAAAACCATTAAGGGTTTAGAAAATAAGCACGAAGACATAAATATAATGCCTATAGCAAAACCAGGGACTACCTTTGAAGATATAACAGGCGTAAATGCTCATAAACATCAAGTTGCAATTGAATCTTTAGCTTCAAGACTTATTATAAATGGTAAGACTGAAGATAAATTTGAACCTAATGCGAATATGACTAGGGCAGAATTTGCCACTATAGTAGTTAGAGCTTTAGGTATTGAATCAAAAGGTGAAGATATATTTAAAGATGTAAATAGTTCGAATTGGTTTTATGATTATGTAGCTACTGCTAATAGATATGGTATAGTAAATGGTATTTCTAAAGATGAATTTAGACCGAATGCTACTATTAATAAGCAAGAGGCTGCAGCTATGTTGGCTCGTGCTGCAAAGTTGGCAGGTATGTATGTTCAGATGAATAAGGGCAGTACTAGAGATGTTTTGGCTCAGTTTGAAGATTATGTAACAGTAGATAGTTGGGCTATGCCATCTTTAGCATTTTGCTATAATGAAAATATTTTAGATGATTCTAGTATGTCTATAGAACCTAAAAAGATTATCAATCGTGGAGAAATTTCACAAATGATATTCAATATGCTAGGAAAGGCTGATTTACTATAGAATAAGGTGGTTTTTATGAAATTTAAAATTAATAGAAAAAAAATAACTATTTCAATTATAATTTTGGCAATATTATTGTTTGCTTATTGGTATGGCGGTGGTGCACCAGGATTACAAGGTTGGAATGCAAATCCAGAACCTTCTGGAAATGAAAGTGATGTGGTTTTAGAAGATGAGGATGCTCTCGAAGAAGAAACTTTAGAAGAATCTGAAGGAAAAAAAGCACCAGAAGAAAAAGAAGAACGAGAAGAGCCAGAAGAAAAAGAAGAAACAGAAGAAGAAAAACTTGATGAAATAAAAGAAGTAGTAGATGAAAAGGTGAAAGATAAAGAAGAAAAAGATTTAAAATCTAGACCAGGTGGAACTGAAGGGGGATTATCTGCAAATGAAAAGATAGAACTTGCAAAAAAGATAGCCGGAGATTCGTCACCAGGCGTGGAAAAAGGCTCTAAGTCCTATTCTGAATCCATGGGTATGTCTATTGATGATAAAACTGGTAAAGATAAATACTTAACTGATCCTGTTCCAGATGGAAAACCGGTACCCATAGAGCCACAAAACACTGAAATTACAGATGTTGAAGGATATTGTACCTTATCTGTGAGATGCGATACTATTTTAGATAATATGGATTGGCTTGATCCTGAAAAAATAGAATTGGTTCCAGAAGATGGTGTAATCTTTGCTACTAAAAAAGTAAAATTTTATGAAGGTGAAAGCGTATTTAATTTGCTTTTAAGGGAAATGAAAAAAGCAAAAATTCACATGGAATTTTCTAATACCCCTATGTATAACTCAGCTTATATTGAAGGCATAAACAATTTATATGAATTTGATTGTGGAGAACTTTCAGGTTGGATGTATAAGGTCAATAATTGGTTTCCAAACTATGGATGCTCAAGATATGGTCTTAAGGAAGGCGATATAGTCGAGTGGGTTTATACATGTGATTTAGGTGTAGATGTTGGAGGGTTTTCATCTATAGGAGGAGAGTAACAGATGAAGGATGCATTTTCTAGATATCATCCAGTTGTAAATTTTTTATATTTTGGTTTTGTACTTGGATTTTCCATGGTATTTATGCATCCTATATGCCTATTGATATCTTTAATTTGTTCTTTGATTTATTCAACAGAGTTAAAGGGGAAGAAAGCAATTAGATTTAATTTTGCATTTCTTCTTCCAACTATGTTGGTTACATCTTTAATTAATCCAGCTTTTAATCACGAGGGTGCAACTATAATTACCTATTTACATACAGGAAATCCTTTGACTTTAGAGTCTATAGTCTATGGACTAGCTGCTTCTACTATGTTAGCTACTGTGATTTGTTGGTTTTCTTGTTATAACGAAATAATGACATCTGATAAATTTGTATATTTGTTTGGTAGGATTATACCTAGTATGTCCTTGGTTCTATCTATGGCTTTAAGATTCGTACCAAAATTTAAGTCTCAGATAAAGCTTGTATCTCATGCTCAAAGATGTATCGGAAGAGATATATCAAATGGCAGTATATTTGAAAGAATAAGGCATGGATTAACTATATTATCAATAATGATTACTTGGGCTTTGGAAAACTCTATAGAGACTGCTGATAGTATGAAAAGTAGGGGCTATGGATTGGAAGGTAGAACTGCATTTTCTATATATAAATTTGACATAAGAGATAAATTGGCGATTATATCGATTTCTTTGCTAGGTTCATATATTTTAATTGGTGGATTAATTGGAGGATTTAGATGGAGATATTTTCCTACTATGAAGGGAAGAACTTTTGAATTATTTCCTATTAGCTTGTGGATAGCATATATAATATTGTGTATTGTACCAATTATAGTGAATAGACAGGAGGAGAGGCAGTGGAGAGCTACTCAATTAAATGTTTAAATTTTTCATACCCTGAGATGGAAAACTTAGTTTTAAACAATATTAATTTAGATATAAAAAGTGGGGAGTTTGTTGTTTTGTGTGGACCTTCAGGATGTGGAAAGACTACTCTTTTGGGACAGCTTAAAACTGTTTTGTCACCCCATGGTGTTAAGACTGGTGAGATATATTTTGAAGGAACTTTGTTAGACCAGCTAGATATTAGAGAACAGTCTTCAAGAATAGGATTTGTGATGCAAAGTCCTGATAATCAAATTGTAACGGATAAAGTTTGGCATGAATTGGCTTTTGGTCTAGAAAGCTTAGGATACGATACTCCTACTATTAGACTTAGAGTTTCAGAGATGGCATCTTTTTTTGGAATACAAAATTGGTTTTACAAAGATGTAAATGAGCTATCTGGTGGACAAAAGCAGTTATTAAATTTAGCTGGAATAATGGCTATGCAACCATCTGTATTGATCTTAGATGAACCAACAAGTCAATTAGATCCTATAGCAGCTTCAGAATTTTTAGCTACAGTAGGGAAGATTAATAGAGAATTAGGAACTACTATTATATTGACAGAACATAGATTAGAAGAAGCAATACCTTTAGCTAATAGGCTTATTGTTATGGATAATGGGAAGATAATAGCAGATGGAGTTCCTAAAGATGTTGGACAGAGGATACAGAAAGATAATCACAAGATGTTTTTAGCTATGCCTGTACCCATGAGAATCTATGCTGGTGTACATAATAGTCTAGAGTGTCCCATAACTGTAAAGGAAGGTAGAGTTTGGTTAGATAAGCTTATAAGTAATGGTTTAGAAGTAAAAGATATAGAAGACAATTATAAGACTAGATTTAGGAGTAATGGTGAAATTGTCTTGGAACTAAAGGATGCTTGGTTCAAATATGGGGAAGAATTTGGAGATGTTGTCAAAGGAGTATCCTTGAAAGTTAAAAAAGGTGAGTTTTTAGCTATATTAGGTGGAAATGGAACTGGTAAAAGCACTACTCTATCTCTTTTATCTGGAATTAATAGACCGTATAGAGGACGTGCCTATATAAAAGGTAAAGGTTTACATGAGATACCAGATGCTCAAAAATTTAATGGATTATTAGGTGTATTGCCTCAAAATCCTCAAACTTTATTTGTAAAGGGGACTGTAAAAGAGGATCTCTATGAAATTTTTAAAGGGAAAAGTATTTCTGAAAATGAAAAAAAACTAAAAGTCAGGAAAGTTTCTCATTTATGTGATTTAAATGATTTATTAGAAAGACATCCTTATGATTTATCTGGTGGTGAACAGCAAAAGGCAGCGTTGGCGAAGGTACTATTATTAGAGCCAGAGATACTTTTATTAGATGAACCAACTAAAGGTTTAGATGCTGAATTCAAACAACAATTTGCTAATATACTTAAAAATCTTTTAGCTAATGGGGTTACTATAGTTATGGTTAGTCATGATATTGAGTTTTGTGCAAACTATGCTTCTAGATGTGCTTTATTTTTTGATGGCAATATAGTTACAGAAGGAGAGCCGAAGGAGTTCTTTTCAGGGAATAGTTTTTATACTACATCTGCCAATAGAATGGCTAGACATAGAATAAAAGATGCTGTTACAGCTGAAGATGTTATATTATCTTGTGGTGGAGAATTAGATGAAGAAACTAAGTTTGAGCCAGAAGATGAGTTATTTGAAGTAGAATTAAAAGAGGAAGAAAATAAGGAGAAAAAAATATGGTATAAAAATAAATTTCTTGGTTTATTATCATTTTTATTATTATTAGCTATTTCTATTAAAGGCTTTCCTATAATATCGGATTTTGCTTGGGCTGGACTTACTGGAGATTTAGAGAGTATAAAATTTGATTCAGCAAAGGAACAATGGAAATATGTTGGTATGATGTTGATGTTTGTAGTATCAGGAGTTATGTTTTTTTTATCTGTATTTGAAAAAGGGGAAAAAGTACCTACTAGTGTGATACAAACACCTAAAGACAAGAGGAAATTATCTGAAAGAACTATTACTGCAGCTATTTTAATATTACTATGTATTCCTTTAACCATATTTATAGGTGTATTTTATTTGGGGGATAGGAAATATTATTTTATCTCTCTTTTAATAATATTGGAAGTCATGATGCCTTTTATAATGATATTTGAAGGTAGAGACCCTCAAGTTAGGGAACTGGTTATAATATCTGTATTATGTGCTATAGGAGTAGCAGGACGAGCTGCATTTTTTATGATTCCTCAGTTTAAGCCTGTTGCAGCAATTGTTATAATCACAGGAGTGGCTTTTGGTGCAGAAAGTGGATTTTTAGTGGGTGCAGTTACTATGTTTTTATCTAATATTCTATATAGCCAAGGACCATGGACCCCATGGCAGATGTTTACTATGGGTATCATAGGTTTTTTAGCTGGAGTACTATTTAGGAAGGGTTTTTTAAGGAGAGATAAAGTTTCCCTATCCATCTTTGGTGGTGTTGTTGTATTTTTAATATATGGTGGCATAATGAATCCAGCATCTGTATTGATGTTTCAGTCTAAGATAAACTGGAATATGATAGTGACATCTTGGGTAACAGGAGTGCCCTTTGATTTGATACATGCTGCAGCAACTGTCTTTTTTTTAATGATTATGGGAGAACCTATGTTGGAAAAATTGGATAGAATAAAAGTAAAATATGGTTTAGTTGAAAAATAAAATTCAATATATGATATGGAAAAGGTGAAAATCCTTACGAGTCGGTCACTGTGAAGCCTATTTAGGATAAGTCAGATACATAATTTTCAAATTTATTACCGCAACTAATAAATTTGAATGTATTCTTATGTACCTTACCTATTTGGGTTCCATAATAGAAATTAAAAGGAGAGATATATTATGAAAAATAAAGGTAGGGTCATAAGTTTAATAGTTTGTTTAACTATGTTGATGACTCAGATTATATCCCCGATATTTACTATTTCTGTATATGCAGATAATAGTAAAATAGAGGGTGAAACTACTACAGAAGAAAATAGTTCTGATTCTGAAGAACCAAGCGAAGTAGAGGACACAGAAGAACCAAGTGAAGGAGAAGACACAGAAACTCCAAGCGAAGGAGAAGACACAGAAACTCCAAGTGAAGGAGAAGACACAGAAACTCCAAGCGAAGGAGAGGACACAGAAGAACCAAGTGAAGGAGAAGACACAGAAACTCCAAGTGAAGGAGAGGACACAGAAACTCCAAGCGAAGGAGAGGACACAGAAGAACCAAGTGAAGGAGAAGACACAGAAGCTCCAAGCGAAGGAGAGGACACAGAAGAACCAAGTGAAGGAGAAGACACAGAAGAACCAAGCGAAGGAGAAGACACAGAAGCTCCAAGTGAAGGAGAGGACACAGAAGAACCAAGCGAAGGAGAGGACACAGAAGCTCCAAGTGAAGGAGAGGACACAGAAGAACCAAGCGAAGGAGAGGACACAGAAGCTCCAAGTGAAGGAGAAGTACCAGGGCAATCAGAGATACCAGAAAATCCAGTAATTCCTGAGGATCCAGAAGTTGTTCCTACAATACCTGTAGAAGATAGTAAAAAGATTGAATTTGAAATAAATGAAGAGCAGGGTTCAATAAAATTATTAGAAAAAGAAGATGAAGTAGATAATGAAGTACAGTTTCAAGTAAATCCTAGAGATGGATATATAGTAAAGAGTGTTTCTATAAAAGTAGGCGATGTATTACAAGAATTGGAACTAAATGATGAAAATATATATAGATTTATTATTACAGAAGAGGAAACAGCAATAATAACTGCTGAATTTGAGAGAGTACTTAAAGATATAAAGGTATCATTTGATGGTAATGGTGGAGTTTTTTCAGATGAGGAAGAAAAGGAAAATATAAGGGTATTAGAAATTAAGGAAAACTCTAAAATTGAAGATGAAGATATAGATCCTATTTTCCAAGACTTGTATAGAGAAACCAAAAGGGAAGGAAATATATTTATAAGCTATAAGTTCAATGGTTGGTTTATAGATGAAGAGTGTACTGAAAAGTTTGATATGGAAACTATATTAGCAGAAGAGATTACACTTTATGCTGGTTGGATAGAGGAAGAAATAACAGAGATAATAGTAAAATTTGATGGTAATTTAGGAAAAAATGTTTCTATAGAAGAATTACCAGAGGAACAAAATATAGAGATCACAGAAGATGCTTTAATAGAGGATCCAAATATAATCTTAGAATATAATGGTAGAAAATCTGACAAATATATCTTTAAAGGTTGGTCTATAAAGGAAGATATAGAAAAAAATAATGAACTGTGGGATTTTGAAAAAAATAAAGTAATGGACTCTTTAAATGAATTAGAGGAAGTTCAGATTGAAGATAATAATTTAGTATTAAATCTATATGCACAATGGGATATAGAAGATTTATTTGAAAAAGGGACAAAAACAGAGCCTTTTCAATTTAAAGATGGAGAAACATTAGCTGAATTAGCAGAGAAGGTGAACTTTGGTAAAGATTATAAGGACTGTTATTTTGAAATAGCAGAGAATATAGATTTAAGTAAGATTAATCCTTGGATACCTATAGGGAATAAGGATAAAGCTTTTAGTGGGAGTATTTTTGCAGCAGAAGTAAAACATTCAAAACCAAGTGAAGGAGAAGAAGTAGAAACTCCAAGCGAAGGAGAAGACACAGAAGCTCCAAGCGAAGGAGAGGAAACAGAAGCTCCAAGCGAAGGAGAGGATATAAGTTCAGAAAAATATTATAAGATAGTAGGTTTATCCATAAATAAAAAAGATGAAGATTTTGTAGGCCTATTTGGAAATATAAAAGAAGCAACTATAGAAAACTTAATAGTTGAAGGAGAAGTTAAAGGAAATAAAAATGTAGGTGGATTAGTAGGGTATGCAGGAGATAGTTCAAATATAAATAATATAAAATCTAATATTGAAGTAGAAGGAGAAGAAAATGTAGGTGGTGTAGTAGGAGACGCAGGAGACGAAGTGAAAATATCTTCTACTATAAACAAAGGAAAAGTAAAAGGTCGTAATAATATAGGTGGAATTGTAGGCTCCACAAGTAGCAAATTCAAACTACATGATTCAGAAAATCAAGAACACATTAATGGAAAAGAAAATGTTGGCGGACTAGTAGGAGATATTGGTACAGACAGCAATATATCAAGCTCAATAAATACAGGAAAAGTTAATGGTACAAAGGATATTGGTGGCTTAGTAGGTAAAGCAAACGATAATGTTGGTATCACTGATTCTACAAATGAAGGCCCCATAGGAAATGGGGACAATACTGGTGGAATCATAGGAGAGTCAAACGACAGTACAAAATTAGAGAGTGTTACTAATAAAGGAAAGATAGAAGGAGAAAATAGTCTAGGCGGGTTAATAGGTAAAGCTAATGACAATTTAATTGTTAAATATAGTAAAAATAATGTTGAAATAGCAGGAACAAGTGACAATATTGGCGGATTAGTTGGGGAAGCTGGAGAAGGAAGTATTATAAAAAATAGCTATAATACAAAAAGCATATCAGGAGATAACAATATTGGTGGTTTAGTAGGTGTATTTAGTGAAAGATTTAAATCTATTGAGAACTCCTATAATATAGGGGAGATAGAAGGTAGCACTTCTATAGGAGGATTAGTTGGTATAGCTAAAGGAAGCACATCAGGAAAAAGTAAGGTGACTAGATCCTATAATACAGGGCATATCAGCGGTAAAAACATAGGAGGAATAATAGGAGGTAAAAGTGGGTTTTTAATATCAGGATTGAATATTGAAAAAACTTATAATGAAGGAGATATTGTAGGTCAAGGGAATATTGGAGGTATTGTCGCATACTTACCAAAATCTTCATATATAAAAGATTCATTTAATATAGGAAATATTGAAAGCTCATCTGGAAAAGTAGGCGGCATCTCTGGAGAAAATTATAAACCAAGAGATACTACTATAGAAGTAAACTCCACTTATGTAATGGATTCCTATAATTATGGTGCACTTCCCAATGGTTCAGGGGCTATTATAGGAGCTGGATATATAGATAAGAATAAAAATAATTATTATTTAGTAGATAGTGTTCAAGATCCTAGTGATATAGATAGTGATTTAAGGGCTAAAAGTAGAGAGAAATTTAGAAGTGGAGAAGTAGCATATTTCTTAGATCAAAGGTCAAAGGGTAGTAGAAAATATATATGGAGTCAAGGTTCAGCATATCCAGTTTTATCAGGAAAGCCAGTATATAAAATAGGTATGGATGTAAAAGGATATAGCAATGGGATTGTAGATCGATCTAAAGAATATGGTAATGGAGATGAAGTTATAACTATTAAAGCCATGTCAAATCAAGGCTATATACTAAAGGAAATTGATGTTACTGACAAAAAAGGTAATTTTTACAATTTAAATATCAACAAAGATAATTATAGTTTTAAAATGCAAGAAGAAGATGTTCATATATATATAGAATTTATTGAAAAGCCTTTAGAACAGGAATTTACCGTTATTTTTATGCAGAATAATGAAAAATATAAAGAGGAGAAAGTTATATCAGGGTCTAAAGTTAAAAAGCCAGAAGATCCAAAAAAAGAAGGTAAAGTATTTGATAATTGGTATTTAGATGACAATCCTTATAACTTTAGTTCAGCTGTATTGCAAGATTTAACTTTAGAAGCTAGATGGAAAAATGAAGGTGAGTTCTTAGTTGAATTTGATTTAAATATTCCGGAAGGAGAAAGTGGAAGTGAAACTCCATCTCCTGTTAAAGTGAAAAAGGGAGAAACTATAAATAGACCTTTTGATCCAAGTAGGACTAGTAATAATAGATTATTGGAATATGAATTTAAAGGTTGGTCTACAGAAAAGACAGAAGGAGAAGAATGGGATTTTTCTAGAAGTGTTGATAGTAATTTAAAATTATATGCACAATGGGAAGAAAAAGATGGTCTTGTAGATGGCTTTTCATTTGAAACAGCAGAGGAGTTAAAGTTTCTAGCGGATAGGGTAAATGTAGGAAATACTTATGAAGGTTATACCTTTGAATTGGGCAAAGATATAGATTTAAATGATTTAGATACTACTTGGGAAGCAATAGGTTATCATGTGCATATATATCGTCCAAATCAAGTTAGAAAACAGGAACCTAGTGGTAGTTCTATTGTATTTGAAGGAACTTTTAATGGGAAAAATAATAGAATAAAATTGCAATCTGAGCAGCTATATTCATTATTTGGTTGTCTTGGTACAAAAGGAGAAATAAAAAATCTAAAGATTTACGGAAAGATGTCATCTAATCCTAATAGACAAAGTTTTGGTGGAGTATGTGCTTATAGCTATGGATGTATTAGGGATTGTCATTCTGAAATAGATCAAATAAATAGAGATGATACCGCCTTTAAGCAGACTGTAGGTGGAATTGTAGCAGGAAACTTTGGAATCGTTGAAAATTGTAAGGCAAAAGTTCATATGAAGGCTGATACAGATGGACAAGTATATTTGGGTGGTATAGTAGGATTATCAAAGTTTGGAGTGATAGAAAATTGTAAATTACTAACAGACAGTGAGATTACAGCAATTGCATCTAGTCCATGGGGAGGCCAAGGAATGGGTTTTTCAGGAGGAATAGTAGGTGCTATGGCAAGTGCATCTGGTAAGGGAGCCATAGTAAACTGTGAAACTGAAAAGGGAACTATTATAAAAGGCGAAGGTACCCAATTTGGTGGAATTACTGGACAATCTTGCTATAGGGTTGAGGCTTGCCATAACCGTGCTGATTTAGAAATTGTTGGTACTGCAGTAGGAGGTATTACAGGTTATGATGGTGGTGAAACCATACTATCAAACTGTATAAATGAAGGAAATATAATTGCTGAAAGTGGATCAGGTTGGGTATCAGGAATTGGTGGTATCGCAGGATCTAATATTAAGCTTATAGAAAATTCATATTCTCTAGGAGATGTAGAAGCTATAAATGGCGGAGAAGTAGCAGGGATATCAACAGGAACATCTAATATTAAGAACTCCTATTGGTATGGAAACAAGCTTAAGGGTGGTGAGCTATCAGCCATTACAACTAAAGAAAGTGATGATGTAGAAAGCTGCTACTATGGTTCGCCAGATGAATCTATAACAGATGTCAATGATGGAGAAGGTGTCTTTAGAAAAACTAAAGGACAATTTGGCAGCGGAGAAGTAAGTTATCTATTAGATGTTGGAAATGGAAAAGATAAACAATGGACATTAAATAAGGAGAGAGGATTACCAGATTTAGGCACACCTCATTATTCGAAAATAGAGCTAGAGACTAGTGAAGGAGATAAAGATAAGGGTACTATAAGTTTAATTAAAGATGGAGAAGATCCTTTAGTATTAACAGATGATTCTCCTGTATTTGTAGAGATTGGCTCAGACTATAAAGTAAAGGTAGATTTGAATGAATTTAAAGATGAAAATGGAGAAAATGATTATAAATATCCATTGGAACATTTGGAATTAACTTTTGATGATGGAGATCCAATTCAATTAGAAGATGGAAAGATAATAACTATTATAGGAGATGGGAATGCTGATGCAGAATTTGCTAAAGATAGCGCACCAGTTGAACCAGAAAAACCAGAAGAACCACAAGAACCAGAGGAACCAAGTGATGGAGAAGGTGAAGAACCAGGTGATGGAGAAGGTTCAGGTGGTGGTTCAGGAAGTGGCTCAGGTGACGGTTCAGGCTCAGGCCATGGAACAGGCAAAGGAGATGGAACAGGCAAAGGAGAAGGTTCAGGTAAAGGAAGTGGAATTGGTACAGAAACTGGTGAATCTCAAGGTGATGATGCTGTTGAAGATATAATCAATGAAGATGATGAAGCAGGAAATATTTCCAATAATGAATTGGAAGACAATGAAGTAGATGTGACAGAAAAGAAAGAAGAAGATGTTAAAGAAGAACAATTAGTAGTAACTAATATTGAAGATGTAGAAGAAGAGGATATACAAGATATAGTAGCAGCTGATATAGAGGAAGAAACAGAAGAAACTGAAAAAGAAGATATGCAAGAAGAAGAAACAGATGAAGAAAAAGAAGATATAGATGCTTCATTAAAAGAGCCTGAGGAAACTGAAGAAGAAACAGATGAAGTTGAAGAGGAACAAAAGATTTCATTTATAGAAAAAGTTACTGAAAAGGTAAAAGAAAATCCTATATTGGCAATAATTGTTGCAATAGCATTTATAGGTATAAATATACTAATTGCTTCTATTAGATTCATAGGGAAGAAAAGAAAAAGTACAAATAAATAGTCTATTTATATGAATACAATGCTTGAGTTTTGCTCAAGCATTGTATATTACTTAATATGGAGGAGAAATATGGAGTTTAAAATTAAGGAGTATTCTAAATTGTTACATGATATAGTAGCAAATATTAGTAAGGTGATAATTGGTAAAGAAAAGACTGTGGAGTTAGTGATATTATCACTAATAAGTGGAGGACATGTTTTATTAGAAGATATACCTGGTGTTGGTAAAACTAGTTTAGTATCTGCATTGTCTAAAAGTGTAGTTTGTGATTTTAAGAGGATTCAATTTACTCCAGATATATTACCATCAGATATAACAGGATTTTCAGTATATAATCAAAAAACAGGAGAATTTGAGTTTAGACCTGGTGCTGCCATGAGTAATTTTGTTTTAGCAGATGAAATAAATAGGGCGTCTGCTAAATCTCAAGCTAGTCTTTTGGAAATAATGGAGGAAAAGCAGATAACAGTAGATTCTAAGACTTATAAATTAGAGGAACCATTTATGGTATTAGCTACTCAAAATCCAGTTGAGAGTTTAGGGACTTATCCATTACCAGAAGCACAATTAGATAGATTTCAGATAAAGACTTCATTGGGATATCCAAGTCTAAATGAAGAAGTAAGGATAATTACTATGGATAAATCAGAAAAAAAAGAATTAAAATCTGTGGCAACAGGAGACAATATCATTGAGATAAAGGACTTTTTAAAAAATATAAAAGTTCATGAGTCTGTTGCTAAATATATTGTTGATATAGTAAACGCTAGTAGAAATCATGAAGATATTAAATTAGGAGCAAGTCCTAGAGGTTCTATAGCACTTTATGAAATGGGACAGGCATATGCACTCTACAATGGTAGAGATTATGTAATTCCTGATGATATCAAGTACTTAGCACCTCATGTATTGCCTCATAGATTTATATTGACTCACAAGGCAAAGATAGGCAAAAAAACACAACAGGATATTATGAAGGATATATTAGACAACACAGAGGTTTTGGAAAACATATAGTGATGGAGTGAATGACATTATGAAACTTAGAAGAAAAATATTTTTACTAATTATTATTGTAATAATTACTTTCTTTCTTATTATAAGATCACCTATTAGTTTAATACCTCTAATATATATGATTTTATCTATTGTTGTATCTTTCATGTATTTATTATTGATAAAAAATAGTTGTGAAGTAATAGTAGATAGTAATAAAAAGAGAATGTTTAAGAGATTATCTAGAGAGATTTATAATATAAAGATTAGAAATAAAAATATATTAATATTTCCTAAAGTATGCTTTTCTTTACAGTTAGAGAATATAGATGGAGAAATATTTAAAAAATATGAGTATGATTTTATGTTAAATCCTAGAGAAGAAAAGAATCTAGAGATTGAAGTAGAATTTCCTCATATAGGGATGTATATAGTTAAGATATCAGAGATTCAAATATATGGCATATTTGATTTATTCTTTTTAAAGTATAATCCTAAATGGCAGGAGGAGATATTTGTAGCACCTAAGATATATGATATTGAGGAATTTGATATAGATACTAAGAGGGCTGTTTTTCCTGTTAATTTTACAGTACCTTATAAGATTGATGGTGAAATTTATGATGATATAAGAGAGTATATCCCAGGTGATCCAATTAAAAACATACATTGGAAATTGTCTGCCCATGCAAATGAGTATATGACTAGAATACTTACTACAGATGCAGTTAGTGGCGTAAGTATATATTTGGATTTTTGCTCTAAGGATGATTTAAATGAAATGGAAAGAGCAAGTATAAATGATGCTATTATAGAGACAGGCTATGCAATATCATTATATTCTATGAAGAAGGATAGAGGTGTTAGTTTAATATATTCTGAAGATAATAATCCTACTTTTAAAGTACCCAATACTATATTAGATTTAAGGGAAGATATATATGGCTTGCCTAAAGTGTCTAAAGAGGAATTATATCCAATAGAATTGCTAGTTTCTGAATATGGCAATTCAAGTAATTCTTTAGATAATATGTTTATAATTACCAGCAATATATCAAATGAATTAATTACTATATTATCGAATTTTCTTGAGAAAGGTAAGCGACCCATATTGTGTTTAGTAGAATGTACTTTGAAAGCATCTTATTTAAAAAAATTTAAAAGAAATTTAAAAGAGAGTAATATAGAATACTATATTATTGAATCAGCAAAGGATTTTGTGAGCTTATTAGGAGGTGGTTTAGATGTCGAAGATAAATAGCATATTCAAAAATCTACTATGCCTTTTAATAGCCATATTGGTTTCTTTTATGGAAGCACAATTTTTTTCAGGAACTAGCTTTTATCCAGTAGCTCTTATAATAGTGATGGTACTAACTATACCTACTATATATTTATATTTTTTACCTAAGCATGAAACTATGATTATATTTTTATATAATATAATTTTAGTATATTTATTAGACTTTTTAGGTAAAGATGTAGATATTAAATTATTTTTACTTACATTGTTTTTTATTGTACTATTATTTACTCATTCCCTCTATACGGCAAATTCTCAGAAAACTAAATTGAGGAATCCAGCCTATCTAGGATATGTAATAATCTTGGTAGTGATACTACTAATTGTTTCTCTATTTACTTTATGTATATATGAGTATATATTAAAACCTAATGTGAATGAACAAAATCAATTGGCATTAGTATACGAAAATAAAGATACTTCTAATAATCAGATAAATAATATCCAAGAAGAAGAAGTAGAAAACAACTCTGGTGGAAGTGGTGGAGGTGGTGGTGGCACCATAGATGAACCTATAGATTTCAAATCTATTATTAAGTGGATTTTAATAATATCATTGATTTTAATTATTGCTTATATCTTATATAAGAGAATTAAATATAGATTATGGTTAATGAAAACTTTAAATTTACCAAGAGAAGAACAAGTAGTTATATTTTATAAATATTTTTTGAAATCTTTGTCTATTTTAGGACTTAAAAAATCTAAAGGAGAAACACCTTATGAATATATGGATATTTGCAAAAAAGAAGAGTTTCCCTTGGATATATATAGGTTTGAAAAATTAACGGACAATTTTATTAAATGTAAATATGGTAGCAAGGGAATAGTTGATGATGAATATGATCAGATACTTGAATATTTTTATTCTATTTCAAAATCTATTAGAGAGTGTATAGGTTTGAAAAATTATTTAATAAAATATTTGATAAAAATATAGTATATCCAATAAGCTCTAAATCTTGACATATATTGTAATGTATCATAATATAAGTGTAAGACTATTTAGAATATAAAAAATATAAAAGGAGATGTATTAGTATGAAGAAAAAATTATCCTTAATATTAGCCATTGTAATGATGATAAGCATTATCGCACCATTAATTGCTTCTGCTGAAGAAGGGGTAGAGAAATATATTCCAAATATAAAGAAGATATTTGACATAGGTGATGAATATGGTGAATTCAATTTACATACCCATACCCGTAGGGGAGATACCAGATATGATATGAATTGGACGGATGAAAGTAATAATTATAATATAAGTGTAGAGATTGATGTAGATGGAAATATTTTAAGATATAATAAATATAAGATGAACAATAGACAAGAGCATTCAAAATTTCCTAAGATAAGCAAAGAGGAAGCTTTAAAAACTGCTAAGGAAATGATATCTAAAGTAGACCCTACTCTATTACAAAATACTAAATATGAAGATGAAGATATAATGGGAGATTTAAATGGATATTACTTTAGATTCCAAAGGATAAAAAATGATATACCCTTTATGTATAATTCGATATCAGTTCAGGTAGACAATTCTACAGGGGAGATAAACAATTTAAGTATAGATTGGGATAGAGATTCCAAATTACCTAATAATGATAATATAATTGACAGAGAAGAGGCTTTTAATCGATATAAAGAAGGTCAAGATATAGAATTGGTATATAGATTAAATAATGAGGATGATAAATTAGAAGGAAAACTTTTATATACATTTAAAGATAAGACTAGAGCTATAGATGCCAAGACAGGTAAGGCTGTAAAGAATCTATACAGTATGAATGACTATATACATTATGGATTTTTATTTGGACAGGTGGAAAAAGTATCTATAGAAGATGCAAATAAACTTATAAATGAAAAAGAAATAGTGAGTAGAGAAAGTGCAAAAAAATCATTGAGAAAGCTTGCCAATTTAGATGAATCTTATGAATTACAAGGTAGCAGCTTAAAGAAAAGTAAATTAGATGATAGCTATGTATGGGACCTACAAATGCATATGCAAAAGGGAAATGGTGGTTATGGTACTACAGTTTCTGTAGATGCTAAGACTGGGGAAGTTTTAAAATTTCATAAATTCAATATAAATGAAGAAGAACAAGAACCAAAATATACTGAAGATGAGGCAATGGAAATAGCTAAAGAGTTTTTAAAAGATAATATGAAAGATAAGTATAATAAAGTAGAAAATACTGAGAGTTCCGTAAATGTATTTGGACCAGACATACAAGAATATTCTTTTACATTTATTAGAGAAAAAGATGGAATAAAAGTACCTCAAAATGGTTTTTCATTGAGCATCAATGCTTCAACAGGTGAAGTAATGAATTATAATTACATGTGGAATGATATAGAAATCTCATCTATAGAAGAGGTAATAGGAGCTAAAGAGGCTGAAGAAATATTATTAGGTGAGAGTAAATTAGAATTAAATTATATCATAGATAAAGATAGTGTAAGCAAAGATAAAAAGGAAATAAAACTAGTATATAATTTAGATAGTGAACAAAGTGTATTTGTAGATGCCATAACAGGGAAACTAATAAGTCCAGAAAATCTATATAAAAATCCTCTGAATGAAAAAGATAAAGAGTATAAGGATATAGACAAAAGCTATGCTAAAGATAAGATAAAAAAATTAAAGGAATATGGAATATATCTTCCAGGAGAAAACTTCAACCCAAGAGAAGATATTGTCCAAAAAGATTTTCTATATCTATTAAAAAATACCAAGGGCTATATATCACCTTATAATGAAGAGTATATATATGAAAGATTTGGAATGGAAGGTGTAATTAAGTCTGGAGAAAAAGCTCCAAACAAGACTATAACTAGAGGAGAAGCTATTAAATATTTGGTTAGAAGCTTTGATCAAGAAAGAGCAGCAAATTTAGAAGGTGTGTACAATTCAAATTATGACGATATAGACACTGTAGATAAAGAATTAAAAGGATATATAGCTGTAGCAGAAGGTCTAGGAGTAATAAGTGGAAGAGGAAATTTTAGAGCAAATGATAATTTAACTAGAGAAGAAGCAGCGATGATTATATACAATATATTGGATAGAGATTAGTGAAAAAACCAAAGACAAAGAAGAAATTCTGGGTCTTTGGTTTTTTTGCTTTTATCTTGTAAATAATTTTCAAAGATGTTAATATTTACATATAACTATCTGAATTTACAAAATTCAGTTTAATTAGAAATAATTATCAAAATAATAGGAGGGTTTTTATGAAAATTGCTAACAAAAAAGTTTTAAGTCTATTTTTATCCCTAGCTTTAATCATGGGAATATTTTTAGGCACAATGCCTCAAGTCTCTTTTGCACAATCAGGAGATAATCAAGTGGAAACACTTACTATTTTACACGTAAATGATGTACATGGTAGATACCTCTACCAAGATGCAGAGCAAAGAGAGCCATCAATAGGACATGCTAGATTAAAGTCTAAAGTAGATTCTCTAAGAGAAGAGGGAAATGTACTATTATTAGATGCAGGAGATGTAGTCCATGGAACCGTAGATGTAACTCTTAGTGAAGGTGAGGCGATGATAAAGCTAATGAATTTAGTAGGTTTTGATGCCCTAGTCCCTGGGAATCATGACTTTAACTATGGATATGAAAGATTATTGGAGTTAAAAGATATGGCTGATTTCCCTATAGTTGCAGCTAATGTAGTTAAAGAAGCTGATGGATCATCTGATTTTGAGCCATATATTATAAAAGAATTTGACGGATTTCAAGTAGGAGTATTTGGTATTTCAACAGAGGAGACAAAAGTAAAGTCAAATCCTAAAAACACTGAAGGAATAGAGTTCAAAGACTATATAGAGACATCTAAAGAGATGGTAAAAGAATTAAAGTCAAAAGAAGTAGATGTAGTAGTTGGACTGATGCATATAGGTATAGATAAAGAATCAGATATTACTGCTATAGATATAGCTGAAAATGTAGAAGGTATAGATATTATAATAGATGGACACAGTCATACTAAATTGCCAGAGGGTAAATTAGTAGGAGATACACTAATAGCACAATCAGGTTCCTATTTGGCAAATATAGGTATGGTTGAATTAGAGATTGAAGATGGTAAAGTAGAAAATAAGAAAGCTTCTCTATTTACAGTAGAAGAAGCTGCAGATTTAGTGCCAAATAAAGATATAGAAGGGGAAATACAAAAGATATCAGAAGTTAATGAAGATATAAAGGGAGAAGTTATAGGAAAAACTAAAGTTGATTTAGTAGGAGAAAGAGAAGTTGTAAGAGCTGGTGAATCTACACTTGGAAATCTTGTAACAGATGCTATGCTAAGAGCTTCAGATGCAGATATTGCACTTACAAATGGTGGAGGAATAAGAGCTTCAATCGAAGCTGGAGATATTACTTTAGGAAATGTAATGAATTCCTTCCCATTTACTAATTTCTTATCAGTGATAGAAGTTACAGGAGATGAAATACTAAAAGCATTAGAACATGGTGTAGATACTTATCCAGGTACTGCAGGGAAATTTCCTCATGTAGCAGGTATGAAATGTGAATTCAATCCCTCAAAGCCAGCAGGAGATAGAATATCGAAGGTACTAGTAGGAGATGAATATATAAAATCAGATAAAAAATACAAATTAGTAACAAATGATTTTGTAGCTGTAGGTGGAGATGGATATACTGTGTTTGAAGGAAAGAAGATAATAGCTGAAGGTGCACTATTATCAGATGTATTAGTAGAATATCTTAAGGCAGAAGGAGAAGTTGAGCCAAAATTAGAAGGTAGAATAGTGGCATTAGAATTAGAAGAAGAAGTAAAAGAAGAAGAAGTAAAAGAAGAAGAAGTAAAAGAAGAAGAGGTGAAAGAGGAAATTAAAGAAGAAGTAAAAACTCAAGTAAAAAAATACACGGTGGTAGAGGGGGATTGGCTTTCAAAGATTGCTATAAAATTCAATACTACATGGAGAAAATTAGCAGAATTTAATAATATTAAAAATCCTAATCTAATCTTCCCAGGTCAAGAGATATTAATTCCTTAATAAAATAATTAAACTTATATAAAAGCATCTGTATTCTATTTGGATATAGATGCTTTTTAGTATATATAAATATTGTTGACAAAAATTAAAAAGAATGATAAATTGTATATACACCCCCCTGGGGAGGGGGAATATAAGGAGTGGTAAAATGTCAATTAAAAAGATAGATTTAGAAGTAGTAGGTATGACCTGTGCTTCTTGCTCGGCTAGAGTAGAGAAATCTCTAAATAAAAAAGAAGGGGTCAATAGTGCTATAGTAAATTTATTAGGGGAAAAGGCTACTATAGAATATGATAGTTACAAGCTAAGTCCAAAGGATTTAGTGGAAGTAATAGAAAAGACTGGCTATGAAGTACCTTTAGTTACCAGAACTTTATTAATAGAGGGTATGACCTGTAGTGCTTGTTCTAGTAGAGTTGAAAAGGTACTAAATAAATTAGAAGGGGTAGAAAGGGCAGGTGTAAATCTTTCTACAAATAAGGCTACAGTAAGATATAAATCTGGTATGATAGAAGAGAAAGAATTATTAGATGCAGTAGAAAAAGCAGGATATAAGGCAGAAATAGAAATAGAAAGAGATTTAGATAAGGAAAAAGAGAGAAGAGAAAAAGAAATAAAATCTCTAAAAACCTCATTTATAATTTCAGCAATCTTAAGTATACCATTGTTTACAGCTATGTTTTTTCATATGGCAGGGATAGATACTATCTTAACCAATGGCTGGTTCCAATTAGCTTTGGCAACTCCTGTACAATTTATAATAGGATATAGATTTTACAGTGGAGCTTATAAATCTCTAAGAGGTGGAGGGGCAAATATGGATGTACTAGTTTCCATGGGAACATCTGCAGCCTACTTCTATAGTGTCTATAATCTTTTTGCAGGAGTTCATGAATATTATTTTGAGGCTTCAGCAGTTATTATTACCTTGATTTTATTAGGTAAAACTTTTGAGGCTGTGGCAAAGGGAAAGACTTCAGAAGCCATAAAGAAACTTATGGGTCTGCAACCTAAGACCGCTAGAGTGATAAGAGATGGAGAAGAAGTTGATTTACCATTAGAAGAATTAGAAATAGGGGATATAGTAGTTGTACGACCAGGTGAAAAAGTACCTGTTGATGGGATTATAATAGAAGGAAGTTCTTCATTAGATGAGTCAATGATAACAGGTGAAAGTATACCAGTAGATAAAACTGTAGATGATAAAGTAATAGGTGCAACTATAAACAAATTTGGAAGTTTTAAATTTAAGGCTACCAATATAGGTAAAGACACCGTATTATCTCAAATTATAAAATTAGTAGAAGATGCTCAAGGGTCTAAAGCACCAGTACAAAGATTAGCAGATAAAATTTCAGGGATATTTGTACCTGTAGTAGTAGCCATAGCCTTAATTACATTTATAGGATTCTATCTATATACAAAAGATTTTAGTGTAGGTTTAATAAATGCGGTAGCTGTATTAGTTATAGCTTGTCCTTGTGCTCTAGGTCTTGCAACTCCTACAGCAATCATGGTAGGTACAGGAAAAGGAGCAGAAAATGGAATTTTAATTAAATCAGGAGAACATCTAGAAAGAGCTCATGAGATGGATGCCATAATTTTTGACAAGACAGGGACTATTACAAAGGGGGAACCAGAGGTTACAGATATATTATCTTTTAATGGCTTAAAAGAAGAAGAAATATTAAAAATAAGTGCATCTGTGGAAAAAACATCTGAACATCCTCTAGGTCAATCTATAGTAAAGAAAGCAGAAGAAGATATGTTGATGATAAAAGAACCTGAGACTTTTATGGCGGTTCCTGGAAAAGGACTTCAAGCTACATTAGAAGGGCAAAAAGTTTTAATAGGGAATAGAAAACTTATGAGAGAAAATAGTATAGAAATTGAAAATAAAGAAGATAATCTAAAGAAACTAGAAGGAGAAGGTAAAACTGCCATGCTTCTAGCTATAGATGGTAGATTGGAAGGGATAATTGCAGTTGCAGATCAAATCAAAGAGACATCTTTAGCTGCCATAAAAGAACTTCAAGCTATGGGACTTCAGGTCTACATGATAACAGGAGATAATGAAATAACAGCAAAAGCCATAGCAAAGCAAGTTGGTATAGATAATGTATTGGCAGATGTACTTCCAGAAAACAAGGCGCAAAATGTTAAAAGACTAAAGAGTGAAGGAAAGCATGTAGGTATGGTAGGAGATGGAATAAATGATGCTCCAGCTTTAGCTGAAGCTAATGTAGGATTTGCCATAGGTACAGGCACAGATGTGGCCATGGAGGCGGCAGATATAACTCTTATGAGTGGAAATCTACAAGGTGTAGTTACAGCTGTAAGATTAAGCCATAGGACTATGAAAACTATAAAACAAAATTTATTCTGGGCCTTTTTTTACAATGCAATAGGGATACCCTTTGCAGCTTTAGGATTTTTAAATCCTATGGTAGCAGGAGCAGCAATGGCATTTAGTTCTGTATCAGTAGTTACAAATTCATTGAGACTTAAAAATTTTAAGGGCTAAGTGTGTTGATAAATTATAAAAAACGATTCTCAGGCTCAAAATTTAAGAAGTATAATCACACATAAAAATAAGTAGTAGAAAAAGAAAGGATGAAAAAAATGAAAAAAATATTAATAGTAGAAGGTATGGCATGTGGTCATTGTGAAAAGGCAGTGAAGAATGCTTTAGGACAAATAGAAGGAGTTAGCAGTGTTGAAGTAAATTTAAGCTCTAAAACTGTAGAAGTTAATGGAGAAAACCTTGTAGATGAAATATTAAAAGAAGCAATAGAAGATGCAGGATATGATGTAGTAAAAATAGACTAGAAATTGGTGATAGTATGAATGAAGGAAAAATGAAGGCAGCTAGTAAATTAAAAACTGCCAAGGGACAAATAGATGGCATTATAAAAATGATAGAAAATGACAGATATTGTATAGATGTGTCTACTCAAATTCTATCTGCCATAGGATTATTAAAAAAGGCAAATATAGATGTATTAAATAGCCATATTAGATCTTGTGTAACTACTGCTATTTTAGAAGGAGAAGAAGAAGGAGAAGAAAAAATAGAAGAGATAGTCAACATAATTGATAGATATATTAAGTAAGATAAAACCCTCTAAGTTTGGAGGGTTTTGTCTTATTTAAGGGAAAAATGTATGTTGAAATTTAGAAAAAATTAATATAATATATAGCTTATGTGATTCAATATTATGTATACAAACTAAGATTAAAATTCGGGTGGAGTTTTCAAAGCCATCGGATAAAATATATTTATATAATTATAAATACTACAAGAGAGGAGAAAAGATGTTAGATAGGATAAACAATTTAAAAAAAAATCTAAATGAAGTTTTAGAAGGAGGAAAGTTAGTAGACAAAAAGACTTTAAAATTAAGCCAAGAGTTAGATATGCTTATTTTAAATTATTATAAAAATTTATATTCTAAAAATGCATCTTAAATTGTTTTAGTATAATGGAAAATATAGAGAAGGATCCTTAATTTAAAGAAATAGGAGATATAAAGAGATGGAACAAAATTGCTAGATTTACAAATTTCTTAAAGTTAAAACAGACTAACTCTACGAATTTTCTTTTCTTTTATTATATGGGGAAATATATTTATCTGCAGTTTAAAGCGACTTAGGTTGCTTTTTTTTATTGATAATATAGAAGAAAAGTTGTATAATAATATTAAAGTCAAAGAAGGTCAAACTATTTTGCTCTTAAAATAGTAAGAGGAGATGAGTCTATGGAATACAAAGATTATTATAAAATACTAGGAGTAGAAAAATCAGCAAGTCAAGATGAAATCAAAAAGGCGTATAGAAAACTAGCAAAAAAATATCATCCAGATTTAAATCCTAATGATGAAAAATCTCAAGAAAAATTTAAAGAAGTAAATGAAGCATATGAAGTTTTAGGAGATAAGGAAAAGAGAAATAAATATGATACATTTGGAAGTAGCTATGATTTCTCTGGTGGTCAAAACTTTGATCCGTCTCAATATGGATTTGGGGGAGGTCATACTTATACCTATACATCTTCAGATCCAGGTGGATTTAGTGACTTCTTCAATATGTTTTTTGGAGGAGGAGGAGCCCAGACTAAAAGCCAGGGTTTTAATATAAATGATTTATTTGGAGGAGGGAAATCCTCTAGAAGTAGAACTTCTCAAGGTGCAAGACAGAGCTATGATTCCCAATTGAGTATTAGCTTAGAAGAAGCTTATAAGGGAGTCACTAAAGAAATGAGTTTAAACTTTGGTGGAGAGACAAAAAATATAAGTATAAAGATTCCTAAGGGAATATTACCTGGGAAAAAATTAAAAGCAAAGGGTGAAAAATGGGGTATCCCTGGAGATATTTTATTTAAAATAAATATAATAGAAGAAGATAAAATTACTTTAGAGGGATTAGATATTATAAAGACTTTAGATATATTACCATTTGAAGCTGCCTTAGGATCAAAAGTTGTAGTAGACACTTTTGAAGGTAAGATAAAAATTACTATACCAAAGGCAATAGATAGTGGTAAAAAAATAAAAATACCTAAAAAAGGTTATAGAGATATGAAGGGCAATATAGGAGATTTATATGTAAAAATAAATATAGTGAATCCCCCAACACTTACAAGAGAAGAAGAAAAATTGTATGAAAAGTTGAAAAAAGTGTCAAAATATAATCCAAGAGATTAAAGGAGGAAAAGTTTATGGATTTAAATAAATTTACTCAAAAAAGTATAGAAGCTATACAGAATTCTCAAAATATAGCAATGGAATATGGAAATCCTGAGTTAAAAGAAATCCATATTCATAGTGCTCTAGTAGGTCAGGAAGATGGATTAATCCCAAGAATTATTTCTTATATGGGAGAAAACTTAGATTTAATAAAAGCAGATATAAAAACACAGATAGAAAAACTTCCTAAGCAATCAGGAGGATCCATTTATCCAAGTAGAATTTATACTGATATTTTAAACAATTCACAAAAGGAAGCTTTAAAATTCAAAGATGAGTATATAGGAGTAGAGCATATATATATTAGTCTGCTAAAGCAAAGGAATACTATATCAGAAAAAATTCTCACCAAATATAATATAAATTTACAAAGATTTTTAGAAGCTTTAAAAGAGATTAGAGGTAATCAAAATATAACCTCTGACAATCCAGAAGGAACTTATGAAGCTTTAACAAGATTTGGTAGAAACTTAGTAGAAGAAGCTAAGAAGGGAAAAGTGGACCCTGTAATAGGTAGAGATGATGAGATAAGAAATACTATTAGAATATTATCTAGAAGAACCAAAAATAATCCTGTATTAATAGGAGAGCCTGGAGTAGGTAAAACTGCCATAGTAGAAGGATTAGCTCAAAGAATAGTAAATGGTGATGTACCAGAAGGTCTTAAAGGCAAGACTATTTTCTCACTAGATATAGGCTCATTGATTGCTGGAGCTAAGTATAGAGGAGAATTTGAAGAAAGACTAAAGGCTGTATTATCTGAAATTGAGAAATCAGAAGGTAAAATCATTATGTTTATAGATGAGATTCACAATATAGTAGGGGCAGGTAAAACAGAGGGTGCTATGGATGCATCAAATCTATTAAAGCCAATGCTTGCAAGGGGTGAATTGCAAACTATAGGTGCTACTACCCTAGATGAATATAGAAAATATATAGAAAAAGATGGGGCACTAGAGAGAAGACTTCAAAAAGTAATGGTAACACAGCCATCAGTTGAAGATACTATTTCTATTTTAAGAGGCTTAAAAGAAAAATATGAAATTCATCACGGTATAAGAATTTCAGATGGAGCAGTTATAGCCTCAGCTGTATTATCAGATAGATATATAACTGATAGATTTCTTCCAGATAAAGCCATTGACTTAATGGATGAAGCCTCTGCTATGATTAGAACAGAAATAGACAGTATGCCTGTAGAATTAGATGAAACAAAGAGAAAGGTTTTACAGCTTGAAATAGAAAGAGAAGCTTTAAAAAAGGAAACTGATGATGCATCAAAAGAAAGGCTTGAAAAACTAGAAAAAGAGCTTTCTGAGTTAAAAGAAAAATTTAATTTACTACAAGCTCGTTGGGAAGATGAAAAGAAGAGTATTTATAGAGTAAAAGCTATAAAAGAAGAACTAGATCAAGTTAAGACAAAGATAGAACAGGCTGAAAGAAATTATGATCTTGAAACACTTTCGCAGCTGAAGTATGGAAAATTAGTAGAATTAGAAAATAGATTAAAAGAGGCAAATAAAAAGAATTTAGAAGAAGAGAAGATGTTAAAAGAAGAAGTCACTAGAGAAGAAATAGCAGATGTAGTTGCAAAGTGGACAGGAATTCCTGTGACTAAACTAGTAGAAACAGAGAGAGAAAAGCTGTTAAATCTAGGAGATATACTTCACAAAAGAGTAATAGGTCAAGATGAAGCAGTAGATTCAGTTGTAGATGCTGTTATCAGAGCACGTGCAGGAATGAAAGCTGAAAATAGACCTGTTGGTAGCTTTATATTTTTAGGACCTACAGGAGTTGGTAAAACAGAGCTATCCAAGGCACTAACACAAAACTTATTTGATGATGAAAGAAATATTATAAGAATTGATATGAGTGAATATATGGAAAAACATTCAGTATCTAGGCTGGTAGGAGCACCTCCAGGATATGTGGGATATGATGAGGGAGGTCAATTAACAGAGGCAGTTAGAAGAAAGCCTTATTCTGTAGTTTTATTTGATGAAATAGAAAAGGCTCATTCTGATGTATTTAATATATTACTACAGGTGCTAGATGATGGAAGACTTACAGACAATCAAGGTAGGACTGTAGACTTTAAAAATACTGTAATAATTATGACTTCAAATATAGGTTCCAATTATTTACTAGAAGGGATCAAACCAGATGGAACTATAGATTCTATAGCCAAAGATAAAGTAATGGAAGAAATGAGAAGGAGATTTAAACCAGAGTTTTTAAATCGTATAGACGAAATAGTTATGTTTAAGCCTCTACAAAGAGGAGAGATATTTAAGATAATAGACTTACAGATAAGTGAAATTCAAAATAGATTAAAAGATAGGCAGATAAAAATAGACCTGACAAAAGATGCTAAAGAATTAATCTTAAATAGATCCTATTCTAGTCATTATGGAGCAAGACCAGTTAAAAGATTTTTACAAAAAGAATTGGAAACTAAAATGGGTAGGCTGATAATAGCTGGTGAATTAAAGGACAAGGACATTATTAAGATAGATGTAAATAATGGAAAGTTTGATTTTCAGATAATATAGTAAAAGAGCTTTAGTCATATGACTAAAGCTCTTTTTTATGTAGCTGTACACCCAGAGTCGACATACTACTCCAAGCGTTACCCAAGCAGTTAGCTCGAAGCAGGCTTCCCTACGGCACACGAAAAATTTCACTTATCGCTGCTTCCTTCCGGACCTGACGAGGTTCATGAGTTTTCGTTGCGCAGGACCCACTTGTCAATACCACTTACTTGGGGCAGACCTTACAATAGATATTACTAGTCTGGGACTTCAACCCTGCTATAGCGGATTGCAGGTTATAGGGTGCCGCTAACTCCCCATCTAGTACAGCAAAAATTTCTAATGGCGGAGAGAGAGGGATTCGAACCCTCGAAACACTCACATGTTTACCCGCTTTCCAGGCGAGCGCCTTCAGCCAGCTCAGCCATCTCTCCAAGTTACCCACAGATTAATATTATAAACTAAAATAGAGTATATGTCAAATATAAACACAATCTAATTATTCCAAAAATGGGTGAAAAAACCTATTATTTAATGATAATAAATAGATTAGATATTTGAAAGTTTAGTTTATGGGTATAATATGAAATAAAGAATTATATATTTATAATGTAATTAAAAATTTTTCCAAGAGAGGTGTTAATTATGGCTAATGATAATAAAGAATTAGCTGGCAAAATTTTAGAACTTGTAGGTGGCAAAGAAAACATAATTTCTGCAACTAACTGCATGACAAGACTAAGACTTACCTTGAGAGATTTTTCAAAGGTAGAAATGGAAAAACTTAAAAATGTAGAAGGTGTACTTGGAGTTACAGGGGAGGACAATCTTCAAGTTGTAATAGGGCCTGGACGAGCTAAAAAAATAGCTGATATATTTATTCAAGATTTTAATGTAAAATCAGAAGCAGACTCAGTAGTTACAGAAGATTGGCAGGCAAATAAGCAAGATGTAAAATCTGGTCAAAAGAAAGGACCATTAAAGAGGGGACTTGAAACTATAGCTGGAATATTTATTCCACTTATTCCTGCAATTATAGCAGCAGGTATATTTAATGGATTTGCGTCACTTATTTCAACACTTCAAAATAATGGAAATCTTCCTACAACAGATACTTGGAATATTATACAATTGATATTTGCCCTAATAGGTGGTAGTTTCTTAGGATATTTTGCAATATACACAGGTATAAATGCGGCTAAAAAATTTGGAGCAACAGAAGCATTAGGTGGTATGGTGGGAGCACTTTCAATAGGGGCTCAAATAAATACTATATCCCAGACACTAGGGCTATTCAATGAAGCTGTCCCTTTAAACTCTATCCTAATCACAGGAAAGGGAGGAATTATAGGGGTTATATTTGGTGTCTATGTACTTTCTAAAATTGAAAAATCTGTTAGAAAGAGAGTTCCAGATGTATTAGACTTAATAGTTACACCTTTAATAACACTATTAATAGTTGCAGTTCTAATGGTACTTGTAATAATGCCTGCATCAGGATTTGTATCTGATATAATAGTTAGGGGTTTGAGCGTTATAATTAATTCTGAAAATACAATAGTGAGTATAATATCAGGATATATACTTGCAGCAGTATTCTTACCAATGGTGCTTTTAGGTCTTCATCACGGACTTATACCAATATATGCAATACAACTTGAAGCTATGGGGGGAGTATCCTTGTTCCCAGTGCTTGCTATGGCAGGTGCAGGGCAAGTAGGTGCTGCAATAGCAATATATTTAAAGGCAAAAAAAGTTAACAATACTAGAATGCAATCAGTTATAGCAGGTGCACTACCAGCAGGGATACTTGGTATAGGGGAACCTTTAATCTATGGAGTTACTCTTCCTCTTGGTAAACCATTTATAACTGCAGGACTTGGAGCAGGATTTGGTGGAGCATATGTAATGGCAACACATGTACTTGCAAATGCTTGGGGTCCATCAGGACTTGTAGCTCTACCTCTTATGCAGCCAGATTCAATTTTAAACTACTTCTTGGGTATAATAATTTCTTATATAGGTGGATTTTTAATCACTAATTTCTTTATAAAGAGTGAAACAATAGAAAATGTTTAATCCTTTAGGATTTTCTGTTTATCTATCCTCCTTTGAAGACCAAAAGGAGATGTTAAAAAAATTTAGTGGAAGTGGAAACTATATTTTCACTTCCTTCCATATCCAAGAGGAATTTCATAGTTTAAAAGATTATACAAGTCGAGCAGAGGAAATGTGTAAATGGTTAAAGTCTAGAGAATTTAAAATAATAGGAGATATATCTAAGAAAACATTAGAATTCTTTCAAATTGATTCCATATTAGAGTTTGCAAAACATATGGACATAGATGTACTTCGAATAGACTATGGATTTAGTGAAAAAGAGATATTAGATATAGCTAGAGAATATCCCATATCTTTTAATCCATCTACAGAAGATGAAATCATAGCAAAGAAAATACTTGAAACTGGAACTAAATTATTTGGGCTACACAATTTTTATCCAAGACCAGAGACAGGTCTAGATGTGGACCAATTTAGAGGGATAAATAATCGATTAAAAGATTTAGATATAGAATTATTGGCATTTATACCAGGAGATGAGAAAAAGAGAAGACCCATATTTGAAGGACTTCCTACATTAGAAAGTCATAGAAATATCCCTCCATATATATCATTTTTAGATTTAAAGATAAATCATCATATGGACGGTATATTTGTAGGGGATATAGAACTTTCAAATATACAAATAGATTTAATTTTAAATTATATAAAAGATGATATTATTTCAATACCTATAAAATTCTTAGAAGGCTTTGAATATTTATATGGAGAAGTTTTTACAATTAGAATAGACTCTCCAAAAAACTTATTAAGACTTCAAGAATCTAGGGAATATGCAACAAAAGGTGAAATCATTAAACCCTTTAATACAGTGGAAAGACCTATAGGTTCAATTACAATGGACAATGAAGGATATAAAAGATATTCTGGAGAAATACAGATTTTGAATAAAAATTTAAAACAAGATGATAGAGTAAATGTAATAGGACATGTAGATCAAGAATATTTAGGGATAATGGACTGTATAAAAAATGGACAAAAAATAAGATTTATAGGTGCATAGTAATTATTTAAAGTTTAATAAATTATTTAAAAAGTTAAAGAAAAGGGGATAGTCCAATGAGCAATCATTGGACTATTTGATGATTAATGAATAAAAATATTTATCTTTGTACTCTACCTGAAGTATCACCTTGTAATAAGTTTTCAACTTCAGATATTGTTACCATATTAAAATCTCCATGGATTGTGTGTTTTAAAGCAGATGCTGCAACACCAAATTCTAATGCATCCTTAAAGTTTTTACCTTCTAATAATCCATAGATTACACCTGAGGCGAAGGAATCTCCACCACCAACTCTGTCTACAATTCTTACATCATATTTTCTAGAGTGATAAAATTCATTTCCATCATAAGCACATGCAGACCAACCGTTGTCAGATGCTGAATATGATTCTCTTAGAGAACTAATTACATATTTGAATCCAAATTTATCTTTCATTTGTTTAAATATACTTTCATAACCTGATAATTCCAATTCACCAGAAGTAACATCTGTTTTACCTGGTTTAAATCCAAGAGTTAAGTGAGCATCCTCTTCATTTCCAATACATACATCTACATATTCCATTAATTTTGTCATTATTTTTTGGGCTTGTTCAGGTGTCCATAGATTTTTTCTATAGTTTAAGTCTACTGAAGCGGTTACACCGTGTCTTTTAGCAGCTTTTAATGCTTCTTCTGTTAATAAAGCAGATTTTTGACTTAATGCAGGAGTAATGCCTGAGAAGTGGAACCATTTAGCATCTTTAAAGATTTCATCAAAATCAAAATCATCTATATCTGCTTCAGAAATTGAAGAATGAGCCCTATCGTAAATAACTTTGGAAGGTCTCATGGATGCACCAGATTCTAGGTAATAAATACCTACTCTATCTCCACCTCTTGCAACATAATCTGTATTAACTCCGAATCTTCTTAAGTGATTGATAGCAGCTTGCCCAATCTCATGCTTAGGAAGTTTGGATACAAAATGTCCTTCATATCCATAGTTAGTTAAGGATACTGCAACATTAGCTTCCCCACCACCATATACCACATCAAAAGAATCGGATTGTACAAATCTTTCAAATCTAGGAGTAGAAAGTCTTAACATTATTTCTCCTAAAGTAACAACTTTTCCCTTCTTCATATAATATACCTCCATTAAATTATATTATTGATTTCTAGCTTCTTTTACTTTTTTAACGAATTTTTTAGCCGCATTAGTCATATCTTGGCTAGAGCCTTTAGTTAAGCTTCCACCTACACCTACAGCTACGCAGCCATTTTTAATCCAGTCATCCACATTATCAATACTAACTCCACCAGTTGGCATTAGTTGCGCTTGTGGTAATGGGCCCTTAATTGTCTTAATAAAGGATGGACCAAAAGCACTACCAGGAAATACTTTAATAATATCTGCTCCAGATTCCATAGCCGTAATCATTTCAGTAATAGTCATACATCCAGGCATGTATGGAATTTGATATCTATTACATAGTTTTGCAGTTTCTAAGTCAAATCCAGGACTAACTATGTATTTAGCACCTGCTAATATGGCAACTCTAGCAGTTTCACTATCTAAAACTGTACCTGCACCAACTAACAAATTATCGCCAAATTCTTCTGTTAAATCTTCAATAACCCTATGTGCTCCTGGTACTGTAAAAGTAATTTCTATGGAATCTATCCCACCATCCATACAAGCTAAGGCTATTTTTTTAGCAGTTTTAGTATTTTCTGCTCTTACAACTGCAACAACTCCAACTTTTTCAATTCGTTTAAGAATTTTATATTTTCTCATATTAAAAGCCTCCTCCCCTAAAATAGTTTCGAACAATGAAACATTAAACTGCATTATGAAACAATGTAATTTAATTATAGTCAAATAAGAAAACAATTGCAAGGATAATTTTAAAAAATTTATCAGATAAATAATATTGGTTTGTGCTATAATCAAATAAATAGTAGAATAATAGAAAGGAGTTAGAAAGATGATTGATGTAGTACAGTCAGTAGATAGGACTTTATCTATATTAGAATTAATATCTAATTACAATGAAGGATTAGGTATTACAGAAATAAGTGAAAAAGTAGATCTTCACAAGAGCACTGTTCATAGATTACTGGGGACCTTAATATATAAGGGGTTTGTAGAGCAAGATGAAATAACTAATAAATACAAGATAACCTTGAAGCTTTATGAACTAGGTTCAAAACGAATCGAGAATTTAGATATATTTAAAATTTCAAAACCATATACTGAGAAATTGATGGAAGAATTAAATGAAGTTGTTCATTTAGTTATAAGAGATGGAAATGATATAGTATATATAGATAAAGTGGAAGCTGATAATACTATACGAATGGCCTCCACTATAGGTAGAAGGTCGCCACTATATTGTACTTCGGTAGGTAAAGCTATACTAGCTTTTCTTGATGAAAAGGAAGTGGAAGAAGTATGGGAGAATAGTGATATTAAAAAATTAACCCATAATACAATTACCGACCTTTTAACGTTTAAGAAAGAGCTCAGTAAAGTTAAAGAACAAGGTTATGCAGAAGACGATGAAGAAAATGAACTTGGAGTTAGATGTATCGGGGCACCTGTCTTTAACTATAAGGGTGAGGTAGAGGGGGCTATAAGTATTTCAGGACCTACCATAAGAGTGACAAAAGATAAAGTAGAGATAATTGCTTTAAAGGTAAAAAAATATGCAGGTTTGATATCAAAAGAGCTTGGTTACAGGGGATAATTAGGATATTACAATAAATAGATTTGTTTATCGCAGGGTATTAATCTAAGAAAAAGATTAATACCCTGTTTTTTATTAGAATTAAAGTTTTATATATAGTACTGTAATTAATAGAAATGCTATAGTTTATTAAAAGTAAATTTTAAAAATAATTAAAGTTATAATTTAGAACCAAAGTTTTAGCTATATTATAGTGTTTAAAATTAACTTATTATTATTTAAAAAGATAATAACAAAAAATTCAAAATATCCTTGCAATTGTTTTCCTTATCAATTATAATGAAATAAATAGGTCCGCAATATGAATAGGGGTTCCGAGATATGAAACAAAATAGATTTTAGAATTCGTAGTAAATTAATTTATGATTAATTAGAGGAGAAATATTATGAAAATAAATAAATTTAACTTTCTATATTTTATTGGGATATTTCCATTATTCTTTATTATGAATATATTGCTACTTATGACATTTTATAATAAAAGTATAATTTTTTATATTATTGTCTTAAGTTTTTTTATTATTAGTTATTGGTTTATAAAAAAGCTTATTATGCTACCTAGAAATATAAGTAGCTATACAAACTATGAAAAAATTGATTGGAAACTGCCTGAAAATATTGACATACCAATATATTCATCTGCTGATTTTGATAAATATGATTTGATTGTAAGGACTATTGAGATAGTTTCACCATTGTTTTTGAATAGAGAAAATCAAATTAAATTATTTGTCAGTGAAAAATTATTAAAGGAAAAAAGCCATACTTTTAATAGTATAGCTATAACTAGAGAAATAATTAAATTTAAGACTTTTGTTCAAGTAAAATCGATATTACTTCTCATAGTTCCTATAATGGTATTAATAGATGGATTCTTGCTAATAAAAGTTATGAATGTCAAATTTGAGCAAATTTTAAATCCTTTTATTTATAATTTTGGTATACCATCTATAACTTTAATTATATTCTTAGTACATATATATTACTGGAACATTTTTGTACAAAGAGAGGAAAAACTTGTAGACAAAAAACTGTTAAAATATCATTCCGTTGAGGACGTGATTTCATATATTGAGCAAATGGAAATTATTGAAGGGAGGAATGAAAAAGATAAATATAAAGAGTTTAATAAAAATTATGTTACTCAACGAATTAGTAATCTAAAATCAGTAAAATAAAGGGGGAGAAAATATGACAATGCATTGGCTTGACTACGTAATGGTAATTATATTTTTCGTGGTAATGCTATTTATAGGCTTTAAATCTAAGACATCCGTTAAAAGTTCGGAAGATTTTTTTGTGGCTGGTGGTAAAGTACCTTGGTGGCTATCAGGAATTTCCCATCATGTGTCAGGGTATTCGGGAGTTGTTTTTGTTGGATATGCTGGTATTGCATATACTCATGGAATTTCTATTTATTTTTGGTGGGCAGTGAATATAGCTATAGCTATGTCTCTAGGAGCAGTTATTATAGCACCAAGATGGCCTAGATTAAGAAGAACTCTAGGAATTCAATCTCCAACTGAGTACTTACAAATGAGATATAATACATCAACTCAAGTTATTGTTGCGATATCTGGTGTTATTGTAAAATTACTTGATGTAGGTGCAAAATGGGCATCTATGGGAATATTGCTTTATGGATTTACCGGGATACCTATTTGGGTTGGAATTATTATTTCGAGTGTAGTTTCATTAATATATATTGCAATTGGTGGGTTAATTGCCGATTTGTGGACAGACTTTGCTCAGTTTGTCGTCCAAATTATTGCAGGATTAGTACTATTCTTTGGTGTTACTTCAAAATTAGGTAATTATGGTCATACGATATTTTCAGCATTGAAGGTGCTACCAGCCTCAAATCTTGAAATTCTTAATTCGGGTAGAGGGCAAGGATCAGTTTCATGGACATTGTTGTATTTTTTTGTGATTTTCTTTAGTTACAATGGAGGGACTTGGAATTTGGCTGCAAGATTTATATCCACTTCCGATGATAAAGAAGCTAAGAAATCAGCATTTTTATCAAGTATTCTTTATTTAATTTGGCCAATAATCTTATTTTATCCTATGTGGGTAGGCCCTATTATATTTCCAGGAATGGATCAAATACAAGCGGAAGCAACATTGTATTCAAGCTTAACTAATGAGTTTCTCCCGGTGGGATTAATAGGGCTTGTTTTAGCTTCAATGTTTGCTAATACTTTGTCTATGTGTACATCAGATGCAAATACTATAGCTGCTGTATTAACAAGAGATATAATACCGAAATTAAAACCTGAATTTCATAATTTAGATGAGAAAAAATCTTTGTATTATGCAAGATTAACAACAATAATATTTACTTCATTAACAATATTAGTAGCATTATTTAGAGATCAACTTGGAGGTGTAACGGGATTGATTTTATCCTGGTTTGCTGCTTTATTAGGACCTACTGCAATCCCATTATTATTAGGGTTACTTCCACAATTTAAATATGCAGATGGTAAAGCAGCTATAATATCAATGTTGGGAGGATTTTCGGTATTTGTTCTTACAAAACTAGGATTAAACCTTGAAGCTGATATAGCATTAATTGCTCCTTTAGCAACTTCATTTATTTTATTTGCAGGTACAACTCTTTTAAATAAATATGTTTTTGGATACAAAGTACCAGATGAGATTGAAAAGCTAATGGTAGATTTAGGAGACGAAAATTTAAATAAATCTATATAACTTATACTAATTTAAATTTATGATAAATTTACTCTATGTAGGGATAGATTTTTAATATAATATTAAATGTTAGAGTTTGAATATTAAAGAAAGAGTAATCTCCTACTATAATTTACTTAATGCTAGGGGATTACTTTATTAATATTAAGTTACCTTGTAATTTTTATAAATGACGCATTAAAATTAAACACGTATATTAGGAGGATTTAAATGACAAAGCTTAAAGAATATATGGTAGAAAATATGACGGTTAAAATTTACTCTAATAGAGAATCAATGGGATTACATGCTGCTAGAGAGGCTACTAAATATTTAAAGGACTTACTGATTAAAAAAGAAGTTGTTAATGTAATTTTTGCAGCAGCACCATCTCAATCAGAGTTTTTATTAGAACTAACTAGTGATACTTCCATAGATTGGAGAAGAGTTAACGCTATGCATCTTGATGAATATATTGGATTGCCAAGGAATTCAAAACAACTTTTTTTGAATTTTTTAAATAAAAATATTTTTGAAAAAGTACCTTTTAAAAATGTTTTTATAATGGATTTTGCTGATGGCAATATTCAACAAGAACTCAATAGGTATAACAATATTTTAAAACAGAATCCAATAGATATAGCATTCATTGGTGTTGGAGAAAATGGTCATATTGCTTTCAATGATCCAGGAGTTGCTGATTTTAATGATACATTCCTTATTAAGGAAGTAATGTTAGATATGGAATGTAGACATCAGCAAGTAAATGATGGGTGTTTTAATAAGATAGAAGATGTCCCGAAAACAGCTGCAACTGTTACGGTTCCGCTAATAATGAGTGCAAAAAGAATATTTTGTATTGTTCCTGCGGAAACAAAAGCTAAAGCTATAAATAGAATGCTGACTGGCTTTATAAATGAAGATTGTCCAGCTACTATATTAAGAAAACATGATTTTACAACTTTATACTTAGATATAGATTCAGCAAAATATATATTATAAAAAAGGGAGGTTAGTGAGTATGATTATGGCTATTAAAAACGGTAAGATTATTACTCCCTATAGGTTAATTGACAACGCTACCATAATAATAAAGGATGAGTATATCTTAGATATATATGAAGGTAATATAGAAATAGATGAAGAGGAGATTAATGTAATAGATGCTAATGGGTTATATGTATCTCCAGGATTTATAGATATTCATACCCATGGAGGTGGAGGTTATGACTTTATGGATGGGACATTTGAGTCATTTATAGATGGGGGTTTAGCTCATTTAAAACATGGAACTACTACAATAGTACCAACTACATTAACAAGCTCTAAAGAAGAATTAATATCAAACATTGAAGCATTTAGGAAAGCTCAAAGTACACCTAATGGTCCAGAATTTCTAGGTTTACATTTAGAAGGACCATATTTCAATATGGAAATGGCAGGAGCGCAAGATCCAAGATATATTAAAAATCCTGATCCAAAAGAATATTTGGAAATTCTTAAATTAGGAGAAGGGGCTATAGTTAGGTGGTCAGTGGCACCTGAATTAGAAGGAGCCATAGATTTAGGCATTGAATTGAGAAAGCGAAATATATTACCTTCTATTGCTCATAGTGATGCAACTTATCAGGATGTATATAGAGCTTTTGAGAATGGGTATACACATATAACTCATCTATACTCAGCAATGTCAATGTTAAGAAGGATTAATGGTTATAGATATTTAGGTATAATAGAATCCGCTTATCTTATTGATGAAATGACAGTAGAGATAATAGCGGATGGTTCTCATTTACCGCCTGAGCTAATACAATTAGTATATAAAATCAAGGGAAGTGATTGTATTTGTTTAGTTACGGACTCTATGAGAGCAGCAGGAATGCCTGAAGGTGAATATATTTTGGGAAGTTTAAGGAATGGACAAAAAGTGATTGTAGAGGAAAAGGTAGCAAAATTACCTGATAGATCTGCTTTTGCAGGTAGTGTAGCAACTACTGATATGTTAGTGAGAGTATTGTATAAGGAGGCAAAGATTCCACTAGTTGAAACTATAAAGATGATAACAGCAACACCAGCAAAGATAATGAAAATTGATAATAGAAAGGGAAGTATAGCTAAGAATAAGGAAGCTGATCTAGTTTTTTTTGATGAAGATATAAATATTAAAAAGATATTAATAAAAGGTAAGGCTATAGATTTTTAAAATTATATAATACAATATATTCGTTTTCACCACAGATATAGAAACTGTATTTTTAAATTAAAGACCTCTCTACTTTACAACAATACAACCTCGTTAGATATTCAGTAACTAGGTACTATCCAGCTCATTCGCATATAGATGTAAAGAAGAGGCGTAACCCTTAATTAGGAAGACAACGCTTCAAGGAGATGAACTACGACCCCTATCTGTACAATTATTATCTCACAAGAATAGTGAGATAGAAAAGAAAATATAGTTTTTAAATTATAACTTTATTATACGAGGAGATGGTTTGAAAATGAGAGAAAATTTAAAGGAGCTTAAGGAGTTTTATATAAATCAAATTGAAGAAGACCTTTTTCCATTTTGGGAAAAAGCTTATGACGAAGAATTTGGAGGAATATATAGTTGCTTTAATAATGATAGTACAGAACTAGTTTCTAATGATAAATATACGTGGTCTCAAGGTAGGTTTTTATGGCTAGTAAGTAATTTATATAATATGACGGTTGAGAAAAAGTTAAATTTAGACTTGAGAAAGCTAAAAAAAATGGGAGATCAAACTTTTATTTTCTTAAGAGATAATGTTTTTTTAGATAATAATAATTGTGCCTATGCTTTGACAAGAGAAGGAGAAAAAATAGATTTCGACGGTAAAATAGATATTAGTATTTTTGCTGATACATTTGTCTTAATAGGATTTAATGCATATGGTAGATTTTTTAAAAATAATGAAGCCTTAAAATATGCAAATAAGATTTTAAATAATATTATATATCGAATAGATACTGGAAATTATTTGACTGAACCATATCCAATAGACAAAGCATTTTCATCGCATTCAATACCTATGATTTTATCTAATTGTTTATCTGAATGTTTACAGACCAGTAAAATTACAGGGTTCAAATATGAATTAGATCTTGAAGGACTATTAAAAGAAAAAATAGATACAATTTTAGAATATCATGTGCAACATAATAATACTATATGTGAGTTAATGACAGAAATAGACGAATATAAAGATACCTTGCTATATAACCACATTAATCCAGGACATACTATTGAGTGTTTATGGTTTTTAATACACGGTCTTGATTTATTAGGAAATGATGATTCTAGTATTAATAGAATCAAAGATATATTTAACGCTACATTAGAACGTGGACTTGATAAAGAGTATGGTGGATTATTAAGATTTGTGGATAAAGATACTGGGTTAAAACCAGAAGGAAGGATGATTGAAGATAGGTTTGAGGAATTAATAAATGAAACATGGGATTATAAGCTATGGTGGCCTCATTCAGAACTTCTTTATACGTCTTTACTTTTATATTTTAAAACAAAGGATGAAGAAATGTTAAGCATATATTATAAAGCCCATGATTATATTTTTGAGATTTTTCCAAACCCAGATAGGAATATAGGTGAATGGATTCAGATTAGGGATAGACAAGGTAATCCGATTAATAAGGTTGTAGCACTACCAGTCAAGGATCCATTTCATATAATAAGAAATTTTATATTAATAATAGGTCTATTATTTGAAGAGGATAAGAAAAATGAAAATATATAAGGGGAAAATTGATATAACGCCACAAGAAAGGTTAAAGTTGGCAGGATTTGTTCATAGAACAAATCAGTTTTTGGGAATAAAAAATGAGTTAAATCTTAGAGTTTTAGCAATTGAAGTAGATGATAGAAAAGTGGTTATATTTACTGCAGATGTGTTGTTTTGGGATGAGGAAATAGTAGACAGATTAAAGAAGATGATAGAAAAAATATATAAAATAGATAAAGAAAGTGTAATATTTTCAGCTACACATAATCATAGTGGACCATTATTAGCAGATGATATGCCTGAAGAAATAGGTGAATATAATAAAAAATATGTGGAATATTTAGAAGAAAAGGCCATGTGTTTATTAGACTTAGTATTTAACAATCCAATAGATGTCCGTGTAGAATATGTAATCGATAAAATGTATTTTGGTGTTAATAGAAGATATAAAGAAAGTGGTAATGTTTTTATGAAACCAAATCATTTTGGAGCTATAGATAATATATGTACTGTTGTAAAATTTATAAATAAAGAATCTGGAAAATTAGAATCACTTCTTATCAATTATGCATTACATGCTAATGTTACCGATGATAATTATGTTAATACTGATTATCCTGGAGTTTTGTGTAATAGTTTAGAAAATAAGTATCCAGATAGTATAGTTTTATTCCTTCAAGGATTTACTGGGAATATACGGCCAAAACTAATAATTGGAGAAGAATTTTTTAGAGGAACTTTTGAGACAGTTAAAAGTTTTTCAAGACAAGTTGAGAATAGATTGATAGAAATTATTAAAAAAGAAGGAAAAAGAATAGAACCAGAAATTAATAGTTATTTACTTAGGGTAGAAATGCCAATGGATAAATCTATTCAAAAAAGAAATAAACTTTTTAATGAGAAAAATAATGGCTATTTCTTAAAATGGTTGGAATTTCTTAAAAAAAACCCAGAAAAAAAAGCTAGCAGAAATTATCTTTTAATTCAAGGAATCAAGCTTTCTAAGAGTTTAATTTTAATTACATTAAATGGAGAGGTAGTTACTGAATATGCATTATATTTAAGAAAAAGATATCCTAATATTAACTTCTTAATACTAGGATATTCAAATGGTATGATAGGATATATAGCTACTAAAGAACAATTATTAGAAGGTGGGTATGAAGCAGAAGATTTTATATATTATTTTGGATTACCAGGTAAATATTCTATGGGTGTTGATAAAATTATAAAGGAATCTATGATAGAATGTATAGAAAAGTTGAAAGGAGAAGTGAACTAATGACTATAGATATTATAGATATGTATTATGAAGCTGTTACCAATCATATTGATAAAATATATAAAGAAGAAAAAGAAAAGATTAAGGAAGTTGCTAAGGTATTAGCAGAACATATAAAAAAAGATAAGTTGATTTATATCTGGGGACCAGGAGGACACTCAAATTTAGCTTCACAAGAAGTATTTTTCAGAGCGGGAGGGCTAATGCATATTAGTGCAATATTAGATGGAGGAACGCTGCTTAGCAATGGAGCTTTGAGGTCAATGCAAATCGAAAGACTCCCAGGTTATGGGAAAATAATCGTAAGAGAAAATGAAGTAGGTGAGGGTGATATATTAATAATTGCGAATGCATATGGGATTAACTCGGCTGTGATAGATTCAGCTTTAGAAGCAAAGGAAATTGGCGCTACAACAATTGGAATATCATCTTTTATTCATGCCGAATCTACACCATTAGACCACATAGCTAGACATCCATCTAAAAAAATCTTCATGAAATTGTAGACTATGCATTAGACTGTAAAATTGAAGTTGGGGATGCAGTATTGAAAATTGAAGGATTAGAGCAAAAAGTAGGAGCACTTTCAACTTTTGCAAATGCTTTTGTTTTGAATAGTTTAGTAGTTGAAACAATAAATAATTTAGTAGAGCAGGGGATAAAGCCTCCTATTTGGCAAAGTGGTAATTCAGATGGTGGAGATGCTTGGAACAAGAAATTTATGGAGAGATTTAAAGGAAAGGTTAAATGGCTATAGTAAAGAGGAAATAAAGGAGGTTGGATTACTTGAGATTATCATTTAGATGGTATGGGAAAGATGATCCAGTGAAGATAGAATATATTAAACAGATACCTACCATGGATAGTATAGTAACTGCAATCTATGATGTTCCTGTTGGTGAAGTTTGGAGCATGGACAAAATAAATGAACTAAAAAAAACTGTAGAAACTGCAGGATTAAACTTTGATGTTATAGAAAGTGTTCCTGTACATGAGGATATAAAGCTAGGACTTCCAAGCAGAGATAAATATATAGAAAATTATAAGCAAAATATTATAAACTTAGGGAAAGCAGGAGTTAAGGTTATATGCTATAATTTCATGCCAATATTTGATTGGACAAGATCTCAATTAGACAAAGAATTAGAAGATGGCTCAACGGCTTTGGTATATTATAAAGAACAAGTAGATAAAATGGATCCGTTGAATGGAGAATTATCCTTACCTGGTTGGGATTCATCATATACCAAAGAAGATCTAAATAATTTATTTGAGGCTTATTCAAAGGTTGAAAAAGAAAAATTATGGGATAACTTAGAATATTTTATAAGAGAAATAATTCCAGTAGCAGAAGACCATGATATAAAAATGGCTATTCATCCAGATGATCCACCATGGTCAATATTTGGACTACCTAGAATCATTACAACAGAAGAAAATCTGGATAGATTTTTAAAGATTGTGGATAGCAAGTATAATGGTTTAACTTTATGCACAGGTTCTCTTGGAAGTGGTAGTTTTAATGATATAGTTAGAATGGTAGATAAATATTCAGCACAGGACAGGATCCATTTTATGCATGTGAGGAATATTAAAATCTTAGAAGATGGAAGTTTTGAAGAATCAGCACATCCTTCATCTTATGGTTCTTTAGATATTGTAGATATAATGAAGGTGCTTCATAAGAATAAATTTAATGGATACCTTCGTCCAGATCATGGCAGGATGATATGGGGAGAAAAAGGTAGACCAGGATATGGATTATATGATAGGGCTCTTGGTGCAATGTATATAGCTGGAATATGGGAAACTTTAGATAAGGTATATAAAGGAGAGGTGTAGTTATGAAATTACCATTTAAGACTGATTTAAGTAATAGAGTTGTAGTAGTAACAGGTGGAACGGGTGTATTAGGAAGTATTTGGGTAGATGCTTTAGCTGACTGTGGAGCAAAGATGGCCTTACTTGGTAGAAATCATGATAAATTAGATAAGAAGGTAAAAGAGGTTGTAGATAATGGTGGAATTGCCCTAGGATTTGAAGCAGATGTATTAAATAAGGAAAGTTTAGTAAAAGTGCATAAAGAAATCTTAGAAAAACTAGGATCTTGCGATATTTTAATAAATGGAGCAGGGGGCAATCATCCCAAAGGTACTACAACTAAAGAATATCTTTATGAGGAAGATCTAAACAATGATGCCAAAGATAAAATAACATTATTTGATTTAGATGAAGACAGTATTAGATTCGTATTTGATTTAAACTTCTTAGGGACATTTTTACCTTCTCAAGAGTTTGCTAAGGATATGGTTGGTAGAAAAGGATGCACCATAATAAATATATCATCTATGAATGCATATACACCATTAACTAAGATACCAGCATATTCAGGTGCTAAAGCAGCTGTATCTAATTTTACTGAGTGGTTAGCTGTTCATTTATCTAAAGTTGGCATTAGAGTAAATGGAATAGCACCAGGATTTTTTTTAACCAGTCAAAATGAATCTCTATTATTGAATAAGGATGGTTCTTATACTGATAGATCTAAAAAAATATTAAATAGTACACCTATGGAAAGGTTTGGGGAGCCAGAAGAACTTATAGGAGCATTATTATTTTTAGTCACTGAAGAAGTATCCAGCTTTGTTAATGGAATTGTAATACCTGTAGATGGAGGGTTTTCAGCTTACTCTGGTGTTTGATAGTAAATAAATTCATGGGTTATAACGTAATTGTTATAGCCCATGAATTTATTTTTCTTTATGATATAATATAAAATATAATCATAACAAAGCAAGGAGAATTTAAAAATGAAAAAACCAATAAAATTAATTGCCCTAGATATAGATGGAACTCTTATAGATGATAAGTTTAATGTTTCCAATAATACTATAGAAGCTATTAAATCTATAGTAGACAAAGGGATTCATGTTGTTTTAGCTACGGGAAGAGCTCATAGGGCCGCCAATAATGTTACAAAGCAAATAGGTATAGACCTGCCTATTTTATCTCATAATGGTGGGAAGATTATATTGGACAATGGAAATGAAGTTTCAAATATTAAATTCCCTATCTCTATGGTTAAAAATATAATTCAACATAGTGAAGAAAATGGAATCTATATAAAGATATATGTAGACGATATATTTTATGTGAATATAGAAAACGAGATAACTAAGTATTTTGCCAAAAATCATGGCTTAAAATATAAGGTTGTAAATAAATTAAGTGAAGATGTAATAGAAGACTGTAACATGGTTTTATTAATTTATGATAAACCAGTAGATATAGAGGAAATAAATAGGTTTAAGGATATAAATCTAAATATCACTATGTCTACGCCTAGAGCGTTAGAATTTATATCAAGTGGAGTATCTAAGGGGAATGGCCTTAAAAAATTAGCAGGAATTTTAAATGTAGATAGAAAAGAAATATTAGCTGTAGGAAATAGTTTAAATGATCTAAGTATGTTGGAGTTTGCAGGTACTGGAATTGCTATGAAAAACTCTGATGAAAACTTATTAAAACAATGGAACAATGTATCAAAGTTTACTAATAACGAAGAAGGTGTTTATAATATATTAAGAGAATGTTTGCTAGATTAAATCTAGTTATAATGGAGTAAGATTTCTTTGTAGGTGTATAAATCCCATTTATCTGATATAATATAAAATATTATTATAATTGTAGGTGAGAAGATGTATCAAGCTCTGTATAGAAAATATAGACCGAAAAATTTCAAAGAACTATTGGGACAAAATCATATAACTACAACCTTAAAACACCAAGTAGAAAGGAAGAATATAGGTCACGCCTATCTTTTTTCAGGTACAAGGGGTACAGGTAAAACTTCAGCTGCAAAAATACTCTCAAGAGCTGTAAACTGTTTAGATCCTAAAGATGGAGATCCTTGCAATGAGTGCGAAAACTGTAAAAGCATCCTAGAAGATACTACTATGGATGTTATAGAAATGGATGCAGCAAGTAATAATAGTGTAGATGATATAAGAGATTTGAGGGATAAGGTAATCTATCCTCCTTCTAAATTAAATTATAAAGTATATATAATAGATGAGGTTCATATGCTTTCAAAGGGGGCTTTTAATGCACTTCTAAAGACATTGGAAGAACCTCCAAAGCACCTTATATTTATCCTAGCAACCACTGAGCCAGAAAGGCTTCCTCAAACAATCCTTTCCAGATGTCAAAGATTTGACTTTAAAAGAATCACAAATAGAGATTTAGTTCATAATATGAAGAATATATCAGAAGAAATAGGGATACAAGTAGAAGATGAAGTCCTAAGTCTTATAGCTAGAAATTCAGATGGAGCAATGAGAGATGCTTTAAGTTTACTTGACCAGTGTATATCATTTAATAGAAAAGAGATAAAATATGAAGATGCCCTAAACCTATTGGGAATCGCAAATAAAGATATAATCTTTAAAATGATAGACAATATAAATTCTAAAAATCTTGAACAATCTTTATTCACAATAGATGAGATAATTGGAAGTGGAAAAGACATAAATCAATTTATAAAAGATATAATAAATCATTTTAGAAATTTGATGATAGTTAAGTCTTCTAAAAGCCCTCAAGATATAATCAATATAGATGATATAGATAGATATTTAGAACAAAGTGAATCTATCAATATAGACTATATTTTAAATGCCTTAGAGATAATGAATCAAGCAGACTCACAAGCTAAATGGTCTACTCAACCTAGGATTATATTAGAAATGGCAGTTATAAAACTAGTGAAGCTAGAAGAGAGATTGTCCTTAGAGGAAAGAGTCAAAGAACTTGAAAAAACCATAGCAAGTGGCCAATATTCTCAAGGGCATAAAAAAATAGAACCTAGGACAAATGTTAAAATACAAAATCCTGTAGATGAAAAGGAAAAAGCTAATACTATAAAACAAACTAAAGAAGTAGAAATGCCTACAAAACCAGAACAAACAAATAAAAAAGAGATAATAGATGATGGCAGGGAGCTTAGTTTAGAACAGATAAAAAGAGATTGGGATATTGTAATAAAAGAAATCAAATCAAAAAAGATAAATATCTATGCTCTTATTATGGAAGGAGAAGTATTATCCTATGAAAACAATCAACTTACAGTAGGATATGATGCAGGATTTGGATTTCATAAAGAGGCTATAAGTGGTGAAAAGAATAAAAAAATAGTTGAAGAAATTGTATCAGGCTACTTTAATAAAAACATAGCCTTGAGATTTATTATGAAGGGTAGTAAAATCAAAGAAGAGCCTAAAAAAAAAGATAGTGAAGAGGCAGTAAAAAAGGTCATAGATTTTTTTGGCGAAGACATAGTAGAAATTAAATAAGGAAAGGAGAATTTATAATGGCTAGAAAAGGATTCCCAGGGATGGGAGGAAATATGAATAATATGATGAAACAAATGCAAAAGATGCAAAAGAAAATGGAAGAGATGCAACAAGAGTTAGAGGAAAGAGAAGTAGAAGCAAGTGCAGGTGGAGGAGCAGTTACAGCTGTAGTAAATGGGAAAAAAGAATTATTAAATATAAAATTAGATGAATCAGTTGTAGATCCTGAAGACATAGAGATGCTACAAGATCTTATTATTGCAGCAGTAAGTGAAGCTGTGAGAAAAGCAGAAGAACAAAGTGAAGCAGAAATGAAAAAACTAACTGGTGGTATGAACATACCAGGTATGTTCTAATTCTAGGAGTGATTAAATGGATAATCAATATCCAGTACCTATAGCAAATCTTATAGAGCAGCTATCTACACTGCCAGGTATAGGTAGAAAAACTGCTCAAAGACTTGCATTTTTTATATTGGAGATGGAAAATCTAGAAGCAGAAAAATTATCAGAATCAATATTAGATGCAAAAGAAAAGATAAAACTATGTAGTGTATGTTGTAATTTAACAGAGGCAGATCCATGCAGAATATGTCAAAATGATAAAAGGGATAAATCTATTATATGCGTAGTGGAAGGTGCAAAGGATATAATAGCCATGGAAAGGTCACGGGAATATAAAGGTTTATATCATGTACTTCATGGTGTAATCTCGCCTATGGACAATATAGGTCCAGATGAGATAAAAATAAAAGAGCTTTTAAGTAGACTAAATGATGGGGAAGTAGAAGAGATAATCATAGCTACAAATCCTACAGTTGAGGGAGAAGCTACTGCAATCTACCTTTCAAGATTAATAAAGCCTCTAGGTATCAAGGTCTCAAGAATAGCCCACGGTATACCAATAGGTGGAGATTTAGAATACTTTGATGAAGTAACTATAAGTAAAGCTATGGAAAATAGGCGGGAGATATAGATCTCCTGCCTTTTTTTGTCCCCACAAAATAAAGTTCTTCAACAAGAAAATAAAGTTCTTCAAAACTCAGGAGAGAGATGGATTTATCGTAAGCGATCAATAATCCCATGGATTCACAAATGTTACGTAACATGAGATAATACTCTCTACAAAGTACTTTTAAAGTTAACAAAGTAACTTTGCCAACATTGAAAGTGTAGGGAGATGATTAACATTACAACTATGAAAGCTACTAAACATGAAATACTTAAGGCTCAATGGTCGGAAATCATTAAAAGGCATAGTGAAAGTGACCAGTCCATAAAAGAATGGTGTGAAGAAAATGATATTTCAAGAACCAAATTCTACTATTGGCAGCGAGTAATCAGACAAGAAGCCCTAATTAAAGCAGGAACACTAGCTGTTACAGGTCAAACTCAATTTATAGAAGTTAAGCCAAGTGAAGCTAAAGCCAATATAGTAGGATCTAAATCTAACAATAAAGGTATCTGTGCTATCTTGCGCTCAAATGGAAATGAAATTGAAATTCTAAATGGGGCAGATCCAAATACATTAGGTATAGTAATTAATTTAATTGGTAAATAATCATGAGAATTAAATTTCCGGATGATATACGAATATACATTGCCTGCGGTAAGACTGATATGAGAAAATCAATTGACGGTCTTTCCGCTATAGTATCTCAAAACTTTAAGCTAAATCCATTTGAAAATGCGCTTTTCCTCTTTTGTGGAGGTAAAAGAGATAGGATAAAAGCGTTGCTTTGGGAGGGAGATGGATTTCTTCTTCTCTACAAAAGGCTTGAAGGCGGGGTGTTTCAGTGGCCAAGAACTGAAGAAGATGTTAGGGAAATTACTCCTCAGCAATATAGATGGCTAATAGAGGGTTTATCAATTGATCAAAAAAAGGTCATTCAAAAGATAGATAACAAAAGGATAATATAGATGCTTGAAACTGCTCAAAATTACATAGTTTCAAGTATTTTTTTGTTGTTTGTAGGTTAGGAAAATGATATAATATATTTAAATAAAACATATTAGAAAGGCTAAATTCCAATGAATGAAAACTCTTTGATAAAGACACTTCAAGATACAATTGAATTACAGAATAAAACCATAGAAGGCCTTAGAGAAGAGTTGAAAAAGGCTAATGAAAATATGGAATACCTAATTAAGAAACTCTATGGAAGAAAGACAGAAAAGACTTCTGCCATAGACGGCCAATTAATCATTAATGATATGGAATTAGGTCTATTTAACGAAGTTGAAAAAGAAGCCGACTTCTCTATACAAGAACCTGTTCCATTTGAAGAGCCTATTAAAAGAACTAGAAAAGGCTACAAGAGAAAAGACTTGTTTAAAAACCTACCTAGCCAAGATCAAATATTTAGGCTGGAAGAATCCCAGCAAATCTGCCCAATTGATGGAAAGAGACTCTCAGTTGTAGGAAGAAAATTCGTAAGATCAGAAATCAGATACATACCGGCAGAAATATCTGTAATTAATATATATCAAGAAAATTATGAGTGTAGAACATGTAAAAAAGAAGGAAGACCTGGAATCTTTAATCCAAATACACCCGAGCCTGTACTTCAGCATTCCTATGCCACAGCATCATCAGTAGCCTGGACCATGTATCAAAAGTTTGTACAGTCAGTACCACTATACAGGCAAGAAAAAGATTGGAAACAGATGGGCTTTCCCATAAGTAGAGCAACCCTATCCAACTGGATAATTAAAACATCAGAAGAATGGTTAAATCCCATAGTAGAAAAGCTAAGGGAAGAACTATTAAAAGATAAATATTTACATGCTGATGAGACTCCAGTTCAAGTATTAAATGAAGAAGGTAAGAAAAATACCACAAAATCATATATGTGGGTGTATTCTACTTCAGTTAATGCAAAGAGAGGAATAAGAATATTTAAATATGCACCTGGTAGAACAGGAGACAATGCCAAGGATTTCCTAAAAGGATTCAATGGCTACCTCCATACAGATGGATATTCAGGATATAACAAGGTAAAAGATATCCACCAATGTTTGTGCTGGGCCCATCTTAGAAGATACTTTAAAGATGCCCTTCCAAAAGATGTAAAAAGTGAAGAAGCAAGTCTACCAGCAAAAGGAATAGCATATTGTAATAAACTCTTTGATTGGGAAAGAAAGTTTAAAGATCTCACTCCAGAAAAAAGAAAAATTAAGCGTCTAGAAAAAGAAAAACCACTTCTAGAGGCCTTTTGGTTATGGGTAGAAAATAATAATGATAAAGTACTTCCCAAATCTAAAATAGGACAAGCATTACAATATGCTCTAAATCATAAAGAAAAATTAGAAACCTACTTAGAAGATGGAAACTGTGTCATATCCAATAATATTGCAGAAAACAGTATAAGACCATTTACAGTAGGTAGAAAAAATTGGACCTTCTGCGGAAGTCCAAAAGGTGCCTACGCAAGTGCCTGTGTCTACACCCTAGTAGAAACAGCAAAAGCAAATGGACTAAACCCCTATAAATATTTAGAATACATCCTGTCAATATTACCAGGATCCAATCTTAAAACCAATCCTAAAATCCTAGAGCTAATGATGCCTTGGGATGATTTAGTCCAAAAATCATGTAAATCTGAATAAATACTATTATAGGGATATCATACCGATATCCCTATATTTATACAATACATCTTTTATTCAACGCTTACGATTTATCCCCATTTTTCTCTTGTTTTTTTATCCCATTTTTCATTTCTCTCTTTTTTTTCTCTTTTTTTAATCCTTCTAATCCCTTGAAACTACTGCATTTTATAGATTATTTTCCTGAACCTCCTTGAAGAACTTTATTTTCATGGGAAAGGCAGTAATGTAGGTGGATAGTGGGTTTGAGGGGTGTTGGGGGGAAGAACTTTATTTTCAGGTTACATTAAGCCTAGCACATAGGATTGTAGTTAAAAAATATCTTTAGGCTAAGTAAATTCAAGGTATTAGGGTAATAATATAAATAAGTATATATATTTAAGTATAAGCAAGTAAACATAGGAATTACTGAATTTGTTACTTAAGAAAGGTTGCTCTAAATAGAGTGATAAGAGGAAATATTAAAGATAACGATTGGAAATTACTTATATTAAAGTTAAAAAAATTTGAAATCTCACGATATAACTATTTAAATATAAAAAATACTAGTAAATACTTGACAAATAAGTTAATATAGTATATGTAAGCATTAGTTTTAACTAATCAAAGGAGGTGATGGTATGACCACTAGACTAGAATCATTAAACTATGTAAAAAATTCTTTATATAGCATAGGATATGATAGGGGAAAGATTGCTAAGAATTATCCTATTATAACAGATAATAAAGTCATATATTTTGACTTTGTTGCATTTGGTCATGATAAAATTCAAGATACATCAACATCCTGTATATTGGTTAAATATTGCGATAATCAAAAAGAAGAGATACAAGTAGTTAAGGAATCAGTATATAGTGCAACCCCAATACTAATAGTACCAAAGCGAAACAAGGTTAATGTTTGGAAGATATCTGTCGAGAAAAGGTCTGAGAAGATTTGGGAGTTAAAGTATGATGAATTAGGAGAACATTTTGCATTAAATAGAGTTAAACTAGACTATAATAAAATTGTTTCATCTAAAGAAGAGATAGAACAACTTACATTTTTTAATGCAAATAACTTATTTAAGTTTGCATCAAAGATAAACTGTGAACTATTAGGGAAAGAATTTAAAAATGCGATATATAAAGGTAAGAAGATTATAAATGTAGACAATGAACAGGAAGTAAAAGATTTAACTAGTATTATCATGCATATTATTGCTGCTAAGATACTAAATGATAAATTAGTTTTAGGTAAAAGGCATCAAAACATACATGATATTATAGGTATACTTTCTATACAATATAGTGATTACTTTGACAAGGAGCATTTATATAAATATGGAGAACATTTAATTGATTTAATATATAACAGTTTTAGAAATGATTTATCTTACAGAAGTATTGATAATAAAATTTTAGGAAATTTTTATGAAAATACTTTGTTTGAAAGTGATGATATAAAGAATAAAGAATTAAAACGAGAATTAGGAATATATTATACTCCACATTGTATTGTTAATAATATGCTAAAGGTTATGCCAATAGAATTGTTAGATTTTAGGAATAGATATGTACTTGATGGTAGTTGTGGCTCAGGTAGTTTACTAATTGGGGCATATAAAAGATTAAAGTCATTATTACCTAAGAAAATGGATGAAGAATTAAAACATAAATATTTAATAAATTCAATTAGAGGTATAGATATAGATAAGTTTGCATGTGAGGTGGCAAGATTAGAATTATTATTAACGAGTGTTCCGTTTGGTAATGGATGGCAGATATATAATGAAGATTTTACAATAATTAACAATATGCGTTACAAACCTTCTATTATAGTTGCAAATCCTCCATACAGAGAAATTAGAGAAGGTGAACAAATAGAGAAGGCTACTTTATTCTTGGAAAAATATATTGGGATACTAGAAGATGATGGAATTTTAGCAATAGTTTTACCAGAATCTTTCTTAGAGAATAATAGTGGAAAGATTGCTAGACAAAAATTATTAAATGACATAAATATTTATGAAATTTGGAGTTTACCTAAAGGAATATTCGATACTAATAATTGTGCAACAACAGTTATTGTAGGTAGTAAAGTTAAAGAAACAAAACTAAAGGATGCTCCATTTAAAGTTAGGATAGTAAATAAAAATAAAGAATCTATCAGTAATTTTAAAACAAAAGGAGATTTTGATTTTGATTTTGTATGTGAATCACAGAAGAAATTTCTTAAAAATCATAATTGTAAAATAATATTTTCACCTATAGACAGTATAATTAAGAAGATAGAAAAACATGAAAGTATATCTCAATATGTGGATTATACACAAGGGATACAAATTCCATTTAAATACAACTACCCTTTAGTATCAGATAACTATAAGGAAGGGTATTCAAAATTTTTTAGAAATGCTAGATATGGATTTAATAAATTTAAAATTGAATGGAGTGAACAAAAGAAAACTAAGTATATAAAATATGAACCAGACAATATATTAAATAATAATTTTATGTGTAAAGGTAATGACAAGGGCTTAAGGTTAAGGGCAAACAGAAGGGATGTATTAGAAAGTGAAAAAGTGATTTTATCCATAAATTCTACTCCTGGTACATTTTGGAGGACGAAGGCTGCAATAGACCGAGAAATAATTTATCCAAGTCATTCATTTTGGTGTATGATTCCTAAAAATGAACATATTTCTTTAGAAATTATTGCTGCTTTAATAAATTCTAAATTGGCTAATTTATATATAGGAACAAAAAATAGAGCATTAAATATAAAAAAGGATACATTACTTAGTATACCTATGCCTAGATTTTTAAATGAGCAAAAAATGAAAATAGAAATGTTGGTACAAGAGATAGAAGATGGTAAAAATATGGACAAAAACTTAAATAGAATTGATGAAATTATTTATGATTCATTTGATTTGACTAAGGAAGAAATTAATTTAATAGAACAATATTATAAAAATATAAGTGGTCGTGCAAAAAAAGAAATAATTGATAACATAAATAATATAGAAGAAACTGTTGAATTAACAGGAAGAACTATAAGTGTAGATTTAGATAATAATTATATCAAGGTACAATTCATTGAATGTGAGGATATAAAATATATAAGTATTACAGACGAGATTCCAGGTTGGTTATTAAATCAAGGTTTGGCATTTACAGGTATAGTTAAAGAGGAAGATTTTTATGAACAACATATTTTTATAAAAGATGTAAAACCATTAGATTATACTTATTTAAATGAATCTGAATTTAACAAGTTACTTAGCAATGATTTTAGTTTATTTATAGGAGGTGGTTATAATGAATAAATCATCTCCTATGAAAATTGCTTTTTTAGATGTTGGGCATGGAGACTCTATTGTTTTAACTATGACTGATAAAAAAGGATTAAATCGAGCAATTATTGTTGATAGTGGGAACTATCTAAAAACTAAAAAGTATGTGATAAATAATAATATAGATATAATAGATTACATTATTATAACTCATTTTCATACAGATCATTATAGAGGCATAAATGCTTTGATAGACTCATTAACTAATAATGGGATAGTAATAAAAAATATTTGTTGGGAAAAAGATAAAGTTTATAGGGAGCCGGAAGAACAAATTACATATGTAAACTTTACAAGGAAGTTATTGGACAACCATTTAAAACTAGATATAGGTTGCATGGTAAAAAGATTTAACGGTACAGACTATATAAAACTATCTATAGATGATGTAGATGATGTTGATATAAACATAGTATATCCTAATAATTTTGCAGCAAATAGTTTTAGTGATAAAAATATAAACAATACATCAACTGTTTTAAGAATTGAATACAAAAATAAAAGGATAATATTGCCAGGTGACCTAGAAGGTGAAGGATGGAATATTTTAAATAACTATTTAAAGGATTTAAAATGTGATATTTTAAAAATGCCTCATCATGGAGATTATTTTCACTCTATGGATGGAGTATTATCAACATCACAAATTATTAGAGAAACTAATCCGAAGTTTGCAGTAATATCTACTGGGAAAAATGATATATATAATCACCCTGATAAAAAAACAATAGAATACTTAAAAGGTAGTGATATTACTGTACTATGTACACAAGTTACAAATTTATGTGATAAAGATCGGATAAATAAAAGGGCATGTATATTTAATAAATTACAAATTGATACAAAAGGATATAATAAGGGGTGGTGTCCTTGTATTGGAGACATTATATTTGAAATAAACGATGATATAAAACTAATATCATATACATACGATGATGTGAATGATATAAAACGAATATTTGATACACCTAAGTGTATTAAATAATGGATAAAAAACAAGATTCACAATCTCTTGTGTCCAATCATAATAAACATTGGTTAAAACCCCAGCAGTATCTGCAAGAGAAGTCTTGTGAGTGCTGTCGGGGTTTTTGCTTTAGTTTGACTTATGAAGCCCTTGCTAAGCCAAGTGCCGAAGCAAGCAGGATATGCCTTGACTGAGGAAGATTTAAGAGTTACTACATCTTCAGTTTGCCTATTTTCTATTGTTCTGTTTTCCTCCAATAACTTTATGCTAACATGGATTATTTAGAATCCTTTACGATTTCCATTGGTCGCATCATTTCATTATCTTCGTGATCTAACATATGACAATGCCATACATACCCAGGAAATTCCGTTGGATCAAAGGGAAAATAATTTTTACCAACCTCTATATACTTTGGATTCAACGTGCTTGGAAAGATAGGGAGAATAAGTCGTGTTACTTGACCAGGATAACAAATTACTGTATCTTTCCAGCCTACTTCATTGGGTAAAGCCTTTATTGGATCGCCAACAAGATAAGTGTCTGGATCAATTACCTTTGTGGGGTGATTGAATGGTGGTTCACCATTGATACAAAGCCAATCTGCCGCATACATATCCTTATCTAGATCTTGTCGGTTAACGATTTGACAATCCACTAGATGAATATGAATAGGATGTGGTCCTGTGGCAAGATTAACAATTTCCCAAATCTGGGTAGAACCTATTAAAGGTTTTTCAGATACAGGAGAGGTAAAAGTTTGTCCATTTAGGAGCAACATGTCCACTGTACCGTCTTTATTAACCGCGTTGAGTACAACAACACGCTTGGATACTGTTTCTTTTAATTTAGGTATATAGTTCAGCTTTTCAGGTAAACATAAGGGTTGATCACATGAGGGATATTTAACTCTAAATCGCATAACTTGCCCTGTTGTACATGGATCTGTTTGTTCGTCCTCTCTAACATTTAGTAAAAGAATTTCTTCGTTCATATTTGCTTTGGAAAAGTCAATAATAATATCTGCTCTCTCTGCAGGTGCCAATGTAATTTCATCCATCCAAACAGGATGAGGCAAATATCCTCCATCACTTCCAATTTGAATAAATTTTTGCCCATTGGAAAGTTTAAACTTATAAAACCTGGCATTTGCACCATTAACAATTCGAAAACGATATGCTCTTTGTTTTACATCTAAATTTGGCCAAACTTTTCCATTTACTAGGTTCGTATTCCCATAAAAAAACCTTCTCCAATAAGGATGACTAGCAGAATCACCTTCAGCGCTAAAGAATAAACTACCATCTTCGTTAAAGGATTTATCTTGAATCATCAGTGGAATCTCATAGGGTCCAGAGGGTAATATATTAAGTTCATCATTATCTAAAGGATTATTAGGATCCCGTAAAAGATAAAACCCACTTAAACCAGCGTAAACATTCAACCTTGTAATTCCTAAAGCATGATCATGATAAAAGAGTGTTGATGATTGCTGTTTGTTTAAATAAAGATATTCGTTAGTTTCATAAGCTTTACCCCTCTTGTCATCATGGGTAAACCAGGCATCAGGAAATCCATCATATCTACCAGGTGTTTCTCCGCCATGTAAATGAACCACAGCGGGAATAGGATATTGAGCTAAGTTATATCCTGGTGGATAAGGTTTAAAAGGTTCTGTCGGTATCTGCATATTATTAGGATTTGCCCAATGTAAAGTAGGATCCACTGGAAACATATGAGGATTACAAAGTTTATTATGCCATTTGACTAAAACTTCCTCATCAGTTTTCACTTCAAAAGTAGGTCCTGGAATAGATGCTTCATATTTACCACTGAAGCATTCAGAATCATAGACTACTCCACCATAAGCATATCCTTTAGTTTCTGGAAAACCCTCAGGTAGCATTTGGGTGTTAATCTCTACCATATCAACATTATAAGTTAAAATATATTTATTTCTTGTAGGATCATATTCTCGACAGGGTTTAAATACAGGTGGTATTGTTAATTGAGATTTATATTTGGGTATTAGATTACTATCTATCACATTATTTCCTCCTTTATTTACATTTTATTACAGTATATACTTGTACAAAGGATATTGTGTATAAAAATGGCGATCTAATCTTTGAAGAAATTTATATTTGGATTCTATTTTCAAAATGTTTTCTTTATTTAATTGGATAAACTCATTTATTAGTGTAAAATGTAAAGTGAAAATATATCCTTAATAGGAAGGTGAGACTATGAGAAGAAAAGACAGAGAGATGAGTAGAGAGTTTGCTATAGAAGTCATAGATAAGTCAAGATATGGAGTTGTTTCTATGGTCGATGAAGATAATGAACCCTATGGAATCCCTATTTCAATTGTAAGAGATGGAGATGATTTGTATTTTCACTCAGCTATGGATGGGAAAAAAGTAAAGATATTTCAAAAAAATTCTAATGTTAGTGTGGCTTTTGTAGGAGAAGTAAAAGTGCCAGAAAACTATACAAAAGAAGAATTAGATGAAATAGTAAAAGATGAATCTAAAGCAGCATTACTTATTAGTAGTGTCTTTACAACAGAATATGAATCAGTAGTTGTGAAAGGGAAAGTAAAATTAGTAGAAGAGGAAGAAGAAAAAGTTAAAGCCATGAAGCTTATTTGTGAAAAATATACTTCAACAAAGATGGATTATTTCAACATGGCTATTAAGGCAGGATTAAAAAGAACTAATGTATATAAGATAGAGATAGAAGAAATCAAATCTAAAAGAAAAAAATATGATATACATGGGAAAGAGATGAAATGGGGTAGAATGGAGGACAAAAATGGTGGAGTCTAAAATCATTATAAATACATCAATGTCAAAAGAAGACTATAGGAAATTTTTATATATCTCAGTATTTAAAAAAAATAAACTTTCAATCCCCTTTCTTATTTTGATTTCTTTAATTGGAAGTATGATAATTAACTTTGGAAATGATAATTTTAGCTTAATAGGATTTATTATAAGCTGGATTTTATTATTTGGTCTAGTGATTGGAATTATTTTATTTAAAATTGAAAGAAAGAATAGACAACGAGTAAAAACAGATAAAACAGGCACTTTTGATAGCCTGGATACTTTGAAATTCTATGATGATAAAATAGTAATGGAGAACAAATCTCTTAAATCAACAGGTGAATTAAATTACAATCAAATTTTTACTGTAATGGAGAGCAAAGATTATTTTATTTTTTATGTCACAGCAAATCAAGCATCGTTAATAAGAAAAAAAGATGTAGAAGATCTTAAGAAATTCAAAGAATTTATTGTTGAGAAGTTTGAAAGTAAATATAAGCAGATATAAAACTATATAATAAATAGGAATTTGAAAGTGGAGAAAATTACAATAAAGATAAAAGGAGTACATCTAATGATAAGAGAATTAGAAGAATCAAAAATAGATAATATAATGAAGATTTGGCTTGAAACAAATATTGATGCCCATGATTTTATTTCAGAAGATTATTGGAAATCAAACTATGATTTTGTAAAGAATGTATTGCCAAAATCTACTGTTTTTGTCTATGAAGATAATGGTGAAATAAAAGGATTTATAGGAATTATAAAAAAATCATATATTGCAGGACTGTTCGTTTCAAATAAATATCAGAATGAAGGCATAGGAAGTAAATTACTAGAAAAATGCAAAGCAGATTATTCTATCTTAAAATTAGATGTTTATGGTAAAAATTTAAAGGCTATAAATTTTTATAAGAAGCATGGATTTAAAATAGAGAAAGAAAAAGAAAATAAAGAAACTAAGGAAATTGAGTATTCAATGATATGGGAGATATAGAAAAAACAAAAAGGGGTGTATTGATTTGGGACATAATCATAATCATGGAAAGGAAGATAATATAAAAGTAGCATTTTTATTAAATATTACATTTACTATATTAGAGATTATTGGAGGATTATGGACTAATAGTATGGCAATATTATCAGATGCCCTTCATGATTTAGGAGATTCTATATCATTGGGAATTTCATGGTATTTGGAAAGATATTCTGAAAAAAAACCAGATGCAAAATTTTCTTTTGGATATGCTAGGTTTTCACTATTGGGTGCATTAATAAATAGTTTAATATTGGTAGCAGGTTCAGTCATTATTATATTAAATGAAATTCCTAAGATTTTTAATCCTGAAAATGTAAATGCAAAAGGTATGTTAGTATTTGCCATATTAGGTATTGTTATAAATGGTTTGGCAGTATTAAGATTAAAGGGAGGATCATCTTTAAATGAAAAAGCAGTTTATTTACATTTATTAGAAGATGTACTAGGTTGGGTAGTTATATTTATTGCTAGCATCGTACTTATATTTATTAATATACCTATAATTGATCCTATATTATCGCAAAGGGGTGGGACCCATGAAGGATAATAAAAGTAAATACAAAAAATATTTTGAGGTGATGCCGGGTTTGGTACTACTTCTATTCATAGTATTGTGGTTATCAATTATAGTTATTGTGGATAGTAATTGGAGTTCTCTCCTGAATGTTATCGCCGAAAAACTTAATACAATGCCTGATGTGCTACTCCATAGACTATTAATTATTTTGGGAATAGGCTATTTGCTTTGGTTTTGTTATTCTTTATTTATTTCTTCAAAAGAAAAAAATAAATTTATATTGGGTAGAAAAGCTTCTGTTTCTGTGGGGTGGTTTATACTTGCTTTTATATACAGCATAGGAGACACCCTAGGAGATGATTTGGCAATATGGTTGATTAGAATCATTACATTAGTTTTTCTTATATTGTATGTAATACTTAGTGTTATGTCAGAGCGAAGAAAATCTTAAAAGCTGTTCTTTACCATTCTTTATTTTCTGCACAGTGGGCAAATAAAGTAAATAAATTAGGCGCCAAGGTATGCGAAAGCACTGATGCGTAGCATACATATGTGAATTTGTTATAAATTAATGTGTTGCTAAAAATTCAACAAAAATTTCGGATAATTATACCTTTGTTCTTTGCTTTAACATAGTTTGTCTTAGCTTATTAAGCCAAACTATGTACCCAAGTACTTTTTTTACAGTACTTGGGGATTTTCACTCACCATCATAAAGTTATTGAATATTCTAGTATAAAAATGAAAGGTGGGATTAAGATGGATTACCCTATCATTTTTATACCAGGGCTTTTTGGATCGTTAGGCGATGATATAATAGATGGAACAGGTGAATTTTCATTTGGATTTGCGGAAGATATTTATAGACCTTTTATTGAAATATTAAATGGAATGGGATATGTAGAAGGAAAAGACCTTTTTATTTCTTATTATGATTGGAGAAAAACCGTTTTAGAATCAGTAAATAAATATCTATTGTCTGATATACAAAGTGTAAGAAAGAAAACAGGATCTAGTAAAGTCATATTAATTGGACATAGTTTAGGAGGCTTACTAGGCAGGACATATATAAGTTATTTTAAACCATCATGTGTTGATAAATTGATTATGTTGGGTACACCAAATTTAGGCTCTGTAAATGCGTATTGTTTTTGGAGTGGAGGAAAACTTCCGTATTCTAATATAGAAAATAATATACTTTACAATGCTATTAAAGCAGGATTTATATTATATTATAAATTATTTCACAATATGGATTATATAGATGCTGTTCGTGAAAACTTTCCTGTTGCTAGAGATTTATTGCCAAGTTATGGATATGGAAATTATTTAATTATGAAAAAACATGGTATTAATAGAGAAATTCCAATAGAAGATATGTCTATAGAGAATTCATTTTTAAATTCAATGGAAAAAAGACCTGTTAATAGAAATAATACATTTATTATAAGTGGAGATGGAGTATCTACAAATAACAAATTTTTAGTAGATACTAAAAATATACAAAAAAACATATGGACAGATGGAAGACCTATAAAGGCATATAAAACACTTAATGGAGATGGAACAGTAACTACATTTAGTGCATTGGGGAATTTAGGAGTAAATAATCTAGTATTAAAAGGAAACCATACAGATATTTTATATAGGTCTAAGGATTATTTATCATCTATTTTAGGAAGAACTTCAGCAACAAGAGTTAAAGGCAAGACATTAGAAAAAATATATATTATTTTAGCAAAGGATTGTAAAAAGATAAATATCAAAACTTCAAAGAATAATGAAATATCCAGCCAAGGTATAAACATTTTGGATCCTAGAGTGCAAGCTATAAATTTTACAAATAATAATTTTTGGATAATGATTTCAGGGGATAGAGACTTAAAGGTAAAATTAAATGTAGAAAGATTTAAAAATGCTAATCCAAAAATCCGGATGTCAGTTATTAAATAAATTAAGTAAGAAGAGTTATAGGTTAGTGAGCATTAGAAATAGATTGTGCTGTGCGGAGTAAAGCTAAGCATTGGATCAAACTCCTTCTTAATAATATGTTTATAAAGTGTAGGAAGCTCATAGATTTTGATATGTTAATTAAAAAAAGGGGGAGGCAAATGATATCTACAGCAGTAATAAAAATCATAAATATTTTACCTGATAGGCTTATCAGATACACATCTAAAAAAATTGTCGATCAATATCTAAAAAAATATGCCAATATAAGCATAAAGGGAGAGAAAAACCTAAAGGGAATAATAACACCTACTATTTTTATATGTAACCATTTAAGCAATTCTGATGGATTAGTTTTAGACAAGGCTTTAAAGGAAATTGATCCAACTTTTGTTGCAGGTATAAAACTATCAAATAATGCTGTTACGAGTATAGGAATAAATGTAGTAAAGACCACGAATATAAAACCTAATAGTGTTGACAAAGATGGTTTAAGGAAGATTATTAACCTTATTAAACAGGGGGAGAGTATATTGATTTTCCCAGAGGGAACTAGAAGTAGGGTTGGTAGTTTGATAGAAGCTAAGAGGGGCCCCCTTCTTATAGCAAGAATGACAGGGGCTCCTATTGTACCTATAGGATTATATGGTACAGAAAAATTGTTACCTGTAAACACTGAAGGAGATATGAGTACAGAAACCTTTAATTATGCAGATATTCATATTAATATCGGAAAACAATTTGGACTTCCAAATAAAACAATAGGGCAGAATAAAAAGGATTATGAAGATCTTGTCATGGAATATATGATGAAAAAAATAGCAGGGTTATTACCTGAAAAATATAGAGGAGTATATAAATAGGCAAACTGAAAGTTATAATATAAGTAAGCACGCAAATATTTTGCTGATTAGATAAATATTAGTAGAATTAAATGAAGTAAAGACTATTTATATTCTTTAAGGAGGACGGAAAAATTGATAGATGGAATTAGCCATATTACTTTTATTGTAAAAGATTTAGAAAAAACAGCAAGGTTTTTTAAAGAAATTTTCGACGCTAAAGAAGTTTATTCAAGTGGAGACAATAAGTTTTCGATATCTAAAGAAAAATTTTTCTTAATAAATGACATTTGGATTGCAATTATGGAAGGAGAAAAAGTAGAAAAAAGTTATAATCATATAGCATTTAAAATAGATGAATCAGATTATGAAATGTATCTTAAGAGAATAGAAAACCTTGGTTTAGAGATAAAAGATGGGCGAAAAAGGGTTGTAGGAGAGGGTAATTCAATATATTTTTATGATTATGACAATCATCTTTTCGAACTTCACACTGGAACATTGGAAACAAGACTTCTTCGCTACCAAAAAGAAAGCAATATGCAAAAGCACATTTAGATTTATTCTTGAAAATGACATTAATTTGCTTTATATATGCCCTTATAAGTCTCTTATTTAAGTTGTCTACTTGGATAGACATTTTGGTTATTTCTTTGGCTGTAATTGTAACAGCATTTTCAACAATTTCAATAAAATTTGAGAAATAGAAACACTTCCTATGCAAAATAAAGTTTAAAAAATGAAATGAGACAATGTATCTGTCCCATTGTCTCTATCAATCCTTTAATCTAAACTTAAATCCTTGTTTATTAATTACATTTAAAATTTCAGCCCTTTTTTCATTAGGAGTTGTAAATCGCATAACTACTTGCTTGCTAAATGAGTCTAAGGGTTTACTATCATCTCTTAAATCATAATAAGTTTGCATAGTTTTATCATATTCTTCTATAGATTTTAAATAATCATCTTGAATCTGGTACTTATTTTCAAATACTTTTGATGAAAGATCCATTCTAGGTTTTAATTGTGGATTTTGATCTGGGTATCCAAAGCCTAATCCTACTATTGGAAATGTAAGAGGTGGAAGTTCTAATATATCTATCAATTTAGCAGAATCATTCAAGATGCTTCCAAGATATACTGCACCCATGCCTAAGGACTCTATAGCTACATACATATTTTGAGCAGCGATAGCTCCATCTGTAAATCCTTGGAAAAACTTATCCATATCTATTATATCATCAATATTTGTTCCCATTTCCTTAGAAATATTTGCATTTCTATATAAATCTACAATAAATATTAATAGCTCAGGGGCAGTTGCTACATAGTCTTGATTGCAAACTTCGGATATAGATTTTTTCTTAGCTTCATCTGTTATATGGATTATGCTGTAGGATTGCATAGCAACACTGGAAGCTGTGTGGTTAGCGACTTTGAATAGAGTATTTAAAGTTTTTTGATCAACTTTTCTATCTTTAAACTTTCTAATAGTTCTGTGGTTAAATTGATTTTGTATAGTTTTGTTCATAAAAACATTCCTTTCTTTATACATTTGTTAATATACATACCACTATTTAATATTATAAAACAATTCAAAATATAAGCAGTACAATAAAATGCATTTTCTCAATTGTACCCCTACGATATGCGGAAAATAGCTTAAATCCATATTTACACCAATACACTTTGGTGATAAAATAAAATTAAATAATAAAGATCGTATTTATAGGGGGTATTGTTATGAATAAAAGTACAATAGGGAATAGGATTCAAAATATAACTATCTCAGGTCTTTTAATAGCTTTAGTCGCTGTATCAACTATGGTAATCAAGTTTCCTGTAATTGCAACGGAAGGCTATATTCACTTAGGAGATAGTATGATATTTTTATCAGCAATTATTTTTGGGAAGAAAAAGGGGGCTATTGCAGGAGGAATTGGTTCAGCTATGGCTGATTTACTTTTAGGATATACCCACTGGATAATTCCAACTCTTATTATAAAGGGGTTAATGGGATATCTTGTTGGATTAATTTCTGATGGAGAAAATGAACACTTAATAAATCTTAGAAATAGTATTGCTCTAGTATTTGGTGCTATTTGGATGGTATCTGGATACTTTATTGCAGGTGGAATTGTGAAGGGAAGTTTTTTAGTTGCAATGGCAAGCATACCTGCAAATCTTATTCAGGGATTTGGTGGAGCACTGATATTTATACCAATAGGAATTGCCCTTAAGAAAACTAAATATTTTAGTCAGTTTGCATAGATGTGAAAGTCTCTAATTTTTTAATTAGAGGCTTTTTTATATGGAAAATATCACATTATATTAATAAATAATATGATATAGTATATGCATATTAATAAAATCTGGAGTTGATAAATGTGGATTTAAATAAGAAAATATTAAAACATGGTCTTATGTCAGTTATAATAGTTTCAATAATTAGTATGATATTTGTATTTTATCTTAAATTAGATAATCCTGTATTTTTAAGCACATATATGGAGGATAGATTTGCATTTTCAAGTACTATGGATAGAGATGAGATCCATCAAGAGATAGTATTTCCAATAACTTATATAAAAAATATTTCAGACAAAAGAGAAATACAGAGAGTGGAGTTTCCAGAACATAAAGATATTCAATTTAGGATGAGTCAAGACGGTTGGTTTTTTCATAGGAGAGAAACTCCAGGTATATATGGAGTTAAAACAGTGGCTATAGAGCTATATACAAATACTCTTCCTGAAGAATTTGATAAACTAGAGTTTAATAAAGCTAAAGTAATATTTAATAATGGTGACACTTTGGATGTAGATTTAGGAAAACTTATTATATATAGTAAAAACATAGATGAGAAGTACATAGATCATCAATCTTCCGGCAGTTCATCTGATGGAACATCTAGTTATACGGGAAGAATAATGAGAGATTTAACTCTGGAGAAATTAGAATCTAGCTTATTTAAAGAAGCTAAGGGATTTTATGAAATAAAAGTAAATGGAAAGGACTACAGAGATATCTCTGATATATCTCTTAAAGAGGGGGCTATACTTAAAGTAGAATCTATATTTAAAACACCAAATGATATAATAAATAGGTACAATCAATTTGAAATGCAACCAAAGCTAACTTTTAGAACACCAGATGGAAGAGAGGATTCTATAAATATATACAATATAGACTATAGACTCTATGACTTTAACTTTTTTGGGATTATAAAATATTTAAAAGCTAGAGGTGAGATTTAAAATGTATAATGGATATAACAAGATATTTTGGGGAATTTTTATATTAACATTTAATATTAAATTGGGAATAGTAAAGATACTCCCTAGCTTTGTAGGATTCTTAATTGTTTTAAGTGGAATAAATGAGATTTGTGAAGAGTCTAAAATAGATAAATTTGAAAAGGTAAAAAATCTAGGAATACTTATGACTATAATAGCTTTTATAGGAGAGGCAATAGATTTTTTTGTTCAAGGACAAATGGGTTATTTTCTTCCAAATATAATTTGGATAATTTTTTATATGTGTTTTGAATTTGTATTTTTCTTTAAGCTCCTAGAAGCTTCAATTGAGTATTTAAAGATTAACAATTACAATATCTTAGAAGGAGAATATATAGGAAAGCTTAGAAATTATACTATATTTTCTATTTTGAATATCATTTTGCTAAGTATAAGCTTAATTTTTAATATGAGTGGTATGACTATACCTGGAATTATAGCTGTTATCCTAAGAATATATTTGATTACTATGATATATGGGCTTAGAAATACATTTAAAGAGCCTGAGGACTCGGAGGAAGAATAAATAAAAATACATAAAAAGCAGAAGAATTCATGGAAAAATTAAGGGTTCTTCTGCTTTTTAGATAAATTTTTTAACACTTTTAAATTAATTAAAACTTTTTGCTATACTTATCCGTCTATATAGTGTAAAAGCTTTTAGATGTACATCAAAAATGAAGGGAAATTTCAAAAATGAAAAGGAGTAAATTAGAACAACATGTTGAAAATTATATAACAGAATATAAAGACTCTATTTACAGACTAGCCTACAGCTATGTAAGAAATGCCGAAGACTCCTTAGATATTGTTCAAGAATCAATATATAAAGCATTTATATCTATTGATAGCCTTAAAGAACCTAAATTTATCAAGACTTGGTTTTATAGAATAGTTGTAAATACTTCTATAGATTTTATTAGAAAAAGGAAAAGGGAAATTTTGGTAGGTGAAGACTTTCTTTTAAGTAATGATATAGGTCATAGAGATACTTATACAGATATAGATTTAAAAAGAGCATTAGATGATCTACCTGAGGACTATCGAATAATAATAATATTAAGATATTTTGAAGACTTGAAGATAAAAGAAATATCAGAAATATTAGATCAAAATATAAATACTGTAAAAACTAAATTATATAAAGGTCTGGATAAATTAAAAATAAATATTAATAGTCAGGAGGTTTAGCATGGATGACAAAAGAATAGAGCAATTGAAACAAGAGTATATGAATACACCTATTCCAGAGAAATTGGACTTTATGATAGAAGAAACATTAAAAGAGAGGAGAATGAAAATGAAAAAACAAAAAAACCTTAGGAAAGTATTAATGCCAGCAGCTTCTATAGCTGCAGCATTTACAATAACAGTAGCAGGTATAAATACTAGTCCTGCAATTGCAGATAGTTTGGGAGGTATACCTATCATTGGAGATGTAGTTAAGGTGTTAACCTTTAGAGAGTATGAGATAGATGAAGATGGTTATAATGGAAATATAGTAACACCTAAAGTAGAAGGCTTGGAAAATCAAGATTTACAAAGTAGTTTAAATGAAAAATATCTAGAAGAAAATAAAAAGCTTTATGATGAATTTATGGTGGAAGTTGAAGCATTAAAAGAAAATGGTGGTGGACATTTAGGAGTTGATAGTGGATATGTTGTAAAGACTGATACAGATGAAATATTGGCTATAGGTAGATATACGGTAAATACTGCAGCTTCATCTTCAACAAAATTCAAATACGATACAATTTCTAAGCAAGATAATATTTTAATAACTTTGCCTTCTTTATTTGAAGATGATAAATATGTAGAGATTATTAGTGAAAACATCAAAGAACAAATGATTAATGAAAATAAAGTTGATAAAGAAAAAATCTATTGGGTTGAAGGTATTGAAGAGGATATTGAAGGTTTTAAAGAAATTTCTCCAGATCAGCCTTTTTATATTAATGAAGATAGTCAGCTAGTTATATCTTTTGATAAATATGAAGTTGCTCCTGGGTATATGGGAGTTATAGAGTTTGTCATACCAACAGAAATTTTATCAGACATTTTAGTTAGTAGCGAATATATAAAATAGTATATTGATAGTGGGTGAGATCGTTGATCTTACCCACTATACTTTTAAATCAACAACTTCTATAGTTAAGTACATCTCCTCATAAATATTTTCATTTTCAGATTTCTTGAATAATACCAATAGATTTAAAGTAATGTTATAATATAGATAAGTATCATTGGATAGAATTAAGGGTTGTAAATGAAGTCATATTTTAAAAGAAAATTAAAGGAGGAAATAATTATGGATAAAGTGAAACTTGTAGGACATTTAAAGGGCAGTAGAGGTTTTGAAATGGATTTAGATGGTCATACTTTAATTACTGATGCACCTATTTCAAATGGGGGAGATAATGCTGGTCCAACTCCTAAACAACTTCTATTAGCAGGACTAATAGGCTGCATAGGCATAGATGTTACAACAATATTAGAAAAAAAGCAAACTGAGCTTGAGGATTTAATTATAGAGGTAGAGGCAGATAATACAAATGGTACACCTAGAGTATATGAAAATATTCATTTAACCTTTAGATTTAAGGGAGAAAACTTATCTAAAGAGGAATTAGAAAAAGTTGTAGCTCTATCTAAAGAAAAATACTGTGGAGTATCAGCTATGTTAGAAAAGGCTACACCAATCACTTATGAGATAGTGGTCGAGTAATAAATATCAAATAGGACAAGGGACCTGATTCCTTGTCCTATTTTTTCGTCTCATTTTATTTTCAAAATTACAAAACAAAAGTTTAAAACTTGCATATAGTGGTATTATATATAATATTAGGCGCACCTAATCTTAAGGAGGAAATCATGTTAAAAAATAGAGAAGATTATATAAAAGCTATATATGAACTAGGAGGTGAAATAAATAAAGTATCTACTAAAAGTATAGCAGCAGCCCTTGATATATCCCCGCCATCAGTATCTGAAATGATTAAAAAGCTAGTAGGAGAAGGATTTGTAGAGTACACAATATATAAAGGTGTGAAACTTACAGAGTTTGGGGCAGAGGAAGCCCTTAGAATAAAGAAAAGGCATATTCTCTGGGAAGTATTTTTAGTAGAAAAGTTAGGATATAGCTGGGAAGACGTACATGAAGAAGCAGAACTGTTAGAACATGTCACAAGTTCTAAACTAGAAGAGAGATTAGAGAAATACTTAGATTATCCAAAAAATTGTCCCCATGGTACACCTATATATCAGGGAAATTATCTATTTGATTTTATTTCATTAGATAAAATATCCATAGGTAGTATAGTAGTTGTAAAGAGATTAGAAGAGAACAAAGAAACTCTAAGATATGTAAAAGACTTAGGCTTAAATCTTGGAGATAGAATAAAGCTTATAGAAAAAGATATGGAAAAAGGGATTTTTAAAATAGAAAAGGATAAAAAAGCATTAGAAATAGAAAAAGAATTTACAAATAAAATATATGTAAAATAAGGAGAGATTAAATATGAAAAAGATTATAAGTACAGTTTTAATTTTATCTATATTAACATTAGTATTAGTAGGTTGTACAGATAATAATGAAGTAAATGATAGCGGGAAATACAAAGTAGTAGTTACTACAACTATAATAGAAGATTTGGTAAGAGAAATAGGGGGAGGTCTTGTAGATGTTGAGGCTCTAATGGGTCCTGGAGTAGATCCTCATCTATATAAGGCAAGTGCAGGAGATGTAAAAAGAATGAACGATGCAGATATGGTCATATACAATGGTCTACATCTAGAGGGGAAAATGGGAGAAGTATTTGAAAATATAAAAGATAAGATAATATTTGCAGCAAATGAAAACTTAGATGAAAGCAAGCTTTTAGACTTTGAAACAAATCCAGGATATTTTGATCCCCACGTGTGGTTTGATATAGAGATTTGGAAGGGTGCAGCTGAAAGGGTAGCTGAAGGATTAAAAGAGTTAGATAGTGAAAACTCAGAAGCATATGATAAAAATTTACAAGACTATTTAGAAAAGTTAAATGAACTAGATAATTATGTAAAAGATAGAATAGAAGAATTAGATCCTGACAAGAGAATTCTTGTAACAGCTCATGATGCATTTCAATACTTTGGAAATGCCTATGGATTTGATGTAAGAGGACTTCAAGGTATAAGTACAGATGCAGAGGCGGGCACATCAGATGTGAGAGAATTGGCAGACTTTATAGTAGAAAAACAGATAAAGGCCATATTTGTAGAGTCCTCTGTTCCTAAAAAGAATATAGAAGCTCTTCAAGAGGCGGTAAAAGCTAGAGGCTTTGATGTTGAAATAGGTGGAGAATTATATTCAGATTCTACTGGAGATAAGGGAACAGAAGCAGAAACTTATATCGGAACATTTAAGGAAAATATAGATACTATTATAGATGCATTAAAATAAGTTTTAGGAGGACATTAAATGAATGACTTGGATTATATTATAAAGGTTGAAGATATGACAGTAGCATACAGTAAAAAACCTGTATTATGGGATATAGATTTAGAGATACCAAAATCAGTCTTAATGGCGATAGTGGGGCCAAATGGAGCAGGTAAATCTACCCTTATAAAGGCTATGTTGGACTTAATAAAGCCAGTCTCAGGAAATGTATTATTTAATGGAGAAAGTTATAAGGCACATAGAAAGCATATAGGCTATGTGCCTCAAAGTGAAAGTGTAGACTGGGACTTTCCAGCAAATGTATTAGATGTAGTTTTAATGGGAAGATATGGAGAATTAGGTTGGTTTAAAAGGCCAGGGAAAAAAGATAAACAATTGGCCTTGGAGGCTTTAGAAAAAGTAGGTATGAAAGAGTTTGTAAATAGACAAATATCTCAGCTTTCAGGAGGTCAGCAACAGAGGATATTTTTAGCAAGAGCTCTTGTTCAAGATGCAGATATATATTTTATGGATGAACCTTTTAAGGGAGTAGATGCTAAAACTGAAGGTGCCATAGTGGAGCTATTAAAAGAATTAAAAAATAGAGGTAAAACTTTAATAGTGGTACATCATGATCTTCAAACGGTAGAAGAGTATTTTGACTGGGTAGTTCTTTTAAATAGACAAATTGTAGAAGTTGGACCAGTAGAAAAGGTCTTTACAGATGAAAACTTAAACAAAACATATCGAAGTACAGGTAAGATTTTAAAAAGGTAGGTGATAGGATTGAATGTTTTAGAACTTATATTGACAGACTATACTCTGCAAATAGTATCTATTGGATCAGCCCTTCTTGGGATAATAAGTGGAGTACTTGGAAGCTTTGCAGTAATTAGAAAGGAAAGTCTACTTGGAGATGCGGTATCACACTCAGCTCTTCCTGGGATAGCTTTGGCATTTATACTTACAGGGACAAAGAATACTGAGATTCTTCTTTTAGGTGCTCTTGTCTCTGGATTTATATCTACATTTTTAATTATGGGAATAAGCAAGTATTCAAAAGTAAAATTTGATAGTGCATTAGCTCTTATACTTTCTGTGTTCTTTGGAGGAGGATTGGTACTATTGACTTATATCCAAAAGATACCAAATGCAAATCAAGCAGGTCTTGAAAAATTTATATTTGGTCAGGCATCTACACTTTTACTTCGAGATGTAAAGATAATATTTATATTGGGTATTATACTAATTTCTCTTGTATTAGTATTCTGGAAAGAATTTAAAATAGTGTCCTTTGATATAGAATTTGCAGAAAGTCTAGGATTTGATACTAAAAAGATTACTATGCTCTTATTTGCCATGGTAGTTACATCAATCATTATAGGACTTCAGACAGTGGGTGTAATATTGATGAGTGCAATGCTTACAGCTCCAGCAGTGGCAGCGAGACAATGGACGGATAAACTTCATATAATGGTCATATTATCTGCTGTATTTGGAGCTATTTCTGGAATAGGAGGTACTATTATAAGTTCTCTTGTATCAAAGCTGCCCACTGGACCTATGATAGTTATAATAATAAGTACTATAGTACTTATTAGCCTTACTTTAGCACCTAATAGAGGTCTAGTTTGGAGATATATAAGAGAAAAGAAAAATCAAATGGCAATAGGGGAAGACCAAGTATTAGTAAATTTATATCATTTAGCCATGAATCATGATAACCCAAGTCATTGTCATGATATATTTACCATAGGTTCAAATATATTTATAGATTCAAAAGGTAAAGATCGAATTAGAACTGAACTTAAGGCTCTAAAGGAACGAGGTTTAACTAAAGAGGATTATTTTGATAAATGGTGTATCACAGATAAAGGTATAGATTATGTAGAAAATTACTTTAAGGAGGGAGAAGATTAATGTCACCACAATTAGAAATTCAATTAATAGCAGTTATAGTAGCGGTAGCTTGCTCTCTTCCAGGAGTATTTTTAGTCCTTAGAAAGATGTCTATGATGAGTGATGCCATAACTCATACTATATTATTGGGAATAGTAATAGCATTTTTCTTAACTGAATCTTTGACATCTCCATTTTTAATAGTTGGAGCAGCTATTATGGGAGTTATCACAGTATTTTTAACGGAAGTTTTAAATAGTACAAAGCTAGTATCAGAAGACTCAGCTATAGGAGTAGTATTTCCCTTACTATTTAGTATAGCTATAATAATAATATCCAAATATGCAGGTTCAGTACATTTAGATACAGATTCTGTATTACTAGGAGAGCTGGCATATGCACCTTTTAATAGACTTATACTATTCGGAAAGGATATGGGTCCTAAGGCTATTTATTCTATGGGTACTATATTAGTTCTAAATCTTATATTTATAGTAGTATTTTTTAAAGAACTAAAGATAGTAACTTTTGATCCAGCTCTAGCTACTATACTTGGATTTGTGCCTTCTTTGATTCACTATAGCCTTATGAGTCTTGTATCGATTACAGCAGTAGGAGCATTTGAGTCAGTAGGTTCAATTCTTGTTATAGCATTTATGATAGGGCCTCCTGTTTCAGCATATCTTCTTACAGAGGATTTAAAGATTATGATAATATTAAGTGCATTAATAGGTTCTATAAATGGAATACTTGGGTATCAACTTGCAGCATACTTTGATGTATCCATAGCAGGTTCTATGGCAGTTATGACAGGAATTAGCTTTTTACTTGTATTTATTTTTGCACCTAAGAATGGGCTCTTAACTATCATAAGAAGGAGAAAATCTCAAAAAATAGAATTCGCAGAAAAATCTCTACTATTTCATGTATTTAATCATGAAGGGGATAAAAATGAAGATGTAGAACTTGGAATAGACACTATAAAAAAACATATAAACTGGGATAAAAGTTTTTTAGAAAAAATAATAGATGGTTTAAAACAAGAAAAAAAGATATATATACAAGACAAAATAATAAAATTAACGCCTGAGGGAAGAGACTACGCTATAAAGAGCTACGAAGAAATCTGGGAGGAATCATAAATTAATCACTGATATATCTATTCCAAAAGAAGGGTACAATATTATAAAAGATTTTAAGAGGAGAGATATGATGAGTCAATATAAAAATTTAGCAGATTATTATGAATTTATATTCCCTTCCAAAAAGAAAATAGACTTTTTAAATCATGAGTTTGAAAAAGACTCCTATCTATTAGATATAGGGTGTTCAGATGGAAGAGTTGCAAAAGGATTAGGGGAGATGGGCTTTAAAATAGAAGCCATAGACTTAGATGAAGATATGATTCGTGTTGCTAAAGAGGTCAATAAAGATATAAAAGATGTCAAGGTAAGACTCTTAGATATGAGAGAAGTAGATAAATATTTTGAGCCGGGTAGCTTTGATGGAATATATTGTATAGGAAATACTCTTGTTCATCTACAGGATTATATAGCTATAGAAGATACTTTGAAAAAGTTTAAGAGTTTATTAAAAGAAGATAAAAAGCTGGTCATTCAAATTTTAAATTATGATTATATATACAAAAATAATATAACAGAGCTTCCACTTATCGAAAATGAGAAGATAAAATTTGAGAGATATTATACATTAAAAGAAGAAAAGACAATATTTAAAACCAATCTAAAAATAAATGAAACAGGAGAAGAACTTAAAGGTCAAGTAGAACTTTTTCCAATTAGAAAAGAAGAATTAGAAAAGTCTCTAAGAAGGGCAGGATTTAAGGACTTCGCTTACTATGGAGGATTTGGTAAAAAGGATTTTGATATAGGTTCTATGCCATTAATAGTGGTAGCAAAATAAAACAGGGACAGGGGGCTACCCTTGTCCCTATTCTAATGTGGAAAAATTCCGAAAGCATAGCATGATACTATTTATATAAATAATATTTTTAGTTTAGATATTTAATTTCTTTAAACGGCTCTATGAGAGGTTTTTTCGATAATTTCCATAAAACATGCTACTTGATGACCTTTAGATATTTCAATTAATTCTGGTTCATTTGAATGGCATTTTTCAGTTGCATATTCACATCTATTAGCAAATCTACAAACCTTTTTAGGTTCAATTGGAGATGTAATCTCTCCCTTTAGAGTTATGCGTTTAGGTTTGTAGTGTATATCCGGGATAGGTATAGCTGATAGTAAAGCAGTAGTATAAGGGTGAAGAGGATTATTAAATAACTCTTCTGCGGTCGCCTTTTCAACTATTTTACCTAAATACATAACGGCAATCTCATCTGAAAAATGATTAACTACGGATAAATCATGTGTGATAAATAAATAGGTTAAACCTAATTCTTCTTGTAGATCTTTCATAAGATTAAGTATCTGTGCCTGAATAGAAACATCTAAGGCTGAAACCGGTTCGTCACATACTATAAATTTAGGACTTAAAGAGAGTGCTCTTGCTACGCCTATACGTTGTCTTCTACCCCCGTCTAATTCATGAGGATATGTATTGACTAAACGTTCTGCTAATCCAACGATCTCCATTATTTCAAGAACTTTTTTCATCATTTCGGCCTTGGTTTTGTATAACTTGTGAATTATCATTGGTTCCATTATTGTTTGGCTAATAGTTTTTCTAGGATTTAAGGAAGAAAAGGGATCTTGAAAAATTATTTGTAAATCCTTTCTTTTTCTTTCCATCTTAGATTTACTAAAGCCAGCTAAATCTTCCCCTTCAAAAAATATATTTCCATCTGTTGGTTCTAAAAGCCTTAAAATAGCACGACCCGTCGTTGATTTACCACAACCGGATTCTCCAACAAGGCCTAGAGTTTTTCCTTTATAAATATCAAAGTTAATATTGTCTACAGCATGCAGCATTCCGTGAGGAGTTTTAAAATATTTTTTTAAACCTTTTACTTGAATTAATGGCTTATCCACGTCTGATTATCCCTCCTTTTTTTATGGTGTCACTATTATAAAGATGACATTCCACAAAATGCTGATCATTTCTATATATCTTTTTTGGATATTCCTTTGAGCATATATCCATAGCATAATCACATCTTGGATGGAAAGGACATCCTGTCGGAAGATTTGTAGGGTCTGGCATCAAACCCTTAATAGGTATTAATTTTGTTTTTCTATCCTGTAGATTTGGAAGGGAATTGAAAAGACCTTCAGTATAAGGATGTCTTGTATTATCAAAGATATCTACTAAATTTCCATGTTCCACAATGTGACCAGCATAAATAACTGAGACCCTGTCACATATTTCTGCAACAACACCTAAATCGTGGGTTATCATAAGCATAGAAGTATCGTATTGTTTTTTTAGATTATTCATTAAAGTAAGTACTTGAGCTTGTATGGTAACATCAAGGGCAGTAGTAGGTTCATCAGCTATTAGTAATTTAGGTCTACATGCTAGTACCATAGCTATTACAACTCTTTGCTTCATACCTCCTGAAAACTGGTGAGGGTATTCCTTACCTCTTCTAGGAGGAAGACCGACCATTGTAAGCATATCATGAGCCTTATTAATAGCTTCTTTATAATCACCAGGATTATGATATGAAATAACTTCTGCAATCTGATCTTCTATAGTCATTACTGGGTTTAAGGATGTCATAGGGTCTTGAAATATCATAGAAACATCGTTACCTCTAATTTTTTCCATATCCTTGTCTTTTAAATTTCTTATATTTTTACTGTCAAGTTCAATTTTTCCATTTACTATTACTCCTGGAGGTGATTGTACCAAATCTAATATGGAAAGAGCAGTAGTTGTTTTACCTGCCCCTGTTTCTCCAACAAGACCGTGAGTTTTACCTTTTTCAATTTTTAAATCTAAACCGTTTACAGCATTAACTACTCCATCATCAGTTCTATATTCAACTTTTAAATCCTTTATATTTAATGTGAGTTCATTTTTTTTATTCATATGTCCTCCTTATTTTAGTCTTGGGTCTAGGGCATCCCTTAGGCCGTCACCTAAAAGATTTAAAGACAATATTGTTATCATTATAGCTAAGCCAGGAAATAGAGCCATATAGCTATTTTCCCTCATATAAGCTCTAGCACTGGACAACATAGCTCCCCATTCAGGTTGAGGTGCTGAAACTCCTAGACCTAAAAAACTAAGTCCAGCTATTGTCAATATAATACTTGCTACACTTAGAGTAGTTTGAACTATTACTGGTGCTAAACTATTTGGAATTACGTGTTGAGTTATTATTCTGAAATTATTAGCTCCGATTGCCCTAGCTGCCTCTACAAACTCTACATCTCTAACAGTCATTACAGAGCTACGAATTATCCTAGCAAATCTGGGGACACCAGATATAGACAAAGCTATCATTAGATTTAAGGTACTAGTGCCAAGGGCAGCAACAATGGTTATAGCAAACAATGTCCCAGGGATTGCCAGGAAGATATCCATCACTCTCATGATTACATTGTCTATATACCCTCCATAAAATCCAGAAATAGCTCCCAATATGCCTCCAGCAGCGAGAGAAATAATTACTGATGTAAATCCAATGGATAAAGAGGTTCGGGATCCATATATTATCCTTGCTAAGATATCTCTACCTAGTTCATCTGTTCCAAAAGGATGTTCTAATGAAGGGGACTGTAATCTTTCGCTTATATTTTGGTTGATAATATCATTATCATAATCATATATAAAGCCTGAAATTATTGAAAGAAATATAAGTATACTGATGATTATAAGTCCTAGTACAGAAGTTTTATTTTTTTTCAATCTAAACCATATTTCTTTTATCTGACTTTGCTTTTCATATTTTTCTTTAATTTTTAAAACATCAACAGTTTTTGTATTGTCACTCATTGTGTCCTCCTTTAAGAATATTGACTTCTAATACGTGGGTCAACAAAAGCATAAATAATATCCACAATTAAATTTACCAGTGAAAATGCCACTGTAAATACAATTATACATCCTAAAACCGTAGGGATGTCTCGACCCTGTATTGAGTCTATCATCAATCTACCAATTCCAGGAAGTCCAAATACTGTTTCCGTAAGAACAGAACCTCCTAACAGGGAACCGATTTGTAATCCCGCAACTGTGATTGTTGGTATTAATGCATTTCTAAGGGCATGTTTTCTAATAATTGTATTGTATGGAACTCCCTTACTTCTCGCAGTTCTGATATAGTCCTGGCGAATAACCTCAAGCATTGAAGACCTTGTAACTCTTGCAATAGCCGCCATACTTAAGAATCCTAAAGCAATTCCTGGCAGAACAAAAGACTTCCAAGAGGAGGCTCCTGAAACTGGAAACCAACCTAATTTAAGAGAGAAAAATAGTAGTAACATTAGCCCGAGCCAAAAGACTGGAATAGAAACTCCTATTAAAGCTATAAACATAGTAAGACTATCAATCCAAGTATTTTGCTTAACAGCAGCAAAAATACCTAAAGGAATAGAAATAACTACGGCAATCGCAATAGCTAGTACTGCTAACTTTGCCGTTGTTGGTAGTCTTGATTTAATTTCTTCCGCCACACCAACTTTGGTTTTATAGGATGTCCCCATATCTCCCTGCAATAAACCTAAAAAATAATTTTTATACTGAATTAAAACATTGTCATTTAAACCTAATTCTTCTCTCAATTCCTCTATAGCTTCAGGAGTTGCCTGTTCTCCAAGGATTGTTTTAGCAGGATCCCCAGGTGCCATATTCATTATTAAAAATACTATGAAAGTAACTCCAATAATAACGGGAATAAGATAAAGAAAACGCTTAGTTATATATTTCCACATAAGTCCTCCTTGTCTGCTAATTTATGCCACTCCATCAATGTTCATTGATGAAGTAGCATAAATTAATTATTATTTCCAACTCCACTCTTGAACTCTAAAAGATCCACCTGCAGTTATAAAAGTATTATCTAAGTTAGCTTTATGCGCACTTATTATATAATTCTGATATAAAGGCGCCTGATAAGAGTTCTCGTTTAATATTTTAGAAGCTTCTTCAAGAATCGATTTTCTTTCTTCTTGATCTATAGTTTTCGAAGCTTTATCTATTAAAGCATCAAGCTCTGGATTATTTGTTCTAGTTTTATTAGAAGCATCTATATTACTTGAATGAAATACACCTTTTAGATAGCTAACCATATCATTAGAAGTGTATCCACCTATAAATCCGGTGAAATTACCGGCTGCTGTTTCTGATAGATAAGTTGCTAAGTCCATTGAGCTTAAAGTAGCGTCGATACCAATTTCTTTTAAATTAGCTTGTATAACTTCTCCAGCTCTTCTTTTTGTATCATTTGAACAAATTATATCAAGTTCAATTGTAGAAGGATCTCCACCCCAAGCATCCATGTGTGCTTTAGCTGCTTCTAAATCATAATTGTCAAAACCTTCAGGAGAGAATCCTAATAGTCCTTCAGGTGTTTGCCCTTTAGTGGGAATGCCTGCATCATTTAATGCCACAGTTATAACGTCGTCTCTATTGATAGCACTGCAAAGTGCTTTTCTTACATCTAAGTTATCAAAAGGTGCTTTCTCATTATTTACAGTTAACCAGTTATGAGAAACACTAGGTACTTCCAAAACTGATACATTAGAATTTGCCTTAAGACTGTCTAAAGATGTTGAATCTAATTCAATAATATAATCTATCTCACCAGATTCTAATGCTATAGTACGAGAAGATCCCTCAGGTATAATTTTCCATACAATATTTTTAATACTCGGAGCACGATCAGGATCAAAATAATCTTCATGTGCTGTAAATTTAAGTTGCTCTCCTCTAGTCCACTCTACAAATTTATAAGCCCCTGTGCCGATAGGATTTGTATTAAAATCGTTTCTAGCATCTATCAAGGCTTTTGGCTTTATATAATTACCGTGGTGACTTAAATCATAAAGCAAAGCAGCAGAAGCTCCATCAGTAAATATTTTTAATGTTAAATCATCAACCTTCTCTGTATCCACTACTGATGTTGTATAAGTACGCACATCTGGCTTTGTTTTAGCTTCTTTTAATGTAGCTATTACATCATCTGATGTTACAGTACTTCCATCATGAAATTTAATACCTTCATGAAGAGTCATAATCCATATGCTTTCTTCTCCATTTTCATCTTTTTCCACGGTATAATCTTTTACAAGATCTGGAATAGGATTTAAATCATCATCTAGACGAAATAAACCATTATAGGTTAATTTATTTACATAATCTCCAGCAACTGCGTTGTGCCCAGCTGGAGATAAAGAAGGAGTTTCATCAGCTGTAGCAATTACAACTGTGTCCTTATCTATAGCTGGTCCTGATTTAGTATTATCAGATGTTTCTTGGACAGTTTCTTCACCATTAGTAGATTGTTCATTAGCAGATTGTTCATTATTAGAATTAGAGCATCCAATAACTGATACTGCCAGTGCAAAAATAACTAGCATAATTAATAAATTTCTTTTTGTCTTAAACATATTCCACCTCTTTCTATTTTTATCTAAACAATTAGGAAAAACTACCTTTATCCTCTATAGTAGAGGATAAATTTTGTGAATTTAATGTTTTTTATCACCTCAATTACTTTTATATTAGGATATAATATACTATGTACAAGTCTTGATAATTATGATAAGAATAGAATAAATTAAGGTTAAAAAATTCTAGAAGCATAATGAAAAGATGGAAACTACCTAGTTTAAAAAATGGCACAAAATAGGGACAAATGGTTAGTCCATTTGTCCCAAAGTATTTACTTTATTTATATATCACATAATTTCCTGAACTCTTCCAATCTTTCCGCTTTCAAGTCTGACTTTTATACCATGGGGATGAGTTTTAGAATTAGTAAGTATATCCTTTACAATCCCTTCAGTTAAATCTCCAGATCTTTGATTTTGCTTTTCTACAATTTTAACCTTTATCCCTATTTTTATATTGCTTCGTGTTTTACCGTCCATTTTAAAACTCCTTTTATCTTAATTTGTTTCTTAAATATATTTTAATTAGGTCTTTTTAATTATAATATAAGTATCATTATAATAATACCACTATTTATAGTAATTTATGCTTATGAAATTCATAAAAAATTTATAGTATTAATGTTATACTATATAAGTAGTAGCAATATAATATCTCAAATATTAAAGACAATTGGAATAAGGGGCTACTCTTTGTTTCAAAAAAGGGGAGAGATTATGAATTTAGGAAAAGAAATAGAATTAAGTTTATTACAATATGTAAATACAAAAACTCACACTAATTCAAGTCTAGAAAATAATAATATGGTATTTTTTAAAAAATGGTTTAAGCAGGTAGATTATTTAAAGGATAATCCTGATAAATATGGTTTTTTTGAAATAGAAAATGACTATTTAGATAGAAAAATCCCTTGGGCTCTATTAAAAGGAGAGGGAGAGGACACTATTATTCTAATTCATCATACAGATACTGTAGATACTAATGATTTTGGAAAGTATAAAGATTTAGCATATACACCTAAAGAATTAGAATATATGTACAAAAAGGAAAAAATACAAATAGATGAGGATTCTAAAAAAGATTTAGAAAGTGGAGAATGGATATTTGGAAGAGGAGTAGCAGATATGAAGGGTGGAGGTGCTATTCATCTATCCTTGTTTAAAAAATATTCTCTTGATAAAGATTTTAAAGGGAACCTGCTTTTATTAGCTCTTCCAGATGAGGAAAACTTATCAGCTGGAATGAGGGGAGCAGTAAACTTACTTAAAAATTTAAGGAGTAAATTTAAGTTAAACTATATTTTAACCCTAGATGCAGAACCACATGAGAGGGAAGATGATAATTTTCCAACTATATATGATGGTTCCATAGGAAAGATAATGCCTGTGATATATGTAAGGGGAAAGTTGACTCATGTAGGTCAAATATTTCAGGGGTTTAATCCAATAAATTTACTATCAGAGATTATTAGAAGAACTGAATTAAACAAAGACTTTATGGAAAAAGTGGGAAATACAGTAACTCCTCCACCTACTTGGTTGTATATGAAGGACAACAAAAATGTCTATGATGTATCCCTGTCAATGTCAGCAATGGGATATATGAGTATATTAACTCTTAGGAATTCTCCAAAAGAGATTTTTGACAATTTAAAGAAAATAAGCGAAGAAGCATTTGTTGAAGTAATAGATAAGATGAATCAAAGCTATATGGAATACAATACTCTAGAAAACAAAGAAGGAAAAGATTTAGAATTTAAACCCAATGTACTATTCTATAGTGAATTATATAAAATGGCCATGAGAGATTCGGGAAATAAATTTAAAGAAGAAATTACCATTTTAAATTTAGAAATAAAAGATAAATTTGAAAAAGATCAATTGACAATGGTAGAAGGAGTAAATCTAATAATAGAAAAAACTTTAGAGTTTGTAAATGATCGTCTTCCTATGGTTGTCATAGCATTGGCACCACCATACTATCCACATGTGCACAATATGGATTTAAAAGATTCAAATGAAATAGATAAAATTTTAAAAGAGATAATGGAATTTTCTAAGGACAATTGGGATCAAGAGTATAAAATTAAAAATTATTATACAGGAATAACAGATTTAAGCTATGGAATGTTTACCTTAGATAGTGAAAATATAGGCTATATTAAAGAAAACATGTTGATGTGGGGAAATGTATATAGCATAGATTTTGATAGCATAAAGGATATAAGTACACCAGTGTTAAATATAGGACCTTGGGGAAAGGACTTCCATAAATATACAGAAAGAGTATATAAGGAAGATTTATTTGAGAGAACACCTAGAATTACAGAATTACTTATAAAAAGGCTATTAAAGAATTAAAAATATATATTTTATAAAATAATTAATTTATATTTGCCTTCTAGATAATATTATCCTAAGTGATATAATAATATTATTTAGGAGGTGTTTTTTTGAATGATGTATATGAAAATAGAAGAGAATTCTTATTAAATAATAATAATTTATATTCAAATGTATTTTATTTGGCTTGGCCTATAATTATACAGTCCCTTTTACAAGTTTCTATTGGAACTATAGATATAAAGATGGTGGGGTCCCTAGGAGTAGATGCAATATCAGCCGTTGGGACAGGTAGAAATATTATTATGCTTATAATGGTATTAGTAATGGCTGTATCTACAGGAACCATCGCCATGATCTCAAGATTTACTGGGATGAATGATGATAGAAATGTATCTATTAGTGCAGGCCAAGCATTTTTCTTAAGTTTATTGGCATCAGCTTTTATGATACCCTTAGGGCTTATGACAAATGAATGGATTTTACATATATTAGGAGTAAATGATGAAGTGCTTATTTTAGCTAAAGAATACATGTCAGTATTTTTTATATCAATACCATTTTTTCTGTTAAACTTTATGGCAAAGTCTATTTTTCAAGGGGCAGGAGATACAAAGACACCTCTTATTATAGACATAGTTATGAATGTGGTTAATGTACTTGGTAATTTTGTATTTATATTTGGATTTTGGATATTTCCAGAAATGGGGGTAAAAGGTGCAGCTATGGGTACTTTTCTAGCTAGAATAGTTGGAAGTACTTTAGGATGGGCTGCTTTAATGAGTGGAAGGTTTGTGGTTAAAGTAGATTATAAGGATATGATAAAGCCAAGATGGGCAGTTTCTAAACAAATACTTAGAATAGGTCTTCCGACAGCTTTTCAAGGATTATCTAGAAATATAAGTACATTTCTTATCTTTGCAATACTAGCAAGAACTCTAAGAGCTGATGCTGCAGTACCAGCTTATATAATAGGAACTAATTTAAACCAATATGCCTTAATGCCTGGACTTTCTATAGGAACTGCATCTGCAACACTTTCAGGAATGAACCTAGGTGCGGGTAAAAAGGAGAGGGCAGAAAAGACTGGAAAGGTTTGTGCAATACTAGGGGCAAGTATTATGGCAGTGCTTGCTTTTGTCCTGGTGATATTTTCTACACCTTTTATAAAATTTTTCTTAGATGAATACAATGGGGAAGTAATAGAAATAGGTAAGACTTTCTTAATTATAATAGGATTATCTGAGCCACTACATGGAGTTACAATTTCACTATCAAGAACTATGCAAGGGGCAGGTTATACTAAATATCCTTTTTTAGTAACCCTAATAACTTGGTTAATTATGAGAGTTAGTTTAAGCTATTTATTTGCCTTTGTATTCAATTTCCAGTCCACAGGTGTCTGGATGGGAATAAGTATATCTACAATTATGTCAGGCATACTTATGTGTATAGTTTTTAGAAAGGGAATTTGGAAGGATGTAGCCATAGAAGATGCTACACAATGATAAGAAAAGCTATGGATTTTCCTAGCTTTTCTTATTCTAGGGCACCTACAATTTTAGTACCATGGACTTCTTTTACTCCTGTTTTTTCAACTATAGCTTCAAAGTTTCCCTTAGTAATTCCACCACCAGCTAAGATAGTTATCCTATTGTCAGCATACTCTACTAGTGACTTCAAACTATCTAAATTTTCAGGGGCAGGTTTTATGCCACCTTTAGTAAGTATTCTATGTATACCTAAATCAATTAGCTTCTCTATGGCCATTTTTTTATCTTCTATAAGGTCAAAAGCCATATTAAAAGTTACCTCCATATCTTTAGAGGATTTGATAAGTCTTTTTATAGTAGGCTCGTCTATTTGATTGTCCTCAGTTAATGCACCTATTACAACTCCAGGGATTCCTAAACTTTCACATATTTCTATATCTTTTTCCATCACTTCAACTTCTTCTTCACTAAATACAAAGTCTCCACCTCTAGGACGGATAATTACAAATATGGGTATATTTAAATTTTCCTTGGATATTTTTATAGCACCTAGGCTAGGAGTAGTGCCTCCTTCATAGAGATTGTCACATAATTCTATTCTATCTGCTCCTAATTCCTCAGCTCTTTTAGCTTCTAAGTAATTGCCTACACAGGCTTCTTTTAATATAGTCATAAAGATCTTCCTTTCTAATACATATATTCTATTTTAACACATAGAAGGATTAATGGGTATTAATCTTTGGTAAAATTTCTAATAAAACCCAATATGAGTTGGCAAATAGTGGCCAATACATTACAATATAGGGAATAGACCTAAATTTATTTTGGAGGAGTTAGATGAAAGATACAAGGATAGCTCTAGTACAGATGGAGTCTAAATTAAATAATAAAGAACTGAATTTAAAAAAGATAAGAGATTATATAAAAAAGGCATCAGAAAAAAATACAGATATTATATGCTTTCCTGAGGCATGTATAAATGGATATAGCAAAGATGCATCTCCCATAACTATCAGTGAAAGAGAAGAATTATCACAAATTTTCAAATCTATTTCAATAGAATGTGAAATTACAATATTAGTAGGGTTTATAGAAGATAATCCTAACAATATGCCGTATATTACTCATATGATATCTACTCCAGATGGGAAAGTAGATTATTATAGGAAAAGTCACCTAGGGAAAAGTGAAATGGATTACTTTTCAAGTGGAGATGATTTACCAGTTTTTAAAACACCGACGGCAATTATAGGGATTCAAATTTGTTGGGAGACTCATTTTCCAGAAATCTCTACAATAATGAGTTTAAAAGGTGCAGAGATAATCTTTACTCCATTTGCTTCCCCGATAAAGTTAAAGAAAAGAAAGGATATTTGGATGAAATACTTACCGGCAAGAGCATATGATAATACAATTTTTGTAGTAGCTTGTAATCAAAGTGGAACTTTAGCTATAGATCCAAAAGGAAATTTAATTAAAGAAGATTTTAATGAGGGAGAAAGCATATTGTTTGTAGAGCTGGATTCAAAAATAATAGATAATATAAAGGATACAAAAAATACCAGTATGTCAGGTAGACACTATATAAAATATAGAAGGACTGATCTATATAAAGATATTTTATAATATTACATATTTCGACAAATAAAAAGATTAATATAATTTTAACAGGGTATATTGTAAGAGTCAGAATAATAGGAGGAATAGAAAAGTGTTAAATAAGATAAAGAGTAAAGATTGTAAAGAAAAAGAAGGAATACTGGAATTTATAAATGGAACAATTAAAGGAAAGCCTAGCAATTCAGTAAATACTAAGAACAAAGAATATAATGATATGTTAAATAAATTTGAAAAATTAGTAGCAAATGAAAAGAAAATGGCAAATTCTGCTAAAAAAATATTAGATATTGCAAGTTCTTTGAGTGATTTTGATGTGGGAATGTCACATATTTCCTATCAGTTAATGGATTTTGCAAAGGAGATGGCAATTTTAAGCCAATCTAATTTAGCAATAGTTGAGGAAACAACAGCTGGTATGTATCAGGTAAATGAATCTATAAATAGCACATCCGAAACCCTAAGGAGTTTGTCAGATGAATCAGAGCTATTAGTAAAGAAAAACGATGAAAGTATAGTTCTTTTAAAAGATATGGAAGAAATAAAAGAAAACGTGGAAAAGGACACTTCAGATTTAAATGATAAATTCAAGCAATTAGTAGAACTTTCTGGAGAAGTATCTCAAATAGTAGAAAGTGTACAACAAATAGCAGATCAAACAAATTTACTTGCTTTAAATGCAGCTATAGAAGCTGCTAGGGCTGGAGAACATGGTAGAGGTTTTGGTGTTGTAGCTGAAGAAATAAGAAAGCTTGCTGATGATACTAAGGAGAACTTAAGAGGTATGGGTAAATTTTTAGCTAGTATAGGCACTGCTACAGAAGAGGGAACAAATAGTTTAAACAGTACTCTAGTCTCTACAAATGCCATGAGTGACAAAATTGACATAATAAGTGATACTGTAAATAAAAATGTCCATATGCTTAAAAATGTTATAGGTGATGTAGAGAGAATTGATGCATCTATGGAAGATATAAAAGTTGCTACAAATGAGATAAATCAGGCAATGGATGAATCAAGTAAAGATGCAGAGAGATTAAGCAATATGACAGAGAGTATTCATAATGAAGCTGCAGAAAGTGTAAATTTTGCTAAGAAGATATCTAATATAGATGATGAACTTTCAGATATTATAATAGAGTTATTTAAGGGTTTAAAGGGAACTGAAAATGCCATGGCAAATGATGAATTGATAAGTATAATTAAAAAGGCAAGGGGATCCCACATAAATTGGATGGAGACTTTAAGGAAGATAAAAGATGAAATGAGGATTCACCCTATACAGATAAATTCAAATAAATGCTCCTTTGGACATTTCTATAATGCTGTGAATATAACTCATCCTGATATAAAAGAAGATTGGGAATCCATAGATGAAACCCATCATAATTTTCATGCACTAGGTGGTAAAATATTAAATCAAGTAAAGGAAAACAATAAAGGGGCAGTAGAAAGCCTATATGAAGAAGCAATTCTTAAATCAAAAGAGATGCTAAAGAAACTAGAGAATGTAGAAGAAAAGGTAAATATATTAAAAGAAAAAGGAATAAATATTTGTAGAGGAAGAGAATAAATTTAAAAATTCTGCTTGACTTTATATAAGCAAAGTTGTAAAATATTTAAAAGCTTTGAATAGGAAGAGTAAATTTTTTAAGATCACAAGAGATGGAAATTCACCGGCTGAGAGATTTCCTTGATGCACTAAATTGAAAACCACCTATGAGCTCAATCCTGAATTTAGTAGGGAATTGCGTAAGCTTAACGTTAAAGCATAAACCTTTTATTTGGGTGGAAACAAGATTATTACACTTGTCCTATTTTTGGATAAGTGTTTTTTTTACATAAAAAACTAAAGGAGGGAAAAGATGAAAGATGTAATAGTAGCAAAGTTTGGCGGGAGCTCCCTTGCAGATAGTACACAAATACAAAAAGTGAAAAATATAATAAAAGAGGATGAAAATAGAAGATATATAATACCTTCAGCTCCAGGAAAAAGACATAAAAGAGATCACAAAATTACTGATTTGTTATATATGTGTTATCAATTAGCATCTCACAATCTAAATTTTGACGATGTATTTAATATAATAGAGGATAGATTTATCTCGATTTGTAGAGAACTAGAATTAGATATAAAAATAGAGGAAATATTATCAGAGATTAAACATAATATAGTTAATGGGGCATCTAGAGATTACTGTGCAAGTAGAGGAGAATACTTAAATGGAATTATACTTTCAAAATATCTAGATTTTGAATTTATAGACCCTAAGGAGATTATAGTTTTTGATAATTTAGGTCAGTTTGATGGGGAAGCTACACAACAAAAGATTAAGACTAAATTTAAAAAAGTATCCCATGCAGTTATACCAGGGTTTTATGGTGCTAAATTAGATGGAAGCATACAGACATTTTCAAGAGGTGGATCTGATGTAACAGGTTCTATAATCTCAAGGGGAGTAGATGCAAAACTATATGAAAACTGGACAGATGTATCAGGATTTTTAATGGCAGATCCAAGTATAGTAAAGAATGCAAGACCTATAAAGAGTATTACATATAGGGAATTGAGAGAATTATCATATATGGGGGCTCCAGTTTTACATGAAGAGTCTATATTTCCAGTTAAGAAGTCAGGAATACCTATAAATATCAAGAATACTAATGCACCAGAAGATCCAGGTACTATTATAATAGATGACCTAAGTCCTAGGAGTAGTTTTGGAACTATAACAGGAATAGCAGGGAAAAAGGACTTTACAGTTATTTCCATAGAAAAGACCTTAATGAGTAGTGAAAGAGATTTCTTTAGGAAACTTATATCTGTATTTGAGACAAATGATATACTAATAGAACATATGCCATCTAGTATAGATTCAGTATCTGTAATAGTATCTACCCATGAACTAAATTCAAAGTTAAAGAAAGTAATAGAAGAAATAAGGATTTACTGTAATCCAGATAATATAATAGCATACCCAAATATGGCCCTTGTAGCAGTAGTAGGTAGGGGAATGATAAATACTACAGGAGCATCAGCTAGAATCTTTAAAGCTCTAGCAAATGCAGATGTAAATATTAGGATGATATCACAAGGTTCAAGTGAGTTAAATGTAATAGTAGGGATAGAAAATAGTGATTTTGAAAAGGCAATAGAAAATATATACAATGCTTTCGAATAAGGAGGAATAAAAAGTGGAAAAATATAATTTAGCAGTGGTAGGAGCAACAGGTTTAGTAGGAAGTACTATATTAAAGACTTTAGAAGAAAGAGATTTTCCAATAGATAATATTTATTTTTTCTCATCTAAAAAATCAGCAGGAGAGAAAATAAGCTTTATGGGAGAGGACCATATAGTAGAAGAATTAAAGGAAGACTCCTTTAAGAGAGAGATAGATTTTGCTCTATTTGCAGCAGGGGGAGCAGTAAGTGAAAAATATGCTCCTATTGCAGTAGAAGATGGAGTTATAGTTATAGATAATAGTAGTGTATTTAGGATGCACAAAGAAGTTCCTCTAGTAATTCCAGAGGTAAATCCAGAGGATGCAAAGAAACATAAGGGAATAATTGCAAATCCAAATTGTTCTACTATTCAATCAGTACTACCATTAAAATCATTACATGAAAAATTTAAGATAAAAAGAATTATCTACTCCACTTATCAATCTGTATCAGGTTCAGGTCTAGGTGGTCTAAAAGATTTAGAAGATGGTGGCATAAACTGTTACCCTTATCAAATTCAGTTTAATGCAATTCCTCACATAGATGTATTTTTAGAAAATGGATATACAAAAGAAGAAATGAAGATGATAGAGGAAACTAAAAAGATACTAAATGATGATAGTATAAAGGTCACTGCAACTACTGTTAGAATACCTGTAAAATATGCCCATAGTGTGGCAGTAAATCTAGAATTCGAAAAATCTTTTGATGTGGAAGATATATTCAAGATATTAGAAAAAGAAGAAGGCGTAATTTTAAAGGATGATATAAAAAATAATATATATCCTATGGCAATAAATGCTGAAGGCACAGATGAAGTATATGTTGGTAGAATTAGAAGAGATTTTAGTGTTGAGAATGGTGTAAATATGTGGGTAGTAGCTGACAATATAAGAAAAGGTGCAGCTACAAATGCAGTACAGATAGCAGAATTACTAACTAAGTAAAAATTAAAATAATAAATTTGAAGGATGCTTTTAACTAAAGGCATCTTTTAAATTTGCTTGAATGTTTTTTTGTTAAATAATGGGGGTATAAAATAGATAATATTGAATTAAAAGGGAAAACCTATATAATAGTAGATGTGAAATATAAATATACAATGTATTGGATTTGGAGGAAGAATTTTGACAAATTTTTTATTGAAACTAACAGTTAAGTCAGAGGACTATAAAGATGAAAATGTAAGAACCAAGGTAGGCTATCTTGCAAGTATTGTAGGACTTATATCAAATATAGTTCTAGCTATACTTAAACTTAGCATAGGGTTTGGTATATCTTCAATAGGAGTTATAGCTGATGGCTTTAATAATTTAATAGACAGCTCTTCATCTATAATAACCCTCATAGGATTTAAATTATCAAGTATGCCTGCAGACAGGGAACACCCCCATGGGCATGGAAGAGCAGAGTATATAGGGGCATTAATTGTATCTTTTTTAGTAATATTTATGGGACTTCAATTTATAAAATCTTCTATAGAAAGGATTTTAAATCCTACAATAGTAGAGTTCCAAATGATACCATTTATACTATTAGTTTTGTCTATTTTAGTTAAGATTTGGTTGGCTATATTTAATAAAGACTTGGGGATGAAGATAAATTCAAAGAGCTTAAAGGCAGTCTATGCTGATGCACTAGGAGATGTTCTGATTACTTCAGTGGTTGTATTATCTATATTTTTTGGACAATTTACTACACTTCCAATAGATGGAATTATAGGAGTAGTTATTTCACTACTCATATTGTATTCAGGCTATAGTCTTGTAAGAGAGACTATTAGTCCCCTTATAGGAGAAGCTCCGTCAAAAGAATTACAAAAAGCAATATCTAGAGATGTACTATCTCTAGATTATATAACAGGAGTTCATGATTTAGTAATCCATACTTATGGAGAAGGTAGGACTATGGCTATAATAGATGCTGAGTTTCCAAGTAATATAGATATGTTAAAGATACATGAGGTAATAGACAATGGAGAAAGAGATATTGGAGAAAGATATAATCTAACTCTAGTGATCCATATGGATCCCCTAGGTCCAGAGTCAAAGGAGAGGTACCAACTTAGAAATAAGATAAAACATATTATAAAGGAAAAAGCAATATATAAGTCAATGCATGATTTTCAGATATTAGATGAAAGTGATGAAAAAATAGTCGAATTTCATATTGTAGTAGATGGAAACCTTTTGGAAAAAGAGGATACTCAAAAGATTATTAAAAAGGAAATAGAAGATTTAATTAAAGATAGATGTGAAAATTTGGAATGTAATATAATAGTAGATATAGAATATTGAATTGTAACTTTATTGTAAATCTTATGTAATACCCTCTTAATAATATTTTGATAGTATGTAGATAGACGAAATGCAAATAGGTATAATATTGAAAGGATGATACAATATGAGTACAATGAAGAAAGTAGCAACTCTTTTATTGGCTTTTTCTTTGGTATTTACTCCTGTAGCAATGAATGCAGAGGATATGGAAGAAAATGTAGAGGTAAAATTAATAAATCAAGAATTAGATGAAGTTGAATTAGATGAATATATTACTTATGAAGGGCACATTGTAAATGTAAACGATAAGGAAGACAGTATATCTATATGGGTACAAGAGGAAGATAAAGATAATCCTCAAGAAGGTACAATATTTCATATAAATGAAGATGTATTTCTTCTAAGTGATAAAACTATGGATAAAGTTGAAAAAGATTATCTAAAAGAAGGCATGGAAGTTTTAGTTTATTATGAGGGAAATACTCCTATGACTATGAGCTTGCCACCTCAAATAACTCCAGATGGGATAGTAGTGAGGGAAAATAAAAATTTAAGATCTATTAAGGTATCTAAGTTTAACGATGAATTAGTAAGTTTAGACAATCAACTAAAATTAAATATACAAGATGATACAATAATTGTAGATCAAAATGGAGAAAAACTAGAAAAAGAAGATTTAAAAGACGAAGATTTATTAGTCTTTTATAGTGTAACAACTAGAAGTATACCAGCTCAAACTAGTCCTCATACAGTTATTGTTTTAAATGATACTGATGAAGATTTAGAATTAGAGGAAGCCATTACTGTATTTGATAAAATTTCAATAGATAAAGAAGATGAAGAAAAAACAGTAAAAGTATTGGAAAATGAAATCTACAAGAATGAAGATAATGTATTAATGGTTTCTCTAAGAGAAATTGGGGAGACTTTAGGATATGAAGTAACTTGGGATGCAGAAAATAGAGCAGCAGAACTTACTAAAGGAGCTCAATGGACAAAAGTAGTAATTGGTGAAGGAACTGTTGGAGAAGATAATTATAATTTTGCAAAAAGAATCGTAAAACTTGGAGCTTCTCCAGTGTTAAAGGATTCTACAACTTATGTACCTGTAAACTTTATAGAAGAAGTTTTACAAATGGATGTAAGTATAGAAGATGGTATGTTAAAAATAGAAGAATAATTAAAAATTAAAGTTTTGAATTATAATTTTAATACACTTAAAAGTCATTAGTAAGTTTGGCTTTTAAGTGTATTTTTTAGATTTACATTTATATCTATAAATTCTAATTTTGAAAATACACTTTAATTCTCTGGGCTATTGATGTATAATAGTACAAATATTTAAAATACATAGGAGATGAAAACATGATAGATATAGGAATACTTGGCCTAGGAACTGTAGGTACGGGAGTAGTAGAAATACTAAATAGCAAAAGAGAAGAATTGAAAACCCTTTTGGGAAAAGATATAAATATAAAAAAGATATTAGTTAGAAATAAAGATAAAAAAAGAGATGTAGAGTTAAATGAAGGAGTTTTAACTGATAATTTTGATGAAATTTTAAAGGACAAGGATATCGATATAGTAGTTGAATTAACTGGTGATTTGGAAAAGAGCTATGAATATATTACAAAAGCTTTAAATGAAGGAAAGCATATAGTTACTGCAAATAAGGCAGTAGTATCAAAATACTTTGAAGAACTTTCTGGGTTAGCAGATGAAAAAGGAAAGGCTCTTTTATATGAGGCAAGTGTAGGGGGAGGAATCCCTGTATTAAAACCATTAAAAGATCATCTTGTATTAAATGAAATTCAAGAAGTACAAGGAATTTTAAATGGAACTTGTAACTATATCTTGACTAGAATGATAGACGAAGACTTAGAATATGAAGCAGTTTTAAAAATAGCTCAGGATTTAGGATATGCAGAAGCAGATCCTACTGCAGATGTAGAAGGTCATGATACCTTAAGAAAGTTAAGAATACTAGGGACTCTTGGATTAAAGGGGAAAATTAGAGAAGAAGATATTATTTTAAGAGGGATAAGTAGTATTACAAAGCTTGATATAGAAAATATAAAGAAAATAGATTCAACAGTAAAATTAATAGGTGAAGTAAAAAAGGTAGGAGATGGATTTACTGCAACTGTAGAACCTATGATAGTAAAAAACAGTCACTATTTTTCTAGTGTAAATATGGCTTTTAATTCTGTAGCATTTAAGGGAGACAATGTAGGAGAATTAAAGTTTTATGGACCAGGAGCTGGAAAACTTCCTACAGCAAATGCAGTTTTAACAGATGTAATAGATATTATAAAAGATGATCATTTTAAGACAAACCCTCTAGGAGATAGAAAACTACAAAACTTAAATAATGATATAAAGGGACAATACTATATAAGAGTTCCAGAAGAAGAGGGAATTTTAGAAGAATTAAACTTTGCTGCTAAAAAGATAATTTCTCCTAAAGATGATATTATAATAGTTACAGAAGAAGTTTTCTTTAAAGATATTATAAAGATAATAGAAAAAAGAAATATAGACAAAAAAGATTACTTTATAGCTAAAATTTTAGATTAAGGAGAAAACTATGAAATATATAAGTACTAGAGATAAAAACATAGAGATAACACCTAGCCAGGCAATTATACAAGGGATATCAGAAGACGGTGGATTATTTGTACCTAAGAGTTTTCCTAAAATAGACTTAAATACTTTAGTAGATAAAGACTATAGAGAAATGGCTTTTATAATAATGAAAGAGTTCTTTACAGATTTTAAAGAAGAGGCTCTAAAAAATTCCATAGAAAAGGCATATGATAAAAAATTTACTAGGGAAGAAATAGTTCCTTTGAAAAAGGCAGGGGATGCTGAATTTTTAGAGCTATATCATGGGCCTACTTCTGCCTTTAAGGATATGGCACTTTCTATACTTCCTTATCTTTTAAAGGAAAGTATGAAGATAAACAATATAGAAAAAGAAGTAGTTATATTAACTGCTACTTCAGGAGATACGGGAAAAGCAGCTCTTGAAGGTTTTTCAAATGTAGAAGGTACAAAGATAGTAGTATTTTACCCACAAAATGGAGTAAGTGAAATCCAAAAGTTACAAATGGAAACTCAAGAAGGTGATAATACCTTTGTAGTAGGTATTGATGGAAATTTTGATGATGCACAAACTGGAGTAAAAGACATATTTAATGATGAGAGCTTTAAAAGAGAATTAGAGGGGGAAGGATTTATTCTTTCTTCTGCAAACTCTATAAATATAGGTAGATTAGTACCACAAATAGTATACTATTTTTATTCTTATTTTACACTTCTAAATAGAGGTGAAATTTCTTTAGGTGAAAAGATAAATGTAAGTGTCCCAACAGGAAATTTTGGGAATATACTTGCAGCTTTCTATGCTAAGAAGATGGGATTGCCAATAGATAGATTAATCTGTGCTTCAAATGATAATAAGGTACTTACAGATTTCTTCCATACAAAGACTTATGATACTAAAAGGGATTTAATCCTTACTTCTTCTCCATCCATGGATATATTAGTCTCAAGTAATTTAGAGAGATTGCTATCTTATTTAAGTAATGGAGATGATATATCTGTAAAGGGAAAAATGGAGAGTTTAAATAAGGAAAAGACTTATTCTGTAGATTTAAATCTTCAGGAGTTCTATGGAGACTATTCAAATGAAGAGGAGATAGAAAAGACTATCAAAGATCTATATAAAAAGGATAATTATCTAATAGATCCCCATACTGCAGTAGCATACAATGTATATGAAAAGTACAAAAGTGAGACTGAAGACCATAAAAAGACAGTTATAGCTTCAACAGCTAGTCCATTTAAATTTGGAAAGAAAGTAGCTAAATCTATAGATATAGATATAAAAGCCAAGGATGAATTTGAAATACTAGAGGCAATCAGAGAAAAGACTGGAGTAGAAATTCCAAAGAACATAAAAGAGCTTAAAAATAAAGAAATAATCCATAAAAACATTTCTACAAAAGATGGTATGAAAGATAAAATAAGAGAATTTTTACAGGTAGGTGAAAAGCATGTTTAAAATAAAAGTTCCTGCTACCTGTGCAAACTTAGGTCCAGGCTTTGATACTCTTGGATTAGCTTTAGACTTATATAATACCTATCATATAGAAGAGATAGAAAGTGGGCTTGAAATTACAGGCTGTGAAGCAGAATTTGCAGATGAAAATAATTTAGTATATACTTCTATGATGCATTGTTTTGAGAAAATAGGATATAATCCTAAGGGAATAAAAATAGACATGGAGACTGATATTCCAATATCTAGAGGACTTGGAAGTAGTGCAGCTTGTATCATTGCAGGGGTTATGGGAGCAAATTTAATTGCTGGAAGCCCTTTGGATAAAGAAGAAATCTTTAAAATAGCAACTGAAATAGAAGGACATCCTGACAATATTGCACCGGCTCTCTTTGGAGGACTTGTAGTGTCTATTATGGATGGAGATGAGATTTACTATACCAAAGTAGATATACATGAGGGGATTAAGTTCATAGCTCTTATACCAGATTTTACCTTATCTACTAGTGATGCTAGGGCAGTTATACCTAAAACTATTCCCTTTAAAGATGCTGTATTCAATGTAAGTAGAGTTTCTCTACTTATATCTTCTCTAGTAAATGGAGAGTTTCATTTAATAAAACATGGAGTAAATGATGCACTACATCAAAACTATAGGGGGAAACTAATCCCAGATTATTTCCATATAATTAAAACTTGTGAAGAAATAGGTGCCTTAGGTTCTATCTTAAGCGGTGCAGGCCCTACTATAATGAATATAGTAAAAGAGGAAGACAATGATTTCCAAGAAAAGATAGAAGAAAAATTAAAATCCTTAGAGCATAATTGGCAAGTTAAAGAACTACATTTAGACTTAAAAGGAGCTCAGTGAACAAAGGGGAAACTTTGTTCATTTCAAAACATATAAAAACTCCTGCAGATAAAGGGTATCTGTAGGAGTTTTTAATGAAAAAGGAGTGATATAATGGCTACAAGTTTAGGGATAATAACTGTATTAGGGCTTTTGGCAAATGCATTATTCAAAAAAATAAAATTACCAGGATTACTTGGGATGATTCTAGTAGGTATCTTATTAGGCCCTTATGGTCTCAATATAATAAGTGAAGATATGATGATGGTATCTGCAGATTTTAGAAAGATTGCACTTATAGTTATACTTCTTAGGGCTGGATTTGGAATAAGCAAAGAAGACTTAAACAAAGTAGGAATAAAAGCACTAAAACTTAGCACTATACCAGTAGTACTTGAAGGTTTTTTAATAGCTTTTGTATCTATGAAATTATTTGAATTTAGTTTTTCTCAAGGTGGTATTTTAGGTTTTATTATAGCTGCTGTTTCCCCAGCAGTTATAGTACCATCTATGCTTGAATTTATAGATAGAGGATTAGGAAAAGAAAAAGGTGTTCCAACAATGATACTTGCAGGTGCATCTGTAGATGATGTAGTAGCTATTACCATTTTTTCCACATTTTTAGGAATATATGGTGGGTCAAATATAAATATAGGAATAAAAATACTAAGTATTCCAGTGTCAATTTTACTTGGAATATTATTAGGAGGAATACTAGGTATAATCTTGGTGAAAGTCTTCAAGAATTATCATATTAGAGATACAAAAAAGGTTCTATATATAATAGGTGCAGGTATACTGCTTACAGGACTTGAAGATTTACTTAAGTCAAAAGTTGAAATAGCAGGACTTTTAGGGGTTATGACTATAGGATTTATTATACTTCAAATAATGCCTAAAGTAGGAAAGAGAATATCTGTTAAATTAAATAAAATTTGGGTGTTTGCAGAAATACTTTTATTTGTCTTAGTAGGTGCACAGGTGAATGTTGGTTTAGCTCTTGATGCTGGAGGAAAGGGGATCTTACTCATATTTTTAGGTTTGGTAGCTAGAAGTATAGGTGTATTTATATCATTACTTGGAAGTAATTTAAATAAAAAGGAAAAGATATTTTGTATACTAGCTTATATACCAAAGGCCACAGTTCAAGCAGCTATAGGAGCGATACCATTATCATTAGGTGTAGAATCAGGAGATCTTATTTTATCATTAGCAGTATTATCTATAGTTATTACTGCACCTATTGGAGCAATATTGATTCATCTTACTGGAGAAAAGTTGTTGTCTTAGTTTTAAGTCTAAATTAGATGTGTATTAGTAGAAAAATGCTTAGTGAAACAAAATAAATTTATTTGTACTATACTTCTTTATTCTCTTTATTCTATTATGATGATTATTTTAGAAATTCGGATTGCAATGACTTATGTGCTTGAAGGGGCATTACTGGTACTATATCTTATATTAGTATCTTTTTTAGCATATGTCATAATATGATATGGAATAAAAATCTATAGTGAACACAAAAATAATCAGAATTAGAAATTGATTAAGACTCAAATAAAAAAACAAATATATGAATATATCAAATTTGATATATTCATATATTTGTTTTTAAATCTTTTATATAATTAGATATTGATAATTTTTAAGTGTTTTTTGGATTTCAACCGTTATGTATGTATAGGCGGTTAATTTAGATACAATTGAAAGGAGATGATGAAAAATGAAGGATGAAGAAATTGCAAAAAAGCTTAAGCAAAAGGATTCAGATATATTTGATTACATAATGGAGCAGTACAATAAACTTTTGTGGGTTGTAGTGGGGAATATTTTAGAGAAAGTGGGTTCTTCAGAAGACATTGAAGATTGTATAAGCGATGTTTACATTAGATTATTGGAAAATCCAAAGATTTATGATTATAAAAAAGGTAGTTTGAAATCTTTTTTAGTTAAAGTCGGAAAAAATCTCGCAATTGATAAATATAGGAAACTCACGAGGGGGAATGTTAAGAAATTTTGTGAATATTCTAGTGCGTATGATGAGGAGGATCCTCTTCAATTTATGATTACAAAGGAAAGTAGGAGAAAAATTTTAGAAGTAGTGGACAATCTAAAAGAACCTGATAGAGAAATTATTATAAGAAGATATTTTTACAATGAAAAGGTTAAGATTATAGCAGAAAAAATGGATTTGCCATCAAAGAAAATTGAAAATACGCTGTATCAAGGGAAATTGAGATTGAAAAGGATATTAATAAAAAAGGAGGGTTTTTGATGAATAATAAGGACTTAAATAAGGATCTGGATAATAAGGAAATTGAAATGATGCTAAAATATGTCCCTGAATATACGGAAGATAACGCAAGAAATATAAAGGATAAATTTGCACAAAAAGCAAAAATGAAACAAAGAAAATTTTCATTCAAGAAATGGGCCTTAGTTGGAGTTGCAGCAGTTATGGTATTGACTACAACCCTTGTCTACGCTGAGATTATTGATATAAGCAAAGCGTACAGAATTATCTTTGGAGAAAGCTCAGAATATATTGATTCATATATTGAACCGTTAGAGGGCTCAAATGATATAATGGCTGTTGATGAAAATCCTAATAGTAATGCCCCCTTGTCAATACAAAGTGAATATGACGGAATTGTTATTAAACTAATTTCAGCCATTAATGATGAAAATGCTTTGCGTATCTTTGCGACTGTTACGGATACAAAAGCCGATCGCCTGGGTGAAGACCTTGATTTTACAAGTTGGGGATTAAGTCAGGGATATGGTGGTAATTTGAGCGTAGTTGATTATGATAATGAAACAAAGACAGCAACATTAATGATTACTTCATTAGGAAACCATCATCAAGGCAGTGCAACACTTACGGTAAATGGTTTTTCAACTGGACGGGAATTCCTTGAAGATTTACCAGAAGACAGGATTAATATAGATGAACTACTTAAAGGGCATACTCCAAATATAATCTCACAGACTGAAGTTTGGAAGAGTGGTGGTGGTGGTAATCACGATCTGTATGAAGGATCCCAATTGTTGAAACCAGATGAGATGGATATTCCATTCGAAAATGTTGATATATTTTCAATTTCAAATATTGGATTTGTGGATGGATTATTTCATATACAAGCAAAAGCTAATTTGAGTGGTGTCGCTTTAATTGACGGTTACTATATTAATGCAAAACTTGTAAATTTGGAAAAAGAAATTGTTTATGATTCAACGGTAGGAATTAACTTTATAACCGATAAAAAATATGCATATGAAAAACACAGTAAAGAACCTCATAATAAATACAGTGAAATTATTTATAGTGGTATAACAAAGCCAGAGCAACTAGATGATTTATCCTTAACAATTGACTATATGAAATCGCCAGAGATTACAGAAGGTAAGTGGGAATTTTCATTCATAATTCCAGAAAAAATAACAACAGAATTTAAAGTTGACAGAGAAATCGATATAAATGGTAATAGAACAAGGGTTAATATGGTTTCATTGTCGCCTATTGGAATCACTGTTCATTTAAATCAAGATATATCAGATAACTTCAACGATAGTGATGTGGTTTATGTAGAGTATATAGACGGGGATATTATTGAATTAAATCAATCTTCAATTCATACTTATGAATCTGAATCTACTCTTGTTTTTAGGGGAAATATAATTGAAATTGAAAAAGTAAAAAGTATATTAATTAATGGTGAAAGAATAAATATTACCCAATAATATCCTTATCTTACCTTAAAGGTTTTAAATTCAGGTAGTCCGTAGAAGGACTGCCTGAATTAACTTTTATAATGATTTTCTATATTATATTAAACTATGTAATTTAATTTGTCACAATTTCAATTATGATAAATTAATAAAAAGATAAAACTACTAGGATTATTTGGAATGATTTTAGTATGTATCTTATTAGGCCCTTATTGCATCAATCTAATAGGTGAGTTATAATTTATGCAATAATAAGGAGGAGAAAGCAAATGAATAAAAAGATTATAGGAATAATTATTTTGCAAAGCATTCTTATTTTAGTTTTAATTGGGTGTGGGTCGTCTAGTGAGCCTGTAGATAATACATTTCTAGATATAGTCGATTTTTATGGAGAATACAAATTTGATGAAGTAGTATATATGCCCAAATCTTCTGAAATAAGTGAAGAACAATTTGAAAATGACTTAAAAGTGTTAACAGAAAACTTCAAAGATGTAGAATTTTCAATAGGAGAGAGTTATTTCTATGAAACTTCAGGAATATTTGGAGAAAATCCATCAGAAGATTTTGAATTTATTACAATAGAGGATTATGGTGAGAAATATTATGATGATTTAGTTCGAAAAGATATTGAGAATTTTGAGGGTCTTAGTTCTATATTTGATTATGACGATATCAAAAAAGAATTAGATGTTGACGAAATTAAGCATTATACTATGTATGCGGAAGATGGGATTTTATCAAATCCTATGTTCTATATAACAAAAAATAATATCTTTGTTGCTATGGAGACAATATCTTTTGGAGAAACAGAAGATGATTTGAAGGGATATACCCATTATTTATTGAAACTTAAAGAAAATTAATGAAGGAAATTATATATTTCTAGTTATTTTAAGAAATATCAAGTATGTACAAGATCTAGTTATATGGCATTATTAGTATTAGATTTTAAATAATATGATTTCAGTAGTATTGATCTTTTGAAATAAGGGTAAAAGCAAAAGTAATAAATAAAATAACATTGGAGGAATAATAATGTGGCTAATATTTGGCGTAATTGCGATAATAATAACTTTTATAAATCTTTATATGTATAAAATGGGCAAAGATTATAAATTGGCAATGGCAATGGGATTGTCATTCACAGCACTGACCCTTGTTTCAGAATTTAGTATGGTATCCGATTGGGTAAAGGTGGAGGATTGGGCTGCTTTATTAGATGTGGTGCCTAATATTGAAACATTATTATGGATTTTGACTATTGCATCTATCGTATTAAATATAGCACCTATATTTTTAGAATTAATGGATAAAAAAATATTTAAATAGTATAGTATAAAAACATTCCAGTATGTTGGAATGTTTTTTATTGACATAAATATTTAAACCTGATATATTGTATATATAGTATATGTACAATATATAAACTGAAGGATGATTACATGGACATTATTATTAGCAATTCAAATAAAAATCCTATTTATGAACAAATTGCATCTCAGATAAAGGACATGATAATGATAGGAGCCTTAAAAGAAGGAGACGCACTTCCATCTATGAGATTGTTAGCAAAAGAGTTAAGAATAAGTGTCATAACTACTAAAAGAGCTTATGAGGAATTAGAAAGAGATGGATTTATTGAAACAGCTACAGGGAGAGGTAGTTTTGTAGCTAAGAAGAACTTAGAATTAGTCAAAGAAGAACAACTACGCAGGGTTGAAGAATATCTTTCTGGAAGTGTTGATATCGCAAAGAGTAGTGGAATCTCTTTAAAAGAATTAGTAGATATATTGACTACTCTATATGAGGGGGAATAAAAATGGAATATATTTTAAAAGCAAATAGTCTAAGGAAGAAATACAATAATTTCATTCTAAAAGATATAAGTTTTAATATACCTAAAGGCTGTATAATGGGCCTAATAGGAGAAAATGGAGCAGGAAAGACTACTACTATTAAATTGATTTTAAATCTTATAAAAAAAGATGGAGGAAGTATAGAAGTATTTGGTCTTAATAATATTGAAAATGAATTAGAGATAAAAGAGAAGATAGGGGTAGTTTTAGATGAAAGCTATTTTCACGATGATTTAAATTCTTTGGAGATTTCTCTAATTATGAAAAATATTTATAAAAACTGGGATAATGATTTATTTTTAGATTACCTAAAAAGATTTAAACTTCCAGAAGATAAAACAGTAAAGGAATTTTCAAAGGGAATGAAAATGAAATTATCCATTGCAGTAGCTTTTTCCCACCACCCTTAATTACTTATTTTAGATGAGCCAACTTCTGGATTAGACCCAATGGTTAGAAATGAAGTTTTAGGTATGTTTTTAGAATTTATTCAAGATGAAAATAAATCCATATTATTTTCTACCCATATAACCAGTGACTTGGATAAAATAGCAGATTATATTACTTTTATTCATAAGGGTGAAATAGAATTTTCTAAAAGAAGAGATAAGTTAATTGACAGTTATGGAATAATTAAATGTGCAACTAAAGACTTTAATAGAATTGAAGATACTGATATTGTATCCTATAGAAAAAATCAATTTGGATATCAAGTGCTAATAGATGATAAGAAAATGGCTGAAATTAAATATAAAGATTTAGTTTTAGACTCTGTTAACTTAGAAGATATAATGTTATTTTATATAGGGAGGGAAAAAGATGAAAGGATTAATAATTAAAGATATTTTAAACTTAAGAAAAACATTAAAGACAAGTTTTTTAATGCTTGGTTTTTTTACATTAATTGCTTATAATTCTAAGGATCCAACTTCTTTAGTAGGAATGTTTGTGTTTATTTTAACTATGCAGTTTATATCTTTGATTTTTTATGACAATCAAGCAAAATGGAATGTATATGCCTTAACTATGCCTATATCAAGAAAAGATATAGTATTAAGCAAGTATATAATATCAATTTTACTCTCAATTATAGGATTATTATTATCGACAACAGTTGCATACTTCATTATACTTCCTAAAAGTGGTCTTACAGGTTTAGAATTTTTAATAAGTGTATATATGACTTTTGGAATTGCTGTGCTATTTTTATCAGCTTTACTTCCTCTTATATATAAATACGGAGTAGAAAAGAGTAGAATGTTAATGATTATAGTAATCTCCATACCTTCACTTTTAATATTTTATTTAAATAAAATAGGAATTGCTTTTCCAGAAAAAAATCAGCTAATGACTTTATTAAAAGTATCACCTTTGATACTTATTGTAGTTTTATTTATTTCAATTAATATTTCCTATAAGATATTTAAAAGTCTAGATATATAGAGGGGGATAAACTTCAAACATATATGAAAATTCTCAAATACAAGCAAAACAGTATTTAATTGATAATTAAAAAGTATAGGTGATATCACCTATACTTTTTAGATTGCAGCATCCACTGATTTTATCAATATCTTTTCAACTTCAGAAGCCACATCCCCCAAGTCATCATGACCCATCATTCCCATTAGTTTTTCTGGTTTTGCTGTTCCGATTATAGTATTTCCATCTTTTTCATAGACTACCATCTTGCATGGAAGAAAATATCCTACTTCAATATGCTTAGATAAGACTTCGTTGGCCTTTTGGGGATTACATACTTCAAGAATCATAAAATTACTTTTAAATTTAATATCATGTTCAGCCATTTTATCTCTAAAATTTAACTTCCAAAGCACACCAAACTTTCTCTTTTTTAGTTCCTTAGTTATGCTTTCTACAGCTTGGTTAAAAGATTTATCAGTGACTTTTTCATATATCAAATCCATCTAAATTACCTCCCTTTATCTATAAAATACCCAGTATATATAAAATTATAAATTAAATTACCACTCACACCAAAAAAATACAGTTTAAACCAATTATTAACAAAACATAAGCTTTATCTGATACAATTATTGTAAATCAATTCTTTGTCATCAAAAGTTTTTAATAATAGTAATATTAAATATTTAATTATAATAAAAAGTATTGAAGGTACTGATGAAATTGAAAGATAATAATTCATTTAAGCAGAAAATAGTAAATATTAGGAGCTGAGTTTATGAAAAACAAGAAGATTTACACATTTATTATCGGAATAATGATTTCAATCTTGTTGGCTGCTTGTTCAAAAGATACAACAACAGTAGAGACAAATATTTCTTCAGTTAAATCAACGGGACAGATTCACCTATATGGGGAACAACATGGTGTTGAAAAAATATTGCAAAAGGAATTAGAATTATGGGATACATACTATCATAATGAAAATATGCGACATTTATTTATTGAAATGCCCTACTATTCTGCTGAGTTTTTGAACTTTTGGATGCAGTCGGATAATGATGATATTGTGGAAGAGTTATATAAGGATTTAAAAGGGACAGCTGCATATAATCCCTATACTAAAGAATTTTATGAAAAAATAAAAGAGAAGTATCCCGAAACTATTTTCCACGGTACGGATGTGGGGCACCAATATCATACTACTGGAGAAAGATTTTTGAAGTATCTTGAGGAAAATAAATTAGAGAACACTGATAAATATTTATTGGCACAAGAATCCATTGAACAAGGTGAATATTACTATAAGCACTCTGATGATGAATATCGTGAAAACAAGATGGTGGAAAACTTTATCCGTGAATTTGATAAATTAGAAAACCAGGATATTATGGGGATTTACGGGGCAGCTCATACAGATTTTGATGCTATGGCTTATAGATCTAAGTCCACTCCTAGTATGGCAAATCAACTAAAAGAACGTTATGGAGACAATATATATGCTGAAGACTTATCTTGGTTAGCTAAAGAAATTGAACCACTTAGAGTTGAAAAGATTACAATCAATGAAAAGGATTATGAAGCTTCTTATTTTGGTAAACAAGATTTGACAGGATTTAAGGATTACTCATATAGAAAATTTTGGCGTTTAGAAAATGCTTATGAATATTTTAAGGATAAGGAGAAGACAGCTAATGTATTGCCTTATAACAATTACCCAATGTCCATAGACACAGGGCAAGTTTTTGTTATAGATTATATAAAAAAGAATGGTTCTGTAGAAAGGGAATATTATCGTTCTGATGGATATATTTGGGATGGTATGCCATCAACAGAAGAATTCATTGTAGAATAGTTGGATAAAAATGATACATACGATATAAAAGTGCCATTAACCGAAAAATAGTATGGTAGGCTATTATATAATTTGTATTTAGGGGATGTATGACTATGAAAAAGTATATTTTAATTATAGCAATATTTTTCGTCGCTGTGTTTTTATTATTTGATAATGAACCTATTCAAGAAGTAGAGTGGAATGAGTTTGTATGGTTAGGAAGTACTATTGGAGAAGAATATTATGATAAAGTTGGGCTATTGATTCCTTTTAGATTTAAAGATATAGAAGTGGAATATTATTTACAATTAGATACAGGAGCTTCTTCAGTTTTATATGGAAATTCTTTTTATGATATAGATCCTAGCTATATCATAAAAAGACAAAAAGATCAGAAACCATCTATAGTGTCTATAGATGGAAACTTGGGAAAATATGAGTTTGAATATGGATCTTTTGGATTATTACAAGACTATGGTAATACATTGCAAGAATTAAAGGAGGCTGAATATAAATTAATTGGAAGCCTAGGTCTTGATTTTTTTAAAAATAAGATACTTATTATAAATTTTCCAGAAGAAAAATTTACTATACTTAATAATCGAAAAAGTATTCCAAGAGATATTAAAGAAAATAGTTATTTTTTAAATATGAAATATAAAAACAATAAAATATATTTAATGTCTAAAATTGGAGATGAAAATTTATCTTTGTTTTATGATACGGGAGCCAGTATTTTTGACATTGTTACGAATAAAGAGACTTGGACTAACTTAACTAATGTTAAAGATCCTAATGATATTAAATCATTAGAGGTTCCTTCTTGGGGGGATATAGTACAACTTAAAGGAGCTAGATCAGAGAATGGTTGGGAAATTGGAGATATAAGTATAGAAAAGCCATTAATCTTTTATGAACCATCTGGATTAGAGAATTTTAATTTTAAATTAATCCAAGCTGATGGTTTGATAGGAAATGCTATATTTTATGATAATTATATAATTAGTATAGATTTAATCAATAAAAAATTTGGAATTATGGAAGCTGGACCATAATAGATTCATACGAATTTAAACTTAAACAAGAGCCAGTGTTTTTAGCCAGTGTCTTTTGCAATTAGACTTTCAATTGTAGTTATGGGTGAAAATATCACCTCTCTAATCCTAGGACCAAATTCTACAGAACTTGTTATCCATTTAGGATTTGAAAGAGGGGGAGCATTAGGATTATAAAAAATATTAAAGGTGTGGATAGGATTGAAGAATACTAATTTATTTAAACAAAAAATAATAAATATGATACTTTTAATTGGCATACCTATATTTACAGTTTTAATAATAGTATCTGCTACTAAATTTCTTGACAATAAAAAGATAGGTACAATAGAAGAGGAATTAATTATAGCAGAAGATATGTTAAATGATTTTTTAGAAGATGAAGAAGATCTAACAGTATTTATAACTACTAAAATTATAGATAATATTCAAGCTGAGATAGGTGATAAGACTGTTTTTAATTCAGATGGAATCATTAAAAATATGGATCAAAATCAAGACTATTACGGTTTTCCTACTATTATTACAACTTATATGAATTCAAAACTCAAAGGCAAATTCATATTAGATGAAAATAGAAATGTTTACTATATTCATGATAGAAAGATGATATTATAGTTTGAAAGATATGGTAAAAGGAGGGGAGGATACATGAAAGTTATGATAATTCAGAAATAAAAGAGATAGAATTTGAAAAATTATCAGAGGATAAGAACAAAATCGTATATGCTGTAAAATACAATAAAAATTAATCTCTAATAAAAATATATCTAAAATCTTAAGGGGGTATTATAATGGGTTTGGCTTATTTAAGTATGTCTTTAGGCTATATTAAATTAATATTAGAAATTTTACTATATATGTCACTGATCACTGTTTCATTTAAGGGAGTAAAAGCATTAAATATTTATATCAATAAAAATGCAAGATAATTTATTATGTTTAATTTGTCCGATTTATATACTAACACTAATTCTTATAGAAGTATGTTAAGTTATTTTAAACAAATAATATGTAAAATGCAAAATATATTTTGAATTTTACATATTAAATAAATCTTCATATAAGGCTTCATGAATTTCTTTACACCTGTGCAATTGTTTTAGAGGTAATTTTTCTACATACTGAAATTCCCTATCTTTTAAATCAACCATTCTATGATGTTCCATTAGTATAACGCCTTTTGTTATTGTCCTAGAGTCTAATTCTACATGTAAGGGAAAGCCTTTTTTTGTATTAGTTATAGGTGCTACAGAAACCATTCCATTTAAAAGTCTATTTTGCTTTTTTGGATTAGTTAATATAACAGCTGGTCTATATCCAGCCTGTTCATGCCCCTTTGTTGGAGAAAAATTTAATTTTATAATATCTCCACATTCTAGTTCATGAAGTTTTTTTGTGATTTTTTCCATTAGATACCTCCATTTTTCACTACCAAACTTCTTTACCTACTGGATCTCCCCAGTCAATTGAAACTTTAAATTCCGCTGGATCATCATTAAAATCTTCAAATATTTTATCTAGTTTTGTCATCTTTTTTATGGGATTTAGAATAAGTTGGCCATTTCTTATTCTAATTTCAAACTCAATTTGATGATTTTCTATTTCTTCAAGATCCAAATTTAATGATCTTAAGGTTTCTTTACTTATTCTTATTCCTTGACTATTTCCCCATTTAGTTAATTGGGCGATTTTCATATATTTACCTCCTCGTATAATAAAGTTATAGTTATTAAACTATAATCTCTTTTCTATCTCACTAATCTTGTGAGATAATAGTTGTACAGATAGGGGTCGTAGTCTACCTCCTTGAAGCGTTGTCTTCCTTAAATAGGGTTACGCCTCTTCTTTACATCCATATGCGAATGAGCTGGATAGTACCTAGTTACTGAATATCTAACGAGGTTGTATTGTGTAAAGTAGAGAGGTTCTAGACTTTATCTGTTAATATTTTAAAAGCTGGTGATTTTATGTTTTATGTTGGTATTGATATTGCTAAGAAAAACCACGAAGCTTCTATTATTAATTCTAATGGTGAGCTTCTCGCTAAAAGTATTTCTTTCTCAAATTCTCAAGCTGGCTGTGCTAAATTAGCAGCTTTACTTGATAAGTTTGAAGCTGATACCTCTAAGGTAATTATTGGTATGGAAGCTACTGGTCATTATTGGGTTAGCCTGTATTCTTATCTAATTGATCTTGGATTTACTGTTTATGTTATCAATCCTATTCAATCAGATGCTTTTAGAAAAATGTATATTAGGCAAACCAAGAATGATTCTAAAGATTCTTTTATCATTGCTCAAATTATGCGTTTCGGACAGTTTTCATCCACATCTTTGGCGAATGAGGATATTATGGCTTTACGTCAATTATCTCGGTATCGCCTTGCCTTAGTAGATGAATGTTCTGATTGGAAACGCAAGTGTATTGCTCTTTTAGATCAAGTTTTTCCTGAATACTCCAAGCTCTTTTCAGATACCTTTGGAGTAACTTCTAGAGAACTTCTTTCAAAATATCCAACTCCTGAAGATATGGTATCTGTTGATACTGATACTCTTACAGTACTTTTATCAGAAGCAAGCAGAGGCCGTTTTGGTTTGTCTAAAGCTTCTGAAATACAAGAATCAGCTATTAATACTTTTGGAGTCAGTTTTGCTAAAGATGCATTTGCATTTCAAATTAAGCAAATTATTGCTCAAATTAACTTTATTGAAGAACAATTAAAAGAACTAGAAATCGAAATTTCAACCTTGCTACATCAAACCAATCAAGTTATCACAACTATTACCGGTATTGGTGATGTTCTTGGAGCCATAATCATTGGAGAAATTGGTGATATCTCACGCTTTGAAACTGCTCCTAAACTTGTTGCTTATGCTGGCCTTGATGTTGCTGTAAAACAGTCTGGTGATTTTGTTGGTACACAGACTAAAATTTCTAAACGTGGTTCTCCGTATCTTCGTAGAGCAATTTGGTTAGCAGCTACAGTAGCTGCATTTAAAGATCCGGCATTATCTGTCTATTATCAGTCACTCAAAGCACGTGGTAAACACCATTTAACTGCAGTTGGTGCAGTTGCTAGAAAAATGTGTAATATTATATTTGCTGTATTGCGTGATAATGAACCTTATGTGCCTGATATCAAGTAACAATCACTTGTATAGCTTATTTATCATCCTAAATTTTGTACACACAGTTTAGGCTTATTTGTTTTGCCTAATTTTACATAAGAATTTATGGCAGGTTCTGTCAAGGGGCTCTTTTTCCCTTGACGGGTTCTGACAGAAATTCTATAATCACAAAGGTAAAATAAATTAAATTATTTATTGACTTTTAATAGCTGGTCTATCATAATCAAAATTTGAATTGATTTTATTATCTTACAACTATAGTATATCCTAGGATATACTATAGTGTCAATACAATTTATCCTCATAAATCCGTATTTTAAACATAAAAATATGCCCTGAAATTACCGATTAAATCAAAAAAGTACCACTTAATCTAAACTGTAATAAAACGTTAAAAGTTGCCTATTTAGTATAGTCTATTCAATTATTTCTTAATTTGAACCACTTGACCTTCTTTATTTATATCCACAATTTTAGTCTCTACATCACCTATTTTGTTGATAAATCTATTTGACGTATCGAACTTATCCCCAAAGTGCATCGGAATTAGATAGACTGGACTTAACTGTTGTATAATATATTCTGCTCCAAAACTAAATCCTTCTCCAAGTCTTGGGTCTACTGGGGAAAATGCTACATCTATATGTGTAGCTATCTGGTTTATTTTTTCAATTTCATTTTTAAATTGTATTTTCTCATCTTTTTGTGTCTCTTTGCTATCATTTTCCCAGTGCCACCAGTTTAGGTCACCTGCAAAGAATATTGATTTACCCTTATAATCTATGAGTAGTGAAAGACCTAAGTCTGTAGACCCAAAACTTTTAATATGAATATCTTTTACATCCAATGATTCATAGGGATTCATAGTATATATATTATTTGAATCTGGAGCATCTTTTATATCAGAACTCAGCACATAAGAGATATCTTCTATCTCTTCTTGCCAATTAAATATTTCTTTTGTATAGTGATCTCCATGACCGTGGGTTACAAATACTATAGTTTTTTTATCTTTTAAATCGATATCACCTTTGTAATAATCAAATACCATTAGTATGTCTTCTGTTTCAAGTATAAAGCCACTGTGAAATATATGCGTTACTTTTACATCCATTTTGTTGACTCCTTTCTGCACTTGTGTAATTATCTCTATATAGAATGATACCCCAAAAATTACCCATCAGACCAAATTCTAATAAAACTTAAACTTTATCTGGTAAAAACTATTGCCATCTGAATAAGGAACATTCTATTATAGACTATCTAAAGTGTAGATAAATAGAGTTGTTTATAAATATGCCATATGTTAAAATTAGGATAAGGTAATCGAGAAAGCAGGTGTGGTTGCCACCTCACTTCAGAAGAAAGGAGGTGGTGTGATATGGATACATTTCAAGCAATTTCATTAATGATTTCGTTTGGTATGCTAATTATATCACTAATCTCCTTAATTGTTATCCTGATAAAGGAAATAAATAAGGATAAAAAATAATCACCCTGTCTAGTCCACAGAGTGATTATATCAATATAATCGTATAAGTGGTAACCGCACCTTTGCGGTATCGATTACCTTACTTATATTATATCACATGCAATGCAAAAGTAAACACAAGTTAAATAATTTTCTATATGGGTTAAATTTATCTATATAACAAGGGTTCAAGAAAGTATCCAATATTCCTTCGAGCTAAAAAGCATATCATTTAATGTAAATTATCCAAGATGTTAAAATCTCTTTTCCTATTATTTAGGAGTGACTTAAATGAAGTATTATAGTAACTGAATACTCATTGTTTTCTCTATTTATATCCATATATCCATTGTATTTATCTACAATATCTTCTATAATTCTAAGACCATATCCCTCTACAATATAGTCCTTTTTATTTAAATACACCTTTTTGCCAGGACGGATATTATTATCATAGCTATTTTTAATCTTATAATATAGGAAATTTCCCTCTGGATACAATTCTAAGTAGATATATTTATTCTCTATATCACTATTTAAACAAGCTTCCATAGCATTGTCTATTGTGTTAAATAAAATAGAACTTAGATCTAAATCATCAATATTTAACTTTGGTGGAGCTACAGCTTTTACATCAAATTTGATTTGATGAGAACTTGCTTCTAAATATTTATCGTTTAAAATTATATCAATTAAATTATTACCAGAGCTTATTTTATTGGGAACTCTTTTGATCTTTTCTTTAAGAGAATTAAGATATTTAATTTGATCACTGCTTTCTAAATCAGTCATTCTTTCTAAAGTTTTAATATGATTATTCATATCATGCCATATCTTAGATAATGAATCTTCTCTTTTTTTAGAGTTTATAACAAATTTTGCATAGGATTTATTATAAATTGACTTTGTAGTTTCCTTTTGTAAATTAATATAAAAATTATTCGCATAAAAATATATTATAAGCACTCCTATACCTATAAACAATATAAATAGACAAATTAAAAATAAAATAAATTGTATATTTTTAGAAGACAAACTTAAAGTGGCATAAAATAGTAAAATCATAGAAGCACTAGACAATAGTAATATAGCTATAAGGATATAGTTTAAAACCTTTGGAAGTATAATCCTTTTATTACTAAACTTCCTTTTAACTATTGAAACAATTATTATACTTACAAACTTACTCATTACACCCAAAGATAAAAAAGAGTATTTATAAGCTGACTCTATAGTTTCAAAATCTATATTTAGAACATTTGAAATTAGTAGAGTAACTAAAAGCTCAGATATAATTATTATAAAATAATACAATGCAACTAATAATATTCTCTCATAAAACTCTATTTTATATAAAAATGTTATTAAAAATAATATTATAGAAATGATAATTATTTTAATATAGGGGATAACTCCTAATAGAGTCAAAGTGAATGCTATAGCAGACATGCTAATTAGTACAATAATATTGGTAAATCTATAATTGTCCCTGTTTTTTTTGAACATAAATAATAAATTTAAGAAGACTACGGTATCTATAATGGAAAATATAAAACTTAGTATAAGATTTGCCATAACTATCCCTCGCTCTTAGATGAAATGTATCTATAAAATTTTTGTTTGAAATCATTGAGTCGTCTTCTAGATATAGGAAGAGTTGCTTTATTAGAAAGAATAATTTTGTCCTCTGTAAAATCTTTTACATGATTTAGATTAACCACTACTCCTCTATAAACTTCGTAAAATTGATTTTCTGTGAGTTTAAAAGGTATATCTTTTAAAGAACGGTAATTTGAAATATATTTATTTTCTTGAGTATGTATGATTAACTGCCTGTCCAATATTTCAAGATATAAAATGTGATATAGTTTAAAATAGATTAATTGATCATCTATGGGAAAAGGATATTTTTGAACTAGATAATCTAATCTTTTTATTAATGATTAAGAATAGGATCTATTTCTTCATAGAAATGACTTTTCCTAATAAAATGGAAAATAGTTAAATCTAGTGCCTCATATACCTTTTCATTTAAGTATGTAATGAATATAAATATAGTATCTTCATATAATTCTCTAATTTTTGTTGCAACTTCTATCCCACTTAACTTAGGTAATTCTATATCGAAAAAGATTATATCATATTGTACTTTAGTATTTATTATATTATCAAGAATATCTTCTCCTGAATAAAAGCATTGGATTTTACACCTTATATTATACTCTATAAACTTTTTATAGATAATTTCTTTTAATTCCAAGGCAAAATTTTTATCATCCTCACAAATCCCTATCTTAAACATAAAAATCCCCCCTAAATTACCGCTCAGACCAAAAAAAGACCACTTAGACCAAATTGTAACAAAACACAAACTATATCTGGTACAATCATTATAACAGAAGGGAATGGAAATTAAAGTGATAAATAATCTTATTAAAAACTATATTTTACAAATATCCAAAGATGAAGAGGAAAGAGAAGTTATAATTTATGGATTAAAAGTATTGGGGACTAATATCTTAACTGCCGTGATCATACTTTTAAGTGGAATAATGGTAGGAGAGCCTATATTAGCTATAATTTATTTATGTGTATTGATTTTACTTAGAAGAAATGTAGGAGGCTATCACAGTAAAACTTATTTAGGATGTCTATCTATCACACTTTTGAATTTTATGATAATAATTTTCTTAGAAAACAGCTTAAAATACAATTATAAAGAAGTCGCTGGAATAATTTTTATTATTTATTCCACAATTAAGATTTATACCACTATTCCTCAAGTACATAAAAATAGAATTGTTAATGAAAAGACTATAGATAGGTGCAATACAAAGAAGAATATAAATCTAAGTATTATTTTATTTATAACTTTAATAATTTACAATTTTGGGAAACTAGGTTTTATAAATGGGATTAATTACTTCTTTGCTATTAGCAGTTCTTTAATGATAGTAGCATTGAGTGTTAATAAAATAAAACTAAAGGAGGAGAAGGGATATGAGAAAGGTATTAATTAATCAAATGGAGAAGATAGGTGAGTTTGCAAAGAAGGTGGCAGTGGAGTCGCAGAATACAAGTTCTTACTTTTTGTATTATGAACCTAAGGCACCAAAGGGGATTAATGAGGGGATGCTAGGAAATATCACAGATATTAAAGAAATAAAAGGAAAGTAAGTATAATAGAAAATTGTTTAATAATACTTTAAGTAGTTATGTAAAAATGAGTTTCAGTATTAAAATTCAATATGAATTTCAAATAATAACTAAGATTATACTTTAAGAGGAGGAAAAACTTATGAAAAAAACTGTTTCTTTATTTATGATTATGATTTTTATAATTTCTTCTATTACACAAGTGAGTGCAAGTGATATTATAGCCAGAGAGCTAACACATAGAAATACAAAAACAATTGGTGAATTAGAAATGATTAATAATCTCAAAAAACAAAGTAATCAAGAATTAGAAGCACATGGATATACAGAAAATGAAATAAATGAAATAAGAAAGTTTGATCCTACTGAAGAATTATTAAAAAGAGCACAACTAGATAAGGAAATATTAGAAAATATGGGCTATTCCGATAGACAAATTAAAATATTAAAAAAATATGAACATAAAAATGATCCTAAAAACATAGATGAGAAAAACCATATCACGAAAGAAGATATGATTCTGCTAGATTCAAGACTAAGTGTGAATATGAGTCAAATTAGTTTTTCGCATTCTTCAACCAATGGAACTGATGCAGTTGTTGATTTTGATTGGTCTTGGTCAATTCTTCCACTGCAAAGATATTATGATATAGTTGCAGTTAGCTGGGGAAAGGAATTTAATTCTAATGAAAACAATTCTTATGCACGAGTAAACTATAAAAGTCCTGTTAGTGGAAAATTAACGACCAAAACCTTTACAATAGATAATAAAAGTGCTAATAAGGGTTGTAGTATTAAGTTCCCTTATAACAGAGACACATATGGTGGAGATGCGGTAAGTGGATATTTTAGAGTTTTCTTATATCATCCTGATAAGGATATTTCAACATTTGAAGTGGTGGGAGGATATGGGCATAGTTATTTTACTGTTATTCCAAGTGTAGGTTTTCCGAGTGGTGGTTCAATAAGCTTTTCAGGAGGCATATCTGAACACTTTGATTATTTGACAGTAGAATGAATAAATTAGCATTATATAAAAACATTTAATAAAGAAGTCAAACTTGACTTCTTTATTAAATGTTACTTACTGTATTTTATAACGCTTTGGAGGATTACTAAAACTACTGTAAAATTGAACGCTATAGTTTAGCAGAAAGTTAATTTATTTAAAAATCATAAGATGAGGTTGAAATCTCTATGTGGTAGGATAGTTGTCGTAGAGTAAAAATAATGTATAATATATTTACGACAAAACCTAAGGAGAATAAACCATGTCTAAAAACAATAAAAACAAAAGATATACCGAAGAATTTAAAGCATCTCTACTAAAAACACTAGAACAACCTACAACAGATACAGTTAAAAGTTTATCAGAAGAACTCGAAATTCCTAGACCTACAATATATGAATGGATAAAAAAGAGTAAAGCTAAAAATGGCGATAATAAAACAAAATATAAATCGCGGAATAAATGGACATCTGAAGATAAATTCCAAATAGTACTTGAAACATCAACCCTTAACGAAATCGAACTAGCTGAGTACTGTAGAAGAAAAGGCATCTTCGTAGATGAAGTAAAAACATGGAGAAAGTAATGTCTTAACGCTAATGAGGAAGTTTCAGAAGATCCAAATAAGCTTAAAGATAGTCTAAAAGAAGAACAAAAAAGAAATAAAGATCTTCAAAGAGAACTTACACGAAAAGAAAAAGCATTAGCTGAAACAGCAGCACTATTAGTACTTATAGGTAGAGGCTTCATGTCAATAGTAAATTGGAAACGAAGAAACATAGTTTTTTATAAGAAAGCACGACAACTTTAAATACAAAATAAAATTTATATTATTTAGGAGGAACAAATTCTATGAATCAAATAAAAGATATGCTTTTAGGTATATCTATAATTTTAATTGTGATTTTAATTCATCTATTCGTAAATACACCCTTCTGGAGTGATGTTTTTGGAGGAGGTATAGGAATTATATTTATATTAAAAGGATACTCATCAAAGGGTAGTAATGAATAAATGTAAATATAGGACATATAGAAAACTCCATACATATATATGCACAGTATTATATAGATATCAAAGAACCTTATATGGTAAGATAGTTTTCGTATAAAAAATTCTCCGATTATTAATGATGACTTAAATTTAAGAACTATTAAAAGTGAATGGATTGAAGCAAGATTAAGAACTGGTGCATTAGATGTTGGTAAATTAGCTCTGGACACAGTTATTGCAGTAATCTCTATTAAACTAGGAATGGCCCCTACTACTCTAAAACGAGCTATTTTAGACCAACTCAAAGATTATGCAATTGGTGATTTATTGCCAGATTTCTTCTACATTAGTTGGAAAGAATATATCTATTATAAAAATATTAATCAACCAAGACCAGATATGAAGATTGAAACATTATTTTATACAGGGCAATATTTTGATGACTATCTTGGGAAAACTACAATATATGGTTGATTTAATACAGGGGAGATGATTAAATGTTGGAAAAAGAAGAATTACCGGATGGATTATATATAATAATATTTGTGATTCTAGCTTTTATTAGGCGTTCTTTTACTGACTCCCTTGATAAACAATCTGAAGCTTATTTGATTGCTTTCCCTATAATTCTAACGACCATAGCAGTTATAGTTATAATTAATGCTATAATTGAGATGAAGAAATATAAGGGAACACGAAAAGTTATATCCGCAAAGTGGGATATTGCAATTATGACAATAGCAGTAATTTATTTTTGCCTGAAAGAGTTTGGAGTATTTTAAACAAAAATATTTTAAAAAAGGGGCTGTTTCATAACTATTAAATTAGTTATGAAACAGCCCCTTTTTTATTATTTAGGAGTGACTTAAATGAAGTATTATAGTAACTGAATACTCATTATCTCCTATATCTATATCTAGATATCCATTATATTTATCTACAATATCTTCTATAATCCTAAGTCCATATCCCTCTTTAATATAGTCTTTTTTTATTTAAATATACTTTTTAATTACTGCTCAAACCAAAAAACAACACTTAGACCGAATTTCAACACAATTCAAACTTTATCTGTTATAATTATTATAACAGAAGGAGATGGAAATTAAAGTCATAAATAATCTTATTAGAAACTATATTTTGCATAGATAAAGATTAAATTACTATATTTTTCAAATTTCATTAGTTATAATTTAGGGAGGGAAAATTATGAATAGTATTATTTTTATTGAAGCAACAACAACTGGTGCAGGATATAAGGGAATAAAGGTTGCCAAAAACAAGGAGTTAAATGTGATCCTCTTAACAAAGAATAGATCAAAGTACGACTCCTGCGGAATATCTAAAATATGTGATGTTGTAATTGAAACAGATACAGATGACAAAAATAATTTACTAAATTTTATTTTAGAGTTAAAGAGTAATAGCAATATCAAAATTCAATCTGTAACAACTTTTGCAGATTTTTATGTTCCGCAAGCTGCATATGTCGCTGAAACTTTAAACTTACCAACTATACCATATGAATGTGCAAGATTATGCAGGAATAAATACTATATGCGTAAAGAAATAGACAAGATAAATCCAAAATATAATCCAAAGTATTTTTTAGTTGAAAATGTAGAAGATGCATTGGCAAAGGCAGAATTATTAGGATATCCTCTTATACTAAAACCTCAAGATGAAAATGATAGTTTTAATGTTCTTTTGATAACAAGCCAAGATGAATTAGAAATTAAATTTAATGAAATAAGTAAAAACACCTTAAATAGAATTGGACAAAAAAAAGAATCACAGGCTTTATTAATTGAGGAATATATGAGTTCACAAGAATATAGTGTAGAAACATATTCTACTGAGTCAGAGATAGAACTTATTGGTATAACTAAGAAGATAACTTCAGGAAAGGAGAGGGGACAATTTGTTGAAATAGCACATGTTTTTCCTTCGAAAGAACATGAATTAGAATTATATGGAGCTGTAAAAGATGTTATAACATCAATGGGTATAAAAAATGCTATTTGCCATACTGAAGCTAAGTATGAAAAAGATGGAATTAAGATTGTTGAGATAAACCCCAGGCTTGCTGGAGGAGGTATCGGTAGTGATATGATTGAACTTTCAACTGGACTATCGCCAGTTTCATATGCAGTGGATTTATCCTTAGGAATTAATAAAAAATGGGCTCCCACAAAGTTGAAATGTTCTGTGATACATAAGATTCAAGCTGATAAAACAGGTATACTTAAATATATGAAATTGCCAAGTGAAATATATAATGATGAGAAATTCGTAAAATTTGAAAGATTTATAAAGGATGGTACTTCAGTAAGACAACCACTTTTAAATGCAGACTTACTAGGCTATATATTGATGGTTGGAGACTTATCTGATGATATGTTATCTATTGCAAAACAATATATTGATTCAGTAGAACTATATATAGAGGTAAATAAGCATGAGTGATAAATTTTTAAATGATTTGCAAGAAGATATTTTAGAGGAAAAAGGAATTTATGTATTGTATGTATTTTTGTTTGTCTTATTTTTTATAATTACTATTGAAGAGATAAAACTATACTTCGACATAGTAAGAATTATTTTATCTTTTGTTCCTTTATTATTTTTAATTTATTTTAAATGTAAAAAGACAAGGGATATAAAACAAAATGAGATAATTTTGAAACATATAGTTTTGTTTATTATATTGTTATTCGCAACTGTATTTCAATTTATAAAAAATATTATTTAGATATCATATTGATTACTTTGATTGCATTAGCCCTAATCTATGAGAGTATTTAGTCTTCTGTTTATAAAATAATAACATAATATTACATTGTTAAAATGGTTTGTTTATAAATAAATATTTCGATAATTGAAAATTAAACTATTAAGGGGAAAAAATGTTTAAAAAAGCAACTTCGTTTATACTGTTTTTTGTATTCTATTGGTAGTTCCAAGTAGTATAGGTGCAGCTGTTAGTCTTATTTTAGCTGGAGGCTCAATATCATGAACGGTTTAAGATGAACATAGAATCTATAATAACACATAAAAAAGAAAAAAGAATTAGAATACTAAGTTTTGCAATTGTTTTTTTAATTCATCTACCTATTAGGAGCAAAATTATAGGATATGATATTAACAAAAAAATAATTATTATAAATAAGATTATTGGTAATTATGATTTGAATCTTTTACATTATAATAGATAAACCATAATTTTTGTAGATGATTAATGAGAAGAGGTTATAAAAGCTTTTATTTGCCATAACAGTGTTCAACTTGTGTGTATAAAAGAAACAAAAAAAGACAATCAAAAATAATTATTTTTAAGGTAAGCAGAAAAATACTATAGAATATTTGATAGAATATAACTTGAATGAGAAAATATTGAGCTAATTAAATTAATACAGGAAGCGATAGATAAATTAGATAAGATTTCTTAAGTAGGTGTAATCTATCCACTCGACTACATTAGACAAAAATTTTGCAATATCTATGTTATGCTAATATCAAACTTACTATGAGGAGGTTGTTTTTATGAAAAACAAAAGATTTGTTGTGTTTTTAGTATTGATTATGCTAATGGTATTTACAGCAGTAGCATACCCGAATGAAAGTAGAGGGGAGGCTCTTATAAAAGAAAAAGAGATTGAGTTAATGGAAGTAAATGTATACACTGAAACAAAGGATGTATTCTCTAAGGATGTCTTTGATAAAGTATTTTCTAAAAAAGATAAATCTTTTTTAGAAAATGATCTAAATGCCGATATAAATTATTTAAAAGACTCTGTTCAAGTTATAATAAAAACAAGGATAAACCCATCCACTCAAAACAATCTTATTTTATATGCTGATAACAATCCGGTAGAAGTTAGCTCAAAAGGAACTATATTAATACCCAAAGATACAAAAGTAGTTTCTAAATCAGAACTTTTAAATGATGAAAATATTTCTAATATCACTATAGGATTAGATGGCTTTGATATATCTATTATTGAAATGACTAAGGCAAATGGATCAGAAATTGTTTTCAGAGCTAGTTCAGGAGAACTTTTAGCTGTAATGGATGAAAAAGAAGATAAATTCCTTAATACTAATAATATGGTATCTTATCGTAAAGGTTACGGTGATAAATATTACCCCGGAGACTGGGTTCACTGTAATAGATTTAATGGTTCGAGTACAGACGACGTGCATTACGATTGGAGAAACGGGTCTGCTGATGAAAAAGCCAAGGCTGTAAAAAATTTTTATGGGAGTGACTGTCATATAGCATTAACCCAAGCAGGGAGTAAATGCACCAGTATAGGTTCATGTAACTGTAATACATCAGAAAGGGCAGCATATTGTTCAGGTTTTACAAAAGAAAAATGGATAGATAAAAATTGTGATTATACATATCATAAACACTCGTATTTAGTAATTCCAAGATAGCTACACAATAAAAAATTATGATTGACATAAAAGTGAGAAGTAATTAAACTTCTAGATGTTTTTAAAAAATCGATATAGAGTGTTAATGGTAAATTTAATAAGTAAAAGGCAATATAACTAATCTGTATCTTAGGAATGACTAATTACGCTTAAAGATACAGATTAGTTATATTTTTAAAGTAAAGTAATAGTCGATCTTTATCTATTCTCATAAGTGAATTTGTTCTATAGATATTTTATTAAGTTACTTTTTCAAATTTTTTTTAAGTATCTCATCAAGTTGCATTGAAATACTTTCTCTGTCTCCCCTTTCTATAATCTCATTTAATACATCCAAGTCATTAGATCCTAATTTAAAAATACCATTATATGGTTGGTCTATATAAAAAGTTTCATTCTCTTCATAAATTGACCGTAGACTGTTATGTCCAGATGTAAAGTTAAAAAGAACTGCGGTAAATTTTGTTTTGTTAGGAAAGTCAGAGATACTGTCTTTATTTATTTTCTTAGAGTTTTTGAATACTTCTAATAGTTCATATATGTCCGATTGTTCATAAACAACAACCCTTTCAGCACATTTTTCATTGACAACATTAATAAACGTGATGCTGCTTAATTTTTCAGGATTAGGAACTGCCAAATAACTGTTATGTTTACTTATTATAAAAATAGAGATTGCACCCATAAACAATATAAATAGAACAATGATTTTCTTTGTTTTTCTATAAATAATATCTACTCCCTTCGCCAAGTATATATATGTTAGAAGACACATAGATATTTTAGTATATCTATTGCTTATTATTATAACACTCTTTATCATCTTCAGGGCAAATATCATTCTACATTTCAAGTTGATTTATTTCTCTTTTCCTAATTCTCATCACAATTATCTAGGTCTTTACAATCTTCCATTTTTCTAAACACTTCTGTAAATATCTTTTTAAATAATATCAACAATAGAATAGAAGAAACTAATTCAGAAATAGGGAAAGAATACCATACTAAACTAAGTCCTCCTACTTTTCCAAGTATATAAGCAAGAGGAAGCAGTACTATGATTTGTCTTAGAAACGATAAACTCAAGCTTATAAAACCCTTCCCTATGGCCTGGAATGTGGTTGAACCAACTATAGCTATACCTACTATTGGGAATGAAAGACTTATTGTCTTTAAGGCATCTATTCCTACTTTTACTAAATTTGGATCATCATTAAATAAAGTGATCAAAGTCCTTGGTATTGTTTGAAATAGGATAAATCCAAACATAGTTATTGTAAAACCTACTATAAGACCATACTTAATTGTCTTCTTCATCCGTTCTGGATTATTGTGTCCATAATTATAGCCTATTATTGGCATATACCCTTGGTTTAGTCCAAATACTGGCATAAATATAAAACTTTGAAGTCTAAAGTATATCCCTACTACAGCTAAGGCATCAGGATTATAAGATCCTACTATTATATTTAGACCACCTACCATAACCGATGCCAAAGATTGCATTATCATAGCAGGAAAACCTACACTATATATATCTCTTATAATAGAAAAGTCAAACTTAAACTTCTTTAAATTTAACTGTAAATCTCCCTTATTGTTTAATACCTTATATACAATATAAATTCCACTTACAAATCTACTAAATACTGTGGCATAAGCTGCACCTGCAACTCCTAGTTCTGGGAAAAATCCTATACCAAAGATTAGAAATGGATCAAGTATTACATTTATAATAGAACCTATAAGCATAGAGACCATAGGTACAAAGGTATTGCCTTCACCTCTAAGTATATTATTAGATAACATAGGGACAAATAAGAATATAGATCCTATAAATATAATACTAATATATTCTGTAGCCAGATTGATTAAACTTATATCATCAGTAAATATACTGATTAAATCTCTGGAAAAAAACATTCCTATAATACCAATTATAAGCCCATAAAAAATAGACAGTAAAAGTACATGCTCTGCTACATTAGATGCTTTTTTATCTTCTCCCTTCCCTAAAAGTCTAGATATCAATGAGCTAGTACCTACACCTGTACCTACTGATATAGATATTAAAATTAATTGTAAGGGAAAGGCTAGTGATAGTGCAGACAAACCCATTTTACTGTATTGTCCTACATAGATGCTATCTACAACATTGTATAGAGCTTGAATAGTCATAGATAGTATTGATGGAATAGATAGTTTTATTAAAAGTGGCAAAATAGGCTCTACTCCTAGTCTATTTTCCCTTGGTTGGTTTTCCATAGTAACACCCCTTGCTAAATTTAAATAAAATAGGATTTAATTTATTTATACACCAAATAAGTATAATTAAGCATTTATAATTATATTTAGTCAACTAATAGTTAAATATAATTTAAATAAGTAAATATTGGATATTGACAAGAGTTAAATATAGGAGTATTGTATTCAGTATGATTAGACGACTAATTAAATAGGAGATGAGAAATTGGAAATTATAGATAAAAATTCTCTTTACTATGCTTTTTTAGAAATACTTAGACTGCATCACATAAAAGCACACCAACTGTTAGAAGAAATAGGATTATATCCTGGGCAACCCCCTCTTTTATTTATACTAAATAAAAAAGATGGGCAAAGTCAAAAGGATTTAGCAAAGGTATTACATATAAAAGCTTCAACAGTAAATGTGATGATAAAGAGGATGGAAAAAGAAGATTTGATCCAGAGAAGACAAGATAGTGAAGATCAAAGAATTTCTAGAGTATATATTACCCCTAAAGGTAAAGAAGTATGCAAAAAAGCTAGTAAAATGATGAAAAAAATGGAGCATGAGATGTTTTTAAACTTAAATACAGAGGAAAAGATTGTACTTAGAAGGCTTCTTTTACAAGTTAAAGAGAATCTTTCCATATCAGAAAATTAAAGCATAATTAGGAGGGAAATATGAAGAGAATAATAAAAGAAATGAAGCCATTTACTTTCATTGTCATTATAATAGTAGGACTATTGTTTTTTCAGGCTATGACAGAATTAGCTTTACCAGATTATATGTCGAAGATAGTAAATGTAGGTATACAACAAAATGGTATAGAAGATACTGTGCCAGAGATAATAAGAAAAAGTGAATTAGAAAAAATAAAGATATTTTTAAATGAAGAACAAAAAGATATAGTAGAAAAGAGTTATAAATTAATAGAAGAGTTAAGTGAAGATGAATACAAAGAATACAAAGAAAAATATCCTTTAATTGATGGGCAAACTATATATGTACTCAATGAGGCAGAAGTAGAAAACATAGAAAAACTAGATGGCTTTTTAAGTAAAGCTATGCTTACAGTATATGGGATAGAAAATGGAGGATCTCAAGGAATATTTAAAGAAGAGATGACTGCTGAGAATCCATTTGGACAGTTTCCAGAAGGAGTAGATCCTTTTGTAGTAATTTCAAATATGCCTGAAGAACAGTTAAATGGAATCAGATCAAAAATTGATGAAAGGTTCAGTGAGCTTCCAGAATCTATGATTGATCAATCTTCTATTCCTTTTATAAAAGCAGAATATGAAGAATTAGGTGTAGATATAGAAAAAGCTCAATCAAATTATATCCTGAAAATTGGGGGTATAATGCTATTAATTGCTTTAATAGGGATGGTGGCATCTATATCAGTAGGGTTTTTGTCTGCAAGGGTGGCAGCATCCCTTGGAAGAAATTTAAGGGAAAAGACATTTTCAAAGGTTATATCCTTTTCAAATAATGAGTTCAATAAATTTTCAACTGCTTCATTGATTACAAGAAGTACTAATGATATACAGCAAATTCAAATGCTTATGGTAATGTTTCTTAGGATTATATTTTATGCCCCAATACTTGGAATCGGTGGAGTAATAAGAGCACTAGATACAAATACTTCTATGGCTTGGATAGTGGGTGTTGGAGTTGCAGGAATAATAATTTTAGTGGGAATTCTATTTACCTTTGCTATGCCTAGGTTTAAGATTGTACAAAAACTTGTTGATAAAGTAAATCAAGTTACTAGGGAATCCTTAAATGGACTTATGGTAATAAGAGCCTTTAACACACAAAGTCATGAAGAAGAGAAGTTTGACAAGGCGAATAAAGATCTTACAAAGACAAACTTATTTGTATCCAGACTTATGGTTACTATGATGCCTACTATGATGTTTATAATGAATAGCATCATGCTACTTATTGTATGGATAGGGGCAAAAGAGATAGATGCAGGCGGTATGCAAGTAGGAGATATGATGGCCTTTATGCAATATGCTATGCAAATAATCATGAGTTTCTTAATGATATCAGTAATCTCTATAATGTTACCAAGAGCAACTGTAGCTGCTGGAAGGATAGGAGAAGTTTTAGATACTGAAATTGAGATAAGAGATTCAGAAAAGCCAATTAGTATAAAAGAAGGCTCAAAGGGTGTAGTAGAATTTAAAGATGTTAGCTTTAAGTATCCAGGAGCTGAAGAATGTGTGTTAGAAAATGTAAGTTTCAAAGCAAATCCTGGAGAGACTACAGCTTTTATAGGAAGTACAGGTAGTGGTAAGTCGTCTTTAATAAATCTTATACCTAGATTCTTTGATGTAAGCAAGGGTCAAATTACCATTGATGGAATAGATATAAGAGATATAAAAATCCATGATTTAAGAGAAATAATAGGATATGCTCCTCAAAAAACAACTCTTTTTAAAGGAGATATAAAGAGCAATCTAAAATATGGGAAAAATTTTGATGTAAATGAAAAGGAAATAGAAGATGCAATAGATATATCTCAAGCGAGAGAGTTTGTAGAGCAAAAAGATGAAAAGATACTTACTCCTATATCTCAAGGTGGTACAAATGTATCTGGAGGACAAAAGCAAAGATTATCAATAGCAAGGGCCATTGTTAAAAAACCCAAGATATTGATATTTGATGATAGCTTTTCTGCCCTTGACTTTAAAACTGATTCAAATTTAAGAAAGGCTTTAAAGGAAAATATAAAGGATGCTACTATTTTGACTATTGCTCAAAGGGTAAATACAATTAAAAATGCTGAAAAGATAATAGTATTAGATGAAGGTAAAATAGTTGGGACAGGAACTCATAAAGAGCTTTTAAAGTCATGTGATGTTTATAGACAAATAGCCTTATCTCAATTGTCAGAGGAGGAATTATCAATATGAGCAAAGAAAATAGAGAAGTGAGAACTCCTAAAGGCCCAAGGGGAGGTCCTGGTCCAGGAGGAATGGGAGTAGTAGAGAAACCCAAAAACTTTAAAGGGACTTCTAAAAAGCTATTGAATTATCTTAAACCCTATAAGTGGAAACTAATTTTAGTTATAATCTTTGCCATAGGAAGTGCAGCTTTTTCAATAGTAGGACCTAAGGTTCTTGGTATGGCTACTACAAAGATATTTGAGGGTTTAATATCCAAAATATCTGGGATTCCTGGTGGAGGAATAGATTTTTCCTATATAGGAAATGTTATAACCATACTTTTAGGATTATATATTTTATCAGCTATATTTTCATATATTCAAGGATTTATAGTGACAGGGATTGCACAAAATGTATCCTATAATCTTAGGGAGAGCATATCTAAAAAGATAAATAAACTTCCCCTTAGATACTTTGATAAAAATACCCATGGAGATATTTTATCTAGGGTTACAAATGATGTTGACACAGTAAGTCAATCTTTAAATCAAAGTATGAGCCAAATCATAACTTCTGTAACCACTATAATAGGTGTTTTGATTATGATGTTATCTATATCTTGGAGAATGACCATTGCGGCAGTGCTGATTTTACCTGTATCTATGGTGTTAGTATTGCTAGTAGTTAAGAAATCTCAAAAGTATTTCAAAGCACAGCAAAAATCTTTAGGGCTGCTAAATGGACATATAGAAGAGGTATTTAGTGGACATGATGTAATGAAAGCTTTTAATGCAGAGGAAGAAGTAGAAGGGAAATTTAAAGATATGAATGGTGAGCTATATAATTCTGCATGGAAGGCCCAATTTTTATCTGGAATGATGATGCCTATTATGAAGTTTATAGGTAATATTGGATATGTTGCAGTTTCAATCCTAGGAGGATGGTTTGCAATCAGGGGAGTTATTCAGGTAGGCGATATTCTAGCTTTTATCCAGTATATAAGGAGATTCACTCAACCTATAGCACAAGTAGCACAAATAAGTAATGTATTACAATCTACAGTAGCTGCAGCAGAAAGAGTATTTGAATTTTTAGAAGAAGATGAAGAGGTAAAAGAGGCATCAAATCCTATAAAACTAGAAAATGTAGATGGTAGAGTTACTTTTGAAAATGTTAATTTTGGATATGATGATGAAAATATAATAATAAATAATTTTTCAATAGATGTAAAACCAGGACAAAAAGTAGCTATAGTTGGTCCTACAGGTGCAGGTAAAACTACCATAGTAAAACTTTTAATGAGATATTATGATTTAAATGGCGGAAGAATTTTAATGGATAATCATGATATAAATGAATTTACAAGAAAAGATTTAAGAGACAATATAGGTATGGTATTGCAAGATACATGGCTATTTTCTGGAACTATTATGGAAAATATAAGATATGGAAGATTAAATGCCACAGATGAAGAAGTAATATCCGCTGCTAAATCTGCCCATGCCCATAGATTTATAAAGACACTTCCAGAAGGATATGATATGTTGATAAATGAGGAAGCTGACAATGTTTCTCAAGGCCAAAAACAATTATTAACTATTGCAAGGGCCATATTATCAGATCCAAATATATTGATTTTAGATGAGGCAACTTCATCTGTAGATACTAGGACAGAGGTCTTAATTCAAAAAGCTATGGAAAATCTCTTAGAAGGAAGAACTAGCTTTATAATAGCACATAGACTGTCTACCATAAGGGATGCAGATATAATACTTGTAATGAAAGATGGAGATATAATAGAACAAGGTAGTCATGAAGAGTTATTAGAGAAAAATGGATTTTACGCAGAATTATATAATAGTCAATTTGCAGCATAATATATTTGGGATAAGGAGTAGGATGCCTTGTCCCATTTTTAATTTTAAAAATAAAATAAATTTCCATATAAATAAAAAAGTGGAAATTCATCTTCATTATTTATCTATATAAGGTATTTATAAATACACATATGAAACTATATATTGGACAAATTAATATATATAAATAAATTTTTAAAAAGGAGGTAAAATGAATATTTTAGATAAAGAAATTTATGAAGAACTATTAGATACAAAAGGTGATTTATTAATATCTATGTATTTTCCTACTTTTAAAATGGGAGCAGATGTAAAGCAAAATGCTATAAGATTTAAACAGAGAATAAGAGAAGCAGAAGATAAATTGTATAATATGAAACTTACTAAAAAAGAAGTAGAAAATATATTGAAACCAGCTAGTAATTTAGTAGATGAGACCAAGTTTTGGCAAAATCAAAGTGAGTCTTTAGCAGTATTTATAAATGGAGAAGAAATAAATTATTATAATCTTCCATTTGAAGTAGAAGAAAAGACAGTTTTATCAAATAAATTTTATACTAAACCTCTTATTTCCTTATTTACTGGAGATAAAGAGTACTATATATTAGCAATTAGTCAAAATGAAAATAGACTTTTTAAAGCATCTAAACAATTTATTGAAGAAATAGAATTAAAAAATGCTCCAGGGAGTGTAGAAGATTTGAATATGGATTATGATCCTAGAACTAATCTTCAAATAAAAACATCTAGTCCAGTAGGTGGAAATTCCTTAGTCTACAACAAGGCTACACAAGGTCAAGGAGTCGAAAATGACTTTGATATTAATCAAGTAACTAAGTATTTTAGAGCTATAGATGAATCATTAGATAGATATAAAAAAGGAAATATACCTTTAATTCTTACTGGAGTAGAATATTTAATACCAATATTTAAAGAATCTAGTAAATATCCAAATATAGTAGAAGAATATATTAAAGGAAATCCTGAAATATTAGATGCAAAAGATTTACATGAAAAATCATGGGGAATTATGGAAGATAAGTTTAATAAAATACAAGAATTGGCAAAACAAAAATATGAACAGTATAAGGGTCAAAAAAATAAATTATATTCAAATTCATTGAGCAAAATAATACCTCAAGCCTATAAAGGACAAATAGAAACTCTCTTCATAGCAGAGGATTTAGAAAAATGGGGTAATTTTGATCCTGAAAACAATAAAGTAAAGATATTAAATGATAAAAAATTTGAAGCAGAAGACTTAGTTGCATATGCAGCAGCTCTAACAACTACAAGAGGTGGAACAGTATATTCTGTATCAAAAGATAAACTCCCTGATGATAGTGAAATATCAGCAGTTTTGAGATATTAAGGAGAAAAGATCTCTCAACTACAAAGAGAGATCTTTTTAAATGAAATAGATTTAAATTGTAGAGTTAATATAAAAATTACCAATTATTATCATGCATTTCAGCATCTTCTTTAGTTTTATGAACTGTACCATGAGGATGTTCAGGTGGTGCATAAATAGAATATAATTTAAGAGGAGTACAACCTATATTTATTAGATTGTGCCATTTCCCAGCAGGTATTAATATTACTGAATCATCACAAACTCTTCTTTCAAAGTACATATTATTAGGACTGTCTCCCATAACAGTTAGACCTTGGCCCTCTTCTATACGAATGAATTGATCTACATCGTGATGAACTTCTAATCCTACATCATCTCCAGGATTTATACTCATCAAGGTCAGTTGTAAATATGTTCCTGTCCATAGTGCAAGCCTAAAATTAGTATTTTGTTCTGCAGCTTCATGGATATTTACTACATAAGGACATGGGCCATAATCTCTTAGATCAATACAATGACAACAATATTCTGAACCATTATGTGACCTTGGATATCTTCTATAATAATCATTCATAGCTATCTTCCTTTCATTTGAGTTTGTACACTATAATATATGATTTTTTTTCAAAAAAGGTTCATAATAATTGGTAACTAATGTTACCGACTATTTTTCTATATGGATATATAATAATTACAGAATATAAATTACTCTGCTTTAACTTTATTAGGAGGCAAATATGAATAAATATTTTAATATAAAAGACAAAATCTATGATATAACTGAAAAATATCCAGAGACAATAGATGTATTTGTATCTAGTGGATTTGATAAACTTCAAAATGAAAATATGAGAAAGATAATGGGAAAAACTATTTCCTTAGAAATGGCTTGCAAGAGTAAAAAAATAAGTATAGATTTATTTGAAAAAAAGCTTATAGAAACAATACAACAAAATAGAATTTCCGAAGATAAATCTTTAATAAATATAGAAGAAAAAAAAGATGCAGATATAAAAATTGAAGGAATTCTTCCATGCCCTGTAAAATTACCTCTATATGAGAGTTTTGAAAAATGGTTAGAAAAACAAGATTTTCAATTTACCTTGGACTATGAGTTAAAAGTAGCATCTGGTGGAGTAGATTGGATAAAGGATAAAATTAAAGATTTAGAAGATGAGAAAGAGATAGCAGATATATTTATTTCAGCAGGATTTGATTTATTCTTTGACAATGAATTGATAGGTAAATATAAGGAAAGAGGAGTATTCAAAGATTTTACTCCAGCTCAGATAAATGAAGATTTTGACAATGAGTATATAAATTTAAAAGACCCAGATTCTCAGTATGGAATGATAGGAGTAGTTCCTGCTGTATTTTTAGTAAATAAAGAAGAGATAGGAGATAGAGAATATCCTAGGACTTGGGAAGATTTATTTAAGCCTGAGTTCCAAGGAGAGGTGTCTCTTCCAGTAGGTGACTTTGACCTATTTAATGCAATACTTCTAAATATATACAAAAAATATGGAGAAGATGGTTTGAGAAAACTTGGAAAATCCTTTATGAGAAATATGCATCCTTCTGAAATGGTAAAGTCCTATAGGAAAAAAGATAAGCCAACTATAACTATTATGCCATATTTCTTTACAAAGATGATTACAGGAAAAGGTCCTATGGTTCCCATATGGCCAGAAGATGGTGCCATCATAAGCCCTATATTTCTTTTAAGTAAGGCATTGAAAGAAGAAAAATTAAGACCTTTTATAGATTTCTTTACATCAAAAGAAGTGGGAGAAATACTTTCAAATAATGGAAAGTTTCCATCAACTAATTTAGAAGTAGATAATCAGTTAGATAGGCATCAAAAGTTTATGTGGCTTGGATGGGACTATATAAACAATCATGATATAGGAGCCCTCATAAAAAAATGTGAAAAGATATTTAATGAATCTATATAGACCAGCTATTAAAAGTCAATAAATAATTTAATTTATTTTACCTTTGTGATTATAGAATTTCTGTCAGAACCCGTCAAGGGAAAAAGAGCCCCTTGACAGAACCTGCCATAAATTCTTATGTAAAATTAGGCAAAACAAATAAGCCTAAACTGTGTGTACAAAATTTAGGATGATAAATAAGCTATACAAGTGATTGTTACTTGATATCAGGCACATAAGGTTCATTATCACGCAATACAGCAAATATAATATTACACATTTTTCTAGCAACTGCACCAACTGCAGTTAAATGGTGTTTACCACGTGCTTTGAGTGACTGATAATAGACAGATAATGCCGGATCTTTAAATGCAGCTACTGTAGCTGCTAACCAAATTGCTCTACGAAGATACGGAGAACCACGTTTAGAAATTTTAGTCTGTGTACCAACAAAATCACCAGACTGTTTTACAGCAACATCAAGGCCAGCATAAGCAACAAGTTTAGGAGCAGTTTCAAAGCGTGAGATATCACCAATTTCTCCAATGATTATGGCTCCAAGAACATCACCAATACCGGTAATAGTTGTGATAACTTGATTGGTTTGATGTAGCAAGGTTGAAATTTCGATTTCTAGTTCTTTTAATTGTTCTTCAATAAAGTTAATTTGAGCAATAATTTGCTTAATTTGAAATGCAAATGCATCTTTAGCAAAACTGACTCCAAAAGTATTAATAGCTGATTCTTGTATTTCAGAAGCTTTAGACAAACCAAAACGGCCTCTGCTTGCTTCTGATAAAAGTACTGTAAGAGTATCAGTATCAACAGATACCATATCTTCAGGAGTTGGATATTTTGAAAGAAGTTCTCTAGAAGTTACTCCAAAGGTATCTGAAAAGAGCTTGGAGTATTCAGGAAAAACTTGATCTAAAAGAGCAATACACTTGCGTTTCCAATCAGAACATTCATCTACTAAGGCAAGGCGATACCGAGATAATTGACGTAAAGCCATAATATCCTCATTCGCCAAAGATGTGGATGAAAACTGTCCGAAACGCATAATTTGAGCAATGATAAAAGAATCTTTAGAATCATTCTTGGTTTGCCTAATATACATTTTTCTAAAAGCATCTGATTGAATAGGATTGATAACATAAACAGTAAATCCAAGATCAATTAGATAAGAATACAGGCTAACCCAATAATGACCAGTAGCTTCCATACCAATAATTACCTTAGAGGTATCAGCTTCAAACTTATCAAGTAAAGCTGCTAATTTAGCACAGCCAGCTTGAGAATTTGAGAAAGAAATACTTTTAGCGAGAAGCTCACCATTAGAATTAATAATAGAAGCTTCGTGGTTTTTCTTAGCAATATCAATACCAACATAAAACATAAAATCACCAGCTTTTAAAATATTAACAGATAAAGTCTAGAACCTCTCTACTTTACACAATACAACCTCGTTAGATATTCAGTAACTAGGTACTATCCAGCTCATTCGCATATGGATGTAAAGAAGAGGCGTAACCCTATTTAAGGAAGACAACGCTTCAAGGAGGTAGACTACGACCCCTATCTGTACAACTATTATCTCACAAGATTAGTGAGATAGAAAAGAGATTATAGTTTAATAACTATAACTTTATTATACGAGGAGGTAAATATGAATTTAATTGTATTTTCAGGTCCTCCATCATCAGGGAAGACCTCTATAATACTTAAGACAATAGAATCTATGAAACAAAGGGATATAAAGGTGGGAGTAGTCAAATTTGACTGTCTTTATACAGATGATGATGAATTATATAAAAAAGCTGGTATCCCTGTGAAAAAGGGGCTATCAGGTGCTCTTTGTCCAGACCACTTCTTTGTTTCAAATATTGAAGAAGTGGTTCAATGGGGAAATAAATTGGGATTGGATATGTTAATCACTGAATCAGCGGGACTTTGCAACAGATGCTCTCCATATATAAAGGATATAAAAGGAATATGTGTAATAGACAATCTCTCAGGAATAAATACTCCAAAGAAAATAGGACCTATGTTGAAATCAGCAGATATAGTAGTAATTACAAAAGGAGACATAGTATCTCAAGCAGAGAGGAAAGTATTTGCGATGAAGGTAAACTCAGTAAATCCAAGGGCTACTACTATGCATATAAATGGACTTACAGGTCAAGGAGCATACGAACTTAGTACTCTTCTTTATGATGAAGAGCAAAAAGTAGATTCAGTACAAGGTAAAGAACTTCGATTTCCTATGCCGTCAGCTCTTTGCTCCTACTGTCTAGGAGAGACCAAAATAGGTGAAAGTTATCAAATGGGAAATGTGAAAAAAATGGATTTAGGTGATGAAGATGAATAATTTGACCATAGAAGAGTTAGAAGCAAAGTATCCCTTTGTATCAACTTACTTTGAAGAAAATAAATTAGATGTAAGTGAATTCAAAGATATTACATTTAAAGAATATTTAGATCACTTTAGTGAAGAAGAAATAGAAGATTTTGCCATAGACAGGGAAAAAATGTATCTAGATCTAGAAGAGTTTATCTCACAAATGAAGGAGTTTCTGGGAATAGAAGACAATACAAATATAGAATCATTGACTATCCTTCCAGGGCAAGATAAATCTGGTGTAAAAGAAGGCTTTGAAGAATTAACTATTCATAAATCAGAGATTATTTCAATAGTAGGACCTACAGGCTCTGGGAAGTCAAGACTACTTGCAGATATAGAGTGGACAGCTATGAGAGATACTCCAACTAATAGGGGGATTTTAATAAACGGAGAAAACCCTGATAAAAAATGGAGATTTTCTACTAATAATAAATTAGTAGCTCAACTTTCACAAAATATGAACTTCGTAATGGATTTAACTGTAAGAGAATTTTTAGAGCTTCATGCTGAGAGTAGGCTTGTAGAAGATATAGATGATGTGATAAAGAAGATACTATATGCAGCAAATAATTTAGCAGGTGAAAAATTTGATATTGATACACCAGTTACTAGTTTAAGTGGAGGACAATCTAGAGCTTTGATGATAGCGGATACCGCAATTTTAAGCTCATCTCCCATAGTGTTAATAGATGAAATAGAAAATGCAGGGATAGATAGGAAAAAGGCATTAGAACTTTTAGTCTCCAGTGACAAAATAGTGCTAATGGCTACCCATGATCCAACTTTAGCACTTATAGCAGATAAACGAATAGTTATAGAAAATGGAGGAATAAAAAAAGTAGTAGACACTTCCCAAGGAGAAAAGGGAATTTTAAAAGAACTAGAAAAGATGGATAATCTAATTCAAAATATGAGAAATAGTTTGAGATATGGAGAAGAATTAAAAACAAATTAAAATTGAAGGAGAGATTTCTATGCATGAAGGATGTACAGGTAGTTTTGGAGATGGAAAAGCAGTTGTAGATAAGATTAGAATGATGGGATTTAATAAAAGGCCTATGCCAAGTCCTATTAAAATACTATGTAAAGAATGTGAAAATGAATTTGAAATGACTCATTTAGAGACTAAATGTCCACATTGTAATATGGTATATGGTGTTACGCCTTGTTCTACTTCAAATCCAGATAGAATAATGCCAGCAGGAAAAGATTATTAATATTGTATTTGGTAACCTAGGTTACCGAATATATATTTTATATAAGCTATAATTAATTTATAGTAAAGGAGAAAATAAAATTTATATATAGGGGGAGATTAGCAAATGACAATGTTTTGTTATCAATGTCAAGAGGCAGCTGGAGGTAAAGGTTGTACAAAAGTAGGAGTATGTGGCAAAACTTCAGAAGTAGCAAATCTACAAGATTTAATGATCTACAGCCTAAAAGGAATTTCACAACTAGGAGTAAAGGCAGATGAAATAGGATATAAGATGGAAGGCATAGATAGATTTATCATCGAAGGTTTATTTATGACTATTACAAATGCTAACTTTGATAGAGAAAGATTCTTCTCTAAAATTAAAGAATCTTTAAAATTAAGAGATGAATTAAAAGAGGAATTAAATAGAAAAGCAGTAGACTTAGGGAAATTAAAAGATGCAGCTACTTTTACAGTTAACTCTAATGATGAAATAGTATTTAAATCAAATAGTAATGAGGTAGGAGTTCTTTCTACTGAAAATGAAGATATTAGAAGTCTAAGAGAATTAGTAATATATGGATTAAAGGGTATGGCGGCTTATGCAGAACATGCTGATAACTTAGGATATGATGATGAAGATATACCTAAATTTATGAGAAGAGCTCTAGTTGCTACAATGGATGATTCATTAAGTGCAGATGATTTAGTTAAATTAGTATTAGAAACTGGAGAATATGGTGTAAAAACTATGGCACTACTAGATAAAGCGAATACTTCTACTTATGGAAATCCAGAAATATCAGAAGTGAATATAGGGGTTAGAAATAATCCTGCAATATTAGTATCAGGACATGATTTAAAGGACTTCAAAGAATTATTAGAACAAACTCAAGGTACTGGTGTAGATGTATATACTCATAGTGAAATGTTGCCAGCAAACTACTATCCAGAGCTTAAAAAATACGATCACTTTGTAGGAAACTATGGTAATGCATGGTGGAAACAAAAAGAAGAGTTTGAGAAGTTTAATGGTGCTATATTATTTACTACAAACTGTATAGTACCACCTAAGGCATCCTATGCTGATAGAGTATATACTACAGGTAGCTCAGGATATCCAGGGTTTAAACATATTCCAGATAGAGTAAATGATGAACCTAAAGACTTTAGCGAAATCATAGAATATGCTAAGAGACTTCCAGCTCCAACTGAGATAGAAACAGGTACAATAGTAGGTGGATTTGCTCATGCTCAAGTATTTGCCTTAGCAGATAAGATTGTAGATGCCGTTAAATCAGGGGCAATCAAAAAGTTCTTTGTAATGGCAGGTTGCGACGGAAGAATGAAGAGCAGAAGTTATTATACAGACTTTGCAGAAGCACTTCCAAAAGATACTGTAATTCTTACAGCAGGATGTGCAAAATATAGATATAACAAATTAAATCTTGGAGATATAGGTGGAATCCCAAGAGTATTAGATGCAGGACAATGTAATGACTCTTATTCATTAGCAGTTATAGCTATGAAATTAAAAGAAATCTTTGAATTAAATGATATAAATGATTTACCAATAGCGTACAATATAGCTTGGTATGAGCAAAAAGCAGTTATAGTACTTCTTGCACTACTTTCCCTAGGAGTGAAAAACATTCACCTAGGACCAACACTACCAGCATTCCTATCACCAAATGTTGCTAATGTATTAGTAGATACCTTTGGAATGGGAACTATTGGAGAAGTAGAAGACGATATAGAAATGTTTATGGGAGAATCTGTAGGAGCATAATAGAAATAAGAAAACTCTGACAAGTTTAATTGTAAAGAGCAATTTAATAAGAGCTATATAAATAAAGAGGTTAACATATTGTTCATATACAATGTGTTAATCTCTTTTATAATTTTTAGTGATTATTAGAATAAATAATGTTCACTAAAGTTACTAAAGATAGTTATATTTCAGTTGTACATATACTCCACTATATATCACTATTAGTGTTTAAATGAAGTATTATAGTAACTGAGTACTCACTTTTTTATCTATATCGATATATCCATTATATTTGTCTATGATATCTTCTACTATTCTAAGGGTATATCCCTCTGAAATAAAATCCTTTTTATTTAAGTGGATTTTTCTTCTATGATTGCGATTATCAATATTATATGTATTTTTAATATTATAATATAGAAAATTACCATGTGGATATAATTTAAAATTGATATGTTTATTTTCTACTGTACTATTGAAACAAGCTTCTATAGCGTTGTCTATAGTATTAAATAGAATAGAACTAAGATCTAAATCATCAATATTTAACTTTGGCGGGGCCATAGCTTTTGCATCAAATCTGATTTCATGAGAACTTGCATCTAAATATTTATCGTTTTAAATTATATTAATTAAATTATTATCAGAACTTATTTTATTGGGAGTATTTCCAATTTTCTGATTTTTCAGTTGCTTCTATTCCATTTAACTTAGGTAATTCTATATCAAAAAAAGATTATATCATAGTTTTGGTTAGTATTTGATATATAATCTAGGAGATCTTCTCCGGTATAGAGCATTGAATTTCACATTCTAAATTATATTGTATGAATTTTCTATGGATAATTTCTTTTAATTGCAAAGCAAAATCTTTATCATCTTCCCAAATTCTTATCTTGAACATAAAAACACCCCCTAAAATTACCGCTCAGACCAAAAAAAGACCACTTAGACCAAATTCTAACAAAACTTAAACTTTATCTGGTACAATTATTATAACAGAAGGAGATGGAAATTAAAGTGATAGATAATTTCGGTAAAAGCTAGGTTTTTTAAATGGGATTAATTACTTCTTTGTCATTAGCAGCTCTTTAGTGGTAGTGGCATTGAGTGTTAATAAAACAAAACTAAAGGAGGAAAAGGGATATGAAAAAGGTTTTAATTAATCAAATGGGAAAGATAAGTAAGTTTGCAAAAAGGAAAAGAGTGGAGTTGTAAAATACAAGTTCTTACTTTAAATACTGTGAACTTGAGACACTTAAGGAGATTAAGGAGGATAGTATCTATGAATAAAAGAATTAGTTGTCTATTATTAGTATTTATGATATTATTAACAAACTTTACAAATGTATTTGCTCAAAGTAAAGAAAAAATAGAAGGACCTATTAATAAGGATAAGCATCTAAGTATCATTAATCAAAAAGTTATCAATTTATTAGAAGATAAAGAATTAGAGTTTATTATAACTGAAGAAAACACAATAAAGTTAATAGATCCTAATCCACAAGTAATATCAGAATTAAATAATGATCTTAACACTAGTAAGTTAAGTAGAACAACTTATCCTACTAGGTGGGTAGATATACCTGCATGGGCTCACTCAAGTAATAAAAAATTCAGGGCAGCATATAAAACAGCTTTTACAACAGCTTTAGCTGCATGGTTGATGGATCATACATTGGTTGCTAAGGAGTTAGCAAAATTAGCGGGTGCGACATTTGGATCATATTATTTTATAAACTCAGATGAAGAGAATGTATATTATTTCACTAGACATGCATATAGAGAATTGGGACCAGGTTATTTTGATTCATTAGGTAATCACATAGGTGAATATGAAATGAGAAGAACTGATAGAGTTACTAAGTCAAGCACAGATCGTGATGGACAACATAAAGTAAGGTATGAAGAATCAAGTCAAATAGTAAATATATTTTAATGATAAAATATATATTTTAGAGGAACTGTAAGATCGTAGACAAAATACATTTAAATGGTATTTAAATGTGTTTTGTCTTTTATTTTAAAGATTTAATAATAATTTTGTAAATTTATAAGAAAATCGAGAAGATAATAAACCTAATATCACAACTTTTTTTCTATAAATTTATTTTAAACCTATAGTTTGACTTATATATCCATATTTTGCATATATGAAAAATATGGAAAATATTAAAATTTGTTGTAGACAAAGAGTTCCTAGAATTTACCTGAGGATTTATACCAAGTGAAAATTATTCAATGGAAGTAGCAAAACTATTGGAATATTTTAATGGTGTTTAATATGAGATGTAGAGACTGATTTGGAAAAATTCTTTTTGCTAAATCTTTAATTTAAGAGTTTGTTAAAATGAAAATAACGATCAAAGATGAATTGTATCTATTTAAAATCAAACAATACAAGTTAGTATCATAAGTCTAGTACTTGAAAATCTATTTAAGCACCATGTTTTCGATATCTAAATGAATATCAGATAAGAATATTATGGGTTAAATAATATGAGCCACATGAAAGAAGAATTTTATGTATCGTTTGTGAGAAAATAGAGATTAAGGCTTACTTGCTTATTATAATGAGGGAGAAGTTTATTCTTTTATTATTCATTTAAAGAAACTTGTTATTAATTATCTCCTTTCAATAGATAAAAAATTATATAAGTTGAGCTTGAAATTGCTAATGCCTTTATATTGTCAACTTTTGCAAACAAAGAATTAAGTCCAAGAAAAATCAAATTAAATTTAATGAATTTTTCAATTTTTCTTAATGTCATAGAATCACCTCCAATATTTAATTTTGATATATTGCATTATATTTATCTATCATAAGATCCTAAGTAATGACATCAATAATTAAGTAAGTGGGTAATATCTTTTTAGATAAAACCCTATTTTAAACAAAATTTACATAATATTTAAAATTTGTTTTCTTGAACTTATAGTTAAATGATCAATCTATTATTTATAATAATTATAACATAATGGATTAAAGAATGTTTGATTTTGGATTAAGTTGATATAGTAAAATTAAAGGTAATTAAATAGAGGTAGCAAAAACCTCAGTTCTATTAAATTTAGATATTGTGGTTTATTATTTTTGATATTGATTAATTTTTAAGATATTGGAATACAAGTGTTTTTTATATATAATAGAGATATATGTAAAAAAAGGAGAAAGATATGGAGAAAATAATAAGCATAAAAAATTTAAACAAATTTTATGGACAAAAACAAGTTTTAAAGGACATAAATCTAGATATCTATCCAGGTGAAATTATAGGATATATTGGACCAAATGGGGCAGGAAAGAGTACCACAGTAAAGATAATGCTTGGACTAATAGAAGAATATCAAGGGCAAGTAGAAATATTTGGTGAAGATATAAAGAAAAGTGGAATAGAGTATAAAAGAAAAATAGGATATATTCCAGAAAGTGGAGATATCTACGAAAATTTAACAGCTAGAGAGTACCTTACATTTATAGGTGAACTATATGGAATGGAATATGATAATGTAAATAAAAAGGCAGAAAAGCTTATGGAATTATTTGGAATAAAAGATGTTTATGATGGAAGGATAAGGTCTTTTTCAAAGGGGATGAGACAAAAGGTCATCATTATATCTAGTCTGATAAATGATCCAGATATTCTATTTTTAGATGAGCCACTAAGTGGCATAGATGCAAATAGTGTTATGGTATTTAAGGAAGTTTTAAAGGAACTTTCTAATAGAGGAAAGACAATATTTTACTCATCTCATATAATGGAAGTAGTTGAAAAGTTGAGTAATAGAATTATATTGCTTAAGGATGGAGAGATCATAGCAGATGGAAACTTTGAAGAGTTAAATTCTAAACTTAGTAAGGGGTCTTTGGAAGAAGTATTTAATCAATTAACTGGATTTGAAAGTCATGGGAAAATAGCTAAAGAAATAGTAGATACCATAAAGGAAGATGATAGAGATGAATGATCCTAAATTCTTAAAATTTTTAGATGTATTTAAAGGATTGTTTAAAGTGTTTAAAATTGACTATCCTCTTATGAGGGAGATACTTAAAACTAAGCTAATATTAGATAGTAGAAGAACTTCTACAGTAAATATGCTAAAAGCAGAGGATAAAAATAGGGAAGATAAAAACAATTTTTTAAGGTCCCTCCCTATATATGTATTTATGGGACTAATACTAATTCCCTTTTTGTTTTTAAGTGAGAATTATCTTATGGGAATGAGTATGCTATTTTCAATATTTATGTTTCTAATGATGACTTCTCTTATATCAGATTTTTCATCTGTATTATTAGATATAAGGGATAATAATATAATTCTTACAAAGCCGGTGGATTCTAGAACTCTAAATATGGCTAAAATTATACATATATTTTTCTATGTATTTATGATAACTTTATCTATAATAGGGCCTTCACTAATAGTTGGCCTATTTAAAAAGGGATTTTACTTTTTCATACTATATTTATTTTCTGTAGTATTTATAGACCTATTTATAATAATGATTACTGCCTTAATTTATCTATTTATATTAAAATTTTTCAATGCAGAGAAATTAAAAGATATTATAACCTATGTGCAGATAGTTCTTAGTGCAATAATAGCTATAAGTGGACAATTAGTAGGAAGAATGTTTGACTTTAGCCAAATCTTTGAAATTCAATTTCAGCCTACATGGTGGAGCTATTTACTTCCTCCAGTTTGGTTTTCAAGTTTTTTTGAACTATTATTAAATGGCAATAGGCAAGGCTTTATAATCGCTTATTCAATTCTAGGAATTATAATGCCTATTTTGTCAATTGTATTATATATAGTATTTATTCCAAACTTTGAAAGAAATTTACAAAAGCTGAACGAAGCTGATAACTTAGGGAAAAACAAAAATAAATTGACAGTTAAGATAGCTAATTTAGTTTGTAAGACAAAAGAGGAGAAGAGTTTTTTTCGTTTTACTACAAGTATGATTAAAAGTGAAAGAAATTTTAAACTTAGAGTTTATCCAAGTCTAGTATATGGTATAATGTTTCCAATTATCTTTTTATTTGCAGGTGGAATAAGTGATGTTAGAGATACTAAAGCCTATTTTACAATTTATCTTATAAGTATGGTAGTTCAACCTATAATCCAGGTTTTAATTTATTCGGAAAATCATAAAGGAGCTTTTATATATAATGTATTTCCCATTGATTATAATGAAGTCTATAAGGGATCTTTAAAGGCCATGTTTTTTAATTTAATAACTCCCTTATTTATATTAATGAGTATACTTTATCTATATATTTTTAAAATAATGGTTTTACCTCATTTAATCGTGGTTTATTTAAATTTGTTTTTAAGTATTTACTTGATTTTCAAATTCACAGAAAAGGCATTACCATTTTCTAAAGCATATGGCGTTACAAATAAGGGGAATTTTTTAGAATTTTTAAAGTCAACTTTTATTTTAGTAGCACTTGCAGGCTTACATTTTTTATTTGCGAAGATTAATTATGGTGTATATATTTATTTGCTAATAGTTTTGATTGTAAATAAGTTATTATGGAATAAAGGTTTTAATCTGAAAGGATAAAATTATGAATAATAAAAACCAAACACAAAACACAAAAGAGAGTATAAAACAAGGAGCAATAATGTGTACCCCTATGATACTGGGATTCTTACCTATATCAATAGCATTTGGACTCCTTGCAAAAAATACAGGATTATCATTTAGAGATACATGGCTAATGTCATTTATAGTATTTGCAGGGTCAAGTCAGTTTATGGTTCTTGATTTAATAAATGCTGGAGTATCTGTAGGTAGTATGATTTTAGCTACATTTTTATTAAATTTAAGACATCTAATGATGTCAGCTTCACTTAGTTTAGAGTTTAAAGATATAGATAGAAGATATCTTCCCTTGGTGGGGTTTGGAGTTACAGACGAGTCATTCTCTATAGTTTCTTTTAATAAAGATAAAATAAATTTACCCTTTATTTTGACCCTATTTTTTCTAGCTCATACAGCTTGGTGGGGAGGAACTGTTATAGGTTATTTAGTAGGGGAGATACTACCCAGCTCCCTACAATTAAGTCTTAGCGTAGGATTATATGCTATGTTTGCAGGTATTTTATTTCCACAGATCAAAAAAGCAAGAAAGGTTTTAACTCTTACTATAATTTCAATGATAATATATGCAATAATTTATTATATCAATATACTGGGTTCAGGATGGGATATAATTTTAGGAATTATTTTATCTTCTATGGCTTGCGTATATCTATTCGACGAAAAGAGGTTTGAAAAAAATGAATAATTATATACCGTTAATATTGGGAATGGCTTTAGTTACATATATACCACGACTTATTCCTCTATTGATATTGAGTGATGATAATGTAAATCCAAAGTTAAGACAATTTCTTACGTATATCCCCTATACCTCTTTGAGCATATTAATTATTAGGGGAATTATAACATCCTCTGATGAAATGAGAATTCCAACAATTATAGGGATAATCGTTGCAGCCATAATAGCTTATTTTAAGGAAAACTTAGTTCTATCAGTTCTAGGTGGGATATTTGCAGCCTTTATAACTATAAATTTTTTAGGTATGTAAAGAGGTGGAATTATGAAAAAAGAGAAGAAAACGGCTTTAAATGTTATCTTCATAATGATTATATCTATACTTATTATGTTTGTTGTTGAATACTATATAGTTCCTGGATATATAATAAAGTCCATATTAAAGGTATCTATGTTTTTAATCTTGCCTTTAGTCTATGTAAGATTTGATAGAAGTATAAATATACTAGACTATTTTAAAATATACTCTAGGAGACAATTTCTAAAATCTCTAAGCCTTGGTGTATCAATATATATGCTTATAATTGGTGCATATTTTATACTTATAACTTATATAGATCTAAATCAAATTAGACAAATATTATATGAAAGTGGAGATATAACGAAGAAGAATTTTCTTTTTGTAGCAGTTTATATTTCATTTTTTAATTCTCTTTTAGAAGAATTCTTTTTTAGAGGATTTATATTTTTAAGTTTAAATAAAAGAGCTAGTAGATCAGTCGCATATTTTGTAAGTGCTCTAGCCTTTTCTCTATATCATATAGGAATAATGGTAGATTGGTTTAATGTAATTATATTTTTATTGGCACTTACAGCTCTATTTATAGGTGGATTAATATTTAACTATTTAAATGAAGAGAATAAAAATATATATAATTCTTGGTTAGTTCATATGTTTGCAAACCTTGCTTTAAATACTATTGGATTTATAATGTATGGAATAATCTAGAGTGATGTATTGAATTTATTATAAGAATATATATTATTTTAGGGAAAAGATATTTAGTTAGGGTTGGAGATGATTAGATGAAGCGAGTGTCAGAATTTATAGGTATAGTTTTTATTGTGGTATTAATGGCGGGGTTTTTTCTATATTTTAACAATGATATCGGGATTAGTAAATCTGCTATTGAGAGTGAAGCACGCAAATCTCACAAAATTAAAGAAGATTGGCAGGTATCAAAGGATATTAGGGATACTATGTCTGCTATGGTTTTTTATCCAGAGGACAAGTCTGACCATACTTTTTCTATTTATGTAAACCGCCCAAGGATTTCGTTTGGATACTTTTTTAGGGGCGGTGGGGATATTGTGGCAGTCGAAGAGTATATATCAGAGTTTACCCTTGAAGGATATAATGACCGTGCTTTTATTTCTTTGAATACACAGGAAGTAGAAAGAATGGAAATAGATGACGGAAATTCCATTGAAATGATAGACATTGATAGTAATAAACCTTTTGTTTTTGTATTGCCAAAGAATATTGGTAGAATTACTTTTTTTGATATTTATGGAAATACTGTTGAAACAATAAACAACCCATTATAAGCATTATCCTTGAGCCTTCATCTGTAGGCTCATTGCTGTAAGAATTGTAAAAAATGGGAAATGAAGATTACTTACATAATAGTATATTAATGTGTCACAAATATTATTTAATAGGGGGTTATAACGGTGATAGATTTTATAAAATTGATAACTATTATAATGGGTGTGGCCTTTCCTGCATTTTTAATTAAGGCAATCAAAGCAGAAAATAATAAAACAATATCAAAATATACCACTTGGGCTTGTGTTAGTTTTGGAATTGTCGTATTCACTTTAATGGGGTTACATTGATGTATGTACTTTAATTGGGTAGGATTATGAGCATAACTAAGATTTGAACTTAAGTCCTAGAATGTATAATAGTAAGAAAATGTGGTATCGGAATTTTAGTTAGGGGTGAATTATATGAAGATAAAAAAGTTTTTATTAACTATGTGTCTAACTTTATGTTTTGGGTTAATTTTGGTATCGTGCACATCAAACAATGTAAGTTTAGAATTTTTGATTACACCAGACGAAATAATACTACATAGTAACAATCAACTCATGGCATTAAATAAAATAGAAGATAAAACAAAGGATTTTATCAAATCACGCAATGAAAAGTATGATGACTCTACAAAAATATCTGAAGAAGATATGAAAAAGGCTGAAGAAATTCAAAATGAATTCTTGGATATTCTAAATTCAGGGAGAAAAATCGAAAATAAAATTACTATCGAAGATATATTCAATCAGCTTAGAGAACTTGAGGGCATATATGTTGATTCATTTGAAGAAGATGTTATTGTTAGGATTGACTTAATTGAAGACCTAAAAACACAATCAGTCGTTTCTTTAGAGAATGCTTAGCTTAGGGCACTTATTTTATTAGAAGATGGTAATATGATAATTCCTAAAGGGGTAATATCTAAATCTGAAACAGGGCTTGAACCAACTGGTAAACTTGAATATATTAAAGTAAAGCTTCCTGAGGAATTAAAACTTGAACTTGAAGAACTTGCTAAAGATTAAATGACATCATTAATAAAATATGACTACAATAACCCCATAAAACTCCAATAAGGAATAAAAAATAAAAATATACTTCCTATGGTCAATATAGTAAGATAAAATCCAAATCTCATCACAGTTTTACTAGTAAAATAGCCTTTCCCTTCACCTATTACCAAAATCACATTGTGAAAAGGTAGTATACTATGGGTTACAATACTTAAAAATACTATAAAGATTAATATTTCACTTTTAACTATACCTGAACTTATAAGTAAAAGACTTGGTATAACTACAGATAGTGTTGTAACATTACTACCTAGGATCATATGTAAACTCATGGTAGTTATAATGATAATGAATATATACTTGAATGAAAAAGTTTGTGGAAATAAACTTGTAAATGAGCTAAAAACTTTTTGTGCAATTCCACTTTCATTTATTACTGCCCCTATTGAAAATGCTGCAGTCAAAAAAACCATTAAACTAATATTCAAAGATTTCATGTCCTTTTTTTGAAGTGTATTTGTAAAAAAGAACAGTATACAGCCTAAGATAACAATTATAGTGGAGCTAATATTGTGTATACTTTCTGTAGACCACATAAAAGTTGTAAACATTATTATGGATACATTTTTCCAATCTGTTTTTGTAAGAATTTCTTTTGAAGGTATATTAGAGTTTTGAGAGTATCCCCTTAAATCTTTTCTAAATGCAATATAAAACAAAGCGACTCCTGAGATAACCATCATACCCCCTGGAATAGTCATATACTTTATCCATTCAAATTCACTTAAAAATATATCGCTTATAGACATCATTCCTAATGTTAATATAATATCTCCGCGGACAAATAGTATATTTACAAGAAATGAAAAGACAAAGATTCCAAACATTAAAATACTTTTTAAATCACTTTTTATTTCTATAGTATTAAAATATTGGGAGTATATAAGGGATAGAATTATTATCCTGGAAAATGGTTGAGGAATTATAAATATAAGTATTAGAGGAAATAATACCATGGATATTAATAGAGCTTTTAAGCTCTTAGTATATTTATATAGTAAAGGCTCTAATAACTTTTCTCCTAAATGACTATTTGCGATTCCTTGAGAAAATAAAAAAGAAAACAATATTAAAAAGAAATTTTCTGATAGAGGAAAAGAAAATATCTTATAAATTGAAGTATTTCCAAAGAGGATAAATATGCATAACAAAAATATAGACATGTATGTCCTATTTATATGTCCAGTAACCCAAGTGATAATTGTAAAGACTAAAGAGGCAAGGACTACACTTTGTTTAAAGTCAATATTAAATGGTCTAAAAATAAGAATTAAGATTGGTACTATAAGGGTATATAAATTTTTTCTCAACATAATATCCTCTCCAAAATATATTTATAATATTATATCAGATATCTAAGTCAATATGAATAAAATAAAATCAGAGGATTATCAAAATCCATCTAGGGTATAATTATATATAATAATGGAAAACCATGAAAGGAGAGCAAACATGGATAAGATAAAATTGACCATAGTTTATTATAGTATGACAGGAACAAATTATCAGATGGCAAAGTGGGCTAAAGAAGGAGCAGAAGAAGTAGGGGCAGAAGTTAGGATAGTTAAAGCTAGAGAGCTTGCTGCAGAAGATGTAATAGATCAAAATCCTGTATGGAAGAAGCACTATGAAGATACAAAGGATGTGTTAATTGCTACCAGTGATGATCTTGTGTGGGCAGATGCAATTATATTTTCATCACCTACTAGATTTGGAACTGTTTCTGCTCAAATGAAACAGTTTATAGACTTGCAAGGTGGAATATGGGCTCAAGGGAAGTTAGCAAATAAGGTAGTTTCAGCAATGTCATCAGCGCAAAACTTCCATGGGGGACAAGAACAAACTATACAGTCTATATATACTCCAATGATGCATTGGGGTGCAATTATAGTGCCACCTGGATACACAGATGAATCCATATTTAAATCTGGAGGGAATCCATATGGTACAAGTGTTACAGTTCAGGATGGCAAAATGGTAGAGGATGTAGAGGCTTCAGTAAAGCATCAAGCAAGAAGAACAGTAGAAGTTGCTAAATGGATAAAAGATGGAGCTAAAGGATAATTTAGGATAAAAAAAGACCTAATTACAAGAAATATTGTAATAGGTCTTTTAATTTGCCCTGGTTTATGGTTTAAGATTTATCTTTTTTTATCTTTTTAAACACCTTAAATGAGATAAATCCAAGTAAAATTAGGATTAATCCAAATGGTAAGAAATATATAAACCATATTATAAAGCTTTCTAAGGCTATTTTAAAGCTATACATAGAGTTTGATAGGGCATTTTTTACCTTTATACCAAAACTTGTTTCTACTGTTTCCGTACTACTTAATCTTTCTACTTCTTCTATTTCAAGATTTATAGTACTGAAATCTACTTTATCATCTAAATTTAAAAGTCTAGATTTTAATCTTTCCTTTTCGTATACAACTTCATTTAATTGGTTTTCTAGAGCTATAATATCTTCTATTTTTTCAGCTTTTTCAAGTAGATTTAAAAGTCTTTTTTCCTTAGTTTCAAGTATATTTAGTCTAGATTCTGTATCATTGTATTCCTTAGTTACATCGGTTTTATCAGTGCTTTCACTTACTATATTACCTACTCCATTTAGATCTTCTTTAAAAGATAAAATTTTATCCTTTGGAACTCGTATTATATATGATGCATATCTAAAATTTTTAGAATTATAGTAATTATTATATTTGACAATGGAATTTTCTATATATGAGTCATGTTCCTTTATGATTTCTGATAATCTTTTTTGAGCAGCAGAAAAATCAATAGTTTCAAAGTGCATATTTACTGTAGTTATAACTTTTTCTGGTTCTAGACTGGATTCACTTTCTCCTTGGGTAAAATCACTTTCAATTCCACCTATAGAATTTGAATTTTCCATAGGTTCGCTTTTAGACATATCAGTTGTGTTCTCTGAACTACATGCAGAGGCAAATACAAATATAATAATCATACTTAAAGACAATAATAAAAATTTCGTATATCTTTTCATTAATATCAGCTCCTTTAATTAATTATAAATTATAAATATCAAGCAAGATATACAAAGTGGTTACAATTTAGATTCAATTTGCAAAATTAAATTAATTCTAAAAAAGGCTTGACATAATTTTATAATAGTTTATAATTTAATACATATTCAGTTCGTAAGAAGAAACTAAGTTCCTAAATACGAACAAGATAAAAGGAGGAGATCAAATGATTAAAAAGTTTTTAGACAGAGTACCCGCAGGTATGATGATAGTTCCGATGTTTCTTTCTTCAATTATTAATACTTTTTTTCCTGAATTATTTCAAATTGGATCTTTTACCACAGCAATATTTACTAGTTCAGGTGTAGCAGCAATTATAGGAGTTCAATTAGTATGTATGGGAAGTCAGTTAAGAGTTCAAAAATTGATGGCCGTAGTAAGAAGAGGTGGAGTTTTACTTTTATCTAAATTTATTATTGGTGCAGTGATAGGTATAGTAGTAGGGAAAATCTTTGGAATGGATGGTATATTTGGTTTAACTACATTAGCAATATTAAGCTCTATTACTAATAGTAATGGTAGTTTGTATTTAGCTCTAATGAGTACTTATGGTGATGAAGTTGATCAATCAGCTATGAGTTTCTTAGCCTTAAACGATGGTCCTTTCTTTACGTTAGTAGCTTTAGGGGCTTCAGGGTTAGCAACAATTCCATTTATCTCATTAGTAGCTGTAATCGTTCCGATTGTATTTGGTATGGTAATAGGAAATCTAGATGAGAAGATGTCTAAATTTTTAGCACCAGGAGTTGGATTATTGGTACCTTTTGTAGGTATAACATTGGGTGCAGGTATTAATATTACAAATATAGCTAGAGGCGGATTTTCAGGAATTCTTCTTGGTTTAATAACAGTACTTATTAGTGGACCATTTGTAGTATTTATGGATAGAAAATTAAATAAAAGACCAGGATATGCAGGTTGGGCAGTATCTACAACTGCAGGTAATGCTATAGCAGTTCCAGCTGTAGTTGCAACTCTAGATCCAGCTTGGGCACCATATGTAGCGACAGCTACTACTCAAGTAGCAGCATCAACTGTATTTACAGCTATTGCAATTCCATTTATTACAAGTTGGTGGGTTAAAAAACATGGTAGTCCGCAGTATCCGTTAAATAGTAAATTAGGAGGATAAGAATAAAGATGAAATACAGAATATTAACACCAACAATAACAGTTTTTAATAAAGATGAGACAATTGATTATGATGGTAACAAGAAAGTTATTGAATTTTTAATAGAAAATGGAGTAGATGGAGTTGTTCCCCTAGGTAGTTCAGGTGAATTCCCAGATATCTCTTTTAAAGAGAGAAAAAAGTTTTTAAAGTTTTACTTAGAACAAGTTAATAAGAGAGTGGAAGTTTTAGCTGGAACTAGTTCAATGAATTATAATGAAACAGTAGAACTTAGTAATTATGTCTTTGAGTTAGGTGCAGATGGAGTCTTAATAATCCCACCTTATTACTTTGGAATAAGTCAAGATGAAGTATTTAGATATTTTGATAGATTGGCTGGAGATGTTAAAGGAGATATTTATATATATAATTTTGAAGCAAGATCGGGGTTTGATATAGATGCTGAAACTTTAACTAAACTCGCGATAAAGCATAAAAATATTAAAGGTATGAAAGATTCTACAGCATCAGTAGCCCATACTAAAGAGTGTATATGTAAAGTCTTAGAACATAGACCAGATTTTAGGATTTATTCAGGTTTTGACAATCATTTTATTCCGAATATTATGGCAGGCGGTGTTGGCTGTATATCAGCTATATCTAATATTTTACCTGAGTTATGGAGTAATTGGATCAAAGAGACAAAAGCAGGAAATTTTGATCAAATAGTAAAAATCCAAAAAAAGATTGATGATTTAATGCAACTATATTCAATAGATAGTAATTTCTCTTTATTATTTAAAAAGCTTATGAAAGAAAGAGGATTAGATATAAATACCACAACTCTATTCCCTTTTGATCTTATAGATGATGATAAATATAATAAGGCAAAAGAAATATTTAAAAAATATTTAAATTAGGGAGGAAATAATATGATTAATGCAATACGTATTAGTGATGAAGATAATGTTATTGTTGCTATTGAGAACATAAAAAAAGGTGAACAAGTAGAATATGTAATCAATAATGAAAGATTAAGCTTTAAAGCTTTAGATGATGTTAAAATCTATCATAAACTAGCAAAAGATGATATTAAAGAAGGTGAACATATAATTAAATATGGTGAACATATAGGAATAGCTGGCTCAGATATAAAAAAAGGTGAGCATGTTCATACACATAATGTTGAAGATTCAAGAGAAAAATTAGAAGCTTAAATGGGAGGTAAAATAATGAGAACATTTTGGGGTTATAAAAGAGAAGATGGAAGAGTGGGTATTAGAAATCATATTTTAATATTACCAGCAAGTGTTTGTGCATCAGATACCACTAGAATTATAGCTAGTCAAGTTGAAAGTGCAGTTACATTTAATAACCAATTAGGTTGCTCTCAAGTTGGAGATGACTTTGTTTATACTATGGATACCATGGCTGGTTTTGCAGCTAACCCAAATGTATATGGAGTAGTAATAGTAGCATTAGGTTGTGAGAATGCTCAAATGCATTTAGTTAAAGAAGCTATAGAAAAAAGAACTAATAAACCTATTGAGAATATAATTATTCAAGAAGAAGGTGGAACACTCAAAACTATAGAAAAGGCAGTTAGATTTGCTAAAGAAATGGCATCTGAAGCTAACATGTTGAGGAGAGAAGAGTTTCCGATATCAGAACTAATACTAGGAACTGAATGTGGTGGATCAGATCCAACTTCAGGAATCGCATCTAATCCAGCAGTAGGAGCTCTAAGTGATTTATTAGTGGAAGCAGGAGGTACCAGTGTTTTAAGTGAGACAACAGAATTTATAGGTGCAGAACATATACTTGCTAAAAGAGCAAAAAATAAAGAAATACATGATAGAATATATGAAATTATATATAGATATGAGGATCATATAAAGGTAAATACAGGAGAAGATGTAAGAGATGGTAATCCATCACCAGGAAATAAGGATGGAGGCCTTACTACTCTTGAAGAAAAGTCTTTGGGTTGCATACACAAAGGTGGAAATTCAGTTATAAATAATGTTTATGATTATTCTAAACAGTTAAAAGCAAAAGAAGGACTTGTAATAATGGATACTCCAGGTAATGATGCTTCATCTGTAACTGGAATGGTAGCAGGAGGATGTCAAATTGTTGTATTTACCACAGGTAGAGGCACTCCAACTGGACACCCAATATCACCTATAGTTAAAATTACAGGAAATAGAGAAACATATAAGACAATGGAAGATAACTTAGACTTTGATGCAAGTCCAGTTATATATGGTGAAACTACTATAGAAAAGCTAGGAGAAGAATTGTTAGATAGGTTAATTGAGTATTGTAATGGAAAACTTACAAAAGCTGAGTCTTTAGGATATATGGAAACTGCCATTCAAAGGGGAGCTAATTTCGTATAAAAATAATTTTAAAAGGGAGCATCTATATGAGATTTTTAACTTATCTACATGAAAACGAAGAATATATAGGATTTATTGAAAATGATATAGTTTATAAAGTAAATAGTAATAATATGATCGATGTTATAAAGTCTTACAAAGATATAGATTTTGAATCTATGAAAAAAGACATAGACTCTATTTCTGTTGAAAAAGTAAAAGTAATGTCTCCAATAGTAAAACCTGTACATGACATCATATGTGTTGGGAAAAACTACAAAGATCATATTGTAGAATTAGGATTTGATATCAAAGAAAAATTTACAGCAAGTTATTTTGGGAAAAGAGCTATTAGAATAATGGGACCGAACGAAAACATTAAGGGAAGATTTGATTTGGATAGAGCATTAGATTATGAAGTGGAGCTTGCAGTTGTAATAGGAAAAGAATGCAAAAATATAAAAAAAGAAGATGCGTTAGAATATGTTTTTGGTTTTACGATATTTAATGATCTATCATCTAGAAATATACAAATGGACCATGGGCAATGGTTTAGGGGAAAAAGCTTAGATGAATATAGTATTATGGGTCCCTATTTAGTTACTAAAGACGAAGTAGATTATAACAATCTACAGATTAAATCTTATGTTAATGGAGAATTAAGACAAGATTCTAATACAAGTAATATGATAATAAAGATAGAAGAGATAATAGAAGAGCTTTCTAGTGCAATGACATTAGAACCGGGGGATATAATTAGTACAGGCACTCCAGCTGGGGTTGGTTTAGGATATACTCCTCCTAAATTTTTAAAATCAGGGGATAATATTAGATGTGAAATAGAGGGACTAGGAAGTTTGTACAATGAGGTAATTTAATTATAACTGATAGTAATAAGTGTAAAACAATAAAATATAAATTAACTTAGTATTAGAAAGAATAAGACGGTATAGTTACCATAATAGAGCTATACTGTCTTATTTATTTTGTTATTTAATAAGATAAATAGATTGATGAATTTTTTCAAATGTGTTAGTTTATAATGTAGTAATAAACGGGGAGGGATTTTTAATGAATAAAGTGCATAGACCAACAGAGAGGGTTATAGATATATTAACTATAGTTTCCAGATATAAAGAAGGTGTGACTTTTACGGATATAAGCAGTGAAACAAATATCCCTAAAGGAACATTATCTCCAATATTACAGACTTTAGTAGATAAAAAAATGCTGTTTTTAAATAGCACTACAATGCAATATAGAATAGGAACTAAAGCATTTAAAATAGGATATTCATTTACAGATAGTATAGACATAATAAAAACAATAGAATTAAAGATGAAGAAGATTGTAGATCAATGTCAAGAAATATGTCAGCTGGGAACACTTGATGGTAAAAATGTCCTATACATGGGAAAGGTAGAGCCTATTCAATCTATAAGATTAGAATCTAGTGTAGGTAAAAGCTTTCCTGCATATGCAACAGCTTTAGGAAAATGTTTATTAATTAGATATGATAATGACCATATATTAGAGATGTATAAAGATGGTATGGAAAAGATGACAGATAAGACAATAGATAATGCAGCTAAGTTAATAGAAGAAATAGATAAAGTAAGGAAAAATAATATAGCCTATGAGTGGGGTGAATCTAATGAGCAGGTAATGTGTCTAGCAGTGCCTATATATTACGATAATAAACCTATACTATCAATTAGTGTCAGTATTCCTATCTATAGAGTAGAAAAAGAAAAATTAAAGTTTATAGAAGAAATATTACTTAATAATAAAGAAAAGATAGAAAAAGAAATAAAATTTTTGGAGATATCTAATATCTTAATATAAATCGCAAATAAGATATACAAAATGTTTACAGTTTATACTATTATAAACATAATGTGGTATATTATATATGAGGAGATGATTTAAATGGATTTAAAAAATATAGAAAAAAATGTAGAGCAGATAACCTTAGAACTTTTAGAAGCTGCAAAATTAAATCCTAAAGATGCAGTTGTAATTGGTGGTAGCACAAGTGAGATAATAGGTGAGTATATAGGATCTTCTACTAATTTAGAAGTTGCTAAAATAGTTATCAAAACTATAGTATCTATTTTAAAAGAAAACCACATATATCCAGTTATTCAAGCATGTGAACATATAAATAGAGCCTTAGTCGTAGAAAGAGAATATGCAAACAACAATGGACTTGATCCTGTAAATGTAGTTCCAGTAGAAACTGCTGGAGGAGGATTTGCAACTGCTGCTATGGAAATTTTAGAGGATCCTGTAGTAGTGGAAAAAGTAGGGGTACAGGCAGGTATAGATATAGGAGATGTATTTATAGGTATGCACATAAAAGGTGTGGGAGTAGTAGTAAGAAGTGACATAAAGAAAATAGGCGAAGCAAATCTAAGTATGATAAGAACTAGACTCAAATTAATAGGTGGAGATAGGTCGAAACACTTTTAGATCTGTTGGCATAAATCCTCGTATATTGTAAACAATATATATAAAAGAATGGAGGATACTTATGCGAATACCAGAACATTTAGCAATTATTCCTGATGGAAATAGAAGATGGGCACAAAATAATGGAATGACAAAAGAAAAAGGGTATAAAAGTGGATTAAATCCTGGACTTCAAGCTTTTAAGCTATGTGAAAAACTTGGGATAAAAGAGCTTACTTTTTATGGATTTACATCTGATAATACAAAGAGACCTAAGTTTCAAAGACTTGCATTTACAAAGGCTTGTATAGATGCGGTAGAAATGCTAGCCAAGGAAAATGCAGATTTATTAGTTATGGGGAATGTAGATTCAAAGATGTTTCCAGAGGAATTAATACCTTATACAAAAGAGAGAAAGAGATTTGGACATGGTGGAACTAAGGTGAATTTTTTAGTTAACTATGATTGGAAATGGGATGTTTCTAATATACTTAATTACGAAAAGACTTCAAACAATTTAATAGTAAACTTAAAGTCAAAGGATATATCTAGAGTAGATCTAATAATTAGATGGGGTGGACGCAGGAGATTAAGCGGTTTTTTACCTATTCAATCTGTATATGCAGACTTTTATATTGTTCCTGATTATTGGCCAGATTTTAAAGAACAAGATTTTCATGATGCTTTAAAGTGGTATGATACCCAAGATATAACCCTTGGAGGATAAAAAATCAACTCTCAAAATTTGGGGTTGATTTTTAAAGGATTTAAACATAGAATTTATGGAGGAAGAGAGATGAAAAGGGGGAGGAGATGGATAATGAAAGACAAATTTGATATCAAGCGATTTTTAATAATCAATTTTGGAACTATAATTTTAGCATTTGGAGTATATTATTTTTTAGTTCCTGCAAACCTAGTGGTAGGTGGAGTTTCTGGACTTGCTATGGTCTTAAACTATATTGTCCCAAGCATTCCCATAGGAATATTTATGTTAATTTTTAATGTGGTATTATTTGTTTTAGCATTTGTAGTTATAGGAAAGGAATTTGGAGGATATACAATATATACCAGTTTAGCTTTATCTGCAATAGTTTCTGTGCTTGAAATTGTAAGTCCTATGGATGGACCCATAGTAGATGATATGATGTTAAATTTGATATTTGGAATTTTGATCCATGGAGTTGGAATGGCAATGATATTTAATCAAAATACATCTACAGGCGGCACTGATATAATAGCTAAGATAATAAACATATTTACACATTTAGAGATAGGTAAATCTTTATTGTTGTCGGATTTTTTAATAGTACTATCTGGAGCAGCAGTATTTGGTGTGGAATTAGGTCTTTATGCTCTATTGGGTGCTATAATAAATACAGTAGTAATAGATAAGGTTATAGCAGGTTTTGGAACTAGAATTAAAGTTTCTATTATAAGTGAAAAGGAAAGAGAAATTACCAGGTTTATAACTACAGAACTAGTTAGAGGTGTAACTTTATTTCATGGTTCAAGTGGATTTTCAAATGAGGATAAAAAGGTAATAAATACCATAGTTTCTAGAAAAGAATATATAAAGATTAAAAATAAAGTAAAGGAAATAGACCCTAATGCCTTTGTGTGGATGAGTTTTGTCAATGAAGTATTAGGAGAAGGATTTACACATTAAAATAGTTGACAAGCCTTCACAATTGTGATATTTTTAAAAAGAATAATACCTTTAAACTGAACCTGAGAGTTCAAAAAGGAAAGCATATAATATGGGATAACTGTGCCTTCCTAAGGAAGGCACTTTTTTGTTGCTTCCTTAAAAACATAAAAGGAGGAAATTTTTTTGATAATTGATAGGCTTTATAAAGAAGTTGAAAAGAAGGGAATTGTATGTCTTGGACTAGATACCCATATGGATTATATACCTAATTGGGTAAAAGAAAAGTATGGAGATACAGATGAGGTCATATTTCAATTTAATAAAATGATAATAGACAATACACTGGATATAGTTCCAATATATAAGCTACAAATAGCATATTATGAAGCATATGGAATAGAAGGACTTTTAGCTTATAAGAGAACTTTAGAATATATAAAGAGCAAAGGCTCTCTATCTATTGGAGATATAAAAAGAGGAGACATATCAGCTACAGCTAAAATGTATGCCAAGGCTCATTTTGAAGGAGATTTTGAAACAGACTTTATAACCTTAAATCCATATATGGGTTTTGACAGTATCACTCCATATTTAGACTATATAAAAGATGGAGATAAGGGTATATTTGTCCTTCTTAGAACTTCAAATCCTGGGGCTAAGGATATTCAATATTTAAATATTGAAGGAAATGAAAATTCATCCCTATATTATAGTGTTGGAGATAGATTGAACCAAATGGCAAAGGACTATATAGGTTCGAATGGATATAGCCCAATAGGAGTAGTAGTGGGTGGTACTCATAGAGAAGAGGCAAGTGAAATAAGAAATAGATATAAAGATCAATTCTTCTTAATTCCTGGTTATGGACACCAAGGTGGTAAAGCTGAAGACATAGGTCTATATTTAAGCGATAAAAATGGTGGTATAGTAAATTCATCAAGGGGAATTATCCTAGCATATAAGAATTATGAAGATGGGGAAGAGAATTTTTATAAATATGCAAGAGAAGCTGTACTTACAATGAGAGATGATATATTGGGGGTTATAAAATGATAAAAGACTTATTAAGAGAAACAAACGCTTTATTAGAAGGACATTTCCTACTTTCATCAGGAAAACATAGTGACGGATATGTACAATGTGCAAAACTAATCATGCATCCTGATAAGGCTGAAGTCGCAATTAAAGCTATTGCGGATAAAGTAAAAGATTTAGACTTTGACTTAGTTGTAGGACCAGCAATGGGAGGCATAATAGTAAGCTATGAGCTTGCAAGACAAACTGGGAAGCCAGGCATATTTGTAGAAAGACAAGATGAAGAGATGAAATTAAGAAGAGGATTTACCATAGAAAAGGGACAAAAAGTATTAATTGCAGAAGATGTAGTTACAACTGGAAAATCTTCATATGAAGCTATAAAAGTAGTAGAAGGATATGGAGCAGAGGTAGTAGGAATAGGTTGTATTGTAGATAGGAGTAAAGGAGATATAAAATATCCAATATATAGTGCTACAAAACTAGATTTAAAAGTTTATGATAAAGAAGATTGCCAGATGTGCAAAGAGGGAAAAGAAATTATAAAACCAGGTAGTAGAAAAATATGAAAATTCTGAGAGAGTTTAAACTTTCTCAGAATTTTCATATTTTTAATATTTAAAATATATTTACAAAGGATTAATAAAGTGATATTATATATTATAATCCGCTATACGGATATCGTTTCCATGAGGAGGAAAACAATGAAGTTGATAGATAGGAGTTTCAAGGTATTGGAGCTACTAAGCAAATATCCAAAAGGTATTAGCATTAGTGAAATAAGCACTACTTTGGATTTACCCCTTAGTACTACTCATAGACTATTAAAGGCAATTATAAAAAATGGATATGCAAGTCAGGATTTAGAGACTAATAAATATAAAATGAGTTTAAAACTTGTAAGTTTGGCTAGAGGATATCTAGGTGCTAATCAGCTTATCAATATGTCTAAACCTCATTTAAAAGAACTCTTTGATAAATATAGGGAAGTAGTATTTTTGAGTAGTTTAGAAGGTGAAAAGATAATTTGTATAGATTCTGTAAACATAGAAGAAGGAGTTAATTTCTATGTAAGAGTTGGAAGTGAAATGCCTATAAACAGTTCTTCAGCAGCTCAAGCAATTGTAGCCTTCTTAGAACCTGGACAAATTGATAGTTTTATTGAAAATGGTAAACATTATAAATATACTAGAGAGTCCTTAATTAATCCAATAAATATAAAAGAAAAGTTAAATAAAATAAAAAAAGATGAGTATGCTGTTTGTGATGAAGAGTTTGAAGAGGGAGTTATAGGGATATCAGCTCCTATTAGAGATAAAAATTGTGAAGTAATAGCAAGTCTATCTATGATTTGGATCAAGGATAAAAATAATAATATATCAGAAAAAGTTTCTGATTTAAAAATAACTGCAAGGTCTATATCTTTTAAATTAGGATGTATGAACTTATAAACTACATATGACATAAAAATTAGAAAGGGTCATCTTATGATTATAGAGCAATGTCAGGTATTAAAAAACACAAAATTAAATCACAAATATCATCATTTAATTCTTCAAAGTAAATCTATATCTTCAGAAATTAAAGAAGGTCAATTTCTTAACTTACAATGTAGTGATGAGAAGGAACTATTAAAAAGACCCTTTAGTATATATAGATTTGATAGGGAAAAAGAGACTATAGAAATAGTTTATGTAATGAAAGGAAAAGGAACTAGATTATTATCTCACAAATTGCCAGGTGATTTTATAGAGGTTCTAGGTCCTTTGGGAAATAATTATAAAATAAATTCAAATGAAAAGCCAATAATTATCATTGGTAGGGGAGTAGGAGCAGCATCTGTCATTTATGTAGGAGAAAAGGCAAGAAAAATGGGTAAAGAGGTAATAGCTATATTAAGTGCTAAAAAAAATGGAGATACTCTCGGAGGCGACTTTCTAACTGAGCTTGGCTGCAAGGTATACTATCTTTATGATGATATAGGAACTAGCTGTATGGAGAATATGACTGATTTGTTAGAGCAAATTATTGAATCGGAAAATCCGGATCAAATATTCACTTGTGGTTCAAACAGAATTGGTAAAGTGGTAGGAGATATAAACAGTAAACACAAAGAAATAGAAGCATATATTTCCTTAGAAGAAAAGATGGCCTGTGGAATTGGGACTTGTTTAGTTTGTGTATGCAAAACTAAATCAGGACATAAAACAGTATGTAAAGAAGGTCCAGTTTTTCCAGTAAATGAGGTGATCTTTAGTGAATAATATAAATTTAGAAGTAGAAATAGCCGGTATTAAATTTAAAAATCCTGTAATGTCAGCCTCTGGTACCTTTGGAATAGAAAATTGCAAATTAATAGATGCAAATAAACTAGGTGCAATTGTGCCTAAAAGTATTACCTATGAACCAAGACTTGGAAATCCAACTCCAAGAATAGCTGAAACACCCTGTGGTATTTTAAATTCTGTTGGAATTCAAAATGATGGAATTATAAAATTTATAAATAGAGATTTAAAATTTTATTCTAAGTTTGATACACCAACTATAGTTAGTGTATCTGCATTTACTGTAGATGAGTTTAAGAGGAGTATAGAAATTTTAAATAGAGAAGAAGCTTGCTCTATGATAGAATTAAATATATCTTGTCCTAATTTAGAAAAAGAGGGAAAGGCATTTGGAATGAATCCTGAAGATACATATAGGATTGTCAAAGCGATAAAAGCTATATCCGATAAGCCTATTATTCCAAAACTCACTCCAAATGTAAACGATATCGTGTCTATTGCAAAAGCTTCAAAAGAGGCTTCTGCTGATGCAATATCCTTAACTAATACTTTTTTAGGAATGGCTATAGATATAAATACTAAGAAACCTAAGCTTGCAAATATAACTGGAGGTCTTTCAGGTCCAGCAATAAAACCGATTTCATTGAGAATGGTATGGCAAGTTGCTAACAATGTAGATATACCAATTATAGGTATGGGAGGCATTGCTAATTGGGAAGATGCTGTAGAATATTTATTGGCTGGTGCAACAGCTATACAAGTTGGAGCAGCAAACTTTTCAAGACCTAATTCTATGATTCAGATTATAGATGGTATAGAAAAATATTTAATTAATAATAATCATTTATCTGTAAAAGATATTATTGGTAAAATGAAAACTAAAGAGGAGGTGCTATAATGAAAAATAATAGTTTTTTAGCTATTAAAGATTTGCAAAAGGTGTACAAAAGTACTTTTGGAAAGGAAACTATTGCCCTAAAGGACATAAATTTAGAAGTAAAACAAGGTGAATTTATTTCTATAATTGGTCCTTCAGGATGTGGTAAGTCTACACTTTTAAAAATTATTAGCAATTTAGAAAAGTACAATGGTGGAGAAATTCAGTTTAGTGAAGAAATAGATGCAGTAGAAGATATAGGATTTGTGTTTCAAGATTCTGTCTTACTTCCTTGGAAGACTGTATATGAAAATGTAATATTTCCCCTAAAAATAAAAAAAATGGTGAATGAAAAAAATAAAGAATATTTGGAGCAGTTATTAGAAATAGCTGGATTGTCAGATTTTAAAGATTCACTTCCTAGAGAGTTATCTGGAGGTATGAAACAAAGGACATCTATAGTTAGATCCTTATCTTATGATCCCCAAGTATTACTTATGGATGAACCATTTGGAGCATTAGATGCTTTGACTAGGGACACTTTAAATATGAAATTACTAGAGATTTGGGAAAAGACTCAAAAGACAATATTATTTGTAACTCACAGTATTGAAGAAGCTGTATTTTTATCAGATAGGGTTATAGTAATGTCTCCTAGACCTGGTAGGATAAAAGAAATTTTAGATATAGATATACCTAGACCTAGAGATCTTGAGACTAGAAATGGAGATAAATTTAATTCTTATACGAAATACTTAAGGGAGGTATTAGAGTGAAGACTCTTAGAGATTCAAAGTTTATAAAAACTATTACTGAATATACTCTATCCCTAGGTGTATTTGTATTGATTTGGTCTTTATATGTAAAGATCAATGATGTACCCCAATATATGATGCCTAGTCCGATGCCTGTATTTAAAAGGCTATATGAAATGATTGTAAGTGGAGAAGTTTGGATTCATTTTCTAGTAACTACAGGAGAAATATTTTTAGGCTATATATTAGGGATAGTACTTGGCATAGGTTTTGGATATATAATTGCAAAATCAGAGATTTTAAAGGATGCACTTATGCCATATTTAATATTTGCACAAGCTTCACCTAAGATTGCCTTAGTACCTTTATTTGTAATTTGGTTTGGTCTTGGGATGACTTCCAAATTGGTATTAATTGTATCAATGGTATTTTTCCCTGTTATGGAAGGAACCATAGTTGGTATAGGGTCTATTCCAAAGAATGTAAGGGATTTGATGAAAATCTTAAATGCATCTAGGCTACAAACTTTTAAGGAAGTTGAGATACCATCTGCTATGCCTATGATATTTTCAGGATTAAAAGTAGGTATGGTTCAAGCTGTTATAGGTGCAATTGTTGCTGAGTGGATATCAGGAAAGCAAGGACTAGGGTATATACTTATATACGCTTCTTCTATTTTTGATACTGTGCTATTGATTGCAGGCATTATATTTACTATAATAGTTGGTATAATCTTTTATGAATTAGTAAATATCACAGAGAGAAAACTGTTATATTGGCATGAATCTCAGATAGCTAAGACAAAATAAGGAGGTGAAAGTGTGTATACTACTGCCGATAAACCTTTGTATGACAACAAGGTACCCCATTTAAGATGTGAAGCAAAGGATATAAGTGAAGTAGTACTACTCCCAGGAGACCCAGCAAGGGTAGAGTTCTTTAGAGAATTTTTAGATGAGTTTGAGATAGTATCTAGTAATAGAGAATACAAAGTAGGTAAAGGCTTTTATAATGGACATCCAATAACTATTTGCTCTACAGGAATAGGTGGACCATCTACTGAAATTGCTGTTACTGAACTTATTCAATTAGGAGCTAAAGTTCTTATTAGAATTGGAGGTACAGGGGCTTTAAAGGAAGAGATAAATTGTGGAGATTTTATCTTAAATACAGCATCTGTTAGGATGGGAGGTACTTCCGTATTTTATGCTATGCCAGAGTATCCTGCAGTAGCAGATTTTGAATTAGTTAGTATGTTAAAAGAAACTTGTATGGAAGAAAAAGAAAATTGTTTTTTAGGTATAGGAGCATCTGTAGGTTCATTTTATAGAGGACAAGGTAGAGATCCCTTTGATAGTGGGGATAAAAGAGTAAAAGAGCTATATGAAAAATTTATAGGCTTAAATGTGTTAAACATTGAAATGGAAGCAGAGACAATCTTTACCTTAAGCTCTATATATGGGGTTAGAGCTGCAAGCATTTGCACTACCCATTGTAATAGAATAAGTAATAAGTGGTTGCTTGACTATGCAGAACCTCAGAGAAGGCTTTGTGAAATTGCCTTAAAAACCAGCACCAAAATATATAATAGACTTTTAAAATAATAGGAGGAAAAACATGAAATTTCAAAAGAAGAATTATAAGTTTTTAGCATTAATACTTGTATTAAGTCTTAGTTTAACTGTACTTGCAGGATGTAGTGATTCAGGAAACAATGAAGATACATCAGATAATGGTGATGTAGAAGAATTAAAGAAAGTGTCAATCCAAATTGACGGAGCAGCTGTTCCTTATTATGCTCCTCTATATGTAGCAAAGGAAAAAGGTTATTTTGAAGAAGAAGGATTAGATGTAGAATTTTACTATGCAGCTGCTGCAGAAATCGTAAAAAATGTAGCTGCTGGAAATGTTCAATTTGGTTTTCCAAATGCTGATTCAGTTATAGCAGCAAAGACTCAAGATATTCCAGTTAAAGTTGTTCATACAACTTATCAAAATGGATTAGGAGCTGCAATATTTAAAAAAGACTCAGGAATTGCGACTCCTGCTGACTTTAAAGGTAAAAAAGTAGCTGTAACATCTCTAGGTAGTCCAAACTACATTCAATTACAAATAATGTTAGAAGATGCTGGACTTACTTTAGATGATATACAATTAGAAGTAATAGGAACAGGAGCTATTGTAAATGCCCTTGTAACTGATCAAGTAGATGTAATAGTATTTTCTATGTTGAGAACAATAGAGATGCAAAATCAAGGTGTTGAAGTAGAAGATATACTTTCTGATGACTATCTTCCATCTCATGGAAATGTTTTAATTTCAAGTGAAGATCTTATAGAAGAAGATCCTGAGCTAATTGAAAGCTTTAAAAATGGATTGGATAAAGGATTACAATATGTTATAGATGGAAATGCAAGAGAAGCTGTAGATTTATCTGTAGAAAAATATGCTGATAGCTTTGCAGGAAGAGAAGAAATAGTTACAGAAATATTAGAAAAAGTATTTATACCTTATTTATGGCAAAGTGAAAACACAGACGAAAATGGATTAGGTGCTGCAGATTTAGACAAGTGGAACAAATCTATTGAGATATTAAATGAATATGAAGTAATAAATGGACAATTTGATGCATCAGAATTAATTTATCAAGCTGATTAATTGGAGGTAAATTAAATGAAAAATAGGGAGATAAGAAAGATAGTATTACCTATATTGGTATTCCCGGTTTTGATTTTGATTTGGAAGGGATATATTGCATTATTTGATGTTCCTTCCTACCTTCTCCCCCAACCTGAACAAGTTCTTTCTGGAACTATAAATATTTTTACAAATGAAAATCTAGTAGGACATGTGGTTACTACTTTAAAAGAAGTGTTTATAGGAGTTGGAATTGGGATAGCTTTAGGTATGGTATTAGGCTATATAGTGGCTAAATCTAAATTAATTGAAAAATTAATTATGCCCCTTGTACTAATTGTGCAAACAGCGCCTAAAATTTCTTTAGCTCCTCTATTTATATTATGGTTTGGTTTAGGATTAGAGTCTAAAATTGCCATTGTAGTACTGGTTGTATCCTTCCCCATCATGATAAATGAAGTGGTAGCTATAAGAAGTATTGATTCTAACATTATGAACTTTATGAAGATATTAGATGCTTCAAGATTACAAAAGTTTTTGTTTATTGAATTGCCATATTCTTTAAAGGCAATCCTTTCTGGAGTTAAGGTAGCTCTTACGCAAGCTATTGTAGCAGCAGTAATAGGAGAGATGATAGGAGCAAAATCAGGATTAGGATACCTATTGACATTAGGAAATGAAACATACGATATAGAGCTGGTCATTTCCTCAGTAGTAGTACTAAGTTTAATAGGATTAGTACTCTACTTAGTAGCAGAATTTACAGAGAAAAAATTGATTAAATGGAGCTAAAATATAAGAGATAACCTTCAAGTTATCTCTTATATTTATTAAGGTAATATTAGTAAAGAAGGGGGATTATAGTGGAAAACTTAAAAAAATGGTTTTGTGAATTAGATGAAATAGGAAAAGACACCTTAGGTGGAGTTTCCCGATTAGCCTACTCTGTAGAAGAAGATTTTATGCACGACAAATTATCCGAATTTTGCAAAAATATAGGGTTGAAAACCAGTGTAGATGCTTATGGAAATACATTTATATATATAAATGATTATGCAGAAGAATATACTTTGATAGGCTCTCACTTAGATTCTGTGCCAAATGGAGGTAAATATGATGGAGTAGCAGGTGTTCTAGCAGGCTTACTTATTTTAAAGTGGATAAAAGAAAGCAATCTAGATATACCTGTTATGGTAGCTGCATTTAGAGCAGAAGAAACAAGTATATTTGGAAAAGCTACAATTGGGAGCAATCTAGCCCTTGGGAAAATTAGCAAGGAAGAATTATCTAATATAGTAGATGAAAATAAAAAAGCTCTATATAGTATTTTAGATGAAAAAGGATTTTTAAAAAATACATTTAAATTACCAAATATTAAGAGATATTTTGAAATACATATAGAACAAGGTAGAGTTTTATGGGATAAAAATATGGACCTAGGAATAGTTACATCAATAGCCGCCCCAAGAAGGTTTATGCTAAACATAGAGGGACGCCAGGATCACTCCGGTGCAACTCCTATGGATATGAGAAGAGATGCTTTATGTGGAGCCTCAGAGATTATATTAGCTGTAGAAAAATATGGCCAACAAGAAATGTCAAATTCTACAGTTGCCACAGTAGGGATATGTGAGACTTTGCCAAATGCAATGAATGTAGTTCCTGGACAAATAAGTTTAGGAATAGATATAAGAGGTATCCAAAGTGAAAGTATAAATAGGGTAGTAGAAAACTTAAAAGAATTTATAAAACAAGTTACAGTAAAAAGAGGATTATCATATGATTTAGAAGAAATATATCATGAAGAGCCTGTAGAACTTAGTATGGAAATAATAAAAGGACTAGAAAATAAAGCTGAGGATTTAAATTTAAACTTTAAAAAGATGCCAAGTGGAGCAGGCCATGATGCTATGGGATTTGCACCAAATTATAAGACGGGGATGATATTTATACCAAATAAGGAAGGTATAAGTCATAATCCAAAGGAAGACATAAGAATAGAGGATTTATATAGAGCTTCTAGATTTTTATATGAATATATAAAAGAGATAAACTAGGTTTATCTCTTTTGTTTACCCACTATGGTTCGTTAATTTAGCTTATAAAATGGTGGTCGATACTGGGCTCGAACCAGTGACCTCTACGATGTCAACGTAGCACTCTAGCCAACTGAGCTAATCGACCACTTAATACTATTCACTATTATAGCATTTAAGCTTATGGTTTACAATCTATTTTTCTGATTTTAACCCTGCTCCACAAAGGGGTAATACTACTTTCCCTAAAGAGCTCTTGTCTTTATAATTATGATTAAAGGCTGCAAAAGTGGCAGCAGTTGTTATTTCTACAAAAAAACCTTTTTGGGCTAAGTCTATTTGAGTAGAGAGTATTTCATCTTCAGGCGCAGTGATTATGTCTCCATTTGTTTCCCTCATGGCTTTTAAGATTTGCTTGCCTCTTTTAGGAGCTGCTATGGCAATTCCTTCAGCTTGAGTACCTTTATTTTCAACTTCTTCTACATAGTCTAAATCTTCTTTAAGAGCTTTATATATAGGACAGCATCTATCAGACTGGACACCTATAATTTTGGGCATACTTTTTATAAGTCCTAAATCCATTAAATCTCTTAATCCATAATAAGCTCCAAGTAAAAGTGTTCCATTTCCAACAGGAATAATTAAAGTATCTACCATATCACCTTTTAATTGCTCATAAATTTCATAGACATAAGTCTTAGTGCCCTGGTAGAAGTAAGGATTGTATACATGACTTGCATAAAAGCCCTCTCCGTTTTCTACAGCCTGTCTTGCAGCCTTAGCAGTATCTTCCCTTGACCCAGTAACTATATGGACATTTGCTCCATGGGATTGTATCATTTTTATTTTTTTAGGTGAAGTAGTTTCTGGAACATATATATCACAGTCAATATTAACTCTTTTAGCATATGCAGCTATGGAATTACCTGCATTTCCACTACTATCTTGGATTACTTTTTTAGCTCCAAATTCCTTTGCTTTTGAAATTAATACACTAGCACCTCTATCTTTAAAGGAAAGTGTAGGCATCATATAGTCCATTTTAACTAATATATTAGTATTTTCAGGGTCTAGTGGAACTAATGAAGTGAGTCCCTCACCCATGGATACATCCTTCCAAATTGATTGGTTATTTTCAAATGGGAGAGCTTTTAGGTATCTAAATAGGCTCCACTCTTCTTTCAATATACTATTTAGAGAAAGAACTTTTTCAAAGTTATCTAAATCTAGCATACCTCCACAGGTGCATATGTATGGAAAATCATATGGTGAGTACTTTTTACCACATTCGCTGCATATATAATCAATAGACATAGAACCACCCCTTAAATTATAATCTATATACAATTATAACATTTTTTAGATGGAATTCTCTAGATTTTTGATAATTTTTAAGATAAAATAAGTATAAATCATATATATTGGAGGAAAACATGGATATCAATATTATAAATGTTTTACAGAGTTTTGGACTTACATTAGTAGTAGGTCTTTCAATGGGAATAGGTAGCCTTATATCTTTCTTTGCAAAGGAGACTAATAAAAGGTTTTTAGCTCTTTCTTTAAGTTTTTCAGCGGGAATAATGGTATATGTCTCTTTTATGGGTATATTGCCTGAAGGCATTAATCTAATAGAGAGAAATATAGGTCATGAGACAGGTCATGTATTGGCATTAGTAGCATTTTTTAGTGGAATGATTATTACAGCAATAATTGAAAAAATAGTTCATTTATTAGGTGGGGAGCATCATGATCATAGTCATAGTGGACATCATCATATACATAGAGATGGAGGCCATCTAAACAATCTGGGTATTGTATCTGCCATAGCAATAGCTATTCATAATCTTCCGGAGGGTCTTGCCATATTTACTGCAGGACTAAATGATATAATGCTTGCAGTCCCAATATCTGCAGCTGTAATTATGCACAATATACCTCTAGGTATGGCTATATCAATTCCAATTTATTATTCTACAAGAAGTAAAAAAAAGGCAATGTTTTATACAATATTGGTAGGACTTTGCCAGCCTTTAGGTGCAATTATTGGATATTTATTGTTGTATAAATTCTTTAGTGATATATTATTTGGAGTACTATTTTCTTTGATAGCAGGTATAATGATATTTGTTGCAGTAGATGAGCTTCTTCCAACATCTCAAAGATATGAGGACCACCATACATCTGTATACGGCTTCATAATAGGGATGATGGTAATGGCAGTAAGTCTTAGTTTATTTGGACACAGTCACTAGAAAAAGGTATATATTCTCCAGCTTTTGTCAATAGTTATGGTAAAAGTTGGAGGTTGATTATAGTGAAAATAAAATTACTAAAAGTAAAAGAAAAAGTATCTGAACTTATAAATGGAATCATAAAGAGTATATTTAGATTTGAAGATCTAAGTGCTGAGGAAAGAGAAGACAGGGAAAGAATAAAATTAATTCAAGATGCTCACAAAGAGTGGATGGAAAAAGAGGAGTATTTCCACTTTGTAAGTGATACTGATTTAGTAGATTTTGCAATTTATGATATAGAAGCATCTAAGAGAAAGTACACATATTTGTTAAAAAAATTTAAAAAAGAAAGAAATGTGTAATATTTATTTGGATTCTACTCTATATTTATAGTATAATAATATAGTGTGGAGGGATTTTTATGCCGTTTGGTACAATAGGAGCATATTTAATTGGACTTCTTTTGCTTTATATAGTTGGAATGATTTTAGTAGTTCCAATTAAAATTTTAATAAAGTTACTTATAAATGGATTAATGGGCGGAGTAGTTTTATTTATATTTAATTTAGTAGGAGGTATTTTTAATCTTGCTATAGCATTAAATCCCTTAAATGCAGTTATAGTTGGATTTTTAGGTATCCCTGGAGTTATATTACTCCTAATACTTCAAGTAATTTTGTAGTTTAGCAATTTGCATAAATGGGGAAAATATGATATATATAACTATATATAAATGAATAGGGGGCATTATTATGTCATCGCTAAAGATGAAAATAGAAAAAAGAACTGAAATTGGTAGTAATAAAGTAAATAAATTGAGAGCGGATGAAATGATTCCAGCGGTAATCTACAAAAAAGGAGAAGATACACAGAGTATTCAAGTTAATAATCTGGGTTTCTTAAAGATTTATAGAGAAGCAGGTACTACATCTATTATCAACTTAGAATTAGATGGTAAAACTGAACCAGTAGTAATAAAGGAAATTCAAAGACATCCAGTGAAAAATCAAATTATTCACATTGATTTCCAAGGGTTAAATATGAATGAAAAGATTAAGATGAATATTCCTATTCACTTAAACAATAGGGACAATATTAAGCTTCAACCATCAGTATTGTCTCAATTGCTGGATCAAGTAGAAGTTGAATGTCTACCAGGAAATATACCACATGGAGCAAATGTGGATGTAGCAGATATGGACTTTGATACACCAAAATTAGTTGGAGACTTGGATATTGCAAGTGATAAGACTATAGATATACTTACTGAATTAGATACGGCAGTGTGTGTATTATCTGCACCTTCAATGGAAGAAGTAGATGAAGAAGCTGAAGTGGATGCAGATGATGTTCCATTGGTTTCTGAAGATAAAGACGAAGAATAATTAGAAAACAGATAAGTTAACTTATCTGTTTTTTTATTATAAATTTACCTTGCCAAGCACAAATTAATATATTTTGAATAAAATATATTAATAAGGAAATAATAGGTAAAAATGGTAAGGAGATGGTATTATGAATTGTAAAATTTGTGGTAACAGTCATGATAATATAAGTTTATTTAAGATAAATATATGCAAAGCTTGCATAGAAGAAATCGTAAACGTGGATATCAATGATTCCAATTATGATAAATATAAAAACTTGATAAGAATTCTTCTCGGCTATTACATAGATGAAAGTCCTAAATTAAACCCTGTAAACTAATCAGGGTTTAATTTTTTACCTAGATGGAGTATAATATAGAACAAACACTAGTTATGACAAAGGGGTTGTTTTTTTGAAAGGACTTTTTATTGCCTTAGAGGGACCTGATGGATCAGGGAAATCTACAATAACAAATTTGATAAAAGATTATTTAAAGGATAAAAATATAGATTTTATTGTTACAAGAGAGCCAGGAGGTACTCTAATAGGAGAAAATATTAGAAAAATTATCTTGGATAACAATAATACTGATATGGATGCCCATACAGAAGCTTTGCTATATGCAGCTTCTAGAGCTCAGCATGTTCATGAAAAAATAAAGCCTGCTCTTGATGAAGGTAAAGTAGTAATATGTGACAGATTTGTACTTTCAAGTCTTGCGTATCAAGGGGTAGGTAGAGATTTGGGAGTAGAAAATGTAAAAAATATAAATGACTTTGCCATAGATGGAGTATACCCAGATTTAATCTTGTTTTTTCATGTGGACCCAAAAACAGCATTACTAAGAAAGACAAAAAAATCAGGTGGAGATAGATTAGAATTAGAGGGTAATAACTTTCACACAAGGGTATATAATGGATATACAGACTTAATTAAAAAGTACCCTGAAAATATAAAAATAATAGATGCTACAAAGCCTATAGAAGTAGTATTACAAGAAAGTATACTAGAAATTCAAAGGACAATAAATCTTAGGGAGGTAAGATAATGAAACTTATAGTTGCTATAGTACAAGATCAAGATGCTCCAATTCTAATACAGGAATTGACAGAAAAAAAATATAGGGTTACGAAGCTTTCATCTACAGGAGGATTTTTAAAGGCTGGAAACACAACTCTTTTAATAGGAGTAGAGGAGGATGAGGTAAAAGATATAATGGATATTATTGAAGAAAATTGTAAGACACGTGAAATTCCTACATCTCTATTAACTGTATCTATGCCAGGGGATACCTATATACCCTATCCTTTGGAGGTTAAAGTAGGAGGAGCCACAGTATTTATTTTAGATGTAGAAGATCATATTAGGATATAGGAGTGATTTTATGAAACTTATAATAGCTATAATAGAAGATCGATATTCAAATGAAATCATAAAGACTTTAATGGAAAACAATATTAGAATCACTAAATTGGCTTCCACAGGAGGATTTCTAAAGGCTGGTAACACTACTCTTTTAATAGGGACTGAGCAGGAGAACTTAGATAAGACAATATCTTTAATAAGATCTAAATGTGAAGTAAAACATGGTAAAAAAGTAGTTGGAAAATCAGATGTTGCAGGAGCAAATTTATTTATATTGGATGTAGATAAGTATATGAGAGTTTAGAATGGAGAGATAAATGGATTTCAATGATATAATTGGACACGAAAAGAATATAGAAGTTTTTAAAAAATCTCTACAAAACAAAAGTCTCAGCCATAGTTTCTTATTTGAGGGAGAGGAGAGTATAGGCAAAAAAAAGGTAGCATTTGTACTCTCTAAGACGATTTTATGTGAAAAAGAATTGGATAAGCCTTGTAATGTATGCAGTTCCTGTTTAAAGTTTGATCATTTTAATCATCCGGATTTTTCAATTATAAAACCTGAGAATGGGACTATAAAAAAAGAAGAAATAGAGAAATTAATTAAGAATACTCTAACATCTCCATTTCAATCTAAAAAGAAGATATTTTTAATAGATGAAAGTGATAAGATGACTATAGAAGCTCAAAATAGTCTATTAAAGACATTAGAAGAGCCACCTTCATATGTAAATATAATTCTTATATCTTCTAATATTAATAGACTTCTTTCAACGATTCTTTCTAGAACTCAAAGAATCAATTTTTATCCTGTAGAAGGTGAAAAAATAGTAAAAATACTAGTAGAAAAATATAATAAAAGAGAAAGTCAAGCTAGATTTATTCAAAGTTTTACAAAGGGAGCTATAGGTAAGAGTATATCTCTTTGTATGGAGGATAACTTTTTTTCAGATAGAGATATAATAATACAATTAATAGATGATATTATAAAAGGTAATACAACAAAAATCTTTAATTCCATCCAATTTTTCAACGAAAATAAAGAAAAGATTGAAGAAATACTGGATATATTCCTCTATTGGTTTAGAGATCTTTCTATATACAAGGAAATTGGAGAGAGTGATTTATTGGTTAATAAGGATAAATTACAAAATTTATCCTTACAATCTATTATGGACTCTAGTAAAATTAATGATATAATAGAAAAGATAGAACTAACTAAGATAAATATTAATAAAAATATGAACTACCAATTGTCAATAGAAACCATGCTCTTTAGTATACAGGAGGAATTATAGATGATTACAGTTGTAGGGGTTAGATTTAAAAAAGCGGGAAAAGTATATTACTTTGATCCTGATGATATAGATGTTAATTTCAATGATTTTGTAGTAGTAGAAACTGCCAGGGGAATTGAATTTGGACATGTAGTAGTAGGACCAAAAGAGATTAAGGAAGAAGAAATTGTATCTCCTTTAAAAAAGGTGTTAAGAATTGCTTTAGATGAAGATTTTGCCATTCATAGAGAAAATAAGAAAAAAGCAAAAGAAGCATTGATAATATGTGAAGAAAAAGTTACTGAACATAAATTAGAAATGAAGATTATAGATGTGGAATATACATTTGATAATAATAAGGTAATATTTTATTTTACTGCAGATGGTAGAGTAGATTTTAGGGAACTTGTTAAGGACTTAGCTTCCATATTTAAAACTAGAATTGAATTAAGACAAATTGGAGTAAGAGATGAAGCTAAAATGCTAGGTGGAATAGGTCCTTGTGGTAAGATGTGCTGTTGTGCTCAATTTTTAGGAGAATTTGAACCAGTGTCTATTAAGATGGCAAAAGAGCAGAGTCTATCACTAAACCCAACTAAAATTTCAGGACTTTGCGGGAGGCTTATGTGTTGCTTAAAGTATGAACAAGAAGCATATGAGGAAATATTAGAAAATATGCCAGAAGTAGGTCAAAGAGTAATCACGCCTGATGGACATGGAACCATTCTATATACATACACCTTGAAGAGAAAGGTTAAAGTAAAGGTAAGACTAAAAGATGGTACAGATGATTTGATTCAATACAAGATAGATGATATAGAAATAACAGAAGAAAGAGATCCAGAATATAGTTAAGATTAAAAATTAATTTTGGACTTTTAAAATTCTACTTAATCTGTTAAAATATCTTATATAAACATTAAAGGGGGTGAACAATTTGGCATATCATATAACTGATGAGTGTATCGCATGTGGTGCATGTGAACCAGAATGTCCTACAAATGCTATATCAGCAGGAGATGTTTATGTAATCGACGCTGATGCATGTATAGATTGTGGTGCTTGTGCAGATGTTTGTCCTACAGATGCTCCGCAAGCAGAGTAATAATACATAACAAAAAAGACCACTAGTGGTCTTTTTTGTTATCCATATTTACATATAAAATAAAAAAGGTGAAAAATATGATAAGAGAAAATGAAAGAATAGATATTGTACCAGGAACAAATTACAAAATAATCCAAAATAAAAGCAATTTTTCTTATGGTACTGATGCAATATTTCTCTCGAATATAGTCAAAGCTAAAGGTAAAATAGTAGACTTGGGCACTGGTAGTGGCATAATTCCCTTAAGATTAGTAGGTAAAAGAAAAGTTGAAAAGATATATGGTATAGAAATTCAAGAAAAAGTAGCAGATTTAGCTAAAAGAAGTGTAGAGCTAAATAATTTAGAAGACAAGATAGATATTTTAAATATAGACTTAAAAGATTTAGATAATAGATTTAAAAAAAATAGTATAGATATAATAACTTGCAATCCCCCTTATATGAAAAAGGGAGATGCCTTAATAAATAAAGATGAAAATTTTGCCATTTCCCGTCATGAAATAGCTTGCAATTTAGAAGACATTTTAAACATTTCAGATTATCTCCTAAAGCCCTTGGGAAAATTCTATTTAGTCCATAGACCAAATAGATTAGTAGATATATTTTATACTATGAGAAAATATAAGATAGAGCCAAAATGGATAAGATTTGTTCAAGCAAAAAAAGACAAAAAACCAAATTTGCTTTTAATAGAAGGGGTAAAATCAGGGAAAATAGATTTAAAATTCCACGATCCATTAATAGTCTATGGTAAAGATGGCAATTATACAGATGAAATATATAAAATTTATGAGAATGAATAGGTGAGAAAATGGAAACAGGAAAACTATATATATGTCCCACTCCTATAGGAAACTTAGAAGATATTACTTTAAGAACTCTAAGGGTATTAAAAGAAGTAGACCTAATTGCAGCAGAAGATACTAGACATAGTATAAAATTATTAAATCATTATGATATAAAAAACTCTTTGACAAGTTATCATGAACACAATATAAGGCAAAAAGGAGAAGAATTAATAAGAAAGCTAAAGGCTGGATCAGATATAGCTATAATAACTGATGCAGGAATGCCTGGAATTTCAGATCCTGGAGCGGATATAATAAGACTTGCAATAGATGAAGATATAGAGATAATCGGGCTTCCAGGGGCTAGTGCTTCTATTACAGCTTTAGTAGTGTCAGGTCTTCCTACGGAGAAATTTGTATTTGAAGGATTTTTATCTTCAAAAAAGCAAGAAAAAAAGAGAAGATTAAAGGAATTAGAGAGTGAATGGAGAACTATAATATTATATGAATCTCCCCATAGGATACTATCTACTTTAGAAAATATTATAGATGTTTTGGGAAATAGAAAAATATCTATAATAAGAGAGTTAACAAAGCTATATGAAGACATCTATAGAGGAGATGTAAAGACAGCTATAGAAAAGTATTCTAAAGAAAAAATAAAAGGTGAATTTGTAATAGTCCTTGAAGGTGGAAAGCAAGAAGAAAAAGAGGAAATTGATATATTAAAGGAACTTCAAAAATATATAGATGAAGGATTTAGCAAAAAAGAGAGCGTAAAAATGGTATCAGAAGTTTATAATATCAGAAAAAACATAGTGTATTCAGAGAGTTTAAAACTTTAAAATAAGTAGGTGATTAAGATATATAGCTTAGACAATAAATTAAAGGACAAGTTCTTAGACTTAAATGATTCTATAAAGTATAGATATAAAGACATAATAAATTTAAAGACTGAGGAACTAAGGGATTTTATCTCTAAAAATATAGGTGAGATAAAATCTTTAGAAAAAATAGATAAAAAAAACTTAAAAACTTATCAAGAAAAAGGTGGAATCCTTGGAGTAGATGGATCTACAAATAAACTAGGAGGCTCCTATCCTCATTTTGTAGAAGCCTATCAAGCACTTGGGAAATCTACCTTATATAGAGAAAATCCAACTATAATAGCTGATATCTTTAGCCCCCTATCTCTTGAAGAACAAGAAAACCCCTTAGAAAATGATGAAAGAATTATAACAGAACAAAAGAATATAAAGCTGTCTACCTTAGAAGTGGAAGCTGCTATAGAGAGTATAAAAAAATTTAAACCATATGCCATATTAATGGATGGTGGGCTTATTAGATATAATATATATGCCTATGAAAAGTGGATGGAGCTAAGAAGGATTTGTGAAGAAGAGGAGATTATATTAGTAGGAGTAATAAAGGATATAAAAACTTGCATCATAGGAAACAGATTATTAAACAAAGAGGAAGATGAAAAACAGTGTTTTTACGATAGAGAGCTGTTATTTGGTAAATTAAAATATAAAGAAGCCATATTTATAAGAGATGAAGTAAATAAAAAAGATCCTGAAGGCTATTCTTCAATTTTCTTAAGATCCTCCTTAGCTCCAACGGTTATAGGTATGGACATTATAGATAGTCAAAAAGACCGTATGGAGGAAATGGCAAGATTGATAATTACTTTAACACCAGAAAATAGTAGAGGTGTACCCCTATGGCTTGATATAGTGGATAAGGAAGTAAAAATATCAGATGAGTTAATGAAAGCTTTGGTACAGAGATATATGGATAGAGATATATATGAAAGATTTTTTATATCAGAAAGAGACAAGAGAAATTGAACAAACGGCAAACTTTGTTCATTCGAGAAAAAATGAGGTGATAATGTGAAAGTAATAGGTATAACTACTCAGCAAGAGGTGTATATAGGCTCTAAAGAGAGAAACTTTAGAATCAATGAATTTTTGATAATAGAAGATACTTATCAAGGAGATCTCCTAGGGGAAGTGGTAGAAGCAAATACTTTTAACCGATATATCCCATTAAATATACATGGAGATTTTGTAGACAATTCTGTTTTAGAATCCTTAAGGGCTCTAGGATACAATGTAGATGAGGATACTATATATATATCCAAAGTGAGACTTTTCAATGAAGCACTTTATCCTATTCAGACAGGTTCAAATGTGAGACTTCCAAAATTTGAAGAAGTAAAAGATATAATGATACATTCTTCAAAGGAAGATGGATTAGTACTTGGGGTCATAAGGAATACAGATGATATGGCAGATGATATGGATAATGAATTTAAAGACTTACTCTATACCTTTGAAGAAGGAGAGTTGAAGCCTCAAAGAGAAATCCCCTATATAATGGATATAAGATCTATGCATCATTATCCCCATATAGGTGTATTTGGAGGCTCAGGTTCAGGGAAATCCTTTGGTCTTAGAGTAGTATTAGAAGAATTAATGAATCAAAATATCCCTACAGTTATTTTAGATCCTCATTATGAAATGGACTTTGGTGAGATTGCAGATTATCTAGATGAAAAGGATTATGATTACAAAGATAAATTTAAATGTCTTCAAGTTGGTACACATATTGGAGTGAAGTTTGAAGATTTATCTTCTCAAGATTTAAAAAACCTTTTAAGTGCAGCCAGTAATCTTACAGATTCTATGAATAATGTGGTAGATGTACTTTTTAAGCCAAGGGATTCATATTATAGTTTTTTCAATAGACTTGATATGCTGACTCAAGCCCAAGAAGAAGGTTCTGCAGATAGGATTCAAAATAAAATTGATGGGGCAAGGGATTCTGACGAGAGAAAGGCTTGGGAGATGCGTCTAGAATTATATAGGACCTATGATAGGACAAGTCCATATAATTCAGTTAAGGGAATACTTTGGAGGCTTAAAAGGCTTTCTAATGAAGGTGTATTTTCTAAAGATATAAGAGAAATAGAAGAATCCCTCCATGTAGGGAAATTAGTAGTTATCCAGGGAAGCACTAGGATTTTACAAGTTTTTAGTACTTATCTTTTAAATAATCTCTATCACAAGAGAAGAGACTATAAGGATGCTTTATATAAAAAAACTCAAGCAGAATACTTTCCCCCATTTATCATAGTAACTGATGAAGCACATAATTTTGCACCAAAGGGATATGAATCACCTTCAAAATCTATACTAAAGGAAATATCTCAAGAGGGTAGAAAGTACGGAGTCTTTTTAATACTTGCAACTCAAAGGCCTACATTACTAGATGAAACTATTACAGCTCAACTTAATACTAAACTAATATTTAGAACAGTAAGGGCATCTGATATTCAAACTATAAAAGAAGAGACGGACTTAACAATGGAGGAATCAACTAGACTTCCCTATCTTAGAACTGGAGATGTATTTATTTCATCTGCAACAATGGGAAGGACTATATTTTCAAGAATTAGAGCTGCTATTACTACCAGTCCTCATAGGGAAAACCCCTTTGATGAATTAAAATTTAAAGCCAAGGAAACTGATGAGGACTTTTTTGAAATTATATCAAATAAGCTTCCTATAAATGATGTAGAACTAGTCCATGTAGCAGTTGAAATAGAACAGGAAACCAGTATAACATATACTGTAGAAAATTTAGAACAAAAACTAAAACAGTTAGTAGAAAAAGAGTATATAGAGAAAGAAGACACCATTTTTGGGTATAGGTATATAAAGAAATAATTATATACCTTTTTTTTCTACAAATTTTTCTTTAATACAATAGTATAATCATGTGACATGTTCAAATATAAGGGGGCATTATTGTGGAAGAGAGAATAGTAAAAGAACATTTTTACATTGGAAGAGCTGATTTAGATGTACATCTATTCCATGAAGGTACATATTATAGATCATATGATTTTTTAGGGGCGAATAAAATAGAGAATGATGAAAAAGAATATATAAGATTTGTAGTATGGGCTCCTGGTGCAAGAGAAGTTTATTTAATAGGTGATTTTAACAATTGGGATGAAAGCAATTTGCCATTATGTAGAATTGAAAATAGTGGATTATGGGAGATATCCATATCAGATGTAAGAGAATTTGACAATTATAAATATAAAATAATCTCATCTAGTGGAGAGACTAGAATAAAGGCAGATCCTTATGCTTTCCATTCTGAAGAAAGGCCTAAGACTGCTTCCAAATATTATAACCTTAAAGGATTTCAATGGACAGATAATATTTGGATGGAAAATAGAAAGAAAAAAGACTATTCTAAAGAACCTATATCAATTTATGAAGTGAATCTATTATCTTGGCGAAAAAAGCCAGATGGAACCCAATATTCCTATAAAGAAATGGCAGAAGAATTAGTAAATTATGTGAGAAAGATGGGGTCTACCCATATAGAAATCATGCCTATAGCTGAACATCCTTACGATGGTTCATGGGGCTATCAGGTTACAGGATATTTTTCCCCTACATCTAGATATGGGACTCCAAAGGATTTTATGTACTTGGTAAATAGATGCCACAAATATAATATAGGAGTCATACTTGACTGGGTGCCAGTACATTTTTGCAAAGATGATCATGGTTTAGCTAGATTTGATGGTACATATTGTTTTGAGTCAATTGACCCTAGAAAAGCAGAAAATGAGCCTTGGGGTACCCTGAATTTTGACTTTACTAAGCCGGAAGTCCATAGTTTTTTAATATCAAATGCCATATATTGGTTTGATTATTATCATATTGATGGTCTAAGAGTAGATGCAGTAGCATATATGTTATACTATGACTTTTCTGGGAAAGACATAAAAAATATCTATGGAGGAAGAGAGAATTTAGAGGCAGTAGAATTTATAAAAAAATTAAACAGTGTTGTAGAAAAGAATTATCCAGATGTAATAATGATAGCAGAAGAATCTACTACTTGGCCTAAACTTACCTATTCTGTAGAGGATGGGGGGCTGGGGTTTGACTTTAAATGGAATATGGGATGGATGAACGATATATTAAAGTATATGGAGACAGACCCCTATTTGAAAAAAGACAAACAAGAGGCACTAACATTTAGTCTGCTATATGCATTTTCAGAAAAATTTATACTTCCTTTAAGTCACGATGAAGTAGTTCATGGGAAAAAATCTCTATTGGATAAAATGCCAGGAGAATATGAAGACAAGTTCTCAAATTTAAGACTTCTTTATTTATACATGTATGCACAACCTGGTAAAAAACTTTTATTTATGGGTGGCGAATTTGGACAATTTATAGAGTGGAATGAGTGGCAAGCTCTAGATTGGCATCTATTAGAATATGAGAGCCATAATAGAATGAAGGGATATGTAGAAGAGCTAAATAAATTATATAGAAAAGAAAAATCATTATTTACTCTCGATGATTGTTCTGAAGGGTTTAAGTGGATTGAGCACGAAAATCATAAAGATAGCATTATAGCCTTTGAAAGAATATCTGAAAATGGCGAAAAAATTATAGGGATTTTTAATTTTGGACCTGTGGAAAAAAACTCCTACCCCATAGGTGTAGACAAACTAGGAATATATAAAACATTGATAAACAGTGCTCACAAAAGATATGGTGGAAAAACTAAGAGAGTAAAGTCTTATAAAGCTAATAATGAGGGATTTCATGGAAGAGATTACTCTATCTCAGTAGATATTCCAAGATTTAGTGGTCTTTTATTAAAACTTAAGTAAATTAAGGAGGGAGAATATGATTAATAACAAAGTGGTAGCTATGTTATTAGCAGGGGGACAGGGATCCAGATTAAAAACACTCACAAAGCATATTGCTAAACCAGCGGTTCCATTTGGTGGTAAATATAGAATAATTGATTTTGCCCTTAGCAATGCAACAAATTCAGGGATATCAGATATTGGGATTCTAACACAATATAAACCCTATTTATTAAATACTCATATTGGGATAGGTTCAGCTTGGGATTATGATAGAAATGTAGGAGGACTTAGAATACTTCCACCATTTACCTCAGAAGACGGTGGTCGTTGGTATACAGGAACTGCAAATGCTATATTTGAAAATATTGACTTCATTGATGAATTAGATCCAGAGTATGTACTGATACTTTCAGGAGATCATATCTATAAGATGAATTATAATGATTTACTAATAGCACATAAAGAAAAACAAGCAGATGTAACTATAGCAGTAATGGAAGTACCTTGGGAAGATGCTTCTAGATTTGGGATAATAAATGTAGATAATAACAATAAGATAGTAGAATTTGAAGAAAAACCAGAAAATCCAAGGAACAATATGGCCTCAATGGGAATATATATGTTTAATTGGCAGAGCTTAAGAAAATACTTAGTAAAAGATCATCAAGATGAGGACTCAGTCCATGATTTTGGTAAAAATGTTTTGCCCTTAATGTTATCTGAGGGAAAATCCATGTATGCTTGGAGTTATAAAGGATATTGGAAAGATGTAGGTACTGTCACTAGCTATTGGGAAGCTAATATGGATCTTTTAGATAAAGACTGTCTGTTAAATTTATATGAGAAGGATTGGAGAATATATACAAAGTCTTTAAATTTGCCACCTCAATATATTGCAAATGGATCTAGAATAACAAATTCTTTGATAAATGAAGGCTGCTATATACTAGGTGAAGTAAATAATAGCATATTATTTAGTGAAGTAGAAATAGGAGAAGGTGCAGTAGTAAATAATTCTGTCATAATGTCAAATTGCTTAATAGAACCTGGTGCAGTAGTGAATAATTCTGTAGTCCTAGAGGGAATAACCATAAGGTCAGATGAAAAAATAGGTAGAAAAGATGATCATAAGGTGTATCTAGTCTCAGAGGAAGGGATTTTAGAGGAGTAGGGGGGATAAAAGTGGACAAATGTATTGGAATAATAAATGGAATAAATAATGAAAATAATTTTGGAAATCTTTGTAGACATAGACCTTCTTATATGTTGCCATATGGTGGTAGATATAGACTTATAGACTTTAGTCTATCCAATATGGTAAATCATGGAATAAAGAGTATAGCTTTATTTACGGGGCAAAAGCTTAGATCTACAATGGATCATATTGGCAATGGAAATCCTTGGGATTTAAATAGAAGATTCAATGGATTGTTTTTATTTCCACCTATATTAGATGGAAATATGAGAATGCCTAAAGGGAATTTACAACATTTCTACAGTGCTGAAGAATTTTTTAGACAATCAAAAGAAAAGTATGTACTAGTGTATAATCCTAATTTTATATCAAAGGTAAAATTGGATGAAGCCTTTAAACACTTTATAGATACAGATGCTGACTTTACCCTTATATATAAAAGACAAAATGATCCTTATGGTGATTTTATATATAGAGATAAAATGCATCTAGATGAATCGGGAAATCTATTAAAAATGGGAATGAATTTGGGGACAGAAAAAGAATTTAATCTTTTTATAGATATGGGATTTATAAAAAAAGAAGTATTCCTAGAGATTATAAAGAACTCTCTTGAAAGAGGAGATGTAAATGAACTAAGGGATGCGATGGTAAATAATAGAGAAAAATACAAGGTTAATACTTATGAATTTAAGGGTCATGTTGAAAATATTTCTGATATAAAAAATTATTATGATGCTAATTTAAATCTATTAAAAAAGCATATTTCAAGGGAGCTATTCTTTGAAGATGGACCTATATATACTAAATCAAAGGATGAGCCATCTACTTGGTATATAGAAGGTGCAAATGTGCAAAATTCACTAATTGCCAATGGGTGTATCATAGAAGGTAATGTACAGAATTCTATAATATTTAGAGGTGTGAAGATAGGGAAAAATGCTATAGTAAAAAATTCTGTAATAATGCAAAAGTCAGAGATAGAAGAAGATGCTATAGTGGTGAATTCTATCTTAGATAAATACACTTATATTGAAAAGGGGGCAAGACTTGCAGGAAATTCGTCTATGCCCTATGTAGTTGGAAAATATCAAAGGATAAGAAAGGATTGAAAAAATGAAGATACTATACACAGCTTCAGAGTCTGTGCCATTTATAAAGACAGGGGGCCTTGCTGATGTTGCAGGTTCCCTTCCATTAGAGTTAAAAAAATCAGGCTGTGATATTAGGGTTGTAGTTCCATTATATTCGAAGATTCCAGAAAAATATAGAAATCAGATGGAAAAAATTGGGGAATTTTATGTAGATTTAGGGTGGAGAAGACAATATGCTGGAATTTTACAGTATACCTATCAAGATGTAATATATTATTTTATAGATAATGAGTATTATTTTAAAAGAGGGAATATCTATGGGGAGTATGACGATGGAGAAAGATTTATATTTTTTTCAAAGGCTGCTACTATACTTCCCAGATGTTTGTCGTTTAAACCAGATATTATTCACAGTAATGATTGGCATACAGGGCTTATTCCACTGTATGTAAAAGATTTTGCAAAGGGAGATTTTTTTTACAGAGATATAAAAACTGTATTTACTATACACAATTTAAAATATCAAGGGATATTTCCAGATAGTATATTAGAAGATATAGCTGGATTATCTAGGGAATATATAAATGAAGACGGACTTAAATTTAATGAATGTATAAATATGATGAAAGCCGGGATTGTATATTCAAATATAATTACTACAGTTTCTAATACTTATGCAGAGGAAATTAAACATAGCTTCTTTGGAGAAGGACTTGAAGGTATAATTAGAAAGCATGAAGATAAACTAAGGGGTATAGTAAATGGAATTGACTATAATGTATATGATCCTGAAAGTGATAGATTAATAGAAAAAAACTATACTATAGATACAATAGCAGATAAAAAACAAAATAAAATGTACTTACAAGAGAAATATAATTTGCCTAAAGATGTAGACATACCATTAATAGCTATGGTTAGTAGGCTTGTTCCTATGAAGGGATTAGACTTAGTAAGAAGAATACTAGATGAATTATTACAAGAGGATATTCAAATTGTAATATTAGGTACTGGAGATAGAAAATATGAAAATCTCTTTTATTACTTTCAAGACAAATACCCTGACAAAATGGCTTCCAGGATATATTTTAACGAAGAAGAATCCCATTTAATATATGCAGGTGCAGATATATTCTTAATGCCTTCCCTTGCGGAACCTTGTGGTATCTCTCAACTCATATCTCTAAGATATGGAACTATCCCTATAGTAAGAGAGACAGGAGGACTAAGAGATACAGTAGAACCTTATAATGAATACACTGAAAAAGGCAATGGATTTAGCTTTGCCAATTTTAATGCCCATGAATTATTATTTAGCATAAAAAAGGCAATGGAATTTTATAAGGATAAAGATAAGTGGGAAAACCTAATAAAGCAGGCTATGAGTTCAAAGCATAATTGGGAAGAGTCTTCGAAGGAATATATGAGAGTATATGAAGAGATAAGTTTCGAAGGGGAGAAATTATGGGAGACTTTGGAAAAACAGATAAAAGATTAGGAATGATTTATAAAAAAGAAAGTACAACTATCAGAGTATGGTCTCCTATGAAAGAAAATATAGTATTAAATCTATACGAAGATAATAAGTTTAATGATAAAAAGAGTTTTTTGATGAAAAAATCAAAAGATGGTGTACATGAGATAGTATTAGATGGAGATTATAAGGGCTACTTTTATACTTTATTAGTAGATGGTGAATATGAGGTAACAGACCCTTATTGTATAGCATCAGCTTTAAACTCTAAAGCATCTGCTATTATAGATTTAGAAGATACAAATCCTAAAGGTTTTAAGACACATAAAATTCCTGAAGGAAACAATGATTGTGATTCTATAATCTATGAATTGCATATAAAGGATTTCACCATATCTCACACTTCAGGTGCTAAAAATAAGGGTAAATATCTAGGGCTTATAGAAAAAGATACAAATTATAATGGGTATAAAACTGGATTTGACCATCTAAAAGAATTAGGGGTCACCCATATACATTTAATGCCTGTATATGATTTTTTTACAGTAGATGAAAGAAAAGATAGCTTTTATTTTGATAAAAACTATAATTGGGGTTATGATCCAGAATTATACAATGTGCCTCAAGGTTCCTATGCAAGTGATCCAGAGGATCCAACAAATAGGATAAAGGAATTAAAACAGCTAATAATGAAGCTTCATGAAGAGGGATTTAAGGTTATACTTGATGTGGTATATAATCACACATATAAGACAGAGGAATCGAATTTTAATAGGTTGATGCCAAAATATTATCATAGGACAAACTGGGATGGAAGCTTCTCAAATGGATCTGGAACTGGAAATGAAATAGACACTGCTAAACCTATGGTGAGGAAATTCATAATAGAGTCTTTAGTTTATTGGGTAGAAGAATATAAAATAGATGGATTCAGATTTGATTTAATGGCTCTTATAGATAAGATAACTATAAAAGAGGCCCTAGATACCTTGAGAAAGATAAAACCCAATATATTAGTATATGGAGAGCCCTGGGCGGCAAGTACTAGTTTACTACCTAATGATATGATGACTATAAAGGGGACTCAGAAGGAAAACAAATTTGCTTTTTTCAATGATGATTTTAGAAACGCCTTAAAGGGAGATAATAATGGATCTGGGAGAGGATTTATACAGGGCAATAGATATTTAAAAACAGCTGTAGAAACAGGTATTGTAGGATCTATTTATTATGACAATAGGCATATAGGATTTGCCAACAATCCTAAAGAGACTATTAATTATATAAATAGCCATGATGATCTTATAATATATGATAAGATTAAAAAGACATTTCCCCATATGGCAGAAGAAGATAGAGTAAAATTAAATAAATTTGTATTTAGCATTTTATTTACATCTCAAGGTATACCCTTTTTCCATGAGGGGAATGAATTTTTAAGGACGAAATATATGATCTCAAATACTTATAATAAACCTTCAAGTATAAATGCTATAGACTGGTCGTTAAAAGAAAAAAATATAGATTTTTATAATTATTTTAAAGACTTAATAAGTTTGAGGAAAGTGTATAAAGAGTTTAGAATATGTAATAAAACTGAAATATTAAAGAATCTAAAGTTCTTTAAAAATCTAAATTTAGAGAATGTAATAGGATATACAATAAAGGCTGAGGATGGATATTTACTGGTGTTACATAATGCTAATTTTTATTTTGTGAATATAAATAAAAGACAAATAGAAACACATTTGACAGAATATCAAAGCTTTAAAAGAAAAGATATAAAAATAAATATTATATTTTACGAAAATGGATTAATAGAAGAAAGTAAGTATTATGATATATTAAATATCCCATATTTTACTACAAGAATATATAAATTAAAATAGGTTCCCGAAGGGGAACCTATTTTAATCTAATATATAAACTTTTACATTTCTTCTACCAAAGTTTCTAACATCTGTAGAAGACTCAAAAAACAAATCAATTTTATTTCCTTTAATAGTCCCGCCTTTATCTTCTGCTACAGCAAAGCCATAGTCCTTAGTTCCATCTAAGGATTGTATATACAACTTAGTTCCTAAAGGTATAACTCTAGGATCTACAGCAACTACGCCAGGTCTAACCTTTGTACCGGACGCTGTTATGCCGTAATATTTATCACCGGGTTTTTTTCCTGTACTTTGAAAAGAAAGATCATAGGCTGATGCATTCATAGTTATTGCCTTTTTATATCTAGTATCTCCTCTAGATGTATTTATAGTATTTCTTAAACCTGTTTCTACTATATGATCTGAAACTTCTTGTATTACTTCATCTTTTTTCACTTTTGAAACAACTAGTTCATCATTAATATATAGATTATATGTGTGTTTTTCTCTTAGTCCATCTGCTCCCTCTTGAATAACTTTATTTACTCCAACATCTAAATCTCTGGTTGTAGTGACTATTTTTTCGTGAGGAATAACTATTTCTTCAACAATAGTTTCTTCTCTTACTCTAAATAGTCTAATAGTACCGTTGGGTTCTATTTCCTGATTCAATTTGGGATAAGTATAATCACCATCTGTAAGCTGGGTGTTTTGATCTTCTAATATTTTTTCTACAGTATTATAAACTGATTTCACCTTTGTTACAGCTCCATTGTCATCAATGTAATAAGTTTTTAAATTATTTATGATAATATTTGAATTGTCTTCTAGCTTAGCATCTAAAGGAACATTTATATAGGCTCCTTCTTTAAAATTTATATCTTCTTGTTGGATGAACTTTTCCACAGTTTTTGCATAGGAAACTATGTTAAACTCTTCGCCGTCTACTTCTAAGGATACCTCTACTCCCTTATACATATAGACTCCTAAAGATAATGTGGCAACTATAACTAATAATATTAAAACTCTAAACTTATCAGCAATAGTAGCTTTATTGTTTTCCATTATTTACCTCCTAAATTTTGTAAAAAAATTTGTAACTAATTTGTAACTTTTTACTATTGTTGTATTGTAAACTATAAATTTAATTTTGTCAAATTATCACCTGCGTATCCGCAATATTCTGAAAAAATACTACATATTAACAATAATATTATTTATGCTTTTAAGGAAATTTATATATTTTTTAATATTTGTTTCCATTTATATGATAATTTATTCCTTTTTCATTATATTTGTGAATTGACAAATATATGCTTATTTCGTATAATATTTATTAAATTAAGCATAATATAGAAAAACATAGAAAAGATAGAGATGGGAAGAGTAAGATATACTTTATTCATTAGAGAACTGGAGTAGGTGAAAACCAGTGTATAGAGTTTATCCTAAGATGGCCCCAGAATCTTACAGCCCAAATAGATTAAGCTGTAACGTAGGCATATGTTAGAATGCAAGGTTATATACCTATTAAGATTTAGATTGAAAAATTTAGATAAATTAGAGTGGTACCGCGAACTCATACCTTCGTCTCTATAGAGATGGAGGTATTTTTTAGTAGAGGATTTTTAAATTTTAGAAGGAGGAATACGAAAGATGAAGACTTATTACATCACAACACCGATTTATTACCCTAGTGATAATCTACATATAGGGCATACTTATACCACAGTGGCTGCAGATTCTCTTAAAAAGTTTAAGACATTACAAGGATATGATTCCTATTTTGTAACTGGTACAGATGAACATGGTCAAAAAATTCAAGATAAAGCAAAAGAAAGTGGAGTAACTCCAAAGCAATATGTAGACAATATAGTCGCAGATATCAAAAAGCTTTGGAAGATGTTAGAGATTGATTATGATGAGTTTATAAGGACTACAGATACTCATCATGAAAAGGCAATCCAAGATATATTTACAAAGCTTTATGAAAAAGGAGAGATATATAAATCTCATTATAAAGGACATTACTGTACACCATGTGAATCATTTTGGCAAGAATCTCAACTTATAGATGGAAATTGTCCGGATTGTGGTAGACCTACCCATATTGCTGAGGAAGAAGCATACTTTTTTAAGCTTTCAAAATACACAGACAAACTTCTAAAGCTATACGAAGATAATCCAGAATTTTTACTACCAGAATCTAGAAAAAATGAAATGGTAAATAACTTTTTAAAAGAAGGTCTAGAAGACTTATGTGTATCTAGAACTAGCTTCGACTGGGGAGTAAAGGTACCTTTTGACCCTGAACATGTAATATATGTATGGATAGACGCATTATCATGTTATTTAACTGCTTTAGGATATGGAACTGAAGACGATTCAAAATATAGAAAATACTGGCCAGCAAATGTACATCTAGTAGGTAAAGAAATTGTTAGATTTCATACTATAATTTGGCCTGCACTATTGATGGCCTTAGATATAGAACTACCAGATAGAGTATTTGGTCATGGATGGATACTATTTGATGATGATAAGATGTCTAAATCAAAGGGGAATATAATTTATCCAGAGCCTATAATAGAAAAATATGGAATAGATGCATTTAAATATTTTTTACTTAGAGAATTTCACTTTGGTCAAGATGGATCCTTTACTCGTGAAAAGTTTTTACAAAGAGTAAACTCTGATCTTGCCAATGATCTTGGAAATTTAGTAAGTAGAACAGTATCAATGATAGAAAAATATAATGATGGTGAGATTAAAGCTGCTTCTACAACAGATGAGATAGATGACTCACTAAAGGATTTGGCACTATCAGCAGCTGATAAGGTAGAAGAACATATGGATAAATTAAATTATTCTGGAGCTTTAGAAGAGATATGGAAATTAGTTAGAAGGACAAATAAATATGTAGATGAGACTATGCCATGGGTACTTGCAAAAGAAGATGATAAATCTAGACTAGATACAGTTTTATATAATCTTGCTGAAAGTTTAAGAATTGTATCTATACTAATAAAACCTTTTATGGAAAAGACTTCAATACAAATTAGAGAGCAATTAGGAATTAAAGAAGAGGCAGATTGGAAAGATGCAAAGGTGTGGGGCAATTTAGAATTGGGTAGTAAAGTATCAAAGGGAGAGATAATATTCCCTAGACTAGATATCGAAAAAGAATTAGAAGATTTAGCAAATAAAAATCAAGAACTAATAGACAAAAGAGTTAACACAAAGAAAAAGGAGAATACGGACATGGAAAATTCACAGGAAAATACTGTTACAACTGTTACATTAGATGATTTTGATAAATTAGAGTTCAAAGTGGCAAAGGTTGAAAAATGTGAAGATCATCCAAATGCAGATAAATTATTGGTATTTACATTAAAATTAGGAGAAGAGACTAGACAAGTAGTATCAGGAATCAAAAAATTCTACAATAAAGAAGATTTAGTAGGTAAGAGGGTTATAGTAATTACAAATTTAAAACCTGTGAAACTTAGAGGTGTAGAGTCAAATGGAATGATTCTTTCAGCGGAAGATAAGGATGGAAATCTATCTCTTCTTACTACATTGGAAGATATAGAAAGCGGATCCACTATTGCATAGGAGGAATTTAAAATGCTAATAGACAGTCATGCTCATTTAGATGATGAAAAATTTGATTTAGATAGAGAGTATTTAATTGAAAACTTAAAGGAAAATGGAGTAGAACTAGTCATGAATATAGGGGCAGATTTACAAAGTAGTATAAATTCTGTAAATCTAGCCAAAGAGTATGAAAATGTCTATGCTGTAGTGGGGGTCCATCCCCACTCAGCTAAGGATGTTACAGATGAAACCCTAGAGGAGATAAGACAACTTGCTGGAGAAGAAAAAGTAGTAGCAATTGGAGAAATTGGACTAGACTATCATTATGACTATTCGCCTAGAGACATACAAAAGAAACAATTTATATCCCAGTTAAAACTTGCTAAGGAACTAGAGCTTCCTGTGGTAATTCACTCAAGGGAAGCCACACAGGAAACTTTGGATATCATAAAAAAAGAAGTGGAAGATGGAGGGCTTCGAGGAGTACTCCATGCATTTTCTGGAAGTCCTGAGATTGCAAGAGAATATATAAAGTTAGGATTTTTAATTTCAATAGGTGGGCCTATTACATTTAAGAATGCAAAAGTAGTAAAGGAAGTAGCAAAGGAAATTTCCTTAGAGCATATGATAATAGAAACAGATTCTCCTTATCTAACTCCTGTACCTTATAGGGGAAAGAGGAATGAGCCTATATTTGTAAAGTATGTGGCAGAGGAAATTGCAAAGATAAAGGATATAGATGTGGAAGAAGTCATAAGGATTACAAATGAGAACACTAAGAGGCTTTTTGATATAAAGTAGGATAGGTTGTAAAAATGATTTTAAGTCTGTCATTCCGAGCCTGTGGAGGGATCTATGGTTTAAAGCTTAAGATCCTTCACTATGCTCAGGAAGACAAGAAACAGAAAGAAGTGAAACAATGATAAAAGAAGTAATTGTAGTAGAGGGAAAAGATGATATAGCTGCTGTAAAAGCTGCTTTAGATGCAGAGCTTATATCTACAAATGGATTTAGGTTTAAAAGAGATTTAATACCTACTTTAAAAAAACTTCAAAAAAGAAGAGGTCTTATTATCCTCACTGATCCTGATTATGCAGGAGAACAGATTAGAAGGAGAATCTCTAGTGAGATAAAGGGGTGTAAGCATGCCTTCTTACCCCAAGGTAAAGCTCTTAAAAAGGGAGATATTGGAGTTGAAAATGGTAATAGTGAAGATATTATAGAGGCGATAAAAAAGGCTAGACCTGAGGAAGAACAAAGGGTAGATCTATTTACAGAAGATGATATGTTAAACTATGGATTAAATGGAGGAAAAGGCTCTAGGGAGAAAAGAGACAAATTAGGTCATATATTAGGCATAGGATATGGAAATAGTAAACAGTTTTTAAATAGACTAAATAGTTTTAAAGTATCAAAAGAAGAGTTCTATAATGCACTAGAAAGGATAGAAAAGAATGGGAAAAGATAGACTTTATTCACCTAAGTATGTAAAGTTTTTGTTAGATAAGTACGGATTTAAATTTTCTAAATCTCTAGGGCAAAATTTTTTAATTGATGGAAATATCGTAAGAGGCATAGTAAATGGAGCTGGAATAAAATCAAGTGACAATGTATTAGAAATTGGCCCAGGTTTTGGAACTCTTACTGAAGAATTAGCCTTAAATGCCAAAAAAGTAGTATCTATAGAATTAGATAAAAAGCTTTTACCAGTTTTAGAAGATACTTTGAAAGACTATAAAAACACAAAGATTATTCCAGGGGACATACTAGATATTCCATTAGACAAATTAATAAAAGAAGAATTTAATGGAGAAAAGGTAAAGGTAGTAGCAAACTTGCCATATTATGTAACTACTCCTATTTTGGGAAGGCTTTTAGAAGAAGATTTAAATATTGAATCTATAACTGTTATGGTGCAAAAGGAAGTTGCTGAGAGAATGGTTGCAAAATCTGGCAATAAGATCTATGGAGCTTTATCACTATTTGTAAATTTCTATACCCATCCTGAAATTATATTAAAAGTTCCTAAGACTGTATTTATGCCTCAACCAAAAATAGATTCTGCAGTTATACATCTTAAATTAAAAGAAGATTTACCAGAGGTAGATAAAGATAAGTTTTTTAAAATAGTAAAGGCTAGTTTTTCAAAGAGGAGAAAGACAATTGTAAATTCCCTATCTAATTCAGAATTAAATTTAGAAAAAGATATAATCAAAGATTCTTTAGAAATGGCTAATATAAGCTTAAATAGCAGAGCTGAAAATTTATCTTTAGAAGATTTTATCAATATTAGTACAATATTGCCTCCTTTAAACATATAAATATATAAATGTTTAATAAGGAGGTATTTTTATGGCTAATAATTTGAAGTATTCTAGGAAGTTTATCATTCTAAAAAAAGAATATTCCAATATGAGAAATCTAAATCCTAAGGGTCACGGCAAAATAGAACTAAGAGGACCTAGATTGAATATTTCTCTAAATATTGAGAATGGGGAAAAAAACACTTACTATAATGCGATTTTATTAAGTGGTATTAAAAAGTACGAACTAGGGAAAATATATTTAGAAGATCGAACAAGGGGAAGGGGAGAGTTTACACTAAATTATAAAGATTTGGAATCTTTAGGCTTTTCTCTAGACAAGATAAATGCTATACTAATTTTAAGAGATGATAAAGTACTGCTTGGAAACTATATAAATAAAAATGATGGATCTATTGAACGATATTTGAATGATAACATAGAAATAAATAATTTGGAAGAAGAAGTAGTAGAAGAAGTAGTAGAAGAGGAGTTAAAACAAGGTGAAGAAGCAAAAGAAATAGAGAAAGTGGAAGAAACAGAAAAAGTAGAAGAAATATATGAAATAAAAGAAGATATAAAGTTAGAAGAGAAAGAAGAAATCTCTGAAAAGAAGGATGTCGAGGCAATAAAGGAAGAAGAGACACCAAAGGAAAACAAACCTATAGAAGATGAAATAACAGAATTAGAATATGAAAAAGCAATTACAACTGTATTTGAACCAAATCATTCTAGATTAAATGTAGATATTGAAAACAAAATAGATAAAGTAGAAAAAAGAGATCAAACTACTGATTATATATTAAATATATTGAGTTTTTTCCCATATGCAGAGCCTTTTAAAATTGATTTGAAAGGATATAATTGGTGGAGGATAGATATAGATAATCCATTAGAAGAAAAGGGTTTTCTACCTTATTTTAGCTATATAACTGGTGGAAATCAAAAATACCCTATCATAAGAGATGCAATACATGCAAGTGAATTGATGAAAATTCATAAACACTATATATTTGGTCTCTACAATGAGAGTAAAAAAGTTAAGTTTTATGTGTATGGAGTTCCAGGTAAATTTACATCTAAGGAACACCCTGGCAGAGGATTAACTGGATTTGGAACCTGGTTTGAAGGTAAAGATGGAGAGGGATACTGGCTATTGTATATAGATCCAAGTACTGGAAGGATAATCTATCCAATAAACCCAATGATACCTAAGGATTAAAGGAGGAGGATTCGCTTTGAAAAATACAAAAGAAGATGGAAAATGTCTAGGACATTTTATGGAAGAGAAGCAATTAATGGAGATTAAGTCTACTTTAAATGGAGAAAAAAAAATTGAAAAACTAAGCAAAATATTTAAAGCTATGGGAGATAAAAATAGATTAAAAATTATTTATGTTCTATCTAAATCTCCTCTTTGCGTGTGTGATATTGCAACCCTTCTTGATATGACACAATCCTCTATATCTCATCAATTAAGAATTTTGAGAGATTTAAATTTAGTGAAATTTGAAAGACAGGGAAAATTAGTAGTATATTCTCTGGATGACTTTCATGTATTAGAATTATTAGAATCAGGCTTAGAGCATACCCATCATTTATGATGATTAAGTTGAATTTATTTGGGTAATATGAATAACATACAGATATCAAGGAGGAATTTAAATGGCTAATGTAAAAGTTTATACTAGTAGTACTTGTCCTTATTGTACTACAGCTAAGAGTTATTTAGAAGAAAAGGGAATAGATTATATTGAAAAAAATGTTCAAACTGACAAGGAAGCTAGAAAAGAATTAATGGATATGGGACATATGGGAGTTCCTGTAATCGTAATTGATGGAGAAGAAATTGTAGGTTTTGATAAAAATAAAATAGATGAAGTATTATTTAAAAAATAAAATATTTCAAAAAGATATAAAAAAATGGAAGTCCTAGGACTTCCATTTTTTATCTATTCATTCAAAGCTTTCATTAATTTATCTAAATCTAAACCGTGTACCATAGCAGCTTCTTCCAAAGTTTCCATTTGGCTTGAAGGACAACCTACACATCCCATTCCAAAGGACATCAAAGTTTCTACAGCTTCAGGCTTTTTTCTTATAAGCTCACCAATTAGCATATCTTTAGTGATTTCCATTTAAAAACCCTCCTCTTTTAATTCTTACTAATATAGTAGCATATTTTTTATACTCTTTCCAGTACAAATATAGTATTTGTAAAATTAAATTTATTATTTGAATAATTTAATATTAGTTGGGAGAATACTATAGATGGAGGTGTATTATGGAAGATAAAAATAAAAATCCAGACAGAGAAAGAGACTTTAATATAGGAGAAATGCTTTTAAGAATTTTAGTAACTTCAATAGTAATTGCATTAGCAGCATACTTCACACCTGGTTTTACTATTGATGGTATGGGAAGCCTTCTTTTTGCTGCAATTGTAATTGGAGTTTTAGATCATTTAGTACAAAAGTTTACAGGAGTAGATGCTACACCTTTTGGTAGAGGGATCGCAGGTTTTTTGGTTGCTGCAATAATACTATATTTAACTAAATTTATTGTAGTAGGATTTAATATATCAGTAATAGGAGCCCTTTTAGGTGCTATAGTATTGGGAATAGTTGATGCAATAATTCCAGGAAGAGCAATGTAGATGTGACACAATATAATTTTCCCTCATAGAATAATATATTAAATCTTATTGACTTAAAATAAGATTTAATGTATTATGTTTATATGATACCCGCCTGGGGTATGTATATAATAAAATAAAAGGAGTGGATATTGTGAAGATCATTGTAACTGATAGGGGCAAAGAAGAATTAACTAAAACCTTGGAGACAAAAAATACTGACAAATCACTAAAAATATATGTTGCAGGCCATGGTTGAGGCGGTCCATCATTTGGTTTAGCTCTGGATGAGCTAAAAGATGGAGATACTAAAGTATCATCTGAAGGATTTGAATTTATAGTAGAAGAGGGTCTAGAAGATATATATGGAGCGTTTACTGTAGATTATAGTGATAGTTGGCTGAGAAAAGGATTTGTGGTTCTTCCAGATAGAGGAGGAGCATCTTGCTAAAATAGGCTTAGGCCTATTTTTTTTGCTTTAAATGACCTTGCTGTGATATAATAAGTAGTAAAGATTATTTAGCTTAAAACTAATATATGAAAGAGGGTGTGGGTCTTGGATAATAGTCCATTAAGAGAAGAACAAATATTAGACTTAATTAAAGAAAAAAAATATGTAATCCTTAAAAAAGAACTTTCTGAAATGAAGGATGTAGATGTGGCGGAGATATTAAATCCACTAGACCCCAATACAACTTTACTTATATTTAGAATGTTACCTAAGGATTTGGCAGTTGATGTATTTGCTAACTTTTCAGTAGATCAACAAAGAGAAATCATAAGTGCAATTACAGATAAAGAGTTAGAGCACATATTAGATGAATTATTTTTTGACGATATGATAGATTTGATTGAAGAGATGCCTGCAAATATTGTAAACAAAATTTTAACTAATTCAACACAAGATGAGAGAAAACTTATAAATCAATTTTTAAAATACCCTATAGATTCTGCTGGAAGCTTAATGACTATAGAGTATGTGGAATTAAGAAAAAACATGACAGTAAAAGAAGCACTACATCATATAAAAGAAACTGGATTAAATAAAGAGACAGTATATACTTGTTATGTAACAAATAGGAAGAGAGTCCTTGAGGGGATAGTATCTTTAAGATCTTTAGTTGTTTCAGATGAAGATGAATTAGTTAGAAATTTAATGGAAGATGATATTATATTTGTAAACACTCACGATGATCAGGAGACAGTTGCAAATATATTTATAAAATATAGATTTTTAGCTCTACCTGTTGTAGATAAAGAACATAGATTAACTGGTATTATAACAGTAGACGATATAATGAATGTAATGGAGCAAGAGGCTACAGAAGACTTTCAAATAATGGCTGCAATGGCTCCATCTGAGGAAGAATACTTAGACTCTAGTGTGTTTTCTCTAGCAAAACAAAGAGTTACTTGGTTACTTATATTGATGGTTGGAGCAGCACTTACAGGTGGTATCATTAGTAGATTTGAAGAAGTTCTTAGTACTGTAGTGGTTTTAACAGCTTTTATTCCCATGTTAATGGACACAGGAGGAAATTCTGGAAACCAATCTTCTACTCTTATAATTCGTGGTTTAGCAGTAGGAGAAGTAACATTAAAAGATAAATGGAAAGTATTATTTAAAGAATTTAGAATAAGTATAATAGTAGGAGTAATTTTATCTTTAGTAAATTTTATTAAAAATATATATTTAGACAAGGTGGATATTGCAGTTGCACTTACTGTTTCTATAACCCTTTTAGCCACAGTTGTAATGGCTAAAATGATAGGAGGAGTACTTCCGCTTATAGCTAAAAAGTTTAATTTGGATCCTGCTATAATGGCGGGACCACTTATAACAACTATAGTGGATTCTTTAGCTTTGCTTATATATTTTTCTATTGCCACAGCACTGCTTCACATATAGTATTAAAACACATAAGTAAAGACAAAAATTATTAAGTTTATTTAAATAAAGATTATTGCATATTTCATTGACAAATTCACATTAGAATAGTATAATATTTTGTTACTTGACAAAATCTTTTTTTGATGCTATAATTTATCTATGGGTGTAAATACACTGTTTCTGGATCCTGGATAATTAGGAGAGAAACTAATGGAAGGTGGCTATCTTATAGATATGAATAGCGTAAATAAGATTCGTGAAGATTTAAAAGAATGTATCGGGAAGACAGTTATATTAAAGGCGAATAAAGGTAGGAAAAGAACGACCATTAGAGAAGGCATACTTGAATCAGCATACCCCAGCTTATTTGTTGTAAAAATTTCAAATGAATATGAGAGTACTAGAAGAGTATCCTACACTTATTCAGATGTACTAACTTCTACAGTAGAAGTTACTGTTTGCAACGAAGGAAAAAATCAGACAAAAATTTCTTAACAGAACTGTACTATTTTTAAAAAATAGTACAGTTTTTTTGCGCATAAAATAACTTATGGTTTCATATATATCTTTATAAGGCTAAAAGATTCTTATAGGGGTGATATTGTGTCCATTGAAATTATAAAAGAAAATATCAAGATGGAAGAATTGATAAAAAGTGAGCAAAATCAAGTATTAGTAGAAAAGGAAATCTATGTAAATACTGGAAATAGTCATATAGAAAATCTTATATGGGTAGATCCAAAGGTGGATATTTTAAGCAGCAAGATCTTAGAAAATAGGGTTTTGGTGAACGGATTAGTTAAATTTAATTTATTGTATAAAGATTCGGAGGGTACACTATATACACTAGAAGAGCAAAGTGACTTTAAAGAAGAAATTGAGATAGAAGATGCAGCTGAAGGTATGTCTTTTGACATAGACACTCATATAGAATATATAGAAGAAGAAATAGAGGAAAATAAAATATATCTAAGAGCAGTAGTAAATTTAAATGGAAAAGCTACCAAAACTAAAAAATTAGAAATGATAAAAGATATAGAAGGTAAAGATGATCTTCAGTCTTTAAAAAAGGAAGTAAGGTACAAGGAAGTATTTGGAAGTGAAACTTCCTATGAATATATAAAAGATACTTTGGCATTAGATGAAACAAAGCCACCTATAGAAAAAATACTTAAGTTTTCTGCCAATGCTAAAGAATTAGAAAGTGTAGTAGCGGAGGATAGGGTAATTGTATCCGGTGAAGTTCTAATCTCTATAATATACTTGAGTGAAGAAGATGTATATACAGTAAAAGAATCCATACCATTTAATCATTTTATAGAGATGGAGGGAGTATATAGAGATTTAGAAAATACACTTAAATTAAAGGTTAAAGATGGAAATTATGAAGTTTTAGAAGATGAGTTTGGAGATTTGAAAAAAGTAGACGTAAACTTAAATGTAGAAATGACAACAGATGTCTATAAGAACACTTCTAGGAACCTTATAGTAGATATATATTCTACTAAGGAAAATATTTTATTAGAACAAGAAGAAATAAACCTAAAAGAAAATATAGATAATATACATTATGATGATATAAAGAGTTTTGATATAGATATTGATGCTAAGGAAATATTAGATATAGAGGTTTTCCAAAACATACTTGACAAAAGATATCTAGATGGTGAAATTATAATTGATGGAATACTAAATACTAATATATATTATATAGATAAATCTAGTGATGAACTTTCAATGCTTAGGGAAGTCCTTCCATTTAAGTCTAGTTTCCCTGTAGATGAAATTTGTGAGGAATATTTAATAGATTTAAATTGTAGCTTAAAAGAGACGAACTATATCTTGAAAAAAGAATCGATGTCACTTGAAAGTAATATTTCATATGATTTATCTTTCAATAAGGACAAAATCATATATTGTATAAAAAACATAGAAGAAACTGGAGAAATTATAGATAAGAGGAATAAGCCTAGTATAACTATATATATAGTACAAAAAGGAGATATACTTTGGGATGTGGCAAAAAGATATAATACTACTATAGAAGAAATACTAGATGCAAATAATTTAGATGGAGATTATAAAATGGAAGTTGGAGATAAAATAATTATAGAGAAAAAATTGGATTTAGAATTGTAAACTATAAAAACATAGGGTTTTATGGTATAATACTTTCATGTCAAATTTTACAAGGAGACAATATGGAAGAGATAGTTGTAAAATCCTATGGAAAAATTAATTTAGCTTTGGATATTTTATATAAAAGATCTGACAATTATCATGAAATAAGAAGCATAATGCAAAGTATTGACTTCTTTGATAGACTCGTATTTAAAAAGCAAAAAAAAGGCATCACAATACAGACTAATAATCCTGATGTTCCCACAGATAAAGAAAATATAGTGTATAGAGCCTGGGAATCTTTAAAGCCCTTTTCAAAAACTAGTACAGGAATCCATATAAAGATTGAAAAAAATATTCCTATTGCAGCAGGCCTAGCTGGAGGTAGCTCAAATGGAGCAGTGACCTTGAGGGTTCTAAATAAGCTGTGGAATTTAAATTTGAGTGAAGAAAAGCTAATGGAAATCGGAGGGGAAATTGGTGCAGATATTCCATTTTGTCTAATGGGAGGTACAGCTCTTGCAGAGGGAATAGGGGAAAAATTAACACCTCTTAAGCCTTTTGTGGATAAGTTAATACTACTTTGTAATCCTGACATAAAGATATCCACACCCTATGCTTATAGCTTAATAGATACTAATAAAGAAAAATATGATCTAAGGGATTTAATTTATTCATTAGAACAGGATGACATATATGGAGTCTCTCAAAATCTAAAAAATAAAATGGAAGAGCCTATTATAAAGAAATATCCTATTATCAAAAATATTCAAGATATTATGAAGGACTCAGGTAGTCTGGGAACCCTAATGAGTGGAAGTGGATCTACAGTATTTGGAATATTTGATGATAAGGAAAAGTTAGAATTTGCATATAAAAGACTTTTAAAATTGACAAAGCAAGTCTATATTACAAAGACAATATAGTATATAAACCCCAACTTTTGGTAACCCTATTAGGTACAAAGGAGGGGTTTTTTTATTTTGGATAAACTTTGTAAAGATATAGAAAGAAATCTTGTTGAGATGAAAAAAGTGTTCAAAGATTGCGATGATATATCCTATAGAGAAATAGAGGTAGGAGAAATATTTAGAACAAGGATGAGCGTAATTTTCATAGGAGGATTAGCGGATAAGAATTACATATCAGAATATATGATAGAGTCTTTACTAGAAATAGAAGAAGTAAAATCTCTAACTCTACAAGGATATAGAACTACAATTGTAGACGCCATATCAAAAGAAGGACTATACTCAGCAGAATTGGTCTTAGAGCAAGATTTTAGAAAAATTATAAACCATATTCTATCTGGAGACGCTGTATTATTAATAGAGGGAATAGATCAAGGGATAGTAATAGATTCTAGGGGATGGATGAGTAGGGGAATTGGTGAACCTCAAACTGAAACAGTAATAAGAGGTCCTAGGGATGGATTTGTAGAGAGTCTAAAGATTAATACTACTATGATAAGAAGGAGAATAAAAGATACTAATTTAAAGGTTAAAATGTATAGTGTTGGAAGACGCTCTAAAACAGATATAGCACTTATGTATATGGATGATATAGTAAATAGAAAGATTTTAGATGAAGTGAAAAAGAGACTGGAGAATATAGATATAGATTGTATATTAGACAGCTCTATTTTAGAGAGTCTTATGGAAGACAATTACCTATCACCATTTCCTCAGATAGAAAATACAGAAAGACCTGATAGCGTAGCTGCATCTTTATATGAAGGTCGGGTCGCTCTAGTAGTGGATAATTCACCTTTTACATTAGTTGCCCCATCAACTATAGGTACACAGCTACAATCATCTGAAGACTATTATACTAGGTGGTCAGAGGCAAGTTTAGTGAGGATTATTCGTATATTTGCAGTATTGTTTACATTTCTACCACCGGCACTATACATAGCAACTAGCGCCTACCATCCAGGGATTTTACCTTCAAAATTGATTTATTATTTAGCTGCAAGTAGGATAAATGTACCCTTTCCCTCAGTGGTAGAGGCTACCCTAATGGAACTTACCATGGAGCTTTTAAGAGAGGCTGGCACTAGGATATCTGGTCCTATAGGCACTACTATAGGCATAGTAGGAGGACTTATAATAGGTCAAGCAGCAGTAGAGGCAGGGATAGTAAGTCCACTTATGATAATTATAGTTGCGCTTACAACTATATCAACCTTTGCTATACCTTCTTATGAATTAGCTTCAGCTTTTAGATTGTCAAAGTTTTTCTTTATATTTTTAGCAGGAGTGTTGGGACTTTATGGAATTATGATAGGAGTAATTATCTTAATAACCCACCTTGCTACATTGGATAGTTTTGGAATTCCATATACTTCACCATATTCAGGTCTTGGAGTAAAGGAAGGGGATATAAAAGACACTTTGGTTAAAGCTCCAGTTCAAGAATTTATAAGACGTCCTGGATTTACCTATCCAAGAGATAAAATAAGAATGAAAAGAAGGAAAAAAGATGAATAAAGATCCTAAAATTTCAAATATACAGTTAATGGGAATGTTTGTATCTATAGTAATAGGAATAGGTATATTTAAGCTGCCAAATCGATTAGCTAATGACTTTGGATCTTCAGGTTGGCTAATAATAATCATATCTGGACTACTTATATTTCCCATATTATTTGCATATCAAAAACTTTTTTTAATGTATCCTGATATGGATTTTTTTGAAATTGGAAGAGAAACCATAGGTAGTGTGTTATTTAATATATATCTTCTCATATATTTAACCAGTCTAGTTTTTTTTATAAGCTTTATATCTAGGAGTCTCGGTGAGATGATAAAATCATTTTTACTTGTAACAACTCCTATAGAAGTAGTAATTTTAGTATTTATCATAAGTACTTCTTATATAGCTTGCTATGAAATAGATGTAATTGGAAGAGTGGGTTTTATGATATATCCTATAATAGTTTTATTTACAGTTATTATAGTATTGATTTCAATACCTGAAGCTGATTTTACAAATCTATTTCCCTTATTTCAATTTGAATTAAAAGACATACCAAAGGGTATAAATTCCTCCTTTTTCGCCTATTCTGGATTTGAAATAGTGTTATTTGCCATACCTTATTTAGAAAATAGAAGGGAAAGTTTTAAATTTAATTCCATTGGTTTAATGACTGTAATTTTCATATATGTAGCTACATTTATAGTAACTATATCTCAGTTCAGTATAGAGCAAGTGAAAAGGCAGACTTGGCCTGTTCTGACCTTGGTAAAAACAGTAGATTTACCTGGATATTTTTTAGAAAACTTAGATGGACTTATAATGTCAATGTGGGTTTTGGTAATTTTTGCAACTATGGCTCCTGTGTATTTTAGTGCAGGTAAAATTCTTTCTAAGATATTTAAGACAAAGTCTCATAAGTATTTTGTATGGGGACTTATTCCTGTAATATATTTGATCGCTCTAATGCCTGAAAATCATGTAGAGATAAGTCAAGTAATGGGGAGATATTTAAATCTATCTGGAGTATTAACTGCAGTTATTTTACCGTTTATACTGCTTTTAGTAGCGAGCATAAAAAGGAGTATTAAAAAATGAAAAAAATATTATTATTAATTTTAATCTTAACAAATATATTTCTTACTGCCTGTTGGGATATGATTGAGATAAATCAGAGGAAATTCCCGTATTCTGTAGGTATAGATTTAAATGCAAATCAGGAAGGAAAATATATAATAACTTTTTCATCTCCGAATATAAATGCTATTGGGAAAAATAGAACCCAAGATGTAAGACTTAGGATAACTAGTGTAGAGGCTGATTCTATATTTACAGGAGTAAAAAAAATGTTTAAAAAGGTGCAAAATCCTGTATATACAAAACACCTTAAGGTCTTAGTCTTATCAGAGGAAGTGGCTAAAAGTAAAGATGATATAAAGGGTATAATAGATGGATTTAATAGAGATTTCCAAATAAATAAAGCCGTAAGGATGACTTTAGTTAAAGATAGTTCAAAGGACTTTTTGAACTCTATACCAGAAGCTGTATCTCAAGAAGAAGTAGAGGGAACTTTGTATAAACTTCTTACAAACAATCAAAAATCTAGTGCCTTTACTCAAAAGACTGTTATGGATTTTATAAATGATCATGACAATAAAAAAAGTTCGATTATTCCCTTTGGGAAAATTGAAGCAAATGAGTATGTATTTGAAGGTGGGGCAGTTTTTAAGGATTATGAATTTATAGGATATATAGATGCAAATATAAATAAAGGCTTAGGACTTTTATTAAATGATATAAAGGAAGATGAAATAAATATACAACATGATGGGATAAATCTATCGATTCATATAATGAATATAAACTTAAAAAGAAAGCTTCAAGATAAAGAGAATTTAAGCATTGTTTATAATATGGAGGTAGAGTGTCATCTTCAACAATATATTATAGATCACAATAAACATATAGATGAGGAAAAAGAAGTCAAAGAAATTCAAAGAAAGATAAATGAAAAGGTAGAAGAGCTCACATATCAAGCCATAGAAAAATTACAAAAGGATTTAAAAGTAGATTATATAGGAGTAGGTGAATATATAAGAAAATTCCATCCTAGTATTTGGGAACAGGTAAAAGACGATTGGGATATTTTGTTTCCAAGTATAGATATAGAAGTTGATGTGGACGCAAAGATAAGAAGGAGAGGACTTTCAAAATGACAAGAGCTTGCTTTGTCATTCCGAACATATCCTGTCATTCCGAACATACCACTCCTGTCATTCCGAACGTAGTGAGGAATCTTTGGTCCTAAGATCCTTCACTACATTCAGGATGACTAATATTGGAATTTTCAGTTGGCTATATAGACTTATTAGTTTTTCTTTTAATCAATATACTTGCTACAAGAGCAGTTAGTGGGATAGTTAAGATCAATCCAATACTTCCAGATAGAGATCTTACTATTTCAGATGCTATTACATCTAGATTTATAATTTTTGTAAGGGAGGTCTCATAAGCCATAAATAACAGTAATAGTGGTATAGATGCTCCTGTATATGCTAATATTAGAGTATTTGTCATCGTACCCATTATGTCTTTTCCTACATTCATTCCAGCTTTAAAGAGTTCTTTTTGACTCAAATCTTTATTTGCAATACTTATCTCCTCTATGGATGAGGAAATAGACATACCTATATCCATGATTGCTCCCAAGGCACCTAGTATTATACCGGAAAATAGTAAACCTTTAAAATCAAAGTCTACACCTAGGGGAGTATACATTAGCATAGTTGCCTCTTCTCCACTAAGACCTGTAAGCTTTATCTTAGTACCTACAAAAAAAGCTATAAGCCCTGCAACTAAGACTCCACTTATAGTACCTATAATTGCAGCTAAACTTTTACTACTTAGGCCACTAATTATGGTTATGGTAAGAAAGGTTACTAGGATAGAAATTCCAATAGATAAAAGTATAGGACTCATGCCTTTAAGTATACCTGGTAAAAATACTTTCAAAACTAAAAATATAGTTATTCCTAGGGTTATTACTGCTTTTAATCCTTTCATTTTTCCGATTAAGAGTATTAGTAGTAGAAATGCGGCTAATAAATAGTATATATAATTATCTCTTATATAATCTGATACAAATACCTCTGCATAATCTTCATATTCATCTATCATAACTATGACTTTATCTCCAGGTTCAACCATGAGATTATAGGCCATATTATCTGAAAGATAATTTCTAGACTCTGCTATTTCTCCCTTATATTTACCAGTTAAAATTTCTAGTTTTATATTTTGTACTTTCTCTACTATTCCGTCTAAATCTTCTAAAGTTTCATTTTCGACTTCTAGTATAACTGCTTTTGCATCAAGAGATTGAAATTCTTCTTCGTTTTCTGCATATGTAAATTTAGGATTAGCAAGTACAAGTAGAAGCAACACTAAAATAAACATTCTGTTTTTCATTTTATCCCTCCAATTTTATTAACATATTATATCACAAAAAAGAAAAATAGGTTTTAATATTATAAATTAGTATAGATTTCCTTAAACTGGTCACAATAAGAATAGACAAGCCTTAAAAAACAGGAGGAGAAAAAAATGAAATATAAAAAAACTATACTGCTATTATCACTTTTTATTATAACTTTTATCTACATAATAAACCCTTATATAGATAAAGAAAGATTGTTAGAAGAAAATTTGTTCAAGGAAAATAATGATGAAATAATAAGATTTCATGTAAGAGCAAATAGTGATTTAGAAGAAGATCAAGAGCTAAAATTAAAAGTAAGAGATGAAGTCCTAGAGACAATGAATAAAAGATTTAATAAAGACACTACTTTGGAAGAAAGTAGAACTATCATAAAAAAGAGTATGGAAGAAATAAAAGATATAGCTAAAGATGTTTTAGATGATGAAGGTAAAGATTATGCAGTAGATGTAACATTAGCTCAAGAAGTATTCCCTATTAGAAAATATGGGAATATGGTATTTCCTCAAGGTGAATATGAAACTCTACTCATAGAAATAGGAGAAGCCCAAGGTAAAAATTGGTGGTGTGTAATGTTTCCTCCACTTTGCTTTGTAGATGTAACTCATTCTGTAGCTGTAGAAACTCCTGAACTGGAAGAGTTTGTAATCGATGAGGAGGAGCCTATTAAGGTAAAATCAAAAATTGTGGAGCTAGTAGATACGATTAAAGATAAATTTTAGCTTAATATGTATAAAAATCAATATAATACAAAAAATAAGAAAAACATTTCAAGGAGGATTAAATTGAAACTAAAAAAGAAGACCATAAGAAATATAGCTTTGATTATATTGGTTTTAACATTTATCCAAGTATATGAACCTAGTAGCATTGTAAAAACTGCAAGTAGATATAGTAGTTACTTTGCACCTAGAACTCTTTATTGGGGGGTCACAGGTCAAGATGTAAAAGTAGTTCAAGATAAGCTCTTAAGATGGAAGTATTATGATGGATGGGTAGATGGAATATATGGTGCTAGAACCTATAGGGCAGTAAGAAGATTTCAACAAAAGAATGGATTAAATGTAGATGGGATAGTAGGTCCATCTACGGCTAGAGCTTTAGGTATTCAATCACAGTCCACAGCAGTTAGTGGTGGGGGAGTAAATAGAAAAGCAGATGAATATATGCTTGCAAGGACTATTCATGGAGAAGCAAGGGGAGAACCTTATGTTGGAAAAGTAGCAGTTGCTGCAATAGTGTTAAACAGAACAAAAAGCCCTAGTTTTCCAAACACTATAGCAGGTGTAGTCTATCAACCTTTAGCTTTTACTGCTGTAGCAGATGGACAGATCAACTTAACACCTAATAAAGACTCCATAAAGGCAGCTAGAGATGCTTTAAATGGATGGGATCCTACTTATGGATGCCTTTACTATTGGAATCCAGCTACAGCAACTAGTAAATGGATTTGGTCTAGAAAGGTAATGTTAAAGATAGGAAAACACTGGTTTGGAATTTAAAACCATAAGGAGGATATAATGAATAGAAAAAATATAATTGCCCCTGTGGTACTAGGTGTACTTCTTTTAGCATCAGTAGTATGGGGATATAATGAAAGATTAGATAAGATAGATTATGAAATAGCATTAGATAATCACTATCAAAGACTGTTTTATGATGTAAAGAACCATGTGGAGAGTGTCCAAGTAGGACTATCTAAATCATTGGTAGCATCAACTAAAGAGAGGAATATACTTCTCTTTTCTAAAATAATGACAGATGCTAATTTTGCTCAAGATAAACTAGCTCAAATGCCAGTTTCACATAATGATATAGCAAACACTCAAAAGTTCTTAACTCAAGCAGCAGACTATAGTTATTTTTTAATACAAAAGCATTTAGATGGTCAGGATATAACTGATGAACAAAGGGAAACTCTTTCTAATCTGCAAAATAATTCAGCTGCATTTACTCAAGAATTGGCAATTTTACAAGAGAGTATGAAGGATTCAAGTGCAATTTATGGAGTAGCAACTATGGGAAGAGATCAAAACCCAGAAAATGAATCTGCTTTTCAAACTAGTTTGATAAATTTAGATAGTCAAGTGGGAGATACTCCAGAGCTTATCTATGATGGACCATTTGCAGATCAAATGATAAATAGAAAACCAGTAGGATTAAGTGAAGAGCCTACTTCTTTAGAACAGGCTAAAGAATTGGCAACGAACTTCTTTGGAAAAGATAGAGTAGAAGGTATAGAGGCTTTTGAAGAGGGAGAAAATATAAATGAATTGAGAATACCTGCTCATACATTTAATTTATATGAAAAAAATGCTCAAAAGGATATGGCTGTATATATGGGGGTTTCTCGAAAAGGTGGAAGAGTATTATGGATGGCAAATCCTAGGGCTGTTTCAAATAGGGAGATATCTATAGAAGAAGCTCAAGACTATGCAATAAAATATTTAAAAGAAAAGGGCTTTAAAACAATGGAGCCAAACTATTATTTAGAATATGATGGATCTGTGTTGTTTAACTTTGTATACAAAGAAGATGATGTAACCATATATCCGGATTTAGTTAAAGTTAAAGTAGCCCTTGATAATGGGGAGGTAGTAGGATTTGATGCCTCAACATATTATTTAAATCATCAAAATAGAAAACTTGGGAAAGCGGCTATTTCACAAGATGAAGCCCGTGAAAAACTAAGAGTGAAGTTTGAAATTGACTCAGAAAGACTAGCTATAATTCCTAAAGGAAAAGAAGAGGTATTGTGCTATGAGTTTAAAGGAAAATATAAGGATGCAGACTTTATAATCTATATAAATGCAATGGATGGAAAAGAAGAACAAATACTACAGATAATTAAAAATGAAAATGGAACCCTAACATTTTAACTAAAACCCCTCTTGTCAAATTGATAAGAGGGGTTGTGTTCTTCTATACTCAAGGGATAAATTATAAAATAAGACTCGGAATGTGAAAAGTTTAATAGAAGTATTCACTAAGGAAAAAAATGTTTAGGTCTGTACTGTTTGAGCATAGCGAGTTTACAGACCTATTTCTTTCTGTGTGATTATACTTCTTAAACTTTGAACCTGAGAATCGTTTTTATAATTTATCCCAATATCTTGACAAGTATATATCTGAGAGTTAAAATATAATCGACGATGGAGATAGGGATATATATAGTATAGATAGTAGCTCAGGGGAAATTATATGAGGAGGATTTTGATGTCTGAGGTTTCTAATGGTATAGATATGTTGATTGACTATATAGGCGGAGAAAGCAATGTAGAAAGTGTTTCTCACTGTGCAACTAGACTAAGATTTGTAGTAAGTGATATGGAAAAAGTAGATAGTAAAAGAATAGAAGAATTAAACTTTGTAAATGGTAGTTTTTACCAAGGTGGACAATTCCAAGTTATAATTGGAAATGAAGTAGAAAAATACTATAGCAAAATAGTTGAAAATGGAAAGATAAAACTTCTAAAAAATGGAGAATTAGATCAGCAAAAGCTAAAAAAAACAAGTTGGATACAGAAGATAACTGGAAAACTAAATAAAAAATAGACATATAATGGGTCTATAGGCTCATTTAAGCTGCTGTCAAGATTGTATTTGACAGCAGCTTTTTAATATAAATTATTTCTATATTGATTATTATATATTGATTCTTAAAATTTTCCATAACTTGAAAATGATTATGGATTAATATAAACTAAAATAGATTAATTATTAAAATGAGGTGATTCATTGATTTTACTTTCAATTTTATCTATGTTTAAAACTCTATTATTTATAAATATGACAAATATACAGTGGAATAAAATACATGTATTTTTTATAACAATTTGCATATCTATATTTGTTTTATCAATTATAGACATGTGGAATTCTAAATATAAAAATATATTACTTATAAGTTTTTATACTGTTTTTTCAACTATAATGTTGATAGATGTAATTTACTATTCATATTTTAATGCCTTGCCATCTGTAAAGATGTTTTCTCAAATAGGACAATTACAAGCAGTATCTGAAAGTGTAAAGAGTTTATTTACCTTGAAAAATCTATTGTTTTTAATAGATTTGCCCCTCGTATTTTTATACTTTTTCAAATTTAAAAATAGGAAAATAGAGAATTCGTATAATAATAAAAAAAGGATTTTATTGCCAATATCTACTTTTCTTATAACTATTTTATTATTTACAATCTCCATAAGCAGTGGAGAAATCAATTCTATAAAATTACAAGAGATATTTAGTTTTCACTTTACAGATATAGTAAATAGTTTTTCTAAAGAGGATAATTATTCAAATTCTAACAAAGATTTTGATAAAGAAGATTTACTAGAGCTTAAAGAAAGAGCTAGATTAAAGGATGGAAAATATACTGGGCTGGGAAAAGATAAAAATTTAATAGTAATACAAGTAGAAGCTCTACAGAGTTTTGTAGTAGACTTAGTATATGAAGATCAAGAAATAACTCCAAATTTAAATCAGTTGATCCATGATAAATCATCCTTATATTATGATGAGTATTATCAATTATTAGGTCGTGGTAATACTTCTGATGCAGAATTTGTAACCAATAATAGCTTACATCCATCTATGGAAAGCCCTACTTATACACAGTATGAAAACAATACATTTTATGGCTTACCTTGGTTGCTTAGGGATAATGGATATACTGCTTGGGCATTTCATGGATACGAAAAGGATTTTTGGAATAGAAATAAGGCATATAAAAATCAGGGATTTGAAAAATTCATCTCTGAAGAAGACTTTGAATTTGAAGAGAGTATAGGACTTGGAATCACAGATAAGGATTTTTTCAATCAGTCTATGGATTATTTAAAAGAACTAGACAAAGTAGAAAACCCATACTATGCCTTTATGGTTACTCTAACTAGTCATAATCCCTATGATATGCCTAGTAAATATTATAAATTAAATTTAAAAGATAAGCACAAAGATACTTTACTTGGCAATTATCTTCAATCTATACATTATTTTGATGAGGCTCTAGGAGAGTTTTTAAAAGAATTAAAAGAAGAGGGTTTATATGAAGATAGTGTTATAGCTTTATATGGGGACCATTTTGCTATACAAAATACAACCAAAGAAATACGTGATATTATGGAAGATTTCTTAGGACATAAATATGATTATAATGATATAATGAATATACCCTTAGTAATTCATTTGCCAGGAGAAGATTTAGGAGAAACTATCTCAAAGGTAGGTAGTCAATTAGATTTTTATCCAACTATAGGAAATATTATGGGTTATGATAATATTAAAGGTGTAGTCTTCGGTAGAGATTTAAATAATTATACAGGATATACAAATGTAAATCCTCAAACTATAATGAGGAAGGGATCCTTTGTAGATAAAGATACTATATTTGAAATATCAAGAACAGAAATATTTGATCATAGTAGGGCATGGGATAGAAATAGCAGAGAAAAGCTTGATATAAATAAATATAGGGATGTCTATGATAAGGCCATAGAAGAAATAAATAAGTCTAATTTTATATTAAAAAATGACTTAATAAAACTTTTACTAGAAGGGGATAGGGAATTAGACCTTGATAGTATAGGTGAAGATGAGATAAATAAAAAAGAGCTAATTTTAAAAATCATCCAAGGGGAAAACAAAGATATAATAGAAGAATTAACTAAAGGATATAAAAGAGGGAATAGAATATTTGCATTAGATATAACATCTTCTTTAGATTTAGACTCAATTATAGAATGGGTAAAAGATCATGAAGACGCACATATACTATTTAGAAATAAAGATGACAATAAAACAGAAATCTTTGAAAAACTAAAATATCGCTACAATAAATTAAAAACTGACTCTATAGTAGAAATAAATAGTTTTGATGAACATTACTTCATTACTTCCCATGGATATGAAAATCTTCTATTAAATATTTCTGATAAAGATTATACAGATAAGGAGATATTAGACTTTTTTAAAGTACACAAATTATTTGGAGTAGTGTTAGATAAAAAAAGAGCAAATACAGATCTGCCTAAAGAAATTAATAGCTTAGGAATAGATGTATATACAGAATCAGAGAAAATTCTCTCTCTTTTTCGATAGTTAGGACGAGAAATCAAGCTTTGTTCCAATCAGGGATATCATCCTGAGGAACGAAGGATCTTATAAACAATTAGAAAGGTAAAAATTATGATACTTACATTATTATTGGCATTAAAATTTACACTGTTTACCTACCTTATAAAGGTAGAATTTTATAGGTTTCATATAATACTCATTAGTACAATTATTTCCATAATCATAATTAATTTGATATACAATTCAAAAATGAAAAATAAATACAATAAGGTATTGAGTTTTTATGTATTTATATCAATATTGTTACTTGCTGATAGCACATATTTTGCTCATTTTAATATGTTGCCAAGTGTTCGTGCATTAAAACAATTGGGACAACTTACAGCAGTAGGTGAGAGTCTTAGAATGCTTTTAAAACCTAATATACTTATATTAGTACTGGATATCCCCTTTGCAATATATGCTATGAAAAAGAGGAAGTTTAAAAAATACTTTAGACTAAAATCTAAGAAAACACTTCCTAGTACACTAGTAGTAATTTTAGCATTGATACTATTCGTAACATATAATAGGGGAGGAATTAAGTCCGTTACATCACAAGAAGTATTTTCTTATCACATATTAGATATAAAGGATAGGATAGTAAGCATAGGAAAAACAGGGATAAATGAAGATATAATGTCCCAAGAAGATATAGATGAACTTAAAGAACGAGCTAGTCTAAAGGAAGGAAAGTACACTGGGATTGGAAAAGATAAAAACTTAATAGTAATTCAAGTAGAAGGGCTACAGGATTTTGTAATAGACTTAAAACAAGGTGGAGAAGAAGTCACCCCTAATTTAAATAAACTTACAAAAGATAAATCCACACTATATTATGATGAGTACTTTCAACTATTAGGGCGTGGTAATACATCGGATGCTGAATTCGTAACACATAATAGTCTTCACCCATCTATGGAAGAACCAACTTATAGTATCCACTCTGACAATACATTTTATGGATTACCTTGGTTACTTAGGGATAATGGATATACTGCTTGGGCATTTCATGGATACGAAAAGGAATTCTGGAATAGAAATACTGCCTATGAAAGTCAAGGGTTTCAAAGGTTTATTTCCCAAGAGGACTTTGATTTTGATGACATAATAGGATTTGGAATAAAGGATAAAGATTTTTTTAGTCAATCCATAGATTATCTAAAAGAAATGGACAAGGTGGATGAAAATCCCTTTTATGCCTTTTTAATCACCTTAACTAGCCACACACCCTTTAATATGCCTGAGAAATATCAAGTCTTAGATATCGAAAAGGAATATAAAGATAATATGATAGGAAATTACCTTCAAGCAGTTCACTATACAGATGCAGCTATAGGTGAATTTATAGAAGAGCTAAAAGAAGAGGGACTATATGAGGATGCTGTAATAGCTATATATGGAGATCACTTTGGAATATCTGCTGCTCAAGAAGAAAGTGAACTTATGGACAAACTATTAAATAGGGAATATGACTTTGATGAAATGATGAATGTTCCTTTAATAATCCATGTGCCAGGAGAAGAATTAGGGGAAAAAGTCTCAAATATAGGAAGTATGATAGATTTTTATCCTACTATTTCCAATATAATGGGCTATGATAATACTAAGGGCTTAGTATTTGGTAGAGATTTAAATAATTATGAAGGCAAAAACCTAGTAAAACCACAAACCTATATGCTAAAGGGTTCATTTATAGATGAAGATATATTATTTGAAATAGCAAGGGATGGAGTATTTGCTCACAGTAGAGCCATAAACAGACACACTAGAGAAAAACTAGATGTAGAGGAATTTGAAGAAAGGTCAAAGAAAATACAAGAAGAGATAGATAAGTCAAATTTTATATTACAGAGGGATTATTTAAAAGAATTCTCTAAAAACTTTAACGAAGTATATAAAGCAGTTAATGGGTAAGAAGATTATCTCAGTATGTAGAAAAAGGAATATCCTATGCTATTAAAAGTTTCAAAGACAAAATTGATTTTCTCGTCAGATCAATTTTTAGAAAAGAAGCTTTATTTAGCAAGTTAAAGTATAACGAAAAGTTGACATGCAAAGATAAAAATAAGATATTTAAATGTTGTTTTTAACCAATTAAATATCTTATTTTTATATTGGAGACTATTTTTATCTCTAAAGCATAAAATTTTTTACAGTCTCAAATAATTATTTATATTTAACTAAACTACTATTTAAATTTTCTGAACAAACTGGTTTTGAAATATAATAACCTTGACCTAAGTCACAATTCATTTCTTTTAGAAGATTAAATTGTTCTTCAGTCTCAATTCCTTCAGCTACAACAATTAATCCAAATGTATTTGCCAATGAGATTACTGATTTTACCATAGCTTCTTCTTCGCTATTTTTTGTCATATTATCTATGAAGCTCTTATCTAATTTTAAATAATCTATTGGGATTGTCTTAAGTCTTGAAAGTGTAGAATATCCAGTTCCAAAATCATCCATAGCTATCTTAATCCCTATATTTCTCAAATAATTAATATTTTCTTCGATGTTTTTTATATTATCTGTAAATCCTGATTCAGTAAGTTCTAAAATTATTTCAGAATTTTTAAGACCATATTTTTTAATAGAGTTTTCCATAAATAAATTAAAGTTTACTTTAGAAAAAGATTTAGAAGATATATTTATAGAAATTTTAGGTACATTTACCCCTGATAAATTCCATTGTCTTTTTTGATTTAATGCTTTTTCAACTACAAAATTCATTAAATCATAGGCTAAAACAGTTTTCTCTATAATTGGAATAAATTTTCCAGGAGAAACCATACCTTTTTCAGGATGAATCCACCTTATTAGTGACTCAACTCCTATAACTTCATTTGTATTTAAATTCATGAAGGTTTGATAGTGTAGTACAAATTCGTCATTTGCAATTGATTTTTTTATTTCATGGATTATATTTAAGCTATCCAGTACAATAGCCTCTAATTTTTTAGAATAATATTGATAGTTTCCCCTATCTTTGCTCTTTAAATATTCTGATGTTAGATGTGCATTTTTTAATAGTATATCAAATTCATCTCCATCATAGGGGGCTATGGTAACTCCTATAGTAGCAGTTACATTGTATTCAACATTATTAAATTTCCAAGGGATTTCAATTTTTTTATATATTTTTCTTATTACTTTTTCTATATCTTCTTTAGAGTTTACATTTGTTAAAATAATTGCAAATTCATCTTGAGTAATTCTAGATAAAATGTCATTTTTAGAAATAGAGCTTTTAAGTAATTTACTCATATAGACTAAGAAAACATCTCCTGCATGATGGCATAAGCTTTCATTTATGTGCTTAAAGTCATCTATATCTACATACAAAAAAGCAAAAGGTTTATCTTTATAACTCTTTTTGCTTTTTAAATTTTTATACTTTAATTCTAAAAAAGTTCTATTTGGTAAATCAGTAAGGGCATCATAATAGTCTAGGTAGTGAATTTGCTTTTCTAATAATTTTTTTTGTGTTATATCTATAAGAACTGCCGTATACTCTAGTTTATTTTTCTTATTATTATTTTTTAAACTTATATTAGCTAAGGCATACTTATCTTCATTTGAGTTTGATAATATTTTCAACTCCATATTTTTTATATTCCCAATTAAAACATCTTCTTTGTCTATAGAGGATTCAAAAAGAATATTTATTTCTTTGCCTAAAATTTCATTTTTATCTAAAGATGTGAATAATTCCAAGTTTCCATTTATATTTTTTATATTTAAGTTTTCATCTAAGGACATTATTAAAAGCGAAGCAGATTTAACAATATTATCTATAAGATGTTTTTGATTGTTTATTCTATATTCAGCTTGGTACAAGTCAATTTCTTTATGATAAATTTCTTTTAAATTAGATTTTATAGTTTCTTCATATGTTTTTATTCTATTTAAATTTTTATATACCAAAAATAAAATTATAAAAAAAGCAAATATAACAAAGGTATACGATCTAAGATTTTGAAAATGGACATATAGATCAAAGTCATATTTGTAGATATTTAATAAAATCTTATTACTAAAATATGTGCCAATTAGAGATATAAAAAGGTATATAGCAGCAATTTTTAAAGCGACTAAAAAAGGATCTATCTCATTATAACTTTTGTTTTTCAAATTATCACCAACTATTATTTTATAATTGTTATTATATCACAATTCTACAAAAATTTACATAACCTGGATTTGGATATAATTTGTAACCTTAATGTAATATATATAGTGTACAAATAGGGTATATAATAGATAAGTATAGAGGGGGAATACATATGAAAAGAATAAGTGTTTTTTTAATTATAATTATAGTTTTAAGCTCTTCTATAGCTTATGCTAATTTTGATAAAAGCATAGAAGAGCATTGGTCAAAACAGATTATAGAAAAAAATTTCGCAGAAAAATATTTTCCTTATTTAATTGAGGAGAATTTTTCCAAATTCAAACCTAATAATCACATTACAGTAGCTCAGTTTTCAAGGTCTATATCACTACTTTTTCAAGACCACAATTATAAAATTACTGATATACTAAATGAGGATTTTCTATCTAGAGAAAAGATGGTAAATATTTTAGGGAGTGAATTAGAAAATATTGGCATATTAGCTGATAAAAATGTAGATATTCCTTTTAAAGATACTAATACTATGGATGAAAGTAACATAGAATTATTAAAGATGCTTTATAAATTAGAGATAATACAGGGAGATACGAATACCGAATTCTCTCCTGAGAGAAGACTATCTCAAGCAGAGGCAGTGATAATCTTGCAAAGAGCAAGGGAGGTATTAAAAACTATGGATACAGTATCTTTTGAAACTTTAGGAGTTGTACAAACATTTAATGGGGAAGAAGAGATAACAGTAATTCCACAAGAGGAAAAAGTCTTAGTTACAATAACAAAACAATTTCCCACTCCAGGATATAATATGTCAGTTAGCCATATAGTTAGGTCAAAGGATGGACATAAGATCAACTTCGATATAAAACCACCTGAAAAGGATTCTATACAGTTACAAGTTATTACTTACAAGACTATTAGCTTAGAAATAGACAAAAAGGATTTGGGAGATATGCCATATAATTTCATATTGGATGGTTACAATAAAATTTAATAAACTAAAGAATAAGGCCTGAGAGATTGTATTACTTTTCAGGTCTTATTTTATGGTATAATACTTTTAGACAATAATATAAAGAGGGATTTTATGAAAAAAAAGAACAATATAGCAAGGTCTGCTTTAATGATTGCAGTTTTTACATTAGCAAGCAAGGGACTAGGATTTATTAGAGAAATAATGATAGCTTATAGATTTGGTTCAGGCGAGAAAACAGATGCATACTTTGTAGCAATGACAGCCACTGTCATAGTTATAGGGGCATTAGGTGCAGCTTTAAATACAACTCTGATACCCATCTTTTCTGGGATTAAAGAAAAACATAGTAAATATGAAATGAGAAGATTTTTAAATAATATATTGAACTTAGTATTTTTTACAACAGTATTACTTTCAATAATTGCCTTTATAGCATCGCCTCTAATTATTAAAGTTCTTGCAAAGGGTTTTGAAGGAGAACAGTTTGATTTAGCTGTAAGATTAAATAGGATAGGATTACCTATTGTAATTTTTTTAGGTTTTACATATGTGTTTTCAGGGTATCTACAAAGCAACGAAATATTTGGACCTCATGCTATAATGGGTATCCCTTATAATTTTGTATTTTTAGTATTTCTTTTTTTTATAAGTAGTGGAAGAAATATAGAATATTTAATGCTAGTTACAGTATTAGCTGCTCTTACTCAGGTTTTAATTCAAGTTCCAGCAGTAATTCATTCAAGATATGTATATACATTAGATATAGACTTTAAAGATCCAAATCTTAAAAAGACAATTCATTTGTTTATACCAGTTCTTTTGGGTTCCGGGGTTCATCAAATAAATGCTATAGTGGATAAAACATTAGCATCAGAATTAGTTACAGGAAGTATATCTGCTCTTACATATGCCAAAAGACTAAATGATTTAATTATATCTGTATTTGTTATGGCAATTACTACAGTTGTGTTTCCTATGCTAAGTAAGGCCTTTTCAAATCAAGATAATTCAAATATAAAAAGAACATTGTCACTTGGGTTAAATATAATACTAGTAGTGACAGTACCTGCTACATTTGGTTTGATAATACTTGCAAATCCTATAGTAGAGTTGTTTTTCCAAAGGGGAGCTTTTGATTCTACTGCTACAATTATGACTAGTAGTGCATTGGTATTCTATTCAATAGGGCTTGTAGGTGCTTCTTTGAGGCTTATGTTAAACAAAGTTTTTTATTCCTTTGAGGATACAAAAACTCCTATGATAAATGGAGTTATAGCTGTAGCTATAAACATAGTATTAAATTTTATATTTATAAGATTTATGGCTCATGATGGCTTGGCATTGGCTACAAGTATCTCAGCTACAGTAACTACCCTTCTATTATTCATAGATTTAAGAAAAAAACTTGGACCAATCGGAATGAAAAATATAGTTTTTACTTTTTTGAAAACCCTATTAGCTTCTTTGGTAATGGGTTTAATTGTATATCTTATTTATTTTAAACTTGGTACATTACTTCCAGATATGAAAATATTTCAAATGATAACTTTAATATTGTCTGTAATTATTGGAGGGCTTTCATATTTTATATTGTGTATAATTTTAAGAGTAAAGGCAATATCTCAAATTATAAGATTTAGATTAGGAAGATAATAGTATATATCAAAAAATATAAATGAGGGATAGCTATGATTAATTCACAGGATAGGAATTATAGAGATCTTTTTAAAAAAGCACCTATAGGATATGTAATTTTGGATTGTGGTTTAAATCTTAGGGTATATAATAAAGCTTTTTTAAGAGCTGTAGATGAAAGAAGAAAAAATATTTTAGGCAGGTCTTTTAAAGAATATATAAATAAAGATTATATTTCTAAATTTCTTCTTAGTATAGAAACTTTAAAAAGAGATAAGGCATTTACTAGTGTGAGTGTGTATATGGAGAACAAAGACAAAAAGTTTTATGCTAATTTATCTATGGATATTATCACTTTAGATAATATTGAATATATAGCTTGTGTAATAGTAGATATAAGTAATGAAAAGACAATATCTGAAGAATTAAAGTATTTAAGTTTACATGACAAACTTACTGGACTATATAATAGGAGATTTTTTGAAGAAGAACTAGATCGCTTAGATACGTTTAGAAGTCTTCCCCTTACAATTGTAATGGCAGATGTAAATGGTTTAAAATTAATAAATGATAGCTTTGGACATACAGAAGGGGATAATCTTTTGAAAAAGGTTTCAAAGGCCTTTAAAAGAGCCTGTAGAGAAGATGATATTATTGCGCGGATAGGTGGAGATGAGTTTATCATAATCCTGCCAAATACAGGGGAAAAAGAATCGGATGATATTATAAATAGGATAAAAGGAGAACTTGATAGAGAAAAGTCGTCTAATATAGAGATTTCTGTATCCTTTGGATCAAGTACAAAATACAGTGTAGAAGAGGATATAGCAATTATATATAAAACTTCGGAAGATCAAATGTATACAAATAAATTGATAGAAAGTCAAGAAATGAGAAATAAAACTATTGAAAAGGCATTGATATCTCTTTATTTAATGAATTCTAGTGAGTCAGAACATTCTAAAGGAGTTAATGAATTATTAAAAGAATTAGCAAAAGAAATGGATTTTAATGATTTGACTTTAGAAGAATTAGAGAAAGTAGCAATTACCCATGATATAGGCAAAATCTCAATTGATAAAAACATATTGTTAAAAATTGTTCCTCTCACAAAAGAAGAAAGAGAAAAGATAAGTAAGCATCCAGAGGTGGGTTATCATATGTTAACATCTATTCATGGGATGATGAGTATATCAAAGGTAATTCTCCATCACCATGAAAAATGGGATGGATCAGGATACCCAGGGGGGTTAAAAGGGGATGACATACCTCTAGCTTCTAGAATGCTTTCTATATGTGAATCATACGATTATATGATAAATGATACTCCCTATAGAAAAGCATTTAGTAAAGAATATGCAGTTGAAGAATTAAGAAAAAATAGGGGGACTCAATTTGATCCGAATATAGTGGATATATTTTTAAAAATGATAATATCTCAATAGTTTAAAGGGTGATGTTTATTCCAAATACTTTGGTGTAAATATTACCCTTTAAATTTTAGATATGTAAAATTTGATAGATAAATACAGTATATTTACTTTTTTCTGTAAATATAGTAAAGTTAAGATAATAAAAGATTAAAAGGGGAGAGAATCATGGAAAAGCGAATACTTGGTAAAACAGGATTTGAAGTTTCAGCAGTGGGATTTGGCGGTATTCCCATTCAAAGAGTAAATGAAGATAGAGCCTATGAACTAATAGAAGAAGCATACAATAGGGGAATAAATTTTATTGATACAGCTAGAGGATATATGGAGAGTGAGAGTCTATTAGGAGCTGCCCTAGAAAAGTTTGGTAGAGATAAATTTATTTTAGCTACTAAGTCTATGGCAAGAACCTATGATGGAGTAAAAGCTGAATTTGAAACAAGTTTAAGAAATTTAAGAACAGACTATATAGAATTATTTCAATTTCACAATGTAAAATCTGAGAAAGAATTAGATATGATAATGGGTGAAAATGGAGCATATAAGGCTATTAAAGAATACCAGGATAAAGGAATTATAAAAGAAATAGGAATCACAAGCCATAGTGTAGATTTACTTGATATAGCTTTGGATACGGATTATTTCTCCACTATACAATATCCCTATAATCCAGTAGAAACTCAAGGAAGAGAGATATTTAAAAAAGCCAATGCTAAAAATATAGGCGTTATAGTAATGAAGCCATTAGCAGGTGGAGCTATTCCTAAGGGTGAATTGTGCATAAGATTTATTTTGGAGAATAAGGATGTAACTGTGGCAATTCCAGGCATGGATTCTGTAGAACAAATAGAAGAAAATACAAGACCTGCTATAGATGGCAAAGTATTAACAGATGAGGAAAGGGAGTTACTATTAAAAGAAGCATCCCTTTTAGGTGAAGAATTTTGTAGAAGATGTGGATACTGTGCTCCTTGTAGCATAGGTATAGATATACCAGCTCAATTTATAATGGAAGGATACTATACTAGATATAATTTACAAGAATGGGCAAAATCTAGATATGATAGTATGGAATTAAAGTCATCTGACTGTACAGAATGCGGAATATGTGAAGAAAGATGTCCTTATGATCTTCCTATAAGAAGAATGTTAAAGAGAGTATCAGAAAACTTTGCAGGGTGATAAGGTGATAAAATGGGAAGTGTCTTAAAAAATATGCAGGAAACAGTTATAAAATATGCAGAAGTATTATCTCAAGTATTAAGAGTAGATGTGGAGATAGTAGACAATGAATTATTTAGGGTTGCAGGAACTGGTATGTTTAAAGAACATATAAATAAGGATATGGGAAAAGAAGGACATGTATACTATGAAGTTATGAGAACTGGAAAAGAGCAAATTGTAATGGAACCTGGAGAACATCCTATATGCCAATATTGTTACAAACAAAAAAAGTGTGATGAGACCTTTGAAATAAGTATGCCTATAAAAATAGAGGATGAAGTAATAGGGGTAATAGGTCTTGTATGTTTTACTGAAGAGCAAAAGTCTCATATTTTAGATAATCTTTCCCTATTTACTGAATTCTTAGAGCAAATATCTGATTTAATATCTTCAAAAGCTAAAGAAGAATTAGAAAAAGATAAAATATTGAGTATGATAGGTATTTTAAGAAATATATTAGATAGAGTAGAGCAGGGTGTAATTATAATAAATGATGACAATAAAGTAGAAAGTATAAATAATATGGCAATGAGTATACTTGGTTTAGAAAAAACTTTTGAATCCATAGATTATATAAAAGAGACAGGAAATAAGATATTAGATTTAATAGAGTTTGAATTAAGTATAAATTCTAAAACTTATACTATATTAGGAGAAGAATATAAGGTCCCTCAAGGTGTAAGCTCCTATGACAAGGTATATATGTTTACAGACTTAAATAGATTGGAAGATTTAAGTACATCCATATCAACTTCAAGGGAAAATTTAAGCTTAAACAGTATAGTTGGTGAATCAGAAAATATGAAGGAGTTAAAGACTAAAGTTAAAAAAATAGGAAAATCCTTATCGACTGTACTTATAACAGGAGAAAGTGGAACTGGAAAAGAATTATTTGCAAGGTCTATTCACATGGAAAGTGAAAGGAAGGAGAAGGCATTTGTAGCTATAAACTGTGCTGCAATCCCAGACGCACTTTTAGAATCAGAATTATTTGGGTATGTAAAGGGTGCATTTACTGGGGCAGATCCTAAGGGGAAAATGGGAAAGATTGAATTTGCAAATAAAGGGACTCTTTTTCTAGATGAAATAGGAGATATGCCCTTGTATTTACAATCCAAACTCCTTAGAGTTTTGGAAGAAAAAGAGATAATTAGATTAGGATCAAATGAACCTACAAAGGTAGATATAAGAATTATAGCAGCTACAAATAAGGATTTAGAAGAACTTATAGAAGAAAATATGTTTAGAGAAGATCTATATTATAGATTGAATGTTATACCTTTTCAAATTCCTCCTTTAAGGGAGAGAAGAGAAGATATACAGATAATGACCTACTATTTTACTGAAAAATATTCTAGATTGTTTAAAAAAAATAGGGTTAGATTTGCAAATGAAACAATGCAAGCTCTCTATAATTACAATTGGCCAGGAAATGTAAGAGAATTAGAAAATGTAATAGAATATACTATGAATATGGTTAAGCCTGGTGGAATAGTAAATTTATGTAATTTGCCTAAAAAGATAGTAAGAGAAAAATCAGACAAAAGAGATTCTTTACTTCTAGAGGATATGGAAAGGGAATATATTAAAAAGGCCTTAAAACTATATGAAAAGGATTATGATGGAAAGCAAAAAGCTGCAAAAGAGCTAGGTGTAGGTATAGCTACCCTATATAGAAAGATTAAAAAATATGGATTAAATTGACTATCAAATTGATAAAACTACTATCAAATTGATAGTTAGGTAATTTACAGATTTAGACAAGAAAATGCTAATATATCTTTAAAACTATTATCAAATTGATAGTAGTTTTTTTGTTTTTAAAATATAAAAATAAGATAAGGATGTCTTTAATACAGGAGCACTCTTATTTGTAAGAAAATTATATAATTTGAAAGAAATGGCACAAAAGTTGCAATAATATATAGAGAACAAATATAAAAATTTAGGAGGCGTTGAAGTGACAACAAAAAAAGAGCTAATTAAATCACATTTAGTTGATGTGAGAAGGGATAAAGAAGAAAAGACAGATGTAGATTATATATCTGAAAGTGTAATAGAAGGTGTTAGAAACTTTCACAAGAGTTTTGATGAATATTCAGTAACTCCTCTACATAAATTGGAGAATTTGAGTAATTATCTAGGAATAAAAAACCTTTTCCTAAAGGATGAATCCTATAGATTTGGATTAAATGCCTTTAAAGTACTAGGTGGTTCATATGCTATAGGAAAGTATTTAGCAGATAAGCTTGGATTGGATATAAAGGATATCACATTTGAATACTTAAAATCTAAAGATGTAAAGGAAAAACTAGGAGAAATAACATTTGTAACTGCTACAGATGGAAATCACGGAAGAGGAGTAGCTTGGGCTGCAAATCAATTGGGACAAAAGTCTGTTGTATACATGCCAAAGGGATCATCACAAATAAGACTTGAAAATATTAGAAAAGAAGGAGCAGAGGCGGAAATCATAGATGGAGATTATGATGATGCAGTAGCACTTTCTGACAAAATGGCTAAGGAGCATGGTTGGGTAGTGGTCCAAGATACTGCTTGGGAAGGGTATGAAGATATACCAACTTGGATAATGCAAGGATATGGAACTATAATCCATGAAGCTGTAGAACAATTAAATGAATATGGAGAGAAGAAACCAACCCATGTATTTCTTCAAGCTGGAGTAGGTTCTTATGCAGGGTCTATGTTAGGTTATCTAATATCAAAATTTGGAGAAGACAGACCAATAACTGTAATAGTAGAGCCAGATAATGTGGATCCCCTATTTAGCTCGGCTAAAAAAGGCGATATAGTAAGCGTAACTCAAGGACCAACTATAATGGCAGGTCTTGCATGTGGAACTCCAAATACAATTAGCTGGGAAGTCATAAGAGATTATGCAGATGGATACCTTTCTTGTCCAGACTATGTATCTGCAAGAGGAATGAGAATCCTAGCAGCTCCATTAAAGGGAGACCCACAAGTAGTATCAGGAGAATCAGGAGCCGTAGGAGTAGGAGTAACATCTCTTTTAATGCAGAAAGAGGAGTACAAAGATTTAAAAGAAAAGTTAAACTTAAATGAAGATTCAGTAGTATTAATAATAAGTACAGAAGGGGACACAGATCCACAGAAGTATAAAGATATTGTTTGGGATGGAGAGCATAGCTCAATATAGATAAATATATAAATCATAAAGAAAGTGGGAGGCAAAAAAATGTATATTAATGATTCACAAATAGTTACAAAATTGACACAAGATTTAATTAAAGCTAGAAGCTATTCTGGAGAAGAAGATAAGGTAGTAGAGGTTTTAAAAAAAGCTTTTATAGATTTAGGATTTGATGATTATCATGTAGATGAATATGGAAATATCATAGGAAGAATCAAAGGGAATTTACCTGGTAAAAAGATTTTATTTGATGCTCATATAGATACAGTTCAAGTTCCAGATCCAGAAAAATGGAGTGTAGATCCTTTTGAAGGAAAAATTATAGATGAGAAAATATACGGCAGAGGAGCCTCAGATATGAAGGGAGCTTTAGCTTATATGATGTGTGGAGCATCTCAGTTTGCTAAGGTTACAAATAAAGAATTCCCAGGAGAAATATATGTAGCTGGTGTAGTTCATGAAGAATGTTTTGAAGGGGTAGGAGCAAGAAAAGTAAGTGAATATGTAAAGCCTGATTATGTAGTAATTGGAGAGGCTTCAGAATTAAATTTAAAGATAGGCCAAAGAGGAAGAGCTGAGATAGTATTTGAAACCTTTGGAAAACCAGCTCACTCAGCTAATCCAGACAAAGGAATAAATGCAGTATATAAGGCTGCAAATTTAATCAATAGAGTAAAAGAATTAGAAATGACATATGATGAGCATTTAGGATATGGAATATTAGAATTAGTAGATATTAAGTCTTCACCTTATCCTGGGGCATCTGTAGTTCCAAACCATTGTAAAATAACTTATGACAGAAGACTATTGGTTGGAGAAACTTTAGAGGGAGTACTTAAGCCTCTAGAAGAACTTATAGAAAAGATGAAAAAAGAAGATCCTGAGTTTGATGCAAAAGTATCCTATGCAAAGGGAGAAGAAAAGTGTTGGACAGGAAACATTATAGTTGGAGAAAGATTCTTCCCAGGTTGGAGATATGAAAAGGATGAAGAGTTTATCCAAGATGCATATAAAGGATTAAAAGAAACTGGATTAGATCCAGAAATAACTCAATACTCTTTCTGTACAAATGGAAGCCATTACGCAGGAGAGGCAAAGATTAAGACTATAGGATTTGGACCATCTAGAGAAAACCTAGCTCATACCATAGATGAGCATATAGAGATAGATCAATTAGTTAAAGCTATGAATGGATATTATGCTATATCTAAATCATTATTGAAATAAGAAAATATAGGAGTTTTATAGATAGTAAATATAATAGTACTATTCATTAATTCAACTTTTAAATTGTAGAAATAAAAAGTAATCATAAAGTTATTAATATTTTGAATCAATAAAATTTTGAAAGGAGTAATAATTTATGTATGATTTTATTATTAAAAATGGGATGGTTGTATCACCATCAACTACAATTAAAACAGATGTAGCTATCTCAAATGGAAAAGTTGTTGGGCTAGGAAGTTTTAATGAAAAAGAAGCTGGAAAAATCATTGATGCAGAAGGAAAATATGTAATGCCTGGAGTTATAGAAGCGCATATGCATTGTATGGCTCCATTCCAAGGATGTCTAGGTGCTAATGATTTTTATGAGCAAAGCATTAGTGCTGCATTTGGGGGAGTTACAATGTATATGGATTTTGCCAATGTATTTAAGGGGCAATCTGTATTTGATGCAGTTAAAGAAAGAGTTAATGAAATGAGCATTTCTGCAATTGATTATAGTGTTCATGGAAAATTTGTTGAATCTCCTCCTGAAATAATTGAAGAAATAGATAAATTAATTGAATATGGAGTTCCAACTTTTAAAATGTTTATGACTTACAAAAAAGAAGGTGTAATGAGTGATGATGAAACATTGCTTAAGATATTTGAAAAAGCTAAGAAATTAAATGGATTACCAATGGTCCATTGCGAGAGCAATGCAATAGCAGAATCAAATATAGAAAAATATGCTCAAGAGGATAATTTAAGCTGGGTTAATTTTGCAAAAAGTAAGCCAACACTATGTGAGGCAGAAGCGTTTTCTAGGGCAGTACATTTTTCGGAATATGTAGGTAATGGGTTATTAGTAGTCCATACAACTAATAAAGATGCTCTTGATATAGCTAGAGTAGCTCATAAAAAGGATTTACCTATCTATGTGGAGACTGGACCACATTATTTAACTTTATTTGATGATTTATATGAAAAAGAAGATGGATACTTAGCTATTTGCTCTCCTCCACTTAGAACACCAAAAGAAGCTGATGATCTTTGGGAAGGACTTAAAGATGGTACTATATTGTTGACAGGATCAGATGATTGTACATTTGATATAGATGAAAAGTCAGCATTTTTAGAGAAAAAATCAGATGGAACATGGAAACAGGATTTTACAAAAGTAGTAAATGGATTATCTGGCATTGAGATTAGATTACCAATCCTACTATCAGAAGGGGTAAATAAAGAAAGGATATCAATAAACAAAGCATGTGAACTAACTAGTACAAATATTGCAAAGATATATGGCTGTTATCCACAAAAAGGAATAATCGCACCGGGTTCAGATGCAGATATAGTTATTGTAGATATGGAAAAAGAAGTAACGCTTTCTAAAGATGTACTCCATAATAATATTAGTTATTGTTTACATGATGGAATGAAAATAAAAGGTTACCCTATTTTGACTATGGCAAAAGGTAAAGTAATTGTAGAAGATAATGAATTTAAAGGGGAAAAAAGTTCAGGTGAATTTGTAAAAAGAAGTATAAATCCTAATTACTTAGAAGGATATGGATTAGATTATTAAAAAATATAACTTTAAAAATTATCTATAGGTAAAGAGATATCATAGTTTTAATTAGTAGATTTTTATATTAATGGATTGAAATTTAGAACTTTGATATCTCAAATTTAAAATAAAATAGTATAAACTAAGTTTCAATATTTTAAAGAAATTATTTATCTTAATATAGGATATAAGGAGGATTAATATGATAAATGAAAGCAAGCATTTAAGAAGTAAAGAATTGATGCCAACTTTAGATTCAGAAAGAACAATGTCTTTACCAGATTATATGATTCTATGGGCTGGTATGACAATAAATATAGTAGCGTTTAGTTTAGGAGCTCAATATTTTAATGGTGGGGAAGGGTTATCACCTTGGACTATGGTATTAGTAATGCTAGTAGGTTATGGAATGGTTACAATTTTAACTTCTTTGGTGGGAGATATAGGAACAAACTATGGTATTCCTTTTGTAGTATATAGCCGTGCTCCATTTGGATATAAAGGTGTTAACATTGCCGGGTTAGTTCGTGCAATTCCAGGTATGTATTGGTTTGGATTTTTGACTTTTATTGGAGCTGGAGCTTTAAATAAAATTATGAGTCTTATTTTTTCTGGATTTGATAATTTGACATTAATGTTAATAATATTTACAATTGTACAAATAGCGAATGCTATGTATGGATTGAAAGCTATGGCTAAGTTTGGTTGGATAGCAATTCCAAGTTTAGCATTATTATTTACTGCAGTTTTAGTTATGACTATGCAAAAATATAGTGTTACAATACCTGATATTATGGCAACGGAAGCTAGTGGTGGGTATTCCATCCCATTTGCTATTGCAGGTATTGCTGGTGGATGGATAACTATGGCTTTAAATGGTAGTGATCTAAGTAGAGAAATAAAACGTGATGAAAATTATAAAGAAATGAATTTTTTTCAACGAAATAAAAGGGCGATTTTTGGACAAGTGACTGGTTTGATGTTGGTTGGTGTACTAACAATGTTAATTGGTATGGCTGCTGGTATTACCTCTGGATATTGGGATTTAAATGATGTTATTGCAGACTTATTCTCAAATCCTATCGTTTTAATTCTATGTTATTTAGCTGTAGCTTTTGCTCAATGGTCTACTAATACTGCTGCAAATTTATTGCCGCCAACATTAGTTTTGTTGAATTTCTTTCCTAAAATGAAATTTTCAACAAGTACTATTATATGCGGAGTTCTATCGGTAGCTATTATGCCATGGAAAATTCAGTCTTCAGGTGGATTTCTTGTAATTGTTCAGAATTGGATTTCTCAAATGTTAGGTCCTATTATAGGTATTTTGTTGACAGATTATTATATTATTCGTAAATGCAAAGTTAATGTAAAAGATCTATTTACAGCAGGAGGTCAGTATCAATATGATAATGGATATAATATAAGTGCTATAGTTGCATTAGTAGCTTCATTTGTTATAGGACTATTTGCTGGTGGTTATGCATTCTTTGTAGGACTAATTTCAAGTGTATTTATTTATTATATATTGATGAAGACTTATACTTTGAAAAAATATGATCAACATCTTGGTGAAGAAGTGCCCTTTAATCCAGATATAGACTAAGTAATATCTAGAGAGATTTGAATTTTGAAATAAAAATTTATATATTTGGAAAATGTAAAACATTATATAAATAAGAATTAAAATGAGGAGTTAATATTATGACTAAATTATTAATTAAAAATGGTACAATAGTTGATGGTACAGGAAAAGAAAGATTTAAAGGGGATATAGCAGTTGAGAACGATATCATAGTTAAAATAGGAGATATATCAGAAGAAGGTTTTGATAGAGTAATAGATGCCACTGGCAAAGTAGTAACACCAGGATTTATCGATACTCATAGTCATTCAAGTATGCTTTTATTTGAAGATCCATATTTATCTCCAAAGATTCGTCAAGGAATAACTACTGAATTAGTAGCTCAAGATGGTATGGGGCCTGCTCCTGTAAGTGATGAGACTTTATCACCTTGGATAAAAGCTATGAAAGGACTTGAAGGAGAATATGAAGTTGATTGGACATGGAGAAGTGTGGCAGACTATCTAGATATTATTGAGAAATTAGACTTAGGTCCAAATATTGCCTATTTAGCACCCCATGGAAATGTTAGGATGGTGTCAATGGGTTTAGAAAACAGAAAGCCAAATGAGCAAGAAATAAAGCTAATGCAAAAAAATCTTGAAAAGGCAATAGATGAAGGGGCTTTTGGTATGTCTACAGGAATGATTTACCCACCTTGTTGCTATGCAGAAATTGAAGAATTTTTTGAACTAGGGAAAGTGTTAAGTGATAAGGGCGCTATATTTGTTACACATCAGAGAAGTGAAGCTGATTATATATTGGATTCTATGGAAGAAATTCTAAAAATAGGCGAAGAAAGTGGATGTAGAGTACACTTTTCACACTTTAAGGTTTGTGGTAAGAACAACTGGGATTTATTTCCAAAGGTACTGGATAGATTAGATAAAGCTAAAGAAGATGGAATGATAGTATCCTTTGACCAATATCCATATGTAGCAGGAAGTACTATGATGAGTGTAATACTTCCACCATGGGTTCATGATGGAGGTACAGATAAACTTTTAGAAAGATTAAAAGATAAAGAATTAAGAGAAAAGATGAAACAAGATATAAAAAATGGAATACCTGGTTGGGATAACTTTGTTGAATTTGCAGGTTTAGAAGGAATATTTGTTACATTTGTAGGCTCTGATAAAAACCAAGATGTAGTAGGGAAAAGTCTGGTTGAGGTAGGAGAGATTAAGGGCAAAGATCCCCTAGATGCAATATTTGATGTAATATTAGAGGAAGAAAACATAGTTGGGTTAGTAGATTTTTATGGTACAGAAGAACATGTGAAATTAATTATGAGTCGTCCAGAGCAAAATGTTTGTACAGATGGAATTATGGGAGGTAAACCACATCCAAGGTTATATGGATCTTTTCCAAGAGTTTTAGGAAAATATGTAAGAGAAGAAAAAGCTTTTTCTTTAGAAACTGCTATTCATAAGATGACTGGCAAATCAGCAGAAGTTTTAGGTCTAGATGATAGAGGACTACTAAAAGAAAATTATGCGGCAGACATAGTTATTTTAGATCCAAATACAGTTATAGATAAAGGAGATTATACTAATCCAAATCAATATCCTATAGGCATTGATTATGTATTAGTTAATGGGAAGATTTTAGTAAAAGGTGGAAATCCTCAACCACAAAAAGCAGGGAAAGTTTTAAAATTTAAAAAAAGGTAAGTTCGGAATAGTGTAGCTTATATAAATAAATGTAAGCTACACTATTTTATTTTTCATAATAATGTATACTTAAAATCATATATTGGTTTATATTCAAAACTAAAGGAGCAACTAAGGTAAATACACTAAAGTTTCTATCTAAGGAATTAAAGATAAATATAGAGGATATAATTGCTATAGGAAGTGGATTAAATAATTTAAAAATTCATGTATTGGAATAAATATGAAAACTCTGATCTAAGCCTTTAAAATAGGTAGGAGAGTGTTTTGGAATTTGATAACAATGAAGAGAGCGTATTTAATATAATAAAGGATTTATAATAAATATAATTGTAAAACTACTCTATTAAATGATATAATAAAATTACTATATTATAGGAGAGTGCAAAGATGGATAAAACTATGGAATTGCTAGAAAAACTTTATACTGAGATGCAAGGTATGAAAGCTGAAATGCAAGAAATGAAAAGAGAAATGGCAACCAAAGAAGACCTAAAAGACTTTGCAACCAAAGAAGACCTAAAAGACTTTGCAACTAAGGAAGACTTAAAAAACTTTGCGACTAAGGAAGACTTAAAAGATTTTGTCACTAAAGATGACATAAAGAATTTAGCTACTAAAGAAGATTTGAATCTTTTAGCAGAAGAACTACATCATGAGATTCAAGGGGTGCATGATGAGGTAAGGGATTTAAGAGAAGATTTAAATGTTATGGAGATGCTGACTACTAAGAACGCATATGATATATCTAAACTAAAACTAGTAAAATAATATAGAAAAATCTGATAAACTTACTTGACAATTATAAAATTGCGTGTTATGCTATATAAAATTAAAACTTAATAAAAATCCTCATCCTTCTTTCAGATGAGGTAGAGGCGCGATAACTAAGAGTACACATACAGAGGACGGAATCCTGTGAAGTATGTAGAAAGGATTTATCGCCGAAGTTATAGATACCAAAATCTATTGCTGGGGCTAGATTCAACAAATCTAGTACTGTCATCATAGTATTTGATCCATATTATGATGTTGAGCTATCTCACTATGATCAAGAAAAGGAGAGGATGTCTAGCTTTGCTATACGCATATAAGCACCTGACAACTCGTTAGGTGTTTTTTTAATACAACGAGTTAAATGTTAAATTTAAAATTGAAATATAAAAGGGAGAGATTAAAGATGAAAAAAAGATTATTATTACTTTTAGTACTTAGTTTAATTGCAAGTAGCTTCTTAATAGGATGTAGTTCAAATGGAGATGAAACTCCTGATGAAGATACTCCTATAGAAAATGGAGAAAGCCAAGATGAAGATAATACTTTTAAAGTAGGTATGGAAGCTGGATATGCACCTTTTAACTGGACTCAATTAGATGATTCCAATGAAGGAGTTCCAATAGAAGGAAACTCAGAATATGCAGGTGGATATGATGTAGAAATAGCAAAGAGAATAGCAGAAAGTTTAGGAAAAGAATTAGTTATTGTAAAGACGCAATGGAACGGACTTGTGCCATCATTACAATCAGGAAAAATAGATGCAATTATAGCGGGAATGTCACCTACAGCAGAACGTATGGAGGCAATAGACTTTTCAGATATTTATTATAAATCTGACCTAGTAATGGTTGTAAAAAAAGGTGGAGAATATGAAAATGCAACTACTTTAGAAGACTTTAGTGGTGCAAAGATAACTGGACAAAATACAACTTTCCACTATACAGTTATAGATCAAATACCAGGAGTGGAAAAGCAAACAGCTATGACAGACTTTCCTGCTATGAGAGTAGCTTTAGAATCAGGAATAATTGATGGATATGTATCAGAGAGACCAGAGGGTGAGAGTGCTTCATCTGCAAATGAAAACTTTGCTTTTGTAGAATTTGATTCTGGATTTGAGACATCAGATGAGGACACTGCAATAGCTGTAGGGCTTGTAAAGGATAGCGAATTAAAAGATGATGTAAATGAGGCTCTTTCTCAGATTTCAGAAGAAGAAAGACAGGAGATTATGTCTGAAGTTATAAAAAATCAACCAGCAGCTCAATAATTTAAGTTCGAAACTGGCCAGCTGGTCAGTTTCGAATTGTGTAAAGGAGTGAAACTATGAGTTTTGAAGTTATAGAAAAGATATTTATAAATAATTGGCCTATGTTTATTCGTGGTGCAGGTATGACTCTTTTAATATCCATAATAAGTACTATAATAGGTTCTGCAATAGGTCTATTAATAGGAGTTGTAAGGACAATACCAAAACCAGAAAGAGGAATTAAAAAGATAGTATTAAATATAGTGAATGGAATACTTTCAGCATATATAGAATTTTTCCGTGGAACTCCTATGATGGTTCAATCAATGGTAATATTTTATGGTTCTGCATCAGCTTTTGGAATAGATATGGATAGAACAGCAGCAGCTATATTCATTGTTTCCATAAATACAGGTGCATATATGTCGGAAATAGTAAGGGGAGGTATATTTTCCATAGATAAGGGTCAATTTGAAGCAGCCCATGCAATAGGGATGAATCATGTTCAAACAATGTTCAACGTAATACTTCCACAAGTAATTAGAAATATACTTCCTGCAACAGGAAATGAATTTGTAGTAAATATAAAAGATACATCTGTATTGAATGTAATAGGAGTTACAGAATTATATTTTCAAAGTACAACTATAGCCGGCAATTCATTTAGATTTTTTGAGACTTTTTTTATTACAAGTATCATATACTTTGTTTTGACATTTACTGTAACTAGGATATTAAGATATATAGAAAAGAGATTAGATGGTCCTAAGAATTATAATATTATAGGAAATCAGATGCAGGTAAAAAGACCAGAAACACCGATGAGATAGGAGGGAAGATTTTGGAAAGTATTATTGATATAAAAAATCTAAGAAAAAGCTTTGGAGAAAATGAAGTATTAAAAGATATTAATTTTTCGGTAAAAAAGGGAGAAGTAGTATCCATAATAGGTTCATCTGGATCTGGAAAATCTACTCTTCTTAGATGTGTAAATTTACTTGAACAACCTAGTGGTGGAGAAATAATATATAATGGAGAAAATATATTAGATGAAAGTCATGACATAAATAAATATAGAACAAAATTAGGAATGGTATTTCAACAGTTTAATTTATTTAATAATCACAATGCCATAGATAATTGTACAGTAGGACAGATTAAAGTTTTAAAAAGAAATAAAGAAGAGGCAGAAAGAATTGCCAAAAAGTACCTAAAAGTAGTAGGAATGGAAAATTATATAAATGCAATGCCAAAACAATTATCAGGTGGTCAAAAACAAAGAATTGCCATAGCTAGGGCTCTGTCTATGGAGCCAGATGTGATGTTATTTGATGAACCAACTTCTGCACTTGATCCTGAAATGGTAGGAGAAGTTTTAAAAGTAATGAAAGAGTTGGCAGACTCTGGTCTTACAATGATGGTAGTAACTCACGAGATGGGTTTTGCAAAGGAAGTTAGTGATAGAGTAGTATTTATGGATAAGGGAGTTATAGCAGAGGAAGGTTCTCCGGAAAAGATATTTAATAATCCTGATCAAGAAAGAACTAAAGAATTTTTAAAGAGAATATTAAATCAAGAATAAAGCAAAGCTAAAATACATCTTAAAAGTCAATTGACTTTTAAGATGTATTTTAGCTTTAAAGTAGTTGAGTAATAAACTATTATTGTGTTTTAAGAATATTTAGAGTATAATTTCAATAAATAATAGTTTCAAAGAAAGGGTGGTTATATGAATATTAAAGAGTTAGTAAAAAAGCATAGTGATTATATTGTAGAAATGAGAAGAGACTTTCATATGAATCCTGAGCTTAGCTTTGAAGAGTTTAGAACTTCAAAGATAATAAAAGAAGAATTAGATAAGCTTTCAATTCCCTATATTACATTGGCAGAAACAGGAGTAGTAGCTACTATAGAAGGTGGAAAAGAAGGTAAGACTATAGCACTAAGGGCAGATATGGATGCACTTCCTGTACAAGAAGAAAATGATATAGAGTATAAATCTAAATATGATGGTAAAATGCACGCTTGTGGTCATGATGGCCATACTGCTATGCTACTTGGAGCAGCTAAAGTATTTAGTGAAATTAAAGATGAGATACATGGAACTATAAAGCTTATATTTCAACCTGCAGAAGAAGTTGCAGGGGGAGCTAAAGCAATGTTAGAAGAATTAGATTTTATGGATAATGTAGATGGAAGTTTTGCAATACATCTATGGTCGGGAGTTGACATTGGTAAAGTTTCAGTGGAAGCAGGTCCTAGAATGGCAGGAGCAGATAAATTTGAAATTACTATAAATGGAAAAGCCGGTCATGGTTCTATGCCACAGCAGGCAATTGACCCTATTGTAGTTGGCTCTGCAATAGTTATGAATCTTCAAAGTGTAGCAAGTAGGGAAGTAAGTCCCCTTGATTCTGTAGTTATATCAACTTGTTCTTTTAAATCTGGAACAGGATGGAATATAATTCCAAGCAAAGCAGTATTAGAGGGAACTACTAGGAGTTTTGACCCTGAGATAAGAAAAGAATTACCAAATATAATTGAGAGAATTGCTAAGAATACTGCTTCAAGTTATAGAGCAGAAGCAGAACTTAAATACACACCAGGTGCTCCACCGGTGATAAATGATAAAGAGGCATCGGAAATAGCTGCCAAAGCTGTAGAAAAGATTTTAGGTGAAGGATCTGTAGTTGAAATGATAAAGACTACAGGTGGAGAAGACTTTGCTTACTTTTTAGAGAAGGCTCCTGGAGTATTGGCATTTGTAGGAATAAGAAATGAAGAAAAAGAATCCCATTATGCACATCACAATGAAAGATTTAATATGGATGAAGATGCTTTAGGGATAGGAACTAATTTATATGTTCAATATGCAGTAGATTATTTAAATAAATAGATAAAACCTCTCCTTATCCAGGAGAGGTTTTTACTTCATAAATTTTTTAGCGAATTTTAATTGTCGATTATTATATGGAGGATATTTAAGATTTGGTTCCAAATTTAAAGAAGATTCGAATATGCTCTTTTCGTATGAAAAAGTGTCAAAGGTATATTTTGAATGATATCTTCCTAGACCACTATATCCAACTCCTCCAAAGGGTAGATTTGGATTTATAATATGAGATAATGTGTCGTTTATACAGCCTCCACCAAATTCTATCTTATCTAAGATGAATTGTTTTATAGAATCATCCTTGGTAAATAAATACAATGCTAAGGGATATCTATTTTTTCTAATTATATCTACTACCTGGGAGATATTTTCATAAGTCAGTATAGGAAGTATTGGACCAAATATTTCCTCCTTCATAATACTATCTTCTAAATTTACATCATCCATTAGAGTAGGTTGTATGAATAAATTCTCTCTATTATAATTTCCGCCCTCTAGTACATTTCCTTGACTTAAATATTCTATCAATTTATCAAATCTTTTTTGGTTTATAATCTTACCTAAACTTTTAGAATCCTTATTATGCCTACCATAAAACTTTTCTATGTGAATTTGAATTTTATTTACTAAATCATCTTTTATACTTTTATGAACTAATAAATAATCAGGGGCTATGCAAGTTTGACCAAGATTAAAAAATTTAGCCCAAGTAATTCTCTTTGCAGCTGTATCTAAATTTGCATCATTATAGACAATTACAGGACTTTTCCCTCCTAATTCTAGGGTGACAGGAGTTAGCTGTTTGGCTGCCATTTGAGATATTTTTTTACCAACACCTATACTTCCAGTAAAAAATATATGGTCTAGTCTATGATTTTCTATTAAAGAATCTGTAACGGAGCCTGGACCTTCTATTACAGCTATATAATTTTTATGAAAATTTTCTCCTATTATCTTGCTAATTATTCTTTGAGTATTTTTTGATTGACTTGAAGGTTTAACTATAGCACAGTTTCCAGCAGCGATTGCTCCAATTAAAGGAGAAAACAAGAGTTGAAAAGGATAATTCCATGGACTTACAATAAGTACTACACCCTTAGGATGTGAATATATGTGGCTTTTTCCCAAACTCAAATAAACTGGAGTGGGTACTTTTTTAGGGGTCATCCAGTCCTTTAAATTTTTAATTGCAATATTTAACTCTTCATAAACTATACCTATTTCTGAAGTATATCCTTCAAATTCAGGTTTAGCTAAATCAAGTTTGATACTTTTCATAATATCTTCTTCATTTTCCTGTATAACAGTTTTAAGCTTCTTAAGTTGTGATATTCTAAACTCAAAGCTTAAGGTATTACCTTCATCAAAATATTTTCTTTCAGAATTATATATATCATCTATCATAAAATCATTCCTTTTATTGTATTTTTACCTATTTACATAGAAACAAAACAATAATATTAGAAATCCAACTAAAAATAAATACATTATATGATATAATATTATATCATATAATTAACAAATATTAGGAGATGGTAAGATGAATTATGGTTTTGATGAAGTTATAGATAGAAAGAGTTCGGACTCCGTTAAATGGGCAAATTTACAAGAAGAATATGGACATGAGGACATGCTTCCCATGTGGATTGCAGATATGGACTTTAAATCTGCACCAGAGATTATAGAGTCTTTAAAAGATAGAGTTGAACACGGAGTATTTGGATACAATTATATAGAAGATTCCTTTTATGAAGCTGTAATTAATTGGGTAAAAGAAAGACATAATTGGGATATTAAAAAAGAGTGGATTGTATTTACTCCAGGAGTAGTACCTGGACTTAGTATTAGTATTAGAAGATTTACTAAAAAAGGGGACAAGGTATTGGTTCAACCACCTGTTTATCCACCATTTTACGAAGTATTAAAAGGTAATGATAGGGTATTGAGTGAAAATCCATTGATAAATAATGGTGAAAAATTTGCTATGGACTATGAAGATCTACAATCTAAGATAGACAAAGATACAAAACTTATGATTTTGTGTAATCCTCATAATCCTGTAGGTAGAGTTTGGACAAGAGAAGAGTTAAAAGAACTTGGAAATATTTTAATAAAAAATAATATAATTGTTGTATCTGATGAAATTCATGGTGATTTAACTTTAAAGGGAGTAGAGCAAACTCCATTTGCTTCTATCTCAGAAGAATTTGAACAAAATAGTATTACTTTTATAGCTCCAAGCAAAACTTTTAATATAGCTGGACTTAAAGCTTCCATAGCTATAATTCCAAATGAGAATTTAAGAAGAGAATATCAAGCTGAAATAGATACTCTTCATATAGGAAAGCCAACTATATTTGGTCAAGTAGGATTAGATGTTGCATATAATACAGGGAAGCCTTGGTTAGAAAGTGCTTTAAGATATATTGAAGATAATATTGACTATTCACTAGAATATATAGAAGAAAATATTCCCAAGATTAAAGCCTATAAACCAGATGGAACTTATCTATTATGGCTTGATTTTACAGGATTGGATAAAACACCTGATGAGATCAATGATGCTTTAATAAATAAAGGTAAGGTTTTATTAAATGATGGAAGGCCATATGGTACAGGTGGAGAAGGATTTTTTAGATTAAATATTGCAACTTCTAGAGTTAATCTAGAAGAAGGATTAAAGAGAATAAAAAAAGCAGTAGATAGCTTATAAAAAAATATAATAGCCCTTAGTTAAAACTAGGGGCTATTATCAATCTTAAGAATATAATAAACTAGAAAAGATTGGATTCTTATGTTAAGATTATCTTTGGAGGTGTAAAAATGGGTATTATTTTAATTTTATTATCAGCTTTATCTTTTACATTTAGTACATATTTTGGAAAAATAGTTACAAATACTACAGATATGTCAGGAGTAATTACTTCCTTTACTAGGTTTTTCCTTGGAGCAGTTATTATGACTATATATATTATATATAAGAAAAAGAGCTTTAAATCTCCAGACATCAAACCTATAATATTAAGGTCTGGATTTAACAGCTTTGCAATAATGCTTTATTCCATGGCATATGGATATACTACAATAACAAATATAAATATGTTAAATATGACTTATCCAATTTTTGTTGTTTTATTTGCACCGTATTTTACTAAGGAAGTAATAGATAAGAAAAAGTATATATATTTAGCAATGATTATGGCAGGCTCATATATAGTTGCAAATCCAAGTTTTGGAAATATAAATATAGGAGATCTACTAGCTCTATCATCTGCTATTATGGCTTCTTTTAGCATCATGTCTTTGACAAATGCAACAAAGAAAAATGAAGGATATATAATTTTATTTTATGTAATGTTATTAGGAACACTTTTTAATTTACCATTTGCATACAATGACATTCTTTCCTTTGACACAACAGCTATATTCCCTGTGCTTATGTCTGCTATATTAGGATTTCTAGGTCAAATATTTATTACATGGGGATATAGGTATGTAGATTCAGCTACAGGTAGTTTGACATCTGCAAGTAGAATTGTAATGGCGGCAATTGTAGGATATATATTTTTAGGGGAACCCCTTACTTTAAGAATAATTACAGGAATGATTTTGATCACAGGATCCCTTGTGGGATTGAGTGGATATTTCCAAAAGAGGAAAACTACTTAAATTATATAGTAGAGGAGTTTTATTATGTCGGAGGAAAAAATTTTTGCAGAGATCATGGAAGCCTTTAATACCTATTTTCGTATAATATATAGCTATCAAAATACTCCAAGGAAATATGGTATAGATGAGCCTCTATTCATGGCTGAAGCTCATATCATACAGGCAATAGGAGAGAATCCAGGACTTAGTCTAAATGAATTAGCAGAAAAAACTTATAGGACTAAATCGGCAATGTCTATGATGGTTAAAAGTTTAGTTGAAAAAAAACTTGTCAAGAGAAAAAGAGATGTAGAAGACAATCGAAGATATATAATAAACTTAACTCAGAAGGGAAAAATAGTGTTTGATTTTCATGCTAAATTAGATAGTAAAAATTATGGAGAAATATTAAAATCTATGAGGGAGATATCAGATATTTCCTTAGAAGACTTAAATAAATTCCATGCATTTATGAATAGTCACAATAAAGTGTTAGATAAAAGAACTGCAATTAGGAAAGCTAGAAAAAATTAATTTTTTCTAGCTTTTCTTTATTTTATTAATAAAAAGGGAATGTCCCTCATATAATTTAATAGCAAAGGAATAGTTCATTAAATGAACTGTTCTATATAAATTAAAGGAGGAGATTTTGATGAAGTTTAATTTTAATGAAGTGATTGATAGAAGTGGTACTAATTCGGCTAAGTGGGACCCAGGTGTATTAAAAGAAAAATTTGGAGAAAGTGATTTATTACCATTTTGGGTAGCAGATATGGATTTTAAAACAGTTCCAGCTGTAGTAGATGCAGTAGTGAAAAGAGCCGAGCATGGAATCTATGGCTATAGTGCAAGACCAGATTCCTATTTTGAATCTATTATAAACTGGACTAAAAAAAGATTTGGTTGGGATGTGGAAAAAGAGTGGATTGAATATACTCCAGGAATAGTTCCTGCAGTAAATTATATGATTCAAGCTTTTTGCAAGCCTGGTGATAAGATAATCATACAAGAACCAGTATATTATCCATTTAAAATGGCAATTGAAAAAAATGGATGTCATGTAGAAAATAATGCTCTTAAATTCAATGGTGAATATTACGACATAGATTTTGAAGATTTTGAGGCTAAAGCTAAAGATCCAAAGGTAAAGATGTTTATACTTTGTAGCCCACATAATCCTATTTCTAGAGTTTGGAAAAAAGAAGAATTAGAAATATTAGGAAATATATGTTTAGAAAATGATGTACTAGTAGTTTCTGATGAAATTCATAATGACTTAGTATATTCTGATTATAAACACATAATGTTTGGATCATTAAATGAAGATTTTGCTATGAATTCTATAACTTGTACAGCTCCAAGCAAGACATTTAATTTAGCTGGTATGCAATCTTCTAATATCATAATTCCAAATGAAAAATTGAGAAAAGAGTTTAAAGAAACTCTAGATAGAAATCATATAGGAGGGCAAAATCCTCTAAGTATTGTAGCTACAGAAGTAGCTTATAGTGAAGGAGAAGAGTGGTTAGAAGCACTTTTAGAATATTTAGAAGAGAATATAGAGTTTATAAATGAATACTTAGCTAAAAACCTTCCTAAGGCAAATATGATTAAACCTCAAGCAACATATTTAGGATGGATTGATTTAAGTGAATATGAGAGTGATGGACAAAAGCTAGAGAAATTGATGGCTGAAAAAGGTAAAATTGCTATGGATGGTGGAACATGGTTTGGGGAAGCAGGAGCTGGGCTTATGAGAATCAATTTTGCCTGTCCAAGAAGCTTATTAAAAGAAGGATTAGATAGAATTAAAAATGCTATAGACAGTATCTAAAACAAACTACTTTCTACATGTATAGATTTGTTGCAAAATGTCTTGTAACAAATCTATACAAAAATTCTTAATACTATTAGAAGTTTTTCCCTAGAATTAGTAACAGACTGTTTTTTATAAAGATGATTTGTATTAATTTAATAATACAAATTAAAGGAGGAGTAAAACATGTCAAATGCTACATCTACTAAGGATTTAAAGAGAGTATTAGGCTTTTGGGATCTTATGAGCACAGCAGTTGGGCAAATTATTGGTGCAGGTATAATGTCTTTAACTGGAGTTGCTATAGCCATGACAGGTAAGTCTGTGCCTATATCATTTTTGCTTGCTGCAGTGTTTGTAATATTTTTTTCAATTCCCCTTGCTATAATTATGTCCACTGCAAGATTTAGAGGAGGACAGTATTCTGTAGTTGCAAGTCTATTTGGGAAAAAATATGGTGGTTTTATATGATTGTATTTATTTTAAGTAATCTTTCAATAGCAATGTATGCCCTATCATTTGCAGACTATGCTTTGACATTTATACCAGGAGTAGGATTAGGTGCTAGAAAACTTATAGCAGTAGGATTGCTTACAATATTTTATATTTTAAACTTCTTTGGAATAGATAAAATGGCAAAGATACAAAACATCATCGTTGGAACATTAGTAGTTGCATTGGCTTTATTTGCAGTATTTGGTATAACTAAAGTAAACCCTAATTATATAGATGAAAATTTCATGACAGGCGGATTAGTTGGAATGTTTCAAGCAGCAGCACTACTTACCTTTGCCACAGGAGGGGCCACAGCGGCAGCAGATTTAGCAGGAGAGGCTAAAAATCCAACTAAGGACATACCAAAAGTTATAATAGTATCTACTGTAGTTGTTGCAGTGCTTTATGGATTTATGTCTGTTATAGCAGCTGGAGTATTACCTATAGAGCAAGTAGCAAATCAACCCTTAACATGGGTAGCTAAGGCTATACTTCCTCAGGCACTTTATGTGTTTTTTGTAGTAGGCGGAGCAATGTTTGCATTAGTATCCACACTTAATGCTCAACTTGCTTGGGCCACAAAGCCTCTTTTACAAGCTTGTGTAGATGGATGGTTCCCAAAAAGATTAGCTTACTTACATCCTAAATACAAAACCCCAGTAATTTTATTAACTCTATTTTATATAGTGGGATTACTGCCGATTGTATTTGGATTTGATATAGGTGTAGTAGGAAGTGTTGTAGTAATAGTAGGGAGCTTTACTAAGGCAATGGTGTCTATATCTCTGCTTAGTATGCCTAAGGTAATGCCAGAATTATGGAATAAATCACCACTAAAGGTGTCTCCAGGAACGTCTAAATTAATAGTAGTTTTGGCCATAGCAGTAGCAATTATGCAAGTAGCATTGTTAGCAGTTGATCTTTCTATGCCTTTATTTATTGCCAATGTTGCAGTATTAGTATTTGGTATGATATTCTCAATTACTAGATATAAATCTGGAAAGGTGCAGATGGAAGTAAGTTACGAAGAGCTTTAATTTTATGGATTAGGGACATGGATTTTTCATGTCCCAATCTATATTAGGCTTTATAAAATAAAGAGCAGATAAACTTAGGTTTAAAAATGTTAATTAATTATTGGGTTTATCTTTAATCCAATAGAAATAGGGGGAGAATTATGGATATACTAAAATTAGTAATTATATTTATACTAATTATTGGAATTATAAGATTTAAAAAACCATTATATATAGCAATACTTGTAGGAACTTTAATGACTAGCATATTATATAAAGTTTCCCCGATAGAGATGTTTAAAATAGCTGTGGAGTCAGTTACAAATTCAACTACAATTACAATTTTATTATCTTTTTATGCTATTACATTTCTTCAAAGAATGCTTGATAAAAGAGGACATATTCAGCTTGCTCTAACTTCTTTAAATGGAATCTTTAATAATAGAAGGATAAATATATCCATAGCTCCATTTTTCATAGGATTACTTCCATCAGCAGGAGCAATATTTATAAGCGGAGATATGGTAGATGCATCTGCAGGTGATTTAATAAGTAGAGAGGATAAGACATTTTTAACTACTTTCTATAGACACATACCAGAGAGCTTTCTTCCAACATATGGGTCTATAATTTTGGCGACACAGATTGTAGATATATCTGTTTCTTCCTTTATTATTTCAATGATACCAGTGGTTTTTATGTTATTTTTCTTAGGATATACGTTTTATTTAAGAAAAATTCCTAAGGATACAGGTCAAGCTCCAAGTAAAGATAAGAAAAAAGATGTGATAAATTTAGTGAAAAGTCTTTGGACTATAGCTGTTGCAATATTTCTAATCCTAGTATTTAATCTACCAGTCTACATAGCTACAGTTATAGTGATAATTTTATCTATAATAATAAATAAGTTTAAGTTCTATGAATTAAAGCCTATGTTCCTTTCAGCTTTTGAGCCCAGGATAATGATAATTACAATTGTAGTAATGTTCTTTAAAGATACTATAACTCATACTGGTGTAATAAATACATTACCAAGCTTATTTGAACAATTACCTATTCCAACTCCTATGGTATTTGCTATGATATTTTTCTTTGGAACTATAGTAAGTGGTTCTTTGGCAATGATAGGATTAGCACTGCCCCTTGCATTTATAGCTATACCTGATGGAGCAGTTCCATTAATGATGCTACTTATGAGCTATTCTTATGCAGCTATGCAATTTTCACCAACTCATATATGCCTTACTCTAGCGACGGAATACTTTGAAACATCTATGGTAGATTTATTGAAGAAAACAGGTCCTGTCATAGGAGTATTGAGTATATTTATAGGAGTATATTATGTTATACTTGAAATGATCTTGTAAATAAAGCTTAAAGGAGGGTACAAGGTGAAATATATTGATTTACATTGTGATACATTGATGAAGCTTTCAGAAATAAAAGAGGATCAGAACTTACTTAAAAATACTATTGCAAGTGTAGACTTTACTAGAATGAAAGAGTCTGGTGCAATGGCTCAATTTTTTGCTATTTTTCTCTTAAATGATGAAATTTTTAAGAAATTAGGAAAAGAGTCTATGGAAGATGATCAATATATAGAAAAGTTGAGAAATGTATTATTAAACGAAGTAGATAAGAATTCAGATATAATAGCTATGGCTTATAATTATGATGATGTAATTAGAAACTATAGTAATAATAAGATGTCTGCATTTTTAACTATAGAAGATGGTAGAAGTGTAGATGGAAAACTAGAAAAATTAGATAAGTATTATAATTTGGGAATAAGGCTTATTGGTCTAACATGGAATTTTGAAAATTGCTTTGGATATCCAAATTCAAATGATCATGAAATCATGAATAAGGGACTTAAAGATTTTGGAAAAGACGCAATTGAGTATATGAACCATTTAGGAATGATAATAGATGTATCACATCTATCTGATGGAGGATTTTATGATGTGGCAAAAATAAGTAAAAAACCATTTATAGCATCCCATTCAAATGCTAGAGAATTATCTTCACATAGCAGAAACTTAACAGATGATATGATAAAAATTTTAGGTGAAAAAGGCGGAGTAGCAGGACTTAATTTTGCACCACAATTTTTAAACAAAGATATTTCTTCTAGAGATAGTACTATAGAGCTTATGGTAAAACATTTAGATTATATGAAGAATAAAGGTGGAGAGGATATATTAGCTCTTGGATCTGATTTTGATGGTATAAGTGGTAATCTGGAAATAGATAGTTCGGATAAAATGCCAAATTTATTTGATGCTCTTAGAAAAGATGGATGGACAGAAAGATTAATAGAAAAGCTTGCATATAAAAATGTATTGAGGGTCTTAAAGGATGTTACGATGTAATAGAAAAATTGCCATAATAAACATCCTACTTTTGTTATTCCCAACATCTCTAGATTGTAAAGAGATTTAATGAATTTTTATTTTTAAATTGACCTCTCGAAAAAAGAGGTCAATTTCTCATAATATATAGTTATAATTCTCAAAAATGATATAATTAAATTAAATAAAACAAGGAGTTGAAAAGTATGTACCAACTATTTGCAGTTCTAATTTCATTTGCAATAATTCCAATACTTATAAAAAACAAAGTAAAATTAAGTTTTACGCTTTTAATAACTGCAGGAGTTTTAAGTATTCTTTCTAATATAGGGATTCAAAATATATTTGATGCAATTTTGGGAGTATTTATAAATTCAGCTTCCCGGACTACTGTGCTTACAGTTATGATGGTTAGCATACTAGGTGGACTTATGGGTCATTACAAAGTTTTAGAAAGAATAGTAAATTCATTAGGGAAGATAATAAAAAATAAAAAGAACATTTTGATGATCATACCTGCCTTTATTGGACTCTTAGTAATCCCTGGTGGAGCACTTTTATCAGCTCCATTCATAAATGATTTGGGAAAAGATTTAAATTTACCATCAGAGAGAAGGGCTGCCATAAACTTGGTATTTAGACATATTGCTATGTTTATTGTGCCTTATTCTACGGGAATATTAATTGTTTCATCAAGCTTTCCAAATTTAAGTATTATGAGGATTATAGGATTAAATCTTATATTTATAAGTATTCTTATACTAACTGGTTATTTTCTATTTATTAGAGATATAGAAGTAGAAATTTTATCAGAAAGAAAAGATCTAAGTAAGAATTTAATAGAACTTATAATTTTAACTTCCCCTATATACATTCCAGTAGTAATAAATTTGACAACTGGTTTACCCTTTTATATAACTCTTTTATTTAGCATTTTGATTGTATATTTTTTAAGTGATAAAAAAGATTTTATTAAGAAATTTATTAAGTCTATAAGTTGGCATACGGTTCTAACAGTAGTAGCTATTTTAATTGTAAAAGAGATAATTTTAAGAATGGATAGTCTTTTAGATATATTTACGACTATGTTTAATAGTAGTGACAATATCCTATATACTCTATCTATATTTTTAATAACATCTATATTCTTTGGATTTATAACTGGAAATCAAGGGGCATCCCTTGCAATAATACTTCCAATGTTATCTCAATTAGAAGTATCTGATAATATGCTATATATCTATATTTACTTTGCATATGTAGCAGCATTTATGGGATATTTTTTCTCACCTCTTCATCTATGTCAAGCTTTTACTTTGGAAGTGATGGGGGTAAAGACTGGAGATTTATATAAGGAGTATAGGAAATATATACCTATAATGTTTGTAATTTTGATGGGAACTTTTTTTATATTTAGAATTCTATTTGTATAGATAGTTATATAAACATTTATTAGGGTATATGCTTAGTAAAATATACTATAAAAGAGGGATTGAGATGGAATACAGAGTTGAACATGATACTTTAGGAGAGGTGAGGGTCCCAAAGGAAAAATACTGGGGAGCTCAAACTCAAAGGAGTTTTCAAAATTTCAAGATAGGTATAGAGAAGATGCCTATAGAAGTCATTAGAGCTTTTAGTGTTTTAAAAAAGGCTGCTGCAATTACAAATAATAAATTAGATAAATTAGAAGATAAGAAGATGGAAATAATATCAAAGGTATGTGATGAGATATATGATGGGAAACTAGATGATAATTTTCCATTGGTAGTATGGCAAACTGGAAGTGGAACTCAAAGTAATATGAATGTAAATGAAGTAATAGCAAATAGGGCAAATGAAATATTAGGAGAAAAATTGATACACCCTAATGATGATGTAAATATGTCACAAAGCTCAAATGATACCTTCCCTACGGCTATGAGTATCGCTACAGTAATAGCAATAGAAGATAATCTATTACCTGCTATAAATAATTTAAAGAGTACTTTTAAAAGATTAGAAGAGGATAATAAAGGAATAATAAAGACAGGTAGGACTCATCTACAAGATGCAGTACCTATAGGATTTTCTCAAGAGATAAGTGCCTGGACTTATATGCTTAAGCTAGGGGAAGAAAATATAAGAAAGTCTTTAGAAAGTTTAAAAACACTAGCCTTAGGAGGAACAGCAGTAGGAACAGGATTAAATGCACCAAAGGATTTTGGAAAATTAGTTGCAAAGGAAATCTCAAGGCTAACTGGAAAAGATTTTAAGACTTCAGAGAACAAGTTTTATTCACTTACAAGTAAAAGTGATTTTGTAAATTCTCATGGAGCTATAAAAGCCTTAGCAGTTGACTTAATGAAGATTGCAAATGATATAAGGTGGCTAGGAAGTGGACCTAGATGTGGTATAGGTGAGATAGAAATTCCTGCAAATGAACCAGGAAGTTCTATAATGCCAGGAAAGGTAAATCCTACTCAAAGTGAAGCATTAACTATGGTAGTAGCGCAAGTTATGGGAAATGATGCTTCTATAGGAATGGGTGCAAGTCAAGGTAATTTCCAATTAAATGTATTTATGCCTATGATAATTTATAATTTCTTACAATCTGTAAGACTATTAAGTGACGGAATTGATTCATTTAATAAAAATTGTGCAATTGGAATAAAAGCAAATAAAGATAAGATGGAGGAAAATCTAGAAAAGTCATTGATGCTTGTAACAGCTTTAAATCCTCATATAGGCTATGAGAAATCAGCTAGGGTTGCAAAATATGCTTATGAAAAAGAACTATCATTAAGACAAGCAGTAGTAGAATTAAACTATCTTAGTGAAGAAGAATTTGATCAATTTATAGTACCAGAAAATATGATTTAAGAAAAGACTAAAAAACTCCCCTAGGGGAGTTTTTTAGTACCAACCTCTTAATTTCATAGTATCTGATAATTTTTTTATGGAAGACATATAAGCAGCTTTTCTAAAGCTTGTATTATAAGTAACTTTTATATCCCACACATTATTAAAGGCATCTACCATTGCCTTTTCTTCTCTTTGTGTAATCTCATCTATATCCCAATAATATCCGTATAGGTTTTGAACCCATTCAAAATATGATACAGTAACTCCACCTGCATTTGTAAGTATATCTGGAGTAACTAGGATATTTCTTTCTTCTAATATCTCATCAGCTGAAGGTGTAGTTGGACCATTGGCAGCTTCACATATTATTTTTGCGTTAATTTTCTTAGCTACATCAGATGTTATTACATTTTCAAGTGCTGCAGGTACAAATATATCCACATTTAAATCCCAAAATTCATCTATAGATATTTTTTCAGCTTTAGGATAATTAGACAAATCTTTATTTTCTTTTAGGTGCAAAATAAGATCATTGTAGTCTAATCCGTTTTCATTGTATAATGTAAAATTCCTCATAGCTAGGGCTACTATTTTAGCTCCTTGATTTTGTAAATGTTTTGCTGTAAAGCTTCCTACATTTCCAAAGCCTTGAAGGGATACTGTGGCTTTATTTATATCAATGTCCAATTTTTTTAGAGTTTCTCTTGCAGTTATTGCAACTCCTAAGCCTGTAGCTTCTGCCCTGCCTTGAGAACCGCCAAATTCTACAGGTTTTCCAGTGATAGTTCCTAGGGCAAATTCACCTGTAAGTTTCATATACTCATCTACCATCCAGGACATTATTTGACCATTTGTATTTACATCTGGAGCAGGAACGTCTATTTTTTCTCCTAAGTATTTGTAAAGTCCTTGTATATATCCTCTAGATAATCTTTCTAATTCTCCCTTAGATAGTTCCTTGGGATTTACAATTACACCGCCTTTAGCTCCACCATATGGGATTCCAGTTACACAACATTTAAAACTCATCCAAACAGAAAGCGCCTTTACTTCATCTAGATTTACATCAGGATGAAATCTGATTCCACCTTTTCCAGGGCCTACTGCATCATTATGAAGAGATCTATATCCTTTAAATACCTTTACACTTCCATCATCCATTTTAACAGGGATAGATAGTTCGATAACTCTCTTCGGATCCTTTAAAAGTTCATATACACTTTCATCTAAAGAAAGGGCATCACAAGCCATTTTGATTTGATGTCTAGCACTTTCTAATGGATTTAAATTATCTTTTGCCATATTATTTCCTCCTTAGTTGTTTAAGATATCTTTTAGTTCTACATATTCCATATTATATAAATCTGCAATGGCAGGATATACAATATGTCCATCTATAACATTTGCTCCTTTTCCTAAGGAAGAATCAAGTTCTAAGGCTTTTTTCCATCCATTATTAGCTATTTTTAGTACATAGGGAAGAGTTACATTGGTAAGGGCTAAAGTAGAAGTCTTTGAGACAGCTCCTGGAATATTACCTACTGCATAGTGTATGACTCCATGTTTTATAAATGTAGGCTCATCATGTGTAGTTGCCTTTTCTATGGTCTCTACACATCCCCCTTGATCTATTGCCACATCGACAATAACACTTCCAGGTTCCATCTGTTTTACCATATGTTCTTTTATAAGTTTAGGAGCCTTAGCTCCAGGAATTAAAACTGTTCCTATGACTAAATCAGCAGATTTAATACTTTCTTTTAAATTATATTCATTGGAATACAAGGTTTCGATTTTACCCATAAATATTTCATTTAGATAAGTAAGTCTCTCTATAGAAATATCAAGTACTGTAACCCTAGCTCCTAGACCTACAGCTCTTCTAATTGCACCAGTTCCTGCAATTCCGCCACCTACTACTACTATATGGGCAGGAGCCACTCCAGGAACTCCATCTATTAAAACTCCCTTACCTCCGTTTGTCTTTTCTAAATATATACTTCCTTGTTGTATTGCCATTCTTCCGGCAATTTCACTCATTGGTGTTAAAAGAGGCAATGATTTATTTGGAAGTTGGACAGTTTCATATGATATGGCAATTATTTGAGAATCTACTAAGGCCTTAGTAAGTTCTAAGTTGCTTGCTAAATGTAAATAAGTAAAGAGGATTAAATCTTTTCTAAAATATTTGTATTCACTTTTTAGTGGTTCTTTTACCTTTAAAATCATTTCAGATTTTCCCCATACATCTTCAGTTAAATCTACTATCTTAGCTCCGAATTCTTTGTATAGATCATCGCTAAAACCAGCACCTATTCCAGCGTCTTTCTCTATTAAAACAGTATGGCCAAACTTTACTAAAGAATTTACTCCTGCAGGGGTAATAGCTACTCTGTTTTCTTTTATTTTTGTCTCCTTTGGTACTCCGATTATCATTTGCATTCCTCCTCATAAACTTATTATGGTTATTCTATCACTTATCTATAATATTTTCATTATTTAAATAAAAAAAATTTTCCGTTTCATGGATTATATTTCATGGTTAAATTTATTTTGTATATTCTAATAAACTTAGAACAAAGGCAAAGGGGTTTGTTTATGAAAAATAGAGATACAAATTATTATTAGTGTTGTGGGATATAGTGCTTATAAATTTAGCATATTTTTTAAGCCTATATATGGTTGCACTCTATTATTTTAAATTATATAAGAAAATATAATCTTCATACATCAATCTATATAATAGTAACACTTATATATATGACTCTCATAGGAGGGATGCGTTTTAGTTTTAGAACTATAGGCAGTAAAATCCTAGAATTATTTAAAAAGGATAATAAAAAAGGGCTATGATAATAGAAACAAGTAATGAATAAAATCTTTAAAAATAAATAAAATTATAGTAATTACTTTAAAAAGATAAAAAAAATCATTGACATACAAGTATAAACATAGTAAGATATTAAAAATAATAAATTTTAAGCGAGGTTATGTATTGGATATTTTAGATATTATTTTAGAAAAAAGAGCTAGTTTAAGTAATAAACAAAAAAATATTGCAGATTACCTGGTTTCAAATAGTGTAAAAATAGGTTTTATGAGTTTAAAGGATTTGAGTTTAGAAATAGATGTATCTGAAGTTACCATATTAAATTTTGCCAAGGTTATAGGATGTGAATCTTTTTCTGAATTAAAGAAGTCGTTTCAAGAATTAATCGAAAAACAACTTCATGTACCAAAGGATATTAAATCCTCACTTATGGAATTAGATAATTTAGATGATGTATACGACAACACTATACAAATACATAAATTAAACTATGAAACTGCACTTTTAGACAATAATTTGGAAGTTCTTAAAGAGATATCACATTGGATAAATAGTTGTAAAAGAGTATATATATGTGGACAAGGTATTTCGAAGGTAATCGCTGATTATATAAACAATAGATTCAAGTTGATAAATATTGATAGTAAGAGTATTGACATAGGAGACTTAATAGACTCTAGTATAGATTTTGTAGGTGCTACTAAAGACGAATGTTTTATTTTAATATCCTTTCCTCAATATTCCCATAATGTAGTAAAACTTGCTAAATATCTTAATGATAATGATTTTGAATACTTAGCTATTACTGATAGCGATGATTCCCCACTTATGAAAAATGCAAAATATTCCTTAAAATCTTATAGTCGTTCCATAATATTTCAAAACTTTATTTCATCTACAATATCATTAATAGAGATATTGTTAAGCATTATAAGTTTTCAAATGAAGGAAGAATTGATGGAACATTTAGATAAGCTTGAAAATATTCAATCGGAATTATCCCAATATTCCTAAAAGGCTAATTTTTAATAATATAATAAAAATAAAAAAGGAGTGGTCAAATGAATAAAAAACTAATAATATTTTTATTGGTAGGAGTACTTATGCTTTCTGTATTATCAGGATGTGGAAATGATCAAGAAGTAGATGGTGATAATTCAAGTGGAGATGGAAATGTAAAAAGTGAAATACCTAAGGAGTTGACAATAGGACTTGCAGGTGATGCTTATTCTTTAGATCCATATCCACTAAATGAGACAATTACAAATGCAATAAATAATCATATTTATGATACTCTTGTTGCCCCAGATAAGGACTTGCAACCAGAACCTGCCTTAGCAGAATCTTGGGATGTAACAGAAGATGCTAAGATTTGGACTTTTAATTTAAGAAAAGATGTAAAGTTTCACAATGGAAATGACTTTACAGCAGATGATGTAATATATTCTTTTGATAGAGCTAAAGAAGAGATGTCAGCCTTCGATTATACTCTAGCAACAGTTGAAAGTTATGAAAAGAAAGATGCTTACACTTTAGAAGTAGTTTGTAAAGAGCCAAATGCATTACTTTTAGCACATATGAAGGATTTAATGATATTAGATAAAGAGAGCAATGAAGGAAAAGATGATGAATGGATAGCTTTAAATCCAAATGGTACTGGAAGATATAAGCTTGTAGAGCATATAGGTGGAGATAGGCTTGTTTTAGAGAGAAATGAAGATTTTTGGGGTGAATTACCAGAAGCCGAAAAAGTTACATTTAAACCAATTACAAATGAAGGAACTAGAACTGCTAATATGGTTTCAGGTGCTGTGGATTTTGTAGCGGATGTACCAGTAAGAGATGTAGAGGTATTAAAAGCTAAAGATAATATTAATTTAGTAACTCAGCCTAGTTTAAGAATTATATACCTTAATCTAGCAGGTTGGACTGATGATCCAAGTAGAGATGCAGAGATGAAGTTAAAATCTCCAGATGGTACAAATCCATTTAAGAGTATTAAGGTAAGAGAAGCTATGTATAGATCCATAAATGAAGAAGAGATAATTGAGAAGATAATGAATGGCTTTGCAACACCTGCTGCTTCTTATATTCCTGAAGGATTTAATGGTTACAATGAGGATATAAAGAGATTTGAATATGATCCTCAATTAGCTGAAAAACTTTTAGATGAGGCAGGATATGAAAGACAAGAAGATGGATATAGATTTGAAGTAACCTTAGATGCTTCAAATGACAGATATATAAATGATGGAGAAATTGCAACTGCTATTACAGGATATTTTGAAAAAGTAGGGATTAAGGTAAACTTAAATCTAATGTCAAGAACTGTATTTTTCAAATATATAAGTTCAAACAATAGGGAAGGAGATAATACACATCTTGCTATGACAGGTTGGGCAGATAGTGGTGGAGAAAGTGCACTTATAGGACTAGATGCTCTTTATAGTATAACTCAAGATGGAAGTGTAAAAGAAGGATACGGCGGTGTTAATAGAGGATATTATCAAAATCCTGAAGTAGATAAATTAATAGATCAAGCAATAGCAACTGCTGATCCAGATGAAAGAGATAAGATAATGCAAGAAGTGTGGAAAATGGCAGCAGATGATGTGTCATATATACCTTTACATTTCCAACAAGATATATATGCTCATAATGATAATATAGAATACACTCCAAGAAAGGATAATTATATCCATGCTTGGGATATGAAGTTTGTAAAATAAAATATCTGATAAAGGAAAGGTCTATCTTTCCTTTATCATTTTTTTAAATTTTTATGCGAGGTGATTGAATGTTTAGATATTTATCAGTAAGAATATCTCAACTTATTTTAGTATTAGTTATTGTATCAATGCTTGTATTTGTATTTACAAGTGTAATGGGTAATCCTGTGTATTTGATGGTAAGAGAAAATGCAACAGAAGCAGAAATCCAAGCTGCGGAAGAATATTTAGGATTAAACAAGCCCCTACCTGTTCAATATGGGATATTTATTAAAAATGCACTAAAGGGAGATTTTGGAAAATCATACATATACCATCAACCTGCTTTAAAGCTTATAATGGAGAGATTCCCTGCAACTTTAGAATTAGTAATAATAGCAATGCTTTTATCAGCAATTATAGGAATCCCATTGGGAGTAATATCAGGAGCATATCCTAATAAGTTTTTTAGTAAATTTGTTATGACCCTATCTATAGCAGGAATATCCCTACCTTCATTTTGGATTGGTATGGTTATGATATTTGTGTTTGGACTTACATTAGGAATACTCCCTGTATCTGGTAGAGGAACTGTGGGTACTATTTTAGGCATAAAAACTAGCATAGCCACTGTAGATGGATTAAAGCATTTAGTTCTTCCGTCTATCACTTTGGCACTGGGTACTATAGCTACTATATTGAGATTGACTAGGGCTGGAATGCAGGAAAATATGACTCAAGATTATGTTAAATTTGCCAGAGCTAAAGGTGTACCTCAGAGAAAAGTTTTATTTAAGCATGCTTTAAAAAACACTTTAATACCTGTAGTTACTATATTCGGACTTCAGTTAGGATCTTTAATAGCTTTTACAACTATAACAGAGACTATTTATGCTTGGCCAGGTATGGGAAAATTACTAATTGATGCTATAAACAGTGCTGATAGACCTATTATTTCGGCATATATATTATTTGTAGCAGTTATGTTTGTATTTATAAACTTTTTTGTAGATATTTTATATACTTTAATAGATCCAAGGATAGATTTAAAATAATTATAATAGGCAGGTGATAAGATGGAAACACAAGAAATGAGTATAAATAAAATTCAGGATAAAGATAGTAAATTAAAGGCATTTTTAAACTCAGAATTCTTTTTTAATTACAAACATTCTCCAACAGCTATTATCGGATCAATTATAGTTTTTTCTATAATTATGATAGCAATATTTGGTCCGCTGTTTACAGTTCAAAACCCATATGATTTAACTAGTTTAGATTTGGCCAATTCATATAAGCCTCCTGCATGGATCGAAGGGGGAGAGACACAGTTTTTATTAGGTACAGACCAACAGGGAAGAGACATTTTAAGTGCCATAGTTTATGGTAGTAGAATTTCTTTAATAATTGGAGTGGTTGGTACTATTTTTACAAGTGTTATAGGAATTATCTTAGGTTTAATAGCAGGATTCTTTGGAGGTAAAGTAGATTCTATAATCATGAGAATAGCAGATATACAACTTTCATTTCCAACAATGCTAATCGCCATATTTCTCATGTCCATAATAGGTAGAGGAGTAGTAAATATATTGGTGGCTTTATCTTTAGTTGGCTGGGTTAGATATGCACGAACAGTAAGGGGGGAGACCCTTTCTGTGAAGAAAAAAGAATATGTTGAAGCTACAAAGGTAATTGGTATACCTAATTTTAAGATAATTTTCAAACATATAATGCCAAATGTTTTTACATCGATTATTGTATTGTCAACAATTCAGGTAGGTTCTTTTATACTTACAGAGGCTACTTTGAGTTTCTTGGGCTTAGGAGTTCCAGTTACTAGACCTTCTTTAGGAATGTTATCTAATAATGGATTTAATGTATTATATAGCGGTTTGTGGTGGGTTTCTATTTTTCCAGGACTTTATATTATGATTATTGTTTTTGGTATTAACCTATTAGGAGACTTTTTAAGAGATGAATTAAATCCTAAATTGAAGTAAAGGAGAATAGTATGGAAAAGAGATTATTAGAAGTTAAAAATTTAAAAACTTATTTTCACACATTTAAAGGTAAGGTAAAGGCTGTAGATGGTGTAAATTTTAATATAAATGAGGGAGAAATATTAGGAGTAGTAGGAGAATCTGGAGGTGGGAAATCAGTTACTGGATTTTCTGTAATAAGACTTATAGGAGAGCCTGGGAAAATAGAAAGTGGGGAGATAATTTTTCAGGGAAAAGATCTAATGAATTTGTCTGAAAAACAGATGAATCAGATAAGAGGTAAAGAAATATCAATGATATTTCAAGATCCTATGACTTCCTTAAACCCAGTATACACAATAGGGGAGCAGATGGAAGAAGTTTTACTTTTACATGAGAAGCTAAGTAAATCAGAAAGAAAAAATAGATGCATAGAACTTTTAAAAGCAGTAGGAATTTCCAATCCAGAAAGTAGATTAAAAAGTTATCCACATCAATTTAGTGGAGGTATGAGACAGAGAGTAGTAATAGCTATAGCCCTGGCTGCAAATCCTAGGCTTATAATTGCAGATGAACCTACGACCGCTTTAGATGTGACTATACAATCTCAAATACTAAGACTTATGCTAAAACTTGTAAAAGAGCAAGGATGTTCTTTGATGTTAATCACCCACGATCTAGCAGTTGTATCTGAAATGGCAGATAGGATCAATGTAATGTATTGTGGAAAAATCATTGAAAGTGGAAAAACAAAGGATATTATAGAAAAGTATAAGCACCCATATACTAAGGGACTTATCAATTCTATTCCTGATTTAGATAAGGATTCAGAAAGACTTCAAGCTATACCAGGAATAGTACCAAATATGTTTGATCTTCCTAATGGATGTAATTTTTCTCCACGTTGTAGACACTGTGAGGATATATGTAAAGAAAAAGAACCTGAACTAAAGGAAGTAGAAGATGGACACTATGTAGCTTGTCATTTTCCGCTGTAAGGAGGTGCAATTATGGAAAACATATTAGAAGTGAGAAATTTAGAGCAAAAATTTGATTTAAGCAAGGGAATACTAGATAAACTTAAATATAAGAATGGAAAAATAGTCAAAGAAGAGAAAATCGTAAATGCAGTAAATAATATAAGTTTTTCTATAGGAAAAGGAAAAGTATTTGGTTTAGTTGGAGAGTCAGGATGCGGAAAGTCTACTACTGCTCGAACAGTTATAAAGTTAATAGAGCCAAAAGGAGGAAGTATTAAATTTCAGGGTGAAGATATAACCAATACAAATAGAAATGAGATGCTTAAATATAGAAAAAAAATTCAGATGATATTTCAAGATCCCTATGCTTCATTAAATCCTAGACAAAGGGTTATGGATATACTTATGGAGCCCATACTGTTTCATGGGATTGCAAAAAATAAAAAAGAAGGAGAAGAGAGGGTCTTAGAATTATTGAAAAAAGTAGGCCTTAGACCTGAACAAGCTACAAGATATCCACATCAATTTAGTGGTGGGCAAAGACAGAGGATAGGAATAGCAAGGGCCTTAGCAGTAGAACCAGAGCTGATAATAGCAGATGAACCAGTTTCAGCTTTAGACGTATCTATTCAAGCTCAAATATTAAATTTGATGATGGACCTAAAGGATGAGTATAATTTTTCATATCTATTTATAGCACATGATCTTTCCGTTGTAAAACATATTTGTGATGACCTTGGAGTTATGTACTTAGGAAAAATTGTAGAAAAGGGAAGTAGAGATAATATATTCAATAACCCTTTACATCCATATACAAAAGCACTACTTAATTCAGTTCCTAAAATATCAGGAACAAACTTAAAGGAATCTAAGAATATAGAAGGGGAAATTCCAAGTGCTATAAACTTACCTAAGGGCTGTTTCTTTCATGAAAGATGTCCAAATGCTAAGGATATATGCAAAACACAAATGCCTAAAGAAAGAGAAATAGAAAAAGATCATTTAGTACTTTGTCATTTATATCAATAGGAGTTGAATTTTTGTGAATATAAAAAATCGCATATTAGAAGAAGTAGAAGATATAAGGGAAGAATTAATAAATTTAAGCAAAAAGATACATGAAAATCCAGAATTGAATTTTAAGGAATTTAAGGCTGTAGAAAATATTACCTCAGTATTGAGAAATCATGGTTTTTCAATAGAAGAGAAAGTTGGAGGACTAGATACTGCATTTAGAGCTGAGTTTAATTGTAATAAAGAGGGTCCAACCATAGCTTTTTTAGCTGAATATGATGCTCTACCAGAAATTGGACATGGATGTGGACATAATTTGATAGCTACCATGTCTGTAGGGGCAGGGATTGGACTTAGCAAAGTGGCAGATAAATTATTTGGAAAGATAGTAGTTCTTGGAACTCCTGCAGAGGAAGGTGGAGGAGGAAAAGTCATTATGGCAGATAAAGGAGTATTTGATGATATTGACTATGCTATGATGATTCATCCTAGCACTACAAATTTAATATGTAGAGGTGGATTAGCTACTAGATTTATTGAGATAGAATACTTTGGGAAATCTGCACATTCATCTGTACCAGAGCTAGGTATAAATGCCCTTTCAGCGGTAATCCATACATTTAATTTAATAGATCATACTAGGGCAATGCTTCCTTTGAAATCAAATATAAACGGGATAATTAAAAATGGGGGAACAGCTACAAATATAATTCCAGACTATGCCTCCTGTGCTTTCAGTATAAGAGCAGACAATGTGAAAGATCTAAAGGTAATTGAAAAGAGTATAGAAAACATAGTGGATTCTGTGGAAAAATTGATGAATATAAAGTCAAATATCAACAAGACATTAATATATACAGAGAGATATCCAAATAGAATAATGGCAGAAAGATTAAAGGAAAATATACAGCCTCTGGGAGAAATTATGGAGTATCCAGATCCAAAGATGAAATATGGCTCTTCAGATATTGGAAATGTAAGCTTGCTTATTCCATCCATACATTCATATTTGAGAGTTGCACCTTTAAATACCATTAGTCATTCTGTAGAATTTACAGAAGCATCAATAACAGATATGGCATTAAATCAAATGATTAAGGGTGCTAAGGCCCTGGCTTTAACTGGATTTGATATATTAAATGATGAGGATTTACAAAGACAGATATATGAAGAGTTTTATAATACAGTACCTAAATATACTAAAGAAGATTTAGGATAATAAAAAACCCCCAATTTGGGGGTTTTTATAGACTGTCACCTAAAGCATAAAATTCTATATTTTTTATCTGAATTTCTTCTTTATCTGTAGACTTTATTTTAAATGCAGATATCTTATATTGCTTTTGTTCAGTCATTTCACCATTCAAGGTTAAAATTATCACTTTATTATTATTTTTGAAGCTCACATCTTGTATAATACCAGCATTTGTCTGATAGCTACTTATAGATGATGCAGAATTAGTATCTACAGATTTTGTGAAAAAAAGATGAATCTCCTGTGAGTTATTTGTCTTTACATCTATAAAATCAAACGAGACTTCATCTGTGGATATTTTATCTACCTTAAAACTTTTAAAATATGTAGATTTATCTTTACTTTCGAATCTATATTCATAACTACCAATTTCAAGTTCATCTATTCTATGTTCGAAATTACCTTTTTTGTCTAAATCTATAGAAATTAGTTTTGCTCCGCTTTTTATAGTAGAAGTAGTAGGTCTTAGATTTAGTTTTAGGGAATTTGTACCTTGAGCAGTTCCTTTAAAGGTTACAGAGTTTTTATCTACTATAATTTCTGAATCCACTTTAAATATTTTAGGTATATTTAAATCTAATATATCACCTAATGTAAGCAAACTTCCTTTTTTAGTTTCATTTAAGGTATTTAGCACCATATATGCCATTTCACCTCTAGAGAGATTGTCTGAAGGGTTAAGTTCAAGATCTTTTGTTATACCTAAAGATTTAGCATACTCAGGGACTTCATTCCAATCCTTTGCCTCTTCTCCATATCCAAGAGCTCTTAATAGCACTGTTTGAAATTGTTGTACAGTTACATAGCTATTAAATCCAAATTTATCTTTTTCTATTCCTTCTATTAATCCTTGATCCTTTGACCAAGTAATATATGGGATATAAAATTTACGATTTGAATCTAAATCTTTGAATACATTTTTACCTATATAGTTCTTAGCCTTTTCCTCTTCTTTATAAAGCCTTGAGATCATAACTACCATATCTTGCCTTTTCAGGTTGTCATCCAGCATTAAGTCGTCGTCATTATTACCTTGTAAAACACCGATATCCTTTAGAACATTTCCTACTTCATCATATACATGTTCTGCAATTACTGGAGCGAGTGCTGATAATAATAAGACTAAGACTAATAGTACTGCTAATAGTCTTTTCAAAATTTCTCTCTCCTTTCATATTTTACTAATTCAATTATACTACATTAATATGTATTTTAATATTACAATCTAGTTACACTATAGATAAATACTAAATTTCAAAAATAAAATTGACTTCTTTTTTTTATTAGTATAAAATGATATAGTTAATTAAGAGATAAACAGTTGATGAAAGGAGATAAGATATGCCAACTAAATATATATTTGTCACAGGAGGAGTGGTATCTTCTCTAGGAAAAGGGATCACAGCTGCAAGTTTAGGTAGGCTTTTAAAAAGCAGAGGATTAAAGGTTACAATTCAAAAGTTTGACCCATATATAAATGTGGATCCAGGAGCTATGAGCCCATATCAACATGGAGAAGTATTTGTTACAGATGATGGTGCGGAAACAGATCTAGATCTTGGACATTATGAAAGATTTATAGATATAAACTTAAATAAAAACAATAGTGTAACTACAGGTAAAATCTATTGGACAGTGTTAAATAAAGAGAGAAATGGTGACTACGAAGGAAGGACAGTACAAGTAATACCACATATTACAAATGAGATAAAAGAAAGACTTATGAGAGCATCTAAAGAAAAAGAGGTAGATGTAGTGATCACAGAAATAGGTGGAACTGTTGGAGATATAGAATCTCTACCATTTTTAGAAGCTATAAGACAGATAAAATATGATGTAGGCAAGGAAAATGTAATGTATATCCATGTTACTTTGATTCCTTATCTTTCTAAAGCTGGAGAATTAAAGACTAAACCTACTCAACACAGTGTAAAAGAATTGAGAAGTCTTGGAATTCAACCAGATATATTAATATGTAGAACGGATGTAAATTTAGAGCAAGAATTAAAGGATAAAATAGCTCTATTTTGTGATTTAGATCCATCTGAAGTAATAGAAAACTCAAATGTAGATTCAATTTATGAATTGCCTATAATGCTAGAGAAACAAGGATTAACAAAACTTGTAATAGACCATTTAAATTTACAGTGTGAAGAATTAGATTTAAGCAATTGGAATAGCTTATTAGATAAAGTAAATAATATAAAAGGTTCAATAAATATTGCCCTAGTAGGTGAATATGTAGAGTTGAAAGATGCCTATATCTCCATAGTAGAATCATTAATTCATGGTGGAATTGAAAATGGTGTAGATGTAAATATAAAATGGGTTCAATCAAAGGATATAGATGCAGACAATATAGATGAAACATTGAAGGATGTAGAGGGAATATTAGTACCTGGAGGATTTGGAGATACAGAAGCAGAAGGAAAGATAAAGGCTATAAAATATGCAAGAGAAAATAAAGTACCTTTCTTAGGAATTTCAATGGGTATGCAACTTGCAGTCATAGAATTTGCCAGAAATGTTTTAGGTTTGAAAGATGCAGACAGTACTGAATGGAATAAAAATACTCTATATCCAGTAATTGATTTAATGCCTGAGCAAAAGGATTTAGAAGCTACAAATGGAAAGATGAGAAAAGGGCTTTTCCCATGTAAAATAGAAGAAAATACTTTGGCAATGGATGTATATAATGATGAAATAATCTATGAGAGACATAGACACAAATATGAATTAAACAATGAATATAGACAGCGATTACAAGAAAAGGGACTTGTGGTATCTGGAATATCACCAGATGAAAGATTAGTTGAAATAGTAGAACTAAAAGATCACCCTTGGTTTATAGGAGTAAACTTCCATCCAGAGTTTAAATCAAGACCTACAAATGCACATTGTGTATTTAGGGAATTTGTAAAAGTAGTAAAAGGAGAATAAATATAAAAAACCTTCCATTTGGGAAGGTTTTTTATATTTATTCAGTTCTAATTGCTTCAAGTGCTGATAGATTCATTGCACGTCTTGCAGGGAAATATCCTGAGATTATGCCTATTGCAGCTGAAAATGCCATAGAGGCAAAGACTATCCAAATAGGTATAACAGATAACTTTACATCTGGGCTACTACCCATACTTTCTAAAAATGGTCCTCCAAATTGATTTATACCAAAGGAGAGTAGATAGGAAAATGCTACTCCAAATACTCCTCCTAATAGTCCTATAAGAGCTGATTCAAATAAAAATAGTCTCTTTATATCTTTTAGAGATGCTCCTATAACTTTCATAACTCCAATTTCTTTGGTTCTTTCATATATACTCATTATCATTGTATTTGTAATTCCAATAGCAGCTACAAGTAGTGAAATCGCACCTATTCCACCAAGCACTGCCTGAATCACTGCAGTTTGGCTTTTAACTGAATCCAGTTGATCATTTAGACTAAAGGCATCAAAACCCATTTCTTTTATAGTATCTTGAACTGTTTGTACATTTTCAGGATCATTTACTTTTACATCAATTTTATTGTATTCTTTGGACTTTCTTTTACTTTGACCTTTAGTATCTTCTACCTTTTCTTTTTCCTTAATCATATCTTCGACATCGCTAATTGGCATATATATACTATACATATTATCCCAATTACCTTCTTCGAGTACTCCTGCAGCTTTTATCTTGTATTCTTTATAATTCAGCGGTTTTTGACCAGGCATATCATAGCCATAGTTTGGATTTAAGTTAAGACTTATTTTATCTTTCATAAGATCTATATCTATTTCTCTCCAAACCCTGGCATTTGGATCATAGAAATAGTCTTTTATGCCTGCACCATATACTGCAGTTAATTTATCATTTCTGTTTAAGAGTCGCCCCTCTTGTACTTCAAATCCAAAGTCTTCCATAGAATCTGGATCAATTCCTTTAATATTTGCATTTGCAATATACTTACCATTTATAAAGCTACCATAAGTTTCTACCATAGGGCTTACTGCCATCACATTTGGAAGATTTTTCAAGTTTTCTACTGCCTTATTATCTAATTTTTCAACTTTTTTGCTTGGACCACCTGTGGGGCCCATATCTCCACCCCATGACTTACGGACATTTATAGTGGTTAAACTTCCCATTCTAGCTATTTCATTTTCAAAAAATTGATTTAAGCCAAAACCTATACTGAGCATTACAATAATTGAACTGGCTCCAATTATTACCCCTAAAACTGTTAGAAAGGTTCTAAGTTTTCTTCTCCACAGGTTTTTTGCTCCCATTAAGATTAGGTCAATTCTACTCATCTAATGCCATTTCCTCTTCTTTTTTCTTTTTTTTCTTTTTTATCACTATGCCAGTTATAATTGCTGCAGCGATTATAGTTATCCAAAGAAATGGACTTTTAAGTAATCCTGTTATACCTTTAGGGCCTTCTTCCATATCTTCAGGAGGGAAATTTTCATCCATAGGTGGCATATCTGTTACATTTAAACTAAATTCTTTTCTTATCTCTTGCTCTTCACCTGAGGAGTCTTCATAGGTAAATACTACATCTCCTTCTAGAGTACCTGGTTCATTTGGTATTACATATCCCTCAAAGAACTCACTATTACCACTATCAAAATTACCTACATAGTATTGAGCATTCTCTGTTTGGAAATCTCCTTCTAATTTTACCATCATATTAGATAGTTGAACTTTTCCTGTATTGTAAAATTCTAAGGATATTGGAGTTGATTGACCAACAAATGCTTCAGGCATATATTCAAGTTCCCCTAAATCTAACTTTGACTGTTGAACTACTGGAACACCTATTAATTCAGTTGCAGTAAATGATTCTGTCTCTGAATCTTCATATTCAAAATTTGCAGTCATAGTATATGTTTTAGCTTTTGCATCTGGAACTGTAAACATGGTAACCTTTTTTTCCACTCTACCTTTAGGAGGGATACTATCTATATAAAAAGTATTTGATGTATTTACAGGTGTAAATACAGATCCTCCAGTAGAAACAGTATCTGAATCTTGAATTTCATCAGCAGTTAGAAATATCTTGATATTCTTTACACTTCTAGTACTATTTGTATTAAAGAATGAAAGGTTCATAGTAAACTCTTCGCCAGCCTTAACTAAAGTAGGCATAAAGCTATATTTATCTATAATAAGCTTTGGAGTGCTTTTTTTGTCATCATCAGGGTTAAATGCATTTATACCTACATATTGAGTGACTTCTATTCTATTTTCTTCACCTTGATTTAACTCATCTTCATAGGTTATACTTATATTTATAGGATAAGATCTAGTTATAGAATTCTCAGTAGGACTAAATACAAATGTAAATGATTCAGAACACTCGGGATCTAAATCACTTAATTTTTTAATTCCTATAGATTTGGGAATTATTGCTTCATCTGGGCTGTCCACCTTTATTATTATATCAGAAGCACTTAAATCACTATTATTTTTTAAGTCAAATTTGAGGATAAAATCTTTATTAGGTACAATCTTTTCCGTAGGATATTCTAAATTTTCTATAGATAGATTAGCTCCCAGGTCTTTATCATCTTCAACAGTGAGGTAAATCTTTTGTGGTTCTTCTTTACCATCATAACTAAATATTGCTTTTAATTCATATGTACCTGGTTTGATATTTTTAGAAGATTGCAATTCAAATCTAATTACATGTAAAAATCCACCTGAAACTTTTCTAATATATCCTAAATCTGAACCAGATGCTATAAAAAATTCATTATTATTTAATCCTTCTAATCTAACTTTTATATCTTCTGAATCTATAGTACCTTTGTTTTCAAAGAAAACATCTAGACTTACATCTTGACCTGGATAGATAATATCAGGGTAAGTTACGATATCTGATATTATAATCTGAGGTTGTATGGTCCCATCCTTTACTTCTACATAGATGATTTCTTCGTAACTTGCTTTATATGTTCTATCATATCCAGATGTATATCTATATTCAAATTTTAAAGTGATTGGATAATTCCCTGGTTTTGCTTTTGAATCTGCTTTTATCTCAAATTTTATTCTTTCTTTTTCATCTTCTTCTATATCCTTAATTGACATAGAATTAGTGAAATTATTAGTAGAAAATGGGCTGTTCTCTCCAAAGATAGGGGTCATAATTATATCTTGTGCTTCAGCTTCTCCGGTATTTTCTAGACTGAATCTTATAGTTTTAGTATCATCTGGATTTATTGAGGGAATATCTTGATTTTTTATATTAAGTGAAGGTTGATAAAATTCTGTTTCTATTTCTGTAGTAAATCCTAAACTTGGTATTATAGTAAAAATCATTAAAACTATTAGCATGCTACATATAAATCTTTTCATCTTAAACAATTTCCCCCTTGATTATGTTTTCATTTTCTTCAATTTTTTCTATAAGACCATCTCTTATGTAGACTATTCTATGTGCATAGTCAGATATCTCAGTATCATGAGTAACTATTATAAGTGTTTGATTGGCCTCTCTAGCCATACCTGTGATTAGATCCATTACTTCGAAGGTAGTATTTGTATCTAGATTACCAGTAGGTTCATCTGCAAATACTATCTTAGGATCTCCCACAAAGGCTCTTGCAATACTAACTCTTTGCTGTTGTCCACCACTCATCTCTGAAGGCTTATGATGTAGCCTGTTTCCAAGCCCTACATTTTGAAGCATTTTTTTTGCCATTTTTTCTCTTTTAGCCCTAGGAACTCCTTTAAATGTCAGCCCTAAACTTACATTTTCTAAAGCAGATAAAGTGGAGATAAGATTATATGATTGAAATACAAATCCTACATGTAATTGCCTAAATTGGGTTACCTTTTTTTCGCTCATTTTTTCTAAATGGTGATTCTTAATTATTATTTCCCCTCTAGTAGGCTTTTCAAGACCAGCCATCATATTTAAAAGGGTACTCTTTCCTGAACCAGAAGTACCTAAAAGACATATAAATTCACGTTCTTGTATATTAAGATTTATATTCTTTAATGCTACGATTTTTTCTTCTCCCATTCTGTATACTTTTCTTAAGTTTTTTAATACTATTAAATCATTCAAAGAAAACTCACCTCCTAAAAAGTCTTGTTATTTTATAATATCATAAAGAATTTTGAAAAGAGTTACAATATGATTAAATATTGGCAATTATAGATTCATATATTACCTATTTTAACACAATTTGATATGTATAGCCTTACAATTTTGTAACAATTAATTTTAAAATAATTGTAGAATTACAATACTAGTGGTATAATTATCATGATTAATGGTATAAGATAAATAAGAACTCGTTTTAAAACAGGGTAAAATATGGAGGGGAAACTTATGTTGATGACAGGTAAGGAGTTGTTATTAGATGCTCAAAAAAATGGATATGCAGTTGGAGCATTTAATGTAAACAATATGGAGATTATACAGGCCATTATAAGGGCAGCAGAGGATGCAAATTCTCCAGTTATATTACAGGCAAGTCAAGGTGGACTTAAATATGCAGGAATAGAATATATTGCTGAAATGGGAAAGATGGCCGCCAGAAATGCAAAAGTTCCAGTTGCTCTTCATTTAGACCATGGTACTGATTTTGATCAAGTTATTAAATGTATCAAAAGTGGATTTACTTCAGTAATGATAGATGGATCTAGATTTCCTTTAGAAGAAAATATTGCTTTTACTAAAAGAGTAGTTGAAATTGCTCATATGGTAGGGGTAACTGTAGAGGCAGAATTAGGGAAAATTGGTGGAACTGAAGATGATATTACTGTAAGTGAAAGAGATGCTACATTCACAGATCCAGAGGAAGCTAAGAGATTTGCTGAGGAAACAGGTGTTGATTACTTAGCTATAGCTGTAGGTACTTCACATGGAGTATATAAAGGAGAGCCAAAACTTGATTATAATAGGATAAAGGCTATTAGGAATACTATTGATATTCCATTGGTATTACATGGTTCTAGTGGAGTTCCTAAAGAAAGTTTAAAGAAGGCAATTCCTCTAGGGATTTCAAAGATAAATATAGATACGGATATAAGAATTGCTTTCTCCACATCTGTAAAAGAATATCTAAAAGAAAATCCAGAGCAAATTGATCCTAGAAAGATATTAGGACCTGCAAGGGATTCTATGCAAAAAGTAATAATGGAGAAAATGAAGATATTTGGTTCTGCTGGTAGAGCTTAAAGGAGGAGAAGATGAAACTTTTTATTGATACGGCGAATTTAGATGAGATAAGGGAAGTAAATGATTGGGGAGTAATATGTGGAGTAACTACAAACCCAAGCTTAATAGCAAAAGAAGGTAGGGATTTTAAAGAAGTAGTAAAAGAGATTACAGATATAGTAGATGGACCTATCAGTGCTGAAGTGATTTCTCTTGAATCAGATGGTATGTTAGAAGAAGCTAGAGAGCTTGCTAAAATTCACCCTAATATAGTGATAAAGATTCCTATGACAAAGGAAGGCTTAAAAGCTGTAAAAGTATTAAATTCAGAGGGAATAAAGACAAATGTAACTCTAATTTTTTCAGCAAATCAAGCCCTTTTAGCAGCTAAAGCAGGAGCCAGCTATGTAAGTCCGTTTATAGGAAGACTAGATGATATTGGAAATGAAGGATTGTATATTGTAGAAGATATAGCTAAAGTTTTTAAAATTCACAATATTGATACTGAAATAATAGCTGCAAGTGTTAGACATCCAGTTCATGTATTAGATGCTGCGAAGGCAGGATCTCATATCGCAACAATTCCATACAAAGTATTTTCTCAAATGTTAAATCATCCCTTGACAGATATTGGTATAGAAAAGTTTTTAAATGATTGGAAAAATGTAAAATAGTGCTAAATTAATTTATAGAGCCTAGGCTCTATAAGTTAATTGTTATGCTTTTTAATAAAATTTAAAATGAGGTGATCTTGTGGATAGAAATTTACCTGTTAACTTAGCTAGAGTAACAGAGGCAGCAGCATTGGCAAGTGGTAGAATGCTAGGACGTGGAGATAAAAACTTGGCAGATCAATTAGCAGTAGATGCAATGAGAAGAATGTTTGATACTATAGATATAGATGGGACAGTGGTGATTGGTGAAGGAGAGATGGATGAAGCGCCTATGCTATATATAGGGGAGCAAATAGGTAATCCAGGAAAATCAAATTTAAAAGTAGATATAGCTGTAGACCCTCTAGATGGTACTACATCTGTTGCAAATGGGCTTCCAAATGCAATATCAGTTATAGCAGTTGCACCATCAGGATGTTTACTTCATGCTCCAGATACTTATATGAAAAAAATTGCAGTAGGTCCAAAGGCTAAAGGTGTCATAGATATTCATGCGACAGTTGAGGAAAACATAAATAATGTTGCAAAGGCCTTAAAGAAAGATGTAGAAGATATAACTGTAGTTGTAATTGACAGACCTAGACATAAGGATTTAGTTGCTGAGATTAGACAGGCTGGAGCTAGGATAAAGATGATAAGTGATGGAGATGTATTAGGTGCAATATCTACATGTTTTGACTATACAAATGTAGATATACTAATGGGAACTGGGGGAGCCCCAGAAGGAGTTATTGCAGCAGCTGCACTAAAATGTCTAGGTGGAGAGCTACAAGGAGTAATGGCTCCTGTAACTGATGAGCAAAAGAGAAGATGTGAAGAAATGGGTGCAGATTTAGACAAAGTATATACTACAGATGATCTAGTAAAGGGTGATGAAATAATATTTTCAGGGACTGGAGTGTCATATGGTGAATTACTAGATGGAGTCAAATATTTAGATAATAATAAAGCAACTACTCACACACTTATACTAAGAGCTGAAACAGGAACTGTAAGATTCATACAAGCAACACATCAATTAGACAAAAAACCAGAATATGCAAAATAAGAGAGACAGGTGGTGAAGTTTTGGATATAGAGACCTTAAAAAAGAAAAAAATTTCGGAGTTAAGGGAGATAGCTAAAGCTTATCAAATATCTAAACCTTACAAGTATAAAAAAGATGAACTAATAGAGGTTCTTGTAAAGGGCTATAAGGAAGAAAACATAGAAAATACTAAATTAGATAAATCTCAAATAGATTTAGGCGATTTATCTAATAAAGCTACAGAGGAAATTGAACAATTAGAAGATATAAATATGGCAGAGGGAATTCTAGAAATTCATATGGATGGATATGGATTCCTAAGGCAAAACAATTATCAATCAGGGGATGATGATATATATATATCCCCTTCTCAAATTAGGAGATTTAGACTTAGAACTGGAGATAAAATACTAGGTGTAACAAGACCACCAAAGTCTGGTGAAAAGTTTAAAGCACTACTTTATATAAAGGCTGTAAATGGAATGGATCCAGAGAATGCAACAAGGAGACCAGATTTCGATTCATTAACTCCCCTTTATCCTAATGAAAGGCTAGAGCTTGAGACTGATTCTAAAAAACTTGCAACTAGAATGATAGATTTAATAGCTCCTATAGGTAAAGGGCAGAGGGGGATAATAGTATCCCCTCCTAAAGCTGGTAAAACATCACTTTTAAAGCTTATTGCAAATGCAATATCTAGGAACCATCCTGAAGTGGAAATTATAGTGTTGTTGATAGATGAAAGACCTGAAGAAGTTACAGATATGAAGCGATCTGTAAATGGTGATGTAATCTATTCAACCTTTGATGAAGAGCCTAGAAACCATACAAAAGTTGCAGAAATGGTCTTAGAAAGAGCAAAAAGGCTTGTAGAGCATAAAAAAGATGTAGTCATACTATTAGATAGTATTACAAGGCTTGCTAGGGCTTATAATCTTACCATTCCAGCAACAGGGAGAACTTTATCAGGTGGACTTGACCCAGGAGCTTTATATAGACCTAAGAGATTTTTTGGAGCAGCTAGAAATTTAGAAGAAGGTGGAAGTCTTACTATATTAGGAACTGCTTTAGTAGATACAGGAAGCAGGATGGATGATGTAATATTTGAGGAATTTAAGGGAACTGGAAATATGGAAGTCCATTTAGATAGAAAGTTATCCGAAAAGAGAATTTTCCCTGCTGTGGATATTTCAAAATCTGGAACTAGAAAAGAAGAATTATTACTTAATAAAAAAGAATTGGATACAATTTGGGCTCTGAGAAAAGCCATGGGAAATGCTTCCAATCAAGAGGTAACTGAAACACTTTTGAAAAACCTTATGTTGACAAAAGACAATGATAGCTTCATAGATAAGATAGGAAATAAAATTTTGAATTAGTTGATATAAAAAAACTTTTATGCTATAATTTAATGGTTGAAAAGAAAATATCTATATGATATATATACTTATGGTGAAAGAGGTGAAATAAATGAAGCAAGATATTCATCCAGAATACAAAGAGGCTACAGTTACTTGTGCCTGTGGAAACACCTTTAAGACTGGTTCTACAAAAGACGAATTAAAGGTTGAAATTTGCTCTCAATGTCATCCATTTTATACAGGAAAGCAAAAATTTGCTGAGCGTGGTGGCCGTGTAGAAAAATTCAAGAAGAAATACAACAGAGACTAGTTTCTTCGAAATTTAGGTTAGTTGCAAGAGCATCTAACCTTTTTTTGTAGGAAATTACTTGTTATAAATAAAAGGAAGTGTTTTTTTGGACAAAAAGAATTCACAATTAAATCCTAAACATAAAACCAGCATAGGGGGTCAAGCACTTATAGAAGGTGTTATGATGAGAGGGCCCAAATTTATTTCTATAGCTGTTAGAAAACCAAATGGTGAAATAGAGCTAAAGGTTGATAAATTAAATACTCTTGCTATGAGATATAAAATATTTAAACTACCATTTTTAAGAGGAATCATAGCTTTGATAGAAGCTATGATGATCGGAACAAAGGCTCTTATGTACTCTGCAGAATTCTTTGAAGAAGAGGAAAGTAAAAAAGAAACTTTTTTAGAGAAGGTGTTTAAGGATAAGGCTCAGGATATTGAGATGGTCCTAGCAGTTATATTTTCTGTCGTAGTGTCCTTAGGGATATTTATGATACTTCCAAGCTTAGTAACTAGCTTATTTAAGAAATTTATAGACAGCACTTTAATATTAAATTTAATAGAAGGTATATTTAGAGTTCTTATATTTTTAATCTATGTAATTTGGATATCTAAATTAGAAGATATAAAAAGAGTATTTCAATACCATGGAGCAGAGCATAAATCCATACATTGTTATGAAAATGGAAAAGAGCTTACTGTGAAAAATGTAAAGAAATTTCCAATACTCCATGGGAGATGTGGAACTAGCTTTTTATTTATGGTTATGATTATAAGTATAGTAGTTTTATCTTTTTTTGGTTGGCCAAATCCCTTGCAAAGGGTATTAGTTAGGATAATCATGTTTCCAGTAATTGCAGGAATATCCTATGAGGTAAATAGAATTATAGGTAGGAGTGACTCAAGATTTTGTTATTTCTTATCCTATCCAGGTCTTATGATACAAAAGATAGCTACTGTAAGAGAACCAGATGACTCACAAATAGAAGTAGGTATAGAAGCTTTAAAAGCTGTTATTCCTTCTAACAGGGAGGAAGATGCGTGGTAATAAACGAATTGTTAAAAATTGGTATGACTCTGATCGAGGGGGTTGAATATTCGAACCCTCTTTTAGAGTCTATACTAGTTTTATCCCATATATTAAAGGTAGATAAAATCTATATCTATACTCATGGAGATGAAGAAGTAGAAAAATGGGTGAAAGATGAATTTTTAAAGAAAATGGAAAAGCGGAGCAAAAACTATCCGATAGCTTATTTATTAGGCTATAGAGAGTTTATGGGATTGGATTTTTATATAGAAGAAGGAGTCCTTATACCTAGACCTGATACAGAAATAATGGTAGAGTATGTTATAGATTATGTGAAGGAGAATTATAAGGATAAAGACGTAAAGATTTTAGATATAGGCACTGGAAGTGGGGCAATTTCTTTAAGTTTAGGAAAGTTTTTACCCTGGGCAGAAGTCTATGGCATAGATATAGATCCTTTAGCTATAAAAGTAGCTAAGGAAAACAAGAATAGATTAGAGGCTGACAATGTAAGGTTTTTACAAGGTGATTTATTTCAAGCTTTAGATAATGGAAATCTTTCTATAAAATTTGATATAATAGTTTCAAATCCTCCATATATAAGGGAAAGGGATATAGATACTTTGCAAAGAGATGTAAAAGACTTTGAACCTCTAAAAGCCTTAGATGGAGGAGTAGATGGGTTAGATTTCTATAGAAAAATTACAATGGACTCAAAAGACTATTTAAAAAATATGGGAGTCTTAATATATGAAATTGGTTATAATCAAGGGAAAGAGGTAAAGAAAATATTAAAAAATGGAAGATTTTTAGAAATTAATATTTTGAAGGATTTACAAGGCCATGATAGAGTTGTATTTGGCATTTTAGATCAAGGGGAAGATTAGCTATGATTTATTTACAACTATTTATATCTTTTTTTAAAATAGGAGCTTTTAGTTTTGGCGGAGGTTATGCCATGCTTCCATTACTTGAGAAGGAAGTTATAAATACTCATGCTTGGATGAGTCCTACAGAGTTCATAGATATATTTGCAATATCTGAAATGACTCCAGGGCCCATAGCTGTTAACTCAGCTACATTTTTAGGGTATAAAGTAGCAGGGATATTAGGATCTGTTATTGCCACTATTTCAGTTATCTTACCTTCTTTTATAGTGATAAGTTTAATATTTATCTTTTTAAATAGATTTAAAAATTCCCCCTATGTAAATATGATATTTATGGGTATAAGACCTGTAGTATTGGGACTTATAGCTGCAGCAGGGATAACTGTTGCAAAGACTAGTTTTGTAGATTTTAAGTCAGTTTTTATAGGATTAGGGGTTTTTTATTTAGTGTCTTTTAAAAAACTTAGTCCTATAATAGGTATAATAATGGCAGGATTTTTAGGATTTATCCTTTATTGAGAGGGAGAGATTATATGTTATGGCAGATGTTTATAACATTTTTTAAAATAGGAGCTTTTACATTTGGTGGAGGATTTGCTATGATCCCTATTATTCAGGAAGAAATAGTTGAAAAAAGGAATTGGATATGTGAAGAAGACTTTTTAGATACTATATCTATAGCTCAATCTTCTCCGGGACCTATAGCTGTTAATACAAGTATATTTGTAGGTTATAGGATAAAAGGTATTAAAGGAGCTTTAGTGTGTACCTTAGGAGCTGTATTGCCATCATTTATAATAATACTTTTAATAGCAGCTTGTTTTTCTAAATTTAGTGATAATCTCATATTAGAAAAAATATTTTTAGGTGTACGACCAGCAGTTGTAGCCCTTATATTTTCTGCAGTATATAAAATAAGTTATAGATCTAGGATTCACCTCAAAGGCTTAGTTGTAGCATTTGTTGCAACATTAATAATAGTGTTTTTAAAGGTAAATCCAATATATTTAATTTTAACAGGAGCTATAGGATCTATAGTTTTAAATAAGATTGGAATAAATTAAAAGAGGTGAAAATATGATAGAAAAATTAGATTTTATTGAAAAAAAATATAAAGAACTAACAGAGAGAATGATGGATCCAGATTTAATAAATAATTTACAAGAATGGCAAAGTGTTATGAAAGAACATGCCGATGTTGAGCCTATAGTACTTAAGTATAGAGAATATACTAAAAACAATGAAGAATTAGAAGATGCAAAGGTACTTTTATATGAAAAATTAGATGAAGATATGAAGGAAATGGTAAAAGAAGAAGTAAAGGGATTAGAAGAGACTAAAGAAGCTTTAGAAGAAGAGCTTAAAGTATTGCTTATCCCAAAAGATCCCAATGATCATAAGAATGTTATAGTAGAAATAAGAGCAGGAGCAGGTGGAGATGAGGCTGCTCTCTTCTCAGGGGTATTATTTAGAATGTACTCTAGATATGCTGAAAGAAATAACTGGAGAACAGAAATAATGAGTACTAATGAAATTGGAATTGGTGGATTTAAAGAGGTTATCTTTATGATTAAAGGTAAAGGAGCATATAGTAGATTAAAGTATGAGTCGGGAGTTCATAGGGTACAAAGGGTCCCAGATACAGAGTCAAGCGGTAGAATTCATACATCTACTTCTACAGTTGCAGTACTTCCAGAAGCAGAGGACTTAGATTTGGAAATAAACATGAAGGATTTAAAGATAGATACCTATAGAGCCTCTGGAGCTGGTGGACAGCATGTAAACACTACAGATTCTGCTATTAGAATAACACATATACCTACAGGGTTAGTAGTTTCTTGTCAAGATGAAAAGAGCCAAACTAAAAATAAAGATAAGGCAATGAAGATTCTTAAAACTAGATTATATGACAAGATACAAAGTGATCAAGCTGCTGAAATAGCTGAGGAGCGAAAAGGTCAAGTAGGTACAGGAGATAGATCGGAAAGGATTAGAACTTATAATTATCCACAAGGTAGAATTACAGACCATAGAATAAATCAAACAGTCCACAAAATGACTAATTTCTTAGATGGGGATTTAGATGAGATGATAGATGCTCTTATAACAACTGATCAAGCTGAGAAGTTAAAAGAACAGATGTAAGTCTAAAAGAGGTAAATATGGAAACTAAAATAGTTAAAATAGATGAAAATAATATAGATAGAGAAAATATAAAATTAGCTGCTAATCTTATAAAATTAGGTAATCTAGTCGCCTTTCCTACAGAGACAGTTTATGGGCTAGGGGCAAATGGATTAGACGAGGCATCAGTAAGAAAAATATACAAAGCTAAGGGGAGACCAAGCGACAATCCCCTTATATTACATATAGCTGATTTAGAAGATCTAGAGAGCTTAGTAAAAGAGATTCCAGATATAGGTTATAGAGTCATCGATAAATTTTGGCCAGGACCTGTTACAATTATATTTAAAAAACGAGATATAGTACCGAATATAATAAGTGCAGGGCTAGATACTGTAGCGATAAGAATGCCTAAAAATCCTATTGCATTAGAACTTATAAGAGAAAGTGGAGTTCCCATAGCTGCTCCATCAGCTAATACATCAGGTAGACCAAGCCCTACTAAGGCAAGTCATGTTATAGAAGATATGAAAGGGAAAATACCTATGATAATAGATGGAGGAAATACAGATGTAGGCTTAGAATCTACAGTCATAGATATATCATCTAATACTCCCATGATACTTAGACCAGGGGGAATAAGTTATGAACAGTTAAGAGAAATTATCCCGGATATTATAGAGGATAAAAGTATACTTGATGAGAAGGCTATTCCTAAATCACCTGGACAAAAGTATCGCCATTATGCTCCGAAATGTGATATGATTCTATTTGAAGGGGATATAAAAGATATTGTAAAAAATATTAAGATTCAAGCAGATATCTATATATCACAGGGTAAAAAAGTAGGTATAATGGCAACTAAGGAGACAGAGAGTTTATATAATAAAGGTATAGTATTAGCAGTAGGGTCTAGGGAAGACAAAGTAACTATAAGTTCAAATTTATTTGAGACAATTAGAAGTTTTGATAATCAAAATGTGGATATAATACTTGGAGAAACCATAGATTTAGAAGGTATAGGAAAGGCAATCATGAATAGAATGATAAAGGCAGCCGGAGGTAAAATAGTAAGAGTATAAGAGGTGATGACTTGGAGATTTTATTTGTGTGTACGGGAAATACTTGTAGAAGTCCTATGGCAGAGGGAATATTAAATCATTTGGATAAAAAACATAGTCTAGATTTAAAAGCTAAATCCGCAGGAATTTTTGCTAGGGAAAGAGGAGATGTATCCATAAACTCTATAGAAGCTATGGAAGAATTAGAGATAGATATATCTAATTTTACTTCTAAATCTATAGACAATCTAGACCTTACAGATATTGATTTAATCCTTGTAATGGGAAAAAGTCACAAAGCTTTTTTAATAGATAGATATCCTGATTTAAAAGAAAAGATATTTTTATTAAATGAATATGCTTTTGGTAAAGAAGAAGATATTATGGATCCATTTGGAGGAAGTTTGACAGATTATAAAATAGTTCGAGATGAAATATATATGGGAATTTTGGAAATAATAAGGAGTGAAAAAAGATGAAAATAGGTATAGGTAGTGATCATGGAGGATTTGAATTAAAAGAAGAAATGAAGGAATACTTAATTAGTAAAAATATAGAAGTTATAGACTATGGAACTAATTCTTTAGATTCTGTTGATTATCCTGACTTTGGAAAAAAAGTTGCAAAAGCAGTTATAGATAAAGAAGTAGACAAGGGGATAGTTATATGTGGTACAGGCATAGGTATATCTCTTGCTGCAAATAAGGTAAAAGGTATAAGATGTGCACTTTGCTCAGATGTATTTTCTGCAAAGATGAGTAGAGCTCACAATAATGCAAATATGTTAGCTATGGGTGGTAGAATATTAGGCAAGAGTCTTGCAGCTGAAATAGTACAAGCTTTTGTAGATACAGAATTTGAAGGTGGACGTCATAGTAGAAGAGTAGAAAAAATTGGTGAAATTGACTGCTAGTTTATGATATAATTTGAAATGGATAAATTCCAAAGAGAAAGGAGCTTTTTATGGATAGTAAAGTTATAGTTTTAGACCATCCTCTAATAAAGCACAAATTAACATATATTAGAGATAAAGATACAGGTTCTAAAGAATTTAGAGAATTAGTCAAAGAGGTATCTACCTTAATGGCATATGAAGTAACTCGAGATTTAGAGTTGGAAGAAATTGAAATTGAAACTCCCTTAACTAAGATGAAATCAGAGGTAATAGCGGGTAAAAAAATGGGATTAGTACCTATAATGAGAGCTGGACTTGGAATGGTAGATGGAATGTTGAGTTTACTACCTGCAGCTAGAGTTGGACATATAGGCTTATATAGAGATCCAGAAACTCATAATCCAGTAGAATATTATTGCAAAATGCCACAAGACATAGAAGAGAGAAGACTATTAGTACTAGACCCTATGCTTGCTACAGGAGGTTCAGCATCAGCAGCTATAGACTTTTTGAAGAAAAGAGGAGCTAATAATATAAGATTAGTTTGCTTAGTAGCAGCACCTGAGGGATTAGAGGCAGTCAGATCGCAACATCCAGATGTGGATATATATGTTGCAAGTATAGATGAAAAATTAAATGACCATGCATATATAGTTCCAGGTCTTGGAGATGCAGGAGATAGATTATTTGGAACAAAATAATTATAAGGGGTAGATAATACTACCCCTTATAGGCTTTTAAAAGGAGAGAATCAGGTTGAGAACTTTTATATTACCACTTTTTATAGCATTATTCATATCTCTTATGCTTACCCCACTAGTTAGAAAATTTGCCATTAAAATTGGAGCAGTAGATGTACCTAAGGACAATAGAAGAGTACATAAAAAGCCTATGCCTCTTATAGGAGGCTTGGCAATTTACATCTCTACGGTAGCAGCATCACTTCTGTTTTTGCCTTTAGATAAGACTATTTTATCTATAATACTTGGGGCTAGTATAATAGTTATCTCTGGATTAATAGATGACACTAGAGGGTTAAGCCCTAAGCTGAAACTATTATTCCAATTAATAGCAGGTATAATACTAGTTTTAGGCGATGTAAAGGTTGACTTTGTGACAAATCCATTTTCTAAAACTAATATATTATTATATTTAGGCTGGTTTTCTATTCCTGTTACTCTCTTTTGGATTATAGGGATTACAAATACTTTAAATCTAATAGATGGACTAGATGGACTTGCAGCAGGAGTAGCTACAATATCCAGCATATCTTTGATGCTTGTAGCAGCAAAGTTTGAGAGTACTAATATAATAATCCTTTCAGCTATTGTAGCTGGAGGATGTTTAGGTTTTTTACCATTTAACTTTAATCCAGCTAAAATATTTATGGGAGATACAGGGTCCCTATTTTTAGGATTTATGCTTGCTACAATTTCCATAGAAGGTGTTATGAAAAGTGTTGCAACAATTGCAGTAGTAGTTCCTATACTGATACTTGGAGTTCCTATATTTGATACTACATTTGCCATATTTAGAAGATTATTAAGTGGAAAATCTATTATGGCAGCAGATAAGAGTCATCTTCATCATAGACTTTTAGATAAGGGTTTTTCCCAAAAGAAAACAGTATTAATTTTATATGGAATATCTGCAGTATTTGGAATTTTTGCAGTGATTATAGCTAATGCAAATAGCAGACAATCGATATATTTATCAGTCGTATTATTTACTATAAGTATTGTTACCGCAGTAAAGCTAGGTTTGTTTGAAAAGTAAAAGAGGTGGAGAATTGGAAAAGATAAGAGTAATGACTGTATTTGGAACTAGGCCAGAGGGGATAAAGATGGCCCCTATAATAAAAGAGATGGAAAATAGAAGTGAAATAGATAGTATTATATGTATTACAGCTCAGCATAGGGAGATGTTAGATCAAGTTTTAGATTTGTTTCAAATAGATCCAGATTATGATTTAAATATCTTTAAAAAGGGTCAAACTTTAACTGAAATCACTACTAGGGCACTAGAGGGTTTAGAAGATGTAATAAAAAAAGAGAAACCAGATGTATTACTTGTACAAGGAGATACTACTACAGTGTTCGCAGGAGCTTTGGCTGCATTCTATCAAGGAGTAAAAATAGGTCATATAGAAGCAGGACTTCGTTCCTTTAATATTTTATCTCCATATCCAGAAGAAGCAAATAGAAAACTTACAGGTGTCTTGACGAATTTCCATTTTGCACCTACACAGAAGAATAAGGAAAATTTAATTAGAGAAGACTATGACGAAAAGAATATATTTGTAACTGGAAATACAGTTATAGATGCACTAAAGTATGCAGTAAAAGAAGATTATAAATTTGAAAATCAATTATTAAATGATTTAGACTATGAAAACAAAAAAATTATCTTACTTACTTCCCATAGAAGAGAAAATATAGGAAAACCTATGGAAAATATATTTTTAGCTATAGACGAAATAACTAAAAAATATGAAGATGTGGAAGTTGTATTTCCAATACATTTAAATCCAAAGGTAAGAGAGATAGCTAAAGGAATCCTAGGGGAGAATAAAAGGGTACATTTAATAGAGCCTTTAGATTATGAACCATTTACAAATTTAATATCTAAGGTTTATTTAGTAGTCACAGATTCAGGAGGGCTACAAGAAGAAGCTCCTGCACTTGCCAAGCCAGTATTAGTTGTAAGAAGAGAGACTGAGAGGCCCGAAGGTATAAAGGCAGGTACTGCAAAACTAGTCGGTACAGAATATAAAGATGTACATGATAATCTAGATACTTTACTGTCAAATAGAGAAGAGTATGAGAAGATGGCAAAGGCAGTAAACCCTTATGGAGATGGATTTGCGTCTAAAAAAATTGTAGATGCAATAATAGATAGTTTAAGATGAAATAATTTCTCATCTATAAATAGGATAGATTATGAAAAAAATTCCCGTTTTACTTTCACAATCTATCCCTTATCAATTAATTATTAGATTAAAGATTCTGTATTTCTATACTCATATATATGTTTTTTTTTTAACAATTTTATTTTTAAGAGACTCTTGCTTGAATATATCTAAATAGTTTGATAAAATAGACTAGTAAATGTTTTTTAATATATAATTTAAAAGCAAATTTTGGAGATGAAAACTCTTATGAAAAAGAATAAAAACTATAAAGAGTCACTTAAAGGCTTGGCTTTAATATCTCAAATAGGAATCTCTATGATAACCCCAATATTATTGGGAGTATTTATTGGCCAATTTTTAGATAAAAAGCTTGGCACTGAAGGTATCTTTGCTATTGTGTTTATTCTTTTAGGTGTGGGTGGAGGTTTTGTGAATTTATTTAAAATCACAAATACAAATAGAAATAAGAGGAAGTGAAGTTTTGACAGATTTGGTTTTAAAAAAGATCTATATAAGGACCTTAATTGTTAGCTTTTTTATTATAGGAATTAGTCTGTTTATGTTTAATGAACCTAAAGAGATAATACAAGGATATGTTTTTGGAACTATTATAAGTGTACTTGGATTTGTATTGATAGAAAGGACTGTCAAGAGAGCTATAAAGATGAATCCAGGAAAAGCCAGTGGATACACTATGCTACATTTCTTTTTAAGGTATGCTATATATTTTATAGTACTTGTAATATCTGCTATAGCAGATTATCTGAATTTTCCGGCTACAGTTTTAGGCTTATTGATCATCAAATTGACAATTATATTTTCCGCATTTTTTGATAAGAATTTTATAAAGTAACTATTACTTAGAAAGGAGGAGTATCTTTGGAAATTTTAATTTCACTCGGTGGAAAAGAATATATTATCCATGACACCATTGTAAATATCTGGTTTATAATTATAGTCTTATCTATATTGGCATTTGTTGTAAATAAAAAGATAAAAGATGCAAGTATAGATGAAGTCCCTACAGGATTTCTAAATGTAGTAGAGACAGGGGTTGAAACCATAAATGGATTAGTAAGAGATACAATGGGTCCCCATAATATGAAATTTGGGGCATATATATTTACACTTATGGCCTTTTTAGCAGTAGCAAATCTCTTAGGGCTAATAGGCTTAACACCACCTACATCAGACTATAGTGTTACATTTTCTCTTGCTATAGTTACATTTTTTCTAACTCAAATATTTCAATTCAAGACTAGAGGAGGAGTTGGAGGTTATTTAAAAAGTTTTACAGAGCCATTTCCAGCACTTACTCCATTAAATGTAATTGGAGAATTGGCAAATCCAGTCTCACTTTCTTTTCGTCTGTTTGGAAATATAATGAGTGGTGGGATTATAATGGCACTACTTTATAATGCGTTAGGATATTTTGCTCCACTAATCACCCCAGTATTACATGGATATTTTGATGTATTTTCAGGATTATTACAGACATTTATATTTGTAATGCTTACAATGATATTTATAGGTGGGGCAACAGAAGAATAAAATTTAAATATTTTAAAGGAGGAAACAAAATGTTAGAAGGTATAACAAGTGAAGCTTTTATATTAGGATGTTCTGCAATAGGTGCAGGATTAGCAATGATCGCAGGTATAGGTGCAGGTATAGGTCAAGGTAATGCAGCAGGAAAAGCAGCAGAGGCAGTAGGAAGACAACCTGAGGCACAGGCAGATATAACTAGAACAATGCTTTTAGGACAAGCGGTAGCAGAGACAACTGGTATCTATGGACTAGTAATAGCTATAATCTTATTATTTGTAAGACCACTACTTACAGCTTATTTAGGGCTATAATAATTTGCAAATTTGGTAGATTTAAGGAGGTCAGTTTATGAATATACAAGTATTAGCACTTCCTGAACCCTTGGCTATGGCTATTACATTAGTATCAGTATTTATTCTTTATCTGATTTTAAGAAAATTTTTATACAATCCAGTTACAAATTTTCTAGAAGATAGAAGAGAAAAGATTTCTTCCCAATTAGAAGAGGCAGATGTAGTAAGAGATCAAGCCTTAAAATTGAAAAGTGATTATGAAGAAAAGATGGCACAAGCAAATAGGGAAGGTCAAGATATAATAGAAAAAGCAAGAAGAAGAGCTACTGAAATAAAAGAAGGCATATTAGAAGAGGCTAAAGAGGAAGCAAAAGATATAAGAGAAAGAGCTAGCAAAGATATAGAACTAGAAAAAGAAAAGGCTTATCAAGATGTAAAATCTTCTGTAGGAGAAATGGCCATACTTATTGCGTCAAAAATTATGGAAAAAGATATCACTATGGAAAATCAAAATCAATTAATTGATAAGTTTATTGATGAGGTAGGTAGTTCAAAATGGCAAAACTAGTTGGAAATAGATATGCTATGTCTTTATTTCAAGCAGGTGTAGAATTAGAAAAAATAGAAGAATTTCATAGTGAATTAAATTTTATGGGTAAGATTTTAAAAGATGAGCCTAAGTTATTTGAAATACTTAAACATCCAAGAATTAGCAAAGGTGAAAAAAAGAAAATAATTGATGATATATTTAAAGACAATATATCACAAGAGATGAAAAATTTTCTTTATATAGTAATTGACAAAAGAAGAGAAGAGAGCTTAATTGATATAGTGGATGAATTTAATAGCAAATACAATGAATTTAAAAATATAGTAAATGTAGAAGCTATAACTGCTGTAGAAATGGAAACACCAGCTAAAGAAAAGCTTATAAAAACTCTTGAGAAAAAGATGAATAAAAATATAATACTTACTAATAAGGTTGATAAGTCTATAATAGGAGGAGTTATCTTAAAATTAAATAATAAATTTATAGATAACACATTAAAAACTCAATTAGAAAATATGAATACACAAATAAAAGGTGCATCACTATAAGAATTTGAGGTGAAAAATTTGGAGTTAAGGCCAGAAGAAATAAGTTCAATAATAAAAGAACAAATTAAAAGATATGAAAAAAAATTAGAATTAGTAGATATTGGAACTGTAATGCAGGTTGGAGATGGTATAGCTAGAATCCATGGACTAGAAGGTGCCATGGCAGGAGAGCTTATAGAATTTCCAGGCAATGTCTTCGGTATGGTTCTAAACTTAGAAGAGGACAATGTAGGTTGTGTACTTCTGGGATCAGACAAAAACATTAAAGAAGGCGACACTGTCAAAAGAACTGAGAGAATAGTAGAAGTACCTGTTGGGGATGCGCTAATAGGTAGAGTAGTAAATGCCTTGGGACAACCAATAGATGGAAAGGGAAGTATTAATACAGATAAATTTAGCCCAGTAGAAAAGATTGCACCTGGGGTTATCACTAGAAAAAGTGTTGATGAGCCATTACAAACTGGAATAAAGGCAATAGATGCGCTATTTCCAATAGGTAGAGGACAAAGAGAGCTTATAATAGGAGATAGACAAACAGGTAAGACTGCTCTTGCCATAGATACTATTATAAATCAAAAACATGAAGATGTACTTTGTATATATGTTGCAATAGGGCAAAAGAGATCCACAGTAGCTCAAATTGTAGATACATTAGAGAAACATGGAGCTATGGACTATACTACAGTTGTATCTTCTACAGCTAGTGAATTAGCACCATTACAATATATAGCCCCTTATGCAGGAGTTACAATTGCAGAGGAGTTTATGGAAAATGGAAAAGATGTATTAATTATATATGATGACCTATCTAAACATGCTGTGGCCTATAGGGCACTGTCACTTTTACTTAGAAGACCACCAGGAAGAGAGGCATTCCCTGGAGATGTATTCTATCTTCATTCAAGACTACTTGAAAGAGCAGCAAGATTAGATGAAAAATATGGTGGAGGATCTATTACAGCCCTACCTATAATAGAAACATTAGCAGGAGATATATCTGCATATATACCTACAAATGTTATTTCAATAACAGATGGACAAATATTCTTAGAGACAGATTTATTCTTTGCAGGACAGAGACCTGCAATAAATACAGGTCTTAGTGTATCTAGGGTAGGTGGAGCTGCTCAAATAAAGGCAATTAAAAAAATAGCAAGTAAATTAAAAATAGAAATAGCTCAATATAGAGAACTAGCAGCCTTTTCTCAGTTTGGTAGTGAACTAGACCCAGAAACTAAGGCTAGACTTGACCAAGGAGAGAGAATGATTGAGGTTTTAAAGCAGCCTCAGTATAGTCCAGTAAAGGTAGAACATCAAGTTATAATATTATATGCAGTAGTAAATAAACATTTGATGGATGTACCAGTAGATAGAATTCAATTATTTGAAAAAGAATTTTTAGATTATATAGATAATAATCATCCGGAAATAGTAAAAGAAATAGGAGATACAAAAGAATTGTCTGATGAAAATATTCAGAGAATAAAACAAGCTATAGAAGAATTTAAAAAGAACTTCTAAAGAGTTGGAGGTGAAAATTTGGCCGAATCAACTAGAGATATTAAAAGACGAATAAGAGGAATAAGTAGTACCAAGCAAATAACTAAGGCGATGGAGCTGGTTTCCTCTGCTAAGATGCGAAAAGCTAGAATTAGATTAGAAGAATCTAGGCCATACTACTTGACTGTTTTATCTAGTATAAGAAATGTGATAAATCATACAAATGTAAAGCATCACTTACTTTCTTGTAGGCCACCTGCCAAATCTCTATATATAGTTATAACAGGAGATAGGGGACTAGCTGGAGGATATAATTCAAATATAAATAAATTAATACATTCAAAATTTAAAGATAAAAAATCTGATATATCTTTGATTACTATAGGCAGAAAGGCCAGAGATTTCTTTAAGAGAAGAGATTATGATATAGTAAAGGAATTTATAGGAGTTTCAGAGAATCCTCTTTTTTCTGATGCTAGAGAGATAGGTAATTTAGCAGTAGATTTATTTAAAGAGGAGAAAGTTGATGAAATCAATTTAGTATATACTAAATTTGTAACTACACTTTCTTATGAGCCTACTATTTTAAAAATACTTCCAACTGAAGAGATATCACAAGGAAATATAAAAGAAAGTAGAGTAATAGATTTTGAGCCATCCCCTGAAGAAGTATTAGATTATTTAATTCCAAAATATATTCAAAGTGTGATATATGGAGCTCTAATAGAGGCTTCAGCAAGTGAGCAAAGTGCAAGAAGAGTTGCCATGGATGCGGCAACTGAAAATGCTCAAGAGATGATAGATGAGTTAAATATGAGCTATAATAGAGCTAGACAAGCAGCTATTACAATGGAAATATCTGAAATAGTTACTGGAGCAGAAGCTTTAAAGTAGTATAGAAAGGAGTGGGCAAATGAAAAAGAACATAGGAAAAATAGTTCAGGTTATTGGGCCCGTTGTAGATATTCGTTTTGATGAAGAAAATTTGCCAGAGTTATTAAACTCAATTGAAATAGATTTAAACGGTGAAAAGATAATTGTAGAAGTAGCCCAACATATGGGTGATGACACGGTAAGATGTGTTTCTATGAATTCCACAGACGGACTTAAAAGAGGCATGGAAGCTATAAATACAGGAACACCTATAGAGGTACCTGTAGGTGAAGAAACATTAGGAAGGCTTTTTAATGTGCTTGGAGAAGTTATAGATGAAAAGGAAGATGTATCAAGGAAAAAAATGTCTCCAATACATAGACCAGCTCCATCCTTTGAAGAACAAGAAACATCTAAGGAGATGTTTGAAACTGGTATAAAAGTAGTAGACCTTATAGCTCCATATTCAAAAGGAGGAAAAGTAGGGTTGTTTGGAGGTGCAGGTGTAGGTAAAACTGTACTTATACAAGAATTGATAAATAATATAGCCACAGAACATGGTGGTATATCTGTATTTACAGGTGTAGGTGAAAGAACTAGAGAGGGAAATGACCTATACTATGAAATGATTGATTCAGGAGTAATAAAAAACACTGCATTAGTATTTGGACAGATGAATGAGCCACCTGGAGCTAGGATGAGGGTTGCGCTTACAGGTCTTACTATGGCAGAGTATTTTAGAGATGTACAAAAACAGGATGTACTTTTATTTATAGACAATATATTTAGATTTACTCAAGCTGGTTCAGAGGTTTCTGCCCTACTTGGTAGGATGCCTTCAGCAGTTGGATATCAGCCAACTTTAGCGACTGAGATGGGTGCTTTACAAGAGAGGATTACATCAACTAAGCAAGGATCTATAACTAGTGTTCAAGCAGTATATGTACCAGCAGATGACCTTACAGACCCAGCACCAGCTACAACTTTTGCGCATTTAGATGCAACTACAGTTTTATCTCGTGCTATATCTGAACTAGGTATTTATCCAGCAGTAGATCCTCTAGATTCTAGCTCTAGAATACTTGATCCAGCAGTAGTAGGTAAAGAGCATTATGAAACTGCAGGAAGAGTTCAAGAGTTATTACAAAGATACAAGGACTTACAAGATATAATAGCTATACTAGGTATAGATGAGCTTTCAGATGAAGATAGACTTGTAGTAGATAGAGCTAGAAAGGTAAGAAATTTCTTATCTCAACCATTCTTTGTTGCAGAGACTTTTACAGGTCTACCTGGTAGATATGTACCTGTAGCTGAAACTGTAAGAGGATTTAAAGAAATTCTAGATGGAAAACACGATGATATACCAGAAAATGCTTTTTATATGGTAGGCACAATAGATGATGCTTTAGCAAAAGCTAAAGAGGTGGAAAATTAATATGGATAAATTACATCTAGAGATTGTAACTCCTCAAAAATCATTTTTTAATGATGATGTGGACATGGTAATCGTAAGAGGTTTAGATGGAGATTTAGCTGTGTTAAAAAATAGAACTCCAATAGCTACCCCTCTTAAAGTTGGAAAGGTCAGAATTTTTAAAGATGACTTAGAAAGGGTTGCTTCAGTTGTAGATGGCTATATAACAGTTATGGATAATCAAGCTACAGTAGTAACAGAAGCGGCAGAGTGGCCTGGAGATATAGATGTAGAGAGGGCAAAAGCTGCAAAGCTAAGAGCAGAAGAGAGACTACAAAGAAAAGAATCAGGAATAGACTTAGCTAGGGCTGAATATGCTCTAAAGAAAGCTATAAATAGATTAGAAGTAAGTAAATATAAATAAAAAAATAAAGAAATAAATATGTATAAAAAGTACCCACCTATGTCAATACTTATATCATAGGGAAAGGGTACTTTTTATTAAATGTTTTGTCCCCCTTTACATTTTTTAAAAACACCCTTTCCTAAAATAATTAGGAGGGTTTATAAATGAAAAAATTTATACTTATTGCAATCATAATTACAATTTTATTTAGAACTACTACCATAGCTGAAAATAAATTCGAGGATGGACAAGTACTAAGAGATATTTTACATACTCTAGAAGGAGAGCAAATACAAGAAGATATTTCATTAAATGGTAAGATACTAGATAATTTTATATATGGAGATGAAATGCAAACATTGGGAGACGAAATTAGAGAGAGAGCAGGTTTAGTAGGTGTTCAAATAGATCCTATTATAGAATATGATATATTGCCAGAAAAATTTTTTACTAAAATGGAGATATTCGAAAAGAACTTTAGTCAAATAAATTATTCTGGATTTGACAAAGATAAAAATAAAATTGAAATATTTTTAAGTTCATACTTAGATGATGAAGAAGATTTAAAAGAAACACATTTATATGTAAATATTATAAAAACAGATGAATTTTCGAAGAATAATGATACAATGGAGAGTATAGAAGGCCTTTTTGAAGAGTTTGATTCAACTGTAGAAATTACCACTTGTGTTTTAGGTGATTTTTCTGGTAAATTAGGTTATAATAGTATAGAAGAAAAAATAAATATTATAGAAGACAAATATGAAATAACAACTTTAGAAAATTTTACAGATGATAATTTAGATTCTTATACTATGTATACACCTTTGATAAAAAAATTTTTAAGGGTTGACAAAAAAAAGATTAACTTAAATCTTGCAATAAGGTATAATGTTTATGAAGACAAAACTTACATAATGATAGGTTCGCCTATTATTGCCAATGGATATTAAACAGGGGGAGATATTTTGAAGAAAATTATAGTGGAGAAAAGCCCTCCATTAAAGGGAAGAGTAAAGGTAAAAGGTGCAAAGAATGCAGCACTTCCTATATTGGCCGCTTCACTACTAGGTACTGAAGATATAGTTTTAGAAGATGTACCTGATTTAAAAGATGTAGAGATTATGTGCCAAGTTCTCACATCTCTAGGAGCAAAAGTTGAAAAATTAGATAAAAATACAATAAAAATAAATTCTAAAGATGTAAATAACTATATAAATAAATATGAGCTTATGAATAAGATGAGGGCATCTTTCTTGGTTATGGGTCCTTTACTTACTAGACTTGGAAAGTCGAAAAATTCCCTACCAGGAGGCTGTGCCATAGGAACTAGACCTATAGATTTACATTTAAAAGGTTTCAAAGCCTTAGGTGCTAGTATAGATACTGAACATGGAAATATAGAAGCTTATGCAGATGAGCTTGTTGGAGATAAAATATATTTAGATTTCCCATCAGTTGGAGCTACAGAAAATATTATGATGGCTGCAGTAAAAGCTAAAGGGGAAACAATTATTGAAAATGCAGCGATGGAACCTGAAATAGTAGACCTACAGAATTTCTTAAATAAATTAGGTGCAGATATAAAAGGTGCTGGTACTTCTAGTATAAAGATAAAAGGAGTAGAGAATTTAAGTGGAGCTACCCATCAGATTATTCCTGATAGAATAGAAGCTGGGACATTTATGGTTGCAGCAGCTATTACAGGAGGGGATGTAATTATTGAAAATGTAATTACAAGCCATATAAAGCCTGTGATAGCAAAGCTAAAAGAGGCTGGAGTCAAAATAATAGAAAATGGTGATAGTGTTAGGGTTATAAGAGATTCTAAATTAAAGCCAATAGACATAAAGACTATGCCATATCCAGGATTTCCAACAGATATGCAGGCTCAATTCATGACTCTTATGACTATGTGTGAAGGAACTAGTATTGTTATAGAGACAGTATTTGAAAATAGATTTATGCATGTAGATGAATTAAAAAGAATGGGTGCAGATATAAAAATTGATGGTAAATCTGCCATTATCCAAGGTGTTAAATCTCTTACAGGTTCTCCTGTAGAAGCAAGTGATTTAAGAGCTGGAGCAGCCTTAGTTTTAGCTGGACTTGTAGCAGAAGGAACAACTGAAATAGATAATATATATCATATTGATAGAGGTTATGAAGGCATAGAAGAGAGATTTAGAAACTTAGGTGGTAATATAAATAGGAAAGATATAGAAGAATAATTTAATAGAATATTTTAAAGCTATCTTAAAATTTTAAGATAGCTTTTTTCATAAAATCACTTCCTTTTGAATAAGTATATATATGGAACATAAGGAGGAGAGATATGAAAAAAATCGGAATCTATTTACTTACAACATTGATAATAATTATTTTTATACCTACATTAATTGTAAAGACTTTTAATTTTGTACCAAAGACAGATGCAGCTCAAATAGATCAATTAGATTTTGATAGAAATAAGCAAGAACAAAATGAAGAAGCTAAAGAAGTTAAAGAAAAAAAATTAAGTGTTAGTATAAGTGAAAAAAATCTTAATTATATTAAAGTGCAAAATACTAGAAATAACGAAGTAGGAGAATTATTACTAGATGAATATGTAAAAGGTGTAGTTGCTGCAGAGATGCCTGCAGAGTTTCATATTGAAGCTTTAAAATCTCAAGCTATAGCAGCTAGAACTTATGCAATTAGTAGAAGTATAAAGTATAAAGAGGGTCATCCAGATCATAAAAGTGCTCCATTATGTTCGGGGATACATTGTCAAGCTTATTTATCCCTAGAAGAGCTTAAAAAAATCCATGGAGATGAATGGGTGGATAAGTATTGGGGAAAGATTGAAGAGGCAGTTGAATCTACAGAGAATTTAGTAATATATTATAATAGTGAAATAATAGAGCCTCTATATCATTCTACAAGTGGAGGTATGACTGAGGATTGTGTAAATGTATTTGCCGTAGATAGTCCATACTTAAAATCTGTAACAAGTCCCTTTGAAGAAGATGCACCAAAATATAAAGATACTTTAAGAATAACTGTAGATGAGTTTATAGCTAAATTAAAGACAAAATATGAAAACACAAATATAACAAAAGATAATTTCCTAGAAAGTATAAAATTAGTTGAAAAGACATCAAGCGGAAGAGTTAAGAAATTAGCCATAGATGGAGAGATAATAGACGGCAAAGAAATTAGAACATTATTTGAGTTGAATTCTACTAATTTTAAAATAATATATGATAAAAATGTAGATATAATTGAAATTGAAACCCTTGGATATGGTCATGGAGTTGGAATGAGTCAGTGGGGGGCAAATGGTATGGCAAAGAATGGTAAAAATTATAAAGAGATTTTAACCCATTATTACAATGGAATAGAAATACATGAGATTCAACCCCTTTTATAGGGGTTATTTTTTTATCTATTTATGTATTAATTCCTATATACTGGAAATAATAATTACTGGAGGTGGAAAGATGAAAGATAAAATAAAATATATTTTAAAGAAAAATGGATTTTTAATAGTTCTTTTTATCTGTGTATGTATAGTTGCCGCTAGTACCATAATTATTTCTACAAGAGAGCTAATAGCAAAAGAAGATGGAAATAGTAAAAACAAAGATGCTCCTATAGTAGAGGAAGAAAATTCACAAATAGAAGAACATAAGAAAGAAGAAGTAGACTTAGGATTAGAAGAGAGCAGCTTAGAAACTCAAGAATTAGAAAAGGAAGAGGATGAGGATAAATTAGAAGAGGAGGCAGTAAAAGAAGAAGTAGTAGTAAAAGAAGAGAATGAATTAGAAAAACAAGAAATCAATGAAAATTCTCAAGCACAAGAAAATACAGTGGAAGTTTTTAAGGAAGATACAGATGAAATAGAGTTTGTAGATAGTTATGAAGAAGAGGTAAAAGTAGAAGAAGAAACTTCCATATTGCCTGTAGAAGGAGAAATAATCAATGATTATACAAAAGATACTCTCGTTTATTCTGAAACTTTAGGAGAATGGAGGGCCCACTTAGGTATAGATATAAAAGCTGAAGTAGGGACAAATGTAAAAGCTATATTAGATGGAGAGGTTAAAAAGGTATATAAAGATAAACTTTGGGGAAATGTAATAATTATAGATCATGGAAATGGTTTAGAAACTAAGTATGCAAATTTAAATACATTAGAAATGGTAAAAGAAGGAGTAAAGGTGAAAAAAGGAGATTATATAAGTGGTGTTGGGAAGTCGGCAGACATTGAGATGCTAATGGATGCTCATTTACACTTTGAAGTTTTTAAAAATGGGAAAGTAGTAGATCCTCGTTCTATTATTCCTTAAAAATGCATAATAATTAATATAATACGTAAAAGAGTAAGGGGGGTTAATGTGTGAAAGATTATATAGAAGAAAGAACATTAGAAATAGCTAAATACATACTAAGTGAAAATGCCACAGTGAGGAAAGCTGCTGGAGTATTCGGAGTAAGTAAAAGCACAGTCCACAAAGATGTAACAGAGCGTTTGCCAAAAATAAACCCTCTTATTGCAAGTATGGTAAAAGAGATTTTGGAGGTAAACAAACAAGAAAGACACATAAGAGGCGGGAAGGCTACCAAATTGAAATATAGAGCCATGAATGAATAAAAAGTCCTGTACAGGACTTTTTATTTATTCATTTATTTATCGTTTTCGAAGTACAAATATTTTCAGATAATCATCTTGAAATATTACTTTTCCTTCATCTACAAAACTACCAAGTAGTTCAATTTCAGGATATCCGTGTTCTCCTCCCATTAGTGGCCAGTAGTACTCTTCAAATTCAGGCTGTCTAATATCATTTAATGCATCTTCTAATTTTTCAAGTTTTTCATAAGGTGGATCACTACAAGGGCCCTCTATGGTTATTGTTCCTTGGGTTTTATCTATTTTAAAATCCATTTTTAAATCATTCATTCCTATATCAAAGCAGAAGTTCATAAGTTCATCTAAAACCTTAACTAATTTATCTCTTTCATCTTTCATAAAAATTATCCTTTCTTAAATGAATCTATTATTGGGACCAATATTCCAGCTACTAGACCACCTGCAAATCCATTATTATATAGGTTCATACCTCCATGGAGATATCCTATATTCATAACTATAGATAGATGCAATATCCCAGCTACAATTCCATATATCCATCCGAATTTTCCAGAGATAGGAGCTAATGTAGTTCCAAATAAAGCTGCTAATATAACTGCTGTAGAATTGATTTCCCATGTATTAAAAATTGTTGCTATATAAACTCCTATTATTATTGGGGTTATATTTTTAAGATGCTTTCCAAAGGCGCCAAATCCTACAACTGTAAACATACCACCTATTACTGGCCCGTTTAAGTCACCCTTTACTAAAAAAACATATAAGATACTTCCTAACCCCAGTATACCCATATTTACAAGACTCAATCCAAACCCATTTAGACCTACAAAGTCTGCCAGAAGTCTACCAGTATGTTTAAGAATATTTTTATAACCACTAAAGCTCTTATTATTTAATAAAAATCCTAAAAGAATCATACTGAGAAAGAAAATTGTAAAATAAATTCCTAAAATAAGATTATTTCCCTGAGATAAAATACTCTGGGGAGTGTTTTCCAGTCCAAATGATCTAAATAGAGACATAAAAAGGGTTCCCACAACTCCAGCTGTAAATCCTATATTGTACAAGTTAAAACCTTGATGAAAGCTTATAAAGTGATTTGCTAAAGGAGTTAAAAAAAAGCCACCTACGATTCCAATAATATTACTTAGAATAATAGATAAAATAGGATTAAAATTAAATCCAAATGAAATTTGACTTATCATAGGACCTAAAGCAGTACCAAAAAAAGCAATTATAATAAATTTATTAAAACTATCATCTTGAGTCAATGAATAAATATATACTCCAAAGATAATACCCCACACATTATAAATATTTTTGCCAAAAAAGGCAAATCCGCCAATTGTCATTATACTTGCAATTATTGGGCCACTTATGTGAATATTATTCATATAGGAAATGAATAATGCTAGTATCATCAACAAGCCACTGTTAAAAAAAGCAGAACCTAAATTTCCTACAGAAATATAATCTGTAAGTAAAATACTAGGAGATATTATAATGTTTTTCATGCCTGAAAAGATTTCTACTGGACTATTAAAGAAAAAAGCTGAAATTAAAATAAGGCTTGCATAGGTAAATAAAACCATATATTTTATTTTTTCTTTTACAATTACAATATTTTTGTTAACCATAGGTTCACTTCCTTTTCATATTTGAATAATACCCACATAGATTGAAGATATACAATTAATTTCAATACTGTTTGTCTATGTTTTAACAATTATATTATAAAGAATAGGAAAGTTCAACTTTTTTACCAAATAAAGTTAATTTATTTTGTAAAAAATAAAGGAAATTTGTCATTTATGTAGAATAGATATATAATAGGAAATGAAAATTAAAAGAGGTGATAGATTTGTCTTTAAGGGCAGATGCGGGTATAGATTTAGGGACATCTAGTATTTTGGTATATATAAAGGGAAAGGGCGTAGTCTTAAGTGAGCCTTCGGTAGTTGCAATTGACCAATACACAGATAAATTTTTAGCAGTTGGAGAAGAAGCAAGACAAATGCTTGGTAGAACCCCGGGCAATATAGTGGCTATAAGACCTTTAAAAGATGGAGTGATTTCAGATTATGAAATTACTAAGAAAATGATAAAATATTTTATTCGAAAATCTTTAAATAGAACTATATTTAAACCTAGAATAATAATATGCGTTCCAAGTGGTATAACAGAAGTTGAAAAAAGAGCAGTAATAGAAGCTAGCAATAGTGCAGGTGCATTAAAGACATATATAATTGAGGAGCCTATTGCTGCAGCTATTGGAGCAAATATAGATATCACTGAGCCCAATGGAAGTATGGTAATTGACATAGGTGGAGGAACTACGGATGTAGCTATTATAGCTTTAGGTGGTATTGTAGTAAGTAAGTCCATAAAAATAGCTGGAGATGACTTTGACGACTCCATAACTAAATTTATCAAAAAGAAGTATAATATGCTGATAGGTGAAAGGACAGCTGAAAAACTAAAGATCAATATAGGCTGTGCATATCCATTAGAAGAAGAATTATATGAAAATATAATTGGAAGAAATCTTCTCACTGGACTTCCTATAAATATAGAAATTAGCTCTAAAGATATTTTAGAGGCGCTAAGAGAGCCTATAGATGAGATATTATTAGGAATACATGCTGTATTAGAAAAAACACCTCCAGAGCTTGCATCAGATATTAGTGATAAGGGAATTTTATTAACTGGAGGAGGGTCTCTTCTAAAGGGACTTGATATTCTAATTCAAGAAAAAACTGGTATAGAAACTAAAATAGCTTACAATCCTATAGAATGTGTAGCCAGAGGAACTGGTAAATCTTTAAATTGGGTTAGTGTACTACAAGATAATAAGTTGAAAAAAAGATAAAGAGTCGACTTTTTAGTCGACTCTTTAAAATTATAGATTATTTATCGAATACATTTTTAATAGTATAGGATATATCAGCTCCATTTGCAACAAATTCTACTATACTTTGATTGTATATATCATCTTTAGAGTTTAGTTTCTTTGTGTTTAATCCAATATATCTTATTCCGTCTTTTAATTCGGCATATGTCTTATTATCTCCATGTACTACAAAGATATTTTTACCTTTTTCTCTTGCTTTAATCATAGTTTCATGGAATAATTCAGCTTCTAGTTTATCATTAAAACCTCTTTGTCCAAATATTGGAGTAGTTAGGGTTATTATAATATTTGTTTCAGGTCTATTTTCTAAATCCTCTTTAAGCTTTATCCATTGATTTGCATTAGTAGCTCTTATACCACCTTTAGATGAATTTAGATGTATAAAGGTAGTATCATAGTGCTTGTTTATATTGTAGCTTTTAGAAGCGTCTAATACTATAGAATTTTTAAGTCCAGATCTAAATCCTTCACTAGTTCCATTTAAAAATATAGAAATTTTACTTTTATTTATTTTATCTTTCATTTGAGCTATAGGATTGTTTTCCACAATAGTATCTATACCTATAGGTTCATTTGCAATTACAAATCTAAATCCGTCATCTTTGATGGGCATTTCTTTATTTAAGCTATCCTTAAATACTGTCTCCTTAGGAAGTTCCATGTTTTTAATATTATTGGGGTAATAGGCACTTAAAGAGTCAACTAGGATCTCACCTTTATATTTTTTAGCATTGTCCGTTTCTGCAACATAGATTCTATTGAATGAAATAGGATAAGGTATATCTGATGGTAGTTTTGCTTCTATATATTTCCAACCTTTCCAATCAATAGTTTTTGCAAAGTCTATAGTATGTTCTTTCTTAGAAGAATCTAAGATATTTGCTCTTAGCCAAGCGCCATTTCCGTCGCCTTTAACCCATAAACCTAATTTTGTAGGTGTGTTTTCTAATTTTAAACCAGAGTTATTAGGATATAGATTTATATATGCAGCTCTAGTATTTTCTCCTTGAGTAAAATCGTAGCTTAGGGATACACTGGTTTTCCCATCTTTAAAATCTCCATTTAAATCTAATTTACCCGGTACAATCCTTGGCCAAGATGAGAAGACATAGTCTTTAATATTTTCAAAACTGTATACATGCTCTGCTTTTGAACCCATAGAGACTAGGATATTTTTTATACCTTGTCCACACTTAAGAGTTATAGCACCACTATTTGGATTTTCACCACTATAGAAAAATCCATCTTCTACATATCCAATATCTTCTTTTATTTCAAATTCTATATCTTTAGGATAGATTCTAGATTGAATACCATTTTCATCTTTACCATAAAAATTTGGAAGTTTATATTTATTATTTGGCTCTATGAATATCTTGTCTATACTAGTATAGATATCTTGTACTTCATTTAATACTTTTAGGTTTAATTCACCTTTTGCATCTTTTAAATTTGCTGTAATAGTAGCTACTCCAGATGTTGTAGGGATAAATGTATTTCCTTCAAATTTCCCTTCTACTCCTGTTATACTATATTCTATTTGAGAGGGGTCTATTTTAACTGGATTGTGATATTTATCAAAACCTTTTATAGTTAAATTTCTCCTAGTATTTACAAAAAACTTATCATCTTCTGTAGATAGCTTTAAATAAGATAATTCTCCCTTAGGGGCATCAGAAAATACTCCTATACCATTTACTACAGATCGTTCTCCTCCATCAGAAGGCTTGTTTACTACTTGAGATTTATCCTCACCAAGGGGTTTGATTGCCATGGTAGTTGATCCACCTCCGTCTAGGTTTATGGCGTTATAAGCACCTAGTTTTTTCAAGATAGCTCCAAACATTTCTTGACTAACTCCCTTAAATGAAGAGTCTCTACCATCTAGAGTTACTAATATAAGTTCTGTACTATCTTTATTTATACCAATTCCAGTTCTAGGATTGTTTCCACTACTATTTATATTTGTAAGTGAAAGTTCTCCATCTTTTAAGATAATACTTCCTCCACCTATGGCAAAATCTAAATCTTCTAAGTCAGATAAAGCTTGTGCATTCAAAGTGACTTTTTGTCCAGTTTCAAAACGAGTAAGTGGCTCTGCTCTTTCGCCTCTTCCTGCTAATACATATCCATTTTCAGGGATAATAAAGGGTTCTCCACCAGTTCTTACTTCCTTGACTATATCATCTACTACTAATACTTCTACTAAGTCTTTATGAAATCTTGATCCAACTGACTTTTGTCCCCACTTTCTATTTAGTAGTGTAAGAGTGTCAAAATTAGGAGTCACCTTATTAAATGTGTTTACGAATACAGTTTCTTTTAAATCATAATTATCCACTAAGATTCTTCTATCTAGATAACCTATTTTAGCTAAATTATCTTTATTTAAATAAAAACTTGGGTTTGCATAGGCAAGCTCTATAGGTGATGAAATCATCTCTCCCTCACTTACTAATGTGCCCATAGAAGATGGAAGTGGCTTATAGTTGAAATAATCTCCATTTATTCCACCAACAGCATCTTGTTTTTCTACCATGGAGCTAACTTTATCTCGATAGTATAGTCCATCTTGATTGAAAAGTCCTTTAATTTGTGTATAGTCATCTTTTAAGTCAATTCTAAGTACATTTATATTTCGCCATCCTACAGTAGTAAATTCTTGGATACTCTCATAGACTACACCAGAAGATAATTGCTCTACATTTTTTATCTCTTGAATAGTATAGGGCATATTTACTGTAATTTTACTTGCTAATACATTTGAAGTAGTACCAACTATAGTGCTTGCTAATACAAATGATAAAACTACTTTTTTAAATTTTTTTCTCAAATTTGTCACCTCTTAAATTTTCCTTTATTGTCTGTTATTGTCGTCTTATCCATTATATAATTTAGATGTATCAATAGAGTTACAATTGTATTACAATTACCTAACAAAAATTACATTTTCTATTCACGGATATCAAATATTAATAATAGGCATAATAAATGTAAATATATGTTTAAAAGGAGGTTAAGTCATGAGAAAAGGATTGATTAAGACAGCTTTAGGTACTGCAGTTACAGGTACAACTCTAGTATCAAGTATGAAGGATATAAGAAACAGAGGATTTAGAAAGAACAATTTAAATTCTACAATTGGAACAGCTATTTTAGGATTTGGTTTAGCTCATATGGTATTAGGAACTATAGATTTTATAAGAAATAGGTAGATTTAGCAGGGATTATGATGTGAACCCTTTAATACGGACTTTCGGATAATATTTAATTATGCGGCTTGTTGCCTATACTCAATAGGTGACAGGCCGTTTAATTTCTTCTTTATTCTTTTGTTATTATACCAGTTAATATATTCTGTAATCTTTTTCTCTAACTTCTTAATGGATGTAAATTTTTCTCCATAGTACATTTCTTGCTTCAATATCCCAAAGAAATTTTCCATTGGAGAGTTATCTATACAATTTCCTCTTCTAGACATACTTTGTTCAATATTTCTCTTTTTTAATCTTTTCACCCATTGAGCATGCTGATAATGAAAGCCTTGGTCAGAGTGAATTGTTAATTGATGCTTCTTAGGAAGCTTTTTAAGAGCATTATCTAAGGCATCCGTTGTAAATTTTACTGTAGGAGCTGTAGATAGATTAAATGAAATTATTTCGTTGTTAAAAAGATCCATAATAGGTGATAGATACAGTTTTTGATTACTGCCTTGGATTTTGAATTCAGTTACATCTGTAACCCATACTTTATTAGGAACTGTTACTTGGAATTGCCTATTTAATTTATTCTCTGCTATCTTTCCAACTTCACCTTTAAAAGAACTATAACCTCTAGATCTTCTGGAAAATTTTATGCACTTCATATCATTCTCTTTCATGATTCTATATACTCTTTTATGGTTTATCTTTAAGTCCTTTTGTTTTAGAGCAATGGTAATTCTTCTGTATCCATAAGTTTCATTTGATTCTTCAAATATATTTCTAATAATATTTATCAATTTTAACTCTTCTTTGTTAACTGTTTCTAGTTTTTCTACCCATTCATAGAATGAACTTTTGGGCAAGTTAGCTATCTTAAGCCAGATTCTCAATTTGATTGAAGGGAATTTCTGCCTTAATTCCATTATTACTTTCGTTTTTTCCTTGTTTTTTGCTCTCTTTTTTGGACTAAGGCTTTTAGCTTTTTTTCGTATGCTAAGCTCGCTCTCAGAAATTCATTTTCTTCTCTTAATTTAATTAATTCTTCTTTATCGCTTTTGGTGAGATTTAAAGCATCTTTTTTCTTCTTGTTTTCAGACATAGTACTAGGCCTCCCAATCGACTTATTAAGCCCTTCGAAGCCTTCATCTAAGTATTGCCTTTGCCAATTAGCAATCGTACCCTGATTGCTAATACCAAAGTGATTAGCAGCTTCTCTGTAAGAGCAATTATGGTATTGCCTATATTGTAATACACGTAGCTTAAATTCTCCAGAGTAAAAAGTTTTTGTAGATTTTATTTTTAGTCCTTCTTCTCCGTAGCTTTCATAATTTTTAACCCAATCCCTAACTCGACTAAAATTTGTTATAGCGTATTTTTTTGCTATAGATTCATAACCACCTGTTTCTCCACTTAAATAATCTTTCACTACTTCTAACTTAAACTTAAATGAATATTTAGACATGATAAAACCCCCTAAATCCGTGTCCGGATTTGGGGGGTAACATCATTATTTCCCTGCTTTTTTTGTTGCTTTTTTATTGTAACATAATGGATATCTGATATAATAGATTAAAAGAACGGAGGAATTAATATGAGTTATATAGAAGAAATAGGTAAAAAAATAAAAAAAGTAGAAAGTAATTTGGCTACAGCTTCTACAAGGGATAAAAACTTAGCTCTAAAAGAAGTGAGTAAGGCTATAGATAAATTTAGAAGTGAAATTTTAAAAGCTAATGAAATAGATGTAAATTTAGCTATAGAACAAGGTGTAAAAGAAGGGTTAATAGATAGACTTAAACTAGATGATGCCAGGATAGATGGTATAATAGATGGTATAGACACAGTAATAAAACTTCCAGATCCAGTTTGGCAATCGGATAAAGCTTGGACTTTAGAAAATGATCTTACTATAACTAAGATGAGCGTACCTTTAGGGGTGATAGGAATTATATATGAATCTAGACCAAATGTTACAGTAGATGCTTTTTCTTTAGCTTTAAAATCTGGAAATGGTATAGTTTTAAGGGGAAGTTCATCTGCAATCAATTCAAATATTTCTTTAGTAAAGGCTATAAAAGAGGGACTTAGAAATAGTAATATCTCAGAAGATATAGTTCAATTTATAGAAGACACTGATAGAGCCTTAGTAGGAGAGATGCTAAGGGCTAACGGATATATTGATTTAATAATTCCTAGAGGTGGAAAAAATTTAATCAATTTTGTAGTAAGTGAAGCTTCAGTGCCAACTTTACAAACCGGTGAAGGTAATTGTCATCTATTTGTAGATAAAACAGCAAATTTAGAAGATGCTCTTAATATTTTAATAAATGCAAAAACTCAAAGACTTGGAGTATGTAATGCTTGTGAGACTTTATTAGTACACAAAGATATTAAAGAAGAATTTTTAAAGATGGTATATGAAAGTTTAAAAGATAGAGTAGAGATGCGAGGATGTACTGATACTTTAGAGATTATAGATATAAAAGATGCTAAAGAAGAAGATTTTAAAGAGGAATTCTTAGATGCAATTATAGCTATTAAAGTTGTTAAAGATGTAGATGAGGCAATAGACCATATAAACAAATATGGTACAAAACACTCTGAATCAATAATTACAAATGATTTAATAAATGCAAAGAAATTCCAGAGACAAGTAGATGCTTCGGCTGTATATGTAAATGCTTCTACTAGATTTACAGATGGATCAGAGTTTGGATTTGGAGCGGAGATGGGTATAAGCACTCAAAAATTACATGCTAGAGGGCCAGTAGGACTAGAACAATTAGTAACATACAAATACCTTATAGATGGAGAAGGACAAATAAGATAGTAGGAGGAAATTTATGGAGCATAATATAATAAATAACAGTTCTAAAATAATAGTAAAAATAGGCTCTAGCACTATTACAAGTGAAGATGGGCATATAGATAAAGATTTTATAGACAATCTAGCTTTTCAAGTAAAGACATTGAGAGATTTAGGGAAAAAAGTTATCTTAGTGTCTTCAGGTGCAAGAATAGCAGGAGTAAGTACCATAGATAAATGGTCTAGAAAAGAAGATATCCATTACAAACAAGCACTTTGTGCCATAGGTCAAGTAGAGCTTATGGATTCCTATAGAAGAATTTTCAACAAATATGGAATACATATAGGGCAAATACTTTTAACCAAAGAGGATTTATTGGCAAAGTCTAGAACTATGAATATTAGAAATACTCTCTTTACTCTTTTAGATGAAGGGGTAGTACCTATAATAAATGAAAATGACACAGTTTGTGTAGATGAAATAAAGATTGGTGACAATGATGTATTGGCAGCACATGCCACAGTTTTATGGGGTGGAGATCTACTTGTGCTTCTTTCAGATATAGATGGAATATATGATAAAAACCCTACAGAAAATAAGGATGCAAGATTAATAGAGGTAATTGAAGACATAGAAGAATTAGAGAAAAACATCACAATTGGAAAAACTAGCTCCTTTGGAACAGGGGGCATAATCACAAAGATAAAGGCAGCTAAAATAGTAAATAATTATGGGGTACCATTAATAGTTGCAAAGGGAAAAAAGGAAAATATATTATTAGATTTAGCAGAAGGAAAAGAAAAAGGCACCTTATTTTGCTCAAAAGGTCAATGTACTACAGTTAAATTATAATTTAATAAAAATAAAACTTTAAATGAAAAATAATACAAGATATGATTATATGATACTTCCAAAGTAGATGGTCTAATTAATTTTAAATAGACTACCTACTTGGAGGTATTTTTATTTAAAAGAAGGATTTTAAATCTTATGTAGACACACATCAAAAGGTATATCGGAGATTAATAAGATAATTTTTTACAAAATAAAAAAGCTATAGGAATTAACCTATAGCTTTTTGTCGTTATGGTCGGGGTGAGAGGATTTGAACCCCCGGCCCCATGGTCCCAAACCACGTGCGCTACCAAACTGCGCTACACCCCGTTGTCCTGACGACTATTATAGTATATGATAAATCCTATATAAACGCAACTTAAATTAAATATGATTATAAGCTCCTTTAAATCATATTTAGAGTTAATAATCAAATATCTTAATATTAATCAATTTACCTCCGTTTATCTAAGTATTTCATTTTGCGGATTTTATCACTAACTCCTTGACTATAATTTTAAATTATGTTAACATCTTATTAACTTAATAAATACCTTATTAAGAGTGGTGGAGGGGATAGGCCCGTTGAAGCCCAGCAACCTAGTGAAGACTAAGGTGCTAAATCCTACAGAATTTAATTCTGAAAGATGAGGTTTCAGACTTTTAGCCTTTTCTTTTTGAGAAGGCTTTTTTTGTTGCCTTAAAAGATACTTTTAAATATAGGAGGAAGAAAAGATGAAAAAATGGTTATTTACTTCTGAGTCTGTGACAGAAGGACATCCAGATAAGGTATGTGATCAAATATCTGACGCTATCTTAGATGCCATACTTGAAAAAGATCCAGATGCAAGGGTAGCTTGTGAGACTTTAGTGACTACAGGACTTGTATTAGTAGCAGGTGAGATAACTACAGATTGTTATGTAGATATTCAAAAAATTGCTCGTGATACTGTAAAGGATATCGGATATGTAAGGGCAAAGTATGGCTTTGATGGAGATACTTGCTCAGTTATCACAACTATAAATGAACAATCTAAAGACATTGCTATGGGCGTAGATGCTGCTCTAGAAAAGAAAGAAAATAGTGAAGATGATTTAGATAAAATCGGAGCAGGAGATCAAGGTATGATGTTTGGATATGCATGTAATGAAACTGAAGAACTTATGCCAATGCCAATTGATCTAGCTCATAAATTATCTAGAAGACTTACTCAAGTTAGAAAAGAAAATATATTAAAATATCTAAGACCAGATGGAAAAACTCAAGTTACAGTAGAGTATAATGATGGAAAACCTGTAAGAATAGAAAATATAGTAGTTTCAACTCAACATAAACCAGATGTAAGCCTTGAGACTATAAAAAAGGATATAATAGAACATGTAATAAAAGCCATCATCCCAGAGGATATGATAGATGATGATACAAAATATTATGTAAATCCTACAGGTAGATTTGTAACAGGAGGACCTATGGGAGATGCAGGACTTACTGGTAGAAAGATAATCGTAGATACCTATGGTGGAGCAGGTAGACATGGTGGAGGAGCATTTTCAGGGAAAGATCCTACAAAAGTAGATAGATCAGCTTCCTATGCAGCTAGACATATTGCTAAAAACATTGTAGCAGCAGGACTTGCAGATAAATGTGAGATTGGTCTTGCATATGCAATAGGAGTTGCAAAACCACTATCTATATATGTAGATACTTTTGATACTGGAAAAGTTTCAGATGAAAAGATGGTAGAAATAATAAGATCAAACTTTGAATTAAGACCGGCTGGTATCATAAGAGATTTAGATCTACAAAGACCTATTTATAGACAAACTGCAGCATATGGACACTTTGGAAGAAGCGACATAGATCTTCCATGGGAAAGACTTGATAAAGTAGAGGCTTTAAAAAAATATATTGATTAAAAAACATATTAGATACAAAAAAAGATTGGGTTTAAAATTAATTTTAAACCCAATCTTTTTTTATAGTAAAATCTTCTCCCCTATTCTATATACTTATTGAACAAGGAAAAGAGGAGGTGAGAAAATGGCAGTTACAAAAGTAGTAGAAGATGTGATTTTAAAACTAGAGTTAGATGGAGGAGTAGTTGATGGAAAACAAAAGATTAAATCTAAAAGATTTAATAAAGTAAAACTTGATGCACTAGATGAATCTATCTATCAAACTGGTGTAGCACTATCTGGTCTTCAAAACAAAACTTTAATGAATGTAAAAAGACTAGACGAAGTATCTTTAATCCAAGAGTAGAAATAGAAAAATTAAACTGGAGGTGAGAATATGGAAACAGTTAAACTGGAAATGAACTTTGGAGACGCCTTAGAAAAGAACTTTAGACTAAGTATAGAAGACCCCAAAGCAGATTTAGATGAAATACAAATCAAAGAAGCCATGACAAATATAATAACTCAAAATATATTTGACTCAAATGGTGAGTGTAGTTATTCTATGATAATGTCATATTAAAATTATTCTGATAAAATGTCAGTATGAGAAAGGAAATATTTAATATGACACAAAAAGAAATCTCTAGGCTTAGAGTCATCAATCAAACTATTGATGAAGTATTAACTATTCGTGAAGCTGCTGAACTTTTGAACTTAAGTGAACGGCAAGTATTAAGGTTAAAGAAGGGAGTTAAGAGTGAAGGACCTGGGTTCATTATCCATAAAAATAGAGGTAGAAAGCCAAAGCATGCTACAACGGATGATATTAAGAATTTAATTGTTAAACTGAAACAAACAAAGTACAAAGAAGCTAATTTTAATCATTTTCATGAGTTAATAGAAGAACATGAAAGTATAATAATTAGTTATCCTACTGTGCATAGAATTTTAACTAAGGCTGGTATTAAAAGCCCTAAAAAACATCGTAAGCGAAGGGTTCACTATCGCAGAAAAAGAAAACCTCAAAAAGGAATGTTGGTTCAAATTGATGCTTCGCCACATAAGTGGATTATTGGTGGTGATTCTTTTGATATTCATGGTGCTATTGATGATGCTACTGGCGAAATTCTAGCTCTTTATTTTACTCCTAATGAGTGTATGGAAGGGTATTTTGAGATAGTTAGACAAATAGTTTCTAATCATGGTATTCCTACTAGTCTTTATTGCGATCGTCATGCAGTATTTGTGCCTCGTAATTATGATAAATTATCTATTGAGGATCAATTAGAAGGAAAAACTGTTAATTTAACTCAGTTTGGTAGGGCTATGGAGGAGTTAGGTATTAATACTATCAAGGCATATTCTCCACAAGCTAAGGGCCGAATTGAAAGGCTATGGGGTACTCTTCAAAGTAGATTACCTGTAGAATTTAAAATACATGGTATTAAAACTATTGAACAGGCTAATTCTTTTTTATCTGAGTTTATGATTAAGTACAACAAAAAATTTGGGGTTTCTCCTGAAGATAGTACTTCTGCATTTAGAAGTTTAGATTCTAGTATTAATCTTGATTATATTCTTTGTATTAAACAAGAGCGCACTATTATTGAAGGTTCTGCTTTTTCTTATGGTGGAAAGTATTATCAAATTGTGAAAAATGATAAAAAATCTAGTGCATTACCAAAAGCTAAATTAACCGTTTTGACTAGCGATAAAATTGGAGTGAAAGCTATGTATTCAGGTCTAGTTTACGATACAAGAGAGTTGAAGGAACGACCTAAAAAGGCAATTTCTCATCATCCTAAGGAAAAGATTTGTAAAGCTAAACCATCTAAAAATCATCCTTGGAGGGTAGATTTAGATAAAAAAACCATACCCTATAGAGAGAACAGTCTGTATGAACCAGATACAGAGATCGATGAGATCTTAAAAGGATTGTTCAACTCCACTAGGGCATGGGGGTAAAGAGATTTACTCTTTAGAATATCATACTTCATTTTAAGGCTCTTTTTCAAGGGTTTATTTTCTTATGCCTATTTTAAATTGGAAATTCATAAATACAAGTATTTAATCGTTTATGCCGCGAAAGCCTATTGATATGGGGTAGACCCCTCTGGTAAAATCTTGAGGCGGAAATACCGACTGCTACAGATTATTTTCGACATAGATGGGTGTCCAGAGGGGTTAGGGGCCCCATGTCAATAGGAGCGTGGAATAAATGCGATTCTTCTAAATACTAATAGTGACATTTTCATTGAATAAAGCTTTATACTTTTAGGTGACATTTTCACTGACTATTGACATTTGACTCAAATGGTGAGGATATAATAACTGTAAAAAGTGCAAGACTTATAACTACAAACATTCAAGAAATGGAGTTTTAGTATAGGGGCCTTTAGGCCCCTATAAATATGAAAGGAGAATCCTATGGAAGATATATATTCTAATATAGCAAATTTAGGATTTCCCATAGTTATCTCCATATATCTACTAGTGAGGATAGAGGGAAAACTAAATCAGCTTACAGAGAGTATAAATGAACTTACAAAGGTAATAGCAAGTATATAGATAAAGCTGTTTTCTATGATTAATCATGGAAAACAGCTTTATTTATGTTTTGAAAATCTAATTATGTTAAAATAAATATAGTATTATAAATCCACCTAAATCAACTGTGAAATATAAATATTAGGAGGTAATAATATGGCTAAGATAATGATAGTAGAAGATGATATAAATACTGCAAAAGGTCTAGCTAAGATAGTTAAATCTATAGAAAGTGATGTAGAAACAACAATAACTGGCTATGCAAAGGAAGCTTTAGAGCATGCAAATACAAAAACTTACCATATGTTTTTGATAGACATACAATTACTGGACTATTCAGGATTAGAATTAGCAAAAGAGCTTAGAAATATTGATAAATATAAATTAACACCTATAGTCTTTATCACTTCAATTCCTACAAAAGAATTATTAGCGTTTAAAGAAATACATTGTTATGATTATATAATCAAGCCTTTTAAGAAAGAGGAAGTCATAAAAGTAATAGACACAATAATAAATTATGGAATAAAAAAAGAGATTAAAAAGGAATATATAAGTTTTAATCTAAGAGATTATGTGTATCGTGTAAAACTAGATGAAATAATATATTTAGAATCCAGATATAGAAAAATCAAAGTAGTAACTACAAAGGAAGAAATAAATCTGTCTAATTATACACTAAATAAATTATTAGATGAATTAACAGATAACTTCATAAGATGCCATAGGGGGTATATAGTAAATATAAATCATATTTATAGAATTGATAAAATAGGTGATTTAATAGAATTGGATCATGTTGATATATCAATACCAATGGGTAGAAAATACAAGGATAGTTTAAGAGGTGCTATGGATGAGCTTTATTGAGATTAGTATAATGTCTTTATTAGATTTAATTGGATATTTAATAGTTTCTAATAAATTAACAGCTGATACCCCTCATTTATATCTAAAAAAGAAATTATTAACTGTTATTTTGGTTATTGTATCTATATCTCTTACTATGGGAATTCTAGGGATTTTAGATATAGGAAATTATAGCTTTATCTATGGGGCATTACTTATCATTATATTTATTTATTTTTTATATAGAGGAAATTTTAAAGAAACTATATTTTTATATATTATATCTACAATTATACTCCTAATAATTCAAATTTTAATTATTTCTATTTTTGAATTAGTGGGAGTTTCGAAAACTTTAGATTTTAAAATGGGTCTGATAGCCCACTTTCTTATAATTTCAATTCTTCTTTTAATACATAAATATACTCATTTAAATTTAATATTTAAATATGTTTATACAGAAAATAAATTGTTCAAGAGCTTAGTTTTAAATATGTTTGTCATAGTAACTTCATTTCTAGTTTATAGATATATAGAAATGGAAGGATTCTTAAAAGACATATTAGTTGTTGCAATATTGTCTATAGGAATGATATATATAAACTTTGTATTGATAAAAAATGGCTTAAAAAATGAATATGAAGAAAAGATGCTCTCTACATATAGAAGATATCTCCCTGTTATAGACGATTTAATGGAAAAAATCAGAGGAAAACAGCATGAATTTGACAATCATATTCAAGCACTAAATATGCTAACTCTAACATGTACAGATTATGACAGCATGGTTAGTTCAATGAAAAAATATATTGATGACTTAGAATTAGACACAGATATAAGAGATTTAATTAAATTGGATAATAAAATATTAGCTGGATTTTTATATGAAAAGGTGAAAAAATCAAAAGAAAACAATATAGACTTTAAAATTAAAATTGAAGACTATGGATTTAAAACTAATCTAAAAGACTATGAATTAATAGAGATTATTGGTAATCTAATTGACAATGCCTTTGAAACTGAAGTAGATAATAATATAGTAGAGATTTTATTTAAAAATGAAGAAGATATGAATATTATTCAAGTGAAGAATAGACATCCATATCTTAAAAATGATTCTCTATCCAAGCTTTTTAAACAAGGATTTTCAACCAAAACAGGAAAAGGACATGGTTATGGACTACCCAATATCAAAAAGATCATAGATAAAAATAATGGAGTAATAAATCTTCAGAATGAAAATATTCATGGAGAAAATTACATAGTATTTAGGATACTATTTCTCTGAATACAACTCTAATAAATCATCAGGACATTTAGGTTCTCCCCACATAAGTATGCAATTTGTCTTTTGTAGCATTAAGGGAGCTAGACAAATTAAAAAACTACATAAAACATTAAGAATTGCTTTGATAATATGATTTCTTTTTTTCATAGATATCCACTCCTTTTTTTATTAATAATTGTATAGATTGTAAAGCAAAAATCCATATTGAATTTCTAAGATATGGATTTTCATTTGTAATTGTGTAAGCTATAAAATGTCGTTTAGACATATAGGAATGTTGTTCATCCGAATATATGGAAATTTCAAATTATTTATGATAGAGTGAAGTTAAAAATAGTGGATAAAAATGGTAGCATAATAAAATTAATATAACTAAGATTTATTCATATGTCTTGGTTTTATTTAGAACAAATGAAAAAAAGCGTTATACTTTTGGAAACTGATGCACAAATATTATAATTACTTCTATGCTTTTATTAGCTATTTAATAAAATATGGATTTATTATGTTTAATTTGTCCTTTTTCTTGACAGAGGACAAACAAGGAGAAATAAATAATGCAATTTAATAATAGTAAATTTATATACATTATTTTATTTTTTTTACTAATAATAAACATACTTTTTATTATTATAAAAAATAGTATATATAAAAAAAGATATTTAAAAAACAGTGAAAACTATAAAAATAAAATATGTATCGAACTTATAATACTAATATTATATATTATAACCATTTTCACAATTTTCAAAAATTATGAAAATAATATTCACGTTTGGACTATGTTAATTCTTGTAATTACAATAATTATAAAGTTTATGTTAATTCATTTATCAAAGTACTGATATAAGGCAAAATAACAAAGGTCAAATTTTTTTATTAAAAACACGCAAAGACCACAAAGATAATTTATATTATAAAAAAATATCTATCTCGTTTATTTCGTTAATTTTTATATCAGCAGAAGACCATATTGTAATTAGTTTAGATTCTAAAGAATATATTTTAAATCATAGTGACTTAATTCATATAGAAGGAGATGTAGTTTTAAAATAGTTAGAATAGGAGGTTTTATTATAAAAATAGAAGATAGATATTTATTAATTAATAAATATTTAATAACAATTTCTAATCTAATATTTTTTTGTATTTATTATTAAGAGATAAAGTAGGTCATCAACTAAATTGTATATTTTTAATTGTGTCTCTCTTAGTATTTGCATCTTCTCTTTCATTTTTAATTTTTTCTATGATAAAGACAAAATCTATTATATCAAAGACACATTACAATTATTATATAGTTTTGGTAACATGGTATATAAATTTATTCATTATTGTAATTCTATCTAATGTAATAAAATTAGGATAATATTTATAATAAAATATATTATAGATTTACAAATATAAAATAAAAATAGAGCTGTTTTCTATGAATTAATTCATGGAAACAGCTTTATTTTTGTTGTTTAGACGTAAGCGTTGAATAAAAGATGTATTGTATAAATATAGGGATATCGGTATGATATCCCTATAATAGTATTTATTCAGATTTACATGATTTTTGGACTAAATCATCCCAAGGCATCATTAGCTCTAGGATTTTAGGATTGGTTTTAAGATTGGATCCTGGTAATATTGACAGGATGTATTCTAAATATTTATAGGGGTTTAGTCCATTTGCTTTTGCTGTTTCTACTAGGGTGTAGACACAGGCACTTGCGTAGGCACCTTTTGGACTTCCGCAGAAGGTCCAATTTTTTCTACCTACTGTAAATGGTCTTATACTGTTTTCTGCAATATTATTGGATATGACACAGTTTCCATCTTCTAAGTAGGTTTCTAATTTTTCTTTATGATTTAGAGCATATTGTAATGCTTGTCCTATTTTAGATTTGGGAAGTACTTTATCATTATTATTTTCTACCCATAACCAAAAGGCCTCTAGAAGTGGTTTTTCTTTTTCTAGACGCTTAATTTTTCTTTTTTCTGGAGTGAGATCTTTAAACTTTCTTTCCCAATCAAAGAGTTTATTACAATATGCTATTCCTTTTGCTGGTAGACTTGCTTCTTCACTTTTTACATCTTTTGGAAGGGCATCTTTAAAGTATCTTCTAAGATGGGCCCAGCACAAACATTGGTGGATATCTTTTACCTTGTTATATCCTGAATATCCATCTGTATGGAGGTAGCCATTGAATCCTTTTAGGAAATCCTTGGCATTGTCTCCTGTTCTACCAGGTGCATATTTAAATATTCTTATTCCTCTCTTTGCATTAACTGAAGTAGAATACACCCACATATATGATTTTGTGGTATTTTTCTTACCTTCTTCATTTAATACTTGAACTGGAGTCTCATCAGCATGTAAATATTTATCTTTTAATAGTTCTTCCCTTAGCTTTTCTACTATGGGATTTAACCATTCTTCTGATGTTTTAATTATCCAGTTGGATAGGGTTGCTCTACTTATGGGAAAGCCCATCTGTTTCCAATCTTTTTCTTGCCTGTATAGTGGTACTGACTGTACAAACTTTTGATACATGGTCCAGGCTACTGATGATGCTGTGGCATAGGAATGCTGAAGTACAGGCTCGGGTGTATTTGGATTAAAGATTCCAGGTCTTCCTTCTTTTTTACATGTTCTACACTCATAATTTTCTTGATATATATTAATTACAGATATTTCTGCCGGTATGTATCTGATTTCTGATCTTACGAATTTTCTTCCTACAACTGAGAGTCTCTTTCCATCAATTGGGCAGATTTGCTGGGATTCTTCCAGCCTAAATATTTGATCTTGGCTAGGTAGGTTTTTAAACAAGTCTTTTCTCTTGTAGCCTTTTCTAGTTCTTTTAATAGGCTCTTCAAATGGAACAGGTTCTTGTATAGAGAAGTCGGCTTCTTTTTCAACTTCGTTAAATAGACCTAATTCCATATCATTAATGATTAATTGGCCGTCTATGGCAGAAGTCTTTTCTGTCTTTCTTCCATAGAGTTTCTTAATTAGGTATTCCATATTTTCATTAGCCTTTTTCAACTCTTCTCTAAGGCCTTCTATGGTTTTATTCTGTAATTCAATTGTATCTTGAAGTGTCTTTATCAAAGAGTTTTCATTCATTGGAATTTAGCCTTTCTAATATGTTTTATTTAAATATATTATATCATTTTCCTAACCTACAAACAACAAAAAAATACTTGAAACTATGTAATTTTGAGCAGTTTCAAGCATCTATATTATCCTTTTGTTATCTATCTTTTGAATGACCTTTTTTTGATCAATTGATAAACCCTCTATTAGCCATCTATATTGCTGAGGAGTAATTTCCCTAACATCTTCTTCAGTTCTTGGCCACTGAAACACCCCGCCTTCAAGCCTTTTGTAGAGAAGAAGAAATCCATCTCCCTCCCAAAGCAACGCTTTTATCCTATCTCTTTTACCTCCACAAAAGAGGAAAAGCGCATTTTCAAATGGATTTAGCTTAAAGTTTTGAGATACTATAGCGGAAAGACCGTCAATTGATTTTCTCATATCAGTCTTACCGCAGGCAATGTATATTCGTATATCATCCGGAAATTTAATTCTCATGATTATTTACCAATTAAATTAATTACTATACCTAATGTATTTGGATCTGCCCCATTTAGAATTTCAATTTCATTTCCATTTGAGCGCAAGATAGCACAGATACCTTTATTGTTAGATTTAGATCCTACTATATTGGCTTTAGCTTCACTTGGCTTAACTTCTATAAATTGAGTTTGACCTGTAACAGCTAGTGTTCCTGCTTTAATTAGGGCTTCTTGTCTGATTACTCGCTGCCAATAGTAGAATTTGGTTCTTGAAATATCATTTTCTTCACACCATTCTTTTATGGACTGGTCACTTTCACTATGCCTTTTAATGATTTCCGACCATTGAGCCTTAAGTATTTCATGTTTAGTAGCTTTCATAGTTGTAATGTTAATCATCTCCCTACACTTTCAATGTTGGCAAAGTTACTTTGTTAACTTTAAAAGTACTTTGTAGAGAGTATTATCTCATGTTACGTAACATTTGTGAATCCATGGGATTATTGATCGCTTACGTTTAGACATATAGGAATGTTGTTCATCCAAATATATGGAAATTTCAAATTATTTATGATAGAGTAAAGTTTGAGGGGTGAAAACGTTAAGGCTATTACTCCGTTAAACTTTTAAAGGATAAACAAAATATAGAGCAAATATAATGAGAAGGATAACTAAAGATGTTTGTCAAGCCAGTTGTAGCATTTAGATACTAATACTACAAAGGATAATTATCTATGAGAAATATAATAGTAAATATCATGCCAGTAACAATGATAATTTTAACAATATTATTGACGATATACATTATTAGGAAAATAAGCGATAAGACTAAATAACAAATAGAGATCCAATAATTCATATTTAGTATATTAGGTCTCTATTTGTTAACAAAAATAGATGACTACAAATGTCATAGCTGAAAGCGAAGAAATTTCTTTGGAAGAATTAGAGAAAGTAGAGAAAGCATTGAGACAATAAGGAGTAAAGGACCAAGACATCAAAAAACTTATAAATAAGTTGGTAAATGGAGATGGAATATGGGTAGATGGGACTATTGGCTAAATTTTCTTGAGTTATAAACATTGACAGTTAATGACCTTGTTCAGTCTAATAGAACAGAGTCATTATTTTTTTATTCCTAGAAATATAAACTATTTTTCATTCTAGCACTAGTCTCATTGTTAGTATTATTAAGGATAGGGAGGATTAGTCTCATATGATAAATCATAAGAAGATAAATGGGAAAGATTTTTTTCTTATACTAATTGCTTATATAGTAATTACTGGACAATTGGTATTTTATTCATTAAATGATATAGAACCACCTGATTTATATTTCTATCTTATGGTAGGAATTATAATGATATTCAATAGAATTGTACCAAAAAATAAATATATCAATATAATTAGATACACATCTAACTTCATTTATTTATTATATGGGCTATCAATCATAATTAGATTAATCAATTGAATTGTTTAAACTAATAGGGATATCTGTCATTCAAAGGCTCAAAATCTATAAAAGATGGATTTATATTATGAATTAATTCATGGAAACAGTTTTATTTTTGTGGTTCAGACATATAGAAATATCCTTCGTCCGAATTTGTAGAAATTTGAAATTGTTTATGATAGAGTGAAGTCAAAAGGGGTAAGAACGTTAAGTCTATTATTCCATTAAACTTTTAAGTGGTGAGTGATTATATAATGAAAAAAGATAAAACAAATTTATATATAATAATAGCAGCTTTAATTTCCATATCAACAAGTTTAATAAAAGAATTCATCGTAAAAGACAATTTATATGCATACTTAAGTCTAACCATAATTACAATAATTACTATGATTTATATTATTATTAATCAGATAGTTAAAATAAAAAGAAAACTAAATAGTAGAAAACAACAAGACAATTATAAAATCACTAAATTTATAGATGATATAGTACTATCTATATTAATTTTAATTGTCATTTATGGTTTAGCAATGGATGTTCTACATTTATTAATATAAAAAGAATCCTATCCTGAACGAGAATGCGTTAGACATCTTAAAAAAGGCTATAGGCATACTCAACGAAGATTAACTGAAGCAATATACATTGAGCTTGATAAAGCTAGAAAGAAACGTCAAATTTCAGTTAAGGGTGTGTCTAAATATCTAGGTATTTAGACATCTGGATTCTATGATTTTATAAATCGAAAAGAATCTAAGCAGTCAAAACGAAAGAAAAATATTAAATAGCTAATAACAGAAATCTATAATGAATCAAACCAAATATATGGAGCTCCAAAGATAACTAAAATATTAAGACGAATGGGATATATAGTTGCCGAAAAAACAGTGGATAACTATATGAAAGAGCTTAATATTAGAGCTATATGGGTTACGCCTTATAAAAGAGAGTGGATAAATAGATTTGTAATTCAACATCTTAGCCATGCTTATGAATTGATATTTGAGTATATTGAAACATTTTACAATACAAAGAGAATCTATAGTTATTGCAATATGAAATCGCCTTATGATTATGAAGAAGAAAATGTTATTTAACAGAATATAGATTTATTATGTGTAAGCGATCAATAATCCCATGGATTCACAAATGTTACGTAACATGAGATAATACTCTCTACAAAGTACTTTTAAAGTTAACAAAGTAACTTTGCCAACATTGAAAGTGTAGGGAGATGATTAACATTACAACTATGAAAGCTACTAAATATTAATGTCAAGATTATTTTGCATAAATGTGCCAATATTTCTATGTACAGTTTTGCTAATTATCTTTATTAGATATTTTAGATAGAGCAGTAGCTGTTCTATAAGAATTACCTAATATATTTACTATACTAGAATGATGGACTAATCTATCTAAGATGGCACTAGCTAACATATTGTCTACAAATATTTCACTCCAATCCGATAAATTTATATTGCTAGTAATTATTGTGCTTTTCTTTTCATATCTTTTATCTATTAGTTGGAAAAACATTTTAGCTTCCATCTCTCCAATAGGAAGATAGCCTATTTCATCAATTATTAACAATTTATATTTGCTAAAATGTTTTATTCTACTGTCTAATTTATTTTCTAAATATGCCTTTTTTAGTTGAGCAATTAAGTCTTGACATTTTATAAAATAAGTGCTAAATCGCTTTTTAGCAGCTGCCATACCAATGGAAGTAGCAAGATGAGTCTTGCCTACCCCACTATTTCCAATTAGTATTATATTACTATTGTTTTCTAAAAATCTTAAACTCTCAAAATCTAAAAATTGTTGTTTATTTATTTTAGGCTGAAACTCAAAATCGAAATCTTTCATTTCTTTTAAATGTGGAAATCCTGCTACTTTAACCATTGCATTTGTAGCATTAAAGTTTTTTATTTCTATTTCTTTTGTAGTAAGCTCATAAAGTGCGTCTACTAGACTTATTTTATCCTCATTTACTTTTGTAATATATTCATCTAGTCTCAAGCTTGTCTGAACTAACTTTAACTCTTTTAGGTTCTCACATAACTTTTGATAATTGTTCATTAAATTTCTCCAATTCTTTTAAATGTTTATCTGCATACTCTGAAACATCTTCTTTTCATTTAAATGTTAATCCTAACATCTTTAAATGATGATCATTGTGATAATTAATCTTTTTTTCTGTTATTCTATGGATTGTAATTAGTTTTTTGTTATAATATACATGTAAGTTATTTTCACTAACTTGTATTGTAACATTTTTACCAATTAAATCTGGTGGAGCTGAATACATATTATGCTTGTATTTAAATAGGCTATTGGTATTCACCTTTGCTTGTACAGTTTCATTTTTGTAAAAAGAACAGATTTTATCATGTGGGAGTGGTAATAGATGTTCTTTTTCTTTGTTAAAAACTAATATAGGTGGTAATCCTGTAGCTTGACATACTCTTGAATTAGCTTCATTTGTGATTACACTCATCTTTTCATGCAATTCTTGTAAATCTTCTAAAACACCATTGTAATTCATAATTTCATCAATTATTCTCATTGGATTTTCAACTTTTGCTTTAGTATTAGGTCTTGCTCTAACACAAGGATATATGCTAAATCCAAAGTCATCAGAAAGTTGCTTAAACTTACTATTTACTTTACCATCTGAACACTCGGTTCTAGCTTTATCCATCATAGTAGAAGCGTTATCAATTACTATTTCTTTTGGCACTCCACCTAATGATTCAAATGAATTAGATAAAAAATCAAATAGATGATTCTGACTTGTTGATGGATATATTGCCCATACCTTGAATCTAGAGGCAGATAAGACTAAGCTACCTACATTTAAAAGCATTTCACTATTATCTTTAAAAGAAAATTTTAATTTCTCTTTCCAATCAAACTGAGCTTGTTTACCAAAAGGTGTTTCAGATTTCACAGAATCTTTTTTTGCTTTTGGTTTAAAATACTCAGCAAATTCACTTTTCTTTAAAATGTAGTAATTAAAATTGCTACGAGAACATTCAAGCCCGTGCTCTCTTACCAGATATCTATAGAGATGAGATTTGTAGTAGAATATCTGCTTGCTTTTTGCTGATAGCAAAGAAGTGATAATATTGTGATAATCATCTATTTTAGATTTCTTCTCTTTTCTTTCTTTTTCCGTATTTCCTTCATAATATTTTTTAACTGTTCTCCTATCAACTCCCAACTCCCTTCCTATTTCACTGAAATTTGGTTTTTCCAAATTATTAACCTCCACTAATGTTTTTAATTTGTTTAAATCTTTTACAGTTTTTATCTCTATTTCTGTATTAATGTTTAAAATCACTTTCATCACCCATTAATACTATAGAGAATTTTGTAAATATTGTACATTAAAATATTGGCAACTTCCTACAATATTATTTTAGCATTTATACTAAACATGAAATACTTAAGGCTCAATGGTCGGAAATCATTAAAAGGCATAGTGAAAGTGACCAGTCCATAAAAGAATGGTGTGAAGAAAATGATATTTCAAGAACCAAATTCTACTATTGGCAGCGAGTAATCAGACAAGAAGCCCTAATTAAAGCAGGAACACTAGCTGTTACAGGTCAAACTCAATTTATAGAAGTTAAGCCAAGTGAAGCTAAAGCCAATATAGTAGGATCTAAATCTAACAATAAAGGTATCTGTGCTATCTTGCGCTCAAATGGAAATGAAATTGAAATTCTAAATGGGGCAGATCCAAATACATTAGGTATAGTAATTAATTTAATTGGTAAATAATCATGAGAATTAAATTTCCGGATGATATACGAATATACATTGCCTGCGGTAAGACTGATATGAGAAAATCAATTGACGGTCTTTCCGCTATAGTATCTCAAAACTTTAAGCTAAATCCATTTGAAAATGCGCTTTTCCTCTTTTGTGGAGGTAAAAGAGATAGGATAAAAGCGTTGCTTTGGGAGGGAGATGGATTTCTTCTTCTCTACAAAAGGCTTGAAGGCGGGGTGTTTCAGTGGCCAAGAACTGAAGAAGATGTTAGGGAAATTACTCCTCAGCAATATAGATGGCTAATAGAGGGTTTATCAATTGATCAAAAAAAGGTCATTCAAAAGATAGATAACAAAAGGATAATATAGATGCTTGAAACTGCTCAAAATTACATAGTTTCAAGTATTTTTTTGTTGTTTGTAGGTTAGGAAAATGATATAATATATTTAAATAAAACATATTAGAAAGGCTAAATTCCAATGAATGAAAACTCTTTGATAAAGACACTTCAAGATACAATTGAATTACAGAATAAAACCATAGAAGGCCTTAGAGAAGAGTTGAAAAAGGCTAATGAAAATATGGAATACCTAATTAAGAAACTCTATGGAAGAAAGACAGAAAAGACTTCTGCCATAGACGGCCAATTAATCATTAATGATATGGAATTAGGTCTATTTAACGAAGTTGAAAAAGAAGCCGACTTCTCTATACAAGAACCTGTTCCATTTGAAGAGCCTATTAAAAGAACTAGAAAAGGCTACAAGAGAAAAGACTTGTTTAAAAACCTACCTAGCCAAGATCAAATATTTAGGCTGGAAGAATCCCAGCAAATCTGCCCAATTGATGGAAAGAGACTCTCAGTTGTAGGAAGAAAATTCGTAAGATCAGAAATCAGATACATACCGGCAGAAATATCTGTAATTAATATATATCAAGAAAATTATGAGTGTAGAACATGTAAAAAAGAAGGAAGACCTGGAATCTTTAATCCAAATACACCCGAGCCTGTACTTCAGCATTCCTATGCCACAGCATCATCAGTAGCCTGGACCATGTATCAAAAGTTTGTACAGTCAGTACCACTATACAGGCAAGAAAAAGATTGGAAACAGATGGGCTTTCCCATAAGTAGAGCAACCCTATCCAACTGGATAATTAAAACATCAGAAGAATGGTTAAATCCCATAGTAGAAAAGCTAAGGGAAGAACTATTAAAAGATAAATATTTACATGCTGATGAGACTCCAGTTCAAGTATTAAATGAAGAAGGTAAGAAAAATACCACAAAATCATATATGTGGGTGTATTCTACTTCAGTTAATGCAAAGAGAGGAATAAGAATATTTAAATATGCACCTGGTAGAACAGGAGACAATGCCAAGGATTTCCTAAAAGGATTCAATGGCTACCTCCATACAGATGGATATTCAGGATATAACAAGGTAAAAGATATCCACCAATGTTTGTGCTGGGCCCATCTTAGAAGATACTTTAAAGATGCCCTTCCAAAAGATGTAAAAAGTGAAGAAGCAAGTCTACCAGCAAAAGGAATAGCATATTGTAATAAACTCTTTGATTGGGAAAGAAAGTTTAAAGATCTCACTCCAGAAAAAAGAAAAATTAAGCGTCTAGAAAAAGAAAAACCACTTCTAGAGGCCTTTTGGTTATGGGTAGAAAATAATAATGATAAAGTACTTCCCAAATCTAAAATAGGACAAGCATTACAATATGCTCTAAATCATAAAGAAAAATTAGAAACCTACTTAGAAGATGGAAACTGTGTCATATCCAATAATATTGCAGAAAACAGTATAAGACCATTTACAGTAGGTAGAAAAAATTGGACCTTCTGCGGAAGTCCAAAAGGTGCCTACGCAAGTGCCTGTGTCTACACCCTAGTAGAAACAGCAAAAGCAAATGGACTAAACCCCTATAAATATTTAGAATACATCCTGTCAATATTACCAGGATCCAATCTTAAAACCAATCCTAAAATCCTAGAGCTAATGATGCCTTGGGATGATTTAGTCCAAAAATCATGTAAATCTGAATAAATACTATTATAGGGATATCATACCGATATCCCTATATTTATACAATACATCTTTTATTCAACGCTTACTATTATGTTAAATTTGTCCTTTTTCTTGACAGAGGACCAATTTATGAACTTGTTTATCTATATTTAAATATTAATTTATTATTATATATATATCCAACATGCTTGATTTATAGATTAAAGAGGGAAAGAAGTGAGAGAAATGAAAGATGATAAATCTACTATGGAGTTTTTATTTCATAATTTAGTAAGAATAATATGTGTCACAATATTATTTTTAATTTTTAGCATTATGACATATAGAATTCCAATGAGTTTAAATTTTCTTAATGGATTAAGTATATTTGCTGTACAATTTTATGCTAGTATTCTTCAAGTTATTATCATATTTTTGATATTCAAATATGGTTTTAAAAATGAAAAAAAATTTGAAGAAGATAATAGGAAAATTAAAACAAACTTATTTGATGTATTTATTTTTTTATTTATAGGATTATTATTTAAAAATATAATTTATGAAGTATTATTCTATCTTGAAAATATTGTAAAAATTACTCAAAAATATAATAATGATGTGACACGAGGTTTAATTGAAGGAATGGAAATTACAAATGTAGATAAGATATATAGTTTTATAACAGGAGTAATATTATCGTCAATAGTAGAAGAATTATTTTTTAGAAAAGGTGTTTTTGAATATTTCGGGAGAAAGGATATTAGGTGTAGAAATTTGATTTTACTATCAGGCATATCATTTGGATTAACTCATTCAATGGGAATAATTATAGCAATACACGCTATGGTAACTGGAATCATTTTTGCAGCTATATATGTGATAACAAAAAATATTATCTACCCCATAATTGGACATGGATTAAATAATTTAATGCCATTTATTATAACTATATTCAGGGATAATAGCGGTATTGAAGATGTTGAGTCTTATATTGAAGCCGGTAGAATAATTGAGATTAGAGGAGCTATAATTATTAGTTTAATACTGCTGATTATCACAAGTATTATATCTTATATAAAAAGGAAAGTCATAATAAGTTCAGATTTTAAGGATAGTGTTAAAGAGGTATTTACTGAATAAATAATAGCAGAGACTAGTTTACTTTAGAGCTAATTGTGGTATAATATAAGTGAGGTAATCGATACCGCTAAGGTGCGGTTGCCACAAAATGGTTAATTAATTTAGATCACTCTGTACTGGCATACAGGGTGATTATTTTTTATCTCTTTCTAAATAGACCAGCTATTAAAAGTCAATAAATAATTTAATTTATTTTACCTTTGTGATTATAGAATTTCTGTCAGAACCCGTCAAGGGAAAAAGAGCCCCTTGACAGAACCTGCCATAAATTCTTATGTAAAATTAAGCAAAACAAATAAGCCTAAACTGTGTGTACAAAATTTAGGATGATAAATAAGCTATACAAGTGATTGTTACTTGATATCAGGCACATAAGGTTCATTATCACGCAATACAGCAAATATAATATTACACATTTTTCTAGCAACTGCACCAACTGCAGTTAAATGGTGTTTACCACGTGCTTTGAGTGACTGATAATAGACAGATAATGCCGGATCTTTAAATGCAGCTACTGTAGCTGCTAACCAAATTGCTCTACGAAGATACGGAGAACCACGTTTAGAAATTTTAGTCTGTGTACCAACAAAATCACCAGACTGTTTTACAGCAACATCAAGGCCAGCATAAGCAACAAGTTTAGGAGCAGTTTCAAAGCGTGAGATATCACCAATTTCTCCAATGATTATGGCTCCAAGAACATCACCAATACCGGTAATAGTTGTGATAACTTGATTGGTTTGATGTAGCAAGGTTGAAATTTCGATTTCTAGTTCTTTTAATTGTTCTTCAATAAAGTTAATTTGAGCAATAATTTGCTTAATTTGAAATGCAAATGCATCTTTAGCAAAACTGACTCCAAAAGTATTAATAGCTGATTCTTGTATTTCAGAAGCTTTAGACAAACCAAAACGGCCTCTGCTTGCTTCTGATAAAAGTACTGTAAGAGTATCAGTATCAACAGATACCATATCTTCAGGAGTTGGATATTTTGAAAGAAGTTCTCTAGAAGTTACTCCAAAGGTATCTGAAAAGAGCTTGGAGTATTCAGGAAAAACTTGATCTAAAAGAGCAATACACTTGCGTTTCCAATCAGAACATTCATCTACTAAGGCAAGGCGATACCGAGATAATTGACGTAAAGCCATAATATCCTCATTCGCCAAAGATGTGGATGAAAACTGTCCGAAACGCATAATTTGAGCAATGATAAAAGAATCTTTAGAATCATTCTTGGTTTGCCTAATATACATTTTTCTAAAAGCATCTGATTGAATAGGATTGATAACATAAACAGTAAATCCAAGATCAATTAGATAAGAATACAGGCTAACCCAATAATGACCAGTAGCTTCCATACCAATAATTACCTTAGAGGTATCAGCTTCAAACTTATCAAGTAAAGCTGCTAATTTAGCACAGCCAGCTTGAGAATTTGAGAAAGAAATACTTTTAGCGAGAAGCTCACCATTAGAATTAATAATAGAAGCTTCGTGGTTTTTCTTAGCAATATCAATACCAACATAAAACATAAAATCACCAGCTTTTAAAATATTAACAGATAAAGTCTAGAACCTCTCTACTTTACACAATACAACCTCGTTAGATATTCAGTAACTAGGTACTATCCAGCTCATTCGCATATGGATGTAAAGAAGAGGCGTAACCCTATTTAAGGAAGACAACGCTTCAAGGAGGTAGACTACGACCCCTATCTGTACAACTATTATCTCACAAGATTAGTGAGATAGAAAAGAGATTATAGTTTAATAACTATAACTTTATTATACGAGGAGATAAGTGATAAGATAAACATTCCAAATGCTATCATTAAATAGATAGATTCAAATATACTCATCTACACCACCTCCTTCCTTTCTTATCTGAAGTGAGGTGGCAACCACACCCTGCTTTTCGATTACCTTATTATCATATTATCACATTGTTTTTCAGCTTACAATATAGATTGTAACATATGTAAATATTATGTCGTTCAGACATATAGGAATGTTGTTCATCCAAATATATGGAAATTTCAAATTATTTATGATAGAGTGAAGTTCAAGACAATATACCGATGGGAATAGAATACATTAATATGGGGGTAGTAATATAAAAAAAATTTTAAATAGTATTGGGGAATCTATATTGACTGAAGGACCTTATTATTATTTATTTTGGATAATTTATTTTGGATCGGAACTACTAATTACTTACAATAATTATGATTTTTATAAATTTGTCATGATTGTAAGGACAATATATATAGCAGTTTACTTTATTTTAGTTTTATCTTCTTATATATTTATTAAACATAACAACAAAGATTCAAAAAAAATTAGAAAGAATATAATAATAATTGGTTTATTTTTATTTTTTTCTTTAATACGGATAAAAAAATAACATCTAAATTGAGGCCACTGAAAAAAATGGCCTCAATTGCTTTAACCTAAAATCGTAGGGAAAATAACTTTTAAGTAAAAGGTAGCAACAATATACATAGAACGAGCTAGTGCATATATATTAATAGGATGTATAAGCTTTATTAGAGATGATCATTTTCTATGGATACTATTTATACTTGTTATACTAAACATAATCAAATTAAATTATGATAAATGTATTTTCTTGGGAAATGATATGAGATAATCTTGACATATATATCCAAATATACTAGTATGAAGGCAACACTATTCAGAATATAATAAAAATAAAAAGGAGGATGGATTAGAGTGAAGAAAAAATTATCTTTAGTTTTGGCCATTGTAATGATGGTAGGTATAATCGCACCATTAGAGGTATCTGCAGATGTAGGAGTAGAGAAATATGTTCCAAAGATAAAACAGATATTTGATATAGGTGATGAATATGGAGAATTCGACCTACGCACAAATAGCCATAGGGGAGAAACTACATACCATATGACTTGGAGGGGTGATGGTGATAACAATTATATAAGTGTAAATATTGATCCAGAGGGAAATATTATAAGATACAGTAAATATAAAAGTAGTAATAGAGAAGAGCATTCAAAATTTCCTAAGATAAGTAAAGAAGAAGGTTTAAAAAAGGCAAAAGAGATTATATCCAAAATAGATCCTAGCTTATTAGAAAAGACTAAATACAATGATGAAAGCATAATGGGAGATTTAAATTCTTACTACTTTATATTTGAAAGAATGGAAAATGATGTACCTTTTATATATGATTCAATTTCAGTAGAGATAGATAATTCTACAGGAGAAGTAAATAGTTTGAATATATATTGGGATAAAGATATAAAATTACCAAATAAAGACAATATAATAAAAAAGGATAAAGCTTATAATCTATATAAAGAAGGTCAAGGCGTAGAGTTAGTATATAGACTAGATAATAAGGATAATAAATTAGAGGGAAAGCTTTTATATACATTTAAAGACAAAAATAGAGCTATAGATGCTAAGACAGGTAAAGATGTAGAAGACTTAAATAGTATGAATAGCTATATAAATTATGGATCGTTATTTAGAAATATGGAAAATGTATCTATAGAAGATGCAAATGAACTTGTAAATTCTAAAGAAATAGTAAGCAGAGATCAAGCAGGAAAAGCATTGAGAAAATTTGCTGATTTAGATAATTCTTATGAAATACAAGGTGGGAATCTAAAGAAAAGCAAAGTAGATGGAAGTTATATATGGGAGATATCAATACACAAGCAAGAGGGAAATAGTGGATATGGAACCAGTGTATCTGTAGATGCTAAGACAGGAGAAGTCCTAGATTTTCGTAAGTTTAATATAAGGGAAGATGAAGACCAAGAGGAAAAATATGGTGAAAAAGAAGCAATAGAAAAAGCCCGAGAATTTCTAAAAAAGAAGATGCCAGATAAATATAAACAAGTAGAATATACAGGAACTAATTTTTATCAATACCAAGAAAATATACAAGAGTACTCTTTTACATTCAATAGAGTAAAGGATGGAGTGAAGGTGCCACAAAATGGATTCTTATTAAGTGTTAGTGCTATCACAGGCGAAGTAATGGATTATAATTATATGTGGAGCGATATAGAAATCCCATCTACAAAAGAAATAATAGCAGAAGAAAAAGCAGAAGAAATACTTTTAAATGGTGGCAAGCTAGAATTAAATTACATCGTAGATAGAGATAGCATAAAAAACAAGAAAAAAGAAACAAAGCTAGTATATAATTTAAATAACGAAGAAAGTCTATATGTAGATGCTAATACGGGTGACACCATAAGTCAAAAGGATCTACTTGGTATGAATAACATAAACGAAAGAGAAAAAGAGTATAAGGATATAGATAAAAGCTATGCTAAAGATGCAATAAAGAAATTAAAAGAAAATGGAATATATCTTCCAGGTGAAAACTTTAAACCGAAGGAAGGTATATCACAAAAAGATTTCTTCTATCTACTTTCAAGCACAAAGGGATATGTATCTCCTTATGATGAAGAGAATATATATGAGAGATTATCTAGAGAAAATTTTATAAAGGCAGGAGAAAAAGATCCAGATAAAATTATAACTAGAGGTGAAGCTATAAAATATGTAGTAAGAAGCTTTGGACAGGAAAAGGCAGCTAGTTTTGGAGATATGTATAAATCAAATTATGAAGATATAGATAGTGTAGATAAGGAATTAAAAGGATATATAGCTGTAGCAGAAGGTCTAGGTGTAATAAGTGGAAGTGGAAACTTTAGGGCAAATGATAATTTAACCAGACAAGAAGCAGCTATGATTATATACAATATATTGAATAGAGATTAAGGAAAAATATGATCTAGTTTAGTTTACTTTGAGTTAACATATATATAATATATAAAGTAGTTATGACTAGGGAAAAATAAAAGGAGGAAGACAATGAAAAAAATAGGATTATTGCCTAAACTCATCATAGCTATTATACTAGGGATTATTATTGGAAGTACGTTACCTGAAAAAGTAATAGAAGTACTTGCTACTTTTAATGGAATTTTTGGGGAGTTTTTAGGATTTACAATACCGTTAATAATTTTAGGGTTTGTAGCTCCAGGTATAGGAGATCTTGGAAGAGGAGCAGGAAAAATACTAGGTATAACAACTGCTTTAGCGTATGGTTCAACTGTATTATCTGGGACTATAGCATACTTTGCAAACTCTGCAATATTAACTAACTTTCTAAAGGGGCAAAGTATTATGGCGGATTCTTTAAATGGTGGAAAAGAATTAGCAGGAGCACTTATAGAGATAAAGATTCCACCAATAATGGGAGTTATGACTGCGTTAATACTGGCATTTACAATAGGTATAGGGATTGCAGTGACGGATTCAAAAGTGATAAAAGGATTCATGAAAGAAACTCAAGAAATTATAAGTAGAATGATTAAAGGAATAATAATACCACTATTACCAATTTATATACTTGGAATATTTGCAAACTTAACTTTTGCAGGTCAAGTAGCATCTATACTAAGTGTATTTTCTAGGGTGTTTATTTTAGTAATACTATTACATTTTACTATTATTATTATTCAATATACAATAGCAGGAGCATTGGCTGGACAAAATCCATTTAAATTAATAAAAACTATGATTCCAGCATATTTTACAGCAATAGGAACTCAGTCTTCAGCAGCTACTATACCAGTAACTTTAGCTCAAACTAAGAAAAATGGTATAAATGAAGGTGTAGCAGATTTTGTAATTCCACTATGCGCTACTATACATTTATCAGGAAGTACTATTACAATAGTAAGCTGCTCTATTGCAATAATGATAATAAACGGAATTCCATTTACATTTGGGACATTTTTTGGATTTATACTAGCAGTAGGCGTGACAATGATCGCAGCGCCTGGGGTACCAGGAGGAGCAGTTATGGCTGCTCTAGGATTACTTCAAAGTATGTTACACTTTGATCCAACAATGACATCCTTGATGGTAACACTTTATTTAGCACAAGATAGTTTTGGAACTGCTTGTAATATAACAGGAGATGGAGCCATAGCAATAATAGTAAATAAGATTTCAGGCTATAAATTAAAACAACCAGCTTAAAAAAGCAATCACCTTAGTAAAACTTATTTTTTAGACAAATATCATTATGGTTAATTACTTTAAATCACTCTGTACTGGTATACAGGGTGATTATTTTTCAATCTCTTTCTAAATAGGACATAAGTGAATTGAGGGTTTGAACTTTTTCTGAGGAGGTAGTTCTATGTCAAATTTAAAGACTAAAAATAAAGAAAAAGTATATGCATTAGTATATATTATATTTCTTATTTTTGTAATTGTTTTATTAAGCAGTGATAATCCAAAAGCTATAATGATTTCTAAGCTTACTGCATCTTTTATATCCATACGTATGATATATTTATCATACACCTCCTTAGTTAAAAATGAATCTTTTATATCAAAAATATGGAACTTTTTCTTGATAGTATTTTCTACTATACTTTTTGTTATTTTACTAACATCTTTTTTAAATATAATTAGATTGATTTTATTTTAATAAAATTATCAACTAAATATAAAATATGTAAAAGAGCTGTTTTATAGGAATAAATTCCTATAAAACAGCTTTATTTATGTTTTAAAAAACTTGAAATATGCTATAATATCACTAATGACAGGGGTGATTTAGGTGTTAGTTGTAGAAGGCACAATAGAAGATATAATATTTAGAAATGAAGAAAATGGATATACTGTGGCAAAATTAAATACTAGTGATGGAATGGTAACCATAGTTGGAAATGCTGCCATTATAAATATAGATGAAATGGTAGAAGTGGAGGGCGAGTGGATATATCACAATACCTTTGGTGAGCAAATTCAATTTAAAAGTATCAAAACTACTAGCCCCTCTACTATAAAGGGTATAGAAAATTATCTTTCTTCAGGTTTATTGCCCCATGTAGGTCCTAAAACAGCAAAAAATATTGTAAATAGATTTGGATTAGATAGTCTTGAAATCATCCAATACAATCCAGAGAGATTAAAAGAAATCCCTGGTATTGGAGAAAAAAAGCTAGAAAAGATAGCTAAAGCCTATGAAGAGCAAAGAGAATTAAGAGATATAATGGTATACCTGCAGCAATTTGATATAACTGTAAAAAATGGAATTAAAATATATAAAAAGTATGGAAAAGACACCATAAGTACTATCTCAGAAAATCCCTATAGACTATCAGAGGATATATTTGGGATAGGATTTAAAACTTCAGACAATATAGCCAGAAAAATGGGCATAAGTTTAGAGTCTCCCTATAGAGTAGAAGCAGGGCTTAAATTTGTAATGATGAAAAGTGCAGGAGAGGGTCATTGTTATCTACCTAAGGATGAATTATTGAGAAAGACTTCTAGTCTATTGGAAGTAAATATGGAATTAATAGAAGATGCTCTAAGAAACTTAGCTTTAAGAGATAAGTTTTACATAGTTCAAGATAAAGAAGATGCATTAGTATACTATGCTCCATTTCATATAGCAGAAAATAATGTAGCTAAAAAATTAGTTGAAATGTCAAGAGTAGAGTTTCCAGATTTAGAGCTAGATGTAGAAAAAGAAATAGAGACAATAGAAGAAAGAGAAAACATAGAATTTGGAAAAAGACAAATTCTAGCTATAAAAGAATCCATAAATAATGGTGTAGTAGTAATAACTGGAGGACCAGGTACGGGTAAGACCACGACTATTAATGCAATTATAAATATATATGAGGACTTAGAGTTTAATGTAATACTTGCAGCACCTACAGGCAGGGCAGCAAAGAGGATGACAGAGACTACAGGAAGAGAAAGTAAGACAATCCATAGACTACTTGAGTTTGCCTATATGGAAGAAGACATGGCCTTTAATAAGGATGAAGATAGCCCAATAGAGGCAGATGTAATAATAATCGATGAGGCATCTATGATAGATATACTTCTTATGAATAGTCTTCTAAAAGCTATAAATCCTGGTACTAGAATGATATTAGTAGGAGACATAGATCAGCTCCCAAGTGTTGGAGCTGGAAATGTCTTAAAGGATATTATAAATTCTAAAAGTATAAAAATTGTAGAATTAGATCAGATATTTAGACAAGCCGAAGAGAGTATGATAGTAGTAAATGCCCATAAGATAAATAAAGGAGAGATGCCTTTAGTAAATCAAAAAGACAAGGACTTCTTCTTTTTATCTAGTGGAAAATCCAATAATACATTAGAAACTATAGTTCAACTCAATAGAGAAAGACTTCCTCAATTTTATAACTTTGACCCTATTAAAGACATACAAATACTAAGCCCTATGAAAAAAGGAGATATAGGTACAATTTCTCTAAATAAAGCAATTCAAGAAGCTTTAAATCCAGAGTCAGATGATAAGGAAGAAAAAAAGATAGGCGAGGACATATTTAGAGAAAATGACAAGGTTATGCAGATTAAAAATAATTATAAATTAGAATGGACAATGTTCAAAGATGGATCTTTAGAAGAAGGAGAAGGAGTATTTAATGGAGACTTTGGATATATAAAAAAGATAGATAATGAAGACCAAACACTTGAGGTTTTATTTGAGGATGAAAAACTAGTTGTATATGATTTTAATCAATTAGATGAACTGATCCTAGCCTATGCAACTACAGTTCACAAAGCACAGGGAAGTGAATTTCCTGCAGTTATAATTCCAGTTCACTGGGGACCCCCTATGCTCCTAACTCGTAATTTAATTTATACAGCCATAACTCGTGCAAGGGAATTAGTAGTATTAGTCGGAGAAGCTGGATATCTTAAAAAGATGATCGGAAACAATAAAATTGAAAATAGATATTCATCTCTAGATAAAAAGATATTAGAATATATCTATCAATTTTATAACTAAAGGAGTCAATATGGAATATATAAAAGTTTTTAATAATTTAATCTTTATGGGGAATGGGAGGTAAACAATTAAGAAGTTGTGGGAGGATACTTAATATGAAGAAGAGTGGTAATTATTCTAACAATAATTCTATATATAAAGATATTGCTAAAAAATACTATAGGGAGATATTTAATTACTGCTATGTAAAATTAAGATATAATAAGCAAGATGCTGAAGAATGTACACAAGAAACTTTTATGATACTTCTAATAAAATGGAAAAGCTTATCTAGTATAGATAACATTCGTGCTTGGCTCTATCGTACTTCTGATAATGTTATAAAAAACTATAATAGGAAAGCTAATAGACATAGGGATGAACTATCTCAATTTGATAATGCAGAATATGATATTAGTCTAAAATATGATGATGACTATTATGCTTTCGAATTGTTATCTATATTAAGTATAGAAGAACAACAATTAATTAAAGAATATTATTTAGATAAGTCAACAGCCAAAGAACTATCTAATAAATATCAAATCTCAGAAAGTGCTATATTTGTTAGGATACATAGAATAAAGATAAAACTAAAAAAAGTTATTAAAAAGGAAAACAATATGTAAGGTTTAGATATTTTGATGACATTACATATAAAGGGTGATTGAGATGAATAAGGAAAATATTTTAAAAGAAACATTAAATGATGATTCAATAAACTATTCTAAAGAAGATTTAGAACTTATTCTTGAAAATGAATTAGAGAAGTCATATTCGGATAGAGACTATGATTTGATTAATGAGATTACTGAGACTTTAATTATAATGGAAAATCAGGAAATAGATATTGATATAGACAATAGTATTAATGAGATTATAACTGAACATCATAGTAAAAAAAGAAAGTTTCAAAGGTTTTTACGAATGCCTGTCGCAGCAAGTCTAATACTTTTAGTACTTTTTGCTGTAAATACAATATCTATTTCAACCTTCAATATTGATTTGTTTGAAGAAATTGTAGAATTTGGGGAGGAACTTATAAGGTTTGATTTCAATGAATCTAAAAGTAATACCATAGAATTAGAGACATCAAATAAAGACCCATACGGACTTAGAGCTGAAATGGAAAAGATAGGTATGGTAGCTATGATTCCAAATTATATTCCAGAAGGTTTTGAATTAGAAAACTTAGAAACTGACGGTATAGAAGAAAATAGTTATGATTATTTATTATTAAATTATAATAACAAAAGAGAAATTTTAAATATTGATATTACACAATTTAAAGATCAAATTTCTAAAAATATTGGGATACCAAGTGACAAAGGCAATTTAGAAGAAATAAGAATAAATGGAATGAATATATTTATACTGTCAGAAGACGGATGGTATAGAAGTGTTTTTTCAAAAGATTTAGTAGTATATAATGTCTCCACTAATTTAGATTATGAAATATTTATAAAAATTCTAGAGTCATTTGAATAATAAAGTAAAAAACCTCCTAAAATTTGATAATTTTAAGAGGTTTTTTAAATAAATATAAAATATTTGTAAGGATTTTAGACTTTGTTGAAATTACATTAATGAAGGTGTAAATATAGAGTTTAAAATTCAAGGGGCGATTCCGATGGTAATATAAATGGATAAGATATAGTTACTATTTAATTTCCAAAATATAACAGGATAGGGATAAGGATTTTATATTTTGCAAGTAAGGGAAAGGTTAAGAGATGAGATCTTCAGCCTCTAGAAAACTAAATGTATCCTTAAGACAGCAACAAAGGAATAACTGGTGTGGTCCAGCTAGTGCTGAAATGACAATTTTATATGTTAATGGTAATAGTCCAAGTCAAAGTACGCTTGCTAATAATATGGGAACTGATGGTTCTGGCACCATAGTAGCAAATTTAACAAATGAATTAAATAAGTATACTAGCTATGGTTATACAACCACAAGTAAATCTAGTTATGTAAATGATTTAATTTATAGCATTGATAATGACAAACCCATGATAGCTCATGTTAGAGCTGGTGCACTTCCTCATTCTCCTGGGGCTGGAGCAGGTCATTATATTGTAAATACAGGATATCTTTGGGGAATGAGTGGGGCGACTAGTGAAGATGTTGTTTATTATAATGATCCACATCATAACAATGACTATTATGGTAAGTTTTCTTGTAGATGGGATCAAATGGTTAAAGCTATAAATGAACGTGCAGGTTTTTATATTAGAGGACTTTAACTTTTAGCATATTTAATATTATAGAGACTAATAATTATTAGTCTCTATAATATTAAAAAATTTCTAAAACTAGGAGGAGTCTATGTGAATAGACGTATACATATACATAAAATTAATGCAATGATTATTCTATTTACTATTCTTTTAATTTGTATTTCTTGTAAAAATATTGATATAGAGATTGGAGAAAATCAAGATAATATAAAAATAGAAGACGAAGTAATTGATACTAGCATAAAAGAGTTTGATATTTTAAGCATATTTCAAGAAAACAATATAGATATACTATATAAGTTTTATAATATTCTACTTATAGAAGACAATTTAATGTTTATAGCCATAGAAGACTATTTACCAGAAGATATTGATCCTATGGATGAACTAGGTCCAAGTGTCATCCATAATAATATAGTTGCTCTTGATTACAAAGCAGGTAACATTGAAAGAGTTATTAATTTAAAAGAAAAGATTTATTGTTTTGACTTAATAATAAAGGAGGAAAATGAAATTTTAATATCATATAAAATGGTTAATCTTAGAAAAGAAGATAAATCTTTAGAAGATGTATCATACTTTATAGGAAGTATTGATATTGAAGATAATATTAAAATTTTAGATACTTATGAAGGATTAAAATATATGCCTCCTAATTTCAATAAACTATCATCTGAAATATATTATACTAATCAAGAGAAGATAAATGGCAAATATATATGTGGAATAAATAAAATATATAATAATAAAATAATTGATATTATTGATTTTGAAGATGCTAATTATTTAAGTACAAAATTATTAGGAAATACAAATCTATTAATGGTTTTAGTGGAAAATAATTCTGCAGCATGTTTCTATGTTTTTAATGAAACAGGAATAATAGACAAAGTTTATTTAGAGCCATATGAAAAGATATTATCGTATAATATATTGGACGATGGAGTTATTGTGTCATATCAAAATGATAATAATGGAAAATCAGAGATAATGTTTATAAACTTTATAAATCATCAAAAAGATATTATAAGAAGCGCAGATACATATAGTATTGTCAGCAATGGTTCTAATCATTGTATATGCACAGATTATCTTTTTAATGTCTATAATATAAAAGTTGATAATGGTAAGATTATAATAAAAAAAATTGATACTATAAATCATATGAAGAATAGTGAAACAGATATTGTTATTTTATTTCCAAAAAATAACAATAATTATGGAGTATATTTGGAAGATGAATATTTGTATTTAGATTTAATTATTAAATGAAGTTCAAAATTAAAAAAGGTAAAATATAAAAAATCAGAAAAGAATATAGGAGATATTACTATGAAATTTTTAATGTTTTTTGTTGCAACTGTATTTATTTTACTAGTATATTCATGGACTAATCGAAATGATAAAGGTAGATATATAGCTTTAGGAACTATTATAGTACTTTTGATTATATCGTCTATTACAATCTATAAATATCAGAAGACTAAGTCTACTTTACATCAAGTAATGTATAATAATTATCGTGAATTTACATCTGCTCTTAATATAAATTACTCAGGTAATTCTGAATCAGAGAAAAATGAATATTTCAAGAGACAAATTGTGTTGTTATTAGATCAGATTATAGAATTTGATACAATTTCTGAAATTACACCTATGTCTTCCTTTTTTACTTCTGAATCTATGAGAGAAGTCTTTCCAGAGATTAAAGAAGCTATATACTCTATACATTTTAAAATAAAAGAAGAAGATTATTCTCTGGAACATAATATGATTGAAAGCCTATCTAAACATTTGAGTGATATAGGATTCATGCTAGGAGAACATGTGGATAGTTTGGGACATAATAACTGGGGTGTTTTAAGAGCTAGAATTGACTATGAAGAAAGTAAAATTGATAGGGTAAAAGAACTAGTAGATGAAATCAACCAAGTTTTAAATTCAAAGTAATAAACTAAAACCTCTTTTAAAATTATATAATTTTAAAAGAGGTTTTAAAATAAATATAAAATATTTGTAAGGATTTTATATTTTGGTGACATTACATTAATGAAGGGGATGATTCCAATGGTGAGATAAGATACTGATAAGAGTAAAACTAAGGAAGAGAGAAAGGAGAATTTATTTATGAAACAGGAAAATAAGAAACCAGTATTAATTTTGAGCTTAATAATGATTGTCTCAATCTTTTCTATAAGTGCAATAGCAGAAGAAGTGACTTTACCAAACATAAAAGAAGATGTTATGCCAGCGGCTGTTTATAAATGTGAAATAACAGAAAATGGAGTAAATATAAGATCTGGTCCAGGTTTAGAATATACAAGCTATGGACATTTAAATAAAGGGGATATTGTATATGAACATAGAGGTCCATTTGTAGATAGTGATGGTAGGGAATGGATGTATGTGCTACGTAATGATAATGGTAAATATGGATATGTAGCAAGAGAATTTTTGAGACAAGTCCCTGATTTTTAAGATAGAGTTTATTAAAAAATATTATCTATAATATTAGATGTAGTTGTAAAATTTAAAATAAGTAATAGAGATGTAACATTTTATATGTCCCTATATCTCTATTACTTATTATTTATTGATTAGATATTAAAATATAGTATTTTAAAAAGTTATAAAAGAGGGATACACATGAATAAAAAAATTTTAAAAGTTTTTATACTCTCAACTGTTATTTTTTCGACTTTTTATATACTTATAGGACATAAAATCTCTAATTTAGAAAGCTTTAGAGTAGAAAAAAATGTGTTTTATACTTCAGAAAAATTAAGTCGAGACAATAAAGATGGAGATCTTAAATTACTAAATAATGATGAAATTTTATTTTTAATAGCGGCGATTGATCATTATAACTTGTCAGATGTTCTAATGTTGTGCAAAGCTAATTTTAAAACGGGCGAAATTGATTTAATTTCAATTCCTAGAGATTCTAGAGTATATGTGGATGGAAAGCTAGATAAAATAAATCATGCTCATGGTAAAGGGGGAATTAATTTAACTCTTAAAACAATAAGTGATTTTTTAGATATAAAAATAGATAGATATGTGAGGGTTGACTTCAAAGCTGTAAAAAACATGGTAGATGCTATAGGTGGTGTAGATATCGATGTAAAAAGAAATATGCATCATGTAGATACAACAGTAGGAAAAGAGCTATTTATAAATATAAAAAAGGGGCAACAAGTTTTAGATGGAGATAAAGCATTAGAGTTCTTAAGGTTTCGTAGTTATCCAGACGGAGATGAGGGTAGGATAAAAGCTCAACAACAATTTATGGAGGAGTTTATTAAGCAAACATTACAGATTAAAAACATTGATAAATGGACAGATTTATTGGAGACTTATTATGGCTATGTAGATACTAATATACCTTTTACTGAGATAGCCAAAGGATTAAAAATGATTCTGAAATTGGATAAAGAGAAAGTTCAAATGCTAACTATACCTGGACAAGGAAGGTATATAGGGAATATAAGTTATTATATTGTTGATGAAGAAGGGACTAAAGATGTCATTGTAGAAATGTTGGGAGACTATTTACAATCTAAATAGTGATATTAGAAAACTTAAATTAGAGATTTAAAATATTTGTAAGGATTCTAGACTTTGGTGACATTACATTAATGAAGAGGTAAATATAAGAACTTAAAATTAAATGAAGGGGATGATTATTTGAAAAAGAGAAAGATTTGCATAACATTAGTGATGTTAATTTTACTATCTAGCTTTCCAGTATTTGGAGAGGGAAATAGCACAAAAAATATTTTAAAACCTACCGGAATTATTTCAGAAAATAAGAATCATGCAGAAGGAATAAACAATGAAGAAGTGACAGAACTTAAAAAAACAATTATTGATTCCACGAATTTAGATTTATATTTGGTTAGTGATGGAGATATAGCGATAGAAGCTTGGACAAGATGTATAGAAAAATCAAGTGTTGTTGGATTTAAAAAGATATCTCTTCAAAAATGGAATGGAAGCAAATGGGTTAATGTAATAACCCCTTGGGATGATTTAGAAAATAATATTCAGAAACATAATTTATCTTATCAAACTAAGGTAGATGGAGGATATTATTATAAGGTTTCACTATATCACTATGCTCAACAGGGAACAGGGCTATTTGCTAATAAAGAAGAAAGATTTAATGAGACAAGCTATATATGGGTTAATTAATAAAGAATTTATAAAAGGGAAGTGTATGGTGAAGTTTATTTTTATAGGATAGTATTTTAAAAATATGTTTATGACATAAGTACGATTAAGATATATAAATATTTGAATCAAATGATGGGTAGTATATTTTAGAGGCTTGTGAAAGGAGAATAATAATGAAAAATGCTAAAATTATTTGTATAATTATTGTTTTGTGTATTTTATTAACAAGTGTAAATATAGGTAGCATAAAAAGTTTTGCAGATAAAGCATATATAAGAGTTAAGGTAAATCCAAATAATATTAAGGAAGTCAATTCTGCAGTAGAAGCTTTTAAGCTGCACGAAGAAACTAAAAATAGCATTATAGAATTTTCCAAAAGTTGTATCAATGGGGAGATAAATTCTGAAGAATTATATATATATGTAGATACTCCGGATAAAACTAAAATTAATAATTTAGAAGTAGTTAATTTTTCCTCAATGAATTTAGATGAGATTAATAATTTTACAAATTCTAGAAGAACATATACAGGATATAAGGGTAGAACATATCAAGATGATATTTATGAAACCAAAATAAGCTCAAATTGGAACCTTATTTACGAAGGGAAAAATATATCAAAGTACTTTGATAGTACAATTTCTAATATAATTAGTTTAATTATTGATGGGAAAATAGACTTACAAACAAAGGGAATATGGAGTATCGGAAAAGTGATATTTAGCAAATTTAATGCTGATAAGATATCATCTAATACATCGATTAAACATGAGGCAAAACTTCAATCTAAAAAGGTTGAGAAATTTACTTATATTTTAGAACCCGATGGACAGTATTATTTAGGATGTAATACTGTTAGAGGAGATTACTATTTTAGAAATTATTTAGATGTACCTGGGGAAGAAGGGGTTGAAAGTAGTAGTCCAACATCATATTTTAAATCCGATTCATGGGATAAGGCTGATGAAAAAGCATGGCAATGGAGATATAACCCATGGCTTGAAAGTGCTAAAAGTGTAAAATATGGAGAAAAGACTTTTGTAATAGGGTATTAGTAGAATATTTTTAATTTAAATAATCAAAGAGGACAGATATGAAAATAAAAAAAATAATATTTCTAATTACCATATTGTTTGTTATGCTTATGTATTTGTTTACTATCCGAAATATAGAGGTTTTTGATTTTAAAGATGAGCAGATAATAGATTATCATATATCATATAGTTTTATAGATAAGGATTTTAAAGTTTATACATTAGAAGACAAACAAGTTTTCAACACTCTGATAAACAGAATAAAAAGAGAAGATTATGCAAAAGTAATTGAGCTGAGACCGAGAAATTCAACTAAATCATATACTACAAAGGGTTGGATTACAATTAGAGTCTGGATAAATGATGAAGGTGAATTTTTTTCTTATATATTTGATATTGATGGGAGTGGAAAAATAAATTATAAAAAACATAAGAACTATAAAGAAAAAAATGATATTAGAATTGCAGACAATAAAATAAAAATTGGTCTTTGGAACAATGAAGAAATTAAAAAGTTGTATAGTGATTTAAAGAATATAATTGAGGAAACTTTATAAATATCCTTGAAGTGTTTTAGGTACTAGTAGTATTTTGGCATGGGGACATTGATCAATTAATATATATTAAAACTGGCCGGGTTAATTAACCCGGTCAAAAAATATAGTAAGGTGGTTGCTTTATATGAACACAAAAACCAAAAGGATATTAATTTTATTGATTATAATAGCTGTAATTATTGGAATATATTATATTTCAACAAATACTGATAGAAGAAATAGAAAGTTTTTAAAAATATATGAATGGGAAGTTGAGGGAAAACCATATGTAAAAAAATACAGTTCAAAAGAAGATATAAAGGCTGTATTACAGGATATAGAGTGGATACTACAAGAAAATTCAGATTATGAAAAATTAATATCTATGTTATCAGAAATAGAAATAGAGTTTAATATTAAACCATATAGAAAATTAGAAATTTATCAATATAGCCTAAAACAAAAAAGTGGAGACAATCATATACTGGCATATATATGGAGGACTGATGGAGAAATAATATTATCATATGTTCAAAATACAGAAATACATCATAGAATTTGGTTCTGGCCAGTTAATTATGACTACGAAAAAATTAAAAGTGAAATCCCAGATTTAAAAGCGGATTATGCAAAATAAAATTAGCAGTAAAGTATTAATGTTATTATATATATGTTAATATGGTATCAAGATAATTGATGCTAAAGGAGTCCATATGGAATATATAAAAGCTTTTAACAATCTAATTTTTATGGGAAATAAAATGTGTCTCTTTTGTAAATGTGAAAATTTACATTTAAAAGACTTTATATGTGAGGATTGTAGAGATCATTTAGAAATAATAAATAGAAAAATAGAAATAGATTCTCCTTATATAGAGTTTGTGTACTATTCACTTATGTATAATAAAAAGATTAAAGAAGTGATAAAAGACTATAAATTTCATAAAAAGAGTTATCTATATAAGCCACTAGCAAAGCTTATGATAGATACTTTCAAATTTTATGATTTAAAAGATGAAGTAGATCTCATAGTATATGTACCTATGCATAGGAGAAAAGAAGCCATAAGAGGCTACAATCAATGTGAACTGCTGGCAAACTTTATAGGAAAGGAATTAGATATTCCCATATCTCACAATAATTTATATAAGACTAAAAACACCAAATCTCAAAATAAATTAGATAAAATTCATAGACTTGATAATTTAAAGGATTCCTTTAAATTAAAAAATCCAGAGGAGATAAGGGGTAAAAGAATATTACTAATTGATGATATTATAACTACAGGTTCCACTATGATAGAATGTGGAGAGGTTTTAAATAAAAATAAGGCAAGAAAAGTCATAGGTCTTGCCCTTACATCAAGTAAAAGAGTATAGAGTTGCTTAAATATAGTGTTTAAGCACGCTCTTATTTTTATGCCATTTCCATCCATATATTTTAAAATACTTTAGAGTTGCATTTATCTCTCCACCTAGGATTATTATTATAGAGCTTATAAACAGCCATATAAGTAGGAGGATAATCCCTACTAAACTACCATAGGTTATAGCATATCTGCCAAAATTATTTACATAATATGAAAATAATGTAGATATTATCATCCAACCAAGAGTTGTAAAAATTGCACCTGGTAGAGTTTCAGTTAGTTTAATACTACTTCTGTTTTTTATACAAGGACTATATTTATATAATAGAGCAAATATAAGTATCATATATAAAAGTGGTATTATAATTCTCATATATTCCCATAGGATTACAAAGATATTTTCAATACCCAAGAATGAAAATAACATATTGCCAAGTGCTTGACCAAATACTAAAGTTAAAAATACCATAGTAAGTAATATAAGTAGAGCTATAGTAAATAGCATAGATAGAAACTTTAATTTTAAAAAAGATCTCTCTTCTTTATAGCTATAAGCTCTATTTATAGCCTTCATAATAGCTTTTATTCCAGATGAAGCTGTCCAAATACCTAAAAATGCTGATACAGAAAGTAATTTTTGGCTACTACTTTGAGCTATATCATTTACAAAGCTATTTATTATATCTTGAGTTGCATTTGGTAGATAATAAATTATATTATCTAATACATTTTGATCTATCAAAGGAGTAAAGCTTACTATATTTAAAAAAAGAATTAAAAATGGAAACACAGACAATATGAGAAAATATGTCTGTTGAGATGCAACTGCGATTATTCCATCATCTGCAATCCTAAAAATAAGTTGGTCTAAAAATAAAGTTGGCTTATATTTAGTTAGGTCTTTTAAAAAATTATAAATAATATCACCTCTTTTTTAAACTTTCCAGATATATTAAATTTGATTTTTTATCTTCTGTATTTCTCTTTATAAAATAGTTTATTATAGATTTACCAAATGGTGTACTTGTACTGTTGTAATGTGGCGAATCTTCATATTTTATAATACTTAGTAAGTCTAATTGTTTAAATAAAGATTTAGAGATATTTAAATCTTTTGTTTTTAATAAAAAACTACTAAAATCTATATATTCACTATCAAATAGCTTGATAGACTTTAGATATTTATCTTCTATAAACTCTCCACTTAATACATATTTACATAGGATAGAATATTTTTCTTCATCTTTTAATCTGAAAAAGTAGTCTGTATTATCTGAAATAAATAAATTGTCTTCTTTTATCTTGATTAATTCTAAATTTAATGATATAAAATAAAACAATTCAATCAAGGGGTAATCTTGTTGATTTGGAGCCTTTGAGCTTGGAGTAGATTTAAGTCTTAAATTTTTATTTATATAGGATAAATGATCTCTACTTATAAATTTATTCTTTTTAGTAAGCTTTGGATTTGTCTCATCTATCATAGATAAGAAACTATCAAAATCTTTTAAAATAATCATCATATCATTATGAAAAAATTGAGATACAATATGAACTATATATGAATCTATATTAAAAATCATAGATTGAGATTTCATGTATTTTGTATACTTAAATCTGTCTTTACTTATATTTAAAATTTCTTTATAAGAGTCCTTATATCTTTTATCTATGGAATTTAAAAATCCTAAATATGATTTTAAAGTATCTACATAAGAATTAAATTCTTCTTTTGTAAGGATAAATCTATCATCCATAGATTCTTTTAAAAAATCTCTTAAATCTAGTAGGGCTAAGTCTTTAATGTGAATATTTTTTTCTTCTAATTTATATTCGTAAATATTCATTAAATTATTCATATGATTTTTTAAAATGTTTAGATTTGAATTAGAATTAGAAGATAAAAAGCTTTCGAATTCATCTAATTGGCTAAATAAAATATAATCTTCTTCATATTGAATATCTTCTACATCTAATAAGCTATTTTCATATATATTGTAGATATTTAAAGTATGAGTTTTTAAATAAGTTTTTATATCCATTTGTGGATAATTTTTCCTGATACTATTAAAATCTCTGAGTAAATTTTCCATAAAAATAGGTTTTACAGATATTGGTAGATAGTTTATATCTCCTATAAATTTATAGTTATCAAGAGTTTTTCCTACTCTTGATAGAAATATTTCTCCTTCTTTCATAAGTCCATTTAATTTTGGTTCCCATAATTTGTAGTTTAAATTATTTAGCAAATCCTTTACTATAATATATTCATTTTTAACTTTTGTTATTTCTAGAAGGCTTATAAATGAATTAGACTTTCCTCTTAATATATTTCTTTCTAACTGGTTTAAATTACTTGGTACTTTTTTTAAGAAGTTTTCAATTAGTCTTTCTCCTTCTTTATTTGCATAGTCCATAGTGAGCCAAGAATTAAAAGCTAGACGAGAACTTTCATCTTTAAAAAAGTTAAAGCTTTCATTTACCTCTCCATATAATTTGTGAATATCTATTAAAGAATCTATATAAACCAATAATTTATTAGTGGCATTTATTTCTATGTTTTGTACATCTTCATAGCTAATGTTTCCCATCATTTCCTCCTAAAGTAATAAATATAATTTTATTATATCCTACATTATACATGATAAATAATAAAAAAGCATTAAAAGTATAATGGTACACAAGTTTATACACAAGATAAATAAGTTATACACAATTGTCAACAGACTTATCAACATTATCCACAGGGTATGTATATAAGTATTAAAAACTATCAACAAAATATTAACAATATAGGTGGATAAACTTAGAAAAATATTTATATGTTTTAAATCCATACTTAGGTGGGTAATATAATAATAAATAGTATAAGTTGTTTATACGAAAGGAGTTGGGTTTATGAAAATGAACTATGCTGGAAAAAATATTGAGGTAACAGATGCGCTAAGAGATATAACAGAGAAAAAATTAGGGAAGCTAGATAAGTATTTTGACAAGGATATAGAGGGCAATACTACATTTAGCACAGAAAAAAATAGAAAAATTATAGAGGTAACCATAAACCTTCCTGGTACTATTATTAGAGCAGAAGAGTCTACTGATGATATGTATGCTTCAATTGACAAGGTTGTAGATGTACTTGAAAGACAAATTAGGAAATATAAGACAAAATTACAAGACAGGTATAAAAATAATCAGACAATTAGATTTGAAAATGTGATGCCAATGACTTCCAATGAGGGAGAAGATGATTCTCCTAGATTAGTTAAAACAAAAAAGTTTGGACTAAAACCTATGAAGTATGAAGAAGCAGTATTACAAATGGAATTACTTGGTCATAATTTCTTTGTATTTAGAGATGCTGATACAGAGGAAACTAATGTAGTATATAAGAGAAAAGATGGAAACTACGGATTAATAGAACCTATAAATTAAATAAAATTTAATTAAATAAAACTTATAAATTATAAAAAGTTGTAGCTTAAGCTGCAACTTTTTTGTATATACTCTAGTTGAAAGCTAAAGATATAAATGATAAAATAGTGTAGGTGTAAAAATTGAAAGGTGGTTAATTTAAATGGCAAGCTTTATCCAAAAGATATTTGGTACGTATAGCTCTAGAGAGTTAAAAAAGATTGACCCAATTGTAAGGAAGATTTTAGATTTAGATAAACAGATGCAAGGTTTGACAGATGAACAGCTAAAGGCAAAGACAATAGAATTTAAAAATAGATTAAATCAAGGTGAAACAGTAGATGATATATTAGTAGAAGCTTTTGCAGTTGTTCGAGAAGCATCCTATAGAGTCCTTGGAATGAAGCATTTTAAAGTGCAAATTTATGGTGGAATAATCCTTCATCAAGGAAGAATTGCAGAGATGAAAACTGGTGAAGGTAAAACTTTAGTTGCGACTTTGCCTGCATATTTAAATGCCCTATTAGGTAAGGGCGTCCATATAATTACAGTAAATGATTACTTGGCAAAAAGAGATAAATTATGGATGGGAAAGGTATTTGAATTCCTAGGATTAAAGGTAGGCTGTATAGTTCATGGTATAACAGGCAATGAGAGAAAAGATGCATATATGGCAGATATTACCTATGGAACAAATAATGAATTTGGTTTTGATTACTTAAGAGATAATATGGTTATATACAAGGAAGAAATGGCTCAAAGAGGCCAATTTTATGCCATAATAGATGAGGTAGATAGTATATTAGTAGATGAGGCTAGAACTCCTCTTATCATCTCTGGTAAAGGTGATAAGTCTACTAAATTATATGAGGCAGCAGATAGTTTTGTTAGGACACTTAAAGGAAGAATTTTAACTCAAGAAGAGACAAAAACAGATCCATTCAATAGAGAGATAAAAGAAGAAGTAGTGGACTTTTTAATAGATGAAAAGGCAAAGAGCTGTACTCTTACTGAAAAGGGAAATAAAAAGGCAGAGAGCTTCTTTGGTGTAGAGAATATGGCAGATATGGAAAATATGGAAATAGCTCACCATGTAAATCAAGCTTTAAAGGCTAGAAATATAATGAGAAAAGATAGTGACTATGTAATAAAAGATGGTGAAATCATTATAGTAGATGAGTTTACAGGTAGACTTATGTATGGTAGAAGATATAGTAATGGTCTACATCAAGCTATAGAAGCTAAGGAAAAACTAGATGTAAGATCTGAGTCAAAGACTCTGGCTACTATAACTTTCCAAAACTATTTTAGGATGTATGATAAATTATCTGGTATGACAGGTACTGCTAAAACTGAGGAATCAGAATTTAGAGAGATATATGATATGGATGTAGTAGAGATACCTACCAATAAACCAGTTATAAGAGAAGATCTTGCAGATAGTGTATATAAATCTGAAGATGCTAAATTTAATGCAGTAGTAGCAGATATAAAAGAAAGACACGCTAAAGGTCAACCTATACTAGTTGGTACTATTACCATTGAAAAATCTGAGCTCTTATCAAAATATTTAAAAAGACAGGGCATAGATCATGAAGTGCTAAATGCAAAGTATCATGAAAGGGAAGCGGATATAGTTGCTCAGGCAGGTAGATTTAATGCAGTTACAATAGCTACAAATATGGCAGGTAGAGGTACAGATATAGTTCTTGGAGGTAATCCAGAGTATCTTGCTAAAAGAGATATGAAAAAACAAGGATATACTGATGAGGTTCTTCAACTATTGGATGGTTTTATAGATACACAGAATGAAGAGATTCTAAAGGCAAGACAGGTATATGAAGATTTAAAAAATAAATATGAAGAAGATACAAAAGAGGAAAGTAAAAAAGTAATAGAAGCTGGAGGATTACACATAATAGGTACAGAAAGACATGAGTCTCGCCGTATAGATAATCAGCTTAGAGGTCGTTCTGGTAGACAGGGAGATACTGGTAGTTCAAGATTTTATATTTCCCTAGAAGATGATCTTATGAGATTATTTGCAGGGGAAAGATTAAAGACTATTATGGAAAATATGAGTATGCCTGAAGATGAACCTCTTGAGCATCCACTTCTTACTAAGACCATAGAGTCAGCTCAAAAGAAAGTGGAAGGCAATAACTTTGGTATAAGAAAGCATGTATTAAAATATGATGATGTAATGAATAAGCAAAGAGAAGTAATATATGGAGAGAGAAAGAAAGTTCTTGAGGGAGAAAACTTAAGAGACCATATATTCAATATGATTAAAGGATTGATAGATTCAAGTATAGAGATGTATACTATGGGGGCTAAATATCCAGAGGAGTGGGATATTGAAGGCTTAGAAAATCACATGGTAAAAATATTTGATTTCGAAAAAGATTTTTTAGCCGATTTAGATCGTTTGAATATGACTAAAGAAAGTCTATCAGAGCTTATATTTGAAAAGGCGGAATCTAAATATAAAAATAGGGAAGAAGAGTTTAAAGAAGAGAGATTTAGAGAAATAGAAAGAGTTATCCTACTACAAGTAGTAGATAAAAAGTGGATGGATCATATAGATGCTATGGATCAATTAAGACAAGGTATAGGACTTAGAGCATATGGTCAACAAGACCCAGTAAGGGCATATCAGATAGAAGGATTCGATATGTTTGATGAAATGACCAGTAGTATCTCTGAAGAAACTGTAAGATTTTTATATAATGTAGAAAATCCAGAAAAAGTAGAGAGAAAAAGAGTTGCAAACCCTATAAATCCTAATAAAAAAGAAGAAAATAAACCAGTAGTAAACAAACAAAAGAAAATTGGAAGAAATGATCCATGTCCATGTGGAAGTGGGAAGAAATATAAAAAATGTTGCGGTAAAAACATATAATTTTTAAGAAAGTAGGTTTTAAATCTATGCAAGATTTCTATATTAAGAGACAAGAGCTACAAGATTTAAGAGAGATGGTAGAAGAGATAGGTGTTTCACTTTGACTTAGATAGTCTAAGAGAAGAAGTAGCTTTAAATGAAAAATTATCATTTAAACAGGGGTTTTGGGATGACACACAAAAAGCCCAAAATATAATGCAAAAGATCAAAGCTCTAAAGGATAAGATCTCAGAGTATGAAGAACTTATAGGTGGCATAGAAGATTTAGAAATGCTTCTTCAGCTTATGGAGGAAGAAGAGGATTATGATGATTACAAAGAAGCATCAAAGTCTATAGATAAACTCTTAAAAAAGGGCGAAGAATTTAAATTATCTACACTTTTAAGTGGAGAACTTGATCAAAATAATGCTATATTGTCTATACATGCAGGGGCAGGTGGCTTAGAGGCTCAAGACTGGGCGCAAATGCTCCTTAGAATGTATAAAAGATGGGCAGAGAGTAAAGATTTCAAAGTTGAGACACTAGACCTTCAAGTAGACACAGAAAGTGGAATTAAATCTGTTACACTTTTAATTAAGGGATATAATTCCTATGGATATTTAAAATCTGAAAAAGGTGTCCATAGATTAGTTAGAATATCTCCCTTTGATAGTTCTGGAAAAAGACACACATCCTTTGCAAGTGTAGATATTTTCCCTGAATTGAATGAAGATGTAGAAGTTGAAATAAATGAAAAAGATCTGAAGGTAGATACCTATAGATCTTCAGGTGCAGGTGGACAACATGTAAATACTACTGATTCTGCTATTAGAATAACACATATACCTACAGGTATAGTAGTTCAATGCCAATCAGAAAGGTCACAGCATACAAATAGGCTTACAGCTATGAATATGTTAAAAGCAAAGCTTATACAGCTTAGAGAAGAAGAAAAAAAGGAAAAGATCGAGGATCTTCAAGGAAACTATTCTCAGATAGCTTGGGGTTCTCAAATTAGATCATATGTATTTCATCCATATAGTATGGTCAAAGACCATAGGACAGATGCTGAGGTTGGAGATACAGGTAGAGTTATGGATGGAGATTTAGATTATTTTATTAATGAATATTTAAAACAACAGGCTCTATAATAGAGCCTGTTGTTGGGTACAGGAGTGGTTAGATGGATATAAAAAAAATATTATTAGATGAATTTAAAATTAAAAGTATACACTTAGACAATGTGATAAGCTTACTTGATGAAGGAAATACTATTCCCTTTATAGCTAGATATAGAAAAGAAATGACAGGGGAAATGCAAGATACTACTCTTAGGGATTTATCCAATAGACTAGAGTATCTAAGAAATTTAGAAAATAGAAAAGAAGAAGTCATAAGATTAATAGATGAGCAAGAAAAGCTTACTGAAGAATTGGAAAAGAAGATTAAAAAAGCAAAAACGCTACAAAGAGTAGAAGACTTATATAGACCATATAAGCAAAAAAGAAGAACTAGAGCTACTAAGGCTAAGGAAAAAGGATTAGAACCTTTAGCAAATATAATTCTAGAACAAAAATTAGAAGGCAAAGATTTTGAAGAAAAGGTCTTAGAATTTATAGATGAAGAAAAAGAAGTTCTAACAAGGGAAGATGCTGTAAATGGAGCTATGGACATAATAGCAGAGATAGTAGCAGAAGATCCAGACCATAGATTGTGGATAAAGAATACTATATATAATAATGCTCATATAGATGTAGAGGCAGTAGAAAAAGAAGAAAAATCTGTATATGAGATGTATTATGAATACAAAGAACCAGTCAAGAAAATTCCAAATCATAGAGTACTTGCAATAAATAGGGGAGAAAAGGAAAAGAAATTAAAAGTCAATTTAGAGATAAATCAAGAAAATATAATTAAAAAATTGCAAAAGAGTATCACTACAAATCCTGATTGGAAAGAAAAAGAGTATTTAGAACAGGCTATAGAAGATGGGTATAAGAGATTACTATTTCCATCAGTAGAAAGAGAAATTAGAAGTGACCTAACTACAAGGGCAGAAGATGATGCCATAGATGTATTTTCTATGAATTTAGACCCATTACTAATGCAGCCACCTATAAAAGATAAGGTGGTAATGGCACTAGATCCAGGATTTAGAACGGGATGCAAAGTAGCTATAGTAGATGAAATAGGAAAACCATTAGACCATACGGCAATATTTCCACATCCACCTCAAAATAAAAGAAAACAGAGCAAAGAGACTTTAAAAGAGTTAATAAAAAAATATGATGTGAATATAATAGCTATAGGAAATGGTACAGCCTCTAGAGAAACTGAAAGCTTGGTTTCAGAACTTATCAAAGAGATTGATAGAGAAGTTTACTATATAATAGTAAGTGAAGCAGGAGCTTCAATATATTCAGCTTCAAAGATAGGTATAGAAGAATTTCCAGATTTGGATGTTACAGTAAGAGGAGCTATTTCAATAGCTAGAAGACTTCAAGATGCCTTGGCTGAACTAGTAAAAATTGATCCTAAACACATAGGAGTAGGCCAATATCAACATGATTTAAATCAAAAGAAATTAGATGAAGCACTTTCTGCAGTAGTAGAGGATGCTGTAAATACAGTTGGTGTAGATTTAAATACAGCAAGTAGTTCTCTTTTAAAATATGTTTCTGGAATATCTAATAAAGTTGCAAATAATATTATAGTATACAGAGAAGAAAAAGGAAGATTTAAATCTAGAAAAGAATTATCAAAAGTTAAAGGACTAGGTCCTAAGACATTTGAACAGAGTGCAGGGTTCCTACGAATTTCTGGTGGAGAAAATATACTTGATAATACAGGGGTACATCCTGAAACTTACGATATAGCATCTAAGCTTATAGAACTTGACTATCACAATATGGATATAGATGAGCTTTCAAAATCCCTAGATATAGGAGTGCCTACATTAAGAGATATTATAAAAGAACTAGATTCTCCAGGAAGAGATCCAAGGGACGAAGAAATAAAACCTATTTTAAGGCAAGATGTACTTAGTGTAGATGATCTAAAAGTTGATATGGTATTAAAAGGAACTGTTAGAAATGTAATAGACTTTGGAGCCTTTGTAGATATTGGAGTAAAAGAAGATGGTCTTGTACACATATCTCAATTATCAAATAAATTTGTAAAGCATCCAAAAGAAGTAGTAAGTGTAGGAGATATAGTAGATGTAAAGATAATAGATATAGACAAAGAAAGAGGTAGGATTGGTTTAAGTATGAAGGATCTAAATAAATAGGGGGGAGTTATAATGATACTTATAAAAAATGCTCGTATATATACTATGAAGGACGAAGTAATAGAAAATGGTTCTATATTAATAAAAGATGGAAAGATACAAGAAGTAGGTAAGGAGATAAATGCAGCTGATGCCAAAATAATAGACGCAAGTGGTAAAATGGTAACCCCAGGATTTGTAGAGGCTCATTGTCACCTTGGGATGTGGGAAGACGGTATAGGATTTGAAGGTAGTGATGGAAACGAAACTACTGACCCAATAACTCCTCAACTTAGAGCAATTGATGCCATAAATCCTATGGATAGAACTTTCAAAGAAGCATATGAAGGTGGAGTTACAACTGCTGTAACTGGACCAGGTAGTGCAAATGTAATAGGTGGTAGTTTTGCTGCCATAAAGACATATGGACATAGAATAGATGATATGATAATAAAAGAGCCTGTGGCTATGAAGATTGCCTTTGGGGAAAATCCAAAAAGAGTGTACAGTGACCAACAAAAATCTCCTATGACTAGGATGGCAACTGCAGCAATACTTAGAGAAACTTTATTTGAGGCAAAAGCTTATATGAAGAAAAAACAAAGTGAAGATGAGTCAAATCATCCAGATTTTGACATAAGGATGGAAGCTCTAATCCCAGTACTAAAAAAAGAAATTCCTCTAAAAGCTCATGCTCATAGAGCAGATGATATATTTACAGCTCTTAGAATTGCCAAGGAATTTGATGTAAATGTAACTTTAGATCACTGTACAGAAGGACATTTGATAAAAGAAGACTTAGCTAAAGAGGGAAAGGGCGCTATAGTTGGACCTTCATTAAGTGAAAGATCTAAATTTGAATTAAAGAATTTGACCTTTGAAACTCCAAAGGTATTAAATGAAGCTGGAGTAAAAGTAGCTATTACAACAGATTCTCCAGTAATTCCTCTACAATACTTACCTCTTTGTGCAGGATTAGCTCACAAAGCAGGAATGGATGAAATGGAAGCTTTAAAGGCAATTACTATAAATCCAGCTGAGATTATAGGAATAGATAATAGAGTAGGTAGTATAGAAGTAGGAAAAGATGCAGACTTAGTCATATTTGATAAAAATCCATTAAAGGATATAGATGCACATACATTTATGACAATTATAAATGGTGAAATAGTTTATAGTAGAGAAGAACAGTAATAGAACAAACAGATAAAATTAGACATTTACAAATTACAGAGGTGAAGAAAGTGGATTATGGTTGGTTATCAATTCTTCCACCAATTGTTGCAATAATCTTAGCACTTGTAACAAAAGAAGTAATTAGTTCCTTACTTGTAGGAATAATTGCAGGCGGATTGATTTTAAGTAGTGGAAATATATTAGTTATGTTAGAAACAGTTTTTGAACTTATGGGAAACCGATTAGGGGAGAATAGTCTAATGATTATTTTCCTTGCATTACTTGGTTCTCTAGTTATGGTTATGAATATTGCAGGAGGTTCATTTGCATATGGTAAATGGGCTAGTAAAAAGATAAAAAGTAAAAGTAGTGCAAAATTTGCAACCGCTATTTTAGGAACTTTAATATTTATAGATGATTATTTTAATTGTCTTACTGTAGGTGCTGTAATGAAACCTGTAACAGATGAAAATAATATATCCAGGGTGAAACTTGCACATATTATAGATTCATCTGCAGCACCTATTTGTATTCTTGCTCCAATTTCTAGTTGGGCAGCATCTGTAGTGGCAATTATAGGAAGTGCAGGTATAGAAAACCCTATGAAGGTATTTTTATCTACAATACCCTTTAATTTATATGCACTTCTTACAATCCTTACAGTTATGTACTTTTGTTTTTCAGATACAGAAATAGGGTCTATGCAAAAATTTGAAATAGAAGATACTTCAAGACTGAAAAATGAAGATGAAGTAGGATATGAGCATTCTGATAAAGGACAAGTAATAGACTTGGTACTACCAGTTCTTGTATTAATAGGAACTACAGTATTTTTTATGCTTAGAACAGGTGGATATTTTAATGGAGAAGGGATTTCTCTGGGAGCAGCCTTTGGTGAAGCTAATGTAAATTTATCCTTGGCAATTGGTTCAGTAATAGCAATCTTTACAGCTTTTATTATGTATATTCCTAGAAAATTGGTGACATTTGAAAGATTTATGAGTGGAATTGTTGAAGGAATGAAGTCAATGATTGGTGCAATAGTAATCCTAACTCTTGCATGGACAATAGGTGGAATAACAAGTGCAGATTATTTAAATACTGGTGGATTTATTGGAGGAAAACTTGCGGCAAGTACAGTTCCAATGTGGATTTTACCTTCGATAATATTTATGGTGGCTGCTTTTTTAGCTTTTTCCACAGGAACAGCATGGGGGACTTTTGGTATCCTAATTCCTATAATGGTACCTATACTTATGCATATGAATCAAATGGAATATTTGAGTATAATTCTTGCGTCCATATTTTCAGGTTCTGTATTTGGGGATCATTGTTCTCCTATTTCAGACACTACAATTCTCTCCTCAGCAGGAGCTGGATGTAATCATATTGATCATGTTCAAACTCAAATACCATATGCCTTAAGTGTAGCAGCAGCTTCCATAATTGGATTTATTATAGCAGGATTTACTAAAAATGTATTGATAACACTTTTGGTATCCACAATATCACTATTAATTATAATTAGTGTTATGAAGAGAATAACAAAGAAAAAATATTTGACTTAAGAAAAAAATAGAGTTATAATGAAATTATAATATATCTTCAGGGGGAGGTGCAATTCCTCACCGGCGGTAGAGCCCGCGAGCCATTTAAATGGTTGACTTGGTTAGATTCCAAGGCCGACAGTAAAGTCTGGATGAAAGAAGATAAATTAGACTATTTTTGTCTATCAACCCCGAAGAAAACTTCGGGGTTTTTTTAAATCCCGAAATACAATAAAAATGGAGGGATTTTTATGTACACATTGAGTAGAGATACTTGGACTACAAGAAACATGGTAAAGATGTCAGTTTTGGGAGTTATCTCCATGGTTTTGATGTTCTTTGATTTACCAGCATTTTTTGCACCACCTTTTTTAAAGATAGACCTATCAGATTTACCTTCTCTAATAGGTGCCTTTGCTATAGGACCTATGGCAGGAGTTATAGTACAGTTTTTAAAAAATATCTTAAATTTATTAATAGAAGGTTCTATAACTGGTGGAATAGGTGAATTATCAAATTTCTTAGTTGGAAGCATATTTGTATACGTATCAGGATTTGTATACTACAAAAAAAAGACTTTCAAATCAGCAATTATAGGCTTAGCATTAGGAATTTTAACTATGACTATATTTGCAACTCTTAGCAATTACTTTGTAATATTTCCACTATATGCTAAGATATTTGGATGGCCATTAGAAAAGTTAGTAGGAATGGGAAGTGCAGTAAATAAATTTGTAGTAGATTATAAAACTTTGATTCTTTTTGCAGTAGTACCATTTAATCTATTAAAGGGAAGTATAGTCTCTTTAGTAACTATACTTATATATAAAAAAGTATCACCAATACTTCGTAAATAAATAAAAGATAAAATAGATAAAATGTCTTAAGATATTTTATCTATTTTTTTGAATATTGGAAAGGTCTAAGGTCTAAGTTATGCTTCTTTATGTAGCAAGTTTATATTAATAGGGTATAATATAGATAAATATATTATTAAAGAATAATAGAGGTGAAGTGCTATGAATTCTAAAATTATTTCAGTTGAGGAAATTAAGGAAAATGTAATTCCGATATTAAGAAATTATCCAGTAAGTAGGGCAATATTATTTGGATCATTCGCAAAAGGAGAAGCTAATAAAAATAGTGACATTGATTTATACATTGATACTAACGGTAAATTAAAGGGGCTTGATTTTGTTGGGTTACTTGAAATTCTTGTTGATACTTTAGGAATAGACATAGACTTAATTGACAAATCACATATTGATACAGATTCATTGATTATACAAGAAATTGAAAGTGGGGGTATGATCATATATGAAAAATCAAAAGATTATTCAAAAGATAATTAACTATATTGATTCAATATTAAGATATACAGATAATATAGATTATTCTGAGTTTAGGAATAATAGTATGATGGTAGAAGCATGCGTATTTAATTTGAGTCAGATTGGGGAATTAGTCAATAAATTAGATAAGGAATATATGACAAAAAATCTACAAATACCCTGGTTTAAAATTAAAGGTTTAAGAAATAGAATAGTTCATGACTATGAAGGTGTAAATTTAAAACTAATATGGGAAATTATTGATACAGATATAAATACATTAAAACAACAGTTATTGAAACTAATTGACTAGATTTTTTTGAACATTGAGGAATGAAAGCTTTATCCTTTTTATTAAATCAAATCATAGATGAAGTGTTGTTAAGAGAAGATTTGTATGAATCAAAGAGAGAAGAATTTCTAAATAAATTATCTGGATTTAGGGTGAGATATAATGTATAGAATAGTATGTGAAAGTTATAAAAACTATAAAAAAGATTTCTTGCCAAATAATACTCTAGACTATAGGTATAAAGTAGCTGAGCCCTTGGAATTAATAGTAGATTTAGAAATATATAAAGAAGAAAAATTGGCAAATACATTGAAATATCGCAAACTAGAACATTTAATATATTTGTTAAAAGAAAATATTAATGAATATCCCAATTTTAAATCTTTTTTATGGAGTTTAGAATCCAGGTGTATTTATGGCAAGAACTATGAAGTTCTAGGAGACAAAGATTTTAAGGAATTAAGTAAGATCTTAAATATGTTTTTAAAATTATCTTATTGGGATTCATGAACACTAGTATTTAAACATGCAATAAAATAAATTTATATGGAGAGGATAAAATTGAGAAGAGGATTAGCTATTATTGTTATTATTCTTATATTATTAATAACCGGCTGTAGTTCCAATGAAAATGTTACTCATATGGGAGTAAATGCAGAAATTTTAGAAGTTAGCAATATTGTTAAAGGAATCGTTGTAAAAGGGTTAGATAAAAATAGTATTTTAGGAGAAGGGTGTTATATAAATTGTGAGGCACCAGATGTATATTTTCTTTATGTTAATAATACTTCAGGAGAAGTGACGGATATACAATTTGAGGATTTAATAGTGGGAGACAAAATAACTGTGGATGTAGAGTCAGTGGAAAATAAATATGCCTTAACTTCACGAGTTCAGCTTTTAACACAAAGGAAATGAGCATCTTCTATATAAAGCAAAAATTATCTAAATCTTAATTGGTAATTTCACTATAAAGGAATGATTTAAATGTTAGATATAACATTATTGGGAACTGGTGGAGGGATGCCTATCCCTGATAGATTTCTTTCTTCTTTAATTATAAACTATAAGGGAAGAAAGATTCTAATAGACTGTGGAGAAGGTACTCAAGTTGCCATGAGAAAAGAACATACTGGGTTTAAATCCATTGATATAATATGTATAACTCATTTTCATGGAGATCATATTCTAGGACTTCCTGGACTTCTTTTAACTATTGGAAATAGTGATAGGAAAGAACCTATTACTATAATAGGTCCTAAGGGAATAGAAGAGGTTTTAAATGGACTAAGAGTTGTAATTCCTTATCTTCCATACAGTATTAAAGTAATAGAAATGACAAAAGGAAAGTTAGATTTTAGTCTTTTACCTGAAGGATTAAATTTAAAAGAAGAAAATGATAATTTGGTAGAAGATGTTATAATTTCAGCACTGGAATTAGACCATTCTGCACCTTGTATCGGATATAGCTTTTATATACCCAGAAATCCTAAATTCGACCCTGAAAAAGCTCTATTAAATAAAGTTCCAAGAGAACTTTGGAAAATACTACAAAAAGGTCAAACTGTGGTGGATAAAGATAAAAAGTATGAGCCTGATATGGTATTAGGTAAAGGAAGAAAGGGTATAAAGCTAAGCTTTATAACAGATACAAGGCCTATTGATTCTATAGTAGGATTTATCAGAGAAAGTAATCTATTTGTATGTGAAGGAACTTATGGTGATAACAAAGACCAAGATAAGGCTATAGAAAACAAGCATATGACATTTGTTGAAGCCGCTAAATTAGCAAAGAAGGGAAATGTAGGTACTCTTTTATTTACTCATTTTAGCCCCTCAATAAAGATGCCTGAACAATATAAAGGGAATGCTACATCAGTTTTTAAAGATACAATTATAGGATATGATGGACTTACTATGAGTCTATCTTTTGAATAGAGAGGATGTATTAAAGTGAAGGATTTTATTGCCATATTTCTAGCTTGCTTTATGACTTGCATAATAGTGATAATATTTTTAGGGGAGCCAATCTTTAAAAATATTTGGCTTATTATTACAATGATTTCATTATTATTAGCTGTTTTAATTAAAGTTTTTATGAATCATGAAACTAGAATTGAAGAATTAGAAAAGAAAATTGAACTCTTATCTAGTGACAAAGAGGATTAAGGAATGTTTCCCAATCTCAATTATTGTCTACTCTCCATCTTAATGATATAATGATAGTAGTTTAAACTTGAAAGGCGGATAGTTTTGAAGAAGATCTTAAAAAACTTAGAAGATACAAAAGAATTTGGCATAGCTTTGGGAAAAGCTTTAAGACCAGGAGATATAGTCTGTTTAAATGGAGATTTAGGCGCTGGAAAGACTACCCTTACTAAATCCATAGGAGAAGGACTAGATGTAGAGGATTATATTACAAGTCCTACATTTGCCCTTATAAATGAATATGAAGGAAGATATCCAGTATATCACTTTGATACATATAGACTTGAAAATATAGAAGAGATAGATGATTTGGGATTTGATGATTATATATATGGAAGAGGAGTCTCTATAATTGAGTGGGGAGATAGAATAGAAAAATTTCTTCCTAAAGAAAAGATAGTAATAGATATTAAAAAAGGAAATAATAATGAAGAGAGAATATTAGGGATAAATGGATTTGGAGACAGATTTGATGAAATAATAGAGGAGTTAGAAAGATGAAGATACTTGGATTAGATACATCTACTATGATGGCAAGTTGTGCTGTAATAGATGAAAGGGAAGTCTTAGGAGAATACACCATAAATCAGGATATGGGTCATGCAGAAAATCTTGTACCTATGATAGAAGAAATGATGAAAAATATAAGTTTAAAAATAGATGATATAGATCTATTTGCTGTGGCAATAGGACCAGGTTCTTTTACAGGTCTTAGAATCGGAGTTGCTACTATGAAGGCCTTTGCCCATCTATTTAATAAGCCTATAATAGGGATTAATACTCTAGAGGCTCTAGGGTATAATTTAGGATTTCAAAATACAAGAGTTCCCATGATAGATGCAAGGAGAAATAGAGTATATACTGCCATATATTCTCTAGAAGATGGTAAATTAATAGAAAAGATGAAGACCAATGCAGTTGATATAGATGAATTAATAGAGATTTTAAAAGATGAAAAGGATATAGTTGCAAATGGAAATGGAACTCTGCTTTATAGAGATAAACTAGAAGAGGAATTAGGAGAAAATATTAGATTTGCAAGTTTAGCTCAAAATAGTCCAAGGGCAGTTAGTATATGTGAATTGGCTTTAGAAAAGTTTAAAGAAGGAAGAACAGATGATGCATTTACCCTTGCTCCAGATTATTTAAGAAAGTCTCAAGCTGAAAGACAATTAGAAAATAAATAATAGGAAAATTCTAGGCCGAATATATATTTTGTCTAGAATTTTCTATTTAGATGTTTTATAGATATAGATACTTTGTAATTTATTGGATTATTTTGCCAAAACTGTATGGCTCATTACCTTTAGGGGGAGCATAGTTAAACAAGCACAGACAAAAAATATGTAAACTACTATAGATATATTTATCTAAATTAGATACAATTATATAAAGAGATAAAAAGGGGTAATAGAATGGATATAAATATCCGAGATATGGAAATTAGTGATATAGATGATGTTTTAAAAATAGAAAGCGAGTCATTTTCTACTCCTTGGAGTAGAAAAGCTTTTTCAATAGAATTAAAGGAAAATAAACTAGCTAGATATATAGTAGCAGAAATAGATGAAAAGGTAGTAGGATATGGAGGTATATGGTTTATATTAAATGAGGGCCATATAACAAATATCGCCGTATTAAAAAAATATAGAAGCAAGGGAATTGGAAATAAACTTTTAGAAGGCCTTATTCGTAATTGTATAGAAAATGATATAGATAGCATGACTCTAGAAGTTAGAAATTCAAATATAGTAGCTCAGAACTTATATAGGAAATATGGATTTATAGATTCTGGTATTAGACCAGGATATTATTCAGACAATAAAGAAGACGCTATAATAATGTGGAGAAACAATAAAGAAAGGTGATTAATTTGTTAACATTGGCAATAGAAACATCATGTGATGAGACATCAGTTGCAGTATTAGAAGACGGAAGAAAAATATTATCAAATATAGTATCTTCCCAAATAGAAATTCACAAAAAATTTGGGGGAGTAGTTCCAGAAATAGCATCAAGAAAACATATAGAAAGTATAAATAATATAATACAAGAGGCCCTAGATGAGGCGGATTGTACCTTTAAAGATATAGATATTATTGGAGTAACTAGAGGTCCTGGACTAGTTGGAGCCCTTCTTGTAGGAATTTCCGCAGCTAAAGCACTTGCGTATGCCATGGATATACCTCTTGTAGGGGTTAATCATATAGAAGGACATATTTCTGCTAATTATATAGAGCATAAAGAGCTTGAGCCACCATTTACTTGCCTTGTAGTATCTGGAGGACACACTTATCTTTTAAACGCAAAAAGCTATGAAGACTATGAATTAATAGGACGAACTAGAGACGATGCCTCAGGTGAAGCTTTTGATAAAGTTGCCCGAGCTTTAGGTTTACCTTATCCAGGAGGACCTTATATAGATGAATTAGCTAAAAAGGGAAATCCTGATGCAATAGATTTTCCTAGGGTATTTTTAGAAAATGATAGCTATGACTTTAGTTTTAGTGGACTTAAAACTGCAGTATTAAACTATTTAAATCAAATGAAACAAAAGGGTGAAGAGATAATTATAGAAGATGTAGCAGCAAGTTTTCAACAGGCAGTATTAGATGTGCTTGTGGATAAGTCATTTAGACTTGCAAAAGAAACAAATTCTAATAAGCTGGTATTAGCTGGAGGAGTAGCTGCAAATGAGGGTTTAAGAAATATGATGGAAAAAAGAGGGAAAAAAGAAGGAATAGAAATTTACTACCCTTCAAGGATATTATGCACAGATAATGCAGCAATGATAGGATCAGCTGCTTATTATAATTATATAAATGGGAAAACTTCAAATCTACATCTTAAGGTATCACCAAATTTGGGGCTAAACTGACAAATATCAACAAGGTTTTCCACAGATTATTAACATGTTTAAAATAATAAAGAAAATAGCCTGTGGATAATGTGGGAAAGAATTCAGAAAATCTTCTATACAAGCTATAATCCGGGGATAACTTTGTGGACATTGTGGATAAATTGTTAATTACTTGTGGATATTACTCAGTAAGTGATATCCACTTATCATATATACTATCTAATTCATCTTGAAATAATTGTCGCTTTTCACCTAATTCTAAAACTTTTTTTGGATCCTCATATATATCCTTCTCACAAAGAAGTAAGTCTATTTCTTTAATAGAATTTTCAATTTCAGATATACTAGATTCTAATTTTTTAATTTGTTTATTTTTTTCTTTTTCTTGCTTTAATTTTTCTCTTTCTCTTTTCTTTTCTTCTTTTAATTGAGTCTTAGTCTTTTCTGGACTATTATCTTCTGTGATAATAATTTCATTTTTCTTTTCTAAATAGTAATTGTAATTTCCAAGATATTCTTTGATACCATTTTCAGTTAACTCTAATATCTTTGTACAAACTCTATTTAAAAAATATCTATCATGGGAGATGACAAATAAAGTTCCATCATAGTCTTTTACAGAGTCCTCTAATACTTCCTTTGAATCTATATCTAAGTGATTTGTAGGCTCATCCATAAGTAGGAAATTAGCCTTAGATAGCATCAATTTCAGTAAGTTTATTCTTGCCTTTTCACCACCACTTAAAAGAGATATTTCTTTAAATATATCATCTCCTATAAATAAAAATTGACTTAAAAGTGTTCTAATTTCAGTATGACTTAGCTTAGGATTTTCATCCCAAATCTCATCTATAATAGTTTTGTCTAGATTTAAACTCTCCATCTCTTGATCAAAATAAGCTGGAAATACATTGTGGCCTAGATTTATTTCTCCATTATCGTATTTTAATTCTCCTAATATTATTTTAAATAAAGTGGATTTACCTATTCCATTAGGACCTATTAAGCCTACTTTTTCTCCTTTATAGATTTGAAAATTAATATCTTCTAAGAGTTTAAAACTATCAAAACTCTTAGAAATACTTTCTACAAAAAGTACATCATTACCAGATTTTATCTTGGGTTCAAATCGCATTCTAGTCCTTGAAGATTCAGTTTTTTTCTCCATGACTTTTATTTTATCAAGCATTTTTTGTCTACTTCTTGCAAGACGATTATATCTTTCTCCGCCATATGCCTTAAATCTATCTATTATTTCTTGTTGTCTTTTAATCTCGCTTTGCTGTTCTTCAAAGTGCTTCTTATAGACTTCTAGGTCTTTTTTTCTTCTCTCCATAAACTCTGTGTAATTAGTATTGTAGATATGAAGACTTTTATCTTCTATATAGAAGATTTTATTTACCACATTATCTAAAAAGTATCTATCATGAGATATAATTAGACTAGATCCTTTATAGTCTTTTAAGAATTTTTCTAACCAAGATATGGCATCGATATCTAAATGGTTTGTAGGCTCATCTAAAAGGAGTATATCTGGTTTTTGAAGCAAGAGCTTAGCTAAACCTAATCTGGATTTTTGTCCTCCACTTAAAAGATTAACTCTTTTTTCAAAGTCTTCTTCTAAAAATCCTAATCCTAATAGGATGCCTCTTATCTCAGAATTATACCCATATCCATTTAGCTCTGTAAATCTTTCAGATAGTTCACCATATTTATCCATTAATTTAAGTAATTTAGGAGAGTTATCTTTAGAACTCTCCTGGGATATCTCATTTTCTAAATGTCTCAAGTCTTTTTCCATTTGAATTAAGTCTTTAAATATGTCTAGACATTCTTCAAATATACTTTTTTCACTGTCTATATTTACATGTTGCTTTAAATAACCTATTTTTAAATCTTTTTGAATATAAATTTCACCACTGTCTTTTTCAATTTCACCTGCCAGGATATTGAAAAGCGTAGTTTTTCCTGAACCATTTAGACCAATTACACCTATCTTGTCATTTGGTTCTACTCTAAAGCTTATTTCATCTAAAATAGTGTCTACAATATATGTTTTAGTAATATTATTACATGATAGTACGGACATAAACTTCCTCCTAAATTTTCATACTATCATTGTATCAAATATTAGATTTCTTTAAAAGAAATTAAAATTAAGATTTAAACTCTGTTTCCATAGCTAGGGCTGACAATACTTTGTCAATTAAATTTAATTCACAGGTATGTTCATTTGTGAAATGGGTACAATTAGTACAACTCTCATATTTTTCTTCACTCATACTTTTAAGAGAAGAGGCAGTAGAATCATCTAAATTATAACTATCACAGTGAACTGCAATTTTTCTAAATTGTTCTAGACTTGCCATTTAAATCACTCCTTTTAAATAGTATGAGGATATATTATTTTAATATTCAAGCCTAAATAACTTTAATTGTAGGAAAATTGACTAAGTTTTATCAAGATGCTATAATATGTAATAAACTATTAGGATGGTGGTAAGAATGAAAAAGGATAAGGTATCAATAACAGTAATTAGAAGACTGCCTATATACTATAGATATTTGGAAGAATTGCTTCAAAATGGAATAAATAGAATATCCTCAAAAGAATTAAGTAATATAACAGGTTTTACAGCATCTCAGATTAGACAAGATTTAAATAATTTTGGAGGGTTTGGGCAGCAGGGATATGGATATAATGTAAAAGAACTTCATGGGGAAATTGGCAAGATATTAGGATTAGATAAAGAATATAAAGTCGTATTAACAGGTGCTGGTAATCTTGGCCATGCAATTGCCATATATAAAGGATTTAAAGAATCGGGATTTAATACTGTAGAAGTATTTGACAAGAATCCAGATAATCCTAGACATAAAAATAGAGGTTTAGGAGTTAGACCTATGGAGGAATTAGAAGGATTTTTAAAAGAAAATCATATAGATATAGGTATTATAACTACTAATAAAGCTCAAGCTCAAAGGGTAGCTGATATATATGTAAAGAATGGTGTAAAAGCTATTTGGAACTTTGCACCTATAGATTTAGTAGTACCAGAGGATGTAATTGTAGAAACTGTAAGATTAAGTGAAAGTCTATTTACATTATCATACTTTTTAAAAGAATCAAAAAAGACAGATTAGTACTTATATATAAGGGAGAGTCTATGAAATATACTATAGTAGAAGAAAAGAATAGGATAATCCTAAAGGATATAAAAAATTTTAATCCTAAGCATATATTTGAATGTGGTCAAGCTTTTAGATGGGAAAAAAAAGAAGATTTAAGTTATGATATAGTAGCTTTTGGTCGAATGTTAAATGTGAAAAAAGAAAATCAAGATATTATCTTAACAGGTACGGATATAGAAGACTTTAATAGTATATGGTATAATTATTTTGATTTAGATAGGGATTATGATGAAATAAAAATGAAACTATCAAAGGATCCAATATTAAAAGAAGCTATAGATTTTGGTTCTGGATTAAGAATATTAAATCAAGAACCCTTTGAAATAGTAATATCTTTTATAATATCTGCAAATAATCAAATACCTAGAATAAAAAAATCAATAGAGTTAATTTCTGCAGAATATGGTACACAAAGGAGTGGACCTTGTGTGTATTATAGTTTTCCAACACCTTTAGAATTATCTAGGGCAAATGCGGAGGATTTAAGAGCTAAGGCAAAGGTAGGATTTAGAGATAAACGAATTGTTGAAACCAGTAAAATCATATCAAATGGAGATTTAAATTTAGACGATATATTTAAAATGAGTAGAGAAGAAGGAAAAAAATTACTTATGACCCTACCTGGAGTAGGACCAAAGGTTAGTGATTGTATACTTTTATTTGCCTTCAATAAAGATGAAGCTTTTCCTGTAGATGTTTGGGTTAAAAGAGTAATGGAGTATTTTTACTTAAAAAAAGATACAAATATAAAAGATATTGGTATGTATGGAGCTAAGATTTTTGGAAACCTTGCAGGTTTTGCTCAACAATATCTATTTTACTATGCAAGAGAACTTGGAATAGGTAAATAAATATTATTTAGGCTAGTTTATAGCCTATTTTTTTATGGTAATTTTTATTAAAATAGTATATTCTTATAGATATTAAATTAAAGGACAAGGAGGGTTTCTATGTTAGGCACTATGGTAAATGTAGTAGCAATAATAAGTGGGGCATTACTTGGAATTATAATAAGAAATGGAATAAAAGATGATTACAAAAATACAATTATGGATGGTCTAGGCCTATCGGTAATTATAATAGGTATAATGGGTGGTATAAAAGCTCAAAATATGACTTTAGTAATTGTAAGTATTGTAATAGGCAGTATTATAGGAGAAATTATAGGAATAGAAAAAAGATTAAATAACCTGGGAGATAAAATGGAGAAATCCTTTGGAAAAGGGGATTCTAATTTTTCTAAGGGGTTTGTAACAGCTTCTTTAGTCTATTGTATAGGGGCAATGGCCATAGTAGGATCACTTGAATCAGGGCTTATGGGAAATCACAACACTTTATTTGCGAAGTCTGTATTAGATGGTATCTCAGCTATAATATTTGCATCAACTCTTGGGATTGGTGTAGCCTTTTCTGCTGTACCAGTACTTATATATCAGGGAAGTATTACATTGCTTTCCGGTTCTCTAAAGGATATATTAACTCCAGAAGTTATAACAGAGATGTCTGCTGTAGGAGGAATACTTATACTTGCCATAGGAATAAATATACTAGAAATCAAAAAGATTAAGATAGGAAACATGTTGCCGGCTATATTTATACCTATAATATATTCAGTTATAATATCTTTATTTTAAAATGGAGAAAAAGCAAGTAAAACCAAGAAAATTTGAGTAAATAAGTATAAATTTGAATTAATGGTAAATAATGCTAGGGTGGTAAAAAATCTAGCACTTGATTAGACAAATAATTTAAGGTAACATTGAATACAGGACTTAGCACTCACTGCAGTCGATTGCTAATAAAATAAAAAAGATAAAACAAGGAGGTAGTATCCTATGAATTTAAAACCATTAGGAGACAGAGTGGTTATTAAAAAAGTAGAAGCGGAGGAGAAGACAAAGAGTGGTATAGTTTTACCTAGCTCTGCTAAAGAACAGCCACAAATGGCTGAAGTTATAGCTATTGGAGCAGATATTACTAATGATGAAAAGAAAAAAGAACAAATCAAAACTGGGGATACAGTAATATTCTCTCAATATGCAGGTACTGAAATCAAACTTGATGGCGAAGAATTAACTATCTTAAAATTATCAGATATCTTAGCGGTAGTTCAATAATTAATCGATTAAAAGGAGTGAATATAAATGGCAAAGGAAATTTTATTTGGTGAAGATGCCCGTCGTGCAATGGAGACAGGTATAAATAAATTAGCTAATACAGTTAAAGGTACTTTAGGACCTAAAGGTAGAAATGTAGTATTAGATAAAAAATTTGGTGCACCACTTATTACAAATGATGGTGTAACTATAGCTCGTGAAATAGAATTAGAAGATAAATATGAAAATATGGGAGCACAACTTGTAAAAGAAGTTGCTACAAAAACTAATGATGTAGCTGGAGATGGTACTACTACTGCAACACTACTTGCTCAAGCTATCATAAGAGAAGGACTTAAAAATGTAGCAGCAGGTGCAAACCCAATGATTATTCAAAAGGGAATAAAAAAAGCTGTAGATGCTACAGTTGAACAAATCAAAAACTTTTCAGTAAAAGTAGATTCTAAAGATGCTATAGCTCAAGTAGGATCTATATCTGCTGGAGATGAAGAAATAGGAAAACTAATAGCAGAGGCTATGGAAAAAGTAGGAAATGACGGAGTTATAACTGTAGAAGAATCAAGGTCAATGGGCACTACTTTAGAAGTTGTAGAAGGTATGCAATTTGACAGAGGATATGTATCACCTTATATGGTAACAGATACAGATAAGATGGTAGCAGAAATTGAAAACCCATATATCCTTATTACAGATAAGAAAATTACAAGTATACAAGAGATACTTCCAGTATTAGAGCAAATAGTTGAACAAGGTAAACCTTTAATCCTTATTGCAGAGGATATTGAAGGTGAAGCAATGGCTACTTTAGTAGTAAATAAACTTAGAGGTACATTCAACTGTGTAGCTGTAAAAGCTCCAGGATTTGGTGATAGAAGAAAAGAAATGTTACAAGATATAGCTATCTTAACAGGAGCTACTGTTATATCTGAAGAATTAGGATATGAATTAAAAGAAGCTACACTAGATATGCTAGGTAGTGCAGCAAAAGTTAAAATAGATAAGGAAAACACTGTAATAGTTAATGGAGCTGGAGACGATTCAGTTATAAAAGACAGAGTAAGACAATTAAAAGTTCAACTTGAAGAAACTGAAAGTGAATTCGATGCTGAAAAACTTCAAGAAAGGCTTGCTAAGCTTTCAGGTGGAGTAGCAGTTATCCAAGTAGGTGCTGCAACAGAGACAGAACTAAAAGAGCGAAAACTAAGAATTGAAGATGCTCTATCAGCTACTCGTGCAGCAGTAGAAGAAGGATTAGTACCTGGTGGTGGAACAGTTCTAATAGATTCTATACCTGCTGTTGAAAAAATCTTAGATGAAACTGTTGGCGATGAAAAAACAGGAGTTAAGATTATCCTTAAAGCTTTAGAAGAACCAGTAAAGCAAATAGCAACAAATGCAGGACTAGAAGGTTCTATCATAGTTGAAAAAGTAAAAGAAGCAGAAAATGGAATAGGTTTTGATGCTTTAAATGAAAAATATGTAAATATGGTAGAGTTAGGAATAGTTGACCCAACTAAAGTAACTAGATCAGCTCTACAAAATGCAGCAAGTGTATCTGCTATGGTTCTAACTACAGAATCTGCAGTTGCTGATATTGAAGAAGAAGACTCCATGGCTGGTATGGGCGGCATGGGAGGAATGGGTGGCATGGGCGGAATGATGTAATAATTCCCCAAACCCGTTAATCAACAATTTTATAAAGTGAAGAATTGATTTAATAAGAAGAGAGGTCTATCATTAATTGATAAATTAGTGATGGACCTCTTTTGATTGATCAGATGTATAATCTTTTTTAAATCTTGACAGTATTGACAATACAGAATACTTACAATAGTATTAGAATTAAAAGATGGAAAATTAAGGGGGAGAATTATGTCAATTTTAGTTTGTGGTGGAGCAGGATATATTGGTTCTCACTGTGTATATAAGTTGATTGAACAAGGTCAAAAAGTTATTATAATAGATAATTTAGAAACAGGTAATAAAGAGGCAATCCATCCTAATGCAGTGTTTTACAAAGGAGATATAAGGGATGAGAGCTTTTTAGAAGAGGTATTTGCCAAAGAAGAAATAAAGGGAGTTATTCATTTTGCCGCAAATTCTCTAGTTGGAGAGAGTATGGTAAATCCACTTAAATATTTTAATAATAATGTTCATGGAACAGAAGTCTTATTAAAATCAATGGTTAAACACAATATAGATAAAATAGTATTTTCTTCCACTGCAGCAGTTTATGGTGAGCCTGGAAAGGATTTAATAGACGAAGAGACAAATCCTAATCCTACAAACACTTATGGAGAGACAAAGTTAACCATGGAAAAGATGATGAAATGGGTAGATAAGATACATGGAATTAAATATGTAAGTTTGAGATATTTTAATGTGGCGGGAGCTCATAAAAATGGGAAAATAGGTGAAAGTCATGATCCAGAAACTCATCTTATTCCCTTAGTACTCCAAGTTCCCTTGGGAAAGAGAGACAAGATAATGATATTTGGGGATGACTATCCTACAAAGGATGGCACTTGCATAAGAGATTACATTCATGTAGAAGACTTAATAGATGCACATCTTTTAGCTCTTGATTATTTAAATAGGGAAAATACAAGCAATATATTTAATCTTGGAAATGGAGAAGGTTTTTCAGTAAAAGAGATTATAGAAGCAAGTGAAAGAGTTGTAGGTGAAAATATAAAAAAAGAAATTGCCAAAAGAAGAGCAGGAGATCCAGCAGTACTTGTAGCATCATCGGAAAAAGCTAGACAAACACTAGGTTGGAAGCCTAAGTACACAAATGTAGAAGATATAATAAATTCTGCTTGGAAATTTCATAAAAAACATAAAAACGGATTAAAATAGGTGATTAATATGATAGATATAAATGTAGAGATAAGAGATTTAGTGGAATACGCCATAGATAAAAAATTCTTAGATAGAAGAGACAGAGTATATGGTATAAACAGGATACTAGAAGTTATAAATCAAAAAGAATATAAAGAACCTGATACATTTACAAGCACTAAAAGAGATATAGAAGATATTTTAAATAATTTTAGAAAATGGGCAGTGGAAAATAAAATAGTGGAAAATGATAGCGTAAGTACCCTAGACCTATTTGATACAAGAATTATGGGGGTACTAGTAAAGAGACCTTCAGAAATAGAGAGAGAGTTTTGGGAGAACTATGACATATCTCCTAAAGAAGCTACAGACTTTTATTATAATTTATCTATAGATACAAACTATATTAGGAAACAAAGGGTTTCAAAGGATATAAAATGGGTTTATAAATCATCCTATGGAGATTTAGATATAACTATAAATATGTCTAAACCAGAAAAAGATCCTAGAGATATAGAGAGGATGAAAAATGAGAAGTCTTCAAATTATCCTAAATGTCTGCTATGTAGGGAAAATGAAGGTTATAGAGGTGGAGGGTCCCATCCAGCTAGAGGAAATCATAGGATAATTCAGCTAGATTTAAATGAAGAACAATGGTTTCTCCAATACTCTCCTTATACATATTATAATGAACATTGTATAGTCTTTAAGGGAGCTCATGAGCCTATGAATGTGGACATAAATACATTTAAAAGACTATTGGATTTTGTAGAAGATTTTCCCCATTATTTCATAGGTTCAAATGCAGGACTACCAATTGTAGGAGGTTCTATATTAAGTCATGATCACTTCCAAGGTGGTAGATATTCCTTTGCTATGGAAAATGCACAGGAGGAAAATCATTTAGAAATAGATGGGATATATACATCAACTTTAAAATGGCCTATGAGTGTGATAAGGCTTAAATCAAAAGATAAAGAGAGATTAATACAAAAAGCCTATGATATATCCAAGTCTTGGGAAGTCTATAATGATAAATCAGTGGGGATCATATCTGATACAAATGGAACACCTCATAATGCGATTACACCTATTTGTAGAAAAAGAGATAATCTCTATGAGATTGATTTAGTTCTTAGAAATAATAGAACTACAAAAGAAAGACCATATGGCTTATTTCATCCTAGAGAAGAATATCACAATATAAAAAAAGAAAATATAGGGCTGATAGAAGTCATGGGCTTGGCTGTCCTTCCATCTAGATTAAAAAGGGAAATTGAAGATTTAAAAGAATATCTTTTGAAAAAGGATTTAGATTCTATAAAAGAGGATAATAATTTAAAAAAACATTTAGATCTTGCTAAAAATATATTGGAAGAAAGCAAAGTAGATAGGGAAAATATTGATTATATAGTAGAAAATAAAGTAGGAGAAGTATTTTTAAATGTACTAAAAGATGCAGGAGTTTTTAAGGATACAGAAGAAGGCCAGGATGCTTTTAATAGATGTCGAGAGAATTTATTTTCACAAGTTCAAATAGTCTCATAGATTGAGGGGAAAAAGATGAAATTTTTAGGAGTAGATGGTGGTGGAACTAAAACAGAATTCATTATAATAGATGAAATGGGCAATATACTCTCATATTGTAAAAGATCTAGTTGTCATTACAAACAGACTTCTCTATTAAATTTTAAAAATGTCTTAAGGGAAGGCATTGATTATGTATGCAAGAAATCACACACTAAACTTTTAGAAATCGACTATGCAGTCCTTGGAATTCCTGGATATGGATGCATTATAGAGGATATGAATATTTTAGAGGATGTAGTAGGCGAAATATTTCCTACAAATAGATTTAAATGTGTAAACGATGGAGAAATAGCTTGGGCAGGTTCCTTAGCTTTTCAGCCAGGAATAAATATCGTAAGTGGGACAGGCTGTATTGGATTTGGAGTAGATAGGGAGTATTCCAAATTGGAAAGTGGCGGTTGGGGAAGTTTTTGTGGAGATGAGGGTTCAGGATATTGGCTTGGGAAAAAGGCAATAGAACTCTTCACTAAGCAATCTGATGGAAGACTTGAAAAGTCTCCCATCTATTATATCTTAAAAGAAAGATTTAAACTAAAAAATGATAGACAAATAGTGAATATACTATTAAACAAATACCATATGGATAGGAGAGAAATAGCATCCTTATCAAAGAGCTTAAAGCTTGCTGCAGATATGGGAGATAAGTTTGCAATAGAATTTTTTAAAATGGCAGCTTATGAATACTATTTAATTGTAAAATCGCTAATAAATCAATTGGATTATAAGCTAAAAGAAGAAATTTTAATTTCTTATTCAGGTGGAGTATTTAAGGCGGGAGAATATGTATTAGAGCCTTTTAAAGCTTATTTAAATAATCTAAGTGGAAACCTAAAACTTATAGAGCCAATTTTAAGCCCTGTGTTAGGGGCAGCTCTATATAGTATGAAGATAGTTTTAGGTGAATTAAAATGAACAAAGGGTAGGGGAAACTTTGTTTATTTTTCCCCTACTCCATAACCTCTATACCAACTAATTCCATAAGATGTCTTGCATTGGTAGACTTTGATCTACCTTTTTTTATTTTATAATCAAAGGAAATCTTTCCGTTTATATAGTCCTCAGCAAAGTGATAATTTTCTATCCTAGGATATCTATCTAGTTCACATAGCTCAAAGTCATGGGTAGTAATAGCACCTATTAATCCTAGGGCATTTAAATTTTTTAATACATTTTTTGCTCCAAATATTCTATCCTTAGAATTTGTACCTTTAAATATCTCATCTATTAAAAATACTGTATCTTTATTTTTTTTAGCATAATCTAAAATCTCTTTAATCCTCAAAAGTTCTGCATAAAAAGTAGATATTTTATTTTTTAAATCATCTGTAACTCTCATGGAAGTATAGACATTCATAATTGGAGATTTAAATTCCTTAGAGATAGTTACACATCCAGCATTTAAAAGAACTAGATTTATACCTATTGTCCTTAAAAATGTAGTCTTACCACTCATGTTAGATCCTGTGATAACTAATATATTATTATTTATATCTATATTATTGTTTATTCTATCTTCTACTTCCAATAGAGGATGACCACAGGATTTAGCTTTTATCTCCCTGTCGTTTATTACAATTGGAAATGAAGTATTTTCCTCTATCTGTAATAGGGCAGATAGACTTGTCAAAGATTCAAATTTTCCTATGGAGTAGATCCAATGTCTTACATCATTAGCATATTTATTCTTCCAAGCTTCTAATGAAAATACACATCTATATTCCCAAAGGAAAAGTATATTCAATAGAAGATAGAGAAGTCCACTGTGTTTTAAATTTATCTTCTCAGAGACTAGGTCTAATTTCTTTATAGCTTTAATTGCATTTTTTTCAGAAAATAAATCTGTTTTCATTTCCTTTAAAAGTGGAGAGGTAAAGTTTTCTTTCTCAATAACTTTTAAAAGGTCTAAGTATACTTCTAAATTATCTTTAAAGGGTCCTACTTTATCTAATATCTCTGCATTTTTTCTTATACCTAGTAACCAAATTATTATTTGAAATGCAAATAAAAAAAACACTAGGCTATATAATTGTTGAATTTTAAAGAATAAGATTATACCAGATATTCCTAAGACTACTATAGGTAACATCTCTATAAAAGCTCTTTTATTCTTAGAATAAGAAAAGCTTTCCTTATTTTCAAAATAAGATATTAATTCTTCTGGGCTTTTCATCTTTTTCTTTTTGCTACTTTCATATTCTAGATTTTGGGCAAAATCTAATTTAGAGGACAATTCTTCTATAGCCTTTTGTCTAGATAATATGTCATCTTTATTATACTGTGGGTTTAATAAATCATTAGCTAAAGTATTTCTTCCAATCCAAGTATTAGATAAATTTATTCTCTGAAATAGAGACCTATCCCCTATAATGTCTAAATCACTAGAGTATCTATGTGATTTATTCCAAAACTCTTCTCCTATGTCGGAAAAGTTTATCCATTTTCCATTTATTCTATCTAAATATCTATTGTTTATATCTATCAGACTCTTTGCAAAAGATAGTTTATCTTTTACTTTATTATGGTATATGATAAGACATATAAAGCCTATAATAGCTGCTATGGTTAAGAAATAAAAGAAGTCGCTGTAATTAGTTTTTACATATCGATATCCTAGATATACTATAGAGATAAAGGAGATAAGCCTTATACTGGCAATTAAGTTTAAATTTCTTTTTAAATTTTCTTTTTCTTCATTATATTTTTTTATTCTAGTGTAAAATTTATCTGTAATCAATATTTATCACCTCAGTTTAGTATTTACATTATTATCATAACATAAAAGAAAATAATAAGTTTATTTTGCAGTACTTTTTATTTTATTTTCGTTTACATTATTGAGAGGAGGGGAGAGATGGAGTCAATTTTAATCCAGAAAGCTACTAAAGGAGATGAAACAGCCTTTAGGCATATTGTGGAAAATTATAAGAATTATATATTTGCAATTGTATTAAAATTTATAAAAGATAATAAAGAAGCAGAGAATGTGGCTCAAGAAGTATTTTTACAGATTTATCTCTCCCTACCTAAATATAAGGATGATAATTTTAAAGCTTGGATTGGAAGAATTGCTACCAATAAAGCTATAGATTACAATAGGAAAAAGAAAAACAGAGAAAAAGAAGATTCACTAGAAGAAGAGATCATAGAAAATTTAAATATAAATACTCTACCCACTCCAGAGGAAATATTTATTCAAGAAGAAAAGAAGTCTGACATAAGAAAAGCACTTAAAAATCTACCTAAGATATATGGAGAAGTAATATATAAGTTTTATTTTGAAGCTAAATCATATGATGAAATAGCCATAGAAGAAAAGGTTACAAAAAAGACAGTGGCATCAAGGCTCTATAGAGGTAAAAATCTATTAAAAGAGGAATGGAGGCTAGAAGATGACTCATTATGATATTGTAGAATGGAAACTTTTTAAAGAAAATCTGTTAGATGAAAATATAAAAATAGACATGGAAGATCATCTATTAGAATGTGATAAATGTATGGATATATTCCTTTCACTTGTAGATGAAGAATTAGAAGAAAGTCCTAAGGTTTCAGATGATTTCACCCACAGTGTAATGGGAAAAATACAGAGCCAAACACAAATAAATAAAATCAATAAGAGAACTAAAAAATCTAAGAAAAACATCTACAACGAGCTTTTAGTCTACTATATAGCTGTTGCCTCTGTTGCAATATTTTTAACGGGAACTGGATTTTTTAACACCATAGTGTCACAAACACCTCAATTTGGAGAAACGATAATAGTAAGTAAAAAACAGGTAAAATTAGATTCTGTATATAATTTTTCCAAGAATATAACAGATTCTACTTCAAACTTTGTAAGAGATTTTAATTTAGAAATAAAGGAGAAGAGATAATATGAAGAAAAAAAGTAAATTTTTAACATTTTTATTGAGCTTTATACCAGGATTATCCCATATTTATTTAGGGCGTTTTGAAAGAGGAGCAATTTATCTGTTTCTAACAGGAGGATTATTTGTAGCTGCCATTGTCCTAGGGGGTATGATGTTTTATAATGATCTTGCAGTTTTAATGGCCTTTGCTGGAGTTGCAGTAGTATGGCTAATAGCTCTATTAGATGCTTTTTCAAGTTTGAATAATAGAGAAGCTTTAATTGATGAGGAGGGAAAAGTTATAAATAATAAAATAGAGAATAAAAAGATAATCACATTAGCTCTATCTATGATTCCTGGAGCAGGACATATGTATTTAAATTATCAAAAAAGAGGGCTTATATTTATGGCAGGATTTTTCTTTACCATATTCTTTATGGGATGGTTAAATTTAAGCTTTTTAGTATTTATATTACCACTTATATGGTTTTATTCATTTTTTGATGCATACCATATATTAAATGGAGGAGAAATAGAAGATATAAATTTAGAAGGATTTTTACCAAAATTAAAGCAAAAGTATATAGGTATAGCTCTTATAGTAATTGGAGTAACAGTTATACTTCAAAATATGGTATATCCATTAATTAGAATTTATATAGATCATAGCATGGTAAGATATATACAAACACTTATAGTATCATTTATATTTATCATAGGTGGAATAAAGTTAATAAAGGGAAGAAAAGAAATAGAAGATACAGAAGATATAATAGAAATAGAAGAAGGTGAAAGAGATGAATAAGAGAGTAGGTACTATATCCATGGGATTGGTCCTTATATTCTTTGGGATCATAATCTTAATAGCACAGGTAAGTGGAAGCTCTGCAGTAGAACTATTTGTAAAGTTTTGGCCTACTATCTTAATCTTAATAGGATTAGAAATCCTATTTTATTCCTACAAAAATAATACAGGAGATACAAAGATTAAATATGATGTATTTTCAATATTTATTGTGATAATTATACTAATGGTAAATATGGCCATATATGGACTTATGGAAACTGGAATAATGGACTTAATAAGATTGAGAGTAGATCAGGAAATAGAGTACTATGAACAATATTAATATATTATAAATATTAATGAAGATAAATTTCATCATAAGGGTAATAATTATCTAAGAGGTGAAGATTGATGAGAATAGTTACATTGATGGAAAATAAATTAGGCAGTACAGACGATTTAGATATAGAACATGGGCTTTCAGTATATATAGAGGTAGATAATAAGAAAATTTTATTTGACACAGGACAAAGTGGGAACTTTATAGACAATGCTAGAAAGCTAGGAATTGATTTGAAGGAACTGGACTATGTACTAATTAGTCATGGACATTATGATCACAGTGGAGGATTTCAAAGACTTATAGAAGAAGTCAATCCCCACATTAAACTCTATGTAGGAGATGGATTTTGGGATAAAAAATATGCCTTAAGGGAAAGTGGAGATTATGAATATATAGGGAATTTATTTGAGGAATCATTTTTAGTAGAAAACCATATACCTATAGAATATATAAATAAAAATATGATAAATATCACAGAAAACTTGATGGTGTTTACTAATTTTGATAGAAATGAGGATTATGAAAACAAAAATGAAACTATGTATTTAAAAGAGGATGGAAAATATAAAATAGACAATTTTACAGATGAAATCTCTTTAGGTATTAAAACAGATAAAGGTCTAGTAGTTATAGTTGGGTGTTCCCATCCAGGAGTTGTAAATATACTTGAAAGCATAATAGATAGAACTGGGATGGATATTCATACATTAGTAGGTGGGACTCATTTAGTAAAAGAAGATGATGAAAAGATAAACAATATAATAGAATATTTTAAAGAAAAAGATATAAAAATTATAGGGGCTTGTCATTGCACTGGAAAACAAGGGGAAACTATGCTTAGTCAACAATTAGAAGATATATTTATAAATAATAACACAGGAGATATTCTAAAGGTCTAAATTTGAAGAAAGATAGCTATTGAAAAAAGCCTTTAATAGTTGTAAAATGGAGAAGTTATTATAATTTTTTTTAGAGGTGAAAGATGGAAAAGCAAATTTATATTTTATTATCCCATAGTGGATCTATTTTGTCCAAGCTTATAAATATCTATACTAGAAAGAAATTTACTCATGTTTCCATAGGCTTAGATAAAAATTTAGATGAACTATATAGCTTTGGTAGAATAAGACCCAATAATCCTGTAATAGGAGGATTTGTTAGGGAAGATATATTAAATGGTACTTATAAAAGATTTCCAAAGACGAGATGTGCAATATATTCTTTAAATGTAACCCAAGAACAATACAACAGATTAGAAAAAGAGATTGGAAGATTTAAAAAAGAGCAGGAAAAATATGGATACAATTTAATAGGACTGTTTGGAGTCTTATTTCATTATCCAATATATAGAAAATATAATTATTTTTGCTCTCAATTTGTATCAGAAGTACTTGCAAATAGTGGTATAAATATTATAGAAAAATCTCCTGGTCTCACATCACCTACAGATTTTATAGGGTGTAAAGGGTTAAAAGAAGTATATGTAGGACCAATTAGAAATTATAAAAAGCTATCAACCTCCCTATAAGGGAGGTGTTTTTATTTTTAAACAAAAAAATAAAAATTTAAATTTAGGGTAAACATAGAGAAAACTAAGAATGATTCTTAAAATTAACAAAATTTAATAAAATTGTGAGGGAATTAAATGGAAATCGGCTATGCGTGTTTAACAATAGGAGTAAGAGATACTAATTTTAAGACTTGTAGCTTAAAAAATGCAAGCAAAGAAAATCTCATCAAAATTATTGATCATAATTTGAAATCTCTAGAAAATATAATAGACTACAATATAAAAAGTGGTATAAAACTATTTAGAATAAGCTCTGACATCATACCCTTTGGTTCAAGTCCGGTAAATACAGTATCTTGGTGGAGAGTATTTGAGACCCGTTTAGATTATATAGGAAAAAAGATAAAAAAATCTAATATGAGAGTATCTATGCATCCAGGACAATACACAGTTTTAAATTCAAATGATGAAGATGTAGTGAAAAGGTCGGTTGAGGATTTAGTATATCACAATAGATTTTTAAATAGTTTAGGTATAGATAAAAAGAACAAGATAATTCTTCATATAGGAGGAGTTTATGGAGATAAAAAAGGAGCAATAAATAGATTTATAAAAAACTATGAACTCCTAGATCAAGGGATAAAGGATAGGCTTGTAATTGAAAATGATGATAAATCTTATAATATAGAGGAGGTCTTAGGGATTTCAAATATATTACATATACCAGTAGTCTATGATAACCTTCACAATCAAGTGTTGCCAGCAGATTTTTTAAAAGATGATAGATACTATATAGAAAAGGCTAGAAAAACCTGGAAAATAGAAGATGGAAAGCAAAAGACTCATTATTCACAGCAAAATCCAGATAAAAGACCTGGAAGCCATTCAGAAACTATAGATATAAAAACATTCGCAGATTATATAAAAGGCTTACCTGATATAGATATAATGTTTGAAGTAAAAGATAAAAATCTCTCTACAATAAAAGCTATTAATTATTTAAATTTAAATCAAAACATCAAAAATCTAGAATTAGAATGGAGTAAATATAAATACAATGTTTTAGAACATTCCCCTAATGCTTATAAAGAGATAAGAAATTTATTAAAAGATAAGAAAACTTATCCTGTATTTAAGTTTTATAATTTAATAGATGAAGCTCTTGAAACTAAAGTAGAATTTGGTAATTCTCTAAATGCAATTTCTCATGTATGGGGATATTTTAAAAATAAAGCTTCAGAAAAAGAAAAGAAAAAATACAATTCGTATTTGAAGCGTTATGAGAAGAGAAGCTTTTCCATAAAAGCTATTAAAAAGCTACTATGGGAAATGGCAGTAAAATATGATGAAGATTATTTATTATCTTCATATTACTTTTACTTTTAAGGTTAGCAAAACTTTGAAATTATAAAAAAACAAGTGAATTTATTTTGATGACTAAAAAAATATAAAAAACTCTTACTCTTATATTAAGAAGGATATAATTAAATTAAATAAGAATATAAACAAAGTAATAAAGTGGAAGTAGAATATTTATAAAAGCTTTAAAGAAAAGTAAAAAGCTAGTATAATTAAATACATAATATTAAATGAGGTGGCATAAATGGAAAAAGATGATTCTAAAAAAACTATATTGACAGAAACAGTATTACCTAAAGTACCAGAGGAGATTATTAAAGAAATAGCAAATTTTAGAGAGCTTATGATGATATATAATTCTGCTATTAGAGAAGTAACTACAAAATTAGAGATATTAAATGATGAATTATCACTAAATAATAGAAAAAATCCTATACAATTTATTAAATCAAGAATTAAAAAACCAGATAGCATTTTAAACAAACTTAAAAGATTAGACAAAGAAATAAGTGTTGAATCTATCACAGAATCTCTTAATGATGTAGCAGGAATACGAGTAATCTGTTCTTTTATTGATGATGTGTATAAGATTGCTGATATGTTGATTAAGCAAGATGATATCACTTTAATTGATGCAAAGGATTATATTAAAAAACCTAAGCCAAATGGATATAGAAGTTACCATTTGATTATTGAAGTTCCTGTTTTCTTTTCACAAGAAAAGCAAATGGTGAGAGTAGAAATTCAAATTCGAACATCAGCCATGGACTTTTGGGCAAGTGTAGAGCACAAGTTAAAATATAAAAAGGATTTCGAAACATCCAAAGAAATAGAAGATGAATTAAAGCAATGTGCAGAGACTATTGCTCAAACTGATTTACAGATGATGAGTATCAGGGATAAAATAGAAGGGAATTAGTCTGTTTTATTAATAATGAATGTAAGATAAATAATGTGTAGTAATATAAGTTTGCTGGTGTAGACATATTTATAAAGAACGCAGGTTCCGTTCAAGATTCTTAAGTATCACGACACAGAATCTTTCATAAGTCAGCGCTTATGTTTATAAATATGTCTTGCGAAAAGGCTTTTCTTCAGTTAATTAAATAAAACTTGACATTGGAATAGTCATAGGTGCAATAATGGATGAAAATAAAAACAAAGAATAAACGAATGTTATGATTCAAAAACTTAAGACCTAGTATTTATCTCATATCTCTTAAATTATATAATAAAAAATACATATTTGAAACAGAAGACAATATAAGATAGTATAATGATTACATAATAATGTAAGTTGGTGATATTAATATGGATAAAGTAGTTCGAAGATTGTTACTTGGAGATTTGTCTAATATTGAAGAATATGAAGAATACTTTTCTGATATGTCTAGAGAAGGTTTACATTTAGAAAAGATAGGAAAAATATTTGCATATTTTAAAGAAGGAGAACCTAAAAATTTAAAATATAGAATAGATATAGCAAGGGAAAAACAAATAGAGGAGAAAAAAGAAAAACATAAAGAAAAGGGTTGGAATTTTGTTGCAGCTAAAGATTCTTTTCTAGTTTTTTCTATAGAACAGTCTTCTAATTTAAAGGAACTATATGAAACTCCAGAAGAACAAAGATCCTCATTCATAGATGCTCAAGAAGAAATTATTAAAGATGAGTTTAATAATGTAATAATGCAGGGGCTAGTTATTATAGTTATAGTGAGTCTTATTTATTTTCAAATAAGCATGTCTGGAGGTCTTTATCTTTCTTTAACAGAAGAAAATGAAATATATAGATTTATATTTATTACTCTTCTTCCTTTCTTTAGTTATGGAAAAAAGAGAAAAAACTTAAAAAGAATAGAAAATACTTTAGAATCTGGAGAATTTCTAAGACATGAAGGTGACTATTCTTCAATGAGTAAGAAGTTTGTTATTAAAAAATCTATAGCCACCTTATTAGTTTTAATTGGATTTATTCTTATATATTATAGAGGTACAAATTTTGAAATTATAGAACTCAGTCCAACAGATGATTTAGACAAATTGCCTATGGTCACAATTGAAACCATAGAAAAGGATAATCTTGAAGATAAAACAAATGACATCTATGAGATAAAATATCCTACAAGATCTCCCAATTTTATAAGGAAAGAATGGAGTCCCTTTGCCCCTAAAAATTATATATTGATACAAAGTGTTATATTGAAAAATCAAGATGAAGAGTCTAGGGATGCTAAGGCCTTTTTAAAAATAAACTATTATTTGACTAGATTTGAATTTATAGCTAAAGGCTTAGAAGAGGATATAAATAGAGAAAGAAATAAATACGGTATAAATTTTGAAAAACTTCAAGGGGAAAAAGATATGTCTATTCATTCCTTTGAAAAAGAAAATACCATATATCTATTAATGAGAAAAGACAAAGAAGTAATATTTTTAGAATATGAAAATGGAAGAGTTAATTTAGAAGAAATAATCCAAGTTGTAAAGAAAAAGATGGGAGATGAATAAGCTGTGAAAAAAATACTATATTTAATAATCTTATCTATGATGGTATTTATTACTTCTGCCTGTACAGCATCTAACTATTCTAATATGCACATAGAAATAGCTGAGTTAACACAGGAAGAAGAGAATATAGTAAAATTACTTGGTGCAGGTATGCACGGCAAGATATATGACTTTACTCTAGATGATAAAGCACAGACTATGAAAATAAATAAATATAAGTTAAAAGATGGAAAGTGGCATTCTGATTCTAATCAATTCAGAGAATTTAAAGACAATGATGGAAGATTAGCTTTAACTTTTGATAATCTTGCTAATGGTTTGGGAATTGCAGTACAAAGTGAGAATGGAAATGAATATAGTTTGCACTCAACTGAGTATGAAGAAAAACATGATGATAAGTCTTATACAACTTCCCATTTAAGCGAAAGAACAGAGATTATCTATGAAAAAGAAATACCCCTTGCTATTCAAATAATAACATCTAAAGATTCGGTTAGTTCTTATAATGTAGAATATTTTTATAGTCCTGAGGAATATGAAAAACATGGATATGAACATGTCTATGCAGTTACAGTAATGTTTAGTACCAAATCAATTAATGAATTAGATGATATAAAATTAGAAGAAGTAGAAGAAGAATTAAGCAAAAATTAGGAAGATAGGATAAATTTTAATTTTGGTTTTTATAAAAAACACACAATTAATTGTGTGTTTTTTATTTTTTAATACTAAAACTATTGACGAATTTATATCATAGGAGTATTATATAGATATATAGAAATGTATCTATGTAAGGAGGGAGAATTTGAAAGAAAAAGCAGAACTATTTAAAGCTTTAGGAGATGAGACAAGATTAACTATATTAGATATGTTGTCATGTGGAGAGTTATGTGCATGTAATATTATAGAAGGTCTAAACTTAACACAGCCTACTATATCACATCATATGAAAATACTTCAACAAGCTGGAATAGTAAATGGAAGAAAAGAAGGTAGATGGATTAAGTATTCTATTAATAGAGAAACTATAGATGATTTACAAGGATTTATAAATTATGTAACAAATTATAAAGAAGATTGTATATGTAATAAAAATAAGGAGGAATTAAAATGATAATTAAAATTTTAGGTTCAGGATGTAAAAAGTGTAAGAAGATGGAAGAAAATGTAAGAGAAGTAATAGAAGAATTAAATTTAGATGCAAAAGTAGAAAAAGTGGAAGACTTTAAGGAGATAATGAAGTATAAAGTTTTATCTACACCTGCACTAGTAGTAGATGAGGAAGTTTTATCTAGTGGTAAGCTTTTAAAGCCTAAGGATATAAAGAAACTATTGGATAAGTAGGTGTAAACATGAAAAAAAGAGTAGCTTTTGTATGTGTTCATAATTCATGCAGATCACAAATGGCTGAAGGATGGATGAAAGAATTAGGTAGTGATATATTTGAAACTTATTCTGCAGGAACAGAGGAGTATCCAGAAGTTAAGCCTCTAGCAGTTGAAGTAATGAAAGAAGTTAAAATAGATATAAGCAAACAGTATCCAAAATTATTAAAGGATATACCTGGTGAAGTAGATTACCTGATAACTATGGGATGCAATGTAGTGTGTCCATATATTCCAAATTCAATTACAGAGGACTGGGGTATAGAAGACCCATCAGGCGGTACTACCCAAGATTATCGTATTGCAAGAGATATTATAAAGGAAAAGGTAATAGACTTGATAAATAGGGAGAGGGGTGATTCAAATTAGAGCTTTCTTTAGTTTTTTTAATGCACAATTTCTTAAAATGGAGTGGCTTTGGAAATTAGTTGAACTACTAGTAGAAAAAGGATTTAGACTTTCTATAGATTCTAGATTAGGTAGTAGTATACATTTTTTCATATATGATGTAATAAAGATATTTATCCTATTATCAGTACTGATATTTACTATATCATATATCCAAAGTTTTTTCCCACCTGAGAGAACAAGAAAAATTCTAGGAAAATATAAAGGAATTACTTCAAATATACTATCAGCACTACTTGGTACAGTTACTCCCTTTTGCTCCTGTTCATCTATACCTTTATTTATAGGATTTACATCGGCAGGATTACCTATAGGAACTACTTTTTCATTTTTGATTTCATCACCTTTAGTGGATTTGGCATCAATAATTTTAATAGCAAGTATATTTAATTTCAAAACTGCTTTAGCATATGTACTAGTAGGTGTAATACTTGCAGTAATTGGAGGCAGTATAATAAGTAAATTAAAACTTGAAGAATATGTGGAAGGTTTTGTATATTCTGATGAGACAGTAGGTACAGATTATGAAGAATTGACAAAAAGGGAAAGAGTAGAGTTTGCTAAGGATCAAGTCTTAGATATTATAGAAAAAGTGTGGATATATATACTGATAGGAGTTGGAATAGGAGCTGCCATACACAATTATATTCCACAAGGAATAATAACTGCACTACTTGGGGAGGATAAATGGTATTCAGTACTACTTGCAACTATAGTCGGAATACCAATGTATGCAGATATATTTGGAACCCTTCCAATAGCAGAGGCTTTAGTTTCAAAGGGAGTAGGATTAGGTACAGCTTTATCATTTATGATGGCTGTGACGGCACTTTCTCTACCTTCGATGATAATGATTTCTAAAGTAGTTAAGAAAAAACTCTTATTTATATTTATATCAATAGTAACAATCGGAATACTTATAATTGGGTATTTATTCAATATATTTGGACATTTGTTAATCTAATAAGAGTACTTTTAGTGCTCTTTTTTAGTATTTAGAGTTACTATAGATTTTTTTATTTTAAAAGAATATAATTTTTAATATATATTATAAAAAAAGTGAGTTTTGTGGTATACTATTAAAAAACATAAGAGGAGGAATTGTAGTGGAATTTGTCGGAGATGGTTTAACTTTTGATGATGTACTATTAGTGCCTGGTAAATCTGAAGTACTTCCAAGAGAAACCAGTATAAAAACTAATTTAACTAAAAATATAAAATTAAACATACCTTTAATGAGTGCTGGTATGGATACTGTAACAGAATCAGAAATGGCAATAGCTATGGCTAGAGAAGGTGGAATAGGTATAATCCATAAAAATATGAGCATAGAAAAACAAGCTCTAGAAGTAGATAGGGTAAAGAGATCAGAACATGGAGTAATTACAGATCCATTCTTTCTATCACCTAATCATATGGTATCAGATGCATTAGAATTAATGGAAAGATATCATATATCTGGGGTTCCAATAACTGATGAAGAAGGAAAATTAGCAGGAATAATTACAAATAGAGATATTAGATTTGAAAAAAATATTTCTAAGAAAATAGATGAAGTTATGACTAAGGAAGATTTAGTAACTGGTGAAATTGATATTTCAATGGATGATGCTTTAGAAAAAATGAAAGAACATAAAATAGAAAAGCTTCCTCTAGTAGATAAAGATTTTTTCTTAAAAGGACTTATAACTATAAAGGATATAGAAAAATCAATTCAATATCCTAATTCAGCTAAGGACTCAACAGGTAGACTACTTGCTGGTGCAGCAGTTGGAGTTACTGCAGATGTACTAGATAGAATAGAGGCTCTAGTTAAATCAAAGGTAGATGTTATAGTAGTAGATACTGCCCATGGACACTCTAGAGGAGTATTGGAAACTATAAAGAAGATAAAAGCAGCCTATCCAAATCTAGAGCTTATTGCTGGTAATGTAGCTACAAAAGAAGCTACAATAGATTTAATAAAGGCAGGAGTAGATGCAGTAAAGGTAGGTATAGGACCAGGATCAATTTGTACTACAAGAGTAGTAACAGGTATAGGTGTACCTCAAGTTACAGCTATTATTAACTGTGCTGAAGGCGCAAGGGAGTACAATGTTCCAGTAATAGCAGATGGAGGAATTAAATACTCTGGAGATATCACAAAAGCTTTAGGAGCAGGAGCAGATGTTATAATGGCAGGTTCACTATTTGCAGGAACTAAAGAGTCACCTGGAGAAGAAGTTCTATATGAAGGTAGAAGATACAAAGAATATAGAGGCATGGGATCTATGGGTGCCATGGACTCTGGAAGTAAAGATAGATACTTCCAAGAAAACACTAAAAAATATGTACCAGAAGGAGTAGAAGGAAGAATTCCATTTAGAGGACCATTGGGAGATGTGGTTTATCAACTTATGGGTGGACTTAGATCTGGTATGGGATATGTAGGAGCTAAAGATATCCCAGAATTACATGAAAAATCTAGATTTATGAAAATCACTTCAGCATCTTTAGTTGAAAATCATCCTCATGATATCCATATTACAAAAGAAGCACCAAACTATAGTAGAAGATAGGTGATAAAATGAAAGATTTTATAGATAAAAAGATAAAAGAAATAAAAGAAACTGTAGGAGATAAAAAGGCTATTTGTGCCTTATCAGGTGGAGTTGACTCTTCTGTAGCAGCAGTTTTAGTAAATAAAGCTATAGGAGATAATTTAACTTGTGTATTTGTAGACCATGGACTACTTCGTAAAAAAGAAAAAGAAGAAGTAGAAACTACTTTTAGAGATAAGTTTCATATGAATCTAATAGTAGTAGATGCAGAAGATAGATTTCTAAATAAGCTTAAAGGCATAACAGACCCAGAACAAAAAAGAAAGATAATCGGAGAAGAATTTATCCGTGTATTTGAAGAGGAACAAGAAAAACTTGAAGATGAAGATACACAATTTTTAGTTCAAGGGACAATTTATCCTGATATAATAGAGAGTAAAGATAAATCAGGGAAATTAGCTGTGAAGTCTCATCACAATGTAGGTGGGCTTCCAGAGGATGTAAACTTTGAGCTTATAGAACCATTAAAAGAACTATATAAAGAAGAAGTAAGAGAAGTGGGTAGAGTTTTAGAAATACCTGAAGAAATAGTTGGAAGGCAACCATTCCCAGGACCAGGTCTTGGTGTAAGATGTCTAGGAGAGCTTACTAAAGAAAAGCTAGATGTATTAAGAGATGCTGATTATATCTACAGAGAAGAAATCAAAAAAGCAGGTCTAGACAAGGAAATCTGGCAATATTTTGCAGTCCTACCAAATATTCAATCAGTAGGAGTAGTAGATGGCAAGAGAACTTATAAGCATCTAATAGGACTTCGTGCAATCACTACTAAGGATGCAGTAACAGCTAAATGGTATCCAATGCCACTAGAACTATTAGAGAAAATATCTACAAGAATTACAGATGAGGTATCTGAAGTAAATAGAGTAGTATATGATGTGACAAGTAAACCACCTGCAACTATTGAGTGGGAATAGTTAAAACAGAAGATAAAAGCTTGTAAAACCAATGATTACAGAGATTAAAAATCATCAACTGGAACGAAATTGGGTAAAAAAGTTTTTTAGAATAACTCCATAAATAGTGCCAAGTGGATTGCAAATAGGGACACCATAGAGATCTTGTTAAAAGAATCTATGGTGTTTTTTGTATTTGTATTTATATTTATTTTATGAATATAAATAAATTTCTAAAGGTATCGAATTCGAGACGGTTAGAACTCGAGTTATGGACCATATACTTAGTATTGAATTATTTTTTTAAAACTAGTCGATTTCGACCAGTTTAAAAGTGAGCTTATATATTTATAGTGTAATAATTATTTTCTTAATCTAGACTTCTTAGGATATGAGAGCTTCCAATCCTCAAATTCCTCATCTGTAATTTCTCCGTTATAGTGTTTTTTTCTAATTTCATCCCATTCAATAAGGAAGTCATTCAAATTCATATCGTGTGAAAGCAGTCCTATTGTAGAATCTTCTACTATGGGTCTAATTTTTAAATCTTCTTCATAATCAAAAAGAATTTGCATAAATTCAAAATTAGATATAGGAGTATGGTCAATTAAGGCAGAAACATCACAGTCTAAGACCTGGGCTATTTTTATTAATTGATCCTTATTAGGCGAACGATAACCCAATTCATAATTCCTTATAGCAGAATCTGTAAGTCCTGATTTTATTGCTAATTCCTTTTGTGTCAATTCTCTAAGTAATCTTAACTTTTTTAGCTTTTCACCTGAAATCATTTTAAACTCCTCTTGGTAGTATTTTAATTTATTTTATCACAAGATATCATTTATAGCAACAGAAGTGAACGATTATAAATTTAATGAAATCTCTTGTTATAGGAAAGATAAATAGAAATAATTTAAAACTAGTCTTGACAACACGAAACTGTGCTGATATTATATAATTAAATAGCACGAAACTGTGCTATTCAATTATAAGGAAACCAAATTGATGCTCGTCATTTATTCATTGATGAGAAGCTTATAAATAAAAACACAAGGGGGAAGAAAAAAATGAATAAGATTTTTATGAACGCAAAAGAAGTTCAGGATTTTTTAGAAGTTAGCAGAACTACAGCCTATCAAATAATAAATGAAATGAATGGAGAACTAGTTGAACTAGGCTATAGAGTTCAAAGAGGCAAAATTAATAGACAATATTTCTTGGACAAGTATTGTTATCAAGTAAGAAAGGAGGCTTAGTAGTGGGAGCTTATAGGGATGAAAGTGGAAATGGCACCTGGTTTACCAAATTCACCTACACCAATTGGAGAGGTGAAAAGATTAATAGGAAGAAAAGAGGATTTAAGACAAAAAAAGAAGCTCTGAAATGGGAAGAAGATTTTTTAAGAGAGCAAGCTGGAAATCTTGATATGACATTTACTGAATTTTTTCAAGTATATGGAAAGGATATGCGACCAAGATTAAGAGAAAACACCTGGAGAACTAAGGAACAAATAATAAGGACGAAGGTGATTCCCTATATAGGAGATCTTCAAGTTAATGAAATTACTAAAATGACAATAGTTAAATGGCAAAATATATTAATGAAAGAGGAAGATGATAAAGGCAAAAAATATTCTCAAACCTACTTAAGAACAATACATGCTCAATTAAGTAGTGTCCTAAATCATGCTTGCAAGTACTATAACCTAAAATCTAATGTTGCAAGGGATGTTGGCTCTATGGGAGAAAAGGAAGCTTCTGAGATGAAGTTCTGGACTGAAAAAGAGTATGACAAATTTATAGAGGAAGTTAAAGACAAACCTTTATCCTTCCATGCTTTTCAAATTTTGTATTGGTGTGGACTAAGAACAGGAGAATTACTAGCTTTAACCAAGGAGAAATTTGATTTTACTAACAATACTATTAGAGTAAACCAATCTCTACAAAGAATAGATGGAGAAAACATTATTACAGAGCCTAAGACTAAAAAAAGTATCAGAACAGTTGTTATGCCAGACTTTTTGGCAGAAGAAATGGAAAAATATATGGCTGGAATATACAAGCTAAAGGGGGATCAATTATTATTTCCAATTACTAAGTCCTATCTACACCATGAAATGACTAGGGGAAGTAAAAAGGCTGGAGTTAAAAGGATTAGAGTCCATGACCTAAGACATTCCCATGTATCTTTATTAATTGAATTAGGATATTCGGCAATAGCTATAGCAGATAGATTAGGCCATGAATCCATCGATATAACCTATAGATATGCCCACTTATTTCCAAGCAAACAAAATGATATGGCTAACTCCCTATCTACTATAAGAAAAAGCAACTTAGATGATGAATGGGAAAAATTATTGGAGGATGAAGATGAGTAAGGAAATAAAAAAACAAGTTAAAAGAAAGAGAAATAAGATAATTTCTTTTAGGGCAACAGAAAAAGAGGCTGGCCTATTAGATAGAAAAGTAGAAATAAGTGGTCTTAGCAAGCAAGATTATATAATAAGTTTATTAACTTCTCCTACTGTGTCCATTAAAGCTGACTATAGACTTGAAGATAAATTTGCTATAGAAATATTTAGACTAGCAAAAGTTATAAAGAAATACGGAAGATTAGAAGAGGATGACCAAGAGATTTTAAGGTTTTTAATAGAGATTTACTATGAAATCAAAAAAGAAAAAAGCCTTTAGCACAAAGGCCAAAGGCACACCCCATATGGAATGTTTCTACCAAATTTATTTTACCATATGGGGTCTGTTTTGAACAGCATGAGGAGGTAAAAAGAATGGAAAAATATAAATATCTACCAGAAGAAATGAAAAAATTGAAAAGATTTGTAGGTTGGAGAAAGGAAGAATTAAATGGTAAAGTAGCCAAGCTTCCCTTTTCCCTAATTGATGGAAAAGCTAATGATTGGAATCATCCAGAGCGATGGATAGATTTCAATGAAGCTAAGACTAAGAATAGACCTCTAGGCTTTGTTTTAGTGGAAGAAGACAGGATTATCTGTATAGACCTAGACCATGCAATTCAAGATGGAAAGCTAACTCCTATGGCAAAAGAAATTGTAGAAAACTTTGCAGGAACTTACATGGAGTTATCCCAATCAGGCAAGGGAATCCATATCTTTGTCCAAGGGACTATTCCAGATAATCTTAACTTATCAAGTAAAGGAATTGAGATATATAAGAATAACCGATATATAGCTCTTACAGGAAATATAGGAGATGGATTCTTCTTTCCTAGAAGTAATAAACTTTTAGAAAAAGATGGTGAACTAAATAAGCTCTATAAGAAATGGACACAGGAGAAGGCATCTACTCTAAAACAAATTAGAGAGTATAAGTATGAGCCTTTAAACAAGTTTTCTAGACTAGATGACCTAAGCCTAGATGAAATACTAGTCACCATGGAAAGAACTAATAGAAAGGCAAGTATGCTTATCTCAGGAGCTAGTCTAACAGGTGACCATAGTCGAGATGACTTTACATTTTTATTACTTGCTAGAAACTATACAGATGGAAATCCTAACTTAATGAAAGAGCTATTTTTAATGACTCCTTTAAATCGACTAGGAAGCAATGAGAAAAGAAGGGATGATAGAAAGTATCTTGACTATGTAGAAAAGACTATAGAGAAAGTCTTAGACCTGGGAAATTTTGTGGCCTTTGACTGGAGTAGACATTTTCAATACAAGAAAAGGACTAGGGCCTATGAAAGAGTTTAAACTAGCTTTTCCTGAAATAGACCAGTCCTATTCTTTAATTGATTTACAAAAAACAGTAAAAGGTAATGTAAAGCAAATTACAGGAAATATTGTAACAGTACTTCTTAATCCAAAATATTGTAAGGCTAAGAAAATATATGAAGGACAAATCTTCTATGATAAGTTTACCAATGAAATTAAATTTCAGGGTAAGATTATAGGGGAAAAAGGCATAAAGCTAAACCAAATTAGGCTATGGGATGACTCACTAAACAATAGGCTAGGACTTGAAATAGAAAAGCATTTTGGACTTAATTACAATGCTAATAAAATGTGGGATGCAGTTCGCTTTGTTGCCCATCAGTATGAAATAAGTCCACCAAAACAATATCTAAAAAGCTTAACTTGGAAGGGAGATAGAAATGCAATAAGAAAACTTCTTCCAACTTATCTAGGAGCTGAAGATACAGAACTTAATGCCTGGATTATGGAGCATATGATTTTAGGTTTAATTAAAAGAGTCTTTGAGCCAGGATCCAAGTTTGATGAAATGATGGTTTTAGTAGGTGGACAAGGAATAGGAAAGTCTACTTTTGCTAGATATTTGGCTATTAGAGATGATTGGTTTTGTACCATTGAAAATATTCAAGGTAAGGATGCTGTTATGAACTTAATGGGAAAGACTGTAGTAGAAATTGAAGAATTTGTAGCCTTAAGAAATGCAAAATCAGCTAATGAAGCAAAATCATTTTTATCTAAATTAAGCGATAGAATAAGAATCCCCTATGAAAAGTTTTCAACAGATGTTCCTAGGACTTGTATTTTAATTGGAACATTAAATGAAAGAACTTTTTTAAATGACCATACAGGAGAGAGAAGATATTTACCTGTAGAATGTCATAAAGAAAAGAGAAGGAAGGCCATTTATCTCGACAAGGATTTTCAAGGAGAGCAATCAGAAAAAGAGTATTTAGATTCAATCCGAGAAGATTTTAACCAGGCCCTTGCCTATGGATATAAACTCTACAAAGAGAAGAAACATTCCTGGACCATACCAAAAGAACTCCTTGAGGATCTTTACCAGGAACAAGAAAAGTTTAAATACCTCAATCCAGATGCGGAAGATATTCGCTACTTCTTAGAAGAATATAAAGTAAAAACACAAGAACCAAATATAACTTGTTTTAAGGAATTATCCATGCAAGGCTATGGGATTAAATCAAAATCTTTTTCTGAAATCATGGATAATTATTTTCCAGAATGGAAGGCAATCAGGTCATCGAAGACTAAGAGAATTTCTCCTAGTGGAGTATCTATCCCAGTAAAACTTTATTATGAGAAGGGAGAAGAGAAAGAAAATGACTTTGTAGAAGTTGATAATAATGATTTACCAATAGAATGGCAAGAACCAGAGCAAATAGAAATGGACACAGGAGAGAATAGGAAAGAAAAATAGAAATTGTAACTTTGTAACATTGTAACTTGTAACCGAGATTTTAAAAGTACTTAAATTGGTCGAGTAAAAACTAAAAGTGATTGATATCAAGGATTATATAGATTAAGATAAATGCTAATGTCTAATTTGAAGACTTTTGAAATAGTAGGTTACAGTTACAATCTCTCTGTGCCTATTAAAACTTTAGTAGCAAGCACAGTAGCTGTACGGACAGCTACGGGAAAATTGTAAAAGTAAGTCCTGTTGGGCTTACTTCTACATATAAAATTTTCTACTTGTTCCTATCAGAATGATTTAGGGGTTCCCCCTAAGACCCTGTTTAAAATATAAAAGAAAAGGAGAAGAATATGGCGAATAGATATAGAAATGAAAGAATTGAAATCAAGCTGACCAAGGAAGAAAAAGAACTTTTCAAGAAAAAACTTGAACTAAGTAAATCAAAATCAATGGGACATTTTATAAGGAAAAGTGTTTTAGAAGCCCCTATATTTGTAATAGATATGAATAAATTTAGGAAGATGCAGACCCTTATTGGGAGGAATGCAAACAATCTTAATCACATTGCGAAAAGAGTAAATACTACAGGAGTAATTTATAGGGAAGACATAGAAGATATTAAAAAAGAGAATGATGAAATATCTAGAGAGATATTAAAGATACAGAATATCTTGTTGAGAAAATATATTTAAAACTACTTACAGCTGTAAAAACTAATAGAAGTTTGATATAATTACTTAATGGTATATTTAAAGAAGGAGGCAATTATGCTTGATATAAAGAAAAAAACACTAAAAGGATATACATTTATAGATTTATTTGCAGGAATAGGTGGGTTTAGACTTGCTCTTGAATCTTTTGGTGCAGAATGTGTTTATTCTAGCGAGTGGGATAAATATGCTCAGGAAACATATAACTTGAATTTTAATGAAATACCTGATGGAGATATAACACAGGTAGATGAGAAGAATATTCCAAGTCATGATATTTTATGTGCTGGCTTCCCTTGTCAAGCATTTTCTATTAGCGGAAAACAAAAAGGGTTTGAAGATAGCAGGGGTACTTTATTTTTTGATGTTGCTAGAATAGTAAAAGAAAAAAAACCTATGGTTGTATTCTTAGAAAATGTGAAAAATTTTGCTACTCATGATGGAGGTAATACATTAAGAGTAGTAAAAAAAACTATGCAAGAACTAGGATACAGTTTTGATTACGAAGTACTAAATCCTATTCATTATGGAATGCCTCAAAAAAGAGAGCGTATATATATGATTTGTTTCAGAGAAGATATTAAAAGAGAAACTTTTGTTTTTCCTAAACCTTTTCAATTGGATAGATATGTTGAGGATTTTTTATTACCAAGCAATAAAGTTATTGACTATATTGTTGAAAGAGATGACTTACTGTTAAATGATAAAGCAGAAACCACTGAAAATTCTAATTCTACAATTCGTGTAGGTACCGTTGGAAAAGGTGGTCAAGGTGAAAGAGTTTATTCTCCTAAAGGGATTGCTATTACATTATCTGCATATGGTGGAGGTATATTTTCTAAGACTGGTGGATATCTAATTGATGGTAAGACTAGAAGACTACATCCTCGTGAATGTGCAAGACTTATGGGTTTCCCTGATACGTATAAGTTGCATCCCAATAAAAATCAAGCTTATAAACAATTAGGAAATTCTGTAATAATAGATGTTTTGCAGCTTATTACAGAGCAAATAGGAGAAGCATTAAATTGTGAATATAGTGGTATTAAGCAATTAGCTATTATTTAAAGCAATAAGAAAATTTTCTAATATACCTGGAAAGCCTAGAAGATAGACTTTGTCTAATAATATATAGTGCTTAAACTCTTACCCCCTAAATCTATATAATGATTTAGGGGGGATTTATTACAATTTTGATTTAAATTTTTCTAAATCAAATTTATCTTGATCTTTAATTAATTTAATGCTAAAAATAACATTGGGGTTATTTGTATTTGATAGCTTTCTAATTCTGTAAGTATTACCATCATATTTTCTAATCATATAATCGGAATCTGCTATAGAAAATCTTATATTATCAATTGACTGAGTTGATTTAATCATGAAGTTATCTAACAGAACAAATTCTACATTCATGTTACTCAATTGATTGAGAACATCATTTTGGCGACTTTTAGGAACATTGCTTGATCCACTTTTTTTAACTCTAAAATTACAATTTATTTTAAAGTATTGGCTATACTGCTCAATAGGGAATATTATGAAATCTTCACCTTTTGTTATAAAAAATTCTACACCTTGATTCTTATAGTTACTAATAATCCAATTGCTAAAAAGATCTTGTGAAAGACATATTTCCTCTCCCCTAGTTCCAGCATTTTCATATTTAGAAAAGTTTTTGTTCATATGATCTATAATAAACTCAACATTTTTATCAATTTTGCTTTTATTCCTTGGTGAGAATACAAACTTCTTTTTATCAGAATCCGGCAATAAAACAAATTGTCCACTTTGTGCTGAGGGCATCTTTGCTTCAATAAAAAAAGACTTTTCATCCTTTTTGTATTCTATATCACTTGTGGTCGAGTCACTGAATCCTAAGTGACTGAAGTAATTTCCGTAGGTTTTATTTAAATAGTCCACGCATTCCAACTCAAATTTTCTCCAATTTTCCATTTACTATTTACCTCCTGAGAGTGTTTTTAATATTGACCTTCCTATTTCTTCAACAACATTTGCTGTCATTGCATTACCTGCTTGCATCAGTAAATGCCTATTAGTTACTTTGGTTTTGACACGGGATACATGTTCATGGTTAAATCCTTGAAATAATAATGCCTCTGCACCTGTCAAATAATACACCTTTTTATTTTTAACATAGTAAATCCCATCTCTATGTGCCCTTAAAGTTGGCATTCTATTGATATAGAGTCTTAAATCTGACATTCTTGTGTCTACAATTAAATTATCTTGGTTTAAAATATTATTGATATCAAATTTTCCTTTATTTTTTTCGTTATTAAGATACTTGTAATAGAACCACCTTTTATCATCAGGACTCATCTCATTATCCCTAGGAAATAAGAAATCTGATATATTTACTCTTGCCTTAGGGACAGGCCAAGAAAAATCTTGAGAACCAACATTCAAGTCTTCACGAAAACCAACTATAAAAACCCTTTGTCTCATATGTGGTACACCATAGTCAATGCTATTGAGAATCTTATAAAATACTGAATATCCAATTTCTGACAATGACACTATTATTTCTTTAAATGTTTTACCACCATCGTGACTTATAAGACCTTTTACATTTTCTAAAATGAAGGCTACAGGCTTAGTTTTTTCCAAAATATTCATTAGATAATAAATAATTTGACCCCTAGGATCTTTAGTTCCTGCTTGTCTTCCTATAACTGAAAAACTTTGACATGGGAATCCAGCTATTAGCAGGTCAAATTTAGGTGACACTTCAGGATCAAAATTTTTCAAATCACCATAATTTTTATCATTTTTATTTGGAAACAAAAGATCATAAGTAATATTTGCAAGCCTACTAGTATCAGATGATCCTACACATTCAAGGCCACAATTTTCTAACCCGAGTCTTCCTCCTCCAATACCAGAACAAAAGTCAAAAAACGTTTTCAATTCCAAATAATTCACCTCCCTAGGATATATTACTTTTTATTATATCAGCCACAAATTTTAAATACCAGAGCATACTTGCTTATCTATGGAATATAAAAGTCATTAAAGAATTTCAATGAAAAAACATTATTTTATTTGACGGATTTTATGGAGAAAAATAAAATAATTAAAATTTTCCTATATCTAAGAATTAGTTATGATAGAAATATTTATTTAAAGAATAAAAAGCAAGATAGGGTAAATTTATGTAATGAGATCTGTTATTAATATCCAAAAAAATATGTAATTATAGAGTTTAAACTAATATATGATTCTGCAAGTGGGAAGCTTGTCTTAATCTAGATTTTAGTATAAAATATAATTGTAATGCGGAACTTAATTATAAGGAAAGTGGAAGAAAAAACATGGTAAAACAATCTAAAGAATTATCGGCAATTGAATTGAATAAAATAATAAATCTTTTTGAAGAGAAAGGTTGGGAAATTGATGAAAGTAATAAGAGTAGTTTATATAAAAGATATATAAACAGATATACTTCATTGAAAACAAAAGAAGAAAAAGAATTTTTTCTTTCAATTTCTAAAGAATATAAGTTAGTTGATTTAAACGAGTATAATCAGTTACTTATAAATATACTAAATACAATTTTTAAGAAAACAGAAAGAAAGGACTTATTGATATTTCCATTGCTGCCCAAAAGAGATATTTCTAAAATTAAAAGCTCTACTTTTATGTGTTATTTATTTAATCATGTATCAATTAATTATTATGATAATTTATCAAAAAAAAGCTTTACAATAGTGGATAATTATAAAATGTTAAATATAAAATTTAAAGAAGGAAAATATCTATTGTTAGTAGATGACTATATAGGTAGTGGAGACCAATGTACTAATGCACTAGATGATATAATCAAAGAAATAGACATAGAAAAAGCCAACCATATTTATATAATTGCATTATATATAAATGAAAAAGGGATAAAAAGAGTTACAAATAAAATTAAAAATTATGACAATGTGAGTTTATATTATGGAGTTAAAACAGAATTTGTTTTAGATGAAAGTGAACATATTCTTGAATCAATAGGTATTGTAGAGAAAGATCAAAAATACCTTGGATATAAAGATTGTGGAGATTTAATTACTTTAATAAGAACTCCTAACAATACTATTCCTTTATTTAGACATAAAAAAAGTGCCCCCTTTCCTAGATAAACCAAATTTAAATTAGAAGGTGCGAAATGGAAGATAATATGATATTATTATATTTATTAATAATTATTAAGAACTCAAATGATATTTACGTATTAATAGAAAAATGTAATATATCAAGCATTACTCTTAACAAAGTCTATGTTAATGCACTAAAATTAGGATTTATTACAGAAATACAAAATGAAGCTATCCTTACTGAAAAAGGAGAACAACAAATTATTCAGTTAAGACGAGAATTCAACTTAAAGGGCATTAAGGCATTTGTTGTTCCATATAATTCATATAAACGCGAGGTCATTAGCAGGGATTATATATATATACCGCCAAAATTAGAAAATAGAAAGTAAAAAAAAAATAAATGTTAACTATGCTGACTAGAATGAATGTATAATTTGATTATATATGTATAGCGATGTCGCTATGCTTTTGTGAACATGCTTTCAAGCCTTCAGGGGAACCTTTGATGCGAAAAGGATTTCTCCTCAAAGGTTCCCCTGATGAAAATTGGAGAAAACCACTCCAATTATTCATTATCTCTTTGCTTAGTGAGAAAACCGCTCACTAAGCAAAGAGATGCAAGATATTTGGTAGTGGGCATAGTTATTTGAGGTGTTTTATGGAATTTAATAAATATGAAAATAATTTTATAAAAAAAGCTAAAGATAATAATTATTCATCTGATGAAATTGATGAAATGCTTAAATATGCTAAAGTATTACATGAGAAAAATGTACCTATTATTTTTGATACAGTTCATTTATCTTTACTTTTAGGAATAGATATAGGATATTTGTATAAGGTGAGCAATTCCCCAAAAAAATTTTATAGACGATTCACTATAAAAAAATCTGATAAAACTGATCGCATAATTGAAGAACCACTGCCGGTATTAAAAGAAATACATATCTGGATATTAGAGAATATATTAAATAATGTTTCTAGTAGTATATATACCAAAGCTTTCAAAAAAAATCTTTCGATAAAAGACAATGCTAGGTTCCATCAAAATCAAAATATTGTGATATGTATGGACATTAAGGATTACTTTGGTTCAATATCAGAATATAAAGTATATGAATTATTTAGTAAAATAGGGTACTCTAAACAAATCTCAACTCTTTTAGCTAAGTTATGTTGTTTAAATAATTCCATACCGCAAGGGGCTTCTACTAGTCCAGCGATCTCTAATCTGATTACTATTGATATGGATACAGAATTAGCGAAGCTTGCAAAGAAATTATCAACTGAAAGTTATAATGTTAGATATACTAGATATGCAGATGATATTACTTTTTCAGGTAAAATTATTGATAAAGATTACTTAATAAATTCAGTTAATAAGATTATTAAAAAGTTTGATTTTAAATTAAATACCAAGAAGACTAGAGTTTTAGGTAGAAATAGTAGACAATTAGTTACAGGAATTGTAGTAAATAAAAAAATGCAAGTTTCACGTAATAAGCGGCGGGAGTTACGTGCAAATATGTATTTTATTGATAAATTCGGAATTGACGAGCATATGAGGACAAAGAAAATAACGGAATCAAAAGAAAAGTACATAAGGAAATTACTGGGGACTGTAAATTTTGTGTTATTCGTCAATCCTAAGGATGTAGAGTTTATAAATTATAAAAAAATGTTAAATGAATTATATAATTTAAATAAACTATCCTAATTATTACTATTTTTACCTATAGGTTATATATTATATAACCTATTTTCTCTAAGTATTGCTAGAGTTGGGGATTAGGATGTTAATATTTAAACAAATTTCAAAATTAGTCTAATATACTTCTTATTCATGGAATCTAGAAAAATCAAATTATCAGCTATTTAATATTATGATATCTAAATTCATAGATAATTCAGAACCGGAACCGGAACTGGGACTGGAACGGGTAAAATTAATTATAAATGTATCCAAATTAGACGGATAGAACAGAAATGAACGTTCTAATAATGGCTAATTTAAAAGGTTTAATATATATCTGATGATATGAAATGAAGAGTGGGAGTAGAGAGAAAATTATTTATATTATTCTGAGTGCTCTGTAGTATACTAGAAGAGGGTTTTTTATTCCTCTTCTTTTTATTATCCAAATTTTGCTTATAAAATAGAACCATTTTAGAACCATAGTATCTTTGTCCCTATTATTCTTATATACTAGTGAAACAAGAGGAAGAATAATTATATGAAGAAATTTATAAAAGCAAAGAATAGGATGAATTCATTGTAATTAATGATATAATTACATATAAGCAGTGTATAGATTTAAAATACAAGATGTAAAATTAGTTTAAAAGAGGGTAAATTAGTAGAATTTTTAAAAAAATCAATACTTTTACGATTATATAATATTTTAAGGAGGGATGCGAAATGAAAAAGACTAAATTACTGTATGTTGTAATTGCAATTCTTGTAGTAACTCAAGTTTATTCTATATTTCAAATTAACAGTCTAAAAATAAAAGTGCAACAAACGAAAAACGGAATAGCTTATGCTGAGGAACGCTTAAAGAGAAATATCAGTGAAATTTATTCCAATGTAGATAGAAAACTCGAAGAATATACAAGCCTTGTAACAAGGTGTGAATATGAGATCGGTGAGTTTAATCTACAAACACTTAAAGTTCCTATAACTTTTAAATTACAGCCAAAAACACTTACTGAAACAACTGAGGTTTTCCTAAAATTCGGCGAAGAAAAAATTCCAATGAAAATGCAAGACACCGAATTTGTACTGACTAAGGCTTTTGCAATCAAAGACGAAATTTTCCCTACAATTCTAATAGAAGATAAGGGCACCTTACAGTTTGAGGAGCACAATTATCTTAGAGTATATAACATCAAAGATGAAGTCTTTTCCTCATTTTCACCTCGTTTTGAGGGGGAAATGGGATATAGTGGACAGGAGCCTTATAACTACCGCATGAAGGGCATTATTGCAATGGATCCTTCTGTCATCAACGGTAACAACAGCTTTAAAGACATAAAGTATATCGTCACATTAGATGATGAAGTTATTAAAACTTATCAAGCTGACTTTGTAGGTATGGGGAATATTGAAGTTAACGATAATTTTAAAATGGAAACTGGACAGACGCTTATAGGAAAAGTAATATCGACCGATGGACTTAATTTTACCCACGAATATTCGATTATGCACTATGTTGCAGGGGATGAGAGCGAAGAGAACAGACACTATCGTGGAAATGAAAAGATAATTGCACCTGATGGCACAGTGATTTACGATTATGATGAAAGAGAATATAGATAAAAAAATATTAAGCAGATTGATTTTAAAGAAGAAAAAGGTTTTACTATTGTTAAAAGATTAGATAATATTAGTATTATACGTCCAGATGTATTCAATCAGAATTCATTTTAAACTAGTAAATAAAAGACCTAAAAAGGGGTAATATATAAGTAAAAGGTATTACTATAATATTATAGATAAATTTTAATATTGAAAGGAGTGTATTATTTTGAAATGGAAAGAAGCTGTAAGAAATTATCCTAATAAGTGGGTATTATTTGAAGCTATAGAAGCATGTTCAAAAGATGGGAAAAGAATTATTGAAGACCTTTCAGTTATTAATTCATTTGATGATAGCAGAGAAGCCTTAAAAGAGTATTCTGAAATGCATAAAAGGGATAAATCAAGAGAAATGTATGTTTATCATACTAATAATAAAGAATTAATTATAGAAGAGAGAAGCTGGGTAGGGGTTAGAAAATATGGTTAAACTTGAATATAAATATGGACTACCCTTTTGTAAAATTAAAATTGAATATGAAGGAAAGTCAATAACCTTAGATAATATTCTTTTAGATATAGGATCAGGTGGTACTATTTTTAAAATGGATGAAGTTGATAAAATTGGTATTACAATAGAAAAAAAAGATACAATAGAAACTATTTCTGGTGTCGGTGGTATAGAATTTGTATATAAGAAAGAAATTGATAAAATTAAATTTGGGAATTTGGAAATAAAAAACTTTAATATTGAAGTTGGAGTTATGGATTATGGATTTGAGATAAATGGAATAATAGGGATAGACTTTTTAGAACATATAGGAGCAATTATAGACCTAAATAAAATGCTTGTATATAATTGAGAAAAGGATGACTAAGAAGTTTGTAGTATTACCTGATAAAACAAAAGAAAAAATATCAAAATTAGATGCTGAAACTTTAGAAATTATAATAGTTGAAGTTGTTGAATACAAAGGCTTAGAGGATATTAATAAATATTTATAAAATAATATAGATTTAAAAATAAAAAGTTTAAAGGTTCTAAAATGGTTCTAAAAATTTTGAAACACAGTATAATATAGCATATATTAAATAATATGAATAATAGAAGTATTGTAAAATACACATTGTATATTTAAGTAAATATGGGAATGTTGAGTGGGAGTAGGATTATAATATTTCCCTGTCAGGGTTGGCGAGATTTATAGCGACTAATAAGGAGCTAGAAGTTCGGAACCTACGGTGTGGAGTATTAAATAAAAGCCTTGAAACCTTTGGAAATAGAGGTTTCAAGGCTTTTTTGTTTTGTGGAAGTACTATTTTGATTTTAATAGTAGCTATTCTAGTTCTTTTAAGGTATTTGTATTTAAATTTTCAATAGATTTTAATTGTTTTTTAGCAAACTTATTTAATGTTAATATTCTTTCAGATTGTTCCATGCCCTGCTCAATTAAGATTGCATTATAATTTTCCATATTAGCAAGTACAAGTAATTCATTTAAACTAGCGTAGTCTCTAATATTACCTTTTTTATCTTTATTTTTTGTTCTCCATTGTTTTGCAGTTTGTCCAAAAAGTGCAACATTTAATAAATCAGATTCAGTAGCATATGTAAAACCGACTTGTGAGGGAGATAATTCAGGAACAATTAAATGTTCTTTAATTGCACCAGTATGGATACGATAATTAATTTTTGAAATTTCACGATTTAAATTCCATTCTAAAGATAATCTGCTATTTTCATCTGATTTTAAGCGCTTATAATCTTGAATAATATAGAGCTTAAATTCTGGAGAAATCCATGAAGCAAATTCAAAAGCAATATCTGAATATGCATAAGTTCCACCATATCTACCAGCTTTGGATACTATACCAATAGCATTTGTGCTATCAATCCACTTTTTAGGAGAAAGCGTAAAAGCATTTAGTCCAGCTTGATTTCTAATTCCCTCGAATTCGAGGGAATTGAATTCAGGATTATGAAGAGATTCCCATAAACCTAAGAATTCAAGCGTGTTTCTGTTTCTTAACCAGTTTGCAATTACAGCTGAAGGTTCGTCACTTTTATACTTTGCAATGTCGCTTAAAGATATAAATTCACTCTGATAATCTTCTGTGTATATTTCTATCGGAAGTCCTTTTGCATAAAGCTTGTCCTTTACAATTTTTTTACTCACTTTTTTCACCTCATTTAATTTTTATATAAAATTATAATCAATCTCTCTTTATTTAATCTTCTATATGATATTTATAATTCCTTTTCTTATTGCTTACATTAGCTTCATAGTCAGCATTAGTACTAGAAGGCCAATTTCCTTTCCAGTCCTCATATTCTTCTCTTGTAATTTCTTCATTATCGTATGCATCTCTCATTTTCTTCCAAGCAGGTAAAAAACTTGACATAGATGCAGCAGCTGCATCTTGAAAATGCATTACATATTCAGTTTTAGTATATTTGTTTCCCTTTTTGCCAGTATATTCAATATCAACTTCTTCTATCTTTAATGGATAAGTAGTATCTAGTTTAAATAAGCTATACATAGCTTCTTCTAAACTTTCAGGGAATCCCCCTGTTTCTAAGTATAAATCTTTTATATCTAAAGCCTCTGCTAATTCTTTTTGTAAATCTTCTCTTGGAGTTCTAGCTCCACTTTCATATTGTGTTTTTATAGTTTAATTATATAGCATAAAGACATTAAATCAAAATGTTTAAAAACTAGTTATCATATAAGTGTTATTGTACCTTTCAGTTTATACATGGTAAAGATACTATTATGAATTTAATTGGGAAGACAGTACGTTCATCTAAGACCAAAAGAATTTCTCCTAGTGGTATATCTATACCTGTTAAACTTTATTATGAGAGGTAAGAAAAGATATAAGAATTTACAGAAGTGGTTACCAAAGACTTACTAAAAGAATCATAAGAGCCAGAGCAAACAGGGAAGGATGAAAAAGAGAAAGAAAAATTGTAATTTTGTAACTTGTAACCAAGTTTTTAAAACCTTTAGAATCAGGCTGGTAGAAATGAAGGTCTAGTAATATCAAGGCTTGTAGGAATTAAGATAAGAATCAATGCCTTATTTGAGGACTTTTGAAATAGTAGGTTACAGTTACAACTCTCCTGTGTCTATTAAAACTTTAGTAGCAGCACAGTAAGTGTACGGACACTTACGAAAAAATTGATAAAGCGGACCTTAAGGTTCGCTTTATCAATTTTCTACTTGTTCCTATCTGAATGATTTAGGGGATACCCCTAAGACCCTAGTTAAAAATATAAAAGGAAGGAAAGATATTATGGCTAATAGATACAGGAATGAAAGAATTGAAATCAAGTTGACTAAAGAAGAAAAAGAACTTTTTAAGAAAAAACTTGAACTTAGTAAATCAAAATCAATGGGACATTTTATAAGGAAAAGTGTTTTGGAAGCTCCTATATTTGTAATTGATATGAATGAATTTAGGAAGATGCAGAGCCTTATTGGGAGGAATGCAAACAATCTTAATCAGATAGCTAAAAGAATAAATGCTACAGGAGTAATCTATAGAGAGGATATAGAAGATCTTAAAAAAGAAAATGATGATATATCAAGAGAAATATTAAAGATACAGAATATCTTGCTTAGAAAATATATTTAAGACTACTTACAGGTGTAATAAGAAAGTAAGTCTGTTATAATTATAGTAATGATTGAATTTACAGAAGGAGGCAGGGATATGGAGGATTTTGGACATGTGGTTTTCAAGATTGATCAAGTCTTGGAAGAAAAAAAGATTAGTAAAAATAAATTAGAAAAAGAAGCAAAACTTCAAAGAACCCAGCTTAATTCTTATTGTAACAATAAGGTCAGGAGGATTGATTTACAAACTTTGGCAAAGATTTGCTATGTATTAGATTGTGGAATAGAAGACATTATGGAGTATAAAATAGATAAGAAAATTTGAATACACGGGAGGAATAGATTTGGATACAAAAACAATAAAAGACTTAGAAAAAAGATTATGGGATACAGCAGATGAACTTAGGGCAAATACAGGACTTAAAGCATCAGAATATTCAACGCCTATCTTAGGACTTATATTCTTAAAGTTTGCTGATAGCAAATACCATACATATGAAGAAGAAATAAAAAGAGAATACCATGAACTAAAAGGTGGAAGAAGAGAAAAACCTATGGAAGAAATAGCGATAGAAAAATGTGGATTTTATCTTCCAGAAGAATCAAGATATGACTATTTATTAAATTTAAGCGAAGAAGAAGATATAGCAAAAAAGATCAAAGAAGCTATAGAAGGTATAGAAAAGTATTCCCCTGAACTAGTTGGAATACTACCAAAAGATAGCTATCACAATCTAAGCAAAGAAGATAACAATAAAATATTAAATAGATTACTTAGAAACTTTAACGATATACCAACAGATATAGAAAACGATATCTTTGGAGAAATATACGAATACTTTTTAGGTAACTTTGCCCTAAAAGAAGGACAAGGTGGAGGGGAGTTCTTTACCCCTAGAACGGTGGTACAATATATGGTAGAAGTCTTAAAACCAAGTGAAGGGAAAATATTAGACCCAGCCTGTGGTTCTGGAGGTATGTTTGTACAAGCTGCTCACTATGCTAAAAGACAAAAAGAAAAGCATGGAGAAAATCATTCCATAAACCTAAGAGCCTATGGAGTTGAAAGAACTGGAGAAACAGCAAATCTGGCTAAGATGAACTTGTTTTTAAATAATATAAGGGGAGATATAATAGAGGCTAACTCTTACTATGCAGATCCCCATAATTCATTTGGAAACTTTGACTATGTAATGGCAAACCCGCCATTTAATGTAGACAATGTAGAGCTTGATTTAGTAAAAGAGCAAAAAAGATTTAATCATTATGGAGTCCCTCAAACTAAGGGTAAAAAGCCAAGGGTTCCCAATGCAAATTATCTTTGGATAAATCAATTTGCAACTGCCTTAAATGAAGAAGGAAGAGCAGCCCTTGTAATGGCTAACTCTGCATCAGATGCAGGACACAGTGAAAAGGATATAAGAAAAGCCTTAATAGAAGATGGAGTAATATCTCAAATGGTAGCCCTTCCTTCTAATATGTTTATAACAGTAACCCTTCCAGCTACCCTTTGGTTTTTTGATAAAGGAAAAGAGAAAAAAGATGAAATTCTTTTTATAGATGCAAGAAATATATTTACCCAAGTAGATAGGGCCCTTAGAAAATTCTCAGACGAACAAATTAAAAACCTATCCATAATAACCAGACTTTATGAAGGAGATAGGGAAAGTTTTTATGAGCTTATTAAAGAATATGAAGATAAAAGGGATAATGGAGAAACAGAAGAAGATAAGCAATACTTTCAAAAACAAATAGATTGGTTACAAGAAAGATTCCCTCAAGGGATCTATGAAGATGTTCTAGGTCTATGTAAAGTAGCAAAACTCCAAGGAGAAGATGGAATAATAGACCAAGACTATTCACTAAATCCTGGAAGATATGTGGGAGTAGTTATAGAAGACGATGGAATGACAGCAGAAGAATTTAAAGAAGAACTCTTTGGACTCAATGATGAGTTTAAGAAGTTAAATAAAGAAGCTAAGGAACTGGAAAAAAAGATAGAGGATAATTTAGATAAATTGGTGATTGAGTATGAGTAAATGGAGAGAGGTTAGATTACAAGATATTTGTAAGGTAAATGGTGGTAAAAGATTACCTAAAGGTAAGTTTACAATGAAAACTAAGACAGATTATCCTTATCTAAGAATTACTGATTTAGGGAATCATGGAAATGTAAATTTAAACTCTATAGAATACATTACTAAAGAAATTTATGAAAAAATAAAAAAATATGTAATCTCGAAGGAGGATATATTTATTACGATAGCTGGAACCATAGGACTATCTAGTAAAATACCTGAAGAAATAGACGGTTGTAATTTAACAGAAAACTGCGCAAAACTAACCTTAAATAAAAATAAAGTTAATCAAATCTATTTATTAAATTACCTGAAGTTAAAAGAAAACGAAGAATTATTTAAAAGTTATTCTAGTGGTTCATCTCAACCTAAATTAGCTTTAAGATCTATAAGAAATTTTAGAGTTTTGATTCCCGATCTAGAAACTCAAGAAAAAATAGCAGACATTCTTTCAACCTATGATAGACTAATAGAAAACAATAATAGAAGAATAGAAATCCTAGAAAAAACAGCAGAAGAAATATATAAAGAATGGTTTGTAAGAATGAGATTTCCAGGGTATGAAAATACTAAGTTTATAAAAGGGATACCTGAAGGATGGGAAGTAAAGAAACTTAAAAACTTTTCGAAACTTGTACATGGATACACCGAGTCAGCTAATGAAGTGCAAATAGGTCCAAAGTATTTAAGAGGTACAGATATAAATAAAAATAGTTATATAAACTGGGAAGAGGTACCTTATTGTGAAATAGACAAAAATATGATAGAGAAGTATAAGTTATATAAACATGATATAGTCATAATAAGAATGGCAGATCCAGGTAAAGTAGCTATAGTTGAAAAAGATACTCAAGCTGTTTTTGCTTCATACTTAATTAAAATAGATTATAATGAAAATAAAATAAGACCGTATTATATGTTTTATACTTTATATTCAGAAGGATATCAAGATCGTATAAAAAGTTTTTCTAATGGAACAACACGAAGTAGTATTAATTCTAAAATGATATTAAATTCTAAGATACTTGTGCCAACTATTGAAATACAAGAAAAGTTCAATCAAATTATAAAGGTTAATAGAAATATGATGAATAAATTGCTTGACCAAAACCAAAACCTAATCAAGCAGCGTGACTTACTCTTACCAAGACTTATGAATGGTACTATAGAGGTAAAATAGAGGGGGGATATATGTGGCTAAAGTTTTAACCGAAGATATTATAGAAAAGGCCTGTATAGAAAGATTAACTTCTAATAAAGACTACAATCATATAAATGCATTTGTTTCAAAAGATCTTGTAGATTCTAAAGAAAATATTTTAGATACTATTAAAGATGGGACAGGAAGAAGAAATGTAAAAGAAATTATCTTACCAGAAATTTTATTTAAATCTTTAAAAGCTATAAATCCACAGATACCTGACAATATATTACAAGAAATAGTAGAAGACCTTAGACTATATTCAACAAACAAAGATATAAAAGATATCAACTATGAAAACTATAAAATGATTAAAGATGGAATAAGAGTAGAATATGAAAAAGATGGAAAGAAAAAACAAGATATTGTTCGGATAATTGCTTTTAATAATCCTTATAGAAATGACTTTACTGTAGTTTCTCAAATGTGGATAAGAGGAGAGCTTTATTTTAGGAGACCAGACCTAATTCTCTTTGTAAATGGCCTTCCTCTTGTCTTTATAGAACTTAAAAACTCTGATATAAAGTTAAAAACATCCTATGACAAAAATCTAAAGGACTATATAAGAGATATTCCACAACTGTTTTCCTTTAATCAATTCTGCGTCCTATCTAATGGAGTTGAAACTAGAATAGGAAGTTTTACAGCTGGCTATGAACACTTTTTTGAATGGCTAAGACTAAGGGAAGAAGATAAAGTAGATAGAGAAGAAATTAGAAAAGATGGGACAAGTATAGAATACCTAATAGATGGATTGTTTTCCCATGATGAATTATTAGATTATATTGAAAACTTTATCCTATATGAAAATAAAAGAGAAAAGATTATAGGAAAAAACCACCAATACTTAGGAGTCAATAAGGCAGTTGAAAACTTTAAAAATAGAAAAGAACTAGATGGCAAGCTAGGAGTATTTTGGCATACCCAAGGTAGTGGTAAATCATATTCTATGGGAATGTATGTTAATAAGGTAAACAGAAAAGTTTCCGGAAATTTTACCTTTTTACTTGTTACGGACAGGATAGACTTAGACGGTCAGCTTTATAAGAATTTTTTGAGGACAGAGATAATTACAGAAGAAGAGTCTGCCCAGCCTAGAAACAGTAAAGAGTTAAGAGAAGACCTAAAGACAAATAAGGCCTTTGTCTTTACCCTAATTCATAAATTTGGTTACGATAAAGGAAAAAAATATCCTATATTATCTAAGCGAGATGATATTGTGGTTATAGTAGATGAGGCCCATAGAACTCAGTACAAAGATTTAGCACAAAATATGAGAACAGGGATTCCAAACGCCCAGTATATAGCCTTTACAGGTACTCCACTCCTAGGTTCAAAGAGACTAACAAATCAATGGTTTGGAGACTATGTATCTGAATATAACTTTGCAAGATCTATTGAAGATGGGTCTACTGTTCCTCTATATTATTCTAGGAGGGTTCCAGAAGTAGAGCTTGTAAATACTGATTTAGACGATGACTACTTAGAGATAATAGAAAAAGAAAACCTAACAGCTGAAGAGCAAGAAAAACTAGAAAGAGACTATGCAAGGACAAATGAAGTTTTAAAAAGAGACGAAAGGCTTGATAAGCTAGCAAAAGATATAGTTGATCACTTTCCAAGTAGAGGTTATTTAGGTAAGGCTATGGTTGTTTCTGTTGATAAATTTACTGCTGTAAAAATGTATGAAAAAGTACAATACTATTGGGATAAAAAATTAAAAGAATTGTACGAAGAAAGATCAGCAAATAGTTCAAAAAAAGAAAAGGCGGATATAAAGAAAAAAATAGACTATATGAAAAATGTAGAGATGGCAGTAGTTATAAGTCAAGATGACGATGAAGAAAGATTTACTAAGTATGGATTGGATATTAAGAAGCATAGGGAAAGAATAAATCATATAGATGAAAATGGCCATGATATAGAAGATAATTTTAAAGATCCCAATCATCCCCTATCACTAGTATTTATATGTGCAATGTGGTTAACGGGCTTTGATGCACCTAGCGTATCTACCTTGTACCTAGACAAGCCTATGAAGGGACATACCCTAATGCAAGCTATAGCAAGAGTAAACAGGGTATATCCAGGAAAAAGTTCAGGTCTAATAGTAGACTATCTAAACCTATTTAAATCTATGAAGAGAGCCCTTGGTGACTATGCAAGTCCAGATAATGAAGATGAAATGCCTGTTAAAGATATAGAAGCTATGCTAGAGTTATTGGATCAAACCATAGATGAAACTTATAAGTTTTGCAAGAAGCTTAGTATAGATTTTGATAGGATATTAGAGATAGATCAAGCCTTTTCAAGAATATCTTTGTTTGAAGAATATTTAAATATATTACTAGATAAAGATGATTACAAAGAAGAATTTAAAGTCTATACTAATTTATGTAGAAATATATATGAAGCAAGCAAACCAGAAGTATTTGAAAGAAATTGGAATAATAAGTATTTAACAGTTATATTTTATTTAGATGATATGTTTAAAGCATCTGTTAGAGAAATAAATATAGATAGGGCTAAAATAGAACTAGATAAAACTTTAGATTTAAGTGTGAAGGCTTCTTCTGTACATGAAGAGAGTAAAGCCCAAGAATACGGAATAAAGTCTATGAAGACTATAAGTCTTGCAGAAATAAATACAGAAGATATAAAAAGAAAAATACAAGGGTCACCATATAAAAATATCGAGATACAAGAGCTTAGAAGCTTTATAGAAGAAAAACTTGAAAAACTATTACAAGAAAACAAGACAAGAATATCTTTCTCTGAAAGATATAAAGCCATAATAGATAGATATAATTCAGGTAACTCCAGTAATGAAAATTACTATGAAGATCTAATAGACTTTGTAGATGACTTAAAAGAAGAAGATGAAAGAAATATCAAAGAAGGTTTAACAGAAGAAGAATTAGAGCTATATGATTTATTAAGGAAAGACAATTTAACTAAAAAAGAAGAAGAACAAGTGAAATTATCAGCTAAAAAACTATATGAGGCTATTATGAGAGAAGATAGTGAAACAAAAGTTGTAGACTGGTATAAAGATGAACAACCTAGGAGAAAGGTTAAACTAAGAGTTGAGAAAATATTAGATGATTTTCTACCTGAAAGCTATAGTAGGGATATATTTACTAGAAAATCAGAAGTAGTATTTACACATTTACTAGAAGACGCAATGATGGGAAGTCAAAGATATGCTAGTTAAGGGGATTGGTTATTTTAAAAAACAGTGCTCAGCCTTTAACTTAATAAGAAATATTATTTATCCCAAAAAAGTAGGATAATGAATTATTTATTATATGCTAAATTATTATCTAATGAGATAGCAAGGAGGAAATAATGGGAAAAACAAATAGTAATAAAATAGAAGGTACAAAGATAATACTAAATGCCGTTAAAAAGAGTATGGAAGATATATATAATAATAGTTTTGATGAATTAGTATTTGATGTATTTTTTGATGAAATAAGTGCTAATTTTGATATAAGCAGGATATGTACAGATGCTTATGGTGACGGAGGTGTAGATTATTTATTTTTCACTGCTAATAAAAAAATATTATTAACGGAAGAAGATATATTAGATATTGAAGATAAAGATATAATAGATATTCATTTTTTACAGATGAAAGAAAGTGGTAAAATAGATTCTAACGTTCCTAATAAACTCATAGAATTGAGTGAAAATTTCTTTAATGGTAAGAACATTTCTCATTATAATCAAGAGGTAAAGGATAATATTGATTTATTTAATAAGATAAGTGATAAGATTCTACCGAAAGGAAAATTTAAACTTAATTTTTATTACTTTGGATTTTTTGATAAATATCAACTTAAAGATGCTAGTGATTTATGGAGCAGGTTTGACACGTTAAGAGAAAAAACTCAAGATCTGGATTATATATCTAAAACAAACATTTCAATAAAAAGCATTTCAGATATTTATAATGAATTATCTAAAGGCCGTGAATTTGAATATAACTTTAAAAAGATTGAAAAGTATGTTGCGGAAGTTAATGAAAATACAGATGAAACAGAGGCAGTTATTGCATTGATACCAATAAGACAATATTATGACTTTATAACATCAGAAAATGATGATATAAATACAAAACTTTTTGAATCGAACATTAGGGATTACAAAGGAAAGTCAAGCGTAAATAAGGATATTCTTAAAACACTTTCAGAAAATAATTATTCGATGCAATTCTGGTGGTTAAATAATGGCATAACTATTATTGCTGAAGATATAAAAGAATCTACATCTGCAAAAAAAATATTGATCACTAATCCACAGATTGTTAATGGATTGCAAACATCATACTCTATTTTTAATTTTTTCAATGAAAACAAAGAAAGATTAGATAATGAAGCAAGAGATATATTTATAAAAATAATAAAGATAGATCCTGAGCTTGAAGGTAAAGAATTAGATATAACTATAGCAACAAACAGGCAAAATGAAATAAGAGATAAGGATATAAGGGCTAATGATGAAGTGCAAAAAAATATAGAACTATTTTTCAAAGAAAATAATAAATATTATCAAAGAAAGGATAAGTATTATACAAACAGAAAATATCCTAAAAAAGACATAATAACTTTATTTGATTTGGCAAAATATGTTTACACAATTTATTATAAAGATCCAGCTTATACAAGAAATAATCCAGGGAAATTATTAAAGGATGATAAATATGATAAAATCTTTGATGTAGAAAACAATAACCAAGACTATAATAGATACTTGGTAGCCTATCAAATATATGAAAGAGTCATTTCATTAAATAAAGGTAAAATAAATATAATGGATAATAGTTTTGAAAAAGCTAACTTTATACACCACCTAGTATATGTAACTATATCATTGCTTAATAAAGATAGATATTATAATTTTAAATCTATAAAAAGTATAGAAATAAAAGATATAAATGAAAAATTAGTGAGTGAGGCATATGATATTATAATAAAGGCTATTAATGAAAACGAAATTTTGCCGAGCCAAGTTCTAAAAACCATTAAAGAACAAAAATTTAATGTGTTCATAAACAATAAATTAGATGAAGTTATAAATGGATGATACAATAAAAAGAATATCTTTATAATATAAGCTTCAAGATATTGAATTAATTCCAAGCAATCCTTTTAATAGTAGATAAAATTGAAGATAATAAAGAGTTTTTAAAAGATTTACTTATGGAAATATTTAATATGAGATATAGTTCTGTATCGTGAAACATAGATATACAATTTTACGCATTGATAAATTGCTGTATAGGATCAAGCAATGTTTTTATAACTATATGACTTAATATAAAATAGTAAAATTTTTCACCGGAACTGGGACTGGAACGGGTAAAGTTAAGTATAAATACATCTAAATTAGACGGATAGAACACAAATGAACTGATAGACAATGGCTAAATTGAAAGTTTTTGCATATAGCTGACTATATAAAATGAAGAGTGGGAGTAATTTCAAAAGTTATTCTCAGTTATTCTGAGTATTACCTATTATTCTAGAAGAGGGTGATTATTCCTCTTCTTTATATTATCTATATTTAGATTATATAATAGTGCTATTTTGGTACTATAGTAATTTTGATTCCAAAAAGATTTTAATTGCCTTGAATTCGAGTCAATTAAAATCTTTTTCTTTAAGCAGATATATCGATTCAATCGTTATGCAACGATAAATACATATTTAGATTTATTTGTAACGATAACTGCAACGATAGTATTATCGTTGCAAACCTATGGAAATGATGTTAGAATATATATAAAGATAAAAAGAGGTGAAATTATGTTTGAAAGAGAAAAATATGATTTAGAATTTAAAGAAAAAATATCAAAAACCTTTTTAAAAACGGTTAGTGCATTTGCTAACTATAATAATGGCAAGATAATATTTGGAATTAGTGATTATGGAGATGTAATAGGATTAGATGTTACAGATGAGGAATGTTTAAAAATAGAAAATATGATAAATGATTCTTTGGATCCTGTACCTGATTATAAATTAGAAATAAAAGACTGGGAAGGAAAGAATATTATAATCTTAAAAATATATAAAGGAAAATATACACCGTATTATTATAAAAGTAAAGCTTATAAAAGATCAAACACTTCAACTTTAGAAGTAGATAGATTAGAGTTAAATAGGCTAGTAATGGAAGGAATAAATATAGATTACGAAGAAAATAAAGCATCAAATCAAAATTTGAATTTTAAAGTATTAGAAACAAAACTTAAAAATATAGTTGGAATAGACAAACTAAGTTTAGATATATTAAAAACTTTGAACTTATATAATAAAGACGGATATTATAATATCGCTGGTGAATTGTTAGCTGATAAAAATTATATTGAGTTTTCAGGTATTGATATAGTTAGATTTGGAAAAGATATCAATCAGATTTTATATAGGGAGACTTTAAATAACAAATCACTATTATTACAATATGATGAGACGATAGAAATATTTGAAAGATATTATCAATATGAACAAATTGAAGGATATAAACGTATAAGAAAAGAATTAATACCTAGAGAAGCTTTTAGAGAATCCTTAGCTAATGCAATAGTGCATAGAGTTTGGGATATCAAAGCTCATATACAGATTTCTATGCATAAAGATAGAATAGAAATAAATTCACCAGGAGGGTTACCAATTGGAATATCAAAAGAAGAATATTTAAATGGAAATATATCTATATTAAGAAATCCTATTATAGCAGGAGTATTTTATAGATTGAATTTCATAGAACAATTTGGAACTGGAGTAATGAGAATAATAGAGGAATATAGGCAAAGTATTTCTAAGCCGAAATTTGAAATTAGTGAAAATAATATAAAAATAATTTTACCAGTTATAGAAATAGATGAGTCTAATTTATCAGAAGATGAAATTTTAATTTATAATATATTAAAGGATGAGATAGAGTTATCTAGAGGAGAATTAGATGACAAATCTGGATTCAACAAGTCAAGAACACTTAGAGTTATTAATAACCTTACAGATAAAAACTTAATTAGAAAATTAGGAAGGGGACCAGGGACAACTTATACTTTGAACTAGCATAATTATTTGCTATTAATAAGTTGAACTACTCCAAAATTTCGATGAGTTCAATTTATAAAAAATTAATATTGATGTTTTGATTTGTATCAATAGAGTTTTAACCTAAGGATTAAGCTTTATCATGATATAATATATATGAATATTTAAGAGATAAATACATTAAAATGAAAAAATATAAGTCATATTAATTATAACTATATTGGATAAGGAGGATGTAAATGTCTGGAGTAAGAGGTGTAGAAATATCTGACCTATTATGGGGTTATCGGGTCCATTATGTAAATTGATAGAAAGTGTCTCTAGGGGAGTGGGGAAAATATATGAACCTACAAATATAAAAAGGATAGCAAAAGCTAAATCTGAAGAATTAAAAATGATTAGCGGTGCAGTTAATGAGAATATTGATCTTCCCATCAGTTATAAAGATGGTGAAATTGAAATTGATTCTTCTAATGTTGAAGAATTACTTAAGAGAACAGGAGAAAGATTCATTTTTCAAGAAATACAAAAACAACAAAATATAGAAACTGTAATAGGATATGCTTATTCTGAACTTGAAGAAGAGGAAGAAGTTTCAGAAGAGAGTGTTGATACAGATTGGATTTTAAGATTTATGAATTCTATAGAAGATATTAGTAATCAAGAAATGCAAGAATTATGGGGAAAAATACTAGCTGGAGAAGTTAGACAACCTACAACATATAGCCTTAGAACATTAGAAGCATTACGTAATATTTCTGCTGATGAGGCTAAAAGATTTGAAAGATTATGTGAATTTATTGTTACAATAAATAATGATATTTGCATTTATAACAACAATAAAATACTTAATAAATATAATATAACATTTATTAAGTATTTTATTATTAGAAGAATGTGGGTTGGTTAAATCAAATGGACTATCATTAAAAACAAAAGTAAATAGTGATATAGATTGTAAAATATATAATTCCGAAGTTTTAGGTATAATTAAGGGGAAAAACAAAGAATATAAAGATATTGATTTTGGTATTTATATGTTGTCTGAGACAGGAAATCAATTATATAAAACATTGAATATAAAAGCAAATGAGAATTATGTTATTGATATAATTAAATTAATTGATGAAACTCTGTCTAGAGAGGACTATATTATTAGTGCTCATAAAATTATTAGTATTGATTCAAAAGAAGGTATTAATTATTATGTGGAAAATATTTTAGAAAAATTTTAACTATCCTATATCCTACTACATAGGGTAAATCACAGGTTACATTCTATAGTACTAAAACAATACTAAAAACTTCTAAACACCAAATAGACACAGATAAATCAAATAATACAAATACTACAACCATTGAAAAATACAAATCTAGAATGAAAATATTCCTATAATCATTGAGTTTTAGATATAGGACTAGCAGGAGATATCATTCTGATGATAACTATCTTTGTTTTTAAATATGTTGCTCTTTATATCAATTCATTATATAATGGATTGAGAAAAATAAATAGACTAAAAAGGGGAAGTAAGGTGAAAATCCTTCACAGTGACGCTACAGTGATGTCGTAAGACTAAGTCTGAGTACCTATATATAACCAAACTCTTCCGATCCAGAGGAGTTGGTTTTATATTGTTTATTTATAATTCAAATACTATAATGGAGGAATTATATGCTAAACAATTTAAACAAGAGAGGTTTAAGAATTTTCTTAGTTTTTTCATTAATATTTTCTTTGGCATTGGTAGGATGCCAGAGTAATAATGAAGACATACAAGAAACTAACAGCGAAGAAGCAGTAGAGAAAGACGAGACAATTGTCTTAGGAGGTAAAAGACATTTAGCACCAGGAGAAGAGGATGGATATTATTGTAGTTCTATTTTATATGTTTGGGAACCACTTATAAGACAAGGAAAAAATGGAGAACCTGTACCATCTTTAGCGGAAGAATGGAAAATGTCAGATGATGGAAAGGAATGGACATTTAAACTAAGGGAAGGCGTAAAGTTTCATGATGGACAAGACTTTAATGCAGATGCTGTTATAGCTAACTTTGATAGAATGAGTATAGGAGTAAAGCCTTCTTCTTACTATCCACTAGATATAGACTCACACTATCCTGGATTAGTTTCTTATGAGAAAACTGGAGACTATGAGTTTAAGTTAGTCTTTGAAGAACCTAAACCAACACAACTATATAGAATGGTTAATTTTGGAAGTCCGATATATAGTCCAGAAAACTTTGATGAAGAAGGAAATTTCAATGGAATTGCAATTGGGACAGGCCCTTTTAAAATCACTGAAAACAAGAAAGACGACTTTGTAATGCTAGAAAGAAATGAAGAATATTGGGGAGAAAAGGCAAGAGCAAAATCCTTAAAAATAAGATCGATTCCAGATGTAGATACTAGGTATTCTGCTTTAAAAGCAGGAGAGATTCATGGAACATTGGACTTAGATTCATTAACACCTGCTTTAGCTGAAGAACTAAAGAAGGATGATAAATTTTCAGTAGTTACTACTGGCTCTACCATGATAAGATTTTTGGTTATTAATGGTGAAAAAGAACCATTTAATGATCTTAGATTAAAAGAAGCCATAAGCTTGGCTTTAAATCGTCAAGAGATAGTAGATGTAGTTTACTTTGGCTATGGATCTCCGACGACTAATATATTAAATTATTCAACTCCTTTTTATAAAGACTTTTCAGTTGAAGAGGATATGGAAAAAGCTAAAAAATTAGCAAAGGAAGTTCTTGGAGAAGAAAGACTAGAGACAGTTTATTATATAAATGGGAATGCTCCAACGCAAAAGACTGAAGCAGAATTAATAGCACCTTGGTTAGCCGAGATAGGTATAGATGTTAAGATACAGCCTATGGAATATTCAGTTATACGAGAAAAGTTAAAAGAAGGAGATTTTGGATTTGCAAGACTACAACAAGGTCTTTCAAATGGAGAACCATCTACAATATTTAGAAGATTTATGCTAGTTTCAGGTGATCATAATGGGAATTATAGCTTAGGCTATAACAATGAAGAAGTAAATAGTTTGATGACAAGAGCAGATCAAGAGTTAGATGTTGATAAATTAGAAGAAATATATAATGAGGTTCAAGAACTATCTACAACAACTTATCCAATATTCCCTTTATTTAATGATACTAATATTATGGGACATACAAATAAATTGACAAATTATAAAGCAGAAATGTATGGTTTAGAATTGCCTGAAATAGAATGGGCTAAGTAATATGAAAAAATATATTATGGAAAGAATTAAATCTCTTTTTATAGTATTAGCTGGAATAACAATAATTGCTTTTCTTCTGGGTTTAATAAGCCCAGGAGATCCAGCTGAATTATCATTGAGTAGAAGTGGAAACTTTAGCCCTACACCAAAGCAAATAGAAGAAAGGCGAGAAGACCTGGGATTAAATAAACCAGTGCATCTTCAATATCTTGATTGGGTAAAAGGTGTAATTAAAGGTGATTTAGGAAAGTCATATTCTAATAACGAATCCGTATCAGAAATGATTAAAAGAAAATTACCTGTGACTTTTAAGTTAGCTACATATTCCATAGCTATAACAAGTTTGTTAGGCATAAGCCTAGGTATTATATCGGCTATATATAAAGATACTGCTATAGATAGTTTAATTAAATTTATGACTAATATTATGCTAAGCCTTCCTTCGTTTTGGCTAGGGCTTTTATTTATTTTGATTTTTTCTGAGATTCTGAGATTATTACCTACTTCTGGAAATGGTGGATGGAGATATATGATTATGCCAGCATTTTCTTTATCTCTTGTTACTATTGCAACTACTATTAGAGTTATGAGATCTTCAATGATACAAGAAATGGGGAAACAGTATTATTTAGCTCATAAAGCTAAGGGTATCTCTAAATATAGTTTATATATTAGAAATATACTACCAAATTCTATATTGCCAGTATCAACCCTATTGGCTAATTTTATGGGGTCTATACTAGGAGGGTCCGCAGTTATAGAAACTATTTTTGCATTACCGGGATTAGGTAGTTATGCAATAGAATCTATTTATCTTAAAGATTTCCCATATTTACAATCTTATGTTTTAATTACTGGATTTATTTTCGTGCTAGTGACAACTATGATAGACATAATATCTATAATTATAAATCCTAAGATTAGGATAGGAGATGTTAAATATGAAAAACAATAAAAAGATAGCAGGTATAATAGCAGTATCTATTTTAATGATAATAGTCTTAAGCTCTATATTTGCTAATGAAATAGCACCTTATGATCCAAATTATCAAGATTCTGCTAGAAGGCTCGAAACTTCTAGTGCAGAACATAAGCTAGGAACAGATGCATTAGGTAGAGATTTATTAAGTAGGATAATTCATGGAGCAAAAACATCAATACTAATAGCTTTAATAGCTACAATAGTTTCAATGTCTATAGGGGCTTTAATTGGAACTATAGCAGGATATTATGGTGGAAGAATTGATTACTTATTAACTTCTATAACTAATATATTTCAAGCATTACCACAAATGTGTTTTATTATAGCTATTGCGGGAGTTTTGGGTCCTAATATTAAAAACTTAATATTGGCACTTAGTATAAGCTCTTGGGCAGGATTTTCTAGAATAATCAGAACTGAAATATTAAAAATAAAAAAAGAGCCATATATCGAAGCTATGATTTGTTTAGGGAGTAATGATACATCTATTATTTTTAAACATATAATGCCCAATATATTTCCTAATATTGTAATTTTATTTGTAATAAGAACAGGAAGAGCTATATTAGCAATAGCATCTTTGAGCTTTTTGGGATTGGGAGTACAGCCACCCTCTCCAGACTGGAGTGTAATGATAAATGATGCTAGGCTGTATTATAGAACTTATCCTCATTTGATAATAGTGCCGGGATTTTTTATTTTTCTTACATTGATGTCTATAAATATGATTGGAGATTTTTTGAGAGATATTTTTGATGTGAGGAGTGAAGAAATAATATGAATCTAAATTCTGATATAGGATTAGAAAATTTCCAGGTAGAATTTAATACAAGAGGACAAAAGGTTAAAGCATTAAGAAGCACAGATATAACAATAAAAAAAAATAAAGTTACTGGAATTGTAGGCGAAACAGGATGTGGTAAAAGTGTTTTAGCCTTAGGCATATTGGGGTTATTACCTAAATATGCTGTTATAGATGGAAATATTTATTATGATAACTTAAATCTTCAAAAAATAAATAAAAAAGAAAGAGCTAAATACTTAGGTAATGTTTTTGGATATATTCCACAAAATCCAGGTGAGTCTTTAAATCCTATAAGAAAAGTAAAACAACAAATTAAAGAATCATTAAGACTAATTTATAATAAAAAGAATGATATTTACAATAAATCTAGAGAGTTAATTGGGATGTTTGGATTTGAAGACGTTGAAAGAGTTTTAAATTCATATCCATTTCAATTAAGTGGTGGGATGCAACAGAGAGTTTTGACTGCAATATCTATAGCTAGTAATCCTGACTGGATAATAGCTGACGAACCTACAAAAGGGTTAGATAAAAAGGTTCAAAAAGATGTTATTAAAGTGTTTAATCAGATAAAAAATCAAGGGATAGAATCTATGCTTATTATAACTCATGATATAATTTTAGTTAAAGATTTTTGTGACGAACTTATAGTTATGTATAGTGGTGAAGTAATTGAAATTGGAGAAAATATTATAGAAAAGCCTATGCATCCATATACTATTGATTTTTTAAAATCTTTACCTGAAAATGGTATGAAGCCTATTTTAGGAAAAGCCTTATCACCAACAGAAGATATAGCAGGTTGTAGATTTTTCAATAGATGTAAATATGCTACAGAAAGATGTAAATTAGAAAAACCTAATTTATACAATATATCAGGTAGAAAGGTTAGGTGCTTTCTCTATGATTAAATTAATAAATATTAGTAAGAAGTATTGTAGTGGAGTCAATTCTAGTGAAAATTTAGTATTAGATGAAGTGAACTTTACACTTGGAGAAAACGAAATCTTAGCTTTAATGGGACCGAGTGGATGTGGTAAAACTACTATTGCTAGATTGATATTGGGTTTAGAAAAACCTGATAAAGGTTCTATCTTTTATAAAGAGGTAGATTTATCAAAATTGAATAAAAAAGAACTTAAGCTATATAGAAAGAAAATACAGTTTATATCACAGAATCCAGGTTCTTTCTTTGATCCATCTATAAAGTTGGGTAAAAGTATAATTGAACCACTAAATAATTTTAAAATCTCTGTAAAAAGTAAAGAGGGTAAAATAGACGAATTACTAGATGATTTAAAGCTAGATAGTAAAATTTTGACAAGGTATCCACATCAAGTTAGTGGAGGAGAAATCCAAAGATTATCTATTTTAAGAGGATTACTACTTGAACCAAGGGTACTTATTTTAGATGAAGTTACCTCAATATTAGATATATCTGTTCAAGCTCAGATCCTATCTCTTCTAAAAGAGATAAAGAGAAAGAATTATATGTCATATCTCTTTATTTCTCATGATGAAGAAGTAGTGAATTTATTCGCTGATAGAATGATAAGATTAGATAAAGGGAAAATCATATAAAACATATAAAACATATAAAACATATAAATTAAAAACTACTATTAATAAATCATTTGATTTTGGGTTTAGATATGGTTTTCAATATTTTATTAATAGGGGGAAAAGGATGAATTATAGTTTATTTATAAAACAATTAAAAAATGATACCAATAAAATGTGGATGGAAACTTTAGTTTCTAAAGATGAGTTTAGTACTAAAAGGGCATGTGATGATGATGTAGAAAAAGAATTTTGGAAACATTACAGTCAAGAGTATGATAATAAACCATCATTATATCAGTATTGCCCTGAAACCCTTGATAAGATAATTAGTATTATAGGTGAAAATAAGAATGTGTTGGAATTTGGAGCAGGTACTGGTCAATTTACAATACCCATGGCTAAGAAACAAAAGGGTATTATAGCTGTTGATTTTTCTCCTGATATGTTAAATAAACTTGGAGATAAAATTGGAGAAATAAATAATATAAAACTTGTACAAGATAAAATCGAAAATATTAGCTTATATGAAGTAGACGTAATATATGGGGTTAACTGTATATATAGGATACAAGATATGAAGCAGGCTATTAATAATATGCTAGAGATAGCAAGTGAGAAAGTTTTATTTGTTTGGACTATGCAAAGAAGTAAATATGATAGTATTATTAACAGTACAGGGAAAAAGGGTATTTTAAGGAAACAAGAATATATTCATATTGTTAATCTTCTTTACGATATGGGAATAGATTGTAATCTTGAAATAATGAAAGTAAATAAAAATATATTAATTGAAGATATCCAAGATAATTACAAGGAATTATTGGAAATTAGTAAGAAATATAATCTTGACTATAATTACTTGAAAAATAAATTTGAAAAAAGAGTATTTAGTGATGGAGAAATATATTATAAATGTGAATTAAAAGTTGCATATATTTATTTTGAAACAAGAGAGGAATAAAAATCTGTAGTACTAAAACAGTACTAAAAACTTCTAAACACTAAATAAACACAGATAAATCAAATAATACAAATACTACAACCATTGAAAAATACACTCTAAAGTAAAGATATTTTTATAATCTTTGAGTGGGAGTAATTCCTCATTGCATCAAGCTTTTAGCGTAGATGGAATGAATAGAATTACCCCTGTCAGGGTTGGCAAGGTTTGTAGCGACTGTAAAGAGCTAGAAGTCCGCAACCTACGGCTGGAGTAAGATGACAAAAGTCTTGAACCTCTTTGAAATAAAGGGTTCAAGACTTTTATATTTTCGGTTAACTTTTATTATAATTGATTAACATACTATTTCTTCTCAGTTTGATTGCTTTTTTTCATAGATGGTAGTTTCAATTTTTTAGCCTTTTTCATTGAACTAACTAAGAATCCACCTTTAAATCTTCTTGGCTCATAAGAAACAATAAATGCAGTTGGTTCATACTCGGTAATCAAATCTAAAAGTTCTTCTTCCCTATTTCGCTTTGTAAGGATGTCTAAACTATATCTTTTGCTGTCTCTGCCTTCTCCTTCAAAAACTGTAACTCCAAATCCTTCATTTCTTAGATGGTTAATTAAATCTATATTTTTATTCATAAGATTTACTGTAAAACTGTTATATCCAATTGCAAGTTTATTTTCAACAGCTCCACCTACAAGTATACCTAGTCCAAATCCAAGAGCATATACTAACATTGCAAGTGGTCCTTGTTCCCCACTAAATACAAGAGACAATCCAAATACATATATAAGTGCTTCTACAAATCCAAGAATTGCTGCTATTGTAGTCATGTTTTTAACTAAAAATATGGTCCTAAGAGTTAAGATTGGAACATATACTAATTGTAATACTAGAATTAAAAGTATATCTATCATAAAAGCTCCTTCCTTAGTTTAATGTATAACATAATTATAAACTAATACAAATAATTTTCCAAATTGAAGACTATTTTTCTTTAATGTGCAGTAAATAAAAAAGAAAATATAGAAAAATTTTAGGAGGATGTATTAACTAGGTTCTGGAGTTAGAAATATTTATAAATATAGTAAAATAAAAATGAACCAAAAGTTTACAATATATTAAATCATCAAGTAGAATTATCCAGATGAAAATTTAGATAAGGTAATATACAACATATTAACAGAAAAATAAATTTAGTCAAAACATACAAAATACATTTTTAATACAGAATATTCTAAAAACATCTTTCGTTTTTACTAAATATTTGCTATGATATGTTAAAAAGGCAGGAATATTAGAGATATTATATGAATATGTTTTTATATGGAGGGGAAAAAATGATAACCCAAGAAAAAGAGAAGTATGAAGTTGTAAACCAGTTTTTAAATGGTGTTGAAAGCGAATCAGATCTTATTGAGGTATTGCATAAAACTCAAGACTTATTTGGATATATTCCTAAACCAGTAGTTACTAAAATTGCCGAGACATTGGACATTCCAGGATCTACTATTTATGGGGTAATCACATTTTATTCAAGATTTAGTTTAATTCCAAAGGGCAAATATTCTATAAGTGTTTGCATGGGTACTGCTTGCTATGTAAAAGGAGCGAATGATATTTTAGATGCTTTTTCTAAAGAATTAGGAATTGGAGTAGGAGAAACTACAGATGACCAATTGTTTTCAATTGTGGAAACCAGATGTGTAGGACAATGTGCTTTGGCACCTGTAGTAAATATTAATGAAGATGTATATCCGTTTTTTAAGATTGAAGATGTTAAGACTATAATAAATGAATTGAGAGCAGGTGATAAGAATGAGTAATAATTCCATGCTAGAAAAAATAAAAGACACTGAATATCCAAAACTGTTGGACAGGCTATCTAAGGATAGTAAGTATATAGTTGAAAATAACAATATTACTTTAAGTGGTGACTTCTATCAAAAACAACAAAGAATTGCACTTAAAAATTATGACATTATAAATCCTGAAAGCATAGAAGAATATATTGCACTAGGTGGCTATTTTTCTTTGCAAAAAGTTCTATTTGACTTAGATACCACTGAAGCAATTGATATTATCAAAAATTCTAATCTTCGTGGCAGAGGTGGGGCAGGATTTCCTACTGGTAGGAAGTGGGAAAGTGCAGCAGGTGTAGAGTCAGATGTAAAATATGTAATCTGTAATGCTGACGAAGGGGACCCGGGAGCGTATATGGATAGATCTATACTTGAAGGAGATCCTCATAGCGTTATTGAAGGCATGATAATAGCTGGAAAAGCTATAGGTTCAAACTATGGATATTTATATGTTAGAGCGGAATATCCAAAAGCGGTCGTAATGCTTAAAAAAGCTATAGAACAAGCTAAAGAATATAATTTACTTGGAGAAAATATACTTGGAAGTGGCTTTGATTTTGATTTAAAAATTAGACTTGGAGCTGGAGCTTTTGTATGTGGTGAAGGTACTGCTTTAATTCAATCTGTGGAAGGGAAAAGAGGAATGCCACAGGCAAAAGTATATAGAACTTATGAAAAAGGATTATTTGGAAAGCCAACTATAATAAATAATGTTGAGACCTTTGCAAATATAGCCCAGATAATTACTAATGGTGCTGATTGGTTTAAATCCATTGGTACAGAAGACTCTGCAGGGACCAAAGTATTTGCATTAGTAGGTAAAGTAGTTAATGCTGGTCTTGTAGAAGTACCTATGGGAACTACTATAAATGAAATAGTTTTTGAAATAGGTGGAGGAATACCAGACGGTAAAAAAGTTAAAGCTGTGCAAACAGGAGGACCTTCTGGTGGGTGTATACCTCCAAATTTATTTGATACTAAAGTAGACTTTATCTCCCTAGAGGAAATTGGTTCCATAATGGGGTCTGGTGGTATGGTAGTAATGGATGAGGATGACTGTATGGTTGATATTGCTAAGTTTTTTATGGATTTTACTGTAGATGAATCCTGTGGAAAATGTACTCCATGTAGAATAGGGAATAAGAGGGTACTTGAGATATTGGAAAAAATCACATCAGGAAAAGGAGAAATCAATGATCTTGTTTTACTAAATGACCTTTGTACTGTAATTACAGATGCAAGCTTATGTGGCCTTGGTAAAACTGCTACTACCCCTGTTATTAGTTCTATGCATTACTTTAAGGAAGAATACGAAGAACATATACTTAAGCAGACCTGTAGAGCTTCAGTATGTAAAGATTTATTGAGATATTATGTAATGTACAATTGTATTGGATGTGGTATATGTAAAAAGAAATGTCCTGTAGATGCAATCTCAGGGTCACCAAAATCCAGACATGGAATAGATAGAGATAAGTGTATAAAATGTAATGCTTGTTTAGAAGCATGTCCTGTTAAAGCTATTATTAGAAAATAGAGGTGTCTTATGATAAATTTAAAAATTAATGGTAAAGATGTTTTAGTAGAAGAAGGTAGTACTATTCTAGAAGCTGCTAGGAAAGTAAATGTTAATATCCCCACTCTATGTCATCTCGACTTACATGGACTGGGACTAGTAAATCAAGAAGCTAATTGTAGAGTTTGTATGGTTGAAACAAAACGTGGTAAGATGGTTCCGGCATGTAATACATTAGCAAAAGAAGGTATGGAAATAAGAACTGATACTTTAAGGGTAATCAATACAAGAAAGACTATGATAGAGCTTTTATTGTCTAATCATCCAAAAGATTGCTTAGTATGTGTTAAAAATGGAAACTGTGAGCTTCAAGACTTAGCACAAATGGCTAATATAGATAGAATAAGATTTGAAGGAGAAACTATACAGTTTCCAATAGATGATAGTAGTTTGTCCATAGTAAGAGATCCAAATAAATGTATTCTATGTAAAAGATGTGAAACAGTATGTATGAATGTTCAAACAGTAGGTACTTTAACAGATATTGGAAGAGGCTTTGATACTGTTATAGGAACCCAATATAATAATCCTATGCATAGGACTAATTGTACATTTTGTGGACAATGTTTAGCAGTATGCCCTACTGGAGCACTTGCAGAAGTAAATAGTGTTGGAAAGGTATACGATGCTTTAAGAAGTAATAAAACTGTTGTAGTTCAGACTGCTCCTGCGGTTAGAGTGGCATTAGGTGAGGAGTTTGGTATGGAACCAGGTACGGTAGTAACGGGGAAAATGGTTAGTGCATTAAAGAATCTTGGATTTGATTATGTTTTCGATACAGATTTTGCTGCGGACCTTACTACTATGGAAGAAGCGGCAGAATTAGTTCATAGATTAAAAAATGGTGGAAAATTACCTATACTTACTAGCTGTTGTCCAAGTTGGGTAAAATTTATTGAGCATAATTTTGGAGATATGCTGGATATACCATCAACATGCAAATCACCTCACGAGATGTTCGGTTCAATAGTTAAAACATATTTTGCAGATAAGAATAATATCTCCCCAGAGGATATAGTAGTGGTATCAGTTATGCCTTGCGTTGCAAAAAAATATGAATCTGCAAGACCAGAACTAGGTGGAGAAGGCTATAGTGATGTAGACTATGTAATTACTACTAGGGAATTAGCATCTATGATAAAGGACTTTTCTATATCTTTTGCTGATCTACCTGATACAGAATTTGATAATCCATTAGGAGAATCATCAGGAGCTGGAGATATATTTGGTGCTTCAGGTGGAGTTTTGGAATCAGCCTTAAGAACTGCATATCACATGATAACTGGAAAGGATCTGGAAAAACTAGAATTTAATGATTTAAGAGGATTAAAAAGTATTAAAAAAGCAGAGATTGAAATAGATGGTAAGACTTTAAAGGTTGCAGTTGCAAGTGGACTTGGTAATGCAAGGGAATTGTTAAACAATGTGAGAAAAGGGATAGAGCACTATGATGTAATAGAGATAATGGCATGTCCAGGTGGATGTATAGATGGTGGTGGACAACCATTTATACATGGAGATGTTTCAATAGTAGAGAAACGTATGGAAGGTCTTCACGGTGTAGATAAAGACAAAGAATTAAGACTTTCATATAAAAATAAATCTATTAAAAAGATATATGAAGAGTTTTTAGGAGAGCCTTATGGAGAAAAAGCTCACGAACTTCTACACACTAAGTTTGTTTATAGAAAGAAACATGAATAGTACTTTATTTAATAGGAAAAAATTTTAAACATCAAACAAATACCTTTAGATTAAGACTTCTAGGATTTAAACAGTATATTTTCATAGGTCTTTTGGTACAATAAGTACTTTAGAAGATATCATTAAAGAGGCTTATATTATAATTGAGGTGGAAAAAGTGAAATTTTTTATACCAGATAAAGCATTTATTAATCCTAGGAGTTTAGAATATGAGGTTGGCAAATTTGCTAAGTCTCAATTAGAAAAGTTAAATGTTCCAATAATAGAAACTAGAAATGTTTCAATTGAAGGTAAATCACCTTCTGAAAATTATGTTAAGGCAAAGAAAACTATTTATTTAACTATAACTAAAGAAAAGAAATTAAGGCCTTGTAAACCATCAGCAGATTATCAATTTGCTCTATCAAGTTCATGTCCAGGCCACTGTGAATATTGTTACTTGCAAACAACTCAAGGGGAGAAACCTTTTATGAAGGTATTTGTAAATATTCAGGATATACTTGATGTTATTCAAGCTCACATAGATAAGAATTTACCTAATATAACTACTTTTGAATCAGGGAGTATTACAGATTCAATCGCTCTTGAACATTTGACAGGAAATCTTAAAAAATGTATAGAGTTTTTTGCAAATAGTAAAAATGGTAGACTTAGAGTGATTACTAAATATGATAATGTAGATTCTTTTTTAAAGATAAAACATAATAATCATACTAAATTTAGATTCAGTATTAATACTAAATATGTAATAAATAAATTTGAACATAATACTTCTAGTTTTCATGAAAGAATAGAAGCTGCAAGAAAGATCGCAAAAGCTGGATATCCTATAGGATTTATTATTGCTCCTATTATGAGATATGACAATTGGAAAACTGATTATAAGGAGTTATTAGATGAATTGAGAGCTCAATTAGGAGATTACAATGAAAAAATTACTTTTGAACTGATACAACATAGATTTACGGCTACTGCCAAGGAACTTATACTTACTAGATTTCCTAAAACTCAACTTGATTTGAATGAAGAAAATAGACAATTAAAATGGGGTCCTTATGGAAAATTTAAATACGTTTATCCTAAGGAAGAAAGTAATGAAATCAAAGAATATATTTCCCACCTTATTTTAAACAACTTTAGTAATGCTGTAATCGAATATTTCACATAGAAAATTGATCAAACAAAGATAGTTTCTAGTACTACATGATAATTTTTATAGAAGAAGTAAAAATAAATATTTTAAATTTAGTGTTTATATTATACCATTTAAATTTCAAAAATAAAGAGCTATATAGAGACGGACAATTTAATTTATCATAATCTTTAAAAAATGGATATTATTTAGTAAGAAACTCAATAACATCTGTAAATATTATAAATAAGAGAAACTCTATAGAAGTTAAGTGGGAATAACAATCAATTGACAAGAAAATAAAATCGTGTTAAAGTAAACATACCGTTAGTATGTTCATGATAAGGAGTGGTACTATGGCTAGGAATAAATATCCTGAAGAAACAATAGAACGTATTTTAGACGTATCCTTAGAACTATTTACTCAAAAGGGATATGAGAATACTTCTATTCAAGATATAGTAGATAACCTTGGAGGTTTAACCAAAGGAGCTATATATCACCATTTTAGATCTAAAGAGGAAATTTTAGAGTCTGTAGCTCAACGTATTTATTCTTCTGCAGAAGATTCTATGTTAAGTATAATAAATAGTGAGGATTTAACAGGGTTAGAAAAGTTAAGAAAAATATTTGATAAATCTATAGAAAATCCAAATCAAGATTTAATGTTTTTAAGTTCACCAAAATTATTGGAGAATCCTAACTTACTTGCTATGCAAATGAAGGGACTTATAGAAGAGGTTGTTCCTAACCATGTGCAGCCAATTATAGAAGAAGGAATACAAGATGGTTCTATTAAAACAGATTATCCTAAAGAATTAGCAGAAGTAATAATATTACTTTTTAATATTTGGTTAAATCCCTTAGTTTATGATGTGTCTGTTGATGAACTAGTAAACAAAATAAAGTTTTATGACCTTTTATTAAAAGGAATAGGAATGGAGATTTTCAATGAAAATCTTTCTGAAAAAATCATTAAATTGAAAAATTTATCAATAAGATAATATAAAATTTTAATAGCTGCCTAATTAAAGGCAGCTATTAAAAAAACAGATACATACCAACGGTTGGTATCTAAAATAAAAGGAGATGCTTCATATGGAAAACAAATTATTTACTAAAGATTTTACGCTCGTGATAATTGGGCAAATTATTTCATTATTTGGAAACACTATTTTACGTTTTGCTCTACCACTATATCTATTAAGAAAAACAGGATCTGTAGCTCTATTTGGACTGGTTTCAGCATTATCATTTATTCCAATGATAATCATGTCTTTAATTGGTGGAATTGTGGCGGATAGAAAAAACAAACGAAATATAATGGTAATTCTAGATTTTTTAACAGCAATTACTGTTTTAGTTTATGTTTTATTTTATAAAAACATATCTTTTGTTCCATTTTTAATTATCATTTTAATGATTTTATATGGGATTCAAGGAACTTATCAGCCAGCAGTTCAGGCTAGTATTCCTTTACTTCTAGATAGGGATAAAATAATGCAGGGAAACTCCATTATAAATTTAGTTAGCTCTTTAGCTAATTTAATAGGACCTGCAATTGGAGGAATTCTTTTCGGTGCTTATGGAATTATGCCAATTTTAATTGTAAGTATAATATGCTTTATTTTTTCTGCAATCATAGAGATATTTATTAAAATTCCTTTTGAAAAAAGTAAATCCTCAGGTAGTGTATTTTCTATTATTAAAGATGATATGACATTAAGTATTAATTTTATATTAAAAGAGAAATCAATTTTAGGAAAATCTATATTGATAATTTCTGCATTTAATTTATTTTTAACATCAATGCTTATTGTAGGTATGCCATCTATCATAATAAAAACCTTAAATCTTAGTGATGAATTATATGGTATAGCACAAGGGATATTAGCCATGGGGTCAATTATTGGAGGGATTATTACAGGGATTTTAAGTAAAAAATTGAACATTAAAAACTTACACTATCTGTTGATAGCTTGTACATTTTCAATTATTCCCATGGTATTAGTGTTGTCATATACAACATCATCTTTATTTACCTATATTATAATATCTGCAATGGGATTTTTTATTATGATATTTGCAACTATGTTTAGCATTCAAATGATGACATTTATCCAGAGACAAACTCCACCTGAAATAGTAGGAAAAGTAATTTCTTGTTTATTGGGAGTATCTCTATGTGCTATGCCTATTGGTCAAGCATTATATGGAGGGTTGTTTCAAAACTGGATAAACTCTCCTGAAATTGTCCTTATAGGAGCTATAATTTGTTCCCTTATTATATCGATTTTCTCCAAACGCACATTTAATCAATTAAATTAGCTATATTAAATTTTATATTACTTTGTAATGGGATTGTAAGAACTAGTATGTATAATTTAGATCATAAGATAATTATGGTCTATTTTTTATTTAAAGGAGGATTTTACAATGACTATATTAAAGACAGAAAAATTAAAGAAGTATTATGATGAAAAGATTAATTTAGTAAAAGCTCTTGATGGAGTGGATTTAGAAATAGAAAAAGGTGAATTTGTTTCAATTGTAGGTACATCTGGTAGTGGGAAAAGTACATTATTACATATGCTTGGAGGTTTAGATAGGGCAACAGAAGGCAAGGTATATGTAAGTGGTAAAGATATATTTTCAATGAAAGATGATGAATTGGCAGTATTTAGACGTAGAAATATAGGTTTTATATTTCAAAACTATAATTTAGTACCTATATTAAATGTTTACGAAAATATTATACTTCCTATAGAGCTTGATGGAAATAAAATAGATAAAAAGCATTTAGACAATATTATAAAAACCCTTGGACTTTCTGAAAAGATTAATAATCTACCAAACAATCTATCAGGTGGTCAACAGCAAAGAGTAGCCATAGCAAGAGCACTTGCTACAAAACCAGCTATAATTTTAGCGGATGAGCCTACGGGCAACTTAGATAGTAAAACAAGTCAAGAAGTCTTAGGGCTTTTAAAGATAACCAGTGAAAAATTCAATCAGACAATAGTTATGATTACCCACAATGAAGAAATTGCACAGCTTGCAGATAGGATTATTAGAATAGAAGATGGGAAAATCATAAGAGGTGATAATTAATGTATGAAAATAATAATAAGGCTATTATAAATAAATTAGCGAAATCTAGCATTAAGACCAATAGAATGAGAAATAATTTTGCTATAGTAGCTATCATACTTACTACTGTTTTATTTACCTCTGTATTTACCATAGGAGTAAGTATGATGAAATCCATTGAATATAGCACTATGAGACAAGTAGGAGGCTCAAATCATGGAGGATTTAAATATCTTACAACAGAAGAATATGAAATATTAAAAGAACATAAGGATATAAAAGAATATGGAATAACTATTCCAGTGGCTGTTGCAGAAAACCAACAGCTTGCAAAAAGACAAGTTGAAATAAATTATGTAGATGAAAATGAAGCTAAATATAGATTTATAACACCACTTATGAAGGGAAATATGCCAAAAAAAGAAAATGAAATTGTGTTAGATACCATAACTTTAGATATGTTAGGTTTAAATTATGAATTGGGGCAGGATATTACACTAGAATATAGTATCAATGAAGAGGATTATAGTAAAGATTTTATTTTAACTGGATATTATGAAGGGGATATAGTATCTATGGCAAGTGCAGCCTGTGTATCAAAAGAATTTATAGAAAAAAATCTTTCGGATATAGATCAGGAATATTCTAGAGAAACAGGTTCTTATGCAGGTGTAATTAATCTTGATGTAATGCTAAATAATAAATATAATATTGAGGAAAATTTACTTAAAATATTGTATGACAGTGGATTTGAACCAGATAATATTGAATATGGAGTAAATTGGGCATATATAGGTAGTGGCTCATCAATGGAACTTAGTAATATACTATCATTGGTAGTTTTATTATCTTTAATAGTTCTAAGTGGTTATCTTATTATTTATAACCTGTTTTATATATCTATAATTAAAGATACAAGGTTTTATGGACTTCTTAAGACAATAGGTACAACCTCAAGACAACTAAAAAAGCTAATTATCAAACAGGCAATGATGCTTTCGCTTATAGGTGTTCCTATTGGACTAGCCATTGGATATTTAGTGGGAATAATTCTTTTGCCATATGTTATGCAAATATCAACTATAACACATTCTACTATATCAATAAATCCGATTATATTTATTGGTTCTGCTCTATTTTCCATAGGGACTGTGTTAGTAAGCTGTTATAAACCTGCCAAAATTGCTGCGAAAACATCACCTATTGAGGCAGTCAAATATACAGGATTATCTAATAAGGGAAAGAAAAAGTTGAAGAAATCATCTAATGGAGCAAAACTTCATAAGATGGCATTTTCAAATATATTTAGAAATAAGAAAAAAGCTTTTGTAGTTATAATCTCACTGTCTATTAGTATGATATTGTTAAATAGTGTCTATACAATGGTATCTGGATTTGATATGGACGAATATTTAAAGAGACGGGTTGGAAGTGATTTTTCCATAGGAGATGCTACATATTATAGATGGAATTTCCATGAGGAAAACTCCAATGCTGTTACAGAAGAATTATGTAAGGAGATAGAACAGCTTCAAGGTGTTGAAGGTGTTTACAAATTATATAATAGGCAAGTAAATGTACCTATTACTGAGAAAATAGAATTGTTATTGAAGGATAAGATGGAAACAGTAGATGATAAATACAAAGATATTTTTGAGAACAACCTTATGAGTAAGAAAACTTTAATTGATGTATATGGAATGGACAACGAGTTACTTCCACTATTAAACCAATATGTAGTTGAGGGTGAACTTGATTATGAGCCATTTAAAACAGGGGACTATGCAATAATAGTAAAAAGAACTAGGGATATCGACATGTATCATGTGGGTGATAAAATAACCTTATCATCAGACAATGGAAAAACTAAGGAATACACTATAATGGCAGCTGTTGATAATTTACCATCATATATTTATAGTGGGAAATTCATTGTAGGTGCAGGTAATATATATATTCCATCAGCAGAGTATGTAAAGCATACAGATAATATGTCAATAATGACTGCTTTATTTAATGTGGAAGATGATTATATTGAAGATGTAGAAAATTATATGCAAAACAAGGTAAAGGAAATGCCAACTTTAGATTATCGTTCAAAATCAATTTATGAACAAGAGTATAATGAGATGATAGCTACTTTTACTGCTGTAGGATATACTTTAAGCTTTATAATTGCTTTAATAGGTATACTAAATTTTACTAATGTCATAATTACAAGCATTATATCTCGTAGACAAGAATTTGCTACAATCCAAAGTATAGGTATGACAAGAAAACAACTTAGGAAAATGCTTATTTTTGAAGGACTATATTATGCTTTAATCACTTTTATAGTTGTTTTTTTAATAGGATTGCCAATTATTTATCTAGGAGTCAATTCTTTTGCAGGACAAATGTCATTTTTTAGTTACCATTTTACTTTGCTTCCAATATTTATTTGTATGCCTATACTAATTGCTATTGCAGTATTAATACCTATTTTAAGTTTTAGTGATATTCAAAATACAAGTATAGTTGAAAGATTAAGAGAAATAGAATAATTTATAACACAAAGAGGGCTAGAAATAGCCCTCTTTGTGTTATAATATAGGCAACAAAATTAAAGGATCTGATTAAATGAGTACCATATTAATAATAGAAGACGATAAATTATTAAATGAGGGCATATCCTTTGCTTTAAAAGGTGAAGGATATGGTGTATTATCCGCATATAATGGAAAAAATGCTGAAAAACTATTGAAGGATAAAGTAGATTTAATAATACTGGATATAAATCTTCCTGATAGAAGTGGTATAGATTTATGTAAGTACATTAGAAAAGATATGAATACCCCTATTATTTTTTTGACAGCTAAAGATACAGAAGAAGATATAGTAAAGGGATTTAAGGCAGGGGGAGACGATTATATAACAAAACCTTTTTCCCTCCCAATACTTAAAGAACGGATAAAAGCAGTATTAAAGAGGAGAATAGCTGAAAGTAATATATATAGCTTTAAGGAGCTTGAATTTGACTTTGATAAATTGTGTCTTACTAAAAATGATTTAGACATACCTATTACTAAAGTAGAAGTAAAATTACTAGGATTATTTATAAAGAACAAAGGAAAGGTACTAACTAGGGCTCAAATTCTTGAAAAAATTTGGGATATAGATGGAGATTTTATAGATGAAAATACTATTAGTGTAAATATCCGTAGACTTAGAACTAAGATTGAAGATGATCCTTCAAGTCCTATTTTTATAAAAACTGTTTTTGGAATAGGGTATATGTGGAGTGATAATAATTGAAAAATTCCATAAAAAACTTATTTATTATTACTATTACCTTAATAATTGTATTTTCTCTATTTTTTGTCGGGGGAATTTCATATTTTCTTTCTGATTTTAATATAAAGATACTAGGTATAGTGTCAGGTTTTTCTGTGTCCATAATAGTGATCTGTATCATATTTATGATATTAGTATCCAAGAATGTAGGAAATACACTGGAGGCATTAAGCCGAACTATTGAATCAATAATAGATGATAACCCTGTAGATACATTTTCTACAATTGAAGATACAATGCTTTCTAAACTACAAAGCCAGATTATAAAGCTATCAGATATTTTAAAATCACATAGCATAAAACAGAAAAAAGAAAAGGATTCTATAACCGAATTAATTTCAGATATATCACACCAATTAAAGACACCATTGGCAAATTTAAATATATACAACTCTTTATTGCTAGATGGAAATCTTGATGAAGATAAAAGGATAGAATTTACTAAAAACATGGAAAATCAAATTGAAAAGTTAAATTGGCTTATGGAATCTTTAATTAAGATGTCAAGGCTGGAAGCGGGAATTATAAAATTAAATGCAGAAAATCAATTAATATCACAAACAGTTCTACAAGCTATATCAATGATATCTAAAAAAGCAGAAGAAAAGGGAATAGATATTATATTTAATGGTGAAGATATGGAACTTGTCCATGATAATAAATGGACTCAAGAAGCTATTTTTAATATATTAGACAATGCAGTGAAATATAGTCCTGATAATAAGAAAATAAATGTATCCATAATGAAATATGAGCTATTCTGTCGTATAGATATCAAGGATGAAGGCGAGGGCATATGTGAGTCAGATATTAACAAGATATTTACACGATTTTATAGAGGAGAGAATACTAAAAGTATTGAAGGTGTTGGAATAGGATTATTTTTAGCTAGAAAAATAATTTCAGAACAAGGTGGATATATAAAAGTAAAATCAATATTAGGACAAGGCTCTATTTTTTCCATGTTTTTGCTAATAAATTAGCTTTTTATCAATGTATAAGCTTTAATATATTTTAAAAATACAAGAAATATTAGTGATAGAAATAAAATAAAGGACAAAATTTATATATATTATATTCTTATTGAAAACTATTTCTATTGTGATAAAATTGTAGCGAAAGGAGTGTTAAATAATGGAAAAATTTCTAAATGTTTTTAGAAGTATATTATCTATAAATTCATTATTCAATTTCTTTACATGACAAGGAGATAATCCTTCATGGCATGAAGCAAGTTTTAAAGTTTGTTATCCTTTCACAAAGCTTTTCCAATAATCAATCTTACTAGATTTGTTAAGTTCTTAGATATAAGAGCTATTGGTCTTTGTTAAAGATAGCAAAATATGCCAATATATCAAGTGCTTAATCTAATACTATAAATTTTAAATTCCTAATTACAATTGAATATTATTTTTCAGCCTAATATACTTAGGTTTATTTTGGTGCTATGATTGAGCATGTTAAACAAAATAAAATATTTATTAAAGGAGATTAATTATGAAAAAGAGAGTTTTATTAATTATGTTAATCGTTTTTAGTATGTTGATTTATACAGGGTGTTCAAAAAATGACCAAGAAGGAACTGAAGATACAGATATAGAATCAACTGAAGATTTAGCTACAGAGGATGCAGGGGATACAGAAGAAGAAAAATATGATTTTGAAGGTAGGACTATGAATGTAGTTACTACATCTGAAAAATATGTAGAGCTATTTGATGCTTTCTCAGAAGAAGTAAATGCTGAAGTGGAATTTTTATCTATGAGTAGTGGAGAAGTTATTGCTAGAATTGAGGCAGAAGGTGGACAACCTATGGCTGATTTATGGTTTGGTGGTGGGATAGATGCTTTTATGGCAGCCAAGGATTCAGGACTACTTGAGCAATATGTACCAAAAGAAGTAGATAAAATAGACCAACGTTTTATAGATAGTGATAATTATTGGTTATCTAAAGGTTTAACAGTTGTTGGATTTTTAGTAAATGAAGAACTATTAAAAGAAAATAATTTAGAAGCACCTACAACTTGGGAAGAACTTGCAGATCCTAAATATAAAGATGAAATAATAATGGCAAATCCAGCTATATCAGGAACTAACTATGGTGCAGTAAAGGGAATCCTAGATATGATGGGAGAAGAAAAAGGCTGGGAGTATCTTGAAAAGTTGAATGACAATATACCTTTCTACGGAAAAAGAGGGAAGGATCCACAAGAGAAAACAGTAGCAGGAGAATTTTCCATAGGAATTATACCAGCAGATAAAGGATCATTTGATGTATCGGAGAAAAACAATTTAAAAGTAATCTATCCAGAAGATGGTATTCCATGGGTACCAGAAGGAGTAGCTATTTTTAAAGGTGGAGAAGGATCAGATATAGCAAAGGCATTTATAGACTTTATGTTAAGAGATGAAAATCAAAAAATGCTTTCAGAATTAGACGGAAAAGATAGTGCCCAAATGATAAAAGAAGGAATAGAAGGCTATGATTTAGGTCTACCAAAAGATAAACTAATAGACCAAGATATTTCCACTTTTGGTACAATGAGAGAAGATATATTGACAAAATGGGGAGAAATAACTAAAGGAAAATAATATAGGTGATATTAAATGGGTATAAAGAACAAGACTTTAGATATAATGGATTTAATACTGAAAATGTGTATAATTATTTTGATTTTAGTCTTTGTTTTATACCCGTTTATATCAGTGTTTAGTAAGGCATTATATAGAGATGGACAATTTAATCTATCAGAGTTTTTTTTTCTAAACGAGGAATTTTACTTAGTAAAAAATTCAATAATATCTGCAAGTATTACGGCTTTTTTGTCTACTATATTTGCATTGGCTTTATCCCTTATGACATTTTTTATTACAGAGAGACAAAAGAAAGTCATAATGTTTATATTACTCCTTACTATGGTTTCACCCCCATTTATAGGGTCTCTAACTTATATAGAGTTATTTGGTAGAAATGGGTTTATAACAAAAAAAATATTACAATTATCTATAAATCCCTATGGTTTATGGGGAATAGTATCTGTACAAACTTTAGGATTTACATCATTAAATTCAGTTTTACTAATAGGATATTTAGATCATTTTGATAATACTATGATAGAATCTGCTAAATCTTTAAAGGCAAAGACTACTAATATTTTAATAGATATAGTAATCCCTCTGATGAAACCAGCCATAGCTGTATGTTTTTTGTTGAGTTTTATTAGATCAATGGCAGATTTTTCAAGCCCTATGATAATAGGTGGTGCATTTAATACCTTAGCAACAGAGGCTTATTTATCTATTATAGCCAAGGGGAATTCTCCGAGGGCATCTGCAATTTCAGTGGTACTTTTTATTCCTTCTGTAATAGTTTTTACAGTATATAGTTATTTTTCAAAGCAGCAAAAAAGTGCTTCTAAAAATTTAAAAGAATCTAAGGCAACAATTAAAAAGACAGGATTATATCATCTAGTAAAGGGCTTGGCTTTGTTTTTTATATTATGGCTAATAATTCAATATTTAGCGATTTTTATATCTGCTATTACAGATAAATATAAGGGAGAGACCTATTTTACAATAAATAACATTTTAGAAAGTATTCCATATATTAAAGATAGCTTCATAAGGAGTATAGGATATTCATTAATTGCAGGAGTTTTTTCAAGTTTAATAGGTTTAATACTATCTTATTATTCTTATATTAGAAATAATAGGTATATGAAAATATTAGATTTTATTGGGAATATGCCCTATATAGTACCAGGAACTTTTTTTGGCTTAGGATATATTTTTGCTTTTAATAAGAATCCTTTGAAGTTAACGGGGACAGCTATTATAGTTATATTAAATCTTATATTTAGGCAGCTACCTATGTCTATTAGGACAATACAAAATAGTATGACCCAAATAGAAAGGCCAACTTTAAATTCAGCAAAGGATTTGGGTGCTCATAATCTACATATATTAAAGGACATAGTATTTCCTATGAGTTACTCAGGATTATTTCTTTCTTTTACAAATGCTTTTATATCTTCAATGACAACCATAGGATCCATAATATTTTTAGTATATCCAAGTAGGAAAGTAGCAACTTTAGTACTGTTTGATTTAGTATCTAGTGGAAAGTATGAGATAGCTTCTGTACTTTCTTGCACTATAATTATAATATGTTTATCAGTTAGCTTATTATCCTATAGAATATTTAACGGGAGTAGAAAAAATGTTTCTAGAAATTAAAAGATTAACTAAATATTACAATGATATAGAAGCTTTAAGGGAAATTACTTTTTCTGTAAAAGAAAAGGAAATAGTCTGTATCCTTGGGCCTTCAGGTTGTGGAAAAACCACAATACTCCAATCTATAGGTGGATTTATTCAAATAGATAGTGGAGAAATTATATTAGATAATAAAAATATAGAAAATATAGGACCAGAGGAGAGAAATATAGCAACTGTATTCCAATCCTATGGATTATTTCCACACAAGACTGTAATAGAAAATATAATATATGGACTAAAATTTAGAAAATACAAGAAAAAAGATGCTCTAATAGAAGGAAAAAAAATGCTTGAAATTCTAAACTTAAAAGGTTATGAAAACAAAAAGGTTACCCAATTATCAGGTGGAGAGCAACAAAGGGTAGCTTTAGGTCGTGCTTTAATAGTAAAACCTAAACTACTATTATTAGATGAACCTTTTTCAAATCTAGATACAAAACTTAGGATTACCATGCGTGAAGAACTTCTTAGAATAAGGGATCTTTTTAATATTACTATGATATTTGTAACACATGATCAAGAAGATGCATTTTCAATAGCTGATAGAATAATCTTGATGAACAAAGGTAAAATAGAACAAATAGACACAGCAAGAAATATATACTTAAATCCTAAAACAGAGTTTGCTCTTAAATTTATAGGGACAACTAATATGGATAATGGTTTTTTTATAAGACCAGAATCTATTAAATTATCTAAAAATGGAGAAGAGGCTACAGTGGTAGGTAAAATTTTCAAAGGTTCTTTTATGGAATATATTATAGAGTATAAAAATAATAAGTATAAAATGATTAGACTTAATAATGAAGAAGAACTTCAAATAGGTAATAAAATATATGTAGAAATGGAAAAGAGGGAAATATGAAAATATTACATGTGTTGGCACAATTGCCATCAAAAACAGGTTCAGGAGTATATTACTCCAATATGATAGAAGGTTTTAAAAAATATAATCATGAACAAAGGGCTATCTTTGGGTACCAAGATAAAAATCTATGGGATATTTTAGATAATGAGCATCAATGTCCTGTAGCCTTTAAGAGTGAAGAACTACCTTTTCCTATAGTTGGTATGAGCGATGTTATGCCTTATGAAAATACTTTATATTCATCCATGACTGAAGAAATGGTGGATATTTGGAAAGAAGCCTTTAGAAAAAGACTAGAAAAAGCTAAGAAGGATTTTAATCCAGATATTATATTTGCACATCATCTTTGGATTTTGACTTCTTTAGTTAGAGAAGTATTCCCTGATACAAAAATTATTGGACTATGTCACAATACTGATTTGAGACAATCTAAAATGAATCCACATATGAAAGATAAATATGCGGATAAAATACATGAATTAGATAATGTGTTTTCAATTTCTGAACAGCAAAAGGATGAAATAGTAGATATATATGGTATAGATAGGAATAAGATAATTTCTGTAGGTGGAGGTTATAATCAAAATATTTTCTATCCTCCAAAAGAAAAAGAATATGATGATAAAGTTAGACTTGTATTCTGTGCCAAAATAGACCCATCTAAAGGAGTTTATGAACTTATAGAGGTTTATAAGTCTTTAGGATTGGAGTATGCAACTTTAGACATTATAGGAAGTCCTAATGAAGAAAATAAAAAGAAAATAGAAACTTATATTCAAGGAGATACTAGCATAAGAGTATATAATGTAAAAGACCAAGTAGCTTTAGGAGATGAACTAAGGAAGAAAGATATATTTCTAATGCCTTCCTACTATGAAGGATTAGGACTTATGGCTATAGAGAGCTTGGCCTGTGGACTGTATGTAGTGACTACAGAAATAGAAGCATTAATGGCACTTTTAGGAGAAGAGATAAAAGAATCTGGCATAATTAAATATGTACCACTTCCTAGAATATATGATACAGATAAACCTGTTAAGGAAGATTTACCAGAGTTTAAAGAAAACTTAAGAGAAGCTATACTATGCCAAATTGAAAAGATAAGAGAAAAGAAATATTGCTATAAAAATATGGAAGATAAAATAAAATCTTTTTCCTGGGAAGGATTAGTTCATAATATGAATAATATAATAAATACTATAGTTAAATCATAGTATTAAAATCCTTAAATTTAATAATACAAATACCACAATTCTTCAAAGAATATGTTATAAACAAGAAAAAATAAACCTTATAATTGCTTAAGATAGCTTTTATAAGGTTTATTTTTATACTTTAAGTATAAATATACTTATATATATTCTATATTTTATAAATCTTAGGGTATAAATGTTTATAAAGTATCTCAGATAATTAACAAAAATAAGAAAATTTAAAATTAAAGAAATAAATTGGAATAGAAAGGTTTTATAAATTAAAAGTATTGGATATGTGAAATTACTTTATAAGCATATTATTTTTATACAATTCATATTTTTAAATAGGGATAAGGATGTCTTATATAATTTGAAAGGAGGAATTGAGTTTACATCAGGGGATAGTCATAGCAGTAGAAACCTAATAAAACCAATGAAATAAGGAGGGGTATGTATTATGAAAAAGATAATCAATGATAGTGAAAATGTAGTTGAAGATATGCTTCAAGGTATGATAAAAGCTCATCCAGAATATTTAAAGAGGGTAGAAAACACTCATGTACTAGTTAGGCAAGATACACCAGTAAAGGGAAAAGTAGGTCTAATAAGTGGTGGAGGTAGTGGTCATGAACCAGCCCACGCGGGTTTTGTTGGATTAGGTATGTTAGATGGAGCAGTGGCAGGAGAAGTATTCACATCTCCTACACCTGAACAGGTATTTAATGGAATAAAAGCAGTAGATGGTGGAGCAGGAGTACTACTGATTATAAAGAACTACTCAGGAGATGTAATGAATTTTGAAATGGCTGCAGAATTAGGACAAATGGAAGGCATAGAGGTTCAGCAAGTAATAGTTAATGATGATGTGGCAGTAGAAGATTCTACATATACTGTAGGACGAAGGGGAATAGCTGGTACTATACTTGTACACAAAATAGCAGGAGCAGCAGCAGAAAAGGGAATGGACTTAGACAATGTAAAGAGAGTAGCAGAAAAGGTAATTAAAAATGTTAAATCCATGGGTATGTCTTTAACTCCTTGTATAGTTCCAGAAGTGGGTAAACCTAGTTTTGAAATAGAAGAAGATGAAATGGAAGTTGGACTAGGTATCCATGGAGAGCCAGGAATTCGTGTGGAAAAAATAAAAACTGCTGATAAAATTGCATCCATATTGCTTAATAATATATTAGAAGATATGAAGTTAGAAAAAAATGAGGAAGTAGCAGTAATGATAAATGGACTAGGTGGAACTCCTCTAATGGAGTTATATATATTAAATAGGGAAATGCATAATCTATTAAATGAAAAGGGAATTAAAGTATCTAAGACCATAGTAGGGAATTATATGACATCTTTGGAGATGGCAGGAGCTTCCCTATCATTATTGAAACTAGATGATGAACTGAAAGAATTACTAGAGGAAAAAGCTGATACTCCTGCTTTTAAACAGCTATAATTTAACATTGGAGGGATAAATATGTACAATATAGATCTAGCAATAAAGACAATAGAAAATATAGCAAAAAATATAATAGAAAATAAGGAGTATTTAACAGAACTGGATAGAGCAATAGGAGATGCAGACCATGGTATAAATATGAGCAAAGGTTTTAATGCAGTAAATGACAAATTAGATGAGATGAAGGGAAAGGATTGGGGTTATATATTAAAAACTGTAGCTATGACCTTGATATCCACAATAGGAGGAGCTTCAGGGCCTTTATATGGAACTGCATTTTTAAAATCTTCTGCTGTAGTAAATGGAAAAATGGATATAGATAAAGAAGATGTCCTAAATATATTTGAACAATCAATAGAAGGTATTAAGATGAGAGGAAAATCAAATCAAGGAGACAAAACAATGTTAGATGCCTTGATACCAGCCTTTGAAGCCTTAAAAAAAGCATATGATGAAGGAGAGGATACTAAAGCTGCATTTAAAAAAGCAGAAAAGGCAGCCTTAGAAGGTGTAGAATACACTAAGACTATAATTGCTAAAAAAGGCAGGGCAAGCTATTTAGGAGAGAGAAGTATTGGACATCAGGACCCTGGGGCTACTTCTACCTATATCATGATAAAGTCAATAAATGAAACTTTAGAAGAAAATTAGGAGGATATCTATGATTGGATTAGTCATCATATCTCACAGCAATAAGATTTCACAAGGTGTAGTAGAACTATGTTATGAAATGGCAGGAAAAGATTTGAAAATAATATCAGCAGGAGGTACTTCAGACGGCAGAATAGGTACTGATCCCATATTGATAAAGGAATCTATAGAAAAAGCTTATGATGGAGATGGAGTTGGAATACTTGTAGATATAGGAAGTTCTATTATGAGTTCAGAACTAGCAATTGAAATGTTAGATGATAAGATAAGAGAAAAAGTTTTCATCTTAGATACACCTATTGTAGAAGGTAGTATAGCCGTATCAGTACAAGCATCTATATCAAATGATATGGATGAAATAAAAAGGGTAGCAGAGGAAGTCCGAAATATGAAGAAAATTTAGTATGGGATATAGACCTTATAATTGCTTTAAATAGCTGTTATAAGGTTTATTTTTATTTAATAAGATTTAGACTAGAATAAAATGATACAATATAAATTAAGGATAAAAAAGTTTGAAGTCTGGATTCCTGTTGTAAAAGTATAATAAAATAATTTACATAAAGTTTACTCCTATCTAATCTCTTTCTAATGTAAATGACATATGATGTATTTGAAATAATGATTAGGAGGGATTAGATGTTTAAAAAGGGTTCATTAACAAAGATAATGGTAAGTGCACTTTGCATCTCCATTATTTCCATTGAGGCTTTAGGTGGTGTAAGCTTTGCAAATGACAAGGTAAAGGAAAATGTGACAAAGGAAAAAGTAGTAGTGGAAACAGTAAGCAATAAATCAGCAAAAGCTCCAAAATATATATTTTATATGATAGGAGATGGCCTAGGAGCATCACAAAGACAAATTGCTGAGTATTACAAACAACAGGTTGAAGGAGATGACAATTTAAAGTTAACCATGAATAGTTTCCCGGTAGCAGGTATGAATACTACCCATTCACTTGATACTCTAGTTACTGATTCTGCAGCAGCAGGGACAGCATTGGCAACTGGTTACAAAACAAATAACGGAATGATTGCACAATTGCCTAACGGTAAAAATGTAAAAACTTTAATTGAAATGGCAGAAGAAAAAGGATTAGCTACTGGTATGATTACAACAACAAGATTAACCCATGCAACTCCAGCTGTATTTGCTTCTCATAATGCAAGTAGAAATAACGAAGATGAGATAGCTGTTGATTATTTAGATAGTGGTGTAGAATTTTTAGCAGGAGGAGGATATAGGCATTTTGCTCCTAAAAATTGGATTGGTGGAAAATCAAAACGTACTGATGAAAGAAATGTATTAAATGAATTTAGGGAACAAGGATATGAAGTTTTTTATAATGAGTCAACAGTAAATGAGTTTAGAGACTATGAGCCGGGAGCAGAGGAAAAAGTAATCGCTACTTTTTCATACAGCCATTTGCCATATGAAATTGATCGAATGAAGGAAGATAAAACTCCAAGTTTAGCTGAAATTACTGAAAAAGGTATAGATGTATTATCTAAATATGAAGATGGATTTTTTCTAATGGTAGAAGGTGGAAGAATTGACCATGCTTGCCATGCAAATGATGCACCAAGTAGTATTCATGATACATTAGCATTCGATGAAGCTGTAAAGGAAGCTTATGACTTTTATTTAGAACATCCTGATGAAACTTTAATTGTAGTAGTGGGAGACCATGAGACAGGTGGATTAGGAATGGGATTTGGTAATGAATATTTTATAGATTTAGACCATATTAAAGATGTAAATATTTCCATAGAGGATACACTACAAAATAAATATACTGGTGATAAGGAAAGTTATTTTAAATATATTGGTGAAAGCCTTGGATTGAAGGATTTAACAAAAGAAGAAAAAGCTAGTATTGTAGAAGCTATGGACAAGGTAGATAAAAATATAGAAGATTCCAGAAATTATGGATCCTATGACCCTGTAGCTATTGCCACTACTCATGTTATTTCGGAAAGGGCCAATATATTTTGGACAACATTTGCTCACTCAGGAACAGCTATACCAATGTCTGCTATTGGTGTCAATGCAAATGAATTTGGTGGCTATAAAGACAATACAGAGATAGGAAAAACTTTAGGAGAAGTATTAGGATACTAATGATAAAAAAGATAGCCCCAATTATATTTGTTGTAATTTCAATATTAATACTTATAGGAATTGTAGTAGTAGAAAATAAAGGGAAAGTTGAATCTGATAATATAGTGGAAGTAAAGGCCGAAGTAACCCATATAGATGATAGTAATATCATACAATCTGGAATAACAAGGATAGGGGATCAAAGCCTTATAATAAGAGTATTAGAAGGAAAATTCAAAGGTAAAGAAATAAATGCTGTAAATCATCTAATGGGAAAAATGGAAATAGATAATTATTACTATCCTGAGGATATTATTATAGCTGGATTATTAGTAGAAAATGACATTGTTGTATCTGCAAAGGCAATTGATTTATATAGACAAAAGAGTTTACTTATACTATTTTTAATATTTGTATTTTGTCTTATTATATATGCTAAATTTACAGGATTAAAAGCTTTACTTTCATTTATATCTAGTTTATTTATTATTTATAAATTTCTCATACCAGGATTATTAAGTGGTAAAAGTCCCTTAGTCTTAACTGGGATTTCATTAGTTGTCATTACAGCTATTATTATATTTTTAGTAGCTGGAGTGACAAAAAAAGGAATCATTGCCTTTATAGGAACTATGTGCGGTCTTTTTATTACCATGGGACTTACATTAATCTTTGGAGAACCACTAAGATTAAATGGTATGACTGCACCCTTTGCTGAAACTCTTTTATACAATGGCTATATGGATTTAAATATGCAACATATTTTTTATGCAGCTATAGTTATAGGTGCTGCAGGAGCGGCTATGGATATTGGAATGGATATAGCAGCATCTATGGAAGAAATAAAGAGCAAAAAACCAGATATTCATATGAGGGAATTAATAGAATCAGGATTTAACGTGGGAAAATCAGTTATAGGCACAATGACAACAACCCTTTTATTAGCTTATTCAGGAGGATATTTAACATTACTAATGCTATTTATGGAAAAGAACTCAAGTATTGAAAGAATGGTTAATTTGAAAATCGTAGCAGCAGAAATTATGAGAACATTGATAGGTAGTATAGGATTAGTATTAATAGCCCCTATAACAGCTATAATCGCAGGATGGATTTATACACATGAAAGGCATTAGGATAAACTAATGTCTTTTTGTTTTTATTTAAATATATTATTTTCATGATATGTGCTTATAGATTACCAAAATAATAGATCAGAAAAACAATAATTTAAACTTTAGTACAGAAATAGAAGAATATGGTATACTCTTATTGATATGGATTATTAACAAGGAGGATTTTCATGAATGGGGATAAAAGTTTTATAATAGATAAATATTTCCAAGAAATAGAAAAGCAGTTTTCCTGTTTTAAAAGTCTTGAGATATTAGGTACTAAATATACTTTTTCAAAAGAAATAGGAATTGGAGAAATTTTAAGAATTCCTATTAATGATAAATTAGAAATAGGGATTTTTGATATTTTATCAGAGTGCAAATACTCTATAAAAAATAAAAATGAGATGGATTTATTAATAGTATCTTATTGTTTAGAAGGAAATAAAGAAATAAATTGTGGAGAGAAATATTGTATAAAAAAAGGAGATATAAAATTTTTAAGACAATCAAAAATAAATAGAGAAATTACTCATAAATTTTCAAAATATAAATCAATGTGTTTATTTATAGACTTAAAATATTTTAAAAATATTTTAATAAGATCAGAGGATTGTTTTTTAGATTGGAAAAATTCTATAGATATAATATGTAAAGAAAACCATATTGTTATAGAAAAAGCACCAAATTTTATAAATGAAATGGTAAATGAAATAAAATATATTAGTCCAAAAAGTGTTATAGATTATATAAAAATTAATGAATTAGTATTAAACTGTTTTGCATCAATTTTTAAGTTTAAATTAGATGAAAGATGTTTATTAAAATGTGGAAATGAAGATGATTATATATGTAAAGCAAAGAAAATTATAATAAATAATTTAGAAAACCAACTTTCTATAAAAGATTTAGCAGAAAAATTAAATACAAATACATATAGATTACAAAAAAGAATAAAAGAGACAAAAGGGACTACAGCATACGAATTTATTCGTAAAACAAAAATAGATTATAGTAAAAATCTTCTAGAGGAGACAAGTCTACCAATTATTTGTATAGCCCAAAGTATAGGATATGAAAATCCAAGTAAGTATTCAAGTGCATTTAAAAAAATTACTGGACTAACCCCAACAGATTATAGAAATAAATTTAAAGAATATGGGAAATTTTAATTATTGGAGCATAATACTATTTTTTGGGGTTGATATTGATAATTATTATCAATATAATTGTACTTAGTTTAGTTCAAAAATCAAATTTAATCAATTAAATTTAGTTTTTGTTTTAAAATAGCTAATAAATAGAAAGGACTGAATTAAGTGAAGAGATATAAAAAAATCATATCTATGCTCCTACTTGTAGTTATCATGGGAACTCTTGTAGGATGTAAAGCTAATGAAGTAGGTAATCAGGATGTAAATGAAACTGATAATACAGAGTCTAAATTAGAGAAAGATGAAACAAAAGAATCTAGCTCAAAGAAGGATGAATTAATTGTTTCAATGGGAGAAAGGATACCCCATGAATTTGATCCAAAGAAAAGATGGGGAATGTATAATGAAGGACATATTATACATAGTACATTACTTATGAAAACTGCAGATTTAGATATAGTTGGAGATTTCGCTAAAGACTATAGTATCTCAGAAGATGGGAAAGTATGGAGTTTTGATCTTCATGATAATTTTAAATTCTCTAATGGTGAGCTGGTGACTGCAGAGGATGTTAAGTTTTCCTATGAAATGTTAAAAGATTATGGTCAACATTGGGATTTAGCATTTATTGAGAAAATAGAAATTCCTGAAGAAAATAAAATAGACATATATTTAAATGAACCACGCTCCACATTTTGGGCACAACTTACAGAAGTTCCTATAGTGCCAAAGGCTCATTACGATGATAATTATACTCAAAATCCTATAGGTTCAGGCCCATATATGGTTACTCAATTTGATAAGGATGAGCAAGCTATTTTTGAAGTTAATCCATATTGGCATGGAGAGGAGCCATATTTTAAAAAATGGACTTGGGTTTGTTTAGATGAGAATACTGCTCTTGCTGCAGCTAAGGCAGGAAAAGTAGATATTGTATATGCCATACCTGAATTTGCAGATGAGGAGATTCCAGGCTGGAAATTATTTGAGTATGAGTCCAATGACGTTAGAGGATTATCATTACCTTATGTTAAACCTGGTCAAACTGAATCACCAGATGGATATCCTGTAGGAAATGAGGTTACAAGTGATCCAGATATAAGAAAAGCATTAAATATAGGGCTTAATAGACAGGAAATTGTAGATATAGTTCTAAATGGTCATGGAAAGCCAGCTTATTCAGTTATAGATGGTATGCCATGGTGGAATTCAGAAACAGCTATTGAGGATGGCAGAGTAGAGGAAGCTAATAAACTTTTAGATGAAGCTGGATGGAAAGAAGGCAAAGATAAAATACGTGAAAAAGATGGTATCAAAGCAGAATTTGAACTATATTATCCTACAAATGATAAGTTAAGAACTAATGTAGCTATTGCAGCTTCAGAACAGGCTAAAAGTCTGGGGATAAATATTAAAGTAGTAGGAAGTAACTGGGATGAAATGGTGACAAAAGCTCATGAACATGCTCTTTTATATGCAGGTGGTAGACATCATCCTAATCAATTCTATCAATCTCATGATCCTGAAAGGGCAGGCCATGGATGGGCTAATATAACTTTTTATGATAATCCTAAGGTTATGGAATACCTGGATAAAGCTATGACTGCTATAGACTTAGATGAAGCAAATAAATATTGGAAATTAGCTCAATGGGATGGTGAAACTGGAGCTAGTACATTGGGAGATTTACCAAACTGTTGGTTAGTAAGAATTAATCATACTTATTTAGGAGATAAGAGACTAAATGTAGGAAAACAACCTATGCACACTCATGGGCACGATTGGGCTTTACTTCACAATATATATGAGTGGACTTGGGAAGAAGACTAAAATAGTTTTTAAAAAAGGTGCCATATGATATATGGTGCCTTTTTAAAATAAGTACTAGGAGGAAGAAATTTGAAAAAACAAATTAGGTTTATTTTTCATAAATTGTTGAGAGGTCTTACTCTTCTTTTAGGTCTTTCTATATTGACTTTTATTTTAATGAAAAATTCGCCCATTGATCCTGTAATGGCGAGTGTTGATTATGATACTTCTTTAACTCCTGAACAATATGCAGCTATTGAAGAGTATTGGGGTCTTAATAAGCCACCAATTAATCAATATTTTTCTTGGTTGAAAAGTATTCTTTCTGGCAATATGGGTATTTCTAGAGTACATAAAAGACCGGTTATAGAAGTTATAAAGGAGAAGGCATTGGCCTCTGCAGCATTAATGGGAATATCTTGGACCCTTTCAGGGATTATAGGTATAGCATTGGGGACTATAGCAGCTTTTAATAGAGGAAAGTTATCAGATAGAATAATAAAATGGTTTGCATATTTGCAAGCTTCTGTTCCAACATTTTGGATTGGGTTAATATTTTTATTAATTTTTTCTGTAAAACTAGGCTGGTTTCCCATAGGGATTTCCGCTCCTATAGGTGTTATTAAAACTGAAGTTACCATATGGGAGAAGATACATCACCTTATATTACCAGCCCTTACATTGAGCGTTTTAGGAACTGCAAATGTAGTATTGCATACTAGAGAAAAAATGATAGATGTATTAAATAGTGAATATGTACTTTTTGCCAGAGCTAGAGGAGAGAGCAATTTCCAAACATTTAAAAATCATGCTCTTAGAAATGCAACAGTACCAGCTATAACTATCCACTTTGCTTATTTTGGAGAATTGTTTGGAGGATCTATATTAGCTGAACAAGTCTTTTCTTATCCAGGATTAGGTTCTACATTGACAGAGGCAGGATTAAAAAGTGATATGCCATTACTATTGGGAATTGTAATGATAAGTGCGGTTTTTGTTTTCTTAGGGAATATGATAGGAGATATTATAAACGCAAGGATAAATCCATATTTGAAACAGGGAGGACAACAAATATGAAATTAAATTCAAGAAAAAAACTAATATTTTCTATAATATTATCTTTAGTAATAATATCTATTATTGTAATCTTAGGATTTTATTTAGGTGAAGATAAATTATTGACAAATAGTGCAAAAAAAAGTTTGTCACCAGATAGTGAGCACATTTTTGGTACAGATTGGTTAGGAAGAGATATGTTTACAAGGACTATCAAGGGTTTAAGATTTTCTATGTTAGTAGGGTTTTCAGGAGCCTTAATAGGAGCTATATTCGCTATTACTTTAGGAGTTATGGCTGCCACATGTGGGAAAACAGTAGATTCTATAATACTATGGCTTATAGATATGTTTATAGGTATGCCTCATATGATATTTATGATTTTAATATCATTTGCTGTGGGAAAAGGTGCAAAGGGAGTTGTAGTTGCAGTAGCACTAACCCATTGGCCTACACTTGCTAGACTTGTTAGAAACGAGGTAAATAATATTAAAAATCTAGAATATATAAAGATATCTAAAAACTTTGGAAAAAGTAAAATGTATATTGTTAGAAATCATATTTTACCAGCTATAATTCCTCAAGTTATGATAGGGTTTTTATTACTATTCCCTCATGCTATCTTACATGAGGCTTCTATGACATTTTTAGGATTTGGCTTGTCAGCTCAAGTCCCATCTATAGGAGTAATTTTATCTGAAGCTGTAAAACATATATCAATTGGAGATTGGTGGCTAGTTGTATATCCAGGTTTACTACTTATTATATTAGTAAAGAGCTTTGATAATATTGGAGAATCATTAAATACACTACTAACTCCTCAAACAAGTCATATATAGGAGGCAAATATGAGTGAGAACATATTAAAAGTCAAAGATTTATGTATTTCATTTAGTCAATATACAAAGGGACTAAATATACAAGAGATAACTCCAGTGGAGTCTTTAAATATTGAGATTAATAAAGGGGAAATACTGGCAGTAGTAGGAGCTAGTGGTTCTGGTAAGAGTTTACTAGCTCATGCTGTTATGGGTATTCTCCCTAGAAATGCTACAATAGAGGGAGATATGTATTATAAGGAAAGGAAAATGTCTCAGGAATTAATTGAAGAATTAAGAGGTAGTGAGATTGCTTTTATTCCCCAATCAATAAACTATTTAAATCCTCTTATGAAGGTTAAAGATCAAGTAAGAATAGGATTACCTAAGGAAAAAGCTAAAAGTATTCAAGAAAATTTATTTGAAAGCTATGGGTTGAACAAAGATGATGGAGATTTGTATCCCTTTCAATTATCTGGAGGAATGCTTAGGCGTGTTTTATTTGCAACTAGTGTAAGAAAAGGAGTAGAGCTTGTTATAGCTGATGAGCCAACTCCAGGTATACATCCTGAAGTTTTAGATACTATACTATTGCAACTTCGAAAATTTGCAGACAGTGGTATGGCTGTTATGTTAATTACTCATGATATTATGTCAGCTCTTAAAATCTGTGATAATGTAACTATATTTAAAGATGGAAAAAATATAGAAACATCACCAGCAAAAGCTTTTGAAGGTAATGGCAGCAAATTAAAAACTGAATATGCAAAACTATTATGGAGATCATTACCTGAAAATGAATTTATAGAGATGGAGGAATTTAATGACATTAAAATGTAGAAATTTAGGATTTTATTATGAGAAGGATAATTGGCTATTTAGAAATGTGGATTTGACTATTAACCCAGGAGAAGTAGTAGGAATATCTGGATATAGTGGATGTGGTAAAACAACCTTAGCTAAAGTTTTAGCAAATTATGAAAAACCCTGTGAAGGACAAGTATTTATTCATGGAGAAAAAAAGAAAAAAGCAGGATTTCAACAGGTACAATTAATACTTCAACATCCTGAAAAATCTATGAATCCAAAATGGAAAATGGAGAAGATAATAAATGAAAGCTATACCCCAGATAAAGAGTTATTAGATACATTTGGAATAAAGGATGAATGGATGAACAGGTGGCCTATTGAACTATCTGGTGGAGAATTACAAAGATTTTCCATAGTTCGCTCATTAAATAGAAATACTAAATACATCATTGCAGATGAAATGACCACCATGCTAGACGGAATTACCCAAGGAGAAATATGGAATAAATTGCTAAAAATATGTAAAAAAAGAAATATAGGATTGATTGTAGTTAGTCATGAAAAAAGCATATTAAATAAGATATGTGATACTATTTATTGTATGAATGAGTTAAATAAAGATAAAAATAATAGTAAATCCTGTTATTGTTGAAGTTAGTAGATTAGATTTAAATATAGATTTAAGAGATAGATAGTTAGGCTATTAAAATTATAAGCTTAACTATCTATTTTTTATTTAATTGTATATATTTAGAAATTTATTAAATAATTAAATGTATGAAAAGCCCATAAATATTAATTGGATAAATAATATTTGAATTGCTATAATAAATATAAATCAATAAGGTTTATTTTATGTTTTATAGGTGTAAGATGGATTTTTTTAGACAGTCTAAGGTAGAGAAAATATTTATATAATGGGGTGTAAAATGAATTTGAAAATCAAAAATAAAAATACATATCTAGGAGTAATTATATTAGTAATGTTAGATCAGGGGATTAAAATTATAATTAATAATAATTTTTTGGATAAAAGATTTACTATACTACCTTCTTTTCTATACTTTAAGCCTATGTTCAATAGAGACTATTCATGGTTTAATTCTATGCTACAATTAGGTGTTGGTAAATGGATACATATTTTAGTAGTAGCAATTATGAGTATATTGATATATTTATTTTATCAATATTTAAATAGGCAATTTAAAACTGAGAAAATTATTAATACTATGTATGCCTTTATATTTTCTGGTTCTATATGTTCATTGATTGATAAGGTTTTTTGGAATGGTAGCTTAGATTATATATTAGTAAAGGGTCTTTTTACATTTGACTTAAAAGATGTATATATTAATATTTTTAATGTATTGCTAATATTATCAGTTCTCATGAAAAACAAAGCTTTAAGTCAAATCGATGATAATGTAGTGAAAGGTTTTATTAAGTATATTTTAGGAAAATCATAAAAAAGCAGAAAAATAGTAGTTGACCATTCTGACAAGTAAGTTCAAGTTCGATAGGTAAATGTCAATAATATATAGGATTTGAAATTTTATTTTTGGGTATATGTGTTAGCGGAGGGATGTCTATGTTACAAATATATTCAACAATACTTTTACCACTGGCTAAGAGTATTACACTTGCTATTATTGTACTCTTTGTAGGGCTTATTGTAATACGTAAAATAACTGAGCTGGTAGGAAAACAGATTGAAAAGTCAAAGCTTGATGATACATTAAAACCCTTTATTATGTCATTGGTTAGTGGGATTTTAAAGGTTCTTTTAGTATTGAGTGTAGTAAATATACTTGGAGTTGATACTTCATCCTTTGTGGCAATAATAGCTGCAGCAGGCTTCGCAATAGGACTTGCATTTCAAGGTTCATTATCAAACTTTGCAGGAGGAATACTTCTTCTTATATTGAGACCTTTTAAGATGGGAGATTTTATAGAGGCAAATGGATTTAGTGGGACTGTGGAGTCAATTCAGATTCTAAACACTACTTTGAAAACTCCTGATAATAAGGTGATTTATGTACCAAATGGAGATCTTTCAAATACAAGTATTGTAAATTATTCAGTAAAAGATACTAGAAGAGTGGATTGGGTGTTTGGAGTAGGATATGAACAGGATGGGGACAAGGTCAAAAGAGTTCTTACTGAAATTGTTACTTCACATCCATTAGTACTAAAAGATCCAGATGTATTTGTAAGGATGAGTGAACATGGGGATAGTGCTGTAGGATTTACAGTTAGGGCATGGGTAAATTCACCAGATTATTTTACAGTTTACTTTGACATAATGGAGACTGTGAAAAAGAGATTTGACCAGGAGGGTATTTCAATACCATATCCTCAAATGGATATTCATATGGAGAAGTAAGAAAAGGCAGGTTAATCCTGCTTTTTTTATTTTAACTAAAAATAAAAAATATTATGTAAAAAACACTTACACATATGCTATAATCAAAACAATAAATAACTTTATACAATATAGTGTTTTAAAAATAAATTATTAAAGGGGAGATTATTTTGAAATTAAAAGTAAATACAGAAATTAAATTTATTATTTCTTTAATATTTGCTATTTTAGTGGCAGTATTTGCTATTCAAAATTCAGGGAATGTAGAGGTTAGGTTTTTTCTTGCACAATTTACAATATCTCAAGCCGTAGTAATACTTATATCTGCAATTGTAGGGGCTATAATTGTGCTTTTATTAGGACTTATTAAACAAATAAAACAGAATATGAAGATTAAACAATTATCTAAGGAAGTAGACCAACTTACAAAGGAGAAAAATGAACTTGAAGCTAAATTAGAGGAGTTAAATTTAGTTACTGAAGAAAAAAATGAATTAGAAGAAAAAGTAGATTATGGTTCTAGTATATAAAAATTAAAAGGAATAGATAAAATTGAAAAACAAATACACAATTATTACACTTTCAGTAGCAATCATAATATCTTTAATGGTTATGTATTTCAATTTTTCATCTCATAATGAGACCCAAAAAATATATTTAGAGCAAACTGAAAAGACAATTATGAATTTGAAAAAAGATTTTTTAAAGGATACAGTAAATAATATTTTTGTGGAAATAGATAACTTAAAAGAATCTAAATGTAAAAATTATAAAAAAAATATAGAATTTAAATTAAGTGAATTTCAAAATCAATTAGATTTTAAAAATGAAGAATTTGAAAAAAATTTTGTAGATAGCTTTGAAAATAACTTGAATTCTGAAATGTGGACAGCCTTTTTATGGAACAATAATACAGGAGAAGTCTTATATGACCCCCTAAATTTGCACAGGGGAACCATAGAGAATACTATAAAAAACTTCAAATCTTCCATGTCTTCTTATGGTGTAATTGAAAAGGGGAGTATTCAAGGTGTTTTTGGAGTTAGTAAAACCTATGTAGATGAAATCGTAAAAAAAGAAATAGGAGATATAATAAGAAGCCGAAGATTTTCAAATGATTCTTATATATGGGTAAATGAGATTATTAACTATGAAGGTGGAGAAAATTATGCAATTCGTAGAATCCATCCAAATCTAAGTGATACAGAGGGAACATATTTATCTACAAATATGAAAGATATAAAAGGTAATTTACCATATTTAGAGGAATTGGAAGGGATAAAGAAAAATGGGGAGTTGTTTTTTACTTATTATTTTAAAAAATTAAATAGTTCCCAGATATCAGAAAAGATCACCTATGCAAAACTCTATGAGGAATATGACTGGATAATTGCCATGGGTGTACATCTAGATGATATCAATACTTATACAGAAAAGGTTAATAAAGAAATTTATTCACTATCTCGTAAAACAATAACTAGATTATTAAGATATATTTTTATAGTTTTATTGATAGGATTTATAGTGCTTTATTTAATAGGAAAGAGGAGCTTTTTGAATTCAACAAAATCTTTAGAAGAGGCAATGAACTTAGATGTATTAACTAGTACATCTAATAGAAGATGTGGCCAGAAGAATTTGAAATTATTTTTTCAGGAGTATAGATTAATTGGAAAAAGTCCAGCTATTATGATATTAGATATAGACAATTTTAAATATGTAAATGATAAATATGGTCATAAAGTAGGAGATATTGTTCTTTTAGAAGTTGTAGAAAGAGTAAGTAATTTTATAAGAAGCTCAGACCACTTAATTCGATGGGGAGGAGATGAATTTGTAGGTATATTCCCAGGATTAAGAGAAGAAGATATAACGAGATTTGGTGAAAAATTACTAAATGAAATTTCTAAACAAGAAATTCTAGTGGAAGATAAGACTATCAGTATAACTGCTTCTGTAGGTTTTTCTTATTTTAAGACTAGTGACAATAACTGTAGTGATGTTTTACAGAGGGCAGATAAAGCTATGTATGAATCAAAAGAAAAAGGGAAGAACAAGGTAAGTATATTGTTATAAGAGAGATATAAAAGACATTTAACTCTATATTAAATGTCTTTTATATCTTTTATTTTATCTAATGAATATATAAGAAAGCAAGTATCCTATTACAAGTCCTCCAAGGTGAGCTGTAGTACTTATACTTGGTATTGCTAGTGTCAATATTAAATTTATACCAAGTAGTTTTAATATGCTTTTTCTGCCTGCTGGAGTAACCATATCCCTATGGCGATGGACTAGATATAAAAAAGCACCGAATAGTCCAAATAAACTTCCTGATGCACCAGCAGAAATTGAGACAAAATCAAAGAAAAATGTGGTTAAGTTCCCCCCTATACCTGTTATGAGAAAAAATAATAGATATTTTTTAGCACCCATAAGTCTTTCAATTTGAGGTCCAAATATATATAGGGCATAACCATTAAAAAATATATGCATAATTCCTATATGGATAAAAATTGAAGTTATAAATCTATAATATTGATTATATTCCATGACAAAAGGAGGAAATAGAGCACCATATTTTATAAGTGCCTCAATATTTGTAGTCCCACCATTTAAAGTTATAAATATAAAATAAACTATCATTATAGTTAGAAATATAAATGTTACTTTACTTTTCTTATAAAAATCTGTTAATCTTTCCAAGATTCTTGTCTCCTATTCTATTATTACATTAAAATTCTTTAATCGTATTATTACATAATACCCTTGAAATATCAAACTTTAAATTGCTTTATAGAAAATATGATTTGACAAATGTTATATTATATATTATTCTTATGAAGACAATTAAAGAATAAAAATAGTTTTTTATAGGGGAAGTTGGGTTAAAATCCCACACGGTACCGCCACTGTGAAATATAATCTTTTATGTACTTAAAAATTATATTAAAGTCAGAATACCTAGCTATTTTAGTTTGCCAGAACTTTACGGATTATAAAGGGGGTAAGAGAGAAACTTTGTTTATTCAGCCCATTTATATAAATTGGAGCTGTTTTTTTTTATTTAAAGAAGATTTTTTGAAAGGGGAATACTATGAAAATTGCTATAGGAATGTGTGGCAAAACTAGTGGAAGATGTTCAACCATGGGTTGCTTTAGAGCTTACAACAATAAAGATAAGCACTTTGAAGTTTATAAAGATATTGATACAGAACTTTTATCTTTTTTTAGTTGTAATATGTGTTTTGAAGATGGAGAAGAAAAATTAGAGAAAATAGCAGCAAAACTTAAAGATAATGAAGTTGAAAAACTTCACTTAGGGGGTTGTGCTGTTAGATGTAAGGAAGATAATTTAGAAGAAATAAAGAAAGTGTTTCTAGATTTAGACATAGATGTAATAGAAGGAACGCACTAAAATTAAAGGAGACAAGAAAAGTGAAAAAAATTTTAAGTTTATTATTAGCTGTAGCTATGTTATTTAGTATTACTGCCTGTTCAAATGAAAAAGAAGTATCTCAAGAAAAAGATGAAGTACAAAATGAAAACATAAAGAATGAAGAAGCACAAGATGATGAAAATTCCCATTATCCTGTAACTATAACAACTTATAATTACCAAAAGAAACCTGTAGAAATTACTTTTGAAAAAGCACCTGAAAAGGTACTAGCTATATATCAAAACTCTATTGAAACCCTATTAGCCCTTGGATTAGAAGATAAAATAGCTGCTGCATCTGGCTTAGATCATGATGTAAAAGATGAATATAAAGAGGCATTTAAAGATATTAAATACTATGAAAACCTTCCTACAAAAGAAGAAGTTCTTGGTATAGAACCAGACTTTATTTTAAGTTGGTATTCTTTATTTGACGAGAAAAGACTAGGAAATGTAGATTTTTGGCATGAAAGAAATATAAATACTTATATGGCACAAAATAGTGGATTAAAAAGTCCTGATACTTTAGAAAATGAATATGAAGATATATTAAATATAGGTAAAATATTTAATGTAGAAGAAAAGGCTAATGAAATAGTAGACAATATGAAAAAAGAAATTCAAAGGGCAAAGGAATTTTCTAAGGACAGTCCTTCTGTAAAAACTGTTATATTAGAAGTAGGTTCAGATAATACTTATAGAATATATGGAGAAAATAGTATTGGTGGAAATATAGCAACACTAGTAGGAGCCGACTTAGTAGCTCGTGAGAATGGTCGAATAGGGGCTGAAGACTTAGTAAATTTAGACCCTGAAGTTATATTTACAGTTTATTATGGTGATTCTGTTGTAGAAAAAGCTGCCCTAGAAAAAATTATGAATAATCCTTCCATTTCTAGTATTTCAGCTGTAAAAAATAAAAGAGTATATCCAATAATGTTAAGTGAGGTTTATGCTAGTGGTATTAGAACTTTAGATGGGATAGTATCAATTAGCAATGGTCTATATCCTGACCTTCAAAAATAGAAATGGACAAACATTTAAATAATAAAGGAATATTTAAAAGCACTCCTATCTATATAATTACTTGGATATTACTTTTTGTTTCCCTTGTGATTTCGGTATTCATAGCAGTTACAATGGGGTCTGTTGAAATATCTGTATCAGATATCTATAGGGTGATAATTTATAAGGCCTTTTCACTAGGAAGTGTAGATACACTTCCTAGTGCTTCGATAGTAGATATAATTTGGTTTATAAGACTACCTAGGATTATTTTAGCAATTGGAGTTGGCATGGGCCTATCTGTGTCAGGGGTGGTTATGCAGGCAATAGTAAAAAATCCTTTGGCAGATCCATTTATATTGGGTATATCATCAGGTGCTTCCTTTGGAGCCACTCTTGCTATAATGCTTGGAGTTGGAATATCCCTTGGACCAAATTATGTAGGAATATCGGCTTTTATAGGTGCTTTTATAATCTCATTACTTGTTATATCTATGTCAAATATAAAGGGAAGGGCAAATTCTACAAAACTTTTATTGTCAGGAATGGCACTTAGCACATTAACTTCTTCCTTTTCTAGTTTTATAATTTATTTTTCTAAAAACAAAGAAGGGATAAAAAACATAACATATTGGCTTATGGGAAGCCTTGCAGGAGCTAGTTGGGAAAATATAAGATTAGTTCTTCCAGTAGTAATAGTTTCTACTATTTTTTTTATAACTCAGTATAGGACATTGAATTTGATGCTTTTAGGAGATGATGTGTCTATCACTTTAGGTAAGGACCTTCATAGATACAGGATATTTTATTTACTTATATCCTCTTTAATGGTGGGATTAATAGTATATTCATCTGGGATAATAGGTTTTGTAGGCCTTATAATTCCTCATATTATAAGAATATTATTTGGTACAGATCATAAATAATTTCAATTACAGCACTTAGTGGAGCTATCTTTTTAATATGGGCGGATGTATTATCTAGAATAATAATTTCAGGAAGTGAACTTCCCATAGGTATATTAATATCCATAATAGGTGCTCCTGTATTTATATATTTAATGATAAGTAAGTCCTATGGATTTGGAGGAAAATCATGATTGAGATAAGTACTAAAGGCTTAGAAGCATGTCTTGGAGGAAAAAAGATATTAAAAAATATAGATATTCATATACATAATAGAGAATTTGTAGGAATAATTGGACCCAATGGAAGTGGCAAAAGCACTCTTTTAAAATGTATATATCGTACTTTAAAACCTAGCAGTGGAACTATTTTTATCAATGATAAAACTTTAGATAGTTTTCCAATAAAAGAAACAGCAAAGAAAATAGCGGTAGTGTCTCAGCACAATGAAATTGCTTTTGACTTTTCGGTAATAGATATGGTCTTAATGGGTAGATCTCCTCATAAAAAGTTTATGGAAAGAGATAGTGCTTATGATTATGAAATAGCTTTAGGATCTTTACAAAAAGTTGGAATGGAAGATTTTAAAGATAGGAGTTTTAATAGCTTATCTGGAGGAGAAAAACAGAGAATAATACTTGCTAGAGCCCTTGCTCAAGATACAAAATGTCTAATATTAGATGAGCCTACAAATCATTTAGATATAAAATACCAACTACAGTTTATGTCTATTGCAAAGAGTTTAAATATAACTATAATATCCGCTATACATGATTTAAACTTAGCAGCTATTTATTGTGATAAACTGTATGCTTTAAAAAAAGGTAAGATAATAGACTATGGATCTCCAGCAAAGCTTTTAACTAAAGAGCTTATAAAGGATTTATATGATGTGAATTCAGAAGTTGTTTTAGATAGAGATACTAATTTAATAAATATAGTATTTAAACCATTTTAAATACTAATAGGACTTGTAGATAAAAAAATTTCATATCTACAGGTCCTGTTTTTTTTAGACTTATTTTAATAAATACTTTACAAAAAGTGTACTATAGTGTACTATTATATGTAATACACTTAATACACTGAAAGGAGGAAATCCATGTTTAATATAAATACTGTAAGTGACAAACCAATTTATGAACAGATTATAGACAATATAAAAGAATTATCTTTTAAAAAAATATTAAAGCCCGATGATAAATTGCCTTCAGTAAGACAGATGGCAAGTATGCTATCTGTAAATCCTAATACAGTTAGTAAGGCGTATAGAGAGTTAGAAAGACAAAAGATCATTCATACGGTGAGGGGGAAGGGGACATTTATGAATTCAGATATGGACTTTGCTATAGACAATGATCGAATAAATAAATCTATAGAAAGTCTGAGAGATATTTGTATAGAATTAGCACATTTAGGATTTGATAGAAAAAAGACAATAGATGAAATAGAAAAGATATATAGTGATATCCAAAAAGGAGGGCTAAAATGATAGAAGTAATAGATGCAAGCAAATCTTTTGGTGGATTTAAAGCTTTAGATAATATAAATATAAAGATTAAAAAAGGAACTATCCACGGCATAATAGGAGAAAATGGTGCAGGGAAAACAACTCTTTTACAGATGATGGCAGGAGTATATGCTGTAGAAGAAGGGAAAGTCCTAATAGATGGTGAGAATGTGTATGACAACAATAAAGTGAAGAATAAAATTGGATATGTAGCAGATAGAAATCAATACTTCAAAGACTATAAATTAGATGAAATGGTGGATTTTTATTCTGGTATATACGAAAACTTTTCAAGAGAGGATTTTGAAAAATATAATAAGATATTTAATTTAAACCTAGATAAAAAGATAAAACAATTATCTAAAGGGATGCAAATGAGATTATCACTTATGTTAAATCTATCTACTAGACCAGGAGTATTGATATTAGACGAACCCACATCAGGGTTAGATGCTATTATCAAAAAAGACTTACTAGATATACTTATAAAGCAGGTCTATGAAAAAGAGGTAACCATAGTGATAAGTTCTCACCAGATAGGGGAATTGGAAAAGTTTTGTGATGAATTTACAATATTAAATAAGGGAAAAGTTAAATACCAATCTAATATAGAAAAGATAAAAGAAAATGTTAAGAAGCTACAGGTAATATTTAAAGAAGATGTAGAAGATAACATAAGTCAAATAGATGGAATTATAAATATTGAAAAGATAGGTAGTGTGTATTACATAGTTACTGATAACTATAGTCAAAAATTAATAAATGATTTAAAAAATCTAGGGGCAGAAATTATTGAGAGCATAGGAATTACCCTAGAAGAAATATTTATATATACAAATAAAAAGGGAGATAGAGGTGAGATAGATGAATAAATCCATATTGAAACACGAAATTAGATCTATGAGATGGATGTTATTATTATCTATCCTAGCAAGCTTGTTTTTAACGATAGTATTTAGTGTATTTCTAGATAGCAGATATGAGATGATATTTTTACACGGGATAGAAGGAAATCAAAGTTTGATTCAGGGAGTTCTAAACAATGTGAGTCCTATGATATTAGTACTATTTACACTTATTTCTATAGTGCAGATATTTATGCAGTTCAAATCAGAAAAGGGTCAAGAAACGGGAAGATTTTTAAAATCCTTGCCAATAAAAAAGGAAGAGTTTTTTAAGATAAAATTAGGAACAGGGATAATCAATTTAAGCTTAGCTTTTATAGTCCTAGTCATAGGGCTAATAATTGTAAGAAACAATAATATGTTTTGGATAAAAGATATCCACAGCATAAGTGATATCTCAGAACCATTTATAAAACTTGATGGAATTAGAAATTTACTAAAGGAAATAGGTCTTGTATATCTAGTAGTCTTGGGATTCTATACATTTTTATTTATGGTTCAATACACCTTTACCAATGTAATAGGAGGTATAGTAACAGGATTTTTAGTATGGTTGTCTCCTGCATTTATATTGATGTCATCAGTATTTACATTAGAAAAAATCAATTCAGGATCTCTATATAATAGCACTATATTAAATAATGTATATGATTTTTCACAATGGTTATTACCTTGGATATATCCTTTAGATTATAATTATGAAGGAGTATACACAGAATCTAATATATCCATGGTTATGATTTCTACTATAGATAATTTACAAGTCAAATATATAATAGCTGTAGTTTTAATACTTTTAAATATAATGATAGCTTATAAATTCAACAAGAGCTCAAAGGTTGAAAATGAAAACAAGGTAATAGTTTTTAAAAGCACTAGAAATATATTTAAAATTGGAGTTACTATTTGTAGTGGACTGTTAGTCTCAGCTATATTAGGTGGAATATTAATGATACCTATGAATGATATATTGTATATACTATTAATACTATTAGGCGGATTTATAGGATATCTAATAAGTAAGAAGATAACAAAAGTAGGAAGTATATAGGAGGATTATAATGAAAAAATTGATATGCATATTGGGAGCTATATTGATTCTAAGTGGATGGTCTACAGAGTCTGCTAATATTGAATTTAAAGATACAGCTATAGAAAAACAGTCAAATGAAATAAAGGACAATAGACAAAAAAGTGTATATATAAAAGATGATGTAAAAAAAGTAATTGAAGAAATAAATGATTTAAGTGAAAAATACAAAGAACAAGTTGATAATAGAGAAGGCTATCCTATATATATAAATATATACGAAGATAATAGTCAAAATAGAGTCAAAAAAACTGAATTTAATAATAGATCTATTTTCAACAAAGAATATTTTAATGATTTAGTAGAAATATTAGATAGGAGTCTAGCTAAAGGATTAAAAGATTATGTCAAAGAGATGGAGAATAAAAAAATACAGATGAATGATCCTATTATAAAAAAGTTAGGAAGAGCTATGGTATGTTCTGACAACATAGGAGCAATAGACAATTATATATCTATTGCTGTCAATTTCTCAAATATAGAAGATGAAGATTATAGAGATATTTTCCATGAGATATCTGAGGATAAATATGTCTTAAACAATGTGGTACTAGGGGAAAAGCAAAATTTAATAGATTTTGGCAATCCAAACAGTGTCTATAATATGTATCATGAAAATAATTTTACCGTAAGATACAATATGTTTTTTGAAGATAGGGATATAGAAAAGGTAAATATACTTCTCCAAGGCAAAAAGGGGATGGATTTAAAAGGTGAGGACATAGATGTATTTATCAATTTACTAAACACCTTAGAATTAGATGGAGATGATAAAGACATATTGATAAAAGAATATAAAAATATATTTAAAAACAAAGGAAATACCAAAACAATTGATATTGAGAATCATGATGTATTCATCAAATACAATAAAGGAAATATATATGGAACAAATAATAGAGAATTAATCTATTTTTCTATTGAGAAGAATTGATACTATTCAAAGGGAGGCCCGAGGGTCTCTCTTTCGCTAACAGCTCTATCTTTATCCCAAGGTTCAAATGACTATATAGATATTGAACTACTACAAAGGGAATTAATACTACCTACCATATTACTGCTTATGTTATAATAAAAGCTATAGCCCTATGGGATTTGTTTTGAAAGGAGTATTAATATGAGTATATTAACAGTGAAAGGCTTAAGTCATAGCTACGGTGGTAGAGAGATATTAAAAGATGTTTCCTTTAGATTATTAAAAGGGGAGCATGTTGGATTGATTGGTGCAAATGGTGAAGGTAAATCTTCATTTATGAATATAATAACAGGGAAACTAGAGCCTGATGAAGGTCAAATTGAATGGTCTAAAAGAGTCAGAGTAGGATACTTAGATCAACATACTGTACTTCATAAGGGATTGACTATAAGAGATATACTTCGTGATGCATTTAAATATCTATTTGATATGGAACAAGAGATGCAGGATATGTATATGAAAATGGGTGATGTAAGTGAAGATGAATTAACATCTTTACTAGAAGAAGTAGGTACAATTCAAGATATATTGGAACATAATGATTTTTACATAGTAGATTCTAAAATCGAAGAAATTGCTAAAGGATTAGGTTTAGATGAAATTGGACTAGATAATGATGTGAATGATTTAAGTGGTGGACAAAGGACTAAGGTACTACTTGCAAAACTTTTATTAGAAAAACCTGATATTTTAATGCTAGATGAGCCTACTAACTATTTAGATGAACAACACATAATATGGTTAAAAAGATATCTAGAAGAATATGAAAATGCATTTTTACTTATATCCCATGATATACCATTTTTAAATAGTGTGGTAAATCTTATCTATCATATTGAAGATAAAGAATTAAGCAGATACGTTGGTAATTATGATGAATTTGTAAAAATATATGAGGCGAAAAAACTTCAATTGGAAGCAGCATATAAGAAACAACAACAGGAAATTGCTGAACTAGAAGATTTTGTTGCTAGAAATAAGGCTAGAGTAGCCACAAGAAATATGGCTATGTCTAGACAAAAGAAGTTGGATAAAATGGATATTATAGAGCTTTCCCGAGAAAAACCAAAACCAGAGTTTAATTTTAAAGAAGGAAGAACAGCAGGAAAATTAATTTTTGAAACAAAGGATTTAGTAATTGGATATGATGAGGCCCTCTCTAAGCCTCTTAATTTGAGGATGGAAAGAGGACAAAGAATAGCATTGACTGGAGCAAATGGACTTGGAAAGACAACATTGTTAAAGTCTGTATTGGGTCTAATAAATCCATATTCTGGGAATGTATCATTAGGAGACAATCTGGAGATAGGTTATTTTGAACAAGAGATAAAAGAAAAAAACAATAACTCATGTATAGAAGAATTATGGACAGAGTTCCCTAGTTGGCAACAATTTGAGATTAGGTCAGCTTTGGCTAAATGTGGATTAACTACAAACCATATAGAATCTAAAGTCAAGGTCTTAAGTGGTGGGGAACAGGCAAAGGTTAGATTGTGCAAGATATTAAATAGAGAGACCAATATATTGATCTTAGATGAGCCTACAAATCATTTAGATATTGAGGCAAAAGAAGAATTAAAAAGAGCTTTAAAAGCTTATAAAGGTGGAATATTACTTATATCCCATGAACCTGAGTTTTACAGAGATGTGGCTACTGAAATATGGAATTGTGAAGAATGGTCCACTAAGATATTTTAAATGTTTTTAAATAGTATCCCATCAAAAAGATAATGAAATAAAAGCTGTCTTAAAGTTATTTTAAGACAGCTTTTATTGTGCGCCCAGCATGGACGCAAACTAGTCGGTGAAAGTCCGATACGGGGGTTGATAGTGCCAACCGTTAGCTTAAGACAAGGGTGTCCACTGTGAGGTGGAATCTGAAGGAAGTCGGCGGCAAAACTCCGGTCTGAGGTACACGAACTACATTTGAGGCTTGACCTTGTGGATGAGGTTGCAATACAAACCAAAGTCCTAAACTATCCGAAACAGGGGAAGTAAATGTAGCAGATATATGGAGAGAAAGTTTGTATTCTTACCTGGGGAGGTCTGATAGATAAGTCATAAAAGACTACGGTCTACATGACAAACTACATAGTGATATGTAACTGAATTATCAGAAGTCAGCAGAAGTCATAGTACAAGATTAATCATGATAATCTTGGAAGGACTGAACATTAGGGAGGTGAGTAAGTTTGGCAATCTCAACAAACATGAAAAGAATACAGAAAACCAAAGATTTGGGCTGGACTGTGGAAGTAGAGATGGAAACTCAAGGTAAACAGGGAGCGTATAGTGATTTGTCGGCGAAGTCAAATCTGAAAACCAAGTCGGGATTTAATACTGAAAATCTACTCGAAAAGATTGTAGATAAGAGAAATATCTTTGAAGCATACAAAAGAGTACTAGCTAACAAAGGAAGTAGTGGAATAGATGGAATGAGAGTAGATGAACTTCTAACCTACCTGAAAGAAAACTACGAAACTTTGAAAGCAAATCTGTTAGATGGAAAATACAAAGTACAACCAGTAAAAAGAGTAGAAATACCCAAACCCAATGGAGGCATAAGACTCCTTGGAATACCAACAGTAGTAGATAGATTAATCCAGCAAGCAATAAACCAAGTGATTAATCCGATATTCGATAGAGCATTTTCAAATAATAGCTATGGATTTAGACCAGGAAGAAGTGCACACATGGCTCTAAAACAAGCTCAAACATATATAAATGAAGGATACAAACAAGTTGTAGATATGGACTTAGAAAAGTTCTTTGACAATGTAAACCATGACATATTAATGAACTTAGTATCAAGAAAGATACAAGACAAAAGAGTATTAAAATTAATAAGGAAGTATTTAAACTCAGGGATAATGTTAAATGGTATAGCAGTCAAATCAGAACAAGGAGCACCCCAAGGTGGTCCTTTAAGCCCATTACTCAGCAATATATTACTTGATGAATTAGATAAAGAATTAGAAATAAGAGGACATAAATTCTGCCGTTACGCTGATGATTGTAATATCTATGTTAAAAGCACAAGAGCAGGAGAAAGAGTCCTTAAGAGCATCACTAAATTTCTAGGAAGAAAACTAAAACTAAAAGTAAATACTGAGAAATCAGCAGTATCTCCACTAACTAAAAGAAAATTTCTAGGATACAGTTTCTACTACTCAAAAGGTAAAATTAGATTTAGAACCCATAACAAGAGTTATGAAAGACTTAAAGAAAAGATTAGAAAGATTACTAATAGAAATATAAACATGAATTTTGATTATAGAATTAAGAAACTAAATGAAATAATTGTAGGTTGGGTAAATTACTTTAAACTGGCAGATATGAAGACTAAACTAACAGAACTAGACAAATGGGTACGAAGGCGACTTAGAGCTTGTGTATGGAAAACATGGAAACTAGGTAGAACAAGATTTAAGAATCTAATGAAACTAGGAGTACCTAAATACAAGGCTTGGGAGTATGCAAATACAAGGAAAAGTTACTGGAGAACATCAATTAGTCCAATACTAAGTAAAACCATAACTAATCAAAGACTGATTAGTCATGGTTTTAAAAGTTTATCTTCACAGTATGAAAAAGCTAGACTGTCTTAATGAACCGCCGTATACCGAACGGTACGTACGGTGGTGTGAGAGGACGGAAAATAAAATAATTATTTTCCTCCTACTCGATTATAAAAATTATTATAGAATAATGTTAAGTTTTTTATAATAGATATATAGAAAAGTAAAAGATATAGATATAATCAAAAATTAAATCATTAACTATAAAATAAAAAGGGGGTTCGAGATGACCGTAATAGAAAAAATAAATGAAGAATACTCTAATTTAAGTAAGGTTCAAACAAAAATTGCAGATTATATAATAAAAAACACAGACAAAGCATGTTTCCTTTCACTTAAGGAAATGTCAGAAGAGGTAGAAACTACAGAGGTAACAATTATTAATTTTTCTAAGAAAATAGGATATGATAATTTTAGTAATTTTAAGAAGGATTTACAAGCTTATATTCAAATGATGCTTTCGCCAAGTGATAAGATTGTAAATGCAATAACTAATATTGAAGATAAAGAAAGTGAGTTAATAGAATTTATAAAATTAGATGAAGAAGCTTTAAAAAGAACTATGCAAGGAATTAATATTTTAGATGTAAAAAAAGCAGTAGAAATTATAAAAAAAGCAAATAAAGTATACTTAGTAGGTCAATGTATCTCTGAAGTACCCATTATGTTTTTATATTTAAGATTGACATTATTAGGGATAAATACGGAAATACTAGATATTAGTTCATATAATGCTATTAGTATAAAAATGATACAAGTAAAAAAGGAAGATGTATTTATAATGTGCTCATTTCCAAGATATTCTAAAAACCCAATTGTATTAGCAGAGTATCTAAAAAATAATGGAAATAAAATTATAAGCATAACTGATAAAAATACTTCACCAATAGCCATAAAGTCAGAAGTTGTATTTACTTGTGCTACATATACATTTCTGTTTTATAATTCTATAACAGCTGCCATGTCTCTTTGTAATTTATTGGTTTCTGCATTGGCATTAGATATGGAAGATACTTTAATTAACAATCTCAAGGATAAAAGTAAAATACAAAAATATTTTTATGATAGATTAGAAATAGTAAAAAATTAAAGAAAGAGAAATCTCAATAAAGCCTATTAATAAAAACTCAATGTAGGTTTTATTGTATTTTTTTGCATTTTTATAACTTATGTAGTCTTGATTTTTAAAATCTTTTTCGGAATTTTTCTTATCTAAAATTATATTGAAAAACTTTTTAAATCCAAAACCTAATAAATCAAAAAAACCTAGACTTTTAACTAATTTAGAAAGTCCGATTATAATATAAATTAAACCTAAAACACCTAAAGAGTCTGATAAATTTAGAGGAAAACTTTTATTTCCTAGAAAAAAACTATATATACTAATGAACAAAATGGCTATTAATATATGTTTAAATATAAATTTATTTTTTTGATTTTTCATTTATATATTCCACCTCTATTTTATAAACATATTATATCTTAAACCCTCATATAATGAAAGTATTAAAGTGAAAAGTATAAAAAATCAGATAAATTATATTTATTACTTAACATGAGAACTAGCCGGTGATTCTCTGACTAGATGATATATTTATTAGTATCTTAAATTAATTGAAAATTAAAAATATTTGTGGCTTATTCAATGAGATTACATAATAATTTTAAAAAGTTAATTATCACATCTATAAGTTGTGGTTTAATTAGATTTACTTAAAATAAGGAGGGAATAAGATGTGTAAAAAAATTGTTTTATCTATGGTCGTTTTAGCTCTATGTATTAGTGTAATATTAACAGGGTGTTCATCAAAAAATCCGGATAATGCTCCAGCAGATGGGCAAACAGATAGTGAGGCAAAACAATCTACAGATAAACTAGAAGAAACAGAAAAAATTTTTAGAACGCTTTCAGTGATGGCGGCATCAAATGCTAATCCTCATATAGCTAGTACATCTTATGATAATGAGATTAGTACTCTTATAAATGCTGGATTATATAGATATGTTCCAGGAGAAGATAGAAATAGTTCATATTTAGCACCTGAATTGGCTGATGGAAATCCTAAGCAAATGGATGACAAAGGCAAAGTATGGGAGATAAAGATTAATAAAAATGCTAAGTGGTCAAATGGAGAGCAAATAAATGCAGATACTTTTATATATTCTTGGAAGACAGCACTAGATCCAACATTATTAAATCCACCTGCCATATCATTAGCAGTTAGTTATATAGAAATAGAAAATGCAGAACAATATTATACTCAAGTTGCTGATGAAACAAAAGTTGATTGGGAAGATGTTGGCATTAAAAAAATTGATGACTATACTGTTCAAATTAAGACAACACAAGGATATACAGAGCAAGATGTAATGAGACATTTTAGTGTTAGAGTGACTAAAGCGGTAAATGAAAAAATGTATGAAGAATTCATGAACGATTCTAAGACTTCAACCTTATATGGCACTGATAAAGACAAGATTATATCTGCTGGTCCATTTATATTAGATGAATGGATAAAAGGATCAGAACGTGTATTTAGCAAGAATCCTGAATACTTATTTGCAGATGAAATAAAACTTGATGGAGTGAATACTCGAATTATTAAAGATACTGGAACTCAGATGCAAATGTTTGAAAATGGGGAGCTAGATTATATAAATCTCTCACCAGAAGGTTATCTAAAGTATGAAGAAGATCCTAGAATTGCAGTTTTTCCATCAAGGGTAGTAAGAAATGTAGAAATTAATAGGGCTAATCCAGACCAACCAATACTTGGAAATCTGAATTTTAGAAAGGCATTGTACTATGCTATGGATAGAGAAACTATGGCAGAATTAGGAAAGCACAAACCAGCACCTTATTATGTTTCTACAAATTCTGTTGCATATTCAGATGGTAGTAAATTTAGAGATATTCCTGAGGCTAATGAATATATACCAGAAAATAATGGATACAATCCAGAATTAGCCCTTGAATTATTTAATAAGGCTTTAGAAGAAGAAGGAATATCTAAAGTAAGCTTAACTTTAAATTACTATGATTCAAGAGAAGATGTAAAAATGATGGCAGAATATCAACAAAAGAGCGTGATGGAATTATTTGGAGAAGATAAATTTGAATTAAAACTACAAGCATTACCAAACAAGCAATTATTTGAAACAATGAAAGATTTCAGACAAAATCCTTCTAGCTATGAATTGTCATGGGGAGCATGGTCTTGGTCATCAGGAGACTTTGCACCTAATAGAAACTTTGAAACCTTCCAAAGCGATTATCCAAGGGCAAACGCACCTTATAATAATAAGAAGCTAGACAAATTATATCATGAATCAATTCAGGAAGAAGTAAGATTAGATGAAAAAAAGGTAGCAGAATATGCTATGGAATTAGAAAAAGAATATATAGAAGATGTTATAACTATACCCATATTTGAAGTAGTAAATAAGGTAATGTTTTCAGAAAGGATAGATTTGCCAGTAGATATATACCAATCTGGACTTGGCTGGGGAACAAAGTATGCAGATATACTAGAATAAGATTTATAAATCCAAACACAAGACTTATGATAATTCTTGTGTTTGGGCTAAAACATTAGAAACTCTATAAGGGGGGTTATAGTTGATAAAATATATATTCAAAAGAGTAATTGCTATGTTTATTACTTTATTTATAATACTTACTATGGCGTTTATTGTTGTAAGACTTATGCCAGGAAATGTTTATGAAAACCCAGAACTACCTCAAAAGGTTATTGAAGCTTTAGAGAAAAAAGCCCATTTAGATAAGCCTTTTATCGTTCAATATTATTACTTTTTAAAAGGAATAGTTTTAAATAATGACTGGGGAACTTCAGTTAAAATAGAGCCCAGTGTACCTGTATTTGAAGTATTAAAAACTAGAATACCAGTATCTATGACAATAAATATAATATCATTAGCTATATCTTTGCCTTTAGGGATTATTGCTGGATCTGCAGCAGCATTAAAAAAGAACAAATTAACAGATCATATAATATCATTTCTGGTAGTAATTTTTATCTCAGTACCATCCTTTGTTTTTGCATCATTACTTCAATATTTTGTTGCATTTAAATTAGACTTATTTCCAATAGTATATCAAGGAACGAAAGTTGGAGTTACTAGACTGTCCTCATTGATGCTGCCTATTTTAGCTTTATCTTTTGGCCCTATTGCAACTGTTACTAGATATTTAAGAGGTGAATTAATAGAAACTTTGGATTCGGAGTTTATGTTATTAGCTAGAACAAAAGGCTTAACAAAGGTTCAATCAACAGTAAAGCATGGTTTTAGAAATTCATTATTGCCTTTAACTAATATAATAATTCCTATGTTTACAAATATATTAGGAGGTTCTCTTGTTATAGAAAGGATATTTTCTATACCAGGGGTAGGTGGTATAATGATAGATTCTATAAATGCAAATGACCACCCATTAACTATAGCAGTGCTAATTTTTTATTCCCTTGTATCTCTTTTAACTATATTAGTTGTAGATTTATCCTATGGTATTGTGGATCCTCGTATTAGAATAGGGGGGAATAGTCAATGAACAGTATGAAAAGAGATCGACAAATAGAAGATATTAGTACCCATAAGTTTGAGTTTGTACAAAAAGATAAATCAATAAAAGATGAGAAATTTGAAATTAAGTCTATAGGATATTTTGAAGATGCCATGATTAGACTTAGAAAGAATAAAGCATCTGTAATTTCATTCTTTTTGATTTGTATAATTGCAGCTTTATCTATAGTGGGACCTAGCTTCAATAATTTAGGTTTCAATGATCAAAATGTCAGTAGAGTAAATATGCCTCCTAGAATTCCAGGAATTGAGAAGATAGGGATTGGAGATAGTACAAGACTTATCGAAAATAGAAGACTGGATTCTTTAGAAAATGAAGAAAAATATCCACCAGGAACTATATTAGAAAGAAGAAACGAAAGAGAAGTTAGAGGTATAAAGGTAGTTGATATAGTTGTGGATTATTATAAATTTACTGGAGCAGAAAATGAATATTACTGGCTAGGTACAGACTATTTAGGAAGAGATTTATGGACAAGGTTGTGTAGGGGGGCTAGGGTATCTTTGATGATAGCTCTATTATCAGTAGTAATTAATATTGTTTTTGGAGTTATATATGGAGCTATAGCAGGTTATTATGGTGGAAAAGTAGATATGGTTATGATGAGAATTGCAGAAATTATCAATGCATTTCCAAGAATTGTAGTAGTAACATTATTTATAATATTTTTTGGAACGGGAATATTTTCAATTATTATGGCATTAGTAATAAGAGGTTGGGTACCAACAGCAAGGATGATTAGATCTCAATTTTTGAGGTTTAAAAATAGAGAGTATGTATTATCTGCTAGAACTCTAGGAGTATCTGATAAGGTGCTTATTTTTAGACATATATTGCCAAATTCAATTGGTCCAATCATTACAAGAGCTATGATAGCAGTGCCAGGGGCTATATTTTCTGAGTCTTTTTTAGCATATATAGGATTAGGACTACAGGCTCCAGAACCATCAATAGGTGTATTATTATCTGAAGGCCAAAAGACATTATTACATTTTCCACATCAGACACTTGCTCCTGCTGTAATGATATCAATATTGATGATTTCATTTAACTTATTTTCTAATGGATTAAGGGACGCATTTGATCCAACTATGAGAGGCCAAGAATAGTTTAGGGGTGATTTAAAGTGGATAATAGAGAAACAATTTTAAAGGTAGAAGACCTAAATGTCTCCTTTAGCGGATATGCAGGGAAGATATATGCAGTAAGGGGAGTAGATTTTACATTAAAAAAAGGTGAAACTATAGCAATAGTTGGAGAATCTGGGTCAGGTAAATCAGTAAGTATTAAATCTATAATGGGCATACTTCCCAAAAAACGGAACTATAGATAGAGGAAAAATATCATATGATAATAGAGATTTAACAAAAGTTACAGAAGAAGTATTCCATGAAATAAGGGGAAAGAGAATTGGATTAATCTTTCAAGATCCATTATCAGCTTTAAATCCAATAATGAAAATAGGAAAACAAATAACAGAGGTTTTGACTTTACAAAAGAATATGTCAAAAAAGGAGGCTAAAGAAAGGGCTATAGAATTAATGACTGCAGTAGGAATACCAAACCCTAAAGTGAGATTTAATCAATATCCTTTTGAGTTTTCAGGTGGTATGCGACAAAGAATAGTTATTGCAATAGCATTAGCTTCAGATCCTGAAATTTTAATATGTGATGAGCCAACAACTGCATTAGATGTAACTGTTCAGGCTAAAATACTTGAATTAATTAATAATATAAAAAAAGAAAAAAATCTTTCAGTTATATTTATCACACATGATCTAGGAGTAGTTGCCAATATGGCAGACAGAGTATATGTAATGTATGGAGGGAAAGTAGTAGAATATGGAACTAATGAAGAAATATTTTTTGAGCCAGCACATCCTTATACCTGGGCATTGCTTTCATCTATGCCAGATTTAGAGACAAAAGAAAAGCTTGTTTCTATCCCAGGAACTCCTCCTAATATGGTCAATCCTCCAAAGGGAGATGCCTTTGCTGCAAGAAATGAATATGCAATGAAAATTGATTTTGAAGAACAGCCTCCATTTTTTAAAATTTCAGATACTCATTATGCAGCAACTTGGCTACTACACAAAGATGCACCTAAAGTTAAAATGCCAAAAATATTATTTGAAAGAATAGATAGAATGAAAGGTGGTGAGCTACTTGATGAACAATAAAAGAAAGCCTATTTTAGAAGTTGAAAATTTAGAAAAACATTTTATTTCTGGCAGAAAAAGAAAGAAAGTGACTGTTAAAGCAATTGACGATATATCTTTTAATATATATGAATCTGAAACCTTTGGATTAGTAGGGGAAAGTGGATGTGGTAAAACTACAACAGGAAGAACTATTATAAGACTTTATAATCCTACTAATGGTGAAATAAAGTTTAAAGGCAGAACTATTTCAGGTCCTATGAATAAAGAACTAAGGAAATATCTTACTTCAAATATTTCAATGATTTTTCAAGATCCAATAGATTCTCTTAATCCCAGGATGACAGTTCAAGAAATTATTGGAGAGGGATTAAAGGTAAAGGGAATGACTAATCTAGAAGAAAGACAAAAATTAGTTTATGAGATGCTAGACAAAGTAGGTCTTACAAAAGAGCATGCAAGTAGATATCCACACGAATTTAGTGGAGGACAAAGACAGCGTATAGGGGTTGCAAGAGCTATAATAACTAAACCTTCTCTAGTAATAGCCGATGAACCTGTATCCGCTTTAGATGTATCTATTCAAGCACAAGTAATAAATTTGCTTAATGATTTAAAAAAAGAACTGGGTTTGACAATATTATTTATAGCTCATGACTTGTCCGTAGTAAAATATTTTTCGGATAGAATTGGAGTAATGTATTATGGAAAATTAGTTGAAGTGGCTAATGGAGAAGAACTTTACAAAAACCCTGTTCATCCTTATACTAAAGCTTTAATTTCTGCTATTCCTCAGCCTAACCCTATAACAGAACGAACAAGAAAGAGGATAAAGTATGATCCATCAAAAGAACATGATTATAGTATAGAAAAACCATCTATGGTGGAGATAGATGATGGACATTTTGTATATGCTTCCCCATCTGAAATAGAGAAATACAAGAAGGAATTAATATGAAATGGTAGTACATGGGTGTGGATACAATTTAATAGCGCGTGCGTAGGAGGATTCATATGTATGATATATTACTGAAAAATGGAATGATTTATGATGGATATAGCAAAAAAGCTTATGAAGGTAGTATAGCTATCAAAGATAGAAAAATTACAAGCATAGGAAAAAATATAGATGGAACCTCAGAAATAACTTTAGACTTAAAAGGGTTAGCTGTAAGCCCAGGTTTTATAGATATACATTCTCATTCAGATAATTCATATTTACAAGATGATAGATGCGAATCAAAGATATATCAAGGAGTAACCACGGAGGTTGTAGGGCAATGTGGGAATACTATGTTTCCTTGTAAAGAAGAAAAAATGGAAAATTTACTAAAGTATGTAGGCACACATCCTAAATATGACAAAGAGTATTATGCATCTACATCTTTGGAAAAATTTATAGACAAAGCTAAATCTAATAATAAAAAAACATCTGTAAATCTGATTCCTTTAATTGGTCATGGTGCTTTAAGAGCTGGAGTTATGGGATTTGATGGAAGAGCATCCAATGAAGAAGAGTTACAGGAAATGGTAGATTTACTAGATAGAGAGATGAAATTTGGAGCATGGGGAATGTCTTTAGGATTAGGATATGCACCTGGAATATTTGCAAATCAAGAAGAATTAAATAGTCTGGGAGAAGTGATAGCAAAATATGATGGTATAATTCCATCTCATATGAGAAATCAAAGTGATAAAATATTTGACGCTTTAGAAGAAATGTATGAAATAAATAGAAGAACAGGTGCCAAGGTGCATATTGCTCACTTAAAGATGGGTGGCAAAACACAATGGGGAAGAGCTCAACAACTAATTGATCATATTACAAATGCAAAGAGAGAAGGTATAAAAGTAACAAAGGATATGTATCCATATAATGCATCGTCTTCTGGTATAACTAATATTTTACCTAAATGGACACTAGATGGTGGGCAGTCTATGGCAGCTAAAAGATTTAAAACACAAGAGCGTGAAATTATAATGAAATATTTAGAAGAGAGACTTAAGACTAGAGAAGATGGAGAAGGAATTTATATAGTATCCACATATGATAGATATCCTATAGCAGATGACAAAAATATATATGAGCTAAGTCAAGAGTTGGGAATTACTATGGCAGAAGCAGTTGAACAAATTATAATAAACACAGATGGTAAAGCAAGAGGTATATTTGTGTCTATGGCAGAAGAAGATGTGATGCTAATGCTTAGAGAAGATGATATTTCAATAGGTAGTGATGGATATTCATTGCCATTAGATAAGAATTTAAATGAAGGCAAGTCTCATCCAAGAAGCTTTGGTACATTTCCTAGATTTTTAAAATTAGTAAGAGAAGAAAACATATGTAATTTAGAGACAGCAATTAACAGAATAACAAAATTACCAGCGGATACTATGGGTATCAAAGATAGAGGAATCTTAAAAGAAGGAATGGTTGCTGATATAACAGTATTTAATCCTGAAACAATATCTGATTTAGCAACATATGAAAATCCATTTTGTAAGCCAATAGGAATAGAACACGTTATAATAAATGGAGAATTTGCAGTTTATAATACAGAGCAAACAGATAGACGTTTAGGAGAAATTTTATTAAAGGGGAAATAATGGGAGGGATAATTTGTTATTAATTAAAAATTGTAAATTAATTGATATGGCGGAGATTTTTGAAGAAAAATATGATATTCTAATAGATAATGACAGAATAGTAAAAATAGAAAAAGAAATAGATGGAAAGTCCATGGAGGATGTCGAAATAATAGATGCAAAAGAAAGATTAGTAACTCCTGGACTAATAGAGCCACACTGTCATATGGGAGTATATGAAACTGGAATAAGAGAGGGCATGGATGGAAATGAGACCACAAATCCAGCAACTCCACAGTTAAGAGCAATAGATGCAATAGATCCTATGGATCCAGCATATGATGTTGCTATAAGACATGGAGTTACTACAGTAGTACCAGGTCCAGGTAGTGCCAATGTTATTGGTGGGATATTTACAGCTATGAAGACTACTGGAAATATCCTAGATAAAACTATAATAAAAGAAGAAGTTGCTATGAAGATGGCTTTAGGAGAGAATCCTAAAACTAATTATGGAAAGAGAAATAAAGCCCCATCTACTAGAATGATGAGTGCAGCTATTATGAGAGAACAGCTATTTAAAGCAAAAGAGTATCATGAAAAGTTTAAAGAGTATGAAGAAAAAATAAAAAATAATCATAAAAATGCTAGTTTTGATTATGATTTAGGACTTCATAATTTGATGAGAGTGTTTGATGGACTTAGAGTAAAGATTCATGCCCATCAAGCAGATGATATCTTGACAGGGGTTAGGATAGCTGAAGAATTTAATTTAAAATATACAATAGATCATTGCACAGAAGGTCATTTAATAGCAGATGAATTAAAATCTAAAAATGTGCAATGCATCATAGGACCTACTGCTGGTGGTAAAAGTAAATTTGAGGTTAGAAATAAGACATTGGAAATTGCAGCTATATTAGAAGAAAAAGCTGTAGATTTTGCTATAATGACAGACCACCCTGTAATACCAATAGAAGGGCAGTTAATGCAATTAGCATTATATGTAAAACATGGATTATCCCGTGAAGGGGCCTTAAAAGCAGTGACAATAAATGCAGCAAGAGTCACAGATATAGATGATAGAGTAGGAAGTATAGAAGTGGGTAAAGATGCAGATATAGTAATTTGGAATGTAGACCCTCTCCATACTATGAGTGAAGCAGGCATAGTTATTATAAATGGAAAAGTAGTTTATGAGAAGAAGGAGGGGGCAGTTTATGTTGATTATAAAAAGTTGTAATCTGATAAACATGGTTGATATATATGAAGAGACTATGGATATAGCTATTAAAGATGGGAAGATAATAGAAATTAGTAAAGAAATAAATCCAGAAAAATATGGAGATGTTCAAATAATATATGCAAACAATGATTTTGTAACACCAGGAATTATAGAGCCCCATTGTCAATTAGGTGTAAAAGAACAAATATATAGATATGAAGGTGATGATTCTAATGAAAATACAGATCCAATATTGCCTCAACTTAGAGCATTAGATGCCATAAATCCAATGGATGAAGGAATTCAAACTGCAAGACAATCTGGAGTTACAACAGTGGTTTCTGGTCCTGGGGATAATAATTTGATAGGTGGAACTTTTGCAGCTTTTAAAACCTATGGAAAAACTGTTGAAGATTTGATAATAAAAGATGAAATAGCATTTAAAATTTCATTGGGAAATTCCCCAAAGCACACTTATGGAGATAAAGGAATCATGCCAAAAACTCGTATGGCATCTGCCGCTATGATTAGAGAAGCCTTTATAAAGGCAAAAGAATATCATAGGCAATACTATTTAGGACAAAATCCTAAGTTTGATATAAAGATGCACTCTCTTATGAGAATATATGATGGTATGTTAGTAAAATTTGTGGCCCATCAAGCTTATGATATTATAACTGCCATTAGATTGGGAGAAGAGTTCAACCTTAATTATACAGTAGATAAGGCCAGTGAAGCATATTTAATAGCACAAGAGTTAAAAGAGTTTGATACAAGGTTTGTTATAGGTCCTGCTTATGGTGGTAAGAGAGAGCATGAAATAAGAAATATAGATACTATTATAGCATCTATAATGGAAAAACATGGTCTTGATTTTTCCATATCTACAGGTCATCCAGGAGTAGATTTAAGTATGACTATGGTTCAAACCATAATGATGCATAAAAAAGGTCTGTCTAGAGAAACTGCTTTAAAAGCTATGACTATCAATGCAGCTAAAGCTGTAGGACTAGAAAATAGAGTGGGGAGTATCGAAGTAGGTAAGGATGCAGATATAGTAATTTGGGATGGAGATCCACTTGACTACTATACCTCTCCTAGAATAGTGATTATTGACGGTGATGTAGTATATAAAAGTTAAACTGGAGTGATATTATGATAAAACTTATAAAAAATGTTAATTTATATGGTGAAAAATCAAATCAAGATATTTTAATATGTAATGAAAAGATAATAAACATAGGACATAATTTAAATTATAATTTTAATGATATAGAGATAATATATGGTGAAGGGAAAATAGCCATTCCTTCATACATAGATCAGCATGTACATGTTACAGGGGGAGGTGGAGAAGGAGGATTTACTACTAGAGTACCTGAATTAAAATTAACAGACTGTATAAAATCAGGAGTCACAACAGTTGTAGGTTTATTGGGTACTGACTCAACTACAAGATCTGTAGAAAACTTAGTAGCTAAAACCAAGGCACTTAATGAATATGGATTAACAGCTCACTGTCTGACTGGTTCATATGAATATCCGTCTCCAACTATTACAGGAAGTGTAAAAAAGGATATCGTATATATAAAAGAGATAATAGGTGTAAAGATTGCACTATCAGACCATAGGTCTTCTCATATGAGAAAGGAAGAAATGATAAAATTAGCATCACAGGCTAGATTAGCTAGTTTAATATCAAAGAAACCTGGAGTAGTTCATATTCATATGGGAAATGGGAAAAAAGCTTTAGATTTATTATTTGATATACTTGAAACAGAAGATATTCCAATAAGCGTATTTAGACCAACTCATGTAGGCAAGATATTTGATTCAGCTATAAAATTTGCAAATATGGGAGGATATATTGATTTTACTGCTAGAACAGAAGATGATAAGACGGCTAATTTATTAGCTGATGCCATTAAAAAGGCTCCAGCAGATAAGATAACACTTAGTACAGATAGTAATGGTAGTATGCCAAAATGGAATGACAAAAATGAGATGATAGGTATTGGTGTAGGGAAAATGGATACTATGCACCAGGTAATAAAATCCTTAATTTTAAACCATGAATTTAAAATTAAAGATGCCATAAGATTTTCAACAGAAAATGTAGCAAAAGCTTTAAGTGTATATCCTCAAAAAGGGCTATTAGATAAAGGTAGTGATGCTGATATATTATTATTAGATGAAAATTTAGACATAGATACACTAATAGCTAGAGGACAAATAATGATGCAAGAAAAGAGAGTACTTGTCAAAGGAAATTTTGAAGATTAAAGATAAAAAAATAGGGTTTCATTTGAATACACTAAAAAGGTATTTTTAACTTTTTAGTGTATTTTTATATGATCTATTTTAGATATATTATCTTTGAAAGTTCTTCCATAAGTAGTTTAATAAATATATTTAATTCTTCACTATAGAGGTGGTTTTCCTTTGTTATTAATACTAAGCACATTTCTAATTTAGGTATTGGTATGGATACTATATCATCAATTTCCGCCATATTAGGATGAAAGGCAGAACCTACGCTAAATGAATTTGTAGATAGAACTATCTGTCTTCTAGTTTCTCTTTCATCTACATTTATGACTTTATCCATATTTATAAATCCCATAGAAAGTATATCTTGAAACTCTGTTATTATTGTAAAATTAGATTGGGCATTAAAATTATAGTCTGCAAAGGGATAATCGTATAGTTTAGAAAAGTCAAAGGGTTGCTCTTGCAACAAAGGATGTCCATTTCTTAGATTTACATTTATATTCATGTTTTTTATTACTTTAAAATCTAAATTTTTATTACCCATAGTATTTATATAACTATCCAATACCATGCTATTAATCAATATAATTCCCAATTGACTTACATTTTGATAGACATCTTCAATTATATCTCTGGATGAGCCAGTGTATAGTGAGAAATTGAACTTAGAGCTATTTTCAAAGTTCTTACAAAGTTTTATAAAGGCTTCAGATACGGAAGTGTGGTTAAACATACATCCTATTGAAAATTTTCTATATGGCTCCTTTTCCTTTATGCAAGAAATTTTGTCTAATTCATTTAGTATATTTTTTGCATGTGTTAAAAAGTATTCTCCCTCAACAGTTATGCTTATCCCTTGATTTGTACGCTGGAAAATTTGAAATCCTAATTCCTCTTCAAGAGAGTTTATAGAGAAACTTATATTAGGTTGTGAGACAAAGAGTTCCTTTGCTGCCTGAGAAAAGGAACGGGTTCGTGAAACTGCCAAAACATACTCTATTTGCTTGAATTTCAATTTAATCACCCTCCTACTATATAATTATAGGATTAACTTTAGTAATTTACAATGATATATGTATAAGTTATACCAGTATAAATATTATATATTCGACTTAAATGTCCATCTCTTTTAAAATAAACAATAAAGGAGGAGAGATTTATGGATTATAAATTATTAGAAGATTCAATAAATGAAAAACAGGGAAGGTTTCACGAGGTGAGTGATGAGATTTGGTCATTTGCTGAGCCGGCATATAAGGAGTTCAAATCATCTGAATTGCAGCAGAAAGTAATGGCAGAAGAGGGATTTACTATTGAAAAGGGAATTGCAGGTATAGAAACTGCTTTTACTGCTACTTTTGGTAGTGGTAAGCCTGTCATTGGGTTTTTAGGAGAATTTGATGCCTTACCAGGATTATCTCAAAAGGCAGATGAATTACAACAAGATCCATTAGTAGAAGGTGGATATGGTCATGGTTGTGGTCACAATCTTTTAGGAGTAGGCTGTATGCAAGCAGCAGTAGGAGTAAAAGACTATCTATTGGAAAAAGGAATTGAAGGTACAGTAATTTATTATGGTTGTCCAGCAGAAGAAGGTGGAGCTGGAAAGGCATTTATGCAAAGAGAAGGCAGCTTTGATGATTGTGATATTTGTTTGGCATGGCATCCATATTCTGCAACAGCAGGATCCACATCTAGCTTAGCCAATGCAAGAGTCTATTACAACTTTAAAGGTGTAAGTTCTCACGCAGCAGTATCTCCACATTTAGGACGTAGTGCACTTGATTCTGTAGAACTTATGAATATAGGAGTAAATTACTTAAGAGAGCATATTATTTCTGAAGCAAGGATTCACTATGCAGTGACAGAGACTGGTGGTAATGCACCAAATGTAGTACAAGCAAATGCTCAAGTATTGTATTCCATAAGAGCACCTCAAAATGATCAATTATTTGAATTGCTAGAACGGGTAAATGCAGTAGCAAAGGGTGCTGCAATGATGAATGGAACTACAGTTGATATACAAGTAGTTAGTGCTTATGCAGATGTACTTCAAAATAAAACCCTAGACCAATTGGCATTTAAACACATAAAAGATATTTATCCTTTAGAATATACAGAAGAAGAAATAGAATATGCAAAGGATTTCCATGCTGTTGGAGATAAGACTGAAATAAAAATGATTCAAGGATTAGCTAAAAGAGTATATGGAGAAAAAGGTGAAGGATTATTTAAGGGGCCATTAGCAGATGCAGTATTTCCACCTGTTCCAATGAAAATGGGATCTACAGATGTGGGCGATGTGAGTTGGAATATACCTACAACTTGGTTTATGGGTAATTGCTATGCCTTGGGAACAACTGCACATAGCTGGAATACAGTAGCTCAAGGAAAATCTCAAATATCCCATCGAGGAATGACATCTGCAGCAAAGGTTATGGCTCGTTGTGCTGTAGACATATTAAATAATCCTGAAATTGCCAAAAAGGCAAAAGAAGACTTAGAGAAAAGTCTTAATGGAAGAGAATATAAATCTATTATACCTAAGGAGATAAAACCTGGAATGATAAAATAGGAGGGAATAGTATGAAAGAAGCTTAAATTAGAATATAAATTGAATTTCCTAGTTAAAAATAAATTAATATTTCTATCAAAATATAGGCTTTCTTATTCCAAGAAGGCCTATATTTATTCAATAAATCTACATTAATTTAACTGTAATGATTTTTTTGACTCCATTACTGCATCTACAACATAATCTGCACCTATAATCTCTGCCCCTTCTACTAAATTATCTTCACTTACACCATTATGCATCATACAAGCTGAACAAACCTTTAATTTCCCACCAGCTTCTATAAAAGCTGGAAGTAATTTATTAATTGATTCAAAAGGTTTTCCGATATCTATCTTATCTGCATAACCCTTACTTGCCAAGTGAACAGCATCTGATAAAAGTATTAACTCCACATCATATCCTTTCTGTGCAGCTTTTAATCCCATAGTAAAAGCTATGGTAACATTATTTGAATCTCTTTCGTGTTGAGTTAAAGTAACTAATAGGTCAATATTATTCATTATATAAACCCTCCTAAAATTTCTATTAAAGAATATATACCCGTCGGGGGTATTTATAAACAATTATTAGAAATTTATTCTAAGTGGACATGCTGATATGATATAATCGATTTATAAATAAATAATATTTAAAATATTTAATCTATAAATTACTGGAGGAGAATAAAAATGAAAGCTTTATTGGTAATTGACATGTTAAAAGACTTTATAGATGAAGGAGGAGCATTAGAAACAGGACCTGATGGCAGAAATATAGTTCCATTTATAAAGGAAAAGATAGAAGAATTTAGAAAATTAGGTTATCCAATAGTCTATGTATGTGATAATCACGAAGTAGATGATAAAGAGTTTGATATGTTTTCACCTCATTGTATAAAGGATACAGAAGGAAGTAAGATAATAGATGAATTAGAAGTATTAGAAGGGGATAAAGTTATTAAAAAGAGACGCTATAGTTCATTTTATGGAACAGATCTAGACTTATATTTAAGAGAAAAAGGAGTAAATGAAATATATATAGTTGGAGTATGCACAAATATTTGTGTACTTTATACAGCAGCAGATGGAAGAAATATTTCATATAATATAAAAGTATTTAAAGACGGGGTGGCCTCCTTTGATAATGAAGCACATGAGTTTGCATTAAAACAAATAGAATCAACATTAGGTTGTACTCTTATTTAATATTTTATATCATAATGCTTTAATTATGGTATAATAAAATTTGTGTAATATTGAGTATAAAGAAACTATATAATATTACACAGAAAATACATATTAATAGATGTTTGGGGGTACACTTTCATGTTTGTTGTTGAATTATTAAAAGTTATAATTATAGGGATTGTAGAGGGAATTACTGAATGGTTACCTATAAGTAGTACAGGACATATGATTTTAGTAGATGAATTTATAAAACTAAACTCATCAGCAGAATTTAAGGAAATGTTTTTAGTAGTTATACAATTAGGTGCTATTATGGCTGTAGTACTTTTATACTTCCATAAATTAAATCCATTTTCACCTAAGAAGTCACTTAAAGAAAAAAAGGATAGTATGTCCATATGGTATAAAGTTGTTATTGGAATCATCCCAGCAGGAGTACTAGGAGTATTATTAGACGATTGGTTAGATGCAAAATTTTATAATTATCTTACAGTTGCAATTATGCTAATTGTATACGGTGTTCTTTTTATAGTTATAGAAAATATGAACAAAAATACTAGGCCAAGGACAAATGACTTTAGAACATTATCCTATAAAACTGCTTTTGGAATAGGGATGTTTCAAGTTCTCTCTCTAATACCAGGGACATCACGCTCAGGTGCAACTATAATTGGTGCTATGTTATTGGGAACATCTAGACATATAGCAGCAGAATTTTCATTTTTTATGAGTATCCCAATAATGTTTGGAGCTAGTGCATTAAAATTAGTAAAGTTTGGTTTTAACTTTACAGTAGAAGAAATTACTATATTACTTGTAGGTATGATTGTAGCATTCTTAGTATCTGTTATTGCTATTAAAATGTTAATGAAGTATATTCGAAATAATGATTTCAAGGTATTTGGGTGGTATAGAATTATACTTGGTATCTTAGTGATAATGTATTTTACATTTATAGGATAGTCTTTAAAAACCTGATAATAGCTAAAACTTAGCTTTATCAGGTTTTTTAAACTCTCTAATTACAAAAGATTTAAAATCTTAACTATAAAATCCATCCTTATTCTCTTCAAGTGCCTTTAATTCTTCTGGAGTTGATTCTCTACCTAGGTCTTTGTTTTGATATGGATAACGACCAAACTCCTCTAAGACCTGTCTATGAAGTTTTTCAAAATAAATAGTATCTTCATCTCCTAATTCCTCAAAATACTTATTTGCCCAATCATGAAGCTCTAAAGATTCAGAATGCATAAAGGGTAGGAGTATAAATGTTTTCTCTTCTCTAGATAGTTGATCATAATCAGGATGATTTACCACTTCTTGAGCTAGTGCTATTGCCATTTTGTCTTGAGTATATGTGCGAATATCATTTCTCCATAAATTTCTAGAAAATTGATCTAATACAATAATTTCTGCAAGTCTGCCCTTTATATCTTTTCGCCAATCTACTAAAAGTCCCTGTGAAGCTTTTTCCCAAGTTTGTAGAAATTTATCACGGATTTTTTCATCAAAACTAGGATTTTCAGCAAATTGAAGTGAGATATTTTCAGGGTTAAACCAAAAGTTGAGGACCTCTTTATAATTTACAACAGTCATAAAATCCCTCCTTTTTATTAATAATAATTATATACCCAATATTTAGGGAAACTCAATATATTTAAAAATAGAAATATGGATTTTGAGCAATATCTGATATAATGTTATATTATAAGTATCCTATCTAAATAAGAGTTGTAATAAATTGTTGTAAAAACTTTAATTAACAATAAAGGAGAAGTGGGAATATGAAAATATATAAATTAAAAAAATATATTAGTATAGTTTTAATATATGTATTTGTGTTGAATGTGTTTGTATATGCAGATAGTTCTAATGTAGTAACTTTAGGAAGAGATTTAACTGATAATCAAAAAGAAGATATGCTAGATTTATTTAATATGAAAAAAGAAGAAGTGAATATTATAGAAGTAAATAATGAAGAAGAAAGAAAATATCTAGAGGGAATAGTTAGTGAAGCTAAAATAGGCAATAAAACTATATCATCAGCTTATGTAGAACTATTAGAAGAAGGAAAGGGGATAGATGTAAGTACCTATAATATAAACTGGGTTACAAAGCAGATGTATGAAAGTGCCTTGGTAACAGCTGGACTAAAAGATGCAAAAATAGTAGTTGCAGCTCCCTTTGAAGTTTCAGGAACTGGAGCTTTAACTGGAATAATAAAGGCCTTTGAAGAGGCTACTGGGAAAGAAATAAGTGAAAAGCAAAAGAGAGTTGCAAATGAAGAGGTAGTTCAAACTGGAGAATTAGGTGAAAAAATAGGGAAGGAAGAAGCAAGTGAATTAATCCGTATTATAAAAGAAGAAATTCTATCTAAAGATATAAAAGATAAAGAAGATATAAAAAAGATAATTATAGAAATAGCAGGCAAATTAGATATAAATTTAAATACAGATCAAATTAATGATCTAACTAAATTAATGAAAAAAATAAATAGCTTAGATTTAAATACAGAAGAAATCAAAAATCAACTTAAAAATATAGGCGGAAAATTAGATGATACTTTAAAAAACAATGAGGAAGTAAAATCACTGTTAGAAAAGATATTAGATGCTATAAAGGAATTTTTTAAGTCATTGTTTAGTTAAATAGAGATAAGGTGATTTAAAAATGAAGGATATATAAATATAAGTATAGAAAAATCTTGTTTTACTATTAAAGACTCCTCAAACTAAAGTTTGGGGAGTTTTTAATAAATTATAAAAAAGTATGTAATGAAATGGAAAGTTTTTCGTATTAACATATGAGAAAGGAATTAAAAAGAGAGTCTAGATAATATTATATTACTTGGCCAAGTAAATATGAAAGGGGGTAAAGGATGCAACCAGTTGCATTAAGAAATATATTAGATAAAAAAGAAGATAAAGAGATTAAATATAGAGAAATGGATTTTACTTATATCTTTGAAACCTATTATAAAAGAGTTTATAACTATATATATTACAGAGTTAATTCTTGTCATATAACAGAAGATTTGACTAGTCAGGTTTTTGAAAAGATTATGATTAAAATTGATAGCTATTGTGAAGACAAATCTCCATTTGAAGTGTGGATGTTTGCCATAGCTAGGAACACAATAAATGATTATTTTAGGGAGAGAAAAAAATACAAGGTTTTTTCAATAGATTTAATTAAAGATTTAATATCAAGTAAAAAGACACCAGAAGATGTAGTTGAGATAGAAGAAACCAAGGATGAACTTCTAGATGCATTAAAAGTTTTAGATACAAGAGAGAGAAATATTATAGCGCTTAAATTTGGTGGGGATTTAAAAAATGTGGAAATAGCAGAAGTATTGGGGCTTACTGAAAGTAATGTAGGAGTAATTCTCTATCGTACAATGAAAAAACTAAAAAGTGAATTGGAGGGAGGAATTAGGTATGAGTAAAAGAAAGATTGAAGATAAGTTTTTCATAGAGTTAGATGATGATAGTGATGGGATAGAAAATCAAAATGATTCACAAGAAAAAGAATACTACGAGATTTTACAATTAAGTAAGGATTTAGCTAATAATGATTTTAGCCAAAATAGTAATAAAGAAGAAGTATTTCATAAGACCTTAAAAAATATTAATAAGTATAAAGGAGAAGATAGTATGAAAAAATCAAATAAGAATAAAAGACCTATTATGAAAGTAGCTTCCATTGCATTAGTATGCGTATTGGGTATTACAACAATGAGAACATCTTTTGCACAGGAATTAGTAGATAAAGTATTAAAAAGCATATCCATTGGACACGTAACAGTCTATGAAGACCCTAAAGAGGGAGAAATTATGCCTGTTTCAGAATCGCTAAAGGGTCAAATTTTTGATAAAGATGGGAACCCAATAGAAGAGTTTGTAGTGGGGCAACCTCAGAAAATATATACAGCTGATGGAGAAGAAATACACAATTTTATTTCTCTTGATGATAAGATAAAAATAGTTACTGATTCTGAAAAAGAGAAGGAAAGAGAAATACAAGATTTAGTAGTTAAAAATACTAATGAATTAAATGACTATACTTGTTTTGATGTAGTACTTCCTAATTATTTACCAGAAGGATATGAGTTCGATAGGGCTGAATTTTTTAGGGATGAAAATGGAGTTGTAGAAAATACTAAGTATATTTCTTTATTCTTTACCAATGAAGAGACGGGAGAATATATTTATATGCAACAAAGATTTGCTGATGAAGAGACTGCATATGAAGCAGGAGGAAATAAAGTTGAAAAAATAAAAGTAAATGGTGTAGATGCATTATTGTATGGGAATAATTTAGACTGGGAAGATAATGGAGTCATCTATATGTTAAATGGTAGAGGAATCATTAAAGATGAATTAATAAAGATGGCGGAATCCTTTAAATAAAATTTATAATATGAGGGTAGATAATATAGATAATTATTTTATTTGAATTTAAATTGTAGAAATATAAAAATATGCTTAAGAACCTATTTAATAAAATATAGTTCTTAAGCATATTTTATTTACTTTGCATTATTTTCTATTATTTTTACTATTAATTCAGATGCTTTTTTCATAGATTCTATTGGTATAAATTCAAATCTTCCGTGAAAATTATATCCTCCAGTAAAGATATTTGGACAAGGTAGTCCCATAAAGGATAATCTAGCTCCATCAGTACCACCTCTAATTGGCTTAATAATAGGTTCAATGCCTAATTCTATCATAGACTTTTCTGCTAATTCTACGATTTCCATACGTGGTTCTATTTTTTCCTTCATATTATAATAACTATCTTTGATTTCTATATTGATAATATCTCCATATTTATTATTTAAAAATTTAACTACATTTTTAATATGGTTTTTCTTTTCTTCAAATTTGTCCATAAAATGATCCCTAATAATATAGTTAACAGTAGTATGTTCAACACTTCCATTAATTCCACGTAATAGATAAAAACCTTCATATCCTTCAGTATATTCTGGTTTTTCGTTTACTGGAAGCATGTTTTCTATTTCCATTGCAATAAGTGAAGAGTTTATCATTATATTTTTTGCTGTTCCAGGATGAACATTTTTACCTTGAATTTCTATTTTCACACTGGCAGCATTGAAATTTTCATACTCTAATTCTCCCAAAGGGCCACCATCTACAGTATATGCAAAGTCAGCTTCAAAGCCCTCTACATCAAATAAGTCAGCTCCTCTTCCTATTTCTTCATCTGGGGTAAAGCCAATTTTTATATCTCCATGTTTGATATTTGGATTTTCAACTAAAAACTCCACTGCATCCATGATTTCTGCTACACCAGCCTTGTCGTCTGCACCAAGTAAAGTTGTACCATCTGTTATCATAAGATCTTGACCAATTAATTCATTTAAGTGAGGGAATTCTTTCACAGTCATAGTATATTGATCATTTAGTCTTATATCCCCACCTTCATAGTGGATTATTTGAGGATTCGTACATTTTCCATCTAGATCTGGACTAGTATCTAAATGGGCAATAAACCCTATGGTTGGAACTTTTTTATCTATATTAGATTTTAAAGTAGCATATACATATCCATTTTTATCCTGCTTCACATCACTAAGTCCTATTTCCTTTAACTCTTCTACTAATATTGCTCCTAGTTCTAATTGTCCTTTGGTACTAGGACAAGTCTGGCTGTTTTCATCTGATTTTGTATCGATAGCAATATATCTTTTAAATCTTTCAACAATCTTATCCATATAATCATCCTTTCAAAGAAAATTTAAATCCTCTTACTTATATAATGCTACATTATGATTGGTAATACAAGTATAATAGAAGTAAATATTCTAATTATTTCCATCATAAAATAAAATAATACTATATAATTGATCTACTAATTTTAAATATTGACTCATATGTATAATGATGATATCATTCCTTTAAACTGTTAAATTAGATATGAACAAAAGGGACGGGAAACGTTGTTCATTTATGTAAGTTAAATAATTATACTAGAGGAGGCAAATATGAAAAAAGAAGATAAACAGTTGGAAGAATCAGAACTACCTTTAGTTTTGGCGATTTTACCAATTTTAGCTGTAGTAGTATTAGGATTATTATCAGTATTAAAATGGAAAGCAGGAATGAATATCCCTATAGTGGGAGGTATTATAGTAGCAGGTATAATAGGAATCACCCAAGGACTAAAATGGGAAAATCTACAGAATAGCCTGGTAGCAGGAGTATCTAGAGCATTGCCAGCTCTATTTATAGTGATTATAATAGGAGCTATAGTAGGGAGTTGGATACAAGGTGGAGTAATTCCATCTTTAATATACTATAGCTTAAAAATAATAAGTCCTAGTATATTTGTACCTACTGCATGTTTTGTTACAGCCATTGTGGCTGTAGCTACAGGAACATCCTTTGCATCAATAGCAACAGTAGGACTAGCCTTGATGGTTACAGGAGTGGGAATGGGATTCCCAGCTCCATTATTAGCAGGTGCTATAATATCAGGAGCATATTTTGGAGATAGCACATCTCCTTTGTCAGATACTACTAATCTGGCATCGGCTGTGACAGGATGCTCCCTCTTTGAGCTATTAGGGCATTTAGCAAAATCAGGTATTCCAGCACTGTTATTATCCTTAATAGGTTACTATATCTTAGGGGCGAGACATGTAATTACAGGAGGAGCAAATTTAGAAACTATCGAAAGCATATTGGAAGGTTTATTAGCTAGCTTTACCATAACTCCATTATTACTACTAATCCCTGTAATTACAATATTGTTCTCAATAAAGAAATTTCCAGCTCTTCCATCTTTAATTATGGTAGCGGGTTTAGCTGGCCTTGCTGCAATAGTTTTTCAAGGTTACGATTTAGGAAGTGTGATAAGAACCATGACTAGTGGATTTGTCTCTGAAACAGGAAATGAAATGGTAGATTCCCTCTTAACTAGAGGAGGGATTACTTCTATGGGAGGTACAGTTATTCTATTGACAGTTGCTACAGCCTTTGGAGGTATATTGGAAGAGATTGGGTCATTGGACGCTATATTAAATGTAATAATGAAAAAGGTAAATTCTGTTGGAAGTTTAGTTTCCGTGACAATGTTAAGTGGGCTGGCTGTGGCTTTTGCAACAGGGGCACAATTATTGGCAGTAGTTATTCCAGCAAGAATGTTTGGGGATGCCTACAGAGAAAAGAAACTACATTCTAAAAACTTAGCTAGAATCTCACAGTCAATAGGAACTGCTTGTATAAATTTAGTTCCTTGGAGTGTACCTGCACTTTTTGCACAAAATATACTTGGAGTAGAGGCTATTAAATTTATACCTTATGTTTTATTTGCATATTTTGTTATAGCTGTGAATTTGATATATGGATTTACTGGAATTACAATGGATAAGATAGACAATTAATATTTAGGAGGTATATCGTATGAATACAGAAACAAAGGTAGTAATGCTGGGCACAGGAACTCCAAACCCAGTGCCAGAAAGATCTGGGCCCTGTGTGGCAATAATAGTAGGAGAAAATTCATACTTAGTAGATTTTGGAGTAGGCTTAGTAAGACAAGCAGAGTTAGTAAATAGAATGGGGGTTTCAGCACTAGAGGCTTCAAATTTAAAGAGGGGATTTTTAACCCATTTACATTCTGACCATACCATAGGTTTAACAGATTTAATTTATACTCCATGGGTTTTAGAAAGAAATGAGCCACTTAAATTATTTGGACCTACAGGTTTAAAAGATATGACAGATCATATTTTAGAAGCTTATAAGGTTGATATCCATGGAAGAATGAATGGATTAGAGAAGGCAAATCAAGAGGGAATAAAAGTAGAAGTTGAAGAAATTAAAGAAGGAATAGTATATAAAGATAAATTTGTTACAGTTGAAGCATTTTTAGTGGAGCATCCTCCATTTAAAGCCTATGGATACAAGTTTACCACTCCAGATAAGGTGATTGTAATATCTGGGGATACAATTCCGTCAGAGAACCTTATTAAACATGCAAAGAATTGTGATATATTGATTCATGAGGTCTATTCCCATGAAGGAGTTAAGAGAAGATCACCACAATGGCATAGGTACCACACCAGTGTACATACATCTAGTTTAGAATTAGGAGAAGTTGCTAAAAAAGCAAATCCTAAAAAGTTAGTATTATATCATCAACTGTTCTTTAGAGTGCCTGATGAAGAGGGAAATGTAATATCAGAAATAGATAGAGAGATAGAAATGATAAATGAAATAAAACAAAATTACGATGGAGAGGTTATTTCCTCGAAGGATTTAGATATCATAATATGATTCTAAAAAAGCTATGGAATTGTAGATAAATATCAAATATTTTATCACAATCTCCATAGCTATTATTTTTTGTGAATTACTCAATATTTTCTGCAGCTGTATTACCAGCTATTCTTCCAAATACAATTATATCTACAAGAGCATTTCCGCCTAATCTATTACCACCATGTACTCCGCCTACAACTTCACCTGCAGCATATAAGCCTTTTATTGGTTCGCCTTCAGTATTTAGCACTTGGGTTTGTGGATTTATTTTTAAACCACCCATTGTATGATGAACAGCTGGAGCTACTTCTATGGCGTAGTATTTAGGGCTTTCTAATTTTCTTGGCATATCAGGTCTAGAAAAATCCTTATCTTTCTTTAAATCCACATATTGATTATAGGAATTTAAAGTTTCATTTAAGTTTTCTGAGCTAATGTTTAGGGAATTAGCTAAATCTTCTATTGTATCTGCTTCAGTAGTTAATCCCATATTTATATATTTATCTATAGATTTTAGACTTTGTCTAACACCTTCATCAAAAAATAAGAAAGAGGTTTTTTCTTTTTGATTTAATGTAGCTTCAGATACTACATCTCGAGTATCTATTTCATTTACAAATCTCTTACCATCCTTATTTATTAGTATTGCACCATTTCCTCTTACAGCTTCTGTTATCATATATCCTTTAGTTATAGCTACTGTGGGGTGTGTTTGGATTTCTTCCATTTGAACCAAATCAGCACCTATTGCAGTTGACATAATGATTCCATCTCCAGTTGAACCAGGATGATTGGTAGTGCCAAACCCTTTTAGAGATTCATCATATTCAACTACCATATCAGAATTAGCACCAAAACCTCCAGTTGTAACTATAACTGCTTTAGCTTCAATAGTAAATTTATTTCCACCTTTATCTTCAGCAACTATTCCTTTTATCTGATCGTCTTCATAGAGGATTTCTGTAGCCCTAGTTTCTTTTAATATTTCTATTCCATTTTTAGATGCATTATCACTTAAGGTCTTAACTAAATTATAACCTACTGCTTCTCCACCACTAGGTCTATGAGCTCTGTCAGCACTTGCACCTCCTAATCTTCCTACGTCACTTAAATCTGCCCCCAAACCAATTAACCACTCTACAGTCTCAGCTCCATTATTTGTCATAATTCTTACAAGTTCAGGATCGTTTTTTTCGTATCCGCCCTTCATAGTATCTTGAAAGTGCAGTTCAGGACTATCTTTTATACCTAGTTCTTCTTGTACTGAAGTACCTGCAGCATTTAAACCCCCTGTAGCCCAAAGAGTATTGCCACCTACAACAGACATTTTTTCTACAATAATTACTTGCTTTCCATCATTTTTACTTTCTAAAGCAGCTGCTAATCCTGCACCACCTGCTCCAATAATTACTATATCTGTGGATTTGTCTGATACTTGAACTTGGTCTTCTGGATTTTTTTCTACATCTGTATTTGTACATCCTATAATAAATGATGATATTAGAATAATTATAAGAAATATGGAAATTAATTTTTTAGGTCTTTTCATATGTAATTCCTCCTCAAAATTTTTATGAAAAATACATAGTAAGATTATCTCACTATTTGATAAAATTATTCCCACACATGAATCCATTTTTCAATTCTATTTATAAAAACACTAGAAAGAAATAAAAAGATGAATAATAAAAAACAAGTTTAAAATAAATATTTGCTACTATGTATGTTTTCTAAATATAGTATAATGAATAATAACCATGTTTTAGAGTTTGAGATAAAAATAATAAACTAAATAAATTGAATAAAACTATAAATGAAAGGAAGTATTAGATGAAGGCGGCAGTATTTGATGTAGATGGGACTCTTATAGATTCAATGGAATTTTGGAACAATCTAGGAAAAAACTATTTATTATCTATAGGAGTTTTAGCTTCAAAGGATTTAAATCATGCTTTAGAAAAACTTACAGTTGATGAAGGAATTTCTTATATGAAAGAAAGGTATGGGATTGAAAAAACTCATACAGAGATAAAACATGAGATGGACAAATTATTAATTTCCTATTATAGAGAAGATGCAAAATTAAAGCCCTATGCAATAGAAATGATAAAGGAGTTAAAAAACAAAGGGATTAGAATGGCAATAGGAAGTGTAATTGATGAAAACCTTATATTTAGTGTTTTAAATAGATATAATATTGCCCATTATTTTGAGTTTGTACAAACCTGTGAAAACAGTGGTCTAGGGAAGGATGATGAAAGTTTTTTTAAACTTACAGCTAAAAAATTGAATTTAAAACCTAGAGAGATCTATGTATTTGAAGACTCTTTATACTCTATGCTATCTGTTAAAAATGCAGGTTTAAATGTTATAGCTGTAGAAGACAATGCTTCTATTGATGATTTAGAGAAAATACTAAAAATCTCAGATATTTATATTAGAGACTTTAATGAATTTATAAAGATATTAGATGAATCAAATTATAATAACATATAAATTAATCCATAAGAGAAAGAATAGGGCAAATTGACAATACAAACTTTGTTTTATATAATTAAGTTTAATAACATAAAATGGGAGCTTGGAGAGACCTTGCTGAGAGGAGCTGTGAATCAGTTCGACCATATACCTGATTTAGATAATGCTAACGTAGGGAACATACAAAAAATTTGGTATGAGACTTGCTTAGGTGAGTCTTTTTTTGATATAAAATAATAATTTGGAGGAATCAAAATGTTTAATAAAACTTTTGAAAACTTAAAAAGTGGTTCACTTGTACACTGTATAACAAACTATGTAACTGTAAATGATGTAGCAAATACAATTTTAGCATCAGGGGCATCTCCAATAATGGCAGATGATATAGAAGAAGTTTTAGAAATCACATCTATTTGTAATTCCCTAGTTTTAAATATAGGAACGCTAAACTCTAGAACTATAGAATCTATTATAAAAGCTGGAAAAACTGCAAATAAATTGGACAAGCCTGTTATATTTGATCCTGTAGGAATAGGTGCATCTACATTAAGAACAAATACAAGTATGAAATTATTAGAGGAAATAAAGTTTTCAGTAATTAGAGGAAATGCCTCAGAGATAAAAGCAATTTTAAAGGGTAATAAAACCTCCAGCGGAGTAGATGTAAGTATAGAAGATGCTATAAACCAATCTAATCTAGAAGAGTATATAAAAATTGCAAAAGAAGTAAGCAAAACTTATAATTCAGTAGTAGTTATAACTGGACCTATTGATATAGTTACAGATAATAAAAACACTTATATCATAAAAAATGGACATGAAAATATGGAAAAGATAACAGGTACAGGTTGTATGCTAACAGGACTTATAGGAGGATGTGTAGGAGCAAATATTGAAAATATCCTAGATAGTACTGCACTAGCAGTGGGAATGATGGGATTAAGTGGAGAATTGGCTAATGAAAAAATGATAAAAGAAGATTTGGGAACAGGATCTCTGAGAACATTTTTAATAGATTATATTAGCAAAATTGATGAAAAAACATTAGAGGAGGGTTTAAAAGTTGAAATTAGAGAATAAAGATTTACTTCTTTACCTAGTAACAGATAGAACATGGTTAAAAGAAGATAATTTAGCTGAAGTGGTAGAAGAAACTATAAAAAATGGGGTTACATTTGTACAAATTAGAGAAAAGGATTTGGAACATGAAGAATTTAAAAAACTAGCTATAGAGGTAAAAAAGGTTACAGATAAATATAAAATCCCATTTGTAGTAAATGACAATGTCCAATTAGCCTTAGAGATAGATGCAGATGGAGTTCATATTGGTCAAGGAGATATGGGGATTTCTAAAGCTAGAAATTTAATTGGAGAAGATAAAATTCTAGGAGTTTCTGTTGGAAATATTGAAGAAGCAATAGATGCTGAAAATAAAGGAGCAGACTATTTGGGCACAGGAGCTGTATTTCCAACTCAATCGAAATCAGATGCAAGGGTTGTAGATTTAGAAAAACTAAAAGATATTCGAAATAGTGTAGATATTCCAGTTATAGCAATAGGTGGTATAAATCATGAAAACATTCATCTTCTAGAAAAGAGTAAAATGGATGGAATTGCTGTGATATCAGCTATATTGGCTAAAAAAGATATAGGAAAAGCTACAAGAGAATTAAAGGAATTAGCAAAGAAACACTTAGGAGGGAAGCAGTGAAAAAATTACTAACTATAGCTGGCTCGGATTGCAGTGGTGGAGCAGGTATCCAAGCAGATTTAAAGACTTTTGCGGCTCATAAGACATATGGAATGAGCGTTATCACATCTCTAACAGCACAAAATACCATGGGAGTAATAGATGTAATGGATTCGTCTCCTGAATTTGTAGGGAAACAAATTGATGTAGTATTTACAGATATATATCCAGATGCCATCAAAATAGGAATGGTTTCAAATGAAGAGATAATAAAGATAATTGCTAGGAAATTAAGAGATTATAAGGCAAAAAATATAGTTCTAGATCCAGTTATGGTCTCTACAAGTGGTAGTGCCTTAATGGATCCTAAAGCCAATAAGGCTTTGATAGAAGAACTATTACCATTAGCAGATATAATAACTCCAAATATGCAAGAGGCTAGAGTATTAAGTGGAATAGAAGTAAAAAATAAAGAAGATATGGAGAAAGCAGCTAAGATAATAGGAAAATCTATAAATGGAGCTGTATTAGTAAAAGGAGGGCATCTATCAGAATCTGCAGATGATTTACTTTATATAGATGGAAAATTAGAGTGGATAGAAGGAGAAAGAATAGATAATCCTAACACTCATGGAACAGGATGTACTTTATCCTCAGCCATAGCAGCAAATCTTGCTAAGGAAATGGATATTAAGACAGCCTTTATAAAGGCAAAAGAGTATCTAACTGGGGCAATAAAAGATGGATTAGATTTAGGTAAAGGAAGAGGGCCTTTAAATCATTTATATTAAAGATAAGACAAGGAGTTAAACTCCTTGTCTTACTATATACTAGATCCATTAGTTTTTTTAGACATATCGTAACCTAATTCGTAATAGTTGTTATTGTTAAATTGGAATTCTTTGATTATATCCAGTCCCAGTTTCTTATGAGCACTAAATGATCTTGGGTTTATTTGATTTATAAAGGTAATTAAAATAGGATATCTATCTTTCATTTGAGTCCTAGAAAATTCAAATAGATTTGGCAGTACATCACTGCCACGATAGTCTTTATGAATAGCAATAGGTCCGTATTGATAAGAGTTTTCTGTAGAAAGAGTTTGCCCTAGATATTTTGTATTAGGAAGATCTTTTATCATATATTGAAATAGGGGCCAAGCAGACCAATATTTCCAAGATGCTGCCATAGCATATCCTACAATCTTGTCTCCATCACAAGCTATTGCCAGTCCATTTTCTTTTTCTATTAATTCTTTAAACTGTTCTTTAGTAAATAGAGTAGTTACAAATCCATCAGGTTTATCTTCTTCACTTATGGTATTTATATGATATTTTTCTTGTAGTTTTGAAACAGCAGGTATGTCTTTTAATGTAGCATTTCTATAATCCATCCAATTTACCCCCTTTTAAATTTGGAAATTTTCTGTTAATTTATATTTTACATCAATTAGCTCTTCAAGTCTAGGAGTATTTTTTAGTAATTAAGCAAATTTCGCTGCTAATATTTTTCTAAAGTTATACTTTTAGCATTATATGAAATCAATCCATCTCTTTTCATTTTTTTAAGTTCTCTTTGTAAAGAAGGTCTCTCAACTCCAAATCTTTCAGCTAATTCTTTTTTTGAAAGAGGAAGTATAATAGTATCACTTTTTTGTCTATTTATTTCAAATAATAAAAATTCTATCATTTTTTCTCTTATAGTTTTATTGGCCAAAGAATTTATTTTACTAGTTAAAATTAAGGCTTTATCAGAAAAAATTTCCAGTAAATTAGCTAAGAAATCTTTGTTTACTTGGCATAAATTTAATATCATATCTTTTTTTATTCTTAAGAGTTTCACATCTGTCTTTGCTATTATAGTCATAGGATATTCGTTTTTACTTGAAAATATAAGATTTCCTCCAAGCATATCTCCCTGGGTTAAAGAAACTATAGATAATATATTTCCATTTTTATCTATATTTTTGATTATTATATCTCCAGACAATACTATATCCATAGTAGTAGCTTTTTCATTTTGTAAATATATAATTTGTTCTTGAAAAAAATTTTTAATATGAGAATTGTCTTTTAAAAAATGATATAGGTCATTATGATTAAACCCATTAAATAGAGGAAGAGTTAATAAAAAATTAATAGAATTAAATATATCCATAAAAAAACCTCCAAAAAGTAACTATAGTTACTTTTTATTATATCAGAATATATTATTCTATAAAAGAAATGAAAATGAAAGGAGAGATTATATGGATATTTTTACCCTTGGAATGTGGGTAGTCACATTGATTTGGTTTATAATTTCTATGATAAAAGGCAAAGAAAAGACAGTGGATTCTATGAAAAAATCAAAGAATATGATGGGAAGCATGTTACCTCAAATACTAGGTATATTATTTTTAATAGGATTGATTGTGACATTTATACCTCCAGAGACAATCAAAAATTATCTAGGTGGTTCAAATCCAATTCTGGCTACTGTTATATCAGCTTTAGTAGGCAGTATAACATTAATTCCAGCTTTTGTAGCATTTCCTTTAGTAGGATCAATGGTAGATATGGGGGCTAGTATTATGCCGGCAGTATCATTTCTAACTACTCTTACAATGGTTGGGTTTGTAACTTTTGATCTAGAGAGCAAAGAATTCGGTAGGAAGTTTGCTATAAGTAGAAACTTATTGAGCTTTGGTTTTGCAATTGTAATTTCAGTATTAATGGGGGTAGTGCTATGATAGAAAGGATAAAGAAAAATAGATTTTTATTTATGGTACTGAGTATATATATAATACTATTTATAGCAAATGCAGAAAAGGCAGCTTTAGCCATTACAAATACTGGATATTATTTAAAAGAAATGTTAATCATAATGCCAGTAGTATTTCTACTAACAGCTCTTATTGATGCTTGGATACCTAAGGATTTAATAATGAAGTCACTTGGTGAAAAATCTGGATTAAGGGGTTCTTTTATCGCTTTGGGCTTAGGTAGTATTTCAGCGGGTCCCATATATGCAGCTTTTCCTGTGGCAAAGACCTTGTTAAAAAAAGGAGCCAGTGTTTCAAATATAGTAGTGATATTAAGTGCCTGGGCAGTAATTAAAATACCTATGCTTGCAAATGAGGCAAAGTTTTTAAGCTCTAAATTTATGATAACAAGATGGATATTTACAGTTATATCAATAATAATAATGGGATATATAGTTTCAAAATTAGTGAAAAAGGAAGATATTCCACTAAGAGAAGATATGTTGAAAAAAGGAGAAATAAAGCTAGATAGAGAAACTTGTATAGGATGTGGTCTATGTGCTAAATTAGCTCCTGATTATTTTGTAATGGACAATAAAAAGGCAGCTTCAATTAAAAGTATAAGTAAGGATAAAGGAGAAAAAGCTATAGAAGCAATGGAAAAATGCCCTGTAAGCTGTATAAAAATAGGGAGATAGAAAAATAAGTTTAAATATTAGAAAATAAAAGGAGAGTGCCAATATGATAGAAAAGGTTTTTAAATATAGTACAGGAGATGTAAAGGCAGTAGAAAAAATTATTATGGATGATAATTTAAATTATATTCATATGGTATTTAATAAAAATGAGGGGATGCCAGAGCATTTCTCCAACTCAAATGTATATATGACAGTTATAAGAGGGACACTTTCAATAAGATTAGATGAGCAAGAAATACATGAATACAAAAAAGGAGATATTTTACAAATTCCATATAATATTAAGATGAATGTAAAAAATCTTCATGATCAAGTCCTAGAATTAATAATAATAAAGGCTCCAACTCCTAAAAATTATAAGGAGTAAAGGGGTAATAGTAACAGGATATTATCTAAATAATCAAGGAACGGGAAACTTTGTTCATTTTGAACAAAGTTTCCCGTCCCTATTGTTCACTATTTGCACATGTTTTCTAACATTCTCAAATAATGATAGGCTTCACGAAGTACATGATCAGCTAAAAGTGGAGGAATTATAGATTTTATCTCACAGTTTATTAGGCCCTTAGTAGCAGATTCTTTATAATTCTTTATTTCTTTTGTAGCTCTAAGACTTTTTTGTACAATTTGTCTTTGTGAACCTCTTCTATAATCATCTAGCAATCTTTCATATATACATATAAATTCTCTAGCCATTTTCTTCAAATCTTCTTCTGAAGGGTCAAGCATTCCATCTATAAACTGAGCATGCTCCTTCATAATATAATTCCAAAACTGCATCATTTGTTTAGGCTCCATATGTGGCATTTCCTTTTGGGAGAGTGAATTTAGATGAGCTAGATACATCTCTTCTTCCTCTATAATATGATCTAAAATTTCTGGATAAAGGGTAATATAGACATTGCAATCTAAAACTAATTCTAATAAATTCTTCTTATATTCTATTGCTTCTTTGACTAAGTTCATAATACGGAAATTTAAATTTTCTACCTTTAGCTCCATTTCTTCATCATAGACAAAATCAGGGTCACTAGTTAATTTGTACTCTAATTTTGTAATATTTGTATTTATTTCTAAACCTGTCAATTTAGAGGTAATTTCTTCTACATCCAATGTATATGGAGTAACTATATCTTTATTTTCTAGATGTTTTTCTCCTATAACTCCATCTGATAACAACACGGTTTCCTTTAGTAAGTCGGCAAAACTCATCCTTAATATATTAGCTCTTTGAATTAGATTAGTATTTACTGGACTTAAGTTTGTTTGTATAAAGTAAAGATGTTCTTTTATAAGTCTTAAAAAAAACAAATTCATGTGTAATGACATTTTTATAAATCTCTCTCTAGATAACAAAAAAAATCCTCCTTCCTTAATACTATTTAATATTATAGTATTAAAGAAGAAGGTAATTGTTACTTTTACTTTTCTTTATCTATTAAAATTTTTACATTTTCAAAGAGGTATGTGTGTTGGTAGTTTTCCTCTAGAAACTCTCTTTGTTCTTCAGTAATTGGATTTTCGTATGTTCTTTTAATAAAAGTATCTATATTTTGATTTATAATTTTTTTTATTTCATCTATAGACTGGGAATATGGGTAGGTAATTATAAAGTTTTCCATCATAGTAATTTTTTGTGTAAACTTTTCAAAGCTTATATCTTCATAATCTTCTACATTCATAATTTTTAGCAAATCTTTATATTCATTAGATATGTTTTCTCCAAACTCTTTTACAAAGAATTCATGATTAACTACATACTCATAATTCTTGTCTATTAATTCTATCTTATAGCCTAATTTTAATTTCTTAATCATATCTTGTTTAATTTCCCTATCTAAAGATATCATATCTTCTGATCTTAGATAATCTATATCGTTTATCTTATTTAATGGAATCTTATATTCTTTATAGATATCTTTTAAATCTAAGCTAATTGTATTGATTTGGGATTGTAAATTTGAAATATAAATTTTTAAAAGTTGGGTTGTGTCATTATTAGATAAATCTTTATTGTTTTTCTTTAAATATTCTAAAAAAGAAGTATCATTGTCTTTTAGTAATTTTTTAGAAGTTTCCAAGATTTCTTTATTAGATTTTATATCTTTACTATTCTCAATATTTATTTTTTCCATTTCAACTAGATTTGCAGAGTCTAAGCCATCCCATTTGTACCATAGAAGTAGTTTATCCTTATCTTCTATATCTTCTTTTTTAGACTCAGGATCAATTGTATAGATGCTAAATTCTAATATCCCGTCATTGTCTATATCTTTGATTTCATTTATAGGTTCTATGGAGATTAGATTCAACATTTTTTCATTTAATATACTTGTGAGCTTACCATCACGAAGGACAAATCCATAAGTAAATCCAAAACCTTTGCCTACTTGGTTGCTTAGATATATTCCATTTTCATGTTTGGATATTTTACCTACTTTAAGATCATAATTGCTATTGTCATAATTCATTGTCACACTATCCAGTAGGTTATAAGTTTTTCCGTTAAACTTATATATCTCTAAATAACCTGTATCATTTGGGTCTTCAAATTTTCTTTCCCTAAATACGATAATCTCAGGAATTGTATCCTCATCTAAATTTCCAAATACAAAGTTTTCTGGCTTTATGATACCTTTTTCTATAAATTTTTCTACAAGTTCATTCATCTTTTCTATATATAGTTCATCTTTCAAAAAATCATAATTTTTACCCTTAGAGTTGATAATCTCTTCTATAGTTTCTTCTAAATTTACAATAGTGGGAAATCTATCTGATTGTTCACAGGAAGTAAATATTAGACTAAATCCTAATATAGATATTATAAATATTAATTTTTTGCTCATAAATGCTCCTTTCTATAAAGATATTATATAACAACAATATATAATGTGGTAACAAATAGGTTACAAAAATTTACATTTACAAAATAAAATTTTTTCTTGATTATTAATATATTAATGGTAATATGTATAAGGGCAAATTAATTTAAAGGAGAGAAACATGACAGAAAGAACAGAGACAAAAGACATACAAAAGATTAAAATCACTAATTCAGATCCATCAGCCATAGGATTATTTGGATTAGCTATGGTAACGTTGGTTGCATCATCTCAGAAGTTAGGGATAACAAGTGGACTATCTATGATACTTCCTTGGGCTATCTTTTTAGGAGCATTTGCACAATTATATGCATCTATTGAAGATTCTAAGAGAGGAAATACCTTTGGAACTACAGCCTTTGGAGCCTATGCTTTCTTTTGGCTAGGTGTTGCAAGTTCTTGGATGATAAATATGGGTGTATTTGGAGAAGAACTAGCTAATAATGTAGATTTAAAACAATTAGGATTTGCATTTTTAGGATACTTAATATTTACAATTTTTATGACTATAGGTGCTATGGAAACTCATAAGGTATTATTTTTAATATTTTTCTTTATAGATCTATTATTTCTAGGATTAACTCTAGATAGTTTTGGAATAATGGGAGAATTTCCTCATAAACTTGCAGCTTATTCAGAACTTATTATTTCCCTATTATCTTTTTATGGTTCTGGGGCAGCAGTTTTAAATGAACATTTTGGAAAAGTATTTTTGCCAGTAGGAAAGCCCTTTGGAATTTTTAAATAATTATTGAAATTACCTTCTTTTTAGAAGGTAATCAAACCGTAGACAAAAGACACTTAAAATGAACATGTCCCTGTCAAGTAGACAGGGGAAATAATAAAAAACTTTGTGCGCCAATCATTGAATTATGATTGGCGTAATTTTATTTTATGGAGCTAAATTCAAGAGATAAGCCCTACACTCTAGCAGGGTAATGAAAAGGACATGTATAAAAATCTGTTAAATATATATAAAGAAAAGTATTTAGTAAAAAAAGATAAATTTAAAATACTAGAAGAAGCAAATGAATGTCTAAAAACTGAAAAGTTAAACTATAAAAAACAGAAACAAAGAGAAAATAAAAGTGCAAAAGAAATTTTAAAAGAAGAAATATCCCATTTAACAAAACTTATGCTACCATGTGATGTTTCAAGGGTACTGAACTAAGTAAATAAATATTCAGTAATAACTGTAGTAGTTATACTGGTATTATTAGCATCAAATAATCAAGGTACCTCAGATCGGAGTTTTGCTGCTGATTTTCTTCAGATTCCAATTTATATTGGATATCCTTGTCTTAATCTAACGGTTTCATCATTAACCTCTGTATTGGACTAGTTTATTCCAATGCTGAGTGTACAAAAATAAATGCTAGGTTTTTATATCCTAGCGTTTATTATAGAATCTATCTTTTTTATTAAATTAATCAAATGAAGATCGTTTATTTTTTGCATGTTTTCTACCATTTATGAGGTGTTTTTTTGATGATTCCTTCTTACCTTGTTTAGATAATATAAGTGCGTAATAATCTTCAGCGATAGCTCTGCCCCATATACCTTCATATTTTTCATAATAATCTAATGCTTTTAACAAGTACTTCTCTGATGTTTCAAGATCATTCAATTCATAGCTAACTTGTCCTGCTTCTGTATAAAAGACAACTAATCCCTTTATTATATTATTTTCTTCACATAATTTAATTGCATCCTCGTAAAAACTCAAAGCTTCTTTATATTTTTCTTCAAACTTACTTATATTTCCTAAATAGTTATAACAAGAGCATATATTTAAAACATAATTGTGATTAATTTTGTTAAGATTTTCAAAAATATTTATTGATTTTAAGAGATATCTCCTTCCAGAATTAAAATTATTTGTTTTTATACTATAAAGACCTTTAAATCTATACAAGTTACCTTCTTCTTCTATATCTGACTTTTGATTAATAATAGATTCTAATTTTTTAATATACTTATTCATTATTACAGTATCATTGATTTGTATGCCATAAAAAATAATTTGCTTATAACCATCTAATTTATTTGAATAATCTTCTGCTTTTTCAGCATAATTTATAAATTCATGAATATATTTAAGTCCTTCTTTATAATCTCCATTCCTTATATTATATTTTCCTTTTAGATATAAAAATTTCATTTTGTAGTTTATATAAGATATAGAATTATCTTTTAAGTTTTCTAAAAGGACTTCAATTTTGCTAAATCTGTTATTTATATTAATTTTATCTTTTGAAATATCATTAGAATCGTAAGATAAAGGGAAAAGTTCATGCTTTATATTACTATACAAAGATAGATATTTTATAGAATATTCCAAGTTCTTTAGTGTATTATTTGAATTGGAATAATGATATGCAATTCCAGGATAAAAGTGTTTATCTCTATTATCTCCATATAAATCTTCTTCTAAATATTTTCCAATATCATTGTGGATTAGTTGTCTTTTTAATTGAGATTGATTTAAATAAAGATATTCTCTAAATTTAAAATGGGTGAATTGGTAATAGATACCTTTAGAAAAAGAGTATTCTTTTATCAATTGTTTATCTTGCAAAGATTGTAAGGCATCAAAAATTTCAAATTGATCTTCTTTAAGTTCTCTTAAGAGAAAATTCAACTCAATTTTATTATAAAAAATACATGCAATATCAAGGATTTTATTTTCAAGAGAAGTTAAATTATATAATCGGCTCTTTATTATGTTTTCCATTTTCTCAGAAAAATGTTTTAGATCAGAGTTCTCAGCAAGAAGTTTTATGGATTCAATAATAAATAAAGTATTTCCGTCTGTCTCATTGTAAATTTTATCCAAAATATTTTCCTTTAAGTTTAGACCATTAGAATATTCTTTTATAAATTCTTGAGTTTGTTTCTTCGTTAATCGTTTGAGTTCTAAACTTTCTCCTAAATTACTTCTAAGTATAGGAAGTATCTTAGTTTCAAGTTCTTTTGAGTGAGAATCTCTATAAGTACATAAAAATATTATATTTTTAAGGTTGGGTATCAGATTGAATAATAAGTTTAAACTAAAACTATCCATCCATTGAATATCTTCAAATATTATTATAAATTTTTTGTCTGTTGATATCTTTTTCAAGATTTTATATACAGAATCAAAAGTTACTTTATATTTTACAGATTCTATTTTTTCTATAGAGTCTATATTTAAAGGTTTATTATACAAATTAAATGAAGGAAAATTATAAGTGATTACATCTTCCCATAGTGGGGATATTTTTATATTATTAGCTTTAATTATATTAGATATTTGAGAAAAAATTGCATCCCAAGGTCTCAAATAATAACTTTTTTCAACCTCAAAACATTGGCTTTTAAAAACAGGTATAGACTTTCCTTCACATAAAGACTTAAATTTATCTGAAATGGCACTTTTCCCGATTCCTGCTTCTCCGTATATAAATAATGATTTTTGTTCATCTTGTTCAAAATTATTTAAAAGAACTTTTAAATAATGTATTTCTTCATATCTCCCAATAAAAGTTTGTGTTTTTATATACCCTTGATTTTCAAGGTTTCTTAGCTCTATAATTTCATTAAAAAGCTTTTTAGTAGAAGGTTGAGGTTCAACTTCTAAATCTTCTTGTAATAGATTAGAGAGTTTGTAGTACAAGGATAAGGCCTTATTGAAATCTCCTCTGGTAGCATAAATACGCATTATATCACAATATTCTTTTTCATCGTAGGGGTTTTCCTTTAATATAATTTTTGCATAATGTTCTATATCTTTAATATCTGTATTATTTGTAGTTTCACTTAATTTAATTTTTATAGCTTCAATATATATTTTTTTGTAATATTCTCTTTTTTCTCTAAACCATTCTTCAAAAAAATAACAGTCTTTCACTATAAAACCTTCCAAAAAATCACCTTTATATAAATTTAAAGCTGAGTCTTTAGAAAAACCATCTATGTCTGACTTTATTTCATATTTGTTATTAAATAATATTGATGTCTGTTTTGGAGAAATTAAAATATCAAAACCAAAAGTTTTTTTGATTTTATACAGAGCATCTCTAAGATTTTTTCTAGCTGATTCATCATCAAAATCACACCAAAATATTTCAGTAAGGTTATTTCTTGAGGATGATTTCTCAAAGTAGAGATAGTAGAATAAAGCCTCTGCTTTCTTATAGGGAAAGTAAATTCTCTTTTTATCTACAAATACTTTTGGGAAACCTAAAAAACTAATTTCAATATCCAAAATCTTCACCTCCATAATATATTGGATATAAATATTCTATTAAACTTTTCTTTTTAAGTAAACTCATATCTTAAAGCTTTTTGCCTTGTACCTTTTTTATGAATATTTACAAAATAAGTCCACCAGATTTAAATCTTAAAAAACTCAAACAAAGTGGATATAAAGTTATTTTAGATTGATTTTATACCCAAGGAACTAAGAAATTTTAGGGGTTAAAATCAAATGTAAAGAACTTAAAATTGGTCATTTTTTAACTTTTGTACATAATTGGTTGAATTTATGTAATTCTTCAAGTATAAGAACTTTTTCCCTTAGAGTTTCAAAACTACATCTATCATACACTTCAAATTCCAGATCACTATGGGCACGCTTAACTTTAGCTAACAGTTCCTGCTACCAAGTTATTGTTTATACTAAGTACACATAAAGAGGATAAATCCTTTTTTGAAATTTATCCCCCAACATTTTTTATTGACTGGCTATTTACTGCTTATACAAAATAATTTAGCTTTTATTCTGTTATATTTTCTATCTCATAGCTTATTTCTACATCTACTTTTCCACTATTATGTCTTATTCTTCCAAAAACAAACGCAAATATAACAACACCTAAATTAGCTAGCAGCAACGGTAATGGTAAGTCTATTGATGACATTATTCCTGAGAATATAACGACTGATAAACATACAAATCCTACTACTTTTAATTTACCATCACTGATATAAAAATTCGAATTCTTCCAAGCTTCAGGAGTGACTTTATTTAATCTCAGTAAACATAATATTACCATAGTTTTTGTAATCGATGCGACAGTTATAGTTACATTACCTATTACACCTATATCAAAATTTAATGCTATTGGTAGAAAACCTATGATGTAATAGATACCTAATAAAATTATAGGTGTTCTATATTTTGGATGTAACCTTGCTAGAAACTTTGGATACCAACCATCATTGCACGCCTGCATCAATGGCTTAGTACATGAAGCAATTTGGCTATTTAAAGTTGTAATTAATGCCATCCATGCCCCACCTATTACAAAGATTAAGTAAAGGGGTCTAGTAAGTATTTTTTCTGCTACTATTGTTAAAGGTTCAAATGCTACCTGTTCAATAGGCAGCACACCTGCAGCCACCACACCTATAATTCCATATGCTACTGATACGATCATTGTTGACAGTAGCATAACTTTAGGAATATCTTTTGTTGGATTTTTTGCCTCCCCCCCCAAATCGGTTATCGTCTGTGCGCCATCACAAGCTAAACTCATTAAAACAGCTGCTCTCCAGAATCCCTTTAAACCTCCAGGCATCCAACTTTCTTTAGCAAAATAATTTGGTTCTAATTTAGTTAGTCCGAATACAGTAAATATTGTTAATGATAATACTAATAGTCCTACTGTTAATTTTTGAAATCGTGCAAATTGTTTAATTCCAAAAACATTTATCACAAATAACAGTGTCAATATACCAATGGCTATTAATTTTCTTGACACCATAGGTAAAAACGGCATTGCATAATCAGAAAAAGAAAGTGCATACATTGATAGTGTAACACTAGTAAGTAAAGAAATCATTGAGAATGTTCCTGTCCATCTTTCCCCAAGATATGTACCTACCATTGAATATTGACCACCTCTAAATCTTGCGACTGAATTAAGGAATATTTGGGGGGCTCTTGTTACTAATGATATTAAACCACCTAGAATAAAAGCGATAGGAATAGAACGACCAGTCATACCTATCCCTACTCCCGTCAATGACATAACTCCTGAACCTATAATCGAACCAACAGCAATTCCCATTAAATCCCAGAAACCTAAAACCCTCTTTAAATCTTTAGTTGATGTTAAGATCTTTGACATTGATTAACCTTCTTTCTAAATTAAATATAGACTTTAAATAAAACCTGTAGTTCTTATTGATTTTAGCTAGTACAATTCACCTCCTATTTTAAATCAAGTAGTATTTTTCAATACTATTGATTTGTGTTTTGTTATTTTATTTTTATTATTAAATAGATTATTGAGTGAGGATAATAATTAGTAGTCCCTGTTAGAATAAAAGGTCTTGATAAGTATACCACAATACCAACTAAATTTGACACTATGTATGCTATTAAATTTCTTTCGGTCCTATTATTTTATGTTTAGTAATTATAATAATTTCCATATATTCAATATATTCAATATATTATATATAAATAATACTGTCAAGTAAGAATTAACAGTGTCCAGCACCTATATTTGTCAATTGGAATTTCCACTAGTTAATAAAAAAATAATATTGATTTGTCAATCAAAGCTTAGTCTCTTTTAACTTATATTTCAAAATACTTATCCCATCTTTCAAAAGATAAATTTATGATTATAGCTATGTTCATCCTGTTAAAGTTTTAAATTCACCATATTAAAAATCATCAGAAAATAAACTGTTTTTTTCTATCGACATTTTATCGACGATTGTCAAGTATTATTTTAGATAGCAATAGTATTATAAAAAAGGAGATGTCTAGTATGATAGTAAAAAATGGAGTAAGTAAAGAAATCAATACCGATGAAAGAATGATGATGACTGCGATTGACAATAGCAGAGAAAAAATTCATATGATAGCTAAAAAAATATGGGATTTTAGCGAGGTAGGTTGGGAAGAATTCAAATCTTCTGCTCTAGTAATGGACGAATTAGAAAAAGAAGGTTTTAAAGTACAAAGAGGTTTATTGGGAAAACATCCAAAATTTGATTATGATATTGATATGCCAACAGCATTTAAGGCTGTATTTGAAGGGGAAAAAGGTGGATCTACAATCGGAATAATGCTTGAGTATGATGCTTTACCTAATGGTCATGCCTGTGGTCATAACCTCATTTCATCTGCTGGATTTGCAGCTACAATAGGACTAAAAGAATTATTTAAAACAACACCAGGAACGGTTATAGTATATGGAACTCCGGCGGAAGAACTTGATGGGTCTAAGCATTACATTCTATCAGGTGGGCATATGGATGAAGTAGACCTTATGCTTACTTCACACTATGGTTCAAAATGGGGTTCTGAGGTAACGGGTAAAGCTATAGTTTGGCCTACTCATGATAATTGGGTAACATTTAAGGGTAAGTCTTCTCATGCATCTGCATCACCAGAGAAAGGGAGAAGTGCTTTAGATGCAGTTATACTGACAACAATGGGTTTAGAGTTTTTAAGGGAACATATGGTGGAAACAAATAGGATACACTATATAATTTCACAAGGTGGAACAGCAGCTAATTCAGTTCCAGATCTTGCAACTCTTAATGTGGAGTTAAGATCAAATAATTCTGCTGAGCTTAATGATTTAATGAAAAGAGTTGATAATGTTATAAAAGGGGCCGAACTTATGACTGATACTACTGCTATGTATAAGTGGGATGCACCATGGTATTGCGCTACTCCAGTTCCAAGCTTATATAAAGCTGCAGCAAAATTTGCTCCGGATCTTGGAATCGATGAAACTCAATTTACCTTTGACAATTTACCACAAGCCTCATCTGATTTAGGATGTGTAGCTTATGAAATACCTACTGTTGAAATAACATTCCCTATAGTTAAAGAAGATGAGATTTTACCGGTGGGGCACAGTGAAGAATTAGCTGATATAGCGGGAAATCAATTTCCTATAGACCAAAGTATCTTAGCAGGTAAACTAATGGCACTTACAGCTTATAGAATAGGGACTAACCCTGAAGAACTAAAAAAATTAAAAGTTGAGTTTAAGGAGAATTATAAATAATAATTTCTCTAAGTAGGAAATGCTAGTAATCAGATATCTGGAAGAATTCTCAAATCTAGCTGTTTAATATTAAACTTATTTCGGATGATAAAGAAAATATAGAAAAGATTATGCAAAACAATAATTTATTGAACTAGTAGCCAATAAAATAGAATTTTAAAAGATAGAAAGTATATAAAAACAATAAAAGTGGAGATCCTGTAATTTTTCTATTAGAATATAATCCTACTAGAAAGAGATTTTATTGCTGTATAGAATCAGCAAAGGAATTGTCTATAAAAAACATAGGAGATACCATTTATTCTGTAAGGATAATAATAGACATTTCATATGTAAAAATAGGCAAAACAAATAAACCTAAATTAACAGCAAATAAATTTAGGTTAGAATTAAATTGAATTTAAGAATAACTTTATATATGAGGGATGTAGGACTTGTTATGGCCAAGGGGTGCAAAGACAATGTTGCACATCTTTCGAGTAACTACACTGATAGCTATTAAAAGATGTTTACCACATGCTTTAAGTGATTGATAATATACAGATAATGCTGTATCTTTAAATGCTACAACAGTAGCAGCTAAGAAATTGCTCTATGGAGATAAAGAGAACGATGTTTTGAAATTTTAGATTCAAGTTCTTTTAATTTTTCTTCAATAAAGTTAATTTGGGCAATAATTTGCTTAATTTCAATATAAATGAATATTTTCCAAATCTAAATTGAAAGGTATTAGAAGCAGACTCTTATATTTCAGTAGCTTTTGGGATACTAAATAGATCTTTACTTGTTTTTGACAAAATCTCTGTAAGAGTCTCTGTATCCACAGACAATAAATCTTCAGGAGTAGGATATTTAGAAAGAAGTTCTCTAGAAGCTACTCCAGAGGTATCGGAAAAAATATTGAAATATTCACGAAAAACTTATTCTAAAAGAGCAATACATCTGCATTTCCAGTCGGAGCATTCATCGACTAAAGTAAGACGATATCGAGATAATTGGGCTAAAGTTATAATATCTTCATTAGCCAAAGAAGTAGTGGCAAACTAACTAAAACGCATAATTTGAACTGCGATAAAAGAATCTTTAGAATCATTCTTGATTTGTCTAATATACATCTTTGTAAAGGGATCAGTTTGAATTGTATTAATGACATATATAGTAAATCTAAGATCTAAAAGATATCAATAAAGGATAACCCAATAATAACCAGTGGATTTCATGCCAATGGTAACATTGGAAGCATCAGCTTCAAATCTTGCAAGCAAAGAAATTAGCTTAACATATATATCTTGAGAATTTGAAAAAACACTTTTATCAAGAAGCTTATCACTAGAATTAATAATAGAAGACTCGTGATTTTGTTTAGCAATATCAATATCAAAATAAAATATAAAATCATAAGCTTTTAATATATTTACAGATAAAGTCTAGAACCACTCTATTCTACAACAATACAACCTTGTTATATATTTAGTAACTTTTGTACTATCTAGCTCATTCACATATGGATTAAAGAAGACTAGTCTTCAAGGATGTGAACTACGACCTCTATCTGTACAAATATTATCTCACAAGATAAGCGACATAGAAGAGAAAATAAAGTTTTAAACTTTAACTATATTATACGAGGAGGTGAATTGTACTAGCTAAAATTAATAATAACTACATGTTTCGTTGAAAGTATACATTTAGTTTAGATTAGAAAGGAGATCAATCAATGTCAAAAAATTTAACATCAACTAAAGATTTGAAGAGAGTTTTAACTTTTTGGGATTTAATGGGAATTGCTGTTGGTTCGATTATAGGTTCAGGAATTATGTCATTGACGGGAGTGGGGATAGGTTATACTGGTAGGTCTATACCTATTGCTTTTATTCTAGGTGGTTTAATAGCAGTAGTAACAAGAGGGCCACAAATATTCCTTAATTCAGTTGCAAGATTTAGAGGTGGTGATTATTCAATGGTAGGTACATTACTTGGGGAAAGATGGACAGGAACATACTCAATGATTTCTTTACTTACTAGTGTTACACTATCAATGTATGCACTTTCATTTGCTGATTATGCAATGCCGTTTTTACCTATGGTGTCAAGAAAATTAATAGCCATTGGTATATTGACACTGTTATTTGTGATAAATGTTTTTGGAATTAAACAATTTGCACGATTTCAAAAATTAACAGTAGGACTATTAGTATTATCATTAACAATATTTACTGTATTCGGACTAACTAAATTAGAACCAAATTATTTTGCCAAAGAAAGTTGGATGCCTGGAGGTTTAAAGGGATTATGGAAAGCCGCTGTTCTAATGAGTTTTACTGCTGATGGTGCACAGATGATAACCTCTATGGGTGCGGAGGCGAAAAAACCAACAAAAGATATTCCTAAAGTTATGCTACTGTCAACAATGGGGTTAGCAATCTTTTACGGGGTAATGGGTGTAGTGGCTGCAGGTGTTCTGCCTATTGAACAGGTAGCATTTGAACCTTTAACATTAGTAGCAGAAAAAACACTTCCTAATAGCTTGTACTTATTTTTTATAATAGGTGGGGCATGGATGGCATTAATTACAACTTTAAATAGCCAAATTGCTGGATGTACTAAGCCATTGATGCAGGCGTGCAATGATGGTTGGTATCCAAAGTTTCTAGCAAGGTTACATCCAAAATATAGAACACCTATAATTTTATTAGGTATCTATTACATCATTGGTTTTATACCAATAGCATTAAATTTTGATATAGGTGTAATAGGTAATGTAACTATAACTGTGGGATCGATTACAAAAATTATGGTAATATTATGTTTACTAAGATTACCTAAAGTTCTACCTAAGGCTTGGAAGAATTCGAATTTTTATATCAGTGATGGTAAATTAAAAGTATTTGGAATTGTGGTTTTATCAGTCGTTATATTCTCAGGAGTTACGTCATCAATAGACTTACCATTACCGTTGCTGCTAGCTAATTTAGGTGTCGTTATATTTGCGTTTATTTTTGGAAGAGTAAGATATAATAGTGGAAAAGTAGATGTAGAAATAAGCTATGAGATAGAAAATATAACAGAATAAAAGCTAAATTATTTTGTATAAGCAGTAAATAACCAGTTAATAAAAAATGTTCATTGTAAAATGTTGGGGTTATTCATAAAAATAACAATTAATCGGGATTTAAGTAAAAACTTTAATCCCGATTTTTAAAACCTAAAAACAACAGTATCATTACTTTAAAATTGTAATTAATATATAGAAATTAAAAAAATACAATTTATCATGTGAAGAATTATATTTCTAAATCTATCAAAAATTTTTAACTAAAATATTAATAGTTTTGCGTATAGTACTTAAAATTGAAAATGAAAAAGATACATTTAAAGATTAATAGATCAGTAAATCACCCCAAAGAAAAGGAAAATACCATGTCTATAAAAGTAATGTAGAAAGAACTCTAATTACTAGATTTGGAGAATTAGAATTTGAAAGACTATATTACAAAAACATATTATAAAATAAGTATGTTTATATACTTGATAAACTCTTAGGTATAGAAAAATACGAAAAAGTAGAAGGAAATCTTAAAGGAGAAATACGATACAAAGCAGCAGATTTTAGTTATCAAAATCAGTAAAATTATCTACCCCTGTGTCAATAATAATTGAGACAGTAAAAAGGCAATAAAAGAAAATGGTAAAATAGAAAACTGAGAGATAAAAGAAAAGTAGAATAAAGAATATTTAACCTTGATAAAAATGTAGTAAATAGGATTAAAAAAGTTTACAATACAATTAATTCTGATGTAATGATAGGTATGTAGGGTAGGAACCTAGCGCCTTACTATGTTTCCATAGCAGGTTTCTCTGCCCCCCCTCCGAATCGTGCGTGCATATCTCTATGCACACGGCTCTCCATTCAAACTCTTATCTGATGCCTTGATGTATTTCTCTATGACATTTGTCACATACAATCAAGGTCTTTCTTTTTCTAGCAATCATTTCTATTTCTCATGATGCTTTTCCTTTGAGATTTTTCATCTTATTTACATGATGAACTTCATATCTTCTATCATTTTTATCATAGTTACATAATTCACATTTGTTGGCTTTTAGTCTATCTTCTAGCTGTATTCTTGTGCCTTTTATTGTCATTAAATTAAATTGGTCGTCCACTTTATCTTGTGGGAAAGGATTTGTTACTTTAACAATAGGGTCGTTATAAAAGTATCTAAACTTTTTGCCCTCTTTAGTCTCATAACTAACTCCCAACCTTTTTCTTTTCTGTATTTATCTAGTATTTTTCCTCTGGTTTTTTTATGTTTATTAGCTAGTGTTCCTAGACAACTATATTCCATTGAGTATATCAATGTGCTTATATGAGTATGAACATTATTTGACATTTTGTAATAATTGTACAACCCTCTGACTTCACTATTGTATATTTCTATTATCTCTAAGTCTGTTAATCCTAATAAGGTTGGTCTGTGGTTCGTTCTCCATTCCTTACTATCAATGTCTTTGACAATATTATTTTTGGCAAGCCAATTTTTAATTGTATTTTTAGGAATATATAAATTTATAATGACACTATGGTCTTTCTTAAGCACGCCATTTTTGTCTTTACTTAGAGATTTACTACTGCTTTTTACTATTTCGTATTCAATAAATTTTGCTCTATCTTTGCTATTAGTAATTAATGTTTTTTCATCAGATAATTCCATATTAAGATTTTCTTTGATAAATTCACTTATTCTATTTTTGATATATAGAGTCTTCTCTTGACCCAACTACACCAATTATAAAATCATCAGCGTATCTCACATGTTGCAATCTTTTATAACCACTACTCATTGGTTCCCAATATGGTTGATTCGCTCTTTCTAATCTCAATTCTTTAAGTTTCTTTTTGTTTTCTTCAGATGGATTATTTTCTATTTCTTTTTTCATATTATTCATTTGATGTGTTATTCTAGCCCATTCCTTGTTAACTTTTCTATCCTTGCTCTTATGTCCTCTATCAAACTCTTCTTTGAGTCTTTCAATAAACATATCAAGCTCGTTAAGATATATATTTGCAAGTAAAGGACTAATTATTCCACATTTCCTAAGTGCCGACCCGTGTGACCATTCAGTCTATTCTTTAAGCAGTTTAGCCTTCAACCTTATACTAACTTCATCTCGCCATTCAGTTGCAAGTTTTTGGGTTACTTGACTTATGACTTTGAGTTCATGCTATGTTCCTCTATCAGGGTTCTCTTTTAGAGTAAGGACTGTGATGTTGAATGTTCTATATCATTCAGTTAGACCTTTACTCTAACACTTATATATTACGCTCTAGGCGCACGCCTTGTGTATCTAAAACAAATGGAAGATGGCTAAAAGATATACTTAGAAATTCAGTATTCTAGTTGTAACCTTAGTGTAAAATTACATTGGGGAAAATAATCAAAAATAAAATAAGAGCATTCCAAGATATGATAGTATATAGGTGTCCAAACCAAATACACATATAAAAGGAGATGCTCTTATGAATACAATTATACAACAAATTGTAGAAAAAATCATTGAAAGTACAAATAAAAACTTAGAAATAGTATTAAAAGAAGGAAAAGGAATATCAGACTTTGCAATAAATATAAAAAATACACTAAATGAAGTAGGAGTAGATCTAGTTTCTGGGGCGTTAGAAGAAATAGATAAAAGGGTAAAAGAAGATATTAATAGAAAACAAGACTGGATTGTAAAAAGTAAAGATAATGTAAAAAGTTTAGGGACAATATTTGGAGAAGTTAAATACAAAAGGACATATTATGAAAATAAGAAAACAGGTGAATACAAATATTTATCAGATGAAATGCTAGGAATAAAAGCACATGATAAGATAGATACATTAATGAAATCAAAGCTTGTAGAAGAATCAATAGATTCCTCTTACAGAAAAAGTGGAATTCAAGCTAGTGACAATCTAGATATAACAGGTCAAACAGTAATGAATACAATTAGAGAACTTGATGTTGTAGAAAACAATGTAATTCCAATAAAGAAAAGAAATAATGAAATAAAGCTTTTATACATTGAAGCTGATGAAGATCATGTAGCTCTTCAAGTAGGTAAATGTATAGAACCAAAGCTTGTTTATGTTCATGAAGGAAGAGAAAAAGTAAGTAAAGATAGATACAGATTGATAAATAAGAGAGTATTTAGTGGAGTATATAAATCAAGTGAAGATCTATGGCTGGAAGTAGCTGATTACATAGATGAAGCTTATGATATGGATAAAATAGAAAAGATATATCTTTCAGGAGATGGTGCAAGCTGGATAAAACAAGGAGTAGGATGGATAAATAAGTCTGTATATGTATTAGATAGATTTCATTTATCCAAGTATGTAAAGAAAGCTACAGCTCATTTACCACATATAACACATCCCCTATGGAATTATATAAATAGATTAGAGATAGAAAATGTTAAAGAGCTTTTTAAAATAATATTAGAAGAAACAGAAACAGATACAAAGAAAGAATCAGTTAAAGATTCAAAGAGATATATTTTAAACAACTGGGAAGGGATTAAAAATCAGTATAACGATGATTATATAGGCTGCAGTGCAGAAGGTCACATAAGTCATATATTATCAGATAGACTAAGTTCTAGACCTCTTGGATGGTGTGAAGTTGGAGTCAATCAAATGTCAAGATTGAGGGCTTTTAAGGCTAACGGTGGAAATGTATATGAACTATTTAATCAGAGAAGAAAACAGCAGTTAAAAAAAGAAAGAATACTAAAATTAGAAAAGAGAAATATTAGTAAAAAAATAATATCTAAAACAGCAAATGAGGTTATTGGTAACATACCTCTATTAGCTGATGGTAGAAATACTGGCTTAAACACTATACTTAAGTCCTTTAGAGGAGCCTAAGTTTAATACATAAATATATGAAGATGCTTTTATTTATAAAACCCAAAGTAACTTGACACTATCAGTTGTAACAACAAATTTATTAATATAGTTAAAACATGTTAATATAATAGGTTTATTAAAATTAAGTAAAATTAAAACTTCAGGACATTACATTATTTAATTATGGAGATACTGTTCTGATAATTACTATAAAAAAATAGTAGTAATTGTTGGAAAACAATTACTTGACACTATCTTATCAGGTCTTAGTGTAAAATAATTGTAGGAAAAAATAAAAAAAGAATAGCTCCATATGTTATGATAGAAGTACCGAGCAACATCAAAACATTTGAAAGGAGCTATTCTTATGAATACAATTATACAACAAATTATGCAAAAGGTCACTAGGGATTATATAAAAAATTTAGAAACACTTATAGAGGAAAAGAAAGACATATCAAAATTTGTACTAGAAATGAAAAAATCTTTAGATGAAGTGGGTACACAGCTAGTAGGCAAAGCTTTAGAAATAGTAGACGATGTAGTAAGAGAATCTAAAGATAGAAAAAAAGAATATTACATAGAAAGAAGAAATGATGAAAAGTCACTTTTAACTACATTTGGTGAAGTTAAATACAAAAGAACATATTACAAAAATAAAAAAGATGTCACTTATTCTTACTTATCGGATGAAATGGTTGGTATAGAGGTTCATGATAGAATGGACTTATCTTATGAATCTAATTTAATAGAAAAATCTTTAGAAATATCCTACGAAAAGTCTGGAAAACAGGGATTATCAAACTCACAAGTAAGCAAACAGACAGTTATGAATAGTATTAGAAAACTAGGAAGTATAGAGAATGCAGATGTAGAAATTAAACAATTAAAAAAAGTAGTAAAAACAATATATATAGAAGCCGATGAAGATCATGTAGCTATGCAACATGGTAAAAACAAACAAATCAAATTAATATATGTTCATGAGGGAAGAGAGGAAGTCTCAAAAGGAAGATACAAACTAATAAATCCAAGATACTTTACAGGATCTCTTAAAAACAATGAAAACCTATGGTTAGAAGTAGCTGATTACCTAGAAGATGCTTATGAACTTGAAAAGGTAAATAAGATATATCTATCAGGAGATGGAGCAAATTGGATAAAAGAAGGACTTAACTGGATTAAAGGAAGTGAATATGTATTAGATTACTTTCATTTATCTAAATATGTGAGAAAAGCTACAGCTCATATGCCAGAATTCTTTAATGAAATTATTTGGCATTATATAAATGATTTAAATAAAAAAAGTGTAATAGGAATGTTAAATGTAATAATAGAACAAACTGAAAAAGAAAGTAAAAAACAAGCAGTAAAAGATTCCAAAAGATATATCATAAATAACTGGAAAGGTATTGAAAATAGATATCAAGAAGAATACTGTGGATGTAGTGCAGAAGGGCATATAAGTCATATTCTATCTTCTAGGCTAAGTTCAAGGCCTTTAGGATGGAGTCTAATAGGTGATGATCAAATGGCAAGGCTAAGAGTCTATAATGAGAATGGTGGTAATATTTATGACATTATGTTTCTTAGAAAAGAAGAAAAAAACAAAGAACAAAGAATGTTGAAATTAGAAAAGAGAGTAATCAAAAAGAAACTAAAAACATCTCTAGAAACATTAGATAATATTCCGGCTATCAATGATGGTAAGCGTACTTGGCAAAGAGAGTATTTTAAGTCTCTTAGAGGAGCATAAAGAAAAAAATACTAGTTATAAATATATTTAAAATTAATTTTTAACATATTTATAACTCCAACGATTTTATTTTGCTTGAAATTAGTATATTTCTAACTTCTATAAAATAAGGGGAAATTCTAATTATTTTTTCCTACAGTATATTGACACTATCTTATCAGGTAATTTTTTTGTATTTTTTAAAGCTTTAATATATAATAGAAGAAATAATCTAAAATTTTAAATAGGGGTGTGGCAATGAAGAAGGCATTTTTTTTTATATTAATTTTTTCTCTAATGTTAACCAGTAATGTATTTGCAAAGTCGGAGGATTTTAAAACATATACAAAGGAATTTACAGTAAATGGGATGAGTAAAAATGTAAACATCGTAGAAGTAGATTTAAACAAAGAAGATATAAGTTTTGAAGTGGTAACTGCAAATGATGGTGTAATAGGTTCTGAATCATTTTCTAGTATGATAAATAGAAAAAATCCTAAGGCAGCTATAAATGCAAATTTCTTTGGGGCATATGATACTCTAGAGCCCTATGGTTCTATAATGAAAGATGGGAAGTTTACATATTTAGAAGGGAAAAATACTTCTTTAGTCATAGATTCTAATAATAAATTAGATATAAAAAATTTTAGTACTAAAATAAGAGGATATATAGATGGACATAGAAAAAACAGGTGGAATAATGAAAAAAATGCTATGGACTTTTATCTTTTTGATGTGTGGTATATAAATAATCCACCTATGGATACTACAGGGGTATATATCTATACTCCAGATAGAGGAGAGAGTATCTTCTTAAAGACTGGAACAGTTATAGAAGTTAGAGAAGATAAAGTAACAAATATAAAGAAAAATCCAGGTGAAATTATAATACCTAAAAATGGATACTTAATATATTATGGAAAAGATGCAGCTAGTGATAATTACATAGATAGTAGATTTGAAAAGGGAAAGACCATTGAATTAGAATATAATATAAGTGCATCTAATAAAGATATGGAAGACAAAGAAAATAGCAAAGATAAGGAAGATAAAAAATTATCTTCTAAAAATACAAAGTTATTTGGAAGTATAGACAAGAAGACAAAAAACAAATGGAACAATGAAAAAAATGCCATGGACTTTTACCTATTTAATATATGGTATATAAATACAAATCCCATTGATTCTAGTGGGGTCTATCTATATACTCCAGAAAAGGGAGAAAAACTAAAGGTTTCAGGTGGTAATAGTGTAGTAGTAGAAAATGGTAAGATAAAAAAGGTAGAATTTAATATAGACAGTATTCAGATTCCCAAAGATGGTTATATAATTTATTTTGGAGAAGATGCTGTAAAGGATACATATATAAAAGATAGATTTAAAGTTGGAAATACTGTAGATTTTTATAATAAAGATACTTTGAAATTTGATACACAAAATATAATAAAAAGGGCAGTAGCTGATAACGAAGCTGCTATAGCTAAAAGCCTAAAAGTAGATATTCAAACTGAGATAAATAAGAATAATATAAAGTGGATGATTTCAGCAGGTCCTCATTTAGTAGATGGTGGAAAGATAATTTTAAATGGTGAAGAAGAAGGTTTTAAAGAAGATAAGATAAATAAAAATAGAGCATATAGATCTGCTCTTGGAATTACAAAAGAAGATAAACTAATTCTGTTAACTGGTTCAAATTTAAATACAAGAGAACTTGCAGAAATTATGCTAAAGTTAAAATGTGAAAAAGCCATGAATTTAGATGGAGGGGCATCATCAGCTCTCTATGTAAATGGAAATATAATAACTAATCCTGGAAGAAAATTAAACACAGTTTTGATGGTACATGAAAAAGTAAGTGAGTAAAACTTAAATAAACTTGATTTTGGGGGAATAAATATGGAAAAAGAAAAAATTAAAAAGATGGACTTTAGCACTAGAGCAATTCATGCAGGTTATGAAAACAATCAGTATGGAGCATTAGCTACTCCCATATATCAAACTTCTACATTTATCTTTGACTCAGCAGAACAAGGGGGAAGGAGATTTGAAGGAGAAGAAGATGGATATATATATTCAAGACTGGGAAATCCTACAAATACTCAAATAGAAGAAAAATTAGCAAATTTAGAAAATGGAGAGGCAGCTATATCTACAGCTTCGGGAATGGGTGCTATTTCTGCTGCTATGTGGACAATTGTAAATTCAGGAGATCATATTATAGCATCGAAGACTCTATATGGTTGTACATTTGCATATTTTATCCATGGACTTACAAGATTTGGAGTAGAGGTAAGCCTAGTAGATACAACTGATCCAGAAAATGTAAAAAAGGCTATGAAAGAAAATACTAAGGTAGTATATCTAGAAACTCCTGCTAATCCAAATATGAAACTTTGTGATATAGAAGAAATATCAAAAATAGCTCATGAAAATGAAGATTGTAAGGTTATAGTTGATAACACTTATTGTACTCCATACTTACAAAGACCAATAGATTTAGGTGCAGATGTAGTAGTACATTCAGCTACTAAATATTTAAATGGACATGGAGATGTTATAGCAGGTTTTATAGTTGGAGAAAAAGAACTTATAGATGAGATTAGGGGAGTAGGATTAAAGGATATGACAGGGGCGAGTTTGAGTCCTTTTGATGCATTTTTACTAAATAGGGGGATGAAAACTCTACCTCTTCGTATGGAAAGACACTGTTATAATGCACAAAAGGTTGCAGAGTTTTTAGAATCTCATCCTGCTGTTGAAAGTGTATATTATCCTGGACTGAAAAGTTTTCCTCAATATGATTTAGCTGAAAAACAAATGAAATTACCAGGTGCTATGATTGCCTTTGAACTTAAAGGTGGAATGGAAGCAGGAAAAAAACTAATGAATACAGTGGAGCTTTGCATTTTGGCAGTAAGTCTTGGAGATTGTGAGACTCTAATTCAACATCCTGCAAGTATGACACATTCTCCATATACAGAAGAGGAAAGAGAAAAAAGTAATATAAAAGATGGATTAGTTAGACTATCAGTAGGTCTAGAAGATTATAAAGACATAATAGAAGATTTAAGAAATTGTTTAGATAGATTATAAAGTCTTGAAGTATGGTAAATATTATAGTGAAGAGAATATTTAAAATTCCACTTGACATATTTCGACCCTACTGCTAAGATTAAACCATAACATAATAATTACGAAAATTGCTCATATATTTCCCATAATAAGGTTGGGGAGTTTCTACTAAGTGACCGAGAATCATTTACCTATGAGCGAAAGTGTGTCTAGGGTTCCGAAGATTATTCTTGCTGGACCAAGCGGCACAAATACTAATTTTAGTGTTTCGCTAATTTAGTATTACACCGAAGGGAGAAAAGCCCAGTCGGGTAGGTTTCGCTTTACCTACCTGGCTGGGCTATATTTATTTTTGAGGAGGAAAAAAATGGATTATAAAAGAGTTTTTATTGAAAAGAAGACAATTGAAAGCACTGAAGCAAAAACACTATTAAAAGAGTTTAAAGATTATTTAAAAGTTAAGAATTTACAAGGTGTGAGAGTAGTAAATATTTATGACTTAGTAGGTGCAGACGAAGAAGGGTCAAAGAAAGTAATAGAAAAAGTACTTTATGAGCCAATGTTAGATTTAATATATGACGAGCCTCCAATGGATAAAGATGAAAAAGCGTTTAGAATAAAATATCAAAGAGGACAATACAATCAAAGACAAGACTCAGTCCTTGAGTTTGCAAATAAATTTGTATTAGAAAAGGATATAGATATAGTTCATACAAAGATGATAATTTTAAAGGGAATAAATGAAGAAGATTTAGAAAAGATTAAATCATACTATATAAATCCTCTAGAGATGGAAGAAATAGATATCAAGAAATTTATATACGAAAAAGAAAAGGATACAGATGAAGAAGTAGAGATAATAAATGGATTTAATAAATTAGAAGAAAAAGAGATGGAAAAGTTTAAAAATATATATGGTATAGGTATGGATATAGAAGATCTAATTCATTGTCAAAAATATTTTAGAAAAGAAGATAGAAATCCAACTATAACAGAAATAAAGTTAATCGACACGTATTGGTCAGACCATTGTAGACATACTACATTTATGACTAAGATAAATGATATAGAATTAGAAGATGGAGCATACAAAGAAGTATTTGAAAACTCTATAAAAGATTATATAAATTCAAGAAATTTTGTATACGAAGATAGGGAAAAGGCAATTTCCCTAATGGATCTTGCAACTATAAACATGAAGGAAATTAGCAAAAAAGGACTTTTAGAAGATAAAGAGGATTCAAAGGAAGTAAATGCTGCAAGTATAGAAATAGATGTAGATGTAGATGGGAAAATAGAAAAATGGCTTTTAATGTTTAAAAATGAAACCCATAATCATCCTACAGAGATGGAACCCTTTGGAGGAGCTTCAACTTGTTTAGGAGGAGCTATTAGAGACCCACTATCTGGAAGAAGTTTTGTCTATCAAGCTATGAGAATCACAGGAGCAGCAGATCCAAGAGAATCCTTTGAAGATACACTTGAAGGAAAACTTCCTCAAAGAAAGATTACAAAAACTGCAATGGAAGGATATAGTTCTTATGGAAATCAAATAGGTGCAGCTACAGGATATGTGAAAGAAATATACGATGATGGATTTAAAGCAAAGAGAATGGAATGTGGAGCCTTAGTAGCAGCAGCACCTAAGGACTGGGTCTATAGAGGAGATGCGTGCCCTAGTGATTTAGTAATCTTAGTAGGAGGAAGGACAGGCAGGGATGGTCTTGGTGGTGCAGTAGGTTCTTCTGTAGAGCATAAGGAAGATGCACAGGATAAGTTTGGAGCACAAGTACAAAAGGGAAATCCACCACTAGAGAGGAAGATACTAAGATTATTTAGAAACGAGAAAGTATCTAAGATGATAAAGATATGTAATGACTTTGGAGCTGGAGGAGTAGGAGTTGCTATAGGTGAACTTGCAGATGGATTAGAGATAGACTTAGACAAAGTATTGTTAAAATATCCAGGACTAGATGGAACAGAAATTGCCCTTTCAGAGTCTCAAGAGAGAATGGCAGTAGTTATAGATAAAGAGGATTTAGAAGAATTTTTAAAAGAAGCTGAAAATGAAGATTTAGAAGCAACTGTGGTAGCTAAGGTTACAGAAGAAAAAGTATTGAAAATGTCTTGGAGAAATAATGAGATTGTAAATATAAAAAGAGAATTCTTAGATACTAATGGTATTAGAAAAGAAACTGATATAAAACTTATGCAACCAGAAGAAAAAGGAGTTTTCCATAAAAAAGTCGATGGAGATTTAGAGACTGTATTTAAGGATAATTTAAAAAATATAAATATAGCAAGTCAAAAATCTTTAGTAGAAAACTTTGACAACACTGTAGGTTCAGGAACAGTATTGATGCCATATGGTGGAAAGTATAGATTAAGTCCAAGTGAAGGAATGGTTGCAAAAATTCCTGTATTAGATGGGAAAACAAATACTTGCTCCATAATGACCTATGGATATGAACCTGAAATTTCCAAATGGAGTCCTTACCATGGAGGATATTATGCAGTAATAGACTCTTTAGCTAGAATAACAGCTTTAGGTGGAGATTATAGAAAGGCTAGACTTAGTTTTCAAGAGTATTTTGAAAGACTTGGGGAAGATAAATCTAAATGGGGTAAACCATTTGCAGCCCTACTTGGAGCTTTTATAGTAGAAAAAGAATTAGATATACCAAGTATAGGTGGAAAAGACAGTATGAGCGGAACATTTGAAGATATAGACGTACCACCTACTCTTATAAGCTTTGCAGTAGTAAGTGATAAGGTTGAAAATATAGTTTCAAGTGAATTCAAGTCATCAAATAGCGATGTAGTAATGCTTAAATTAGATATAGATGAAAAAGGATTAGTAGATTTAAATGAATTAAAGAAGAACTTTACAAAGATAAAAGAACTTATAGATGAAAAGAAAATAGCTTCTGCCATGAGCATTAAATTAGGTGGAATAGCTAGAGCTATATCTGAGATGAGCTTTGGAAATAAGATTGGATTTAAATTTAATCAAATTGATAAAGATGAGTTATTTAAACCACAATTTGGGTCCATAATACTTGAGCTAAAAGAAGGAGTAGATTTAGAAGAGAGCTTTAAGGATATAAACTATAAAGTTCTTGGTAAAACTACAGATGAAAAAGCTATTGAAATAGATAAAGTTAAAATGGATATAAACCAATTAATTCAAGATTGGGAAGCTCCATTAGAAGATGTATTTAATAAAAATAAAAAAGAGTTAAAAAAACATATAGAAATACAAGATAATGAAGGAATTGAAATAAAAGCTAATAAAAAATATAAAAATCCTAAAGTGATTATTCCTATATTTACAGGAACACATGGAGAATACACTATGGGAGAGCAGTTTAAAGATGCTGGGGCACAGGTAGAATACTTTGTATTTAATACTCAAAGTAGAGATAATATAGAGAAATCTTTTATAAAATTAGCTGAAAAAATTTCCGATTCACAGATATTAGGATTGGCAAATGGAGCAGTTCTAGGAAATGAACCAGAAACTGGAGGGAAATTTGTATCCTTTATATTAAACAATCCACATGTCAAAGATGCTATAAATTCACATTTAAAAAATGACGGACTTATTTTAGGTGTTGGAGATGGCTTTAGTGCATTATTAAAAGCAGGACTTATCGAAAATAACAATTTATATATTACTAAAAATGAAAATGGAGGATTTGTATCTACTATCTCAGATATAAAGGTAGTATCTAATTCATCTCCATGGATGAGGAATTTAGAAATAGGAGATGTATATTCAGTACCAGTTGCAACTTATGAAGGAAGAATTACAGTTAAGGATGTAGAAAAATTAGATGAAGCTCAAATTGCAAGTAAGTTTGAAGGTTTAAATCCAACAGGCTCAGAGTTTAATATAGAGTCCTTGACAAGTAAAGATGGTAGAGTGCTAGGAACCATATCCACAATAGATAGAGTTGGAGAAGGTTTATATAAAAATATAGATATAAAAGGAACACATAATATATTTAAGGCTGGAGTAAATTATTTTAAATAGGAGGCTACTATGAAGACAAGTATAGTAATGGGGAGTATTTCTGATAGGGAAATAGCTAAAAAGGTTACAGATGTATTAGAGAAATTTGGGGTGGAATATGAATTAAAGGTAATATCAGCTCATAGATCTCCAGATTTAGCACATGATTTTGCTAAAAATGCAGAAAAAAATGGTATAGAAGTTATAATTGCCATAGCAGGAAAAGCAGCTCATCTAGCGGGAGTAATAGCAGGGACTACACCTCTACCAGTAATAGGGGTACCTGCTAAGTCTTCTACTATGGATGGATTAGATTCTCTTTTATCTGTGGTACAGATGCCAAAGGGAGTACCAGTTGCTACAGTCGCTATAAACGGAGGAGAAAATGCAGGACTTTTAGCTGTGCAAATATTATCTTTAAAATATCCTGAATTAAGAGAGAAGTTTAAAGATTATAAGGTAGAGATGGCTAAAGGTGTAGAAAAGATGCAATTAGAATTAGATGCTAATTAAGGAGGAAGTCCTTTGAGTGGAGTAGTAGGTGTATACAGTAAAAAAAATGATCATGTATCACAAATAATATATTATGGCCTTTATGGAATTCAGCATAGAGGTCAAGTCAGTTCAGGTATTGCAATAAATAATAATGGGTTTGTAGATTACTTTAAGGATTTAGGATTAGTACATGAAGCATTTCCTAAAGATGTAATAGATAGTCTTAGAGGAAATATAGGAATAGGACATGTGAGATATGCATTTTCAGGAGAGGGAAAAAATTTAAAGAATGCAGAACCATTAGTTGTAGGGTATAGAAAGGGAGCTCTTGCAATAGCTTTAGATGGAAGTATAGTAAATTTTAAGCATTTAAGGGAAGATTTAGAAGATAAAGGTACCATATTTCAGTCTGATATAGATGCAGAGGTAATTGCAAATCTTATAGCTAGATATCACAAGGATGATGTAGAAGAGGCAGTTATGAAAGCCCTTGATGATATAATTGGATCCTTTTCTCTAGTTATAATGACCAATGACAGATTAATAGCTGCAAGGGATACACATGGCATAAAGCCTCTTTCCATAGGAAAGTTTAAGGATGACTATGTAATAGCATCTGAAACCTGTGCCTTTGATACTATGGGGGCAGAATTTGTGAGAGATGTAAAACCAGGAGAAATAATAGTAATAGATGAGTATGGACTTAAGACCATATCTAAAAAAGAAAAAAAGAGACATTTGTGTCTCTTTGAATCAATATATTTTGCAAGACCAGATAGTTTAGTAGATGGAAGAAGTATATATTTAAATAGGATAGAGGCAGGAAGAATACTTGCAAAGGAATCTCCAATAGATGCAGATATAGTAATAGGTGCTCCAGATTCTGGTATAGTAGCAGCTATAGGATATGCAGAGGAGTCGAAAATTCCATATGCAGAGGGAATAATTAAAAATAGATATGTAGGAAGAACTTTTATTCAACCTACACAAGAATTAAGAGAACAAGGCGTAAAGATAAAATTAAATGTATTAAAGGAAAATATAGAGGGCAAAAGAGTTATACTTGTAGATGACTCTATAGTCCGAGGAACTACCATAAAGAGAACGGCAATGATGTTAAAAGAAGCAGGAGCAAAAGAAGTTCATATAAGAATAGCATCTCCTCCAGTAATAAGATCTTGTCACCTTGGAATGGACACTCCAAGTGAGGAAAATCTAATAGCAGCAAATATGAGTTTAGAAGAATTAGAAGAAAAAATTGGAGTAGATTCTCTAAGATATATTTCCCTAGAGGGACTTTTACATGCATCAGATGTAAATAATGGATTTTGTAGAGGATGCTTTACAGGAGACTATCCAATTGAGCCTATTAAGTAAAAAATATTCTATAGAAAGGATATGAACATGAGTATAACTTACAAAGATTCAGGAGTAGATAAAGAAGCAGGATATAAACAAGTTCAAATGATAAAGGGCTTTATAAAAGAGACCCATAATAAAAATGTATTATCAGATTTGGGAGGTTTTGCAGGATTATTTCAATTGGGAAAAGAAAATTATGATGAACCTGTATTAGTTTCTGGAACAGATGGAGTAGGTACAAAGCTTAGAGTTGCCTTTATGATGGACAAACATGACACCATAGGAGAAGATTGTGTGGCTATGTGTGTAAATGACATACTTTGCCAAGGGGCTAAGCCTTTGTTTTTTCTAGACTATATTGCCACAGGGAAATTAGTTCCAGAAAAGATGACACAAGTAGTAAAAGGGATTTCAAATGGATGTATAAAGGCAGGTTCAGCACTTATAGGAGGAGAAACTGCAGAGATGCCAGGCTTTTATAAAGAAGATGAATACGATGTGGCAGGTTTTGCAGTTGGTGTAGTAGATAAGAAAAACATTATAACAGGTAAGGATATAAAAGAAGGAGATATTATAATAGGTCTTCCATCCAGTGGAATACACAGTAATGGGTTTTCCCTAGTTAGAAAAATATTATTTGAAAAAATGGGGTTTGAAATAGATACGATTATCCCTGAGCTAAATTCTACAATAGGAGAAGAAATAATAAAACCTACTAGAATATATTTTAATCCTGTATATGATTTAGTACAAAATTTTAATATAAAGGGTTTAGTCCATATAACAGGTGGAGGATTTTATGAAAATATACCGAGAATTCTTCCTAAAGGGCTTACAGCTCATATAGATAAGGAGAAGATAGATACTCCTATTATATTTTCTTTATTACAAAAATGGGGAAATATAGAAGAAAAGGAAATGTATTCAACATTTAATATGGGAGTTGGAATGATCCTAATAGTATCTGATAAAGAGCTTAATAATGTAGAATCTAGTTTAAAGGAAAAAGATGAAAAGTATTATATTTTAGGAGAAGTAAAAAAGGGAGATAAGGGAGTAATTCTATGATAAAAATAGGAGTCCTTGTCTCTGGAGGAGGAACTAATCTCCAAGCTATAATAGATAATACAAAGAACAAGAATATAGATGGACAAGTAGTCCTCATAGTTTCAAATAAAAAAGATGCTTATGGTCTTAAAAGAGGAGAAAAATCAGGGATAAAGTCTCTCTTTATAGACCCTAAAGTCTTCAATACTTCAGAAGATTATAATCAGAAATTAATAGAAGAGTTTAAAAATGCGGATGTAGATTTGATAGTTTTAGCAGGATATCTAAAGGTTTTATCAGCAGATTTTATCTATGAATTTGAAAATAAAATAATAAATATCCACCCATCTCTTATTCCAAGTTTTTGTGGCAAGGGTTATTATGGGGAATATGTACATCAATGTGTATTAGACAGAGGAGTAAAGTACACTGGTGCTACAGTTCATTTCGTAGATACTGGAACTGATACAGGGCCTATTATATTACAAGAAGTGGTAAGTGTAGATGAAGATGAAACCTTGGAAAGTTTAAAGCAAAAAGTATTAAAAGTAGAACATAAAATACTCGTAAAAGCTGTATCACTTTTTTCACAATGTAAGATAAAAGTAGATAAAAAAAAGGTAATTATAGACGGAGGAAATGAAGATGAGAGCACTTATTAGTGTATACGATAAGGAAGGAATAGTAGATTTTGCTAAAGAATTAAAAGAACTAGGTTGGGAGATAGTTTCAACTGGAGGAACTTATAATAAGCTAAAAGAAGCTAAAATAGATGTAATAGAAGTTGAAGATGTGACAAATTTTCCAGAGATATTAGACGGTAGGGTAAAGACCTTAAATCCATTTATTCATGGTGGACTGTTATATAAAAGAGATGATGAGAATCATAAAAATACTATAGATGATATAGGTATAAAACCTATTGATATGGTAGTAAATAATCTATATCCATTTGAAGATACTATTAAAAAAGCTGATGTAAGTCATGAAGAAATCATAGAAAATATAGATATAGGTGGACCATCTATGATAAGAGCTGCTGCAAAAAACTATGAATCAGTTACAGTTGTAATGGATCCTAAAGACTATGAAAAAGTCTTATGTGAATTAAAACAAAGTGGAGATGTATCAGTAAAAACTAAAAAGTATTTAGCAGGGAAGGTTTTTAATTATACTGCATACTATGATTCTCTAATTGCTAATTATTTTAATAGGGAGACAGATACTCTATTTCCTGAAAATCTTACCCTTAGTTTTAAAAATATGAAAGAAACTAGATATGGAGAAAATCCCCATCAAAGAGGAGCTTTTTATGAAGAAGTAATAGGTACAGATGGAACTCTTTCAAAAGGCATCCAACTTCACGGAAAAGAACTTTCATTTAATAATATAAATGATGCAAATGGTGCATTAAAGATATTAAAAGAATTTGATGAACCTACAGTAGTAGGTGTAAAACATTCAAACCCATCTGGTATAGGAAGTGATGAAATACTCTTAAATGCCTATAAAAAGATGTATGAATGTGATAGTGAGTCTATATTTGGAGGAATAATAGCTGCAAATAGAGAGATAGATCTTCATGTGGCAAAGGAAATAAATAAGATATTTATAGAGGTAGTTTTAGCTCCATCCTTTAGCCAAGAAGCACTAGATATATTGAAATCAAAGAAAAATATAAGACTTATAGAGATAGAAGATATAGGAAAAAATGACTATAAAGAAGTAGATGTAAAAAAGGTCTTAGGTGGAATTTTAATCCAGGAGAGAGATTTGGAATTATTTAAAGATGATTTAGAAATAGTTACAGATAGATTTCCTACAGATGAAGAACTAGAAGATCTATACTTTGCTTGGAGAGCTGCAAAAAATATTAATTCAAATGGAGTAGTTTTAGTAAAAGATAAAGCTACTATAGGATTAGGTTTAGGCGAAGTAAATAGATTTTGGGCAGTGGAAAATGCTTTGAAAAGAGCAGGAGATAAGATAGAAGGAAGCGTATTGGCATCAGATGGATTTTTTCCATTTAAAGATTCAATAGAGATTTTAGGGAAAAACAAAATCCGTGCTATTATTCAACCAGGAGGCTCTATAAAAGATAAAGAAGTTATTGAAGAGGCAAATAGACAAGGCATTGCAATGGTATTTACAGGAATAAGACATTTCAAACACTAATTAGGAGGATTTTATGAAAGTTTTAGTTATAGGAAATGGTGGTAGAGAGCACGCACTTTCTTGGAAGTTAAGTCAGTCTAAAAAGGTAGATAAATTATATTTTGCAATGGGAAATGGTGGCACCAAGGATTTAGGAGAGAACTTAGATATAGCTCCAAATGATATAAATGCTCTTTTAGAATTTGCTATTAAAGAAAAAATAGACTTAACAGTAGTAGGCCCTGAAGAACCTTTAGTATTGGGAATAGTAGACAGATTTAGGGAAAAAGGGTTAAATATATTTGGTGTAGACAAAAAATGTGCTCAACTTGAGGGGAGTAAAGAATTCTCTAAAAAATTCATGGAGAAATATGATATCCCAACTGCAAAATATAGATCCTTTAGAAACTTTCAAGAGTCTATAGAAGGGATAAAAGAATTTTCATATCCACTAGTAATAAAAGCAGATGGATTATGTGCAGGTAAGGGAGTATTCATATGTGAGTCTGAAGAAGAAGCAAAAGAAGTTTTGGAAGATATACTTGAGAGGGACATATTTGGTAGCGAAGGTAAAAGTGTAGTAGTAGAAGAGTTTTTAGATGGTATAGAATCTTCTTTATTATGTTTTGTCACTAAGGACAAGATAATTCCTATGGAAAGTGCTAAGGACTATAAAAAAATATATGAAGATGATCTAGGACCAAATACTGGTGGAGTTGGATGTTATTCTCCAAGTCCTCTATTTACACCTGAACTCGAATCACTTATAGAAAAAAATATATTGGAAAATATAAATAAGGGCTTTAAGTCTGAAAACATGGATTTTAGAGGAATATTATTTATTGGATTAATGATAGTTAAAGGAGTCCCTAAAGTATTGGAATTTAATGTAAGATTTGGGGATCCAGAAACTGAAGTACTTATGCCAAGACTTAAAAGTGATTTAGTAGATTTGATGGAAAAAACTATAAATGGAACAATGAAAAAACAGGATATAGTATGGAAAGAAGATCATTGTGTGACAGTAGTTGCAACTTCTAAAGGATATCCAGGACAATATGAAAAAGGTATAGAAATTACTGGAACAGATACTCTAGATGAATCTATAATTCTTTTTCACAATGGAACAAAATATGAAGATGATACTTTATTTACAAATGGTGGAAGAGTATTAAGTATAACCTCCCTAGGAGATACTAAAAAACAAGCAAGGGAAAATGTCTATGAAAACATCAAAAAAATTAATTTTGATGGGATATATTATAGAAAAGATATAGCAAAAAAATAACAGGAGTGATTAAGGTTAATGGAAAAGTTTTTTAAACTAAAGGAAAATAACACAGATGTAAAAACTGAAGTCTTAGCAGGAATTACAACATTTATGACTATGGCATATATATTGGCGGTAAATCCTGATATCTTATCTAAAACAGGAATGGATTATGGTGGAGTATTCACAGCAACAGCTTTAGCAGCAGGAATTGCTACACTTATAATGGCTTTTTATGCAAAGTATCCCTTTGCACTAGCACCTGGAATGGGATTAAATGCCTTTTTTGCATTTTCAGTAGTTTTGGGACCAATGGGTAAGAGTTGGCAGTTTGCACTTACAGCAGTACTTGTAGAAGGAATCGTATTTATATTACTTAGTTTTGTAAATGCAAGGGAAGCTGTGTTTAACTCTATACCTATAAATTTAAAAAATGCAGTTTCTGTAGGTATAGGTCTGTTTGTTGCCTTTATAGGATTAAGTGGAGCTGGAATAGTTAAAACTGGAGATGGAACTATAGTAGCACTAGGAGATTTAACGCAAGGTTCTCCTTTACTTGCTATAATAGGAATAATACTAACTGGATTTTTACTTTCAAAGAATGTAAAGGGAGCTCTTTTGATAGGAATAGTTGGAACTACAATTATAGGCTTTCCTATGGGCGTTACACAACTTCCTGAAAGCTTTACAGGGATAATAAGCCTTCCACCTTCATTAAGTAAGGTTGCATTTCAATTTGTAGGATTTGATGAGATATTTTCTTTAGAAATGTTAGTAGTAGTATTTACATTTTTATTTGTAGATATATTTGATACAGTTGGAACTCTAGCTGGAGTAGCATCTAAAGCAAATATGTTGGATAAGGATGGAAAACTTCCAAGAGTAAGTCAAGCGCTTATGGCAGATGCAGTGGGAACAATAGCTGGAGCATGTCTTGGTACTAGTACTGTTACAACTTTTGTAGAATCATCTTCAGGAGTTGCAGAAGGTGGTAGAACAGGGCTTACAGCTTTAACAACAGCAATCATGTTTTTATTAGCATTATTTTTTGCACCTGTATTTTTAATAGTACCTACAGCAGCAACAGCTCCAGCTTTAGTTATGGTAGGATTATTTATGATGAGTCCTATTAAAAAAATAGATTTCGCAGACTATACAGAAGGGATTCCAGCATTTTTGACAATAATAATGATGCCATTTGCATATAGTATAGCTGAAGGAATAGTATTTGGTATGATTTCATATGTAATACTTAAATTTATAAGTGGAAAGAAAGAAGATGTATCTTTAATGATGTGGGTACTTTCAATTCTATTTATAATCAGAATAATATTCATGTAATATTCTTAAAAGAGTGAAAAAGGCAGCTTGGCTGATTTTTTTACTCTTTTTTTCACTTTTTTCATTTAAACCCCTATACTTTTTTGACAGATTAATATATAGTATATTGTGTAGAGTAAATATTGTGTAAATTTGATATTGTGTAAATTTAATATTAAATTATAAATATTTATTTATGTGTATGTTGGGTATAAATATTAGAGAATAAATTTTATTTAATAGGAGGAGTTAATTTGAAAACAGATGTACAAATAGCCCAAGAAGCAAAGATGGAACCAATATTAGAGGTAGCAGAAAAACTAAATATCCATGAAGACGATCTAATTCAATATGGAAAGTATAAGGCAAAGGTTTCCTTAGATGTTTTAGAGAGAAATTTAGATAAAGAAGATGGTAAATTAGTTTTAGTAACTGCAATAAATCCAACTCCAGCAGGAGAAGGGAAAACTACCACTAATATAGGGCTATCAATGGGATTAAATAAAATAGGAAAATCTGCAATAACAACCCTAAGAGAACCATCATTAGGGCCAAGCTTTGGTATAAAAGGTGGAGCAGCAGGTGGAGGATATGCACAAGTAGTTCCGATGGCAGATATAAATCTTCATTTTACAGGAGATTTCCATGCTATAACAACAGCACACAATCTTATATCAGCACTGATTGATAATCACATACATCATGGGAATCAGTTACAAATAGACCCAAGAAACATAGTGTGGAAAAGAGTTATAGACATGAATGATAGAGCTCTTAGAAACGTAGTAGTAGGATTAGGTGGAAGACCAAATGGAATGCCTAGAGAAGATGGATTTGACATAACAGTAGCATCTGAAATTATGGCAATATTCTGTTTAGCAAAAGATCTAGAAGACCTAAAGAAAAGAGTAGGAGATATTATAGTAGCTTATAGATTTGATAAAACTCCTGTATTTGCAAGGGATCTAAAAGCACAAGGAGCAGTAGCATTAATAATGAAAGATGCTATGGCACCAAACCTAGTTCAAACACTAGAAAATACACCAGCAATAATTCACGGTGGACCATTTGCAAATATAGCTCATGGATGTAACTCACTTATAGCTACACAAATGGCATTAAAAATAGCAGACTATACAGTAACAGAAGCAGGATTTGGAGCAGATCTTGGAGCAGAAAAATTCTTTGATATAACATCAAGATTTGGAGATTTAAAACCAGATGCAGCAGTAATAGTAGCAACAGTGAGAGCATTAAAACACCACGGTGGAGCTAAAAAAGAAGAGCTAGGAACAGAAGATTTAGAAAAACTTGCAAAAGGATTTGAAAACCTAGAAAAACACATAGAAAATGTAAATAAATTTGGAGTACCAGCAATAGTTGCAATAAATGAATTCCCAACAGACACACAAGCAGAAGTAGACTTTGTACTAAACAAATGTAGAGAAATGGGAGCAGAAGCAGTAATCTCACAAGTTTGGGCAAAAGGTGGAGACGGAGCAATAGACCTTGCTAAGAAAGTAGTAGAAGTAGCAGAAAAAGGAAATAGCAAATTTAAATATATATATGAAGTAGAAGACAGTATAGAAGAAAAAATAGGAAAAATAGCAAAAGAAGTATATGGAGCAGATGGAGTAGAATTTACAAGCAAATGTAAAAAACAAATAAAAAATATAGAAGAGTTGGGATTTGACAAGATGCCAATATGTATGGCAAAAACTCAATCATCCCTATCAGATGATCCAAGTCTAATAGGTAGACCAACAGGATTTACTATAACAGTAAGAGAAATAAAGGTATCAAGAGGAGCAGGCTTCTTAGTAGCTCTAACTGGTAATATAATGACAATGCCAGGGTTGCCAAAAGAACCTGCTTCAAATAAAATAGATATCTTAGAAAATGGAGAAATAGTAGGATTATTCTAAGAAAATAATTGGGCTTTTAGCCCAATATTTTCTGGTTTTATCACTTGACTAGAGTAGTTCAGCATAATACAAAACAAAGGGGTATGTAATATGGAATATAATTCTAGAATTAAAAATGAACAGACTGATGGTCTGTTTGAGGCAGTTTTAACCCTAGAAAATATGGAGGATTGCTATAGGTTTTTTGAAGATATATGTACTATAAAAGAAGTACATGCTATTGCTCAAAGACTACATGTAGCTAAGCTTTTAACAGATAAAAAGACATATAGTGAAATAGAAAAGGCTACTGGAGCAAGTACTGCAACCATAAGTAGGGTAAATCGATCTCTAAATTATGGAGCAGATGGCTATGATATAGTTTTAAAAAGATTAGGCGTTATAGAATAAAAGATTTCCTGCTGGAAATCTTTTTTTTATGAAATTTTATTTTTAATGAAGTTTTTTATTTTGGTATAAAACTATCAAATATAAATAAGTCGAAAATATCTTGATTTATTTCTAAAACCTTCTGTGATTTTATAGTATATGCAAATGTAAGAGGACTATATATTTTTTTACATATATTGAAGGATAACATATGGCTTTCCTTATGATTAAAGGCTATAAAATGAGGTTTAGCTAAAAAATTAAATAAGAGATTTTCTAAAGCAAAGTTTTGTATTTTTTCTTGAAGTGATTTTCCCTTTTTCTTCATTCTAGTTGCCAGTTGTCCCCTCATAATATCTGGTCTATTATTTTTATACCAAAGTACTATAAGAGGATTGAAGGACTCCACACAATAGACTCCACTGTATTTGTCTAAAAGAGTGCTTGTAAATTTACAAACGGATATATCACTAGTCTCACCTTTTAACTCTACGATTAAAGGAACTCTCCCATCTACCAAATCTAACACTTCTCTAAGTGTAGGTATTTTTTGATCCGAATTATATAAATGGATATTTTTAAGTTCATTATAATTACAATCACTTATTTTTTTATTTATTCCACATACTCTCTTTAAACTATAATCATGAAATACGATGGGAACTTTGTCTTTAGTTAACTGTACATCAAGTTCAATACCATAGTCCTTATCACAGGCTAATTTAAAAGCTAGGAGAGAATTCTCGGGAGAAATATTCTTGTCTCCAAAAAGCCCTCTATGTGCATAGTGTCTTCCTAGAAAAGGGGTGAAATAAGATTTATCTACTATTTTTGGCATAATTGCAAATAGATAAATTATAATTATTATTGCTAAAATAAAAGATAAATATATCATCTTAAAATCCTTTCTTTATAAGTGTTAATCTTCTACATGTGAGCTTTTACTTATTTAAATAAGTAAAAGTTGCTTTGAAGAATCAAGGGAATAATATTATCATACAATTGCCAAAATGCAGATATGGACATAAATGCAAGACCAATAAAAAAAGTACGCTTATAATTTAATTTCACAGAGATACCCCCTTATATGTAGTTTAAAATAATTATATCATTGGAAAAATTTTAAAACAATGGATACAATGTGAAGTTATTGTAAACATTTTATACTTTGATATAATTGATGTAATAGATAAAAAAGGGAGATGATTTAATGCAAACAGCTCATATTAATGCAAATAAAGGAGATATAGCAGAAACGATTTTACTTCCAGGGGATCCATTAAGGGCAAAATTTATAGCTGAAACTTATTTAGAAAATCCTATAGAGTTTAATAATGTTAGAAATATGCTAGGGTATACAGGAACTTATAAAGGAAAAAGAATATCTGTAATGGGAACAGGTATGGGAGTAGCATCAATAGGTATATATTCCTATGAACTAATACATTTCTTTGGAGTAAAAAATCTTATAAGAGTTGGTTCCTGTGGAGCTTATAATAAAGATTTAAAATTATATGATATTATCTTTGCAATGGGAGCCTCTACAAATTCAAATTATGCACACCAGTATAATTTACCAGGAACTTACTCAGCAATAGCATCATGGGAATTATTAGAGAAAGCTAAAAAGGTAGCAGATGAAAAAGGTATAAAAGTAAATGTGGGAAATGTATTAAGCAGTGATGTATTTTATAATAAAGATTCTGAAGCATATAAAAGATGGGCGGAAATGGGAATACTCGCTGTAGAGATGGAAGCCTATGCTTTATACTGCAATGCACAAGCTGCAGGAGTAAATGCTTTAACAATTCTTACTGTATCAGACTCTCTAGTTACAAAAGAAGAGACTACAGCTAAGGAAAGAGAAAATAGCTTTACAAAGATGATGGAGATAGCATTAGAATTGGCATAAAATTTATTTGTTGACTCTACAAGAGATATATTATGAAGAACAATTCTCAGGTTCAAGATTTAAGAAGTATAATCACTCATAAAGAAATAGTCTAGCAAACTTGCTGGGTTCAGACAGTGCAGGACAAAACAATTTTTTATTTAGTGAATACTTCTATTAAATCTTTCACGTTATGAGTCTTATTTTCATAATATATCCTTTTTTGCTTTATAATCTATTTTATATAATTAATATCCTTGCTTTTATAATTTGTTAAATAAATATTTAATGTCAAAATTGTCAAAAAAATAAAAAGGTTTTCCTATTGACAAGGCTAAATGTGATTGCTATAATTAACATAAAATAACATAATTTAACATAATATATCATAATATATTATATGAAGGGAGGTCCCCTTTGTTAAAAGCAGAGAGATTAGAAAAGATAATAGAGATGTTCAATAAAGATGATGTGATTAAAATATCTGATATAAGCAAAGCTTTAGGAGTCAGTGAAATGACCATACGAAGGGACTTAAAACTACTTGAGGAAAAGGGTCATGTGGAATATATTCATGGTGGGGGCAAGAAGGCTCAAAATAATATATTTAGAGAATTATCCCATAGTGAGAAGAAAAATATAATGGTAGAGGAAAAAAAGTATATAGCTAAAATTGCAGCAAGTCTTATAGAAGAAAACTCTACAGTTTTTATTGGAGTAGGTACTACAAATGAATTTATCTATGACTATATAGAGGTTTCAAAGGCTAAGATTATCACAAACTCTATCACAGTATTTTCTAAGTTTTTAGGAGATGATAGATTTGAATTAATCCTAGTTGGTGGGAAAATTAGAACTAGGACTGGAGCTTTTGTAGGAAGCATTGCAAATGATTTAATTTCTAAGGTGAGGGTAAAGATTTCTTTTATAGGTGTAAATGGAATCTATAAAGATTGTATTACAAATTCTAATGAAGATGAGGGAGAGCTTCAAAAGAACATTTTAAATAATTCAATTAAAAAATATATCTTATGCGATCATTCTAAATTTAACAAAGAAGACTTTTATAAATTTTATAATCTAAGAGACATAACTGCTATTATAACAGATGATAAAATAGATGAAAAAACTAAAATTGCGTATCAGAAGTATACAAGAATATTTAATTAAAGTTTTATTAAAATTGGATTAAATATTTTATAAAATATTTAATAATATATTTCATATATTTAATATGAAAGAAATATCAAGGGGGAGAAAAATGAAAAAATTTATTGCATTACTTTTAGCTTTAGTGTTAGTAGTATCATTGGTAGGTTGTGGAAACAATGATGCAGATTCAGGAGAAAACACTGATGCGGGAAACAATGTGGAAAATACTGATGGGGATAAGGGTGAAGATATAAAGCTAGGTGTACTTATATACAAATATGATGACACTTATATCTCTACTGTAAGGCAAGCTCTAGAAGCTCAAGCTAAGGATTTAGATGTTGAGCTACTTATGAATGATGGTCAAGGAGACCAAGGTCAACAAAATGACCAATTAGACATCTTAATTGAAAAAGGTGTAGATGCTTTAGTAGTTAATATAGTAGATATTGGTGCAGCTAATTCTGTAATAGAAAAGGCAAAAGAAGCTGATATTCCTGTAGTATTCTTCAATAGAGAGCCAGAGACAGAAATAGTAAAATCATATGAAGATGCAATCTTTGTAGGAACTCAACCAGAAGAAGCTGGAATAATTCAAGGTGAATTAATGGCAGAAGTTTGGGAAGAAGCAGATTATGACAGAAATGATGATGGAAAGATTCAATATGTAATGCTAAAAGGAGATGCAGATAATCCTGAAGCAATAGCTAGAACAGAATATTCCATAAAGACATTAAACGAAAAAGGAATAGAAACAGAGGAATTAGGACTTCAAGTTGCAAACTGGGACAATGACAAAGCTAATCAAGCAATGGAAGCATGGTTTGCAAAAGATGGAGATAAAATAGAATACGTAATAGCAAATAATGATGGTATGGCATCAGGAGCTATATCAGCTCTTCAAAATGCTGGATATAATTTAGGTGAAGAAGATAAATATATCCCAGTATTTGGTGTAGATGCTACAGATGAAGCAAAAGACCTAATAAAAGAAGGATATATGACAGGTACAGTTAAACAAGATGGAGAAGGTATGGCTAAGGCAGTTTTAGCACTAGCTATAAATGCTGCAAAAGGAGAAGACTTCTTAGCAGAGACTGCATATGAATTTGATGATACAGGAGTTTCTGTAAGAATTCCTTATCAACCATATAAATAAAACTATATAGCTAATAGCTAATAGGAAAAGTCATGCAGGAAATTTTTCCTGTATGACTTTTTTCTTATACATATAAATTTATTGAAAGTTGGTGAAGAGATGGCTGAAGAAAAGTTTTTACTTGAAATGACAAATATATCTAAGGAATTTCCAGGAGTCAAAGCTTTGGATGATGTAACTTTTAAAGTAAGACCTGGGACAGTTCATGCCCTAATGGGTGAAAATGGAGCTGGAAAGTCTACTCTCATGAAAGTCTTATTCGGAATTTATAATGAAGATACTGGGAAGATATATTTTGATGGAAAAGAGACAAAATTTACTAATCCAAAAGTGGCTTTAGAAAATGGAGTATCTATGGTTCATCAAGAATTAAATCAAGTGTTGCAAAGAGATGTAGCTGATAATATACTACTTGGTAGATATCCTAAAAAGGGGATAATGATAGATCAAAAAAAGATGTATGAATATACAAATGAAATATTTAAAGACTTAGGTATAGATATAGATCCAAGAACAAAATTAAAAGATCTATCTGTATCTCAAAGACAGATGGTTGAAATTGGAAAGGCAGTTTCCTATGATGCTAAGATACTAGTATTAGATGAACCTACATCATCACTTACAGAACAGGAAGTAAACCATCTATTTAGAATTATAAATCTCTTAAGAGATAGGGGAGTTGGGATAATATATATATCCCATAAAATGGAGGAAATCCTTACTATATCTGATGAAGTAACGGTTATGAGAGATGGTAAATGGGTAGCTACTAAGCCTGCTAGTGAATTAGATACAGATAAGATAATTAGTCTGATGGTAGGGAGAGATCTTACAAATAGATTTCCGCCAAAGACTAATAATCCAAAGGATGTAATCTTAGAAGTTAAGAATCTTACAGGAAAATATCAGCCTTCTATAAAGGATGTATCCTTTAAATTGAGAAAAGGTGAAATCCTAGGAGTGGCAGGACTCGTAGGTTCAGGTAGAACTGAAATTTTAGAGACTATATTTGGTGTGGCTACTAAGGAGAGTGGACAGATTTTTCTTCATGATAAGGAAATTGACAACAAGAATGCAGCCACTGCCATAAAAAATGGTTTTGCACTTTTAACTGAAGAGAGAAGAGCTACAGGAATATTTCCAAAGCTTGATATTAGACATAACTCTTTTATAGCAAATATAAACAATTATACGAAATTTGGAGTTTTAAATAATAAAAAGACAAAAGAAGATACAGCTTGGGTAATTGATTCTATGAAAGTAAAAACTCCAAGTCAAACCACAACTATTAAATCTCTATCAGGAGGGAATCAGCAAAAGGTAATTTTAGGAAAATGGCTTTTAACTGATCCAGAAGTACTCCTACTTGATGAGCCAACCCGTGGTATAGATGTAGGAGCAAAGTATGAGATATATCAACTTATAATAGATTTAGCAAATAGAGACAAAGGTGTAATCTACGTAAGTTCTGAAATGCCTGAATTACTTGGAATATGTGACAGAATACTTGTCATGTCAAATGGAAGAATTTCAGGGATAGAAGATACAAAAGAATTAAATCAAGAAAAGATAATGGCTTTAGCAGCTAAAAATTTTTAAAATAAGAGGTGAGTTGATTGAGTGAACAACCAAAAAAAAGTAGAGTAACAAAATTTTTAAGAAAAATGGAATCCATGGACAGAAGCGCTTGGATGGAATTATTACTTAATTATGCACTATATATTATCCTTGGAATCATGATTGTAGGTGTAATAATAATAGAGCCAAGCTTTGTATCTATAAATAACTTTACAAATATACTTAGCCAGGCATCAACTAGGGCAATTTTAGGTATGGGGATAGCAGGACTTATAGTGCTACAAGGTACAGACCTTTCAGCAGGTAGAATACTGGGGCTATCTGGTATAGTTGCAGCATCTCTTTTACAAGATGTAAACTATGCATCTAGAATGTATGAGAACCTTCCAGCTCTACCATTAATACTTCCATTTCTAGTAGCAATATTAATAGGTGTTGTATTTGCACTTATAAATGGATTTGGTGTAGCAGTATTAAAGATTCATGCATTTATAGTTACTTTAGGTACCCAACTTATAGCATATGGTGTAGCTCTTATCTATATAGATAGGCCACCACTAGGAGCTCAACCTATAGCAAGGTTAGATGAAAGATATATAAACCTTGTAAAAGGAGCTATTGAAATAGGTGGAGAAAATGGATTTGAAATACCCTATTTAATTATTTATGCAGCAATTATAGCTGTTATCATGTGGTTTATTTGGAATAAGACTAAATTAGGTAAAAATATGTTTGCCATAGGTGGAAATCCTGAGGCAGCAGAAGTATCAGGTGTAAGTATAGTTAAAAATATAATGCTGGTATATCTTATTTCAGGAGTATTATATGGTATAGCAGGATTCTTAGAGGTAGCAAGAATTGGGTCAGCAACAAGTATTACTGGACAAAACTATGAACTTGATGCTATAGCAGCCTGTGTAGTAGGAGGAGTTTCTTTCTCTGGGGGAGTAGGAACTATTCCGGGAGTACTTATAGGAGCTGTACTTTTACAATTTATAAACTATGGACTAAACTTTATAGGGGTAAATCCATATCTTCAAATAATTGTAAAAGGGATTATAATATTAGTAGCAGTTGCAATAGATGTAAGAAAATATATAGAAAAGAAATAGTGTTTTAAAGGGGAATTGGGATTAATATAATTTATAAATATTCACTTTGTGAATATAGGATGGGTGAGTAGATGGATTTAGGAAATTTAAAAGAAAAATTTAAAAAAATGTATGGTAGAGAAGATATAAGATATTTCTTTTCTCCAAGTCGTGTAAATATAATAGGAGAGCATATAGACTACAATGGAGGAAGAGTCTTACCAGCAGCTATAGAGATTGGAACTTATGGACTTGTATCTAAAAGAGATGACAATTTATTGAGATTTGCATCGGAAAATATAGATTTAAAAGTAGAAGTTGATTTAGATGATTTAAAATATGAAAAGACTCATGGATGGGCTAATTATCCTAAAGGAGTTATATTTTTTCTAAAAGAAGCAGGATATAATCTAGGTGGAATGGATATTTTAATAGAAGGAAATATTCCAAATGGAGCAGGACTATCTTCATCTGCATCTCTAGAATTACTTATAGGAGAGATGGTAAATAAACTCTTTAATAATGGAAAAATAGACAGATTAGAATTAGTTAAATTAGCTCAAAGGGCAGAAAATCAATTTGTAGGTGTAAACTGTGGTATAATGGATCAATTTGCAATAGGTATGGGGAGAAAAGATAGGGCTATCCTACTAGATACAGATACTTTAGACTACAGATATATTGATATGGATCTAAAGGATCACACTTTAGTAATTATGAATACAAATAAGAGAAGAGAATTAAGTGATTCAAAATATAATGAGAGAAGAAGAGAATGTGAACAGGCATTAAAGATTTTGCAAGGATACAAAGATATAAAATATCTTTGTGATCTAAGCATTGACGAATTTGAAGATTTTAAATTTGCTTTTAAAAAAGAAAACATAAGAAATAGAGCAGAGCATGTAGTATATGAAAATCATAGAGTTAATTTAGCTATAGAGGCTTTGAAGAGTGGAGATATAGATTTAATGGGTAAACTATTAAATGAATCCCATGAATCCTTAAAAAACTTGTACCAGGTAACTGGTAATGAATTGGATAAAATCGTAGAATCAGCAAGGTCTCTTCCATCAACTAAGGGAGCTAGGATGATAGGTGCAGGTTTTGGAGGAAGTGCCATAGCCATAGTAGAAAAAGATGGAGTAGACGAATTTATTAAAAAAGTAAAAGAAGACTATAAAAAAGAAATAGGATATAGTGCACAGATGTATATCTCAGATATAGGAGATGGCACAAGAGAAATTACAAAAACTGGTATTTAGATATCAGTTTTTTATTTTGTTTTTATTAAATTATGTCAGAAAATGCCGATATATAGTGTAACATTAAAAATTGGAGGGATTATAATGAAATTAAAAAACAAAATAATAAGTTTCACATTGATAACTTGTATAGTAAGTATAGTATCTATGTTTATTATAAACTATACATCCTCAATAGGACAACTCAAACAAGAAGTAAATCAAAGGGTGCAATATCATACTCAAAATATTGCAAGTAGTTTAGACAGTTGGATGAGTGTAGAGAAAAAATCTGTGGAAGAAATTATTAGCTCTATGATAAAGACAGATAGTTTTGAGTCCGAATTCGCTAAAAAATATTTAAAAGAATTTTCAGAAAAGAATGAAGGTAATGACTATTATATAGCTTTTGAAGATGGGGAATATTTACATCATAGCTTTCAGCCTACATATGACCCAACAGAAAGGCCATGGTACAAAGGAGCTATAAGCACTAATGATGAATTTTTTATATCTGATCCATATATTGACTCTTTGTCTGGTAATATTGTAATTACAATTTCTAAACAATTTAGCACATTAGATGGAAGAGTAGGAGTAATAGCAAGTGATATACAGACAGGTTATTTAGTAGATACAGTATCTTCTGCAACTGTAGGTACTAATTCCTATGCATTTTTAGTAGATGGAAACAACAATATAATAGCTCATAGAAATGAAGAGTTCAACCCAGAGGCTGATTCTTTTAAGAATCTAGAAGGAATTTTTGATGGGAAAATTTTAGAGATAATAAATTTAGATTCTGAAGAAAGAACTTTAAACAAAAGAAAGTTTATAGATTATGATGATGTTGAAAAACTCTTATTTTTCCAACCATTAGAAGAATCAAATTGGACACTTTTAACTGCAGTCTCTGTGAATGAAAGTTTAGGAATAATAGATGATATTATACAATATAGTACAGTAGCAGCAGTTATAATATTGATACTTGCATCAGCCATAGCACTATATATATCAAACTCTATTTCAAAACCAATAATAAATGCTGTGGGCATTGCAGAAAATATAGGAAACCTAAACTTAAAAGATGAAATAGATGAGAAAAAGTTAAAGAGGAAAGATGAAATAGGAACCATGTATAATTCCTTTAGTATGATAATTAGTAAATTAAAGGATTTTATAAAAGAAATGGAAGCTTCTATAGATACAAATCAAGAAGTATATGAACAAACTTTAGAGAAATTAAATTTCTTAGTAGATCAATCAGAAGACACTTCAGCTACCACACAAGAACTATCAGCAAGTATGGAAGAAACTTCAGCGTCTACTATATCTCTAGATGAATCTAGTCGTGAAATAGAAAGTGCAACAATTGACTTCACTGAAAAGGTAGAAGAAGCATCAACTACAACCAATGGAATAAGTACAAAGGCAGATTCATTAAATACGCAATTTGTACAAGCTAAAGACAATACAATGGATATATATTCAAATACAAAAGATGAAATAAAAAAGGCAATAGAATCATCAAAACAAGTAGAACAAATAAATGTGCTTTCAAATGCAATTCTAGAAATATCTGAGCAAACTAGCCTATTGTCACTAAATGCAGCTATAGAAGCAGCAAGAGCTGGAGAAGCTGGAAGGGGATTTGCAGTAGTAGCAGATGAAATAAGAAAACTAGCAGATAATTCAAATTCTACAGTAGGAGAAATCCAAGAAGTTACAAAGGGAGTAACTAAAGTAGTAGATACTCTAGTAGACAGTGCAAAAGATCTAATAGACTTCTTAGAGAGCAATGTAATAAATGACTATGAAATGATGGTAAATGCTGTAGATGAATATAAAGAAGATGGGAAAAGCTTAAACAATATAATCTCAAACCTATCAGCAACAGCAGAAGAATTATCAGCAACTATAACTCAAATGGCTCAATCCATAGGAGATATAAATATAACAGTAGAAGAATCTACAAAGGCTACTACAAATATAGCTGAAAAGAATATGGATATTGCACAGGCAATAAATCATATAAATGAAATAATGGAGAAGAACAAAGAAGTATCAGATAAGCTACAAGAGATAGTATCACAAGTAGAGTATTAAATGTAGGGGCGGTCATAAGACCGCCCTTTTTATTGTGCGCCCAGCATGGATGCAAACTAGTCGGTGAAAGTCCGATACGGGGGTTGATAGTGCCAACCGTTAGCTTAAGACAAGGGTGTCCACTGTGAGGTGGAATCTGAAGGAAGTCGGCGGCAAAACTCCGGTCTGAGGTACACGAACTACATTTGAGGCTTGACCTTGTGGATGAGGTTGCAATACAAACCAAAGTCCTAAACTATCCGAAACAGGGGAAGTAAATGTAGCAGATATATGGAGAGAAAGTTTGTATTCTTACCTGGGGAGGTCTGATAGATAAGTCATAAAAGACTACGGTCTACATGACAAACTACATAGTGATATGTAACTGAATTATCAGAAGTCAGCAGAAGTCATAGTACAAGATTAATCATGATAATCTTGGAAGGACTGAACATTAGGGAGGTGAGTAAGTTTGGCAATCTCAACAAACATGAAAAGAATACAGAAAACCAAAGATTTGGGCTGGACTGTGGAAGTAGAGATGGAAACTCAAGGTAAACAGGGAGCGTATAGTGATTTGTCGGCGAAGTCAAATCTGAAAACCAAGTCGGGATTTAATACTGAAAATCTACTCGAAAAGATTGTAGATAAGAGAAATATCTTTGAAGCATACAAAAGAGTACTAGCTAACAAAGGAAGTAGTGGAATAGATGGAATGAGAGTAGATGAACTTCTAACCTACCTGAAAGAAAACTACGAAACTTTGAAAGCAAATCTGTTAGATGGAAAATACAAAGTACAACCAGTAAAAAGAGTAGAAATACCCAAACCCAATGGAGGCATAAGACTCCTTGGAATACCAACAGTAGTAGATAGATTAATCCAGCAAGCAATAAACCAAGTGATTAATCCGATATTCGATAGAGCATTTTCAAATAATAGCTATGGATTTAGACCAGGAAGAAGTGCACACATGGCTCTAAAACAAGCTCAAACATATATAAATGAAGGATACAAACAAGTTGTAGATATGGACTTAGAAAAGTTCTTTGACAATGTAAACCATGACATATTAATGAACTTAGTATCAAGAAAGATACAAGACAAAAGAGTATTAAAATTAATAAGGAAGTATTTAAACTCAGGGATAATGTTAAATGGTATAGCAGTCAAATCAGAACAAGGAGCACCCCAAGGTGGTCCTTTAAGCCCATTACTCAGCAATATATTACTTGATGAATTAGATAAAGAATTAGAAATAAGAGGACATAAATTCTGCCGTTACGCTGATGATTGTAATATCTATGTTAAAAGCACAAGAGCAGGAGAAAGAGTCCTTAAGAGCATCACTAAATTTCTAGGAAGAAAACTAAAACTAAAAGTAAATACTGAGAAATCAGCAGTATCTCCACTAACTAAAAGAAAATTTCTAGGATACAGTTTCTACTACTCAAAAGGTAAAATTAGATTTAGAACCCATAACAAGAGTTATGAAAGACTTAAAGAAAAGATTAGAAAGATTACTAATAGAAATATAAACATGAATTTTGATTATAGAATTAAGAAACTAAATGAAATAATTGTAGGTTGGGTAAATTACTTTAAACTGGCAGATATGAAGACTAAACTAACAGAACTAGACAAATGGGTACGAAGGCGACTTAGAGCTTGTGTATGGAAAACATGGAAACTAGGTAGAACAAGATTTAAGAATCTAATGAAACTAGGAGTACCTAAATACAAGGCTTGGGAGTATGCAAATACAAGGAAAAGTTACTGGAGAACATCAATTAGTCCAATACTAAGTAAAACCATAACTAATCAAAGACTGATTAGTCATGGTTTTAAAAGTTTATCTTCACAGTATGAAAAAGCTAGACTGTCTTAATGAACCGCCGTATACCGAACGGTACGTACGGTGGTGTGAGAGGACGGAAAATAAAATAATTATTTTCCTCCTACTCGATTAGTGGATACGGAAACATTAATATTAAACTACTCTTTGATATGATAAAATATAGATAGTAGAAAATGAGAAAGGAGATACTTAGAGATGAAAATACCTGTAATAATAGATTGTGATCCAGGGCTTGACGATGTAGTGGCACTTTTAATGGCATTGAAAAATGAACACCTAGATATAAAAGCTATAACAGCAGTAGCAGGCAATCAAACCCTGGAAGTAGTTGGGAAAAATATCTTGAGGCTTTTAACCTATGTAGACATAGAAATTCCTGTAGCCTTTGGATGTGATAAACCTTTAGAAGGTGAACTATTTACAGCTTCAAATGTTCATGGAGAGGATGGACTATATGGAATAAGTTTACCTGAAGCTAAATTTAAAAAAGAGAGTTTAAATGCTATAGATTTAATGGCTGATATAATAAGAGATTCTAAAGAAAAGATTACAATTATAGCCCTCGGACCCTTGACAAATATAGCCACATTTTTAAATGAATATCCAGAATTAAAGGAGAAGATAGGGAGAATTTACTTTATGGGTGGAGCTATATGTGGAGGTAATGTTACGAAGGCTTCTGAATTTAATATCTATGTAGATCCTAAAGCAGCGGATGTAGTGTTTAATTCAAACCTTCCCTTGACTATGTGTGGTCTAGATGTAACTGAAAAGGCATACTTATATTTAGAGGAAATAAAAAAAGTAGAATCCATAGGTAATGAAATCGGAAAATTTGTTGTGAAAATATTAGAAAGCTTATCAATCTATCATAAAGATGACGGGATTTATGGATGCCATCTACATGATCCAGTGGCAATAGTATCAGTTACAAATCCTCATATAATAAAAACTATACCAATGGAGGTTTCAGTGGAATTAGAAGGAAAATTTACAAAGGGGATGACCGTAGGAAACTTTTCTAAAAGATACAATAAAAATCCAAATATGGATGTGGCAATTGATATAGATAGGGATAAGTTTATAGACACTTTAATTAATGAAGTTAAAAAATATTAATAGATATTTTAAAGTATAAAAGGAGGAATAAATTTGGACAGAAGTTTCATGAAATCATATTTTGGAACACCTATAGAAAATGATCAGCAAAGGGGAGTTTCACAGCTACCTTTAGAAAAACCATATGATAAAAATGTGGAAATAATAGACTTACCAGAAGTAGATAAGTCTATTATAACCAAAGGTGATATATTTGATTGCATCTTAGATAGGAGAAGCCACAGAGCTTATTTAGATGAAGGGATAACTCTAGAAGAATTATCTTATCTCCTAATTACAACTCAAAGAATTAAAGAGATAAAAGGAGATAATTATGTAGGATTAAGGCCAGTACCTTCAGCAGGAGGAAGGCACCCCTTTGAAACTTACTTAGTGGTATTAAATGTAAAGGATTTAAAAAAAGGAATATATAGGTACCTACCATTAGAACACAAGCTTTTGTTTATAAAAGAAGAAGATAATCTAAGTGAAAAAGTTATAACTGCTGCAAATAGACAAAAGTTTGTAGGTAAATCTGCTGTTACTTTTATATGGAGCTGTATACCATATAGAACAGAATGGAGATATGTAGATAGGTCCTATAAAATAATGCTCTTAGATGCAGGACATATTTGTCAAGCTCTATATTTAGCTTGTGAAACTATAGGCCTTGGTACTTGTGCTATCGCATCATATGATCAAAAGATATTGGATGACTTGATAGATGTAGATGGAGAAGATGAGTTTGCTGTATATTTATCTCCCGTTGGTAAAGTATAGAAAAATAAGATGAAAATTACAAAAAAAGATTAAATTCACAATAAAAAAGATAATTGGAATTTAGTCTTTTTTTATTTTAAAAAACATTAATAATTTTCAAATTATTCTTGCGTAGATTAAATTAATATGTTAAAGTATAGTTAATCGATTACCTAAGTAAACGATTAACTATATAAATTAAGGAAAGTGAAAATGGTTACTTTAAAAGAAATTGCAAAATTAGCAAATGTATCTAGTGCTACGGTTTCTAAAGTTATAAATGGTAAGGACAAATATATAAGTGAAGCTACTAGAAAGAGAGTACTAGAGATAGTAGAAAGAGAAGGATATATCCCAAATGGAATTGCAAAGAGTTTAAAGATGCAAAAGACTAAAACCATTGGAATTATAATTCCAGACGTGATGAACTTGTTTTTTTCAGAGCTTGCTCGTGGAGTAGAAGATGCAGCTGAAAACAAGGGATATACTGTTATACTTTGTAATTCAGATAATAAAGAGTCAAAGGCAAAAAGGTATATGGAAGTTCTTCAAGAAAAAATGGTTGATGGAATAATAATCACTGCATCTGAAAAGGGGGACTATAGCTCAATTAAATCTGGAAATATCCCTACAGTTTTGTTAGATAGAGATATAGATGCAGATAAAAAAATAGGGCGTATAATTGTAGATAATAAAGAAGGTGCCTACAAAGCTACAAATCATCTGATAAAAAAAGGATGTAAAAACATAGCTATCATATCTTCAAGTACTAAAAACAAACCATCAGCAGAAAGAATTAAAGGATATGAAAACGCTCTCTTAGATAACAACATTAGCATAGATAGAGATAAAATATATTTAGATAGCTATACTATAGAATCGGGATATGCTGGAATAAAGGAGATAATTAAAAAAACTAAAGTAGACGGTATATTTTGTGGTAATGATCTAATAGCAATAGGCGCTGTAAAAGCCTTGAAGGAAATGAAGATTAATATTCCAGGAGATGTAAAAATAGTAGGATTTGACGATATTCAAACATCACAATATATGGATCCACCTCTTACAACAATTAAACAACCTATTTATGAAATGGGAGAAGAGGCAGTTAATATGCTGATTGGCATCATAAAAAAAGAAAATGTAGACAAAGCAAAAGTATTAAAAACTAATTTGATTATAAGGGAAAGCACTTAAAAGAATTTATCTAAAATGGAAGGAGAAAAAGATGAATAAGAGAGAAAGAGTCATAGCCAGTATAAAAGGAGATCATATAGATAAGGTACCTACTTGTTTTTCTTTACACTTTTCCAATGAGGAGAGATTTGGACAAGCTGGTGTAGATGTACATCTTAAATTTTTTAAGGAAACAAATACAGATATAATAAAGATTATGAATGATAATCTAGTTCCCAGCACATACAGTATTAAAACACCTCAGGATTGGAATCAACTAAAGGAATTATCCATAAAAGACAAATTTATAACTAGGCAAATTGATTTAGTAAAGAGAATTTTAGATAAAGCTGAAGAAAACGTTTTTTCAATAGGAACTTTACATGGAAGTGTTGCTTCTGTACTTCATGCCATAGAAGGAAAATATGGATATGTGAGAGGTAGAGAAATGATTACTGCACATATGAGAGAAAATAGTAAACCTATACTTTATGCATTTGAACATATTACAGATATAATGAGTGAATTAGCTAGGAAATATATAGAAATAGGATTAGATGGAGTATATTATGCTGCTTTAGGAGAAACACAATATTTTACTGAAGAAGAACATAAAAATCATATTGAAGTCTTTGACAAGAAAATATTATCTGCTATAAAAGAAAAGCATGGATATAATATTCTACATATTTGTAAAGACAATATAGATTTAAGCCGTTACAAATCCTATGAAAATTTAATAGATGTATTAAATTGGGGAGTTTATGAGGGAGGTCTATCCTTAGAAGAAGGAAGAAACTTGTTTCCAAATACAACTATAATGGGAGGTTTGAAAAATAGAAGTGGTATATTAGTTGAAGGAACTTACGATGAAATACAAGATAAAGTAAGATCTATAATACAAGAGTTTGGAGAAAAAAGGTTTATATTAGGTGCAGATTGCACATTACCTTCAGAAATTCCTTATGAAAGAATAAGACAAGCTGTAGAAGCTGCAAATATTTAACAATTTTAAAATTCAAAGGAGGGTTGATAAAAGATTTAAGAAAATCAATATTTGAGTAATATGCACATCTAATTTTGCTACATTTAAGAAAATTATAATTATTAGGAGGTCAATATATGAAAAAAGTTATATCTATATTTATCGTTGTTTTAATATTATCTAGTTTTTTAGTAGGATGTGGTGATAAGACTAACAGTGATGGCGGAGATTCAAATGTATATAAATTTGCAGTTTTTGCACCTATAACAGGAAATTATGCTGAATATGGAAAAGGTTTTCAAGTTGCAACTCAAATGGCTGCTGACGAAATAAATGCAAATGGTGGAGTTAATGGGAAAACTATAGAATTAGAAGTATTTGATACTAAGGGAGATCCAAAGGAAAGTGCTGATATCTCAAGACGAGTAGCTGAGCAAGATGATATTTTAGGAGTTATTGGAGATTTTTCAAGTTCTAATGCCATGGCAAATGCTCCTATATTAGGAGATGCTGGTATAGTTCAATTATCTCCTACTGCATCTCATACTGATTTTGCAGGAATGAATGAATTTATGTTTAGTATTATGGGAAGGCAAGATGGAGAAGCTCCATTTTTCTCAACTTATTTGTTACAGAAATACAATAAATCAAAAGATGTTGGTGTAATCTATATAAATAATGACTGGGGTAAATCTGCATATGACAATTTCATGGCACAAGCTAATAAAGATAATTTAAATGTAGTTGCTGAAGAAAATTATGTTGAAGGGGAAAAAGACTTTACTTCTCTATTAACTAAAGTTAAAGATAAAAACCCTGATACATTAGCACTTTTAATGCATGCTAACGATGTAGCTCTAATTGCAAACCAAGTAAATCAAATTGGCTGGGATGTTAAATTAACAGCATTAGGACCTGGAACATCTATGCAAATAATAGAATTAGCAGGTGAAAATGTAGAAGGATTACTTCTATCAACTCCTTTCTTTATAACAGAAGAAAACGAGCAAGCTTGGGCATGGGCTGAAGAATTTAAAAAGAGGGCAGACTTTGAGCCTACAGTTCATCCAGCTGTAGCATATGATACAGTATATCTGTTAAAAGCTGCTATAGAAAATATAGATGGGGAAGTTACAAGAGATGAAATAAGAGACAAATTACAAAACTTAGAAGGTTTTGTAGGACTTACTGGACCTATTGAGTTTAATCCAAGTGGAGACATCACAAGAAAATATTTGATCATGGAAATAGAAGATGGAAAGTTTGTACAGAAGACAGACTTTGACTATGTAGATTAATTTTGACAGAATGCTACTAAATAAAAATACTTTGTAGCAATGTTGCTACAAAGTATTTTTAGATTAAAAGGAAGAGGTGATCTTATGGATTATTATTTAATGCAACTGGTAAATGGATTATCTCAAGGTGCTATATACGCTTTAATGGCAATAGGATATTCAACTATAGTAGGAGTAGTAGGGATGGTTACATTTACTCAAGGGGAAGTAATAATGATAGGAGCTTATGCTGCTTTTTATGCCTTTACTTTCTTTGCTGAAAATTTATTTTTAGGAATTATAACCAGTTTTGCAGCATCCTGGGTTTTAGGAATAATGATATACAAAATATGTTATGAAAGATTTTTTGACTCTCCAAGACATATTCCATTGATATGTACAATTGGATTTAGCATGCTTGTTAAGAATTTAGCACAAATAGTATTTGGACCAAATATGAAAGCAATGCCCCAACCTATTGATTTAGGATTTATAAATGTATTTGGAGTTAGACTTAATACGGTTCAAATTTTAATTATAGCAATAGTTATCTCCTTATCTGCTATTTTGTACATAATAAATAGTAAAACTAAATGGGGGATACAATTGAGAGCTGTAAGCCAAGATAAAAAGGCAGCTGCATTGATGGGAATCAATGTACAAAGGACTACTATGATAGGTAATTGCATAGGTTGTGGTCTTGGTGGAGTAGCAGGTATGTTGCTTGCTATATACTATCAATCAATAGTTCCTACAATGGGAGGACCATTGGGACTTAAATCATTTATATCATCAGTTTTAGGAGGACTTACAAATATTCCAGCAGCAGCATTAGGTGGAATATCAATTGGGATCGCAGAGAATATAGGGACAGCATTTTTATCAAATAGCTATAGAGATGTTTTTGCCTTTGTATTTTTAGTATTGGTCTTAATAATCAAGCCAGAAGGAATTTCTAAGAAAGTTGGTGGAAGACCATAATGATTTCAAAAATAATAAATAATATTAGAGATTTTTATAAAAAAAATATAAAGATTATAAACATAGTTTTATTTATTTTACTTATATTGCTTCCGAGGATATTATCAAGCAGCTATATAATGGGTATAGTCTGTAGAGTGTTAATGTATACAACTTTAGCTGGATCATTAAATATAATCAATGGCTATAGTGGACAATTTAATATTGGACATGCTGGATTCTTTTTAATAGGAGCTTATACAGAAGCTATACTAGGTACTAATTTTGGTTGGAGCTTTTGGCCAGCACTAATAGTTGCAGGTGTCTTTACATCCATAGTAGGATTTTTAATATCACTACCTACTTTAAGACTAAAGGGAATATATCTAGCTATAGTTACTTTAGGATTTTCAGAGATAATAAGAATTGTAGCATTAAATTGGAGTTCTGTAACTGGAGGACCAATGGGAATTAAAGGAATTCCATCACCTGTTTTATTTGGGTTTAAAATATCAGGACCTACAGATTATTATTATATATTTCTATTCATAGGTATAGCTTTCTTGTTTGCAACAAGTAAAATTTTAAAATCTAGAGTGGGAAGAGCATGGATATCCATTAGGGAAGATGAGTTAGCTGCCAAATCCTTGGGAGTGGAAGCTGGTAGATTTAAGTCTATAAACTTTATGTATGGTGCTTTTTGGGCAGGTATAGTGGGAGCAGCCTATGCACCCTATTATAAATTTATTGCATCAGATATGTTTACACTAGATGAAGGATTTAATATTCTTTCTATGGTAATTATAGGAGGTCAAGGAACATTAGTAGGTCCTTTTGTAGGAGCTTCTATTGCAACTATTATATCTGAGGTATTTAGATTTGCAAGTCAATATAGAATGGTAATATATGCAGTACTTATTATTGTAATGATGTGGTGGAGACCACAAGGCCTTGTAGGTGCATATGATAGTATCCTATCTGGCAACAATAATTCCATAAAACAAAAGAAAAAGTCAATTACTCAAAAAGTAGGTGATAAATAATGTCTGAGATAATTTTACAGGCAAAAGGAGTAAGTAAACACTTTGGAGGCTTAAAGGCTGTAGAAAAGGTAGATATGGAAATTCATAGAGGAGATATATTTGGCATAATCGGACCAAATGGAGCAGGTAAGACTACATTTTTTAATATATGTTCTGGAATTTATGAACCTACATTTGGAGATATACTTTTTAAAGGAGAATCTATAAAAAACCTTAAACCAGAGGAAATAGCCAGAAAAGGGATGGCAAGGACCTTTCAAAATATACAATTATTTAAAAATATGACAGTTTTTGAAAATATTAAAATAGGATTTCATATTAGAACAAAGACTAATATATTTGATGCAGTACTTAGAAATAAAACATATAAAGAAGATGAAGAACTAGTAAATAAAGAGAGTTTAGAGATTATTAAAAAGGTAGGTTTATATGAATTTAAAGATACATTAGCAGGGAACTTAGCTTATGGAGTACAGAGGAGAGTAGAAATAGCAAGGGCTCTAGCTCTAAATCCTGATATACTCTTATTAGATGAGCCAGCTGCTGGGATGAATCCTAATGAGACCAATCAATTGATGGAATTTATAATCAAGCTAAATAAAGAAGGATATACAATAGCTGTAATTGAGCACGATATGAAATTTATCATGTCCATGTCCAATAGATTATTAGTATTAAACTTTGGACAAAAAATATCTGAAGGAACTCCAGAAATTGTAAAAAAAGATCAAAATGTTATAGAGGCATATTTTGGAAAAGGTAAGATATCTGGAGGTGAAGATTTATAATGTTGGAAGTTAAAAACTTAGAAGTGAATTATGGTTATATAAGTGCTTTAAGAGGTATAAACTTCAAAGTAAATGAAGGAGAGATAATAACATTAATAGGAGGAAATGGTGCTGGTAAAACTACTACTTTGATGTCTATTTCAAATTTAGTTCCTAAGAGAGCAGGTAGTATAATTTTTGAAGGTAAAGATATCACTAATATACCTGCTCATAAAATAGTACAAGAAGGAATAAGTCATGTACCTGAGGGAAGAAAAATATTTCCAGCATTAAGTGTTAGGGAAAATCTCATAACTGGTACTTTTGGAAATAATAAATTAGGAAAAGAAAAGATAAATGAAAATTTGGAAAAAATGTATGAACTATTTCCTAGATTAAAAGAGAGGATAAATCAAGGGGGAGGTACTCTTTCAGGAGGAGAGCAACAGATGCTTGCAATTGCCCGTGGTCTTATGATGAATCCAGATCTTATAATGCTGGACGAGCCTTCCCTAGGATTAGCCCCTATTATAGTTGAAGAGATATTTGAGTTAATTCTTAGAATTAAAAAAATAGGAATGACAGTTTTACTTATTGAACAAAATGCAGCTATGGCATTACAAATAGCAGATCGTGGATATGTCCTTGAAAGAGGTAATATAGTTATGACTGGTACAGGAAAAGAACTTATAAATGATGAAAGAGTTAGAAAGTCATATTTAGGAGAATAGGAGGAGTTTTGATGAAAAAAATAATTAATGATCCAATGAATTTTGTAGATGAAACTATCGATGGAATACTCTATGCTTATGGGGAAAAATTAAAATGTCTTGATGGTGATAAAAGAATCATACTTAAAAACACTCCAACAAAGCCTAATAAAGTTGGGATAGTAACAGCTGGTGGAAGTGGTCATTTACCTGTATTTTTAGGATATGTTGGAGATGGAATGCTTGATGGATGTGCTGTAGGAAATGTATTTGCTTCACCTGCATCTTCCAAGATGGCTTCAATGATAGAGCAATGTAATAATGGAGCCGGAGTATTATGTTTATATGGTAATTATGGTGGAGATAATTTAAACTTTGAAATGGCTACTGAAGAAGCAGATTTTATGGATATAGAAACTGAACAAATAAGAGTAAAAGATGATGTAGCTTCTAGTCCTAAAGAATTAGCTGAGAAGCGTAGAGGTGTAGCTGGAATGGTGTATGCTTTTAAAATAGCTGGGGCTGCAGCAGATAATATGATGAATTTACAAGAAGTAAAAGAAGTAACACAAAAAGCATTAAACAATATAAGAACAATGGGTGTAGCTTTGACTCCTTGTATAGTACCAGAGGTAGGAAAACCTACATTTACCATAGCAGAAGATGAGATGGAAATAGGAATGGGAATTCATGGAGAGCCGGGAATTGAAGTAGGAAAAATAAAGACAGCTGATGAGGTAGTAGATATAATGTTACAAAAAATACTAGTAGATATAGAATTAAATAGCGGTGATGAAGTCTCTGTGATGATAAATGGATTAGGTGCTACTCCTTTAGAAGAACAATTAATCTGCTATAAAAGAGTTCATGAAGTTCTAAAGGAAAAAGGAATTTCAATATATATGCCTCACATTGGAGAATTTGCAACTTCTATGGAAATGAGTGGATTTTCAATAACCTTATTTAAATTAGATGATGAATTAAAATCATTACTTAGACAACCAGGAAGTACGCCTTTTTATACAAACGAAAATAAATAGGGGGTAAATATGAAAAGCTTTGGAATTAAAGATTTAACAGAAATTATTGCCAATATCAAAGATATAATGATTGAGAATAAGGACTATCTTATAGAATTGGATGCTCAAAATGGTGACGGGGATCTAGGCTTGAGTATGAGTAGTGGATTTACTAAAACATATGAAATGATGAAAAAAAGTGAAGAAGAAGATTTAGGTAGATTTATGCTTAAAGCTTCTAAAACCTTAAATGAATCAGCTCCATCTAGCTTAGGAACTCTTTTATCTATTTACTTTATGGGCATGGCGAAATATTTAAAGGGAAAGACCACAGCTACATTGGAAGATATAATACTTTCATTAGAAAGCGGCCTTTCAAATATGATGCAAAAAGGTGGGGCTAAACCAGGAGAAAAGACAATAATAGACTCACTGCACCCTGCAATAGAAGAAATGAAAAAAGGATTAGCAGAAGATAAGTCTATAGATAAAATTTTCTCATCTTCACTTGAAAAAGCCAATGAAGGAATGTTAGCTACTAAAAATATGAAATCTGTACATGGTAGAGCAGCTTATTATGGAGATAAGAGCATAGGAATTCAAGATGGAGGGGCAACAGTTGGAATGTATATAATTAAAGGTATTTCAGATTATATGCAGGAAATATAATAGATAGTAGGTGAGAAGATGAAAAAAGGAGTAACAGTCTTCGGTAGCTTCGTAGCCGATCTTATGGCTAGAAGTGAAACTCTTCCACTGCCTGGGGAAACAGTAAAGGGAAACTTTTTTAAGATATCACCAGGGGGGAAAGGCTCAAATCAGGCTATAGCAGCTAAAAGAGCAGGAGCAAATGTAGACATAATAACTAAAGTAGGCAATGATCAGTTTAAAGATTTGGCTTTTGAGAGTTTTCAAAATGAAAATATGTCTACTGAGTATATATTTTTAGATGATAAAGAATCAACTGGTATAGCTCTTATTATGGTAGCTGAAGACACAGGACAAAATATTATAACTGTAGTGCCTGGAGCTTCTTCTAATATTACAAATGAAGATATAAAAAAGGCAGAAGATATTATTTTTAAAAATCAATTTTTATTGTTGCAATTAGAAAATAATATGGAAGCAATATTAAAAGTAATAGATATGGCATATGAAAATGATATAAAGATCATTTTAAACCCTGCACCTGTCTCAGAATTACCTGATGAGATTTATAGAAAACTATATGTCATAACTCCAAATGAAGTAGAAGCAGAAAAACTAAGTGGAATAAAGATTGAAGAAGATGAGGATGTAATAAAAATAGCAAAATATTTTCATCATAAAGGTGTAAAAAATGTAGTGATAACTCTAGGGGATAATGGAGCATATGTATCTACTGAAGAAGATAAAAAATGGCTTAATACTATAAAGGTAGATGTAGTAGACACCACAGGAGCAGGAGATGCCTTTAATGGGGGGCTAGTAGCTGGATTATCTCAAGGGAAAAGTATATTGGAAGCATGTAAATATGCTATGGTAGTTGGAGGATTATCTGTAACTAAGGTAGGTACATCAATATCAATGCCGACTTTAGAAGATATAAATAATTATATTCAAGACAATTAGAATTTAAAAAACTATTTCAAGGAGGAATAATATTGGAAAATAAAAGGGAATTAATGAAAAAAGTATTTAATAATGAAAAAGCTGACAGGGTACCTATAGGATTTTGGTATCATTATGTTCCACCGAAAGATCATTTTAGATCATTGGAAGATAAAGATGTATTAAACAAAGTTATAGAAGGACATAAGAAGATGTATAGAGAAATGCAACCAGACTTTGTAAAAATAATGTCTGATGGATTCTTCGGACATCCTAGTGTAAATAATACAAAAATAGAAACAGGAGATGACTTGTTTAAAATAAAGGCAGTAGGAGAGGAGCATCCATGGATTACTGAACAAGTAAAGTTTGTAAAAGAAGTTAATGATGAGTTCTGCGATGAAGTTTATACATTTTATAATATATTTTCTCCATTACACTGTATAAGACTATATTTTGAAGAATTTGAAGCAGATAATAAAAAATTCCCAAGATTATTTTTAGAAAATCCAGAGGCTATGGACCATGCAGCAAGAGAAATAGCTAAAGATTTAGATATTCTAATAGAGAAATTATTTAAAGAAGTAAAATTAGATGGAATCTATTATAGTGTACAAGAAGTACAAGACGAAAGAGCAGATAAAGCTTTTCATGAAAAATATGTACATCCAACTGATTTACACACATTAGAAACTATTAAAAAACATAGTGATACAAATATATTACACATCTGTGGATATGGAGAATATACAAATGATTTAGATTTATTTACAAAATATGATTTAAGTATTATAAACTGGGCAACTCATACAGAAAATACTAGTCTGAAAGAAGGTAAAGAATTTTTTGAAGGAAAAGTAGTTATTGGAGGATTTGATAATAATAAAGGAACTCTATTAGATTCTGGAACAGATGAAGAAGTAGAGAAATATGTAAAAGAAATGTTAGAAGAAGTAGGAACAAAAGGAGTTGCAATAGGTGCAGATTGCACTATTAGCCCTGATATTCCAGTAGAAAGATTCAATTTTATAAGAGAATTAGGAAAAAAATACGCTAAATAAACCCATTCCCCCTTTTTAAATTAACCCAATGAAAGAACTTATATAGATATGAAAATTTCTATATAGAAGAAGTCATTGGGTTAATTTCATTTTTGATTATATTAATTGTTAAATTAAAAATAAAACGATTTCCTATTGACATATAAATTTAAACATTATAAAATGAAATTAACAAATGTGCACGAGCACATAACTAAATATTAGGGGGAGAAATATGAAAAAATTTATTAGTATGATGTTAGCACTAGTCTTAATGTTTTCTCTAGTAGCATGTGGTTCTGATAATGGAGACGCAGATAAGACTTCTTCAGATGGAGGATCGGAGGAAGTAATGGTAGGAGTTTCTATGCCTACTAAATCTCTTCAGAGATGGAATCAAGATGGGGAAAATATGAAAATGATTTTACAAGACAAAGGTTATGAAGTAGAATTAGAATTTGCAGAAAACAAAATAGAAACTCAAATTTCTCAAATTGAAAATATGATAACAAAAGGTGCAGATGTAATAGTAGTAGCAGCTATAGATGGAAGTGCTTTGACAAATGTATTAGATAGTGCAAAAGAAGAAGGTATAGAAATCATAGCCTATGATAGACTTATCATGAATACTGATGCTGTTAGTTACTATGCAACATTTGACAATTATAATGTAGGAACTATTCAAGGAAAATATATAGAAGACAAATTAGGATTAGAAGAAGGCAATGGACCATTTAATTTAGAAATAGCAACAGGCCCATTAGATGACAATAATGTTGTATTTTTCTATGGCGGAGCAATGGATGTACTAAAGCCTTATATTGACAATGGACAATTAGTTGTAAAATCAGGTCAAATTTCTAGAGAACAAACTGCAACTCCAAATTGGGATGAACAAGAAGCTCAAACAAGAATGGATAATATAATTACAGCTTACTATACTGATGATACTATAGATGCTGTTTTAGCATCTAATGACTCAGTTTCTCTTGGAGTACAATCTGCACTTAAATCAGCGGGATATGGAACTGAGGCGAAATCCATGCCTATAATAACAGGACAAGATGCAAATGTTTCAAATGTTAAGGCTATAGTTGGTGGAGACCAATCTATGTCAGTGTTTAAAGATACTAGAGCATTGGCAGATAAAGTTGTGGAGATGGTAGATGGTATAGTATCAGGTGAAGAAGTAGAAGTAAATGATACTGAAACTTATGATAATGGAGCAAAAGTAGTACCTTCTTATTTGTTAGAACCAAAGTTTGTAGATATAGAGAATTATGAAGAGTTACTAATTGATAGTGGTTATTATACAGAAGGTCAACTTAAATAATATGCATTAAATTTTATGCTAGCTCTTGCTAGCATAAAATTTAATCTGATTTCTATTTATTTTAAGAATTAATAGTAGGAATGGTGATATAGGTGGACAATATTCTATTGGAAATGAAGGGAATAACTAAAGAATTCCCAGGTGTAAAAGCTCTTGATAATGTAAATTTAAAAGTTAAAGAAAATACTATTCATGCAATAGTGGGTGAAAATGGAGCGGGAAAGTCAACTTTAATGAAAATATTAAGTGGAGTTTATTCTACTGGAAGTTATAGTGGAGAGATTATATTTAAAGATAAAGTTGTTAATTTTAAAGACATTAAAGATAGTGAAAATGAAGGAATAGTCATAATTCATCAAGAGCTTGCTTTAGTTCCTACACTTTCTATAATGGAAAATATGTTTTTAGGTAATGAGAGATCTGAAAAAGGTATAATAAATTGGGACAAAACAGAAGCGGATGCTCTTAAATATATGAAGATGGTAGGGTTGTATGAGAATCCTCATAATCTAATTGAGAAAATTGGAGTAGGAAAACAACAGCTAGTTGAGATTGCAAAAGCTTTAGCTAAAAGAGTAAAGTTATTAATTCTTGATGAACCTACTGCTTCTTTGAATGATGAGGATAGTGAAAAATTATTAAATTTAATTTTAGATTTAAAGGAAAATGAAGGGATGACTTGCATTATTATTTCTCATAAATTAAATGAAGTAAAAAAAGTTTCTGATGCCATTACTGTAATAAGAGATGGTGAGACAATAGAAACTCTAGAAATGAAAAATAATGATATAAGTGAAGATAGGATAATTAAAGGAATGGTAGGAAGAGAAATAAAAGACAGATATCCTTCTAGAGACAATAAAATAGGAGATATTAACTTTGAAGTTAAAGACTGGACAGTCTACTCACCTCATATTCCAGATAAATTAGTAATAGATAATATAAGATTTAATGTAAGAAAAGGAGAAGTTATAGGTATTGCTGGACTAATGGGTGCAGGTAGAACAGAATTGGCTATGAGTTTATTTGGTAGAGCATATGGAAATAGGATAACAGGAACTGTACTGAAAGAAGGAAAAGAAATAAAGTTAAATAATATTAAAGATGCTATAGAAAATGGGATAGGATATCTTACAGAAGACCGTAAAGAACAAGGTCTAATCTTAATGAATGATATTCGAAAAAATATAACATTAGCCAGTTTAAACAAGATTAGTAAAAAAGGTATACTAGATGAGCATAAAGAAATTAATATTTCTAAAGAATATTCAGAGAAAATAAATATAAAAGCTCCAAGCATATTTCATAAAACTGAAAATTTGTCAGGTGGGAATCAGCAAAAAGTTATGCTTGCTAGATGGCTTTATTCCGACCCTGATGTATTGATACTAGATGAACCCACTAGAGGAATAGATGTAGGAGCTAAATATGAAATATATAAGATCATCAATGAACTAGCATCAATGAATAAGTCAATTATTTTAATATCATCAGAGTTACCAGAGTTATTAGGACTAAGTGATAGAATATATGTAATGAATGAAGGGAAATTTGTAGCCGAATTTAATAAAAAGGATGCTACACAAGAAAATATAATGAGAAGTATAATTCAAAGTACAAAGGAGGTATAACCATAAAAAGTTTAATGGGCAAAAATTCAAAGATAGATTTAAGAAAATATGCTATGTTTATAGCTTTAATTTCTATAACAATATTATTTCAAATTACTACTGATGGAATACTTTTAAAACCAATGAATGTTTCTAAATTAGTTATGCAAAATAGCTATATTCTTATTTTAGCCATTGGGATGTTGCCAGTTATATTGACAGGAAATATAGATCTTTCAGTTGGATCTGTATTGGCCTTTGTAAGTGCTATTATAGGAGTTATGATAATTACTTATGAACTACCAGTATGGTTAGCAATAATAGTGGCCTTGATTGTTGGAGTAATAGTAGGAGCATGGCAAGGATTTTGGATAGCTTATGTTAGAATACCTTCTTTTATTGTTACTTTAGCAGGTATGTTAATTTTTAGAGGTTTAACATTAGTAATTTTAAAAGGGAATACACTAGCTCCATTTCCGGAGTCTTATCAATATCTTTCAGCAGGATTTTTAACAAGTAATAAAGATATGGTAACCATAGTTTCTTTAGGGGTAGGAGTACTATTTTCGATTTTAGCAGTATTTATAGAGTTTAGAAATAGGAAAAAAGAACAAAAATATGGAATTCAAGACACTAGCTTTCATGTTTTTATCCTAAAAATCATTACTGAAGTAGTATTAATTATGTTCTCTTTATATTGGTTGAGCCTATATAAAGGGGTCCCAGTAGTATTGTTTTTACTAACCCTACTAATATTAATTTACAGTTATATAACGAATAAGACAGTTTTAGGAAGAAGTATATATGCTTTTGGTGGAAATGAAAGAGCTGCAGAACTTTCAGGTATAAAAACAAATAGGGTGTTTTTCTTGACTTATGTAAATATGGGAATTATGGCAGCACTAGCTGGTATAATATTTTCTGGAAGATTAAATGCTGCTACACCATCTGCAGGAAATGGATTTGAATTAGATGCAATAGCTTCATGTTATATAGGAGGGGCCTCAGCTTCAGGAGGAGTAGGAACTATAATTGGAGCAGTAGTTGGAGGTCTGGTAATGGGGGTCCTAAATAATGGTATGTCAATTATGGGAATTGGAATTGATTGGCAACAAGCTATTAAAGGACTAGTTCTCTTGGCAGCAGTTGCTTTTGACACCTATAATCAAAAGAAAAAAGCATAGGTAATCAATATGAAAAACATAACAATAAAAGAAATTGCACAAGCTTGTGGAGTATCAAGAGGAACTGTAGATAGAGTTCTACACAATAGAGGAAATGTAAGTAAAGAAACTGAAAAGCTTGTAAGAGATACAATCAAAAAATTACAATATACTCCTAATATAACAGGAAAGATATTAGCTACTAAAAAAACAGGATTTAAAATAGGTGTCATACTAATATCACGAGGAAACCCATTTTTTGACGATGTACTAAAAGGTTTAAATAGAGCTAAAAAGGAATATGAAGACTTTGGAGTATCAGTTTTAATTCAAGAATTAGAAGGATATGAAGTTGAAAATCAATTGAGAAAAATAGATGAAATCAAAGATAAGGTAGATTGTATAATTTTAAATCCTATAAATGATAAAAAAATAATAGATAAAATAAATGAATTGGTAGAATCAGGAAAGATTGTAGTCAATATAAATACTGATGTAGAAAATAGTAAAAGATTATATTATATAGGTAGTGATTATACAAAAGGTGGAGAAACAGCATGTGGTATACTTGGATTGCTTACTAATGGTAAGGCAAATGTGGCTATATTGACTGGTTCTAAAAAGGTTTTAGGACATAATCAAAGAGTGGAAGGATTTAAAAAAATTGCTAAAACTAGGTATCCAGATATGAGTATATTAGATCTAGCTGAAACAAATGACAGTGATAAAATAGCTTATAAAGAAACTTTAAACCTTTTAAAAAATCATGATATTGACTCTATATTAATTGTAGCAGCAGGTGTAGAGGGAGTTTGTAGTGCTGTAAAGGAAATGAAAATGGAAGACAAAGTTACAATTGTAAGCTTTGATAAGATTCCTATTACAAGGCAAATGTTAAAGGAAGGCATAATAAAAGCAACAATATGCCAACAGCCTTTTACTCAAGGTTATAAGTCTATTGAAATGGCATATAGTTATTTTGTTTCAAAAAAAAGAAAAGAAAAAGACAAGTATATAGTTAAAAATGAAATAATAATATTAGAAAATCTGTAAGGAGATGAATTGAATGAAAACTTATTTTCCAAGTGTAGAAAAGGTTAAATTTGAGGGAAGTGATTCTAAAAACCCTTTTTCATTTAAATATTATGATGCAAAACGAGTAATAGATGGTAAAACTATGGAAGAACACTTAAAATTTGCCATGTCTTGGTGGCATACAATGGTGGCTGGAGGAACAGATCCTTTTGGTTCAGCTACTATGGATAGAGAATATGGAGAAAAAGACCCTATGGAGAGAGCAAAAGCTCGTGCAGATGCAGCTTTTGAATTTATGACTAAATTAGGCATAAAATACTTTTGCTTTCATGATGTAGATATAGCTCCTCAAGGAGAAACTTATGAAGAAACTCGAAAAAATTTACATGAAATGGTAGAATATATCAAGTCGAAAATGGAAGGTACTGATATTAAATTATTATGGGGAACTGCAAATGCATTTAATCATCCTAGATATATGCATGGGGCAGGAACTTCTTCAAATGCAGATAGTTTTGCATATGCAGCAGCTCAAATTAAAAATGTCATAGATGCAACAATCAAATTAGGTGGAAATGGATATGTATTTTGGGGTGGTAGAGAAGGCTATGAGACTCTATTAAACACAGATATGGAGTTTGAACTTGATAATATGGCAAGGCTTATGAAAATGGCTGTAGAATATGGAAGAAAACAAGGATTCAAAGGAGACTTTTATATTGAACCTAAGCCAAAAGAGCCTACTAAACATCAATATGATTTTGATACGGCTACAGTACTTGCTTTCTTAAAAAAATATGATTTACAAGATGATTTTAAGATGAATATAGAGGCAAATCATGCTACTCTTGCAGGTCATACTTTCCAACATGAATTGGCAACTGCAAGAATAAATGGAGTCTTTGGAACTGTAGATGCTAATCAAGGAGATCCAAACTTAGGTTGGGATACAGATCAATTTCCAACAGATGTATATAGTGCAACTCTAGCAATGCTTGAAATAATAAAAGCTGGTGGATTTACAAATGGAGGACTTAACTTTGATGCAAAATTAAGAAGAGGATCCTTTAAATTTGATGATTTATTATTAGGTTATATCGTTGGTATGGACACCTTTGCCTTAGCTTTAATCAAGGCATATGAGATAATAGAAGATGGAAGAATAGATGAGTTTGTGAAAGAAAGATACTCAAGTTATAATTCTGGCATTGGAAAGGATATAGTAGAGGGGAAAGTCACTCTAGAAGAACTTGAAGAATATACTCTTAAAAATGGAGAAGTAGAGATGGATAGTGGTAAACAAGAGTATTTAGAAGCAGTATTAAATAACATATTATTTAAATAGACATTAAACTTAAGGACTTCTTTTATTTGAAGTCCTTAAATTTACCATAAATTAAATTAAAGAGGTGTTCATATGAATTATATAATAGGTATAGATGTAGGAACTTCAGGTACAAAAGCAGTTTTATTTGATGAAGAATTAAATATTATCTGTACATCAAGCAAAGAATATCCACTGTATCAACCTAAAAATGGTTGGGCAGAACAAGATCCTAAAGATTGGGCAAATGCAAGTAAAGATGTATTAAAAGATATTGTAAAAAACAGTGGTGTGGATAAAAATGACATAAAGGGAATAGGTTTATCTGGTCAAATGCATGGACTAGTTATGCTAGATGAAAATGATGATATAATAAGGCCTGCGATTATTTGGGCAGATCAGAGAACTGGAAAAGAATGTGAAGAAATAACAAGAAAAGTTGGAAAAGAAAAACTAATACAAATCACAGCAAATCCAGCATTAACAGGATTTACTGCTTCTAAAATCCTATGGGTTAAAAACAATGAACCAGATAATTATAACAAGTGTGAACATATATTACTTCCTAAAGATTATGTAAGATTTATATTAACAGGCGACTATGCTACAGATGTATCAGATGCAAGTGGAATGCAGCTTTTAGATGTGCCAAATAGAAAGTGGTCAGATGAAATCTTAAGCTTACTAGAAATAGATAAAGATAAACTTGCAAAAGTATATGAATCACCTGAAGTAACAGGTAAACTAAAAAAATCAATAGCGGATGAGATTGGTCTATCAGAAGATACAGTTATAGTAGCAGGAGCAGGAGATAATGCAGCCGCAGCAGTGGGTACAGGAGTAGTTAAGGATGGGAGTGCCTTTACTACGATAGGTACTAGTGGAGTAGTATATGCTCATACAAGTAAGGTTAAGATAGACTTAGAAGGAAGAGTTCATACATTTTGCTGCGCTGTTCCAGGTAGTTGGCATGTAATGGGAGTAACTCAGGCAGCAGGATTATCTTTAAAATGGTTTAGAGACAATATTTATGATGGGAAAAATGAAAAGACCTCCTACGATGAGATAAATAAGGAAATTTCAAAGGTTGGTATAGGAAGTGAAAATTTAATTTATCTACCTTACTTAATGGGAGAGAGAACTCCACATCTAGATCCAAATGCAAGGGGAGTATTTTTGGGACTATCTGCAAAACATGAAAAAAAGCAAATGGCAAGAGCAGTAATGGAAGGTATAGCTTTCTCTCTAAAAGACAGCTATGATATATTAAAAGAAATGGGTATAGATACAGATGTGATGATGGTAACAGGTGGAGGAGCAAAAAGTGAAATCCTAAGAAAGATGCTATCTGATATGTATAATTGCAATATAAACACTATAAAATCAGAAGAAGGTGCTTCCCTTGGAGCAGCCATACTGGCAGGAGTTGGAGCTGGCATATTTGACTCAGTAGAAGATGCTTGTGAACTTCATATAAAAAAAGATAAAGAAGTAAATCCAGATATGTACAATCATAAAGAATATCTTAAATATCATGAAATATACCAAGATATTTACAAAGATTTAAAAGATACATTTAAAAAACTAAGTAATATATAGTGGAGGTGGAAGTATTGGGAATAGAAAAAACTTATTTCGGCACTACAAAAGATGGACAAAGGGTATATAAGTTTGCTCTAATAAATAATAAAAATACAAAAGTTGAAATAATAAATTATGGAGCCACTGTAGTCTCATTTAATATAAAGGATAAAAATGGAGACACAAAGGATATAGTACTTGGATATGACAATATATCTGATTATGAAAAAGGTGAAAAATACTTTGGAGCAACTATAGGCAGAAATGGAAATAGAATAGAAGGATCGCAATTTAAATTAAATGGGAAAACCTATAAATTGGATAAAAATGAAGGTGAAAATCAACTTCATGGGGGAGAAGGAGGCTTTCAAAAGAGAATATGGGATTATGAGGTAAATAAAAAATCCATAGTATTTAGTTATACAAGCAAAGACGGAGAAGCAGGCTTTCCTGGAGAATGTACTTTGAGGGTAGAATATATACTAAATGATGAGGATGAACTCCATATAAATTATACTGGAAATACAGACAAAGATACTATATTAAATCCTACAAATCACTCCTATTTCAATTTAAATGGGCATGATGATGGGACTATACTAGATCATTTTCTGGAAGTAGATGCAGATTGTTTTTTACCTACTGACAAAGATAATATCCCTACTGGGGAAAAAAGAGATGCAAAAGAGACTCCTTTTGACCTAAATACTCCTAAGAAAATAGGAGATATTATAAAAGAGGATTATCCCCAAATAAAAGATGCCAAAGGAATAGATCACAACTTTTGCCTAAATAATGAAGGAACACTAAAATTAGCTGCTACTCTTTATAATGAAGATAAAACTTTACAGTTGTTAACTTATACAGATCTACCAGGGATTCAAGTATATACAGGTAATTTTATTGGGAATGAAAGAGGAAAAAATGGGTCAATCTATATAGACTACTCAGGGATATGCTTTGAAACCCAATATTATCCAAATAGTATAAATATAGAAGAATTTCAAAGCCCTATTTTAAAAATAGGAGAAAAGTATCAAAGTACAACTATATATAAAATAGATAATAAATTTTAAATTTCAAGAAAGGAAAAATAAGATTTGTATAGTGCATTTTCTGGGAATACAGGGAATTAATAGGGTTTGCCTTAGTTTATTGATTATATTATCATATTAACAAAGAGAAAATCCATATTTCTAAGGAAATTATAATCAAATAAGTTTTAATTTTATTCTAAAATTTAAATATGAATATTAAAAGTACCTATTTTTTAGATTACTCTAGGTTTTATATAAATGAAAATTTATGAAGCTTTCTACTAGAGTTTGATTTTCTAGATAATGGGTATCTTTATTTTGCTGAAATAAAGTTTATTATTTATATTATAGAATGGGAGAAAAGATGAAAAATATTTACAAAGATATTATAAATATGAAGAAAAAGATTGCAGTAGTTGGACTTGGTTATGTAGGCATGCCTTTAGCAATATCCTTTGCTAAAAAAGTGGAGACTATTGGATTTGATATTGACAAAAGAAAAATTGGTAAATATTTAAATGGGGAGGACCCTACCAAGGAAGTAGGAGATGAAGAGATAAAAAAATCCACAGTTTTTTTTACAAATGAAGAAAGTAAATTAAGAGAGGCAAATTTTTTTATAATTGCAGTACCTACACCAATAAATAGTGATAAAACTCCAAATTTAAATCTTGTGAAAAATGCTTCCGAAATAATTGGTCGAAATCTTACTAAAGATTCCATAATAGTATATGAATCAACAGTTTTTCCTGGAGTAACTGAGGATATTTGTATACCTATTATTGAAGATGTATCAGGCTTAAAATGTGGAGTTGATTTTAAAGTAGGCTATTCACCAGAAAGAATTAATCCAGGAGATAAAGAAAATCGATTAGAAAATATTGTCAAAATAGTATCGGGGATTGATGAGGAAACTACAGAAACAATTGGCAAGGTATATGAAATAATTATAGAAGCAGGGACTCATAAAACCAGTAGTATTAAGGTAGCTGAAGCTGCTAAACTAGTGGAAAATGCTCAAAGAGATATAAATATTGCATTTATGAACGAACTAGCTATTGTATTTGAAAAGATGGACATATCTACCAACGAGGTTATTGATGCAATGAATACAAAATGGAATGCTTTGGGATTTAAACCTGGACTTGTTGGAGGACATTGTATAGGGGTAGATCCCTATTACTTTATCTATAAGGCAGAAAAATTAGGATACAATTCTCAAATAATTCTAGCAGGTAGAAAAATTAATGATGAAATGGGTAATTTCATAGCAGATATGTCTATAAAGAATATGGTTAAAGCTAAGACTTGTATAAATAATGCAAATATTTATATATTAGGTATTACTTTTAAAGAAAATTGTGCTGATATAAGAAATTCTAAAGTTCTAGATATTGTAAATAGATTTAAGGAATATGATATAGATGTTAAAATTGTAGATCCTATTGCTAATGCAGAAGCTGTTAAGGAAGTCTATGATATAGATTTAATAGATTTATCCCTTGTTAAAGATGCAGATTGTATAATATTTGCTGTTAGTCACAATGAGTTTAAAAGACTGTCCATAGAGCAGATTAAAAATATGTACAGAAAAGACTCTAGTGCTAAAAATATTTTAATTGATGTAAAAAGTATTTTCTATAAAGAAAAAATGGAGAAAGACTTTATTTATTGGTCTTTATAAAGGGGATGTAGATATGACAGAGATACAAAAAAAGAGAATTATGACAGGTATTATGGTAATTATGGTATTGATATTAATCATAGGAATCTTTATAAATTTTTATAATAGACAAAAAAGTATACCGATAAATAAAATAAATGGGTTAAATGAAAAGGATTTAATAAATACAGTTTTAGATAATTTAAAAAAAGATGGCAAAAATGCAGAGATAATCACCGATATAAAAACATCAGAAAATATACTTGCATTAAATTTCAAAGGATTATCTGATAGAGATACAAATGAAGAAATTCTAAATTTACTATCTAAATCAAAGGTTAAATCCACATTTTTTGTAACAGGTATTCATGCCATGGAGAACTCAGAGTTTATAAAAAAACTTGATTTGGCAGGTATAAATATAGAGAGTAATACTCTATCAGGTGAAAAGCACATGGAGAGACTCCCTAACGAGGACTTAGCAAAGGAGCTTATTAAATCCAGCAATATTATTGAGAAATTGACTAAAAAAAGGCCTAATTCTTTAATTTTAAATAGTACTATATATACCGATGATTTATTAAGAGCAGCTTATGAATCGGGGTACGATAATATAGTTCATAGCAATCATATATTGAATTATCAAAGTTTTGAAAGCTATGAACAGGTTCTTGGATATATTAAATCTATAGAAAAAGGAATTATTATAAATATAAAAATAGATGGGGTTTTAGATGAAATGGAGTATGAAGCCCCTATTAAGGAAGAAAAACCTGCAATAGACAAAAAATCCAGTACTAATATAGTTGAGAATGAGGCTTTAAAACCATTAACGGAAAAGGAGCGATTATTAAACCTTGTAAAATGGACTTTGCAGGCGATTGAAGAAGTAGATTATAAAATAGACTATGCAGAGAATTTACATTCTTATTCTAAACAAGATTTAAATACCATAAATTCAGAATTAAACACAATAAAAGATGAAGGCTTATCTAATGAGTACAACAAAGTTAAAACAAATATCGAATTACCATCCAATATAATTAATATACCGAATTATGAATATACAAAGGAAGAATTAGATATTTTAAGGAAAAAGAACAATGGTAAAAAGGCAGAAGAGTTACATACCATATACACTACTGAAAAAGCTCTAAATTTTTCATTTTACGGAATCGGAAATAAGGATGCCTTAAAAAGCACATTAAATAAATTAGATGAATTAGATATAAAGGGCACATTCTTCATAAATGAAAAAGAATTTTTAAATAATCAGGATGAGATCATCTATATTTCTCAAAAGGGACATGAAATAGGTATATGCTTAACAGAGTCCATGGGTACAGACTATTATGTGGTTTTAGAAAAAATATTAAAAATGAAGAAAAAAGCTGGAGATTTAACTGGAAAATACCCAAGTCTATTTAGATATCCATATCAAATAAAAATGGGAAGTGATGTATTAGAAGCTATATCTACTGTAAAAGGTAAGGTTGTGTGGGATGATCTTTCAGCTGCAAGTTCAATTGTAGGGAAAGATGGAAGTTTAGAAGATATTATAAAAAATATATTTAATGATGGAAATCTTTTTGCACGTAGAGGTTATATAGTTTATTCCCGTATGGATTTTTATTCTGATCCTAATTTAATTGCTCATGTTATAGATAATATTGTAAAAAATAGAGTTAATACTTTAGCTTATCCAGAAGATAAAGAACAAATCTCTGCATATTCTATTAAAACTTTAGGTGATATTATAAATGGAGAAAAGACATATAATTATCCTTTGAAGGCAGAAGAAATACTACCTTCTGTTAAAGATAAAATTTACCCGGGTCATTTAGATAGACTATCTAAAGAAGAAAAGTTTAATATATTAAGAGAAAGATATATAGGGAATCCTAATATTAGAAGTAAAAATACACTACCAGGATTTACAGATGAAGAACTAGAAGAAATAGATACGGAAGGATTAATGACAGATGAAAAGGTATTATTTTTAACCTTCGATGACTGGTCTTCAGACAAGCCAGTTAATCATATTTTATATGTTTTAGATAAGCACAATGTAAGTTCATCTTTTTTTATTAGGACTAATTATGTTGAACATAATCCTAATCTGTTAAGAGCCATTGCAGAGGCAGGACATGATGTTGGAAGTCATACAGATGAACATCTTCCCTTTGCATTAACAAAAGAGGAAGTAAATGAAGATGATTCAAAAGCAATATATTTTTCCATAACATATGAAGATGCAAAGGTGAGGAAAAAAGATTTAGTATTATCTTATAATAAACTACAATCCATTATAGGAGATATTGCTGTAGATGGGAAGCCAGTATTAAATAGGATATTTAGACCACCAACCTTGGCAATGAGTAGAGCTGGAATGGAAGCGATTTTTGACACAGGTTTTAGTCATATTATAAGTGGAGATTTCAGTACTGGCGACTATCAGGACACTGATCCACAAGTTGTTGCAGATAAAATTGTAAAAGGGATAACAAAGTGGGATGGTAGTCTGAGACAAATACAAAATGGAAGTATTTTAATTATGCATATGTCAGATGGTGATAAGGCTATATCAAATAGTGCAAATATAACAGCTAAGGCACTAGACATAGCTATTCCTATACTAAAATCTCAAGGATATAAATTTGCCAAGCTAAGTGATTATATCCAAGAAAGTAGTGTGAAATAATGCATTTTCTAAGGAAAAACAGAAGAAAATATAATAATAAGTATGAAGATATTCTTTTGAAGACTAATAGGGATAGAAGAATATTAGCTCACGTTCCAGATAATACAAAACAACGAAGCAATAAGGATAGAAGAGGTAATGATGGAGAATACTTTGAAGAAAATATCAATAAATTTATTGAGAATAAAAAGGCTGGGATAAGATACAAGGCTAATTACGATGTTAGTATAATATCTATTGTCAATGGTAAAAAAGTGAAAGTTTCAAGTGAAAGTATTGATATATCAATGACAGGAATTTTATTGAAATTTAAAAGTAAAGAAGATTTTAACAAGATAAAGAATGCAGATAATACTATATTGAAGTTTAAGATTAAACCAGGGACTATGCCTGAAGGTTCTGAAGTAAAGGTAAACATAAATGCTAATATAGTTAGAATTCAGGAATTAGATGGTGATGATATTTTATGTGGAATGGTTTTCGAAGAAAATCTTTATTCATATATATCTAGAACTAAGGGAAAATATGTTATTATGATTTCTAGTTTATTATTATTCTTGATTACAATATTTATTATTTTAATGAGAGCAGAAAGTGTAGTATATTTTAGGTTTAATAAAACCTTGTATCTATACAGTATTATTGCAGCTACATTTTTATTGAGTAGGTATTTTATTGGTATGTTCTATAGACCTGTTCCCATAGATATGGATTTTACTCCGGGAGTTACGATTCTAATACCTTGCTTTAATGAAGAAGAGTGGATACAGCAAACTATTCAGAGTTGCATAGATCAAGATTATCCCATAGAAAAATTAGAAGTAATAGTCATTGATGATTCTTCAACAGATAAATCTGTGGAAAAGATTAAAGAGATTGTGGATATACTCTATAAAGAAGCGGATCAATTTGATGTTAGAAATAGATTGAAATATATCTTAATGAAGGAAAATGGAGGGAAGAGAGAGGCTCTTTCTCTAGGTGTATTAGAAGCTAAACATGATCTTGTAGTATTTGTAGATTCAGATAGTTTCTTAGATCCCTATGCCATAAGAAATCTAGTTCAACCTTTTAAAGATCCAAAAATGGGAGGAGTATCTGGAAGAACAGATGTGGCTAATACTTACACCAATGTATTTACCAAAATGCAATCTGTAAGATATTATATTGCCTTTAGAATAATGAAGGCGGCAGAAAGTTATTTTGATGCGGTTACTTGTTTGTCAGGGCCTTTAGCATGTTATAAAAAGTCAATTATCCTAGAAAATATGGATGCATGGTTAAATCAAAGATTTCTAGGACATAGAGCTACCTTTGGTGATGACAGAGCTATGACTAATTTTGTATTGGCAAAACATAGGACAGCCTATCAAGATTCGGCAATTTGTTCCACTATTGTACCTAATAGACAGTCTGTATTTTTAAAACAGCAAATGCGTTGGAAAAGATCTTGGTTAAGAGAATCAATAATAGCATCAAAATTTATGTGGAAAAAGGAACCTTTTGCTGCAGCAACTTTTTATATGGGAGTGATTATTCCTATTCTTGCTCCAATTATAGTAATCTATAATTTAGTATATGTACCAATAACCTATAGAATATTTCCAAAGACATTTTTAATAGGTATCTTATTAATGTCTATGCTTATGAGTATGGCACAGCTATTTTTAAGAAAGAGTACTACTTGGATATTTGGATTAGTATTTAGTATTTACTATGAGGCTGTTTTACTATGGCAGATGCCTATAGCTTGGGTAACATTTTGGAAATCTACATGGGGTACTAGAATGACTCCAAGTGATGTAGAAGCTCAAGAAAAGGCCGATAAGAAAAGAGAAATGTTTAAAAAAAGTGTATTTAGGAAGGAAGGTAGTAAATGAGATATTTATCCACTAAGAAAGATAAAAAGAAGTTTTTTAGAAGTATCATACAGGGTATAATTTTAATTTCTATGGTTTGGATTCTCCTAAATACAATTTTCAATTTCCAAAAATACATTCACTTTGAAGATGAAGATAAAAATATATTTGAAAAAGATAAAGGTTTCATAGCCTTATCTTATATTGCAGTAGATAGAGATGAAAACGACAATATGATAAGCAAAGAAAGATTAGACGAACATTTCTCAGCTCTTAATAAAAATGGATATATCACTATTAAACAAGATGATATAGAAAAATATTATAAAAACAATAAAAACTTACCTGAGAAGTCTATGTTCTTAATGTTTGAGGATGGTCGCAGGGATACAGCTATATTTGCTGGGGATTTACTACAGAAATATAACTTTATAGGAACCATGCTAAGCTATGGAGATAGACTAAATAAAAAAGATTTAAAGTTTCTTAGAACAAAGGACTTTAAAAGTCTAGAAAAAAGCAGTTTTTGGGAATTAGGCACTAATGGATATCGTCTATCATATATAAATGTTTATGACAGATATGATAATTTTTTAGGAGAGCTTAGTTATGTAGAGTATTCAATTTTAAGTAAATATTTTAAAAGAAACTATAATCACTATCTAATGGATTTTATAAGAGATGAAGATAAGGTTCCAAAGGAAACCTATGATGAAATGAAAAAAAGGATTAGTAGAGATTATGAATTAATGGATGAAGTATATAAAGAGGAATTAGGAGAGATTCCAAATGCATATGTGATTATGCATGCTAATACTGGTGCCTTTGGCACAAATAAAAAAGTAAGTGATATTAATGAAGAGTGGATAAAAAAACTTTTTACCATGAACTTTAATAGAGAAGGATATTCTCATAATAACAGAGAATCTAGTATATATGATTTAACCAGAATGCAACCTCAAGCTTATTGGTATGCTAATCATCTTTTAATGAGAATAAAGGATGATACAAAAGAAGATGTAGAATTTGTATATGGAGATTTAAAGAAAAAGGAAGACTGGGATATATTAAAAGGAGCACCTGAATACAAAGAATCTAGTATTGTGTTGACATCAGAGCCAAGGGGAAAAGGGCTTGTAAGGTTAAAGCAAAGTAAAGAATACAAAGACTATAAACTATCTACTACTATAACAGGCAATAAATTCGGAAATCAATCAATATATCTTAGAGCAGATGAAAACTTAGATAAATATGTAGCTGTAAGAGTTCAAAATAATATTTTATACATCGAGGAAAATAGTGAAACGATCTATGAATTAGATTTAAATAAGCATGATGGAATTGTTCAGAAATCTATTGAGGAAGATGAGTATCTAATATTAAAGGAATCATTTGAAACCTATAAAAAGTATTCAAATGTAAAAAATAATCCAACAAAAATGGAATACCAAAAAGAAGTAGAAGATAAGGAAGTTAGAACCGTAGCTGAAGGGGGAGAAGAGTATATACCTGATATTCAGATAAATGAAAGAGGGGATAGAAAACTAGAAATATATTTAAAAAATGATAAAATATCTGTTAAAATAGATGATAAAGAAGCTGCTACAGATATAAGCTTATCAGAAAGCTCATCAGGATATATATACCTAGAATCAGCTTGGGGAGAATATGGTTATAGTCAAAGAAATATTGCAGACGATGTATATGATGGTGTGTTTGAAGATTTAATTATTAAGGATATTTCAAATGATGAAAAAGTACTATATAAAAATAAATTAGAAGGATTTAAGAAACTTCAATCCAAGGCTTTATTTAAGTGGAATAAGATAATAAGCTGGTTTATTAGAAATTTATAAAAAGGGAGAAATAGATGTTAAAAAAAATTTTAATAATTACATTTATAGTATCCTTCCTATCTATAGGCTGTAGCAATGGAGATATTAAGGATAATAGAGAAGATAATAAAACACTTCAGAATGAAAAAGAAAGAAAAATTTCTGTATGGACTACTTATTGGGATACTGAGGATTTAGAAAAAGAGATTGATAGAATAAGCAATAGTATTGAAAATATATCTTATTTTGCAGCATATTTTGATAAGAATGGTCAACTATTTATACCAGAGGAAGTAAATAAAACCTATCAAATGGTCAATGAAAAATATCCTAAACATGATTATGGAAGTTATCTAAGTATTGTAAATGACTTAATAAAAGAAGACGATGTACCTTCACTAAAGGATACGGAATTATTGTATGAATTAATGTCATCAGAAAGTTCTATGAAGAAACATATTGAAGAAATAATAAATATAGTCATAGATAATGGCTACAAAGGTATAGAAATTGACTATGAAGGAATAAAAGAAGATATAGAGCTTTGGAATTTATTTATAAATTTTTTAGAAAAACTAGAAAGAGAGACAGGGAAAGAAGGTCTAAAATTAAGAGTTCTTTTGGAGCCGAATTTTCCAGTGGATATGATTACATTGCCAGAAGGTCCAGAGTATGTAATTATGTGCTATAATCTTCACGGTAAAGGAACAAAACCAGGTCCAAAAGCAGATAAAGAATTTATTTTAAATATGATTGAAAAGATGGAAAAACTACCGGGGAATATTAATTTTGCAATGGCTACGGGAGGATTTAAGTTTTATGATGGCAAGGTAGAGCAATTATCGGAGAGACAAGGAGCAGAATTGGCAAAGATTCATAATTCACAAATCATAAGAGATAAGGAGAGTAGGGCGCTACATTTTTCATATGTAGATTCTGGCATAGAATATGAAGTATGGTATGCTGATTATGATACTTTAGATTATTGGTTTAGTATTGTAGAGGAAGAGGGAAAGGGAAATTATGGACTAAGTCTTTGGAAATTAGGTGGAAATATAAGTCTTAATTTTTAAAATTAAGGCTTTTTTATTTAATAGGAAAGTTCTACTTTCCTATTAAATAAAAATAGGTATGCTCTTAAATTAAAGCATACCAAAAAATCTAATAGAAATTAGATTACTTTTTGTATTCATAGTGAACACCACGAATACCAGTATATGATTTTGGAGTCATAATACCATCACAAACTTGGCAATAAGGCTGTGGTGGAACAGATGGAGCTAGACCATTAAAAATATTATCCTCTTCTAATTGATTTACAATGAAACTAGGAACCCAAAGGGAATAACCACATTTAGTACAAATAAATTCTACTAAATCATCATTTTTAGAAAAACCTTCAAGAATATTCATAAAACACCTCCACAGTGCTAAATTAATTACTAAGCACTATTATACAATTGAGAAGGAAAATTATCAATATACTGGTTTTCTCCTGAATGAAAAATATCAACAAGTTCCATTGTATGCCCACAAGAACACCATAAAGGGTCTACACCGAAAGCAAGAAGAAGTCTAGCACGCCAATTAGAATACTTTTTTCTAAAGTTTTTCTTAGAAACAGTATCCATTAGATAGAGCTTAGAAGAATGAGAATATTTTTTAGCATAAAGACCATAATATCTAATCATTTTAAATTGTGTTTCTGGAATATGAATAATTAAACGCTTAATAAAATCCATAGCATGTATTTTTTCAACTACCCGTTTGTTGTCTTCGTGGCGATCATAGTAAAACTCAACAAATTCACCATCATAATTAATGATACGAGACTGAGCCATAGCAGGACGCCCAGTGTATCGAATAATATACTTAACAGCCTCAGAAGATTTAGAATTAACATTTGGATTAGCATAAACATAGAAACCCTTAGGATAATTTTTAAACAAATATGATTTAAGAGAATAAAAAGAAGAACCAAGGTTTTTATGAAGAAATGAAAGCATAGTAGCTTGCCACCTTTTCCTGAGCATATTAAAAGGAATATGAGAGATTTTTCTCCAAACAGTTCTGTTACCAGAAGCACCTTCAGTTAAAAGCATATGTATATGAGGGTTCCATTTAAGATCACGACCGAAAGTATGCATAGTAGAAATAAACCCAGGCTTCAAATTCTCAGATTTATTTAATTTAAAAAACCAAGTTAGAATAGTATCAGCACTAGCCTTGAAAAATAGATTGAGAAGCTTTCTATCTCTGCTAAAGAAAATTCTAAGCTCTTTAGGAATAGTAAAAACAATATGACGATGTTTGCAATTAATGAGTTTAGAAGAAATTGAAGAAGCACGATCTTGAATATACTTAGCGCCACAAGAGTTACAAAAACGACTTTTACAAGTAAAATAGACATGCTTAAACTTACCACAGTGTTCACAGTGATAAAGTGCGTGTCCCATTGAAGAGTCACCACATTTAATTATTTTATCAACATTTTTTAAAACAGTAGGTCTAATAGGATAACCTTCATTAAGAAAAGCATCCCAATGATCTGCAAAGATATCTTTAATTTTAAAAGAAATATTGGGCATAAATATCACCAAAATATTTATACCCAAATGAAAACAAATTTAATTTTAAAAAGAAAGTTAAAATTTAAGATTTTAACGCGTCGTAGACGCTATTTTTATTATGTCTAAATTTAGAAGAATTTAATCAAAATAAAATTATAAATAACAGAATATTTCAATCAATTTCAATATATTGAAAAAACAGTATTAATATGGTAGTCTTTATAAATAGATAATAATTATATTGATAAATGGAGGCCCAAATTATGTATGATATAGTGATAAAAAATGCAAGATGTATCGATAAGGAAATAGATAAAATATTTGATATTGGGATAAAGAATGGGAAAATCGAAAAGATTAGCAAAGACATTGATTTAGGGAAAGCAGATCATATTATAGAAGCTAGACATAAAATACTTATGCCTGGCATAATAGATACCCATATTCATTTAAGTAAGCGCCATGGAGGAAGTGCAGGTCAAAAGATGTTAGTTAAAAATGGTGTAACTACAGCTTTGGATTTAGCAGGATTGATAGATGGAGTCCTAGAGATGACAGATAGACATAGCTATGGGATGAATATAGCTTCTGTAAATCAAATAAGACCAGGAGTAACAGTTAAAAACGAAAATCCAAATTCTAAAGAACTAAAACAGTGCTTGGATGATGCTCTTAAAAAAGGAGCTTTAGGATATAAATTATTAGGGGGACACTATCCTTTAACACCTGAATCTATATATGATGCTATTGACATAGCTAATAAGGAGCTTGCATATGTGGCATTTCACGCAGGTTCTACTGAAACAGGATCTAATCTAAATGGAGCCTTAGAAGCTATAAAACTAGCTGATAAAAACATGCTTCATTTAGCACATATTAATAGCTATTGTAGAGGACAAGTTAAGGATATTTTAGAAGAAAGCAAAGAATTAGTTTCAGCTCTAGATAATAATAAAAATATTATATCAGAATCATATTTAAGTCCATTTAATGGAACTAGTGCTAAGTTTAAAAACAATATTCCAGAAAGCAATGTAACTAAAAAATGTTTAGAGATAAGAGGTTATAGTCCATCAAAAGAAGGTTTAAGACAAGCCTTTATTGATGATTATGCTCATCTAAGTGTTATTATAGGTGGAGAAAATATATTAATAACTGGAGAAAAGGCAAATGAAATCCTAAATTCAAATGATTATGTAGGTACATTGAGTTTCCCAGTAAACCCAGCTTTAAGTAGATATTATATAGGAACACATAAAGATAAGAAGGGCTCATTTTCAATACCTTCCTTTAGTAGTGATGGGGGAGCTATACCCAGAAATGAGATATTATATAGAGGATTATCACTATGTAAATTTGGGGCATTGACTTTAAATGAATTTGCAGAAAAGTCTTCTTATGCTGGAGCTAAGATGTTAAGTTTAGATAAAAAAGGCCTAATAAAAGAAGGATATGATGCTGATTTAATAATTATAGATTATGATAAGCAGATAACAGAGACAACTATAATTGGTAGTAATATAGTTTATCATAAAGGAATTGTAAATAAAAACCCTTCTACTTTTATTACAACTGAAAAAGGTATGAAGTATTTAGAAAGATTTAGCTTTAATAAGAAATGTATTGATCTGAATAATTCTTACTTATATAATAAGGATATTTATCACATATAAAATAATATAGTTTGTAAAAGTTTCAACTTGAAATTTATTATTTCAAGTTGAAACAATAAAAATTATAAATATAATAGGATATAAATAAAATATAAAGATTTATAGTGTTAACATTATAAATCTTTATATTTTACTGAAAATTCAAGAATTTAAAGAGTTGAGTTAGTAAATCAAAGATGATATACTGAATTTGTCGAATTTTTAAATAAATTGTACTATTGCCCCAGTTTTTAGTTATGTTTGTATAATAAAAAATATTTTGAATTTGGAGGGATTAAAATGTTAGGATTTATAATAGGATTATTAGTAACAATTTTTGTAGGATACTCAATTATCAAGAAACAAAAACCTCATACAGTTTTAATTTTGGGAGGAATAATATTATTACTTTTTACTTATTTTTTAAATTTAGGAGAGATACTACCAGAAGATACTACAACAGGATTTGCTGTATTTGATATATTTGAATATCTTAAAAATACTTTTAGTAAAACAACAGCTGGTCTAGGGCTTATAATAATGGCAGTAGGTGGATTTGCTAAATATATGGAATATATAGAGGCAAGTAACACATTAGTTGACTATGCAATTAGACCATTAAAAAATATAAAAAGACCATACTTATTATTATCACTAGGATATATAATAGGACAACTTTTAAATATCTTCATACCAAGTGCCTCAGGACTAGGGGTTTTACTTATGGTTACAATGTATCCAATATTAGTATCTTTGGGAGTAAGTAAAGTAGCTGCTACAGCTATGATAGGTACTACAGCATGTTTAGATTTAGGACCTGCTTCAGGGAACGCTAATTTAGCTGCAACTACTTCTGGAATAGAAGTTTCTCAATACTTCATAAAATATCAATTACCTGTAGCTTTGATCACTATGGTGACAATTGCAGTTTTACATTATATTGTTCAAGTGAAAATGGATAAAAAAGAAGGATCATATTTAAAAAACAAAGATACAGATTTAGAAGTAAAAGAAGTAAAAAATGCACCAGGCATATATGCCATATTGCCTCTATTGCCCTTAGGGCTTATTTTAGTTTTTAGTTCTTTTCTAATAGATAGTATCAAGATGAATGTAGTTACTGCAATGTTTATTTCACTTTTTATCAGTATGATTTTTGAAGTAATAAGATACAAAGATGTAAAAAAAGTGTTTGCGAGCATACAAGTGTTTTTCGATGGCATGGGCAATCAATTTGCGAAGGTAGTAACACTAGTAATAGCAGGTCAAACTTTTGCTTATGGATTGACTAAAGTAGGATTTATTGACTTTATAATAAGTGGAGCACAAAGTGCTAATCTTGGAGTAATGCCAATGACTGTAGTTATGGTTGCGGTAATAGCTTTTGCATCAATAATAATGGGTTCAGGAAATGCTCCATTCTTCGCCTTTGCATCATTAGCACCTGGAGTTGCTGAACCATTGGGGGTAGCTACAGTATTAATGGCAATGCCAATGCAATTGACAGCAGGTATAGCTAGAAGTGTATCCCCAATAACTGCAGTTATAATAGCTGTAGCAGGAGTTTCTGGTGTTGATACAGTGGAGGTAGTTAAAAGAACTGCAATTCCAATGATAGGTGGATTAATAATTATGACTATCACCACATTTATATTATTTTAATTTATTAAGAAATAGAAAGGGGAAATAGTATGTATAAAGAAATTAGAGAGTATTCAGATTCATTACAAGATGAATTAGTGAATTTTAGAAGGGATCTACACAAGTATGCAGAAACTGGATGGCTAGAAATAAGAACCACATATAAACTCTACACAGAATTATCTAAATTAGATTGTACTATTATTTGGGGAGAAGATGTTACAGACAATGATGCAAAGATGGGTTTACCTAGCCAAGAAGAGTTTGACAATGCTTACGATTTTGCAATAGAAAATGGTGTGCCTAAAGATTTTGCAGATAAAGTTAAAAATGGAAATACTGGACTAATAGCAGTATTTGAAAATGGAGAAGGTCCAACTGTAGGTATGAGATTTGATATTGATGCTCTACCGTTAGTAGAAAGTAAAAGTGAAGAACATTACCCTGCTAAAGAAGGATTTTCATCTGCAAATAGTAGATCAATGCATGCTTGTGGACATGATGGTCATGCGACAATAGGACTTGGAGTAGCTAAGACTATAGATAAATTTAAAGATAATTTTAATGGGACAATTAAATTAATCTTCCAACCAGCAGAAGAAGGAGTTCGTGGAGCAAAGTCCATAGTAGAAAAAGGGCATCTAGATGATGTAAAATACTTTTTTGCATCACATATAACTTCTGATGAGAAATATAAAGGTTTTGACTTATTCCCAGGTAGTGGAGGGGCGCTTGCTACAACTAAATTAGATGTAGAGTTCTTTGGAAAATCAACACATGCTGCAGGTTCTCCAGAAAAAGGACACAATGCAATGCTAGGACTTGCAACAACTATTATGAATATATACTCAATCCCAAGACATAGTGAAGGTGCTACAAGGGTTAATGTAGGTTTGGCCAATAGTGGTACAGGAAGAAATATAATAGCTGATTATGCGAAATTCCTAATAGAGACTCGTGGGGCTAGTACTGAAATTAATACTTATGTAAAAGACTATGCCTTAAATATAATAGAAGGTGCAGCAAAGATGCACAATCTTGAATATAAGACATTTTTAGCAGGAGAAGCAAATTCCCTTGATAGTGATGAAGAGCTTATGAATATCATAAGAGAAGTAGGTAATGAGATGGATTTAAAACCTACTCCTGAAAATAAAATGGCACTAGGTGGAAGTGAAGATGTATCCTATATGATGACAAGAGTTCAAGAAAATGGAGGACTTGCAAGTTTTATGAGAGTACTAACACCTGTAAGTGCTTCAGGACACAATATTTGCTACAATTTTGATGAGCAAGTTATAGCAAAGGCTGTGTCAGTATTTGTAGGATCAGCATATAAAGTTATGAAAGGAAATTAATATGAAAAAATTTAAATTAGATAAATTTATGGAAGATCTTAAACACTTAGTAAATATAGATAGTGGAAGTAGATATGTACCTGGATTAAACAAAATAGCGGACTACTTTACTGAAGAATTTGAAGGATTAGGTTTTAATGTAAAAAGACATGATTTAGATGAAGCAGGCCCTCTATTAGAAATCAGAAATTTCCCAGAAGAAAAAGAAGTAGATGCTCTATTTATAGGTCATATGGATACAGTTTTTCCTTATGGATCAGTTGATGACTGGAGATTTTCAATGGATGATAAAAAAGCCTATGGTCCAGGAGTTATAGATATGAAATCAGGTCTTTTAGCTATAAGAGAGATAATGAATAATATAGATAAAGAAACTCTAGAAAATGTGAAATTTTGTATTTTAATGAACCCAGATGAAGAAATAAGTTCATATAAATCTAAAACTTTAATAAAAGAAATTGCTCAGGATACTAAATTTGGTTTTATAATGGAGCCTGGAAGAGAAGGTGGAGGAGTTGTAAAACAAAGAAAGGGTTTAGCAAAGTATGAATTTGAATTCTTTGGACGTGCAGCACATTCAGGAGTAGATCCGCAAAATGGTAGAAATGCAAACTTAGAACTTGCAAGATTTATTATAGAATTAGATAAATTAGTAGATTTACCTGGTGGATTAAATTTAAATATGGGTACAATTGAAGGTGGTACAGTGCCTAATGTAGTCTCAGACTACGCCAAAGGTGTACTAGATATAAGATATGAAAAGGCAGAACAAATTGCTAGAGTACTAGAAGAATTTGAGAAGCTAAAAAAAGATGCCCTAAATAGAGACATAAAAGTAGAAATTAAACAATTAGGGGAAAGACCTCCAATGATGCCTACTGAAAAGACATTTGAGTTAATAGATTTTTATACTAATATAGCTAAAGAAAAAGGGGTAGACCTTAAATGGGTTGCAACAGGTGGAGGTTCTGATGGCAATTTCCTAGCTTTTGAAGGGGTTACCACAATAGATGCTTTAGGAGTAGTTGGTGGTGGAGGACACAGTCGTAGAGAATATCTAAATATAGACTCAGTTGAAGAGAGAATAGGATTGATGGTTTCCTTAATGAATGAAATGTATAATGTAAATATGTTTAATAAAAAATAAGAAGTATAAAAACTAGAGCTTTAAAATTAGCTCTAGTTTTTATATTTTAAGGGTATAATATTTTTAGGTGATGAAAATGATAGAAAAAATACTAAAATTAACAAATAAATATGAACAAGATACAATAGATTTAAGAAGAAAAATCCACCAAAATCCAGAGCTTTCCAATGAAGAATTCCAGACTAGTAAACTAGTAGAAGAAGAACTTCTGAAAATAGGTCTGGAAGTAAAAAGGCTAGGAGATACTGGAGTTGTTGGAATACTCAATGGAAATAGAGAAGGAAAAACCCTACTTCTTAGAGCGGATATGGATGCACTTCCTCTAGATGAAGAAAATGATTTAGAATTTAAATCTAAAAATAAGGGGGTAATGCATGCTTGCGGACATGATGTGCATGCTGCAAATCTAATTACAGTTGCCAGAATTCTAAATGAATTAAAAGATGAATGGAATGGAACTGTTAAATTTCTCTTCCAACCTGCTGAAGAAAGAGGGGGAGGTGCAAAGGCTATGATAGAACTTGGAGTATTAGAAAATCCAAAGGTAGACTTTTCCATGGCTCTTCATATAATGCCAATTAAAAAGGGGAAAGTGCTTATAAATCATGGAAATATAACAGCTTATTCAGATGGATTTAAGATAAATATAAAAGGTCAAAAAGCTCATACCAGAAAACCAGAAGAGGGAATAGATGCCATAAATATAGCTGCTCATATAGTAGTAAGTTTAAATTCTATAATAAGTAAAAGTATAAATCCCTTTGATATTTGTACATTTTCCATAGGAAAGATAAATGGTGGTACTGCTACAAATATAGTGGCAGATAATGTAGAATTAAAGGGAATGATGAGATCACTAAACTCAGAATCTCGGGATATAATGAAAGAAAAAATTCAAACTATATCCATGGGAATAGCAAATAGTTTTGGGGGAGAATGTGAATTTTCGTTTAATGAAGGATATCCTTCTGTCTACAATGATAAAAACATAACTAGAAAAATTAGCAATGCTTTTGAAATGAATTTTTTAGATTTGATTAAGGACATTGACGGTGAAACTTATGATGAAAATAGTCCAAAGGAATATATCTTAAAAGATGCAAAGCCTATAATGGCATCTGAAGACTTTGGATTTATCTCACAAAGAGTACCGTCACTTTATTATATGGTAGGAACTGGAGACTATGCACCAGGACATAATTCTAAGTTTTTTGTAGATGAAGATTGGATAAAATTTTGTACTAGAACTATGGTTTTAGGGGCTATAAATATATTAACACTTATGTGCTCTTACTCCTAATAATTCAATGTCAGTTGACAAATATTCTGGTTTGATAGGTTCTTCTTTCATTAAATCTGTACTCAAGTATTTCTTATTATCATCTGAAAAAACTGTAACTACTACGCTGTCTTTACCTAGTTTTTCTTGTACTTTTAAAGCACCTATGAAGTTTGCTCCTGAGGATATTCCTACGCCTAATCCTAATTGAGATGCTAGTTTTTGTGCCATAATTATAGCATCCCCATCATCTACAGATATTACATCATCTAGAGCATCTAAATCGATTATCTCTGGAATAAACTCATCTGAAATTCCTTGTATCCTATGTTTTCCTACCTTGTATCCAGTGCTCATAGTAGGAGAATTTGATGGTTCAAGGGGATATACTTTTATATTTGGATTTTGCTCTTTTAAATACTTTCCAATTCCCATTATGGTACCACCTGTACCAACACCGGCTACTACAGCATCTGGTTTTAAATTTATTTCTTTTAATTGATTCCATATTTCAGGGCCAGTTGTTAAATAATGTGCTTCAATATTATATTGATTTGAAAATTGGCAAGGTAAAAATATATTTTCATTTTCCTTTTGTAAGTCTTCTGTCATCTTTATACTACCTAAAAACCCACCTTGCTCTGAACTTACTAGTTCTATATTTGCCCCAAAAGATCTAATCAAATTCTTTCTTTCATCGCTCATCCAGTCAGGCATAAATATGGTTACTTTGTGACCTAGAGAAGTGCCTATTGCAGAAAAGGAAATTCCTGTATTTCCACTTGTAGCTTCTACAATGGTGTCTTCTTTTTTTATTAAATTGTTTTTATAGGATTTATCCATAATATGAAGAGCCATTCTGTCTTTAATACTTCCAGTAAGATTGTAGTGTTCAGCTTTAGAAAATATTTTTCTCATCTCACCCTTATATTTAAAGTCTATTTCAAGTAATGGTGTATTTCCTATAAGCTTTCTAAATTCATCAATAGGACTTGAGGCAAATTGATTTTTTGTCATAAAATTACCCCCTTAGTGATTTCTTATAATTTTATAATTTTTTTTATTTAAAGTCAATTATATATATATATTATGGATAATTGTAATTGGTGACAATGATTTCCAAAGTAAATTTTTATAATTCTGACATATATTTAATTTTTTTATTGGTAAATTAGCATGTAAAATCTAGAGAAGAAATTTACTATTTGAAGATTGAATGTTATAATTATTGAAAAATAGACTAAAAAAGAGGAAAATAAATGAGAAACAAACTTAAAAATATTAAATTAAGATATATCTTTCTAGGTATATTTATCCTAGGGATTATATTTATAGGAGCAAAATATAAATACAAACACACTTTTTCTACTAATCGTTGGATAAAATATCCTAGAGAGCGGGTAAAAATGGTAGATGATATGTTTAGAAAACACGACTTATTAGGTAAGAATATAGAAGAGATAAGACAGATCTTAGGAGAAGACACAAAAGATCCATATTTTAAAGAAGATGATAATATAGTCTATTATCTAGGAGATGAGAGAGGATTAATTAGTATAGATAGTGAATGGCTAGTGATTAGTTTTGAAGAAGATAGAGTAGTTGATGTGAAAATTTTGAGGGATTGATTTTATCTATTTTTAATAGATATTAAACAATATATTTGATACAATAAGAGAAGTTAAGTATATTTTATTAAAATAAATATTTATTTTAATATATAATGTTACAAATATTATAAAAACCAAAAGCTAGAGGTGTCAAATAGTGAGAAAAATTCCAATAGAATATGCAAAAGAAGGAGATATACTAGGGCGAACTCTGTATAATAACTTGGGAACTATACTTCTAAAAGAAGGGGTAAGGCTAAATGAAAGTATCATTAGAAAATTAAAAAGCGTGGGTTTTTTTAGTATATACATTAAAGATAGATATACTGATGAGATAATTGAAGAAATTATAAAACCTAAAACTATGAATAAAATTCATGAATTGCAAGAAAATTTAAAGCATATTATTATAGATTTTAACAATTCTGGGAAAGCAGATGCAAAAAAAGTAGAGAAAAATGTTTGGGATATAAATGAAATAATTAATGAAGTTCTTTATGATGTAATATTTAGTAAAAATATCTTAGAAAACCTAGTAAATATATCCATATATGATGATTATACAGTGAACCATAGTTTAAATGTAATGATGCTATCTACTGTAATAGCAAGGAATAAAAATTTCAGTATGAATGAAATAAAAAGACTAGCTATAGGGTGTATATTTCATGATATAGGAAAAACTTTTATACCAATAGAAATAATTAATAAACCAGGTAAATTAACCAAGGAAGAATTTGAAATTGTAAAAACCCATTCACAAAAAGGTTATGATTTTTTGAAAAATTATACATCTCTACCAATCACTTCTATTAATATTGCTCTATCTCATCATGAAAGAGAAGATGGTTCAGGCTATCCAAGGAATCTAAGGGGAAATGAAATTCATTTATTTAGCAAAATAGCTTCAATATGTGATGTGTTTGATGCTCTTACATCAAATAGATCTTATAGAAGAGCTGCCCCTGTAAATGAGACTATGGAATATTTATTAGCATCTGGAGGAGATGAATTTTGTTTAGAAACAATAGAAGATTTTGCAAAATCAATAAATATTTTTCCAAAAGGGACCTTAGTATCTTTAAGCGATAGACGGGAAGGTATTATATATGAAGCTAATAATGAAATTCATTCAAGACCTAAAGTAAAGATTTATGGGGAAGAAGGCAGGGAAGTAAATACTTATGTAATTGATTTAATGAGTTATAGCAATATAGTTATAGATAAGGTTTTATATAGATTTTCCTTCGAAAAATAAAAAATGTATTAATATATTGATTTATAAAATAATTGCTTTTAGATAGAAAAATCTTAGGGCAATTATTTTTTTGCTCAATCACCTCTAGTTTATAGAGCATTTGCAAGAGTTAAAACTAGATAAAATTAATGCAGCTTATAGGGTTAAGAGGAAGATATACAATAATACTTAGAATGGAGATTGATGTGGAATTAGAATCACATAAAAAGATAATTATATATGCTAAGGTATATATATGAAAATAAAATGATAGATAAGAATAAAACTAGAGTATAATGATCTTATTATTAAATCAAGTAAGGATAAAAACTAATATATAAGTAGAGTCTACAAGTTCTACTTATATATTAATAAAATTCATTCCTTTTTCGGTTAGCTTTGTACCCTGTCTACCAATTCCAATATTTACATATTCTCTATCAGATAGTTGAGTCAATATATTTCTAACTTCTCGTTCACTTAAATATATTTTATCTTTTTCTAAAAGAAGAGATATTTTTTTTCTGCCGATTTTTCTTTTTTCTATCATATGAGAGTATATTATTTTAAGTATTTCTAACTCGATTTTAGAGATTTTTTCTTTATCATTAGCATTTTCAAAAAATGGAAAGGGAAGATCATCTAAGATTATTGGATCTGATCCCATTTCACTTAAATATCTTGCAACATTCTTTAATTCTCTAACATTTCCATTCCATTTATGAGACTTTAAAGATTGAATAACATTTTTATCAATTTTTTTACCACTTCCGAATTTATAAATAAATTCTTTAAATATAAGCTCTATATCGTCTATTCTATCATTCAGAGATGGAATACTTAATGGGAAAACATTTAATCTATAGTACAAGTCCCATCTAAATTCACCATTCTCAGCTAGCTTGTAAAGATCTTGATTAGTAGCTGATATTATTCTTACATTAACTTTTATAGTTTTATTACTTCCTATTCTGACTACTTCTCCTTCTTGTAATACTCTTAATAATCTTGCTTGCATACTTAATTGTAGATCTCCTATTTCATCTAAGAATAAAGTTCCTAGATGGGCTTCTTCAAAGACTCCAGCTTTTCCACCTTTTTTTGCCCCCGTAAATGCACCTTCTTCATAACCAAAGAGTTCACTTTCTATTAAATTTTTGGGCAAAGCAGCACAGTTTATTGCAACAAAAGGAAAGTTTTTTCTATTAGATGAGTTATGTATAGATTGAGCAAATAATTCTTTTCCAGTTCCAGTTTCACCTAAAATCAAGATAGAAGCGTTAGATAAAGCCATTTTTTTAGCTATTTTTTTAGTTTCAATTATTTTCTTACTGTTACCAATGATACTATCAAATGTATATTTTGCTTCATATCCTTTGCGAGCAATTTCCTTCCGTACTTGCTCTTCAAGCTTTTGAAGCTTTGTAATATTTTCTAGCATTATAATATTACCGATTTTATTGTCAAATATTTTTAGAGGTTTTAAATTTACTATAAATTTTTCTTTTTTATAGTCTAATAACAGATTATTTATTTGAGATTGATTATCTAATTTATTTATATTAATATTTATAATTTCATTTATATTTTTTCCTACAATAACTTCTTTATTCAATCTAAGAAGAGACTTTGCTTTATTGTTTACTTTGATAATTTTACCAAAAGTATCTGTTTCTATTACTCCATCATTAGTTAAATCTAAAATAATATGCATATATGTCTTTATAAAAGTATTATTGGATATTAATGTACTGACCCCTGTTTCTTGGGGTATAATTTTTTGTTGATATTTATATAAAATATGGTCTTTTATATTTTCATTTAAGTTTAATTTACTTAGAAGGTCAACTATTGTATTCATAGTATAGACCATATGGCCTATATTATATATTTTATCTATACTTTTAGGGATAATATGTTCCTCATCAGTAGTTATCGCAATCTTTATATGTTTCTTTTCTTTTACTCCAGGATAATATGGGTGTAATTCAAATTCAAAACCTAGTGAATAGATTAATGACATAGTTTCAAAAGTTGCATCCATACCATTATTTACTAATAATGCCTTTGTTTTTTTGGGTATATTTTTCAATAAATTATAAGATTTTTTTGAGAATGTCCGTCCCATTACTATCAATTCAGTATCTTTTCGGAGATATTGTTTTACTGAATTAATCATTATAGGTGTAGATATTAGTAGAATGTCTACATTTAGGGTAGTACCATCATAGTTATTAAAGTTATATGATTTAATAACGAATTTATCTCCTAAAATTTCACTTAAAGAATCTTCATAAAACTTTCTGGTATTTTCATTTAATGCACCTATGCCTATAATTTTATTCAAATTTCATAGTCTCCTTTTTATAAATTTAGTTACATTATAACATTTTACTTTAACTAATTCATGGTATAAGTATTTTGAATAAATCTTTATTTGAAAATCCTAGCTAAGAAAAATTTCGTAGCTAGGATTCAAGTAAGAACTTTGATTTATAATTCAGTTAAATAATTAAAATGGTCCCCAATTTATTGCTACACCTATTATGGTGAAAATCCATCCAACAACAGTAATTTTTAATATAGCAGGTAATATAAATTTAAACCAACGATCAAAAGGTACTCTTGAAACTGCCAACATGGCCATTAATCCACCTAATGTTGGATAAAGAAGGTTAGTTATACCATCACCAACTTGGAAAGCTAGAGTTGCAGTCTGGCGAGTCATATTAAGTAAATCACCTAAGGGTATCATTATAGGCATAGTAGCCATGGCTTGTCCACTTCCTGAAGGAATAAAAAAGTTAATTATTGCATGAACTACACTCATCAAGACTGAAGAAACCATTGTAGGTAAATTCTGTAAAGGCATTGATAAAGCATATATGACAGTATCACTAATGTTTCCGTTAATTAAAATTATAGAAATAGCTCTTGCAAGACCTACTATTAAAGCACCAGAAGTTACTTCAGAAGCACCTTTGATCATCGTTTTGACATAATCATCTGGCTTTATCTTAGCTACAATACCTACTAGAATTGAACCTATAAAAAATGTAGTTGTAATTTCTCCTAAATACCATTTATATTTTAGTGTACCAAAGATTACTACTCCAATTGTACCCAAAAGAACAGCTATTACCGCTTTATGTGTCCCTGTCATTTTGTAATCTTCTAGCTTTTTTGAAAGGTTTAATCCTTTAGAATCAACATCTTTTACTAAACTAGCACTAGGATCAGATTTGATTTTTTTTGCATATTTTGAAATAGCAAATGCTAAAACTGCCATTGAAGATAGTGAGTAAAGAGATCTAAGCGCAAACCCAGAAAAAACAGGTAATTCTGCAATTTCATGAGCTACTCCAACAGTATAAGGATTTATAGGAGAGGTAGCAAATCCAAGACCAATACCGCCTATTGTCATAGCTGCTCCCACCATTAGATCATACCCAAGAGCAAGGGATAGTAGAATTCCAATAGGGACAATAGCAATATTATTTTCAAAACCAACAACAGCACCAAGTAGACCAAAAACAAATGTTACTATCCAAATTAAAAGAGTATCGGAGATATTTTGGCTTCGTATTTTTCTGACACTAACAGCAATTCCATTTTCTAATGCACCAGTAGTATCTATAACTTTAAAAAATGCACTAGCTATAAATACTATAACCATTATATTAGCTGAATCTACCAAACCCTGAGGAATAGATTGAAACATATCAAATATACCTACTGGAGTTTGATCTATATAGGAAAAGCCATTAGGATCAACGACTGACCTACCATTAACATCCATTCTTGCAAATTCACCTGCAGGTATAATATAAGTGAGGGCAGTAACTACAACTATTATCATAAATAATAGTATATAAGGATGTGGCATTTTTTTGTACCATTTCTCTTTGCTGTTTTCCGTAGATTTATTTTTTATCATTATATAAATTCCCCTTTATTTGATTTTATTTAGATAATCTATAGCTATTTGAGCCATAGATTCAGATAAAAGTAGTAAATTTGAATCTTCAAATCTGAATTTTGGATTATGATGAAGAATTGTTTCCTCATTTTCAGGAGTTATACCAATAAAGTAATATACTGAAGGAACTTCTTGTGCAAAATATGCAAAATCTTCTCCTCCCATATTTGCTTCTTTTTGTTTAAATACATTTTCTTCCCCAATTAATTTTGATACGGATTCTGTTGCTAACTTTACCATTTCCTTATTATTAATAAGGGGAGGAAAGCGTTTTGTATATTTAAATTTATAATTAGCTCCAAAGGGTTCAGTTGTAGATTTTAATATTTCCTCAATTTTATTTGGTATAGAATCTCTTAAATCCTTGTCAAAAGTTCTTACAGTTCCTTTTATTTCAACTTCACTTGGAATTATATTGTAGTTTTCACCTCCGTGTATAGAACAACAAGATATTACAGCAGGTTTTAAAGGATTCATTCTTCGGCTTATAATTCCTTGGATACTACAAATTGCTTGAGAGGCAATTAAAACTGGATCAATAGATAGATGGGGTAGACCTGCATGTCCACCTTTTCCGATTATTTTAAAACTAAAAACATCTGGTGATGCCATCACTGGACCTTCTTTTATATGAACTTCACCTTCTGTAAAGTCACCCCATAAATGGCAACCTATAGCAGCATCAACACTTGGATTAGTCATAATGCCTTGATCAATCATAGGTTTTGCTCCACCATCAGATTCTTCAGCAGGTTGAAAAACCAGTTTTATATTCCCATTAATATCCTCCTTCATATCATTTAGAATCATTGCTGCTCCTAAAACCCCAGCGGTATGCCCGTCATGACCACAAGCATGCATTTTTCCATTTGTTTTTGATTTGTATGGAACGTTCACATCTTCGTCAATTTCTAAAGCATCCATATCTGCTCTAAGTAGTATTGTTTTTCCTGGTTTTCCACCTCTTATCAACCCTATTACACCAGTTTTAGCAATTTTTTCTTTTACTTCTATTCCCATATTTCTCAATTCGCTTGCTACAAGTTCAGATGTTTTGTACTCTTGAAAAGCAATTTCAGGATGCATATGAATTTTATGTCTAATTTTTACAATTGCATCATAATGTTTCTTGCCAAGAGCTTTAATTGTTTTGGTAGTCATAAAAAACCTCCTTTTTTATTTAGATTTTAATTTATAAAATAGCGCAACGATATATATTGCAATTTATATGCCAAATAAAATAACTAATATTCACCATATTCAATCAAAAACACATTAAAATTCTAGCTAAAGTGGACATACATAAATACAATTTGTCCACTTTAGCTAGAATTAGACTAGTAAATTTATAATATTATTTTAAATCTTTATATGTTTTATTCCGATTAACTTTAAATTTGTTTGGTATATAAATGTAGGGATAGAGGGTTTTCTTATACTAATTTACTTATTTACACAAAAGAAAATTCACAAGATATTTAGAATAGCTTATGGCTTTGTCAACAATCTGAGTCTTGTTAGTATAAAATAATGAGATAATTTAAATTTACCATTGAAAGATACATAAAGTAGAAGAATTTACTAATATATATCCTAAGAAGGAAACTTTGTAGAATAATTTTTAGGAAAAAGAAGGAGATTTAAGGAGTTATGTCGAATTATATATGTACGATAAAATAAAGATAATAATTATAAAAATATAAAATAGGTAGTGATTTAATATGAAAGAAATAATGCATGTAATACTCAAATATAATGACAATGTATATAATATAAATACTATAGAAAAGCATAGAGAAGTAATAGATAAAAATGGAAAAGTGATATGGGGAGTTATAAAACCGACAATTAAAAGTCCTAAAATAGGCAAAGACAAAGTTAATAGAATAAAAAATCAAATTTCTGATGGGCATGATATATATGTGTTTTTAGTTACAGGAGGAGAAATAAAAGCTAAGGCTAAAGTTTTTGATATACTTTCTAACTACGAAGTTAAAGAAAAAGATTATCTTATTCCTGAGTACTATAAACAAGATATAGATAGATGTGTAGCAGGATTTTTGATTGGAGAAATGGAACATATAGATGAGTCAATAATAAACAACTTAAAAAGATATGATTCTGAAAATGGAAAAGTTGCACTTGGAAATCAAACCAATCCATTATATGTTTCTTTTAAACAAAAAAATAACCAATCACAAATAGAAATCAAAAAAATAGAGGTTACAGAGATGAGTAATAAAGACACAAAAGCTTTGCTTAATCATGTAAGCAAATATATAAATTCTAAGGGGTTTGTTTTTTCTTATGAAGATATATGTAATTTTTACCTTAGCTTAAAAACAAAACCATTCGTAATTTTAGCGGGAATAAGCGGGACTGGAAAGTCAAAGTTAGTTAAATTATTTGCTGAAGCTTTAAAATCGACAAGTGACAATGGGAGATATAGAATAATAAGCGTAAAACCAGATTGGAACGACAGCTCCGAATTATTTGGATATAAGAGCATAAATGATGAATATATTCCAGGATCATTATCAGATATCATATATGAAGCTTCAAAACCAGAAAATATAGATAAGCCATACTTTATATGTTTAGATGAAATGAATTTAGCTCGTGTAGAGTATTATCTAAGTGAATATCTAAGTATAATTGAATCGAGATCGTTTAAAGAAAACAATAGAATACAAACAGATAAAATATTTCCTAAAGAATATTTACCTTCCAACAATAAATACGCAGATTTAAGATTTCCAGAAAACTTATATATTATCGGTACAGTAAATATGGACGATACTACATTTTCTTTTAGTAAAAAAGTATTGGATAGAGCAAATACTATTGAATTTTCTGAAGTGAGATTAGAAGAACTAGATTTTGATACAGAATATAGTACCACAGTAGAAGCTAATAACAGTATATTAAAAACGAGATTTATATCTATTAGAGATGCTTTAAATAAAGACAGAGAATATGTAACTAAAACAAACTCAAAAATCATTAGAATTAATGAAATATTATCATCTGTGAATAATCATTTTGGATACAGAGTGAGAGATGAAATAATATTTTATATGTTAGAAAACAAATTAAATGATCTTTTAGATGAAGATATGGCATTAGATTATCAAATACTGCAAAAAATACTACCAACTATTAATGGGGGAGATTACTTTATCAAAGAAATACTTATAGAACTCTATAACTTTTGTAATCCTAAAGGAGAAATATCTGGAGAGCTAAATTATATAGAAGATGGAACAAATAACTTAGATACTGCTAAATATATCAATAGTGCCAAAAAGATATTGTTAATGTTAAGGAGTTTTGAAAATGGATTTGCATCGTACTGGTAAGACTGAGAAAAAAATAGAAATAGAAAGCGAAGATTTTACCTTAAATATATCTGGCGATATATGTGATGAAAAGAATAAACAACTTAAAATAAACAGAAATATTCCAGCAAGATTTCAGATTAATAAAACTATATATAGAAACTTAAAAACAAAAACAATAACTGACTTTGGAATATTAGTTGAAAACAATGGTTTTTCAATGAAACCGAGTTTCTTTGAAAATGGATTATATCAATTAACCCTTCAGATGAAAAATAGAGACAAGTATCAAGTTTATTATGGGGGAATTAATATATCAGAGGAATTTATTGAAATTGGAGATATATTAATAGGAAATATAAGATTTTCAGCAGATATTGGATATACAAATATAGATATTATAAAAAATAATAAAAAAGCATTAAGTTTCACCATAGAAGTTTTTCCTTCAAAATTAGATTATTTAAAAGATTACAGAGAAATGATCAAAGAAATAAACGAAGAAATTTCAGCATTAGCTTTTAAAACTATAGATATAACTTACTTGAATACTGCATTAAGAGATGTACCTTATCAGACTAATAATGAATTTTTGAGAATACTAGAGCATATATTTGAAAAACTTATAAGTTCATTAGAAAGAATAGAAAAAAACTTTAATCACAACATTATAAGCTATAATAGGATCAGAGATACAAAAAGAGCAAAGCGAATCTCTAATTCAACGAGATCTTATTTAAGAAATAATTCTAAACTATTAATTGAATCGGATAAAGGATTTATCAATATAAATGGAAAAAATTATTATCCAGAAAAAGTAATAGAAGAGAAAAAAGTAACTACTATCGATATATTTGAAAATAGATTTGTAAAATATATGATTCAAAGAATAATAAAAAGACTAGAAGAAATAGAAAAAATATTATTAAAAAATGAACTCAGAAAGAAACAATATATAGATTTTATACATGAAAAAAAGAAAATTCTACAATTACATTTAAATAAGTATTTCCAAAATATTAGTAACATCAATGGCAATAAAAGTATGAGCTTAGTCTTTAAAATGGGATCTGGATATAGAGAAATGTATAAGAAATATGTAATGCTTAATAAAGGACTAGATTTAGGGGATGATCTATTTAAAATAACGCCTAAAAAACTTTACTCTTTATATGAAATGTGGTGCTACATTAAGATTCACAAGATACTATCTGATTTAGGATTTGAAGTAGAGCAATATGGGATATTGGAATATAAGGATAACGGAATGAATTTGACTTTAACGCAAAATTCTCAGGCTAAAATGATATATAAAAATCATAAAAACAAACTTGAACTGTGGTACAATAAATCCTACTTTATGCCTACAACAGATCAAAGGCCAGACACTGTACTTCATATCAAAAATTTAAATGATAAATCTAATAGAACATATATATTTGATGCAAAATACAGGGTTAATGTTGATAATGGAAAAGTAGGGCCTATGATTGAAGATATAAATGTGATGCATAGATATAGAGATGCAATAGTTTCTAAAATGAGTGATGAATTCCAATATAAATATGAGACATTTGGAGCATATGTAATGTTTCCATATGGTGATGAAAAGGACTTTATAAACCATAAATTTTACAAAAGCATAGAAAAGGTAAATATAGGAGCTTTTCCCATGTTACCAGGCAGTACAACTTTGATTACAAATCATCTAAAAAATATAATAGATCAATCAGATTTAGAAGCTAAGAACAAGAGGATTTTAGTAGATGAATATGATGATTATGCTAAATTTAAATTTGAAAATGTTATGGTAGTTAATGTAAAAGATAAAAAACATTTAAAAGCATACAAAGACAATAAATTTTATCATATACCAGAAAAAAGACTTTCGAATATTAGAATAGGAGTAGACTATTTAGCATTTTATCAATCTAAAAAATCCTTTGGCGAAGAAGGTGGAATAAAGTATTTTGCTAAAATTAAAAATATAGATAGGTATAAAAGAGGAGAATGTAAATCTATTCCAGTTAGAAAAGGATCAGAAAAACAGATATATCTAAGATTTGATTTATATGATATAAAAGAGATAAGTCATATAAAACCAATTCAAGCCGGAACACAACTTGTATCTTATACAACCCTTTATCTATTAATAAATGCAGAAAATATGCATGAGTTAAAATTAAGTAGTAATTTAGAAATAGAAGTCTATAAAAAACTTAAAGATATAGCAAAGGAGAAGAATTGGACTGTCAGAAAAGAATTTAATCAATATTTAATAAACAGAAATAGAGTTGAAATTTTAGAAGGCAAAAAAGTTAGAATTAATGGTAAGTTAACGAGATTAGATGATGTTGAAAGGAGACTGTTTTAGAGAGAATATAATTGTAGAGTATTAACTAAAATAAGTTATTAAGTTACTAGCTATTACTGTGGGCTATGTAAATTCAAATTATATATAGAATTAAATAGAATAACAATAAAAGTGTTTGAAAAAAAATTCAATTAAGTATATACTGTTAATAGTATACATTTTTAAGAAATGATTATTATTAGTAGTTTTGGATAACAATATTAATATAATTAATATTAAAACTTGATAACATATGGAATTTTAGGGAGTGATGAAATGAATAAACTCATATTAAATATAGAAACATGGTTTAATTCAGATGAAAAACTAAAAATTGAATTTAAAAACCATGAAGAAAACTTTGAGAATTACTCCATAGATAGAGAACTTTTCCTATATGATGAGTATATTGTTAGAGAAAAGCTGATAAATGACTGTTTAATATCTTACTTTAAAAGAATAGAGCAATATGTAAGTGTTTATATTGAAAACTTTAAATTCCATAACTATTCAAACTTCATTGATATCACTGAAAATATTAATAATGATGAAATTAAATGTTTTTTAGAATGGTTAAAAGAAGAAAGTATAGACAATATTAAAAGACTTATTCAGGAATCAAAAAAATATAATGTAAAACACTTATACAGTGTAATTAGATATTATGATTTCTTAATTAGAAGTTCTTTAGAAAATGGAAACTATGAAGCAACTTTAGATTTTTTAGTAGAGTTTATTGATAATGTAATTGATAGAACTTTAGAGTTGTCAAATAAAGAGATATATGATCAAGTAATAAGTAGTGAAGATACCAACCCTAATGTACCTGAAGCAAATATACCTATTAATAGAGAATGTTTAATAATTAATTCTGAGGAACACTTACTAAATAATTTTGAATGTAAATTGAAGTCTGCTAATAAGCAGACTTTTCTTTTAAAAACAATAGATTTATTTAAGTTTGGGAGGAGATTAAAGTGGACAAGGTTTCAAACAAACAACATCATAATATTCAGTTAAAATCTGTAAGAGTTGTTTCAATAAATTCTTTTGTAAGTTCAGATTTTAATGATAATCATGATAAAGAAAATATTAATGTAGAAACAAGTGTAGGTAATTTTGGAGAAGTTATTAGTGAAATAAAAGGAAAGACTTTCTTAAAAACAAAGGTAAAGGGAACAAGTGAAGAAAAAACTTTTTTCGAAATAGAAATAGTATATGAAGCAATCTGTGAAGGTATAAAACCAATAGATAAGAAAGAATTTGAGTTTTTCTTAGAAGTTCAATCAATTCCAATGTTGTGGAGCTATTCAAGAGAGACTATAAATAATATTATGTTAAAGATGAACTTAAGACCTATTTTGCTACCTGTATTAAACATCACTGAAATAATGAATGAAATAAAAAAGTCAAGAGAACAACTTAATGAATAATAGCAAAATCAATGACAGTTGTAAAGTAGAATTTGAGGTCAAAGATTTCTTAGAACATGATATGAAATATTTTGATAAAAAAGCTAGAAACATAGCTTATAATGTTTATAATAATCCTAAACTCTTAAGTTTATTAAAAGAATTTTTGTTAACCTTTATAGATAACATAGATTTTGATAAGAGATATAAAAAGTGGAAAAAGGAACTTCCAGACCTTCAACTCTTACATGGGCAAGAAGTGTTAGATAACTTTTTAGATGAATTATACCAGTCGTTTAAGTCAATAAAAGCATCTCATTTGAATAAGTTTAGGGGGCTTGTTTTTGAATATTTACTAGAAATTCATTATAAAAGCATATATAGTGGGGAGAGCGATAAAATATGTTTTGGGTGCATGGTTAAAATCAATGAAAAAGACATAATATATAATTGTAATGAGGATAAGAGTAAGAGTAGAAAGACGGTGGATATAGCAGCTTATAATAGCCTTGATTCGAGATTTTATGAGCTTAAAGTAGGGCCTAAAGGTTTTGATAGACATGTGATTACTTATTTAAATATATTAAAGTATGAATTAGACAAAAATAAAGTTAGCGAAAATATTACTGTAGGTTGCATGACATTAAAATCCAAAAGCACCTTAAAAATAAAGTTTAAAGCCGAGAAGTTAAATTATAGTGAACTAGAACTTAATGGGTTTAAAGAAATACAAAATATGATTATATAGCAATGAATTTATAAATTTTTCATAGGAATATATTAAACAGAGGGCCTAATTAAAGAAAACGGGCTCTTTTTTATATTATTATATCTATTAATTGTAAGCGTTGAATAAAAGATGTATTGTATAAATATAGGGATATCGGTATGATATCCCTATAATAGTATTTATTCAGATTTACATGATTTTTGGACTAAATCATCCCAAGGCATCATTAGCTCTAGGATTTTAGGATTGGTTTTAAGATTGGATCCTGGTAATATTGACAGGATGTATTCTAAATATTTATAGGGGTTTAGTCCATTTGCTTTTGCTGTTTCTACTAGGGTGTAGACACAGGCACTTGCGTAGGCACCTTTTGGACTTCCGCAGAAGGTCCAATTTTTTCTACCTACTGTAAATGGTCTTATACTGTTTTCTGCAATATTATTGGATATGACACAGTTTCCATCTTCTAAGTAGGTTTCTAATTTTTCTTTATGATTTAGAGCATATTGTAATGCTTGTCCTATTTTAGATTTGGGAAGTACTTTATCATTATTATTTTCTACCCATAACCAAAAGGCCTCTAGAAGTGGTTTTTCTTTTTCTAGACGCTTAATTTTTCTTTTTTCTGGAGTGAGATCTTTAAACTTTCTTTCCCAATCAAAGAGTTTATTACAATATGCTATTCCTTTTGCTGGTAGACTTGCTTCTTCACTTTTTACATCTTTTGGAAGGGCATCTTTAAAGTATCTTCTAAGATGGGCCCAGCACAAACATTGGTGGATATCTTTTACCTTGTTATATCCTGAATATCCATCTGTATGGAGGTAGCCATTGAATCCTTTTAGGAAATCCTTGGCATTGTCTCCTGTTCTACCAGGTGCATATTTAAATATTCTTATTCCTCTCTTTGCATTAACTGAAGTAGAATACACCCACATATATGATTTTGTGGTATTTTTCTTACCTTCTTCATTTAATACTTGAACTGGAGTCTCATCAGCATGTAAATATTTATCTTTTAATAGTTCTTCCCTTAGCTTTTCTACTATGGGATTTAACCATTCTTCTGATGTTTTAATTATCCAGTTGGATAGGGTTGCTCTACTTATGGGAAAGCCCATCTGTTTCCAATCTTTTTCTTGCCTGTATAGTGGTACTGACTGTACAAACTTTTGATACATGGTCCAGGCTACTGATGATGCTGTGGCATAGGAATGCTGAAGTACAGGCTCGGGTGTATTTGGATTAAAGATTCCAGGTCTTCCTTCTTTTTTACATGTTCTACACTCATAATTTTCTTGATATATATTAATTACAGATATTTCTGCCGGTATGTATCTGATTTCTGATCTTACGAATTTTCTTCCTACAACTGAGAGTCTCTTTCCATCAATTGGGCAGATTTGCTGGGATTCTTCCAGCCTAAATATTTGATCTTGGCTAGGTAGGTTTTTAAACAAGTCTTTTCTCTTGTAGCCTTTTCTAGTTCTTTTAATAGGCTCTTCAAATGGAACAGGTTCTTGTATAGAGAAGTCGGCTTCTTTTTCAACTTCGTTAAATAGACCTAATTCCATATCATTAATGATTAATTGGCCGTCTATGGCAGAAGTCTTTTCTGTCTTTCTTCCATAGAGTTTCTTAATTAGGTATTCCATATTTTCATTAGCCTTTTTCAACTCTTCTCTAAGGCCTTCTATGGTTTTATTCTGTAATTCAATTGTATCTTGAAGTGTCTTTATCAAAGAGTTTTCATTCATTGGAATTTAGCCTTTCTAATATGTTTTATTTAAATATATTATATCATTTTCCTAACCTACAAACAACAAAAAAATACTTGAAACTATGTAATTTTGAGCAGTTTCAAGCATCTATATTATCCTTTTGTTATCTATCTTTTGAATGACCTTTTTTTGATCAATTGATAAACCCTCTATTAGCCATCTATATTGCTGAGGAGTAATTTCCCTAACATCTTCTGTAAGCGATCAATAATCCCATGGATTCACAAATGTTACGTAACATGAGATAATACTCTCTACAAAGTACTTTTAAAGTTAACAAAGTAACTTTGCCAACATTGAAAGTGTAGGGAGATGATTAACATTACAACTATGAAAGCTACTAAACATGAAATACTTAAGGCTCAATGGTCGGAAATCATTAAAAGGCATAGTGAAAGTGACCAGTCCATAAAAGAATGGTGTGAAGAAAATGATATTTCAAGAACCAAATTCTACTATTGGCAGCGAGTAATCAGACAAGAAGCCCTAATTAAAGCAGGAACACTAGCTGTTACAGGTCAAACTCAATTTATAGAAGTTAAGCCAAGTGAAGCTAAAGCCAATATAGTAGGATCTAAATCTAACAATAAAGGTATCTGTGCTATCTTGCGCTCAAATGGAAATGAAATTGAAATTCTAAATGGGGCAGATCCAAATACATTAGGTATAGTAATTAATTTAATTGGTAAATAATCATGAGAATTAAATTTCCGGATGATATACGAATATACATTGCCTGCGGTAAGACTGATATGAGAAAATCAATTGACGGTCTTTCCGCTATAGTATCTCAAAACTTTAAGCTAAATCCATTTGAAAATGCGCTTTTCCTCTTTTGTGGAGGTAAAAGAGATAGGATAAAAGCGTTGCTTTGGGAGGGAGATGGATTTCTTCTTCTCTACAAAAGGCTTGAAGGCGGGGTGTTTCAGTGGCCAAGAACTGAAGAAGATGTTAGGGAAATTACTCCTCAGCAATATAGATGGCTAATAGAGGGTTTATCAATTGATCAAAAAAAGGTCATTCAAAAGATAGATAACAAAAGGATAATATAGATGCTTGAAACTGCTCAAAATTACATAGTTTCAAGTATTTTTTTGTTGTTTGTAGGTTAGGAAAATGATATAATATATTTAAATAAAACATATTAGAAAGGCTAAATTCCAATGAATGAAAACTCTTTGATAAAGACACTTCAAGATACAATTGAATTACAGAATAAAACCATAGAAGGCCTTAGAGAAGAGTTGAAAAAGGCTAATGAAAATATGGAATACCTAATTAAGAAACTCTATGGAAGAAAGACAGAAAAGACTTCTGCCATAGACGGCCAATTAATCATTAATGATATGGAATTAGGTCTATTTAACGAAGTTGAAAAAGAAGCCGACTTCTCTATACAAGAACCTGTTCCATTTGAAGAGCCTATTAAAAGAACTAGAAAAGGCTACAAGAGAAAAGACTTGTTTAAAAACCTACCTAGCCAAGATCAAATATTTAGGCTGGAAGAATCCCAGCAAATCTGCCCAATTGATGGAAAGAGACTCTCAGTTGTAGGAAGAAAATTCGTAAGATCAGAAATCAGATACATACCGGCAGAAATATCTGTAATTAATATATATCAAGAAAATTATGAGTGTAGAACATGTAAAAAAGAAGGAAGACCTGGAATCTTTAATCCAAATACACCCGAGCCTGTACTTCAGCATTCCTATGCCACAGCATCATCAGTAGCCTGGACCATGTATCAAAAGTTTGTACAGTCAGTACCACTATACAGGCAAGAAAAAGATTGGAAACAGATGGGCTTTCCCATAAGTAGAGCAACCCTATCCAACTGGATAATTAAAACATCAGAAGAATGGTTAAATCCCATAGTAGAAAAGCTAAGGGAAGAACTATTAAAAGATAAATATTTACATGCTGATGAGACTCCAGTTCAAGTATTAAATGAAGAAGGTAAGAAAAATACCACAAAATCATATATGTGGGTGTATTCTACTTCAGTTAATGCAAAGAGAGGAATAAGAATATTTAAATATGCACCTGGTAGAACAGGAGACAATGCCAAGGATTTCCTAAAAGGATTCAATGGCTACCTCCATACAGATGGATATTCAGGATATAACAAGGTAAAAGATATCCACCAATGTTTGTGCTGGGCCCATCTTAGAAGATACTTTAAAGATGCCCTTCCAAAAGATGTAAAAAGTGAAGAAGCAAGTCTACCAGCAAAAGGAATAGCATATTGTAATAAACTCTTTGATTGGGAAAGAAAGTTTAAAGATCTCACTCCAGAAAAAAGAAAAATTAAGCGTCTAGAAAAAGAAAAACCACTTCTAGAGGCCTTTTGGTTATGGGTAGAAAATAATAATGATAAAGTACTTCCCAAATCTAAAATAGGACAAGCATTACAATATGCTCTAAATCATAAAGAAAAATTAGAAACCTACTTAGAAGATGGAAACTGTGTCATATCCAATAATATTGCAGAAAACAGTATAAGACCATTTACAGTAGGTAGAAAAAATTGGACCTTCTGCGGAAGTCCAAAAGGTGCCTACGCAAGTGCCTGTGTCTACACCCTAGTAGAAACAGCAAAAGCAAATGGACTAAACCCCTATAAATATTTAGAATACATCCTGTCAATATTACCAGGATCCAATCTTAAAACCAATCCTAAAATCCTAGAGCTAATGATGCCTTGGGATGATTTAGTCCAAAAATCATGTAAATCTGAATAAATACTATTATAGGGATATCATACCGATATCCCTATATTTATACAATACATCTTTTATTCAACGCTTACCATCTTCTTCAGTTCTTGGCCACTGAAACACCCCGCCTTCAAGCCTTTTGTAGAGAAGAAGAAATCCATCTCCCTCCCAAAGCAACGCTTTTATCCTATCTCTTTTACCTCCACAAAAGAGGAAAAGCGCATTTTCAAATGGATTTAGCTTAAAGTTTTGAGATACTATAGCGGAAAGACCGTCAATTGATTTTCTCATATCAGTCTTACCGCAGGCAATGTATATTCGTATATCATCCGGAAATTTAATTCTCATGATTATTTACCAATTAAATTAATTACTATACCTAATGTATTTGGATCTGCCCCATTTAGAATTTCAATTTCATTTCCATTTGAGCGCAAGATAGCACAGATACCTTTATTGTTAGATTTAGATCCTACTATATTGGCTTTAGCTTCACTTGGCTTAACTTCTATAAATTGAGTTTGACCTGTAACAGCTAGTGTTCCTGCTTTAATTAGGGCTTCTTGTCTGATTACTCGCTGCCAATAGTAGAATTTGGTTCTTGAAATATCATTTTCTTCACACCATTCTTTTATGGACTGGTCACTTTCACTATGCCTTTTAATGATTTCCGACCATTGAGCCTTAAGTATTTCATGTTTAGTAGCTTTCATAGTTGTAATGTTAATCATCTCCCTACACTTTCAATGTTGGCAAAGTTACTTTGTTAACTTTAAAAGTACTTTGTAGAGAGTATTATCTCATGTTACGTAACATTTGTGAATCCATGGGATTATTGATCGCTTACTATTAATTCATTTTTAAAGAGCAAATTTTGCAATTCCATATTCCTCATTAATAGCTACTAACCTTTGCAAAAACAAAAATAACATTTGAGAAGTCGATAGCTATATAATATAATATTATATAGCTAATATAGAAAAACTCACTAGAAAGAGGTGGTTTTATGCGTGTGAATTACAAACCTTTATGGAAATTATTGATAGATAAGGATATTAAAAAAACAAAAATGGGGGAAGCTATAGGAATTAGTACAAGTACACTATCAAAACTCAATAAAGATGAATATGTATCATTGGATGTTTTGGTTAGGATTTGCAATTATTTAAAATGTCAGCTTAGTGATATTTGTGAAGTGTTATTAGAAGAAAACTAGAGGTGAAAAGATGAAAAGTCTAGAATACAGTGCTGGAGCTGTAAGCAAAGGGTTTTGGTTTCAAGAGTTTAAAAAATATAATGAATTGCTAGTAAAAGGGCTTGAAGATAAAGAAATAAAAAAAAGACAAGAAGAAGAAAACATATTTTTAGCTCCATCAAAAGCTTATGGCAAGAAAATGATAAACGAAGTATCAAAAAGGACTAAAGCATTGCCTGAAGAAATAAAGAATATATTTAACACATTGCCAGTTTCAGATCAAAAGCTAATAAATATATTAGGACTAATGATGACAGATAGGTTATTCTTTGAATACATGTATGAAGTGTATAGAGAAAAAATCATAATAGGAAAATGGGAATTTGATAATAGCGATACACGAATATTTATCAAAAACAAATCTGAACAAAGTGAAAAAGTATTAAATTTCACATCACAAACAAAAAAAAGATTGGCAGGAGCTTATAGAACATATTTAAAAGAAGCAAATCTTTTAACAGAAGAGAATGATTCATTCATAATAAAGAAACCAATTTTAGATATTAATCTGGAAAAAGAAATGAAGAGCAAAGAACTCTATCCTTTTTTAAGAGTTTTTTTGGGGGAATAAGATGAAAACATTAGATGAAAGACTTAGAGAGATAGAAGACAGGATAAGTGATGAAAATTTCATAAAAAGCAAAGGACTTAGCAATGAAGTAGGATACTATATATTTGACTATCCAGCTAAAGAAGAATTAAGAATAAGAGATTATGTAGAAAATTTAAAGAAAAGAAATACAGAAAACTCACAAGGATATAAATTAAAAATATATGATATATATGATATCATGATAGATTTAATAGAAGAAGAAGGACTACTAGAAGATTGTATAGAAATGGAAGAAAATGAGGGATTAGATTATCTGATTTCAGCAGTAAATGATCTATTAAGAATAGATTATGATGATAATTATTTCAACAATTATATAGAAAAGAATACACCAGATAATTCAGTTGTATTTATTACAGGAGTAGGAAAAATCTTTCCATTTGTAAGATCTCATGGAATTTTAAACAAGCTTCATCTAGTATTTGATAGAGCTCCAGTAGTGCTTTTTTATCCAGGTGAATATGACGGCCAAAGTCTTGTATTATTTTCAGAATTTAAAGACGAAAACTATTATAGAGCATTTCCACTTATAATATAGGAGGAGTATATTATGATAATAAAAGATATGTTTGCAAAAGAGATTAGTAGAGATATACAAGGGGTAATCAAAGTAGGACAAGCTGATGATGAAAACATCAAGCAAGAACTAGAAGAATATGTGGTAACTAAAGAACTACAAAAACATTTCAGAGATTTTTTCAGTAATTATAAAAAAGGAATAGCTGGAAATACAGATAAAATGGGAGTATGGATATCAGGTTTCTTTGGTAGTGGTAAGTCTCACTTCCTAAAGATACTATCTTATTTATTAGAAAATAGAACAGTAGAAGGCAAAAATGCATTAGATTACTTTGTAGATGATAGAAAAATAAAAGATTCTATGGTATTAGCAGATATGGAGCTTGCTTGCAATACACCTACAGATGTAGTCTTATTTAATATAGATTCAAAAAGCAAATCAGCAGGGACCAAAGGCAAAGATAGTATATTAAATGTTTTTTTAAGAGTATTTAATGAAATGCAAGGCTTTAGCACGGATCCTCACTTAGCTGATTTAGAAAGGCAATTGACAGAAGATGGAGTATATGAAAAATTTAAAACAAGATACGAAGAATTATATAATCTAAATTGGATAGAAAACCGTCATAAATTTAAATTTTACAAAGATAAAGTAATAAAAACATTAGCAGATATAGGAGTTATGAGTGAAGAATCAGCTAGAGACTGGAGTAGAACAACCACAAGCCTTTATGAAATAAGCATAGAAAGATTTGCAAAATTAGTCAAAGACTACATAAATAAAAAAGGTGGGAATCATCATATAGTATTTTTAGTAGATGAGATAGGCCAATATATTGGAGAAAATACAGATTTAATGCTTAATTTACAGACAATAACAGAAGATTTGGGTACAGCATGTCATGGAAAGGCATGGATAGTAGTAACTAGTCAACAAGATATAGACTCAATAACAGAAGTCCAAGGAAGAGATTTTTCTAAAATTCAAGGAAGATTTGACACTAGATTAAACCTAACATCTGCCAATGTAGATGAAGTAATTAAATTGAGAATACTAGAAAAAACAGATACAGCAAAGGAAACACTATCTGTATTATATGAAAATAATGAAACTATCATTAAAAATCTACTGATATTTAATGATGGTATAGAGAAAAAGCTTTATGAAGATAGCAAAGATTTTTACAGCATTTATCCTTTTATCCCCTATCAGTTTAACTTGCTAGGAAGTGTATTGACATCTATAAGACAGCATGGGGCTAGCGGTAAACATCTTTCAGAAGGTGAACGATCTATGTTGGCCTTATTTAAAGAAAGTGCTGAAAAACTAATGGATAAAGAAGATAAGGAAATAGTTCCATTTAATATATTTTATGATGGCTTGGAAAAATTTCTAGACCATAGCCATTCAGCAGTAATAACTAGAGCATTGGAAAATGATTATATAAACCCTAGCAAACAAGAAGATAATTTCAATGTCAATGTATTAAAAACCTTATTTTTAATTAAATATGTGAAAGAAGTAGAAGCTAATCTAGAAAATATCACTACTCTTATGGTATCTAATATACATGAAGATAGAATAGAGCTTAAAGAAAAAGTAGAAAAAGCATTAAAAGTTTTAGTTAGTCAAACACTAGTACAAAAAAATGGAGACCTATATATATTCCTAACCAATGAAGAACAAGAAATAAATAGAGAAATAGATAGACAACATATAGAAACACAAATTCTTACAAAAAAGATTTCAGAGATGATATATGAAGGAATCCTATCGGATGACAGAGCTAAATATAGTAAATTTGGAAATAGATATAGTTTTGAATTCAATAGATTTGTAGATGGAGAACCCTATAGATCAACTCAATCATTTGAAATTGGAGTAGATATAATAACTCCTAACTCAGAGAAAAATGGAATAGAGAGCAGCTTAAGAATGGGAAGTCAAAGGGAAAGCATAATCTATGTAGACTTGCCAAATGATAAATCTTTTTTAGATGAAATAAGAACCGAAATGAAAATAGAAAAATATTTAAATATATCCAGCACTAGCAATATTCCAAAATTAGAGGAAATAAAAGCCCTTAAGCGAGTTGAAATGAGAGAATATCACAGTAGAGGAAGATTGTTTTTACAAGAAGCTTTAAAAGAAGCTAAGATTTACCTAAATGGAGATAAGGTACAACTAAAGAGCAAAGATTTCAAGTTTAATATACAGGAAAGCTTACAAAAGCTAATAGAAATCGTATATCATAAACTCCAATATATAGATGCTCCTATGGATGAAGTTGAGGTTAAAAAGTTATTTAAAAATAGAGATACTAGAAATATACAAATAGAAGGATTTGAAACTCCTAATACAAATGCCATAAAAGAACTACTAGACTATATAAACTTAAGAACTAAAAATCACAGCAAAATATCACTAAAAGAGATAAAAGAAAGATTTTTAAAGGCACCATATGGATTTATAGACAAAGATATAGCTTGGATAATATCTAAATTATTTTTAGATGGAAATATAAGTTTTACCTTATATGGTGAAACAGTTTCTCTATTAAATAATACAGAAGAAGAAATAATAAACTATATAACTAAAAGACAATATGTAGAAAAACTATTAATCGAAGAAAAAGAATCTATAGATGAAAAATATATAAAAAGTTTAAAAAACATAGCGTCCATATTATTTAATAGAGATATTCAATCAGAAGATACAGATATGATGATAAAAAGATTCAATGAATCTGCAAAGTATATGATAGAAGAGCTAAATCAACTAAAAGATAAATATAATACAGGAAAATATCCAGGAGGAAAAATCATACAAGAAGGTATTGATTTAATAAATGAAACAAGAGGAATTTCAAATCCTTCGGATATATTCAAAGAATTATATAAAAATGAAGATAGCTATTTAGACTTTGAAGAAGATTATCAGCCAATAAAATCCTTCTTTAAAGGTGAACAAAAGAATATATGGGAAAAATCACAACACTATATATCTATATATGGAGAAAGCAAGTCTTTTATATTAAATGAAGAAATAGAAGAAGTTATAGGGGAAATGCAAACAATACTTTCTATGTCTAGTCCATATAAACGAATAAAAGATTTGCCAGAATTAAATAGTAGATTTTTAAATCTATACAATGAAATATTAGATAAAGAACTAGAACCTGTAAAGATAGAGATAAAACAAGCAGAAGATAGGGTCATAGAAGAGCTTGAAAAGACAGGTCTAGAAGATAACTTTGGCCAAAGATATAAATCTAGTTTTAATGATCTTAATCGAAGGGCAGAAGATTGTAATAATGTAGCCATGGTAAATGGATTTAGAATAGAAGCAGACACCTTAAAAATGCGATATTTGAATGAAATAGCTAAAAAAATAGAAGAACTAGAAGAAAAAGAAAGACAAAAAGAAAAACCTATAGGAAATGGAGATCCTATTACAATAAAAAAACCAATTATAAAGAGAAAAAACATAAGTATAAAGGATATAAATCCATCAAATTCATGGAGAATAGCAACAAAAGAAGATTTAGATAAATATATAAAAACACTAAAAGAAAAACTTGAAAAAGAACTAGATGAAAATACCATATTGAATATTGAGTTTTAGGGGGATATAGATGAACAAAACAGCACTAAAGAATTTTGCTATATATTCAAGGGAAAAACTTATAAAGGATATAGAAGGCAAAGCCAGACTAATAGGTGTAACAGAAGAGGGTATAAAAGCCCCTCTTCCACAGTCTACCATAGATATGAAAATCTTCGATATAGGTAAAACAGAAACTTATAAAATAGACGGAGAAGATATAGCAAAATATGACAAACTAATAGAAGAGTTAAAAAAAAGAGAACAAAAAATCGACTACAAAATAGCATATAACACCTTAATAGAAGAAGTAGCTTATACCTGGTTCAATAGAATAATAGCCATAAGATTTATGGAAATAAATAATTATATGCCAGATAAGATGAGAATATTGTCATCAGGAAGAGAAGGTGTAAAAGAACCAGAATTTGTAACTAACTATAGAGATACAGATATAGGAATAACAGAGAAAGAATTTCAAGTACTAGACGAGTTAAAGCTAGATGGTAGTGCCAAAGCTATGGAAGAACTATTCCAGTTTATGTTTATAAAACAATCCAATGCCTTATACAAAAATCTACCAAAACTATTTGAAAAGAAAAGAGATGACTATGCAGAACTATTACTAAATATATCATATGAGGATCCACGAGGAGTAATCCGCAAATTAATAGAAGATATAGATGAAGAGCCATTTGATATAAGTAAGACTGGACAAATAGAGATAATAGGATGGTTGTATCAGTATTATAATACTGTACCCAAATCAGAAGTAGATGCCTCCAATAAAAAAGTAGATAAAAATACCTTACCACCTAAAACTCAGCTATTTACACCAGAATGGATAGTAAAATATATGGTTCAAAACTCACTAGGTAGACTATGGATAGAGAGAAAAATAGCTATGGGAACGGATAAAACTGAAGAACAATTAGCTAAAGAATATGGCTGGGTCTATTACTTACCAGAAGCAGAACAAATAGAAGAAGTAAAAATAGAATTGAAAAACATAAGAAAAGACAGAAAAGATTTAAAAGTAGAAGATATAATATTTATAGACCCTTCAATGGGAAGTGGACATATGTTGGTATATGCCTTTGAAATGCTTATGCAATTTTATCTAGAAGAAGGATATATGGAAAGAGAAGCAGTTGAGAGCATAATAGAGAATAATCTATATGGCTTAGATATAGATAAAAGAGCATACCAATTAGCTTATTTTGCCATAATGATGAAAGGGAGGCAATATAGTAGAAGAATACTTAATAAACAAATAGAAAATAATCTATATTATTTCATAGATAGTAAAGATATAAATCTAGAACAGATAGATTTTTTAGGTGGTAATATAGAAGATGAAAAATCTAGAGAAGAGATTAAGCAAGATATATTAGAAATAGTAGAATTGTTTAAAGATGGAAGAGAACTAGGTTCTATAATAAAACTAAAAAAAGAATATGATTACAATGGACTTATAGAATTTATAAAGAACTTTAAAATCAGAGAGAAAGAGCAACTTTCTATAGGAATGGAAAATATAGAAAAAACTCAAGAAGATATAATCCATATACTTAACTTATTAAAGGTATTATCAAAAAAATATAATATAGTAGTTACCAATCCTCCATACTTAGGCAGAAAGCATATGGGAGTTAATTTGACAAAGTATCTAGATAGAGAATATAAAAACACTAAGGCAGATTTGTTTGCTGTATTTATGGAAACGGGAATAGAAATGACCCGCAAATTGGGATATATCAGTATGGTAACAATGCAATCATGGATGTTTTTATCTAGTTATGAAAAATTCAGACAAAAACTATTAAAAAATACAACGATTGGGAATTTAATTCATATGGAAAACATGGTTATGAGAATAGCATTTGGCACTTCAACATTTAGCTTGCTAAAAGAAGATATTCAAGATTATAAAGGTGTATATAATCAAATAAAGTTAGAGGATATTAAAAATGATATACCAGAATTTTTTCCAATTAGAGAAAATCGCTATAGTGAAGTAAGTGAAGAAAATTTTGAATTAATACCAGGAAGTCCTATAGCTTATTGGGCACACCCTAATTTAATAAAAGCATTTGAAAATGGCAAACCGATGAATTCCATAGTCGAACCAAAAGTTGGTTTGCAAACAGGTTGTAATAATAGATTTCTTAAAAAATGGTATGAAGTAGATTTTAATAAAATCTATTTTACAGCTGATTCTATTGAGTCTTCTGTAGAATCAAAATCAAAATGGTTTCCATATAATAAAGGTGGAGCAAGACGACAGTGGTATGGAAATTATGACTATGTAGTGAACTGGGAGAACGATGGGTTTGAGATAAGAAATTTTAAAGACGATAATGGGAAAGTTAGATCTAGACCTCAAAATACAAATGTCTATTTTAAAGAATCGATAACTTGGTCCCTTATCACTAGTGGTGGGTTTAGTATTCGTTATCGTGAAAAAGGTAGCATACATGATGTTTCAGGAATGTCAGCATTTACAAAAGAGCATAATAAATTAATGTACTTGTTAGGACTAATGAGTACTAAGATATCAAATTATGCTTTTAAAATGTTAAATCCAACTATAAACTTACAAATAGGAGATTTTAATAATTTTACAGTATTAGAATCAGATGAGGATAGAACTATTGATATAGTAGAAGATACAATACGGTTGGCTAAAGAAGAATGGGATTCTTATGAGGATGCTTGGAACTTTAAAATTCACCCATTTTTAGATTTATCAAAGCAAGTAGCTATACAAAAAACAATAGAACAAGCCTACAATAACTGGAAACAATACGCTAATAATAACTTTGATAAACTTAAAGAAAACGAAGAAAAACTAAATGAAATATTCATAGAGATTTATGGATTACAAGATGAACTAACACCAGAAGTATCAGATAAAGATATCACAATAACTAAGATATTTGACCATAAAGATGAAATATATGAGGACATCAAGGGAAATAAATATATCCTAACCAAAGAAGATGTAGTTAAATCTTTTATATCCTATGGAGTAGGATGTATATTTGGAAGGTATAGCTTGGATGAAAGTGGTTTAGTCTATGCTGGTGGAGAATTTGATATTGATAGATACCATAGATTTAAACCAGTAGAAGACAATGTAGTATTAATTACAGACGAAGAATACTTTGAAGATGATTTAGCTAATAGACTTATAGAATTTGTGCGAGAGAGCTTTGGAGAAGACCACTTAGAGGAAAATCTAAAATTCATAGCAGATTCTCTTAAGGGCAAAGGAACACCTAGAGAAAAGATAAGAGATTACTTTATCAAAGATTTCTACAAAGATCATATGAAGACATATAAAAAGACACCTATATATTGGCTATATGATAGTGGAAAAATGGATGGTTTTAAAGCTCTCATCTATATGCATAGATATGATGCAGATACTACAGGTAAAGTAAGGATAGACTATCTACACAAAGTTCAAATGATGTATGAAAGAAGAATGGATTTATTAAAGGACGATATCACACACAATGAAGATGCAAAAGAAGTCGCTAAATCACAAAAAAAATTAGATAAATTGATAAAACAGGCTAAAGAATGTAAAGATTACGATGAGAAGATAGGACACATAGCCCTTTCAAGAATAGATATAGACTTAGATGATGGTGTAAAGGTAAACCATGATAAAGTGCAAATAGATGAGAAAAACAAGAAATATAAAATACTGGCTAAGATTTAGAAAGCAGGTTGTGATTTAAACTAAGAAAAGAATAAAGTTGCATATATAACTGCAATTTCTTAATAGTTGCAGATATATATGCAACTTTATAAAATCTTTGATATAATAGTATTAGCATATTATAGAAAGGGTGGACTTAGTGGCAGGTCAAATATTATTAGCCATAATTGGAGATATAATAGATTCGAGAAATATAAAAAAAAGAAATAAAATTCAAAGAGATTTAAATAAGGCTTTGAACTATCTTAATAAAGACTATGAAAAGTATATTGTATCTAAATGGACTATTACTTTGGGTGATGAATTTCAAGTATTACTAAAACCTAATTTGGAAATATTTAAGATGATAGATTATATATCTTACATAATGGATCCTGTTAAGATTAGGTTTGGATTAGGATTAGGAGAAATCTCTACAGATATTAACTATGAAAAAAGCATAGGATCAGATGGACCTGCATATTGGAGAGCAAGAGAAGCAATAGAGCTTATTCATGAAAATGACAATTATGTTAATAGCAAAATATTATTTAAAAGTGAGAAAGAAGACGAGGATATAATCAATAATCTTATATACTATACAGAGTGGATGAAAGAAAATTGGACTGATACTCAAAGAGAAATTCTATATACTCTTCTAGACAAAGATGAATATAAGGATAATTTTAAACAAAAAGATTTGGCTAAAGATATAGGAATATCTGAATCAGCCATGTCTAGACGAATCAGTTCTAGTGGTATAAGACTTTATTTATCAAGTAGAAATAGTATTGCCAAAGAGATAGTAAACAAGGGAGGGCAAGAGTGAGAAATTTGACTATTGTTTTATATATTATTTATTTTCTAGTAAGATACTATTTACCTATAAATTTTTTAAATAGAAAAATAAAAGAAGAAAAGAGATTACAAATTATTCTTGACACAGTGTTTATTGTACTTATATATTTTATTGGTGAAAGGTTAATAATTAATAATCTAGATTTTATGGGTTTTTATATAAATCAGATATTAAAGTGGATGCTATTTATTATCATCATATTAAAACCTGCCAACATGAATTTTAAAATATTTTTTGGGAAATATGCTCCGCAAAGGGAAAATAAAGATACCATTGATAGAAAAAATAGTATAGAAGGTGCAGGAGCTATGATTGGAAATCTGGAAAGACTGTTAATTGCCATTCTAATGTTTTATGGACAATATGGAGCAATAGGTTTAGTTTTTACAGCAAAATCTGTGACGAGATTTGACAAGATAAGTAAAGATCCAAGCTTTGCAGAATACTATTTGATTGGTTCTCTTTATAGTATGCTTTGGGTTTTGATATTGTATGGCTTGATTATATAAAATACTGGCTAAGATTTAGAAAGTGGGTTGTGATTTATGGCAGAATTAAATTTAAAACAAATAGAAGACAAATTAAGTAGTGAATTCAATGAAGAAAATAGGGTTATTATATTTTGGTATGATGAAAAAAAGGAATTTATAGATGATATAAATGGCTTAAATCTAGAAAATGCTAAAATTCATTATCTAACCCCTACTAATTTATTCCAAACTAAAGTGTTATTGGAAAGAAAGGACAAGGCGAGCAACTATTTAATATATGCACCTTTTAAAAAGCCAGATAATAGGGAAAATCATCTGGCTGATATAATCCTTTATTCTAAGAAGTTTTTTACAGATAGAGCTTCTCTTTTAGCTTTAGATCTAGGTGTTGATAATAAACATAAGTCAGTATTAGAAAAGCATATAAAATTCTTTAATGCAAAGGATAGGACAAATAGATTTTATGATTTAGAAGTAGATGATTATAATAGCAAAGAAGCTATAGAAGTAGCCTTATTATCAGCTGCAACTAGATTAAAGGTGTCTAACTTTGAAGAAGTTCTAAGAGTTGTATTATCTCAAAATCTATCTAAAAACAAATATATAGAAGAGTTTCGTAAGTATGATCTAGAAGAAGTATTTTGGAAATATTGCAATCTTAGTTTTTCCTATAAAGATGAAGATCCAAGCTTGATAAAGCTTTCCATAAGTCTGTTATTGACTTATGCAAGAAATCAAATGAATAAAGATTTACCTAGAAATTTAGATAAGTATATATTAAATAAACCAGGCACAGTCATGACCTTTATAGATCAGATGATGAATAGTAGTATATATAAAGAAAGCTTTAGAAAAATATCAGATGAGGTATTTAAAAGCATAGATGGACAGAAGGGTTTCAAGAATTATGAAATAGAAGATCTGATAAATATTGATATATTTAAAAGTATTGATGAATATATAATCACATGGATTGTAGATAGATTATTAGATGAAAATTTAAATGTAGAAGTCAATGGTTCAAATATATCAGACATATGTAAAAATAGGAAATTTAAACACTTTAAAGATCTATATAAAGACAAATACGATATTTTAATAAATGGATATTACTTAATTTTAAATAAGGATATTAAGTTTGAAGATAATATATTAAGTTTAGTAGCAGAATATGATAATAAGTATTACAAGATTGATAATTACTATAGAAGATTCTATTATTATCTAGATAAAGTAGAGGATAATAGTATATTTGAAGATTTGCAAACCTTGGTAGAGAATACATATATAAATAAATATTTAGATGTTATTTCTAGAGAGTTTGGTAGCAATTTAGATTATACTAAATTAAGCAAAAAATATAAATTACAAAAGGATTTTTATAATAATTTTGTAGAAGGGGAAAATGAAAGAATTATTGTAATCATATCTGATGCATTTAGATATGAAGTGGGAAAGGCACTGGTAGAAAGGTTTAAATACAACGAAAAAATAGAAGCTAAAATAGAACCTCAAATTGGGGTATTACCAAGCTATACTAGTTTAGGAATGGCCGCTCTTTTGCCTAATAAGAATATTGAAATCAGTGAAGATTATTCTGTATATGTTGATGGAAAACCCACTAGTAACTTACAGGAAAGAAATGCTATATTGCAATCTAGAAATTCTAAAAGTGACTCTATACAATATGATGAACTGATAAAGATGAAAAAAGAAGAGACAAGAGTATTTTTCTCTGGAAAAGAAGTAGTATATATATATCATAATCAAATAGATGCTAGAGGAGATAAGCTGAATACTGAAGACGAAGTCTTTATAGCTTGTCATGAAGCTATGAATGAAATAGAAGACATAATTAAAAGACTTACTAATAGCATTTCGGCAATAAGGTTTATAGTTACGGCAGATCATGGTTTTATTTATACTAGAAGCAAGAATAAAGAATCAGACAAGATAGATAAGTTTTTTGTTAAAGATGACAAGGTAAATAAAAGATTTATAATCTCAGACAATAATTATGATATATTAGGAACTAAGAATCTAATGGTATCGGATGTCTTAGGAAGTTATGATGATAGAACTATTACCATGCCTTTAACTTCCAATGTATTTAAAGCTCAAGGAGGAGGACAAAATTTTGTACATGGAGGGAGTTCACCGCAAGAAATTATTGTACCTGTAGTTAAGATAAAGACTACTAGAGGAGCTGTAGATGTAGAGGATGTAAAGATATCTTTAATAAGTATGATATCAAAGATAACCAGTTTATTAATTAAATTAGATTTTGTTCAGCAAGAACCAATTTCAGATATAATTAAGCCTGCAAATTATAGTATTAAATTTATAGATAAATCAGGAGAATTGATTTCAAATGAAGAAATTTATGTTGCTAAAAGTGGATCGAAAAATTCTTCAGATCGTATATTTAATTTGAAATTTAGGCTGAGAAATAAAAGGTATAATAAAGATGAAGAATATTACCTTACAATAACAAATATAAAAACAGGTATGGAAATCTATAGGCAACAGGTAATGATAGACATAGTTTTTGTAGATGACTTTGGATTTGATGTATAGGGGGTGCTTAAATGTCAAATTTATTGGATAGAGATGAACTACTTATTAAGCTTTTAGCTCATTTCTCTGGGAAAATTGTAAGAAAAGATTTGACTAAAGGAATAAAGGAAGGAGCAAATGTCCCAGTATATGTACTGGAATATTTGCTAGGAATGTATTGTTCTTCTCAAGATGAAGAAATTATAGAACAAGGGGTTCAAAATGTAAAAGAGATACTGTCTAGAAATTATGTAAGACCAGATGAATCACAAAAAATCATTTCAAAGCTTAGAGAAACTGGAAGCTATACAGTTATAGATAAAGTGTCAGTAAAGTTAAATTATAGGACAGATATTTACGAAGCGGAATTTTCCAACTTAGGACTTACTGGAGTTCCTATATCTAATTCTTATCCATCGGAGTACGAAAGACTTCTATCTGGGGGGATATGGTGTATTGTTCAAATGGAGTATTTTTATGATGAAGAGGATAGGCGTAGAGTGCCTTTTATTATAAATAAATTAACCCCAGTTCAGATGCCAGGGATTAATATTGATGAATTTAGAAATGCTAGATCAGAGTTTTTAACAGAAGAATGGATAGATTTAGTCTTAAGAAGTACTGGTATGGAACCAGACAAGCTAAATGAAAGAGAAAAATGGTTACATCTAGTAAGATTAGTACCATTGGTGGAAAATAATTATAATTTTTGTGAATTAGGTCCTAGAGGTACAGGAAAATCTCATGTATATAAGGAAATTTCTCCAAACTCTATATTAGTTTCAGGTGGACAAACCACTGTGGCTAATCTGTTTTATAATATGAGAACAAGACAAGTTGGTCTTGTCGGAATGTGGGACTGTGTAGCTTTTGATGAAGTTGCAGGAATTACTTTTAAAGACAAAGATGGTGTCCAAATCATGAAGGACTATATGGCTTCAGGATCTTTTGCTAGAGGAAAAGAAGAAAAAAATGCTACAGCATCCTTTGTATTTGTTGGGAATATAAATCAATCTGTAGATGTGTTACTAAAAACATCACATTTATTTGAACCTTTTCCAGAAGCAATGGGAATGGATACAGCATTTCTAGACCGTATGCATTGTTATTCTCCAGGATGGGAAATACCAAAATATAGGCCAGATTTCTTTACTGATGACTACGGTTTTATCACAGATTATTTTGCTGAAGTTATGAGAGAGTTAAGAAAAATATCATATGGAGATGCTTATGATAAATATTTCAAACTAGGAAATCAATTAAATCAAAGAGATACTATTGCAGTCAAAAAAACTATTTCTGGTATGGTAAAGCTAATATACCCTCATGGAGAATATACCAAGGATGATATCGAAGAAATATTAAGATTTTCTTTAGAAATGAGAAGACGAGTTAAAGAACAACTGAAAAAAATTGGTGGAATGGAGTTTTATGATGTAAACTTTTCATATATAGACAATGAAAGCTTTCAAGAAGAATATGTACCAGTACCAGAACAAGGTGGAGGAAGTTTAATTCCAGAAGGAATAGGAAAGCCTGGACATGTTTATCATGTAGCACGTGGTAAATCTGGAATGTTAGGTGTGTTTAAATTAGAGACACAAATGACAGCAGGAAATGGCAAATTTGAGAGAACAGGACTTGGTTCAAATTCAGAAGCAAAAGAAGCTGTAGATACTGCATATAAATATCTTAAAGCAAATAGTAAAAGTATTAGTGGAAGCATAAGTACTACAACTAAAGATTATTTAGTAAATGTTCAAGACTTAAATGGTATAGGTATGACTACGGGATTAACATTATCCACTATGATAGCGATTTGCTCTGTAGCACTGGGAAAACCTTCTATAAATAGTATGGCGATATTAGGTAATATGAGTATAGGTGGCACATTAATAAAGGTAGAAGAATTAGCTAATACACTTCAAGTATGCTTAGATAGTGGAGCTAAAAAAGTATTACTACCATTGACTTCAGCAGCAGATCTAGGTACAGTACCACCAGAACTAGTAGGTTCTTTTAATTTAATATTCTATAGCTCACCAGAAGATGCTGTATTTAAGGCATTAGGAGTTGAGTAGGTTTAAAGAGAAAATATAACAATAAAAGATATAGGCTCGCAGGTTCAAATCCTGTGAGCCTAAGAATATACTTGTCTTATAGCCTAATATTCTAGTAAATATCTACTTATATCCTAAAAGCTCAAGTCCATACTCCTCTAATATAAAATTTATTTCCATAATGTTTAGATTGTTATTTAGGGCATAGATAATGATAGAATCTCTTTGGTCCTTTGCATATAAAACACCTAATTTTGCTAATGTCAAACTTCTATTAGCTTGATCTAAATTAAAATTATTTCCTATACAAATTTTAATTAATTTATCTCTACTTGGTGATTTTTTACCATTTAGAATTTGATAGCCATAGGTTCTATAGATTGATGCATTTTTAATAATATCACTTTTACTATATCCCTTAGATTTACAAATTTCTAATATATATTCTACTAGATTGAAATTATCTTCTTGTGAATTGGAGTAATCTATATATCTATCTAATTCAGATTTGCTTTCAAATTTATTTAATATATCTAATAGTTTTTTAGTAGATTTATCTTTCATTATCTCACCTATTCTTTAATAAATTTCTTTGTGATATAATTATATCATAGATATTATGAAAGGATGAACTTTGTGAAAAATTTAAATATGGAGTATAAACTTTCTACATATATAGAAGTAGCAGAGTTATCAAAGGGTAAAATATATATAGTAAAATCTTCCCTAGATGATAAGATTTATATTAAGAAAATTTTAGAATCTAAAAATGAAATTATATATAAAAAAATTAAAGAACTATCTATAGCAAATATACCAAAGATATATGAAATTATAAACTTAGAAGATGAGTTAATAATTATCGAGGAGTATATAAATGGAAATTCACTAAATGAAATTTTAGAAAAAGAAAAAACAATTTCTAAAAATGAAGTAATTAAGTATAGTTTAGATTTAATAGATATTATAAATAAGATTCATTCTTGCGATCCACCAATAATACATAAAGATATCAATCCATCTAATATTATGATAAATAATGATGGGATATTAAAACTTATAGATTTTGACATTTCCAGAGTACATTGCAATTATAAAAATAAAGATACTCACATACTTGGGACTCATGGATATGCAGCTCCAGAGCAGTTTGGGTTTAATCAAACTGATCCTAGAACAGATATATATTCATTAGGGGTTACTATGAATATTATGCTAGTAGGCAAATTGCCAAATGAAGAGCAGTACAAAGGCAAATTGTCAAAAATTATATCTAAATGTATTGAAATAGATCCAAATAAAAGATATCAAGACATAAATGAGTTGAAAACTGAATTGCTAAAGTTGAATAAGAAATGTAATATATTAGATATTATTAATTTATACCATAAGCTACCAGGATTTAAATCTAATAATATTATATTGAAAATACTTGCTTTTTTGTGGTATTTTTTATTAGCTATGATTGTATTAGGATTCTTTTCTGATAAGTCCTCATTAGAAGATAGGATTTTAGATATAGTAATGCCTTTGTTTTTATTTGCTCTAACACTTCTTTATGGAAATTATAATAATATTAAATCTAAGCTTCCTATTTTAAATTCGAAGAATTTTTTAATAAGAATAGTTGGCTATATTTTATATACCTTCATACTTTTAATAGTAGTAGGTATTATAACTCCAGTTTAATATGTATGCTAAGAGCATACCAAAGCAAAAACTTTATCTGTTAAAATTAAATCAGATAAAGTTTTTTGTTATATTGGGAGGGGTTTATATGGATAAAAATGGTACTAAAACGAAAAAAAGTAAATTAGCATTAATATCTTGGATACTGTCATTATTGTACTTGATTTATTTGATATCATATTTTGGTGGAGAAGTAGGAAGTACTACAGGATCAGAACAAGTAGGGGCTGGAATTGCAACTGCATTGGTATTTCCACATATGTTAAGTGTTGGAATAGGATTGATTTTTAATATGCTAGGATATTTCTTAAATAAAAGGGCATTTATTCTAGTAGGTGCAATTCTTTATAGCGTTTCAATTTTGCTATTCATGATGTATTTTATGTTTGTTATAATACAGATGATTTTATCGTATGTAGCTTTTGCTAAGATGAAAAAACAGTGATACAAGAAGATTAATTTAATGGAGGCTGGTTATTTTGAAAAACTATAAAAGAGTATCTTTTATATTAGCTTTAGTATTAATTTTAACAATTATTATAGGATGCGAATCATCTGATAGTGAAAAAGATGTAAATGCAAGTGAAGTTAGTGAAAAAAATATTAGTGGAGAAGAAAAAAATAATGAAGAAATAGAAGAATCACAGGATGAAGAAATAAGTGTAGAAGAACAGATATTGTTTGATCAAAATGGAATTAAGATTACTTTAAAATCCCTAGAATTAGAAAATATATTTGGACCATCCCTTAAATTACTAGTAGAAAACAATACCCAAAAATCTATAACAGTTCAAACACGGGATTCATCTGTCAATGGATTAATGGTAGATACTATGTTTTCTTGCGATGTTGTCAGTGGAAAAAAGGCCAATGATGAAATTACTTTTAGTAGTTCTACATTGAAATTAGCAGATATAGACAAGATTAAAGATATAGATTTTAAATTTCATATATTTGACTCAGACAGTTGGGATGAAATTATAGATACTGAGACAATTAATATATCAACTTCAGTAGATCCATCATATGTACAGAAATATGATGACAGTGGATTTGTAGCTTTGGAACAAAATGGATTTAAGATTGTAATGAAAAAGTTAAATAGTGAAGATAGTTTTTGGGGAGCAGATATCTATTTGTATATAGAAAACAATAGTGACAAAGATATAACTGTCCAAGCAAGAGATGTATCTATTAATGGAATTATGGTGGATCCTATATTTTCTAGTGAAATTGTGAAAGGGAAAAAAGCTTATGATAAAATAACTTTTTTTGAAAGTGATTTAGAAGATAATGATATCACATCAATTGAGACCATGGAATTGAAATTTCATATTTTTGATTCCAAAGGATGGGATGCTATTTATGATTCATCAGAAATAGAAGTTGTATTTGAATAAAGATATTATAATATTACTATATCCTCATAAAGGATAGATAATTTTAAGCCATAGACCTAGATCTATGGCTTATTTGTAAATTTAGTATTTCTGGCCTACATTTAAAAGTACAAGAGGAGGTAATTTAAGTGAAAACAATACTTTATATTTTATTCCTACCTATTATTGTTTTAATGAAGTTGGTTAAGTTAAATAAGTAATAAAAAAGGACAAAGTAACATATATAAATAGTAAATATAATTTATCAGACCATATTGCTGACATCAGGAATATGGTCTAACTTAGTGTAGGAAACAAATCAATTTAAAAATTAAAATTAGGGTGGTATTATGTTAAAGTTCACAGGGTTAAAAATCCATGGGATTTAAAAATTTAAATTTAATAATAAAAAAATTCATATTTATAGTGTTTTTATATAGTCTCACATCATCTTCTTTCAATGGTTTTTTTGGTATATATTTAAAGGAATTAGGATATGCTGAAAGTTTTGTAGGTACAATACTTTCTTTAAGAAGATTGGCTGTAGGAATATGTACATTTTTGATTGCATTTATTGCAGAGAAAAAGCTTTTGAAGGAATATACTAAAAAAGAATTTTGTAGAATCATTTTTTGAAAAAAGAATTTCTCGGAGTGTTTAAATAGATATTTTTAAAGTGAATATATTTATAACTAGGGTATAAGATTAATAAATCTATATTAGGAGTGATAAAGATGAAAAAGATAGCCTTTTTCCCATTTAAGGGAGAAAAAATGTGTTTTATGCATGTACTTATTAATGCAGCTGATCTACATGAAAAGGGAGTAGATACTAAAATCATAGTAGAAGGTGAAGCCGTAAAACTATTAAAAACTTTAGAACAAGAGGAAAACAAAATGTACCTAAAGGTTAAAGAATTAGGACTATTTGATAGTATATGTAAGGCTTGTTCAGCCCAAATGGGAGTATTAGAATATAATGAAACTTTAGGAATTCCTATAAAGGGAAATGCAAATGGTCATCCTGCCATGTATGATTATATAAAAGATGGATATGAGATAATTACATTGTAAAAATAAAATTAGCAGAAAATATAATATTATATTTTCTGCTAATTTTATTTATCTAACTAAAGTTTCCTAGAAAATACTCCCAAAACTAATATTATTCCAATTCCAAAAATCATTAATCCAGTTTGTTCAATTGATGTTATACCAATAAATGCAACTATGGCTATTGCAACTGGAATTATATATTTAACTAAATTATACCAAGCGTTAAACAAGCTAAATTCAACAGTTCCACCATTTGTAATCTCATCTTGTAAATCTTCTTTTTTCATAAACCAACCAACAAATATTGCAATCAACATACCACCGATAGCTAAGAATATCTTATCAGTTAATATATCAAAGAAATCAAATGCTCCAACTCCAAAAATTGTGAAATCTGACATTAATCCCATTGACAATGATGAAAGGATACCAGTGAAAACCATTACTCCACCTGTAGTATAAACTGATTTCTTTCTTGACCATCTTCGTTGGTCAATAAGATATGCAACTACAACTTCAAGGAGTGAAATAGAAGAAGTTAATGCAGCTACTGTTAGGGCAACAAAGAAAACTCCGGAAAATAGGGTTCCTATTCCTCCCATTGCTGCAAATATCTGTGGTACAACTACGAATACTAGACCTGGTCCTACAGTTGGTTCTAATCCAAATGCAAACAATGCAGGGAATATTGCAATACCAGCTAATATAGCAATACTTGTATCCATTATTGTTACTATGAAAGCATTATTAGGTATATTTTCACTTTTATTTAAATAACTACCATATGTTATCATACAGCCCATACCTAAACTAAGTGAGAAGAAAGCTTGACCTAAGGCTGCAAGAATCGTCTGTCCATTTACTTTGCTAAAATCTGGTTTAAATAAAAATGATAGACCTGCTGATGCACCTGGAAGTGTAACACTTCTAATAGCAATTAAAACTAAAAGTATGAATAATGTAGGCATCAATATTTTACCAGCTTTTTCAATACCACCTGAAATACCTTTTGCTACAATTAATATGTTTATTAATAAGAAAAATAACATCCAAACTACTGGTACAATTGGATTACCAATAAAAGCATTAAAAGCATTTTCAATCTCAGCTGGGTTTGAAAGAAGTCCAGTAAATGACTTTATTACATAAGCTGATGACCATCCACCTACTACTGGATAAAAGCCCATTATAAAGAAGGCACTTAAAACTCCTAGAACCCCAGCAAATGTCCATCTTGAATTTATGGACTTGTAAGATCCAACTGCAGCAAGTTGAGTTCTACGACCAACTGCAAACTCTGCAATCATAATGCTTATACCAATTATAATTGCGAATACTAAATAGACAATAATAAATGCACTACCACCGTTTTCTCCAGCTAAATATGGAAATCTCCAAATATTACCTAGACCAACTGCTGATCCAGCTGCTGCCATTAAAAAACCAATTTGTGAACCCCAATTTTCTCGCTGCTTATTTTCCATCAACCATTCCCTCCTTTAAATGTGTTCAAATAAATCTTATAGTAATAATAATCTATAAGGGAAAATTTGTCTAGTCTGAATTTATGGATTATTGCGAAATATATGTAAATATTTTTTGAATTCAATCTGTAATGGATTTCTGTATAAAATATCCCCTTTAAAGTGTATAAGTCTATACTTATGCACTTTAAAGGGGATATATGATATGGTACTTATGAAATTGTAAAAAGACTGTTTTATCTAAATACCTTCCCAATTAATTAAAAAATTCTTAAAAACTTCAACAATAGGAGATAGGGTTCTATTTTTATGATATACAAAATAAAAACTACGTTTTAAGTCCAAATCCTTTAATCTAAGAGACTTAATTAATCCTAAAGCAATTTCATTTTTTATAGATATTTCTGAAATGAAACTAATTCCTAATTCTAATTCGATCATCTTCTTGATCATTTCATTACTATCCACTAGGGATGTTATATCTAAGTCATCAAGACTTATATTGTTGTCTAAAAGATGTTGTTCTATTAATCTTCTTGTTCCAGAACCTTCTTTTCTGAAGATAAATCTTTCTGAAAACAAGATATCCATATCTAAAGACTCATCAGTATACATTGAATAATTCTCATTATTAGGTACAGCTAATACAAGCTGGTCTTCATAAAAATCTATATATTCCAACATCCTAGAAGCATACTTTGCCCCTACTATTCCAAAGTTTTCTCTGTTTTTTAAAATATCATCTACTATGCCTTTGGAATTTTTTTGAACCACAGAAAAGGAAACTCCTGGGTACTTTTTTGTAAAGTCTCTGATTATGTAAGGTAAAATATACTGTTCAGGAATAGAACTTGCAATTATATTAATTGTACCTTCAATATTATTTGACTGTTTTATAATATTAAATCTGGCTTGTTCTCTAATATTGATGAGTTCTACAGCATATTTATAGAAGGCTTTACCAGAATGTGTTAAATTTATGGTCTTGCCCTTCCTATCCAGAAGAGTAGTTTTTAGTTCCTTTTCTAGGTTCTGAATATTATTGCTAATAGTTGGCTGGGTCAAATATAGTTCTTTAGCAGCCTTTGAAAAACTCCTATGTTTTACAACACTTAAAAAGCTTTCTAATTGATTGAATTCCAAAATACTACCTTCCTTTACTCGATATATTATTTATACAATCTATGGAATATTTTATTTCTTCCAAAGTAGTAAAATGACTCAAAGAAAATCTCACAGTGCCCCTTGGAAAAGTATCCAAAGTTTTATGGGCTGATGGTGCACAATGCAAACCACTTCTAGTCATGATGGCATACTCTTTACTTAGTTTATGGGCAACAAGACCATTATCATTGTCAATAAAATCAATAGATAGTATCCCAGTTCTGCCATTGGATGTGTCCTTACCCACAAGTTTAATATTTTTCATATTGATGATACCTTCTAAAAATTCATCAATAAGGTAGATTTCTTTTTCTCTGATATTTTTTATACCCTGATTCAATAGATATTTTAAGGCTGCATTTAGTCCATAGATACCAGGGATATTTAGTGTTCCTGCTTCGAATTTATCAGGCATATAATCTGGCTGAATCTCAGTATCAGATAGACTTCCGGTTCCTCCTTCAATAAGGGTGTTCATTTCATTGACAATTTTATCATTGACTATAAATCCACCTATTCCTTGAGGACCTAATAAACTTTTATGCCCTGTAAAACCTATAGCATCTGCATTTAGCTTTTGAAAATCAATATCTAGAAATCCTGCTGTTTGTGCACTATCTATTATAAATAATATATTATTTTCTTTACATACCTTTCCTACCTTCTCTAGTTCTAAAATAGTACCACACACATTTGAAGCATGAGACATTATCATAGCTTTGGTATTAGGTTTAATTGAATCTATTACATCATCAATATTTAATTCTCCTAATTTATTACATTGGACCCTAGTATACTCTACCTTGTCTTTAAGAGAGTTTAAAGGCCTCATAACTGCATTGTGTTCCATTGATGATACTATGACATGATCACCTTGTCTTAATAAGCCCTTTATCAATATATTCATACTCTCTGTTATATTCTTTGTAAATACAACATTTTCTGGCTTATCAAAATTAAACAGTTCACATATAAGCTCTCGAGTTTCAAAGACTGTATTTTCAGCACTATAGGATAGACTATAAGCCCCACGATTTACATTAGTTCCTATATTTAGAATATAATCCGATATACTATCTGCCACCCTAGGAGCTTTAGGAAAAGAAGTTGCCCCATTGTCTAAATAAATATATTTCATGACATTACCCCTTTTGGATATTTTAGATAAATAAATTCATAATTATATAACTATTATATTATTTAAAAAAACTTTATACAATGACTATTAGTTTTTCTTATAACATATCTGGAAATTATTAGTAAAATCTATTTTACTTTAAAAAATGACATTGTTAAACTATTGATAAACACAAATAATAGGAGGGAATATGGATGAAGGGGAAAAAAGGAATTATTTTCGCAGGAGGAATAGTAGGAATAATATCTGTACTATTAGTATATTTTGGAAATCCTGCAAACATGGGCTTTTGTATAGCTTGTTTTCTAAGAGATATAGCTGGGGGGATAGGACTACATAGAGCAGGAGTTGTCCAATATATAAGACCTGAGATTATAGGCCTTGTATTAGGTGCCTTCTTAATATCTTTTAAAAACAAGGAATTTGAATCAAGAGGTGGTTCTGCACCTTTTACTAGATTTATGTTGGGAATAGTGGTGATGATAGGAGCATTGATATTCCTTGGATGTCCTTTGAGAATGGTATTGAGACTTGGAGGAGGAGACTTAAATGCTATAGTAGGAATAGTTGGATTTGTATTTGGAATATTTATAGGGGTTCAATTCTTAAACAAAGGATTTAATCTAAAAAGAAATTATAAGATGCCTAAAATAGAAGGATATATATTTCCAGCTGTAAATGTTGGATTTTTGCTATTACTTTTATCTGCACCAGGGTTTATCTTCTTTAGCGCAGAAGGGCCAGGATCTTTTGCTGCACCTATATTTATATCACTTGCAGCAGGTCTAATAGTAGGAGTATTAGCTCAAAGAACGAGACTATGTATGGTTGGAGGCACTAGAGATATGATTCTCTTTGGAGATAATTATCTTTTACTTGGATTTATTTCAATAATACTGTCTAGCTTTATTGCAAATTTGGCCTTTGGATTCTTTAATCTTGGATTTGAAGGACAGCCTGTAGCACATACTGATGGATTATGGAACTTCTTGGGTATGGCATTAGTAGGTTGGGGATCAGTATTATTAGGAGGATGTCCTCTTAGACAACTTATTTTATCTGGAGAAGGTAATGTAGATTCTGTTGTCTCTGTAATGGGAATGATAGTAGGAGCTGCTCTAACTCATAATTTTGGATTAGCTTCAAGTCCAGCAGGTACAACTCCAAATGGAAAGATAGCTGCAATTATAGGCTTTGTATTTTTAGGTGTTATTTCCTATTTTAATTCAGATAGTTTAGTTAAAAATAATCATAAAAACAAGGAGATGGTATCATGAATAAAATAGACACATGTGGTATGAGCTGTCCTCAGCCAGTACTAATGACTAAAAAGGCATTAGAGCAAAATCCTCAAGGAGCAAATATAATAGTAGATAATAATACTGCAAAGGAAAATGTGCAAAGATTTTTAAAGCATTCAGGATACTCTGTATCAGTTAAAGAAGAGGGAGATATATTCACAATAGAGGCTAGGAAATAGAAATGGAATATATGGTTTTGTTTTTTACACACTCAGGTGCTATAAAATTCCAACGAAAATGTAAGAAGAATGATATCCAATGTGAACTCATGCCTGTACCTAGAATATTGAGTTCTAATTGCAGCATCAGTGCCAAGATTAAAATAAAAAATGGTATGGAAGATTTTATCGATGATGAGATAGAAAAGGTATTTTTAATTAAAGATAATGATAATGAGCTGATTTATGAGGCTGAATAGTCCTTATATGGGATAAAATGACTAGCTACTATATGATAGCTAGTCATTTTTATGTTATTATAGTGGCGACATGGTTTCAGATTTACAACAAATTCCTTGTATAATGCAACCTTTTTAGAAAGATATAGTCTAATAGATGTAAGGGGGAAGAAGTTTGGGAGAAAAAGAATTAATAAAGGCATTAAAAAGATGTAAAGAAGAAGCATACAGGGAACTCATAGATATTTATGGAAATAAACTCCTTAAAACTTGCTTTCTTATGATAAAAGATGAAAAAGAAGCTGAAGATATAGTACAGGATACATTTGTAAAAGTTTTTAAACATATTAAAGGATTTAAGGGAAACAGCTCACTATATACTTGGATATATAAAATACTACAAAATACTATAAGAGACAGATATCGAAATAAAATCATTACAGTACCCTATGAGGATTATAATGGTAGTGAATATAATATGGAAGAGATTATAATAGATAAAGAAAATAAAGAGATTTTAAAAGAAGAGTTAAATAAAATTAACTTTATATATAAACAAGTATTAGTACTTTTTTACTTTGATGACTTTAGTATAAAAGAAATTAGTGAGATATTAAATGAAAAGGAAGGTACTATAAAAAGTAAATTATCCAGGGGTAGGAAGATACTAGGCGAAAGTTTAAGTAAGGGAGGAAAAATAAATGAATTATAAGGATTCCATGGGAAATGAAATAAAGAATATACTTGAAGAAGAAAGTATAGATTTGAAATTATCTTCTAAGACTGTAGATAGTATTATGGGAAGTAGAAAAGTTAGTTTACTGGAGAAGGTAAATAATTTCTTAAATATGGAAATTGAAGTCCCACTAACTCCTGCCATAATAGGATTTATATTAATATTAGGAATAAGTATATTTCCTAAGGATTTTATAACTACAGAAAAAGTAGAGATAATAAATTTAAATGGTTCTCAAATCATTATGACAAGTAAGAAAGAGGTGAGTATAAAATGAAGTCAAAGATAAAGATAAAGATAAAGGTCAAGGTCTTAATAGTGTTTGTGTTCTTATCCTTGTTTTCTATACTAATTATAGCACCTATTGTAAATTTAAAAATTGCTACTTATTTAAATAATAAAGGTTCTGAGAATGCAGAGGCCTTTTATAATAATTATATGGCTAGCCCAATAAAGGTAAATGAAAAACAAGGTTTATATGGATACGCAGAAAGTTTAATAAAAGGATTTGAAAAATATCAAATCAAGTTTAGTGGTTGGGGTGGTGGTGAAAATACAGCTCCAGAAAACATGGAAAAGGCAATGGAATTATTTGAAAGTATATTGCTAAAGGATGAAAAAACAAACTACAAAGATGAATATTCTAGTAAATCATATTTAAAACTATTAGATACTAGTATAGCTACATTGGATATGGATAGATTGCTTTATTGGATAGATTGGGGAAAAGATAAGAAAAATGAGGAAATAAAATATTTGAGCAAACTCTATGAAGCCTATTATTATTTTGTACAAAAAGACTATAAAATGTCAAAAGAAATATTAGATGATTTTGATGAACAAGAAATAGATGCAAAATATTATCAATTAATGGGAGATGTGAATTTACATCTAGATAATGTAGAAAAGGCTAAGGAATATTATGAAATCCTAGGGAAAAATGATTCTCAGCTAAAAATTAGTTATTTAAGTGGTTATTTTGGAGGGAGTAATTCATTTTTAGACCAATATGATATTGAAAATCATATAGATAAATCCCAGGGAGAATATAAGGTTAGAGGAAGAGTAAGTCATAATGGCAAGGGGTTACCTTTTGTAGAGGTGTATTTAAACCAAGATATAGGAGTATTTTCCACTGGCGGAGAAATCCCTGATGCCATAACAGATGAGAATGGAGAGTTTGAGACATTAGGATTAAAACAAGGAGTTTATGAAATAGGGATTGGGCTACATCCTTCCCAACTATATAATAGGGTTTTCTTAAGAAAAGATATAAGATCCATAGAATTAAACTCAGATATAGAATTTAACTTTGATTTTGCCACACCAATGGAAATAACCAATCCTAAAGAAAAGGTTGTAATAAAAGATGGAGAAGACCTTCATATATCTTGGGGTGAAGTAATAGGAGCAGATTATTACAAGATAGAATCTATAGGTTTTACTAATCCAAAGGAAAGAGCTGGAGGATTCTCGAGGATTCCATTAAAGGATAAAAATGGAGAGGAGAAATTAAGAAATAATAGCATGAATTTTAATATAAGGAATTTAGATAGAAGAATAGGAATTATTTCCTTTGGAGGAGAAGATGAAGTAGTTAATCCAACGGGAATATTTGCTTCATTCATACCAGGAGCAGAATATCCTATAATAGTTAATGCCTATGATAGAGAAGATAATCTAATAGGTAGTAGTCTTACATTGATAAGTGATTATGAAGATCTTATCAGTGTAGAAATAGATGAAGAGTTAACAGAAGGTGAAAAACTCATATTAGATAAGAAATATGAAGAAGCTATTTCACACTACGAAGATAAATTAATTGAAAATCCAAAGGATAAGGAAGCTTTATTTTATTTAGCTAGATTTTATAGTATAGGATGGAAAAAGGGGAAAAAAGATATTCCAAAAGCACTTAAATATGCTGAAGTATATGATCAGGAGTATAGAGATTATAGTCTTTCCTTTGAAGTAATAGAATTTATGCATAATGATGAAATAAATGAAAATAAAAAATCAGTACAAAAAGTATTAGAAAGAATACCTGAGGAGGATAGGGATACAAAGTATTATAATATAAAAGCTATGTATCATATAACAGAAGGAGACTTTTTAAAGGCAAGAGAAAGTTATGAAAAGGCAACAACATATAGATCTATAAATATAGTTTATATAGATATGTATCTAGAAGACTATGAAAAGGCAATATCTACATTGAATAGTGGAGAAATAAGTCTAATGAAAATGAATACAAGAAAAGTAAATGAAGGTTTAAATAATATGGATAGTGTATCTAAAAAAGACAAAGACTTATTTAAAAAACTATTAAAAACCGCCCTAGATAACAATCTTAATATGGATGAAGAAGAAGCTTTATATAATAAGACTCTTAACTCGGTGGACAGTTTAGAATTGAAAAATGTAATAAAAGAGATAGGTAAGGAAGAATATTGGGATAGATAATATAGATAATTATTATATTCTATGGTACATTTTATTATATATTTCTAATTTCTGGAGAAACTATAGTATACAAACAAAAGAAAGGATGTAATATATGAAGAAAAAATGGATTTTGTCATTTGTATTGATTTTGGCGCTTTCTGTAACTGCTTGTACAATGGATGATGGAGATACTAAAGATAAAGAAGATCAATCTAATGTAGTAGATGAGACACCTAACTCAGACACAACAAATGAAGGAAATAATAATGTGGCATATGAGGATATAAAATTAACACCTATGGACGCCTTTGATAGCTATATGGAAAAATATCCAGGTACAAAGGTAGAGAAATTAGAATTAGATAAGGATATTGGATCATATCTTTATAAAGTAGAAGGATACAGTGAAGAAAATGAATATGAAATAGAGATAAATCCCATAACTGGAGATATTGTAGAAAAAGATACAGATGTAGATGTAAACTTAGATGAAAAAAGAGAAATTACTAAGGAGCATGTAGAAAAAGTTCAAGATATTGTAGATAAAGCTTTGAACGATGTAGGGAAAGAGGCTAAAATAGATAATTGGACTTTAGAAGTGGATAATGGAATGGTAATAGTAGAAGTAGATATAGAAAAGCAAGGATTAGAGGATGTAGAATATGTTTATGATATAGAGGGGAATTTACTAGAAACAGATTAATAAATTTAGCTTGAAAAGCAAGTAGCTTTTCAAGCTTTTTTAATGAAATTTTTTTATATATTAAATAGTAAAATTCAAATATCTGCTTAAAAAACACCTACTTTAGCTTTGACAGTCTTATTAAAATAGAGTATTATCAAGGAGCAATAATATTTATAATGATAAAGGAGATTAAAGCTTGAAAAAAACTAAGGGGAATAAGAAAACTAAACTATTTAAGTGGTATATAATAATATGTTTATTGATTGGTATATTTATGGGATTTATTAGCTCATATTATCCTAATTTATCCATTATATCTAAATTAGGAGATAATTTATTCCGTTTGAGTTTGTTCTTAATAATATTTATTTTGGCCTTTATAGTGCATATTATATTCCATGAATTAGGACATTTAATCTTTGGATTCCTAACAGGGTATAAGTTTGTATCTTTTAGAGTAGGATCTCTAACATTAGTTATAGAAGATAAGAAATTTAAAATCAAAAAGTATAACATACCTGGAACTGCAGGGCAATGTTTAATGATGCCTCCAGAAATGGAAGGTGAAAAATTTCCATTTGTTATATATAATTTAGGCGGAGTTTTAATAAATTTGATTATTTCAATACTCAGTTTTACACTTCTAAACAAATTAAATTCTCCCTATGACTTAATAGCCTTAGCTTTCTTAGTAGCTGGGATATTTGTAGTTATTACTAATGGCATTCCTTTTAAAATAGGAGGAGTTCCAAATGATGCACACAATATACTTACTATGATAAAAGATAGAGAATCTAGAATGGGTTTTTATATGCAGTTAAAGGTAAATGCCCTTCTAACATTTGGAAAGAGACTAAAGGATATAGACCTTAAAAATTTAGAATTAGACAAAATACAAGATTTATCAAATCCGTTAAATACTAGTGCTAAGCTTATAGAGTATAGTTGGTATTTAGATAAACTAGATATAAAGAAGGCTCATGAAACTTTGAATTCCTTGATTCCATGTCTTTCTAAAATAGTACCTATATATAGAAATGAAATAAATCTTGAAAGAATATTTTTAGAATTAATACAGAATAATGATAAAAAGTATATAGACAGCTTATATAGCAAAAGTCTTAAAAAATATATAAAAGCTGCTAAATTTATGATAAATAAAAAGAGATTTTTAGTAGCATATGAATTATATTATAATGAAAATGAAAAAAGAGCTTTAGAGTATTTCCAAGAATTAAAGGACCTAGCTAAGGATTACCCCGTAAGGGGAGAAGCAGAAATGGAGATTAGTATCTGTGAATGGATGTTTAAAGAAAACTGCTAAAAAGTGCACTAGAATGAATTATAGTGCACTTTTTCAAAACTAAGATCCTTTATATTGTGGGAAGGCTTTTCTTCATCAGGATATCCTATGGCAATCATAGACTCTACAGTATAATTCTCAGGTATATTTAACAGTTCTTTAACTGTATTTTCTATTGGGATTTCTTTTTTATCAAATCTATTTCTAACTTGAATCCAACAAGAACCAAGACCTAATGATTGAGATAAAAGTTGAATAACAATAGACATAATACTAGAGTCTTCTATCCATACATCTGTAGCCTTAGGGTCTGCTGCTACAATTATAGCTAAAGGAGCATTAGATATTGGAGCTGAAGAAGCACCTCTAGTTTCACCAAGTTTGGATAGTATTTTTTTATCATCTACTACTATTAATTCCCAGGGGTTAATCCTTTTTCCAGAGGGAGAAGTAAGAGCTCCTTTTAAGATATTTTCAATGACATCTTTGGGAATACTTTTATTCTTAAACTTTCTTATGCTACGTCTGTTTATTAATAAATCTAACATTTTATACCTCCTCGTATAATAAAGTTATAGTTATTAAACTATAATCTCTTTTCTATCTCACTAATCTTGTGAGATAATAGTTGTACAGATAGGGGTCGTAGTCTACCTCCTTGAAGCGTTGTCTTCCTTAAATAGGGTTACGCCTCTTCTTTACATCCATATGCGAATGAGCTGGATAGTACCTAGTTACTGAATATCTAACGAGGTTGTATTGTGTAAAGTAGAGAGGTTCTAGACTTTATCTGTTAATATTTTAAAAGCTGGTGATTTTATGTTTTATGTTGGTATTGATATTGCTAAGAAAAACCACGAAGCTTCTATTATTAATTCTAATGGTGAGCTTCTCGCTAAAAGTATTTCTTTCTCAAATTCTCAAGCTGGCTGTGCTAAATTAGCAGCTTTACTTGATAAGTTTGAAGCTGATACCTCTAAGGTAATTATTGGTATGGAAGCTACTGGTCATTATTGGGTTAGCCTGTATTCTTATCTAATTGATCTTGGATTTACTGTTTATGTTATCAATCCTATTCAATCAGATGCTTTTAGAAAAATGTATATTAGGCAAACCAAGAATGATTCTAAAGATTCTTTTATCATTGCTCAAATTATGCGTTTCGGACAGTTTTCATCCACATCTTTGGCGAATGAGGATATTATGGCTTTACGTCAATTATCTCGGTATCGCCTTGCCTTAGTAGATGAATGTTCTGATTGGAAACGCAAGTGTATTGCTCTTTTAGATCAAGTTTTTCCTGAATACTCCAAGCTCTTTTCAGATACCTTTGGAGTAACTTCTAGAGAACTTCTTTCAAAATATCCAACTCCTGAAGATATGGTATCTGTTGATACTGATACTCTTACAGTACTTTTATCAGAAGCAAGCAGAGGCCGTTTTGGTTTGTCTAAAGCTTCTGAAATACAAGAATCAGCTATTAATACTTTTGGAGTCAGTTTTGCTAAAGATGCATTTGCATTTCAAATTAAGCAAATTATTGCTCAAATTAACTTTATTGAAGAACAATTAAAAGAACTAGAAATCGAAATTTCAACCTTGCTACATCAAACCAATCAAGTTATCACAACTATTACCGGTATTGGTGATGTTCTTGGAGCCATAATCATTGGAGAAATTGGTGATATCTCACGCTTTGAAACTGCTCCTAAACTTGTTGCTTATGCTGGCCTTGATGTTGCTGTAAAACAGTCTGGTGATTTTGTTGGTACACAGACTAAAATTTCTAAACGTGGTTCTCCGTATCTTCGTAGAGCAATTTGGTTAGCAGCTACAGTAGCTGCATTTAAAGATCCGGCATTATCTGTCTATTATCAGTCACTCAAAGCACGTGGTAAACACCATTTAACTGCAGTTGGTGCAGTTGCTAGAAAAATGTGTAATATTATATTTGCTGTATTGCGTGATAATGAACCTTATGTGCCTGATATCAAGTAACAATCACTTGTATAGCTTATTTATCATCCTAAATTTTGTACACACAGTTTAGGCTTATTTGTTTTGCCTAATTTTACATAAGAATTTATGGCAGGTTCTGTCAAGGGGCTCTTTTTCCCTTGACGGGTTCTGACAGAAATTCTATAATCACAAAGGTAAAATAAATTAAATTATTTATTGACTTTTAATAGCTGGTCTATTATATGTATTACAGATATTATAACATAGATATGTTGAGATGAATAATTAAAACATTGTAAATTTTAAATAAAATAATTTATATAGGGTATCTAAAGTTATAATGAGGGTTCTTAAAAGCTTTTAAGTAAATATGTGAAATTGATAGTACATAGGATACTTAGTAAAAATAGAATTAAGGGGGATTACAATGGAGGATATAGTAATTATAGGCGGAGGAGCAATAGGAACTTCTATTGCCAGGGAATTATCTAAATATGAGCTAGATATACTATTATTAGAAAAGAATACTGAAGTTTGTCAGGAGACAACCAAGGCGAATAGTGCAATTATACATGGAGGATATGATACAAAGCCAGGAACACTAAAAGCTAAATTAAATGTTCAGGGAACATCAATGTATCCTGAATTATCTGAGGAGCTAGAATTTGACTATAAAAATATAGGATCTATGGTTTTAGGGTTTAATCAGGAAGATAAGGATATTTTACAAAAACTCTATGACAGAGGTATAGCAAACAAGGCTAAGGGATTAGAAATAATAGATGGAGATAGAGCTAGAGAAATAGAACCTCTAATATCTAAGGATGTACTTGCAGCCCTTTATTGTACCAGTGCAGGTATAGTAGATCCCTTTAACTATACATATGCTATGATGGAAAATGCAATGGAAAATGGAGTACATTTAAAGACAGAGACAGAAGTATTAGATTTAGAAGAAAGAGAAGATCATATATTAATAAAGACTAATAGTGGAGATTATAAGAGTAGATTTGTCGTAAATGCTGCAGGATTAAATTCTGATAAAGTGGCAAATATGGCAGGAGATTTTGATTTTAAAATTATTCCCACTAAGGGAGTATATAGATTACTTAGGAAAGATAGGAACTTCACTTTGAATAAGGTTTTATTTCAAACACCTTCTCAAAAGGGTAAAGGGGTCTTAGTTACTTCCACATATGAAGGAAATACTATGGTAGGCCCTACATCTGAGATAATTGGAACTATAGACCATACTCCAACAGAAGAAGAATCTTTAGAAACTATAGATAAATTAGGCAAAAGATCTGTAACAAATATAGATTTAAATAAAACCATAAGAGTATTTACAGGGATAAGAGCTAAACCTGATACTGGAGATTTTATGATATATCCATCAAAAAACATGAAGGGTATAGTTCATGTAGGAGGTATAGAATCACCAGGCCTTTCATCTGCTCCAGCCATAGGGGAATATGTAAAGGGAATATTAAATGATATAGGATTAGAATTAAATAAAAAAGAAAATTTTAATCCTAATAGAAAAAGAATTCCTAGGGTATATAGATTAGATGATCATGAAAAACAAGTTTTAACAAAAGAAGATCCTAAATTTAGCGAAAGAATATGCCGATGTGAGATTGTGTCAGAAGGAGAAATAGTAGAGGCAATAAAGAGAGGTGCTGTAACTGTAGATGGAGTAAAAAGAAGAACTAGAGCAGGTATGGGATTTTGTCAGGGGAATCATTGTGGACCCAGGGTTAGAAAGCTACTTTCTAGAGAATTAGGTATAGATGAAAAAGAGATAAAAGAAGAACTTCATGGTTCAGAGATGGTGAAGAAGTATTTAAAAAAATAAAGGCGAGGATTTCCTCGTCTTTATTTTTTATTTATAATATATAGGACTCTAAATCTTCACTAAACTGCATACTTACATTTTTAAACTCATGGATATTTTTAGTCATTTTCTTGATTTCTTCTGTATAATTTTGTATATTGGCAGATGCTTCTTCAGAGGATGCAGAGTTTTCTGTAGCAATAGCTCCCAATGATTCTATCCCTTGAGAGATAGAGTTAATATTATCAGCTTCTTTAGTGAGTTGGGCTATTAGCTCTATAATCAGCTCAGAAACTTGTTTTATGGAATTTATTGAGTCTACATTTTCTTCGGCTACAGAATTAAGTTTGAGATTTTCATTTTCCAAAACATTGTATTGATTTGAAATATCAAATACAAATTCATCTATATCTTTAATAAAGGATTCTAGATTAGAATTAATAGTTTGAACTGCACCCTTAGAGCCCTCTGCAAGATCTCTAATCTCTGTAGCAACAACACTAAAGCCTCGTCCGAACTCTCCAGCTCTTGATGCCTCAATATTTGCATTTAAGGCTAGTAGATTTGTTTGCTCTGCTATTTTTTCTACAGTGGCTACGATGTCTCGTACTTCATTGGCTCTATTTTGTAGGTCTTCTCCTCTAGATCTTACTTGAGAAAACTGTAATAAAACATCATTTAAACTACTTGTAGTAAGCTTTAAGTCTTCGAATCCTTTATTTATAACATTTACAGAGGATTCTAAATCAGTTTTACCCTGATTTTCTTTTTTTACTACTTTGTTCAAAGCTGTAATAGATCTGTTTAACTGGGATGATACTTTTTCTGTTTCATAAGCTTGATTTATAGCCCCTTCTGCAACTTGCTCAATAATAGCAGATATTTCATTTGAAGTAGAGCTCATATTACTTGAAATAGTGCCAAATTTATCAGCAAATACATTTAGTTCATCTGTAGTTCCCTTATGACCTACAAAGTCTGCTTTTATAGATTCTTTTATTTCTCTTATTTTTTCATTAATATCTTCAAAAAAATCATTTGTGGAGATATTATGAATAAAAGAAAAGTCCTTATCTTTTAATTCGTCTAAATAACTTTTAATATATTTTAATGGTTTAAACAGTCCCTTACTAAATAAGAATGGAATCATTGCAGATAGAAGCAAACTGGTTGGTATAGCTATTTTAGTAGGTGCAAATTTAAATAATAATACATTTGGAATTCCTACAAACAAAAGGGAAGCTAGAGCTATTTTCCCTTCCATATTTTTTATAAATCCTAAAGATAAAGCTTTATTTAGGATAAAATTTTTCTTATAGTAGATTTCTTCAGGAAATTTAATACTTAATTTTATAAAGTCATTTGTTTTTTCAATAGTTTCTATTGTAATTTCTTCTTCAAAATATTTACCTGCTCCTTCTAGCATCCCATAAAAATATGAAAACATTCCCCTTGATGAAGAATAGGTCATATGTGCTGTATATTTATCTACAGGTTTTATTCCTAAAATAGGTGGCTTAGCACCAGGTATTCTTTTAGTAACAACTACATGTATATCGTACATTGCTTGAAGAAAAGAATATAGATTTTTGTATCTGAAAAATGCAGGATAAACTTTTGAAAAAGTAATTACATTGTGATTTCCAATAGTTTTCCATATATCATCAGAACTTTTACCTACTTTACCTGCAATATACTCAACAATCCCTAGGGCAACTCTATCTTCAATATCTTCAGAAGGTGTAAAAAATCTATCTTTATCTATATTAAAGTGCGTTAGTGATTCATTAGTTATATTTTCTCCGTAGACTTCTCTACAAGTTTGGACCCATGCTGAAACAATAGTACCTTTCATGATAATTCACTCCTCTAATTATATAAATATCTCATAATATAATAATCGGTTAGAATGTAGGAAATTTTAATGAATATATAAAATACTTTTAAAAAATGATTAATTAAAAACAACTAGTAATAATTAAATTACTAAAATAAAAAATAAATAGTATTCACCTAAATAAATTGGCAAACACTATTTATTTTAATAAAAAGTAATTAAAAAAATATTGTACTACTAATCAAAATAGATATAAATTTTATCTAAGACCAGATCCTTTTGACTCTAATTCGTTTATAGGAACAGTCATTTTTTCACCTGTATCCATTACTGAAACAAGAGCTTCACCTTTTTGTTCGTCTACATGTTCTAACCATACTAATTGATTTTTATAAGTTACTTTCTGATTTTTATCTCCATTTAATATTTTCTGTGCTTTAAATTCTTTCATTAGTCTCCTCCTAATTTTTTTACTTCTAAATTAGTATTAGGAAAATAATATTATATATACAATATAAAAAATGACTATAAAGGTAAAAGTTTTGTAATTATAATTTTAGATAAATAATTTTACATTATAGGAATAATATGTAATATTTTAATTTTAGATTTTGATTTCTTTTAGGGAGGTAAATTTCAATTATTGACATAATAATACATTTAATATATGATTATCAATGTAAAATTTAATATTTAAGCATTAGAAGTCTACTATAGACATTAGGGAAATTGGTTAAATGCCAATACAGCCCCCGCTACTGTAAACATGGACAAGTTCTATAAGCCACTGGTTAAAACTGGGAAGGCAGAAGGAGGATGAAGTGTAAGTCAGGATACCTAACTAATGTTTCACATGATTTTCGGTGGGAAGATTTTGTCGTCGTTACTATATATTATATAAAAAGTAGCCATTGACAATTAAACTCCGAAAGGAGTTTTTTTTATTCCACTATTTAAATTTTATAATAGTTTTAATAAAAAGGAGAGTAAATATGAACAGGAAAAATTGGAAGATAAGAGGGATTATGATAATGGCCTTAATTTTATCATTATCTCTAGTAGCATGTAAAGAAGAATCAAAGGATGATATTGAAACTGGAAATGAAGTGGTTAATGAAGAAGAGTCTAATGGTGGAGAAAGTGAAAAGGTCATTGACGAAAATACAGGCCTAGTTCATGAAGGGAAATTAGAATTAAAATATGCAGAGCATTTTGCAGTAGATTATTATGAAGATGGATACAAAATTGTAACAGATGCGTCTGATAGAAAAGTACTTATAGTTCCAGAGGGAAAAGAAATCCCAGAGATGAAGGAAGAACTACCTGTAATTCAACAACCAGTAGACACTTTTGCAGTATACTCTACTATAGATCCATCATGGTTGAGACCAATTGATGAAGTAGATAGAATAGTTGCAGTAACTTATGAAGAAGAAAAATGGAAAATAGAAGATATGGCTGAAAGAGTAAAAAATGGAGATGCAAAGTATGTAGGTAAAAGTAGTGCTTTAGACTATGAATTGTTGCAATCAATAAATCCAAGTGTAAACTTATTATCTAAGTCAAGTGAAGAGAAATTATTTCCTAAGTTTGATGAATTAGGATTAAAATATTTAAGCATGGGGTCATATATTGAAGATGATCCAAGGGGAAGATTAGAGTGGACTAAATTTATAGCTGCTTTACTAGACAAAGAGGAAGAAGCGGAAGAATATTTTGAAGAAGAATTAGCTAGAATAGACGCAGTAGCTAAAAAGATTGAAGAGAGTACAGATGAGAAACCAAAAGTAACTATGGCCTATTTTTCATCTTCAAAGCAAGCATTTAGAGTTACACATGTACAAGGATATAAAGTGAAAAATATGGAGATGGCAGGAGGAGCATATCATCCAGCAGACTTAGGTGTTGAAGAAAGAGGCTCTACAGGGATGACACCAGAAGAATTTTATAAAACTATGGATGGAACAGACATATTAATATATGACAGTGTTTCTGGACATAGCATACAAAGTTTAGATGATATGTTACAAGCGGCAGATTACCTAGCTGATACAAAGGTATTTCAAGAAGGAAGGGTTTGGGGTCTAAAGAGAAACTTCTGGCAAGTGGGAGAAAAAGTAGCAGATATGACAGAAGAATATTATGATATATTCTATACTCCACATGGAGAAATAGAAGAGACAGAGTATTTTTATTTAATGAAATAAATAATATAAAAGATTAGGAGTAGATATAGTGAAAAAAATTAGAACACCAATTATTTTTCTAGTATTAATTTTACTACTTATTATATCTGTAGGTATCAATATTAGAAAAGGGTCAGTAGAATTGAATTTAAAAGATCTAATGGATACTATATTTAATGATAGGGAACTTTCTACAATGGAATCAAATATATTATTTAAAATAAGAATACCAAGAATATTAAGTGCAGTATTATTTGGAGGAGCATTGTCCATAGCTGGATTTTTGCTCCAAACTTTTTTTAAAAACCCAATAGTAGGGCCCTTTGTATTAGGTATATCTTCAGGAGCTAAATTATTTGTTGGATTTTTTATACTAACATCAGCAACATTACCATTTATAGATTTAGGACCCTTTAGATTATTTTTAGTTTCCTTTGCAGGAAGTATGTTAGCTATGCTACTAGTATTGTTTTTTGCTAAGTCAGCAGATAGTATAACTGTACTTATTGTCATAGGCATTATGATAGGTTATATTGCATCAGCTGGAACAAATTTTATGATTACATTTGCATCTGAAAATGATATTGCAAGTTTACATAATTGGTCCCAGGGTAGTTTTTCTGCTGTTACATGGGACATGTTAAAACTATCCATGTGGATAATACCTCCTACTATAATTTTTACTTTTTTCTTATCTAAACCCTTAGAAGCATATTTGCTGGGAGAAAATTATGCAAAGAGTATGGGGATAGATATAAAGATGTTTAGATTTTTATTGATCACTTTATCTAGTATGCTTTCAGCTTGTGTTACAGCGTTTGCTGGACCAATATCCTTTGTAGGTATTGCAGTACCTCATTTAACTAGATTGACAACCAAGACTTCAAACCCTAGGATATTGATACCTGCTATATTTTTATTAGGTGCTAGCTTTACTTTATTGGCAGATTATTTTGCGAGGACCCTATTTTCTCCTACAGAACTTACTATAAGTACAGTTACTTCTTTCATAGGGGCACCTTTAGTTATATGGCTTATGGCTAATAGGAGGAAGAGAGTATGAGTTTTTTACAATCGAAAAATTTAAAAGTAGGTTATTCTAAAAAAACAGTTGTAGAAGATGTTAATTTTGATTTAAAAAAAGGAGAAATACTTTGTCTACTAGGACCTAATGGAAGTGGTAAGTCTACTATATTAAAATCTATTACAGACCATTTGAGAATCTTAGGTGGATCTCTTTGTATATTAGAAAGAGAATTAAATTGTATGAAAGCAAAACAAAGAGCCAAGGAAATGTCTGTAGTTCTTACTGAGAGAATTGCTCCTGAGATGATGACAGCCCTAGAAATTGTATCCATAGGTAGATATCCTCATACTAATCACCTGGGTAAACTTAGTAAGAAAGATAGAGAAATAATAGAAGAATCTATTAATATTGTAAATGGACAAAGTTTAAAAGATAAAGAATTCAAAGCTTTAAGTGATGGTGAAAAACAAAGAATAATGATAGCTAGGGCTATCTGTCAAGAAGCGGATACAATGGTATTGGATGAGCCTACTTCCTATCTAGATATTAGATATAAGATAGAGCTTTTAAATATATTGAGTAAATTATCTATAGAAAAGAAAAAGACTATAATTATGTCTCTCCATGAAATAGATTTAGTTTCTAAAATTGCAGATAAGGTAATATTGATTAAAGATGGAAAAATATTTAAATATGGTCCACCAGAGGAAGTTATAACTGATAAGGCGATAGAGGAGGCCTATAATTTAAGCTCGGGTTGTTTTAATACTATATTGGGAAATGTTGAGCTTCCAAAATCAACTGAAAAAGCAAAAGTCTTTGTAGTTGGTGGAGGAGAAAAGGCAAATATTCTATATAGGGGTTTAAATAAGAAAAATATTGGGTTTTATAGTGGTGTATTGTTTAAAAATGATATGGCATTTAATATATCCAAGTCTTTAGCCAATGAAACCATTGTGGAAGACAGTTTTATAGATATTAGAATGGATAAAATAAATAAGGGGAAAGAGTATATAAATAAATGTAAATATGTTATTGATTTAGGTGAAAGTTTAGAAGGCATAAATAGTGGAAATAGAGAACTATTAAACTATGCTTTTGAAAATGGAATTGAGATACTTTCTTTAAGAGGAGAAGACTTAGGATTAAATGAAAAGAGATTAGATACTATATCTAAAATTATAGAAGAAATAAAATAAAATCACTTGTCAAAGTTTAATTAATTTTGACAAGTGATTTTAAATATAATAGTATTTTTAAGGTTTTAGGTGTAATATTATTCTGTTATATCATTTTCATAATATGCAGATTTATATATCATCTCTATAGCCTTAGGATCGCATGTTCTAGGATTAGTTAATGTACAAGGATCATCAAAGGCATTCTTACTCATTCTCTCTAGGACTTCCTTGAATTTATCTTCAGGAATATCTACTTCAGTTACATCTTTAAAGTTTAGAGGAATATTTAATTTCTTATTTAATTCTTTTATCTCTTCAGATAAATCTTTTATACCTAATTCTTTTTCTAATCTATCAAATTTATCTGTTGATTTTCTATTGTATTGAATTATATAGGGAAGTAATATAGCATTAGTTAGGCCGTGAGTTATTCCAAATTCTCCACCTATTTTATGTGCTAGACTATGGATTAAACCAAGAGATGCATTTGTAAAGGCCATACCTGCCATAGCAGAGGCATTATGCATATTATTTCTAGCTTCCATATTATTTCCATTGTTATAAGCTTCAACTAGATTATCAAAGACTAATCTAATAGCTTGTATAGCTAAGGCATCAGTATAAGGAGATGCTGCAGTAGATACATAAGCTTCAATGGCATGAGCAAGCACATCCATACCTGTATTGGCAGTTATATGCTTAGGCATTTTTGAAGGTATTGCAGGATCAAGTATAGCTATATCTGGTGTTATCTCTCCTGAAACTAGAGGATACTTTATATGGTTTTTGGTATCAGTTATTACAGAAAAAGCTGTGATTTCTGAAGCTGTACCACTAGTAGACGGAATGGCTACAAATTTAGCTTTATTTCTAAGTTTTGGAATTGTACCTGGTTCTATTATTTCTTCAAATTTCAAATCAGGATACTCATAAAAAGTCCACATTATTTTTGCAGCATCTAATGCGGAACCTCCACCTATTGCAACTATCCAATCAGGCTCAAAATCTATCATAACTTGAGCACCTTTTTTTACTGTTTCTATGGATGGATTTGCTTCAACACTGTCAAATATCTCAACTTCCATATTGGCTTTTTCAAGTTGTGATTTTGCTTCATCTAAAAACCCAAATTTTTTCATAGATCTTCCACCAGTTACAAGTATTGCTTTTTTACCTTCTAAACCAGATAAATATTCTAATGCATTTTCTCCAAAGACTATATCCTTTGGAATTCTAAAATAACTTAAAGGCATAATATCACTCTCCTAAAATTTCTTATCTGTAATTGTTAATTTTTTTACAACGTAGATACTACCATATAGCTAGAAAAATGTCAATACACTATCTAAAACACTGTTAAATGCTTAAGATCCCATTATTAGTCTTTAAATCTCCTGATTTTGACAAATTGGTTAAAATACGGTACTATTTATTTTAGATGAATTAGGATATCTGATATTTGTAAATGGATGCTTGGAGAATAAATAAAAAGGAGTTGCCTATGAATTACTATAAATATACTAAGAAAGAAATAAACTACTTAAAAGAAAAAGATCCAATATTAGGCAAAGAGATAGATAAAATAGGTATGATCCAAAGGGAAATAGACCAAGATATATTTTCAGCACTAATTTCCAGCATAATAAGCCAACAAATATCTACTAAAGCAGCTCTTACAGTAAAGAGTAAATTAATAGACTTAGTATGTGAAATTACCCCGAAAAATATGTATAAGTTAGAAGCAGAAGAGATACAAAAATGTGGTATGTCTATGAGAAAAGCAGATTATATAAAGGGGATATCCGATGCAGCTATTTCAAATACTATAGATTTTAATGATCTTCATAATCTACCAGATGAAGAAGTAATAAAAGAGCTTATATCACTTAAGGGTGTTGGAGAATGGACTGCCCAGATGCTACTTATACATTCCTTACAAAGACCAGATATACTCAGCTATAAAGATTTAGGTATTCGTAGAGGTATAATGAGATTATATGGTTTAGAGGATTTATCAAAGGAAGAGTTTGAAGTATATAAAAATAGATATACCCCTTATGGAACTGTGGCATCTTTGTATTTATGGGAAATATCAAGTAGAGAATAAAAATAAACAGCTTATCAATATCAAATTTGGTAAAGCTGTTTATTTTTTTATGTTGAAGATACTAATTGACACGTACTACGCAACACGATATAATAAAAGAAAACACTACTACGTATAGTGTAATAGAGGTGCTATATGAATAAAAAACAAGAACCATTAACTGAAACAGCTTTTTTAATATTGTTGTCTATGTTTGAGGCAAATCATGGCTATGGTGTTATGCAATTTGTAGAGAAGAAAACTAAAGGTAGGGTAGTTTTTGGACCAGGAACACTTTATGGAGCTATAAACAATTTACATAAAAAAGGGTGGATAGAACCGTGCCTACAAGGCCCTAATGAGAGGAAAAAGGATTATATCATCACAGATAAAGGAAAGGATCAAGTTAAGAATGAGATTTCCCGGATAAAGGAGATTTATGAAATAGGAGTGGAAATTCTAAATAATAGAGGTGGGAAAAATGATTAGGAAGTTTAAAATTTTCTTTAGTCCTATACACAGTTTAGAGCAGTGGTTAAATAAAATGTCTGATAAAGGCTATAAGCTTATTAAAACAGATGGTTTATTTTATTATTTTAAAGAATGTGAAAAAGAGAAATATGTATATGCTATAGATTATGTGGCGAATAAGTCAATTTCTGAACTTGAAAATTATGAAGATTTTTTAAAAAAATCAAATATAAGATGTATAGAAAAACCAGCAAGTATTGGGAAAGTTTCCATGGGAAATATAAGATGGAGACCATATGCAGATAAAGGTGCAAGAATAGCAACTTCTAAAGGAATGATAAAAAGAGAATTTTTAATTCTAGAAAAGGAGAATGATAAAAAACCTTTTGATATATATACAAATATACAAGACAAAATTAATGCTCTAAAGATTAGAAGAAAGCCTATTATCATGATGATATTTTTTATTGGAATAATGTTGTTAATTACTAATATAAATAATATTCCACAATATAGAGTTTCTTTGCTCAAATTTGATTTATTTCCAAAAACAAGTAAAATATTATCCTTAATTATATTTGGAATAATAGAGGTGTTACTATTTATAAATTTAATTAAATTTACTTTAAAAATTAGCCAACTTAAAAGACAAGGTAAGATACATGAATGAAGAATAAATTTAAAATTACAAAATAAAGTCCTTTACTTTTATAATACTTTAGTGTAAAATAATCAATAAAATAAAACGATGAAAAGAAAAGTAGCTTTAAAACGACTTTACAGCGAGTTCTATTTGGTGGAAGAGAACAAAGTGGATTAAAGTGAAGAGGATCTTTGAGTTTTGCACTGAAATTTAGTAGGCTGCAACAGGTTCACCTGTTATAGTGATAGAGTATAATCATATTATTTATGATGTACTTAATGAGGCTTGTATTGTGAGATACGAGTAAAATAGGATGGTAACGCGAAATATACTCTCGTTCCTAAGAATAGATTCTTAGGAGTGAGAGTTTTTTTATTTATAAAATTAAAAAAGGAGGAGATAGTATGGATTATGGATTTTTATCAGTTATACCAGTAATATTGGCTATAGGATTTGCCATAGCTTTTAAAAATGTAGTATTAGCATTATTTGTAAGTGTATTTGTAGGAGTACTTATATTAGTAGGAGGCTCGCCTATAGAAGCAGTTACCACAATGATAAAGGAATATTATTTTATGCAGCTTCAAGATTCATATAATGCTGGAGTATTAGTATTGTTAGTATTTATAGGTGGATTTATAGCTCTTATGGAAAAGTCTGGTGGAGCTGCTGCCTTTGCAACAAAGGTATCAAAGATAATAAACAACAGATTTAAAGTCCAAATTGCAGCTTGGTTAGGTGGAATTATGATATTTTTCTCAGACTTAGGTACACCTCTTATAATAGGACCTATATTTGAACCCTTATTTGATAAGCTAAGAGTTTCTAGGGAAAAATTAGCTTGGATATTAGATTCTACAGCATCTCCTATAGCAGTATTAGTTCCTTTTATTGGATGGGGCGTATATATAATGGGGCTAATTCAAAAAGAATATGATGCCCTAGGAATAGCTGAATCAGATTGGACAGCGTTTATAAAATCTATACCTTTTAATCTCTATTCAATACTTGCTATGATTATGGTTCCTATAGTTGCATACACAGGTTTTGAATTTAGTGCAATGGCTAAGGCGGAAAAGAGAATGCAGGAGACTGGAGTGAAGTACTGGGAAGGCTCGAATCCTATGAGAAAATCAGATGATGAAGAAATAGTAGAAAGCAAAGCCAGTCTTATATGGATACCTCTTTTAGTTCTTATGGTTACTATGTTTGGGATACTTATACCTCTAGGATTTCCCTTCCAAAAGGTAGCAGGTAGCGAATTTAGAACAGCCCTTAGTACAGGATACCTATTTGCAGCCATAGTATTAATGGCAATGATGGTAATAAATAAGGTAAAGACATTTGATGAAACCTTTAGTATATATTCTAAGGGGATGAGTAAAATGATGTATGTTGCAGTGATATTAGTCCTTGCATGGTCACTTAGTTCGGTTAGTAAGGCACTTGGAACTTCAGAATATATAATTAGAGTAACTCAAGGGAATATGCCAGCATGGCTACTTCCAGGAGTAGTATTTTTAATAGGTGCAGTACTTTCTTTTGCAACAGGTTCATCATGGGGAGCATTTGCTATAATGATGCCTTTAGTAATTCCTATGGCAGTAGTAATAAATTCACCAGTACACGCTTGTATCGGTGCAGTCCTTGCAGGTGGGATGTTTGGAGATCATTGTTCACCTATATCTGATACAACTATATTGTCTTCATCAGGTACAGGTTGTGACCATGTAGATCATGTCAAGACTCAGCTTCCATATGCATTATTAAATGGATTTGTATCATTTATAGGATTTATTATTGCAGGTTTTACAGGAAGTCCAATAACCCTATTAATATCTATAGTATTATTTGTTATAATGATAATGATAGCTTCTAAATTAAGGGGGTATAAAATCAAAAATACAACCATAGAAGAAATAGAGGCAATGAACAAATAGGAGGATAAGATGAAGAGTTTGTGGAGTGGAAGATTTGAAAAGGCAATGGATAATTTAGTAGCAGAGTTTAATGCATCCATTTCTAAAGACCAGATACTGTATAAATATGATATTGAAGGAAGTATAGCCCATGTTACTATGCTAGAAACTAAAGGCTTAGTATCAAAAGAAGAAAGAGATACAATAATACAGGGTTTAAAAGATATAGAAGAAGAAATTGAAAGTGGAGAGATAGAGTTTAGCTTTAGAGATGAAGATATTCATATGGCTATTGAGACAAGGCTTATAGAAAATATAGGAGATGTAGGGAGGAAACTTCATACTGGAAGAAGTAGAAATGATCAAGTAAATGTAGATGTACGAATGTATCTAAAGGATGAGATATATGAGATACTAGAATTGTTAAAGGAGTTTTCTATAGTAATAGTTGATAAGGCAGAGAAGAATATAGATAAATTGATGCCAGGTTTTACTCATCTACAACATGCTCAGCCTATAAGTATAGGATTTCATTTGATGGCATATTTTCAACAGTTTAAAAGGGATATTGAAAGGCTTGAAGATTGTTTAAAAAGAGTAGATTATAATCCACTTGGAGCAGGGGCATTGGCAGGGACTACTATTCCAATAGATAGGGAAATTACGACTAAACTACTTGGATTTAAAAATACTACAGAAAATGCAATGGATACAGTGGCAGATAGAGATTTTGTAGTTGAGTTTATTTCCTTTGCATCTATATGTATGGCACATTTAAGTAGATTTTCTGAAGAGTTTATTATATGGAATTCTCAAGAGTTTAACTTTATAGATATAGATGATAGCTTTTGTACAGGTAGTAGCATCATGCCTCAAAAGAAAAATCCAGATATGCCAGAATTAATTCGTGGTAAGACTTCAGGTATATACGGAAATCTTATGAGCATATTGACATTAATAAAAGGTCTACCAATGGCATATAATAAGGATTTTCAAGAAGACAAAAAGATATTATTTGATACGATTGCTACGGTTAAAAATTGTATTTTAATATTTTCAAATATGTTAAAACATAGTGAATTCAAATATAAAAATATTGAAAAACATATGAATGAAGGATTTTTAAATGCTACAGATTTGGCAGAATCTTTAGTAATTCAAGGAATACCATTTAGGACTGGACACGAATTAGTAGGGAAGATGGTAAAATACTGTGAAGAAAAATCCATATCTCTTGAAGATATTAAAAAAGAAGATTTAAAATCAATAGATGAGAGATTAGAGGGAATTGAATTAATAGATTTAGATAATTATTCATGTATACAAAGAAGAAAGTCTTTTGGAGGAACAGCTCCAGAGGAAGTAATAAGACAAATTAAAGTAGCTAGAGAATTTTTAAATACAATAAATTAACAAATAAAATACCTTTTAGTGCCTACTAAATGGTATTTTTATTTAATTAATTTTAAAAAGATTGTTTGGGAAAATTTCATATGATACAATCTACTCAGAAAGTTACAAATACAGCTGGAGAAACAGAGAGATTTATAATAAATAATTTTAAAAAAGGAGATGAAAAGATGAAGTATAGTTATGAATATTTTAAAAAAAGTGCAGATTACATACTTAGTAAGATTGATTTTAAGCCAGAAATTGCTTTGATATTAGGATCCTGTCTAGGAACTTTATCAGAAGAAATTGAAAACCCTATAGTTGTAGATTATAAAGATATACCAAATTTCTTAACAACTACAGTTCAGTCTCATGCTGGAAAGTTAATTTTGGGAGAATTAAATGGGAAAAAAGTTGTATGTATGTCTGGTAGATTTCACTACTATGAAGGATATGATTTTGAACAACTAGTTACTCCTATAAGGGTATTCCACCTATTAGGAGTTAAGACGGTCATTCTTACAAATGCAGCTGGGGCAGTTAACACTTCATACAAACCAGGTGACATTATGATAATAAAAGATCATATAAAGATAATGGGAGCAAGTCCAGTGAGGGGCAAAAATATTGAAGAATTTGGACCAAGATTCTTTGATATGACACAAGTTTATGATAAAGGATATAGAGAATTAGCTAAGAAAAAGGCAGGAGAGCTTGAGTTAGAGATTAAAGAAGGTGTTTATTTTTATTGTATGGGACCTCAATTTGAGAGTCCTTCAGAGATAAAATTAATAAGGACATTAGGTGGAGATGCAGTAGGTATGTCTACAGTTACAGAGGTCATAACAGCAGCACATTGTGGAATGAAAGTATTAGGGCTTTCCCTTATGACAAATATGGGGGCAGGAATCTTAGATGAGCCGATTACCACAGATGAGGTTGATGAAATTGCTGGTAAATCTGTAAAGGAATTTAAGTTATTACTTAGAGAAATAATAAAAGAAATGTAATGTGATTAATTATTAGTTAAAGTCAATAGTAGAGGATGAAGATTATGTTATTTAAAGATATTAATTTTGTTGATGAGAATTATGAGATTCAAAAACATATGAATATAGTTACTAAAGATAATAAAATAATTTATATTGGTAAAGAAGTACCAATTGATTATAGTGGAGAGGTATTTGATGGGAAAAATAAGGTTGCAGTTCCTGGATTGTTTAATACCCATTGCCATATACCTATGACAATACTTAGAGGTTATGGTGATGGTTTGCCTCTTCATAGATGGCTTCATGAAAAGATGTTTCCTTTTGAAGCAAAGCTTACTCCAGAAGATTGCTATTGGGCAGCTAAATTAGGGGCAATAGAGCTGATTAAAAGTGGAGCAGTTTCATTTTCAGATATGTATTTCAATATAGAAGATATTGTTCGTGCAACAAAAGATAGTGGTTTAAAGGCAAATATTTGCCATGGGATTTCTTCGTTTACTGAAGGGGAAAACTACAAAAACTTAAAGGGATATAGAGATACGGAAAATCTGTATGAAATTTTAAAGCAAGATCCAAATGATAGTATCCGTATTGATGTGGGACTTCATGCTGAGTATACATCAATACAGGGTCTAGTTCAAGAAGTTGCAGAGTTGGCAAAATCAAAAAATATGATTATACAAACCCATATATCTGAAACTAAAAAAGAACATGAAGAGTGTAAACAGCGTTTTGGAATGACTCCACTAGCCTACTTTGAAAAAAATGGCTTATTAGATCAGCCTCTAACAGCAGCTCATTGTGTATGGATTGAAGGAGAAGACTTTGATATCTTGAGAGATAAAGGTGTAACAGTAGCCCATTGTATTTCTAGTAATTTAAAACTTGGAAGTGGATTTGCTCCTATCAAAAAGATGATGGAAATGGGAGTTAATGTAAGTATAGGAACAGATGGAGCTTCTTCTAATAATAATTTAAATATGATAGAAGAGATGAATTTAGCAGCAATGGCCAATAAGGGAATTACAAATGATCCCCAATTTATGACAACAAAAGAAATTATGAAGTTAGCTACCTACAATGGAGCAATTTCTCAAGGAAGAAAAGATTGTGGAAAGATTAAGGTAGGAAATAGAGCTGATATTGTAGTATTTGATATAGATAAGCCACATCTACAACCTATCCATGACATATTATCAAACATTGTATTCTCAGCTCAATCAGATGATATTTGTCTTTCAATGATCGACGGGAAGATTGTATATAAAAATGGAGAACTTATTACAATGGATGTGGAAAGAGTTATTCATGAGGTAAATAATAGAAGCAAAAGAATACTAGCAGAATTATAAAAAGATTGAATATAAACTTTAAAGGAGGGGAGAAAAATATGAGAAGAGAAGATGATGGAATGGCATTTATGCTAAAATATGAAAATGTTGCATGGTATGAAAATGGAAAAGTTAGAATATTAGATAGAAGAATATATCCAACAAAGGTAGAATTTGCAAACTGTAAAACTCATCAAGAAGTAGCAAGGGCAATAACTGATATGGTAACCCAAAGTGCAGGGCCATATACTGCTGCAGGGATGGGTATGGCTTTAGCTGCTTATGAATGTAGAGATATGCCTAAAGAAAAAATGTGGGAGTATCTAGAAAAAGCTGCATATACATTATCTCATGCAAGACCAACTACAGCAAGCAGAATGTCATTAGTTACAAAGGGATGTTTGCAAGCTGCAAAAGTTGCCATAGAAGAAGGTAAAAGAGTAGATGAAGCTATATTTTTACGTACTATAGATTCTTTAAACCGCAGGTATTCTACTATGAGTACAGTAGCTAAATATTTAGTAGATATGTTCCCAAATAAAGGAAATATAATGACTCAATGTTTTGGAGAAACAATTGTGGGGACAATGCTTAGAGAAGCTAAAGCTAGAAATAAAGATGTAAAGATATTTGTTCCAGAGACTAGACCATATTTACAAGGAGCTAGATTGACAGCAAGTGTTGCTCATGGTCAAGGTTTTGATACAACAGTTATTACTGACAATATGCCAGCCTTTACAATGACTACAAAGAAAATAGATTTATTTACATCTGCTGCTGATGTAATATGCTTAGATGGACATATTGTAAACAAGATAGGCACATATCAAATAGCTATTTCAGCTAAATACCATGGAGTTCCATACTTTGTAACTGGTTTACCTGATGTAGGACATCCTACAATTTCAACAGTAACTATTGAAGAAAGAGACCCTAATTTAGTATTAGAAGCAAGAGGGGTTAAAAACACACTAGAAGGTGTTAAAGGATATTATCCATCATTTGATGCCACTCCGCCACATCTAGTAAGTGGAGTAGTTACAGATAAAGGAATATTTGCACCCTATGATTTAAATAGATATTTTGAAACGGAAGTTGAAGAGTACTATTAATTTCCAAATTTAACGTGGATGTGAAGGAAGTGAAATTAATATGTTAATGGAAAAGGAAAGACAATTAGTTGTTGACCATGGGAAAAAACTTATTACTAATGGCTTGACTACAGGATCAGGAGGAAATATCAGTGTCTTTAATAGAGAGTTAAATTTAGTAGCAATAAGCCCAAGTGGTTTAGATTATTTTGAAACAAAGCTTGAAGATATAGTTGTAGTAGACTTAGAGGGAAATGTAGTTGATGGGGATCTTAAGCCCTCAAGCGAATTAGGTATGCATTTAATATTTTATAAAAATAGAGAAGATGTAAATGGAATTGTCCACACTCATTCTAAGTTTGCAACTGCAATTTCTTGTATGGGCTGGGATTTAAAACCAGTACACTACTTGATTGGGATGGCTGGATATGATGTAAAATGTGCCAAATATGCAACATATGGTTCTCAAGAATTAGCAGAAAATGCTTTAGAAGCCATTGGTGATAGAAATGCAGTGTTGCTAGGAAATCATGGACTTATAGCATTGGGAGCTGATGTTCAAAAGGCTTTTTCTACAGCAGAGCATTTGGAATTTGTATCTGAGATATATTATTTGACAAAGACTTTAGGAGAACCAAAATTGTTAAATGTAGATCAGATGGATGAAGTTATGAAAAAGTTTAATACCTATAGATATAGATAGTTTATTAAACTCTAACATTATCTAAAAATCAAACCTTTCTAGGTATAGTAGATATAATATCTTATATCATAGAAAGATACTTTACTCATACTGAAAATGAATATTTTAATTTATAATGCCAATTCTAAGTTTAAAGTAATGACTTAGGGTTGGCATTATTTTAATATAGTGGTATCATAGTGGAAATTGAAGATTCATAGATATAAAATAATATAAATCTAGAATAGAAGGGATGGTTAACTTGAAAATTGTAATATTAGATGAATATCCATTAAATTTAGGTAAATTATCTTGGGAGGAGTTAAAACAATATGGTGATTTAGAAATATATAATGGTAAAGACCATCATGAGAATGATACTAAAAAGACTATTGAAAGAGGAAAAGATGCATATGCAGTGTTTACAAATAAGATTATAATAAACAAGGAGGTAATAGACGCTCTTCCAAACTTAAAATATATAGGTGTACTTGCTACAGGTTACAATATTATAGATGTAGAGTATGCAAACAAAAATGGAATTACAGTTACCAATGTTCCAAACTATGGAACTGATGCAGTAGCACAAATGACCTTTGCCCTGTTACTAGAAGTTACTAATCACGTAGCTTATCATAATAATAAAGTAAAGGTTGGTGAATGGTCTAAAAGAGGTGAATGGTGCTTCTGGGACTATCCACTTATGGAATTGTCAGGAAAAACAATAGGGATAATTGGATATGGAAGTATCGGTAGAAAGGTAGGAGAAATAGCAAAGTGTTTTGGAATGAATATATTAGCTACAGCTAATAATCCTAAAAAAGAACTAGAAGATGAAAAAATGAAGTATGTAAGCTTAGATGAGCTTTTACAGAACTCGGATATAATAAGTTTGCATTGCCCCCTTATAGAAAATACTAAGGATATTATAAATAAAGATTCTATAGCAAAGATGAAAGATGGAGTAATCTTGATAAACACATCTAGAGGAGGACTAATATTAGAAGAGGATTTAGTACAAGCCTTAGAAAGTCAAAAGATAAAAGCTGCGGCTCTTGATGTAGTATCAAAGGAGCCTATAGAAGATGATAATCCATTATTGAAATTTAAAAATGTAATCATAACTCCTCATATATCTTGGGCTCCTATGGAAACTAGGCATAGACTTATGAATATAGCTATAAATAATTTTAAGGGATTTATACAGGGGGAAAATACTAACCATATTTCAGAATAATTTGATAATCCTAAATCCTATTAAATTTTATTCATCATTGTCGATATATAATAGGAAAGGGGAGATTATGTGAAGTTGAAAAACAAATTAATATTATTTACAGTATTGGTGTGTTTGGTTAGTATTGTGTCAGTATCTTTTATTAACTATATGACATCTATCAAAAGTTTAGAGAAGGCCATAGATGATAGAGTACAATTAGAAACTGACAATATAGCAAAAGATATAGATAAATGGATATCTATACAGAAAAATACATTAGAAGAAGTTATCTCATCATATGTACTTATAAATAACTTTGATCTTGATTATGGGGCAGAGTATTTGAAAAAAGCTGCCAATAGGAATACAGGGAATCATTATTACATAGCATTTTCAGATCAATATTATGTACATCCTATGAAGATAAAACCAGATTATGATCCAACAGAGAGACCATGGTATACAGGAGCAATGGAAGAAGAAGACTTTTATGTTTCAAAGCCATATGTAGATAAGAGAACACAAAATATGGTAATATCCATAGCCAAATCATTTGAAACAATTGATGGAAGAGAAGGGGTAATTGCTACTGATATCCAGATGGATTATCTAACAGACTTTATATCATCTGTAAATTTAGGGAATGGTTCATATGCTTTTTTAATAGATAATGATGCAGATATAGTATCCCATACAAATGAAGAATATAGACCTACAGAGGAAGGCTTTACAAGTGTAAGTAGTATAATGGATGGAAAATTTAACACTCTTATAGGTATGAAAGATAAAGATATAACAGATAAAATGGCAAAAGATTATGATGGGGTTGAAAGACTATTTTTCTTCAAGCTATTATCTGAAACAGACTGGATAGTAGGAGTAGGGGTTCCTGAAGATTATGCACTTGGAACTATAGATAATGCAGTGAAATACACAATAATAACTGCAATATTAGCGATTTTACTTGCATCAGCCGTAGCATTATATATATCAAACTCTATTTCAAAACCAATAATAAATGCTGTGGGAATTGCAGAGAATATAGGGAATTTAAACCTAAAAGATGAAATAGATGAGAAAAAGTTAAATAGAAAAGATGAAATAGGAACCATGTATAATTCCTTTAGTATGATAATTAGTAAATTAAAGGATTTTATAAAAGAAATGGAAGCTTCTATAGATACAAATCAAGAAGTATATGAAGAGACTCTAGAGAGATTAAATTTTTTAGTAGATCAAGCAGAAGATACGTCAGCTACAACACAAGAACTATCAGCAAGTATGGAAGAAACTTCAGCATCTACTATATCCCTAGATGAATCTAGTAGAGAAATAGATAACGCAACAATTGACTTTACTGAAAAAGTAGAAGAAGCCTCAACTACAACCAATGGAATAAGCACAAAGGCAGATTCACTAAATACCCAATTTGTACAAGCTAAAGACAATACAATGGATATATATTCAAATACAAGGGATGAAATAAAAAAGGCAATAGAATCATCAAAACAAGTAGAACAGATAAATGTATTATCAAATGCAATCCTAGAAATATCTGAGCAGACTAGTCTATTGTCACTAAATGCAGCTATAGAAGCAGCAAGAGCTGGAGAAGCTGGAAAGGGATTTGCAGTAGTAGCAGATGAAATAAGAAAACTAGCAGATAACTCAAATTCTACAGTAGGAGAAATCCAGGAAGTTACTAAGGGAGTAACTAAGGTAGTAGATACTTTAGTAGACAGTACAAAAGATCTAATAGATTTCTTGGAAAAAAATGTAATAAATGACTATGAAATGATGGTAAATGCTGTAGATGAATACAAAGAAGATGGTAAAAGTTTAAACAATATAATCTCAAATCTATCAGCAACAGCAGAAGAATTATCAGCAACTATAACTCAAGTGGCTCAGTCTATAGGTGATATAAATATAACAGTAGAAGAATCTACAAAGGCTACTACAAATATAGCTGAAAAGAATATGGATATTGCACAGGCAATAAATCATATAAATGAGATAATGGAGAAGAACAAAGAAGTATCAGATAAATTACATGAGATAGTATCACAAGTAGAGTATTAAATTTAGGGCGGTCTTTTGACCGTCCTTTTTATTGTGCGCCCAGCATGGACGCAAACTAGTCGGTGAAAGTCCGATACGGGGGTTGATAGTGCCAACCGTTAGCTTAAGACAAGGGTGTCCACTGTGAGGTGGAATCTGAAGGAAGTCGGCGGCAAAACTCCGGTCTGAGGTACACGAACTACATTTGAGGCTTGACCTTGTGGATGAGGTTGCAATACAAACCAAAGTCCTAAACTATCCGAAACAGGGGAAGTAAATGTAGCAGATATATGGAGAGAAAGTTTGTATTCTTACCTGGGGAGGTCTGATAGATAAGTCATAAAAGACTACGGTCTACATGACAAACTACATAGTGATATGTAACTGAATTATCAGAAGTCAGCAGAAGTCATAGTACAAGATTAATCATGATAATCTTGGAAGGACTGAACATTAGGGAGGTGAGTAAGTTTGGCAATCTCAACAAACATGAAAAGAATACAGAAAACCAAAGATTTGGGCTGGACTGTGGAAGTAGAGATGGAAACTCAAGGTAAACAGGGAGCGTATAGTGATTTGTCGGCGAAGTCAAATCTGAAAACCAAGTCGGGATTTAATACTGAAAATCTACTCGAAAAGATTGTAGATAAGAGAAATATCTTTGAAGCATACAAAAGAGTACTAGCTAACAAAGGAAGTAGTGGAATAGATGGAATGAGAGTAGATGAACTTCTAACCTACCTGAAAGAAAACTACGAAACTTTGAAAGCAAATCTGTTAGATGGAAAATACAAAGTACAACCAGTAAAAAGAGTAGAAATACCCAAACCCAATGGAGGCATAAGACTCCTTGGAATACCAACAGTAGTAGATAGATTAATCCAGCAAGCAATAAACCAAGTGATTAATCCGATATTCGATAGAGCATTTTCAAATAATAGCTATGGATTTAGACCAGGAAGAAGTGCACACATGGCTCTAAAACAAGCTCAAACATATATAAATGAAGGATACAAACAAGTTGTAGATATGGACTTAGAAAAGTTCTTTGACAATGTAAACCATGACATATTAATGAACTTAGTATCAAGAAAGATACAAGACAAAAGAGTATTAAAATTAATAAGGAAGTATTTAAACTCAGGGATAATGTTAAATGGTATAGCAGTCAAATCAGAACAAGGAGCACCCCAAGGTGGTCCTTTAAGCCCATTACTCAGCAATATATTACTTGATGAATTAGATAAAGAATTAGAAATAAGAGGACATAAATTCTGCCGTTACGCTGATGATTGTAATATCTATGTTAAAAGCACAAGAGCAGGAGAAAGAGTCCTTAAGAGCATCACTAAATTTCTAGGAAGAAAACTAAAACTAAAAGTAAATACTGAGAAATCAGCAGTATCTCCACTAACTAAAAGAAAATTTCTAGGATACAGTTTCTACTACTCAAAAGGTAAAATTAGATTTAGAACCCATAACAAGAGTTATGAAAGACTTAAAGAAAAGATTAGAAAGATTACTAACAGAACTAGACAAATGGGTACGAAGGCGACTTAGAGCTTGTGTATGGAAAACATGGAAACTAGGTAGAACAAGATTTAAGAATCTAATGAAACTAGGAGTACCTAAATACAAGGCTTGGGAGTATGCAAATACAAGGAAAAGTTACTGGAGAACATCAATTAGTCCAATACTAAGTAAAACCATAACTAATCAAAGACTGATTAGTCATGGTTTTAAAAGTTTATCTTCACAGTATGAAAAAGCTAGACTGTCTTAATGAACCGCCGTATACCGAACGGTACGTACGGTGGTGTGAGAGGACGGAAAATAAAATAATTATTTTCCTCCTACTCGATTATATTTATGATAGAATTATATTAATATATAATTGGAGGTTTTAGTGTGAAGATAGCCAATTTTATAGCTCAAAATATAGTAGAAGAAATAAAGGAAATAATCAAGCAAGATATAAATTACTTTGATGAAAAGGGATTTATAATTGCAAGTACTGATAAAGATAGAATTGGGCAATTCCATGGGGGAGCAAAAAGAACTATGGATTTTAAAAAAGATACTATTATAAAATATGATGGAGAATATAAAGGGGGCAGGAGCAGCTGGGGGATTAGGTGCAGGACTTATAGCTTTTTGTGATGCCAATATAAATCAAGGAATAGATTTAGTTATAGACATAATTAATAGACCTATGGATCTAAAAACTGCTATAAAGGAGGTAGATAGTTTAGTTGAAAAAGCTGCAATTACAGCGATGAGGGTAGTTCAGATGTGTAGCAGGTATAAGTTATAAAGTTAAAACTATGAACACTTTAATTCAGGATATATCTACTATAACTGTAGTAGATGTTGTTACTTTAATTTTCCTGAAAAAGTTATATACTAGGGTAAGTTATGAATATAGCTATAGAGAAGGGAAGGGGATAGCATGAAATATAAAAGATTCAATGACAAATATATTTTAAAACTTGAAAAAGAAGAAGAGATAGTTGAATCATTAAAAAGATTTGCTAAAGAAGAAAAGATAAAACTAGCAAAAGTTTCTGGCATAGGAGCTGTAGATAAAGCGACAGTAGGATTATTTTTAACCTCTACTAAAAAATATTATTCTAAAGACTTAGAAGGAGATATGGAAATAGTAGCCTTAAATGGAAATATATCAACTATGAAAGGTGAAGTCTATATACACTTGCACATAGCTTTAGGCGATGATAATTTTAATATCCGTGGTGGACACTTAAACTCTGCAGTAATAAGTGGAACTGGAGAAATTATAATAGAACTTATTGAAGGAGAAGTGGATAGAAGATTTGATGAAGATGTAGGATTAAATTTATTTAAATTTGATTAGGAATATAAAGTTAAGGTGGAGAAGTCGATAATTGTCCGCCTTAACTTTTTTAATTATTAATATTGTTTATCTATAGATGAGTTTTTCTAAATTGATGATATAGTTTTTACGCAGAATACTTAGCAGTAGGCACTATAGTTATTATCTATATTGTGTTAAGATAATATTGTATTAATTTTTAATTTTGAGACAAATAATAAAGAAACAATTTGGAATAAATTTAAATTATACTAATTCTATATAAATATTAAATAGAGAAGACAAGTCTAAAAAATGATGGAGGGATAATATGAAAAAATTAAGTAGGTGTTTAATATTAACAATTTTGGTTTTGATGATCTTTACTGTAACAGTAATGGCAGAAAATAGTTCAATTAAGGTATTCATAAATGGTAAAGTTTTAGATGATGATGTCCTAATTGTAAATGACAGAACATTAGCACCTATTAGGTCTATTTCTGAAGGTCTAGGTTTTGCTGTAGAACATATAGAACAGGATGAAAGGGTAAGTATTAAGAAAAACAATAGAAATATAGAATTCACAATAGATTATAACAAAGCGAAAGTAGATGGCAGAGAAGTAGAATTAGATGTAGAGCCATTTGTGAAAGAGAGTAAGGTATTTATTCCTCTTAGATTTATTGCTGAAAATTTAGGAGACAAGGTTGTCTGGGATGAAAAGAATAAAATTGTTTTGATTGGTGAATTTTCTGGTGAAGTAGAGATTGAAAATACATTTTTATACTTTAATGATGAATATGGCTATACCTTAAACTTTCCTAATACATGGAAAGAAGAAGCAATAATAAAGACAGAAAATGGAGTTTTATATGTCTATGATAAAGAAACTGCTGAGAAATTTATGGAAGATGGAGTTGATAACTTCGGTCCTGTATTTGAAATAAGGGGTAGTGAATATCCTGTAGTAGCTGACTTGCCCTATGAAGGGGATTATCTACTTGGATATAGAGATGGAATGTATTTGGAAGTATTATTTTGTAGAGATTTTCAATTCTATCCAGAGACTCAAGATTCCTATGTAAAGATATCTAATGAAGGCAAAAAAATATTAGGTTCTTTTAAAATGGTCAATGAAGAGACTTTTGTAGAAGATGACAATAAAAATTATATTCAAGAAATAGATTTATTACATGATATATTAGATAATGATATTCCAGAAAATATATTTAATAGAGATGAAATATATACTTATAAGAATCCCTTATCTAATACAAGATTTTTATATATGAGAGAGAAAAATGATGAAGAAGTTTTAATAAAGATAGAAGCTTTATTTAATAAAGATAAAGAACTTAAACAATATCATCTAAAGAGTTATGGTTATGAGCTAGTTAAAAATAAATTAAGTCAATTTGAGGCATTAGAGTTGGCAAATAAATTTATAGATAAATATTTAGGTGAATCTATTGAAGTTATAAAGAAGCCAGATTTATATCCAAGCTTATATGAAAAAGACAAACATGAAACTTATGGAGATAAAGATGGGAACTATGTTGTAGTTGTAGATTTGGAGCATGGATTTGTAGAATACTTTAAGAGAATAGATAATTAATTAAATGGAGAATCAAATGGGAAAAATAGCATATAAATACTTGTTTTTTTAGGAATAATAGTTTTAACATCCTTTTTAATAATTCAAGGGCTTATACTAATTGAGGGTAGTAAAACAACTACACAAAAGGTGGATTATGTAGTTGTTTTAGGTGCAAGGTTATATGGAGATGTTCCTTCACCTGCTCTTTTAGAAAGATTAAAGGTGGCTAAGGATTATTTAATTAAAAATAAAGATGTGAAAGTAGTAGTTTCTGGAGGACAGGGAATAGATGAATATATACCAGAAGCAAAGGCAATGGAGAAATATTTGGTGGATAATGGTATTGAAAATAATAGGATAATTGTTGAAGATAGATCAACATCTACCTTCGAGAATTTACAGTTTAGCTTAGATAAAGTGGAAAATGTAGAAAATAATGGAAATTTAAAGGTATTAATAGCTACTAATAAATATCATATATTTAGAGCAAAATTCTTGGCGAAAAGGCTAGGGGTGAATCCATATGGACTTCCAGCTGAAATACCTCCATCAATTATTGTCCAGTCATATATTCGAGAGTATTTTGCAGTTATAAAATCCTTTATTTTTGATAAGGTAATTTAGTGAAAAAAGATTAGATATAAAGAAGAAGCAACAAGCTTTAACTTTAGGAAAGGATGTGAATGTTTAAGATGAACAAATATAAAGGTATTATTTTTGACTTAGATGGAACATTATTAAACACCATAGAAGACTTAGGAGATAGTATGAATGAAGTACTAGAGAAACTTAATTTTCCTGTTTTTACTTATGATGAGTATAAACTAAAAGTTGGTGGGGGATTTAAGGGCTTAGTAATTAATAGTTTCCCTAAAAATACTAATGAAGAGATGATAGATGAAGGGGTAAAATTGTTTGCTGATTTTTACGATAAAAATTATCTTAATAAAACTAGGCCATATGAAGGAGTAATAGACTTATTAAATACATTAAATAAAAAAGGGATAAAACTAGGTATAAATTCAAATAAGCGAAATGATTATACAAATAATTTAGTGGATAAATATTTTAATGATATCCCCTTTGTAAAGGTATATGGAGATCGTAATGGAGTCTTAAAAAAACCAGATCCTACATCTGCCTTAGAAATAGCTAAATGTATGAATTTAAAAGTAGAAGATATATTATATGTGGGAGATTCAAATGTAGATATCTTAACTGCTAAAAATGCATCTATGGATAGTGTAGGTGTACTTTGGGGATTTAGAGGTGGAGAAGAGCTATACAAATACGGTACTACTTTTATAGTGGGAAATCCAGAAGAAATACTAGATATAATATAAGAAATAAGAATAAGGTGCAGACATAAATGATCTGCACCTTATTCTTCTATATCATGATTAATTATCTCTTCGATCTTTAATGATATTTTTTCTAGGTCAAGTTTAGCTTCTTTTTTTATGCTTTTTTTAAGCATAGGTCCTATTTGATTTATATCGTCAAGTATATCTTTTAAAAGTTCTATTGCAGCTGTGGCCTCCATTATTTCTGTGGGAGTTTCAACTATATTAGAGAGTATAGAAGTTTCTGTTCTTGAAGCTATCATAGGACTCTTAATTCCATCCACATATACATATGTCCTTTTCCCAGGACCTCTATCATCTTCAATAGGCTCTAATCCGATAATTTTATCAGATCTAATAAATTTTCCATATCCCAAAGGGACTATAACATCTTTTCTAATTTCCATAAAAATCCCCTTTCAAACTTTAAATTTATTTATATATTATAAATATACCCATTTAAGATAATATTATTTTTAGATATTTATTTATATAATTAATTAATTCAAAATACAAAGCTTTCTTTAGTCATAAAAAATGACCAAAGTACAAAGTGATGGTCATAGTTTTAAAATTAGTTTAATGGTTGTTAAATGAGTATAAGTATAATAATCTATTATTAAGGATAGTTTCTAAATATTCAGAAAAGGAGATGTGGAGATGATAAGAAAGAAAAAGGCAAGTGAAAAAATTCAAAGATTTGGCCGATCCCTTTTGCTTCCAATAGCAGTAATGGCACCAGTAGGTATGGTTCTAGGACTTACAGGAGCATTGGTTCAAGGGTACATGATTGAAAGGGTGCCGTTCTTAGGGAATGCTACATTGCAAACTATTTTATTAGGCTTAAGAAGTATAGCAGGAGTAATCTTCAGCAATATTCCAATCTTATTTGCAATGGGTGTGGCATATGGTGTATCTAAGAAAGAAAAGGGAATTTCAGTATTTTCATCTATAATTTCATATTTGATTTTAAACGGCACAATAAATGTATGGCTGCAATCTACAGGTAATCTAGCTCCACCTGAACAAATGGCACAACTTGGTCAAGGTATGATTCTAGGTATTCAAACACTTAGAATTGATGTATTAGGGGGTATAATAAGCGGTTTATTAGCTGCATTTATGACTGATAAATATCATGAAAAAGAGCTTCCTGTAGCCTTTGCATTTTTTAGCGGTAAAAAATTTGTACCTATAGTTACCATTGGAGCGACTATAGTAATAGGACTTATCATACTATTTTTGTGGCAATATATAACAAAGGCACTTATCTCCATGTCATCAATTATATTGAGTGGACCTATAGGCGTATTTCTAAACATAGTAATGGTTAGATTATTAATCCCATTTGGACTTCATCATGTTTGGAGTGCTATGCTTAGATTTACAGCAGCAGGTGGAACTTATATGATAGCAGGAGAAGAGTTTGTAGGCGTGCTTCCTGCATTAAATAAAATATTATTTGAGCTAGGGCCTTCCCATAAAGCTTGGGATATGGTACCAGAATTAACTAGATTTATGGCTCAAAATCAAATGCTAGTTACTTTATTTATGATACCTGCAATAGGCCTTGCAATGTATAGATCTTCATATGCAAAAAATAAGCCTTTTGTAAAAGGTATAATAATTACAATGGTTTTAACTCCATTTTTAGGTAATATAACAGAGCCTATGGAGTTTTCCTTCTTATTTATTGCTCCATTACTATATGTATGGTATGTATTTTTAGCTGCAACAGGTAGTGTACTTCTTGCATTATTAGGAACAGCAGTTGGGTATATAAGAGGTACAATATTTGACTTTGCCATATTTGGGTTATTGTATGAAAATACGAAATGGTACAATTTATTTATAGTAGGAATTCCATTAGCTATAATTACCTATTTTTCTTTTAGCTGGGCTATTAATAAGTTTAATATAGCAACTCCAGGTAGAGAAGAAGACATGAGTTACAGTACACTTCTTCAAGAGAAAAAATATGATGAAGTTGCAAGTATAGTAATAGAAGCTATAGGTGGAAAGGAAAATATATTGAGTGTAGAAAACTGTGTAACTAGACTTAGAATAGATCTAAAGGATATGCACATAGTAGATAAGGAAAAATTAAAAGAGTCTGGAACATCTGGAATCTTCTTTCCAGCTAAAAACCATATACACATAGTATTTGGTCCAAATGTTGAGTTTGTAAAAAATGCTGTAGATAGAGAGATTAGAGGGGAGCTGGCTTAGAATTGAAACTAAGTAAATTGACAGAGAGATATGATGAATTAACAGATTTAGAAAAAAAGATAGTTGAATTTATAATAAATAATCCAAAAAAGATACAAGATTTACCTGCAAGTAGTATAGGGGATATTTTGTTTGTATCTAAGACTTCGATTATCAATCTGTCAAAGAAACTTGGTTTTGAAGGATACAGTGAGCTTAGATACTATGTAAAAGATTATTTAAAAGATAAAGAAGAAAATAAGGTAAATTTAACTTTTGATGAAATATTAGAAGGTATAAATATGGAAGTTTCAAAAACATTATCTCTGCAAAGCAAAGAAAATGTAGAAAGGATTATAAAAAAGATATTAGAATCTAGAATTATTTATATAGTAGGTAGAGGGGCTTCGGGGCCTATTGCCAATATGCTTAGTTCTAGACTTGCACTTTTAGATATAAGGGCTATATTAGTTGAAGATATAAATATTATAGATGTATTGGGAGAGTCTATAGCATCTGATGAAACAGTGATACTTATATCTCTATCAGGTGAGACAGAAAATATTGTTAAATTAGCAAAAACTGCCAGAGCTAGAAATATAGATGTAATATCTATTACGGCCTTTTCGAATAATACTTTACAAAAACTTTCTAACTATAATATGTTTTGCTTTGCAGATGATACAAGAACTAAGTATAATGATTTGATTTCAAGGGTTGGACTTCATAGTTTAGTCCAAATACTGATTTCATGTATTGAGATAGACAAAGGGAGTGTATAGATTGAATAGAAGAGAGTTGGTAGTTACAATTGTAGGGGCTGGGAGTACTAGAACCCCAGCGCTTATTGGTAGTCTAGTAAATTATAAAGAGAGATTTCCATTAAAAAAATTAATCCTATTTGATATAAATAAAGATAGAATGAATGTACAAGAGGACTATATAAGACTTACAATGGAAAAATATTGCCCTGATGTAGAACTTTTATTTACAGATGATGAGGATAAAGCTTATATAGATATAGACTATGCTTTTGTTCAAATGAGAGTTGGAGGATTTGAAATGAGAGGGAAGGATGAAAAAATTCCTCTCAACCATTGCCTTATAGGTCAAGAAACCTGTGGACCTGGAGGATTTGCCTATGGTATGCGTTCCATTGCTCCTATGGTTCATATGGTAAAAAAGATAAGAGAATACTCTCCAGATGCTTGGATACTAAATTATACAAATCCTGCAGCGATTGTGGGACTAGCTTTATCAAAAGTATTTCCACATGATGATAGACTCTTAAATATGTGTGATCAACCATATTCTATGATAAAATCATTTGCAAAGATACTAGATGTGGATATGTATGATATAGAGCCTAGATATTTTGGATTAAATCATTTTGGTTGGTTTACTAGACTTTTCAATAAAAAGACTGGAGAAGATTTAGCTCCAAAGCTTAAAAAATATTTAAAAGAGCATGAATTTCAACCATTTAATGCAGAACAAAGGGCACAATCTTGGCTAGACACTTATAAAAATGTAAATAAGATGATGGAGTTTTTTCCTGAGTATATTCCAAACACCTATTTACAGTATTATTTCTTTTCAGAGGATATAGCAAAGGCAAGTGATCCGGAACATACTAGAGCAGAAGAAGCTCAAAGAGGTCGAGAGAAAAAAGTATTAGATATATTAAAAAAGGCAAAAGATCAACAGTCTTTAGATGGAATAGATCTATTAATAGGTGAAGTTCATGGAAATATGATGGTAGAAGTTGCAGAATCCATAGCTTTTGATTTAAACAATGTATTTGTAATAATGGGAGTAAATAAAAATAAGAGCATAATTTCAAATATGCCTGAAGATTCCTTTGTAGAGGTAGCAGGTGAACTCGGAAAAGATGGAGCTAAATTATATCCTTATGGAGAAATTAAGACATTTTATAAGGGACTTATGGAAAATCAAAATTCCTATGAAAAATTAACTGTAGAGGCAGCCCTAGAAGGAGACTATATAAAGGCATTACAAGCTCTTACTTTAAATAGATCTATAGTAAATCCACAAAAGGCTAAAGCAGTATTAGATGATTTAATGGAAGCTAATAAAGATTATTGGGAGTTAAAATAGGAGTGATCAAAATGTTTCTTTATTCAAAGAGAATTTATACACCTACAGGATATAAAGAAGGATATATAAAGATAGAAGATGGAAAAATAAAAGAGATATTAGAAGAAATAGATGATAAATTTATAGATTATAGGGAAAAGATAATAATTCCAGGTTTCATAGATGTTCATGTTCATGGATGGGCTACAGGTTCATTTGTCCATGAGGGAAATAAAGAATCCTTAGAAAAGATGTCACAGCAAATGGTAAAACAAGGGGTCACATCCTATCTAGGAACTCTTGGAACTGACAGTCTTGAGAATATAAATAATAGGCTTAAAGAAGGGAAAAAAGCAATAGAAGAATATATTTCGGGAAAGGGCTCAGAAATTCTTGGAATCCATCTGGAAGGACCATTTATAAATGTAGAATACAAGGGAATGCAAAAAGGTGAGTACTGTATTGATCCTTCTATAGAAATACTAGAGGAGTTTTTTGAAAGTGGGGGCAAAGAAAATATCAAGCTTATAACCATAGCCCCAGAATTAGATGGATCTTTAGAATTTATAAAGTATTGTAAAAAGGAAGATATACAAATCTCAATAGGTCATAGTGCAGCAGAGTTTGAAGATATAAAAAGATTAAAGGACTATGGCTTAGGAGGATTTACACATACTTTTAGTGGTATGAGAGGTTTCCATCACAGAAGACTAGGAGTTGTAGGAGCTGCAATGTATTTTGATGTTATGTATTCAGAGTTTGCCAAGCAAACTGGTATGACTGTAAAGCCTGAAGCTTTTGAGATAATGTATAAACTAAAAGGACCAGAAAAGATATTTTTGACTACAGATGCAGTAGGCCTTGCCCATGTAAGGCAGCCATTTCACCACTATATAAGGGAATGTATTTTTAAACCTGATGGGGATCATCTTATTATGGAATATGATGATGGCAGGGTAGAGAGAATTTCTAAAGATGATTATGAAAAGGTAAAGAATTTAGAATTGGGATTTTTAGGATCAGTTAAAAATGTTATAAGAAATATAGATGCATCTATAGGTGATATAGTGAAAATGGCATCAGAAAATCCGGCGAAATATATAAATGTATATGATAAAAAAGGCTCTATAGAAAAGGATAAAGACGCAGATTTATTAGTAATAGATTGTGATTTCAATTTAGAAGATGTATATGTAAAAGGGATAAAACAGGAGATTTAAATAATTATAAGAGATATCTATTTAGGATATCTCTTTTTTGTGGTATATAAAATAGATAATACAGAGTTTATTTTATTTTGTGCTGTTATAGTATATAATTAATTTTAATTTAATTATTAACTACTGGGGGTATTTAAATGGATGACTTTTTAGAAAATATAGTTAACGATATTAAAGAGATGAATTTAAATTATGGACAAGACAGTATAACTGTAAAAGAAGTTTTACATTTACCATCATTTCTTAAATGCGAAATTTTAGGTGGAGATTTAGGATTAAACAATAATTGTAGTCACATGACCATACTTGAAACTCCAGAAGGAATAAATTGGTTAGAAGGTGGAGAATTCCTATTAACTGCTGGGTATGCTTTGTATAATAGTAAAAGATTGAAAGAAAATTTTATTTTAAATGCTTTTAATAATGGGGTTTCTGCTATTGGAATAAAAGAAAATAGATATTTTGGAGAAATAAGTAAAGAGTTAATTGAAGATGCAAATAAATATAATATTCCCCTTATTAAAATGCCATATAATTTGATATATACAGATACAATTTCTAGTTTTTATAATTTATTATTTTATAAAAAAAATGAACACATTCTTAATCTAAATACTATGTATAAAAAAATATTAAATTTGACTTTTGACAATAAAGATCTAAATGGAATAATCTATTCTCTATCAAATATTTCAAATTCTAATGTGTTTTTGTTTGATAGTGATTTAAAAATATTAAGCGAGAATATTATAAATCCCAAATGTTGTAAATCTATTTTAAATCTTATGCCTTTTAATAATGAAGGTGAAAATATCCTACAAAATCTTAAAGAGTTTTGTTTAAATATTAAAATAGGATATATATACATTAGTATATTTCCTATCTTGAGAAAAAATAATATCATTGCATTTTTGTATTTAATAAAAGATTCGGAACTAAATTATTTAGAAAAGAGTGCCATAGAATATGGATTACCGATTATTTCTATGAAATTAGAAAAAGAAAGGATATTCAAATTAAGCCAAACAAGATTTAATAAAACTTTAGTAGAAACAATGCTAAATAACAAAGATTTACCCAATGAGTTTTATAAGAATGTTGAAAAAGATTTAGGCTGGAATAGGGAAGGGATACTTATTGGATTTTGTATAAAAGTAGATTCTGTAAAACAAAAAAGTGATATGAATTTTAATAATATTATTTATGAAGTATTAGATGATATATTAGGATCTAACAATTATTTAGCTACAGATAGATATAATGAGATATTTGTATTTTTAAAGATACAGTCAGATGTATATTTAAAAGAAATTGTTGAAAAAATAAGAGGATCTATGAGAACTTATAAAGAAAAATTTTTAGTATCAATAGGAGTATCTGATTCACGTCATAGTTTAGAAGAAATAAAAAAGCTTTATAATGAATCTTATTTATCAGCTCTATTTTGCGATAATGACATTATATATTACAATTCATTAGATACTTTGAAATTACTATATCCTTTAAAAGATGACAAGGAAGTAAAGAATTATTATAATCGTACTATAAAAAAGCTAGAAGACCACGATAATAATTCAGGAATGAATTTAATTGAAACTATAGAAATTTTTTTCAGAAATAATATGAATAAAAAGCTTACTGCATCTAAGCTTTATATTCATGTAGAAACATTGAGATATAGACTTAGCCGCATTGAAGAAATTACAGGATACTCTTTAAATGAAGCTGAAGGAATATTTGCATTGCAAATGGGTTTAAGATTGAAAAGAATATTAAGATTAAAATAATTACCGATATTTTTATGTACATACATAAAAATATCGGTTTTTTATTATGTTTTTGTATGATTGTATATAAAAGTTCAAATTGTTATAATATTCAAAATGAGTTAGTGTAACACTGCAATGTGATATCAAACAATGAGGAGGTTATAAAATGTCAAAAAAAGTTTTTAATGAGAATGGCAGTACAAGAAAAGACAGAGTAAGTGCTTTTGAACCAGCTACGCTAATTATGGGATGTATCTTAGCAATTCTATCAGCAATTATTTGTATGCAGATTATAGGGAAAGTAGGAGTTACTCCTAATACATCTCTAATTGGGGCAATAGTAGCAATGGTAATTGCTAGGGTTCCAATACAGTCATTTATGAAATTTAGATCTCTAGAAAGACAAAACTTGCTTCAAACTACTGTTTCTGGTGCTGGTTTTTCAGCTGCAAATTGTGGATTTCTAACCTTGGCAATTTTCTTTGTATTAGGTGAAACTGGATTTATTATACCCATGGCAATAGGTTCATTAACTGGATTAGTATTTTCTATTTTTATCGTTGGTAAAATTTTTGATAGTAGCATATTTCCAGCTGAGGCTGCATGGCCTCCAGGAGTAGCAACTGCTCAAGCTATAAAAGCCGGTGATGAGGGAGGAGATAAAGGAAAGAGGCTTTTACAAGGATTAATAATTGGTGGAGTGGCAAGTTTTTTTAAACTACCTGCAGCTGGAATTGGAATTGTATTTATAGCTAATATTTTTTCAATGACAGGTTTAGGTCTAGGATTGTTAATAAGAGGATATTCTCCTTCCATATTCAATGGTTTAGATTTAGGGACAACTTATATACCTCATGGAGTAATGATAGGTGCAGGATTGATGGCACTGATACAATCTATGAAGATAATATTTAAAGGAAATAAAAAAGAAGTAGACAAAACTGTAAATTATACTAAGTCAGATGAAAATACAAAAAAGAATTTAGGTCTAGGAGTAATTCTCTTTTTATCAGGAGCATTTATATTGGCATTAGTATCTGGTATAACATCTCAACTAGGAATAGGTAAGTTAATATTATGGTTAATATGGGCAACTTTTTCAGCAACTGCAGCTATGTTGTTGGTAGGTATGGCAGCCATGCACTCAGGTTGGTTTCCTGCTTTTGCGATTACAACGATATTTATGACAATTGGAATATTTTTTGGATTCCCAATAGTACCTTTAGCTCTTCTAACAGGATATGTAAGTTCTGTTGGTCCATGTTTTGCTGATATGGGTTATGACCTTAAAGCAGGTTGGATATTAAGAGGGGAAGGTGCAGATAAAGAATATGAATTATATGGTAGAAAACAACAGGTTATTGCAGAAACAATTGGTGCTGTAATAGGAATAATAGTAGTTTTACTAAGTATGAATTTATACTTTGAATCAGATTTATTACCACCTGTTAGTAGAGTTTTTGCAACCACTGTAAGTGCTTCTGCAGATAGTTCATTAATTAGTACTTTATTAATCTGGTCAATTCCTGGAATCATAATCCAGTTAATAGGTGGTCCATCAAGGATGATTGGGGTATTATTTGCTACTGGATTACTAATTAATAATCCTATATATGGAGTAGGAGTTATGGTAGCTGTAATAGTAAGGTTGATATTTGGAACTGAATTCATGGAAATTAGAGATGCTGGTTTAATTGCTGGCGATGGTTTATATGGATTTTTTGCAGCTTTAATAAAAGCTATGATATAAAAACTTAGATTTAGAGGTGAAAACTGTGAAAGAAAATATTAAATTAGATAGAGAAATTTTGAAATATGCTTTAATTGGTGGCTGCATCCTCGGTGGTGGAGGAGGAGGATCTAGAAAAATGGGTGAAGCTATGGGAAATGTAGCTTTAGAATATGGAGACTTGGAATTGATTGATATTGAATCTATAGAAGATGATATGTTAATAGTTACTGCTTCTGCTGTTGGTGCACCTGCTGCTATAGATAAATTTATTAAACCAAAGGATTATGTTAGGACTATAGAAATATTAGAAGAAAATACAGGAGTAAAAGTTGGGGGAATTATAACAAATGAAAATGGTGGAGCAGTAACAATTAATGGCTGGATCCAAGCTTCAGTTTTAGGGATACCATTAATAGATGCTCCTTGCAACGGAAGAGCTCATCCAACAGGAACTATGGGAAGTATGGGATTAAACAATATTTCTGACTTTATATCTTATCAAGCTTTTTCTGGTGGAAATCCTGAACTAGGTAATAAGATTGAAGGTTTTGTAAAGGGAGATATTTTTAAAACATCAAGAATGGTAAGGCAAGCTGCTGTAGAGGCTGGAGGTTTAGTTGGAGTTGCAAGAAATCCTGTTCAAGCTAAGTATATTAAAGAAAAAGCTGCAATTAATGGGATTAGTCATGCTATTGATTTAGGCAAGAAATTTTATGAAGGTATGAAAACTTCACCAAAAAATGCAATAAACAATGTAGTTGATTTTTTAAATGGTGAGATAGTAGTCGAAGGAATTATATCTAATTTTGAGTTAATCACTGATGGTGGGTTTGATGTAGGTAAAGTTGTTGTAGAGGGAGTTGAAATGACTTTTTGGAATGAGTATATGACATTAGAAAAAGAAGGAAAAAGACTTTATACATTCCCAGATCTTATTATGAGTTTTGATAAAGATACAGGAACTCCTTTAACTACTGCAGAAATTAGTGAAGGTAAAAATATAGTAGTAATAGCTACTAATAAAGAAAATATTAAACTAGGAGCAGGTATGCGTGATTTAAAACTACTTAAAGAAATTGAACCTATAATAAATAAAGAAATAATAAAATATATTTAATGGAGGGGTTTAAATGTTACTAAAACAAATAATGGAAGTATATGAACACATAGATACAGCAACTGCAAATGGTCAACAAATGAAAGAGTATTTGGAGTCATATGGGGCAAAGGATGTAGAAGTGAAAACTATTAAAGGTGAAAAAGGGAAAACCGATTTTATTAGAGTTAGAATCTCAGGAAGAAATGGAAAAGCTAAAGGTAAAGATACACCAACATTAGGAATTTTAGGGAGATTGGGAGGTATTGGAGCAAGACCTGAAATGATAGGAATGGTTTCAGATGCAGATGGAGCTGTAGTAGCATTAGCTGTAGCTGCTAAGCTTCTGGATATGCAAAATAAGGGAGATTTCCTAGATGGAGATGTTATTGTTTCCACCCATATATGTCCAGATGCACCTACTCAACCACATAAACCTGTTCCATTTATGGGTTCGCCAGTAGACATGGCAACTGTAAATAAAGAAGAAGTTGATGGAGAATTAGATGCTATACTGTCTATAGATACTACAAAAGGAAATAAGGTTATAAATCACAGAGGATTTGCTATATCTCCAACAGTTAAAGAAGGATATATATTAAAAGTTAGTAATGACTTATTAGATATTATGGAAATTACCACAGGCAAACTACCAGTTGTGTTTCCTCTAAGTATTCAAGATATTACTCCTTATGGAAATGATTTATATCACATAAACAGTATATTACAACCCTCCACAGCGACCAAAGCACCTGTAGTAGGAATAGCAATTACTACTGAAGTGGCTGTTCCAGGATGTGCTACTGGTGCTAGTCATCCATTGGATTTAGAACAAGCGGCTAGATATACTTTAGAAGTTGCTAAACAGTATGGAAAGGGAAATTGTAAATTCTTTGATGAATTAGAGTTTGACAAAATAATAAAATTATATGGAAAAATGAATCATATACAAACTCTTGGAAAATAGGAGGTGTATTATGAAAAGAAAATTGGGAGCTATAACCATAGGTCAATCACCTAGAAATGATGTAATACCAGAGATGACCAAGTTTTTAGGTGAGGATATTCAGGTGTTAGAATCTGGAGCTTTAGATGGACTTAGTATAGATGAAATAGAGAAATTTTCACCACAAGAAGGGGATTATGTATTAGTTTCGAAATTAAGAGATGGTAGAAGTGTAAAATTTGCTGAAAAACCTATATTACCTCGATTACAAATATGCATTGATAAATTAGAAGAAAAAGATGTGGATATAATATTATTTATATGTACAGGGGTTTTTCCAGATATATTTAAATCAACAGTACCTTTATTATATCCACAAAAGATTATTCATAGTATAGTTCCAAATATATTGGGAAATGCTAAATTAGCAGTAATTACTCCTGATAAGGATCAAGTAGAGCAATCTAAAAACAAATGGGAAGAAACAGTATCAGATGTAGTAGTGGTTCCAGCTTCCCCTTATAAAAAAGAAGATGAATTTTTAGATGCTATTAATATTCTTAAAAAAGAAGATGAATTTTTAGATGCTATTAATATTCTTAAAAAAGAAGATATTGATATAATTGTAATGGACTGTATGGGTTATACTGGAGACATGAAAAGAAGAGTAGCAGATGCTACAGGCAAGATGGTTATCTTATCTAGAACAATTGTTGCGAGAGTAATTGGAGAGATATTGAATAATTAATCAAGTATAGTAATGGAATAAATAAGACTAGTTGTCATTTATTATATAAATCTATAATATAAAATAGAAATATAATAATCTAAATAATAATATTACAAAGAGATGCTTGTTAATGAGGCATCTCTTTTTTTATGATATAATAAATTAAAAATCTAGTAAAATGGAGAGATAAAATTGGAAACATATAGTAATAGTATGAAAGATACTATAAAAAGGTATGCACAAATACTGTCTGAAGTAGTAAAAGTAGATGTGGAAATAGTAGATGAAAAGCTAAATAGAATAGCGGGAACCGGTGAATTTAAGGCAAAAGTAAATATGAATGCATCAGAAGAAGGACATATATATAAGCAAGTTATAGAGACTAAGGAGAGAAATATAAATAGCAATCCTTCAAAACAAAGTATATGTATAGGGTGTCCAAGTATAAAGACTTGTAATCAAAAATTTGGAATAAGCACTCCTATAATACTAAATCAAAGGGTAATAGGGATAATAGGATTTGTAGCATTTACAGATGAAAAAAAGAAACATATAGAAGACAATCTCACTACCTTTTTAAATCTATCGGAACAAATATCGGAACTAATAGCCTTAAAGGAAAAGGAAGAGATAGAAAGAAAAGAGATAATGAATATTATGACAATTTTAAATAAGACCATAGATAAAATGGAAGAGGGAGTAGTAATAATAGATGAAAATCATAATATAATCAAGATAAATTATCTAGGTAAAAAAATTTTAAAAATAGAAGATATAGAAAACAAAAAAATAGATTTAGTTAAAACTGGAAATTCTATATTAGAAAAACAAGAATATATAGCAAAAATAAATGGAGAAGAATTTATAGTAAGTGGGGAAGAATATAAGATTTATTTAAATGATCTTAATTTTAATAAAATTTTTATGTTTAACAATATAGAACATTTAAAGGAAAAAATATTTAATATGACCCATAGTCAAGAAAATATTGACTTAGATAAAACCATAGGAAATAGTCAGAAAATATTAAGTATAAAGGAAAGAATTAGAATAGTGGCTCCTTCTATATCAACAGTATTAATAACTGGAGAAAGTGGAACGGGAAAGGAAATGTTAGCTAGGGCATTACACTCAGAAAGTGATAGAAAAAATCGCCGATTTGTAGCAATAAATTGTGCCTCTATACCAGATGCTCTACTGGAAAGTGAATTATTTGGATATGAAAAAGGGGCTTTCACAGGAGCAGATAATAAGGGCAAAACTGGAAAAATAGAATTTGCCAATAAAGGTACCTTATTTTTAGATGAAATTGGAGATATGCCTTTATATTTACAGGCTAAATTATTAAGGGTATTACAAGATAGAAAAGTAATAAAAGTAGGATCAAATCAAGAAATAGAAGTGGATATAAGAATTGTAGCTGCAACTAATAAAAATTTAGAAAAAATGATAAGGGAAAAAAACTTTAGAGAAGATCTGTATTATAGATTAAATGTAATTCCTATAAATATCCCTTCTTTAAGAGAACGAAAAGAAGATATAGAACTCTTAACAGACCATTTTATAAAAAAATATGTAAAAGAACTAAATAAAAACATAAGCTATATAGATCCATCAATAAGAAAGTATTTATTTAGATATGATTGGCCTGGGAACATAAGAGAGCTTGAAAATACTGTGGAATATATGGTAAATATGACAAATGACGGTATATTAGATCACAATAAACTTCCAAATAAAATAATAAACACTGAAAATAACAATTTTACTCAAGAGTTTAATCTTGAAAAAATAGAAAAGGAGACCATAGAAAAAGCTATAGAAAAATTTGGAAAAACTGTAGAGTCAAAAAAACAAATATCAAAGGAATTGGGTATAGGAATAGCCACACTATATAGAAAACTAGAAAAATACAAAATATAAATAAGTAATTTATCACTATGAGAAATCGCTTATCATTATGATAAATTGGTGTTTTGAAGTGATTAAATTGCACATTTTAGAGAAAACGTTATCTTTAAAAATATCAAAATGAGAAATATGCCAACTGTAAACCTAGGGAAAATCAGGGTTTGTAGTTGGCATAATTATTGCATATATTTATATGTATGAAATAATTATATAAAAAAATAAATCTTATAGTCATTCCGAAATCATTTATATGTAATTAAAAAGATTAGGAGGTGTTAAAATTAATAAATGGAATTTTGTAAGAAATTATTTTGGAGAATTATTATTAATAAAAAAGGAGTGTTAAAACATGTATGAAATGCTTATAAATAATCTGAACAATTGGCTTTATACTTATATTTTAATCGTATTACTAATAGGAACGGGTATATATTTTACCGTTAAGACAAAATTTGTTCAATTTAGATTACTTAAGGATGCGATGAAAGTAGTAACTGAAAAAAAAGAAGATGAAAGTTCGATTTCATCATTTGAAGCATTAATGGTATCTACAGCATCACGTGTAGGAGTAGGAAATATAGCTGGTGTATCAACTGCCATTACAATGGGAGGAGCTGGATCAGTTTTTTGGATGTGGGTAATAGCTTTATTAGGAAGTGCTACTGCTTTTATAGAAAGTACTTTAGCTCAAGTATATAAAGTTAGAGATAAAGATGGAAGTTCTTTTGGAGGTCCAGCTTATTACATAGAAGCGGCTTTAAAAAGTAGAACATTAGGAGTTTTATTTGCTGTCATGCTAATATTTACCTATATGGGTGGTTTCAATATGGTTGCAGCTTTTAATATAGCGTCAGCATTTGAAGGGTATAGTTTTTATTCAGATAGTACACCCATGGTTGTAGGTGCAGTACTTGCAGCAGTAGTAGCATTATGTATATTTGGAGGAGGAAAAAGAGTTAGTAAAATCACAGGAGTAGTAGTACCTGTAATGGCTATATCTTATATAGTAGTATCTTTGGTAATAGTGTTTTCAAACTTAAATTTAATTCCAAAAATGTTTTCAGATATATTTAGTAATGCATTTGACTTTAAAGCAGCATTTGGAGGTTTTACAGGTTCAGCAATAATGTATGGAATAAAGCGTGGACTATATTCTAATGAAGCTGGTGTAGGTTCTGCACCTAATGCAGCAGCAGCAGCAAGTGTTTCTCATCCAGTAAAACAAGGACTTGTTCAAATGTTATCTGTTTTTATAGATACAATGGTATTATGTAGTGCAACAGCATTTATGCTTTTAGCTTCAGGAGTAGCTCCAGATCCAGTACTTAAAGGTGTTCCTTATGTACAATTAGCAATAGCTACAAAATTTGGTGATTTTGGTATTTGGTTTATTACATTTGCATTATTCTGTTTTGCATTTACTTCTATATTAGGTAATTTTTACTATGCAGAGGCAAATCTTAAATATCTAAATAAAAAAACACCAGGTAAAAATATGATTTTAGTATTTAGAATAGTAGCAGTTATAATAGTTTTCTTTGGAGCTCAACTTAATTTTGCAGTAGCATGGGATACAGCTGATGTATTAATGGGGCTTATGGCTCTTATCAATATTCCAGTGATTGCTATATTAGGAAATATCTCTATAAAATGTCTTAATGATTATACAAAACAAAAATCAGAAGGAAAAAATCCTGTATTTAAGGCTGAAAGTATAAACTTAAATGAAAAAGTAGATTTCTGGAATTAATTATATTATAAGAAAAGCGTCTATCGGCGCATTAAAGGTAGCTTTTCTTGAAACTCATTTAGGTCAAAGTTCTAAATTATAAAAGATAAAAAGTAGAACTTTCCTATTCGTTATAAAAAAGAAATAGGGTTTAATTTAAAACCCTATTTCCTTACATATATTTACTATAAATTATTTAGTGAAAGAGGAGAGTATTTAAATGTATCCAAAGGTAAGAGTAGATTCTAAAAAATTAAAAAATAATATTAATACATTAAAATCTCTATGTAGAGAAAGAGGCATAGAGATTGCAGGAGTAACTAAAGTATTTGCAGGGAATTCAAAAATAGCCAAAATATTAGTTGATGGAGGTATGAAGAAATTAGCAGATTCTAGAATTGAGAATTTAAAAAATCTAAAGGATTTAAATTGTGAAAAATGGTTAATAAGGCCACCTATGAAAACACAAATAGACGATTTAATAGAATATGCAGATGTATCCCTAAACTCAGAATTAGAAATAATAGAAGAAATTGATAAAAAGGCAAGGGAAAAACAAAAGATTCATAAAGTAATACTAATGGTTGATTTAGGAGATATAAGGGAGGGCTATGTAGATTATGATGAATTAATAGATGTATCTATTAAAGTAGAAAAAATGGAAAATGTCCATTTATATGGAATAGGAGTAAATCTAACCTGTTTTTCATTTATACAATCTAGCAGGGAAAAACTAGAAGAGCTAGTCCGCATAGCTGAAAAAATAGAAAGTAAGATAAATAGACAATTAGAAATAATAAGTGGAGGAAACTCAGCTACAATAGATTTAATGTTAAGAAATGAAATTCCAAGTAGAGTAAATAATTTGAGACTTGGAGAGTCTATATTATTCGGTAAGGAAAGGGCAAAATATAAATACCTAGAAAATACAAATAAAGATGTATTTATAATAGAAGCTGAAATAATAGAAATCAAAGATAAACCATCTATGCCTTGGGGTGAAATCGGAGTAGACTCCTATGGAAATAAACCTGAGTTTACAGACATGGGAATTAGAAAAAAGGCTATTTGCGCCTTGGGAAAACAAGATTTTGACGTAGAAACTTCTAGAGTAGTTGACGAAAATATAAAAATACTAGGATCTAGCTCAGATCATTTAATGTTAGATATTACGGATTCTAAAACAAAATATAAACTAGGTGATATAATAGAAATAGAATTAGGTTATTTTTCAACTATGAGGGCATTTACATCAAAATATGTTGAAAAAAATGTATTATAAAGTACTTAATTATAATAGAAGGAGGAAGTAATGGAAAAAATATTAAAAGATACTTTAGAAAAAAATAGGGAAATAGCTAAACAGGGGAATTTAGCGGATTATATTCCTGCACTGACTAAGGCAAATAAAGAACATCTAGCTATATGTATAATAGATGGAAAAAAGGAATATAAAATAGGAGATTTTGATGTAAAGTTTACCATACAAAGTATATCAAAGGTAATAGCATTGATGTTAGCTTTAATGGATAATGGAGAAAAAATATTTGAAAAAGTAGGTTTAGAAGGTACAGCAGATCCATTTAATTCCCTATATAAATTAGACTTTCCACATATAGATAAACCGGCAAATCCTATGATGAATGTAGGAGCAATATCTACTACAGCTCAGATACATGGAGATAAGATAAATAGGATAATAGATCTTATGAAGGAAATAACTGGAAATGAAGAATTAAAATATAATGAAGAAGTATATAGATCGGAAAGTGAAACGGGAGATAAAAACAAGGCTATGGCCTATCTAATGAAATGCAGAGGGATTATAGAAGGAGACCCAGAAGAAGCACTAGATCATTACTTTAAACAATGTTCAATAGAGGTAACGGCCTATGACTTAGCTAAAATAGGATATTTCTTATCAAATGGTTGTAGAGGATTAAAATCCTACGGAAAAATGGATAGAGAAAATTTAAGTAAAAAATTACTTGCCATAATGACAATCGGAGGAATGTATGATTTCAGCGGTGAATATGCTGCAAATGTTGGTATACCTACAAAATCAGGAGTAGGTGGCGGAATAATGGGAGCGGTTCCTAGAAAAATGGGAATAGGAATATTTAGTCCTCCATTAGATAGAAATGGAAATTCCATAGCTGGAAGACATATAATGGAAGATTTATCAAAGGAATTAAATCTTAGTATATTTTAATATATAATAAAAAGCCTAATAGTCTAGAAAAAATTCTAAACTATTAGGCTTTTTTATAAATTACTTAAAATTTTCACATGTAAGGGCGCTAAATCCTTTATCTAACCACTAACCAAAAGTATAAAAAAATATGATACAATAAACTTATCAATTATCAGGAGATAAAAAATGAAAAAAACAAAATTTAGCTTAAGAACAAAAATTACATTCTTTACCACATTGATTATTATATTTTCAATAGTATTTATTTCTATGCTTTTCTATAGGTGGACTCTTGATAGTTTAAGAGATAAAATCCAAACTAACAATATGAATATGGCTATAAATATAGGGAATTATTCATATTTTGGTGATCTATTAGAATTAGGTGATGAAGAAGGAGTGATTCAAGATTACGCGCATGCTACTTTGAAGGATTCAAAGAATATAGACTTTATTGTAATCTCTGATATGAATAGTATAAGATTTTCTCATCCTAATCCAGAGAGGATAGGACAAATTTTTGTAGGCGGAGATGAAGATAGAGTAAAAGAAAATGGAGATACATATTTTACAGAAGAAGTAGGAACTCTAGGTAGATCTATAAGAGCCTTTTCACCAGTTTTCAATTCAGAAGGAGAACAAACTGGATTTGTAGTAATAGGTACATTATTAAAAAAATATATAAATATTAAAAATGATGCATTAGAAGATATCTTAATATATTCCCTAGGTGGATTATTAATTGGATTATTTGGAGCTTTTGTATTAACTCACAATATAAAACAGAGTTTATTAGGCTTAGAACCAGAGGAAATAAGCAGAATTTATACAGAAAAGTCAAGTATGCTTGAAGCTATACAGGAGGGAATTATCTCCATAGATATAAATAGAGAAATAACTACAATAAATGATTCGGCTAAGAGAATACTAAATATAAGAGAAATAGACTCAATAGGTAGAAAGGTATCCTCTATAATTCCAAACAATAAGATGGAATATGTTTTAGAAACTGGAGAGTCAGTTATAGATAAAGAGAGAACTTTAAATGGTGCACATATAGTTACAAATATTGTTCCTATAAAAAATAAAGAAAACATAGTAGGTGCTGTAGCTACTTTTAGAGATAGAACAGAGGCAACTAAATTAGCAGAAGAAATTACAGGATATGCTCAAATAGTAAATGCACTTCGAGCTAATTCACATGAATTTTTAAATAAACTTCATATAATACTTGGTCTTATACAAATTGGAGAAATAGAAGAAGCCAAAGAATTTATATTAGGTGTGAAAAGAAATCAGCAACAAATAATTTCAAATATAATGAAAAAGATAAAAGATCCAATATTAATAGGTCTTTTACTTGGGAAAGAAAGTAGAGCTAAAGAATTAGGAGTACAATTTGAGGTAAGTGAAAAGTCTTTTATAGAAGAGATTTCAGATAAAAATTTAAGAACTAAAATAATAACTATTTTAGGAAACTTAATTGAAAATGCTTTTGAAGCTACAATATATAAAAAAGGAAACAATAAAAAGGTAGTTTTAGAGATATTTGAGCAAGATAAATATATAGAAATAATTCTAGAAGATAATGGAGTTGGCATAAAAGAAAATGATGTAGAAGATATATTTAAAACAGGTTATAGTACTAAGGGAGAACATAGAGGAACAGGCCTAGCTCTTATAAGAGAAAACCTTGATAATTTATCTGGAGAGATAGATATAGACTCAAAAGTAGGAAAAGGCACAAAGATAAAAGTTGTTATTCCTAAGGGGGATGAGAATGCATAGAGTGTTAATAGTAGAAGATGATCCAATGGTGGCGAAGATAAACAAAACTTATACTGAAAAAGTGGAAGGTTTTAAAATTGTAGGAGTATGTAAAGATGAAGTTGAAACTTTAAAATTTATAAGAAAAAATCCAATAGATTTAATAATTTTAGATGTATATCTACCTAGAGGAGACGGTATTTCTATATTAAATAAATTGAGAGCAGGAAAAATTAATTGCGATGTAATAATGGTTACAGCTTCTAATGAAGTAGACAAAATAGAAGAAACTCTTAAGCTTGGAGTTATTGACTATCTAATAAAACCTTTTGAATATGAAAGGCTTAAAGAGGCATTAGAAAAATATAGAGCTAGAAAAAATTTACTAGAAGGTAAAGATAATATTACTCAAAAAGAATTAGACAAGTTATTAAATGAATCAAATAAAAAAAATAAAGAAATTGCAAAAGGACTAAACAAATACACTTTAAATAGTATTATAAATTTTTTAGAAAATAATAATATAGATTCCTTTAGTGCTGAAGAAATTTCACTTAAATTAGACATATCAAAGGTAACCATAAGAAAATATATGGACTATCTAGAGAAATCTGGATATATAGTTAAAAAAATGGAATATGGTAATCTTGGAAGGCCTAGTTATATTTATGAAAAACTAACTAAATAGTAAAAAAACTAACAATGTTTTTTTTATTTACTTAATGTTTAGAATAATGTTTAAATATTCTCTTAAATTTCTTTTTTTAATATAATGAAATCAAGTTATAGAATATATGAAAGAAATTATTTTTATACTTTTTAAATTATATTAAGGAGGAATATTTATCATGAGTGATCAAGCTATCAAGATACAATCCAATAGTAGTTATCAGATTATGGATATGCCTATTGGAGCTTTTGCCCTTATATCTACAATAATATTAGGTGCAGCTTACATGGAAGTTTTACCAGGAGGAATGGTAGGAGCTTATCCTATAATGATGGTAATGGGAGCCATTTTAAATGAGGTGGGAAATAGACTTCCTATTGTTAGAAGTTATTTAGGTGGAGGACCGATAGTTATTATATTTGGTTCTGCTGCTTTAGCAACATTCAATCTGATTCCAGAATCGGCTAGTGCTATTATGACTAGTTTTATGAAAGAGGAAGCATTTCTAAACTTTTATATTGCAGCACTTATAACTGGTAGTATTTTAGGAATGGATAGAAAATTACTTATTAAAGCTTCAGCAAGATATTTACCTGTAATTTTAGGTGGAGTTGTAATATCATTTGGTTTGACAGGATTAGTTGGTGCAATTATGGGATATGGTGCAAAAGAAGCTATACTTTATGTTTCCCTTCCTATAATGGGTGGTGGAATGGGAGCAGGAGCTGTACCTCTATCTCAAATATTTGGACAGAGTTTAAGTGTAGATCCTTCAGCTATACTATCTAGAATGGTTCCAGCTTTAGCACTTGGTAATGCGATAGCAATAGTATTTGCAGGACTTTTAAATAGAGTGACTAAGGGTAATTCAAAATTCTCTGGAGATGGGAAACTAATGGTGGATCAAGAAGAACCAGATGTAGAAAAGGAAAATAAATCTCCTATAGACTACAAATTATTAGGTATGGGACTATTATTTTCAACTACATTTTATGTATGGGGAAGTATATTGGCTAAATTTATACCAATACACTCCTATGCACTTATGATAATAAGTGTAGCTGTAGTAAAGGCATTGGGAATACTTCCGAAGAAATATGAATTAGGAGCTACTCAATGGTTTAAATTTATAATGAATAATTTGACACCAGCTCTTTTAGTGGGGATTGGAGTTGCATATACTGATTTGAATGAAGTAATAAGTGCTATTTCGCTAACATATGTAGTGTTAGTAAGTATGACTGTAATAGGTGCAATAATTGGTTCAGGATTAGTTGGTAAAATGCTAGGTTTCTACCCTGTAGAAGCTTCTATAACAGGTGGACTGTGTATGGCGAATATGGGTGGAACTGGAGATGTAGCGGTATTATCTGCTGCAGATAGAATGATTCTTATGCCATTTGCTCAAATTTCATCTCGTTTAGGTGGGGCATTTATGATGATCCTTGCAACCGCACTTTTGAGATTTTTAGCATAAAGATGAGTTTAAACAAGCCTCTTGAAGTTTCAAGGGGCTTTTATAATTTTGAAATAATCTATGATATAATAAAAGATATCTAAATTGGAGGTGAAGATTTGTTTTTAAAATCTGTAGAAACTGTATTGGTAATGATTATACTCATATCTGTAGGAATTTTTCTATCTTATTTAAAATGGATAAATAAGGATATAAAAGAATTTTTAGTTAAATTAATTTTAAAAATATCTGTACCAGCTCTTACTGTGTATAATTTCTTTGAAACACTAGATAGAGAACTAATTACAAAGTTTGGGAAATATATTATAATTATAATGATCTCAATGTCAATATTGTATTTAGTTAACTCATTTATAGCTAAAATAATACATATAAGACCTATTAGATCTGGAAGCTTTGTGGCCATGGGAGTAGTATCAAATAGTGTATTTTTTGGACTTCCTGTAAGCTTAGGTCTATTTGGAGATAAAAGTCTTCCATTTGTACTACTTTATTATATTGGAAATACTTTGATGTTTTGGGGACTATGTGGTCCTAGAATTATGAAAGATGGAGATAGAGATATAAAAAAGAGGTTTGATATTAAAAAAATATTAAATGTACCCTTAGTAACTGTGCTTATTTCTGGAACTTTACTATACTTGAATTTCATTCCACCATCCATTGTACTAAAGGTTTCTAAATATTTAAGTAGTTTTGTAACCCCACTAGCTTCTATAGTTATAGGAAAGATAATATATGATATAGATTTCAAAAAATTTAAATTTGAAAAATCTATGATAGTGGTTATATTTATGAGATTTATAGTTGCTCCAATTCTTATGTTTTCAATTACTACTTTGTTTAATCTTCCGAGTTTGGCTATTCAAGTATTTACTATTCAATCTGCAATGCCAGTTATGACACAAACTACATTAGTAGCAGAGATGTATGGAGCAGATTCTCAATATGTGGCTACAACACTATCTTTAACCACTTTGCTTAGTTTATTTTTTATCCCACTATATATGGTAATGCTTCAGTCATTTATGTAAGTTGAAAAGTATAAATTCTATTAAATCAGACATAATAATACTAAACTTTTAGGAGGTTTTATTATGGAAGATAAAAATAAATTAAATGAAGTAAATTTGGCTAATGTAAGTGAAGATGAGCTAAATAAAATAAAAGGTCTTGAAAAACAATTAGGTGAAAAATATTATCTAATAGCTTTTGAAAAATAAGAATAGAAATTTAAAACTGTCATGTTGTACAACATGACAGTTTTTTTATAATAAACATGACAGTTCTTTATTAATTTTTAATGCTTTAATATTTGAAAAAACATATAATGTAGCCTTTACTTTGAGTAATATGAGATTTAAAATTGACATATATATATAATTAAAATCAAGAGTATTTTAACCCTATAAAAGATGAAAATAAGGAGGATATTTAAAATGACAGGGATAATAGCTAAAAGGACTATAGATGAAAAGAGTTCATTACTTTCTGATTTAGCAATGAAAATTTGGAAAAATCCAGAAATAGCTTATACTGAGTATAAAGCAAGTAAATGGACTGCTGAATTCTTAGAAAAGCAAGGATTTAAGGTTGAAATCGGATATGCAGGGGTACCAACTGCAATCAAAGCTACTTGGGGTAGTGGTAAACCTGTAATTGGGTTTTTAGGAGAATATGATGCTCTACCTGGTATGAGTCAAAAGGTTTCAACAAATAAAGATCCTGTAGAAGAAGGTTCTCCAGGACAAGGCTGTGGACATAATCTTCTTGGTGTAGCTCATGTTGGTGCAGTACTTGGTATGAAAAAAGAAATGGAAGAAAGAAATCTTAAAGGAACCATAATATACTATGGTTGTCCAGGTGAAGAGGTTCTTACAGGGAAATCATTTATGGCGCGTGGAGGTGGATTTAAGGAAATAGATATATCAATAGCTTGGCATCCATTTACTAAAAACAACATTTCAATAGGAACTTCTACAGGGCTTAATTCTGCAAAGTTTCACTTTAAAGGTCGTACTGCACACGCAGGAGGAGATCCGCATAATGGTCGCAGTGCCTTAGATGCAATTGAGCTGATGAATGTTGGAGCACAGTATCTTCGTGAACATGTTACTAATGATGTACGTATACACTATATTATAACTGAAGGTGGAACTGCCCCAAATATAGTTCCTGATAAAGCTTCTTCATGGTATTATGTAAGAGCATTATCAAGAGAATCTGTTGTAGATACATACAACAGACTTGTAAAGATAGCTAAAGGTGCAGCTATGATGACTGAAACTGAAGTTGATATAGAATTTTTAGGTGGTTGCTATAATACTTTACAAAATAAGGTTCTTGTAGATCTTATTCATAATACGATGCAAGAAGTAGAATTACCGGAATGGACTGAAGAAGAGCTTAAATTTGCAGAAGAACTTAATAAGGTAAGTGCAAATTACGCTAAAATGGTAGCATCAGGAGAAATATCTGAAGGTACACATATGGATAATAGAGTGGGTCCAATTGTAAATAAAAATTCATATGGTTCTACTGATGTAGGAGATGTTCAACATATAGTTCCTGGAGTTATGTTCTATACAGCAACTCATAATATAGGTGCTGCAGGGCATAGTTGGCAAATAACTGCATGCGCTGGCAGTTCACTTGGTATTAAGGGAATGCTTTATGCTGCAAAAGTAATGGCAGTTGCTGGAATTAAAGCTCTAGAAGATCCGAGTATTATTGAAGATGCTAAAGCTGAATTTAAAGAAGTTATGAAAGGTAAGACCTATGAATGTCCAATTCCAGATGAAGTTCCTATTCCGTAATGTAATCGCTGAATCTTGTGGACATTTCTATAGAAAAAATAAATAAAAATACTTTAAAGTCGCTTTATAATAAGGCGACTTTTTTATGATATAATAAATTTAATATATGATTGCGGAGGGATATAATGATAATTAAAAATGGAAGAGTTATAAATCCGAGTACTGATTTTGATGAAATCACTGACTTAATAATAGAAGATGGAAAGATAAAAGCTATAGGTAAATTTGATGATCTAGTAGATGAGGAAGTAATAGATGCAAAAGGATGTGTAGTTGCCCCAGGATTTGTTGATATACATGTTCATTTTAGAGAACCAGGATTTACTTATAAGGAAGATATAGAGTCAGGCTCCAACTCTGCAGCAGCTGGAGGATTTACTACTGTAGTTGCCATGGCAAATACAAAGCCAATAATAGATAATGAGGATGTATTAAAATCTGTATTAGAGAAGATGGAAAAGTCTAAGATAAATGTCTATACTGTAGCAGCTATTACAAAGGGATTTGAAGGTAAAGAACTAGTAGATATGGAAAAATTATATGAATTAGGAGCTATTGGATTTAGTGATGATGGAATTCCGATAAATAACGAAGATATAATACTTAAAGCTATGCTAAAGGCAAAAGAATTAGATATTCCATTAAGCTTTCATGAGGAGAGTCCAAAGCTAATTGGAATTCCAGGAATTAATGAAGGTGAAATTTCAAAGAAGTTTAATATAAAAGGAGCTCCAAATGTATCAGAAGATGTGATGGTAGCTAGGGATAGTATGTTGGCCTTACATACTGGTGCTAAAGTAGATATACAGCATATTAGCTCAAGAAACTCTGTGGATATGGTAAGATTTATAAAGGGTCTAGGTGCAAATGTATGGGCTGAAGTTACCCCTCATCATTTTTCACTAACAGAGGATGAAGTATTAAAACATAAATCCTTAGCAAAGATGAATCCACCACTTAGAACTGAAGAGGATAGAGCGAAGATAATTGAGGGATTAAAGGATGGTACAATTGAAATTATAGCTACAGATCATGCACCCCACAGTAGAGAAGAAAAAAATGTAGATTTAGCTAAAGCTCCAAGTGGAATAATAGGTCTTGAAACATCTATTAGCTTAGGGATTACAAATTTAGTTAGAAAAGATCATCTATCATTAGTGGAATTACTTAAAAAGATGACTATTAATCCTGCTAAACTATATAATTTAGACTGTGGGACCCTAAATATAGGTTCTAATGCTGATATTGTAATATTCAAAGAAGACGAATCCTATGTAGTAGATAAATTCCAGTCTAAATCTTCAAACTCACCATTTATAGGACAAACCTTATATGGTAAGGTAAAATATACTATTTGTAGTGGAAAAATAGTTTATAAAAATTAATTGACAAATATGGTGTATTTCTGATAAAATTTTTTAGATTTAATTAAACTAAGAAAGAGGGATGAGATGAGTAAAATAGTGTTAGCACTTGGTGGAAATGCACTTGGTAATTCACCAGAAGAACAGTTGGAATTAGTTACAAATACGGCAATCTCAATAGTTGATCTTATAGAAGATGGGAACCAAGTATTAATAGTTCATGGAAATGGACCTCAAGTAGGTATGATAAACTTAGGGATGAATGTAGCATCTGAAATAAATAAAAATGTACCTAGCATTCCTCTTACTGAATGTGGAGCAATGAGTCAAGGGTATATAGGATATCATTTACAAAATGCCATAGGAAATGAATTAAGAAAGAGAAGTATAAAAAAATCTACATCTTGTATAATTACTCAAGTCTTAGTAGATAAAGATGATTCTGCTTTTAAAAATCCACAAAAATTTGTAGGTAGTTTTTATTCTAAAGAAGAAGCAGAAGAAATACAAAAGGAAAAAGGATATATTATGGTTGAGGACTCAAATAGGGGCTATAGAAGAGTAGTTCCATCTCCCAAACCTATAGAAGTGATAGAAAAAGAAATAATAAATGAACTATATAATAGTGGACACATAATAATTGCTTGTGGCGGTGGAGGAATACCTGTAGTAGAAGAAGATGGTTACTTAAGAGGAATAGACGCTGTAATAGATAAAGATTTAGCAGCAGAAAAATTAGCAGAAATAGTAGATGCAGACTATTTTATTGTTTTAACAGCTGTAAATAAAGTTGCAATTAACTTTGGCAAGGAAAACCAAAGAGATTTAGACGAGATTACTATAGATGAAGCTTATAAACTAGTTGAAGAAGGACACTTTGCACCGGGAAGTATGCTACCTAAAGTATTAGCAAGTATAGAATTTGCTAAATCCAAAGAAGGCAGAGTTTCAATTATAGGAGCCCTAGAAAATGCAAAGGAAGCTTTAGTAGGAAAAGATGGTACAATGATAAAATAAACTAAAAGAGGCTAAAAAAACAGATTATCTCTTAAAAGAGATAGTCTGTTTTTTTAGCTTAAATTTGCTATTGTAAAGATTTCTTAATATTCTACAAATAAATTTATGACTATGATATAATCTGCTTAATAGGGGTGTTAATATGAAAAAAATGCTAAACCTCATAAAGAAATATTTAAATATTTTTTAATAGTTTTGGCTTTATTGTCACTTTCATCTATATCAATTTTTTTACATAGAGAAAATTTTAATATAAGAGCAGAACTTAAAGAATTAAAAAATATGGAAAAAAGCATAATATCAAATCAGTCAGAAGTAATTTCAAAAGAAATAGAAAGTATTGTATCAGATTTAAAATTTTTAGTTGAAATGTATGAATTAAAACCCCAAGATAAAATAGAAATAGAAAATCAATGGCGTTTATTTTGTGAAAATAAAAAGATGTATGATCATATTAGATATATAGATAAATGGGGAAAAGAAAAAATTAGAGTAAACTATTATTCTAAAAATAATGAGAGTAAGTGCGTAAAAGATTGTGAATTAAAAGACAAATCTGACTTCGGTTATGTGCAAAAAACATTAAGTTTAGACAAAGGACAAGTCTATATCTCTAAACTAAATTTAAATGTGAAAAATGGGGATGTTGAAAAACCAATCAAACCTATTATTAGATTTTCTACACCAATATTTGATAGTTCTGGGAATGTAGATGGGATAATTGTAATAAATTATCTTGCCAAATATACAATTGAGGAATTTAAAGACATAAGTAAATTTAGCAACGGAGATATTTACTTACTAAATCAAGATGGATATTTTTTATATAGCAATAATCAAGAAGATGAATGGGGGTTTATGTATAAGGAGAAGAAAGATATAAGTTTTAAAAAGTATTATAGTGAAGAATGGGATAGAATTCAAAGGGGACAAAATGGATTTATAACAGATAATGGCTTGTTTATACACTCCCTAGTAAACTTAGAAGAAGTTTATAAATTAAATGAAAATAATTTCAAAGTAGATCTTATATTTTCGGAGGGAAGCTGGAGAGTTGTTTCTCTTATACCTAATGATGGGAAATTTAAAAGTTTGTTTGAAACTAATTTGTCTTTTAGAATTAATAGAATCATTAAAAAATACTTGTTTTATTTTTCAAACTTGGTCTTAGTTTCTTTAATAATTTCATTGACCATATTTTTAATAAAAAAATCATATTTAAGGACTAAATTTCTATCTGAATATGACAGCATGACTCAAACTCTAAATAGAAGGGCAGGGTTTTTAAGATTAAAGATGGATTTTGAAATACATAAAAAATATAATCGTGGATTAAGCCTATGTTTTATAGATGCCAATGGATTAAAGCAGATAAATGACTTGCTTGGACATAGTTATGGAGATGAGCTAATAACAACAACAGTAAATACAATTAAAAGCACAATAAGAGATACAGATTATATCATAAGGATTGGGGGAGATGAATTTATAATTGTACTTAATAATACAAATGGTCATCAAGCAAGAAAAATCTGGGAAAGAGTTTCAAATAAACTTGAAAAAATAAACCAAGAAGAGGATAGAAAATATAAGATAAGTGTAAGTTGTGGTATAATTGAAGTCCATGATAATGAAAATAGAACTATAGAAGAATTGATCTCTAGTGCAGATAAAAAGATGTATGAGGAGAAGAAGAGTTTCAAAAAACAATATGATATAATTAAATAAAACTTACTATAAGGGGGTTTTTTGATGATAAAATTATTTAAAAATGGTAAAATTCATACTATGGATTGTGATTTAGAAAAAGCAGATACTTTTATAGTGAAAGGTAATAAATTTGAATATGTAGGTAATCAAAAAGAAGCCTATGAGCATTTAAAGGAAATGGGAGATAATTATGAGGAAATTGATTTGGAGGACAAATTAGTGATTCCTGGTTTAAATGATTCTCATATGCACTTTATACATTTTGCTAAGGCACTACTTAGTGTAAATCTAGTAGGAACAAAGAGTATTGATGAAATTAAAACTCGATTGAAAGTTAAGGTAGATAGTAGAGATAAAGGAGATACTTCATGGCTAGAAGGAGAAGGCTGGAATCATGATTATTTTGAAGATGAAAAAAGATTTCTAAATAAATTTGACCTAGATGAGGTAAGTAAGGACATTCCTATGCTTGTAATGAGGACATGTTTTCATATTGGAGTTTTAAACACCCCTGCTTTAGAAATTTTAAATATTACTAAGGAAACTGCAGACACATACGGTGATTTAATAGAAACCTTGCCAGATGGAGAGCCAAATGGAATTATTAAGGAGAGTCTATTAGACGAAGTAAAGGCAAAGATTTCTAGTTTAACCTTTGACACTACTAAGGAGATTATTTTAAAAGCCCAAATTGAAGCTTTTAAGCAAGGACTTACTTCTTTACAAAGTGATGACTTTGGATATGTGCCTAATTTTGATTATGACTTTTTGTTTGATGTGTTAAAAGATTTAGATGAAAGTGGGAATTTAAAAGTTCGTATAGGTGAACAGTGTCTATTTGGAAACAAAGAAAAAATCCAAGAGTTTTTTGACAAGGATTATAGACATGGATGGGGAACAGATAAATACAGAGTGACTTGTATTAAAATATTGAATGATGGATCTTTAGGTGCTAGGACTGCAGCTTTGAGAAGTTCCTATAATGATGATTCTACTACTAAGGGACTAGAGATGTTTAGTCAAGAAGAATTAGATGGAATGGTATTATTATCTCATAAAAATAATTGCCCAGTAGCAATTCATGCAATTGGAGATAGAGCTATTGAAATGGCACTTAATTCAATTGAAAAGGCAAGAAAAACCTATCCGGAAAATAAACCACGTCATGGAATAGTTCACTGTCAAGTAACTGATGAAGAACTGATAAATCGATTTAAAGAACTGGATGTATTAGCCTTTATTCAACCTATATTTATTGACTATGATATGAATATTATAAATGAAAGGGTAGGAGAAAAACTGGCTAATACTTCTTATGCTTGGAAGACTATGATTGACAAAGGGGTTCATGTATCTTTTGGAACTGATTGTCCTGTAGAGCCTTTTAATACTATGCCTAATATATATACTGCAGTGACTAGAAAAAATATTACTGGGGATACAAAAAAAGTGTTCTTAGAAGATCAAAAAATAGATATGAATAATGCAATTTATGCCTATACTGTTGAAGGTGCATATGCTTCAGGTGAAGAAGAAATTAAGGGAAGTATATCTAAAGGTAAATTTGCAGACTTTATTGTATTGGACAAAGATTTATTTAATCTAAATAATGAAGAAGAGATTCTTGAGACTAAAGTATTAAAGACATTTATAGATGGTGAATTAGTATATAAAAAATAAAAAAAGAAAGGTCTTGGTAGTGAAAAAGCTACCAAGACCTTTCTTTTTTTATAAATCTATCAAATCTTTTTAAGATTCTACAATATGCATATTGTAAATTAATTGTGATTTTACTAGTAGATGTTTCATAGAATTATTATGGGCATTTTTATGAGATAAATATGGAAAGGTAGGTAAATTAAATGATTAAGGTGGATTATATACTTAAAAATGGATATATTGTCGATGGGAATAGGATTAAGCCATATAAAGGAAACATAGCTATTAGAGATAAATACATATTTGATATAAGTACAGATGATAAAAAATATGAAGGTGAAACAATCGATGTTTCAGAAAAAATTATCTCCCCAGGTTTTATTGATATACATAGCCACTCAGATATATGTTATTTAGCATCAAATAAATCCATGAGTAAAATTTATCAAGGTATAACAACAGAAATAGTGGGAAATTGTGGTATATCCTGTATTCCTCTATTGGAAAACAATATAGATGAGGTAACAAAATATTTTAATGGAAGTTTACAAATGAAATTAGACACTGACAAACTAAAGGTTAAAAATATTTTAGAATACAAAAAAGAAATGGACAAAATAGATTTACCTGTAAATCTAGGAGTACTAATAGGTCATGGAACACTTAGAGCTAGTGTGATGGGATTTGATGATAGACCTCCTACTGACTATGAAATGGATAAGATGTGTGAAATTCTATCAAAAGAACTCCAAAATGGTGCTATTGGATTATCATTAGGACTCATATATCCTCCAGGAAGCTTTTCTGAAAAAGATGAAATAGAGAAACTTGCTAAAGTAGTAAGAGAAAATGGCAAGATATTGACAGTACATATGAGAAATGAAGGAGATAAAATTTTTGATGCTGTAGATGAGATGATAGATGTAGCAAGAAATACAGGAGTGCATTTGCATATTTCTCATTTAAAACTTATAGGTAAAAAACAATGGGGTAAGTCCAATCTACTACTTGAAAAAATAGATAAAGCAAAAGAGGAAGGCTTAAAGATAACCTGTGATCAATATCCATATACTGCTACCTCAACTTCTCTATCTGCCCTTATTCCAAAATGGGCTCATGATGGGGGTACAAAAAAGATGTTAGGAAGACTAAGAAAATTTGATAGTAGATTGAATATAGATATAGCAAAAGAAATTGAAAATAGAGGAGGAGCAAGCTGTATTTCAATATCAGAAACTAAAGGATATATAAAAAACATAGAAGGCTTAAGTGTAGAAGAGATCTCTAAAAAATTAAATTTAAATCCAGTAAATACTATAAAAACTATATTACTTAAATCTAAGAATAATATATCTGCTGTATATCATTCTTTAAATAATATGGATGTATTAAATATTATGGAAAAGATGTATATATCTGTTGGAAGCGACGGATATGCTTTTAGTCTTGAAGAGAATAATACTAATCCTCATCCTAGAAGCTTTGGAACATTTCCGAAATTTTTAGAGATGGTTAAAGAGAATAATTTAATGGAAATTGAAGATGCAGTTTATAAAATGACAAAATTAAATGCTGATATATTAAGATTTAAAGATAGAGGGACATTAGAAATAGGAAAAATTGCAGATATTACAGTCTTCGATTATGATGCTATAAAGGATAATTCTACATTTACTAATTCTAGAGTAAAGCCATCTGGAATCGAACATGTTTTTATTAATGGCAAACCAGCAGTGCTTTATGGGGATGAGAAATTTTTAAATAATGGGAAAGTATTACTAAAATAGTAAAAGGGGGAGTGGAGATGGGAAAGTATGCCTTGATAAATGAGCAGTCTTTATGGGCGTTATTACCATTATTAATTTATATTGTATCTGTATTTATGGGGAAAAAGGCACTAACTGCAACATTACTAGGGATAGCAGTGGGCTTTATATTAACGGGGCAAGGGCCAATTGGAATATCTAGTTTGTTTGCATCATCTATGGGATCTTTCTTAGCATTAATAGGTTTAATTATAATGTTGGGAAGTGGACTAGGAGAGGTAATGTCAAAAACAGGTGTAAGTAACACTATAGTGAAATGGATCATTAATAAAATAGGTGTAAATAGTGAGAAAAAAGGCATACTTGCAGTAATCATATCCTCTACAGTAATATGTGGGCTCTTGGGAACACTTGCAGGAGGAAATGCTATAATTGCTCCAATAATAATTCCTGTAGTAGCTGCAGTTGGTCTTACACCTAGTACTGTAGGAGCAATATTTCAAACTTCAGGAGAAACAGGACTTATATGGGGTCCATTTACAGGACCAGTTGTAGCCCTTCTTGCTGTAACGGGGCTAAGCTATGGAAGGATGATGTTATGGGCAGCTCTACCCTTTGGTATTATATGGCTGGTTATTATATATTTTGTTGCACTAAGAATACAAAAAAATACAAAGGGAAAGGAATCATATGATAAAGATGATATAATAGATAAGGAATTTGAGATATCAAAAGAGAATAAAAGAACTACCTTAGCATTTGCAATATCTTTTATAGTGTTGATGTTATATGGGATAATAAATGGATTGGGAACAAGCTATGCAATATTTGTGATGTTATCTCTAACTATAGTGATATCTGTAGTTAGTAAACTTGGAATAGGAGATAGCTTAGAGGCTCTTAGTAAAGGTATGGGGAAGATGGCTCATATGTTTTTACTATTTATATTTTTAAATGTTTTACTAGAAGTTATAAACATAGGTGGAGGATTTGAGGCCTTAGGAGAATATCTATTAGTATTAGTTGATAAAGGGGGAAGATTCGCCCTTATGATTATAGGAAGTTTTGTTGGAGGATTTGGCGTTGATGGAGCTGCAGTAGCTCAAATACAAATAACTCATGACCTATTTGCACCAGCAGTAGAGTCCCTAAAGCTACCTATGGAAATGTGGGCGATTGCACTTATAGCAGCCTCAAGAATAACTTCATCTGTTTATCCAACAGCAAATATGGTAGGACAAATGGGTTTAGCTAGATCCAACAATATGAAGGCTATGCTATTTGGAGGCTGGGCTGTGTCAATTGCAGCTTTAGTATATATAACATTTTGGTCATTTATAGGATTGAATATATTTTTTTAGACATACTTACTAGAGTATGTCTTTTTTATCTTTACTCTTTACTATAGATATGAAAATCTTTATCTTCCATACTTTAGACAATAATACTTTATTATAGTAAAATATACTTATAGTAATTCCTTAAAGAAAGGACAATCATATTGAAAAAAAGTATTATAATAGTATTTATATTTATTATATTAAATGTTTTTGTGGTGAATGTGTATGCTGAGACTACTATTTATAGAGTTGCTGGAGATAATAAATTCCCTCCATATGAGTATGTTGATAGTGATGGAATATATAAAGGATTTAATGTAGATATTTTAAAGGCCATAAGCTTAGTGACTGATATGAATTTTATATTTACACCTATGAAATGGGAAGATGCATATAGTTCAATTGAAAATGGACAAGCTGATATAATTCAAGGTATGAAAGAATCAGAAACTAGAAAAAGGGAGTTTTTATTTTCAGATTCATTATTATTGAATTCCCAATCTATATTTGTATTGGAAGAAAATAGAAGTATATCTAATAAAAATGATCTAAAATCAAAGAAAATAGGATTAATTAAAGAAGATATTGTGTATAGGGAAATAAGCCAAATAGAGGATATAAATATTATAGAACATGACTCTTTAGAACAGGCATTAAATGCTTTACTTGATAATAAAGTAGATGCTATCATTGGAAATACATTAACAACGAATTATATATGTAAAGAATTAAATTGTATTCAAAAAGTTAAAATAGTTGGAGACGCCTTAAATGAACAAAAATATGCAATTGCAGTATCTAAGGGGAATAGGAAAGTATTAAATGAACTAAATGAAGGATTAGCTATAATCCAAGAGAGTGGGATCTATGATTCTTTATATAGAAAATGGTTTGGTACTCCTATTAAAAATACAAAGGAAAACTCTACTCTTTATCTTAAATTTGCTGTACTTACAGGCTGTTTAATAATTTTTATATTCTATATATTTAAAAGTATAAACAATAATCTAAAAAAGATAATAGAGACTAAGACTGAAGAACAAAAAGTTCTTGTTAATGAATTAAGACATTATGATAAGATGCAGTTTATGGATAAGATAATATCTTCCATGGCACATGAGATAAGAAATCCATTAACATCTATAAAGATATATGCAGGTCAAATGAAAAATAAAGTAGACAATAAAGAATTTATGCTAGCAGCTTCTGAAGATATTCCTGCTGAAATAGATAGAATAGATGGACTTATAAAGGAATTTATAGAATATACATCTCCTAGACAACCTATAATTGAAAGGATAAATCTTTATAATGAAATCTCTAATTCCATAAAATTAGTAAAATTAGAGATTAAAAATGTTAGATTAATTTTAGATATAGATAAATCCATATATATTAATTTTGATAGAAATCATTTTAAACAAATAGTCCTAAACATATTATTAAATAGTAAAGAGGCAGTTAAAGAATCAGATAATCCTACCATAGGTATTTCAACTATGGAAAAAGAAGATAAAATTGAAATTGTTTTTCAAGATAATGGATATGGGATGGAAGAAAATGATTTACAATATATTTTTGAACCTTTCTATACAACTAGGGAGATGGGCAATGGTTTAGGAATGTTTATAGTTAAGCAATTAGTAAAGGATAACAGAGGAAATATTTATGCTAAAAGTATAGTAAATAAAGGGATGAGCATAATTATTTCCATTAGAAAAGGTGATATAGATGAAAAATAAATTGCTAATAGTTGATGATGAAAGAACTATTTTAAGATCTTTAAAATTTTTATTAGAAGATGAGTATGAAATATATATAAGTGATAATTATGGACAAGCTATAGAAACTTTTAAAATGGGAAAGATGGATTTAGTGCTTCTTGATTTAAGAATAGGAGAAGATAGTGGAATAGAGTTAATGAAGGAAATTTTCAATATAAACTCTAATGCAATAATAATTATTATGACTGCTTATTCTACTATAGAAAACTCTATAAAGGCTATTAAATCTGGGGCATATTATTTTATAACTAAGCCTATAGACAATGATCAATTGTTACTTTTGTTAAAAACTGCTTCTGATAAGATGGAAATGGCAGAAAAAATTAATACTTTAGAAGGGCATTTAAAAAAGGATATTATAGGAGAGTCAAAAAAGATAAAAGAAATATTATCCATAATAGATAAAGTTAAGGATACAGATGCTACAATATTGGTTACAGGTGAAAGTGGTACTGGAAAAGAACTAATAGCACAGAAAATTCATACCTCTAGCAATCGGGCTAATGAGCCTTTTATAGCTATAAACTGTGCCGCTATGCCTGGAGAACTTTTAGAAAGTGAGTTATTTGGGTATAAAAAGGGAGCTTTCACTGGGGCCTATAAGGATAATATAGGGATAATTAGAAAAGCGGAAAAGGGGACACTTTTTTTAGATGAGATAGGAGAGTTAGATTTAAGATTGCAATCTAAACTTTTACGTTTTCTCCAAGATAAAGAAACTCGACAAATTGGTGACGATAAGACATTTAAAGTTGATGTAAGAATAATCTGCGCTACTAATAGAGATCTAAAAAAAGAAGTAGATCTAGGTAATTTTAGAGAAGATTTTTATTATAGAATAAATGTAATAAATTTAAAAGCTCCTTCACTAAGAGAAAGACTTGAGGATTTAAAACTTTTAGTACCCTATTTTATAGATAAATATAATATTTCCTTTAATAAAAATATAAAGGGAATATCCCAAGAATCTTATGAGCTTTTAAAAAATTATAGCTTTGAAGGAAATATAAGAGAGTTAGAAAATATAATACAAAGGGCAGTATTATTAAATGCTGGAGATTATATAGAAATTAATTCTCTACATCTAAACTCTAAAAACTTGATAAAAATAGAAAGTAAAGTTTCTGAAAACTATATAAAAATATATCAGGGAGAGAATATGAAAGAAATAGAAAGAAAAATTATTAAATTTAATCTTGATACTAATAACCAAAATAGGAGGCAGACAGCGGAAAGCTTAGGAATTAGTGAAAGAACTATAAGATATAAGATAAAAGAATATAAATTATAAGACAAAACTACCCTGCAAAATTTGCACTATGCAAATTTTGCAGGGTAGTTTTTGCATGTTTGTCAATTATTGTCTAAATTATAAAATTATATAATGTTAGAATATACACATTGTTTATGTTTTTAGAATTTGGCATGAATTATGCAATATAAATGCACATAAGATGATAGTAGAATATTTAGAATGTTTTACACAAATTTCATGGAAGGAGAGGATAAATTAAGTTATTTAATGAAAAGTTATAACTATCTATTATAATTAAAAAAATAATTTAAAAACAGGAGGGAACTATGGGCTTTGAAATTATTGATGGAATTACTACAATTGAGGTAAATTCAGCTGTTACTTTAGCTTTCGCTGTAACATTACTACTTTTAGGATATTTTACAAAAGATAAAATAAAAATACTAGATAAATATTGTATCCCAGCTCCAGTTATTGGCGGATTCATTTTTATGTTTATTACTTGGATAGGTTATTCAACTGATGCATTTACTTTTAACTTTCAAAATATATTTCAAGACACCTTTATGCTTGCTTTCTTTACAACAGTAGGATTAGGTGCGAGTTTCAAATTACTTAAAAAAGGTGGAAAATTATTAATCGTATATTGGGCTATAGCTGGTATAATTTCAATATTACAAAATACTATGGGAATAGTAATTTCTAAAGCTATAGGCTTAGAAGCTCCATATGGATTACTTGCAAGTGCCATTTCCATGATTGGTGGACATGGGGCAGCACTTTCTTATGGAAATACTTTTGCTGACTTAGGCTATGAGGTTGCACCATTAGTTGGAGCAGCAGCAGCTACTTTTGGTCTTATTTCTGCAGTACTTGTTGGTGGACCATTAGGGAGAAGGCTTATTGAAAAACATAATTTGAAGCCAGAAGAAGATGGAGGCTTTGATACATCTGTTACTAATGTAAATGTGGGCACAGGACAAAAATTAAGTTCACTTGATATAATGAAGAATGTATCTGCAATTATTATATGTATGGCTTTAGGAACTATTATATCTGGATGGATTAGTAAAGCAATTAATATGGGATTTCCTACTTATGTAGGAGCTATGTTTGTAGCGGTAATACTTAGAAATATAAATGAGAAAGTACATTTATACAAATTTGACTTCCCTTTAGTTGATGAAATTGGAAATGTCATGTTAAATCTTTACTTATCATTGGCTCTTATGACTTTAAAGCTTTGGGAATTATCTGGATTAATAGGTGGAGTTTTATTTGTAGTTTTATCTCAAGTAATTCTAATGGTACTATTATCTTATTTTGTAGTATTTAGAATACTAGGTAAAAATTACGATGCTGCAGTTATGTGTGCAGGATTATGTGGCCATGCTTTAGGAGCTACACCTTCTGGTATAGTTAATATGACAGCAGTAACTGAAAGATATGGAATGAGTAGAAATGCTTTTATGATAGTTCCAATAGTTGGAGCCTTTTTAGTAGATATTGTCTATCAACCACAAACAATATGGTTTATAAAGACTTTTGTTGAAAATTTAATGTAAAAAATAGGAGGAAATTATGAGAAAATTAATGGAATGTGTACCAAATTTTAGTGAAGGTAGAGACCAAGCTTTAGTAGAGAAGATTATAGATGAAGTTAGAAAAATTGAAGGTATAATTATTTTAGACTACTCATCTGATAAAGACCACAACAGAACAGTTCTTACAATGATAGGATCTCCTGAACAAGTAAAAGAAGCTGCTATAAATTCTGCAAAAAAAGCTGCTGAACTTATAGATATGAGTAAACATGAAGGTGCTCATCCAAGAATGGGAGCAACAGATGTTATTCCTTTTACACCTGTATCTAATGTAACGATAGATGAATGTATTGAAGTTGCAAATGAAGTAGGAGCTGAAATAGGAAGCTGGGGAATTCCAGTATATTTATATGAAGATGCGGCAACAACTCCTGGAAGAAAAAATCTTGCCAAAGTAAGAAAAGGTCAATATGAAGCGTTCTTTGAAAAAATTAAAGAAGAAGAGTGGAAACCAGATTTTGGACCTCAAGAAATGAATGCAAAGAGTGGATGTACAGCAGTAGGTGCAAGAGTTCCATTAGTAGCATTTAATATAAATCTGGATACTCCAGATGTAGAAATTGCAAATGCAATTGCAAAGAAAGTAAGACATATCGGTGGTGGATTAAGATATGTAAAAGGTATAGGATTGAAACTAGAAGAAAGAAATCAAACTCAAGTGTCAATGAACCTTGTAAACTATGAAAAAACAGCAGTTTACCAAGCTTTTGAAATGGTGAAAATGGAAGCAAGAAGATATGGAGTAAATGTAGTAGGTAGTGAAGTTATTGGAACTGTTCCTATGAAATCTCTAATAGATGTTGCAGAATATTATCTACAAGTAGAAAACTTTAGTATTGATCAAATACTAGAAAAAAGATTGTTAGATGAACAATAAAATATAAAAAAACTCCTAGAGGTATCTCTAGGAGTTTTTTACTTATGTTTACATAATTTTAGAAAGTGTATTTACAACTGAAAATATAATGACAGATGCAAGATTTGCAGTGGTATTATCCTGGTCAAATCTTGGTGATACTTCTGCTATATCAAAACTTATTGTCTTTTTAGAACGGAGTATATATTTAAGGAAAATCAATACCTTTTCTGGATCAAGCCCTAGTAGCTGGGGAGCACTTACCCCAGGTGCAAATGCAGATGAAAAGACATCTGAGCAAATTGTGACATACAGATGATCTTGGTCTTTTATAAAATCATCTAGCTTTTCAAGCATAGAATAATTATCACCATTTGTAATATCTCTTGCTAATATATATTTTGCTCCCAAACTTTCAGCTGACTTAAATAGATTTAAAGTATTGCTATGTTTTTGAATACCAAGACAAAAATAGGAATAATTTATATTTTCATCATTTGCAATATCTGCTATTTGTCTAAACATAGTTCCAGACGTACCACCATTAGGATAAGGTCTTAAATCAAAATGAGCATCAAAGTTTATTATACCGATATTTTTAGCATCATCTTTTTCCTTTAAATGGTTGAATACACCTTTGTAATGGCCGAAGGCAATTTCATGGCCACCTCCTAGTAATATAGGAAATAGATTTAAATCTAAAATCTTTTTTACTGCCTTGGATAAGGAGTCCTGAGCTTCTTCTAAAGTAGAATTTTCGCAAGATATATTACCTGCATCAAATAAATTTACTTCTTTAGAAAACTGACAAGGCAAATGAGAAAGCTCTTTTCTAATACTTTCAGGGCCTTTAGCTGCTCCAGTTCTTCCTCTGTTTAATTGAACGCCATAATCACATGCAAATCCTAAAAAGGCAAAGCCTAATTTTCCCTTATAGGGCTCTAAATCTTTATTATTTAAATCTAGGACTTCTACCCATTGGTGCCATCTAAAACTATCGAAGTCATCTTCGCTATCTATTCTACCTTGCCATTGTGATTTGTCTACTACACTATAATTTTTATCGAACATTTTTATCTCCTTTTTATTTCTACCTATACATATGCTATTCCTTCAGTTACAATTTCAACTTCTCCATTTAAATATAATTTATATATATTCTCATCATTATATTGTACACCAACTTTTAAATTACCGCCAGGCTGAAATATATCTTTATCAATATTTTTTTTGTTTGAAAATGATATTGCACAACCTAGGGCACAAGTACCTGAGGCACAGCTTCTTTCCCAGAATAAACTATCTGTAGCTTTTACATATACTAGTGGTTCCATAAAATTTTTATTGTAATCATAATACATTATACCAAAAGCATCATATTCTTCCTTATCCATATTTTGCTTTAAGATTTGATAAAATTTATTTTTATCATCTATTTTACTTTTGTCTACAATAAAGTGAGTTATACCGGGAAGGTCTACTCTTATAGTTTTTATAGGTGTTTTGTTATAATCAATTTCTATTTCTTTTATAGATAAAGGGAGGGGCATTTCTATTTTTGAAAGATATTTATTTGATTCTTGCAATTTCGCAACTTCGCAATTTATTAGTTCATCCATACCGGATACTTCTAAAGGGACAATATATTTATTATCCAGCTTTTTAACTTGTGGATAATTACTATAAACCATAAAAGCTGCTAGAGATCTAGTAGCATTTCCACAGAATTCTCCACCCATCATTTGAAGTCTAATTAAGGATTTATCTTGAGCAGCTTCAACAAACCCAACCTGCTCAGCATGGACGTTAGAGTAGTCCATGAGCTGGTTAGATATATCTATATGCTTGTCCCTGGGGACTTGATTTAACACAAATATAGTCATATTTTCTACTGGGTTTACCTTTACAAAATGAAGTTTCATTTAATCATCTCCTTTTAAATTTATTTTCATTATAGCAAATTAAGTGAAAATTATCATTAATAATATTATTATATATATTGCAATAAAATTAAAAGTGTGATATTATTTATATACAATAAAAAAGTCGGAAAATGGTGATAAATATGATTATTAAATATAATTATCAAAAAAATTCAATTGAATATAACATTCTAACTCACAGAAAACCTTCTGTGAGTTTTTTATATCTACTTTAGTTTGCTAACATGGGAATTTGATAGCAGAAAATAGAGTAAATAGATAATACTATCTATAAGAATTTTATATTAAGGGTATATTACTAAAACGAAGTAGATTTTAGGAGGTGGGGCTTGAAAACCTTATCAAAGTAGGAAAGGATGTGATAAGAAACTTAAAGCTTTAAAGATAATAAAAAATAAAAAAAGAGGTGGTCAAATGTTAACGAATCCAGTATTAATATCAGTAATTGTAATGGTAGCGCTTAGTTTAGTAAAAGTAAACGTTCTTATAGCTCTTATATTAGCTGCCCTTGTTGGAGGAGGTCTTGCAGGAATAGGTCTTGGAGGGACCATGGAGATATTGATAGGTGGTATGGGAGGAAATGCAGAAACGGCACTTTCTTATATCTTACTTGGTGCTTTAGCATATGCAATAGGAAAAACGGGAGCTGCAGAGATATTGGCTCTTAAAATAGGTCGTCGTATAAAAGATAAAAAAGTTATTTTTATACTTTTAATAGCAGGTATAGCTTGTCTATCACAAAACTTAATACCAGTTCATATAGCTTTTATTCCGATACTTATTCCACCATTATTAGGTGTTATGAACAGACTTAAAATAGATAGAAGAGCAGTAGCAACTGCCTTAACCTTTGGACTTAAAGCTCCATATGTAACTTTACCAGTAGGATTTGGGCTCATATTCCATACAGTTATAGCAGATGCATTAGTTGATAATGGCTTAGCTGTAGAAAATACAGAAGTGTGGAAGTCAATGATTCTTCCTGGTCTTGGTATGCTAGTAGGACTATTAGTTGCAGTTTTTATTTCTTATAGAAAACCTCGTGATTATGAGCAAACTGGAGCTATGGAAGCTGATACAGAATACACAGTAGATACAAGCCTTACTAAAGCTCACATAGGAGCATTATTAGGGGCAGTAGCTGCCTTTGTAATTCAAATAGCAGTAGGTTCTCTTCCACTTGGAGCTGTAGTTGGTTTAGCAATAATGCTAGCATTTGGAGCTTTTAGTTGGAAAGACATGGATGATGTAATGAATGGTGGTATTGGCATCATGGGCTTTATAGCTTTTGTAATGTTAGTAGCATCAGGTTATGGTGCAGTTATAAGGGCAACTGGAGGAGTAGATGCTTTAGTAGAAGCTAGTGTAGCTATTATGGGAGGAAGCAAATTAATATCTGCCTTCGTAATGCTTTTAATAGGTCTTGTAATTACAATGGGTATAGGAACATCTTTTGGTACAATTCCTATATTAGCAACTATATTTGTACCACTTGCATTAGAATTAGGATTTAGCACACCAGCTATTATTGCCTTAGTAGGTACAGCAGGAGCACTAGGAGATGCAGGATCACCTGCTTCAGATAGTACACTTGGACCTACAGCTGGACTAAATGTAGATGGACAACATGATCACATTTGGGATACTGTTGTACCAACCTTCTTACACTTTAATATACCTCTTATAATAATGGGAACAATAGCAGCATTGATACTTTAAATTTAATAATAGGCGTAGAGACTATTTAGAGAAATTTAATTTTCTCTACGCTTTTTATAATCTATATGAACTTGTATTACTTGATTTTACTAGTGAAATTTGCACAAGAAGTCAAAATAAAAGCTGAATTATAACTTGAAATTAATAAAGATTTTTCTTATAAACTATGGGAAAATCCGGATTTTTCCATAGTTTATAAGAAAAGTTATCGCCTAATGTATGGAAGCTTTTCTTGTATTTATTAACTTAAAATAATGGAGGGATTATATGCCAATGATAATGTTAGATGGAGATAGTCTGAATTTAGAAGACTTTATAAAAGTAGTAAGACACAGAGAGAAGATAGATTTACCCCAAGAAGTAAGAGATAAGATGCAAAAATCTAGAGATTTAGTAGAGAAGTATGTAGAAGAAGAAAAAGTAGTATATGGTATAACTACAGGCTTTGGTAAATTTAGTGATGTAAGTATATCAAAAGAAGATACTAAAAAATTACAAAAAAACTTAATAATGAGTCACTCATGTGGAGTTGGAACACCATTTAGTGAAGAAGAAGCTCGTGGTATAATGCTTCTAAGAGTTAATGCACTTGCAAAAGGACATTCTGGAATTAGACTTTCAACTGTTCAAACTCTTATAGATATGATAAACAAGGGAGTTACTCCAGTTATACCACAACAAGGTTCTTTAGGATCAAGTGGAGACTTAGCACCATTATCACATATGGTACTTGTAATGTTTGGAGAAGGAGAAGCTACATTTGAAGGTGTTAGAATGTCTGGTAAAGAGGCTATGGATAAAGCTGGAATAGACACTATAGAACTTACTTCAAAAGAAGGCTTAGCTTTAATAAATGGTACTCAAGTTATGACTTCAGTTGGAGCAATTACTATATATGATGCTTTAAACTTAAGTAAAATGACAGATCTTTCTGCTGGACTTACAAATGAAGCTTTAAATGGTATAGTAGATGCTTATGATTATAAAGTTCATAAAGTAAGAAAACATCTTGGTCAAATAAATACTGGTAAAAATCTTCTATCTATATTAGAAGGAAGTAGCAATACTACAAGACAAGGTGAAATAAGAGTTCAAGATGCTTATGCCCTAAGATGTACACCTCAAGTTCATGGAGCAAGTAAAGATTGTCTGCAATATGTAAAAGAAAAAGTAGAAATTGAAATGAATGCAGCTACAGATAATCCACTAATATTCCCAGATGAAGAAGAAGTAATCTCAGGTGGTAACTTCCACGGACAGCCTATGGCTATCACTTTTGACTTTATGAAAGTAGGTATTGCAGAACTTGCTAATATATCTGAGAGAAGATTAGAGAGATTAGTAAATCCAGCACTTAGTGAAGGTCTTCCAGCGTTCTTAGTAGAAGAAGGTGGAATAAACTCTGGATTTATGATAGTTCAATATGCAGCAGCAGCACTAGTTTCAGAAAATAAAACTTTAGCTCATCCAGCAAGTGTTGATTCTATACCATCATCAGCAAATCAAGAAGACCATGTATCTATGGGAACTATAGCTGCTAGACATGCTAGAGATATTTTATTTAATGCAAGAAGAGTAGTAGCTATGGAAATCCTTGCAGCTTGTCAAGCAATTGATTTAAGAGGAGACAAGGGTCTAGGTAAGGGAACAAAAGAAGTTTATGAGTTAATAAGAAAAGAAATACCAATGGTAAAAGTAGACAGAATTATGCACAAAGACATAGATAAAGTAGAAGAGATTATGAAGAGTGAAAGTCTAATAAAAGCAGCAGAAGAAAAAATTGGACAAATTTTATAATAACTTTTAATAACTATAAGGAGGAAAAAGAATGCCAACAAATGTAAATATTTCAGAAGCAATGACAATAAAATTACCAAACACATTACCACCTACTAAAGAGTTTATGCAAGGAGTAAGAAGAGCTCCAGTGAGAGAGCTTACATTAAATGAAAGAGAAATAAAATTAGCTTTAAAAAATGCCTTAAGGTATATTCCAGAAGAATTACACGAAGAATTAGCACCAGAATTCATGGATGAATTATTAACTTATGGTAGAATTTATGGATATAGATATAGACCAGAGGGAAATCTATATGGAAAGCCAATAGATGAATATAAAGGACAATGTATTGAAGGTAAAGCTTTCCAAGTAATGATAGATAATAACTTAGACTTTGATGTAGCGCTTTATCCATATGAGTTAGTAACTTATGGAGAAACAGGCCAAGTATTCCAAAACTGGATGCAATATCAATTAGTAAAAAGATATTTAGAAGAACTCAACGATGAACAAACTCTAGTAATAGCATCAGGTCACCCTATGGGATTATTTAAATCAGCTAAAAATAGTCCTAGAGTAATTATCACAAACTCTCTAATGATAGGAATGTTTGATGATCAAGCACATTGGGCAAAAGCTCAAGCAATGGGAGTAGCTAACTATGGACAAATGACTGCAGGTGGATGGATGTATATAGGACCTCAAGGGATAGTACATGGTACCTATAATACAATTATAAATGCAGGAAGAATGAAACTAGGAATTGCAGATGATAAAGACTTAAAAGGACATTTATTTGTATCATCAGGCCTTGGAGGAATGAGTGGGGCTCAAGGAAAAGCTGCAAAAATAGCAAATGCAGTATCAATAATAGCAGAAGTAGACCAATCAAGAATAAATACAAGACTAGAACAAGGTTGGATAGATGAATCATATGAAGATTTAGAAGAACTATTTAAACATACTCATAAAGCAATGGAAGAAGAAAAAGCAATGGCATTTGCATATCATGGAAATATAGTAGATCTTCTAGAATATGTAGTAGAAAATGATATACATTTAGAACTACTATCAGACCAAACATCATGCCATGCACCATATGATGGAGGATATTGTCCACAAGGATTAACATTTGATGAAAGAACAGAACTGTTAAATACAGATAAAGCTAAATTCATAAAATTAGTAGATGAAACTCTAGTTCATCACTATGAATTGATTAAAAAACTAGTAGATAAGGGAACTTACTTCTTTGACTATGGAAACAGCTTTATGAAAGCAGTATATGATGCAGGAGCAAAAGACATAGCTAAAAATGGTGTAGATGAATCAGAAGGATTCATATTCCCATCATATGTAGAAGACATAATGGGACCAATGCTATTTGACTATGGATATGGACCATTTAGATGGGTATGCTTAAGTGGAAAACATGAAGACTTAATAAAGACAGACCATGCAGCAATGGATGTAATTGACCCAGATAGAAGAGGTCAAGATAGAGATAACTATATGTGGATAAGAGATGCAGAGGAAAATGGACTTGTAGTAGGAACACAAGCAAGAATTCTTTACCAAGATGCTCTTGGTAGAAGAGATATAGCTCTAAGATTTAACGAAATGGTAAGAAATGGAGAAATAGGACCAGTAATGCTTGGAAGAGACCATCACGACACAGGAGGAACAGACTCACCATTTAGAGAAACATCCAATATTAAAGATGGTAGTAATATAATGGCAGATATGGCAACTCACTGTTTCGCAGGAAATGCAGCAAGAGGAATGAGTTTGATAGCTCTTCACAATGGTGGAGGAGTAGGAATAGGAAAATCCATAAATGGTGGATTTGGAATGGTTCTAGATGGAAGTGAAAGAGTAGATGAAATATTGAAATTATCAATACCATGGGATACAATGGTAGGAGTATCAAGAAGATCATGGGCAAGAAATGATCATGCTATAGAAACTACAATAGAATACAACCAAAAATTCCAAGGTGAAGACCATATAACTATACCTTTCGTACCAAGTGAAGACTTAGTAGATAGAGTTATGAAGGAAAAATATAAGAAGTAAAAAAAGGATGATTATATGAAAGCTACATTAGTAATAAAAAATATTGATAACTTAATCACCCTAAAGGGAGAAAATAGACCTAGGGCTGGAGAAGATTTAAAGGATATAGGTCTGATAGAAGGAGGAGTTCTTGCTGTAAAAGATGATGAAATAATCTATGTAGGCAAAGGACAGCTTCCAGATGATATAGAAATAGATGAAAATACTACAGTATTAGATGGAAAGGGAAAAACTATAACTCCAGGGTTAATAGATTCTCATACCCACCTAGTACATGGTGGATCTAGAGAAAATGAACTAGATATGAAACTAAAGGGAGTAGAGTATTTAGATATCTTAGCTGCAGGTGGTGGAATTCATAGTACTATGAATTCTACCAAAAATGCCAGCTTTGATGAGCTATATGAAAAAGCTAAGAAGAGTTTAGATACTATGCTATCCTTCGGAGTTACAACAGTAGAAGGTAAATCGGGATATGGTATAGAGGACTTTGATACTGAATTAAGGCAATTAGAAGTAAATCATAAATTAAATGAAGACCATCCAGTTGATGTTGTTTCCACATTTATGGGAGCACATTCTATACCGAAGCAATATGAAGATGATCCTGAAAAATTTGTAGATAGAATTATAAATGAAATGCTTCCAGTGGTAGAGGAAAAAAATCTTGCGGAATTTTGCGATGTATTTTGTGAAGAGGGAGTATTTAGTGTAGATCAATCTAGAAGAATACTCTTAGCAGCAAGGGAACATGGTATGAAACTTAAAATTCATGCAGATGAAATAGTTACTTTAGGTGGAGCAGAACTTGCAGCAGAAATAGGATGTGTATCTGCAGATCATTTACTTGCAGCAAGTGATAAGGGTTTAGAATCATTAGCTAATTCTAACACAATTGCAAATCTTCTTCCGGGAACAGCTTTTAATCTTGGAGCAGAATTTGCAAATGCTAGAAAGATGATAGATATGGGAGTACCTGTAGCAATTTCTACGGATTATAATCCCGGAAGTTGCCCAACTGAGAATCTTCAGTTTATCATGACTTTATCTTCACTAAAAATGAGGATGACACCAGAAGAAGTCATAACAGGTGTAACTATAAATGGTGCAGCTTCTTTAGATATAGCTGATAAAGTAGGAAGTCTGCAAAAAGGTAAAAAGGCAGATATAGCTATATTTGATGCACCAAACTTACCATATATAATTTATCACTTTGGTATAAACCATATAGATAAGGTAATTAAAAATGGTAAAGTAGTGTTTTCTAAACAAGAACTAGCATACTAGAGGAGGAAGAAAATGAAAGTCCTATTAGCAGAAGTAAATATAAGTGAAGGAACAGATTTAGATAAGATAAATCAAGTAAAAGAAGCTCTAATGGAAAATGGAGATCTTGAATTAATCGAGGTAAATTCAGATAAGGATCATAATAGATCAGTATTTACCTATAAAGGTACACCAGAAGCTGTACTTGAAGGAACAAAAAGACTAAGTAAAAAGGCGATTGAGCTTATAGATATGTCAGTTCATAAGGGAAGTCACCCAAGAATGGGAGCAATAGATGTAGTTCCATTTATTCCAGTAAAAAATATGACTACTGAAGAAGCCGTAGAAATATCAAAAGAATATGGTAAATATCTAGGAAGTCTTGGAGTACCAGTGTATTTTTATGAAGAAGCAGCTACTAGAGCCGATAGAAAATCTTTAGTTAAGATAAGAAAAGGTCAATATGAAGCTCTAGAAGAAAAAATGAAAGATGAAAATTGGAAACCAGATGAAGGACCATTTGAATTTAATGCAAAAAGTGGAGCAACAGTTACAGGTTCAAGATTTGCTCTAATCGCATTTAATATAAACCTAGATACTCAAGATATAGATTCAGCTAAAAAAGTAGTTAAAGCTATAAGAGGAGCAAAAGGTGGATATAAAAATGTAAGGGCAATAGCACTTGATATTCCAGATAAAAAACAAGTTCAAATCTCAATGAATTTAGTAAACTATGAAGAAACTCCAATTCATAGAGTATATGAAACTATAAAATCAGAACTATCTAGATACAATATAAATATAGTGAATTCAGAATTAGTAGGACCAGTTCCAGTGTATGCATTAAAAGAATTATTATCCTTCTATATAAAATTAGAAGATAATTTCTCAATGGAACAAATTTATATGTAATTAAAAGCCTTGTTGGTTTCCCAACAAGGCTTTTAAAATTCTAGAACTTCTTACTCAACAAAGACCCTCTAAGAAACTAGAAGGTCTTAAAATTATATATTGATTTTTAAATTTAATACTAGTCCATATCTACAATATGAGTATCTAAAATTTTAGAACTTAAATATCTATATACAGGCACTTCGTCTTTTGTGCCAACTTTTATGACATTATATTTTACAAAACTATCTTCTGCATCTGGCTCAAGTGCCATTGCGATAAGATTTGCATTTGGTTGAGCCATGGTAAATACATAGCTACCTTTTTCAAATTTTTTCGTCTTTATACTTAAATCTACATTTACAGTATTTCTATAATGTCCTTCATAATATTTATCTTCAACCTGAGAATCTGTAACAGTATATGTTTCAACAGGAATCTCAATATCTTTATTTAATCTTCTAACACTTACTCCAGAATTAGCTAATTTTTCTGCAACCTCCTTGTAAGCACTAGGTACAATATAGGCTGTAGGCCTTACTCTTTCTACTACAGGAGTAGCTAGAGTTGAGCTATAAAACTTAGTTTTAAGATCTATAATTTCTCCAGTATCTACATCTACAATTTTAAGAGTAGAGTTGCCCATAGGCTTATTTTGACTAGAAATTACTAATTTATCATCTTTATTTGCAACTTTTCCTAATTCAACTACCTTAGCACGGGCTTTTTGAATAGTTTCTTTTACTAATTTGGCATTTTCAGCTGTGGTTGTAAGAATTTCTTCTGTAGTAGCCATATGAGCTGCAACTCTTCTGCCAAAGTTTTCCTTTGCAATTCCTATACCACGGGATTCAACTAGGAAACTAAAGCTAGTTTGTAGTCCATATGCATTCCTACCTATTCTAGGAGACACTCCAGCTTCGTTTATATGGAAACCATCACTTTTTTTACTAGAAGTGTAATAGTGAGAAGAGGTAAAACCTTTTTCTTCAAGTTTGTTATGGACATTTTCTACAAATAGAGAATTTGAAAGTTCTCTAACTTCTTTAGGTATATTTAAATTTTTAGCAGAAGATATAAGTATATCGTAATAAGAAAGGGATCCTTTTTTACCTACATCTCTAAAGGAATAATCTACACCATATTCATGAGCATCAATTACAACTTCAGGCATGAACCTATTAAATGCTTTGTGAATATTAATAGTCTCAATTAAATCGTATTTTATATGATCTCTATTAGAGTCAATTTTCGTTGCGGTTTGTCTTTGGAAATAATATGAGCCATCTACATTAAATCTAGGTACAACTATAACGGTTATTTTATCCAAAACATCCTTACCAAGCTGACCAGTTGCAAGCTCGTTTATAATAGCTAAAGCTGATTCCCCAGCAGCTGGTTCATTTCCATGAATTTGAGCTTGTAACCAAACTATTGGTTTGTCCATAGAATTTATATATGCATCCTCTGTATAAGAAGGATTGCTAAATATAACCATAGGCATATCTCTTCCTTCTTGAGATTTTCCAATGATTTCTACATTCATATTTTTACTTTTTGCCTGGAGATCATAAATATAATCTAGCATTTCTTCTTGAGAGGTAAATTCATTTTCTGAATCTAAAAAAGCGGGAGTTGGTATTTCTTCTTTTGGCTCAGGATAATACTTTTCTATTATCTCTTTAGGTTGTTCATAACTGAAATCTGCAGTATAAGGTTGTGCAAAACCAAGGATACCAAATGATAAGATTAATGCCAGTGATAAGACTAAGGTGATAGTTTTTTTTAAGATTTTTTTCCTATAATCCATAAAAACCCTCCTCTTAATTTAAATAAAAATTAATCAATATATAATCTATTTAATTATAGCAATAGAGAAAAAGAGAGTCAAGAATTTTCTGAAAACAATACATTATATGATAAAATATTACATAAAAGTCTTTCGAATTTATTTGGTGTTCACAAAGTCTGAAATATGAAGTAAAATGTATTTAAAACTACTAGGAGGATACGATGGCAAATATAAAATATGAAATCACAGAAAAAATAGCAGTACTTTCAGAAAGAGGAGACTGGACTAAAGAATTAAATAAAGTAAGCTGGAATGACAGAGCAGCTAAGTTTGATATAAGGGATTGGAATCACGATGAAGGAAAAATGGGAAAGGGAGTTACTCTAACAGAAGAAGAGGCGAGTGTTTTACTTGAAGCTTTAGAAAAGTCTTTGTAAGAATAGCTTCTACTCTATATTATATAATCAGTAGTATTTATATCCCAAAAAGTAGCAATCTTAAGATTGTTACTTTTTTCATGGAAAAAAACACTCCATTACTATATAATATAAACAGATGAAATACTTAGGATGGTGAAAAAATGGATTATTTAGAAGGATTAAATCCTAGACAAAAAGAAGCGGTTCTTCATACAGAAGGACCTTTATTAATTATGGCCGGTGCTGGTTCAGGAAAGACTAGAGTAGTTACCCATAGAATAGCTTATTTGATAAAAGATAAGCAAGTGTATCCAAGCAATATATTAGCTATTACATTTACAAATAAAGCTGCAAATGAGATGAAAGAAAGATTGGCTCAGCTGTTAGATGAAAATGTGGATAGTATGTGGATGGGAACTTTTCACTCTGTTTGTGTGAGAATGTTAAGAAGAGATATAGACAAAATAGGATATGACAGAAGTTTTACCATATATGATAGAGACGATCAGATAACGCTTATGAAGGAATGTATTAAAGAGATAAATTTAGACAAGGATATGTATAAGGAAAGAACTGTACTATCCAGAATAAGTGGGTTTAAAGATGAGCAAATGGATCCTGATGAATATATTAATTCGAATTATGGAGATTATTATGAGAGAAATATAGGGGAACTATATGCCTTATATGAAAAAAAGCTTAAGAAGTATAATGCCTTAGATTTTGATGATCTAATAATAAAGACGGTTAAATTACTTAGAGAAAATAAGGATATACTTGGGTATTACCAAGACAAATTTAGGTATGTATTTGTAGATGAGTACCAAGATACGAATAAAATTCAATATGAATTTACAAAATTATTATCTGCTAAATACAAGAATATATGTGTTGTTGGAGATTCGGATCAATCGATTTATTCATGGAGACAGGCTGATATTACCAATATATTAAACTTTGAAAAAGATTTTGAAGGGTCTAAAGTAATCCTTTTGGAGCAAAACTATAGGTCTACAAAAAACATACTAAATGTGGCAAATAAAGTCATAGAAAACAATATGGAAAGAAAAGATAAAAACCTATGGACAGATAATCCAGAAGGTAGTGATGTAATCTATGAGCAAGCAGGTTCATCAGATGAAGAGGCCTATTTTGTAGCGAATAAGATAAATCACTTATTATACAAAGGATATAAACCTAAGGATATAGGTATCCTATATAGGACCAATGCTCAATCCCGTAGTTTTGAGGAAAGGTTTATGAGAGAAGAGTTACCATATAAAATAGTAGGAGGACTTAGATTCTATGATAGAAAGGAAGTAAAAGATATTATAGCCTATTTAAAGGTAATTCAAAATCCAGCTGACAATATTTCTCTAAAAAGAATTATAAATACTCCAAAAAGAGGAATAGGAAATGCAACTATTGAAAAAATAGAAGAATATGCTACTTCTGTGGGGGAGTCCATATATGAAAGTCTGCTAGAGATAGATAATATAGATTCCTTATCTCAAAGAGCAAAAAATAGCATCAAACCATTTATTCAAATGATGAATACTCTAATTGCAAAAAAAGAAATCTTAGGGCTTAAAGAGTTTATAGAGACACTTATCTATGAGTCAGGATATATAGCTGATTTAGAGAAAGATAAATCTATAGAATCAAAGACTAGAATAGATAATATCATGGAATTACTAGCTGTGGCAGTTAGTTTTCAAAATTCTGCTGAAGATAATTCTTTGGAAGAGTTTTTAGCCTCCATTTCCTTGCTCTCAGATATGGACAAAACCGAAGATACAGACAATGTCATAACTATGATGACAGTTCATAGTGCCAAAGGACTAGAATTCCCTGTAGTATTTTTAGTTGGAATGGAAGAAGGGTTATTTCCTATTTCAAGAGCATTTGATAATGAAGATGATATGGAAGAAGAGAGAAGACTTTGCTATGTAGCACTTACAAGGGCTGAAAAAGAATTGTTTATTACAAATGCACAGTTTAGAACTCTTTATGGTAGGACAAATGCAACTATGCCATCTAGATTTATTGGTGAGATGGGAGATTTAATAGATAAAAAAGAAGATATAAAACCTCAAAGAGATTTAAGAAGAGAAAAATTAGTAGAAGTAAAAGACTTTACCTTTACTCCACCACAAAAGCCAAAGGTGAGAAATACTAATCTAGATCCTAGATTAGGAGATAAGGTAAGCCATAAAAAATGGGGAATAGGTACTATTACTCAAATAAAAGACAGAGATGGAGACAAGGAATTAGTTATAGCCTTTAATGGCAGTCTAAAAAGATTATTATTATCCATTGCACCTATTGAAATAATTAGGGAGGCTTAGATATGGAGAAAGAAAATCGTATAAAAGAACTTATAGATATAATAGATGATTTAAACTATCATTATTATACTTTAGATGAACCTAAATTAAGCGATAGAGAGTATGATGCTCTTTATAATGAGCTAGAAAAATTAGAAAAAGAAACGGGAATAAATCTTCCATATTCTCCAACTAGGAGAGTAGGAGGAGTAGTTTTAGATAAATTTCAAAAACACACCCATTTATCTAGACTTTGGAGTTTAGATAAAAGTCAAAATGTAGGGGAGTTAAAAAGTTGGGATACTAGAGTTAGAAGGCTTATAGACCAGTATAATTCTACTAATCCAGATAAACTTCCAGAACCAGTATATATAATGGAATATAAATTTGATGGGTTAACTATAAATTTAACTTATAATAATGGTGAACTAATACAAGGAGCTACAAGGGGAAATGGTATAATAGGGGAAGAGATAATAGAACAGATTAAAACTATAAAAAATATTCCTCTTAGAATAGATTTTAAAGAACCTATAGAGATTCAAGGTGAGGGGCTTATGCCTTTATCTGCTCTTCGAGAGTATAATAAGACAGCATATGAACCCCTTAAAAACCCTAGAAATGCTGCAGCAGGAGCATTGAGAAATTTAGATCCAAAGATAACAGAAAAGAGAAATCTTATAGGGTATTTTTATAATGTAGGATATATTGAAGGGAAAAGTTTTGAAACTCATAGAGAAGTATTAGAATTTTTAAGAAAAAATAGACTTCCAGTATTTCAATATCAAGAAAAATTTGATGATATAGATGATTTGATCATTGAAATAGAGAGATTAGATGAAGAGAGAAAGACCCTAGATGTATTAACTGATGGTTTAGTTATAAAGATAGATGATATTAGAACGAGAGAAGTTTTAGGATATACAAATAAGTTTCCTAGATGGGCTATAGCATATAAATTTGAGGCAGAAGAAACCAGTACTAGACTCCTAGATGTAGTTTGGAATGTAGGAAGAAGTGCAAAAGTTACTCCAAGTGCTATATTAGAACCTGTAGATATAGGTGGAGTGACAGTGAGTAGGGCGACTTTAAATAATTACGATGATATAGAGAGAAAAGGTGTTAGGATAAACTCGAGAGTATTAATAAGAAGGTCAAATGATGTAATACCAGAAATATTAGGGACTTTACCTACGGAGGAAGAGACAATAGAAATAGAAAAGCCAACTCATTGTCCAGCTTGTAGTAGTGAATTATATCAAAATGGTGTTCATATATTTTGTCCGAATTCTTTGTCTTGTAAACCTCAGCTTGTATCTAGAATGGTTCATTTTGCAAGCCGTGATGCTATGGATATAGAGGGTTTTAGTGAAAAAACTGCAGAAAAACTTTTAGAAGAATTGAATTTAACGGATTTACCAGAGATATATGAATTAAAATATGAGGATTTAATAAATCTGGAAGGATTTAAAGAAAAAAAGACTAACAATCTCCTAAATGCTATAAAAAAGAGTAAAGATGTAGAATTATCTAGTTTTATATATGCTCTAGGCATTAGTAATGTAGGTATAAAGACAGCTAGAGATCTTGCTCATAGATTTAAATATTTAGAAGGAATTTCGAAGGCTACTTATGAAGAATTAATAGAAGTAGATGATATAGGAGATATTATAGCTAAGAGCATATTAGAGTTTTTCTATGATGATGAAATACAAAAGGCAATAGAAAAACTTCTTTCAGAAGGTGTAAGACCATACTTTGAAGAAGATGAGAAAAAGGAATCCTTTTTTACAGATAGGACTGTGGTAATTACAGGAACTATAGAAGACTTTTCAAGAAAGGAAATTAAGGATATAATAAATATATCAGGAGGAAAAGTAACAGGATCTGTAAGTAGTAAAACTGATTATATAATAGTTGGTGAAAATCCAGGTTCGAAATATAATAAGGCAATAGAACTTGGGATTGATGTAATAGATGAAGAAAGGCTTAAAGAGATTTTAAAGGAGGGTTAACTGTGATTGATAGAAAAAAAGTAATGGAGCTTGCAAGTCTTGCAAAGTTTAGAATAGAAGCAGACAAGGTTGATGAGTTTAAAGACTATTTAAATGATATGGTTAATAGTTTAGAAAAAATAGAAGGTCTAAATCTTGATGATGTAGAAATAAATTACCATGTAAATGGTGATAGGAATTTTTTAGCTAAAGACGAAGTTAAAGAAAGTCTTTCTAGAGAAGAAGCATTAAAAAATACTGTTGAGTCTCAATATGGATATTTTAAAATATTAAAAGTAGTAGATTAGGAGGGGAAAAATGAATATTACAAGATTAAAAGTTTCGGAAATAAAAGAGAAGTTAAATAATAAAGAAATTTCTTGTAGAGAAATAGTAGAAGCCTATTTTAAAAACATAGAAGAAAAGGAAAAAGAGATAAATGCTTTTATAAGCTTAGATAGAGAACAAGCCTTAAAAGATGCTGAAACAATAGATCAAAAAATAAAAAATAATGAGAAATTAGGAATTCTTGCAGGAGTTATAGTATCTCTTAAAGACAATATAATGACTAAAGATTTTAAAACTACAGCAGGATCTAAATTTTTAGAAAACTTTGTTTCTCCATATAATGCTACAGTTGTGGAAAAAATAAAGCAAGAAGATGGAATTATAATAGGTAAAAATAATATGGATGAATTTGCCATGGGGAGTACAAATGAAACTTCTTATTTTGAGGCAGTTAAAAACCCAATTGATACTACTTTAGTGACAGGAGGATCTTCTGGTGGAACTGCAGCAGCTGTAGCTGCAAGTGAAGCAATGATAGCTCTAGGTTCAGATACAGGAGGTTCTGTAAGACAGCCTGCAAGCTATTGTAATGTAGTAGGATTTAAGCCTAGCTATGGAAGAATATCTAGATATGGACTTATATCTATGGTAGATTCTATGGATCAAATGGGAATAGTCTCTAAGGATGTAAAAGATGCAATTGAGATGTTTGAAGTAATTTCAGGAAAAGATGAATTCGACCCTAGTACAAAAGAAATGGATTTAGACTTGGAGAATTTAAATGGGTCTATAGATGGAGTTAAAATAGGAATAGTAAAAGAATTTATTTCACAAGAAATGGATAAAAAAGTAAGAGAAGAATTAGAAAAATCTATAGAGAAACTAAAAGAAAATGGAGCTATCATAGAGGAAGTTTCAATACCAAATATAGAATATGCTTTAGAAACTTATAGAATTATAATGAGTTCAGATGTAAGTACGAATCTAGCTAGATTTGATGGGCTTAGATATGGATATAGAGCTAAAGATTATACTACTCTAGATGAATTATATATAAACTCAAGGACAGATGCCCTTGGAGATGAAGTCAAGAGAAGAATACTTCTTGGAACACATTTACTTAGCAATGGAGAAGTAGATTATTATAAAAAGGCCTTGAAACTTAGAAGTTTGCTAATTAAAGACTTTGATAGTGTATTTGAAAAGGTAGATATACTACTTAGTCCAACGTCTCCTATATTACCATTTAAAATAGGAGAAAACTTAGATCCTAAGGACTATTATAATGAGGCGATATTTAGCGTTCCTGTAAATATTGCAGGGCTTTGTGCAATTTCTATACCTGCTTCAAAGGAAGAAAGAATCACTGTAGGGATTCAGTTTATAGGAAATAGATTTAAAGAAACAGATATTTTAAATGCTGCTTTAGCTTATGAAGGGATGGTGAAATAATGTCATATAAAACCATAATAGGATTAGAAATACATGTAGAATTGATGACTAAATCAAAGATATTTTGTAATTGTACCAATGAATTTGGAGGAGAGGCAAACACTCACTGTTGTCCAATTTGCTTAGGGCTTCCAGGTGCAATTCCAATACTAAATAAGGAAGCTTTAGAATTGGGAATAAAAGCAGGCTTAGCTTTTAATTGCGATATAGCTAAATTTACTAAAATGGATAGAAAAAACTATTTTTATTCTGATTTAGTAAAAGGGTATCAAATTTCTCAAGATGAATTTCCAATATGTGCAGAGGGATATGTGGAATTAGAGCTGGAAGAAGGATCTAAAAAGGTTCATTTACAAAGAATACACATAGAAGAAGACACTGGAAAATCTCTTCATACACAAGAAGGAGATACTTTACTTGACTACAATAGATCCGGAGTACCTTTAATTGAAATAGTAAGTAAACCTGATATGAACTCATCAAAAGAAGCTAGACTCTTTTTAGAAACATTGAGAGATACCTTAAGATATATAGAAGTATCTGATGTAAAGATGGAAGAAGGTTCTCTAAGATGTGATGTGAACATAAACATTAAAGATACAGAGACAGGTAAAAAGACTAATATAACTGAGATAAAAAATCTAAATTCTTTTAGGGCAGTAGAAAAAGCTATAGAATTTGAAGAAAATAGACATATAGAATTATTAAAAAAAGGTCAAACTACTCAAAAGGAAACTAGAAGATGGGATGAAGTCCTAGGTGAAACAGTTATAATGAGACAAAAAGGTGGAGCAGAAAATTATAGATTTCATTTAGATGGAGATATTCCACCTGTAGAGATAACTAATGAATGGATAGAAGAGTTGAGATCATCTCTTCCAGAATTGCCTGGAGATAAGAAAAAGCGATTTATTGATGAATATAATTTATCTTCTTATGAAGCAGGAGTCTTAACTCAATCTAGAGATATATCAGATTTTTATGAAGAAACAATAGGGTATATAGATGACACAAAACTAGTTAGTAATTGGATAATGGGAGATGTATTAAGACGCTTAAAAGAAGAAGAAAGAGAAATTGATTCTCTTAAATTTAGCGCTAAAGATTTAGGTAGTCTTCTAAAATTGGTGAAAGAAGAAAAGATAAACAATAATACTGGTAAAAAAGTCCTAAGAGAAATGTTTGAAACAGGCAAAAATCCAGAGGATATTGTAAAAGAAAAAGGATTAATCCAAATAAATGATGAAGATGAATTAAAAAATATTATAGAATCTACACTAGATGAAAACCCTAAATCTATAGAAGACTATAAAAATGGAAAAGATAGAGCTGTAGGATTTTTAATGGGACAAATTATGAAAAAGACAAAGGGAAAAGCCAATCCTCAATTGGTAAAAGAAATGTTAACAGAAATGATACAAAAGAGATAGATGCTTAGGCATCTATTTTTTTTACTGTAATACACTAAATCCATCATATAAATAATTGAGAGAAAATGTACGATAATAATTAAAATTATAATGGAAGCAAATTTTCTATGAGAAATAAACTAAATTCGCAATTTTGCGAATTGACAAATAATTCCTCTTGCCCTATAATATATGTAAAGTTAAAATATATTAGAGGGGGGATTATTTTGAAAAAGAAGATAGGTTTAACAACCAAAATCCTTATTGCTCTTGTACTTGGTATCGTTACAGGAATTATTGTTTATAATCTTCCAAGTGGAACATTTAAGGATGTTATTTTAATTGATGGAGTATTTCAATTAGTAGGACAGATTTTCTTAAGAGCTATTATGATGATAGTTGTACCTTTGGTGTTTATATCTCTTGTAAATGGTGCAGCTAGTATGGGAGATATCAAAAAACTAGGTCGTGTGGGAGTGAAGACTGTAGGGTTTTATATGACTACTACAGCTATAGCTATAATAATATCTTTGGCTATCGGATTTTTAATTAAACCAGGTATAGGATTAGATATGGGCGCTATAGAAGCTGTTGAAACTGCTGCAAAGGACAAAGTGCCATTAGTACAAATACTTTATGAAATGATTCCAAGAAATCCAATTCAAGCTATGGCAGATGGAAATATGTTACAGATCATAACCTTTGCAATTTTAACAGGAATAGGACTATCTTTGATAGGAGAAAAGGGGAAATCAGTACTTAAACTATTTGAAGAATTAAATGAATTGGTAATGAAACTAGTATCTATTGTAATGATATTTGCACCTATAGGGGTATTTGGACTTATAGCAAAGACTTTTGCAACCGTAGGATATGATGCTTTGATTCCACTTTCCAAATATATCATAGCAGTATATATAGGGCTTATAATTCATGCAACTCTAGTATATGGAAGTCTATTTAAAGTATTTTCTGGGCTTTCAGTAGTTACATTTTACAAAAAGTTTTTCCCGGCTATGTCAGTAGCTTTTTCAACTGCAAGTAGTGGTGCTACTATTCCAGTTTCTATAGATATTGCTGAGCATAAATTAGGTGTTTCAAAAGATATATGTTCATTTACAATTCCCCTGGGAGCCACTATAAATATGGATGGTACTGCTATAATGCAGGGAGTTGCAACTTTTTTTGTAGCGCAAGTTTATAATGTACCTTTGACTTTCAGCATGTTGCTTACAGTAGTCTTAACAGCCACATTGGCATCAATAGGTACAGCAGGGGTTCCTGGAGCAGGAGCATTGATGCTTGCTATGGTATTGCAATCTGTAGGCTTACCATTAGAAGGTATAGGACTTATAATGGGAGTGGATAGATTAGTAGATATGGCAAGAACAGCTATAAATGTCACAGGTGATGCAGCTTGTACAACTATTATAGCCAAATCAGAAGGAGAACTAAACGAAGAAATTTTTAACAGTGAAATAGATTCAAAGCCTAAGAGTGTATAGAATTATGAGAGGATTTATTTCCTCTCTTTTTTTGTTTTTCTTCGAAATAAGGACAATCTTTAATAGGAGTTTCTGAAGGAGAGGTTACTTCTTTTAAAGTACATAAGCCATCATTTTCATAAGTACAATTTTCTGAACAAAATATCATAAAAAAGCCTCCTTATTTGTGTTATTTATATCATTACCTAAATAAAAAAAAATATCAAAATTTCTGTTACAATGCTATTACATTATTATTACAAAACCGTAGATTAGTTGAATCGAATTTAGATAAATGATATAAATATCTTAAGAGGATTTAAAAGGATTTCTTGACAGTATAGGAGGGCAATATGAAAAAAACAAAGATAGTTTTATTTTTTATGGTTTTAATATTATTTTTAAGTTCGGGAAGTTTTGCAGATGAATACGGAAATATTATAGTAAATATGAATGGTGGGGATATAGAGGTAAGAAAAGTCCCTATAATCTTAGATGGAGAAGCCCTGGTGTCAGATGTTCCTTCTTTTATCCTAGTAGATAGAACTATGGTTCCTATAAGAATGGTTGCAGAAAATTATGGTGCAAATGTAGATTGGGAGCAAAAGACTAAGACTGCTACAATTACATATGAAGATAAAAAAATAGATCTCACTATTGATAGTCCTAAAGCAAGTATAAATGGTGAATCAAAGATATTAGATAAAAATTCTATTCCTAGATTGATTGGATTTTCGGAGGAATATGCAAGTACAATGGTGCCTTTAGCTTTTATTTCTGAAGTTTTAGGATATGAGGTAGGATATGATGAAAAAGAGAGGATTCCATATATAAATTCTCAACCAAAAGATGAAGAAGAAGTCGAAGAAGAGGATTTAGAAGAACCAGAAGAAATAGAAAATCCAGAGCAAAAGCCAGAAGAAGTTGAGGCTAAAGTCAAGATAGAGAAAATCAAAGTGGAAGAAGTAGATGGTAAAAAAGCTATTGTAGTATATGGACAAGATATTGGAAAATACAATACTATGAATTTAAGTAATCCTGAAAGATATGTCATAGACTTTTTAGATGCCAGCTTGGAAAATGGAACTTATTTTGAAGAAGATGCAAAGGCAGGGTTTATAAATAGATATAGAGTTTCTCAATTTGTTCCTGATAGTAATTATAAAAATGATGAGAAGATAGTAAGACTTGTATTAGATATAAAATCTGGAACTGTAAATCCTAAGTTTAAGATCACCACTGAAAAAGATAAACTTATAATATGCCCAGAGGAAAACTCTTGGAAAAACATAAGGTATTTTAAAGAGGGAACCGATAGATTTTTAGAGATACAAAATAAAGAAGAAACAAATTATGCTACTAAATATTTTGAAAAAACCAATATGCTTCAAGTAGAGATTCCATCCAGTGCAGAAGATCTAAAAGAGGGAAAGATAATAATAAAAGATGGTTTAATAGATAATATAGATATAATTAAAAATACAAATTCTACAGTATTATTTATAAAATTTAAAAAGAGTGTGAAACATTTAGTTTTATCAAATAAAAAAGATGATAAGATACTATTAAAATTTAAAAGAGATTCAAATATAGAGGTAAATGATAGAACAATAGTAATAGATCCTGGACATGGTGGAATAAAACCAGGAGCTATAAAAAGTGGAGTTAAAGAAAAAGATATAAATTTAGAAATATCACTAAAGGCTAGAAAAGTGCTAGAAGATTTAGGTTATAATGTTCTAATGACTAGGGAGGATGATAGCCACATAGGTATATATGAAAGAGTAGATTTTGCAAATAATAGTAATGCAGACTTATTTATAAGCTTTCATGCTAATTCCTATAAGGATCCTGCTATAAAGGGAGTACAAGTCTTATATTGCCCTGCTTATAAAGGAGATAAGGATGGGGTAGATCAGTATCCTTTTGCTAAATCTATAATGGATTCCTATCTTCATGGTACAGGAGCAGTAGATAAAGGAATAATACAAAGAACAGATTTACCAGTAGTTAGAGAAACAAATATGCCTGCTGTATTGTTAGAAGTAGGATTTATGACAAATGAAGAAGAATTATCATTAATAAGAGATGATAAATATCAAGATAAAATTGTTGATTCTGTTGCAAAAGGTATAGAAAATTATTTTGAAATATATTAAGATGTAGGAAGGGAGACCTTCCTACTTTTTTTGAAAGGAGAATCATATGGAACTTTTACTTGGGTATGCATTTATTTTTTTTGCTAGGGTAGTCGATGTGTCTTTGTCAACTATAAGAATGTTGATGGTAGTTCAAGGAAGAAAATTACAAGCAGCATTTATAGGTTTTTTTGAGATTATTATATATATTACAGCTTTAAATAAGGTTGTAAGTGGGCTAGATAATCCATTTAATTTGCTTGCATATGGACTTGGATTTGCCTGTGGTAATTATGTAGGGATAACACTTGAAAGTTTTATTGCCCTTGGAAATCTTGGTGCCCAGATAATACTAAAAACTGATGAAAATGAAGAATTAATAAACTTATTAAGAGAAAATAAATTTGGAGTAACAGTGATGGAAGGATATGGAAAGGAAGGACCTAGAGAGATATTAAGTGTAGCATTAAATAGAAAAGATTTAAAAAAGCTTAAAAATTTAGTATACGAATTAGAACCTAATGCATTTATAACAGTAAGCAGTATAAATCCTGTAAGTGGTGGATATTTTTATTCGGTAAAAAAGAAATAGTTATATAAGCATAGTATATTCTTCCTCCTAATATAATATATTAGTAATAGTATAGGAGGGAGAATATATGGTGAATAAAAGAATACTTATATTTGGATTAATTGCAATTTTAGGTATTACAGCTGTTAAACTAGGGACAAATTTAATTAAGGAAAACATGACATCTTTAGATGATGGAGAAATCGAAGTCATTAGGTCAGACATAAATGATATAGAAGTAGTAGAAGATGATGATTTACGGAAAACTGTATTTTATTTTAAAAATGGTGAAGGGTATTTAGTACCAGTTATGAAGAGGATTCCATGGGCAGAAGGAATTGCAAAGACTACACTTTTAAACATGGTAGACACTAATGAATTAAGGGAGTCTATGGCACATACAGATTTACTTCCTTTAATACCAGCAGGAACTAAGATAAAGGGTATGACTGTTGACAATGAAACTGGTTTGTGTAAAGTTGACTTTTCCAAGGAAATAAAAAATGTAGAGTCTAAAGAAGATGAAGAAAACATGATAAAAGGAATAGTATATACATTAACTGAATTTCCAACCATCAACAAAGTACAATTAATGGTTGAAGGGGAAGCTGTAGATAGATTAAATCATGATGTAGTGATTGGAGAATCTCTAAGTAGGGAGGATATAAATTTAATTAGTGATAAAGATGATTTTAGTTCCAAGGTAGTTGTATATTATATGGATTCTGATAATGATTATTTTGTACCAGTAACTATACCTACTTTAGCACCAGTTTCTAATGTATACACTGCTTTAGATGAATTATTTCAAGGACCACCTGAGGGAAGTAATTTAAGATCTAATATTCCTAATTCTGTAGAACTACAAGGTGTGGAAATAAAAGAGGGGATAGCCTTTGTAGATATAAATATAGAGGATGAATCCTACTTAAATGATGAAACAGTATTAAATGGAATGATGAAGAATATAGGTCTAACACTAAAGGAATTTGGAGATGTGGAAAGTGTTGAACTACTAGTAGAAGGTGAGATTATAAACACAAGTGTACCTGTATTTGCAAATGAATATTAAATTAAAGGAGATTCTCTAAATATTAGAGGATCTTTTTATATTTTTTCATTTTTATTTTTTGGTGTTTTTTGATAGAATAGTACTAGTGTTAAGATTGGAGAGATTAAAATGAGAATAGATAAAAGAGAATATGATGAAATTAGAAGGGTAAATATTACAAGAAATTATTTATTACATCCTCAAGGCTCTGTACTTATGGAGATGGGAAATACAAAAATAATATGTACTGCAATGATAGATGAAAAAGTACCATATTTCTTAAAGGGAACAGGTTCAGGTTGGATAACTGCAGAATATTCTATGCTACCTGGGGCAACTGGAGCAAGAAAGGTAAGGAATTCATCAAGGGGTAAAATAGATGGTAGGACTCAAGAGATTCAAAGACTTATAGGTAGAAGTTTAAGGTCTATAATAGATTTATCTAAATTAGGTGAAAGAACTATATGGATAGATTGTGATGTAATACAGGCAGATGGTGGAACTAGGACAGCATCAATTACAGGTGCATTTGTAGCTGTAGTGGATGCCCTAAATAAATTAAAAGAAGAAGGAAAAATAGATTCCATACCTATAACAAATTATATAGCAGCTATAAGTGTAGGATTGTGTGAAGAGGGAGAGTTATTAGATCTTTGCTATGAAGAAGACTCAAAGGCAATAGTAGATATGAATATTGTAATGACAGAGGATAAAAAGATAGTAGAAATCCAAGGAACAGGAGAAAAGCATAGTTTTTCTAGAGAACAATTAAATAAACTCCTAGATTTAGGAGAAAAGGGAAATATGGAGTTGATAGAAATTCAAAAAGAAGCTTTAGGAGATAGAGATGAATAGAAAAATTGTAATATCTACTAATAATGAAAATAAATTAAAAGAAATAAAAAAGATATTAGAGGATTTGCCTATAGAAGTATTATCTAAGAGAGATCTAGGTTTGGAAGATTTTGATGTAGTAGAAGATGGGAAAACTTTAGAGGAAAACAGTATAAAAAAAGCTAAAGCCTTAAAAACTAGGACGGATTATATGGTTATGGCAGATGATTCAGGACTCTTTGTAGATTCTTTAAATGGAGAGCCTGGTGTATATTCTGCTAGATATGCTGGAGTAGATGGAGATGATTTGGCAAATAATGAAAAATTACTTAAAAATATGAAAAATGTTCCTATGGAAAAGAGAAGAGCTCATTTTGAGGCAGTGATAGCTCTAATTACAGAAGAAGATGAACTTATTACAGTAAGTGGAAGATGCCATGGAAATATATCTTTTTCTCAAATGGGGGATAATGGTTTTGGATATGACCCCCTATTTATTCCAAATGGATATAGAAATAGCTTTGCAGAACTAGATGGGAAGATTAAAAATGAGATAAGCCATAGAGCAAAAGCCTTGGAAGGAATAAAGCAAAGATTAGAACAACTGTTAGAGGAAGAGTGATATGAGAATATTAGTTATTAGTGATACCCATGGTATAAATGAAGATATCATAGAGGCTATTATGAAGGATAAAAAAGCTGATATGATGATACACCTAGGAGATTATACAAAGGATGGAGAAAAGATAGCTAAGATACTAGATCTTCCTTTTGTAATAGTTAAGGGTAATGGAGACTACAATTCAAATTATCCTGAGGATAGACTTATAGAGATAGAAGATAAAAAGATATTTTTAACACATGGACATAAATATAATATAAAATCTAGTTTAGATAATATATATTATAAGGCCTTAGAGCTAGGAGCAGATATAGCTCTATTTGGCCATAGCCATATAGCTTTAAATATTAAAGAAGGAAATATTATAATAATGAATCCTGGTAGCCCCTCTCTTCCTAGAGATATCAATAGAGTTAGAAGTTATGGAATTATTGAAATAGGAGGAGAAATCCATACAAGTATAATAGAAATAAAATAAAAAAAATAATTTTAAAAATTGTATTGACAACTTTACCATTACCTGCTATAATTTTATATTGTTGGTAGCAAAACTTCGTATTAATTTGCGGGTGTAGCTCAGTGGTAGAGCCCCAGCCTTCCAAGCTGGTTGCGAGGGTTCGATCCCCTTCACCCGCTCCAAGAGTTACTAACAACTTTATTATGGTGGGTGTGGCCTAGTTGGTTAGGGCGCCAGATTGTGGCTCTGGAGGTCGTGGGTTCGAATCCCATCATCCACCCCATAATATAATATGCTTTATTAACATTTAGTTTATATGATCCATTAGCTCAGCCGGTAGAGCACCTGACTTTTAATCAGGGTGTCCGGGGTTCGAATCCCCGATGGATCACCACATGCGGGAGTGGCGGAATTGGCAGACGCGCTAGACTTAGGATCTAGTGTCATTGACGTGGGGGTTCAAGTCCTCTTTCCCGCACCAAATCAAAATTGGCTTAGGCCAATTTTTTTTATGCCTATTTTTAATTTAAAATAAATTCTGAATATTAATAATCGAATAGGGTATAAATTATCACAGAATAAAAATTGGGGTGTATTAAGATAAAAATTCCGCTATTTGTAAAGACTATGGATAAAGGGGCAAGTGGAGGGATACATCCATATATGTAAAATAGCTGAAGCGGATGGATTGATCTATAATATTATAGATAGTACTAGGAGGAGATATAGTATATAAAATTATTTTATATAAATAAAAACATGCTTTCAAGGGCATGGAGTGAAGGTATGGATGCTTTTTCTAAAGCACCTACTGTCATCTTAGTGTAAAATTACATTGGGGAAAATAATCAAAAATAAAATAAGAGCATTCCAAGATATGATAGTATATAGGTGTCCAAACCAAATACACATATAAAAGGAGATGCTCTTATGAATACAATTATACAACAAATTGTAGAAAAAATCATTGAAAGTACAAATAAAAACTTAGAAATAGTATTAAAAGAAGGAAAAGGAATATCAGACTTTGCAATAAATATAAAAAATACACTAAATGAAGTAGGAGTAGATCTAGTTTCTGGGGCGTTAGAAGAAATAGATAAAAGGGTAAAAGAAGATATTAATAGAAAACAAGACTGGATTGTAAAAAGTAAAGATAATGTAAAAAGTTTAGGGACAATATTTGGAGAAGTTAAATACAAAAGGACATATTATGAAAATAAGAAAACAGGTGAATACAAATATTTATCAGATGAAATGCTAGGAATAAAAGCACATGATAAGATAGATACATTAATGAAATCAAAGCTTGTAGAAGAATCAATAGATTCCTCTTACAGAAAAAGTGGAATTCAAGCTAGTGACAATCTAGATATAACAGGTCAAACAGTAATGAATACAATTAGAGAACTTGATGTTGTAGAAAACAATGTAATTCCAATAAAGAAAAGAAATAATGAAATAAAGCTTTTATACATTGAAGCTGATGAAGATCATGTAGCTCTTCAAGTAGGTAAATGTATAGAACCAAAGCTTGTTTATGTTCATGAAGGAAGAGAAAAAGTAAGTAAAGATAGATACAGATTGATAAATAAGAGAGTATTTAGTGGAGTATATAAATCAAGTGAAGATCTATGGCTGGAAGTAGCTGATTACATAGATGAAGCTTATGATATGGATAAAATAGAAAAGATATATCTTTCAGGAGATGGTGCAAGCTGGATAAAACAAGGAGTAGGATGGATAAATAAGTCTGTATATGTATTAGATAGATTTCATTTATCCAAGTATGTAAAGAAAGCTACAGCTCATTTACCACATATAACACATCCCCTATGGAATTATATAAATAGATTAGAGATAGAAAATGTTAAAGAGCTTTTTAAAATAATATTAGAAGAAACAGAAACAGATACAAAGAAAGAATCAGTTAAAGATTCAAAGAGATATATTTTAAACAACTGGGAAGGGATTAAAAATCAGTATAACGATGATTATATAGGCTGCAGTGCAGAAGGTCACATAAGTCATATATTATCAGATAGACTAAGTTCTAGACCTCTTGGATGGTGTGAAGTTGGAGTCAATCAAATGTCAAGATTGAGGGCTTTTAAGGCTAACGGTGGAAATGTATATGAACTATTTAATCAGAGAAGAAAACAGCAGTTAAAAAAAGAAAGAATACTAAAATTAGAAAAGAGAAATATTAGTAAAAAAATAATATCTAAAACAGCAAATGAGGTTATTGGTAACATACCTCTATTAGCTGATGGTAGAAATACTGGCTTAAACACTATACTTAAGTCCTTTAGAGGAGCCTAAGTTTAATACATAAATATATGAAGATGCTTTTATTTATAAAACCCAAAGTAACTTGACACTATCTACTGTCATAGAAAGCGTGACAAAAACTCTAAAAGATGGTATAATGCTTGCTATAGGAATAGGACCTACTCTTATGTCAGTAGGAGTATTGGGACTTATAATTGCAGAGTTTACTCCAGTATTTGATATAGTTGGATATATATTCTATCCATTTACACTTTTGCTAAGGGTTCCAGAACCATTACTTGCAGCTAAGGCGAGTGCACTTAGTATAGCAGAGATGTTTTTACCTGCTTTACTTGTAACAGAAGCACCACTTATAACTAGATTTTTAATAGCAGTAATAAGTGTATCTGAAATATTATTTTTCTCGGCTTCTATACCTTGTATAATGGCTACAGAAATACCACTTACATTTAAAGACTATATAATTATTTGGGCAGAAAGAGTTATTATATCTATAATAATAACAGTCCCTATACTTTATTTAATATTTTAAAAGATGAGAGAGTATTTATACTCTCTCAAAACATGCACCCGTAGCTCAATTGGATAGAGCACCTGGCTTCGGACCAGGGTGTTGGGGGTTCGAATCCTCTCGGGTGTGCCAAATCAAGTTTTAATCTATGAATCTTACTGTTATCACAAGCTTCTCTAGAATTTTTCTATTCTATTATAATTTTATTTTTCTTTTTAATATATTGAAAAACCTTATATTTTTTATTCCAATAAACACTTTATTTATCTTTATTATATTTAGTGCTGTTATCTAAATAATTGTTTGTGTGGAAATACTGAAGTAATATATTTATTTTATATATAATATTACATAAACTTGATTATTACTTTAATATAGCCTATAATGATGTAGCATATAAAAACTTTGGAGGTATGATATATTTGGATTTGCTTTTTAAGCTAAGTGTTGTTATATTTGTAGGAATTTTAGGAGGTAGATTAGCAAACTTCTTTAGACTTCCCAGTGTTTCAGGCTATATAATAGGGGGGCTTCTAATAGGACCATCATTTATACATATAATTAGAGCAGGAGATGTATCTAATTTAAGTATTATAAATGAAATAGCTTTAGGAGCAATTGCTTTTAGTATAGGAAATGAATTTTTGCTAAAAGATATAAAAAAAATCGGTAAAAATGTTTTAATAATAACAATAGGAGAAGTACTAGGTGCAGTATTATTAGTGTTTTTAACTAGTTATTTTGTATTTAAACAAAGTTTTGAGTTTAGTTTAGTGATTGCAAGTATGTCTGCTGCCACAGCACCTGCAGGAATATTAATGGTAATAAGAGAATTAAGGGCAAAGGGACCTTTAGTAAATACTATATTACCAGTAGTAGCAATAGATGATGCTTTAGGAATTATGGTTTTTGGTGTATCACTATCTATTGCAAAACTTATGTCTGGAGTAGGGAGTTTTTCTATTTTTAAAATAATAGCAACTCCTCTAATAGAAATTGTTGGTTCCTTGTTATTGGGCTTTATATTAGGGTTCTTACTAAGTTACCTTGGATCAAGGGCTAAAGGTAGAGATGAACTATTATCTATGGCAGTAGGATTTATTTTTGCAGCGACTGGAATTGCAAACGTGTTAAACTTATCTCCTCTACTTACATGTATGATGATGGGTGGAGTTTTGGTAAACTTAATGAAAAAGTCTAATAGAGTATTTAATTTAGTCGCAGATATAACACCACCTATTTACTTGCTTTTCTTTACACTAGCTGGAGCCAGTTTAAATTTAGGGGTATTATCTAAAGTAGGACTTCTAGGAATTGGATATATAATAGCTCGAGGGGCTGGGAAAATTATTGGAGCAACTATAGGTGCTAAATATGTAAAGGCTGAAGAAAGTGTTGTAAAATATTTAGGTATGAGCTTATTGACGCAGGGAGGTATATCGATAGGTTTGTCTATGGTAGTAAGTAGAGAATTACCTCAATTTAGTGAATCAGTAATAACGGTAATATTATTTAGTGTATTAATCTATGAAGTCGTAGGTCCTATATTAGCTAAAATTGCAATTCAAAAATCAGGTGAAGAAGGTAAAGCATTAAAAAAGCCGGATTTAAAGGTGGAAAAAGCTTAATACTTGAAACCAAATAGAAACAATCTCTAATTAATAAATTAAAAAATATTTTTATTCTATACTTGAAGATTATACAAGTTAGCTGTATAATAGTATGGTTAAAGATATAAAATATTAATGGAGATGATTGTTTTGGATGTGCTTTTAAAAATTAGTATAATTATTTTTGTAGGACTTATAGGTGGAAGAGTTGCAAGTCTTTTTAAACTGCCGAATGTTTCGGGATATATAGTAGGGGGACTTTTAATAGGGCCTTCTTTACTAAACATTATAAAGGCAGGAGAAGCCCATCAATTAGGAATTATAAATGATATTGCTCTAGGAGCAATTGCATTTAGTATAGGAAATGAGTTTTTGATAAAAGAAATAAAAAAAGTTGGGAAAAATATTTTTATAATAACCTTAGCTCAAGTAATAGGTACTATGATTTTGGTTTTCTTTACTATGTATAGTTTATTTAAACAACCCTTTACCTTCAGTTTGGTTATATCAAGTATGGCAGCAGCTACAGCACCGGCAGGAGTACTATTAGTAATTAGAGAATTAAAGGCAAAGGGACCTTTGGTAAATACAATTTTACCTGTAGTAGCTATAGATGATGCACTAGGACTTATGGCTTTTGGTATCTCGCTTTCTATTGCTAAGATGATGATGGGGTCAGCAGATATATCATTTATTCAAATGATTTTAGCTCCTTTATTAGAAATCGTAGGATCCTTAGGTCTAGGTCTTATCTTAGGACTATTACTTAGTTTCATAGCTCCTAAGACTAAAAGCAGGGATGAGTTATTGTCTGTAGTAGTTGGATTTATAATACTTGGAAGTAGTTTGGCAAATATGTTACATCTATCATCATTACTTACAAATATGATGATAGGATCAGTAGTGGTAAATGTGGTACAGAAATCCAAAAGAATATTCGATTTAGTATCAGATATGACACCACCTATTTATTTAATGTTTTTTACACTTGCAGGTGCAGGTTTAGATATAAAGGCATTATCAAGTGTAGGTTTAATAGGAATAGCCTATATAATTGCAAGAGCCTTAGGAAAAGTAGTCGGCGCAGGTATTGGTGCTAAAATGGTAAAAGCGGAACCTAATGTAGTGAAGTATTTAGGTATGAGCTTACTTCCCTTAGGTGGGATATCAATAGGACTATCTATAATCGTTAGTAACGATCTTCCTCAATTTGGAGAGAGCATAGTTACAATTGTACTATTTAGTGTATTAGTATTTGAAATATTTGGACCTATATTTACTAAAATTGGGATAGTAAACTCAGGTGAGGAAAATGGAGCTTTGAAAAAATAGACTTAATACTATAAATATGGAAGGGTGAGTAAATATGATAAATGTATTATTTGTTGTACTAAACGATCCAGATTGTCTTGAGGATGTATTAGATAAGTTTGTAGAAATTGGTGTCAAAGGAGCGACTATATTAGATAGTCAAGGTATGGGTTCTGCAATTACTAATAGCGGACATGGTAAAGAACCTTTTTTTGGAGCAATAAGAGATTATATAAATAACTCTAGGCCTTATAATAAGACTATATTTACAGTAATCGAAGATGAAGAACTTTTAAAAACTACTATAAAAGCTACAAAAGAAATTTTAGGAGATATAAATAAACCAGGAGTAGGGATGATGTTTACTTTACCAGTTGGAAATATATATGGAATGTAGATTTTTTTCATAAAATTTATATAAGGAACATATTATCTAAGTAAAGATATATACAGGAGGGATAATATGTTTGATGATTTTATGAATATGGAGAGCTTAACTACATTTGCAGGACTTACTACGTCAGTAATACTTATTGTGCAGTTTACAAAGTCTATAGTTAAAAGGAGGTTTGGAGATGCCTCTGTTAGAATATATTCTTTTATAATTGCTCTTTTATTGATTTTTATATTTGCAAATAATGGTACTAATCCAAAAGAGATAATAATAACGATTATAAACGCTATAATGGTTACAATAGCGAGCATGGGTGGGTATGAATTAATAGCAGACCCTAGGGCTCAAAAGACAATGAGAAAATAGGAGCATATGCTCCTATTTTTTCATTTATTATGATACTATATACATAGATAAACTAAATAAAGATTTAAATTAGAGGGTGATTATTTTGTCTTATTTAAGACTTATTCAAACAAAGATACAAAGTTTATCAGAAACAGTAGCTCAAGCTCTAAATGTAGAGGTAGCAGTGGCAGATAAAAATTTAACCAGAATAATAGGTACAGGAGATTTTTATGGGAAAATTGATGAGGCTTGCTCAGAAGACTCTTTGTTTGCCAGGGTTTTAAAATATGGAGAGCCCATAATTAATTTAGAGACAAATAAACATTGTATTGGATGTTCAAATCAAAAAAACTGTAGAGAGTCTGCAAATATATCCTATCCCATAAAAGAAAAAGATGAAGTAATAGGAGTTTTAAGTTTTGCTTCATTTGATGTAGAACAAGCTGATATCATGAGATTTAAAAAAGATGAATATTTTAATATGTTGAAAGAAACCGCAAGTATTATAGAACAAGAAATAGACAATATCCATATTATTAATGAGTTAAAAAGAGATATAACTGAGGTAAGTGAAATAATAAATTGTCTAAATAAAGGGATTATGATTTTAAACTCTAGGAAAGAAATAATCCATATAAATAGTACTGCTTTAGAAATATTAAATATAAATATATCAGAAGAAAAGATAATAGAAAGAAATATAAAAGACTTTATAGAGGGTATAAATCTTCAAGAGACTGCAAATATTGATACAGTAGGATGCTGGAATATAAAAGGTGAGAAGGTAAGAGTAATCTATAATATAAATAAAATAAAAATAGGTGAAAAAGAGTTTTCACTTATGATAAGCTTTGAATTTATAAGAGATATAATAAACTTAGCAAAGACATATGTAAATAAAGAAAAAATTTATTTTGAAAATATAATAGGGAATAGCAAGTCTTTTTTAAAAGCCATAAACAAATCAAAAATTGCTGCGTTTACTGATTCTACTATACTTATTCAAGGAGATAGTGGTACAGGAAAAGAATTGTTTGCAAGATCTATACACAACGAAAGTACCAGAAAGAAGGGGCCTTTTGTAGCAATAAACTGTGCCAGCATGCCAGAGAATTTGATTGAGTCTGAACTATTTGGCTATGAGAAGGGAGCTTTTACAGGAGCAAATGCTAATGGAAAGAAGGGGCTAATAGAATTGGCAAATAACGGAACAATTTTTTTAGATGAAATAGGGGATTTACCTATTTATATGCAAACTAAATTATTGAGAGTACTACAAGAAAGAAGTATTCAAAGATTAGGGGGAGAAAAGCCTATAGATATAAATATAAGAGTTATATCTGCAACCAATAAAGATTTAAAAGCAATGGTATCAAATGGAGAATTTAGATTAGATCTTTTTTATAGATTAAATGTAATTCCTATAAATTTACCTCCTCTAAGAGAACGAGAAGATGATGTATTTTTGTGTGCAAAACATATCATAAAAAAGCTTTGCTATATGATGAATAGAGAAGAAAAACGGTTATCTAAAGAAGTAGAAGATATATTTAATAAATACTCTTGGCCAGGCAATATTAGAGAACTTGAAAATGTGCTTGAGCATGGAATATGTTTTTCTAATAATGAATATATACAACCAAAAGATTTGCCGGATTATATTATGGAGGGAATTGATTTAAATAGTTCCAAAGATATAATTCCTAAAATCAATTTAGAAGATAATAAAACTTTAGAAGATTTAAAACTTGAATATGAAAAAGATATTATAAAACAACTTCTATTAGAGTTTGGAGATACTGTAGAAGGAAAAAAAATAGTTGCTAAAAAGTTAAACATAGGTCTAACTACTTTATATAGAAAAATAAATACTTATTATAGTTGATTTTCGATTTCCGAAAATGGATTTTCATACATGAAAAACATGGAACTTGTTCTATGTTTCTTTTTTTGCCAGAATTAATACAAACCTCTTAATATACCCTTATTTTATTTTAAAATAATAATTTAAATTTTGGCATGATATTTGCTATAGATAATATATAGAAAGAGAGGAGATAAATATGGATGCGATGGCAATGAAAAAAAATGAACTCGAAGAAAAATTACTTAAAAGCCTTATAAACGGAGTAAAGCCAGCTTTAGGTTGTACTGAACCAGTTGCAGTAGGATTAGCTACATCGAAGGCTTATGAAGAAGTAAAGGGAGAAGTAAAAAATATAAAAGTTGATGTAAGTGCAAATATTTTCAAAAATGGTATGGGAGTAGGAATCCCTGGTACAAAAGAAATAGGTTTAGTATTTGCAGCAGCCCTAGGAGTTACATGTGGAGATCCTTCATTAGGATTAGAAGTATTTAGAAATGTAGATAAAAATACAATAGATAAAGCTCAAGAGCTAATAGATAAAAATTTAGTAGAAGTTAATTTAGAGACAGAAAAAGGTAATTTTTATATAGAGGCTGAAGTTGTTACAGAAAAAGGTACAGGTATATGTATAATAAAAGATAGCCATACAAATATTGTATATGTAGAATCTGATGGTAATGTTTTATTTGAAAAAGAGACTAAACAAAAGCAAGATGCATTTAGTAATGAGTATCTAAAAGATATAACTCTAAGTGATATTAGAAATTTTGTAGAGAATATATCTTTTGATGATATCAAGTTTTTACTTGAAGGTGTCAAATTAAACATGGACATGGCTGAAGTAGGATTAAAAGAAAAGTCAGGACCAGGTTTAGGAGCAGCAATGAATTTATTAATGGATGAAGGGGTGATGCAAAAAGATATTATAAATAGAGCTAGAGTTTATACATCTGCAGCTTGTGATGCTAGGATGGCAGGAGTAAATATGCCAGTTATGAGCAGTGCAGGAAGTGGAAACCATGGTATTACAGCTATAATTCCTCCCACTATAATATGTGAACATTTAGATTGCGGAGATGAAAAATTAGCCAGAACACTTGCATTTAGTCATCTGACTACCGCTTATATTAAGATATTCACAGGAGGACTATCTCCAGTATGTGGTTGTGCTGTAGCAGCAGGGATAGGAGCGTCAGCTTCAATTACATGGGCACTGGGAGGAACAGATGAACAAATAACAGGGGCAATTAAAAACATGGTAGGAACACTTGCAGGAATGGTTTGTGATGGAGCTAAAGGTGGTTGTGCATTTAAATTATCTACGGCAGCTTCAGAGGCGATCATTCAGGCGAAACTTGCGATGAACAATGTAATAATAGGAGAGCTAGATGGTATAGTAAGTCCAGATGCTGAAAATACTATCAAAAATTTAGGACATTTTTGCAGCGCGGGAATGGAGCCAGCAGACAGAGAAATATTAAAAATTATGATAAACAAATAAGGGGAGAGATAAATGAAAAAAGAACTAGTTAGATCCAAACTATCGGCGAAAGAGCATTCAGTACTTTTTGCATTTATAGTAAAAAATGCTTTGGATATCATAGGAAGAGAAGTGGAAGAAGCCATAGAAAATGGTGTAATAAAATATGGAGAGCAAAGAGGAAGAAGAATGGCTGGAAGAGTTTTAAAAGATGGGGAAGATCTAAGTGCTTTAAACTATCTAGTATATGGTGAGTGGATCCCGTATGAAGCATCTGAAATGGATATTAAATTTCCAAATTTAGATCCTGAATTAAATATGGTGGCACATAAATGCTCCTGGTATGACTGCTGGAATGAGAGGGATATGTTAGAAGAAGGTAAGTATTATTGTAAACATGTAGATTCAGCTCTAGCTAGAGGTTTTAGGGAAGATTTAAATTTAGACTTAATAGCTAATCGAACAGAAGGTTCAGAGAAATGTAACTTTTATTTTAGAGAAGAAAAATTAAATAAAGAAGACTTTGAAGAAATAAATAGAAGAAAGAAGATATTAAATGGTTTAGCAGTAAAACCTTGGGACTATCATATTGCACATATTTTTAATGCCATGCAAGATAGTTTGATAAAATATCATGGACAATTAGGAAAAAAAGTAATAGATACAAGCTTAAAAGATTATAAAAAAGAATTTGGTAAAGAAACTTTAGAAATATTAATGGAATTTAAGGATGTTGACTTCGAATCTATAGAAGATTACGAAGGTAATAAAAATAGGTTCCAATGACTACTTAGGAGGAAGAATAATGAAAAATGATGACAAAACAATTGTAAGAGAATTTAATATGCCTGAGGGAAGTATATTTAAAAAATTAGCCTATATTATGTCATTTCTTGGGGCTGGTTCAGTATTAATGTCAGCGGTAATGGGACCAGGAACATTAGCCTCAGTAGCAACTGCGGGAGCAGATTTTGGATATAGTTTGCTGTGGATTATAGTTTTAAGTGGTATAATGTCAGGATTTGTAGCCTATGTAGGTGGAAAAGTAGCAGCGGTAAAAAAGGTAAATGTGTTCGAGTTTATTTCCCAAGAAATAAACCCAATATTTGCCAAAGGCTTATTGACTATAGTATTAGCTACATGGTATATGGTAATATTTTCTCAAGGTGTGGCAATGTTGGATTTAGTTAAATACATTTCAGGACTAGATGGGACAGCAGCGCTAATAATATTTGCATTAATAGTAATATTAGCAGGATATGTCTTTACAAAAGGTAAAAACAATACAATCAAGTTAGCATCGGCAATGGTAACAATTACAGCGGTATTATACTTAGTTAATCTCATATATGTGAAGCCTGATGTTAGTTCAGTAGCTTCGGGATTAGTTCCTAATCTTCCTACAACTGCTAGTGCAATGGTAATAGCTGCAATTATTGGAGGATCATCACCAGGAACATCAGCATTGTGGTATTCATTTAGTGTTAAAGATAGTAAATTTACAAGTCCAAAAAATTTAAAATATATAGCATGGGATCAAATTTATTTCACATTAACATTTACTATATTTAGCATAGGTGCATATCTATCAGCTGCAGAAGTACTTCACCCAGCAGGAGTTGAAGTATCATCAGCACTAGATGCGGCAAAAAGTTTAGAGCCTATAGCAGGTTCATTTGCTAAGTGGGTATTTTCAGTAGGATTCTTCGGAGCACTATTTACAACTATTGGTGGTATGAGTACTATAGGTTCATATGGTATAACAAGTTTATTGAACTTAGGAGAAAGCTTAGACGATAAAAAAGTTAAAAATATAGTTTGGATAGGAATTTTTGTAGTATTGCTAGGAGGATTGTCAGCTGGGGCAGCTATGAAAATTTTAGTAAACTTCATAGGATTACTAAATTTAGGTGGATTTATTATAATATTAACTTTAACTTATTATACAAGTAGTAAAAAGTATTTTGGTGAGTATAGAAATAAGTGGTATACAACATTGATGTGTATAGTTATAACATTATTTAACTTTTACTCAGTAATAACTTATATCAAAAGATTTTTAGGATAAGATATCAATAATATAGAGAGGCCTTGGCTTCTCTATATTATATAAGGAGGTTTATTAATGATAAGTAGGATTGTAGAAGTAGATGTTTTATCAGTAGGAGGTTCTGGAGCAGGAGTTATGTCTGCTATATCAGCAAAAAGAGCTGGCGCTGAAAAGGTTATGGTGGTATCAAAAGGGAAAATAGGACAAAGTGGAAATGCTATAATGGCTGGGGGAGGTTTCTCAATAGACGGAGAAAGTGCATATAATGTATTAGAAATAAAAAATGCTGATCCAAATTTTACAAAGGATATACTTTTTGAGAATATAATTAAGGAGTCATATTTCATAAGTGATCAGAATTTAGTGCAACAATATGTAGACGATAGTCCTAAAGTAGTAAAAGAACTACTAGAATGGGGAGAAAAAGCGAATCAAAAATTCTTATTTTCACCACCATCAACTTGGATATCAGCAGGAATTTCATGGACTAAATCATTAAGACAAGGATTAAGAGAGGAAACAGGCATAGATATAATGGAAGATGTAATGGTTGTAGAATTATTAGTATCTTCTAATAAGGTGGTAGGTGCTATAGGAGTAAATATTTATACTGGTGAGATTATACAGTTTAATGCTAAAACTGTAATATTAGGCACTGGAGGCTTTCAACCTTGCTCCTTAAAGAATACTGTAACAGATATGACAGGAGATGGAATAGGGATGGCCTATAGAGTGGGGGCACAAATATCCGATATGGAATTTCTTTTAGCGTTTGCAACAGCACTTTATCCAAGCGAGGTTAAAGGATCCATTTATCCATTTGTTATGGAGTTCAATATGAAGGATATAGATTATATAGTATTAGATAAAGATGAAAATGAAATAGAGATACCAGATGATATAGTGCAAATATCAAGAAGGAAAAAATTAAGTAAGCTAACAAGTATGTATTATTGGGGACAAGCTATAGAAGATGGCTTAGGAACAAAAGAAAATGGAGTTTATTTGGATTACAGTGGAAATGATAAACAAAAGTTAGAAAACTCTATAAATAATTTCTTTGAAAGATTCTCTAAATGGCATAAGTATGGATATTATAAAGGGGAATCTATGGAAAAAGTAAAAGAAAAGATGCTTTCAGATGGGAAGATAGAAGTGGGATTAGGATATGAATATAGCATGGGAGGAATTGTAGTTAATGAAGATATGGAGACTACAGTTGAAGGATTATATGCAGCGGGAGAAGTAACTAGTGGTGTGTTTGGAGCTAATAGAGTAAGAGATGGATTAACAGAAATGTTATGTCAAGGGTATAGAGCGGGAATAAATGCTGCAGAATATAGCAAAAAATCTCAAAATGTTAGTTTAGATACATCAGATATAGAAAGACAAGTTGGATATATAATGAAACCATTTTCTGGAGATGGAAATATAAGTTCTATAGAAATTCATGATGAGATTGAGAAAATCTGTGATCAAGGATTTGGCATGATAAGAGATGAAAGCAAATTACAGAATGCACTTGATAAATTAGAAATAATAAAAAGAGATAAATTTCCAAATATAAAATTGAGTAGCAACAGTAGAGCATATAATTATGAATGGATTGATTATCTACAAGTTCAAAATTTAATGATTTGTGCAGAGATAGGAATTAAATCAGCATTAATGAGAAAAGAAAGTAGAGGATGTCACATAAGACAAGATTATCCTAAAGTAGATAACGAAAACTATATGCATAAAATAATTAGTGAGAAAGATGGAGATAAAATGAAATTATGGATTAGAAAACCAATAGTTACTAAAATTCCTTTACCTACTAAAAATAATAATAATATAATGTCCTATTTACTTGATAAAGATATAAATTATAATACAAAATATTAATTAATGAGGAGCGTGTTTATGAATATTCAGATTTATAGATATGATAGCACTGAAAATAAAGATGCTTATTATGATGAGTTTGAGATAGAAATGCCTAAGGACAAAAATATTACGATTATGGATTTATTAGATCATATTACATTAGAAATAGATCCAACAATAAGTTACTACAAACATAGTGTATGTAATCATGGTATTTGTGGGAGATGTCTTTTATTAGTAAATGGTAGGCCAAAGTTGTCATGTACATGTATTGCAAATGGCTATGATAAAATAAAATTAGATCCTATGAAAAATAGAAAAGTTATTAAAGATTTAGTTACAGAATCTTTATAAAATAGGAGGAATTTTTATGAAGGGAATAAAACAGAGTGTTTTAAATATTGAAGATTATATTATTGAATTAAGAAGATACTTTCACATGTATCCAGAATTAAGCTGGCAAGAAGTAAATACATCTAAAAAGATAAAGGAAGAATTGGATAACATGAATATCCCATATAAAGTGGTAGAGGATACGGGGATAATAGCTACCATTAATGGAATGGGAGCAGGCAAAACAATAGGGCTAAGAGCAGATATGGATGCATTAGCTATCGCTGAAGGAAATGACATATCTTATTGTTCTACAAATCAAGGTATAATGCATGCTTGTGGTCATGATGGACATATTGCTATGCTTTTAGGAGCAGCTAAAATATTGCAAGAAAAAAGCAATGAGCTTTCAGGCAAAGTAATATTGTTATTTCAACCAGCTGAGGAAGTTATAGAAGGTGCAAAAACATTTTTAAAGAGCAGAGAATTAGAAGAAATAGATAAAATATTTTCTATCCATTTATGGTCAGATCTAGCTAGTGGAAAGATATCATTGGAACCAGGGGCAAGAATGGCTTCTGCAGATAAATTTAAAATAACTGTAGAAGGGAAATCTGGGCATGGATCAGCTCCTCATCAAGGAGTAGATGCTCTAGTAATATCGTCATCAATAGTAATGAATCTACAATTAATTATAAGTAGAATGACGAGTCCTTTAGAGCCAGTGGTTCTAAGTATAGGAAAAATAGAATCTGGTGAAAATTATAATATAATAGCAAGAAATGCAGTTTTAGAAGGTACAGTCAGAACATTTAATAATTCTGTAAGAAAAGATATAGAATATAGTATAGAAAAAGTTGCAAGAGGAGTAGCAGATAGTTTTGGTGCAAAGGTAAAAGTAGAATATATTCACGGGACTTCTCCAGTTATCAATAGTGAAGAGGCATCAAAAGTAGCATCTATAGCAGCAGAAAAAGCTATGGGAAAAGACGCAATAGTAAAAATGGAAAAAGTTATGGGTGGAGAAGATTTTGCTTTATTATTAGAAGAATATGGTGGTGCATTGCTCTTTGTTGGAACTAGAAATGAGGAAGTAGGCTCCCATCATCCACATCATAATCAAAGATTTAATATTGATGAGAGTACATTAAAATATGGTGTAGAAGTTTTCGTTAGAATAGTAGATGAATATTTGAGTAATTAAGAGAATATAGAAACTTGTGCTTTAGAGATAGAGTTACTAGCTTAGATAAATAGTAAAATAATCTTCGTATGAAAATCCTCCATGTAAAGGTAAACTTAACTTAACCAGGAGGATTTTGTTGTGAGAAGAAAAAAATTAGATAGGAAAATATTAACACAATTGCATTAATAGAAGAAGTTGATTAACAAAACAGTTAAAGTTATTAAAGATGTACTAAAGATTTAACCTTAAACTTAATAGTATATATATTGATAGTAGAATTACATTATTATTTAGATTATAAATATGATGAAAACTACGGTAAAAAAATTTGATACCAAAATTCAAATAAATAAGTTGTATTTAGATTTATTTGTGAATTTATACAATTGAGAAATAATAAGATATATCAAAAAGGCCAGCATCAAAAAATACAATGGAAGCCTTCAGGTCAAGTATGGTCATATAAAGTGAAATCCTATATAAAGATATTAAAAGACAACAAAACATTTGAAAGTATTTCTAAAAAAACTCATTAGATATTGCTCAAATGGAGAAATTATAATTATAAAGAGGATATATATTTATTGGATATGTTAAAATAAATAAGACAAATATATTCGTATATAAATTTAAATGTAGTGAGGATGATAACTTTAATATTTAAAATAGATATACTAGAAAATATAGCTAGCGACTTAATGAATGAATAACTATTGTTGAACTTTAGATATTTTATTGATACAATTTTTATTAAAGTTTGCAAAAAGTTTAATAAACAAAGGAGAGGTGTAGATGAAAAAAAATATAGGATTTATAGGCTGTGGTAATATGGCTCAGGCTATGATAAATGGAATTATAAAGTCCAGATTAGTAGAGTCTGAAAATGTAATTGCATCTGCAAATACTAAGGCTACTTTAGATAAAGTAAAAGAAAAATATAATATTACAATTACTTTAGAAAATAAAGAAGTTGCAAAAGAATCAGATTTTATAATATTGGCAATAAAACCTTATATGTATGAAAAAATTTTAAATGAGATAAAAGATAATATTAAAAAAGATGCAGTAGTAATATCTATAGGAGCAGGGATAAGTTTAGATTTTCTAAAAAATAGTTTAAACGAAGGCACAAAATATATAAAGACTATGCCAAATACGCCTGCTATGGTAGGTGAAGGTATGAGTGCTCTATCTCCTGGAGAGAATTTGGAAGAATCAGATATAGAAGGTGTCATGAAAATATTTAATAGCTTTGGAAAAACAGAAATAATAGAAGAAAATTTAATGGATGGATTTACAGCTCTATGCGGGTCATCACCTGCATATATATATATGATTATAGAGGCTATGGCAGATGCAGGAGTGCTAGAAGGAATTCCTAGGGATAAAGCTTATACCATGGCGGCCCAAGCTGTATTAGGTGGAGCTAAGATGGTCTTAGATACTGGATTGCATCCAGGGAGATTAAAAGATAATGTTTGCTCACCAGGTGGAACTACAATAGAAGCAGTAACCAATTTAGAAGCTAACGGCCTTAGAAATACTATGATTCAAGCTGTAAGAGCATGTGCAAATAAGAGTAGGGAAATGGGGAAATAAAATAAGCCGAAAGGCTTATTTTTTTATATTAAAATCCTTGACAGACATAGGATGATAGTGTACTATGTAATTAATACAACGATACAAACGGAGGTGTTAAAATGAATTTTGATAATAACTTGCCTATTTATATTCAAATTATGAATTATATAAAGAGACAGATAGTTATAGGGGAGTTGAGGGAGGGAGAAAAATTGGAGTCTGTTAGAGAAATGGCTACTAAGTTAAAAGTAAATCCAAATACTATTCAAAGAAGTTATGGAGAATTAGAAAGAGAAGATTTAGTCTTTACCCAAAGAGGAATGGGAACTTTTGTTACAGAAGATAAAAAGAAGATAGATAGTCTAAAAAATGATATGGCAAATACTTATGTTGATAGCTTTATACAAGACATGAAGTCTATAGGGTATGGTAAGAGAGAAATTATAGATTTGATAGAAGATAAAGAGGAGGCTTAATAGATGGAAAATATAATAGAAATCAAAGGATTATCAAAGTACTACTTAAGAAATAAAGCTTTAAATAATCTAGATTTAAATATTAAAAAGGGTAAAGTTGTAGGAATACTAGGACCAAATGGTAGTGGAAAGACTACATTAATAAAAATAATGACAGGTATCTTAAGGCAGACTAAGGGTGAAGTGCTAATAGATGGAAAAAATCCAGGAGTCTATACAAAATCCATAGTGTCATATTTACCAGATAGAAATTTTTTATATAAATGGATGGATATAAGTGAGGCTATAGGGTTTTACAAGGATTTTTATAAAGATTTTGATGAAGAAAAATCTCTTGAATTACTAGATTTTATGAAATTAAATAAAGATATGAAATTGTCCTCTTTATCCAAAGGAATGATGGAAAAATTAAATCTTCTTTTAGTTTTATCTAGAAGAGCAAAGGTTTATATATTAGACGAGCCTATAGCAGGGGTAGATCCTGTAGCTAGAGATCAAATTTTAGATGCAATTATTAAAAATTATAATGAAGATAGTACAATGATTATAACTACTCATTTGGTTAGAGATATGGAAAATATCTTTGAAGATGTTATATTTCTAAAGGATGGTATAGTAGAATTAGAAGGAAATGCTGAGGTTTTAAGGGAAGAAAAGAAGATGCAAATAGATGAATTATATAAAGAAATATTTGGGTAGGAGGATTAAATATGAGAAAATATATGAAATATGAAATTAAAGGAACTTATAAATTTGTACTAGGGATTTTGGCAATAATTCTCCTAGCATCTACAATAATACAATTTAATATATCTAAAGATATGAATTCCATGGTTATTGGAGAAAGTATGAAAGGCTTTGGAATCACAAGATTCCTATTAATAATATCACCATTTATAATATTTGGAGCATTTTTAACTTTATTCTTTTATATAATAGGGTCATTTAGAAAAGAATTATATGAAGATAGGGGATATCTTACATTTACTCTACCACTTAGTGGGAATCAAATCCTAGGAAGTAAGTTAGTTGTAGCACTACTTTGGTTTATTATAATAGGGATCTCAATACTTTTATACAATCTATTACTTGGAGTAATTTTATTTAGAGGTGATCTAGAATTTGTATTAAAAGAAATAACTCGAATCATAAATAGTGGAATTATAAATAGTGGAATGATAAGTGCAAGTATAATGGGTTTATTATCATCTGTAATGACTCTAATCTTAATTTATTTTTCAATTGCAATAAGTAAGATAAGTATAAAAAATAAAAAAATAGGAAGTCTATGGTTTATCTTGTTTTTAATTGTTGCTGGCTTAGTAAACTACTTTAATTTGAAAATGGTAAATGCTTTACCATATTATATAAACTTAGCAAATTTTGATATTGCCAGTTTACATGAGCTTAGTATTATGTCCCATATAAATGAGAATATAAATTCAGGAATTGTATTTGGTACTAATTATAATGCATATATAAATATGGCAAGTATTTTATTTCAACTGGTAATATCTATATTAGCATTTTTATCTACAGGATATTTAATAGAAAAGCGAATAGAATTATAATGGGATAAGAGATCTGGTGTCTTGTCTCGCCCTTGTAAATATCACTTTTTTGTAATAAAACTATATTTTTATAATAAATATAATAATAGAACATAATTTAATAAGAAGGTGATATATTGGACAGGAGATTGAAGCTTGTTATAATAGTAATTTTTTTAGCTTTGTTTATATTTATAGGATTTATGTTTTTAAGTGAATATAGGAACATGGAAAAGCTGAGAACCGATTATCCTGACCTTCCAGAAATAAGCTATCAATATCGTAAAGATAGTTTAAATATTTGGGCTATTAGATTGGTCTTGAGTTTTTTGATTCCCCTATTGTTTTTAACTACAGGTCTATCTCAAAAGATAAGCTTATTTGCAAGTAGAGGAAGAGGGCTTATTTTATCAGGAATAGTTTATGGATTTATTTTTTTAGGATTGATGTTTTTAATTAATCTACCTTTAAACTATTATTCTTCTTTTTTTCTAAGACATAAATATGGTCTTACTGATCAAAGTCTTTTGAGATGGTTAGAACTAAGTCTTAAAGGATTTTTAATAAATAATCTACCTATTATTTTACTTATATGGATACCTTATTCAATTATCTATAGTAGCCCTAAAACTTGGTGGTTACAAATTGGATTGCTTATTATTCCTATTATAATATTTGTAGTATTTATATCTCCATTTGTAATAGACCCAATCTTAAATGATTATATGTCCATAGAAGATAAAGAATTAGAGATGGAAATAAATAAACTTTTTGAGAAAGCTGATATAAAGGACGCAAAGATATATGTAGTAGATAAAAGTAAAGATACGAAAACTATGAATGCCTATATGACAGGTATTTATAAATCCAAGCGGATAGTCCTTTGGGATACTACTATAAATAATTTAGATAGAGATGAAGTGCTAAGTATTACTGCTCATGAAATAGGTCATTATGTAAAGGGACACATTTGGAAGAATATTTTATTTGGCAGTGTAGGAAGTATTTTAATCCTTTTCTTAATATATATAGGTAGCAATTGGATACTTTATAGATCCTATGGAAGATTTGGATTTAAAAATATATTTAATTATGCTTCCCTACCCTTATTTATTTTTTTACTTAATTTATATAATTTCGTTGGAAGTCCAATTTCAAATTATGTAACTAGAGCTAAAGAAGTAGAAGCAGATAGATATGAGATAAATTTAACCCATGATAGGGAATCGGCTGTAAGTGCTATGGAAAAATTATATGAAACAAGTTTAGGAATTCCAAGACCTTCTAAACTATATAAGCTATGGTATCACACACATCCCACATTAGAAGAGCGAGTAAACTTTTACAGAAATGAACCCTTTGACTAGTCAAAGGGTTTTAAAATACTAATTATATTTACTTACTAGACTATCTAATAGCTCAGAGGTAAGTGAATTTACATTTTCTATATTTTTATTTAAATCATCTATTTTTTTAGCTAATTCTTTATCTTTAACTTGGGCCAAGTCATTAGAATTAATTAACATAGATAAGCTATTTGTATACTCCATACTTGAAAGATTATTTTTTTCTAAGTTTTTAACTTGATTTATCATTTCACCCATTGCATTTTTATTTTTCATGTATCTCATCCTCTCAAAGATTATGTTATTATTATGAGAAGATTAGCAATAAATATCCAAATAAAATGTAGTCCTTTAAAAGGACTACATTTTATTTTCATCATCTACCCAATCTTTAGCTTCTACAACTGCATCATAAGTTGGTATAGCTACTTTGGAATCGGGTATTTTACATTGAGTTTTATAATATACATCTGTTGCAGTATTTTCTAATTTAGGGTCATTTTTCCTTTTTTGATCTACACCTTCATTGATAGGAATGCCATTTTTACCAATTTTAGAGTAATTTTTGACTCTTTCATAATTCTCTAAATCATCAGAAGGATTACAAGTCATATCTACATGATCATCGTGATAATTGTTGAAATTCTTTTTATTTTTATCCATTTATAATACCTCCTTAAGGATAATTTTTTCTATACAATATTCATACCCAATTAATTTTAAATTAATACATAAATCTATTTAGATTAGTTTATCTCAATTAATTCAGGGAGTGGTGAGTAATTACTTATACTCATCTCACGCTCATAGCTGGAACCATCTTTATTTTTTACTGTTATAGAAGATTTTACCCATGCGCCATTTAAACCTTTAATTAAAGTATTCATTTCACCTTGTTTTAAATCTTCATTTTTAATATATTTTATAGAAGGCTGTTTTAAATCTTTTATTTCATGATTCCAGGTAATTTCTGGTGGTCTATATTTACCATAAAATCCAATATATAGTCTATTGTCTATTAATTTAGACCATATAAGTATATTTGATTCACTAGTATTTTTAAATTTAAAGTCTTTTATTCCATAAGATACAGTGGCATCTTGGCCATAGGGAACATAATTAATAGGCATAGAATGACTATGTCTTTCTACTATTTCTAAATTAGAGAAAACAGCTAAATTGTATAATGTAGTTGCAATTTTACAAACCCCACCTCCAGTTGTCATAACAATATTCCCTCCAATATAGGATGCACCTTTTTTAAATCCTTGTTTTTCACTATAAGGACCTAGTACTTTATTTTGTGAAAAAGTTTTACCAGGTTTAATTGTTTCTCCTTTAATCATTTTACTTGCAAGGTCTACATTGAAGGATTCTCCAGGAAGTGGATTGTTTAAAACTGCACAGTATGCAGATATTAAATAGGGAGTATCGTATTTGTTTTTTGCCTTCAAGAAATCTTTATCATTTTTCCAAGGAAGATTTTCTACTTTTCCAGATATATCAGGAATATCATAATTTTTATTTATATTATCCATCAATATTTCTATATTACTATAATTGACCCTTTCTTTTTTAGGTATTAAATTTTCAAATATAGATGGAATATATATTGTATTTAAGGATATACTCACTGCCAACAGTAGAGAAATAGGATTTTTCAAAACTTTACCTCCAATAATCTTATAATGAATAGGAAAATTATCTCTTTTCCTACTTTATAATTTGGTGTTTTTCTTATTATTGTTCTTATTTTCTTCTTTTTAAAATATATTATTCATAATACATAAAAAACATATATCTCTCAATGTTTATGGGATAATATATGGGGTAAAATTATATTAAAATATAAGAAAAGGAGTGTTAAAGTTGAAGTCTAAAACTATAGAAATTTATTATGACGAGTATCAGGTAATAGAAAGAGTAAATCAATTAAAAGATTTAGACTATAGTGATGAGGATATGTATATTATAGTAAATAATAGTGAAGATTATGATATAGAAGAATTAGAGGATATAACTGATGTGGAAGTGAAAGACGAAGAGACTACATTAGATGCTTTTAAAAATTTAATCATAGGTAGTGAATCACTCCTTGATATATTTGCTGAATTAGATTTAGATGAAGAAGACAGAGATTTGTACTATAGAAGCCTTGAAAACGGAGATATACTTTTGTATGTGGATCACAAATATGACATTGGTGAAGAAGTAGAGGATATAGAAGGAGACTCATATCTAGAGGAATTATATGATGATATAGAAGATGATGAGGATAATATAGAAGATGATGAATATATAGATTAGATAAAGATACCTTAAGGTATCTTTAATCAATTAAATGAACTTATAAATTTATTATTTATAATAAACTTAAATACAATATTAGGAGAATACAATGAAGGATAAGAATAATATTTTAAATCAAATAATAAAGGATACAGGCAAGGGAATAAGAGGATATATCAAAGCTCAGTTGACCTTAATGTTTATAACATTTATAATTCTTAGTATAGGTTTTAATATAATAGATATCAGATTTAGTATATTAATAGCTCTAGCTATATCAGCCCTAGATATTTTACCTGTTATTGGGTCCGGTATTGTAATGCTTCCTTGGGCTTTAATTAATTTTATTTTAGGAAATATAGAATTAGCCAAAGGATTAGCTATTTTATATGTGATATTACTTATAGCTAGACAAATCATTGAGCCATATGTATTGGGGAAGAATATAGGAGTTAGACCATTATATACATTTATAGCTACTATATTAGGGTCTATTATATTTGGACCCATGGGAATTATAATAGGTCCTCTAGTAGCTGTGATAATTACTTCAATTTTAAGATCTAAGGATAATTATAAAAACAGGAGATGATCATTTGATTAGTGAAAGACTTAAAAAAGACATAGAATTTATTGTGGAATTAGATAGGATGAAGACTATTCTAAGACAGACTAGTATTATAGGAAAAGACCAAAGAGAAGATGATGCACAGCATTCTTGGCATATATCACTTATGGCAATGGTATTATATGAATATGCAAATAAGGAAGTAGATACTTTTAAAGTAATAAAGATGCTTTTAACCCATGATTTAGTAGAACTCTATGCAGGAGATACTTTTTGCTATGATAAAGTGGGAAATAGTGATAAGAGGGAGAGAGAGTTAGAAGCGGCTAAAAAGATTTATGGTATGCTAGATGAGGACAAGGGCAAAGAGTTAAGAGCTCTTTGGGATGAATTTGAAGAGAGGAAGACGCCAGAAGCCTTGTTTGCTGTAAGTATGGATAGGATACAACCTATGCTTAGTAATTACTATAATGAAGGTGGAACTTGGAAAAAATATGAAGTTTCCAAATCAGATATTTATAAGAGAATTTCTCCAGTTGAAAAATCTTCAGATGAACTTTGGGAATTTATGACAAACTTAATAGAAGATGCTAGAAATAGAAATTTAATAGTCAAAGATTAAGAAAGGAAGATATAATGAAAAATATAATAATGTTTGGAAGTGGAAATTGACCGAATTGTAAACCAGCGAAAGAGTTTCTTTCACAAAAGGGAGTAGAGTTTGAGTATATCAATATAGATGAAAGTATAAAGAATTTAAAAATGTTTATCAATGTAAGGGAAAAGTTTGATGCATTTGATAAGATAAGAGAAGAAAATAGGGTAGGCTTACCCTGTATCGTAGTAAATGAAGGAGAAAGAATCATATTTGATCCTAAAGAATTAGACTTATAAAAATCCGATATTCAGTAAAAAAAGAGACTGGCTTCAATATTAAATTGAGCTCAGTCTCTTTTTTATGCAGCTATATTAAGCTTTTCTCTATAAATTCTCATAAGTTCTTCTTCCGTTACATCTTTACTTGGTTTATCTAGTACCACCTGACCCTTATCAAGCATGATTATTCTATCTGAATATTCTACTGCATCTCTCATATTGTGAGAGATCATTATAGTGGTGATTTTATGTTTTTTTATTAAATTTCTTGTCTTTTCCATTACTACATGGGAAGTCTTAGGATCAAGAGCAGCAGTATGTTCATCAAGTAATAATAGGTCAGGTAATTTCATAGTAGCCATTAAGAGGGATAGAGATTGTCTTTGACCTCCAGATAGATACTTTACCTTTGTCTTTAGTTGATTTTCAAGGCCTAGGTCTAAATCTTTTAGAAGTTCTATAAATTGGGGGATCCTTGATTTCTTCAGCAATCTTTTTAATGTAAATTTTTCTCCCTTTTTATCTCCTAAGCTCATATTTTCTAAAATAGTAAGGGAAGGGGAGACGCCAAATGATGGATTTTGATATACTCTTCCAATATATTTTGATCTTTTTTCTTCTTTTAAATTAGATATGTCTTTTCCGTTTAAGATTAAATTTAGATTATCAGCTTCAATACTACCACCAATTATATTTAAAAGAGTACTTTTACCACATCCATTAGGTCCTATTATAGCTGTACATTTATTTTTCTCTATTTCCAAATTAAAATTATTAAATACATTTATTTCATTTTCAGTATTAGAATTATAATTTTTAGTTAAATTTTTAATTTGTAGCATTTTTCTTCCCATCCTTTCTATTTTTGTTTCCAAATATATTTGGAGCAAAATTATTATAAGATATGAATACTATTACTATAATTGCACTTATTGCTTTTAAATCTGTAGGTTCTAGACCTAAATCTATTGCTATACCGCCTATTAATTTATATATAATAGCTCCTATTATTGCTCTAGTTGTATTTTTTATAAAACTTGAATTTTTCATAAAAGTGTCACCTATTATAATAGATGCAAGAGCAACGACTACAATAGAATTACCCATGGTAATATCTGCAAACCCATTATATTGAGCCATCAAAGCACCACTTAAACTTACTAGTCCGTTAGCTATCATAAGACCCATTATCTTGAATTTATTACTACTTGCTCCAAGAGATTTTACAAGGGATTCACTATCTCCAGTGGCAATCAGAAGGTAACCCATTTCTGTTTTTAAAAATAAGTCTAATATTATCTTTACTATTAAAACTATTATTACTAATATCAATAGAGTAGGACCAAATTCAAATATGGATGTATAGTTAAATAGGGGAAAGTTGGCCTTACCATTAATCCTTAAGTTTACAGAATATAGTGTAGTCATGGTTAAAATACCAGCTAGTAAAGGTTTTATTTTTAGTTTTGTAAATAATATTGAGGTAAATAATCCACCGATAGAGCCAAAGAAGAAAGCAGCTAAAGTGCTTTCTATTGGGCCCCATCCTTGGGATATAAATCTTGCAAATATAAAGGCCCCAAGGGGAAAAGTTCCTTCTACTGAGAGATCTGCTATATCAAGTATTTTATAGGTAATAAATACTCCCATTGCTAAAATTCCAAATATCAGTCCTTGTTCTATAGAAGTAAGGATTAATGCATTCATTTTCTAACACTCCAGTCTTTATTTCATTATTTCATTTCTGCGTTTTTAAATATATCTAAATTAGGATCTAAATTTAATTCTTTTAAAGTTTTTTCATTTACTGAGATAATAGTCGTATCTGCCAGTTCAACAGGAATTTCAGATACAGGCTTTTTATTTACTAATATTTCATGAGCCATTTTTGCGGTTTGCTTTCCAAGTTCATAATAGCTTAAACCATTTGAAATTAAGAGACCACCATTTACTTGACCTTCTTCAGCAGATACTGAAATCATTCCATTTTCAACAAGCTTTGAAGATACTAACTCTACACTTGAAGCTATCATATTGTCTGTAAGTGCATATAGTGCATCTACCTTAGATAGTAAAGAATCAAGGGCTTGAGGGATTTCATTTACATTTGATACTCCCATTGTTACAACCTCTAATCCTTCATTTGGTGCAAGTTTTTTTATCTCTTCAATTTGAATTTCAGAATTAGGTTCACTTGTATTATATAAAATTCCTATTTTTTCTATACTAGGATCAATTGCCTTAAACATCTTTAGTTGAGATTCAGTAGGTGCCATATCACTAGTCCCTGTTACATTTCCTCCAACAGTAGCCCAAGACTTAACTATTTCAGATTCTACAGGATCAGTTACTGCACTAAATAATATAGGAATATCAGTTGTAGCTTGCTTTGCACTTTGAGCAGCCGGTGTAGCAATTGCATATATTAAGTCTACTTCATCCTTTACAAACTTTTGAGCTATACTTATAGAATTAGGAATATCTCCCTGAGCATTTTGATAAACTACTTTAGCGTCAATTCCAAGTTCTTTTAAGCCATCTTCAAATCCAAGTCGTGCATTATCAAGAGAAACATGCTCTACTAATTGACTTACACCTATCACATATTTTTCTTGGGAGTTAGCTTCAATATTTTTATCATTTGCATCTGCAACCTTTGAATCTTGACTACAAGCCACTAAATTTAAAACAATTACAATCATTAATCCAACTAACAAAATCTTCTTTTTCATAATTATTCCTCCTAATTTTTATTGTTGATTGAATGTATTAGAGAAATAAAAAAATCTCTCGTCCTACAAATATAGCTAAAAGCTACACTTATAGGGACGAAAGATTTATATCCGTGGTACCACCCTAATTATGACAAAGTCATCACTCAATCAGACCTAACAGTCTTATCCCTTGTAACGATGGGCTTTCGGATTCATCTACTTGAAATCTTTAAACGAATCTGCTTAGGAGTGAATATTATATATCCTCTTGATGTTGGCTCTCACCATTTCCAACTCTCTGAGATCAAGTCAAGATATTTTTCTCTCCATCAAAGCATTTATTTATTATAATACATAGTATTACTTTAACGGAGAAATGTCAACCTTTTTTTAAAATAAATATTAGGAAAATTTAGAAATAATATTTATTTCTTTGGGTATATTATTTTAAAAGGTGGTGTATTTATGAGTATAGCAGCAAATAATAATTTAATTGTATTAGGACTTATAGTATTTATTGTTTTAATTATAATCCAAGTTTTTTTATCCACTAGAAAAAATATGGTTACAGGACTTATTATGCCTTTGATTTTTTTAATCACAGTAGGATATAATTTTTACATAGAAAGATTTACAGATAATCCATATCCTACTATGAAAAGCGGCATATATCAAACTCTAGGATTTAGCGGATTTTTAGTATCTTTAGTTATACTTTTTATTAGTAGAATGCTAATAAAAAGATATAGAAAAAATTGATACTTATTAATCTATAATATTGGCATTTTTAAAAATCTCTAAATCAGAGTTTATACCTAAAGACTCTAATGTCTTCATATTTAAAGTTGTAACAGGATTTTCACCAGTACCAACTGGAATCTCAGATACAGGCTTTTTATCTACTAATATTTCTTTAGCCATATTTGCAGTTTGCTTTCCAAGTTCAAAATAGCTTATACCATTTGCAATCAAAGCTCCATTTTTTACATGAGAATCTTCTGCTGACACTGTTATTATTCCATTTTCAGTGGCTATTCTAGATATAAGTTCCATAGAAGAGGCTACCATATTATCTGTAATATTGTATAGTGCATCTACTTTTTTTACTATTGATTCCATAGCTTGAGGTACCTCATTTATATTACTCAATCCAATTGTAAGTACTTCTAAACCTTCATTAGCTGCAATTTCTTCAGCCTTTTTTATTTGAATTTCAGAATTGCCTTCGCCAGTATTAAATAGAATTCCTATGGTATTTATTTCTGGATCTATTTTTTTAAACATCTTTATCTGCTCTTCCATAGGCGCCATATCACTAGTCCCTGTTACATTTCCACCAACATTGTCCCAAGATTCAACTACTCCAGATTTTACAGGATCAGTTACTGCACTAAATAATATAGGAATATCACTAGTAGCTTGTTTTGCACTTTGAGCAGCAGGTGTGGCAATTGCATATATTAAGTCTACTTCATCCTTTACAAACTTTTGAGCGATGCTTATAGTGTTTGGGATATCACCTTGGGCATTTTGATAAACTATTTCAGAATCTATGCCAAGTTCTTTTAAACCTTCTTCAAATCCAAGTCTTGCATCGTCTAGGGCAGGATGCTCAGCCAATTGACTTATTGCGATTACAAATTTTTCTTGAGAATTATCTTGGGTATTTTTATCATTTGTATCTGCAACCTTTGAATCTTGACTACAAGCTACTAAATTTAAAACAATTACAATCATTAATCCAACTAACAAAATCTTCTTTTTCATAATTATTCCTCCTAATTTTTATTGTTGATTGAATGTATTAGAGAAATAAAAAAATCTCTCGTCCTACAAATATAGCTAAAAGCTACACTTATAGGGACGAAAGATTTATATCCGTGGTACCACCCTAATTATGACAAAGTCATCACTCAATCAGACCTAACAGTCTTATCCCCTATAACGATGGGCTTTCGGATTTCTCTACTTTAATTTCAAGAAAACAGCTTAGGAGTGTATATACGATATCTTATTATAGTTGGATTTCACCTGTCCCAACTCTCTGAGTATAATTCAGACATCCTTCTCTCCTGCAATGCTTTTATGTGTTGAGTAGTATCTTAATACTTTTAAAGATAATTGTCAATACCTTTTTTAAAAAATGTAGTTATTCTATGATAATGTCATATTAAAATTATTCTGATAAAATGTCAGTATGAGAAAGGAAATATTTAATATGACACAAAAAGAAATCTCTAGGCTTAGAGTCATCAATCAAACTATTGATGAAGTATTAACTATTCGTGAAGCTGCTGAACTTTTGAACTTAAGTGAACGGCAAGTATTAAGGTTAAAGAAGGGAGTTAAGAGTGAAGGACCTGGGTTCATTATCCATAAAAATAGAGGTAGAAAGCCAAAGCATGCTACAACGGATGATATTAAGAATTTAATTGTTAAACTGAAACAAACAAAGTACAAAGAAGCTAATTTTAATCATTTTCATGAGTTAATAGAAGAACATGAAAGTATAATAATTAGTTATCCTACTGTGCATAGAATTTTAACTAAGGCTGGTATTAAAAGCCCTAAAAAACATCGTAAGCGAAGGGTTCACTATCGCAGAAAAAGAAAACCTCAAAAAGGAATGTTGGTTCAAATTGATGCTTCGCCACATAAGTGGATTATTGGTGGTGATTCTTTTGATATTCATGGTGCTATTGATGATGCTACTGGCGAAATTCTAGCTCTTTATTTTACTCCTAATGAGTGTATGGAAGGGTATTTTGAGATAGTTAGACAAATAGTTTCTAATCATGGTATTCCTACTAGTCTTTATTGCGATCGTCATGCAGTATTTGTGCCTCGTAATTATGATAAATTATCTATTGAGGATCAATTAGAAGGAAAAACTGTTAATTTAACTCAGTTTGGTAGGGCTATGGAGGAGTTAGGTATTAATACTATCAAGGCATATTCTCCACAAGCTAAGGGCCGAATTGAAAGGCTATGGGGTACTCTTCAAAGTAGATTACCTGTAGAATTTAAAATACATGGTATTAAAACTATTGAACAGGCTAATTCTTTTTTATCTGAGTTTATGATTAAGTACAACAAAAAATTTGGGGTTTCTCCTGAAGATAGTACTTCTGCATTTAGAAGTTTAGATTCTAGTATTAATCTTGATTATATTCTTTGTATTAAACAAGAGCGCACTATTATTGAAGGTTCTGCTTTTTCTTATGGTGGAAAGTATTATCAAATTGTGAAAAATGATAAAAAATCTAGTGCATTACCAAAAGCTAAATTAACCGTTTTGACTAGCGATAAAATTGGAGTGAAAGCTATGTATTCAGGTCTAGTTTACGATACAAGAGAGTTGAAGGAACGACCTAAAAAGGCAATTTCTCATCATCCTAAGGAAAAGATTTGTAAAGCTAAACCATCTAAAAATCATCCTTGGAGGGTAGATTTAGATAAAAAAACCATACCCTATAGAGAGAACAGTCTGTATGAACCAGATACAGAGATCGATGAGATCTTAAAAGGATTGTTCAACTCCACTAGGGCATGGGGGTAAAGAGATTTACTCTTTAGAATATCATACTTCATTTTAAGGCTCTTTTTCAAGGGTTTATTTTCTTATGCCTATTTTAAATTGGAAATTCATAAATACAAGTATTTAATCGTTTATGCCGCGAAAGCCTATTGATATGGGGTAGACCCCTCTGGTAAAATCTTGAGGCGGAAATACCGACTGCTACAGATTATTTTCGACATAGATGGGTGTCCAGAGGGGTTAGGGGCCCCATGTCAATAGGAGCGTGGAATAAATGCGATTCTTCTAAATACTAATAGTGACATTTTCATTGAATAAAGCTTTATACTTTTAGGTGACATTTTCACTGACTATTGACATACCTTTTTTAAAAAATGTAGTTATTCTATGATAATGTCATATTAAAATTATTCTGATAAAATGTCAGTATGAGAAAGGAAATATTTAATATGACACAAAAAGAAATCTCTGGACTTAGAGTCTACAGGAGCATACAATTGGAGTTAAAGGATAATTTTAAAATTGGGAAATAAGAAAATGGGTACATATAATATAAGGTAGGTGATTAAAATGTTTAAAAAGATTTTCACAAGTATTATGCTAATCTTATTATTTTCTGCTCCTTTAGTATCCTGTAGTAAAGCTAATGATGATGGGAATATTCAAACAGATTTACAAGATGCTCAGGATAAAATAAAAATTTTAAATGAACAATACAATGATGCTGAAAAAAGAAATAAGGCATTAGAAAAAGAAAAGGAAGAACTAGAAAAGCAAATAAAAAATTTAGAAGGTTCTAATCATACAGGTACATCTATTAATCTAGTAGACTTTTCATTAAATGTTATGGAGACCATAAAAAATAATGATATGGATGCTTTATCTTCCTATGTTCATCCTAGTAAGGGACTTAGATTTACTCCATACTCATATATAGATATTCAAAATGACAAAGTGTTTACTCCTGAAGAAGTAGCAGGATTAAATGAAAACAATACTGTGTATAATTGGGGTCATTATGATGGAATTGGAGATCCTATAGATTTAAAATTCTCTGATTACTATAATGAATTTGTCTATAATCAAGATTTTTTAAATTCCCATATGATAGGAAATGATATAGCTATAGGTACTGGAAACTCTTTAGATAATGTAAATGATGTATATCCCAATGGGAGCTTTGTAGAGTATCATTTTACAGGATTTGATTCTCAATTTTCAGGTATAGACTGGGAAAGTCTAACTTTGGTGTTTGAAGAAGAAAATGGGGATTGGTATTTAGTAGGTATAATTCACGAACAATGGACAATTTAAAAATAAATGGGGAGAAATAAAACATGCTATAGTAGGTGGCCTTTTGCATTGGATAATGCCATAAGCAAAGAGTCAACTAGCATAAAATGATGGTAAGAGTAGTTTAAACTACTCTTATCATCTTTTTTTATGCTAGAGTTATATTTATCCTGGTAATATTATTTAATGAAAACTCATATGGTTTAAAAAGGGAAAAAATTAGATAGGGGGATATTATTATGAAAAAGACGAAACAAGAGTTAAAAAAAATGGCAATTGATGCTATTGATAAAAGAAGTGAAGAAATATTTGCTATAGGTGATTCTATTTATAATGAGCCTGAATTAGGTTATAAGGAATTTAAAACAGCGGAAAAAGTTAGACAAGCATTTGAATCTATGGGTATACCATATGAGGATAAAATTGCTATTACTGGGCTGAAAGGACTTATTAAAGGGAAAAAATCTAAATACAATGTTGCTATAATGGGAGAATTAGATTCAGTAGTATCCGCAAAACATCCCCATAGTGATCCCAAAACAGGAGCTGCACATTGTTGCGGACATAATTGCATGATTGCTGGAATTATTGGAGTTGCTTATGCTTTAAAAGATACAAATATAATGGAAAGTCTAGCTGGAGATGTTACTATAATGGCTATTCCTGCAGAGGAATTCGTTGAAATAGGATATAGAAATGAACTAATTAATAAAGGAGAAATTAGTTTCTTAGGAGGGAAACAAGAATTTATTAAATTAGGGGCTTTTGATGACATAGACATAGCTTTAATGCAGCATACATTTTCTAGTGAAGAAGAGGGGAATACAATTAAGGCTGCTGCTGGAGATTCTGGGAACGGATTTATTGGACAAGAAATTCAATTTATTGGGAAAGAGTCCCATGCAGGTGGCGCTCCACATGAGGGAATAAATGCATTAAATGCAGCTACTATTGCTTTAACAGCTATTAATGCCCAAAGAGAAACTTTTAAAGAAGAAGATTATATAAGAGTTCATCCAATTATAACTAAGGGAGGAGATCTAGTAAATGTAATTCCAGCTGATGTTCGATTGGAAAACTATATTAGAGGATCTAGTGTAGAAGCTATATTAAATGCTACAGAAAAAGTAACTCGATCTTGGCATGCAGGGGCAGATGCAATTGGTGCCAAATGTATTGTAAATTCACTTCCAGGTTATTTTCCAATTAAACCAGATAAAAATTTACAAGAGATTATGTATCAAAACTTAATTCTACTATTTGGTAATGAGCAGGTTATAAAGAATGGCAAGCATGGATGTGGTAGTTCAGATGTTGGGGATGTTTCTAGCATTATTCCTACATTACAGGGGAGAATTGGTGGAGCTTCTGGCAACTTCCATTCAGATGATTATCGACTGGTAGATAGAAATATTGCTTATCTAGGGGCAGCTAAAGCTCTGGCATTAAGTGTAATTGATTTATTATATGAGGATGGAGAAGTAGCTGAAAAAGTAATTGAAGAATTTGTCCCAGTATATACTAAAGAACAATATTTAGAGGAATGGGGAAGAGTAGGAGAAAAGTTTAGATAAAAAATACAACAATATACTTAGAGTAACAATCAAAAACTGATTTGAACATACTAAATGAGGAGGATTGAAATGAAACAAAAAAGTTTATTTTATGATTTTAAAATTCACATTATCTGCTTTATTTTAGTTGTAATTTCAGATTTTATTGGTATTAGACCCGTTGTTTTAGGACCGATTAAGTTTTCATTGTTACCAATGCTATATGCTTTAATCCTTGGGATCATGCTCTCACAAATTAAATTTTTAAAAATATTAAATCGTCAGGATATGGAAATAGCATCACCTTATATAGGAATTAGTGTAATGTACTTAACTGCTTATATGGGAAGCACTATTGGACCTAATCTTAGTTTAGTTGCTACTGCAGGGCCTGCTTTAATTCTTCAGGAGCTGGGGAATTTGGGAACAATATTTGTCTCAATGACAATTGCAGTTTTAATATTTAAAATGGACAGAACTTGTATTGGAAGTACATTTTCTACATCAAGAGAAGGTTCATTAGCAATTATAGGCGACTTATATGGACTTGATAGTCCTGAGGGAAGAGGAGTAATGGGTTCTTATATAACAGGAACATTATTAGGAACCATATTCAATGGGATTTTAGCATCTTTATTTTTAAATATTTCTTGGTTTCTTCCAGAGGCTTTAGCAATGGCTAGTGGTACTGGTTCTGCATCTATGATGAGTGCTGCAATTGCACCAGTTGTAGAAGCTTTCCCTGAAAAGGCAGATGCTTTAACAGCTCTTTCTGCATCAAGTCAAGTATTAACTAGTATTGATGGAATGTATATGTCCTTATTTGTAGCAATTCCTCTTACTGAATGGATGTATAGAAGGTTTAAAGGTAGAGATACTGTTGAAGCAGAAATAAATATAAAAACTAAAGAAACTGAGGTAAATAGACAGAGTATAGAAAATTCTGATTTAGACATACGAAAAGTAGAGATTACAAGAGAACATAGATGGGTGACTAGAATTAAAGTACTTATTTATTCGGGGATATTTGCTTTAATTGCAAATTGGTTAAGCTCTTTAAGGAAAGATACTATTGTAACTCCTATTGAAGCATTACCTGGTATGTTATGGCTTTTCGGAATAGTTATAATTGGAAATATCATAAAAGATTTTTTAGATAAACATAAAATTAAGCTGCCAACTATAATATATATATCTTTATTTGCTACTATTATAAGTATACCAGGTCTATTTCCTACTGCAAATATTATGAATTCAGCAATTAAAAAAATTGGATTATTACCATTATGTACTCCTATTTTAGCATATGCAGGTATTGCTACTGGAAAGGATATGGCAGAATTTAAAAAGCAAGGATTTAAAATTATTATTGTAACACTATTTGCATTAGCAGGTACTTATATTGGCTCTGCAATTATAGCTAATATCGTACTAAAGATAACAGTTTAATATCAAGCTAAGATTATGATATAATTATATATTGAAACAAAAATGATAACACTCATGTATATTTACAAAATAGAATATATATGAGTGTCTTCTTGAGGAGATGCTATTATGAAGAACAGACTTAATAAAAGAAATATTTTTTATGGTTGGATTATAGTAGCTGCTGGTTTTGTTATCATGAGCAGTGCCATGGGTATTGTTTTTAATTGTGCAAGTCTTTTTCTAAAACCAGTCAGTGAAGAACTTGGGTTTACCCGTCAAGAAGTGAATTTAACTATAACCATTAGATTTCTATGTCAAATGATAATAGCATTTTTCTCAGGTAAGATTTTTGCGAAGTATAATATAAAAAGATTAATGCAGATATCAGCTATAGTATTGCCTATATCATATTTTTGTTATTCTTTTTCTAATACATTGATTACATATTATGCTATTACTTTTGTAGTAAGTATTTCTGTTGTACTATTAACTATTTTACCTCTATCTTTAATTATAAGTAACTGGTTTTATGAACGACGGGGTTTTGCTATTGGAGTAACATTCATGGGTAGTGGGGTTGGAGGAATGATTTTTAATTTCTTAGCAGGACTATGGATAACATCATTTGGTTGGCGTACTACTTATCAAATATTAGCAATATTGATTTTTTTTGCTGTAGTTCCATGTGCTTTTTTTCTAATTCATATTCATCCTAGAGATGTTGGCTTGTCTCCATTGGGGGAGACAAGTAAAAATAATATAAAGTGTAGTAAAAGGAAAGAGGAAGGAATGCTGCTTACGGAAGCTATTAAAACCATTCATTTTTGGGCTATATCATTGTGTGCAGTATCAGTATCAATGTGCAATAATACATTAATGATGAATGTTTCTCCACATTTAACTGATATTGGTTATTCTACTAGATTTAGCGCAAATATAGTAGCCATGTCTATGGGATCTCTAGCTATATTTAAAGTAGTATTAGGACAGTTATATGATAAATTAGGTCTACGTAAGGCTACTACTATTTCTTGTCTTGCAACTCTATTTGGACTTGTAGGACTGATTTTTGCCAATTATTATATTGCTTTTATTGTAATAGTCATATGTGTAGGGCTTGGATGTTCATCTGGAACAATGGCAAATCCAATAATTGCCCAAAAGGTATTTGGACGACGGGATTATAGTTCAATATATGGTGTATTAACTGCATTTACTGGTATTGGAGGTATTGTGGCACCTATAATAAATGGTTATATATTTGATACAACAGGAAGTTATAATTTAGGTTTTATAATAATGATTGGATTGATTTCAATAATAACAGGTATTTATCAGCTGATTTTTTCAAAAGAAGTAAAGAAAATAGATAAAGCTGATATAACTATATAAATTTAGGATATCTTAGTGTAAAATTACATTGGGGAAAATAATCAAAAATAAAATAAGAGCATTCCAAGATATGATAGTATATAGGTGTCCAAACCAAATACACATATAAAAGGAGATGCTCTTATGAATACAATTATACAACAAATTGTAGAAAAAATCATTGAAAGTACAAATAAAAACTTAGAAATAGTATTAAAAGAAGGAAAAGGAATATCAGACTTTGCAATAAATATAAAAAATACACTAAATGAAGTAGGAGTAGATCTAGTTTCTGGGGCGTTAGAAGAAATAGATAAAAGGGTAAAAGAAGATATTAATAGAAAACAAGACTGGATTGTAAAAAGTAAAGATAATGTAAAAAGTTTAGGGACAATATTTGGAGAAGTTAAATACAAAAGGACATATTATGAAAATAAGAAAACAGGTGAATACAAATATTTATCAGATGAAATGCTAGGAATAAAAGCACATGATAAGATAGATACATTAATGAAATCAAAGCTTGTAGAAGAATCAATAGATTCCTCTTACAGAAAAAGTGGAATTCAAGCTAGTGACAATCTAGATATAACAGGTCAAACAGTAATGAATACAATTAGAGAACTTGATGTTGTAGAAAACAATGTAATTCCAATAAAGAAAAGAAATAATGAAATAAAGCTTTTATACATTGAAGCTGATGAAGATCATGTAGCTCTTCAAGTAGGTAAATGTATAGAACCAAAGCTTGTTTATGTTCATGAAGGAAGAGAAAAAGTAAGTAAAGATAGATACAGATTGATAAATAAGAGAGTATTTAGTGGAGTATATAAATCAAGTGAAGATCTATGGCTGGAAGTAGCTGATTACATAGATGAAGCTTATGATATGGATAAAATAGAAAAGATATATCTTTCAGGAGATGGTGCAAGCTGGATAAAACAAGGAGTAGGATGGATAAATAAGTCTGTATATGTATTAGATAGATTTCATTTATCCAAGTATGTAAAGAAAGCTACAGCTCATTTACCACATATAACACATCCCCTATGGAATTATATAAATAGATTAGAGATAGAAAATGTTAAAGAGCTTTTTAAAATAATATTAGAAGAAACAGAAACAGATACAAAGAAAGAATCAGTTAAAGATTCAAAGAGATATATTTTAAACAACTGGGAAGGGATTAAAAATCAGTATAACGATGATTATATAGGCTGCAGTGCAGAAGGTCACATAAGTCATATATTATCAGATAGACTAAGTTCTAGACCTCTTGGATGGTGTGAAGTTGGAGTCAATCAAATGTCAAGATTGAGGGCTTTTAAGGCTAACGGTGGAAATGTATATGAACTATTTAATCAGAGAAGAAAACAGCAGTTAAAAAAAGAAAGAATACTAAAATTAGAAAAGAGAAATATTAGTAAAAAAATAATATCTAAAACAGCAAATGAGGTTATTGGTAACATACCTCTATTAGCTGATGGTAGAAATACTGGCTTAAACACTATACTTAAGTCCTTTAGAGGAGCCTAAGTTTAATACATAAATATATGAAGATGCTTTTATTTATAAAACCCAAAGTAACTTGACACTATCTTAGGATATTTATGTAGTTGACAAAAATAAATATATAGTGTATAATTATTCAGTTAGATTAATAGTTTTAAAATAAAAAATGAAATGTTTTGTGTACCACTATGTCTTGAAGGAATTAGATTAGAATCATAAAATTTTAGCATAAATTATTTAAATATAGGACTAATTAATAGCTAACTGCCATAGAATATATATGGTGGTTTTTTAGTGAGTAAAAATAGAAAGGAAGATGTAATGAATGGAAACAAGTATGATAATAGGACTTATTGTCATGTTTTTAGTAACAGCTTTTACTAATATACTATCTACATTAAAGACAATATTGATGTCAAAAAATATTATGAACCCGGTTTATTTATTTGTATTTTTAGATGCTATAATATTTGCAACTATTGTAAGCAAGGTAACAAATTCTGAAGGGATTCAATATACTATAGCTTTCGCACTTGGAAAGACATTAGGAGTATATCTAGGTGGTAAGATCGAAGATAAACTTGCTTTAGGGATATGTGAAGTAGATTTATTTGTAAACGATAGTATAAAAGCAAGAGATATAGCACAAAGAATTAGAGAAACTGGATATACAGTAAATAATTTTTTAGTAGGTGGAAATAATGAAACACAAAGACACCAAATAGAAGTTGTTATAAATAGAAAAGAAATTAAAATTCTGGAAGAGCTTATTAAGGAATTTGATGTATCAAGTCCTACTTTAAAGATTAAGACTTTAAATAAAGTAGATGGTAAAATCACAACTACAAAATTAGAACAAGCTTAAACTTTCCATAAAAGACTAGTCTTTTATGGATATTTTAATTTAAAATATAAACTTAAATTTCAGTTAAAATATAAATACTGTAAATAATTGTAAAAAATGCTATAATTATAGAAATAAAGGGTAGATTTAAAAAGTACATCTTGTAAATTTAAAAAATTATATTAAAGAAAAGGAGAGATCATTTGTTAAAGAGATTTATAGCATATTATAAACCACATAAGAAGTTGTTTTTTATAGATATGTTTTTTGCATTTTTAATATCTATTGCAGATTTAGTTTTCCCAATATTTACTAGGAAAATGATAAATGAAATTATCCCGGAAGGAAGAATGGATTTACTCCTACAGTGGTCATTAATTATGGCAGCTTTATTTTTACTTAGATTTATAAGTTTTTATATAGTTGCATATTGGGGACATTTACTTGGAGTTAAAATAGAAAGGGATATGAGAAGTGATGTTTTTACACATTTACAGACTTTGCCTTTTAGTTATTATGATAAAAATAAGACTGGACACATTATGTCTAGAATAGTAAATGATTTAAGAGATATCACAGAATTAGCACACCATGGACCGGAAGATTTATTTATTTCCCTTGTAATGCTTTTAGGTTCTTTTATAATATTAATGACTATTGAGTGGAGATTAACTTTAATTTTATTTTTATTTATACCTCTTATGTTCATATATGTGATGAATAAGAGAAAAAAGATGTCAGAATCCTTTAGAGAAGTGAGAAAGAAGATAGCAGATGTAAATTCCCAGCTTGAAAATAGTATATCAGGTACTAGAGTTGCAAAGAGCTTTACAAATGAAGAATATGAGATAGAAAAGTTTAACGAGGGAAATTATGCCTTTAGCAATGCAAGAAGAGAAGCCTATAAGGTAATGGCTGAATTCACTTCAGTAATGGGAATTATGACTAATATATTAAATCTTTTAGTAATAAGTATAGGTGGATATTTTGTACATTTAGAAATATTAAATTTTGGAGATTTATTTTCCTTTACCCTATATGTTAACTTTTTTATGCAACCATTAAAGAGACTTACCCAATTTACTGAACAATTTCAGGATGGAATGACAGGATTTAAGAGGTTTTTAGAGATAATGGATACTAAGTCAGATATAGTGGATAAAAAAGATGCTATAGATTTAAAAAATGTGGAAGGAAAAATCGAATTTAAAGATGTATCCTTTAGCTATAGTGATGATGAAGATACTATACTTAGAAATTTAAATATAAGTATAGAACCAGGTAAGACTGTAGCCTTAGTAGGGCCATCAGGTGCGGGAAAAACTACTTTATGTCATTTGATTCCTAGATTTTATGAGACTAAAGAGGGAAGTATATTTATAGATAGAAAAAATATAAAAGATATAAAATTAAAAAGTCTTAGAAGAAATATAGGTTTAGTACAGCAAGATGTGTTTTTATTTACTGGAACAATTAAAGAAAATATACTCTATGGAAATCCATCTGCAAGTGATGAAGAAGTAATAGAAGCAGCTAAAAATGCAAGTATACATGAATTTATAATGTCGCTTCCACAAGACTATGACACATATATTGGAGAAAAGGGAGTTAGACTTTCTGGAGGTCAAAAACAAAGAATTTCTATTTCTAGATTGTTTTTAAAAAATCCTCCAATATTGATTTTAGATGAAGCAACTTCAGCTTTAGATAATGAAACAGAGGTACTAATCCAGAAATCTCTAGAAAATTTATCTAAAGGAAGGACTACTCTAGTAATAGCCCATAGACTATCTACTATAAAAAATGCAGATGAAATAATAGTCCTTACAAAAAAGGGGATAGAAGAAAAAGGATCCCATGAAGAATTATTAAATAAAAAAGGTATATATGAAAAATTATATAATTCACAATTTAAAAACTTAATAGAATAAAATTTAGACTGTGGAATTTCCCACTAGTTTATAAAAAAGCACCTAAAAATCTATATAGATTTTTAGGTGCTTTTAATTATTTATTTTAATATTTTTATGTTTTCAAATATAGTTAATTTAAAACTTTTTTATCATCCCTACTTTTAACAAAAAATAGTAAATATCTTATAGATACATAAATAACTAGAACAATAGCCAATAATTCAGAAATCTGAACTATTATTTTCATAAAATTATATCCATTACTCATCAAAAATTTATGTGATAATTTAAATGCAATGGAGCTTATTACATATGGAAAAGTAAAAGCTGCATATGTTGGATAAAATTTTAATTTTAATAAAGATATCATATTTATAGATACATATATATAATTTATCATAGCAACTGCTAACATTATATATACCATCATAGGGTTTATTTGCTCAAATGCAGACAAATAACCTGCCAAACATAAGCTCATGGGAGCTGTGAATATTGCAATAGTTGGACGTACTGGTTCTGGTATTTTTTTTAATGTATTCATTCTATATATAACAACAGGCAATACTAAAATATATAGAGTTAAACCTACATAAAATAAAACTTGTCCAATCAATCTTTTATCCATAGCTGGAGATGTAACACTTGCTACAACTATACCTACAAATACTACAAACCAGCTTGAAAAAACAGTTTGTAATTTAAAATTCATTACAAATCGCTTTAAAAATAATAACATAATTAGTATATGAGCAAAAATAGCTCCATACCAAATATAAAGTGAAAAACTAATATATGGTTTTATATATACTGATAAAAGCATTAAAGCCATAGTCGATGTTGGGAAAATACTACATACTACGGGATTTTTTAACTCTTCTTTTACACTTTTTGTATCGAATATCAATTTAAGCAAAAACATAAAAAATGTTATTCCAGAAAATACTCCACATATATATCTTATATTTTCCCCATAGGGCAATAATAAATTTCCTAAAGCTGCAAATGCTAATGATAGTCCACTAATAGCTAGGGGAGTGTTTTTTATAAGCTTCATTGATGTATCCCCCCTTATTTAATAATTGATGTGCCTAATTCTCTTAATATAATTTCTGCTGTCTTTGCAGCCATCTCACCTGTAAATGATATACATTGGTTTTTATGTTCTCCACTTGCCATATCCATACCTTTTGTTTGAACACTACAGCATAGTACACGATGATTATTTCTAAAACTTTCTTGAACTTCATTAGCTAATTTTAAACAATTTTGACTTTTAGGATCTGTTGGAGATGATGGTTCAGTTCTACCAAAAAAATACCCCATACATATAACTGCTCCAGAAACAGCTCCACATATACATTTAGATTTTCCTACTCCTACTGGAAAACCTGATGCTGCAGATATTAACTCTTTAGGCATATCTGGCGCTAAATTCTTTCTAATAGATGCCACTACAGCTTCTGAACAATAAAATCCTCCACTCCTAAATAATTCCTCTGCATCAGTTTTTACTTTTTCCACATAACTTTCTTTTAACATTTTACTCCTCCTCAAATTTTATTAGTCAAAGACTATTTTATGATAAATGTCAAAAAGACACTTATTAACTTGAACAGTATTATTTGCAATACAAATATATGCAAATAACTATTCAGTCTCTAAGTGTCTTGATATCCATATGAATATTAGAGGAGAAAGATTTTAGTTATATGCATACTTGTATTTTGCAATTAAGCACACGGCTCTTAAATTTTTCAAATCAAATATTGTACAAACATTTAAATATCATTATATTTACCACCTTGTTTTAAAAATCTATTTGATAGTTTTTTTACTTATTAACTCAACATAACATTTCTCAAATATTATGTTAACACTCATATAATAACAGCAATTAGTATAATAATCAAATGAAAATTTAATAGTAATTTTCAATATTAATTTATTAGGGGGATGGTATGCTTTCAAAAGATTATATATAATAAGAGTAGTTGTTTAGTAGTAATTATGGATATAATATTATCAAATAAAATAAGGATAAGTAGGTGAACAAATTGTATAAAGTTTTAATTGTAGAAGATGATATGGTTATAGCAAAATCTATTGCCAAGTATCTAAGTAAGTGGGACTATAAAGTAAAGTATATTGAAGATTTTAGAAATGTAATTGAAGAATTTACAGATTTTGATCCTCAACTAGTGCTTTTAGATATATCTTTGCCTTTTTACAATGGTTATCATTGGTGTAGTGAAATAAGGAAAATCTCAAAGGTACCTATCATATTTGTTTCTTCTGCCAGTGACAATATGAATATAGTCATGGCAATGGATATTGGGGGCGATGATTTTATTGTTAAACCATTTGATTTAAGTGTTTTAGTTGCAAAGGTAAATGCTTTAATAAGAAGGACTTACTCATTTCAAGGACAAGTACATGTATTAGAAAGAAATGGCGTAGTATTAAATTTAAATGATATTTGTATTACTTATGAAAATAAAAAAATAGAATTGACAAAAAATGACTTTAAAATTTTGCAAATACTTATGGAAAATCCAGGAAAAGTAGTATCTAGAAATGATATTATGACTAGGTTGTGGGAAAGTGATAGCTTTATTGATGACAATACATTAACTGTAAATGTGACAAGGCTTAGGAAAAAGTTAGAAGACATAGGTATTTATGATTTTATTATAACAAAAAAAGGTCTAGGATATTTGGTGAAATAAATGGAAGATAAAAGAAGAATTTTAATTTATTATTTAAAAGAAAAATTTGTATCTATATGGATTTACATAGGATTTGCATTGATTTTTTCTATAGTTTTTTATCTTTATTCACTACCCTTGGAGACGATACTCTATGCTACTTTATTGTGTGGATTTTTTACTTTTATACTTTTTATATATGACTTTTATAAATACTATGAAAAGCATAAGGCTTTATTACATATTAAACACAATATTACAGCAACCCTTTCTAATCTACCAGTGCCTAAAACATTAGAAGAAATAGATTATCAAGATTTAATAACTACTTTGTATAGGGATAAAATAGAATTAATTTCAATTTTAGATAAGCAAAGTACAGAGGTTATAGAATATTTTACTCTATGGACACATCAAATAAAAACTCCTCTATCTGCAGCTAATTTACTATTACAATCTGAGGAAGATAATATTAAAGAAGAATTATCAAATCAACTTTTTGAAATAGAAGAGTATGTAGACATGGCTTTACAGTATCTTAGACTAGAGAGTATGACCTCGGATTTGAAATTAGAAGAATATTGTCTTTTAGATATAGTAAGAAAATCTATAAAGTCCTATGCTAAGATTTTTATATATAAAAAAATAAAGTTAAATCTAGAAGAAATGGATACCAAGGTGATAAGTGATGAAAAATGGCTATTATTTGTATTAAAACAAATTCTTTCTAATTCCCTAAAATATACTTTTAAGGGAGAAATAAGTATATTTATGGAAAAAGAAAAAACATTAGTTATAAAAGATACAGGTATAGGAATTAGTCAGGAAGATGTTCCCAGGATTTTTGAAAGGGGGTTTACAGGATATAATGGAAGGATGAACAAAAAGTCCACAGGCATAGGCTTATATCTTTGTAAAAATGTCTTAGATAAATTAGGTCATAGGATTAATATTTCATCTAAAGTAGGCAAAGGAACTAAGGTTAAAATAGACTTATCTTCTACTGAATTAGAAATAGAATAACATAACTTACAAGAAAGTAAGGTTAGAAAAAGAAATGTAAGCCAAAGTTAAGGCAAAGCATTTCTTTTTTTATTATACTTAGTATATACTAAAAAAGTTGGAGGAATAAAAATGGAAATATTAACAGTAAAAAACTTAAAGAAAATATATACTACAAGATTTGGTGGTAATCAAGTAGAAGCTTTATCGGATATTTCTTTTTCAGTAGAAGAAGGGGAATATGTTGCAATTATGGGGGAATCAGGCTCAGGAAAAACTACATTGTTAAATATATTAGCTTCCCTAGATAAGCCTACTAGTGGAGAGATGCTTTTAAGAGGAAAAAAAGTTTTAACCATGAAAGAAAGTCAGCTTGCATCCTTTAGACGAGAACATTTAGGTTTTGTATTTCAAGACTTTAATCTGTTAGATACTTTTTCTTTGGAAGATAATATTTTCTTACCCTTAGTTTTGTCTGGAAAAGAATATAAGGATATGAAAAATAGACTTACTCCAATAGCTAGAGATCTTGGCATAGATGAATTATTAAGCAAATTTCCCTATGAAGTTTCAGGAGGTCAAAAGCAAAGGACGGCAGTGGCAAGGGCACTTATTACAAATCCGGAGATCATATTAGCAGATGAGCCTACGGGAGCATTAGATTCTAAATCTTCAGGGCAATTATTAGACATATTTTCTCAGATTAACAAAAAAGGCCAGACTATTTTAATGGTAACACATAGTACAAAGGCTGCAAGTCATGCCAGTAGAGTATTGTTTATAAAAGATGGCGAGATATTCCATCAAATATATAAAGGTGAATTATCAAATGAAGAAATGTTTGAAAAAATATCTCATACATTAACTCTTTTAGCATCAGGGGGGAAAAAAGATGAATAAAAACTTATATTCCAAACTTGGGAGAAATAATATAAGAAAGAATAAAAATACTTATTTTCCCTATATATTATCATCAATAGTTATAGTTTCTATGTTTTATATGCTATTAACCATAGCCAATAGAGTTGGATATGCTGATTTTTATGGAGATGCTTCTATGAAAAGTATATTGTTCTTTGGGGTAATTATCATAGGAATATTTTCTGTATTATTTATATTTTATACTAATAGTTTTCTATTAAAGAGAAGGACAAAGGAACTGGGCTTATATAGTGTATTAGGAATGGAAAAGAAACATATAGGAAAAGTAGTTTTTTATGAAATTATATATTCAGGAGTTTTTTCAATATTATCTGGAATAGTAGTAGGTGTAATATTTAGTAAATTAATGTTTGCAGTTTTATTAAATATTTTAAACTTAGATACATCTATTCCCTTAGATATATCTTGGACTTCAATGGGAATTACAATTATACTCTTTGCATTAATTTTTATTGTAGTAATTATATTCAATGTAATTAAAATTCATAGAATAAATCCTATTGAATTGATTACAGGAGGAAAGAAAGGGGAAAGGGAACCTAAATCAAATTGGTTTTTAGGATTAATAGGATTATTATCCCTTGGAGCTGGATATTATTTAGCACTGACCATAGAAAACCCTTTAACTGCAATAAGCATATTTTTTATAGCAGTTTTATTAGTAGGGGCAGGAACATACTTTATATTCACTTCAGTAAGCATAATAGTTATAAAACTACTTAGAAAAAATAAGAATTTTTATTATAAGAAAAATAATTTTATTTCAGTTTCCAATATGATTTATAGAATGAAACAAAATGCAGTAGGTCTTGCTAATATAGCTATACTTAGTACAGCAGTATTACTTACTATTTCTACAACAATCTCACTATATGTGGGAATGGAAGATGTAATGAAAACAAGATATCCTAGAGAAGTAATTACAAGTTTTGTATATGAGGGTCAGAATTTAAAAGAAATAGACAAAGTAATAGGAGAGCATGCACAGGATAAAGATTTAAAAACGAAGGATTCATTAAAATATTACAGTATGGGATTTTTGGCATATTTAAAGGACAATAATTTAGTAAAGGAACATGAAAATATATCCTTAGAAGATGTTTATGATATTAATATATATACTTTAGATGATTATAATAAAACACATGAATCTAATATAAAATTAGATAAGGATGAAGTACTACTTAATAGTGAGGACACTTCATTTAACTATGAAAGTATAGGAATTTTTGGAAAAGAATATAAGGTAAAGGAAGAACTAGAAGCAATAAAATTTTCATCAAATCCTGTATATAATACACTAAATATAGTAGTATCTGATATTGAAGAAATGACTTCTCTAATATCTATGATAAAAGAAGTAGACAATGAAGATAGAGAAAACTTTATATACTATAACTATAAATTTGATATTGAAGGACAATTAGAAAACAAAATCAGTTTTGGTTCTACCTTAAGAAGTAAATTAAATGAATCAATAGAAAGGGTAGCAGTAGTAGAAGATAGATATACATCAAGACAAAGCTTTTTATCCATATATGGAAGTTTGTTTTTTATAGGTATATTCCTAGGTACTTTATTTATGGTGACTACTGTATTAATTATATACTATAAACAAATATCTGAAGGATATGATGATAGAGACAGATTTGATATACTTCAAAAAGTTGGAATGAGCAAGAGTGAAGTGAAGAAGACAATTAAAAGTCAGACACTTATAGTGTTTTTCTTGCCCTTAATAACAGCTATTATCCATATTATGGTAGCATTTCCGCTGGTAAGTAAAATACTTGCCGTACTAAATCTAACTAATACGAAATTATTTTTAAGCTTTACAGGGATTGTAATACTAGTATTTGCAATATCTTATGGAATTGTATATAGATGGACGGCTAGGGTGTATTATAAGATTGTAAATTAAGTTTCAAATTCATAGATAATGAAAAAAATCAAGCTGCTATATGCTTACTAAATATATAGTAGCTTGATTTACTATTTCATAGGCTTTATTTGTTCTATAAATTATAAAATCAATTTAAATTTAAGTTTTTATTTGAGTTTTAATAAAATACATCTCCATATTTTGCTAATGAAAACATGGACATACTTTTAGTATAATTAGACTTATCAAAAATATCTAATTATAAGGAGATGAATATGGACATAAAAAGAACTGGATGTATAGTACTTACTGGATTAGGAATTATAAGCTTTGTTTTGTTTTCAGGTGAAGATAATCATTATGAATATATCTTACAAAGAGAAGATATAAGAGATGCTCTAGCAATAGAGGGTGTAAATGAAATAGTAGTTTCAACTGGACAAGCTATGGCAAAAATTAAAGATTTCAATGAAATACAAGAAATTAAAGAAAATTTAGATCCAAACAAACAAGAAGTAGTACATAATAATGAAACTCAAAAGTCAGTTAATGAAAAAAATAATATTATAGATGAAAAAGATGCTACATTAGCAGTAAATACACAAGATAACCAAGACTCTATTCCAAATTTTAATAAATATGTTTTAGATGTAATAAAAACTTATTCTTTAGGAGCTGGAAAATACCCATATTTATTAAATAATGATTTTAAAAACTATAATGGAGTAACAGAAGATCTATATTATAAAGGAGAAATATTATTAAAGGCTAATCCTAGTGGAGATAGGGCAAGTAATTGTACTGGGATTACTTTTGAAGTATTCTTTAAGGCAATGCAGAAGAGAAACAAGGATTTAGGATTATCTATGGATAACTTTAATGGTATGAGCAAAGATCAATTATTTGACTTTGCACTCACTTGGTTTGTGGCAATGGGAGATAAATCAGAGAGTAATCTTGCTGTAGCTATTGAAAAATATGGATTAGGAAATAGAATATATAGTTTAGAAGAACTCAGACCTGGAGATTTCATGGATTTTTCAAGGGAAAATAATACAGGACATACGGCTATATTTATAAATTGGATAAGACAAGAGGGAAAGATAATTGGATTTAAATATTGGTCCAGCCAAGGTTCAACTAATGGCATAAGTTATAAAGAGGAATATTTTAATATAAGAGATAAAAATGGGAATAAATATGGCAATGTGATCATAGATAAGCTCCATATTGGGCGAGTGAATTAATTTTTAACAATATAAAGGGATCCATCATTTTGAATTTCAGCATAAAATACTTGATCTATATTATTTATGTTTTGTGATTTTAACTGTGTATTTAACCACTCAGTACTTAGACCTAGTTCTTTTAGATTTTCATAAACTAAATGGGAATCTCTTATTATTTGTGAAGGTAAATATTTAGGTTGTAGGATGGGTATATCCATATCAGCTTTGTTTGGATTCAAATAGGATTCTTTTTTTAGGACACTGAGTTTGCCATTTGGCTCTAGAATAGCATAATCTACTTCCAAGACAGAAAATATATTTTGTTCTCTAAGCATTATAGAAAGATCTTCTAAACTTATTCTAGTTTTTTTCATAGAATCTTTTTCAAATACTCCTTTTCGAATAAGAATAACTGGTTGTCCATCAATTAATACTTTCAGCTTTTCAAATTTTAAGGTAATATATGCTAAACATGCAGTTAAGGCACACCATAGTATTAAACTTAACATTTTCTCAAAAACTGAACTCTCACTGGTAGATATTATATCTGCAGCCAATGATCCAATAGTAATACCTGTGACATAGTGGAAAAATGTCATTTGACTCATCTGTTTTTTACCAAGAAGTCTAGTTAAAATAAGTAAGCTTAAAAATGCTAAGGTAGTTCTTAAGAAAATCATTATATCCCTCCATAAGTATATTATCTCTATACTTTGGATATTTATTATATATTTAGGATATTAGGTAAAAATATAATAAAATAAAAAAAGAGGTGATACTAATGAGATTATTTATTGGAATAAACTTTAATGAGGAAATAAAAAATAAAATAGTAAATATAATAAATGATTTTAAAAAATATAGTCTAGAAGGAAGATTTATAAAAAAAGAACATATTCATCTTACAATAGAGTTTTTAGGAGAAATAGATGAATTAGATGTGGAAAAGATAAAAACTGCAATGGATAAGGTTTCGGTTTCTCACATTTCTTTAAGATTAGATAAAATAGGTAGTTTTAAAGGTAGGAATGGAGATATATATTGGATAGGATTAGAGGAGAATAAAGAACTGTTAGATATAAAGTCTCAAATTTATAATATGTTAAAGGATGACTTTCAATTGGATAAAAGAAAATATACTCCTCATTTAACAATTGGTAGAAATATAAAAATAAACAAGAATTCTGATGTTAATTTATTATTGGAAGAAAAAGAAAAAATTTCAATTCCAGTATATCAGATAGATTTAATGCAGTCTGAACAGGTAAGTGGGAAATTATCTTATAAGACAATTTATACTAAAAAACTATAAATTATTTAAAAAACAATTGTAGACTTTTAAAAAAATATATGATATCATTATAAAAAAATATATACCTTTAAACTAATCCTGTGAGATTAGTAAGGATAGCATATAAATTACCTAGCATACTTATGCCTTCCTTTATGGAAGGCATTTTTTTTAGAGCTATTCCTTAAAGGTCTAAAGACTAAGGAGGAAAGAACATGTTAAAAGGAAGACATTTAATAGACCCAAAAGACTTTAGCATTGAAGAATTAGAAGAGATATTTCAATTTGCAGAGGAAATAATAGAAAAGCCAGAGGAATATATTAATTTATGCAAAGGAAAAATTTTAGGAAGTTTGTTTTTTGAACCTAGCACCAGAACTAGACTTAGTTTTGAAAGTGCAATGTATAGACTCGGTGGAGAAGTAGTAGGGTTTTCAGAGGCAGGATCTAGCTCCGTATCTAAAGGAGAATCCCTTGCAGATACTATAAGGACTGTTGCAAACTATACAGATATTATTACCATGAGACATCCAAAGGAAGGGGCTCCCAAGTATAGCTCGAATTACTGTGAAGTACCATTAATCAATGCAGGAGACGGAGGACATCAGCATCCGACACAGACACTTACAGATCTTTTAACTATAAAAATAGCTAAAAACAAATTGTCAGATATGACCATAGGCTTATGTGGAGATTTAAAATTTGGTCGTACTGTTCATTCTCTTATAAAAGCAATGTCCAGATATGAAAATATAAAATTCATACTTATTTCTCCGGAGGAGCTACAAATCCCAGAATATATAAAAACAGAAATATTAAATAAAAATAGTATTGAATATATTGAAGTTGAAAGATTAGAAGAAGTTATAGATGAACTTGATGTACTTTATATGACTAGAGTACAGAAAGAAAGATTTTTCAACGAGGCAGACTATGTAAGACTTAAAGATAGTTATATATTAAATAATGAAAAATTAGTTTATGCCAAAGAAGATTTAATAATACTACATCCTCTACCAAGGGTAAATGAAATAAGCATGGAAGTAGATGAAGATCCCCGTGCTTGGTACTTTAGACAAGCTAAATATGGTATGTTTGTTAGAATGGCGCTTATAGCTAAATTATTGGGGGTTAGATAATGTTGAATATAAACAGTATTGAAAGAGGAATAGTAATTGATCATATTAAACCAGGATATGGAATTATAATATTTAAATACTTAAAATTAGATAAGGCAGACTTTACTGTGGCACTTATAATGAATGCAGTAAGCCAAAAATATGGTCGTAAAGATATAATAAAAATTGAAAATGAAATAGATATAGATCTTACTATGTTAGGATTTATAGATGCAAATATGACAGTAAATATAATAGAAGATGAAAATATTTCTCAAAAGATAAATCTTTCCCTACCAGATAGGGTAGAGGGAATTATGGAATGTAAAAATCCTAGATGTATAACCTCAAACGAGAGAGCTATTACCCACAAATTTGTATTAATTGATGAAGAAGATGGAACTTATAAATGTGAATATTGTGATCAGATATATTCTTTAGAAGAATAATGTGAAAAAGGAGAGGAATATGATGAAACAAGGTTATACAGATGGAATCATTTGCGAAAATAAAGAAATAAGTCCAAATATATATGAAATAATATTAGAAGGAGAATTTGAAGGTAAGCCAGGTCAGTTTTATATGCTTAGGGGTTGGAATGGATTAGATCCATTTTTGCCCAGACCAATAAGCATTGCAGACTTAGACAATGGAAGATTAAAACTCCTTTACGAAGTAAGAGGTAGAGGTACTCATATAATTTCAAAGCTTAAAAAGGGAGACAAACTTTCACTTTTAGGGCCATTGGGAAATAGCTTTGATTTAGAAGAGAAGAAGAAGATAGCTCTAATATCTGGAGGAATAGGAATAGCCCCCATGTTGTATTTATCCAAAAATCTAGATGCAAATGTAGATATTTATAGCGGATTTAGAAATAATGTATATTTTTTAGATCAATTTGAACCATATACAGATAATAGATTTATATCTACAGAAGATGGGTCGGAAGGGCATAAAGGTTTTATAACTCAAATTTTTAACCCACTAGATTATGATTTAGTGTATACTTGTGGTCCTACTCCTATGATGAATGTTGTAGTAAATATGTGTAGGGGAAAAGTTCCTGTATATGTATCTATGGAAAGTCGTATGGCGTGTGGTATAGGAGCTTGTCTAGGTTGTACAATTGAAACAATAAATGGAATGGAAAGAGTTTGTAAAGAGGGACCAGTATTCAAGGGAGAGGAGATAGTTATATGAATAAAGTAAATATATGTGGAGTGGAATTTAAAAATCCAGTAATTGCTGCCTCTGGTACCTTTGGATTTGGGAGAGAGTTTGAAGAATATTTTAATATAGAAGATTTAGGTGGGATTTCCACTAAAGGTTTGACTCTAAATAGAAGAGATGGAAATAAGGGAATAAGAATATATGAAACTCCTTCAGGGCTTATGAATAGTATAGGACTTCAAAATCCTGGTGTAGAAGGATTCATAAAAGAGGAGCTACCCTTTTTAGAAAAAAAAGATACTGTAATACTTGCTAATTTAGGTGGAAGTACTATTGATGAATATTTAGAAGGAATAGAACTATTAAATTCAACTTCTGTGGATATTATTGAGTTAAATATATCTTGCCCCAATGTGAAAGAAGGGGGTATGGCATTTGGTATAAAATGTGATTCAGCAGAAGAAATAGTAAAAAAGGCTAAAGAAGTCTGTAAAAAACCTATGATTGTAAAACTATCTCCAAATGCTGAAAATATCAAGGAGATGGCATATTCTTGTGTAAAAGCGGGAGCAGATGGATTATCTCTAGTGAATACTTTTAATGCTTTAGCCATAGATATAATAAATAGAAAACCAATATTTAATAATACAACTGCAGGCTTATCAGGTCCTTGTATTAAACCAATAGCTCTTAGAATGGTAAAAGAAGTAAAAGATGTAGTAGATGTACCTATATTAGGCATGGGAGGTATAAGCACTTGGCAAGATGCCATAGAATTTATAATGGCTGGAGCATGGGCTATACAAATAGGAAGCGCTAACTTTATAAAACCAGATATTTCTCTAGATATACTAAAGGGAATAGAAGAGTTTATGAAAAAAGAGGGAATAAAAGATTTAAAAGAGATAAGAGGAATAATTTAAAATATTAAAAATTGTTCTTGCAATTTGAAAAAGTTTGATATATAATCATTAATAATTCAAATTTGGAATATAATATACTATATAAAATTTTATATAAAACTAAAAAACAAATATTAAATCTTGTGATTGGAAGAGTAAATAGGAGAAGTTTCCAGCGAGTTAGAGTAGAGTGTGAGTCTAACAAACAGAACTTATTGAAAAGGACCCATGAAGATTGTCGGTTAAAGGCCGTTAAAAATTAGAGTGGAAATAATTTATTATTTCAATTAGAGTGGTACCGCGAATATCCCTTCGTCTCTTAATAGAGACGAGGGGTTTTTATTTTACCTAAAATTAGGAGGAAAAGTTATGGAAAAGATAAATATACTTATTATGGGAGCAGCAGGTAGAGATTTTCATGTATTCAATACTTATTTTAGAGATAATGAAACTTATAATGTAGTAGGATTTACAGCTACACAGATACCAAATATAGATGGAAGAAAATACCCAACAGAATTGGCAGGAAATCTCTATCCAGAAGGAATTTCCATATATTCAGAAGAAGATCTAGAAAAATTAATAAAAGAAAAAGAAGTTAAACAAGTCATATTTGCATATAGTGACATTCTTCACAAAGATGTAATGCATAAAGCTTCAACTGTATTGGCAGCAGGGGCAGATTTTAGACTAATGGGGTCTGAAAATACAAGTATCAAATCTAACAAACCTATTATATCAGTTTGTGCAGTTAGAACTGGAGTAGGAAAAAGCCAAACAACAAGAAAGGTATCTCAGATTTTAAAGGATATGGGAAAAAAAGTAGTAGCAATTCGTCATCCTATGCCTTACGGAGATCTCAAGGAACAAATTTGTCAAAGATTTGCCACTTATAAAGATTTAGATAAACATAAATGTACAATAGAGGAAAGAGAAGAATACGAGCCACATATAGATAATGATATTATAGTTTATTCTGGTGTAGACTATGAAGTAATTTTAAGAGAAGCAGAAAAAGAAGCAGATGTAATACTTTGGGATGGTGGCAATAATGACTTTCCATTTTATAAATCCGATTTAAATATAGTCTTAGTGGATCCACTAAGAGCTGGTCATGAAATTGCATATCATCCAGGGGAAACAAATTTAAAGATGGCAGATGTAGTAATTATAAACAAAATAGACTCAGCAGATAAAAAAGACGTGGATAAGGTAAGAGAAAATATAGAAAAATACAATAAAGATGCAAAGATAATAGAAGCAGCTTCTCCTATATCTGTTGAAAATGGTGAAAAGATAAAGGGCAAAAAAGTTTTAGTGATAGAAGATGGTCCTACATTAACTCATGGTGGAATGAAATATGGTGCAGGAATGGTTGCAGCTAAAAAATATGGAGCTAAGGAAATTGTAGATGCAAAGCCTTATGCCATAGGAACTATTAAAGAAACCTATGAGAAGTATAATCATTTAGAGACCATATTACCAGCTATGGGATATGGAGATAAGCAGACAAAAGAGTTAGAAAAAGTTATAAATAGTGTGGATTGCGATGTAGTAGTATCAGGTACACCTATAGATATCACTAGAATTTTGGATACTGATAAGGAAATAGTAAGAGTAGGATATAGTTTACAGGAAATAGGAAATCCAAATTTACAGGAAATACTCAAAGATTTCAATAATTAAATATTAGATCTTGTGATTGGAAGAGTAAATAGGCGAAGTTTTCAGCGAGTTAGAGTAGAGTGTGAGTCTAACAAACAGTGCCTATTGAAAAGGACCCATGAAGATTGTCGGTTGAAGACCGTTAAAAATTAGAGTGGAAATAATTTATTATTTCAATTAGAGTGGTACCGCGAATATCCCTTCGTCTCTTAATAGAGATGAAGGGATATTTTTATTTATAAGGGAGGAAGTAAATTGATAAAAAATTTTGATTTAATTATAAAAGATGTAGGAGAGATAAAAGAAGAGATAATTGAATGGAGAAGAGACTTTCATAAACATCCAGAGGTAGGATTTGATTTACAGAGGACCTCTAAAAAAGTTACTGAACTACTTAAATCTTGGGGAATCAAAATATTAACTGATGAAAAAAGTACAGGTATAGTAGCAATAATAGAGGGAACTGGAGAAAAAACTGTAGCTCTTAGGGCGGATATGGATGCCCTTCCTATAAATGAAGAAAATGAAGTGGAGTATAAATCACAAATAGAGAATAAAATGCATGCCTGTGGTCATGATGGTCACACTGCAATGCTCCTAGGTGCAGCAAAAATTTTAAGTGAACACAAAGATAAAATCAAAGGAAATATAAAATTCATATTTCAACCTGCAGAAGAAGGACCATCACCAGGTGGAGCAAAGCCTATGATAGAAGAAGGGGCTCTTGATAATGTGGATGCTATTTTTGGAATGCATTTAACTACAGAAGAGCCAACAGGAACTTTGGGAGTAAAGTTTGGAGGTGCAATGGCCTCAACCGATGTATTTGAAATTATATTAATTGGAAAAGGAGGTCATGCAGGTAGTCCACATAAGGCCGTAGATCCAATAGCCATGGCAGCTAAAGTAATAACAGAGATTCAATACATGACAAGTAGACAAATAGACCCATTAGAGCCTCTAGTAGTATCTGTAGGAAGTATACATGGGGGAATGGCAAATAATGTTATAGCAGATAATTGTAAGATTTCTGGAACAATTAGAACTTTTAATGATGAATTGAGAAAAGATATTAAAGAAAAAATAAAAAATATTGTAAAAAACATAACAAGTATATCAGGTGGAGACTATAAACTAAATATCATTGACGGTCTACCACCACTAATAAATGATGATAGTATGTCGGAGTTTTCATTAAAAGTGGGGGAAGAAGTTCTAGGTAAAGAAAATGTACTTTTAATAGAAAAAGCAACCATGGGAGCAGAGGATTTTGCATACTATGTCCAAAATATACCTGGAGCATATATGTGGCTAGGTGCAAGAAATGAAGAAAAAGGCCTTGTAAATATGATGCATCATCCAAAGTTCGACTTTGACGAGGATAGTCTTATTATAGGAGCAAAAATGCATGTTAATTTAGCTTTGAATTTCTTAGAAAATTAAAATAAAGGGGATGTAAATATGTCAGAAAAAATTAAAGAAAAAAAACGAGAATTCCCACATATGTTTGTATTATTATTTGTAGTTATTATAGTAGCGACTATTTTAACCTTTATAGTTCCAGCAGGAAGCTATGAAAGAGTAGTAAATGAAGCAACTGGGAGGGAAGTAATAGATCCTAATTCTTTTACATATATAGATAAAACACCAGTTGATCCTTTTAAGATGCTCCTATCCATGGTAGAAGGTCTTATACAGGCTGCAGGTATCTCTATGTTAATATTTATAGCATATGCTACCTTGTTTGTAGTAGAAAGAACTGGCACAATGGATGCAAGTATTGCCCAGATGGTAAGAAAAACTCAAAATAGCCCTAAAACTGCAACTTTTACCATAAGTTTAATAATGATACTGCTATCTATATGGGCTTCCACAGGAACATTATCCTATGAAGAGATAATAGCTTTTATACCAATATTTATAACTCTAAGTATTGCTCTAGGATATGATCCTCTAGTAGGACTTGGGATATCCTATTTACCAGTAGGAGTAGGATTTGCTTCAGCTACTGTAAATCCATTTTCAGTAGGAGTAGCTCAAGGGATTGCAGAACTACCTCTATTTTCAGGCTTAACTCTTAGAATTATAGTATTAGTAATAATGACAGGTATATCTATAGCTTATGTACTTTGGTATGGAAATAGAGTCAAAAAAGACCCTACAAAGAGCTTAGTTAAAGATTTAGACTTTAGTGAGTTTTCAATGAATGATGAACGAATGAGTACTACATTTACTCCAAAGAGAAAGGCATCCCTAGCAGTATTATTTATAGGAATAGGAGTTATGGTATATGGACTACTTACACTTGGATGGTATATAAATGAAGTCTCTGCTGTATTTTTGGGAATAGCTGTATTTACTGCAATTGTAAATAAATGGAATCCAAATAAGTTTGCAAATGAATTTGTAAATGGATTATCTAAAGCGGTATTGCCTGCTCTAACTGTAGGCCTTGCAAGAGGGATATTAGTTGTAATAAGCAAAGGAAATATCCTAGATACTATAATTCATAGTGCCTCCAATTTTTTAAATCAGTTAAGTCTTTATGCCAGTGGAATAGGAATGCTAATATTACAAACTGTATTAAATTTCTTTATACCATCAGGTAGTGGGCAAGCAGCTACAACAATGCCTATAATGGTACCTTTAGCAGATTTAATAGGTATGAATAGACAAATTGCAGTACTTATATTCCAATTTGGTGATGGATATTCAAACCTTTTATGGCCTACAAGCTTTGTACTAATAGCATGCACTATAGGTAAAATTCCTTTAAACAAATACTATAAATGGTTTTTACCCTTATTTTTGATATTTGTAGTATTACAAATAGTATTTATATTTACTGCAATAAATATAGGATATGGACCATTCTAAATGTATATAAAAATAATCTTGAGCTGCTTGTTTTTGACGAGCAGCTTTTAAAATTGTGATAGAATATATAATAAGAAATATTTATTTTATGGCATTAATACTATAAAAGGAGGGAAAAAATGAAAAAATCAACTAAAATTGCTTTAAGAATAATAGCATTTATATTAATAGGAGGAATACTATGGTTTGTAAATGGACTATTTGGAAATCCTATTTCAAAATTTTTAGCAAATAGGAGTGCAAAAGAGTATATTGAAGAAAACTATTTAAATATGGGGCTTGAGGTGGGAGATGCAACATATAACTTTAAAAATGGGAATTACTATATCAATGTAAATTCACCTACCAGCATAGACACACATTTTTCACTAGATATATCTGCAAGGGGAGAAGTCCTTTGGGATAGCTATGAAGGAGATGTATCAGGTAAATTTAATACTTGGAAGAGAATTAATAAAGAATATAGAGACATGGTAGAAAATGTGTTTGGATATGATGACTTTCCATATGAAAGTGATATAGACTATGGAATTCTTAAATTAAGAGAAAAAGAATCTCCTGAACCATTTGGTCCTATTTATGGATTAAGTCTAGAAGCATTAGAAATCGATAAAAACTATGATATAAAAGAACTAGCTAAAACATCAGGTCATATAGTATTATATGTAGAAGACAAAGAAATAAATTCAAATAGGGCAAGTGAGATATTACTAGATATAAAAGGTATTTTTGATAGAAAAAATATCCCGTTTTATGCAATAGATTTTTCCTTAGAAGAACCAAGGACTGAAGATAAGAAATCATATGAGGATAGGGATATTTTTGATGTGAATGAATTTTTATACAGTGATATCTATAAAGAGAATTTAAATAAACGACTGGAAAAAGCAGCACAAGATCTAGATGATTATTATGAGATGGAAGATGCAAAAAAAGATAAATTTAATTATTAGTATATTACTTTATTTAGGGTATACTTATAAAAAATATTAAATAGAGGGTGATTTGATGAAAAATAGAGTATCTAAGAGATTAAAATTATCAGCTTTAATTTTTCTTATGTTATTTGTATTAGTAGGATGTATACCAGGAGATGGCAGTTACTCACTAAATGATCCTGCAGGACTATTTTCAGGGATATGGCATGGCTGGATAGCTCCTATATCTTTAGTATTATCAATATTTAATAAATCTATCAGCATTTATGAACCTGTTAATACTGGATTTTGGTATGATTTCGGGTTTTATATGGCCATCATAAGTGGCTTTGGTGGATTATCTTTGGCTAGAAAGAAGAAATAAAATGAACGAAGAAGTGAACAAAAGGGATAGGAAACTTTGTTCACTTTATGATGTAATATGATAGATATAAATGTGCGGAGATAGTAAGGGGGAATACAATGATATATATAAAGTTTATTTTATTATTTACTATTGCTCATATTGTTTCATATACTGTTGCTGGTGTTATTGCATTAAAATTTAGTAAAGATATTTATGATAGTAAAAAAAGGCTATGTGATTTTTTAAATGATATGGCAGACCCAAAAGAAAGAAAACATGTTGAGAAGTATTTTTTACTTGCACAAATTATAAGAGGTGTTTTAATGTCTATAGTTTTATTACCATTATATGGTGCTATAAAAAATCTTATAATTATTAGACAATTTTTCTTTTTTGTTAGTTTAATGTTTGTCTATACCCATATTTCATCAGCATCACCCTTTATGGATAACATTGAAGGACAGGTATACTTTAAAAAAGAATATTTGATAAAAAAGTCTTTCTTTAAATTTCAATTTGAAATGATAATGTATGCTGTTTTATTTGGAATTATAATGACATTATTTTTGAATTTCTATATATCATAAATTGGATAATAGGAACACCAATTTCTTTAATTTTACTATGGTTTAGTTTTACATATCCAGTTAAGTATTATTTAAGTAAGTATAGAGTCATTAATGGCAAAGGTTGATAAATATCACTTGTAAACTATGACATAAATAATTACAAAATCGATGAGCATTTATATTATGTTCATCGATTTATTTTTAGAGTTATTATTTAAATTAAATACATTATTTTAAGTCTTCTATATAGTTCTGTTTATTTTTGGACAATCTATAAATATTTTTTGTATTAAAATATTTTGAAATTAAATACACTAATCCTGATATTGAGAGTACATATTTAACATCTATTGTACTTGTATACTGGTTATTATCTATAGGATATATAGTAATTGATAGTATCAAAAATAAGAATATTAAAATAAAAGAAGGCAATTTCTTCTTAAATCCTTTTTCTGTACTAAATAATGGGGTTACTATCCCTTCGGTTACAAACATAATTAATACTGCACCAACATAAAAAATATACAACTTTGGGTTTACATTCCATGATAATCCACCATAAGCCCCATATGCTAATCCAGCAAACCAAATAAAGAAATATCCGGATAGCTTAGATAAAAAGTTTAAAAAGATTTCTATTTTACATGGTCCACTACTATTATTTATAATTTCATTAGTAAAATGTTTTACATTATTTCCTATGGATTCTTCTAAATTTGAATCTCTCAAATTTAATTCTTGTGCCATTCCTATCAAGTCTCTTCTAATTACTTGTGAATCATAAGAATTAACCTTAAACATACTCATGCCTTTCATAATATCCTTAATAACTTTATTGTCATCTTGATTTAATTGATTTGACTGCTTTTCATTTTCTTTTTTTAATAAGGTTACCTCATTTTCAAACATATTTTCAATCCTCCTTCAATACTTTGTCAACAGCTATCTTTACATCATTCCATGCAAATTCAAATTCTCTTAAAAATTCTTTGCCAATATCAGTGAGAAAATAATATTTCCTCTTTGGACCAAGTGGAGATTCTTTATAGACAGATGATATTATTTTTCTTTTTTCAAGTCGTACTAAAATAGGATAAGTTGAACCTTCTTTAACATCATAAAACCCAAAGTCTTGTAATCTTGTTACTATTTCATATCCGTATGTTTCTTCTATGCTTATTATTTTAACTATGCATCCCTCAAGAGTCCCACGCATTAATTGAGACTTATCAATCATATTATCACCTACCTTGCAGTACATAATAGTCAACTATATTGTACTACAAGGTAGTAGGTTTTTCAATAAGATTTATATGTTTTTTATATATAAGTAAGTTAGTAGAATTTATTCATATAATATTTTGAATATTACAATATTGTAGAGTATAATAACATTAATAGGAAGGTCTACAAAAATATTTAAATAATAAACAATAAGAGAAAAATATTTAAATTTTTTAGGAGGGGAATATGCTTACATATATAAATCAAGAAATATTAGAATTAAAAGAAAAATTAAGACAAAATAAAAAGTTTGAATCTTTAAAGCAAGCAAAAGAAGAAGAACTTTCTAAAAAGAAAATACAAAAACAAGAATTAAAACAGATTGTAGATAAGGAAAGAAAGGATATTGAAAAACTTGAAAATTGGAGTATTTCTTCTATATTTTCAACATTACTAGGAGACAAGGAAGAAAAGCTTGACAAAGAAAAAGAGGAATATCTTGTAGCAAAGCTTAAATATGAGGATTTCACTAGTAAAATTTATGAATTAGAAAAAGAGTTAGATGATATAAATAGAAAATTAATAAATAATGATGAAGTAAATAGAAGATATGAAGAAATAATAAAAGAAAAAGAAAATTTAATAATAGAAGAAGGGGGAAGACAGGGAATTCAATTAAAAAATCAACTTATAAATATGGACGAACTCAAAGTGGATATAAAAGAAGTAAAAGAAGCTATCGATGCTGGTGAGGAAACATTAAATTCTCTAAAAAGGGTAAGAGAAAAACTTCAAAGTGCACAAAATTGGGGTGTTTGGGATATGCTTGGAGGAGGACTTATTTCTAATATAGGAAAGCATTCAGCAATAGATGATGCAAATAATATGGCAAAAGATGTTCAAGAGCAATTAAGATCTTTTAAGAAGGAATTATCAGATGTAAATGAATTTACGGATATTGAAGTAAACTTATCTTCCTTTGCTTCCTTTGCAGATTTTTTCCTCGATGGAATATTTGCAGATTGGTTTGTACAATCAAAGATAAATGATTCTTTAGATAATGTAAATGAGACTATGAGAAAAATAGAAGGAATAATTACAGATTTAAATCATAATTTGAAGGAACTAGAAAATAGGATAAGGAAATCAGAATTAGAAGTTAAGGATATTTTAGAATCGTAACTCTATTTATAAAAATCTACACAAAAAGATTACTAAGATATTAAATATCTTAGTAATCTTTTTTTATGAACTTTTTTAGTGATAGAATACTCTTATATAGAGAGAGGTGATATGGTGGAAGTAAAACTTCTAATTAAACAAGCAAAAAAAGGAGATAAGGAAGCATTACTTCAATTGGTAATGGCTCAAAATATAGATTATTATAAATTAGCATATGTATACATGAAAAATGAAGATGATGCCTTAGATGCAATTCAGGATATGATAGTAATTCTATATGAAAATATACATAAGCTCAAAAAAGAAGAAGTTTTCTATAGCTGGAGTAAGACAATATTGGTTAACTGTTGTAAAAACTTATTGAGAAAAAGGAAAAAGGTTATTTCTTTAGAAGGCATAGAAGAAGAAGTAATCTATGAATCAAATGAAAACTGTGAAGACAAAATATTATTAGAAAAATATCTATCTAGTTTGAGTTTAAAACATAGTGAAGTAATTAAATTAAAATACTTCCTAGACTTAGATTACAAAACCATAGGAGAAATACTAAAGATTCCCCTTGGTACAGTAAAATCCAGAATAAGTATTGGAATGAAGAATTTAAAAGAATTGATGGGAGGGGACTATTTAAATGGATAATTTGGAAAGGTTATTAAATGATAAGAAAAATGAATTAGATAAATTAGACATACCAGAAGAAATGGAAACTAAACTGAGAAATAGCCTAAATAATATACCCAATCGAAAAAGGAGAATTAATATTAGAGGGAAGGTTGCTGCATTAATTATTGCAGTATTAATCATAGGATACAATGTAGATACATTGGCTTATTATGGAAAACAGTTGATTGGATATGAAAATGTTATGAGTGGTACATTAAAGGAGTTAAATAAACTAGAGAAGGGGCAGATTATAGATAAATCCTATATACTTAAAAATGGAGTGGAAGTTATTTTAGATGGGGTTATGTTAGATGATAATAATCTAGTAGCTTTTTATACAATTAAAAATGAATTAGGTGATACAAAAGATATAGATGTGAGAATAAATATGGAAGATAGATTTGGAAAGACTTATGCTGGAGGCGGTAGTGGCTTAATAAATCAGGACAATACAGAGATAAATTGGGTCATGACCTATGATAAGCCTATGTTTTTAAAAAGAAATATGAGACTAAAGATACATTCAAGTGATAGTGGTGAAATAGGAGAGATAAATTTTAGATTAGATAGGAATAAGGCTATGGGTCATACTTTGAAAATAAATATTAATAAAGATATAGAGGTTGATCAGAAACAGATAAGAATTGAATCTTTGATAGCATCTCCAATATCTACAGTTATAAAAGGGAAAATACAGGATATAAAGGACTTAGTTATTGAAGAGATAAAAGGCGAAAGATTTATGTTTGAAGACATAGGATTATCATTAATTGTAAATGGAAAAGAGATTCCAATGATATCTTCTAGTATAGGTACAGATATTAAGGGAAGTAAATTTGATATATCTTTTGATGCTCTACCTGAAGATGCAAAAGAAATCGAGATAAAACTAAATTCTTTCGGAGGGAATCATGAGGCTAAAGAAAAAATAGATCTTACTAAGGGTGATATAAATAAACATATTGAAGTATTAGGCCAGGAGATAATTATTAATAAAGTATATGAATCAGAAGGCAATACCCATGTAAATATAACTACAGATGAAGATCTAACTTTGTCTAAAGTATTTTTAAATATAGATGGAGAAAAGATAGGAGTAGAAAAAACTCTTACTGGAAGCTATGAAAAGATAGTGGAATATGACGAAACTCAAGAAGAAGATAAAGTAGCAATAAAACATACTAGAACTATTGAATTTAAAGGAACAGGAGAAAAACTAGAGTTAGACATTCAAAGAATAAGATATAAGAAACTATATGATGATACTATATATAAGTATAGTATAAAATAACATATATATTATGATATAATAGAAGCAAAATTGTACAGGGGAAATTTCCAGGGCAATAATTATAATATTAATATAAAAGGAGAATTTTATGAAAGACACAGTATATATAATGGGGCATAAAAACCCAGATTCAGATTCCATATGTGCAGCACTAGCTTATGGAGAATATAAAAATAAGACTCAAGATATGGATGCTATTTCTGTAAGGCTTGGTGATATAAGTAAAGAGACTAAATTTATACTAGACTATTTTAAAATAGAAGCACCAGAATTAATGGAAACAGTAAGGCTAAGTGTGAAAGACTTGAACTTTGACAAAATAGCTCCAGTAAGCCCAGATATATCTTTGGGAATGGCTCTTAGCTTAATGAATCAAAATAGTGTGAATAGCTTACCAGTTATAGATCATAATGAACAATTAATAGGGGTAGTGACTTTATCAGATATAATGCAAAACCATATAGATGTATGGGATAATAGAATTTTAGGAAAGTCTAACACTTCAATTGAAAATATAATAGATACTCTATCAGGTAAACCTATAGTAATTCCAAAAGAGAAAAAAGAATTTAATGGAAAAATCCTAGTACTTGCTATGGATAAGGAAGTCCTAGGAGAATACATTGAAGATAAGGACATAGTCATATGTGGTAATAGAGTAGATATACAAAAACTTGCATTAGATAGTAGTATTTCTCTGATGATAGTAACAGGCAAGGGAGAAATAAAAAAAGAAATCCATGATTTAGGAAAAGAAAGAGATATTACAATTATTTCTACTCCTCACGATACATTTACCGCATCTAGACTGATAACTCAGAGTATACCTATAGAATATGTAATGACCAAAAAAGATTTGATTTCATTTTCTTTAGAGGACCTTGTAGATGATGTAAAGGAAAATATGTCTAAAACTAGATATAGAGCATACCCTGTAGTAGATGGAAAGAACAGGGTCATCGGATCTATATCTAGATATCATTTGATATCTAGTATGAAGAAAAAGGTAATATTAGTGGATCATAATGAAAGAAGTCAGTCTATAGATGGATTGGAAGAGGCAGAAATACTTGAAATAATAGATCATCATAGAGTTGCAGATGTATTCACAGGAAGCCCGATTTACTTTAGAAATGAACCGGTAGGAAGTACATCTACTATTATAGCCTCTATATATTTTGAAAATGGGATAAGACCTACTAAAAAAATAGCAGGTATATTAGCAGCAGGAATAATATCAGATACACTTTTATTTAAATCTCCTACTACAACCCAAACAGACAAGATTATATTAAACAGACTAGCTAAGATTGCAGATATAGATATAGAAAGCTTTGCCATAAAGATGTTCAAAGCAGGAACTTCACTAGAAGGTTTAAGTCCAAGTGAAATATTAAATCAAGATTTTAAAGAATTTACAATAGATGAAAACACTATAGGAATATCACAAGTTTATACAATGGACCCTACTAGTCTAAGTGAAATGAAAAAAAGATTACTCCTCTTAATGGAGGAAAAAGCAAAAGAAAATAAATATTCTATATTTGTTTTAATGCTTACAGATATATATAATGAAGGATCTGAAATGATAGTAGCAGGGGAGAATAAAGGATTAGTAGGAAGAGCCTTTAATAAATCTATGGACAAGGATTCATTTTATGTGCCTGGAGTATTGTCTAGGAAAAAACAAGTAGTACCACCTATTACAGAAATAATTTCTAATATGAATGATGTAAATTAATAAATATAAAAGCTAGGCCATGGCCTAGCTTTTATATTTATGCTTTTTTGACAAATTCAGATTTAAGTTTCATAGCACCAAATCCATCAATTTTACAATCAATATCATGGTCTTCATCAACTAACTTTATGTTTTTTACTTTAGTTCCTTTTTTACAGGCATTGAACTACCTTTAACCTTTAAATCTTTTATTACAATTATTGAATCGCCATCATTTAAAATACTTCCATGGGCATCTTTGTAAATTTTTTCTTCTTGAATATTTTTAGATTCTGATTCTAATGTCCACTCATGAAAACATTCAGGGCAAACTAGAAAAAGTCCATCTTCATATGTATATTCTGAATTGCACTTTGGGCAATTTGGTAAATAGACAAGTTTTCATCTCCTTTTATTATTTAATAATGGCTATATAGTAACATAGTTTTTATTTATTGACAAATTTCAGTATTATAATCAAAATCAAATTAATTCATTTATACTATATAATAGGGCTGTAAACTTAGATATAATTCATAGTATAAATAAATGGTAGAGTATATACTCTACCATTTACTTATATTTATATTTACATATTTTTAACTAGATAATAAAGAGTTTTTACATGAATTCCTGTAGCGCCTTTAGGAAGATATCCCAGTGGTTTATCTATATATGCAGTTCCTGCTATATCCAAATGTACCCAAGGTGTCTTATCTACAAATTCCTCTAAGAAAAGTCCAGCAGTTATAGTACCTGCACCTCTTCCACCAACATTTTTCAGGTCGCCAAATTCTCCCTTTATAAGATCTCTATATTCATCATTAGAAGGAAGTTGCCATATATTTTCACCTGCCATATTTGCAGCTTCTTTTACTTCTTTCATTAATTCATCATTATTTGTAATAGCACCAGAATTAATATTGCCAAGAGCAACTACACAGGCGCCAGTAAGAGTTGCAAGATCTATAATTTTATTTGCTTTAACCTCTTTAGTAGCATACCATAGTGCATCTGCAAGTGTAAGTCTACCTTCAGCATCTGTATTTAGAACTTCTATAGTCTTTCCAGACATAGATCCTATTATATCACCAGGTTTATACGCTCCTCCAGATATAAGATTTTCACAAGCCGCAACTATCCCAACTACATTTTTCTTTAATTTTGATTTAGCAATTGACTTTAAAGCACCTATAACTGTTGCAGAACCAGCCATATCAGTAAACATTGTATCCATACTTGAAGTTGGCTTTAGAGAATACCCACCAGAGTCATAAGTAAGACCTTTACCTACAAGAGCTAATTTTTCAGTAGAATCAGGATCTCCATTATACTCCATAACTATAAATTTAGGTTCTTTCTCTGAACCTTCTGTTACAGCCAAAAAGGCTTTCATACCCATATTTTCTATTTCTTTTTTCTCATATATTGTTACATTTACTCCTAATTCAGATAAATTATCTTTAGCAGATTTTGCTAAGATCTCAGGGTACATATTCATAGCTCTCTCATTTACAAGTTCCCTAGTTAAAAATATACCTTCCATAAGATTCTTTGTCTCAGATATAGCTTCTAAAGCTTCTTCTTTGTTATTTTTAGGTACATTTAAATATACCTTTTCTAAACTTGGTTTAGTCCTTTTTTCTGAAAGATATTTTTCGAAAGTATATTCAGATTGTGATAGTCCCTCTGATATAGCTAGAACAATATCCTTTAAGGATAAGTTATTTAAACTTTCTATTTCTATACTTATACTTTCAATTTTAGCTTTCATAAGCTGTTTTCCAGCATTATAAAATGCTTTTCTTAAGCCATTTAAGTTTAATTCTTCTTCTTTTCCTACTCCTAAGAATAAGCTGCTATTGCCTTTAATATCTAAATCTAAATAAGTTTCTCCTAATTTTCCTGAGAATAATTCTTTTTCTTTTAGATATTTAAACAGCTCATTATTATTCTCAAGGCTATCTTGGTCTTTTTTTATTATGAAAATTTTTACATTTCCACCTTTTTCTAATATAAATTCCATAAAGCACCTCACATTTTTATTTTAAGTATAATTATATCAGAATATAAATTTTATTTACAGTATTTAAAATAATTATATTTTAAAGTAAAAATATAAAAGAATAATTATAGTCAATTAGGTCAAAATAATATTGCAAAAATAATTAAGGAGGAGATTTAATGGCGCTTAAAAACAGTATAAATTTAAAAAATATTACTCAACAAGAGCTTAATTCTGTAAAAGAAATAGCATCTGGTCATATGACAATGAGCAAAAAATTTGATTTATATGCAAATCAAGTTCAAGATCCACAGTTTAAGCAAATGTTTAAACAAGCAAGTATGGATGCACAAACTACTGGAACAAATTTAACAAATTCACTATAGGAGGGATAAAATGAAAGAACAAGATATGGTAAATGATATACTTTCAGGTACTAAGGCGAGTATAAATTCATATACTACAGCAATAGCAGAATGTAAAAATCAAGAATTAAGATCAACTTTACAAACACTTAGAAATGAAGCTGAACAAATGCAATATCAACTATATCAAATGGCCGCACAAAAAGGATACTATACTCCAGCACCTAAGGCTAATCCACAAGATGTAAGTCAAATTAAATCAAGTTTAACAGCATCTATGAGCTCCCAATCAAATATTAATCCTAGCTAGATGAAGAAAAAATAAAGCTCTTAAGAAAAACTTAAGAGCTTTATTTTCAATTAAATTGAAATAATAGATTAAAGGGTCTATAATATTAATAATAAATGATAACAAATTAAAGGGGAAATTATATGTCTATAGGAATAGATATAATAAGAATAGAAAGAATAAAAAAAATAATCTATAGGAATAGAGAAAAGTTTTATAAAAAAATTTTTACAAATAATGAAATCCAATATATTGAAAAAAAACAACATAATAGTCAAACAGTATCAGGATTATTTTCCTCTAAAGAAGCTATAAGTAAGGTTTTAGGCAGTGGAATAGGAGAGATAAACTGGCAAGATATTGAGATACTACATAATAGTAATGGTAAACCATTTTTAAATTTAAATACAAAATTAAAAGAGAAATTACAGGAATTAAATTTGAAAAACATAGAAATATCTATAACTCATGAAAGAGAATATGCCATAGCTATTGCCATAGGATATGAAAAGACTGATACAGATTTTTTAAAAGAAATATTTATAGACAATTCCCTTAAAGACATAATTTTTAAAAGACAAGATGATACTCATAAAGGGGATTATGGAAGAGCCTTAATAATAGGTGGAAGTCGAGGAATGACAGGGTCTATATTTTTATCTTCTAGAGCATGTATGAGAAGTGGTGCAGGACTTACATATACACTGGTACCAGAAATGCTTGAAACTATAGTATCGATTAAACTTACAGAAGAAATAATAAAAACTGCAAAGGATAGCAATCAGGGATATTTTAAAGAAGAATCTTTACAAGATATACTAAAATCAATTGAAAATAAGGATGCTATAGCTATAGGACCTGGAATGGGAAATAATCCTTACAATATTCATATTTTAGATAATCTTATAAAAAATATAGAAGTTCCATTAGTAATAGATGCTGATGGGATAAATGCACTTGCTTTAAATAAAGATATATTAGATAATAAAAAAAATGAAATAGTAATTACTCCTCACCCTGGAGAATTATCTAGACTTATAGGAACATCCATAGAAGAAATACAGAAAAATAGGATTTTCTATTCTAAATATATAAGTGAAAAATATAATATAATAGTAGTACTTAAAGGAAATCATACTATAGTATGTAGTAAAGATGACATATATATAAACTATACTGGTAATCCAGGAATGGCTACAGCAGGCAGTGGAGATGTGCTAACAGGTATTATTACCTCTTTCATAGCTCAAGGAGTAAATCCATTTGATGCAAGTAAGCTAGGAGTTTATATACATGGTCTAGCAGGGGATTTTGCAAAGAAAGAAAAAGGAGAGTATGGAATAATAGCTAGGGATATTTTGGAAAATATACCCTATATAATTAAAATGATTATAGAAAAAGGATGATTTATTTGAAGAGAATTCTATTGTTTATAATGATTATTATGTTTTTTGTTGTGTCCTGTACTATAGATAAAGAAGCTAGAGTTATGAAAAAACTTGAAAAAGAATTAAAAGACTATGGAGGATATGAAACTAATACAGAGATAAAAATCATTACAGATAATAAGGAATCTCTATACACTATAGATGAAAGCTATATAATGGATGATATAAGTTTAAATATAATTAAACCAGAAGAAAGCAATGGAATAACTATAAAATATAAGGATGAAAATATTTTTTTAGAAAACTCATCCATATCTCAATCAATATCTCTAAAATCAATTAAAAGTCTAAATAAAGACTTGATAATTGGAGAGCTTTTTAGGGATTTAAATACCATAAACTCTATTGAGGAAGAAAAAGTAGAAGGAATAAATTGTTATAAAATAAAAACTAATCTAAAAGAAAAAAATAAATATAATAATGAAAAAATAATATATTTAAAGAAAAAAGATTTTAGCCCTCTAATTATGAAGATACTTGATGAAGATGGCAAAGAACGAGTAATAATAAAATATAATAATTTCAACTTTGTAAAGGATGAAAATATTTGAGGAGATAGAAAAATGGAAAATTTAAATGAAATACGACCTGTGGCATTAGAAATAAATCTTGATAATTTAATTTATAATATAAAATCCCTTAGAAATTCTTTAAAAAAAGATACACTTATAATGGCAATTGTAAAAGCAGATGGATATGGACATGGTGCTACAACTGTATCTAAAACTTTTTTAGAAAATGGAGCTGATAGACTAGGTGTTTCAATTTTAGCTGAAGCCATAGAGCTTAGAGAATCTGGAATAGATGAACCTATTTTAATCTTAAATTATACCTCTCCTAGTCAATATGAAAAAGTTTTAGAATATAATTTAATTCAAAACATCTATAGTTATGAAGAGGCTGAAAGACTGTCAAAGATTGCTTGTGATATGGATAAATTGGCTATAATACATATAAAGATTGATACAGGAATGGGTAGAATAGGATTTTTGCCTAATGAGAAATCTATAGAAGAAATAAAAAAAATAAATAATTTGGAAAATATAAAAATTGAAGGGATATTTACTCACTTTTCTAGTTCTGATGAAAAGGATAAAACTTATACAAAAAATCAATTTGAAAAATTTAAATATATAGTAGATACACTGGAAAAGGATGGAGTAAATATTGAGATAAAACATGCTTCAAACTCAGCTGCCATACTAGATTTACCAGAATACGATCTAGATATGGTAAGGCCTGGTATAATCCTGTATGGATATTATCCCTCAGATGAAGTATCTAAAGAGAGAATTGATATAAAACCTGCTATGACATTAAAGGCAAGTATATCAAATATAAAAAAAGTACCAAAAGATACTAGTATCAGCTATAATAGAATATTTACAACTAAAAGAGAATCATTGATAGGAACTCTTCCTATAGGTTATGGAGATGGATACTCTAGAATGTTATCAGAAAAAGCAGAAGTAGCTATCAATGGTAAGAGAGTTCCTGTAGTAGGAAAAATATGTATGGATCAATTGATGGTAGATTTAAGCCATTTAAAGAATGTGGATATGAGAGACAAAGCTGTATTGTTTGGATATGAAAAGGAAATATATCCTTCTGTAGAAGAAATTGCCAAACATTTAGGTACTTCTAATTATGAGGTGATTTGTATGATGAGTAGAAGGTTACCAAGAGTTTATATGAAGAATAGCAAGATTTTTCATGTCGTGGATTATATTTTAGATTAATCAGAAAATAATCACCTAACAGTTGACATCAATTAGTATCTCAATATATAATTGTTATATACTGTTTTGTAGGCTTGTGATTTTCTAAGAAATGGGGGTGGAATTTATGATTGGAATAGATAAAAAAGTGCCTATGATATATAATGATAATTCTGATAAGAGCACCAAATCTATTATACTCTATTTTAAAAATAAATGGGTTCAAGATATCTGTGAAAAGTTAAGTAACGGATACAAAGAAATGAGTCAAATAAATTTAACTCTTGCAGAAATGGGTTTAGAACAAGATATAAATGATTTAGATGAGTACGAATCACGATTGCTGGGGTGTGATCAATTGTGATGGTCAAAAGAGGAGATATATTTTATGCTGATTTAAGTCCTGTGGTAGGTTCAGAGCAGGGAGGGGTAAGGCCAGTATTAGTTATACAAAACAATATAGGAAATAAATATAGCCCTACAATAATAATAGCCGCAATTACCTCGCAAATAAATAAGGCAAAGCTTCCAACTCATGTAGAGATAACCGGACAAGAGTTTGGTCTTCCAAAGGATTCGGTAGTGCTTTTAGAACAAATAAGAACTATAGATAAAAAGCGACTTAGAGAAAAAATAGGAAGATTCGATGAAGAGATGATGAGATATATTGATGATGCACTAAAGATAAGTATAGGTCTTGTATCTCTAAAGTAAGTTTAAATTAATACATATAAAAAAATAAGCATTAATTAATGCTTATTTTTTATTGGTTTTATAGTATAATAGAAAACGACAGATTCTATTATACTAATTTAAAAAATGAAAGGATGATAAGGTGAATAAAAAGCTAAAGACAATATTTATAAGTGTAAGTGCGGGAATTATACTTCTAGGTTCAAGTATAGCATTTTCAGAGCCAGGTTCTGAAGATGATCCTTTAGTTACTCTTAGCTATGTAAATGATAAGATTGATGATATAAAAGAATACATAGATATAAAACTTAAAAATTCATCTAAAGATGAGACTACAACAGATAGCTTAACTGTAGTAGAATTATCTGAAGGAGAGAAACTAATAGCTGAATCTGGTACTGAGATAATTCTAAGAGGAGGTAAGTCTACGGCCTATGGAGTTAAAGTGGATAGAGGCTTAACTGATATTACAGAAGGTATAGATATAGATAATGAAGAAGACCTTCTACCAGTTAATCATTTATTAATAGTACCAAGAGATGATGGAAGAGGAGTTTATGCTAAAACTGATTCTATATTTATGGTAAAAGGCGCATATGAAATAAGATAGAATTTAAGATTGGAAAGAGAGAGGAGGGACTATATGAAAGTGCTTCATCTTATAAGTGGAGGAGATACAGGAGGAGCTAAGACACATATTATCTCACTTATAAAGGGACTAGATAAAATTATAGAACCAAAGGTTATATGCTTCATGAAAGGTGATTTTTATGAAGATACTAAAAAGGCAGGTATAGATATAGACGTTTATAGTCAAAAAAATAGATTTGATCTTTCTGTTGTCAAAAGATTAGTAAATTTAATTAAAAGCAAAAACTATAATATACTTCATTGTCATGGAGCAAGGGCAAATTTTATTGGAATGTTTTTAAAAAATAAGATAGATATACCTATGATAACTACTATTCATAGTGATTATAAATTAGATTTTAAAGACAATTTCTATAAAAACATAGTGTTTACTACTTTAAATACTATAGCTTTGAAGAAATTTGATTATTATATAGGTATTTCTGATGAGTTTAAGGAGATGTTAATTAATAGAGGTTTTAAAGAGGATAAAATATATACAGCTTATAATGGTATAGATTTTAATGAGGACATCTATTTTGTTTCAAAAGAAGAATTTTTTAATAGATACAATATAAATTCTGAAGGAAAGACAGTAGTTGGCATATTGGCAAGACTTGATCAGGTCAAAGATCATTCTACATTTATAAAGGCAGCTAATTTAATATTAAAGGATAGAAATGATGTTATATTTCTTATAGCAGGAGATGGGTTTGAAGAAAACAGATTAAAAGATATGGTTAAGGAGTTTAAAATAGAAGATAGTGTATATTTTTTAAATTATATAAAGGATCCATATTCCTTCTTTAATGCGATTGATATAAATGTACTAACATCCTTGAGTGAAAGTTTTCCATATGTAATATTAGAAGGAGCTAGGATGAAAAAGACAATTATATCTACAAAGGTAGGTGGGTTGGAGATCCTAATTGATGATGGATACAATGGATATTTAATAGATGTAGGAGATGAATTACAGCTAAGGGATAAGTTGAACTTGCTTATATGTGATAAAGACAAAATAAAGACAATGGGAGACAAATTATATAGTGATGTCAAAGAAAAGTTTTCTTCAGATTCTATGGCACAAAGACATGTAGAGATTTATAGAGAAATAATAGAAAGAGGAGACAAAAGATGAAATTAATAGATAAAAAAGGAAAGTTATTTGGGTTAATAAATATTATAGATTTAACAACAATATTAGTATTAGGACTTTTAATATTTGGAGGAGTAAAAAGACTTAAATCTCAGCCAATAGTAGTAGACGAAGTAACTGATGCAGTTATCACTTATCAAGTAGAAGATGTTAGAATGGCTACTGTGGAAAATGTAGTTAAAGGTGACCCGCTGTATCACTATGATAAGGGAGGATATATAGGAGAAATAGAAGAAGTAGAATATACATCATATAAAGAACCTTTAGAATATAATGGGGAATGGATAGATGCTCCTATTCCTGAAAAATATGTAGTAACTTTTAAAGTAAAGGCAAATGTAAAAGATAATCCAGATGTCATATTAGTTGGTGGAGAGCAAACTAGAGTAGGAACTCAATATAGAATGAAGAATAAAAAAATAGCATTCTTTGGGACAGTCATGGACATAGAGGTAGTCGAATAGTCAAGGGGTGGTAAAATGTATAACAGTGTTGTAGTAGGAGGACTAGTAAAGATATGGAATTTGTTTTCTAATTCATATGGAGAAAGTCTTTTGAAAAAAATGATAGACAAGCCAAAGAACTTTTTTTCATATCTATTTAAATACTCCAGAATAAGTCATATACTTACATCCAAAGATAGTTTGATACTTAAAAGTACATTCTATAAAATATGTAATAATATATTTCTATTTGTAGATAGATTATTTAAAAGTATTTATAAATTTGTCACAGATAAATCTAATGGAAGTTTAGTATATAAAAATATAAATAGTTTATTTAAGGATAATGGAGAAGTCATAAAAACTATTTCAATATTTGTAGCATCAATTTTTATAGGAATTATATTAAATAGTATATTTATATTTAATATGGATTCAAAAGAAAAGTATATAATATCTCTTGTTTTTATAATTATTGGAGCGTTAATTGCAAAGCTTTCAAGTAATTATAAAGCTATATTAGATAATTCTTTTATATGGAGGTTTATATCAAGTTTATTTATGATTGATGAAGGAGGAGACAAATGGTGGTAGAAATTAAAAAAAGGAAAGCCTTTATCATACCAATAGTACTTGGACTTGTTTTTTCAGTATTTTACCATTTACTTCCTTTAAAATACTTTGGTGCCGGTGTAGTAGGGATTATAGGTATAGTACTAGCTTTGTATGATGTAAAATTGGGACTTATGGCTGGAGTGTTTTTAGTGCCATTTTTACCAGATATGTTGAGCTTATTGTATATGTTTTTTTTAGTAGGGGTATTTTTATTTGAAAGAATAGTAAAGAATAAATATCCATTAACCCTTAAAGAAATAGATATACCAATAATTTTATTTGTATTTGTTATGATTATTTCAACATTTACTTCCATAAATCCAGGAGGAAGTTTTAGAGATTTAGCCCTACATTTAGGAGGATTAAGTTTTTTATTTGTAATATCAAATTCAGTTAAAAGTAAAAAGGATTTAAATATAATCATTACTATGATGGTATTTTCCGCATTTTTAGTAGCTCTATATGGACTATATCAATATGTAGTTGGGGTAGAAGTAGAAAGTGCTTGGCTAGATGTGGAGAACAATCCTGGTATAAGAACTAGGGTATACTCCGTCTTTCATAATCCAAATATACTTGCAGAATATTTAATTATGACTATACCTCTTTGTATATCTTTATTTTGGTTTAGCAAAAAGCCCCATAAAAAAGTTATATTTTTGGGCATGTCTTTAGTTATGATTCTTTCTTTGATATTTACAATGTCAAGAGGAGGTTGGTTAGGGTTTGCATTTTCTGCCCTTATATTTATCCTCTTAATAGAAAAGAGATTGCTATTAACTTTAATACCTTTATCTATAGGAGCTATATATTTGCTTCCTGAAACTATTTTAAATAGGATTTTAAGTATTGGAAACTTACAGGATTCTTCTAATGCTTATAGAATTAAGATGTGGGAAATTACAGGAGATATTATAAGAGATCATCCCATTGCAGGAGTAGGGTTTGGACATATTCCATTTAAACAGACCTTTGAGACATATATAAGAACAATGCCCACCTTCCATGCACACAATACTTATTTGCAAACTGCTGCAGAGACAGGGATCACTGGTTTAATAGTATTTTTGTTTTTCTTGTTTATTTTGTTTAAATACGCTATAAATAATCTTGTAAAATCAGATGATAATTATATAAGAGTAATTACAGCAGGGGTACTATCAGGATTGGGAGCAGTACTTGCCCATGGTGGTGTAGAAAATATTCTCTATCTACCTAGAATAATATTTACTTTTTGGATAATGGTAAGCTTTATCTTGACTTTATTTAGAATCCATAAGGGAGAATCACGATGAATATAGATAGAAAAATACTTTTATCTGGGTACTATGGTTTTGACAATAGTGGAGATGATGCCATATTAAAGGCCATAGTAAAGGATATAAAAAATGAGGATAAAAATATAGATATAACTGTATTATCAAACAACCCTAAAAGTACTAGATCCATATACAAAGTAGAAGCTGTAAATAGATTTAAATTGAAAGAAGTTCTAAATGCAATCAAATCTACTTCTCTTTTGATTAGTGGTGGAGGGAGTCTACTTCAAGATGTAACAAGTAGTAGATCCCTATGGTACTATCTGATGATTATGTATGTGTCCAAATTTTACAAAAAGAAGATAATGGTATATGCAAATGGTATAGGACCAATTAATAAAAAATTTAATAGATATTTAACTAAAAGGATATTAAATAAAGTTGATTTAATTACTTTAAGAGATGAGGATTCTAAAAACTATTTAGAGAATATGGGGATTACTAATCAAAATATACTAGTAACAGCAGATCCTGTATTTACCTTAGATCCTTCAAATGAGGACAGGATAAGGCAGATTTTTATAGATGAAAACATACCCTTAGATAAGAGTTATATAGGTATATCCATAAGAAAGTGGAAAAACTCAGAAGGTTTGGAAGATGTAATTTCCAAGGTTATAGATTATATACTAGAAAAATACGATACAAATATAATTTTAATTCCCATGCATCATCCTGAAGATTTGAAAATTAGCTTAAATGTTAAAAATAAAGTTAAGAACAATAATTGTTATACTCTTAAAAATAAATATAGCGTAGAAGACATAATGGGGGTAATAAAAAAGCTTGATTTGATTGTAGCCATGAGATTACATTCCTTAATTTATGCTGCTACTCAAGAAATCCCTATGGTTGGAATAGTGTATGATCCTAAAGTCGAAGGAATATTAAAGTCCTTTGATATAAATTATATGTGCCCAGTGGAAAATTTAAAATTTCAAGAGCTTATATATAATATAGATAGAGTGTGGGCAAACAAAGATGAAATTAAGAACAGTCTAAAAAAACAAGATGAAAAGTTTAAACAGAAGGCTCTATCAAATGTGTCCATGGCCTTAGAATTATTAGAATTGGGTGATTAAATGAAAAAGATCAATATATTTGGAGTAAAAGTCGATAATACTACTCTTTTAGAAACTGTAGATAAATTAGAAGGGTTTTTGAGAGAGGAAAAACTACATGTTATATACACTCCAAATACTGAAATTATAATGGCAGCGAAAGAAGATGCAAATTTAAAAAATATACTAAACAAAGGAGATTTAATTTTACCAGATGGTATAGGTTTAATTTATGGGTCAAAAATTAGAAAGTTTCCTTTGAAAGAAAGAGTTACGGGTTTTGATACTTCTATAGAAGTATTAAAGCTTGCAAATCAATATTCTTATAGTATATATCTACTTGGAGGAGAAGAGGGAATTTCAAAAAAGGCAGGAGAGCATATAGAAAAGAACTATCCTAATATAAAAGTCTGTGGACATCACAATGGATTTTTTAAAGGAAGCCATATTGGAATAATGAACTCTGATGAAGAAAAAGAAATAATTAATGAAATAAACTCTTCTAAAGCAGATATAGTATTTGTAGGATTAGGATTTCCTAAGCAAGAGATTTGGATAAATGAAAACAAAGATAAAATACAGGCTAAAGTTATAATTGGAAATGGTGGAGTTATGGACGTATTAGCTGGTAAGGCTAAAAGAGCACCAGAAATCTATCAAAAGCTTGGATTAGAATGGTTTTATAGACTTATAAAAAATCCATCTAGAATAAAAAGGCAAATGGCTTTACCAAAGTTTATGATAAGCATTTTAAGTAATAAAGACTCAGTAAGCCCTGAATAAAAATATTACTCACATAATCCTCCTTCTATAGGAATATTAATATTAATAAGAATATAGAATTGGAGGGTTTAAAATGAAAAAATATGGAATATTAGGACTGATTATTGTAATTATTCTGGGAATCTTTATAGTACCTAAGTTTATGGGGAATGGAGAAAATATTGTTAAATTTAAACAAGTAGATGAAGAAGATATCCCAGAAAAAATAATGGAGATGCTTCCTGAGTATGTTATGGAAGAAAGGGCTCTTACTTGTAAGTATAGAGATGATGTTTATGTTATAGTTACAAGAGGAGAGAAAAAATCAAAGGGATTTTTTGTAGATATAGATAAGATAGTAAGAGAAGATTATGAAGAGGATAAATTTAGTTTAATAGTTTATTCCCAATTTATAGATCCAAAGCCTCAAGAAGCACTACCTCAAGAATATGACTATCCAGTGATTATAGTAAAGACAAATTTAAAAGATATGCCTGAAGAAGTACATTTAGAGATAGACTATATAGATTAAATTTATATACAATCATAAATAAACTTCAAAAGATAAAAGGTGATTAGATGAACATAGAAGAATTTAAACAGTTTATAATCGAATTTACTCCTCTAAGTATTATAGTTGATAAGGAAGATAATATTTTGTGGGAAAGTCCTAAACTAAAAGAAAAATTTTATAAAGAAAAATTTTTTGATTTAGATATTAAAATGATTAAAAAATCAGGTCAAGAAAAGGTTAAAATACATGGCATAAACTATATGGGGAAATTTAAAAAGGTGTCCTTTGAAGATGAAGAATATTATTTAATATACTATAAAGATATTAGCACTTTGGAAAATAAAGATTTAAAAATAGAATTTTTAGAAGAAATTATAGAAAAAATAAGTGATGGAATAGTGGCAAGTGACTCTGAAGGTAAAATAATAATTTACAATAATGCCATGGAGAAATTAGAAGATAAGAGATCTAAAGATGTAGTGGGAGGATATCTTTGGGATGCCTATGGATATATTGGAGAAGAAAAATCTGAACATAGACAGGTATATTATAACGGAGAACCTATTATAAACCAATATAAGGCCCATGCATATAAAAATGGAGTACCTAGATATGTGCGATATAGTACATATCCATTCCATAAGGAAGATAATAAAATAGGTGTTTACACCATAAGTAAAAATGAAACCAAACTCCACAATCTTTTAGCAGAAACTATAGAATTAAAAAGGCAGACACTGAAAGAGGAAAAGGGAAATAAAGAATTAACTTATAAATCAAATGGAACTAGATTCACATTTGCAGACATTATAGGCTCTAGCGATCAAATGAAAAAAGTTATAAATGAGGCAGAGTCCATAGCTTGGCTAGATAATAATGTGTTAATAGTTGGGCAAACAGGTACAGGAAAGGAAATGTTTGCTCAAAGTATACATAATCACAGCAAAAGAAGAGATGAGCCTTTTATAGGGTTAAATTGTTCCGCTATACCTGAAAACTTACTTGAAAGTATATTATTTGGAACTGTCACAGGTGCATTTACTGGAGCTGTTGAAAGCGATGGATTATTTAAGGAAGCTGGAAGTGGCACTTTGTTTTTAGATGAGCTTAATTCAATGCCAATGAATATGCAGACTAAACTCTTGAGAGTAATTCAGGAAAAAATGGTTAGACCTGTAGGTGGAAAAGTCACATATCCTGTCAATTGTAGAATTATTTCAGCCATGAATGAAAAGCCCATAGACTTAATCGAGAATGGAAAACTTAGGGGAGATTTATTTTATAGAATAGGAGGCTTTCAACTTTTTATACCTCCTGTGATTGAAAGAAGGAAAGATATATTTGATCTTTCAGATTATTTCATGAGAGGATTCAATCAATCTATGAATAGAAATATAATTGGATTGTCAGCTTCCTTGAAAAAAATGATGTTAACTCATTCATGGCCAGGAAATGTAAGAGAAATACATCATTTTATTGAAAACTTAATGGTAAGAGCAAATGAAGAAGATGAATATTTAAGTATAGAACATATACCAAGCTATATAAAAAAGAAGATGAGGTATGCTAAAGTTCCATCAATTGGAGATATAGAATCCCTTACTACTACTTTAAATAATATTGAAAAAGATATTATTTTAGAGACTTTAGAAAAAAATGATTGGAATATATCTCAAAGTGCCAGAGATTTAGGGATTATTCGACAAAGTTTGATATATAGAATCAAAAAATTGAATATAGAAAAATAAAGGGTGTATAAAATTTATACGATGTATAAATTTTATACACCCTTCGCTTTACCAAGGCATAGAGGTTTATGTATAAATTTTATACATAGATAAATCTGAATAAAGAATTATAAAATGCGGAAACTTGCAATTATGGAACTTTTTGAAAACTTCGAAACTTGGCACGGTATTTGCAATATATATTAGCGTAAGAGAAAAATAAAAAAATTTATATAAAAGAAAGGGGCAGTAAAATGGGCAAAGCAGAAGTTTTATATGAAGTTAAAGCTCAAAGAGGCGACAAATTAAGATGTAAAGGTTGGAGACAAGAAACAATTTTAAGAATGCTTGAAAATAATATGGAGAATGCAGAAATTCCAGAGTTGTTAGTAATTTATGGTGGTAATGGTAAATGTGCCAGAAACTGGGAATCATATCATGCAATAGTTAAATCATTAAAAGAATTAGAAAATGATGAAACTTTAGTAGTACAATCTGGTATGCCAGTAGCAGTATTTAAAACTCACGAAAGAGCACCATCAGTAGTTATGGCAACTACAAATATTATGAAAGCTGATTGGGAAACATTCTATGATTTACAAGATAAAAACTTAACAATATTTGCACAATATACAGCAGCTCCTTGGGAGTACATAGGAACACAAGGTGTAATCCAAGGTACATTTGAAACTTTATCAGCAATAGCAATTAAAAGATACAACAATGATTTAACAGGAAGAATCCTTCTAACTGCAGGAGCAGGAGGAATGGGTGGAAACCAAACTTGGGCTATGAAGATGCATGGTGGAGTTGCAATCGTAGTAGATGCAGATGAAAGGGTATTACAAAGACGTGTAGAAAAAGACTACATGGATGTAATAGTTCATACATTTGATGAAGCAAGAAAACTAGCAGAAGACTCAATAGCTAAAGGAGAAGTATTAGGTATAGGTCTAGTAGGAAATGCTGCAGATGTATACGAAGAAGCTCTAGCAAAAGGATTTATGCCAGACATAATAACTGAAATGTGTCCATGTCATGACCCAATATCCTATATACCATCAGGATACACTGGAGAAGAAGCAGATGAATACAGAGGAAGAGACAGAGAAGCTTATCTAAAAGATGCTAGGGAAACAATGAAGAGACAATTAAGAGTAATGAATAAGTTCTATGCAAAAGGTGTAGAAGTATTTGAATATGGTACAAGTATAAGAAAAGAGTGTAGAGACGCAGGAATGTCAGAAGAAGAAGCAATGACAATACCAGGATTCGTAGCAGAATATATAAGACCATTATTCTGTGAAGGTAGAGGACCTTTCAGATGGACTTGTATATCTGGAGATCCAGAAGATCTTAAGAAAACAGATGATCTTGCATTAGAAATTTGTAAAGGAGATCCACTAGTAGAAAGATGGATTAAATTAGCAAGAGCAAATCTTCCAATAGAAGGTCTACCAGCAAGAATTTGTTACATGGGCTTTGGACAAAGAAGAAGATTTGGTCTAGCAGTAAACGAATTAATCAGAAAAGGTGAGCTTAAAGGACCAGTTGCATTCTCAAGAGATAATCTTGACTCAGGTTCAATAGTAAACCCAACATTTGAATCAGAAAAAATGAAAGATGGCGGAGATTTAATCTCAGACTGGCCAATGTTAAATGGTCTATTAAACTGTGCTGCAATGTGTGACTTAATAGCTATTCAAGCTAACTACTCAATGGGTGAAGCAGTTCATACAGGAGTTACTATGATAGCAGATGGTACAGATGAAGGAGCATTTAGACTTGATAAAGCTCTAACAGTAGACTCAGGAATAGGAGTAATAAGACACGCTCAAGCAGGATATGAAATAGCAAGAGATGTAGCAAATGGAAAAGGAAAATTAACAGATGAAGGTATAAAAGTACCACTATGGTGGGAACCAGCTGACAAAGTAACATTTGGTCCAGAGGGAATGTATGTAAGATAAGATAAATAAAAAATTCTCGAGGGAATCACCATTTAAGGGGATTCCCTCGAGGTGAATAGAGGTGAAAGTATAATGGATTGCTATTTATTGATAGACTTTGGTAGCACTTATACCAAACTCACATTAGTAGATATAGAAAATGCCAAGATATTGGCTAAATCTAGCGCTAATACAACTATAGATACAAGCATATTAGATGGTTATGAAGAAGCCTACAATAAACTTATTAATAATTGCAGGGAAGATATAAACATAATAGAAAAATACGCTTGTTCATCAGCTGGAGGAGGCCTAAAAATGGTAGTAATAGGTCTTACTCCAGCTTTTACTGTAGAAGCTGGAAAGAAATCTGCTTTAGGGGCAGGAGCAAGAGTTTTAGATACATTTAATTACTTTTTAAAAGAGGAAGATATTGAAGAAATTAAAAGTTTAGACCCTGATATAATCCTTCTTACAGGTGGAGAGGAAGGGGGTAATAAAAAATATATTATTCATAATTCACAGATGATTGGAAAGATGGAAAAAAACATTCCAATAGTTGTAGCAGGAAATTCTTATGCTAATGAAGATGTGGCGAGAAATTTAGAAAATGGGAAAAAGGAATACTATATAACAGAAAATGTGATGCCTAATGTTAGTTCTATAAACCCAGATCCTGTACGTGAAACTATTCGTCAGATATTTATGAGGCAGATAGTAGTTGCTAAGGGTATGGAAGATGTAGAGAGTATAACTAAGAATATTCTTATGCCCACACCTATGGCTGTAACTAATGCGGCAAAACTTATATCTGAAGGAACTGATACACATAAGGGCTATGGAGATTTAATGATAGTAGATATAGGTGGAGCTACTACAGATATTCACACAGTATCAGAGCCTGTTAAGTCGCAAGGGATTTTTGTAGAAGGAATGGAAGAACCCTATGTAAAACGAACCGTAGAAGGAGATTTAGGCATGAGGTATTCTGCTGAAAGTCTTTTTGAGAATGTAGGAGAAGAATGCTTTTTAAAATATGATAATAAGATAGATGATATTGCCTATAGATGTAAATATAGGCATGATAATCCAGAATATATCTCAGATAATGAAAAGGAGAAAAATTTGGATAATATTATCGCCAATATTTGTGTTAATATGTCAATTGATAGACATTCTGGCATTTTTAGAGATTCATACAGAGGAGGCAAAGATGTATTAGTTCAAGATGGGAAAGATTTAAGATACATAAAAACCCTAATTGGAACTGGAGGAATTTTAGTAAATAGTGAAAATTATAAAAGTGTATTAAAAAATTATAAGTCGGAAGATCCACGTAAATTAAGCCCGGAAAATCCAAACTTATATCTTGATAAAAACTATATTATATCAGCTATGGGGCTTTTAAGTATGGTGGATAAAGATCTTGCTTTTGAGATAATAGAAAAAAGTATTTTTAATATATAATTTAAACCTTATGATTATAGAACTATTTATGGGTTTAAAAATTGTCATAAAAAACTAAGAAAGTAATATAGGATTTTTAAGAAAGATGTAAAAGCTATAAAAATATTTATTTTTATAGCTTTTATTGTGCGCCCAGCATGGACGCAAACTAGTCGGTGAAAGTCCGATACGGGGGTTGATAGTGCCAACCGTTAGCTTAAGACAAGGGTGTCCACTGTGAGGTGGAATCTGAAGGAAGTCGGCGGCAAAACTCCGGTCTGAGGTACACGAACTACATTTGAGGCTTGACCTTGTGGATGAGGTTGCAATACAAACCAAAGTCCTAAACTATCCGAAACAGGGGAAGTAAATGTAGCAGATATATGGAGAGAAAGTTTGTATTCTTACCTGGGGAGGTCTGATAGATAAGTCATAAAAGACTACGGTCTACATGACAAACTACATAGTGATATGTAACTGAATTATCAGAAGTCAGCAGAAGTCATAGTACAAGATTAATCATGATAATCTTGGAAGGACTGAACATTAGGGAGGTGAGTAAGTTTGGCAATCTCAACAAACATGAAAAGAATACAGAAAACCAAAGATTTGGGCTGGACTGTGGAAGTAGAGATGGAAACTCAAGGTAAACAGGGAGCGTATAGTGATTTGTCGGCGAAGTCAAATCTGAAAACCAAGTCGGGATTTAATACTGAAAATCTACTCGAAAAGATTGTAGATAAGAGAAATATCTTTGAAGCATACAAAAGAGTACTAGCTAACAAAGGAAGTAGTGGAATAGATGGAATGAGAGTAGATGAACTTCTAACCTACCTGAAAGAAAACTACGAAACTTTGAAAGCAAATCTGTTAGATGGAAAATACAAAGTACAACCAGTAAAAAGAGTAGAAATACCCAAACCCAATGGAGGCATAAGACTCCTTGGAATACCAACAGTAGTAGATAGATTAATCCAGCAAGCAATAAACCAAGTGATTAATCCGATATTCGATAGAGCATTTTCAAATAATAGCTATGGATTTAGACCAGGAAGAAGTGCACACATGGCTCTAAAACAAGCTCAAACATATATAAATGAAGGATACAAACAAGTTGTAGATATGGACTTAGAAAAGTTCTTTGACAATGTAAACCATGACATATTAATGAACTTAGTATCAAGAAAGATACAAGACAAAAGAGTATTAAAATTAATAAGGAAGTATTTAAACTCAGGGATAATGTTAAATGGTATAGCAGTCAAATCAGAACAAGGAGCACCCCAAGGTGGTCCTTTAAGCCCATTACTCAGCAATATATTACTTGATGAATTAGATAAAGAATTAGAAATAAGAGGACATAAATTCTGCCGTTACGCTGATGATTGTAATATCTATGTTAAAAGCACAAGAGCAGGAGAAAGAGTCCTTAAGAGCATCACTAAATTTCTAGGAAGAAAACTAAAACTAAAAGTAAATACTGAGAAATCAGCAGTATCTCCACTAACTAAAAGAAAATTTCTAGGATACAGTTTCTACTACTCAAAAGGTAAAATTAGATTTAGAACCCATAACAAGAGTTATGAAAGACTTAAAGAAAAGATTAGAAAGATTACTAATAGAAATATAAACATGAATTTTGATTATAGAATTAAGAAACTAAATGAAATAATTGTAGGTTGGGTAAATTACTTTAAACTGGCAGATATGAAGACTAAACTAACAGAACTAGACAAATGGGTACGAAGGCGACTTAGAGCTTGTGTATGGAAAACATGGAAACTAGGTAGAACAAGATTTAAGAATCTAATGAAACTAGGAGTACCTAAATACAAGGCTTGGGAGTATGCAAATACAAGGAAAAGTTACTGGAGAACATCAATTAGTCCAATACTAAGTAAAACCATAACTAATCAAAGACTGATTAGTCATGGTTTTAAAAGTTTATCTTCACAGTATGAAAAAGCTAGACTGTCTTAATGAACCGCCGTATACCGAACGGTACGTACGGTGGTGTGAGAGGACGGAAAATAAAATAATTATTTTCCTCCTACTCGATTGACAAAAAAAGATAAATTAAAAAATTATTTTACAAAGTTTGATATTAAAAAACAAAAAAATCAATATAGAAAAATAAAATGTGTATAAAATCTATACATCGTATAAAATTTATACACCATTCGCTTTAGCAGGGTAGCGAGGTTTATGTATAAATTTTATACAGGAACAAATCTGAAAAAAGAATTATAAAATGTGGAAACTTGCAATTATAGGACTTTTTTAAATTTTGAAACTTGGCATATTACTTGCAATATATATTGGCGTAAGAAGAAAAATAAAAAAATTTATATAAAAGAAAGGGGCAGTAAAATGGGCAAAGCAGAAGTTTTATATGAAGTTAAAGCTCAAAGAGGCGACAAATTAAGATGTAAAGGTTGGAGACAAGAAACAATTTTAAGAATGCTTGAAAATAATATGGAGAATGCAGAAATTCCAGAGTTGTTAGTAATTTATGGTGGTAATGGTAAATGTGCTAGAAACTGGGAATCATATCATGCAATAGTTAAATCATTAAAAGAATTAGAAAATGATGAAACTTTAGTAGTACAATCTGGTATGCCAGTAGCAGTATTTAAAACTCACGAAAGAGCACCATCAGTAGTTATGGCAACTACAAATATTATGAAAGCTGATTGGGAAACATTCTATGATTTACAAGATAAAAACTTAACAATATTTGCACAATATACAGCAGCTCCTTGGGAGTACATAGGAACACAAGGTGTAATCCAAGGTACATTTGAAACTTTATCAGCAATAGCAATTAAAAGATACAACAATGATTTAACAGGAAGAATCCTTCTAACTGCAGGAGCAGGAGGAATGGGTGGAAACCAAACTTGGGCTATGAAGATGCATGGTGGAGTTGCAATCGTAGTAGATGCAGATGAAAGGGTATTACAAAGACGTGTAGAAAAAGACTACATGGATGTAATAGTTCATACATTTGATGAAGCAAGAAAACTAGCAGAAGACTCAATAGCTAAAGGAGAAGTATTAGGTATAGGTCTAGTAGGAAATGCTGCAGATGTATACGAAGAAGCTCTAGCAAAAGGATTTATGCCAGACATAATAACTGAAATGTGTCCATGTCATGACCCAATATCCTATATACCATCAGGATACACTGGAGAAGAAGCAGATGAATACAGAGGAAGAGACAGAGAAGCTTATCTAAAAGATGCTAGGGAAACAATGAAGAGACAATTAAGAGTAATGAATAAGTTCTATGCAAAAGGTGTAGAAGTATTTGAATATGGTACAAGTATAAGAAAAGAGTGTAGAGACGCAGGAATGTCAGAAGAAGAAGCAATGACAATACCAGGATTCGTAGCAGAATATATAAGACCATTATTCTGTGAAGGTAGAGGACCTTTCAGATGGACTTGTATATCTGGAGATCCAGAAGATCTTAAGAAAACAGATGATCTTGCATTAGAAATTTGTAAAGGAGATCCACTAGTAGAAAGATGGATTAAATTAGCAAGAGCAAATCTTCCAATAGAAGGTCTACCAGCAAGAATTTGTTACATGGGCTTTGGACAAAGAAGAAGATTTGGTCTAGCAGTAAACGAATTAATCAGAAAAGGTGAGCTTAAAGGACCAGTTGCATTCTCAAGAGATAATCTTGACTCAGGTTCAATAGTAAACCCAACATTTGAATCAGAAAAAATGAAAGACGGCGGAGATTTAATCTCAGACTGGCCAATGTTAAATGGTCTATTAAACTGTGCTGCAATGTGTGACTTAATAGCTATTCAAGCTAACTACTCAATGGGTGAAGCGGTTCATACAGGAGTTACTATGATAGCAGATGGTACAGATGAAGGAGCATTTAGACTTGATAAAGCTCTAACAGTAGACTCAGGAATAGGAGTAATAAGACACGCTCAAGCAGGATATGAAATAGCAAGAGATGTAGCAAACGGAAAAGGAAAATTAACAGATGAAGGTATAAAAGTACCACTATGGTGGGAACCAGCTGACAAAGTAACATTTGGTCCAGAGGGAATGTATGTAAGATAAGATAAATAAAAAATTCTCGAGGGAATCACCATTTAAGGGGATTCCCTTGAGGTGAATAAAGGAGGATTCAAATGAGCTATATAGATGTGATGGATAAAATACTTGATAGCAATGATGTAACTGTAGGTGGGGGTTCAGCAGGGGCTATTTCAGGAGCTATGGCAGCTGGACTTATAGGTATGGTATCTAGATTATCTACAGGAAAAGGATATGCTCTAACTGATAGAGTTTACTTAGAACTTGCAGATGAACTAGATAAATTAGCAGCAGAGCTATTAAAAGGTGCTGAAAAGGATACAGAAGCATATTTATTAATAAAAAATGCTTTCAAACTTCCAAAGTCTACAGATGAAGAAAAAGAAAAGAGAAAAAAAGCTATAAGTGATGCAGGTATAGAGGCTGCTTTAGTTCCTAAATCAAATGCAGATAAGTGTAATAGGGTTTTCACAATAGCAAATATACTAGAAGGTAATTACAATGAAAACGCTGCATCAGACTTTATAATAGGAAAGAATTTAGCTCATTTAGGTATGCAAGGATGTATCTTAAATATAGAAGCAAATCTATCTCTTATAAAAGATAAGAGTACCAAGAGAAGTCTAGAAGATTATATAGATGAAAACAAAAAATAAATAGAGGTGTAAAACTGATGAAGTCATTATTGGCAGAAGTAAATATAAGTGAAGGTACAAATTTAGACGTAGTTAATGAAGTAAAGGAAGCACTTTTAGAGAAGGAAGATATAAGACTTATAGATTTAAATTCAGATAAAGATCATAATAGGACAGTTTTTACCTATAATGGAGAACCAGAAGCAGTACTTGAAGGCACTAAGAGACTTGTAAAAAAAGCAATAGAATTAATAGATATGACTAAACACAAAGGAAGCCATCCTAGAATGGGAGCTGTAGATGTTGTTCCTTTTATTCCTGTTAAGGATGTAACATCTGAAGAAGCAGTAGAAATATCAAAGAGATTTGGAAAGTTCCTAGGAGATTTAGGAGTTCCAGTATATTACTATGAAGATGCGGCTACAAAAGAAGACAGAAAATCCTTAGTAAAGATTAGAAAGGGTCAATATGAGGGTCTAGAAGAAAAAATGAAAGATCCAAATTGGATTCCTGATGAAGGTCCTAAAGAGTTTAATCCAAAGAGTGGAGCTACAGTTACAGGATCAAGATTTTCTTTAGTGGCTTTTAATATAAATTTAGATACACAAGATTTAGCTTCAGCTAAAAAGGTTGTAAAGGCAATAAGAGGAGCAAAAGGTGGCTATAAAAATGTAAGAGCAATAGCCCTTGATATTCCTGATAAGAAACAAGTTCAAATCTCAATGAACCTTGTACATTATAAAGAAACTCCAATTCATAGAGTATATGAAACTATAAAGTCAGAGCTAGGAAGATACAATATAAATATAGTAGATACAGAATTAGTAGGGCCAGTACCTTTAATGGCTTTAGAAGAGATTTTACAGTTTTATATAAAATTAAGTGATGATTTCTCAATGGAGCAAATTTATTTCTAGAATACAATTAGGAGGGGAAAATTTTGACAGATACAATTTATATAAACGGACACGATTTAACTATAGAAGATGTTGTTAATGTAGCTAGAAACCATACCAAAGTAGCATTAGATGAAAAGGCAAAAGAACAAATAGTGAAAGCTAGAACATATGTTGAAAAAGTTTTAAAAGAAGGAAAAGTTATCTATGGTATAAATACTGGATTTGGTAAGTTCAGTAATGTAGCCATAAGTGAAGAAGAATTAGACATACTTCAAAGAAATCTTATTTATGCAGATGCAGCAGGAATAGGAAAACCATTTGATACAGAAATAGTAAGGGTTATGATGATACTTCGTGCAAACGCTATTTCTAAAGGAAATTCAGGAGTATTTGTTGAAACAGTTCAAGTTTTACTTGATATGTTAAATAAGGGTGTACATCCAATAGTAAGAGAAAAAGGATCAGTAGGTTCTAGTGGAGACTTATGTCCACTAGCTCATATGGTACTTGTAATGATGGGTGAAGGAGAAGCAGAATACAAAGGAACAGTAATGAGTGGTAAAGAGGCTATGGAAAAAGCAGGTATCGAGCCTATAACTTTAAGGGCAAAAGAAGGTCTTGCTTTAATAAATGGAACTCAAGCAATGATGGGTGTAGGAGTCCTTGCTGTTCATGATGCAGATGTTATTATGAAATCAGCAGATATAGTAGCAGGTCTTACAGTTGAAGCACTAGAGGGAATAACAGATGCATATGATGAAAGAATTCATCTTGCAAGACCTCATAGTGGTCAATTAGATACTGCAAAAAATCTTTTGAAAGTAGTTGAAGGAAGTAGCTTTACAACAAAACAAGGAGAAAAGAGACTTCAAGATGCATATGGTATAAGATGTATACCTCAAATTCATGGTGCTAGTAGAATGGCTATAGACTATGTAAGAGGTGTAATTGAAACAGAAATAAACTCAGTTACAGATAATCCACTTATATTCCCAGACGGAGATAATCCAGCAGTATATTCAGGTGGAAATTTCCATGGACAACCAGTGGCAATTGCAATGGATACACTAGGCATAGCAATTTCAGAATTTGCAAATGTGTCTGAAAGAAGAATAGAGAGATTAGTAAATCCAGCTCTAAGCAATGGACTTCCAGCATTCTTAGTTAAAAAAGGTGGATTAAACTGTGGATTTATGATTCCTCAGTATGCAGCAGCTGCAGTAGTTAGTGAAAACAAAGTTCTTGCACATCCTGCAAGTGTTGACTCTATACCTACTTCAGCAAATCAAGAGGACCATGTATCTATGGGAACTATAGCTGCAAGGAAAGCTAGACAAATTATAGAACATGCACAAAGCGTATTAGGTATAGAGCTTATGAGTGCATCTCAAGCTATAGACCTTAGGGAAAAAGGAACTTTAGGACAAGGTTCACAAATAGCTTATGATGTTTTAAGAAATAAAGTTACATTCATGGAAGAAGATAGAGTATTCTATCATGATATGGACAAGTCTAAAGAAATTATAGCAACAGGAGAATTATTAAATACAGTAGAATCTAAGATAGGAAAATTAAAATAATATTGTATAATATTATATTATATGTTCAATTAAGCCCTAAATAGATTTTTATAATTATTGAGAGGCGAAGGCTTCTCAATAATTTTTTAAAATAAAACTAATACAATCATCTTTTTATAGGTCTATTTTCGCTATGATTTTTCAGATAATTTATAACATATCAAATATTTTCAACATAAGAAAAGTATAAAAGGATGGTTATAAAAAAGGAGAGATGTCATGTTAACAAATCCAGTATTAATATCAGTTCTTGTAATGTCCGTATTATCTTTATTGAAACTTCATGTACTACTATCGTTACTTATTGCGGCTATTGTTGGTGGACTTATGAGTGGAATGGGTTTTGGCGGGACAATGGAAGTGTTAATCGGAGGGATGGCTGGTAATGCAAATACAGCTCTTAGCTATGTGCTTTTAGGTTCACTAGCAGCTGCAATGGAAATGACAGGTGCTGCTAGGGTATTATCAGTAAAAATCGGAAATATAACTAAAGGAAATAAATTTGTGTTGGTGATATTAGTTCTTTTAGTTTCTATAGCTTCAGGAACAGTAATTCCTGTCCATATAGCTTTTATACCTATTTTAATTCCACCTTTATTATCTGCTATGAATAAGATGAAAATGGATAGAAGAATGCTTGCAGTAACCTTTGGATTTGGTCTTAAGGCACCTTATCTTACTATTCCAATAGCATATGGGGCAATATTCCATGGACTTGTTAGAGACTCTATGGCAGCAGCTGGATTAGAAGTAGACTTAAGTATGATATGGAAGACTAACTGGATAGGCGGTTTAGCTATGCTTATAGGTTTTGTACTAGCTCTTATCCGTTATAGTAAACCAAGAGAATATGAAATGGCTGAAAGTGGAGAGATCGGCGGAGCTGTTTCTAGTGATGGAGAATTGATTAGTTATGAAGATGTGAAATTAGAATCAGCTCATATATTCTCAGTTGTTGCAGGTGTAGCAGCTTTAGTAGTTCAATTATTAACTGGTTCATTACCATTAGGTGCATTAACAGGATTAATAATCATGATAGTGTCTAGATCTATAAAGTGGAATGAAATAGAAGAAATGTTAAACGGCGGAATTAGGATGATGGGACTTATTGCATTTGTAATGTTAGTTGCTGCAGGATATGCAAGTGTAATTAATGCAACGGGAGGAGTTCCACAATTAGTAGACTCAGCTGTAGCAGCTCTTGGAAGCAGCAAATTAGTTGGAGCAACAGTTATGGTAGTATTGGGGCTATTAATTACTCTAGGTATAGGGACTTCTTTTGGTACAGTTCCAGTAGTAGCAGCTATCTATGTACCATTAGCTTTAAAATTAGGATTTTCAGCACAGTCAATAATTCTTTTAATATCTGTAGCGGCTGTATGTGGAGATGCAGGTTCTCCTGCTTCAGATACTACATTAGGACCGACATCTGGACTTAATGCAGATGGACAACATGATCATATCTGGGATACTTGTGTACCACAATTTGTTACTTACAATATACCTTTAATGATAGCAGGGGTAGTAGGAGCTATGATACTAGGTTAATAAAAAAACAATATATCAGATGGATTTTTTCCATCTGATTATATTTAATAATGGGAATAAGTAGGAAGGATGATTAATATGCCAAAATTAAAAGCAGATTTAATAATAGAAAATTGCTCACAGCTTTTGACCTGTAAAAAAGATAGTAAGGATTTAATAGGATTAGAAAAAGATATGTTCATAGGTATTAAGGATGAAAAGATAATTTTTATAGGCTCAAAAGATAAATATCAAGAACAAATAGATAATAATAATGCGAAAATTATAGATGGAAGGGGCAAGGTTGTACTTCCAGGCTTTGTAGATTGTCATACACATCTAGTCTTTGGAGAATCTAGAATAGATGAATATGTGGCAAAACTTACTACGACTGATGTAAATGAGATTAAGAAAAAAGTACCTGTTATAGGACTAGATAGTTCAATTCAATCTACTAGAAATGCAAGTTTTGACACTCTTTTAGAAGAATCCATAGTAAAAGTCAATAAGATGTTAGAAGGTGGTACTACTACTATGGAGATAAAGAGTGGATACGGTATAGATAAAGACACAGAAATAAAACAATTAGAAGTAATAAAAGAATTGAAAAACAAGGTCCCTATAACTTTATTTGCAACATATTTAGGAGCACATTTTTGGGACAAGGATATGGGGAAAGAAAAATACATTAAATTTATCATAGAAGAAGTAATGCCAATAGTTCAAGAAAAAGACCTAGCACAGTATTGTGATGTATGGTGTGATGATGGATTTTACACTGCAGAAGAATCTAAAATTATATTAGAAGCAGCTAGAAAATATGGAATGAAGTCAAAAATCCATACAGATTGTTATTCTGATATAGGTGGCTCAGATTTAGCAGCAGAGATTGGGATGACATCAGCAGATCACCTGAATTTCACTACAGAAAGTTCTATGAAGAAAATGGCAGAGAAAAATGTAGTTGGAGTAGTAATACCAGGTACTGATTTTTCTGTGAGTCATCCAAAACCATTTAATCCTAGACCTATGTTAGACGCAGGTATGACCCTTGCAATTGCAACAAATTTAAATCCTGGCAACTGGATGGAGTCTATGCAACTTAGCATAGCTATGGGGTGTAAAAACCATGCTATGACTCCAGAGGAAGCAATAAGAGCGACAACTTATGGAGGGGCTTGTGGACTTGACTCAGAAGATAAATATGGAACATTAGAAGTAGGAAAATATGCAGATATTCAAATTTGGGATACGGATGATTATAGAGATGTAGCATATAAATTAGGAGTAAATCTGGTAGAAAAGGTAATAAAACATGGAGAATTAGTAGTAGAGAGATAAAAATATATTTGGCAAACTTCGCAGAATGAGTACTACACAAAAATTCTTAATGATATTGCTTGGAAGCCGGTTGTAAAATCATAATTAGGCTTTTATTTTCACTCTTTATCAGAGACAGTAGGTAATGAAAAAGAGTTAAGAGAGGATTGATATAATGGGAAATAATATTGAAGAACTTATCAAACAGGCAGTAGAAATGCATTATTCAAAGGCGGTTGAATTAAGTGATGACTTAGCTGCTCATCCTGAGCTCTCTAATAAAGAGTATAAGTCGAGTGGAAAAATTGTTGATATATTGCGAGAGGGTGGCTACCAAGTGGAATACCCCTATCTAGGCTATGATACTGCATTTCGAGGTATTCTTGACAATGGAGATGGTCCATCTATCGCAATACTTGTGGAATATGATGCTCTACCAGATATTGGTCATGGATGTGGACACAATGTACATGGTTCAATGTCGTTGTTATCAGCACTGGCATTGGTAGAACTTAAGGATCAATTTAAAGGAAAGATATGTGTAATAGGAACTCCTGGTGAAGAAGAAGAAGGAGCGAAAATAGGAATGGCTAATGAGGGAGTATTTGATAAAATGTCCCTTGCTATTATGATGCATAGTTGGAGTGGTAAAAATAGTATACCAAATATGGATGTGCTTAGTCTAAGATGTTATATTATAGAGTTTTTTGGACACACAGCACATGCAGTTGCTGCGCCATGGAAAGGAAAGAGTGCTCTTGCATGCGCACGAAAATTTTTAGATTTAATTGATGCTCGACGTGAATGTTTTACATCGGATATTCATGTTAATGGAGTAATTTTAGATGGGGGTCGTGCTCCAAATATTATTCCAGACTATAGTAAAATAAGGTTGGAGTTTCGAACTGATTCAATGTCAAAGTTGGAAAAAGTAGATGATATGATAATTAAATGCATGAATGGAGCTGCACTTGCTTTAGATTGCAAAGCTACAAAAAAATATGGATTTGATGATTTTGCAGATATGGTACGTGTTGAATCACTTGAGAATGAAATTACTAAAATTCTTAAAGGTCTAGATAAAAAGGTTACTCCAGTTTTACAACCAAATGGATCATCAGATATGGGTAATGTTAGTTATCGTTGTCCTTCCATCCAACCATTATTTCCTATAACAGAGGATAAATTTTCATTGCATACTAAAGATTTGGCAGATGCAACTATCAAACCAGAAGCACATGAAGCAATAGCTTGTGGTGCAAATGCAATTGTGCAGTTATCACTAAAGGTACTTAATGATGATATATACAGAAAATCAGTATATGATTCTTTTATTGAACAGCGAGATATTAAACAAAAGATGTAAGGTATAACAATATTTGCAAATTTATATTTTATTAAAATTTATTGTCTATAACTTAAATGTCACTTGATAATTTTTTTATGTTTTTTGTTAGTAAAAAATTGGAAGGAGAATATATATGAGTGATAAAACAGTTCAAGCAAAGAAAAAAAGAATAAAGATGCCACATATTTATGTGCTATTAGTATTGATAATTTGTATTGCTGCAATTGCATCATGGATATTACCAGCAGGAGAATTTGAGCGTGTAGCAAATGAAACAGGGCGAATGGTTGCAGTTCCAGGGACTTATCATTTAGTAGAATCAAGTCCAGTTGGACCATTTGAAATGATAAGATCAATATATGTAGGATTAGTAGACTCAGCTTCAGTATCATTTTTTGTATTTATTTCTTATGCATCTATTGGGTTAATAATTTCTAGTGGGGCTTTTAATGGGCTTGTAGCATTTTTATTAAAAATATTAAAGGGAAAGACTAGAGTAGTTATTATTCCTATATTTATAACTATAATTGGGATAGCATCTTCTACCATTGGAGTATTTGAGGAGATGTTTCCATTTATACCTATATTTGTAGGAATTTCAATAGCTATGGGATACGATGCAATTGTTGGACTAGCCATTGTTGCACTAGGGGCAGGGCTTGGATACTCTGGTGCTGTTATGAATCCATTTACTGTTGGGATGGCACAAAGTATTGCTGAAGTTCCACAGCTTTCTGGTATTGGATTCCGTATTTTTTCTCATTTAGTTATGATTGCTGTTGCTTCATTTTTTACTATTAGATATGCACTTAAAGTTCAAGATGATCCAACATCTAGCTTGGTTTATGGCGATGATTTTAGTCATATATCCATGAACAAAGAAAATGTGGAAGATTATCCATTTGGTATACGTGAAAAATTAGTTTTATTCACACTAGCTATAGGTATAGGAGTTATTGTATATGGAACTAAAACCCAGGGATGGTACTTTGAAGAACTTTGTGCTGTGTTTTTAATGATGGGGATTATAAGTGCTGTTTTTATGGGTTGGAGTCCTAATGTTATTGCAGAGAAGATGGCGAAAAGTTTTTCAGATATTGCAATGGCATGTATTATGATAGGATTAGCACGCGGTATTTTAGTTGTCTTAACTAGTGGAAAGATAATTGATACTGTTGTTTATGGAATGTCTATTCCATTATCTACTTTACCACGCTGGTTGGCAGGGGAAGCTATGTTATTAGTCCAACTTTTATTAAATTTTTTAATTCCATCTGGTTCAGGACAAGCGGTTACAAGTATGCCAATTATGGCTCCTTTAGCAGATTTGCTTAGTCTACCAAGACAGATTGCAGTTCTTGCATTTCAATTTGGTGATGGATTATCTAATATACTTTGGCCTACAGCATTTGCACCTATTATTTCTGGTATAGCAGGTGTAAAAGTGGAAAAATGGTGGAAATGGTTCATTCCAGTGTTTGGAGCTTTATTCTTAACACAATGTATATTAATGGCAATTGCAATAGCAATTGGATGGCATTAATTTCCATAAATGACTCAATATCTAAGGTATATTTATATTTAAGATGCTTTAGAGTGTACAATAAATAGTAAAAGTAGCTATTCGATACTATAAGTTATTTATGATACAGTATTTGAATTAAAATAAGGAAGAATTTTTGAAGAATTATAAAATTTATAGAATAGGATTAAGTGAGTTTGTATCTTATTTTAAAATAAGATTATATAAATTTGCAGATATATTGATGATTATAAAAACATTAAACTTAAATTTAACTTAAAATAATTATTGAAGGATTTACAACAGTTACATTTGGATCTGTATTCTTAGCAGGATTCTTAGTAAATTTATTGTAGTTTAGTCTTTGTATGAAAAATATTTTCAAGTGAAAGGATGATATTAGTGAAAATTGATCCAAAAAATATTTTAAATAAGGCAGAGATAGTGCAAAGTACAATAGTTGAAAATAGAAGATATCTTCATCAAATTCCAGAAGTTCATGTAAATTTGCCAAAAACTAGAAAATTTGTAATGGATAAATTAAAACAAATGGGTTTAGAGCCAAAGGAGTTAGGAGATGGAGTAGTAGTAAACATTGGAAATCCAAATAAGGGAAAAACAATTTTATTGAGGGCAGATATGGATGCTCTTCCCATAGAAGAAGTAGTAGATATAGAGTTTAAATCTAAAAACAAGGCAATGCATGCTTGTGGTCATGATATTCATACTAGTTCTCTTTTAGGAGCAGCAAAGATATTAAAAGAAATGGAAGCTGAGATTCATGGAAATATAAAGTTGATGTTTCAACCAGGAGAAGAAACTCTAACAGGAGCAAAGCAAATGATTCAAGCGGGAGTTTTAGAAGATCCTAAGGTGGATGCAGCTATGATGATTCATGTATTTACTGGCTTAGAGATAGAGCCAGGGACTATATTAATCCCAAAGTCAGGTGCAGCATCAATGGCACCAGATGAATTTCATATTAATATTCAAGGAAAAGGTGGGCATGGAGCAATGCCACAAGAATCAGTCGATCCCTTAAATATTGCTGCTCATACACATATAGCTTTACAAGAATTAATAAGTAGAGAAATTAAACCAGGTGAAAAAGCACTTTGTGTAGTAGGAAAAATGGCTGGTGGCGAGGCTTCAAATGTTGTACCAGATACAGCAAAATTAGTAGGATGTATTCGAACAATAGATAAAGATACAAGAGAATTTTTAAAACAAAGACTAATAGAAGTGAGCCAAGGAGTAGCAAAGACATTTAGGGGAGAAGCTACTGTAGAATACACTCTAGAATGCCCATCTGTAGTTAATGATGAAGAAATGAGAGAATTAGGAATTAAATACGCTGAAGAATTGCTAGGCAAAGAAAATGTAAAACCTCTAAGCTTAGTTATGGATGGTGGTATGTTAAATGGATCGGAGGATTTTGCTTTTTTAAGTGAAAAAGTTCCCTCCTTTATGTCAATGTTATCCATGGGAAATTCTAAGGATGGTTATAAATACATCCATCATAATCCAAATACAAAATTTGATGAATCTATGTTTTATAGAGGAACAGCTTACTATGTATACTATGCTTTAAAATGGCTTGAAGAAAATAATAGCTTATAGAAATATTTATATGAAACAAATCAATTCAAGGGGGATTAGATTTGAAGGATAAATATATTAAGAGTGAAGCAATAGTAAAAGAAGATGAAAAGACTATATCCATATCTTCTAGAGCTTCTTACTTTCCATTTGTAATGAAAAAAGGTAAAGGTTCTATAGTAGAGGATATGGACGGAAATGAATATATAGATTTATTTAGTAGTTCTGCTGTATTAAATACAGGGCACAGTCATCCTAAAATTATAAAAGCTATAGAAAATCAAATACATCAATATATACATTTTTCAAATGATTATATGTATTCAAAGCCTCAAGTAGATTTAGCAAAAAAATTAATCGAAATAACTCCAGGGGATTTTGAGAAAAAGGTAGCCTTTGGATTTTCAGGTTCAGATGCAATAGATGGAGGTATAAAGATGGCAAGGTCTTTTACTGGCAGACCTAAAGTTGTTTCCTTTACAGGTTCTTATCATGGCTCTACCTATGGAGCGATATCAGTAAGTGCCATTAGTTTAAATATGAAGAGAAAAATAGGACCATTGCTTCCTGAAGTATTTCATCTTCCCTATCCAAATTGTTTTAGATGTGAATTTAATGAAAAAGTTGAGACTTGTCATAGAGAATGTTTTAAGTTTTTCTTAAATGCCTTTGAAACTTATATTCCTAGCGAAGAAGTAGCTTGTATAATAATAGAACCTATAGCTGGAGATTTGGGATTTGTAAAGCCACCTCAAGACTATATGGACAAACTCTATAAATTTTGTAAAGAAAAGGGAATATTATTTGTAGTAGATGAAGTACAACAAGGATTTGGAAGAACTGGTAAATGGTTTTCCATAGAACACTTTGGAATAGAGCCAGATATTATAGCTATGGGAAAAGCTATGGGTTCAGGACTACCTATAAGTGGCTTAGTTGTAAGAAGAGAAATAGTTGATTCACTAGAGATGCCAGCTCATTTATTTACGATACAAGGTAATGCAACATGTGCTGCTGCAGCTATATCTACTATAGATATAATAAAAGATGAAAATCTACTAGAAAATGCTGTGGAAATTGGAAAGATAATTACTAATAGATTTTATAATATGCAAAAAAAATATTTGGTAATTGGAGATATACGTGGAGAAGGTTTATCGATAGGAGTAGAATTAGTAAAAGATAGAACTACATTGGAAAAAGATAAATTAGCAGCTATTAAAATTTGCCATAGGCTTTGGGAAAAGGGTGTACTGTTAATATTTTTAGCGGAGAATGTATTAAGAGTTCAACCTCCATTAGTAATAACAAAAGAAGAAGTGGAAACAGCTTTAGATATCATTGAGGATACTATAAAAGAATATGTAAATGGTGAGATATCAGATAAGGCTTTGGAAGTTGTAAAAGGATGGTAATAAAAAATGAAGTCCAATTTGATGTGAACCCTTTAATCCGGACTTTCGGATAATATTTAATTATGCGGCTTGTTGCCTATACTCAATAGGTGACAGGCCGTTTAATTTCTTCTTTATTCTTTTGTTATTATACCAGTTAATATATTCTGTAATCTTTTTCTCTAACTTCTTAATGGATGTAAATTTTTCTCCATAGTACATTTCTTGCTTCAATATCCCAAAGAAATTTTCCATTGGAGAGTTATCTATACAATTTCCTCTTCTAGACATACTTTGTTCAATATTTCTCTTTTTTAATCTTTTCACCCATTGAGCATGCTGATAATGAAAGCCTTGGTCAGAGTGAATTGTTAATTGATGCTTCTTAGGAAGCTTTTTAAGAGCATTATCTAAGGCATCCGTTGTAAATTTTACTGTAGGAGCTGTAGATAGATTAAATGAAATTATTTCGTTGTTAAAAAGATCCATAATAGGTGATAGATACAGTTTTTGATTACTGCCTTGGATTTTGAATTCAGTTACATCTGTAACCCATACTTTATTAGGAACTGTTACTTGGAATTGCCTATTTAATTTATTCTCTGCTATCTTTCCAACTTCACCTTTAAAAGAACTATAACCTCTAGATCTTCTGGAAAATTTTATGCACTTCATATCATTCTCTTTCATGATTCTATATACTCTTTTATGGTTTATCTTTAAGTCCTTTTGTTTTAGAGCAATGGTAATTCTTCTGTATCCATAAGTTTCATTTGATTCTTCAAATATATTTCTAATAATATTTATCAATTTTAACTCTTCTTTGTTAACTGTTTCTAGTTTTTCTACCCATTCATAGAATGAACTTTTGGGCAAGTTAGCTATCTTAAGCCAGATTCTCAATTTGATTGAAGGGAATTTCTGCCTTAATTCCATTATTACTTTCGTTTTTTCCTTGTTTTTTGCTCTCTTTTTTGGACTAAGGCTTTTAGCTTTTTTTCGTATGCTAAGCTCGCTCTCAGAAATTCATTTTCTTCTCTTAATTTAATTAATTCTTCTTTATCGCTTTTGGTGAGATTTAAAGCATCTTTTTTCTTCTTGTTTTCAGACATAGTACTAGGCCTCCCAATCGACTTATTAAGCCCTTCGAAGCCTTCATCTAAGTATTGCCTTTGCCAATTAGCAATCGTACCCTGATTGCTAATACCAAAGTGATTAGCAGCTTCTCTGTAAGAGCAATTATGGTATTGCCTATATTGTAATACACGTAGCTTAAATTCTCCAGAGTAAAAAGTTTTTGTAGATTTTATTTTTAGTCCTTCTTCTCCGTAGCTTTCATAATTTTTAACCCAATCCCTAACTCGACTAAAATTTGTTATAGCGTATTTTTTTGCTATAGATTCATAACCACCTGTTTCTCCACTTAAATAATCTTTCACTACTTCTAACTTAAACTTAAATGAATATTTAGACATGATAAAACCCCCTAAATCCGTGTCCGGATTTGGGGGGTAACATCAATTGGACTTCATTTTTTTATTTCTATTCACTTGCATAGTTATCAAAATAACCTTGTACCAGGACAACTGGAGTACCTTTATCACCACTACCACTGACTAGGTCACATAGACTACCTATTAAATCTGTAATTTGTCTTGGAGTAGTTCCTAGGGATTCTACATTTGCTAAAAGATCTGTATCTTTGGTATAGATTTTCTTTTTAACTGCAGACATTATCTCCTCTTTATCTAATTCACTAAACTCTGTATCTACTATATATTTCAATTTAAGCTCATTAGGTGTACCTTTTAGACCATCTGTATACCCTGGTGATACTTCTGGATCAGCTAATTCCCAAATCTTACCTATAGGGTCTTTAAAAGCCCCATCACCATAAATCATAACTTCTATATTTTTTCCTGTTTTTTCGATTATTAATTTTTGGATTTCTTCTACATAGTACTTGTTATTTCTTGGGAATAGCTTAACTTCATTCTCGGAAGCTAAATTAGAACCAAGTAAACCATAGTCTTCATTATATCCACTGCCATCTACAGAGGAAGATAATATATCATCTAATCCAAATACTATATTAGCACCTGCATTTTTTAAGATTCTCTTTGTTCTATGTCTTTCATGGATATTTGCTACTAATACATCTTTAGTATATTTTAATATGTCTTTAGGATCATTTGAAAAGTATATTTTTATATTTCCATTACCTATTTCCTTATATAAATCTACATAATCAATACCAGTGAAAGGATGGACTACTTTTTCTCCAAACATCTTTCTATATTCATTTTCATCAAAGCTATCAGAATATGGATTAATATTTAATTCATCCATTTTATCTATACTCATCAAATGGTTTCCAACTTCATCGGAAGGATAGCTAAGTAAAAGGTGAATTTTTCTGTTACTCTTAACAATTCCTTTTAACAATATAGAAAACCTATTTCTACTTAATATAGGAAATACAATACCTATTTCATCAGGAAATTTATTTGCTATATCCTTTCCAATTGCATCGATATGAGCATAATTTCCTTGGGCCCTTGCTACTAAGGACTCTGTTATCCCAATAACGTCTTTATCTCTTAATTGGAAATTCTCTTCTTTAGAGGCCTCTAGCACAGAGTCTACAACTATTTGTATAAGGTCATCTCCTTCTTTTACAATAGGTGTTCTTATTCCTCTTGCTATGGTTCCTACAGTTCTATGCATATTATTTCCTCCTAAATTACAAAATTAAATACCTTTTACATTATATCACTTAAATTTAAAATTCATAGGCAAAAAAGGGAAAAAAATAATTATTTACAATTAATTATTCTTTTTTCTGTATATATACAATCTACAGGTATATCAAATTCTTCTTTTGGCACCTCATCTAAAATTTGAAAATCAAAAGCTATGGATACTTTTTTAGCATCATCTAAATTAGATAAAAATCTATCATAATATCCTCCTCCAAATCCAACTCTATATCCTTGTTTATCAAAGCCAAGTCCTGGAACTATAATCAAGTCTATATCTTTAGGATCTTTATATCTTATAAATTCCTTCTTAGGAGTAAGAATATTATAAACCCCTAATTCTAATTCATCAAAGCTTTTTAAGTGAGAAGGCTTTAATTTTCTACCATCAGGAATGGTAATAGGTACAAAAATATTTTTACCATCATTAATAGATTTCTTTATAAATTTATGTGTGTCTATTTCACTTTCAAAACTAATGAATACCATTATATTATTCGCCTTTTTATAAAATTCAGACTCCATTAATTTTTTTATAATCTGCTCACTTTTTTCCCTGTGTTTATCTTTCCCTAAATTGGATCTTATATCCATTAATTCTTCTCTAATTAAATTTTTATCCAAAGAAATCACCTCAAACAGTTTATTTATATCCTAATCTATATTATAATATAGATTAGGATATAAATCATGTATTGTTATAGATATTAACTAATAAAGGTTTTTTTAAACATATGAGGTGAATCATTTGATAAAGTTGACAAATATAAGCAAAGAATACCAGAATGGTGTACGAGCCTTATCAAATATAAATTTAGAAATTAAGAAAGGTGAATTTGTATTTCTAGTAGGTTCAAGTGGAGCTGGAAAATCTACTTTGATAAAATTGTTATTAAAAGAAGTTGGACCTACTCAAGGCTCTATATATTTAAATGGGGAAGACATAACAGATGTAAAGAATAGGAGAATTCCATATATCAGAAGAAATATAGGAGTAGTATTTCAAGATTTTCGATTACTACATAAAAAGACTGTATATGAAAATGTTGCATTTGCTATGGAAATAATAGGAGCACATCCTAAAGAAATTAGAAGAAGGGTCCCAATGATACTTGGTATGGTAAATTTGAGTAAAAAAGCAAATTGCTTTCCAGATCAATTATCTGGAGGAGAACATCAAAGAGTAGCTATAGCAAGGGCTATAGTAAACAATCCTCCTATACTAATAGCTGATGAGCCTACTGGTAACTTAGACCCTGATACAGCAAATGAAATTATGAAAGTATTATTAAACATAAACTCTCGAGGTACAACAATACTTATGGCAACACATGCCAAGGACATAGTTGATACTATGAAAAAGAGAGTCATAGCCATAGAAGACGGAAATATAGTAAGAGACGAAGAGAAAGGTGGTTATGGCCTTGAAAATTAGACTAATTAGAAATATTTTTAAACAGGGTTGGCAAGGCATATTGCGAAATAAGGGTATGGGAATTGCATCAATTTCTTCAATATCAGCAGTTTTGATGATACTTGGAATGGTATTGATTTTGATACTAAGTATAAATTCTTTAGTAGTGGAGACTAAAACTAAGTTTGATGAAATAGAAATATTTTTAGAAGACGATATAAGTAATGATCAGATGGCAGAGTTAGAAGAGGTTATAAGAAGTAAAGATGGTGTAGTATCTATGAATTTTAAAAGTAAAGATGAAGCTTTAGAGATGATGAAAGAAGATTGGGGAGAGGAAGCTTATATTTTAGAAGGATTAGAAGGCTTGGATAATAATCCACTACCTAACTCTTATATAATAAAATTAAAAGATGTGGAATATGCAGATGAAGTAGTAGAATCTACTAAGCCTATAGAAGGTATAGAAAAGGTTAAATATCACAAGGATATAATAGACAAGCTTATGATATTTGCAAATTATATCAGAATAGGTGGGATGACTATAATAGCTGCCTTGATCTTTGTTTCAATATTTATTATATCTAATACTATAAAGTTGACAGTAAGTTCAAGAAAAAAAGAAATTGGTATTATGAAATATGTAGGGGCAACAAATGGTTACATAAGAGGGCCATTTATTTTAGAAGGAGTATTTTTTGGTATTATTGGTGCTGTGATATCTATACTAGTTGTATATTTTGGATATGATTACTTTTTTCAAGCAGTAAATGAAAAACTCTATTCAATGATTTCGATAATATTAGTTCCACCAGTTGCTATATTTGAAGATATAACTATTATATTTATATCAATAGGCGCAGGGATTGGAGCACTTGGAAGTTTAATATCTATGAAGAGATTTTTAAATGTTTAGGGGGGAATATTGATGAAAAAGAGAATTGTAGTTTTATTAGTACTTTTTATATTGTCTATGAGCATTATCCAAGTCTATGCTGATAATATAAATCAATTAAAAAATCAACAAAATAAGGTTATAAATGAAATTAAAGATGCAAAAAAACAAATAAAAGGAATAGAAAACCAAACTAAATCTATTTCAAATCAAATTGATGATTTAGATAAAAAAATGGACAAGGCTACAGTTGAGTTAGAAGAAGTAGAAAAAGAATTAGGAGTAATTGAAGATAATATAGTAAAGACTACAGAAGAGTTGAAAGAAGCTGAAATAAATCTAGAAGAGAAAAAAGAAACATTTGGAAAAAGAGTTAGAGCTATGTACATGAACGGTGAAGTTGGATATTTAGAACTATTACTTAGCTCAGAAGATGTAAAAGACTTTTTATCTAGACAAGATATGGTAAAAACTATAGCAGATCATGACAAAGAACTTGTAAAATTTATGAAGGAACAAAGAGATACAATAGATGAAAAGAAAGTAGAACTTGAAAGCCAAAGGGCTTCAGTAGAAATTACAAAATCTAAAATAGAATCTAGAAGAAAAAAACTAGAGCAAGCAACTAGAGAAAAGGAAATATTAATGGGTAGACTTGAAAAAGATAAAAAGGCCTTAGAAAAAGAATATGATGAATTAAATCAATATGCAAAAGATATAGAAAGTAAAATAGTTAAGCTACAAACAAATACAGGACCTTATTCAGGTGGAAAGATGGAGTGGCCAGTTCCAGGACACACTAGAATAAGTTCTCCATATGGATATAGAATACATCCTATTTATAATACTAAAAAATTCCATACAGGAATAGATATCCCAGCTCCTACAGGTTCAAAAGTGGCTGCTGCTGCTGATGGAACAGTTATACAGACTGGATATCTAGGAGGATATGGAAAGACAGTAATGGTAGATCATGGTGGTGGGATTGTAACACTATATGCTCACAACTCTTCTATTACTGTAAGTAATGGTCAAAAGGTTAAAAGAGGAGAGAGAATAGCTAAAATAGGAAGCACAGGATTTTCAACGGGACCACATTCTCACTTTGAAGTTAGAAAAAATGGAGCTTATCAGAATCCAGTGCCATGGGTAAAGGGGAATTAATTCCCCTTTTTTCTTTTTTGAATATTTTGGAATAGTAGTGTGGTATAATGTGAATAGTTATTTAATAAGATAGTTTTATAAGTTAAAATATGGGGTGAAGATAATGTCTAAGAAAAAAATCACAATAATATTTCTTGTATTGTTAATCTTAACTAATCTAATAACATTTGGATTTACTAATATAGCAACAATTCAAATGGATGAAAGAGTGATTATCCCTAGGGGAGAATACGAGGAAATATATTCAGTTTACAAAGATTTTTCTAAAGTGTTAGTATTGGAGAATTTAATTAAGGAAAATTACTTAAAAGATGTAGATGATTCTAAGTTGCTAGAGGGTCAGTTAAAAGGAATGGTAGAAGCTTTAGGAGATCCTTATTCTCAATATATGACTGCTGAAGAATATGAAGATTTTCATCAGCAGACTTCTGGTATATATGGAGGTATAGGAGTAATAGTTACACCTGGTGAAGATAATTTTATAACTGTAGTATCTCCAATAGAAGATACTCCAGGAGAAAAGGCGGGTATAAAACCAGGAGATAAAATTATTAAAGTAGATGGTAAAGAGTTTACTGCAGATCAAATGGATGCAGCGGTAAAGGTTATGAAAGGTGAGCCAAACACAGAGGTTACTTTAAGTATAATGAGAAAAGATAAACAAGGAGAAAATAAAATCCTAGATATAACTATAGTTAGAAAAGAAATAAGACTTGTAACAGTAAAGCCTAATATAATAGATGATAATATAGGATATATAAAAATTACATCCTTTGATGAATTAACAGATAAGGATTTTAAACAGAGCTTAAAGAGTTTGGAAAAATCTAAGGTAGAAGGACTTATTATTGATTTAAGATATAATCCAGGTGGACTACTAGACGTTACAAAAAACATAGCAGATGAACTCCTAGGAGATGTGGATATTGTGTATACTCAGACCAAGAATGGTGAAAGAGAGTATCTAAGATCCAATACTTCTAAGACGGATATACCATTAGTAGTATTAATAAATGAAGGAAGTGCAAGTGCTTCTGAAATTTTGGCAGGCGCTATAAAAGACCATAATAGAGGAGAGTTAATAGGAACTACTAGTTTTGGTAAGGGTGTGGTTCAAAGAATTAGGCCTCTACAAGATGGATCTGCTTTAAAACTTACTATATCTGAATATTTTACACCAAATGGTACTAATATACATGGTATAGGTATAGAGCCTGATATAGTAGTAGAGCTTCCGGAGGATATAGAAGAAATTGGAGTTAATAATATAAAAGAAGATCTTCAACTTCAAAAAGCTTTGGAAGTATTAAAAAACAAAATAGCCAATTAAATAAAACATAAAAAAGGGGAAACTATAGTGTACGGGCTATCTCTAATTGTGTATTTTACAGTTATAGATATAATTAAGTCATTTAAATCTCCTTTTTTTATATTGGTAATATCTGTAATTTATTATCAATATAAAAAAGAAGTGGAATCTCCATTAAAGGCTACCTTATTATCTATAGTATTTGGTGTATTTGGTGGTATAATTACTACTGTTGTACTTATATATTTACAGGTTTCAATTATACCTAGACATTTCTTTTATATTATTATGATATCTTTATTACTTTCACTAAAAGATAAGAGGTTTATGTGTATTTCTTATGGAGGAAGTATTCTAGTATTATTTAGTCTTATATTTTCATATCCAAATGTAGACGGATATGAAATAATGACTGTGGTGGCTGTACTACACATGATAGAGAGTTTATTGATTTTTATAAATGGTGGAGATCAATCTAGAGATGATATATTTTATTTAAAGGGAAAAGTAAAAAAAGGAATAGCTTTAAACAGATTTTGGCCTATACCCTTCATTATATTTATTGGAGATACAATGATTAGACCGATTCCACTATTTGCAATATTAAGCTATGGAGATTATAGTTTAGTATCTTCTGCAAAGAATAAGAAAAAGCATTCATCTATAAATTTGCTTTTATATAGTGCTATTCTTTTATATATAAGTATAGAAAAGTTAAATCCTTTTATAGCTCCCATATTTGGGTTATTTGGACATGAATTTATTATATTTATAAACAAGTATATAGAAGGCAAAAAATTTCTTAGTTATAAAAAATCCTAAGCTCATATATGAGCTTAGGATTTTAATTTTCTAATATGGATAAATCTAGAGAATATATAATTTGGGTTTTATTTTCTTCGTAGGGAAGAGGGGAATCCAGGTATAATAGACCTTGATTTTTATTTAGATATATATTTGAGTTATTTATATTAGAAATATTTGAAATTTCTTTGTCTTTTATATTGTATCGATGGAGCGTATAATCGCTGGTATTTTGATTTCTTTCTATTATAAATAGCTCTTCTTCATCTAGAGGATAGATATTACAGATATTTAAATTTAAAGTATCATATATTTTATCTTTTTTCAAATCGTATATATATAGGATATCCTTATTTTCTTTTTCATTGTTTTCTAGAAATCCTATTATATTCTTTGTAATGAATTTTGGAGTAGCTCCTGTTTTTTCAAATATAATATTTTCAAAATCATCTGTGAGATAAAAGTCTTTTGTCTCGTCATTTTTTATTTTACTTACTAATATTTTTTCTCCTAGTAGATCTAAGCCCAATATATGCTCACTTTTACTTGCTACTATGGATTTATTATTATCTTCTATATTGTAATCATATATAATTGATCCTAAATCTTTATTATCAACTATATATAAACTCTTGTTGTCCTTCCATTTAATTATTTGAGGGTTTGTATCTTTCTCGAATAAGACTTTATATGCTTTTTTTTCTTTTATAGAAACTATATACAGATTATTATTATTATCTATTGATTCCAAAATTCCAATATTTTTAAAGTCAGGACTAAATACTGCGGTTTGAATTTTATTTTTAGATGAATAAAGTAATTCTTTTTTATCATTATCCACGTCTAGAGTCCATAGTTCTTCTTTAAATTGTTCAGTTCCTTCAATAGGCTGTACCTTTTTATATAGTATATATTTATTTGAAATATAATCTAGTATGTATCCTTCATCTATAAAGGAAGAAATAAAGGTTTTAGATGATTTGGCTATATCTCCACTATTTGCGTTTATTTTTACTGAAAGATTTACTAAAGGGGTTTCTTTATTATATTTATCAAATATATTTTCATATTTTAGATTCCAAAATAATTCATCTTCAACTTTTGAAATTTTAATACTAGGTAGAGAACTAGTAGATATTCCAAAATTAGCATTTACTTTGTTTATAGCTTCATTGGCATCTATCTTTAGATTTATTGGTTCATAGTTTTCATTAATTATATTGAAACTTAAATTTTCAATATCTTTTAGTTTAGAATCTTTTAAATTAATTAATATCTGTGGAACTACTAGTTGGACTTTCTTTTTATTAATCTTATTTTTTACATATATATCTATTTGGCTTCCAGACTTAGAAATATCTACTACATCAGCACCTGAAGAATTTATTAAACCTAGGGAAGCCATTAATTTATAGTTGGCTTCTTTTTTTATAAGCTTAACATTAGGTTCTATTGTTTGATAGCCTTTAGAAAGTACAATTTTTTCAATTTCATAATCTATTTTTTCTTCACTTTTATTTTCTATAGCATTGCTTTCTTTTAAAAGTATAGGGCTTTGGGTACTATCATTACAAGAGGATAGTACTAAAGTTGAAAGGATAAAAATTCCTATGTAGATAAAATGTTTCATAAAAGTTCACTCCTTAAATCATATTTTACAATATATAAAAAGTTTTAACAAGCATATTTCCTATAAGGCATAGGAAAGTTATACTTTACAATTATTTATTAAAGAACTTTTTCAAAATGAGTTTCAAGAAAAGCTTTCTTAAATTAAGTATTTTGATATAGTTTTTTCTTATATAATAAGTTTTGACATAATAAATAAATATTATATAATATATATGTGAACAAACGTTCAAACACGAGGTGAAAATATGAATAAATTTAAAATAGAGTCAAGCTATAAGCCTACAGGAGATCAACCTGAGGCTATAAAAAAATTATCTAAGGGGATAAAAGATAATTTAAAACATCAGATACTACTGGGCGTCACAGGTTCAGGTAAAACATTTACAATGGCAAATATTATAGAACAGGTTCAAAAACCAACTCTGGTAATAGCACACAATAAGACACTTGCATATCAACTTGCAAGCGAATTTAAAGAGTTTTTTCCAAACAGTGCTGTAGAATATTTTGTAAGTTATTACGACTATTATCAGCCAGAAGCCTATGTGGCACAAACTGATACTTATATAGAAAAGGATTCATCTATAAATGATGAAATAGATAAATTAAGGCACTCTGCAACAGCTGCTTTATTTGAAAGAAGAGATGTTATAATAGTTGCATCTGTATCTTGTATATATGGTTTGGGAGATCCAATAGATTATGAAAATTTAGTTGTTTCTTTAAGGCCAGGTATGATAAAGGATAGAGATGAAATAATGAAAAAATTAATAGATATCCAGTATATGAGAAATGATATAAACTTTATAAGAGGAACCTTCAGGGTTAGAGGAGATATATTAGAAATATTTCCAGCAGCTTCTAGTGAGAATACTGTAAGAATAGAGTTTTTTGGAGATGAGATAGAAAGAATAGTAGAAGTAAATCATCTAACTGGAGAAATAATAGGGTACAGAAATCACATATCTATATTTCCAGCTTCTCACTTTGCCACTACACAAGATAAAGTAGATAGAGCTTTAGTAACTATAGAAGAAGAACTAGAAGAAAGATTAAAAGTTCTAAGAGATCAAGAAAAATTAGTAGAAGCTCAAAGATTAGAACAGAGAACCAGGTACGATATGGAGATGTTAAGTGAAATGGGGTTTTGTTCAGGAATAGAAAACTATTCTAGACATTTAAGCAATAGAGAGCCTGGAAGTCGTCCATTTACACTTATAGACTATTTTCCTGATGATTTTTTGATTATAGTAGATGAATCACATGTTACAGTACCTCAAATAGGAGGGATGTATGAAGGAGATAAATCTAGAAAGATGAATCTAGTAGAATATGGATTTAGACTTCCATCAGCATTAGATAATAGACCATTGCAGTTTACTGAGTTTGAATCCTTAGTAAATCAAATACTTTATGTATCAGCAACTCCAGGAAAATATGAATATAAGCACACTCAACAAACTGTAGAGCAGATAATAAGACCAACAGGACTGTTGGATCCAGTTATAGAAGTAAGACCTATAAATAATCAAATAGATAATCTTATATCTGAGATAAACAAAGTAGTGGAAAGAGGAGAGAGAGTCCTTGTAACTACTTTAACCAAGAAGATGGCAGAGGATTTAACTAATTATTTTAAAGAAATAAAGATAAAGGTAACTTATCTTCATTCTGACATAGATACCATTGAAAGAATGGAGATAATTCGTGATTTAAGACTTGGTAAATATGATGTATTAGTAGGGATAAATCTTCTTAGGGAAGGGCTAGACCTGCCGGAAGTATCTCTAGTTGCAATTCTTGATGCTGATAAACAAGGGTTTTTAAGATCGGAAACTTCTCTAATACAGACTACTGGTAGAGCTGCTAGAAATGTAGAGGGAAAAGTAATTATGTATGCAGATAAGATTACAAAGGCAATGGAAACTACTATAGATGAGACAAATAGAAGAAGAGAGATTCAAAATAAATATAATATAGACAATAATATTATTCCTAAATCTATAACTAAGGAAGTTAGGAATATAATAGAAGCTACTATAGTTGCAGAAGAGACAGGTGAGTATAAAGAAGAATTTAGTAAAGATGAAATAGAATCTATGATTGCAGGCTTAGAAGGGGCTATGTTAATAGCTGCAGAAGAATTAGACTTTGAGAGGGCAGCAGAATTGAGAGATCAAATTATTAATCTAAAGAAGAAGCTATAATACAGAGGTGGAAAAATGTCAAATGATAAAATAGTCATTAGAGGAGCTAAGGAAAATAATTTAAAAAATATTAATTTAGATTTACCAAGAGACAAATTTATTGTATTTACAGGACTAAGTGGCTCAGGTAAATCTTCATTGGCCTTTGATACAATATATGCAGAAGGACAGAGAAGATATGTAGAGTCTCTTTCCAGTTATGCAAGGCAGTTCTTAGGGCAAATGGATAAGCCAGATGTAGAATATATAGAAGGTTTATCTCCATCTATATCCATAGATCAAAAGACCACAAGCAAAAACCCAAGATCAACAGTGGGAACTGTAACTGAAATATATGATTATCTAAGGCTTTTATACGCAAGAATTGGAACTCCATATTGCTATAAATGTGGAAAAGAGATAACCAGTCAAACAGTTGACCAAATGGTTGATAAAATTATGGAATTTGGTGATAGGACAAAATTGCAAATACTATCCCCTGTAGTTAGAGGAAAAAAAGGGGAGCATTTAAAAGTTTTCGAAAATATCAAAAAAGAAGGGTTTATAAGACTTGTAGTAGATGAGGAAAACAGAGAAATAAGTGAAGATATTAAATTAGAAAAAAATAAGAAACATAATATTCAGGTAGTAGTAGATAGAATAGTAATAAAAGAAGGTATAGAGCCAAGGCTTACAGACTCATTAGAGACTGCGTTAAGGCTTTCTGATGGTTTAGTAATAGTAGATATAATAAATGGAGATAAGATTACCTTTAGTCAAAAACTTTCCTGTCCGGACTGTAATATATCTATAGAAGAAATATCTCCTAGGATGTTTTCTTTTAACAGTCCCTTTGGAATGTGCCCTACCTGTAATGGTTTAGGATTTTATAAAAAAATAGATCCAGACCTTATCATTCCAAATAGAGATTTGAGTATAGAAAAGGGGGGTATAGCACCTTATAGTAGTTCAGGTGAAGACACATACTACTATCAAATATTTAAGACATTGGCTAAGGATCATGACTTTAGTTTAAAAAAACCTCTAAATGAAGCTCCAAAAAAATTCATAGATGAATTGTTATATGGTACTGATAGGGAAATTTCATTTAAATTTAATAGTAGATTTGATGGAATGAGAAGTTATAAGGGAACTTTTGAAGGTGTAATTCCAAATTTAGAGAGAAGATATGCCTCTACTAATTCAGATTATATGAGAGGTAAAATAGATAAATATATGATGGAGGATCCTTGTCCAAATTGCCAAGGAAAGAGACTTAGAGATGAAGTATTGTCAATTAAAATAGATGGGTTAAATATAATTGAAGCTACAGACCTTTCCATAACAAAGGCTATTGAATTCTTTTCTAATTTAAAGCTTTCAGAAAAACAGCAGATAATAGGAGAACAAGTTCTAAAAGAGATAAATGAAAGGCTTGGATTTTTAGAAAATGTAGGACTTAATTATCTGACACTTTCTAGAATGACAGCCACTTTATCAGGAGGGGAGTCCCAAAGGATTCGTTTGGCAAGTCAAATAGGTTCTAGTTTAGTAGGAGTTGTCTATGTATTAGATGAACCAAGTATTGGACTTCATCAAAGGGATAATGAAAAGCTTTTAAAGGCTTTGAGAAACCTTACGGATATAGGAAATACGCTAATAGTAGTAGAACATGATGAGGACACTATGTATATGGCAGATCATATAGTAGATATTGGCCCTGGAGCAGGAATCCATGGTGGGTATGTAATAGCCCAGGGAGATGTAGAAGATATAAAAAATAATTCAGATTCTATTACTGGGAAGTATCTATCACATAAATTAAAGATTAAAGTACCAGAAAAGAGAAGAACCCCTAATGGCAAGTGGATAGAAATAATAGGTGCTCAGGAAAATAATTTAAAAGATATAGATATAAAAATTCCCCTGGGAGTGCTTACTGCAGTAACAGGAGTATCTGGTTCAGGTAAATCTTCTATGGTAAATGAAATACTATATAAGTCTCTAGCTCAAAGTTTGAATAGAGCCAAAATAAGACCTGGAAAACATAGAGAAATAAAGGGTTTAGAAAATCTTGACAAGGTTATAGCAATAGATCAAAGCCCTATAGGGAGAACTCCTAGATCTAATCCAGCAACTTATACAGGAGTATTTGATCATATTAGAGATGTATTTGCAATGACAAATGAAGCTAAAATCAGAGGATATAAGAAGGGAAGATTTAGTTTCAATGTTAAGGGTGGAAGATGTGAAGCATGTAAAGGTGATGGTATATTAAAAGTAGAGATGCACTTTTTACCAGATGTATATGTTCCCTGTGAAGTATGTAAGAGTAAGAGGTATAATAGGGAGACTCTTCAAGTTAAATATAAGGGTAAGACCATATCTGACGTCCTAGATATGACAGTAGAAGAGGGGCTAAACTTTTTTGAAAATATACCTAAAATAAAAAGGAAACTTGAAACTCTATTTGATGTAGGTCTTGGATATATAAAAATAGGTCAATCTTCAACAGAACTTTCAGGTGGAGAAGCTCAAAGGGTAAAACTAGCTACAGAATTATCAAAGAGGTCTACAGGAAGGACAATATATATACTAGATGAGCCTACTACTGGACTACATTCTGCTGATATCCATAAGCTTATTAAAGTATTAAATCGTCTTGTAGAAGGAGGCAATACTATAATAGTTATAGAACATAATCTAGATGTAATAAAAACAGCAGATCATATAATAGACTTAGGACCTGAAGGTGGAGATAAAGGTGGTACCTTAGTAGCTACAGGAACTCCAGAAGAAGTAAGTAAAAATAAAAAATCCTATACAGGTCAATTTTTAAGTAAATTGTTAAATTAAAATAGAGGAGCTGAAAAAATGAAAATCACAGTATTAGAACCTTTGGGGGTTTTAGAGGAAGAAATTAGAAATATTGGGAAACCCCTTACAGATAATGGACATGAATTAGTAATTTTCAATGAAAAAACACAGGATTTAGATGAACTAAAAGAAAGGGTTAAGGATACAGACATTTTAATTATAGCCAATAGTCCTTTGAATGGGGAAGTAATAAGGGCAGCAGAAAAATTAAAAATGATATCTGTAGCATTTACAGGCGTTGATCATGTAGATTTGATAGCTTGTAGAGAGAAGAATATTTTAGTTTCAAATGCAGCAGGATATAGTACTTCTTCTGTTGCAGAATTAGCATTTGGACTTATTATTTCTCTTCTTAGAAATATATTGCCTCTAGACAAAAAAACTAGAGAAGGTTCTACAAAGGAAGGATATAGACAACAAGATTTATATAGTAAGACTCTAGGAGTAGTAGGTACAGGAGCTATTGGTAAAAAAGTTGCAGAAATAGGATTAGCCTTTGGATGTGATGTAATAGCATATAATAGAAGTGAAAATCAAGAACTAAAGGATAAAGGTGTAAGATATTTAGAATTAGAAGAATTAATGAAAGAGAGTGATATAGTAACAATCCATCTTCCTCTAAATGAAGACACAAAAGGCATAATAGATGAATATAAAATAGGTCTTATGAAAGAAGATGCACTTTTAATAAATACAGCTAGAGGACCAATAATTGATAATGAAGCTCTTGCTAAGGCATTAAGAGATGGAAAAATTGCTGGAGCAGGTATAGATGTATTTGATATGGAACCTCCTATACCAGAGGATTACTCCTTATTAAAAGAAAGTGGTGCAATACTAACACCTCATATTGGATATGCAACAGAAGAAGCAATGGTAAGAAGAGCGAAAATAGTCTTTGATAATATAGATTCCTGGTTAAATGATAAACCTATAAATATAGTAAAGTAAAAATAAAATGACGGCTTAAGCCGTCATTTTATTTTATATAGTCTCCAAACATTTCTTTTACTAATTCCTCCATTGGTTCTTTTTCATAGATAAAATAACTTACCCTATTAATATATTCTCCTTCACCAGGAATAGTATTTGTATTCATCTTCTCCATATCTATCTTTCTAGCCATATTTCCACCTTTTAACATGGTGTCCATTGGGATATTTGTATCTACATAATCATAGTATGTCTTAATAAGTTTAGGGATTTTAAATACATTCTTTATATCTATAGTTTGTTTTATAAGCTCTTTTATAAACATTTGTTGAGCTTCAATTCTACCTACATCTCCTCCTGGATAACCAATTCCTTTATTATCTTTTCTCCATCTTAAAAATTCTAAGGATTTGTCACCATCTAGAGTTTGTAGTCCTTTTTTAATATCTACATGAAACTCTTTTCCACGGGTAGTGTCATCATATTTCATCCTTCTAGGCACATCTATTTCAACACCATCTATGGCATTTACTACTTCCTTTACTGCTTCATAGTTTACCTTAACATAATAATCCAAGTCTATATTTAAAAAATCTCTTACAGTTTCAAGAGTAAGATCTACTCCACCATAGGAATGTGCGTGAGCTATCTTATCTAACTTTCCTTTTACCTTAACTCTAGTATCTCTAGGAATTGATAAAAGATTTATCTCGCCAGTTTTAAAGTTTACTTTGCTTAGAATCATAGTATCTGTTCTTATGCCAGAATGTTTATGTACATCATTACTATCTACACCTAATACTAAAAATAAAAGTTCATCTTTATTATTTTCTTTCTTGTCACTTTTACCATTGTCATCATCTAAATTTCCATTATATACATCTGTATTAACTATTTCATTATCATTTGAAGATGAAGTATAGTTCAATACTACAAATACAATAGAAAATATAATTATAGAAATAACAAAAGTTATATAAAAAGTCTTTTTCATTTCTTCACCTCTTGTTTGATGATTAATTATTTACAATAATATCATTAATCTTAAATACTTACAATGGAAAGCTAAAATAAAAATAAAAGGTAACCAAAAAATCATGGACAAATAAACTAATAATAGGGTATAAAAGGAGGGGGTAAAGTGTACAAGGATTTAGTTATAGGTGCAAATAGCACAGTAGAATTAAAAACTGGGAACAAAGTTCATTATATAAACTTTGACAATGGAGCAACAACTCCTGCATTTAAATCAGTTTTAGAGGAAATTTTAGATTTTTCTCCTAATTATTCATCAGTTCATAGAGGAACTGGATATAAGTCTATAATATCATCAAAAGCATATGATAGCGCTAGAGATGTAGTTATAGACTTTGTAAAAGGAGATAGGGACTATCATACAGTAGTTTTTCTAAAAAACACTACAGAATGTATTAACAAACTATCCTATAGATTAAAAGATAAATTAAAGGATAAAATGGTGTTGTTTACACACATGGAACATCACTCAAATTTATTACCTTGGAAATATAGATACGATACAGACTATATAGATATAGACAAATATGGTAGATTGTCTATGGAGGATTTAGAATACAAATTAAATAAATATAAGGGGAAAGTAGGTTTAGTAGCTGTGACAGGAGCATCCAATGTTACTGGATATAAAAATCCTATACATGATATAGCAAGGATTTGCCATGCACATGGTGCGGAAATCTTAGTTGACGGAGCACAACTAATTCCCCACAGTTCATTTGATATGAAGGATATAAATAGTCCTGAACACATTGATTATGTAGCTTTTTCTTCTCATAAGATGTATAGTCCTTTTGGTATTGGCGCACTCATAGCTCCAAAAGAAGTGTTTGAAAATGGATACTCTGAACACATAGGTGGAGGGACTATTGACTATGTATCAATGAAAGAGGTTATATGGGCAAAGCCTCCAGAAAAAGAAGAGGCAGGCACTCCAAATTTAATGGGAGTTGTAGCCCTAGTAGAAAGTATAAAAACTTTGGAAAAACTAAATATGGAAAAAGTAGAGGAGTATGAGAGGAGTTTAACTAAATACGCTTTAGAGCATATGAAAGAAATAGAAAATCTTATTATATACGATGATTTTGATGTAGATAATAAGGTTTCAATTGTGTCATTTAATATGGATGGACTTAGCCATTATGAATTGGCAAATATACTAGGAGAAGAAGGGGGTATTGCAGTTAGAAATGGCTGTTTTTGTGCCCAACCCTATATCCAAAGGTTGTTAAATATTTCAGAAGAAGAGATGGAAAGTTATAAAGAGCAAAAAGATAATAGACCAGGTATGGTTAGAATAAGTCTAGGACTATACAATGACTACGATGAAATCTATCTTTTAGTTAATTTACTCAAAAATATTAGTGGAAATATAGATTATTATAAAAGTAAGTATAGAAACACTTCCTTCTACTAATCCTAGTAGAAAGGAGGTTTTTATGAATAAAAAAATGAGTATCCTAATGTTTAGTGGAGAATATGATAAGGCTTTAGCAGCATTGATATTGTCAAATACTGCTAGGGGTATGGACATAGATGTAACTATGTTCTTTGCCTTTTGGGGCTTAATGCTAATTAGAGATCCAAACAAGATATCTGAAAAAGAAAAAACCACATCAGAAAAAATGTTTGCCAGTATGACTCCAAATAATATAGAAGATTTACCTTTGTCCAAGATGAATTTTGGGGGTATGGGTAAAAAGATGTTAACTGGCATGATGAAAGACAATGATACCCCTTCATTAGATGATTTTTTAAAGGAAGCTCTAGAAAAGAATGTAAATATAAGGGCTTGTAAATTATCATGTGAAGTTATGGGTTTTAGTGAAGATGATTTATTGGATCAGGCCAGCATAATAACAGCAGAGGACTATCTGAATGATGCCTTAAGTTCAGATATACAGCTTTTCATTTAAATCTAGTGGAGAAATCTACTAGGTTTTTATTTGCTGACTTAGAATTAGTTCATATATGGTAGAATTGAATTATAGTATATAATATAATTAATAATTAAAGAATACTAAGGAGTGATGGATTTGTCTATAAACGAAATAGTAAGCAAATTAAGAAGGCTAATGAAAGAAAGAGAGATTAGTGCATATATTATACCTACATCTGATCCACATAATTCAGAGTACATAGCAGATAGATACAAGAGTAGAGAGTGGATATCAGGTTTTACCGGTTCTGCTGGAACTGTAGTTATAACTCAAGATAAAGCTATGCTATGGGCAGATGGAAGATATTTTACTCAGGCTGAAAATGAAATAAAGGGTTCAGAATTTCAATTGCATAAACTAGGACTAAAGGGAGTTTTAAATCACATACAATGGCTTGAAAAAAATTTAAAGGAAGGAGATACCATAGGTTTAAATGGAAAAGTGTTTTCGCAAAGGGATATAGAAAATATAGAAGAAAAGGTAGAAAATATAAATATAGTAGATAAATATGACCTAATAGATGAAATTTGGGAAGATAGACCACTACTACCAAAGGGAGATAGCTTTATTCATGAAAAAAAATATACAGGAATGGATGCCTTTGAGAAGATAGAAAAGATAAGAGACAATTTAAAAGAGAAAAAAGGAGATTATCTTATACTAGGTGGATTAGATGATATCGCTTGGCTATACAATATAAGGGGAAATGATATTAAAAATAATCCAGTTGTAATTTCCTATGCAATAGTAGGAAAAGATAATTCTTACTTATTTATCAATGAAGATAAATTAAATAGAGAAGTAAATAACTATTTAAAAGAAAATAAAATTGAAATTAAAGATTATGATGAAATAGATGCTTTTCTAGAAAACATCTCCAAGGGTGCAACTATCATCTTGGATAAAACTAAGATGAATGGATATCTATATAGTAAAATCGCAGATAAAGATATCATCGATGAAGTTGATATAACTACAAAACTAAAAGCTATAAAAAATGATATGGAAATAAAAAATCAAAAAAATGCTTATATAAAAGATGGAGCAGCTCTATGTAAATTTTTCTATTGGCTAGATAAAAATATAGGAACAAAAGAGATAACAGAAATCACAGCAGCAGAAAAGTTAGAAGAGTTTAGAAAAGAGCAAGATATGTATTTAGAACCTAGCTTTGACACCATATCTGCATATGGAGAAAATGCAGCAATGGCACATTATAGGGCAGATGAAAAAAACTATTCAAACTTAAAAAATAAAGGTCTATATCTAGTAGATTCAGGTGGGCAATACATAGACGGAACTACAGATATTACTAGAACAGTAGCTTTAGGAAATATTACTGATGAAGAAAAGAGAGATTTTACATTGACTCTAAAGGGACATATAAACCTTATAAATACTAAATTTTTAGAGGGAACTACTGGACACCAACTAGATGCTATATGTAGAAAGCCCCTTTGGGAAAATGGCTTAGATTATAAACATGGTACAGGTCATGGAGTAGGATATCTATTAAATGTACACGAAGGTCCTCACAGAATATCACAACACCCAAGTTCTGTAAGCTTTGAAAAAGGTATGATAACATCAATAGAACCAGGTGTATATAAAGAGGGAAGACATGGCATAAGAATAGAGAATATAGTGCTAGTTGAAGAAGATAGGAAGACAGAGTTTGGAGAGTTTTTAAAATTTGAAACACTATCTTTTGTGCCTATAGATTTAAATGTAATAGATGTAGAACTACTATCTGAAGATGAAAAGTCTTGGCTAAACAATTATCACAAAGATGTCTATAATAAAATCTCACCATATTTAAATGAAGATGAAAAAGATTGGTTAAAGGAAAAGACGAAGAGGATATGAATATAAGTAGATAAATGAGAAATAAGTTAAGGTGAGGTTGTTCTATGAAAAAAATAAAGAAGGATAGAAATATCCAAATAATTTTAGGTATTATATTAACAGTACAGTCTTTACAAAGATTATCAATAGATGGATTAAGCGGACTTGCTATTTTTAGTGGAATTGTGGGATTCTTAAGTTTTTTATCTGCTTATAAGAGTCATAAAGAATTTATTGAAAGTGATAAAAATTGATTTGATGAACATTATACCTATATTTTTAGAGAAATAAGTATATTGGCTACTATAGGGACATTTGTAGGCCTTATATTAGGTAAGTACCTTCACAGATTTATAATTTTAACAGTGGAAGATTCAGTTTTTATGTTTGGAAGGAGTATAACAATTACAAGCTATGCACTTTCTGCTGTTATAACTTTATTATTTTCAATAATAGTAGATTTATTTATGATTAAAAAACTTAAAAATATTAAAATGATAGATTCATTAAAGGCAAATGACTAGATATATTCTAGTCATTTTTCCTATGTCTTATATAGAGGATATAATATAGTTTAAATCCAAATTATATGAACTGTAAATATGTTATAATATATATTATATAGAAATATATTAAAAGGGGCAGAAAGCATGGATAGTAAAAAAAATCAATTTATTTTTATCATAATATCTGTTATCCTTGGGATGTCAATATTTTTCATATGGCAAAATAACAGTATAACCACTACAGAGATTAAGTATAGTAATCCTAAAATACCAGAGGAATTTAACGGGTTTACTATAGTTCAGATTTCTGATCTCCATAATAAAGACTTTGGTATAGATCAAAAATATTTATTAAACAAGATAGATAAAACATCTCCAGACATAATAGTTGTTACAGGAGATTTAATTGATAGAAGAAGATATGATTTAGATGTAGCAATGACATTTATAAAAGGAGCAGTGGAAATTGCTCCGGTATATTATGTTTCAGGCAATCATGAAGCTTGGTCTGGAAAATATAATAAAATAAAAAAAGAATTACTTGATGTAGGTGTGAAAATTCTTGATGATGACAAATTAAGTATAGTAAAGAATGAATCAAAGATTGAAATAATAGGTTTATCAGATCCAGATTTTTTAACATCTAATTATATAGAGGGCACAGATTTATCTAAGTTAAAAAAAGAACTTAAAAGTCTGTCTGATGATTCTGTTTTTCAAATTTTGCTTAGTCACAGGCCAGAGCTCTTTTCCATATATGCAAATGAAAATATAGACCTGACTTTTACAGGGCATGCTCATGGTGGACAATTTAGAATACCATTTGTAGGTGGATTAGTTGCACCAGACCAAGGCCTATTTCCAGAGTACACAAGTGGTCTATACACCAAGGATAATTCAACTATGTTTGTAAATAGAGGTCTTGGCAATAGTATAATACCTATTCGAATTTTTAACCGACCTGAGATTGCAAAGATAATTTTATATAATGAAGAATAAAGTAGCTTTAATTTTTAAAAAATAAAAGGTGATTATATGTTTGATATACAGGAAGCATTAAAAAACTTACCTGATAAACCGGGTGTTTATATAATGAAAGACAATAGAGATGAAATAATATATGTAGGCAAGGCTATATCATTAAAAAATAGGGTTAGACAATACTTTCAATCTACTAAAAATCAAGGCTTAAAAGTTCGGACAATGGTAAGCCATATTGTTGAATTTGAATATATTATAGTAGACAATGAAATAGAAGCTTTAATATTGGAGTCTAATCTAATCAAAAAACATAAGCCTAAATACAATATACTCCTTAGGGATGATAAACAGTATCCATATATAAAAGTTACATTGAATGAAAAATATCCTAGGGTATTAAAGACTAGAAGAGTACTGAAGGATGGAGCAAAGTATTTTGGACCATACCCAAGTGTTACAGCAGTAAATGACACCATAGATATTATCCATGATATCTATCCTATAAGAACTTGTAAATTAAATCTTACAAAGAACTTAAAGGATTTTAGACCCTGTTTAAATTATTATATAGGTAAATGCAATGGACCTTGCATGGGAAATGTGGATGAAGAAGAGTACATGAAGACAATAGATGAAGTTATAAGATTTCTTTCAGGAAGGGATAAGAGTTTAATAGAAAATATACAGGGAAAAATGAATGAGGCATCTAAAAAATTAGAATTTGAAAAAGCGGGTATATATAGAGATCAATTAAACTCTTTAAAATTATTATTAGAAAAGCAAAAAATAGTGACAAATAATTTTATAAATCAAGATGTAATTGCTATGGCTAGGGGTATAGAAGAGGTTTGTATACAGATATTTTTTATTAGAAGTGGAAAGATAATAGGTAGAGAACATTATATTATGGATGATATGTTTAATACAGAGAGAAAAGAGATAATAAGTTCATTTATAAAACAATTCTATATTGGTTCTGCATATATTCCAAAGGAAATTTTGATTGAAGAAGAAATAGATGATTTAGATACAATTGAGAAATGGCTAGGAGAAAAGAAGAAGGCTAAAGTAAATGTTTTAGTACCTAAAAGGGGAGAAAAGTTTCAACTAATCCATATGGTAAGTAATAATGCAAAGGATATGCTAAAAAAATATGGAGATCAATTTCTAAGGAAACATAGAAAAAACTTAAAGGCATTGGAAGAAATACAAGATGCAATAAATTTAGAGAACCAAATAAAGAGAATAGAAGCATATGATATCTCAAATATAAGTGGAGTACAATCAGTAGGATCTATGGTAGTGTTTGAAAATGGTGAGGCTAAAAGATCTGACTATAGAAGATTTAAAATAAAAACTATAGATACTCCAAATGATTATGGAAGTATGGAGGAAGTTTTAAGTAGAAGGTTTATTAGAGGTATAGAGGAAAAAAAGATATTAGTCGATAATCCAGACAAATTAAAAGGATTTTCAAGTTTTCCTGACCTTATAATGATTGATGGGGGAAAAGGACAGGTAAATATAGTAATAGATACCTTAGATAAACTTGGAGTAGATATACCAGTTTGTGGTCTAGTAAAAGATGATTATCACAAGACAAGGGGAATTATATATAATAATAAGGAACACATCTTAAACAAAGATAGCCTTGGATTTAAAATGATATATAAGATTCAAGAAGAAGCTCATAGGTTTGCCATTAGCTATCATAAAAGCTTAAGAACAAAAGATATGTTTAAATCCGAATTAGATGATATAAAGGGAATAGGGAGCAAAAGAAAGATATCTCTTATGAAACAATTTAAAAGTATAGAAAAAATAAAAAATGCCAGTATTGATGAATTAAAAGAAGTGCAAGGGATGAATATAAGAGCTGCAGAAGAATTATATAATCATTTTCATAAAAAAGAGGAGGATAAAAATGGATAAAAAATTATACAGATCAGATACAAATAAGATGATAGCAGGTGTTTGCGGTGGAATAGGAGATTATTTTAATATAGATCCTACAATTATTAGATTAGTATGGGTATTATTATCTATACCTATGGCAGTCTTTGGAGGAGTTATTGCCTATATATTAGCAGCTATAATAATACCTAGTAGATAAGGAGCAAAATATGAACTATGCAAGTTTAAAAGAGATAAAGGAAAGCCTTGATTTAGAAGTGATAAATAAGGCTAGTGATTTTAAAGATATAAAAATATATTCAACTGAAATAAGCAGGCCTGGATTGCAATTGGTAGGATATTTTGAAAAGTTTGTTCCAGAAAGACTACAAATAATGGGAAGTGCAGAGTGGCATTACTATAAGGAGTTAAGTCCCCAGCTGAGATATGAAAGAATCGATAATTATTTTAGATATTCTATCCCTGCTCTTATTATTTCAAGGGATTTGGAAGTGTTTCCAGAAATTCTAGAATTAGCAAAGATTCATGATATAACAATACTTAGATCTCCCATATCTACCTCTAAGCTTATAAATCAAATAACTAATTATATAGATTTTCAGCTAGCATCTGAGATAAGAGTCCATGGAGTCTTTGTAGAGGTATATGGAGTAGGAGTTTTAATTAAAGGGAAATCAGGAGTGGGTAAATCTGAAACTGCTTTAGACTTAGTTATCAGAGGTCATAGGCTTATTTCAGATGATACAGTTATAATAAAGAAAACAGATGATGGACTAATGGGTAGATCGCCCAAGATAACTAGACATTTTATGGAGATAAGAGGACTTGGCATTCTCGATATAGAAAGACTTTATGGAGTAGGATCAGTAAAAAATGATGAATATATAAGTATGGTAATTCAATTAGAATTATGGGATCAAGAGAAAGAATATGATAGAATTGGACTAGATGAGAACTTTACTGAGATATTAGGTCAAAAGCTCTCTATAGCAACTATACCTGTAAGACCTGGTAGAAATGTGGCAATGATAATAGAAGTTGCAGCAAGAAACTTTAGACAAAAGGTTCTTGGGTATAATGCAGCTAATGAATTGAATGATAGAATAAAACAAGAAGCAAGAATAAGGAAAGATATGAAAAAACATTGATATAAGGAAAAAAGAATAAATGAAGCTGTTTTAATTTTAATAGCTTCATTTATTCTTTTTTTATATATAGGATAAGATTTTCTTATATCTATATAATTAAAAATAAATTTAATAATTTCAGTAGGTATCTTTGTTGACATTATAATTAATGTTTATTATACTTATAAGAGTACAGAAATATAAATATTTAACGAAGTTTTTTATATTTCTACTAAAGTATTTACATTAGATTAAATTTAATTTAATATTCACAAATTTAGAGGAGGTTTATATAATATGGGAAAAACAATGAAAACCATGGATGGTAATACGGCTGCATCATATATATCCTATGCATTTACTGATGTTGCTGCTATATATCCTATAACACCATCATCTGACATGGCACAACACGTAGACGAGTGGGCTGCTGACGGAAAGAAAAACTTATTTGGACAAGAGGTATTAGTAAAAGAAATGCAATCTGAAGCAGGAGCAGCTGGGGCAGTACATGGATCATTACAAGCTGGTGCTTTAACTACTACATATACTGCTTCTCAAGGACTATTATTAATGGTTCCAAATATGTATAAAATATCTGGAGAATTATTACCATGTGTATTCCATGTTTCAGCTAGAGCTTTAGCTTCTCATGCTCTAAGTATATTTGGAGATCATCAAGATGTTATGGCAACTAGACAAACAGGATTTGCAATGCTTGCATCTGGTGGAGTTCAAGAAGTTATGGACCTTGCAGGGGTAGCACATTTAGCTTCAATAAAAGGTAGAGTTCCATTCTTACACTTCTTTGATGGATTTAGAACAAGTCATGAAATTCAAAAAGTTGAAGTAATGGATTATGAAGATTTAGGAAATTTATTAGACTATGATGCAGTTCAAGAATTTAGAGAAAGAGCTTTAAATCCTGAAAATCCTGTTACTAGAGGTACTGCACAAAACCCTGATATATATTTCCAAGCTGCAGAAGCTTCAAACCCATACTATGACAAAATTGGGGAAATTACTTATGACTACATGAGAGAAATAAGTAAAATAACAGGTAGAGAATACAAACCATTTAACTACTATGGTCATGAAGAAGCTGAAAGAGTATTAGTAGCTATGGGTTCTGTAACTCAAACTGCTCAAGAAACAGTAGACTATCTTCTAGCAAAAGGAGAAAAAGTAGGTTTAATAGAAGTTCACTTATATAGACCTTTTGTAGCAGATTATTTCTTTGAAGTACTTCCTAAGACTGTTAAGAAAATAGCAGTTATTGATAGAACAAAAGAAAAAGGTGCTATGGCTGAGCCTCTACACTTAGATGTAATCAATCTTTTCTATGGCAAAAAAGAACAACCAGTTATAGTAGGTGGTAGATATGGTCTTGGTTCTAAAGATACTACTCCTTCACAAATATTAGCTATATTTGAAAACTTAAAACTAGAAGAACCAAAAGATAGATTTACAATAGGTATAATTGATGATGTAACTAATACATCTCTTGAAATAAAAGAAAATATAGACACTGAACCTGAAACTACTATTAAATGTAAATTCTGGGGATTCGGATCTGATGGTACAGTTGGAGCAAACAAACAAGCTATTAAGATCATTGGTGATGACACTGATATGTATGCTCAAGGTTATTTTGCATATGACAGTAAAAAATCAGGTGGAGTTACAATATCTCACTTAAGATTTGGAGAAACTCCAATTAAATCAACTTATCTAATAAGTGATGCAGACTTAATATCATGTTCTAAACAATCTTATGTAAGTCAATATGATTTATTAAAAGGATTAAAAGATGGTGGAACATTCCTATTAAACTGTATCTGGGATGAAGATGAATTAGAATCACATCTACCAGGACATATGAAGAGATATATAGCTGAACACAATATCAAATTCTACACTATAAATGCTACTAAGATAGCTAGTGAAATAGGATTAGGTGGAAGAACTAATATGGTAATGCAATCTGCATTCTTTAAATTATCAGGAGTATTACCAATAGAAGAAGCAGTTAGTCACCTGAAAAAATCTATAGTAGACGCTTATGGTAACAAAGGTGAAAAAATTGTAAACATGAACTATGAAGCAGTAGATCAAGGTATCGATGCTTTAGTTGAAATAAATGTAAAAGAAGACTGGAAAAATGCAGAAGATGCTAAAGAAGAAGTAAAAGAAGTACCAGCTTTCATAAAAGATGTATTAGCTCCTATGAACAGACAAGAAGGAGATAATCTTCCTGTAAGTACTTTTGTTGAAAATGCTGATGGTACATTCCCACAAGGAACAGCAGCTTATGAAAAACGTGCTATAGCTATTGAAGCTCCAAGATGGTTAAAAGAAAATTGTATCCAATGTGGTCAGTGTTCATTAGTTTGTCCTCATGCAGTTATAAGACCATTCTTATTAGATGATGAGGAAAAAGCAAATGCACCAGAAACATTTGAAACAATTAAGCCAATGGGTAAAGGATTTGATGGATTACACTATCGTATGCAAGTTTCTGTATTAGACTGTACAGGTTGTGGAAACTGTGCTGAAGTTTGTCCATCTAAGAACAAAGCTTTAGTTATGAATAAGTTTGAAGAAGAATACGAAGAGCAAACTCCAAACTGGGATTATGCAATGACAGTTAAAACAAAAGAAGATCCAATGAATGTAAATTCAATCAAAGGAAGTCAATTCAGACAACCATTACTTGAGTTCTCAGGAGCATGTGCAGGTTGTGGAGAGACAGCTTATGCAAAACTAATAACTCAATTATATGGAGATAGAATGTATATAGCAAATGCTACAGGTTGCTCATCAATCTGGGGTGGATCTGCACCAACAACTCCATATTGTACAAATGCAAATGGCCAAGGACCAGCATGGGCAAACTCACTATTTGAAGATAATGCTGAGTATGGATATGGTATGGCAATTGCTGTTAGACAAATCAGAGATAAGATAAAATTATTAATGGAAGAATTCTTAGCTCTAAATCTAGACACTGAATTAAATGGATACTTCAATGACTGGATAGAAGGTATGAAAGATCCTAAGGCTTCTAAGGCAGCAGCAGGTATGATTCTACCTAGACTTAAAGAAGATCTTGGAGAAGAAGCTAATAAGATATTAAAAGAAATTGAAAATAGAAAAGATCACTTAGTTAAGAAATCAGTATGGATACTTGGTGGAGACGGTTGGGCTAATGATATTGGATTTGGTGGATTAGACCATGTTCTAGCATCTGGAGAAGATATCAATATCCTAGTATTTGATACAGAAGTTTATTCAAATACAGGTGGTCAATCATCTAAAGCAACACCAACAGCTGCCGTAGCTAAGTTTGCTGCAGCAGGTAAGGAAATTAGAAAGAAAGATCTTGGACATATGATGTCTACTTATGGCTATGTATATGTTGCACAAATAGCTTTAGGTGCGAATATGAACCAAACTATCAAAGGTATAGTTGAAGCTGAAAGTTATGATGGACCATCTCTAGTTATTGCATATGCTCCATGTATCAACCATGGTATTAGAACTGGTATGGGAACTAGTGTAAGACAAGAGAAGAGAGCAGTTGCAGCAGGATACTGGCATCTATTTAGATTTGACCCAAGATTAAAAGAACAAGGAAAGAATCCATTTGTACTTGATTCAAAAGAACCAACAGAATCATTCCAAGACTTCATAAACTCAGAAGTAAGATACACTTCCTTAAAGAAAAAATATCCTGAAATAGCCGAAGTTCTATTTGAAAAAGCAGAAAAAGACGCTAACGCAAGATATGAAAAATATAAAAAATTAGCAGAACAAGAATAATAATAGAAATAAACATAAAAAAAGATTACCAGGACGCTGGTAATCTTTTTTTATCTATTTTTACTTTGCAACTTTTTTATTATTCCAACATTCAACTTTTCCTAATCTAGGTATAGAAGTAGGATTAAATACTGGATTTTTCCCTTCTTTTAATTGACTAGTATAATCTTTAAATGTATCAAAAGCAATAGGACCTAATTTCCAAATTACTAGTAAGTTTATAACTGCCATGAATCCCATAAATACATCGGCTGCATTCCAAACAATACCAAAGTCTGCAATAGCGCCTAAGAACACCATAACTAGTACAATAACACGATAAACAGTAAGAAATATAGGATTTGCATCTATAAATTCTATATTGGTTTCACCATAATAATAATTACCTATAATAGAGCTATAAGAAAACAAAAGAATTGAAATGGCTATAAAAACTCCTCCCCAACTACCAACTTGAGCGCTAATAGAGGCTTGAGTAAGTTGTATTCCTTCTAAATCAGTTCCAGTTTCTAAAAGTCCAGAAAGCAATATGATAAAAGCTGTAGCACTACATACTAAAATACTATCAACATATACTCCTAAAGCTTGAATTAATCCTTGTTTAGCAGGATGAGTTGTATCAGCAGTAGCAGCAGCATTTGGAACACTACCCATACCAGCTTCATTAGAAAATAGTCCTCTTCTAACTCCATTCATTATGGCTGCACCAATAGTTCCACCAAAGACTGCTTTAGCTCCAAAAGCATTTGATATTATCATTTTAAACATTCTTGGGACTAAAGTTATATTTTTTAGCATTATAAATAATGCAAGGCCAATATATAAGGTAGCCATAACTGGTACTATAGCTGAAGAAACATTGGCAATTCTTTTAACTCCACCAAATATTACAATTCCTGTAAGTATAAATAAAACTAATCCAACAATTATAGGTTGAATGTCAAAAGACCTTGAAAAAGCACTTGCTATTGTATTAGACTGTACAGAATTAAACATAAATCCAAAGGTTACAGCAGTAAGTATAGAAAATATCACACCTAAGTTTCTGTTTCCAATAGCCTGTTCAATATAATAAGCTGGGCCTCCTCTGTATCCGTCTTTATCTTTTACTTTATAAATTTGACCTAATGTATTTTCTACAAAGCTTGTAGCTGCGCCTATTAAAGCAATTATCCACATCCAAAATACAGCACCTGGACCTCCTGCTGCTATGGCGAAGGCAACACCAGCAATATTACCTGTACCAATATGTGAAGCAGCTGAAATACAAAATGCTTTAAAAGGTGATAGCCCATTTTTACCATCTATTACTGAGGCTTTCTGGGTTAGAAGTTTGAACATATGGCCAATTAATTTAAATTGACCAAAATCAATCTTAAATGTAAAATAGATACCCAGACCTAAAAGTAGTGCAATTAAAATATAAGAATATAACCAATCGTTTAATAAACTTACTATTTTTGCTAAACTTTCCATGAAATCCCCTCCTTAATATATATATATATTAGTAATAGCTATTATATGTTTGGTTGTACTCCAAAAGCAGTCAATGTAAAGGTTTTCCCCTAAAACACTATAAATAGTACATAAATCGACATTTATCATAATATATTTTAAAACAATATGAATATGGCATAGTATAATAGTATATGATAAAATAAATAGAGAATAAGTTAAAGGGGTGATAATTTGGATAGAGAGAAATTAGTCCAAATATTTAAGGATATAAAAATAGATAATATACTTATAGATGAAATGATGAAAAATCATACTTCTTTTAAAATAGGTGGATCTGTAGATATTATGCTTCTGCCAAAGGATGAAGATGAAATCCTACAAGCTATAAAGGTTTGTAGAGATAATAATATAGACTTTTTTATTATGGGGAATGGTAGCAATCTTCTTGTAAGAGATGGAGGTATAAGGGGAGTAGTAATAAAAATAAACGATAATTTCAATGATATAGAAGTAAATGGTGATAAAATTTACGCTAAGGCAGGAGCCCTTCTAACAGCTGTGAGTAGAAGAGCTATGGAAAATTCACTGACAGGTATAGAGTTTGCAAATGGGATTCCAGGTACCATAGGAGGGGCTGTAACTATGAATGCAGGAGCCTATGGTGGAGAGATGAAGGATATTATAACAAGGGTAAGGGCCATAGATAGAAATAATAATATAGTTGAATATAAAAATATGGAAATGAATTTTGGATATAGAAATAGTAAAGTAATAGAAGAAGGTTTAGTAGTTTTAGGAATGGAGATTCAACTTGAAAAGGGAGATCACAGTAAGATTAAAGAAAAGATGAAAGAGCTTACTAAAAAGAGAACTTCAAAGCAACCTTTAGAACTGCCTAGTGGTGGTAGTACTTTTAAAAGGCCTGAAGGCAACTATGCGGGGAAACTAATAGATGATTCAAATCTTAGAGGTTTTAAATATGGTGGTGCTCAAGTTTCACAAAAGCATTGTGGATTTATTGTAAATATAGATGAAGCTACTTGCCAAGATGTGCTTAGTTTAATAAAATTAGTACAAAAAACTGTCATTGATAAATTTAATATTGAACTTGAACCAGAGATAAAAATTATAGGAGAGGATTAAATGAAAATATATGGAGACTACCATACACACACGACTTTTAGTCATGGTACAGGTAGTATTAGAGATAATGTAAACTGGGCGCTTCAAAGAGGTCTTAAAGAAGTAGCAATATGTGACCATGGTCCAGGACATTATCTTTATGGAGTAAAAAAAGAAAAGCTTCCTCTAATGAGGGAAGAAATAGATAAGCTAAATAAAGAGTACAATAAAAAAGGTATAAATATTTTATTAGGTGTAGAGTCAAATTTGATTGGATTAGATGGAACTATAGATATGGATGAAGAATTGATAAAATTAACAGATATACTCTTGTTAGGATATCATTATGGTGCAACTCCTAAGGGTTTATCAGATGGAATAGGTCTATATGTGAAAAACCCTCTAAGTAAGCTGATGCCTATTGGAAGGCAAAAAGTAATTGATATGAACACAGATGCATTGATAAATGCTATAAATAAATACTCAATAAGCTTTATAACTCATCCTGGATCAAAGGCAAAGGTTGACATTAAAAGACTAGCAAGGGAAGCTGGAAAAGTTGGCACAGCTTTAGAAATCAATTCTAAACATAGTCAACTCTCTGTAGAGAGCATACAATTAGCTTTAGAAGAAGATGTGGAATTTATAATAAATAGCGATGCTCATAGACCAGAGGATGTTGGAAATGTAGAGGAATCCTTTAAAAGAGCAAAACTTGCAGGGGTTCCTTTAAATAGAATTAAGAACATTATATAGGTGGTGATGAAATGGAAGTTTTAGTTATTACTGGAATGTCAGGGGCAGGAAAATCTCAAGCTATGAAAACCATGGAGGATATGGGCTATTATTGTATGGACAATCTTCCACCTGCCTTATTATCAAAATTTGCTGAACTTGTCTATGAGTCTAAAAAGCCTATAAATAAAGTTGCAATAGTGGTGGATATAAGAGGTGGAGAATTTTTTAATGATTTATTTAAATCATTAGAAGATTTAATAGATAAGGGAATTAGCTACAAGATATTATTTTTAGATGCATCAGATAATATGTTAATTAAAAGATATAAAGAATTGAGAAGGCCACATCCTTTGAAGCCAGAAGGAAGCATTACAGAGGGAATAAAAGAAGAGAGAAAACTATTAAACGAATTAAAGAATTCTGCATACTATATAATAGATACATCGGGACTTAGTCTTGGTATGCTTAAGAATGAGATTTACAAATTATTTTCAGAAGGTGGGGAAAAGAGGAAAATTTCTATACTGGTGAATTCTTTTGGGTTTAAAAATGGAATGCTATTAGACGGAGATCTAATATTTGATGTTAGATTTCTACCTAATCCCTATTATATAAAAGAGTTAAAAGAGCTCTCAGGACAAAATGAGGAAACTAGAGATTATGTGTTTAAATGGCCTCAGACTAATATATTTGTATCTAAGGTAATTGATATGTTAGAATTTTTAATACCATTTTATGTTAAAGAAGGAAAAACTCAATTAGTAGTTGGAATAGGGTGTACGGGGGGATTTCATAGATCTGTAGCCATAGCAAATAAGATAGGGGAAATACTTAAAGCAAATGGTCATAGAACTATTGTAAGTCATAGAGATATGGAATAATAAAGGGGAGTTGAGATGCCGTTAAAAAATGATTTTCAAAAACAAATCTGCGAAGATCCAAATGTAGTAGTAATAGGTGGAGGTACAGGACTTTCTATACTTCTTAGAGGACTTAAAAGATATACTTCAAATATTACTGCCATAGTTACAGTGGCTGATGATGGAGGAGGCTCTGGAGTTTTACGAGAGGATTTAGGTATGCTGCCTCCAGGAGATATTAGATCTTGTTTGCTTGCACTTGCTAATACAGAGCCTACAATGGAAAAATTATTTCAATATAGGTTCGACAATGGAATGCTAAAAGGTCAAAGCTTTGGTAATTTACTAATAGCTGCTATGAATGGTATATATGACAGTTTTGAAATGGCAATCAAAGAAACTAGTAATGTACTTGCAATTACAGGAAGAGTGCTTCCGATGACTTTGGAAGAAGTTCAACTTTTTGCTGAATTAGAAGATGGAAAGATTGTAAGGGGGGAATCTAATATACCTCTTGTAGTAGAGAATACAAAGAATAAAATTAAAAGAATGTTTATAGATCCTAAAATATCAAATCCTTTAGAAGAAGGGGTAGAGGCAATAAAAGAAGCTGATTTAATAGTATTGGGGCCTGGGAGTTTATATACATCTGTAATTCCGAATTTACTTATAAATAATATAGTTGGAACTATATATAATGCAAAGGCTCCTAAACTATATATATCAAATGTAATGACTCAACTAGGAGAGACTAAAGAATATGATGTACTAGATCATGTAAATGCTATATTAAATCATAGTAGACAAGATTTTTTAGACTATGTAATAGCAAATACAGAGATGATACCTGAAGATATATTAGAAAAATATATAACAGATGGTTCTAGACCAGTAGTTTTAAAAAAAGAGCATAAAGAAATATTAGAAAAAAGAAATATAAAAGTAATAGAAAAGGATTTAGTAGACATAGAAAAGGGATATATAAGGCATAATAGCAAAAAAATAAGTGAGATATTAATGGATATATGCAAAAACAAGCCTTAAGGCTTGTTTTTTTTCTCATCTAATAGTCTAGAAATCAAAGTGCCTGCTGATTTCTTATCCAGGGCATCTAAGTCAACCTTTAAATTTGAACCTTCCAAGAGTTTTTTTACTGTTTCAATTTGTCTAGGAGTTGGAGGGTCTACTTTATAACTCCCATCTTCTTCAGATAGGCTATCATCTATAGAAAGTTCTTCTATGGCGGTCATGCCAACATTTGTAAAGTCTCTTAAAGCTCTTGCTTTAGCTCTAGTAGAAGCCATTCTAATTATATGGGGAATAAGAGCAGAATTTACAGAGCGGGGACTTGCATCTCCGATATCTACAAAAGTTTTATCTTCAGTCCTTATAATTGCCTTGCAAATTGCAGTCATATTATTTTCATCATTAGGTACTTGAAGGATTTCAACCTCTATAGATTTCAATCCACTTTGATGAGCTAAATCTAAAAGACCTTCATAGGTGACATAACTTTTACCTTGTAATTTAATCATAAATTTTTCATTGATCATATTGCTCACCTCATTTATATATTTCCCCAAAAAAATTATACTAAACAATATAAATTATACTTAGGAAACTCCTTACAAATTATAGGAAAATATAGTATAATTGATTTAATACATGATGGTGCAGGAGTGGTACTATGATCGAGGAAATTAGCTCTGGAGGAGTTGTAATATTTAAAAACACTATACTACTTTTAAGAAAATATAATGGAGACTGGGTACTGCCAAAAGGAAGAGTAGAAAAGGGAGAAATGTTAAAGACAACTGCCTTAAGAGAAGTATTGGAAGAATCTGGCGTAAAAGGAGAAATAATAGAGTATATAGGTAAAATAAATTATCATTATAAGAATACTAAAAAAAATGAAATGGTGTCTAAAACTGTTCATTGGTATTTAATGAGATCAAGCTCTATGCAGTGTACTCCTCAAAAGAATGAAGGATTTGTAGATGCCTTATTTGTATATAAACATAAGGCAAAAGATATTTTAAGATATGAAGATGAAAAAAAGATACTAAGAAAGAGCTTGCAAATGATCAAAAATATATAGAGGTGATAGTATGTCTTTTTCATCAAAGACAAAAAGTGAGTTATCAAGGATGCCTATAGAAGATGTATGTTGTTTAATAGCTGAATTAGCTGCTTTAGTTAGAATGAGTGGTACAATTCAAATTTTAAATCAAAATAGAATAAATTTAAAATTTACTACTGAGAATGCAGCAATAGCTAGAAGGATATTTTCTCTTTTAAAACAAATTTATAATACTAATGTGGAAGTAATGGTAAGAAGAAATAGACAGCTAAAAAAGAATAATAATTATTTAATTGTGGTAAATGATAAAAATATAACTAAAAAAATTTTAGTGGATGTAGGGTTTATAGATGTGAAGGATTTGAATATCTTTAAACCTAAATATAAAATAGACAAAGGATTAATCAAAAAAAGATGTTGCAAGAGATCTTATATAAGGGGTTCTTTCTTAGGAGGAGGATCTATAAGTAATCCGGAAAAGACCTATCATTTAGAATTTGTAACTAACAATGAAGAACATGCACAAGATTTGTCCAATATTATAAATTCTTTTAAATTAAGCTCTAAAATAGTTTTGAGAAAAGAGTATTATGTTATATACTTAAAGGAAGGTTCTCAAATTGTGGATCTATTAAATATAATAGGAGCATATCAAGCTCTATTAAAATTAGAAGATATAAGAGTTTTAAAAGAGGTAAGAAACAATATAAATAGAATTGTAAACTGTGAGACTGCAAATCTAGGTAAAACTATAAATGCATCTATGAGGCAAATAGAACATATTGAAACTATAAAAAATATAATGGGAATAAATAAGCTTCCCAATAATCTAAGACAGATAGCAGAAATTAGACTTGAAAATCCAGATGCTAGCTTAAAGGAAATAGGAAAGATGTTAAACCCACCTTTGGGAAAGTCAGGAGTAAATCATAGATTTAGAAAAATAGAAGAAATAGCAGAGAGTTTGAAGGGGTGATATAGTGAAAAAAATAGCTTTGATTTTAAATAATCCAGATGGATTGCACGCAAGACCAGCAGCAATATTTGTACAAGAGGCTAGTAAATTTAAAAGTGATATAGAGATAGAGTTTGAAGGTCAAAGAGTAAATGCAAAGAGTATTATAGGTGTAATGTCTTTAGGAGCTTTTCATGGAGAAGAGATAACTTTAATAGCTGATGGCTCAGATGAAAATAGAGCTCTAGAAGTTTTAGGGAAATTGATAGAAAGTGGATTAAATAAAGTATAATTAGGAGGAAATATGGAAGGTATTTTAATTACTAATAATGAATTTGTAAAAGACAAATATAAAGATCATATAGATCTAATTTATGATAAAGATTTTTTATATTTAGATGTATTAAAAACAGTAAGAGATAAGATACATATTGGGCATAAATTATTAACACACCCTTTATCTGGAAGTGTAAAGCCTAATGAAACTCCATATAAATCTATAATCATATCTAGAGAAACAGGAGAATTGGATCAAAGTGGACTCAATATTATAGAGGAAAGTATCTTAGTTGCAAAGAAGTTTTCAAATGACAAAAGAACTCCCAATTGGAGCAAAAGAATTTTAGATGATTTTAAAACTATAGATCTTTTGCTTATATCTCCTGCAATAGAAAAACTAGATTATAATGCATAAAGACTTCATTTTAGAAGTCTTTTATTTATCTATATGTTAAAATAGATATGGGAAGGATGGTATTATGGATACATTAGATAATTTTGTACATCTCCATGTTCATACAGAATATAGCCTATTAGATGGGTCGGCTAGAATAAAAGATTTGATAGAGCAAACTAAAAAATTGGGCATGAAAAGTATAGCCATAACAGATCATGGTTCAATGTTTGGAGTAATACAATTTTATAAAGAAGCAAAGAGAATTGGTGTCAACCCTATTTTGGGAGCTGAGATATACATATCAACGGGAAAATATACAGACAAGGAGCCTAAAGATAAAAATCAATATCATCTAGTACTTCTAGCAGAAAATAATATAGGCTATGAAAATATCATGAAGATAGTATCAGAGGCCTATGTAAATGGATTTTACTATAAGCCTAGAGTAGACCACAGTATTTTAAGAAAGTACAATAAGGGTATTATAGCCCTTTCAGCATGTCTAGGGGGACAAATCCAACAATATATAATGGATAATAACTATCAAGCTGCTAAAGAAACGGCTATGGAATTAAATGAGATATTTGGAGAAGGAAATTTCTTTTTAGAACTTCAAGATCATGGTATACAAGAGCAATCTAAGGTAAATAGAGAATTAGCTAAATTGAGTACGGAATTAGACATTCCTTTAGTTGCTACAAATGATGTTCATTATTTAAAAAAGGAAGATTCAATAGTACATGATATACTCCTATGTATTCAAACAGGAAAAACTGTAGATGAAAAAGATAGAATGAAGTTTCCTACAGGAGAATTTTACCTTAAATCTCCACAAGAGATGGAAGATATATTTAAAGACTATGAAGATGCAATAAACAATACAGTTAAGATAGCAAATAGGTGCAATGTTACTCTAGATTTTGAAACTTTACATCTGCCAGAATATAAAGTACCAGATGGATACACAAATGAAAGCTATTTAAGAGAATTAACTTTGGAAGGATTAAATAAAAAATATAAAAACATAGACAAAGAAATCATGGATAGATTTAATTTTGAATTTAATACAATTGTAGACATGGGATATATAGATTATTTCTTAATAGTTTGGGACTTTATAAAATTTGCTAAGGATAATAAAATAGAGGTAGGACCAGGAAGGGGAAGTGCTGCAGGAAGCATTGTATCCTATGGACTAGGTATAATAGACATTGACCCACTAGGATATGGACTATTGTTTGAAAGGTTTTTAAATCCAGAACGAGTGACTATGCCAGATATAGATATAGACTTTTGTTATGAAAGAAGAGAAGAAGTAATACAATATGTAGTAAATAAATATGGTGCAGATAGAGTAGCCCAGATAGTAACTTTTGGAACCATGGCTGCTAGAGGATCAATTAGAGATGTAGGTAGAGCTATTAATATGAGTTATGGAGAAGTAGACTATATTGCAAAGCAAATTCCTACAGACTTAGGTATGACCATACAGAAGGCTTTAGAAATCAATAAATCTTTAAAGGATGAATATGATAATAATCAAAAGGTGAAGAAACTTATAGACTTTGCTATGGCAGTGGAGGGGCTACCAAGGCATACTTCAACTCATGCAGCAGGGGTAGTTATATCCAAAGAGCCTATTACAAACTATGTACCTTTATTAAGAAATAAAGATGCAATTAGTACTCAATTTAATATGACTGAACTTGAAGAGTTAGGACTTTTAAAAATGGATTTCTTAGGTCTTAGAACATTGACAGTTATAAGAGATACAGTTAATTTAATTGAAGAAAATTATGGTGAAAAAATAGATTTTACTAATTTTAACTATGAAGACCCTTTAGTCTTAGAAATGTTTGCAAAGGCTGAAACTTTAGGGATATTCCAATTTGAAAGTCCTGGCATGAGGGCCTTTTTAAAAGAATTAAAGCCGAATGTTTTTGAAAACTTAATAGCAGCCAATTCACTTTTTAGACCAGGGCCTATGAATCAGATTCCTACCTTTGTAGCATGTAAACATGATCCGAGTAAAATAGAGTATATTCATCCTAAATTGGAGCCAATACTAGATGTAACTTACGGATGTATTGTCTATCAAGAGCAAGTTATGAAGATAGTAAGAGATATTGGTGGGTATTCCATGGGAAGAGCAGATTTAGTAAGAAGGGCTATGAGCAAGAAAAAGATGAAAGTAATGGAAGAGGAAAGGCAAAATTTTATATATGGAAAATTAAATGAAGATGATGAAATAATAATAAAAGGTGCCATAAGAAATGGTGTAGATGAAAAATCAGCAAATAAGATTTATGACTTGATGATAGATTTTGCAAACTACGCTTTTAACAAATCCCATTCTGCTGCCTATGCAGTTATAGCATATAGAACAGCTTGGTTAAAATATTATTATCCTGTAGAATTTATGGCAGCTCAAATATCTTCTGTAATGGGAAATTCAAATACTGTTTCCCTATATATACAAGAGTGCAAAAGATTAAATATAGAAATTCTTCCTCCTCATATAAATCATTCACATCATAAATTTACTGTATTTGAAAAGAATATTAGATTTGGACTTAGTGCAGTAAAGAATGTGGGAGAAAATCTAATTACAGCTATTATAAAAGCTAGAAAAGATTCTAAATTTATAAGTTTTACAGATTTTGTAGAAAAAGTTGAAAAAGTAGATTCTACAGCTATAAACAAAAGAGCAATAGAAAGTCTGATAAAGTCTGGAGCAATGGACGGATTAGGAGGAAATAGAGCTCAATTATTAGCAATATATGAAAAAACAATAGATGGGATTCATGCAGACAGAAAAAGAAATTTAGAAGGACAATTTTCACTATTTGAATCTCCAGGAGCAGAAGAAAAAAAAGATAATTTTCCAGACTTAAAAGAGTTTCCAAAGGAAATATTGTTGTCAATGGAAAAAGAAATATTGGGTATATATATGTCTGGACATCCTTTAGAATCCTATGAAGAAACACTTAATAAAGTTTCGAACATAAATACATCAGAAATATTTTCAGATGTGGATGAAGATATATTTCAATCGAAAGAATATAAAGATGGAAAAAAAGTTAAGATTGGCGGAATTATATCAGAGAAAAAAAATAAAATTACTAAGAACAACAATATGATGAGTTTTATAAAATTAGAAGATATATATGGTTCGATTGAATGTATTATATTTCCAAGGCAATATGAAAAATATAATCATTTGATAAAAGAAGATGATTTGATTATTATAGAAGGGAGGCTAAATATCTCAGAAGTTGAAGATCCTAAGATAATTTGTGAAAGGATTTCACCATTAAATAAGCTAAATTTAGATAAATTATATATTAAAATTTCAAAAGATAGTTCTAAGAATATATTTAATAATGTTAAACTTATATTGAAAAAATATCCAGGAGATACTCCAGTATATTTATATTTAGAGAAAGAGGAAAAGACATTTGTTTCAGATAAAACTCTTTGGATTGAAAAGGACAATCAAAATGTAATTCTAGAATTAGAAGACCTTTTAGGAAAAGATAATATAATGAGTTCTTGGTAAATTTTGTAGATAATAAAAAATATAAGGGGGATACAAATTATGTGGACTACTGTATATGTTGCAACAGGACATAATTGGGCCCTGGAAGTTAAAGAAATGCTAGAAAAGGAAGGTTTTATTGTGAAAATGAAATATCTTACAATGGAAGCTGGAGAAGAAGTATATGAAATTTTAGGGCCTAAGTTTGAAGCTGAGGATATCCAAGCAGCTATCTTAGAACTTAGAATAATGTAAGGAGGATTATATGAAGACTATAGGGATACTAAGTAGTGGAGGAGATGCACCTGGAATGAATGCTGCCATAAGAGCAGTTGTAAGAACAGGTATATATAATAATATTCGTATGATGGGCATAAAACAAGGATATAGTGGTCTTATCAATGGAAATATAGATGATATGGACCTGTCTTCAGTGGCAGATATTATCCATAGAGGTGGAACTATGTTAAGGAGTAGTAGATCAGAGGAATTTATGACTGAAGAAGGATTTAAAAAGGCCTTAAATGTTTTAGATATATTTGGAATTGATGGTTTAGTAGTTCTAGGTGGAGATGGTACAATGAAAGGTGCCAGTGAATTATCTAAGGCAGGAATTCCTACTGTTGCTATACCTTGTACAATAGATAATGATTTAGGATATACAGATTATACAATTGGATTTTTTACTGCTGTGGATACGGCAGTAGATGCCATTGGAAAAATTAGAGATACCTCCACTTCTCATGGAAGAGCAAATATAGTAGAAGTGATGGGAAGAAACTGTGGAGACATAGCCCTTTATGCAGGACTTGCTGGAGGTGCTGAAAGTATTATAGTTCCAGAAATAGACCTAAATATGGATGAAGTAATCAAAAAAACAATTCAAGGTAAAAATAGAGGGAAATTACATCATATAATAATAGTAGCAGAAGGTGTAGGAAGTCCTTATGATATAGCAAAAAAAATAGAAGAAAGTGCACAAATAGACACTCGTGTAACTATTTTAGGATATATTCAAAGGGGAGGAACACCAGCAGTTTATGATAGAATACTTGCAAGTCAAATGGGTAGAAAGGCAGTAGAATTACTAATAGAGGAAAACTCTGGGAGAGCATTAGGTATTAAATGTAATGAAATCATAGATTTAGAAATTTCTACAGCACTAAAGATTAAAAAAGTCTTTAATAAACAAATGTTTGAGACAACCAAATTATTATCTATCTAGGAGGAATATGATGAAAAAAACTAAAATTGTGGCTACTATAGGTCCAGCTTCAGAATCAGAGGAAATATTAAGAGCATTATTTAAAAATGGGTTAAATGTATGTAGACTAAATTTTTCCCATGGAACCCATGAAGAACATCAAAAGAGAATTGACACCATAAAAAAAATAAGAAAAGAAATGGGATTGCCTATAGCTATAATGCTTGATACTAAAGGGCCTGAGATAAGATTAAAAGACTTTAGAGATGGTGTTATAGAATTAGAGCAGGGTGATATATTTACCTTAACTACAAGGGATATATTGGGAGATAAAAATATAGTAAGTATATCCTATGAAGGATTACCAAAGGATATAGAAGTTGGAAATATGATTTTAATAGATGATGGACTTGTAGAATTAGAAGTTCTTGAAATAATAGATGGCACAGATATAAAATGTATTGCATTAAATAATGGAACACTTAAAAATCATAAGGGAGTAAATGTACCTAATGTAAAGATTAATTTACCTGCAATAATCCAAAAAGATATAGATGATATAGTATTTGGAATAAAGAATGGCATAGATTTTATAGCAGCTTCATTTATCAGGAAACCAGAAGATGTAATGGAAATAAGGAGAATTTTAGAATCAAATGGAGGTCAAAATATCCACATTATATCTAAAATTGAAAATCAAGAAGGTGTGGACAATATGGATGATATACTATTAGCATCCGATGGTATAATGGTGGCTCGTGGAGATCTTGGAGTTGAAATACAAGCAGAAGTCATGCCTTTAGTTCAAAAAGAATTGATAAAGAAGGCCAATATGGCAGGGAAGCCTGTTATAACTGCAACTCAGATGTTAGACTCTATGATGAGAAATCCTCGTCCTACAAGAGCTGAAGTGACAGATGTTGCAAATGCTATATTAGATGGTACAAGTGCAATTATGTTATCTGGTGAGACAGCAGCAGGAAAATACCCTGTAAATTCAGTTAAGACTATGTATAAAATAGCTACTAAAACTGAAGAATCTTTTGACCATGAAAATTTACTTAAATCAAAGTCAAATCAATCAGATATAACAACAACAAATGCCATAGGAAAGGCAACTTGTTATACAGCACAGGATTTAAAAGCAGCAGCTATAGTAACTGCAACTTCTTCAGGACATACATCAAGATCTGTATCTAAGTTCAGACCAAAAGCTCCAATAGTAGCAGTTACAACTACAGAGGAAGTAAGAAGACAATTAGCCCTTGAGTGGGGAGTGTATCCTGTACTAGCAGTAGAGAGTAATTCTACAGATGAAGTAATAGATAATTCGGTAGAAGCAGCTATAGATGCAGGTTATGTAAAAGAGGGAGATCTAATAGTAATCACAGCAGGTATCCCTGTAGGACTATCAGGATCAACCAATTTAATCAAAGTGCATACAGTTGGAAAGATACTTTTAACTGGAAATGGAATAGGACAAAAATCTATATCAGGAAGAGTTTGTGTCATTAGAAATGAATCAGAGATGTTATCAAAGTTTTCTGATGGAGATATATTGGTCACTATAGGTACTGATAAGGATATGATAAGTGTAATGGAAAGGGCATCTGCAATAGTAGCTGAAGAAGGTGGACTAACATCTCATGCAGCTATAGTAGGGCTAAATCTTAATAAGCCAACTATAGTAGGTGCAGAAGATGCTACTACTATATTAAAAGATGGAGATATAGTTACAATAGATGGAACAACAGGACAGATATTTAAAGGCGAAGCAAGAGTGCTTTAGTTTTGATGCTTTAAAAGTTAGTTGAGAACTAGTTCTTAGCTAACTTTTTTATTTTTAATACTTTTTTAGGAGATTCTTTTATAAATGTTTAAATATGATATAATGATAATATCTTAAATAGAGAGGGAAAAAGATGAACCTTATAAATATAGAAAATTTATCAAAGAAATATAATGAAAAACAGATACTAAAAAATATAAACTTTTATATAGATGAAACCGATAAAATTGGACTTATAGGTATAAATGGAACTGGAAAATCTACACTTTTAAAATTAATTGTAGGATTAGAAAAACCAGATGAGGGAGAAATTATAAAAAGTAATAATCTTGATATAGAATATTTATTTCAAGATACAGATTTTGATCCAAAAGCTAGTGTAATAGAACAAGTATTTAATGGAAACTCGGAGAATATAAAAATACTTAGAGATTATACAAAGGCTATTAAAGATTGTAGTTCAAATGAGAAAATTATAAGACTTACAAAAAAGATGGATGAAATAGATGGTTGGAATTTAGAATCTCAAGCAAAATCTATATTGACTCAACTTGGAATTACCAACTTCAAAGAAGAGGTAGGAAAATTGTCAGGAGGGCAAAAAAAGAGGATAGCTTTGGCTTCTGCACTTATAAACCCTTCTAATCTCCTTATATTGGACGAACCTACAAACCATTTAGACAATGAAACAATAGAATGGCTAGAGGACTATTTGAAAAGGAGAAAGGGTGCTCTTTTGATGATCACTCATGATAGATACTTTCTAGATAGAGTAGTTTCTAGTATTGTAGAATTAAGTGATGGTAATCTTTATAAATATGATGGAAACTATAGTTACTTTTTACAAAAAAAGTTTGAAAGAGAAGAAATAGAATTAGCTAGTGAAAGAAAACGAAAATCGATTCTAAAAAAAGAACTAGCCTGGATGAAGCAAGGGGCAAAAGCTAGAAGTACCAAGCAAAAAGCCAGAATTGACCGTTTTCATAAATTAAATGAAACTTCTTTGGATATTTTTGATGAGAAAATTGATATAACAGTTGCAAATAGACGTTTAGGGAAAAAGATAATAGAAATAAGGAACATTAAAAAGGCTTTTAAAGATAAACTTTTAATAGATAAATTTAATTATACTTTCTTAAGAAATGACAGAGTAGGGATAATAGGCGCCAATGGAGCTGGGAAATCTACTCTCTTAAATATTATTTCTAGAAGAATAGAGCCAGATTCTGGTGATATAGATATAGGAGAAACTGTAAAAATAGGAGTATTTTCTCAAGACACAACATCTATGGAAGAAGATATGAGAGTTATAGAATATATAAAAGAAGGTGGAGAATATATATTGACAAATGATGGGGCTAAGATATCGGCTTCACAGATGTTAGAAAGATTTTTATTTACAGGAGAAGCTCAATGGACTCCCATAGAGAAACTCTCAGGTGGAGAAAAAAGAAGACTTCAACTTTTAAGAGTTTTAATAGAGTCTCCCAATGTACTTCTACTAGATGAACCTACAAATGATTTAGATATAGATACCATTAGAATCTTAGAAGATTATTTAGATGAATTTAAAGGTACAGTTGTGGTAGTATCCCATGACAGATACTTTTTAGATAGGACTGTTGAAAAGATATTTGTCTTAGAAGGAGAAGGGAAAATACAACAATACACAGGAAATTATTCATATTATAAAGAAAAAATAAAGGATAGAGAAGAAAAAATAGATACAAAACAAAAACAAGAAAAAACCAATATTAAAATTAAAGATAAACAAGAAAATCAAAATCTAAAATTCTCATACAATGAAAAGAGAGAGTGGGAGAATATAGATGAAAAGATAGCTAATCTTGAAAATGAAATAGACAGTATAGATGAAAAAATACAAGAATCTACCAGTGATTATGTAAAGTTAGAAGAGTTATTAAATGAAAAAAAAGATATGGAAAAGAAATTAGACTATCAAATGGAAAGATGGATATACTTAAGTGAATTAGAGGAAAAGATTGAAAGACAAAAAAGATGAGGAAGGATGTTTAAATGAGTAAAGCTTTAGTACTAGCTGAAAAGCCTTCAGTAGGTAGAGATATAGCGAAGGTATTAAAATGTAATAAAAAAAACAATGGATTTATAGAAGGGGATAAATATATAGTAACCTGGGCCTTAGGGCATTTAGTTACCCTAGGAGATCCAGAAGAATATGAAAAAAGATATAAGACATGGAATCTAGAAGATTTACCTATAATTCCTAGGGAGACTAAATTAGTTGTAATAAAAAATACCTCAAAACAATTTCATACAGTTAAAAAATTAATGTATAGAAAAGATATAAATGAGATAATAATAGCAACAGATGCTGGGAGAGAAGGTGAACTTGTAGCCCGTTGGATTATAGAAAAGTCAAATGTTCATAAAAAGATTAAAAGATTATGGATATCTTCAGTTACAGAAAAGGCAATAAAAGATGGATTTAACAATTTAAAAGATGGCAATAAATACAAAAACCTTTATAATGCAGCTAAAGCTCGTGCTGAAGCTGATTGGATTGTAGGAATAAATGCTACAAGAGCCTTAACAGTAAAGCATAACTCTAGTCTCTCCTGTGGTAGAGTTCAGAGTCCAACATTAAAGATGATATACGATAGGGTAGAAGATATAAAAAGATTTAAACCAAGAGAATATTTTGGTATTAGAGCAGTAACTAAAGATTTAAAATTAATATGGCAAGACAAAAACAACAATAGTAGAAGTTTTGATAAAGCTCTTATAGAAGACAAATTAGAAAATTTAAAGGATAAGGACTTACAAGTAGTAGAAATAAATAAAAAATTAAAAAAGCAGTATCCAAAGCCACTTTATGACTTAACAGATCTTCAAAGAGATGCAAATAAAATATTTAATTTTTCACCAAAAGAGACCCTATCAATAATGCAAAGTCTCTATGAAAGACACAAGATACTTACTTATCCAAGGACTGATTCTAAGTATTTGACTAAGGATATAATCCCTACATTGAAAGATAGATTAAAAGCTGTCAATATAGGACCCTATAAGGAAATGGTATCAAAGATAATAGATAAACCTATAAATTCAAAATTACCCTTTGTAGATGATAAAAAAGTAACTGATCACCATGGAATTATTCCTACTGAAGAAAGACTTTTACTTTCAGAACTTAGTAATAAGGAAAGAAAGGTATATGATTTAGTTATAAAAAGATTTTTAGCAGCAATGTATCCTCCTTTTGAATATGAGCAAACTACAATTATAGGTGAAATAAGTGGAGAAAAATTTATTGCTAAAGGTAAAAGAGTCTTAAAACAGGGTTGGAAATCCATTTATTCTGACATAGAAGATGAAGATTCAGATGAGGATATAAAGGATCAAAATCTTCCTTTGATTAAAAAGGGAGATATCATTAAAATAAAATCCTTAGAAAAGACAAATGACTATACTAAACCACCTGCATACTTCAATGAGGGAACTCTATTAATGGCCATGGAAAACCCTGTAAAACACATGGAAGGCGAGAACAAAGAAATAGCAAAAATATTAGGTGAAACCGGTGGAATAGGTACAGTGGCAACTAGGGCAGATATTATTGAAAAGCTATTTAAAACTTTTTTAATAGAAAATAGGGGAAAAGACATCCACATTACTGGAAAAGGAAGACAGCTTTTAGATTTAGTGCCTAAAGATTTACAGTCTCCTGAATTGACGGGAAAATGGGAAAAGAAGTTGAGCTTAATAGAAGAAGGCAATTTAGGCAAAGACAAATTTCTAGAAGAGATGAAAGTTTATACAAAAACTATTGTAGATGATATAAAGAAAAGTGAAAAGATTTACAAACATGAAAATTTAACTAGAACTAAATGTCCAGATTGTGGAAAATATATGTTGGAAGTGAAAAACAAAAGAGGTAAAATGTATATATGTCAAGATAGAGAATGTGGTAGTAAAATCAATATATCTCAAACTACAAATGCAAGATGTCCAAATTGTAAGAAAAAGTTAGAATTAAGAGGAGAAGGAGAAGGGAGAATATTTACATGTGTATGTGGGTATAGGGAAAAATTGTCTAGTTTTAATAAAAGAAAGAAAAATCAAAAGAATAGATTGAACAAAAAAGAAGTATCTAGATATCTGAAAAAGCAAAATAAACAAGACGAACCTATAAACACAGAACTTGCAGATGCTCTTTCCAAACTAAAATTTTAATTTAGAAAATACTCAAAGAGGTGGAAAATGATAAAATTAGGAGAAATACAAGAATTAGAAATAAAAAGATTTAAACAAATGGGAGCTTTTTTAAACGAAGAAAGTCCAGTAGAGGATGATATTTTATTACCTAAAGCACAAATTTCTAAAGGTGCAAAAGTAGGAGATAAAATAAAAGTATTTGTATACAATGATTCTAAAGATAGAATAATAGCTACAACTAATATGCCTAAGGCAACTGTAGGAGAGATTGTACATTTACCAGTAGTAAGCACTACAAAAATAGGTTCATTTTTAGATATGGGATTAGAAAAGGACTTATTCTTACCATTTTCTGAAACAGTTGGATCTATTCAAAATGGTAAAGAGTATTTAGTTGGTATATATATAGATAAATCAGATAGACTATGTGCTACTATGAAGATTAAAGACATGCTTAGCACAGACTCTCCTTATAAGGAGAATGATATAGTGGAGGGAACTATATATAGTATAAATAGAGATATAGGTGCCTTTGTAGCAGTAGAAGATAAGTATGATGGACTTATTCCTAAAAAAGAGATATTAGGTGCTCATGAAGTAGGAGAAACCATAGAAGTAAGAATAAATCAAGTCTTAGAAGATGGAAAATTAGATCTAAGTTTAAGACATAGATCATATTTACAGATGAATATAGATTCAGATGTAATCTTAGAAAAATTAAAGCAAAATGGTGGGGAATTAAAGCTTAATGATAAAAGTGACCCACAAAAAATCAAAAAACAATTACAAATGAGTAAATCAGGCTTTAAAAGAGCTATAGGTAGGCTTTTAAAAGAAGATATGATAGAGTTTACAAAAGATGGAATCAGATTGAAAGATTAATCTGATTGATTTATAGTCTTTCATCCTTTTATAGGATGGAAGACTTTTTAATTTAATTGGATAAAGAAATTAATGAAAAAATGTTGAAAAATGTCGAATATTTTGTTATAGTTATAAAGTAAAAAATAAAAAAATTGCTCTCATATAATCTCGATAATATGGTTCGAGAGTTTCTACAAGATAACCGTAAATTATTTTACTATGGGTAAGAATAACAGACAAGAACTAAAAAAAGGTAAGCTGGAAATCTTTACCTTATTTTTGCCCTTTAAAGCTGGAATTCTTTCCTAGGAAAGAATTCTAGCTTTTTATTATTACAAATTATTTGAGAGCTATATAAAGGAGAGTATCTATGGAATTATTAAAAGATTTACTTGCAGCCTTAAGTGTTATTCTTAATGGATTGCCTCAAGGACTTTTAGCTTTATCATTTGGATTTGCATCTGTACCAACAGCATTTGCATTTATAGTTGGAGCAATAGGATGCTTGGTTTTTGGTTTAGTAGCACCAGTATCATTTCAAGCAGAGACAATTACACTAGCAGGAACTATGGGAAAAAATATGAAAGAAAGAATTTCTATGGTAATGTTAGGAGCCATAGGTATGGCAATTATAGGTGCTTTAGGGTTATTAGAAAGGATAGTAGATTTTATAGGGCCTGCAATTACTAGTGGTATGATGGCAGGGGTTGGTATTATGTTAACACGTGTTGCAATTGATATGGCGAGAAAAAACAAGATAATAGGATTTACTTCTATAGGTATAAGTTTTATAACCTATATGTTTACACAGGATTTAGTATATACAATTGCATTATCAGTAATAATATCAAGTATTATTGCAATGTTACTAAAGCAAGAATCAGATATAAATATTAATGAAAGAGAAAAAATAGTATTTCAAAAACCAGTTATAAATTTAGAAGTTATGCGTGGAGCATTGGCTATGATTTGTCTAAATATTGGTGCCAATATTGCCTTTGGAAAGATTACTGGTAATATAGCAAATACTGATATAAATATTGACCATTTATCAATTGTAAGTAGTCTTGCAGACTTAGCATCTGCAATGTTTGGAGGAGGTCCAGTTGAATCAATTATTTCTGCAACAGGAGGAGCACCCAATCCATTATTTTCAGGTGTTTTAATGATGGGGATAATGGCAGCAATATTATTTGGGGGATTATTACCTAAGTTAGGAAAGTATATACCTAGTGAATCAATCGCAGGTTTCCTGTTTGTACTTGGAGGAATTGTGACTGTACCAGTTAATGCAATAGCTGCATTAAGTACTACAGGAGTACCTGGTGGTCCAATTGTTGGTGGAATAACTATGACTGTAACAGCCATAACCGATCCATTTCTAGGTATGTTATCAGGGATTATTTTGAAGACTATGGCATCATTTGTAGGGATGTAATAATTAAGGAGGATCAATTAAATGGATAAAACATATAGTTTAAATGTGGCAGGAGTAAGTAGAGAATTACCTATTATACAAATAAATGAAAAACTTAGCATTGCAAGTTTTGTAATACTTGGAGATACTGAACTTATATGTGCAGCAGCTCCAAAAATAGTAAATAGATTGCCAGAAATAGATTTAATAGTAACAGCTGAAGCAAAGGGAATTCCATTAGTGTTTGAAATGTCAAGAATAATGAATATGAAAAAATATATAGTAGCAAGAAAAAGTATAAAGCCCTATATGAACAAACCAGTTGTTGATGAAGTAGTATCAATTACTACACAAAAAGAACAGATATTATGCTTAGATGAAAAAGATGCTGATGAAATAAAAGGCAAGAGAGTAGCTATTGTTGACGATGTGATTAGTACTGGGGAATCTATTCAAGCATTAGAAAGACTTGTAGAGTCTCTAGGAGGTATTATTAGTGCAAAAGCAGCCATATTGGCAGAAGGAGAAGCTGCTGACAGAAAAGATATTATTTTTTTAGAAGCTTTACCTATTTTTGAAAATAAGTAGGTAGAAATCCAAGGGATAAATAAAAAATTAACAACTATATACAAAAAGATTCTAATGTGCTATTATAATATGATTGCATATTAGAATCTTTTTTTTAGGAGGTAAAAATGAAATTTTGGAAAGATAAAATATTTTTAAAATCTATGATAGCAATAGTTATACCTATTGCTTTACAAAACTTAATAACGTCGTCTTTAAACATGATAGATACCTTGATGATAAGTAATATAGGTCAATCTAGTATAGCGGCTGTAGGTCTTGCAAATCAAGTTTTTTTCTTTTTTATATTAATTAATTTTGGAATTAATAGTGGATCTTCAATATTTATCTCTCAATATTGGGGGAAAAGGGATATAGCTAATATAAGAAGAGTGCTAGGTTTTTCTGTTTCACTTAGCACATTTACAGCAATTATATTTACAATAGCTGCATTCTTTTTTCCAGAACATATAATGAGAATATTAATACCTGAACCAGAAGTAATAAGACTGGGAAGTCAATATTTAAAGATAATTTCACTGTCATATATAGTTACAGCTATAGGATTTTCATATGGTATAGCCCTAAGAAGTACTGGAAGAGCAAAAGTGCCTATGAAAGCATCAGCAATATCATTTGTAGTAAATACAGTATTTAACTACCTACTTATATTTGGTAAATTCGGATTTCCAGCTTTGGGAGTAAGAGGTGCAGCAATAGCAACTTTAATGGCTAGAGTTGTAGAATTATTACTTTTACTATATGCAGTATACCATGATATAGGACCTTTAAGTGCTAAATTTAAAGAGCTTATGGATTGGGACAAATCTTTTGTTAAAAAATATATGCAGACTGTATCTCCAGTTATAGTAAATGAAAGTTTTTGGGCCCTAGGTCAAGTTCTATATTCAATAGCATATGCTCGTATTGGAGAAGAAGCTGCAGCAGCAATTCAGCTTACAATAACAATTCAAAATATATTCTTCGTATTGATAAGAGGGCTTGGAAGTGCTTGTGCAGTAATGGTAGGCAACAATATAGGTAAAGGAGATATTAAAAAAACTTATGAATATGCAATGAAGTTTATAGTTATATCAGGAGGATTAGGCTTGGCTTTAGGAATAACAATGGCATTGACTCCAGATTTAATTTTAAAACTTTTTAATAATATAAATCCAAGCTTATATAAAACAGTTAGAAGCTTACTTGTAATAATGGGATTGAGCTTTTTCATAAGAGCAACAGTCTCAACAATTATAGTTGGAGTACTAAGAGGTGGAGGAGATACTAAATTTTCTATGTTCTTAGAAATGGGAGCAGTATGGCTAGTTGGTGTTCCAGCAGCATTTATAGGATCTATGCTTTTAAAATGGCCTATTCAATATGTAGTAATACTTGTTATGTTAGAGGAAATAGTAAAATTTGCAATTGGTGTACCTAGAGTTCTTTCTAAAAAGTGGATAAAACAAATAACTTAAAACACTTCTATTCGAAGTGTTTTTTAATTAACAAAGAATTCTTAATATTCGCAATTGACTTTAGCACATTAGGATAGTATAATAACTTAACAGGAAAATAGTATAATTAAATATATTCCTGTTGGGATATTAATATACTATCATTAAGGGGGAATGTAAAATGAAAAAAAGATTATTACTATTGATTTTATCCAGTATTTTAATCTTCACAACTTTTGTAGGATGTACAAATGAAAGCACTCCAGATGAAGGCGGATCAGAAAATACAGAGAATACAGAGAATACCGATGGAGGAGAAGATGTAATCAAAATTGGAGTATTTGAACCAATGACTGGAGTTGCAGCAGCAGGTGGAGAAATGACAGTAGAGGGTATAGAATTAGCTCATGAAAAGATAGGAGAAGTTTTAGGTAAGAAAATAGAATTAGTAGTATTAGATAATAAATCAGAAAAAGTAGAAGCTGCAAATGCAGTTTCAAGACTAATAGAAAAAAATGATGTAGCTGCAATAATAGGAAGTTATGGTAGCTCTTTATCAATGGCAGCAGGAGATATAGTTAAAAATCAGGAAGTACCTGCAGTAGGATGTTCACCTACAAATCCTCTTGTTACATTAAACAATGATTATTACTTCAGAGTATGCTTTATAGATCCATTCCAAGGAACAGTAATGGCAAATTATGCTATAAATGAACTAGGAGCAGAAACAGCAGCTATAATTCAAGATGTTCAACAGGATTACTCAGTAGGACTATCAAATTATTTTGAAAAGGCATTTACAGCAGAAAAAGGTGAGGAGGCTATACTTGGAAAAGCTTCTTATAATACAGGAGACCAGGACTTTACAGCACAACTTACAAATATTAAATCATTAAATCCAGATGTAATATTTGCCCCAGGAAACTATGGAGAGTCTGCATTACTTATTAAACAATCTAGAGACTTAGGAATGGATACTCCTATACTAGGTGGAGATACTTGGGAATCACCAGACTTTTTAGAAATAGGTGGAGAAGCAGTTGAGGGAGCAGTATATAGTACTCACTTTACAGCAGAAAAGCCAGTAACTGAAGTGTCTGAGACATTCTTAGAAGATTACAAAAATAAATATAATAAAGATGCAAATGCATTTGCAGCCTTAGGATATGATGCATATATGGTAATAGTTGAAGCTATTGACACAGCTGGTTCAGCAGATTCTATAGCCATTAGAGATGAAATAGCAAAAACTGAAGATTTTGTTGGTGCAACTGGAAATATAACATTAGATGAAAATGGAGATGCTGTAAAATCAGCTGTAATAAATAAGGTTGATAATGGAGAATTTGTATACCTTACAACAGTAGAACCAAAATAAATAATATGGAGGCATAAATATGGATATGAGCATACAAGAATTCCTACAACATTTAACTAATGGAATTTCCCTAGGAAGTCTTTATGCTCTTATTGCCATAGGATATACCATGGTATATGGGATACTTAGACTTATAAACTTTGCCCATGGAGATATATTTATGATAGGTGCTTATTTAACCTATTATGGACTTATATATACTCCCATACCATGGTATATAATATTTATATTGGCCCCAGTAATTACTGGGCTTTTGGGAGTATTACTTGAAAAGGCAGCCTATAAACCTCTAAGGGGTGCACCAAGGATAACTGTTTTAATATCAGCTATTGGAGCATCTTTTCTATTGCAAAATTTAGGTATACTTATATTTGGAGGTAGGCCAAAGGGCTTTCCTACTCCAGAAATATTTAATAAGATTGCAAATATAGGTGGAGTTTCTATAGGCCTAATCAATTTTATAATCCCGATTGTCACAGTAATTCTCTTAATTGGATTGAATTTCTTTATTTTAAAGACAAAAACGGGCATGGCAATGAGGGCATTATCAAAGGATTATGAGACCGCAAGTCTTATGGGAATAGATATAAATAAAAGTATATCTATTACATTTTTTATAGGATCTTTATTGGCGGCAGTGGGAGGTATTATGTGGGGAGTTAAATATCCACAACTTATACCACATATGGGTATGTTACCAGGACTTAAATGTTTTATAGCTGCAGTAGTAGGAGGAATAGGAAATATTACAGGTGCTGTATTAGGTGGATTTATTCTAGGACTTGGGGAGATACTGCTTATAGCATTCTTACCTAGTCTGACAGGATATAGAGATGCCTTTGCATTTGTGCTTCTTATACTAATACTTCTCATTAAACCAACAGGTTTGATGGGTGAAAAAATAGCAGAGAAGGTGTAACCCATGAAAAATAATAAAACTCTTTTTAAAATAATAGGAATTATATTAGCATTAATTGTCTTAATTATACTTAATTTATACTTGGATAGTTATCAAATAAGAATTTTAAATCTATGTGGAATTTATGTAATCTTAGCTTTGAGTATGAATCTTATAAATGGATTTACAGGTCTATTTTCTCTAGGTCATGCAGGGTTTATGGCAATAGGAGCATATACTGTAGGTATACTCACTATGCCTACTGCAGTTAAGGAAATGAACTTTTATATGGAGCCTATGGTTCCTAGTTTATTAAATATAAACTTACCCTTTATTGTAGCACTTTTAATAGGAGGACTAATAGCAGCAATATTTGGCTTCTTAGTTGGAGCACCAGTTTTAAAACTTACAGATGATTATTTGGCAATAGCAACTTTAGGATTTTCAGAAATAATAAGAATAGTTATTGTAAATCTTCAAAGTGTAACTAATGGTTCTCTAGGGCTTAAGGGAATTCCACAGGTGGAAAATACTTTTTTTGCTAATTTATTCAATATGAAGCCTAAAACAAATCTACTTTGGGCTTGGGGAATAGCAATACTAACTGTAATATTTCTAAAATTCCTAATGAAAGGTAGTTATGGTAAGGCATTTAAAGCCATTAGAGAAGATGAAATTGCAGCAAGAGCAATGGGGATAAATCTCTTTAAGCATAAAGTTATGAGTTTTACAATAGGTTCCTTTTTTGCAGGTGTTGGTGGTGGACTATTAGCCGCATCTTTAGGAACTATAGATCCTACAGTATTTAAATTTGTATTGACCTTTAATATCCTCCTTATGGTAGTCCTTGGTGGAATGGGAAATATAAATGGAACAGTAGTTGCTGCTATAGTAGTAACTGTTGCAATGGAATTTTTGAGATTCTTAGATGAACCTATAAACTTAGGTTTTACTACAACTTCAGCATTACCAGGACTTAGAATGGTGGTATTTTCTCTTACTTTAATGATAGTGGTAATATTTAAAAAGGACAATGTCTTAAAAGATACCATAGGGAAAGTGAGGAGAAAATATGCTAAAAATTGATAATATAACTATGAGATTTGGTGGAGTTGTAGCTGTAAATGAGTTTAGCACAGAGATAAAAAAAGGTGAAATAATTGGATTGATAGGTCCAAATGGAGCAGGTAAAACCACTGTATTTAATATGGTAACAGGAGTATACACTCCAACAGAGGGAAAGATATCTTTTAATCCAGGTGAAAAAGTTGAGATAATATCTGGGAAGCGTCCAGATCAAATAGCAAAACTTGGGATATGTAGAACATTTCAAAATATAAGACTGTTTAAAGAAATGTCTGTCTTAGAAAATGTATTTATAGGAAGTCATCTAAGACTAAAATCAAATATACTATCTTCTTTAATTAGAATACCAAGCTACACAAAAGAAGAAAAAAAGATGATGGAAAAGGCGGAGTATCTCCTGGAAAAAGTAGATCTATATGAAGAAAGAAATGAAAAATCATTTTCCTTGCCCTATGGTAAACAAAGAAGGCTTGAAATAGCAAGAGCCCTTGCAACTGATCCCAAATTACTCTTATTAGATGAGCCTGCAGCAGGGATGAATCCCCAAGAAACTCAAGATTTAATGGGCTTTATAAAGGATATAAAAAAAGAATTTGATCTTACAATATTTTTAATTGAGCATCATATGGAAGTAGTAATGGGAATTTGTGAGAGAATCCTAGTACTTGATCATGGCATGCTAATAGCTGAAGGAAACCCTGAAGAAATCCAAAAAAACCAAAAAGTTATAGAAGCCTATCTGGGGGTGGAATAATGCTAAATATAAAGGATCTCCATGTAAGCTATGGAGGAATAAAGGCAATTAGAGGAATCAATGTACACATTGAAGAAAATCAAATAGTTACATTGATAGGTGCCAATGGAGCAGGAAAATCATCCACCCTAAGGGCAATTATGAACTTAGAGAAAAAGGAACAAGGTGAAGTAAAATACTATGATGAAGATATAACTAATCTAAAGACTATGGATATAGTTAAAAAGGGAATAGTCTTATCACCAGAGGGGAGAAAGGTATTTGCTAATCTGACTGTAGAGGAAAATCTCATCCTAGGTGCCTATACTAGAAAAGATAAAGTAGAAATAAATAAGGATATGAATAAAATATATGATCTATTTCCAAGGCTTAAAGAAAGATCTTGGCAAAAATCTGGTACTCTATCTGGTGGAGAGCAGCAGATGTTGGCAGTAGGTAGAGCTATGATGATTAGACCTAAAATACTTATGTTAGATGAGCCATCTTTAGGTTTAGCTCCATTACTGGTAAAAGATATATTTGATATAATAAAAGAAATTCATAGTCAGGGAAATACAATACTCCTAGTAGAGCAAAATGCTAAAAAAGCCTTGGAAATAGCTGATTATGCCTATGTATTAGAGACTGGTTCCCTAGTACTTGAAGGTAAAGGAAAAGATCTGTTAAATAATGATAGGGTAAAACAAGCCTATCTAGGCGATAGTGTATAAAAAAGAAGAGAGATATCTCTTCTTTTTTTGTGGATTTTAGGATAAACTAATAGATGAAAAGAGAAAATATACGAGGTGAATTATGGATATAAAATTAGGAGACATACTTGAAGGAGAAATAATAGACTTTACCCATGAGGGAAATGGAGTACTAAAAATAGATAATTTGGCAGTATTTGTGAATGGAGGAGTAATAGGAGATAGGGTAAAAGTAAAAATAACAAAGAAGAAGAAAAACTATGCTCTAGCTAAATTAATAGAAATCATAGTGCCTTCAAAGGACAGAGTAGAATTAGATTTTAATATAGAAGAATCTAGGGGAAGTATACCATTAGTAGAATATGATTATAATAAGCAATTGGAATGGAAAAGACAAAAGGTTAAAAATGATTTAGAAAGAATAGGAGAAATTCAAGATCCCATAGTACATGAAACTATAGGAATGGATAATCCCTATAGATATAGAAACCATGTTCAAATTCCCATAGGAGAAAAGCATGGCAAAGCTAAAATAGGATTCTATAAAAGTGAAAGTAATGAAGTAATAGATATGGAAAAGAGTATACTACATCCTGATATTGGGGATAGGATTATAAAAATAGTTAGGACCTGGATGGACAAGTACAATATAAGGCCCTATAATAAGAAAAATAAAAAGGGGATAATGAGACATTTAGGTATAAGATTTAATAAAAAGGGAGAAGTAATGTTAATCCTAGTTTCCGGAAGTGACAATATTCCTCATAAGGAAGAATTACTGGGTTTATTAAAAGAGGAAAAAGTAATAAGCATATATCAAAATATAAACAAATTAAACTCATCAATTACTTATGGAAATAGATATAAAAAACTATTTGGAACTGACTATATTATAGACTCTATTGGTGAATTAGAATTTAAAATCTCACCAAATAGCTTTTTTCAAGTGAACAGGGTTCAAGCTGAAGCTCTATATAAAAAGGCTTTAGAATACTTAGAATTAAATAACGATGATATAGTCTATGACCTTTATAGTGGTATAGGAACTATTTCTCTATATATAGCGAAAAAAGTTAAAAAGGTAATAGGAATAGAAGTAGTAAAAAAAGCAATAGAAGATGCTAAGGATAATGCAGATTTAAATAATATAAAAAATGCAGAATTCATCTTAGGAAAAGCAGAAGAAGTATTTCCAGAAATGATGAAAAAAGGAATAAAGGCAAATAAATTAGTCCTAGACCCACCTAGAAAAGGGGTTGAAAAAGAAGTATTACAAGCTATTGTAGAGTTAAATCCAGAAAGGGTAGTCTATGTATCATGTAACCCTTCTACCATGGCTAGGGATATGAAGTATTTAGTTGAGAATGGATATAGGGTGGTGGAGGTGCAGCCAGTGGATATGTTTTGTCATACGGCGCACATTGAGTGTGTGGTTCTGATGACTTATTGTGGTCGGAAGGACAAATATATTAATGTCAAGATTATTTTGCATAAATGTGCCAATATTTCTATGTACAGTTTTGCTAATTATCTTTATTAGATATTTTAGATAGAGCAGTAGCTGTTCTATAAGAATTAGGTAGTGTAAAATAATCTGTGCTTTCGAGAAATAAAATTCTCTTTTCTGGCAAGAATCAAAATAAGATTTGAACCAGAAAGGAGAATTTTTTATGTCAACTTTACCAAAAGAAGTTTTAAGAAATATGATTAATGACGGAAATTTAAAAACAGCAGGAGATCTTCATTTGTATCTAAAAGATATGTTTAAAGACGCACTTCAAGAAATGTTGGAAGCAGAGTTAGATATGGAATTAGGATATTCTAAAGGTGATAAAAGAAATAAAAATACTGATAATCGCAGAAATGGATATACTCCAAAAACTGTAAAAACTCAATTTGGTGAGATTCCACTCGATGTACCAAGAGATAGAAAAGGCGAATTTGAGCCAATTGTAATACCTAAGAATAAAAGAGACATCTCTGGTATAGAAGAAAAAGTAATAGCTCTTTATGGTAGGGGTATGTCAACTAGAGATATTCATGAACAGATAAAGGAAATATACGGAATAGAAATATCAGCAGAGATGGTAAGTAAAATGACAGAGAGTATAATTCCACATATAAAAGAATGGCAAAATAGGCCATTAAATCCAATCTATCCTTTTGTTTTTATGGATGCAATACACTACAAGGTAAGAGAAGATGGACAAATAAAAAGCAAAGCAGCTTATGTAGTTTTAGGCGTTAATTTAGATGGATTTAAAGATGTTTTAGGAATTTGGATAGGTGAAAATGAATCTGCAAAGTTTTGGCTTGGAGTTTTAAATGATTTGAAAAATAGAGGTTTGCAAGATGTATTAATATTTAGTGTAGATGGATTAACAGGACTTAAAGAAGCAATAAATGCAGCATATCCTAAATCTGAAATACAAAGATGTGTAATTCATCAACTTAGAAATTCCTTTAAGTTTGTTAGCTATAAGCATTTAAGAGAGTTTGCTAATGACTTTAAATCAGTATATAAGGCCATAAATGAAGAAGAAGCTCTTGATAACCTAGGAGAACTTGAAAGTAAGTGGGGAGATAAATATCCTCATGCAATTAAAAGTTGGGAATCAAATTGGGATGTATTATCTCCATTTTTCAAGTATCCTCAGGAGATTAGAACTATAATGTACACTACAAATATAATAGAAGGTTTCCATAGACAGCTAAGAAAAGTAACCAAGACTAAAACTATGTTCCCATCTGATCAAGCTCTAGAAAAAATACTTTACCTAGCTAGTCAAAATACTATGAAAAAATGGACTCAAAGATATAAAAAATGGGATTTAATCATAAATCAGTTATCTATATTCTTTGAAGAACGAGTAAATATCTATCTTTCATAGAATTATATTAGTTCATGTATGAAAACCTTCTAAACTTGGAATTATGGGCCTTAAAACAGCCTGTAAGGCTGGTTTAAAGCCCATAATTCCAATTAAAAATAAAAAATCTTTTTGCAAAGGTAAGTCCAATATATGTTTACAAAAAGTCATAACATCACTTATATAAAATTATTGCCAAAACTATTGATTTTAATGCATAAAATAAAATAGTCTTGGCAAAGATAAAATTAAGATATTAATTTGTAAATTTTATCCATTTTAATATTTCTTGTCAATTTAGAGATAAGTAGTTCTCTCTGAAGCACAAAGTTATTTACATTCTCAAGAATTACCTAATATATTTACTATACTAGAATGATGGACTAATCTATCTAAGATGGCACTAGCTAACATATTGTCTACAAATATTTCACTCCAATCCGATAAATTTATATTGCTAGTAATTATTGTGCTTTTCTTTTCATATCTTTTATCTATTAGTTGGAAAAACATTTTAGCTTCCATCTCTCCAATAGGAAGATAGCCTATTTCATCAATTATTAACAATTTATATTTGCTAAAATGTTTTATTCTACTGTCTAATTTATTTTCTAAATATGCCTTTTTTAGTTGAGCAATTAAGTCTTGACATTTTATAAAATAAGTGCTAAATCGCTTTTTAGCAGCTGCCATACCAATGGAAGTAGCAAGATGAGTCTTGCCTACCCCACTATTTCCAATTAGTATTATATTACTATTGTTTTCTAAAAATCTTAAACTCTCAAAATCTAAAAATTGTTGTTTATTTATTTTAGGCTGAAACTCAAAATCGAAATCTTTCATTTCTTTTAAATGTGGAAATCCTGCTACTTTAACCATTGCATTTGTAGCATTAAAGTTTTTTATTTCTATTTCTTTTGTAGTAAGCTCATAAAGTGCGTCTACTAGACTTATTTTATCCTCATTTACTTTTGTAATATATTCATCTAGTCTCAAGCTTGTCTGAACTAACTTTAACTCTTTTAGGTTCTCACATAACTTTTGATAATTGTTCATTAAATTTCTCCAATTCTTTTAAATGTTTATCTGCATACTCTGAAACATCTTCTTTTCATTTAAATGTTAATCCTAACATCTTTAAATGATGATCATTGTGATAATTAATCTTTTTTTCTGTTATTCTATGGATTGTAATTAGTTTTTTGTTATAATATACATGTAAGTTATTTTCACTAACTTGTATTGTAACATTTTTACCAATTAAATCTGGTGGAGCTGAATACATATTATGCTTGTATTTAAATAGGCTATTGGTATTCACCTTTGCTTGTACAGTTTCATTTTTGTAAAAAGAACAGATTTTATCATGTGGGAGTGGTAATAGATGTTCTTTTTCTTTGTTAAAAACTAATATAGGTGGTAATCCTGTAGCTTGACATACTCTTGAATTAGCTTCATTTGTGATTACACTCATCTTTTCATGCAATTCTTGTAAATCTTCTAAAACACCATTGTAATTCATAATTTCATCAATTATTCTCATTGGATTTTCAACTTTTGCTTTAGTATTAGGTCTTGCTCTAACACAAGGATATATGCTAAATCCAAAGTCATCAGAAAGTTGCTTAAACTTACTATTTACTTTACCATCTGAACACTCGGTTCTAGCTTTATCCATCATAGTAGAAGCGTTATCAATTACTATTTCTTTTGGCACTCCACCTAATGATTCAAATGAATTAGATAAAAAATCAAATAGATGATTCTGACTTGTTGATGGATATATTGCCCATACCTTGAATCTAGAGGCAGATAAGACTAAGCTACCTACATTTAAAAGCATTTCACTATTATCTTTAAAAGAAAATTTTAATTTCTCTTTCCAATCAAACTGAGCTTGTTTACCAAAAGGTGTTTCAGATTTCACAGAATCTTTTTTTGCTTTTGGTTTAAAATACTCAGCAAATTCACTTTTCTTTAAAATGTAGTAATTAAAATTGCTACGAGAACATTCAAGCCCGTGCTCTCTTACCAGATATCTATAGAGATGAGATTTGTAGTAGAATATCTGCTTGCTTTTTGCTGATAGCAAAGAAGTGATAATATTGTGATAATCATCTATTTTAGATTTCTTCTCTTTTCTTTCTTTTTCCGTATTTCCTTCATAATATTTTTTAACTGTTCTCCTATCAACTCCCAACTCCCTTCCTATTTCACTGAAATTTGGTTTTTCCAAATTATTAACCTCCACTAATGTTTTTAATTTGTTTAAATCTTTTACAGTTTTTATCTCTATTTCTGTATTAATGTTTAAAATCACTTTCATCACCCATTAATACTATAGAGAATTTTGTAAATATTGTACATTAAAATATTGGCAACTTCCTACAATATTATTTTAGCATTTATACAAATAAGAAAGATTCACCACAATATGTAGTGGTTTAGGGATGAGGTTTGGGTCGAAAATAGGTTAAAAATACCTCTTTTTGACCCTTTAAAATTGGGCGTTTGACAGATGACATTGGATAACTTGGGATATTTGAAGAGCAATTGGTTAAATTTGCTTGATGTGATGATAGATAAACTATATACTATAGATTAACATTAGTATATTTATGTTCAATCGCGAAAAAAATATGGACTAATAATTGTTTGTCATACGGATAAATAGGAATTTCTAAAGGAAATGGGGATTATATAAATGAAACCAAAAGATTATATTACAATAACAATTTCATTGATTTCTCTGCTTTTTTCGTTTGGTAGTTTGATATTTACACTGTTAAATTTTAGAAGAAATATAACGAGATTAAAAATTAAACAGTTACATTTTGTTCCTAATCCATTTGCAACTACTGTTAGGCCAAATATATTATATTTAGATAGAGAACAAAGTCCAGATTTGTGGACAGTTATTCCTATGCTTCATTTAATTATGTATATAAAAATAGATAATTTGAGTCATACAGGTATAACAATAAGCAATTTTATAATTAACGATGAATTTCTAGTCTCAAAATTAAACATAGATGAAATGAAAAAAGAATTGACACTTAGTTTTTTTGCTAGTGAAGAATCTCAAAGTAGAGATTTTAAAAAATATGGAAATACAATCCCAGCATCCACCATGACTTTAGAACCTAATGATTATAATTTAATAAATATTGGTGATAGAATAGAATCTAAATCCAGTATAGAGGGTGTAATAATTATTTCAGGAAATTGGAATTTATATAATGCTGTTAACGACGGAATAAACAAGTTGACGATTGTCACACCTGATAAAAAGTTTGATACCAATATTGAAATTAATAAAACAGTTATTCCATATTTTTCTAAAAACTGATTTATAAATGTTTTTTTCAAATTTATAATTAAATGCTTATTGGGTGGTTGAATACATCATGTGAAAGTTAGTAAATTTCAATTTGTAGTGTAACTATTGCGTATAAGTAGATGAAAAGGATAGAAAAGCTTGTATCGAAGGAGCACTAAAACTATTAAAACCAAATGGTATTATAGTTGCTTCATTCCTATCAAATTACGCACCTATACAAAACTACTTAAAAAACTTATATCCAATTGACTCTATTGATGAATTGCTTGTGTTTTTAGATGATGGGATAAATGATGGATATAAGGGATTTATACAAGCATATTTTACTGATCCAAAGGAAGCAAGGGAATTAATGAATAGTTTTGGGTTACAAGAAATAATATTTGCTGGTGTTGAGAATATACTTAATTATAAAGAGAAAGAAATCAATATATTAGAAGAAGAGTATAAAAAATGGTTAGATATTTGATATAGATTAAGTAAAGATAACAATGTAATCGGAACTAGTGAACACTTTCTATATATTGGACGTAAATAAAATTTAAATTTGATAATTCATATAATTAATACTATGTTCACCCAACAAGTAGGAAATATATAAATATTATTTGTATAAACTAAAAACTAAATAATAAAATAAAAATGGCGAAGTTCAGGTCAAACAAAGACCAAATAAACTTCGTCATTTTCTTGTCTCAAAATAAAATATTAATATAATTGCTAAAATTCTTCTTATATAGGAGTTATTGTAAAGGTAAGGAACCTTGGCGAGGGAAGGGTGTGATTACTTGGAAAATAGGGTAGAGTTATTACGTAAAGAAAAAGGGCTCAGTCAGGAGGAATTTGCAAGGGAGGTTCACGTATCAAGGCAAACAATTAGCTTTATTGAAACAGGAAAATATAATCCTTCATTAGAATTAGCATTTGTTATTGCTGACTACTTTGGGAAGAAAATAGAAGAGATTTTTATTTATGAGGGGGAAAAGCAGAATGAGAAGGGAAGATAAATCTTGAAGGAATAAACCTTAAATATATCTATGTCTTTAACTGAAATTTTAATATGTGAAGAATGTGGATATCCCTATAGAAGGGAGGTATGGTCAAAGTATGGACATAAAAGTGCAGTTTGGAGATGCGAAAATAGGCTTAAGAATGGAACAAAATCAAACTGTAAACACTCCCCAACCTTTAAAGAAGAACAAGTCCATGATGCTATAATAAAGCTATAAATAGTGTAGTAGAAGATTCAGGAGGTTTTATAGGAGCATTCAGGGAGAATGTAACAAGGATAATAGGCTGACCTATTGACAGTAAATTGGATAAATCATAACAATAAGGAATAAAATCCATATATTACCTTATATTTACATCAGCAATATATGAATTATTATCCATTCTATCCTTGATATTTATATATATGGTATTTATGGAAATAAAAATAGACATACTTATCCTAAGTATAGCTTAAGTCCATATATCTACCTTTTATTTATACTAAATATCATAGAGGACAAAATTAAATTTTAAATTATATTTCTTTATATTTGAATCATAACATCTATTAAACCAGATCATTCCGCTACTAAATAAGCTATAGATTCTAGTAATTTTGTTTTTTATCTTCTTTGTAGATCCTATTATTTTACTTTTTTTATTTTTAGAACAATCTGTTCCTAATATTATTATCCAAGTATAGACTATACATAAACATAGATATAGATTTTCAAAGTATGTAATCCTTTCTGTCCAAGTATCTTCCATGTTAAAACCATTAGACTTTAAATCCCTAAACATCTCTTCTATATCAAATCTTTTTTTATATTCTTTTTTACTTAGTAAAATATCTTTAAATTTTTTTACTCTACTTTTAATAGGATTTATATCTTTAAGATATTTTACTTTTTTATTATCTTCAATTTTAATAATGATATCATTAGTACATCTTATACAATATTTCCAACCAAGCTCATCTATATATTTAAATAAATCTATGCTCTTAAACCCTCTGTCTGCCAATAACAAAACTTCATAATCATATGACTTGAATATGTCATTGAGTTCAGATATTCCTTGTTTTACATGTTCAAAGTTTCTATTTCCTTTTTCTTTGTAATTAAATATCTTATACCATAGGGGTATTGTTCTTTTTCCTACTTTTAAAGAAAATTGTAATATTAAAAATCTATCATCCAAAGTTGTATGGTCAAAAATTATTACTATTTTGTTAGAATTACTTCTTTTTACATATTTTTTTATTATTTCTTGGATAAAGCAGTAATATATATAATCTGATTTTATTGTTGAAGTTGAAAAGAATCTATATATTCTTTTTATTTTACTTTGCTCTGTTGCATCAGTAAAATTTTCTTTTGATTTTTGTGATATTTCTGAGATTATTACTGATTTAGATAACAATATTCCTGTAATAATTGCTACTAGGTTTTTCAATCTTTTATCTGATATGGGTAATATTTCATGTAGTATTTCTTCTAATTTTGATGTAATATATTCTTGATTGTTTAACATAGTTAAGCCTCCTAAAAATAAGTTTTTTGTGATAAATCTTATTTTAGGGCTTGGCTATGTTTTTTTCTACATATTTTTATTGGTAATTTTATGATAACTTTATATTTATTGCATTTAATGGATAAATTCTTCTTTTTACTGTCCATAGGTCAGGCTAAAGAGGATGAGTTGCTTGGAGAAAGTAAGCATATCTTTGATATAATAGTTGAGGATGAAATCTAATTATATTGGGAGTAAGTTAAAATTTTAAAAAGTTGTATCTTTATATAGAAAAAATTTATAATTAGATAAAAGGGTATAAAATATGAGCCAGTCGAGATGCAGTTTAGAAATCTTAACTGGCTTTGTTTTTGTTAAATTGTGTATTTTTCCAAATAATGCTATAATCTTATGTAAAAAGCACTTGAAAGTAATTACTAAGGTGAGGGGTGTATCTATGGGATTATACATGCTTAAGAATACGGAGACAGACATAGAAGATGGGATTGTTGAAAAAGTTAAGTCGGATTCAATAGATTATGAATGTTATTTTGAATCTTGGCTGGAAAATAGTTCATCATTGCTATTTGATGACGAGGATGATGGAAATACAGTATTATGGATAGGAAGGCAAGTTACAGCTAATGTAGGAGATGTTGGTAAGTTTCCAGATTTAATTGGTATTGATGCATCAGGGGATCTTCTGATAGTAGAGCTAAAAAAAGGAAAAACACCGAGAGAGGTAATCGCTCAAATATTAGAATATGCTGCGTGGGCTTCTAAGCTTGATTACAATGATCTTGATGATATTGCAAGAAGTTATTATGTTAATGATAAAAACAATTCAGGAAAATCTTTAAAAGAAATATTTCAAGAAGTATTTAATATTGAAGATGATGTAACTAGGGAAATTGATTTAAATAGAAGGCAAAAATTATTTATAGTTGCGGAGGAAGTTTCCCCAGTTGTTAGACAAGTTTCAGAATACTTAAAGGATACTTATAAAGTAAACATAAATCATTTAGAGTATCAAGTATTTAGAACAAAAGATGGTGAATATCTAATTAGTGTAGAAAAGACCCTAGGATTTGATATGAATCGAAATAATAATATTAAGTCAGGTATTAATGTATCAACTACTGGTTGGAACGGAAATGAAAAGGTTAAAGATATAATTTATAGAGAATTACTAGATTTCACTAGCGGAAATAAAACAATAACCTTTACTCCTAAAGATATTATTAAGTCACTGATAGAGAAATATCCTAATGTAAATAAATCAACAGTTAGATGTCAATTAATAATGGATTGTGTTAACCATACATCAAGAAAACATTATCCTAGCGGACAACAGGATTATTACTTTCTAGATAATGATTCTTATAGGTTATATGATTCTGATAAAGATGGTAAATGGGATTGGGAAGGAAAGCCGATAATATAATTGTTAATTTATGGGATGGGACAAATATTGAAAATAGGGCTGATTATTTTTTAGGTAGTAGAACAAACATTTATGGAGGTACAATATGGATGAGAAACTTAAAATTTTATTAGATGAATTACCCAAGTGGCAACACAATATTCTCGAATATTTACTTCAAACTGAGAAAGAATATCAGATGTTTATGGAGTTTTATTATAGCAAAGATAATAACTCCTCAGAATTTAGACGTGTATATAGAGCAATGCAAGAATATCGATTAAAACGGATAGATGATTTAAGTATGTCATATGAAGAATTTGAAATGTTATTTAAAGAAGATCCATATAAAGGATTAACTGTACTTTTTCAACACGGATTATCAAAATCACAACTAAAACATGCCCAGAAAAAATTATTATCAGGTGAACACTCTTTGAGAAAATATTATGAATGGGTTCAATATGAACCAGAGCAATTTTTACATCAAATCTTACTGTTGCGATTAGATGATGAATTTATGGATTCGTTAAAAAAGAGACATTGCCGGGAAATGGAAGCTTTTGAAGAACAATATGATGTAAGCATTATAGTACCTGAAGTGCATGGTGACATAGCTAAAACTAATCAAAGGATAAATGAAATTACACTTCAACGTTTAGTAAGAGATACTAAAATGTCCAAGAAAATTAAAAAGCTTTATAAAGGAATATGCCAACTTTGTAAATGTAACTTGAAAAGTGTAGATAACAACTATATTACAGAAGCACATCATATTAGACCTTACAATAAAGTTCATCAGGGTGATGATACTTTTCTTAATTTAATTGTCTTATGTCCTAATTGCCATTCTCGGTTTGATGACTTTTACTTTGCTATCAATCCAGAAACGAATATTGTACATTGTGTTAATCCGAAAGATGAATTGCATTTGACAGAGCTACACATGGAACCTGGGCATTTATTGGGTAGAGAGTATCTTAAGTATACTTGGGAAATCTTTAGTCAAATAAAATATACTAAGGCATAATAAGATTTTAAAAAGGTTATTCAATTTAATTAGGTTTAGAACTATAGAAATTCCTTGACAAATGGTTAATTTAGAGCAATTACTATTTGCCAAGGAGGTATGTAAAATGAATGATGAACAAAAGCAAAGAGTAAAAATATTACGTTTTCAGGGTTTAGGATATAAGCAAATAGCAAATGAAACTTGTCTATCAAGAGACACCATCAGAGGATATTGCGAAAGAAATGGATTAGATGGATTTGGAAAAGAAATATTTAAAGAATATAAGAAAACAATAGAAAAAGAATTTGTTTATATTCTATGCCTTAATTGTGGTGTGGAGCTTGAACAGAATAAGAGGGGTGCTAAGAAAAAGTATTGCTCAAAAAATTGTAAGATGGAATGGGACAATACCCATAGAAAAGAGTATAAATTTATTTGTGAATACTGTGGTAAAGAGTTCAAGGCATTGGGAACCACTAAGAGAAAGTACTGTGATAATACTTGTTATACTAGGGATAGATTCTGGAGAAAAGAAGATGCAGCTGAGGTAGCAGCTAAGATTTTAGAATTGAAGAAAGTGAATAATTTACCTATGTGGCTTAAGAATTTACTCCTAACAGATAAAGATGAGTAGGGGGAATATCTTATTCAATTCGCATAAGAAAAAGCTGGGGTGGGTATGTGCTAATAAGCATATGGGGGTATAAATTTTAATACGAATTGGTAATACCTTATGAAATCAAAGGATTGACAAAATATATGAATTTGGAGAGATTTAGAATTTAACGAAGGAGTCTTAAAAAAACAGAGGGGGGTACTATTTCACAAAACCCCATACTTCTGCGTATTATTATCATCTCTCTGCCCCAACCCATGTGGAGACAGTTGTATCGCTCTTCCACAAAAAGCAGACAGTCATATCAACCTAAATGTGGAGTTTGGTGGCGAGAAAGGACAGATTCCAGTAGACGATATAGCACGGAAAGCTGAAGATTATAGACCAAGTGAAAGAGTAACCTATAAGAAGTAAAGAGAGAGTTAGGCTTACTGATGTATGAAACTCTCAATGCTGTAGAAGAATTAAGCATGAACGAAAACATCCAACCCCTGAAAAAGTAGAGGCAATCAAAGGTGCTCTGAAGTATTTTGGTGTTATATAAGTCAAACAGTATGAATAAAGGTAACTTGTAGATTGTTTCACAGGAGGATAAAGATACTTAATTAAGAAATTAATAGATAATCATTTTATCATAACTAGGAAAACTGGATTTTTTATAAAATATCTTAATGTAACTTATTGTATGTTGACTGATAGTATTCAAATATTTAGAATTATGATAGAGGTGGTATACATTAATGAATATTATAAGTGTTTTTGCAAATAATGTAAAAAAATATAGAACTGAAAAAGGGTTATCGCAAGAAGCTTTTGCAGAAAAAGCTGGTTTGCATAGAACCTATATTAGTGCAATTGAATGTCAAAAGAGAAGTATTGCATTAGAAAACATTCAAAAAATAGCAGATGCTTTAGAGATAGAGTCATATTTATTATTTATTGATATTGAGACGACAAAAAAGAAAGGAGGCTTATTTGAAAATGGGAAGGTATGAACTACCAATAGAAACTGTTATTGCTAGACTTGGTTATAAAAATTCAGAAAACCTCATTTATTATAGTGAATTTAATTATTCTAACTATACTAATCATATAGCCAAAGTAGTTTCTGAAATTAAGCCGTATGCAATATATTTTGTAGATGAAAAACCATTTATTCTTTTTTTTGACAGCCTTTTTGATGATGCGTCCTTTAAAGTAATTAGTAAACAAGTTTGGAACGCTCAAGTTCCCGTTGCTATATTTAGTGATGATCAAACAGTTAAAATTTATAATGGAATGTCTTTAGATTTATCATCTTATATTTTAGAAAAGGCTACAGAAATACCTATAGATAATTGTTCTATTAGTGCAGAATTTTCATATATGGAAATAACTAATCCTCTATTTTGGGAAAAGTTCTCAAGAAAATTTTCAGCTGCTAAGTTAAATCACTTTTTATTATCTAACATTACTTACTTAACTGATCAATTGAAAAATACTTATCATATAGATTTTGCTACAAAGTTAGTTTTAAGACTTATTTTTATAAGATTTTTGATAGATCGAGGTGTTGATTTAGCATATGAAAACTTTTCGAGTAATATTGGGCAGTCCCAGAATGAACTTCTAAAATGCTTGAGGAATAAAGATTCTATATATGACTTGTTTGAACATCTTGGAACGAAATTTAATGGTAATCTTTTTGAACTAGATTATGAGCTTGAATGTCCTGAATTAACACAGGATGTATTTGATTTGCTTGCTAATTTTTTATCTGGAACAATATCAATGAGTGATGGTCAACTGTCATTATTTGCAATGTATGATTTTAATATTATTCCAGTAGAATTAATAAGTAATATTTATGAAATCTTGCTTGGACGGGAAGCTAGAATAAAGGATAATGCTTTTTATACTCCAAATTATCTTGCTGAGTATGTTCTAGATAAAACAACATTAGGGTTTTTGAAAGAACATTCAAAATATACAATCTTAGATCCAGCATGTGGTTCAGGTGTTTTTTTAGTGAATAGTTATCGTCGTATGGTAGAAGAAAATCTAGGTGGTAAAATGTATTGTGATGATAATGATTTACTGAAATCACTCTTAATTAATCATATTTATGGTATTGATATTAATGAAGAGGCGATTGATGTGACAATATTCTCGCTTTATTTAACGATTTTGGACTATAAAGATCCAAAATCATTATCAACTTTTACATTACCATATTTAAAAGGTACTAATTTATTAGTGAGTGATTTTTTTGATGATACGAAACTTAAAGACTTGAAAGCGTTAAAATTTGACTTTATTATTGGAAATCCACCTTGGGGAAATGTAAAATCAGGTCTTCATTTAAAATATTGTGAAGAGAATGGATATAAAGATAAACAACAGAATAATGAAATTTGCAAAAGTTTTGTTTTAAGGGCAAAAGATTTTAGCAATCCTCATACGACATGCTGTTTTATTTTGCATTCTAAACCCGTACTATACAACCAAAAACAGCCATCTAAAAGATTTAGACGCTTCTTATTAGGCGAAACAAAGATTCATAGTATAATTGAAATGTCATCTGTTAGAAAATTGGTCTTTGAAAATGCCGATGCTCCTGCAGTAATAATTTCTTTTAGTTATACAGAAGGAAACAATCTGGAGAATGTCATTAATTATACATCTATAAAGCCAAATATCTTTTTTAGATTGTTTAATATTATTGTTATTGAAAAAAATGATATAAAATATGTAACACAGGGTATGTTATATAAATTTGATTGGGCTTGGAAAACAATTGTATACGGATTTTCAAATGATTTAAGCTTATTAATGAGGCTTAAGAGGTGCTTCCATACAATCCTGGATGAAATAAAGGAACAGAACCCCCCTATTGTTAGGGGAGCAGGAGTGGAATATCATGATGGTGATAAGAAAGATGCCTCTCATTTATTAAATAAAAAATTACTTGAGTCGAAAAATGGAGTAGATCATTTTTTTGTGAACTCAAATAATACTACTCTTTTTTCTAAAAGTAAAGTACACCGTCCAAGGGAAGAAGCGTTATTTATTTCTCCGTATGTATTAATACCAACAGGGGTGAACTGCAACAATTATAAATTGAGAGCAGCTTTTAGTGATGATACATTTGTTTGTAAAAAGGCCATGTATATTATCAAGGGGGCAGAGGAACAAAGATCATTTTTAATGAATTTAGTTGGCTTACTAAACTCCTCATTTTATTCTTATTTGAACCTTATGTTAGGAACTTCAATAGGAATTGAACGAGAACAAAGGTTTATGGAAGAAATATTAAATTATCCCTATATATTTTCTGAAGATATAGTGAATAAGACTGAGAATATCCATAGAGAAAAAAAGAAAGAAGATGTTTTGTATTTTTCAGATATAGACTCAGAAATAATGAAACTTGATAATTTAGTTTTACAAGAGTTTGGATTAAAAAATAATAAATTCATTGATTATGCAATCAATATTCAGATACCAGAATTAACTAATACAAATAATAAAAATATCTATAGAAAAGTATCTATTGAGGAATTGGTAGAATATAGTGAGTGCTTTAAAAAACAATTCGCTTCTATTTATAGCCGTGTAGAGAAACATATTGGCATTAAATTTTATCAAAATCTACTAAACAAGTTTGTGGTATTTGAACTTTCGGTTTTAGATGGTACACCGGATAAGACTACAGATTTTATAGAAGATATTGATAAAGACAAAGAATTATTATCAAGATTTTGCGTGTTTTCACATAATGATAATTTCCATCAAATTAAAGATGTTATTCATTTTAGCGATGATTCATTTTTTATTATTAAACCTAATTTCTATAAGTATTGGCATCCTGCAATTGCAGAACTTGACCTTTCTGATGTTATTGATCAGATCATGAATAATTCGGGAGGTGGTGAATGATGGGGGGCTTTAAACTACAATCTATAAATGAAGATTTCAAAAAGGGGTTTTATGATTCTATTATAGAAACAATAGAAAAATGTTGTAGTCTAATGAAAAAAACTTGTATTTCTTCTGGTCGGAAAGTTAAAAATCATGAAGTGAATATACAAAACCATCTATTCTTTCATTACCTAGATAATAATTCTGCATTGGCTAAATTGGAATGTGATATGTTTCCTATTTCATTCCAAATTGAAACTCCTGAGACATATGATGAGGAAGCGGATAGATTTATGGGTAGGTGTGATATTAAGGTAACATCAAATAATTATTGGGTGAATAGAGATAAAGAAGATTATTATATTATTGAATGTAAACGAATTGATGGAAGCTCCAATCTGAATAATAAGTATATTGATGAAGGAGTTAGCCGTTTTGTAAATGAACCTCCTAAATATCCTTCTCACCATAATAAAAATATTATGTTTGGATTTGTTGTGAAAGATATTGACATTCATGATAATTCTCAAAAACTATCAAAAATCAACCAGGATAGATTTAAAAGAATAGCGCAGGGAGATTTAATTTCAATAAAAACTGATAAGGGTGAAGGATTCTATGAATACATAAGTAATTATGTTCTATCAGATAAGTCATTGGAATTGTTACACATATTTTTTGATTTTTCAAATATAATAAAACTATCATAATTATTTTAAGAATAAAGTGGTTTTTATGCTAAAAGAAAATATATCAAATAAATGTATAATATTAACTTACCATATTTTTATTGTTATCTTAAGGCGTGTGGAGACTATAGTGCCACTATACAAAAGGACTAATTGTACTTGCCCATATACCGCTAAAAAAACAAGTATTTTATGTTTAAGAAAGATATAGCAAATTATAACAATAAGGAACTGAAAGATGAAGTTGTTGTAAGACTTGACTTTTGAATGTGAAATGTAGGGATATAAAAAACTAAATAATGAATGTGAATCCGCTGGTGTAGAATCAGTGGATTTTTATTTGGAATTACTTTCAAATTAAGTTGGGTATGTATTATAATAGTAAGCGTTGAATAAAAGATGTATTGTATAAATATAGGGATATCGGTATGATATCCCTATAATAGTATTTATTCAGATTTACATGATTTTTGGACTAAATCATCCCAAGGCATCATTAGCTCTAGGATTTTAGGATTGGTTTTAAGATTGGATCCTGGTAATATTGACAGGATGTATTCTAAATATTTATAGGGGTTTAGTCCATTTGCTTTTGCTGTTTCTACTAGGGTGTAGACACAGGCACTTGCGTAGGCACCTTTTGGACTTCCGCAGAAGGTCCAATTTTTTCTACCTACTGTAAATGGTCTTATACTGTTTTCTGCAATATTATTGGATATGACACAGTTTCCATCTTCTAAGTAGGTTTCTAATTTTTCTTTATGATTTAGAGCATATTGTAATGCTTGTCCTATTTTAGATTTGGGAAGTACTTTATCATTATTATTTTCTACCCATAACCAAAAGGCCTCTAGAAGTGGTTTTTCTTTTTCTAGACGCTTAATTTTTCTTTTTTCTGGAGTGAGATCTTTAAACTTTCTTTCCCAATCAAAGAGTTTATTACAATATGCTATTCCTTTTGCTGGTAGACTTGCTTCTTCACTTTTTACATCTTTTGGAAGGGCATCTTTAAAGTATCTTCTAAGATGGGCCCAGCACAAACATTGGTGGATATCTTTTACCTTGTTATATCCTGAATATCCATCTGTATGGAGGTAGCCATTGAATCCTTTTAGGAAATCCTTGGCATTGTCTCCTGTTCTACCAGGTGCATATTTAAATATTCTTATTCCTCTCTTTGCATTAACTGAAGTAGAATACACCCACATATATGATTTTGTGGTATTTTTCTTACCTTCTTCATTTAATACTTGAACTGGAGTCTCATCAGCATGTAAATATTTATCTTTTAATAGTTCTTCCCTTAGCTTTTCTACTATGGGATTTAACCATTCTTCTGATGTTTTAATTATCCAGTTGGATAGGGTTGCTCTACTTATGGGAAAGCCCATCTGTTTCCAATCTTTTTCTTGCCTGTATAGTGGTACTGACTGTACAAACTTTTGATACATGGTCCAGGCTACTGATGATGCTGTGGCATAGGAATGCTGAAGTACAGGCTCGGGTGTATTTGGATTAAAGATTCCAGGTCTTCCTTCTTTTTTACATGTTCTACACTCATAATTTTCTTGATATATATTAATTACAGATATTTCTGCCGGTATGTATCTGATTTCTGATCTTACGAATTTTCTTCCTACAACTGAGAGTCTCTTTCCATCAATTGGGCAGATTTGCTGGGATTCTTCCAGCCTAAATATTTGATCTTGGCTAGGTAGGTTTTTAAACAAGTCTTTTCTCTTGTAGCCTTTTCTAGTTCTTTTAATAGGCTCTTCAAATGGAACAGGTTCTTGTATAGAGAAGTCGGCTTCTTTTTCAACTTCGTTAAATAGACCTAATTCCATATCATTAATGATTAATTGGCCGTCTATGGCAGAAGTCTTTTCTGTCTTTCTTCCATAGAGTTTCTTAATTAGGTATTCCATATTTTCATTAGCCTTTTTCAACTCTTCTCTAAGGCCTTCTATGGTTTTATTCTGTAATTCAATTGTATCTTGAAGTGTCTTTATCAAAGAGTTTTCATTCATTGGAATTTAGCCTTTCTAATATGTTTTATTTAAATATATTATATCATTTTCCTAACCTACAAACAACAAAAAAATACTTGAAACTATGTAATTTTGAGCAGTTTCAAGCATCTATATTATCCTTTTGTTATCTATCTTTTGAATGACCTTTTTTTGATCAATTGATAAACCCTCTATTAGCCATCTATATTGCTGAGGAGTAATTTCCCTAACATCTTCTTCAGTTCTTGGCCACTGAAACACCCCGCCTTCAAGCCTTTTGTAGAGAAGAAGAAATCCATCTCCCTCCCAAAGCAACGCTTTTATCCTATCTCTTTTACCTCCACAAAAGAGGAAAAGCGCATTTTCAAATGGATTTAGCTTAAAGTTTTGAGATACTATAGCGGAAAGACCGTCAATTGATTTTCTCATATCAGTCTTACCGCAGGCAATGTATATTCGTATATCATCCGGAAATTTAATTCTCATGATTATTTACCAATTAAATTAATTACTATACCTAATGTATTTGGATCTGCCCCATTTAGAATTTCAATTTCATTTCCATTTGAGCGCAAGATAGCACAGATACCTTTATTGTTAGATTTAGATCCTACTATATTGGCTTTAGCTTCACTTGGCTTAACTTCTATAAATTGAGTTTGACCTGTAACAGCTAGTGTTCCTGCTTTAATTAGGGCTTCTTGTCTGATTACTCGCTGCCAATAGTAGAATTTGGTTCTTGAAATATCATTTTCTTCACACCATTCTTTTATGGACTGGTCACTTTCACTATGCCTTTTAATGATTTCCGACCATTGAGCCTTAAGTATTTCATGTTTAGTAGCTTTCATAGTTGTAATGTTAATCATCTCCCTACACTTTCAATGTTGGCAAAGTTACTTTGTTAACTTTAAAAGTACTTTGTAGAGAGTATTATCTCATGTTACGTAACATTTGTGAATCCATGGGATTATTGATCGCTTACCGTTGAGTGTGTGGATGACATTCAATGGCTTAATTAATGTATAGGAGGTAACCATGGGTATTTTTTCAACAAGAGAAATAGCTACTAGTATTTGGACTATTATTGTTTTTATTGTTATGTTAATTAATAAAAATATTAGAAAATCTGTCATTAATGTTATAAAAATAGTATTTTCAACAAAAATTATTAAGCCATTTATAGTGATAATAATATACTTAGGTTTAATTTTATTATCTTGTTCAAAGTTAGGATTAGTTAAATATGTAAATTTAAAAGATATATTATTATGGGTATTGTTTTCAGGAGTTCCTCTTTGCTATGGCGTAATTAGTAAGATACCTGAAAAAAACTATTTTAGAGAGATTATCAAAGAAAACATAAAATTTATAATTCTTATAGAATTTGTTATAAGTACATTTACATTTTCATTGTTAATAGAAATTATAATAATACCACTATTTACTTTTTTATTTTTATTGGAGATTGTATCTGGTATGAAGGAAGAATATAAAGATGTTAATAAGCTCATTTCATATATTTTGTCAGTTTCAGGATTTATTATATTATACAAATCATTTTCTTTGGCAATACATAATTATAGAGTATTAAATTCAATAGAATCTTTAGTTACTATTGTAACACCAATTATTTTAACTATATTGTACATACCATTAATATTTATATTTAGGATATACTTTAACTACAATAATATTTTATATAGGCTAAAAATTAAGATTAAATTTAGGTTTAAAGTTATAAATAATAAAATTAGTAATAAAAAAAGTTGTAAATATGATTATGAAATAGAAAAAGTTGAAGATATATCAACAGGAGTGGCTAAAAGAAAAAGTATTGCATTGATATTAAAAGAAGAATATGAATATATAGATATAGAAAATATTTGTATAGAACAATTTGATTTATATAATTACAAAAATGATGTGGTATGGATATATGTTGCTACCAGCAAAGAAAATTATATAATATCAAATTGGATAATACAATCTCAATGGATAAATCCCAAATTAGATAATAGATGGAGACCTGGAGAGATAAATGGAGTTAATAAAAATGGAATTCTATTTAGATATAATGACTCATATTATGAAACTGAAAATTATTATAAAGAAAATATTTTTAAAGATAATAAGCTTCTTTTGATAAATAATTTTAAGTTATATGATAAAATTTCGGATAAAGTAGAGATACTATTAAGTTTATTTAATGATGGTAATTATATGGAGTTTTTAGACTCATGTAGGAAATATGAACATTATATAAATGAGGTCTATTTTCAATATGGAAATATAGGTATTTCAAAAGATATTGATTTTGAAGAATATTTACAAGAATTTCAAAACTTCATAGCAATTGTAGATAATATAATACTATATGCGTTAGATGAATCTAGAGAATCAAAAAATAAAGAATATCTAATAAATATGTCAGTTAAAGAGCTAGATAATATAATCAAAAAAATAGAAGATGAAAAAAATTACTGGATGAATAAGTTTAATATTACTGAAAATGAATATGACGAAGCAGTATTTATATAATAATGATTAAAGTAATCCTAATATATATGGATAGTTTTATTAAGAATTAATAAAGAAAATCGAGAAGAGTTGAGTATATTAAATAATAAAACAATCGAATTAAAAGAGCAGGGTCATATTCTAAGTAGAGTAGTATCGAAAGGTTATATAGACTCTGTTATTTTTATAGAGAAACAAAATGCTCTTACACTAGATAGAAGACAAGTATGGTCCAAATATGGACATAAGAGTGCAGTATGCAGATGTGAAACTAGACTTAAGAATGGAATAAAGTCTAGTTGTAAGAGCTCACCTATTTTAAAAAAAGAACCACTACATAATGCTATAATGTTAGCTATAAATAAAGTAGTAGAAAACAATGGAGATTTTATAGGAGCGTTTAGAGAGAATGTCATAAGAGTAATAGGAGGATATTCCATAAAATACATACCTACATAATATGATGAGAAAATGGAAATTTTATAGCAAGAGATGATAAGGTTAATCGAAGAAAACGCAAAACAAGGATCTGTATGAGGATTTTGACGACTAGTATAAAAGGATATCAGAAGAGATAAATGAGCTTAAAGAAGCAAGGATAAGGCTTGTACAGGAAAAGAAGCAGGCAGATAGATATAAGGAAAAGTTAAATGAAATGGATAATACTTTAAAGGATAAACTACCTCAGATAAAAGAATTTGATTAGGATTTAGTAAGAAGATTAATAAAGGCTATTATAGTAAATAAAGGAGAAAAATTGGAGGTACTGTTTGAATCAGGGATAATGATGGAATAGATAGCAGATTATTATGATTAGATATAGATAGTAACAGTAACATAGATATATAGATAGTTACTGCTCTTAAAATAAAGATAATATATCAACGGCAAAAATTTAAGTATTTTAGTGTTGGTGTATTTATTAGATATGGTCAAATGAAATAATTATATTATAGAATTAAGTCTGTATCGATTTATTTAGAAATAGATGTAAGCTTAGGGGAACTGTGCTATAATTCAAATTAAACGACATACGAGACTTATAAAATAAATGGATAGAATATGGAAAATTCAATTAAAAATATTACTTTCAGTGGAATTGTAATATCATTGATTACTGCATATATTTCTTTTATAGAAGTGATACAGGCAAAAAATAATATTAAAGAAATACGCAATGAAATAAATTATAAAAAATTATAGATAAATGAAAATTAGTCAAAAAATATCATGTAAGAACTCTAAAAACATTTATTCAGAGGGAAATATTGAGGTTTGCTGTGATATGAAATGATGATGAAAGAAAAATAAATTCTTTGATAAGGAAAGTATCTAGTGAATATGATAATGTTTCTGTTATTTTAGATGTGGATACTAATAGTAAGAAAATTACTAAGCATCATTGGATGAGAATAAATTAATTAGATAAATCTATCGCAAATGTTGAAGTACATTCATTACCAAGTAATGGGCAAAGTTTTTAAATGGCATCATTATTATCCACTTATAGTACATTGGGACAGTAGAATTGCTATGTTGATAATATTTTATATGCACAAGTATATCTAGGGGGAATTTGATGTTGGAAAAGTTTTTTAGGATAGTAAAAGAAAGTAGGTACTTTGAATGGCGTGAAGCTATTATCAATAATCCAGTAAAATTGATAATTAACGATATAATCTTTATTCTTACCATAATAATAACAATTGTTTCTATAAAGGATTCTTATATAAATTGGCATCAGCGGAGATATGAGACTGATACTGCTGCCTTGGAATATTATCGTATAGGAGAAAAATATTATGCAGACAAAAGCTATGAGGAATCATTAGTTAATTTTGAAAAAGCCTATAATATAAATAAGAATTTATTTGATGTTAAATATTATTATTCCATGTCTTTACTTCATATAAATGAAAAAGATAATTCACAATTTGTAAGGAAAATCTTATATGAAAACAGTGAATTTCTCAATGATAATGAAAAGGTTATCTTTGCATTATTAGAGGTAAACTCGAAAAATTATTCAAATTGTGTAGATATTCTGAATAGCATATCAGATCCTGTTGAATTAAAAAATGAAATATTTAATCACTATATAATAACATCTACAGTTGCAAACTTTGCATTAAATTTTGAAATAGGACAGAATAAAGTATTTAATAATAAAATGTTAATAGATAGAAAGATAAATTCTCTGGGACTTTTGCCTGACAACAATATAAAAAAATTTGATGATGTCACAATTACTTTTGATATGCAGGGTTATTTTAAAGATGAATTTTTCAAAATTAATCAAGGTGCTATGGAAATGTTTATTTTTTATTTAAATGAATGTATGCAACAAAAAGAATACGGAAGAATACTTCCTGTCATGGAAATTGCATCAAGCTATTTTAATGTTTTTTCTACAAAGGAAAGCGTAGCAAAGGATTATCTAAAGCATTTTTATGATTGTATTGGTATGTTTTCCGGATACAATCAAACACATTTAAAAAGCATAGATACAATTATAAAAAATATAGTAAGTAAATTGGAAAATGGTAATAGTGATATATGGGCAGAGGATTTAATTAAGTGTAAACAAATTTATAATAGTATAATTGATGATTATAATACTATATGGATTCCATACAATTAATACGGTAGTCCGCTAAGGCATATTAAATGGATATTTGAAATACCTATACAAGGTAGATTGAGATTATAATTTTGATGATGTATTTTAATTTAGTGGTAATTTTAAATCAAAAAAATGATATTGTTGCCCCTAAAAAGAGAAAATTATAGATGGAATTATTAACATTGTAACAAGGAGGTAATGAATGTGTCAGTTGAAATATCTGGACCTAAAGGATATGATTTTCAGTACTTAAATTCACTATTATTTGCATTAGAATACTTAGATAAAGACGAAGTAGAAATATATATAGAAAAGAAAAATGGTGAAGATGCCCAAATTATTTTTAGGCAGGAAGGAACAAAATATATAATTGATATTCAAGTGAAGAATAGAGATGAGGATATAGATTTACAAAGTTTCGCTAATTGGGTAAGTCATTTTGAAAGTAGGAGCATAAGTTACACTCTATTGAATAAGTTAGATGAGGATAATATAAGATATGCTGTATTTGTTTCTGACGCAAGAAGTAAAGATGATGTTAGCCTATTTGTTGATGAAGGAGAAGTTCACAGAGAATTAAATGTTGGATTTAATAATGAATACTTAAATAAGATAAAAGGATGTATAAAGAGTTGTTATTCAGAAACCAGTTCTATGAGTATATCAAGAAAGGCTTTTTTAGAAGAGTTTATAGATAATACAATAAATAGTAGGTTAAGGAATATATTGAAAAAAGTCAAGTTGAGAGAAAGATATACGGAAGTGTACTCAGCTGAAAAAATAAGATACTTGTTAAATAGAAAATTCTATATACCTCAGAGTAAAACAGATGATGTAAAAATTGAATTGATAGATAAGATAAGACATAGTAGGGGTACTGATTGTTCTATTGTAACTGACTTAATGCATATCATTGATAAGTATAGTGGGAAAATTATTTTTGGAAAGATTTATCCACGACTAGAAGTTGACAATCTTATAAAAAGCCTTAGCGAAAGTATTCTAACGTTATATAAAATGATAAACAATAGTAAAAATACCTTTGAAGGTTTTCCAGATAAAGAGCTAAGCTTATCTATCCAAAAGGTGAATGAAGAAGAAATATTAAAGAGAAATGATGAATTAGAAAAGCTTAAGAACAGTTTTATAGTAAGTATAACCAAGATATATAAGGATAATCCTCCACGATTGTTTTTAAGTAACGAATTTGTGAAGTTTGCTATGGAAGAAATAGAGATTAATTCTCTGGAACTTAAAAATTTAATTGAGAAAAATCGAGTGAGATTAATAGAAATTACAAGTGATTTGAGACAAAAATATGATGATCATTATGATTTAGTAGATTGGATTAGTTAGTGGATTGAGATAAATATTATTTATTTAAGATCAAGCATCCTTCTTTAGAAATATGCCTTTCCACCAAGGGATTAATATAACGCTTTGACATCATTATTGTACTCTCAAGGTATTGTGAGGTTGTATGTAAGTTAGAAAGACAATAAATAGAAAATAGCAATAGTTTAAGCCATTGAATGAATAGATGATGTTCAATGTCTTTCTGTATGTGGGGGACATGTCTACTTGATTTTTAAAATATAGCAGATTAATAAATGGATATAAAAAAGATTTTATTAAAATCGTATAGTATGAAGAATTTAAATGATGACATATTTTGTAGAAATAAGATGACAAAATAATCTATATATTTGGAGAATAATGGGTTTTTGGGTTGAGAAAAGATAGAGTATGCTATAAAATTAAAGTATGGCTATTTCATGCCATAGTCAGTCATTAATATTTATAGTGAGTCGAAAACAAGTTATATAGACTTAAATATTACATTAAATATAATGAATAGAACTAATATATTTAAAGTTCGGTTTGGTCTAAAGATTTACTTTGTGATTATTTGTACATTTTCATTTTACCACTTACAATTAATTTAGCATTTAAAAGACTTAAAGGTTAATATACTGAATTATAGAACAAGTATATTAGTGGAAAAAACAATCCCACTACTTCAAAAAGATAGAAATAGTGACTTTCTTAATGAAGTTTTAAACAACTTATACAAAGCATGCTCTGAATTCTTAGGATTCATAACAAATGAAAAAGAGAACCTACGTTAAGGGAGGAAGTATTGGGAACTTTAAATATAAAAATATTATGATGCTACATCTATAATAAAGGGTACAAGCTTTTTGTTTCAATATATTTAATAGAAAGACACTATAAAATAAAAAGATATTTGTTTTATATTTGTAATTGGAGGGGATATAATGTGTCATGAGATAGGATCAGAATGGAGAAAATGGGATTTACACTTACATACAGCTTCTTCTTATGATTATGAATATAAGGGGGAGAACGCAGATGAATTATTATGCGAAGCCTTAAAGAAGAATAATATAAGTGCTGTTGCTATAACAGATCATTTTTGTATAGATTCAAAAAGAATAGAAAATTTAAGAAATATAGCACCAGATATAATATTTTTTCCAGGAGTAGAGTTAAGAACTGATAAAGGTGCTAATAATATTCATGTTATTCTAATTTTTTCTAATGAATTAGACTTAATTGATTTAGAAAATGATTTTGAATCAATTATGATTAGACATAATGCAAAACCTAAACCTCAAAATGTAAATAGTATAGAAAATGACTCTATATATTGGGATTATAACGATATTATTGATTTTGCAAAAAGTAAAAATGCGATTATTACCATTCATGCAGGTACTAAAACAAATGGAGTAGATGATAAAATAGAAAATGATAACTCTATGAAGATGGCAATTAAATCAGAATATGCTGAAACAGTAGATATTTTCGAGGTTAATAGATTAAGAGATGCTGAGGTTTATAATAATATTATTTTTAAAAATATAACAGAAAGACCAGTAATAATATGTTCAGATAATCATGATTCTAGAAAATATAGTACAAGAGAAAACTTATGGTTTAAATGTGATTTAACATTTGAGGGCTTAAAACAATGCATCTATCATCCGAGCGAGAGAGTATTTGTTGGAGATAAGCCAGTAATATTAAATAACATGGAAAAAAATCCAAGAAATTATATTCAATCAATTTCAATAAATAGAGTTGGAAATCCTAAAAATTCAGAATATGAGTGGTTTGATATTCATATTCCAATAAACATAGGATTAACTTCCATAATTGGTAATAAAGGCAGCGGTAAAAGTGCATTGGCAGATATAATCGCATATACAGGTAATGCGAGTACCATGAAATATGCTTCATTTTTAAATGAAAACAGGTTTAATAAGCATCCTTATAATTTTGCAAATGATTATGAATCTAAATTAGTCTGGTTAGATTCAGAAATACATTATAAAGAGTCTTTGTGGAATAATGATTCGGCTTTACAAAACATTCAATATCTACCACAGAAGTATATAGAAATATTATGTAATGAGTTAGATTCAAGTTTTAAGGATGAAATAAATAATGTTATATTTTCATATTTAGATGAAACACAAAAACTAAATGCGAATAATATGGAAGAATTAATATCTAAAAAAAGTCGAACTTTAGAAAGTAAAATTTGTGAAAAAAAGGATTTAATTAGTCAAATTAATCAAGAAATTTTAAATATTGAACTAAAACTTACGACAGAATATAAAAATAATTTAAAACAAAAACTTGATAAAAAGATTAGTGATATTGATAGGCATAAAAGGAATAAACCCAAAGAGTTAATAGAGCCACAGGAAAACACAGATGCTAAAGAATGTATGAAGGAATTAGAAAAAAGAAAACAAGAATTAGAAGATAATATAAAGATTGCGAATAAAGATTTAACTAAATTGCAAGCTGAAAATATAAATTTGGAATTTTTAATCCAAAGATTAGAAACTTTTGAAAATGATATAGAAGGTTTAAATTATGAGATGAAGGAGATTGAAGGATTAACAAAAGGTGATAAAGAAGTATTTTTAACATCTAATTCATTAGATGTTAAAAAAATACTAGAAGAAAGAATAATTTTAAATAAAGAAAATATAAATAAGTTGTCTGATTTATTAGATATAGACAAAAGTAGTTCTTTGACAAAAAAGTTAGATGAAATTACTGAAAAAATAAATAATTTTATAATAGAGTCAGACCAAAATGAAAAAGCATTCTTCGAATATAAGGAAAATTTAAGAAATTGGGAGGATGAATTAAATATATTAGACGGAGGTTTAGAAAAAGCTGATACTCGAATATATTTAGAGAATGAATATAAATATTTAGAAGAACAGATATGGATAGATTATAAGAATTTATTGGAAGAGAGAAAACTAATAACAGAAAGTATATATTCATTAAAAGTAGAAAAAGTATCAATATATAATGATATATACGAAAAACCTAAAAAACAAATAAATGCAATAATAGGACAAGTTAATAAGGGAGAGAAGGATGGTTCTGATGAATTCATATTCAAACCAGAAATTGATCTAATAGATTTGGAGTTTTTAAAAAGTATATTTGAAGGTATAAACAAAAACTACGGTGGCCAATTTTCAGGAAATATAAAGGCTAATGAATTTTTAGAAACTCTGATGAAAGAAACCAACTTTAATGATAATCAGTCAATATTGAGCTTAATAACAAAAATATATAATGAAATATATTCATATCAGGATAAGGCACATAAAAAGATGAAAAAACCTAAAGAATTTCTAAATTATTTATATAGTTTAGATTATTTAGATGCAACCTATAATTTGAAAGTAGGAGAAAATGATTTAATTGAACTATCACCTGGTGAAAGAGGGATTATATTATTGATTTTTTATCTCGCTTTAAGTCAAGACAATATACCAATAATAATTGACCAACCAGAAGATAATCTTGATAATCAATCTGTTTATTCCAAATTAGTGGATTGTATTAAATTTGCTAAAAAAAGAAGGCAGGTAATAATTGTAACTCATAATCCTAATATAGCTATAGCATGTGATGCAGAGCAAATTATACATTGTAGCTTAGATAAAAAGAATAATGAATTTTATTATATAAGTGGTAGTATAGAAAATTCATTGATAAAGGATAAAGTCGTAGATATTTTAGAAGGAACTGAGCCTGCTTTCAATTTAAGGAAGTTGAAATATAATATATAAGTTGTAAAATCTATATGATTAAAATTTACACTAACATTTGGTTTTTTCATCAGAAAAGGCTTTATTTTTGTAAGAAGTAAAAGATTGTTAATTCAATCCTATCAAAACTAGTAAGAATATTAGATAAAAATAAAGCATCAGTGATGCCAAAAATAATAAACTACCTTATGTACTAAAGTAACATAGTCAGCTTGAAAAAGAAGAGTTAGCTGATGATGAGTATATTTATAAAATGATTAAAATAAAAGCAATAAAGTTTAGTTGCCTTCTAGTAAAGTGCCGTCCTTTTATAGATAGGAATAAGTGAATTGGGATTGATGACAATATTTCTAGAAATCAATGGAATTTAGATCATCTACACATATGAAAAATTAATTGATTAGGATTTAGGAGTCGCAGATGGAACAATTAATGACAACGATTTAATAAATCATAGTTAAATTTATAAGTCTAAGATTCCAGAAAGGGAGTAGTAGTGGCTTACGACATTTTTATTGTCACATCAAGGCATTGCGAGGTAATTGTGAAACTTGAAAAACTATAAGACTTAGTGATACTAATGGTTTGAGAAACTTTAAGGCATTGAATGGACAGATGACATTTAATGCCTTTTCTGTACTTGAGAATATGTCCATTAAAAATATGAGAGTTATGAAGAATCGAGTTTTGTTGTATTCAGGGATTCTTATGTAATCTAAAATTAGGTTACCATTTAACTTTTAAACTGTACAAACTTAGCGTTATGTGTAGATGGTTTTTATTGACTTGATCTTAATTCATTGTAATTTGGTATTTCACGACTTGCAGCTTTCATGGTAGTAATATTAATCATTTTAAACTATAAATTTATATGTAATGGTAGGATTAGATATAAACTTAAAAACATTCGTTCTTTCAGTGTTAATATGGTACAATATTTGTAAATATAAACGCTAGTTAAAAACATATCGTGGGGGAGAACTGCTATGGATAAAGAGAATGGAATTTAGTTATTTGAAAACAAGAAGTTCGTACTGCATGGGATGAAAAAAATGAAACGTACGATAAAATCGTACAGTTGAAAATGACAGTAGCAGATGGTAAAAACAGAATGATAGATGTTGCTAATCCAGAAGAACTTTTACATATAATTCAACCGATTCCTTCTCCAAACGCAGAACCTTTTAAAATGTGGCTTCCGAGGGTGGGCAGTGAAGGAATTTGATCCTATAGGGAAACGATAGCTGGTGTTATTAGAATGGCTTTAAAAAGGTATGCAGATGTGTAGAATTAATTGGGATGTATTGATTGTTTACTGAATTACTAAAAACTTAGGAACGGCATTTTAAATAGATTTGTACAAGTATTATGATAATAGGAAAGGAAATTTACCATGAATAATTTATTATATTATAATGAAAGAGAATTAGAGCTCATCAATGAAAGAGAGTTTGACGAAATTGCAAGGATTATAAGATTATTTATTGATGAAATTGACAAAAGTTTTGAGTCGTGCTTTACAGGTAATATATTTGGCTATCAATGGACAATCAATCTTTGGAGAGATCATGCTCTAGAACTTTCTAAAGAAGCAATGAATAATATGATTATTGGGAACTTTTTTTCTTTGGGTTCTTTAAATAGAACTATAATTGAGTGTTACATATATAGCTACTGTATTAAGAATTTTAAAGAAGAAAAACTATGGGAAACTTGGGTTAGTCACAATATAAATAAAAAGTTAAGTAATCATAAACTTCCAGATAGTAGAGAGAAAGGGTTTGCAAAAGAAGCTTTCAGCAAATTTAAAAGTCATGACATTAAAAAAGGCGAGAATGAATGGCTAAGAGATGTAATTGAAACACATAAAAATAAAAGAATATCCTTTAAGGACATTTGTAATTTAGTTGAATCAAAGGAAGAAAATACAAAGAATATTTATAGTGATTATCAGAAGATGTGTGATTATGTTCATGGGACAGATTTGTCTATCAAGTTGTTAAATTTTACATTTTATGATACATATTATCAGCTAATTATTATAATGTTTAAATATATTTCTAAAAGTTTGATAAACCTATCAGACAATAATGTATCAATAACAAAATTAAATAGAATTGAATTTGTTTTTTACGCACTAATGAATGATATTTTTAATAATTGAATTATAACTTTTGGTGGCATCTAAGGGATTATCGATTCATTTTAGAAAGATATATCCATTGATTATAAAAACAGGAGGATGAAAAATGTTTAAGGAGTTTGAATATACTTGGGAAGAAATTTATAAAGAATGGAATTATATATCTTATTATATTCCGACTATTAATAAAAAACTATATGTTAATAAGATTAAGGTCAATCAGTGGGAAATTGAGAATAAATATTTTTACGGATTAGATTGGGTATTAAATGAGAGTTTTGAAGGCAGAACCAATTATGTTACTGAGCAGCCAATAATGTTTATGTTGAATGGAGAGCATTTAAATAAGGGAACGCTGACTACACTAAGATATTTGATTGATGCAGAAGATAAAGAAACCAGAGCTGCCATATGGATATATGGCTTTATTCGAGATGTGTTGGAATATCAATTAAAAAATTGGCGAGGAGAAGCCTATAGAATGGCTTATGCAATAAAAATGGCAGCAAAGTTTTATTTGAAAGATAAAGGAATGAATTGGCATCATGCAATGAAGAAGTTATTGCCCGATGTTTATTTCACAAATACAATTCTAGGGGCGATTAATATTGAGAATAAAAGAATAGTTCTTGAACTAGCTGCGATGGCAGCAGACTATATTTATATGCATTATAAGGTAGCAGAATATGATTCACGAAAATAACCTTACATAAGCATATAATATATATATAAGCAATTTGAGTTCATTATGATTTTTGAAACGCTATGTTAAATTGATTTTGGTTCAAAAAAGGGTTATAAGAGATTATGAAGTGGATTATCAACCAATTTTTGGACAAAGCTTTTCCTAACATAGATTTTGTTAGATGCCTATGATGTAGCTTTACAACTGTGTTACTTAGAAAGGTGGTTATCGTTAATGGATAATAAGATGAAATTAAAGCAATGGATAGATGTTGATAAAAAGGATTTAGAGCATTTATATTATGAGCAAAACTTGTCAGATCGAGCTATTGCTGAATTATATGGAGTTACAAAAAATAAAGTTAGCTATAAACGCAGAAAATATGGTATTTCCATAAGACACAAAATTATTGATGACATTGCCTCCCATGATGGTGAACTTTTTAGAGATTTGAGTAATAATTCTAAAAATAGACTTTTAAAGTCAGAAAACATAGATGGCCTTGCTAAATCATTAACTCATCATATCTTTAGAAATGGACCTGTAGAGGATATGCATGCTGCTGGGCGATTATCAGAAGAAGATATGAAAACATTAAATAAATATATGGTAAATCGATTAGCAGGAATTTTGCTTGCAGTTTACGAGAACAAGTGGCTACAATTAGAATTGTTGCATGAATTTCTAAAAGGATTTGGTGATGAATGGGACCCAGCGGAACCAGATATGGAAGATTTAAATTTGATTTGGGAGAAAAATATCAATTTGATAAAAAACAACCTTAATATCAAAAAGTAACTTATAATTATATTTTATAGATGGGTGAATTATATGTATATATTAAATAAGTTTGGTTTAACAATTAAAATACTTGAATCATTATCATATAAATCTGAGTTAGGAATTAGCTTTAAGAGGTCCTTGGGAAGATTTAATAAAGATGATGTGATTGAGGAAATTAAAAAGGTTAGGTTATGGTATAACCAACAAAATATAATTGATAGCCTACCAATAGATTCAAGAATAAAAAGTATTGGTTCTGCAATAATAAAATTTGATAAGTATTATCCTGATGTAAACTTTAGTAGTGTTTTTAACGATGTTTTAGGGTTTAGGGCTATTTGTACTGATTATGAAGAAGTTTTTGAATTAGAGCTTGAAAAGAATATTAGAATTGTAGATATGTCAAAAGGAAAATCAAATGATGACGGATATCGTGGAGTTCATGCCTATTATCAAAAAGATAATCATCATTATCCTATAGAAATCCAATTAAATACATATTATGATAGGCAATTTAATGATTGGATGCATGATAAATTCTATAAAAGGGGATTTGATAATAAAATAGGACAGAAGTTGCGAAAAGATTATGAAGATGGTAAAATAAAATCAAGGAAAGAGTTTGAGGAGGTGCTTAAAAATGTGTTATCTAATTGCAAAAAAGTTTAATGAATCTGGTAGTATCGCACTTAAGACAACTAGAGGTGAAGAGTTAGCCTATTTTGTTGATGAACTTCAAGAAAAAATAGGATATGATATCCAATTAGTAACCATAACTAGGCCTTCAGCATACGGTGAATATGAGCCATATCATTTTGTAAATAGTTATGAAGAGTTCAAGAAAGAAGTAAATTTAATGTAATATAGAAGCCGGTTGGGATTAAAAGATATAATCCTGACTGGTTTTTTACTTTTTATAAATATATTCAATTATGTGGAAAATAAAGGTTGATACATATATAATGTAATTAATAATTATAAAAACAAACGAAATTTCTAATTTGATCAAGAAAATTATTTCATAGATGCTTTTGCGAATGAACTGGGTCTATTAGACCTCTAAGCATAAGGATATTTTCTATGGAGTGAATGTGAGAAATTCTAAGGAGATAGAATAGGAAAGGATTTAAAAAAAGTATTCAATTTAAATACTGTGATGAAACTCATGAAAGGTGTTGGAGATGTGGATGTAAAAGAACTTTAGGCAGGTGTCATATTGTTCCATCATCCTTGGGAGGAAGTGATAAACCCTCAAATTTAGTTTTACTTTGTAAAAGATGCCATTTGGAGAATTCAAATGTTACAGACCCTGAAATTATGTGGGATTGGATTCGTGCATATGGAACTACTCTTTATGATATATTTTGGACAATGCAAGGGATAAAAGAATATGAGTTTATCTATAAAAAGTCATTAGAGGAAGAGTTTGAAACAAGAAATATAAGTTATGATGATAATAAATTCGAAAAAATTATTAAAGAAGAAATAAAAAATGCGTCATATCATTATGGGGATCCATATCTAAATAGGGCAACAATAGCTGGTGTTATTAGAATGGCTTTTAAGAAGTATGAAGTGATACAAAATCAATTGGGATAAATAGACTTGTATATTATTTCCGTTGAACATTTTTAAAAGTAGTTTTAAGAATAGAAATTATATTATAAAAAGGATACAGAAATATTAGGATAGCAAGTTTTGTACCGTTTAGATTGATTATGCTCAATCTATTGACATTTTTGTCTTATAAGTATGTTTTATTATGTAAATACATTCTTATATCAATGAAGTATTGTGGTTGAAGGACAAATTTCGGGTCAAAAACTAGGGTTTAAAATGGAGTGAGTTATTATGGATAAAAATCAAATTCAAATTAGCTTAGGGAGTATAGAAAAAGCATTAGGTCATGTGCATAATGGATTTGTATGCTTGCTTGTTGTAAATGGAAGTATCGATGTTGAGGTAGATGGAAAGCCTTCATCCTTGGATACAGATGACATCATAGTTATAAATAGTAATCAATTCCATTCAGTACAAGGAAACATAGGAAATGTTGTTTTGAAATTAAAGGTAGGAAAACAATATTTAGAAAAAGAATGTCATGAGTTTTTAGAATATGATATAAAATGTGACTCCTCTAAATTAGAAGCAAGTGAGGAGCGTAAATACTTTGAGATAAAAAGAATGTTCACTCAGATGTTAATAGTTTACTTGAATAAGAAAGATGGTTATAATCTTGAGTTTAAATCTATATTTTTTAAATTTATCCATATTTTATTTCAGTACTTTAGAGTAGAGAAAAGCTATGATACAAAAATTAAATATAAAGAAAATACAAATTCAATCTCGGATATAATTACCTATATAAATGAGAATTATAAGGAAAATCTGTCCTTGAATGTAGTTGCCAATAAAGCCTACATGTCTCTCCAATACTTTTCAAAGTTCTTTAAAAGAAAAATAGGCATTGGTTTTCTTCAATACCTTACACAAATTAGGCTTGAACATTCAGTCGCAGATTTAACATATACTGATAATTCAATTTTTAAAATAGCTATGAAAAATGGTTTTGCCAATGGGAGATCTTTTGAAAGAATTAATTTGGATAACAGTTTAAACAAGCAATTCCATAAACCTGTAAAAATAATCAATATTGATAATATAAGATCTGCACTAAAGGCTGAAACCTAAGGTTTTACTATAGAAAAAGGTGTAGCAAATATGGATCATTCCTTTATAGCTACATATGGTAAAGGAAAACCTGTTATTGGTATTTTGGCAGAATATGATGCTCTAACAAATTTAAGTCAGGTATGTGATTTACCTAAAAAAGAATTTTTACATGATAATGGGAATGGACATGGATGTGGACATAATGCATTAGGCAGCGGAGCTGTAGCAGGTGCAGTGGGTATTAAAGACTATATGCAGGAAAACAACATGGAAGGAACTATAAAGCTTTTTGGATGCCCTGCTGAAGAGAGTGGATATGGAAAAGCATTTATGGCAAGAGAAGGACTATTTGATGGTTTAGATACAATCCTTACTTGGCATCCAATGGATGTATCAGCAGCTTGGTCTTCAACTTCATTAGCTGTATTCCAGTTGTATTTTAATTTTAAAGGAATATCAGCTCATGCTTCAGCAGCACCAGAGCACGGCAGAAGTGCATTGGATGCAGCAGAGTTGATGAACATTGGTGTGAATTTCCTAAGGGAGCATATGATTGATAGGGCAAGAATCCATTACGCATTTATAGATGCAGGTGGACAATCTGCAAATGTAGTTCAGCCTACAGCAAGTCTTCACTATTTTGTAAGAGCTCCAAAAACATCCCAGGTTCAAGAAATCTATGAGCGTTTAGTGAAGATAGCAGAAGGTGCAGCACTGATGACTGAAACTGAACTTGAGGTAGTATGGGATTCAGCATGCGCTGAATATATTCCAAACAGAGCACTTACAGAGGCTATGTACAATAACTTGAAAATGACATTACCTAAGTTTACAGAAGAAGAAATTGAGTATGAAAGACAATTCTTTAATACATTAAGTGAATCAGTAAGAGAAAGTCTAGGCAATAAGCCTATTAATGACGTATTATTACCGCTTGAATTCAATGGCGAACAATTAGGAGGTTCTACTGATGTAGGAGATACTAGCTGGGTTGCACCTACAGCTCAGGTTCTAGTGACTTCCGTTCCTAATGGAACACCACCTCACTCATGGCAATGGGTTGCAACAGGAAAGTCAAGCGTTATGCACAAAGGTCTTTTATCAGCAGGTCAGACAATCGCTTTAACAGCATATGATGTACTGACAAATCCAGAATTAGTTAAAAAAGCAAAAGAAGAGCATTTAGAAAATCTTGGAGGACAAACATACGAGAGTGCAATTCCAAGTGAAGTTCTACCTAGATAAATTTTTAAAGGAATAAAAAACTAAAAGACATGAGTAGCATTACTACAAGTAATGCTACTCATGTCTTTTTATAACTAATAAGAAATTAATTATTATAGATATTTGCTATTTTTAGAACTATTTTTTTCCATATCTCTAAATTTTAAGAAGTCTATAAAATCACTTAAATCTTTCAAGCTATCAGGAGACAAATTATTAATATCATCTAATAATTTATTGGAGCAGTATGTAGCTTCATTTTCTTTTATGTTTTCAATAGTTCGGCAATTGGACACACCAACTAAATAATCTAAACTAGTATTAAATAATTTTGTTATAATTATTGCATTTTCTAATGTAGGCATTTTCCTGCCATTTTCATAATATGCTATGGTACTTTGTGTTAAGTTAAGCATTTTTGCTAATTGATCTTGAGTTATACCCAAGTCTTCGCGTAGCTTTTTTAGCCGATAAGAAAACATTAAATCACCTCAGTGTTATTATAATATGATTTGATTAACTCATTTATACAATATGACATATAAAAATAATCATTGCATTTTATGACTATAAATCATACAATATATAATAAATGATTGATTATTTTCAAATATTCGAAATTGTTAAATTTATAAATGGAGGAATCAAATGTCACATAAATTAGAATCCTTAAGGAAGGACATTAATAAAATGATAGAATCAGGCTATTATGACAAAAATGAGTTAATAAAAAAGAGCCAAGAATTGGATATATATATAATTAAGTTTATAAAAGAAAAGTTATTGAATAGTAATGAAACTTTGGAATAATAGAGAGTCCCAATCTACAAACAAGATATAGATCCATTTAGCAGACTTGCCCAAGAAGGCAGGGTATTTTTATTAATATTTCAGCAAAACAATTTTGTTAATTGTTTTAATAACCGAAAAATGGTTTATTTTTTTCCTAAAATCATATAATATTAATTAGACGATGATATATCAATGTCTAATTAATTGAAGGGAGAGTTGATTAATGGAGACTATAGTAAAGATTGTGGACATAGTAAATGATTTTGTGTGGGGTTACTTTTTAATTTTTGCACTAATGGGAATTGGGATTCTTTATACTTTTTACTTAGGATTGCCTCAATTTACTAAGATTGGGCAAGCATTTAAGTTTACCTTTGGTGGAGTTTTTTCAAATAGAGAAAAAACAGGTGATGGACAAATGTCTTCGTTTCAGGCTCTAGCTACAGCTATTGCAGCACAAGTAGGAACAGGGAACCTTGCAGGTGTAGCATCAGCTATTTCAACAGGTGGACCAGGAGCAATATTTTGGATGTGGGTTAGTGCATTATTTGGAATGGGGACTATATTTGGAGAAGCAGTACTTGCTCAAAAATATAGTGAAAGAATAGATGGGGAAACTACAGGTGGACCAGCATACTATCTGGCTAAAGGGGTTAATAGTAAGTTTTTAGCTGTTACATTTGCGGTTTTAATAATAATTGCATTAGGATTTGTAGGAAATATGGTTCAATCAAACTCTATAGCTGACGCAGTTAATTCAGCTTTTGGAATAAATAAATTTGTAATTGGGATTGGAATAGCTATTTGTGCAGGGCTAATTCTTATAGGTGGATTAAATCGTATAGCTTCATTTGCTGAACTTGTGGTACCTTTTATGGCAGCTCTTTATATAATTGGTTCAATAGTAATATTAGCTAAAAATAGTTCAGCGATTCTTCCAGCATTTAAAAGTATTTTTGTAGGAGCTTTTAGTACTCAAGCAATTGGTGGAGGTATAGTTGGTGTTACAGTTAAAGAATCTGTAAGATATGGTATAGCAAGAGGTTTATTTTCAAATGAAGCTGGTATGGGTTCAACGCCTCATGCTCACGCAGTAGCAAAAGTAGATCATCCAGCACAACAGGGTATGGTTGCAATGGTTGGAGTAATTATAGATACGTTTGTAGTTTGTACTTTTACAGCACTTATAAACATAGTTACTGGAGCTTACACAGAGGGTTTTGAAGCAGCAGCTATGACTCAAAAAGCATTTGAACTAGGAATTGGTCGATTTGGTGCAATATTTATTGCCATAAGTTTATTTTTCTTTGCATTTACAACTATAATAGGTTGGACTTTCTTTGGAGATTCAAATATAAAGTATTTATTTGGTAAAAAAGGATCAAACCCATATAAATTATTAGTACTTGCGTTTATAGTTCTTGGAGCAACTTTAGACGTAGGATTTGTTTGGAAACTTGCAGATATGTTCAATGGACTTATGGTTATCCCAAACATTATAGGACTATTGATATTAGCTCCACAGGCAAGAAAAATATTAACAGATTATAATAAAAATTATTCAAGATTATCATAAAATAGAAAAAGGATTTGCAGGAAATAAAGTATCAGTGTCTGTCAATAACATATACTGATATATATAAAATCAAGGACCAAAATATACTACTATTGTTATTTAGTGAAAAATAATTAATAGTAGTAATTGTTTTCCAACAATTGCTTTACACTGTCTGGTTAAGATTAAAAATTGATTATATAAAAGCAAATATGATATAATTGAGTTCTCCGAAACCAACTTCAGAAACAATTATAAACAGTTTAACACTAAATATAAGAAACGAGGAGTGATAAGATGAATTCCAGACACATGAAATCAAAAAGTACTACGGTTAAGTTAGTATACATAGCTACATTAGTAGCAATTTCATTTATAGGATCCTTAATAAAAATACAGGGTACTATAGCTTTAGACTCGATGCCAGGATTTTTTGCATCGTTATTTTTAGGACCAATAGCTGGAGCGTTGGTTGGAGGTATGGGGCATTTATTAACTGCACTTACAAGTGGATTTCCCCTAACATTACCTATACATCTAATTATAACATTGCAAATGGCAGTAGTTGTCTATATATTTGGACTAATCTATGAAAAAACAAATGGAGTAGTTGCCTCTATAATTGCTATTATTTTAAATGGTATAGGAACGGTAATAATGTTAGCACCTGTTACTACATGGATGGGTTTCCCATTAAATGGTAAAGCATTTATCTACGCTATGGCTGGACCATTAACTCTAGCTTCTGCAGTAAATATAATTTTAGCATCTGTAATATATAAAATAATGAAAGCTAGAATCTAGCAAGGTGATTATATGAAAATAAGAAAGCATAGGGACTTAACATTAATAGATATAAACAAAGATCAGATTCTAGTAGTTTCATGTGATTCCTCAGGAGGAATAGGAAATAAAGAAAATGATATAGTACAAACCACTCCTGAAATTGTAGGACAATTTACGGCTCAAGTTGGCCTTATGGAGATACTTGCTTTTGGTGCCCAGCCAATTACAATAGTGGATACACTTTCCGTAGAGATGGAGGATACAGGAAGAAGAATACTAGAAGGTATTAAAAAGGCTTTAGAACCTTTAGATTTTGATTTAGACAATGTAATTACGGGAAGTACAGAAGAAAATTTCCCTGTAACTGTAACAGGAATAGGTATAACAATAATAGGAATTATAAATAAAGATAATTGGAAATCACCTATGACAGAAGCTGGATTAATTGCTTCTGTAGTTGGAATTCCAAAGCTTGGAAATGAAGCATTAGATGATAAAGACTCAATAATGGATATACAAAGATTATTAGAGTTAAAAGAAAAGGAATATATAAAAGAAATCCTACCAGTAGGTTCAAAGGGAATATTACATGAATTAGAACAAATGGCTAAAACAAATAATATTAACTTTCAATTAGAAGATAATCAATTGATAGATCTTAAAAAATCTGGTGGACCATCAACCTGTGTAATTGTTTCAATGGAAGAAAATGAGTATGAAAAGTTTAAAAGTGAATTTTCTATACCTGTAAATAGAATTGGTAGATTTATCTAAGTAAAAGTGACATAGGTGACTGTTACTTAACTTATTACAAATATTATAGCAGGGATTGTTTGTTTTGGGGTCTGATTAATAATACGGCTGCTTGGTTCTCCTTAAATGGAAAATCAGGCAGCTGTATTTTTGTTAAAAGGAATTTTTATCAGGTTGTCTAATTTGAAAAGTAATATTAAAAGTGATGATGAAGAATTTGGTAGGATTTGTCAATTGGCCTGGGTTTACATTGATAAATATTCGGAAATATCTTATAATTTAGATTAAGAGTATATATTCAGACAAGCAGCAGATTAAATTATATTTGCATTTAGAAAATATAAAATAAAAAAGGGGGGAGTTACCAAAGGATATATATTAAAAGTATATACTTTTAATATATATCCTTTGGTAGCGATTGAATGAATAAAAATTTATTTAGTAAAAGGGGTACAAGATTATTAGGGCTAATGGCTTTTATTGCAACTGGAGGAGGCTTAATTATTTCAACAGCAGTTAATGAAAGAAATTTATATAAGACAGAAATTTTAATAATTTTTGGATGTTTTTTTGCCATAAGTTTAGTAGATCACTTTAAAAAATTAATAAAAAATGATGTAGAAATCAAATTTAATAAGAGAAGTTTATATATTTTAATATGTTCATTTATAGGTGTTACTTTAACATGGTTTATAAATCATAAGATGGGATATGGAGCAGTTATTGCAAATGGATTAGTAGGTGTAATGGCAGCTATATTTCTTCCAAATGATTTGGCTGGTATAACATATACATCATCCTTTGTTGGAATGAGTTCGTTATCAGTAATACCCTCTATGCTAACAGCCGCAATAGGAAGTTTGATAGTAGGATTAATTCTTTTGACTACTGTGGAAATTTATGCAGGTATTGGAGGCAAAGGTGGAACTACAGCAGCATTGTCTACAATAATTACGAAAGCAATAATAAGGATTTTTATTTAGGAGGTATAATATGGAAGAAGTGATTATTTTAACAATATCAGTAATTGCAGGTATAGCTACTTATATAGTATCCCATATTTTAAAGAGAGGGGCAGTTATTGCTTCAGCCATCATAACATTAGTATCGGGACTTACACTTCCATATTTTTCCCCTCTAATGGGTGGTATGTTGGCAACAGCTGCAGCCTGCGCTTCTTATGCTGGGATGATTTCTATTGAGAATGCACTAAATCTTCTAGAAATGTCAGTAATATCTTTAATGACTGGAATATTGTTTATAGCAGCAATAAATGCATACCCAGGTATTGGTGGAAGACTTGGAACAATAGCGGCGATATCATGTTTCGCATGGCTAGGTTTTAAGAAGGTGTTTGTAGGTTTAGATGAATAATACAGGAGGAACAATTTATGAAAATTAACAAAACAAAATTAATAGCATATTCTGGGATGATAGCATTATTAGCTAGTATGATTGTAGGCCTATTAGGATTTTCAAATAGTGTAAAAGACATCAATGTTGTTAAAAATCGATTGTTAAGAAGGCATGTTGAAAATAATATAAATTTAAAAATGAGATATGTTAAAGATACTTATGGCACATTAACTCAAGGAGATGGAACCTTGCTTGATAGGGATGGCAAAAGTGTAGAAGGTAGCTTTGAAGTTGTCGACAGTATATTAGAAGATGTAGGAGATAAGTCTACTATTTTTGTTAAAGTTGGAGATGACTTTAAAAGAATTTCAACAAATATTATGTCAGATGAAAACGAAAGGGCAACAGATACATTCTTAGGTACTGATCATGCTGCATATAAAACAGTAATGAATGGTAATTTGTATGTAGGAGATGCAGAAATACTAGGTGAAAGCTATTATGCCGCCTATCAGCCTATAAAAGATAAAAATAGCAATGTAATAGGACTATTATTTGTAGGTACTCCAACAAAAATACTCGATGATATGATAAATGTACATGAGGAAGAAATGAGTAATATTGACATATCTATTATTGTATTAAGGACTATTTCATTAGGATCATTAATTGCATTAGTCAGTATGTCAGTAATGGATACAGAATTTAATAGTACTAAAAGACAAAGACCAGATGAGATTTCTGACATATCTGAATAACTATTTATAAGTTTCTATAAAATATAAGGATCTAATTATATTTAATTTAATAATTAGATCTTTCTATTTTTAGTAGCTTTTTAACTGTATTCTTTGATTGATTTATATCCTAAAAATATATGGAAATGAATATATATTAATTGTTTTTTAAAATATATATTTTTTGGGATTTGTCTATAGTTCCTATGAAAACTTCTTTTATATCATTTACATCTTGCATTGCTAATTTACCCATAAGCCATTTTTCATCTATTCCTATTTTAGTTAAATTTTCTTGTATTAATTTACCTTCATTTATTATTATTAATGGTATTTCAGTGGGATTAACTGTAAGATTCATATCTTTAGGAGTGACAGGAGAATGAGGCTCATATTTCATAATACTTATTTGACCATTTGTTTCTAATATTGCATATTTTACTTCAGATATATCAAAAATATTTTTCACTCTTAGCTCAGATAATAATAGATCTATACTTATAAAGTGCTTTTTTAGATTCTTTAGAACTACTTTTCCATTATCAATTAGTATAGCTGGCTTACCGTTAAAGAAGAAGCTAAATTTCCTGTTTTTTAGTGATATGACACTAAATAATATATGCCAGAAAAATAGAGTAAATAGAGGGACTAACATATAAGTAAATGATACTTTGCCATCTAATAGGGGGGATACGGTAATAGCACCTAGAATCCATATTAAAGCAAAGTCATAAGTAGTTAACTGATTAACTGCTCTCTTATAAACTACTCTACCAACAATAAATCCTATAACTCCTACTATTAAAGTTCTAATTAAATATCCAAATAATGTAATTTCACTTATACTTCCAAAAACTTTAGGCAATTAAAATCCTCCCATTTAATTAATATATAATTTATTATCAGTAGTCAAAAGGCCAATGTAAACATTATTTATATCTAATATATTTTGTCTTTTAAGCTCACTATACACCCAGTCCAAGTCAAGATTTTTATCTTTTAATATTCTTTTATCAATAGTTCCTTCATATATTAAAATTTTAGATAATTCTTGTGGTGTTGTCTGAATACCCATAGTAGATTTAGTAATTGGCAATTCATTGGTATTTGATGCTACACTAAAATCTCCATGGGGTTCTGCAATTAAATAATCAACATTTTGTAAATTAAAAACATTTTTTTGCCGTAGTATAGAAAACATATTATCTATGGTGAGCATAGATTTCTTTAAATTATCTTTTTTAACTTTTCCTTTTTCAACTAATATAGTTTGTTTCTTAGAAGTAAAATATGGTGATGCTTTTAAATAACCATAAGAAACTAATAAAACTATGCTTATATAGACAATTGTTATAGCCATTGCATCTACTAGTCGAGATTTAGGTTGCACCATGCGTGAAGCAGCTATGTGACTAATTCCAGCAGCCACTAAGAAATTATATGGAGTTACAATGCCAGGTTGCCTAAAGCCTAGTGATTTATCTGCCAAGAACAATAGAAAATAAAGTATTGTTGTCCGTAAAAATAATTCTATGAAATTTAGGTCTTGCGCTTCAAAAAATAAATTTCTCCAATCCAAAAGAATACTCATCTCCTTAATAGTTCATCTAAACTGTATATAAGAATAACATATTTCTTTTATTTTTCCCTTCATATTTTTAAATATACAGTTCTTGCTTAATAAATATATACTTCTTAGACTAAAAATAAGGTTAATAACTATCCATATTTCAAAAATGTTACATAAAGACTTATTGAAAAATGAATATATTCCATCGGCAGATAATCAACATTGGATCGACAATGAATCGTTAAGAAAATAAAAAAGCATATTTTAGTTGAGGTAATATTTATTAAATGATGATTTTTTAGTATAATATATAATAAGTAGCTAAATAGCTTTAAGCAAGTTGAATTGGAGGATAGATATGCAAAAAATTATTATAATAGAAGATACTGAAACCATAAGAGAAGAACTTAAAATATTTTTATCTAAATATGGTTACCAGGTTGATACTCCAGATGATTTTAACAATATAGTTGAGTATATATATAAATCCAATGCTAATCTAATTTTATTAGATATAAATTTACCTGCTTTTGATGGATATCATATATGTAGAGAAGTTAGAAGAAACTCGGATGTACCAATAATAGTAGTTACAAGTAGAGATAGTGAAACAGATGAACTTATGAGTATAAATTTAGGTGCAGATGATTTTATCACAAAACCATATAATACACAAATACTTTTAGCACGTATTTTAGCGGTTTTAAAGAGAACTTCTAAAAGTAATCCTAGTGATGTATTAGCATACAATGATATGGAATTAAATCTATTAAATGGCAGTATTGTCTATAAAGGAAATACAGAGCAATTAACTAAGAATGAAATAAAAATACTCTCTTATCTTATAAAAAATAAGGGAACCATAGTATCGAGGGAAGAATTAATGGAATATTTGTGGAATTCGGATGTTTTTATTGATGATAATACATTGTCTGTAAATGTAACAAGATTAAGAAAAACACTTGAAAGCATAGGTGTAGAAGATGTAATAGAGACAAGAAGAGGTTTGGGGTATATAATGCCATGAATATAAAGGAGTATTTAAAAGAAAGATTTTTATTCATTTTTATAAACTTAATAGGATTTTTTATTTTGGCTTTTGTACTAGATATACTAGATATAAAAACTATTGTCATATTTTTAATTTTTATTATATGGTTTTTGCCTTTAACGATTTATATTAGTATAGAGTTTTTTAAGCATAAAAAATATTATAATAATATGGAAGAAATATTGCAAAGTCTTGATAAAAAGTACTTATTACCAGAAATCATGGAGAAACCAGACTTTTTAGAAGGAAAACTTTTTTATAATATATTAAAAGTATGTAATAAGGAAATGCATGAGCATGTAAATTATTATAAAAATCTTCAGTCTGAGTATAGAGAATATATTGAGACTTGGGTTCATGAAATTAAAACACCTATTTCATCAAGTATGTTAATTATAGAGAATAATAAAAGCCCTATTATGAATAATATAGGTCAAGAAATAAAGAAAGTAGAAGGATTTGTAGAACAGGCATTATATTATTCAAGAAGCAATGATGTCAGTAAAGATTATATAATAAAGAAGTTTGATTTATCAACAGCTATAAATAATGTTATTAGAAGAAACTCAAAGGACTTTATAAGTAGAAAAATAAATTTACAATTAGATGAAATAGATTCTGTTGTATATAGCGATATAAAGTGGGTACAATTCATAATTAATCAAATAATAAGTAATTCAATTAAGTATATTAAAGATAAAGAAGGTAACATAAGAATATATTCTACCAACAATAAAAATAATGTAGTACTCACAATAGAAGATAATGGAATAGGAATTTCAGATAAAGATATTAATAAAGTTTTTGAAAAAGGCTTTACAGGAGAGCATGGACGAAAATACAATTCATCTACAGGCATGGGATTATATCTTTGCAGAAAACTTTGTGACAAGCTAGGTTTGAAAATAAATATTGAATCTGAATTAGGAGTAGGAACAAAGGTTAATATAATATTTCCCTTAAGTGAGTTTAATTTGGGGATTTGAAAAGTGTAAGTTGAAATACTTACACTTTTTTATTCGAGTTTTTTGATAAATATGTAATAGGATTTATTTCAATGGGAAATGTATAACAAAAGATTATCTTACAAAAATGCAACTTTAATGAAAGCTAATTCGATATGTAATTTCTTAAGAATTCAATATAATAACATCATAAGATATACTGAGAAAAATTAGTAAGTTCAATGAAGTTGAATGGAGGATATAAATATGAAAAACATATTAAGAGTAGAGAATGTTGAAAAATATTATGGAAAAAAAGAAGTTATAACTAAGGCATTAGATGTTATAAGCTTCAAGGTAGATAAAGCTGAGTTTGTTGGAATAATGGGACCATCAGGAAGTGGTAAAACTACTTTACTTAACTGTATTGCAACAATAGACAATGTAACAACTGGTAATATTACTATAAATAATTATGAGATTACAAAGTTAAAATCTAGAAAGTTAGATAAGTTTAGAAGAGATGAATTAGGATTTATATTTCAAGATTTCAATTTACTTGATACATTAACAGGTTATGAAAATATAGCATTAGCTTTAACAATACAGGAAAAAAATCCAAAGGAAATAGATGATTTAATAAAGACGGTTGCAGAAACACTGAGCATTTTAGACATTTTAAATAAATACCCATATCAAATGTCAGGTGGGCAACAGCAGAGGGTAGCTTGTGCTAGAGCAATAGTTACTAATCCATCTTTAATATTGGCAGATGAACCTACAGGTGCTTTAGATTCTAAATCTGCAAGATTGTTACTAGAATCCTTTGAGAAATTAAATAGAGATTTGGAAGCTACTATACTAATGGTAACTCATGATGCTTTCACTGCAAGTTATGCTAATAGGATATTATTTATAAAAGACGGTAAAATATTTAATGAATTAGTTAGGGGAGATGACTCTAGAAAAGAATTTTTCAATAGAATTATCGAAGTAATGATACTTTTGGGAGGTGATATTGATAATGTATTTTAATATAGCTATTAACAATCTAAAAAAGAGCTTTAAAGATTATGGAATATATTTTATAACTTTAACATTAGCAGTATGTATATTCTATAATTTTAACTCAATGAACTCTCAGACAGTAATGAAAGATATTGATATAAATCTTTTAATTCAATCAATATCCTATATATCTATATTTATTTCAATTGTGTTTGGTGGATTAGTTATATATGCAAATAATGCTCTAATAAAGAAAAGGAAAAAAGAATTTGGAATATATACTACTTTAGGTATGTCAAAAAGAAAAGTATCTAAAATATTAACTTATGAGACTTTTATAGTAGGTATCATATCTTTAGGTGTAGGTTTATTAATAGGAATAATACTATCTCAAGGAATTTCAGTAGTTATAGGAAAATTGTTTGAGTTTGACATGGACGAGTATAAATTTATTTTATCTACCAATGCTATTTTAAAAACTATAATATATTTCGGTACAATGTTTATTTTAGTAATGGTATTTAATATAGTAGCTGTATCTAAACATAAGCTAATTGATCTAATAAATGCATCAAAGAAAAGTGAAGAAATAAAAACTAGAAACTCTATAATTTCAATTTTAATATTTATTTTATCTATAGTTACTTTATCAAGAGCTTATTATTTAGGGTGGAAGTTTGCATCTAATCCTAAGAGTATTAACTTTCCGCTATCCATAATATTTGGTAGTATAGGTACTTTATTATTTTTCTTTGGATTAGCTGGATTCACTTTATTTATACTAAAGAAAAACAAACAAATATATTTAAAAAAGCTAAATATATTTGTTATTAAACAATTTAGCAATAAAATAAATACAAACTTTATATCAATGGGAATTATATGTCTTATGTTATTTACTACTATAGTAATGTCTTCATCAAGCTTAAGTATTAAGGCTCAATTAGAAGAAGAGCTAGGAAAACTATCACCCTTTGATGCTAATATAGAATTAGGTATTAGAAGTGACAACCAAGAAGTAACGGATATAGAACAGGCTTTAAAAAAGGTGGATTTTAAGGTAAAACAAACTTATGAATATGCTGTAGTAGATATATATAGTACAAATATAAAAGTAGCGAACTTTTTAGAAGGATATGCAAACCAAGAGTTAAAAGAGAGATTTAAAAAATATGTTGGAAAATTAGGAACTATAGGGGTATCCCAGTACAATGCAATGAGAAAGTTAAAGGGAGATTCAACAATAGAACTAAAACAAAATGAAGTTTTATTGTTAACAAAGGATGAGGATGAAAAACAAGCATTAAATAATTTAATAAAAAGTAAAAATGAAATAAATATTCAGGGAAACAAATATAGTCTAAAGATAGATAAAGACCTAAAAGGTATTGAATATAATTTAATAGCAATAGTACCGGATTCTACTATTGAAAAGATGATTAAAAGTAATTCTACAATGTATATAAATAGTATAAATGACATTAATAAACAAGAAATAGAAGAAGATATTAAAGAGTTAAGAGAAAAATTTGCAAATATAGATTATAATTATGATGAAATCTTAGATAAATATGGCTTTATACTAAGAGCAGAAACCAAAATGCAAGTATATAATGAAACTAAAAATGCTATTGGAACAAGTTTATATATAGGAATGTATCTAGGTGTTGTATTTTTAATAGCCAGTGCTGCAGTATTAGCTATTCAACAGTTAACAGAAGCAAGTGATAGTGCAAATAGATATAAGACACTTAAGAAAATAGGTGTCTCGGATGATATGATAAATAAAACTATATTTACTCAAATTTTAATACATTTTATGGCACCCCTAATGCTAGCAATATCACATTCTATAATGGCACTAGCAATAGTAGGTAAATTATCAAGAAATGTAGGATTAGCTGTTCTTTTTAAGCTTGGGCCAACTATACTTATAACAGGTATTATAGTTATTGGAGTATATGGTTCCTATTTATATGCTGCTTATACTGGATATAAGAATATAGTTAAAAATGGTTAATGAAAAATAAAAATATTTGGAACATCGTCTGAACCATTTTTTCTTATTCCAATAGGAACTTTGTTTGCATTCATAGCTATTGTTTCAGTAGGAATAATTTATATAAAGTCTAAAGTGTCTAAAAGTTAATAGTCGCAGACAATGCAGTTAGTGAAGATACTATTATCCTTTCAACCCATGTTCTTAGTGTAAAATTACATTGGGGAAAATAATCAAAAATAAAATAAGAGCATTCCAAGATATGATAGTATATAGGTGTCCAAACCAAATACACATATAAAAGGAGATGCTCTTATGAATACAATTATACAACAAATTGTAGAAAAAATCATTGAAAGTACAAATAAAAACTTAGAAATAGTATTAAAAGAAGGAAAAGGAATATCAGACTTTGCAATAAATATAAAAAATACACTAAATGAAGTAGGAGTAGATCTAGTTTCTGGGGCGTTAGAAGAAATAGATAAAAGGGTAAAAGAAGATATTAATAGAAAACAAGACTGGATTGTAAAAAGTAAAGATAATGTAAAAAGTTTAGGGACAATATTTGGAGAAGTTAAATACAAAAGGACATATTATGAAAATAAGAAAACAGGTGAATACAAATATTTATCAGATGAAATGCTAGGAATAAAAGCACATGATAAGATAGATACATTAATGAAATCAAAGCTTGTAGAAGAATCAATAGATTCCTCTTACAGAAAAAGTGGAATTCAAGCTAGTGACAATCTAGATATAACAGGTCAAACAGTAATGAATACAATTAGAGAACTTGATGTTGTAGAAAACAATGTAATTCCAATAAAGAAAAGAAATAATGAAATAAAGCTTTTATACATTGAAGCTGATGAAGATCATGTAGCTCTTCAAGTAGGTAAATGTATAGAACCAAAGCTTGTTTATGTTCATGAAGGAAGAGAAAAAGTAAGTAAAGATAGATACAGATTGATAAATAAGAGAGTATTTAGTGGAGTATATAAATCAAGTGAAGATCTATGGCTGGAAGTAGCTGATTACATAGATGAAGCTTATGATATGGATAAAATAGAAAAGATATATCTTTCAGGAGATGGTGCAAGCTGGATAAAACAAGGAGTAGGATGGATAAATAAGTCTGTATATGTATTAGATAGATTTCATTTATCCAAGTATGTAAAGAAAGCTACAGCTCATTTACCACATATAACACATCCCCTATGGAATTATATAAATAGATTAGAGATAGAAAATGTTAAAGAGCTTTTTAAAATAATATTAGAAGAAACAGAAACAGATACAAAGAAAGAATCAGTTAAAGATTCAAAGAGATATATTTTAAACAACTGGGAAGGGATTAAAAATCAGTATAACGATGATTATATAGGCTGCAGTGCAGAAGGTCACATAAGTCATATATTATCAGATAGACTAAGTTCTAGACCTCTTGGATGGTGTGAAGTTGGAGTCAATCAAATGTCAAGATTGAGGGCTTTTAAGGCTAACGGTGGAAATGTATATGAACTATTTAATCAGAGAAGAAAACAGCAGTTAAAAAAAGAAAGAATACTAAAATTAGAAAAGAGAAATATTAGTAAAAAAATAATATCTAAAACAGCAAATGAGGTTATTGGTAACATACCTCTATTAGCTGATGGTAGAAATACTGGCTTAAACACTATACTTAAGTCCTTTAGAGGAGCCTAAGTTTAATACATAAATATATGAAGATGCTTTTATTTATAAAACCCAAAGTAACTTGACACTATCACCCATGTTGAGAAAGTTGTATTTTGAGAGTTTTCGTGATAAAATACTGATAAATTTTAAAAAATAAATAAATTTAAAGGAGATATAGATTTATGTTTATATATGAAATGATGGAGATTGTAGCAAGCTGGGAGGTTTGCGTAAATTAATTTCTACAATAACCTCCCATAAGTTATAAATATAACTTTTAGGAGGATGAAAAATGGATAGAGTAGATATAAAAAAAATAGGATTCACAGATAAGCTTGCAGCTGAAGCTGAATTATATGATGGACTTTATATAGGTCGTGTTTTTTCTCAATATAAGGATATTTATAAGGTTATGTGTGAAAATGGTGAGCTAATGGCAGAGGTTTCCGGTAAGTTTAGATTTGAAGCAAAATTGCAATCTGATTTCCCAGCAGTTGGTGATTTTGTTATGCTTGATCGGGATGAGAATGTAACTGGCAATGCAATTATTCATCATGTACTTTCAAGGAAAAGTGCTTTTATTAGAAAAGCAGCTGGAACATCAAATGTTGAGCAGGTTGTTGCTAGTAATATTGATATGGTTTTCATATGTATGTCTCTTAATAAGGATTTTAATTTGCGTAGATTAGAGCGTTATCTATCTATTGGTTGGGATAGTGGAGCGATTCCTGTTGTTGTTCTAACTAAAGCAGATCTATGTGATGATGTGGAGCAACGACTCTACGAAGTGGAGGCTATTTCTATTGGTGCAGATGTTTTAGTTACTTCAGCCACCCAAGAGCACAGTTATTATCGGGTAATGGAATATATAAAAGAAAGTCAAACCGTTGCGTTTATCGGTTCTTCAGGGGTAGGCAAATCTACAATTATTAATTGTATAATAGGAGAAAAGAGACTGAAAACTAATGGCTTGAGAAATGATGATCAAGGAAAACACACCACCACAAGGCGTGAGCTTATTGTGTTAGAAAGTGGAGGTATGGTTATTGATACTCCTGGCATGAGAGAACTTGGATTGGAAAATACTGATTTATCTATGGCGTTTTCGGATATCGAGGAACTTGCATCTATGTGTAGATTTAATGATTGTACTCACACTGGGGAGCCAGGTTGTGCAGTACAAGAAGCTATTTGTAATGGTATTCTTGATATGAAGAGATTTTCAAACTATGAAAAACTTAAAAAAGAGGCAAAGTATGAAGGACTTACGTTTAAACAAATTGAAACCACAAAAATGAACGAAATGTTTAGAAATGTAGGTGGCATGAAGAATGCTCGAAGATTTTTGAAAGAAAAGTATAAGGGCAAATAAAATTTATTCTTTTTTCAACTCTTAATTTAAGGTTATTTTTGGTTAATATGGTTAATATAATAATATCATTTTTGTCAATATTAAATTATTTAAGAGGTGAAAAAGTGGATAATGTAATGTTTTGTTATCAATGTGAGCAAACTATGGGAGGAAAGGGTTGTACAAAGCAAGGAGTATGCGGAAAAACTTCAGAAGTGGCTAATCTACAAGATTTACTAATATATCAACTAAAAGGAATATCATGCTATGCAAAACCCTTAATAGAAAAAGGGGAGACAATTGACAAGGAGATTGTAGAATTTGTAGAAAATGTTTTATTTACTACTTTAACTAATGTAAACTTTGATGTAGAGGCTCATGTAAAACTACTAAAAGAGTCCCAGAAGATAAAAGAATTTATAAGAAAAAAAGCACCAAAGGGAGACTATCATCATTCAGCTACATATAATCTTAGTGATACTAAAGAAGATATGTTAAAAGATTCAGTAATAGCTGGGATTATGTATGATAAAGATCTTGATGAAGATATTAGGTCTTTAAGATGGACAATAATTTATGGATTAAAAGGTATAAGTGCCTATGGACATCAAGCAAGATTTATTAATTATCATAGTGATCAAGTGGATAATTTTTATTTTATAGGATTAGAAGCTACTACAAATGATAAATTAACCCTTGAAGATCTTATTCGTATGACAATGAGAACAGGAGAAATGAGTATAGAAGTAATGAGAGTATTGGACGAAGCTAATACTGAGACATATGGAAATCCATCTTCAAATAAAGTCAATGTAAATATCAAGAAAGGTCCATTTATAATTGTATCTGGACATGATTTAAGAGATTTAGAAATGATACTTGAACAAACAGAGGGAAAGGGAATTAATGTTTATACCCATGGTGAGATGTTACCATGTCATGGATATCCGTTGCTAAAAAGATATAGACATTTAGTAGGAAATTATGGTTCAACTTGGCAAAATCAACAAAAAGAATTTAATGATATTCCAGGATGTATTTTAATGACTACTAATTGTTTAATGAGGCCAAGGGGATCATATAAAGATAGAATATTTACTACAAATGTTGTAGGATGGGATGGAGTCAAAAATATAAAAGTAAATGAAGATGGTACAAAGGATTTTAGTGAAATCATAGATAAAGCATTAGAATTAGGTGGATTTAGAGAAGGAGAAGAAGAAAAAGAAATTTTAGTAGGATTCGGACACAATGAAACCCTATCTTATGCTGAAGCCATAGTAAATGCAGTAAAGGAAGGGGAAATCAAACATTTCTTCTTAATTGGAGGATGTGATGGTGCTAAACCAGGAAGAAACTATTATACTGAATTTGCTCAAAAAGTTCCCAAAGATTGTATAATCCTTACATTAGCTTGTGGTAAGTATAGATTTAATAAGCTAGATTTCGGAACAGTAGTAGGATTACCTAGATTATTAGATGTAGGACAATGTAATGATGTATACTCGGCTATTAGAATTGCTTCATCTCTTGCAGATGCATTTGATACAGATGTAAATCATCTTCCCCTTACTATAGTGCTTTCTTGGTATGAGCAAAAAGCTGTAGCAGATTTATTAGCATTATTGTCCCTTGGAATAAAAGATATGTTTTTAGGACCAAGTTTACCAGCTTTTATATCTCCAAATGTATTTCAATATTTAGTAGACACCTTCAATATAAAGCCCATTAGTACTCCAGAGGATGATTTAAAAAGTTCACTTAAACAATTGAATTAAGATTGCTAGAAATATTAACTTAGCGAATTGATTTAATTACAATATAATATAAAGCTACTAGGAGTTTAAAATGATTGAATAATAATAACTAGATTTGGAATGATATCTTTTAGGAGGTGTTTTTAATGAATAAAATCAATTTATCACAAAAAGAAAGAATGCTATTAGAAGATCAAAAAAGCCATGAAGAGATATGTATCCAAAAGTATACTAATTATTCTAATCAAGCTCAAGATCCAGAATTAAAGCAATTACTTAAAACCTATGCGCAGGAAGAACAGCAACACTATGATACAATTAATCAAATTTTATCTGGAACTGTCCCAAATATGAATCAACAAGGGCAGCAGCAAAATACACAAATAAGTCAAAGTGGGCAAAATAATTCGCAAAGTACAGGTACTGCAGGTATGTATAATAGCAATGATGCTTCACTTTGTGCTGACTTACTTATGGCTGAGAAGTATATATCTGGAACATATAATACAACAATTTTTGAATGTACAGATACAAATTTACGTAACACACTTAACCACATACAAAAAGAAGAACAGCAGCATGGAGAAGGGATTTTCAATTACATGCAAAGCAGAGGAATGTATAATGTAAAATAATTAGGAGCAAACATAGTTAGTTACTAAAAACCAACAGTTTTATACTGTTGGTTTTTAAATGTGTAGTTTAGTATTCATTATTAAAGGAAAATATAGTGTGACAGAAATACAATATTTCAAAGTTTATATGAAATATTTACCAATAAGATAATGTTGACCGACAAGTCTATTTATGTTAGTATAATAATATTGACTTGCTGGTCAATATTATTATACAGAGGTGAAAAGTTTGAAAAGGGAAGAAAAAAACTTACTTACTAAGCAAAAAATAATCAATAGTGCGATAGTAGAGTTTGGAACTAATAGTTATACAGAAGCATCCTTAAATTCAATTTGTAAAAATGGCAATATATCAAAAGGAATAATTTATCACTATTTCAAAGATAAAGATGATTTATATTTAGTTTGTGTTAGTGAATGTTTTAAAAGTTTTACTACTTTCCTTAGTAGCAAAAAAAACTTACTAGATAATTTTGAAGAAGATATGAAGGCATATCTTGATATGCGGTATCAATTCTTTAGTGAAAATCCTTATTTTAGAAATATATTTGCAAGTGCGGTGCTACAACCACCGAAGCATTTGGTGGAAGAAATAAAGAAAATAAAATCAGAATTAGATAGGTTTAATGTAAATTATTTTAAACAATCTCTTGAAAATATAAACTTAAAAAGTGATATTTGTAATGAAGATGCCATTGAATATTTTTTGATGTTTCAGGAAGGGTTTAATAATTATTTTCATAATGGAATCTTTCAAGATTATAGAAAATCATTTGATGATCATGAGATTAAATTAAGCAAGATATTAAAAATTATGCTTTACGGTATAGCAAAGGAGAAGATAGAATAATGATTAGACTAATAACAAGATTTTTAATAACAATTGTTATTGCATTTTTTATGGGTAAACTTGTATCTAGGATAAAGCTTCCTGCTATTTTAGGTTGGCTTTTAACAGGTATGATTTTAGGGCCTAATGCAATAGGTATAGTAGATGAAACACTATTAAATGCTGGCTGGTATCAAACTATTCTATATACTTTAGAGTGTAGTGTAGGTCTTATGATTGGTACAGAGCTTGTATTTAAAAAGCTAAAGAAATCTGGCAAGCAAATTCTTATAACAACTATGACTCAATCTCTAGGAACTTTTTTTGTAGTAACATTGTGCTTTGGAACAATTTTTTATTTTATAGGTGTACCATTATATGTGGCTTTTATCTTTGGAGGAATTGCACTTGCAACAGCTCCAGCTCCTACTTTATCTATAGTCAAAGAATTTAAAACAGATGGTCCAGTAACTAGGACTTTAATTCCTATGGCGGCTCTTGATGATATTGTTGCAATTATTGTTTTCTTTAGTGTCATTACACTTATTACTGCTAGAAATTCAAATCTATCAGTTCCATTATATTTGATACTAAGTATAATGATATTATTGCCAATTCTAATAGGAGTAGCAGTTGGATTACTTGGAGGAGTTGTGCTTAAAAAGGAATACTCTAAAAAGACAACATTAATTCTTACAGGTATATTTATATTGTTGGCTTCAGGTGTAGGATTTATTTTCAATAATATGATTTTACCACAGCCTGTACTTAATTTTATGCTTATAGGTATGGCTTTTTCTGCTACTTTTGCGAATATGGTATCTGAAGAGAGACTGACACAGATAATGGATGTTTTTAACCCAATTTTAGGAATATCCATGATTATAGTTATTCTAAATCTTGGGGCACCACTTGATTATCACTTAATCATAGATGCAGGAATTTTTACAGTAATATATATAGTTTCCAGGGCAATAGGTAAATATGTAGGTGCTTTTATAGGAGCAAAAATGACAGGTTTACCAAAGACTGTGCAGAAATATTTAGGACTTACACTATTGCCTCATTCTGGAGTTTCTCTTATTTTTACAGGGATTGCAGTTACATCATTAAATGCTTTTGATCCGGTTTCTGGAAATATAATTCAAGGTACAATTGCAGCAGCTGCTGTTATTAATGAGGTTATAGCAGTTATTATATCCAGAAATGCTTTTAAATGGGCTGGGGAGCTTGAAGAAATGTCAAATATAAACAATAGTACTACTACTGTTAGTTATCAGTAATTAGTGGTGAATTAGAAAAAACTCCTCTAGAAGTATAATTTGATTAACTTCTAGAGGAGTTTTTAGTATTATCTAATATTTTTAGACTAGTATTTTATAAATTTGGAACCTGGTACACCACAAATGCTACATTTTTCTGGTGTGAACTTTTCAATATTTCCACAGATAGGGCATAGGTAGTAGAATATTTCTTCTGATTCATCAAGGTTTTCTAAAGCTTCTTTATATAATTTAGCATGAACTTTTTCTGCTTCCATTGCGTAAGTAAATGTTTTAACAGCTGCTTTATTTCCTTCTTCTTTAGCAGTTTCTAAAAATCCAGGGTACATGCTTTCAAATTCGTAAGTTTCTCCATCAACAGCATCTTGTAAGTTTTCAGATGTAGATTTAACTTTATTAGCCACTTCAAAGTGTTTAAGAGCATGTATAGTTTCAGCATCTGATGCAGCTTGGAATAATTTAGCTGCGTTAATATGTCCATCAGCTTTAGCCTTTTTTGAATATGCTAAGTACTTTCTATTTGCTTGGGATTCACCAGCAAATGCCTCCATAAGATTATTAAGTGTTTTGTTGTTTTCCATTTAAATCTCCTCCATTTAATTTATTTATTTTTTCCAATACACATTGGACAAATACCTTTAAAATATATATCTTTTTCAACTACTTTAAAATTACCTAGTTTTTTTGTAACTAATGAATTAAAATCTATGTCGAAATCAAAGATTTCCCCACAGGATTCACATTTAAAATGTCCATGATTATCTGACATAAAATCATATCTAACTTCATTATTTTCAATATTTAATGGTTTTACTAAGTTTGCATCCATTAATATATTTAAAGTGTTATATATAGTTGTCTTTGAAAGTGTAGGAATTTCATTATGAAGATCAGTATATATACGATCTACAGTAGGGTGAACCCTATTATTATACATATACTCTAAGACTTTTAGTCTCTGGTGAGAAAGTCTAATATTTTTTTCTTTTAATTTATTTGTTAAAATATCAAAAGATTGATTCATATAATTCACATCCTTTACACTGATAAATGGAACAACTACTAATTTGTAATGATTACAATCTTATTATAATAACAATCTAGAATAATGTCAAGGGAAATTTAGAATTAATATTATATAGAATTAATATTATATAGAATTTATATATAGGTAATAAAAATTTAGTGATATAAGCTTTATAATTTGTTTTTATCATTATTGAGTTTAGATTTTATAGAAAACAATAGTATAATATAAGATGTAGAATAGAAATAACACTTAATTTTAAAAGGGGGATAATAGTGATAAGTAAAAATTTTATTTTTAAATCAGGAGATGAAACAGATATATTCGTATATAAATGGATACCTGAAGATGTTGAAATTAAGGGAATAGTACAAATATCCCATGGTATGGCAGAAACAGCTAAGAGATACGAAAGATTTGCACAGGTTTTGACAAAGAATGGATATATTGTATATGCAAATGATCATAGAGGACATGGTCAAACCGCTGGAGTTATTGAAAATCTAGGGTATCTTGGAGATAAAGATGGTTTTAACTGGTTAGTACAAGATGTATATGACTTAAGTAAGCTTATAAAAAAAGAGAATCATTCTTTACCTTTATTTTTATTTGGTCATAGTATGGGTTCATTTGTAGCTCAAAAGTATATCATGCTCTATGGTAATGAATTAAAAGGGGTTATACTTTCAGGATCAAATGGGAAACGAGGAATGATCCTTAATATTGGCGCTGGATTAGCAAAGATGGAAATTAAAAAACATGGTAGAAAGAGGCAGAGTCCAAGATTAGATAAACTTTCTTTTGGTAATTTTAATAAGTTTTTTAAACCTAATAGAACTAAATTTGACTGGCTTAGTAGAAGCCATGATGAGGTAGATAAATATGTAAATGATCCTCACTGTGGCGCCATTTTTACTTCAGGATTTTTTTATGATTTTTTTACTGGACTCAAGGAGATTGAAAAGAAAGATAATTTAAAATTGATTCCAAAGAATTTGCCAATTTATATTTTTTCAGGGGATAAGGATCCTGTAGGTAAATTTGGAAAAGGTATTGTAAATCTTTTTAATACATACAAAAGAAATGGTATTAAAGATGTGAGTTATAAACTTTATAAAGATGGAAGGCATGAAATGTTAAATGAAATAAATAAAGATGAAGTTATGAATGATGTAATTGTATGGCTAAATCGTTATATATAGAAATAGTATTTTAGATTCCCTTAGACTTAAGTCTAAGGGAATTTTTATTCCTATCTTAAATAGTATTTAGAATTGAATATTATTTTTCTTGACTAATAAGTGATTGATGTGTATAATGTGATGTATAAACATACACATTGGAGGTGAGAAGTTGGGAGGTCTGAACATTATAATATCGAATACCTCAGAAAAGCCTTTATATGAACAGATTAAAGAACAAATCAAGTCTGCAATTTTAAAAGGAGCTTTAGACAATGGAGAACTACTACCTTCTATTAGAAAGTTTTCTACAGATCTAAATGTCAGTATTTTAACTATTAGACGAGTTTATGATGAGTTAGAAAAAGAAGGATTTGTATCTAGTAAAGCTGGAAAAGGTACATTTGTACTTGCTGGTAATAAGGATTTAATCGAAGACACAAAGAGAGTACTTATAGAAGAAAAGTTAATTGATTTAATTACCCTTGCAAATACCTTAGATATTGATATAGAAGAGTTACATAAAATGCTAGATATAGTTTATGAGGAGGTTTAACCATGGATGATATATTAATAATAAGAAATGTTTCAAAGTATTTTAATACTTTTACTTTGAGTGATGTAAATTTAAGTATAAAAGAGAATTGTATTACTGGTTTTTTAGGTAAAAATGGAGCGGGGAAAACTACATTAATAAAGATTATATTAGGTCTAATTCGTAAAGATCAAGGTAATATTATATATTTCAATAATCCTAATTTAAGTAAAAAAGATATAAAAGATAAAATAGGTGTAGTTTTAGATGATGGATATTTTTATGATAATTTAACATTAGATCAAATGAAAAGCTTAGTTTCATCTACTTATACGAATTGGGAGGAGAATAAATATGAAACTTATATGAAAAGATTTAATTTAAATGGAAAACAGATAATATCAACTCTTTCAAAGGGGATGAAAATGAAGTATGCTTTAAGCTTAGCTTTATCACATAACGCAGATTTATTAATTATGGATGAACCTACATCGGGACTGGACCCAGAAATAAGAAAAGAACTAATGAATATACTAAATGAATATATACAGGAAGATGGGAAAAGTGTATTATTTTCTACTCATATTACATCAGATTTAGAGAGAGTTGCTGATGAAATAATAATAATTAATGATGGTAAGATTTTAGAACAAACTAGCAAGGATGAATTATTAGAAGAGTATAGGCTTATAAAAGGAAATAATGATATATTAGAAAAAATAAATAAAAATGATTTAAGTTTTTTAAATAAAACAAATTATGGATTTAGTGCAATCACAAACGAGTATAAAAAATTAAGTAAAGAATTTCCTGAAATTGTTGTTGAAAGAACAAATTTAGAAGATATTTTTTTAGCAAAAACGGAGGTGCTTTAATCTATGAAACAATTAATAAATTTAGTAAAAAAAGATTTTTTACTTATTAAAAAATATAATATGATAATGCTTTTATTTAGTATAATAGCTCCAATATTTATTTCAATTAAATCTCCTGAAATTCAAGCTAATAGTTTTATTCTTTATATCTTATTAGTTTTAATGCTAACTTTTATGACATATCATATGATTTCAATGGAGGAAATGAAAAATAAAGGAATGATATATGTTCAAACTACTCCAATGTCTAATAGCTTAATTGCATTATCTAAAATAATTGTTGTTACTATATCTTTTTTTACAATTTCAATAGTATATATAATACTATCTAATATAGAGATAACCAAAGTGGGGAGTATAGGATTAGTAGGGATAATGATAGCTTTTTTATTGGTAGAATTATTCTTTTCAATTTATATTCCTTTGACCTTTAAACTTGGATATATTAAGCTTCAAATGGTAAGTGCAGGTATAATTTTTATTAGCCCATTTTTAACTGGGTTGCTATCTAAAAAATTAAGCAATAGTGCATCTATATTTTTAAAATTGCAGAACATATCTAGCAATTTATTAATTGTAATATGTATATTAATAATTATTACTATAGTACTTATAAGTGTAAAATCTACAGCTTTAATTCTTGATAATAAAGAATACTAATTCTTTACGATATGTATTTTCTATTGTTATAAACTAAAAAACTCTCTTATTTTCTAAGAGAGTTTTTTTAAATAGTTTTATTTTCTATAAGAGCTATTTTTCTAAGTGAATTCATAAGATTATCAAATCTTTGTGGTGTAATAGATTGATCTCCATCACATTTTGCATTATCAGGATCATTGTGTACCTCAATAATTAAGCCATCAGCACCTGCAGCTATTGCAGCTTTAGATAGTGGCTCTACTAGCCACCATTTACCACTTGAATGGCTTGGATCTACGATTATAGGAAGATGGCTTAGTTTTTTTATTATTGGTATAGCACTTAAGTCTAGTGTATTTCTAGTATAATTTTCAAAAGTTCTTATACCTCTTTCACATAAGATTATATTTTCATTTCCTTCAGCCATAATATATTCTGCAGCCATCAAAAATTCTTCTATTGTTGAAGCCATACCTCTCTTGAGAAGTATAGGTTTTTTTGTCTTACCAACTTCCTTTAACAATTCATAGTTTTGCATATTTCTTGCACCGATTTGAATTATATCTACATCTTCTATAAATAAATCTAAATAGTCTGTAGACATAAGTTCGGTTACTATAGGCAAGCCTGTTTCTTTTTTAGCTAATTTTAATAATTCAATCCCACTTTCTCTCATACCTTGAAAACTGTAGGGAGAAGTTCTAGGTTTAAAAGCTCCTCCTCTTAAAAAAGCTGCACCAGATTTCTTAACTGATTTGGCAATATCTATTATTTGAGTTTCACTTTCCACAGAGCAGGGACCTGCAATAATAGCAATCTTTTTTCCCCCGATTTGTTCTTTGCCTATGGAAATAATAGAATTTTCCATATGAGAAAGCTCATCATCTTTTTTTCTTATTACCAATGTATCATCTCCTTGTAGATAGAAAAATTAATGAGTTCCCTCGACTACATTTATATTAATAGCTTCAAAAACTTTTATTATATCTTCTATTTTATCCATTTTACATTTTAATTCTTCTAAGTATTACTTATTCCATTTAATATTACTATAGAAATAAATGATAGTCAATCAGTGCTTACAAATTAAGAGTCAATCCCATATTTCCCTGTATTGTTATCCATAAATATAGGTAGTTCAGGAGGAAAAAAAGTAAAGAAGATAAGGATAATCCCTAAAATAATAAATCCTATTAATGAGGTAATATTAGTAATTTTATTAAAATTAATTTTTAGTATTTTCATACTCACTATTTGACAAAGTATAGCCCCTAATACAAAGGAGAAAATGTTCACTATAAGTGATTCTTCACCTACTATAGCATGATAAGAGTAAAATACTATCAAAATAGTAAATGTTAATACTAATATTCCTATAAATTTTCCTATAAAAAAACTAGTAGTATGATTTTTTAAAAAATGATACTCTATAAATATAAAAAATAATAGTGCAAAATATCCTAATTTAAGATGTTCCCAAACACTTTCGTTTACTGGAGAAAAAAAAGCTACCAATTTAGAATTACTAGACCATTCAAAGGTAAAATGTAATAGGCTTCCTACAGTTATTATCCAAACTATTCCCCAAAGCTCCCATTTTTCTATTGTATTTAAGTTTTTGAGCATTTATCTCCCTCCATCTATTTTAATATTATGCCCTTTTTTAAACATAATAAAGATTAACAATATTTTTAAATTCTTAGCAAATAGTTATAAGAAAAGCTTATATTGAAACATTAAAAAATCGGGAAGCTTTTTAGATAAATATTAAAGCGGAAATTTCCTATTTGTTATAAAAAAGGGTATAATAGTAAATAGTCTATATAAAAAAGGAGAAAAAATGTTAAGGATACCAAATATAAAATTAAGAATAAATGATGATGAAGAAAAAACTATTAAAAGGGAAATATTAAAAAAACTCAAAATAAAGGAAGATGATTTAATCGAGTATGAAATCTTCAAAAAATCTATAGATGCTAGGAAAAGAAATGATCTTTACTTTATATACACAGTAGATGTAAAGCTTTTAGATGAAGAAAGTATACTTAGAAAAATAAATGGGAAAGGGGTTAGTAAGACTCCTGACAAGCAATATATTTATGTAAAAAAAGGACAGAAAAATTTAGAGAAAAGACCTATTATAATAGGAGCAGGACCATCTGGAATATTTGCAGGTTTAATACTTTCTAGAATGGGTTATAGACCAATTATAATTGAAAGGGGAAAATCTGTAGAAGATAGAGTTAAAGATATAGATGCATTTTGGGAAACTGGAAAATTAAATATTGAATCAAATGTTCAATTTGGTGAGGGAGGAGCAGGAACTTTTTCAGATGGAAAATTAAACACATTGACAAAAGATTTTAGAAGTAGGAAAGTATTAGAGGAATTTGTACTTCATGGAGCTCCAAAAGAAATTTTATATATAAATAAACCTCATATAGGCACTGATATATTAAGACAAGTGATAATAAATATAAGAAAAACTATTATTAGTTTAGGCGGGGAAGTTAGATTTAATAGTCAATTAACAGATTTGATAATAGAAAATGATAATTTAAAAGGAATAATTATAAATGACAGTGAAGAAATAAAGACAGATCTGATATTGCTTGCATTGGGGCATAGTGCTAGAGATACCTTTGATATGATATATAAAAGGGGACTAGATATATCACAAAAGTCTTTTTCAATAGGAGTAAGAATAGAGCACCCACAAGAAATGATAGATAGAACTCAATATGGAAAATTTGCTAAAAACCCTAAATTAGGGGCTGCTGATTATAAATTGGCTGGTCATTTTGAAAATGGCAGATCAGCATATACATTTTGTATGTGTCCAGGTGGAGAAGTGGTAGCTGCTGCTTCAGAAGAAAATATGGTAGTGACAAATGGAATGAGTTACTATAAAAGAGATCAAGAAAATGCAAATAGTGCCTTGTTAGTAGGAGTATCTCCAAAGGATTTTGAGAGTAGTCATCCTTTAGCAGGAGTAGAGTTTCAAAGAAAGTGGGAAAGTTTAGCATTTAAAGCAGGTGGGGGAGGATATGTAGCTCCAGCTCAATTAGTTGGAGATTTCCTTAAGGGAGAAGCTTCTACAAAATTTAAAACAGTAAAACCTTCTTATAAACCAGGGGTAAAGCTAACAGATTTAAGAAAGTGCTTACCTGAATATGTAATAGAAACTATGAAGATGGCATTAAATGAATTTGATAGAAAGTTAAATGGATTTAAAAATCCAGATGCTATAATGACAGGAGTTGAAACTAGAAGTTCTTCTCCTATTAGAATAAATCGAAATGAAGGATATATGAGCAATATAAAAGGGATATACCCTGTAGGAGAAGGGGCAGGATATGCTGGAGGAATTATATCAGCTGCAGTAGATGGAATAAGAATAGCAGAGCAAATTGCAAGTGAATAGTTTATAAAAAAATGTCAGGGGGAGTCTGATGTGAACCCTTTAATACGGACTTTCGGATAATATTTAATTATGCGGCTTGTTGCCTATACTCAATAGGTGACAGGCCGTTTAATTTCTTCTTTATTCTTTTGTTATTATACCAGTTAATATATTCTGTAATCTTTTTCTCTAACTTCTTAATGGATGTAAATTTTTCTCCATAGTACATTTCTTGCTTCAATATCCCAAAGAAATTTTCCATTGGAGAGTTATCTATACAATTTCCTCTTCTAGACATACTTTGTTCAATATTTCTCTTTTTTAATCTTTTCACCCATTGAGCATGCTGATAATGAAAGCCTTGGTCAGAGTGAATTGTTAATTGATGCTTCTTAGGAAGCTTTTTAAGAGCATTATCTAAGGCATCCGTTGTAAATTTTACTGTAGGAGCTGTAGATAGATTAAATGAAATTATTTCGTTGTTAAAAAGATCCATAATAGGTGATAGATACAGTTTTTGATTACTGCCTTGGATTTTGAATTCAGTTACATCTGTAACCCATACTTTATTAGGAACTGTTACTTGGAATTGCCTATTTAATTTATTCTCTGCTATCTTTCCAACTTCACCTTTAAAAGAACTATAACCTCTAGATCTTCTGGAAAATTTTATGCACTTCATATCATTCTCTTTCATGATTCTATATACTCTTTTATGGTTTATCTTTAAGTCCTTTTGTTTTAGAGCAATGGTAATTCTTCTGTATCCATAAGTTTCATTTGATTCTTCAAATATATTTCTAATAATATTTATCAATTTTAACTCTTCTTTGTTAACTGTTTCTAGTTTTTCTACCCATTCATAGAATGAACTTTTGGGCAAGTTAGCTATCTTAAGCCAGATTCTCAATTTGATTGAAGGGAATTTCTGCCTTAATTCCATTATTACTTTCGTTTTTTCCTTGTTTTTTGCTCTCTTTTTTGGACTAAGGCTTTTAGCTTTTTTTCGTATGCTAAGCTCGCTCTCAGAAATTCATTTTCTTCTCTTAATTTAATTAATTCTTCTTTATCGCTTTTGGTGAGATTTAAAGCATCTTTTTTCTTCTTGTTTTCAGACATAGTACTAGGCCTCCCAATCGACTTATTAAGCCCTTCGAAGCCTTCATCTAAGTATTGCCTTTGCCAATTAGCAATCGTACCCTGATTGCTAATACCAAAGTGATTAGCAGCTTCTTATAAATGCTAAAATAATATTGTAGGAAGTTGCCAATATTTTAATGTACAATATTTACAAAATTCTCTATAGTATTAATGGGTGATGAAAGTGATTTTAAACATTAATACAGAAATAGAGATAAAAACTGTAAAAGATTTAAACAAATTAAAAACATTAGTGGAGGTTAATAATTTGGAAAAACCAAATTTCAGTGAAATAGGAAGGGAGTTGGGAGTTGATAGGAGAACAGTTAAAAAATATTATGAAGGAAATACGGAAAAAGAAAGAAAAGAGAAGAAATCTAAAATAGATGATTATCACAATATTATCACTTCTTTGCTATCAGCAAAAAGCAAGCAGATATTCTACTACAAATCTCATCTCTATAGATATCTGGTAAGAGAGCACGGGCTTGAATGTTCTCGTAGCAATTTTAATTACTACATTTTAAAGAAAAGTGAATTTGCTGAGTATTTTAAACCAAAAGCAAAAAAAGATTCTGTGAAATCTGAAACACCTTTTGGTAAACAAGCTCAGTTTGATTGGAAAGAGAAATTAAAATTTTCTTTTAAAGATAATAGTGAAATGCTTTTAAATGTAGGTAGCTTAGTCTTATCTGCCTCTAGATTCAAGGTATGGGCAATATATCCATCAACAAGTCAGAATCATCTATTTGATTTTTTATCTAATTCATTTGAATCATTAGGTGGAGTGCCAAAAGAAATAGTAATTGATAACGCTTCTACTATGATGGATAAAGCTAGAACCGAGTGTTCAGATGGTAAAGTAAATAGTAAGTTTAAGCAACTTTCTGATGACTTTGGATTTAGCATATATCCTTGTGTTAGAGCAAGACCTAATACTAAAGCAAAAGTTGAAAATCCAATGAGAATAATTGATGAAATTATGAATTACAATGGTGTTTTAGAAGATTTACAAGAATTGCATGAAAAGATGAGTGTAATCACAAATGAAGCTAATTCAAGAGTATGTCAAGCTACAGGATTACCACCTATATTAGTTTTTAACAAAGAAAAAGAACATCTATTACCACTCCCACATGATAAAATCTGTTCTTTTTACAAAAATGAAACTGTACAAGCAAAGGTGAATACCAATAGCCTATTTAAATACAAGCATAATATGTATTCAGCTCCACCAGATTTAATTGGTAAAAATGTTACAATACAAGTTAGTGAAAATAACTTACATGTATATTATAACAAAAAACTAATTACAATCCATAGAATAACAGAAAAAAAGATTAATTATCACAATGATCATCATTTAAAGATGTTAGGATTAACATTTAAATGAAAAGAAGATGTTTCAGAGTATGCAGATAAACATTTAAAAGAATTGGAGAAATTTAATGAACAATTATCAAAAGTTATGTGAGAACCTAAAAGAGTTAAAGTTAGTTCAGACAAGCTTGAGACTAGATGAATATATTACAAAAGTAAATGAGGATAAAATAAGTCTAGTAGACGCACTTTATGAGCTTACTACAAAAGAAATAGAAATAAAAAACTTTAATGCTACAAATGCAATGGTTAAAGTAGCAGGATTTCCACATTTAAAAGAAATGAAAGATTTCGATTTTGAGTTTCAGCCTAAAATAAATAAACAACAATTTTTAGATTTTGAGAGTTTAAGATTTTTAGAAAACAATAGTAATATAATACTAATTGGAAATAGTGGGGTAGGCAAGACTCATCTTGCTACTTCCATTGGTATGGCAGCTGCTAAAAAGCGATTTAGCACTTATTTTATAAAATGTCAAGACTTAATTGCTCAACTAAAAAAGGCATATTTAGAAAATAAATTAGACAGTAGAATAAAACATTTTAGCAAATATAAATTGTTAATAATTGATGAAATAGGCTATCTTCCTATTGGAGAGATGGAAGCTAAAATGTTTTTCCAACTAATAGATAAAAGATATGAAAAGAAAAGCACAATAATTACTAGCAATATAAATTTATCGGATTGGAGTGAAATATTTGTAGACAATATGTTAGCTAGTGCCATCTTAGATAGATTAGTCCATCATTCTAGTATAGTAAATATATTAGGTAATTCTTATAGAACAGCTACTGCTCTATCTAAAATATCTAATAAAGATAATTAGCAAAACTGTACATAGAAATATTGGCACATTTATGCAAAATAATCTTGACATTAATACTTCTCTGTAAGAGCAATTATGGTATTGCCTATATTGTAATACACGTAGCTTAAATTCTCCAGAGTAAAAAGTTTTTGTAGATTTTATTTTTAGTCCTTCTTCTCCGTAGCTTTCATAATTTTTAACCCAATCCCTAACTCGACTAAAATTTGTTATAGCGTATTTTTTTGCTATAGATTCATAACCACCTGTTTCTCCACTTAAATAATCTTTCACTACTTCTAACTTAAACTTAAATGAATATTTAGACATGATAAAACCCCCTAAATCCGTGTCCGGATTTGGGGGGTAACATCAGTCCCCCTGATATTTTTAAATTTCATTTATTTCTTCTGCTCTATGGCATGCTACAAAGTGTTTTGGTTTTAATTCTCTGAAAGAAGGCGTCTCCGCTCTACATTTATCTGATGCGTAGCTACATCTATCTACAAATCTACATCCTTCTTTTGGGTCTATAGGACTTGGTACATCTCCTTCAAGCATTATCCTTTTTTTATTCCTTTGAATTTTAGGATCTGGAATAGGGATTGCTGAAAGAAGAGCCTTTGTATAAGGATGAAGAGCAGAAGTATATAAGCTTTCTGAATCTGAAAGCTCCATCATATGTCCTAAATACATTACACCAACTCTATCTGAAATATATCTTACCATTGAAAGATCATGAGCTATAAATAAATAAGTTAACCCAAGTTTCTTTTGAAGGTCTTTTAGTAGAGTAACTACTTGAGCTTGAATAGATACATCTAGGGCAGAAATAGGCTCATCACATACTATAAATTTAGGATTTAAAGCTAAAGCACGAGCAATACCCACCCTTTGTCTTTGTCCTCCTGAAAACTCATGAGGAAATCTATCAGCATGTTCTTCATTTAATCCTACTAATTCAAGTAAATCAACTACTCTTTTTCTACGTTCCTTACTGTTGTTTGTTATCTTATGAATATCTAAAGGTTCAGCTATAATATCTTCAACAGTCATTCTTGGATTTAAAGAAGCATAGGGATCTTGAAATATCATTTGGAAATTTTTTCTTACTTCCTGCATTTGTCTTTTAGACAAATTATATATATTCTTCCCATTAAATACAACTTCTCCATCTGTAGGTTCATATAGTTTGATTATGGTTCTACCGGCAGTAGTTTTACCACATCCAGATTCTCCAACTAAGCCGAAAGTTTCACCCTTATATACATCAAAACTTATTCCATCTACAGCCTTTAGAGTTCCTTCACCAACATTAAAATGTTTTTTCAAATTCTTAATAGATATAAGTGGTTCCACTATAACTCACCTCCATTAGCTTGTGCCATAGGATGATTTAACCAGCAGCGACTTTTATGACTTTCACTGTGTTTTTCAAAATCTGGCATATTGTCCTTGCAAATATTCATAGCAAAATCACATCTTGCAAAAAATGGGCAACCTTTAGGAGGGATATAAAGATCTGGAGGAGTCCCTTTTATAGAATATAAAGGTTCTTCTCTTGACATATCTAATTTTGGTACAGAAGCTAGAAGTCCTTTAGTATATGGATGTTTAGGATTTTCAAATATTTCTTCTGTTATACCTTCTTCTAAAATTTGTCCTGCATACATTACTTCAACACGATCGCTCATATCAGCTACTACACCTAAATCATGAGTGATTAGGATAATTGACATACCTAATTTATCTTGAATATCCTTCATTAATTCTAAGATTTGAGCCTGTACAGTTACATCTAAAGCTGTAGTAGGTTCATCAGCTATTAAAAGGGTAGGGTCTGAAACCATTGAAAGAGCAATCATAACACGTTGTCTCATTCCACCTGAAAACTCATGGGGATATTGGTGTATTCTCTTTGAAGGTTGAGGAACTGATACTAATTCTAACATTTCAATTGCCTTTTTTTCTGCTTCTTCTTTGGATATATTTCTGTGTTTCATTAGACCTTCTGTTATTTGTTTTCCAATTTTCATGGTAGGGTTTAAAGAGGTCATAGGATCTTGAAACACCATTGCGATTTTATCTCCACGAACTTGTTCCATTTCTCTATCTGTCTTTTTTAAAAGATCTTCTCCATTAAATATTATTTGGCCATTTTTAAAGAAAGCAGGAGGTTTAGGAAGAAGTTGCATTATTGAATTTGCAGTTACACTTTTTCCACATCCTGATTCACCAACTATGGCAACTGTCTGAGATTTTCCTACATCAAAGCTTATACCCCTTACTGCCTCAACTTCTCCAAAGAAGGTTTGAAAGGATACAGCTAAGTCTTTTACTTCTAATACTTTTTCCATTTTTTCACCTCTTCTATTTTCTAAGCCTTGGATCAAGTGCGTCTCTAAGCCCATCTCCCAATACATTAAATGAAAACATTATAAGAGAGATAAATAGGGCAGGGATTAGTATTTGATAAAAATTACCTACGGCCATTCCTGCTAATCCTTCATTTGCTAAAGTACCTAAACTAGATCTAGGAGCTTGAAGTCCCAGTCCTAAAAAGCTTAATGTGGCTTCTGAAAATATTGCTCTAGGTATTGCAAGAGTAACATTTACAAGTATAGGACCTAATGTATTTGGGATAATATGTTTTCGTAGTATCCAACCACTTGAAGCTCCTAAGGATTCACTAGCAAGGGAGTATTCGGCTTCCTTTAATTGTAAAACTTGGCCACGAACTAAAATTGCCATAGGGACCCAAGAAGTAAGACTTAGGGCAAGTACTAAGACAAACATACTAGTTCCAGAACCTACAGTTGAAAAGACTACTGATAAGAGTATTACAACAAGTAAGTAGGGGATAGAGTATATAATCTCAGCGATACGCATCATAATAGAGTCAACTCTACCACTAGCCATACCAGAGATACCACCATATAGTACTCCGACAGTGAAGACTATTAAAGTTGCTAAAAGACCTATAGCAAGGGAGTATCTAGCTCCATACCAAACTCTTGTAAATAAGTCTCTACCTAGTTCGTCAGTGCCGAACCAATGAACACTTCTTAATTCTTCTATACTAAAGCCTTCTCCAATATTTGGATGTTGATTTATTAAATCATAATTTTGTTCAAAGTAAGTATATTTATTTAATAAAGGCCCCAACCAGGATAATATAATCATTATAGTTATAATAACAAGTCCTGTCATGGCTAACTTATTTTGCTTTAATCTTCTCCAAACATCTGGCCAATATTTTATGCTTGGGCGCCTAATTCTTTCAGCACTATCTTCTTCTCTGACTACAGGCTGAAACATCTCAGGATTTAGTTTTTTCATGTCATCCATGATTATCTTCCCTCCTTAGTAAGTTTAATTCTTGGATCTATAAAGATATAGGCGATGTCTACTAAAAATAACATTGCAATTAATATTATAGAATAAAAGATAGTAGTTCCCATTATAAGTGTGTAATCCCTACTAACAATAGATTTTACAAAGAAGGAACCAAGTCCAGGGATACCAAATATTTTTTCAACTACAAAGCTACCTGCAAGAAGATTTGATATAAGTGTACCAAGAACAGATATAATAGGTAAAATTGCATTTCGAACGGCATGCTTTAATATAACAGCTGATCTTTTTATACCTTTAGATTTAGCAGTCTTTATGTAATCTTGTCCTAAAACTTCTAGCATAGAAGATCTCATAAGTCTAGCAGTATATGCAAGTGGCATTAGAGATAATGATAGGGCAGGGAGTAAAGTATGCTTGAAAGTTCCCCATCCTCCTATTGGAATCCAGCTTACATTTTTCGCCACAAATTGAATCAAAAATGTACCCATGATAAAACTTGGAACAGAGATACCTATAATTGCAATCATCATTGACAGATAGTCTGGAAACTTATTTTGATAAAGGGCTGCCATAGCTCCAAGGGCAGGTCCAATAAGTAGAGCGATAAGTAGAGCTTCTGCACCAATATAGGCTGAAACAGGGAAACCTCTTTTTATCATATCATTTACAGTTTCAACTTTTGATTTCATAGAATCTCCAAAATCACCTTTAAGTAAGTTTTTGAGATATATTACATATTGTTCAGATTTAGGTTTATCAAGTCCATATTTTCTTTGAAGATTTTCATATACTGCAGGTGGCATTTTTCCTTCTTGATTAAATGGATTGCCAGGTATAGAATGCATCAAGAAAAATGTGATAGTGATAACAGCCCAAATAGTAATTAAAGACATAATTAGTCTTTTAAAAAGGTATTTTTTCATATAAATTCTCCTTTCTTTAAATTAAAAAGAAAACCGAAGATAAAGTCGACGATTTTCTCTGGGTAATATCCAAAATAAGTAGGACAGATATACCTGCCCTACTTTATTAAAGCTAATCATCTTTTTTATTTTTCTATATCTGCATAAGTTAATTTAGGGTAATTCACTAATGGCTTATACACTCCAGTTACATAAGATTTTTGTGCATAAGGTTGAGTATAGAAATATATTGGAATAACAGGCATATCTTCCATTATCATTTGTTCAGCTTCTCTCATAGCTGCAAATCTAACTTCCTGATCAGCAGTAGATTTAGCCTTAAGAACTAGTTCATCATACTTAGGATTGTTGTAGTTTGCATCATTAAAACTAGATTCGCTCCACCATAAGTCAACAAATGTCATAGGGTCTACATAATCTCCAACCCAACCAGCACGAGAAATATCATAGTCAGCAGCTTTTTCTCTATCAAGTTTTACCTGGAAGTCTACATTTTCAAGTTGTAGTTCAACACCCAAGTTTCTTCTCCACATTTCTTGAGCAGCTTGTGCAATTTTCTTATGACTTTCACTAGTATTGTAAAGTATAACTAAGTCTTTTAAATCTTCTTTAGTCATTCCTTCTTCAGCTAGGCCTTCTTCAAATAATTTTTTACCTTCTTCAACATTATATTCTACCAATTGTCCTACTTTATCTCTATATTCAGATTCAGTTTCATCCATTATACCAAATGGAACTACACCTTCAGCTGGGATTTGACCACCTTGTGCAATTTTAGAAGTGATAGTTTCACGATCTAGAGTCATTGATAATCCTTTTCTAACTTTAACATTGTTAAAGGGTTTTACATTAGGATTAATATTATAATAATAAGTTCCTACCATTTTACCAATTTGAAGTTCAGGATTCTCTTCTTCTAGCATTTGTGCAGTAACAGCTTGTGGAAGCTCTACTAAGAAGTCATAATCTCCACCTTCATATCCTTGCCAAGTAGTATTTGCATCTTCTATTATAGTAAAGTCGATACCGTCAAGATTAACTTTATCTTTATCATAATAATTATCATTTTTTCTTATCTTAATATTTGCGTCATGACTCCATTCAGTTAAACTAAAAGGTCCATTAGATACATGAGTATCAGCATTTTTAGCCCAATCAGCATTTCCTTCTACTACATTTTTATTTACTGGGAAATAAGTGTAGAATGCTGTTAACTCCAAGAAGTATCCTGTAGGAGTTTCTAAAGTTATTTCTAAAGTTGTATTGTCTAGGGCCTTGATACCTACATTTTCTAAGGCTTTTTCTAAACGGTTTTGATAAACCATTTCATTTATTTCCTCTTCACTTTTGCCTGTAGTATCTAGTCCATCTAATTCACCAGGTAATATTTCTTTGATAATTTCTTTTGTATCATCTTCAGGGTCTGTATATTTTCCTGGTTTTTCAACAGCATTATAAGCTTCTGCACCTTTAATATAGAAAAGTTGGAAAGCATAATCCGCAGCTAACTCTGGATTTAAAGCTCTTTTCCAAGAATATTCAAAGTCATGAGCAGTTACAGGGTCTCCGTTTGACCATTTTACATTATCTTTTAATGTGAAAGTATAAGTTAAATCATCATCACTTAACTCATATTTTTCGGCCATACCTGGAGCTATTTTTCCATCTTCATCAAGTTTCATAAGACCTTCAAAGGTATGATTTAATACCCAAGACTCATGAGTTCCTTGAGCAAGTGCAGGATCTAGTGAGCCAGGTTCACTTGCATTGTTTGTTTTTAAAATCTTTTCTCCAGAGTTTCCAGAATCATTATTATCTGGTGCCTCTGTTTCGTTGCCTGTATTAGCATCATCATTAGATCCTGGTACACAACCAGTAAATATGATAGCTGTTACTAAAAGCAAGCTGATTAAAACTAAAAGCTTTTTTTTCATTTTACATCCTCCTTTTAAGTAGATAAATAAAATTATCTTTAACCATTTTTAACATTTTACCACCATAGCGAGATAAAATCAATAGCAATTTAGTATATTCAGATAGTTAACAATATAATGTGGTGATTTAAATCGCTAAATTATGGCAGGGGTGTGATTGTATATTTGTCTATAATAATTATATTAAGGAATCTTTAAGATTAGTATTTATAATAGAATTAATATGTCGCATATAAATTTATTATCTAAAATTTAGGGTATATTTATATATAAATAGGAAAGAGGTGGTCTTGTGTTTTGGAATAGAGATAAAAATACAAATAGGGATGATATAGAATTAGTTTTATTGAGAAGTACTCAAGAACAATATAAATTTATAACTGTGAAATCTATTTTAGAAGAAAATAAGATTCCATTTATAATAAAAGATAGGGGATCAGGAGGATACATGAGAATTGCCAGTGGAATATCATTTTATCCAACAGAGATACTAGTTGAGAAATCAACCTTTGAAAGGGCAAATGAAATTTTAGAAGAATTGAATTTATAGAATAAAAAATATAACCCCTTTTAGAAGATTGAATAGTATAGAGTATCATATATATATATGTGAAATAATTTAAAGATCAATTGAGGCAGATATAAATGAAATAATTGATTTAATCTTTGATTAATTAGATACTTATTTCTCACTTGGATTATATTTACTTGTTACTATTTTAGTTGTTTTTTTCTAATAATATTAAATTTACAATTGTTGATGTAAATTCAGTTATAAATGTTTTTATCTTTGGTATCTTATGGATACTTCTTTATTCAATTATTAGTATATATAAAACCTTGTTTTAAATTGATTTTATATATCAATGTCAATTATTCAAACTTACAATAGATTATGGATTAATTTCATTTTTATTTTTTCTATCTAATTTTGATTGTAGCATACAACTCATTTGAAATTTCCCACCATTAATCTCTTTAAAAAATTCTTGTTGAGAATAGATCTTATTGTCCAGTATAATTTTTGGGGAAGATAGATCATACTTTTGATTTGGAATACTATTATTATGATTATTTATAGTATTATTTTGTACTGGCTGAGTTATTCCATCTCTTAATTCTTTTATTTGAGAATTCAAGTGATTAAAATCTTTTTCTGTTTTTTTATAATGCTGCAGTAAAGTATACTCCTCGAATAGTACAACTCCAATAAATATTAACATGAGTATAGCTGCAATGTAAAGAGAAATAATCATATTAAACACCACCTTATAGATATTTTTTATTATATTGTATGTAGATCATGGGAAGATGTTAATCTTCCCATGGAGATAATTAACTCCCTGGATAAACATTAGGACATTGTTTTGGGAATGTGGTACCCTTGCAATCCAATCCAGAGTCACAATCAATATAATTATCCCTTGGAGTACAGAATCTACCTAGCACTTCAAGTTTAACCTCAGTTTCCACCTGTAAATCTTGGCATACCAAAATTTGAAATATGAATTGTCCATCTACTGGGAAAGATGTCAAGGGAAGAGCTTCAGCACTCTGAATGTGAGTGATAATGTTGTCTGTTGTAAATTCATCTGGGAAACATACTCCAGCTCTTTGAAAAAACTGTAATGTGCTACCAAATGATACTAGAAGAGTTGGAGTGATAATAGGAGCTGCCGGTGTACCTAAATCGAATACGGATATATTCAGATTCACAGTTTTTAAAATTTGTGCACAACCTATTGAGGTATCAACTCCATCGATATCTACAATTTTTCGCGTTACATTAAATACATTAACATCTATATCTGTAGCAGGATCAATTGTTACTACGACATCTAACAGGTTCCCTGCTGCAATAGCCGCATTGATTACTACCAGTTCTGCATCGGGAATTGTAACATTTTTAATTTCATCTACATTCAAGGTTACCCAATCGTACACCTTTGGTACTCTGATACATTCGTTTGTTGGATTCCCAACAGCACGTTCTTTACAATTAGCCATAATTTTATACACCCTTTCTTGAATAATATATTTATCGTGTTACATTATATAGTATGTCCGCTACATCTAATTGTTGATAAAAATAATTAATCATTGACAAACTAGAATTGTTTTGGTTCTTTTTATTGTTAGTTGATTTTGTTTTGCTTTTTTAATATAAAACTTTTATATTAGAATTTTTGAGAAAATAAATTTAAAGTGAAACTTAGTTATATATTTTAAATTTAATATAAAATATTTTTAAGCGATATAATTGTATTGTCTCTAAATGCTATTAAATCAAATATATTATAGGAATAAATATATATAAGAGTTGAGAGTTTCTATTGATATTTATGACTTGTCAATTAGATTTATATATATAAATCTAATTGACTTATTTTTTATAGTAGTATATATTTTATATACTAAATATTTGGGAGTGATAAATTTGAAGGCTATAATATTCGATATGGATGGTGTCATCGTAGATAGCGAACCTTTACATTTCAAGCTAGAAAGAGAATTGCTTAAAGAATTAGGTGGAAATATAGATAAAAAAGAGCATGAAAGATTTGTAGGTAGTACAGATTTTAACATGTGGCATACTTTCAAGAAACAATTTAACTTGAAACCCTCAGTAGAAGAAATGATTGAAATGAAAAGAAACAGATTTATAAAGAATATTTCAAATCTAGAACTTATACCTAATTTTTTAAATTTTATGTTAGAAGTTTACAATAAAGGATATAAAATTGGCTTAGCTTCTTCAAATAATAAAATGGCAGTAAATGTAATAGTAAAAACTTTTAAATTAGATAAATATTTTGACTTTATTATAAGTGGTGAAGAGGTGGAAAATGGAAAGCCTGATCCAGAGATATTTTTAACGGTTGCTGATAAATTAAATGTTAAACCTGAAGAATGTTTAGTAATAGAGGATTCAAAAAATGGAGTAATAGCTGCAAAAGCCGCTAGGATGAAATGCATAGGATTTAAAAGCAAAGGTTCAGGAGACCAGGATCTTGCACAAGCAGATTTAGTAATTGAAGATTTTAATCAACTAAATTTAGGAATTATACAGAATTTGTTTGAGTGAATTCATTTTAAAAATAAAATTAATTTAAGAAATCTAGATCCATTGTAATATGAAGTATAAGACAAATTATGGTAAAAATATTTAGGGCTCTGTATTTGATTCACTTTTAGATATATGATACCGTTATATATGGTTAAATAAAGGACATCTTAATAATTAACACAAATAGAAAACACTAAATGTATTAGATGCTTTGAAAAACTCTAATATATTAGTGTTTATTTGTTGTTTGGAATTATATTGAGATTTGAAACTTAATAAAAATTAAATTGGAGGCTTTGACAGATGTCAAGTATTGAAGTAAAAAATGTAGTGAAAATTTTTGGTGAAAATGAAAAAAGAGCACTCAAGCTTTTGAAAGATGGAAAAACCAAAGAGGAAATACTAGAAAAAACAGGAATGACAGTAGGAGTAAATGATGTAAGTCTGAAAATTAGTGACAATGAAATATTTGTAATGATGGGATTGTCGGGTAGTGGAAAATCTACTTTGCTTAGATGTATAAATAGACTTATAAAACCTACAGCTGGAGAAGTAATTATAGATGGAAAAGATATAGTTAAATTAGATATAAAGGAACTAAGAGAATTAAGAAAAAGAAAGTTCGGAATGGTATTTCAAAATTTTGCACTCTTTCCATTTAGAACAGTACTAGAAAATACTTATTTTGGTTTAGAAGTATATGATATATCAAAAGAAGAAATGGAGCAAAAAGCTAAATCATCACTTAAAAAAGTAGGTTTAGAAGGTTGGGAAGATAAATACCCTGATGAATTAAGTGGAGGGATGCAACAAAGAGTTGGTTTAGCTAGAGCTCTTTCTATAGATCCAGATATACTTTTAATGGACGAGCCCTTTTCTGCACTTGATCCTTTAATTAAAAAAGATATGCAGGATTTACTTCTTGAAATATATGATGAATTAGATAAAACAATAATATTTATTACTCACGATTTAGATGAGGCTCTCCGATTAGGAGATAATATAGCAATAATGAAAGATGGAGAAGTAGTACAATTTGGTACGCCAGAGGAGATATTGACTAATTCTAAAAATGAATATGTAGAGGAATTTGTTAAAAATGTAAATAGATCTCAAATACTTTCAGCTAGAGAAATAATGGTTAATCCATTAGAACTTGTCTATGACAATGATGGGCCAAATACAGCTAGATATAAGATGAATAAAAATGGGATCTCAAGTATTTTTATAGTTGGAAAAAAGAGAAAGCTTAAAGGTCTAGTCACAATAGAAGATGTAAATAAAACAATAGAAGAAGGAAATAAAGAGTTATCAAAGATTATTAAAGAAACTAAAACTGTTAGCCCAGATACTACTTTAAATGAAATATTTGAAGACATAGCTCAAATGGATACTCCACTACCTGTGGTTGAAGATGGATATCTAAAGGGAATAATAGTTAAGGGAACAGTATTATCAAATTTATCATAAATGGAGGTGTTAATTATGAATCTTATACCAATAGGATCAGTTATAGAACAGTTTGTAAATTTTTTACAAGAGAATTATGGAGCATTTTTTGAAGGAATTACAGATATTATAGAAGGATTTATGGGAGGGACACAGACACTTTTGCTTTCCCTACCACCTTTAGTATTTGTAATTATCTTAGCAGTATTGGCATATGTGCTTGCCGATTGGAAGGTAGCTTTATTTACATTTGGAAGTTTAGTATTAGTTTTTTATATAGGAATATGGATATATTTTATTCAAACTTTTGTATTGGTTTTAGTATCGGCTATTATTTCCTTAGCAATAGGATTACCTATAGGAATCTTAATTAGTAGATATAAGAAATTAGATAGAATAATTACTCCTATATTGGATTTTATGCAGACTATGCCTCCTTTTGTATATTTAATACCAGCAGCACTATTGTTTGGAACAGGGGAAGTACCAGGTATTATATCTACAGTGATATTTTCTATGCCACCTGCAATTAGGCTTACAAAATTGGGACTTAATCAAGTACCAGATGAATTGGAAGAAGTTGGTCATAGCTTTGGATTAAACGGAATTCAGATGTTATATAAGATTAAATTGCCAATGGCTTTACCTTCTATAATGGCAGGGGTAAATCAATCCATAATGTTAGCTCTATCTATGGTTGTAATTGCATCAATGATAGGAGCAGAAGGCTTAGGTAGCCAAGTTTTAACTGGAATTCAAAGACTTGAGATAGGAGTTGGATTTGAGGCAGGACTCGGGGTAGTAATTCTTGCAGTAATATTAGATAGAATAACTGGAAGTGTAGATTTAAATAGAAATATAAATTAAAATATGGAGTGATTTGTTATCAAAAATAGTAAATTTTTATTAGTAATTATTACAATATTAATATTTGCTTCAGGTTGTGCTATGCTTGAGCCACCTATATCTCAAGAGGATAGAAATCAAGAGTCAAAAGGTACGGTAAAAATAGGATATGTACAGTGGGCATCAGCAGAAGCATCTACCTATATTGTAAAAGAAGTATTAGAAGAAAAGGTGGGCTATGAAGTAGAAATTCCCCTACTTCAAACAGGACTTATGTATCAGTCAACTGCAACTGGAAAGATAGATGGTTTTGTGTGTTCGTGGCTTCCAGATACAGATACAAATTACTGGGAGAAGTATAAAGATGAAATAGTAGAATTAAACAACAATTATCTATCAGCTCAAATTGGACTTGTAGTTCCAGAATATGTAGAAATAGATAGTATAGCAGAGCTTAAAGACCATAAAGATAAATTTGATGGAAGAATAGTAGGTATTGATCCAGGAGCCGCTCAAATGGTAGTAACAGAAGATAAACTAATGCCACATTATGGTTTAGACAATTGGACACTAGAAGAAAGTGGGGGTCCGGCCATGACTGCAGAATTATCTCGTGCAATTAAAAAAGAAGAGTGGATTGTAGTTACAGGCTGGAAGCCACACTGGAAATGGGCTGAATGGGATCTGAAATTTTTAGAAGATCCTGATAAAATAATGGGAACAGGTGAATATATAAAGAGCATGGGAAAACCCACAATAAGAGAAGATCTTCCTGAAGTGGCAGCTTTTTTAGAAAACTATAGTCTTACTACGGAGCAACTTTCTTCGGTAATGCTGGAAATTCAAAATGGAAAAGATCCAGAAGATGTTGCAAAAGAATTTGTTGAAAATAATGAGGATATAGTGAATGAGTGGATACCAAAAGGTATAGACTAATTTTGCCATTATTTATTATTGAATAGGATTTTTCTAGGATTAAGATTTATAATTTTTTTATGGGGTATATTAGTTACAATAATAGTTTAAATTCAGATAAAATTAGGAGGAGTTAAAGTGAAGAAAGTTATAGTTTATTCTACATCTACATGTCCATGGTGTACAAAGGTAAAGGATTATTTAGACTCTAAAAATGTAAATTATGAGTCATATGATGTAGGGAAAGATTATGATAGAGCTGTAGAGATGGTTGAGAAATCAGGGCAGCAAGGAGTTCCTGTATTAGATATAGAGGGAGATATTGTAATCGGATTTGATAAAAGTAGTATTGATAATTTATTAGGATTATAAAACATAAATAAAAAATGATAGCAAATTTAGCTTTGCTATCATTTTTTTATTTATGAGGAGTGAATTTATGACAAAATATTTTATTGGGAATATTTGTTTTGAAACTTAAATTTGTGGTATATGTAATGTGTAATGTCAAGTTATCTTACAAGAGATATTAAAGGAGGATTTTATGGCTAAAGAATCAGGGATAAGCTGTTCTAGGACAAAGCCTAATAATAGCTTAGATGAAAAATTAAATTTAAATGAAGAAAATATCAAAAAGGGGGAACAGATGAAAATGATTAAAGTTGGAAAACCAGCACCAAATTTCACAGCATCAGCTTTTCATAAAGGTGAATTCACTGAGGTAAGTTTAGAGGATTATAAGGGTAAATGGGTGTTATTATGTTTCTATCCAGGCGACTTCACTTTTGTCTGAGCTACTGAAGTCTCAGCAGTTGCTGAAAAATATCCTGAATTACAAGATTTAGATGTTGAAGTTTTATCTGTAAGTGTAGACTCTGTATTTGTTCATAAAATATGGAATGATAATGAATTATCTAAAATGGTAGGAAAAGATATACCATATCCAATGTTATCAGATCAAGATGGAAGTATTGGTAAAATGTATGGAATATACGATGAAGAGGCTGGTGTAGAAACTAGAGGTAGATTTATAATAGATCCAGATGGAATAGTTCAAGGATTTGAAGTGCTTACACCTCCAGTAGGAAGAAATGTATCTGAAACTGTAAGACAAATCAAGGCTTTCCAATTAGTAAGAAAAACAGGCGGAAAAGAAGTTACTCCTTCAGGTTGGAAACCAGGAAAGACTACTTTAAAGCCAGGTACAGATCTTGTAGGAAATGTTTGGAAAGAGTGGACAGTCAAAGAAGCTTTTGATGAATAATATTTAATTAAAATGAGCCTATTTACTAAATTAAATAGGCTCATTTTTTACTTTTCTCATTCTTTTACATTTTCCACATCCATAATTAGGACCACCTTCACTACAGAGTTTAAAATCTCCACCCTCAATTTTAAGAACTTGTCCGTTTACTAATGATTTTGCTATTTTTTTTCTAGCATCATTATAAATCCTTTGTACAGTAGTTCTAGCTACATTCATCTTGTCAGCACATTGTTCTTGTGTCATCTCTTCCAGATCTATAAGGCGAATAGTCTCATATTCATCTACAGTCATCATAATTATTTCTCTATTTTCCACTTGAGAGTTTATTGGACCATATTCATCTTTTTCAGGTAAAAAACATACTCTTCTCAATTTTCTAGGTCTTGCCATATAATCACCTCTTAAAGTCTTATTATTAGATAAATTATACTAAATTACAGACATATGTCAATATTTAATGTAATTTATTACTTGTAGATGTAAGTATTATTATTTTTGCAAATTGGCAAATATGTAGATTTAATTGAAATATAGCTGAATATTAAATAAATTAAAGTTAATTCATATGAATTGGTCTTTTAAATTGTACAATTTAAGAAAATCCAAGTATAATATATGTAAGGAGAAAATAAAAATTAATAGGGGGTAAATAATGAAATTTATAGATATTAAAGGAGCAAAAAAGAAAAAAGGTCACTACTCGGCAGCGGTACAGGCTGGAGGTTTTATTTGTGTTTCAGGTCAAATCCCTGTAAATCCAATTACAGGTGAAGGGGTAAAGGGAGATATTGTAGAGCAGACAGAAAGAATTTTGAAGAATTTAGATTTGATATTAGATTCAGCAGATGCAAAAAAAGAAGATGTTATGAAGGTAACTATATATGTGTCAGATATATCACTATGGGATAAAGTAAATGAAGTTTATAAAGATTATTTCAAAGAACACAAACCTGCTAGGGTTATTGTACCTACTAGAGAATTACATTATGGATATTTAATAGAATTGGAAGCTCTTATATATAAGGAGGACTAGGAGGTTTATAGTCATGGAAATAAAAAATATAGATACACCATCCCTATTAATAGATCGGGATATAATGATGAAAAATGTGGAGTTTATGCAAGACAAGGCAAACAAGCATAATGTAAATTTAAGGCCTCATACTAAAACTCATAAGATGCCTAAAATAGCAAAGCTACAAGTTGAAAAAGGGGCAAAGGGTATTGCAGTTGCAAAAGTAGATGAAGCCATAGTGATGGCTGAAAATGGATTAAAAGATATTTTTATTGCCAATGAGATAGTAGGAGTAGAAAAATTAGAGAAAATAAAAAAACTTTCAAAAAAAATTGATATATCATTTGGAGTAGATAGTATAGCTCAAGTTGATATTATAGATAAAATTTTTAATAAAGATAATCCAGCTCAAGTACTTATAGAAATTGAAATAGGAGAAAATAGATCAGGGGTAGTTAAGAAAAATGATTATATAGATTTATTAAAGTATATTGACTCAAAAGATAGTATAAATTTAAAAGGAATATTTTCTCATGATGGACATTCCTATAAGGCTAAAGATATAGAAGATTTAAGAATGATTTTTGAACAGGGGGAGAAAAGGACCCTTAAATTTAAGAACATAGCTGAAGATCTAGGTTTTAAAATAGAAGTAGTAAGTATAGGCTCTACTCCTACACTGATGTTTGATTTTGACATTATGGAAGGCATAACTGAAATCCGTATAGGGACTTATATATTTATGGATTCATCTCAAGCTAATGTAATAGGAAGCTATAAAAGATGTGCGGCAACAGTTCTCAGTACCATAATAAGTAAACCTACAGAAGAAAGGGTTATATTAGATGTTGGAGCCAAGGGAATAACTATGCAAAGTAGAAATGAAGGTATCTGTAAGACAAAAGGTCTAGGTTATATAAAGGATTCAAAGGATGTATATATAGATGGAGTTTTTGATGAACATGCTATAATATATAATAAGAACTTCAGAGACAAAGTAAAAGTAGGAGATAAGGTAGAAATAATACCAAATCATATATGTCCAGTTTGTAATCTATATGACAGCGCCTATTTAGTATCAGAGGGTAGAGTATTGGAAGAAATAGATATCTTAGGAAGAGGAAAATTAAGATGAATTTATGCAGAATAAATATCTATTTTTATTATTTTCAAAACGAGTAAAAACCATCTGATAATTCCCTATATTTGCATTCTAAGCCATTGTGTGTTATCATAAAAATATAAGTATTGCTGAAAATCATAAAAACATGTTTATGTACTTATCGTCACAAACATGTTTTTTCTTTTATCTTAAAATAAAAAGGAGGATGTATGTTTAAAATAGAAGTAAAAAATTTAACTAAAATATTTGGGAAATATCCTAATAAAGGATTAAACCTTTTACAAGAAGGAAAAACAAAAGAAGAAATATTAGAAAACACAGGAATGACTGTTGGTGTAAACCAAGTTTCATTTGAGGTAAATTCTAAAGAAATTTTTGTAATAATGGGATTGTCTGGAAGTGGAAAATCTACGCTTATAAGACTTATCAATCGTTTAATTGAACCTACATCAGGTAATATATTAATTGATGGAGAAGATTTATCTAAACTTGATAAGCATGGACTACGAGAAGTAAGAAGAAAAAAATTAGGTATGGTATTTCAAAATTTTGCCCTTTTCCCACATCGGACCGTTTTAGAAAATACTGGTTATGGTTTAGAAATACAAGGTGTTAAAAAAGAACAAATAAATAAAAAATCATATGAATCTTTGGATATGGTAGGTCTTAAAGGATATGAGAATCAATATCCAGATCAATTATCAGGTGGTATGCAACAAAGGGTAGGTCTTGCTAGAGCATTAGCAAATGATCCTGATATATTATTAATGGATGAAGCTTTTTCTGCTTTGGATCCACTAATTAGAAAAGAAATGCAATATGAACTTTTGGAGTTGCAATCAAAAATGAAAAAAACAATTATATTTATAACTCATGATTTAGATGAAGCTCTAAGAATTGGAAATAGAATTGCATTAATGAAGGATGGCGAAATAGTACAAATAGGTACTTCAGAAGAAATAATGACAAATCCTGCAAATGAATATGTAGAAAAGTTTGTTGAAGATGTAGATAAATCTAAAGTGTTTTCTGCAGAACATGTTATGAAGCGTGCAGAAAGTATTGAAATAGAAAAGCATGGTCCAAGGGTAGCTATACAACAAATGAAAAAATTAGGAATTTCAAGTATTCACGTAGTGAATGAACAAAAAGAGTTTATGGGTATTTTAACTGCAGAAGCAGCTTCTAAAGCTATAAAAGAAGATAATAAGAATATTAAAGAAATCATGGAAACGCAAGTTCCTAAAGTGTTTTTAGATACGCCTTTAAGTGATTTATTTGACATAATCCATAATTCGCCTGTTCCAGTAACAGTAATTGATAATAAAAATATCTTAAGAGGAGTAATAGTAAGAGGTGCTGTTATTGCAGCACTATCAAGAAATGGGGTGAATAATTAATGAATAAATTACCTCAACTACCATTAGTGGAATGGGTAGATACACTGGAAGTATGGTTGAAAAATAATGCCAAATGGTTTTTTGAACCTATTAAAAATACATTATCATCATTTGTAGATGGATTAAGTGATTTTTTAATAGCCATACCACCTTTAATTTTTGTGATAATAATTGTTACTTTTACCCTATATATAACTAAGAAAAGATGGGGATTATCTCTATTTATATTATTAGGATTATTATTAATACAAAATCTAGGCTATTGGGAAGATACAATGCTTACACTCTCCTTAATATTGGCTTCTAGTATAATATCTATTGTGATAGGAATTCCTACGGGAATTTGGATGTCAAAGAGTAAGATGGCTAAGTCTATAATAACACCTATATTAGATTTTATGCAGACTATGCCAGCTTTTGTATATTTAATACCTGCAGTTTCCTTTTTTGGAATTGGAATGGTACCTGGAGTAATAGCATCTGTTATTTTTTCAATGCCACCAGTTGTTAGATTAACAGACTTAGGTATTAGATCAGTTCCAAAAGAATTGATTGAGGCGTCAGATGCTTTTGGGTCTACTGGTTTTCAGAAGTTGTTTAGAGTTCAGTTACCTTTAGCAAAAAGTACTATAATGGCAGGAATCAATCAAACAATCATGTTAGCATTATCAATGGTTGTTATCGCTTCTATGATAGGTGCCTCTGGTCTAGGAGTAAAAGTCTTTGGAGCCGTTACTAGAAATCAAGCTGGTAAAGGATTTGCATCAGGAATATCCATAGTTATATTAGCAATAACCTTAGATCGCATTACACAGGCTTTAAACTCAACACAAAGTACTAGAAAGTAATAAGTATATAAATACTATATTTTATAAAAAATAGGAGGAATAATTTATGTTTAAAAGAAATAGAAAAATATTTATGTTAATAATGATGCTTGCTTTATCCGTAGCATTAGTAGGTTGTGGTGGTAGTGATGATAGCAATGGAGATAAGGATACAGGTGCTGAAGAAGCAAAAGACCTTGGAGAACAAATGGACTATCAAATTACAGGAATTGATGCTGGTGCTGGTGTTATGCAAGCAGCTGAGCAAGCTGTAGAAGATTATGATTTAGATTTTGATGTTAAGACTAGTTCTGGCGCTGTTATGACACAAGCACTTGGAGATGCAGTTGAAAATGAAGAACCAATTATAGTTACTGGATGGACTCCGCATTGGAAGTTTGTGGAATATGAATTGAAATATTTAGATGATCCAAAAGAATCATTTGGTGGAGAAGAAACAATTAACACTATTGTTAGATTAGGATTAAAAGAAGATAGTCCAAATGCTTATAAAGTATTAGATCAATTTAATTGGGAAACTGCAGATATGGAATCAGTGATGCTTGAAATAAGCCAAGGCACTGAAGCAGAAGATGCAGCACAAAATTGGATTGAAGATAATCAAGACAAGGTAAATGAATGGATAGATGGGGTAGAAGAAGTAGATGGTAAAGAGATTGAATTAGCATATGTTGCTTGGGATTCAACTATAGCATCTACTAATGTAGTAAAAATAGTATTGGAAGATTTAGGATTTGATGTTACTACTACTCAAGTTGAAGCAGGACCTATGTGGGCTGCAGTAGCAAGTGGAGATGCAGATGCATTTTTGGCAGGTTGGTTACCAATAACTCATGAAGCCTATTTAAATGATTATGCAGATGAAGTAGAAGACCTTGGACCAAATTTAGAAGGTGCAAAAATAGGTTTAGTAGTACCAGTTTATATGGATATTGATTCAATCGAAGATTTAGCAAATTATAAAAAATAATAGCTAAGATTAATAAAAGACTAAGGACGATTAATCGTCCTTAGTCTTTTAAATTTTAGTATAAAAGTATATTTCTTTATTATAGAATAGTATAATGTTGAAAATTGTTGTTGTTAAATCATGTAAAAAAGAGCAAAGTATGTTAAAATTATAGAGTAGTAATAGAATATATTAGGAGGAATTAATTTGGATCTTAAATCTAAAATAAGGGTGATAGAAGACTTTCCAGTAGAAGGGATAAGTTTTAAGGATATAACAACTTTAACAAAGGATAAACTTGCATTTAAAGAGTCTATAGATTTAATAGTGAGGGATTTAAAAGATAGGGAAATAGATTATATAGTTGGGCCAGAGGCGAGAGGTTTTTTATTTGGTGCAGCTGTTGCATATGCTTTAGGTGCAGGGTTCATACCTCTTAGAAAGCCTGGAAAGCTTCCTGCTGAAACAGAAAAATATGAATACGAGTTAGAATATGGGAATAATGTGTTAGAAATTCATAAAGATTCAATTACAAAAGGTGATAAAGTTGCCATAGTAGATGATTTACTTGCAACTGGTGGCACTGTATTTTCTGCTGTTAAATTAATTGAGAAATTAGGTGGAGAAGTAAAAGCTTTAGAGTTTTTAATTGAATTAGAAAGCTTAAATGGCAGAGAAAAGCTTGATGAATACTATGTAAACTCATTAGTCAAATATGATAAATAAATTCATAGTTTAGGAGTGATATATATAAAACCTCTATTAAGGTTATATCAAGATGAAATATTAAATATTATCCATATAGATATGGATGCTTTTTATGCTTCAGTAGAGGAGAGGGATAATCCTAAATTAAAAGGATATCCAGTAATTGTAGGTGGAACTAAAAAACATGGGATAGTGACAACTGCTAATTATGAAGCTAGAAAATTTGGCATACATTCTGCTATGCCTATTTTTATGGCTAAGTCTAAGTGTCCAAATGGAATATTTATTCAAACTCGGATGAAAGAATATCAAAAAGCATCTAAAGAGGTGTTTGATATACTATATAAATTTACAGATTTAGTAGAGCCTGTATCTATAGATGAAGCATATTTGGATATATCTAATATAGGAATGAATCCTGTAGAAGTAGGAGAAAAGATTAAAAAAACTGTATTGGAAGCTACTGGTTTGACAATGTCTATTGGGATTTCTTATAATAAATTTTTAGCTAAAATTGGTTCTGATTGGAACAAGCCAAATGGGATAAAAGTAATAAGTAAAAATATGGTTCCAGATATTTTGATGCCACTTTCAATTTCTAAAGTACACGGAATTGGAAAAAAGACTTCAGAGAAATTAAATAATATTGGAATATATACTGTTAGAGATTTATATAGACTTTCTGAGGAATTTTTAGTAGATTTTTTTGGAAAGTTGGGAAATGAAATATATAATAGAATCCGGGGAATAGATAATAGGGAATTAAATCTTCAAAGAGAAAGAAAATCATTAGGTGTAGAATCTACTTTTTCCTATATTACAAAAGATAGAGATGTTTTAAATTCATATCTAGAGAGTTTTTCAAAGGAACTTTCAGAGGATTTAATGAAGGAAAATTTACAGGGTAGAACTATTACATTGAAGATAAAATATAAAGATTTCAAATTACATACAAAGAGCAAGACATATCAAGAAGAAATCTATAGCTTTGATGATATATATAAGATTTCAAAAATCTTATTAGATGAAATAAATTTAAAAAAAGAAATTAGATTAATAGGACTTAGCATTTCAAATCTTTCATCTATATATATGAAACAACTTTCTATTTATGATTAGATTTTATGTATAATATTGTATCATGGTGAAAAAACTATTAAAATGATACCAAATAAAATAATGGAGGGATTTTCATGAAAGCAGCAGTAGATAGGGAAGCTTGTATAGGCTGTGAACTTTGTACTACAATTTGCCCAGAAGTCTTTGAAATGGATGATGAACAGATAGCAGTTGTAATAGCAGATCCAGTACCATCAGATGTAGAGGATAGTGCACAAGAGGCAGCAGATTCCTGCCCTACAGATGCTATTAGTGTAGAATAAAATTAATTGAATCTATTTAGAAAATAAGGCGATTTATTTAAATGAATTGCCTTATTTTCTTTATGCTTTAGAAAAATATAAAGGGGTATCAATAGTAATCATATTATAAATCATAAGGAGGAAACAATGGAATTTTTAAACAATGGAATTACATACTTATTAAGTTTTGAACCATATGTATTACTTCCTATTATAATTTTCATATTGGGGATGATCTTTAGAATCAAGATAAAAACTACAATTAAATCTTCCCTTCAATTAGGGATTGGATTTGTAGGTATATTTATGGTTTTTGACTATTTTATTGGAATTATACAGCCTGTAGTTTCTGCTATAATAGCAAGATTAGGACTTAATATGGAAGTTTTAGATGTAGGATGGCCACCCCTTGCTGTTATAACTTGGAGTTTTAATCTAGCACCTCTAATACTAGTCATATTGATAGTTATAAATGCGATTATGCTAATTTTAAAATTAACTAAGACAGTTAATATTGATATTTGGAATTATTGGCATATAATTTTTTTAGCTACTATGGTTCAATATGTTACACAAAATTTATTTTTGACCTTTAGTATATCCATAATCAGTTTTATACTTACTCTAAAACTAGCAGAGTGGACTGCACCTATTATAAATCGGCATTCAGGTATGGAAGGCATATGTATACCCCATCTATCTGCGGCCATTCACTATCCACTTGCTTTAGCAGGGAATAAAATTATAGAAAGAATACCTGTATTAAATAATATTGAAGCAAATCCAGAAACTATGAAAAAGAAATTGGGATTATTTGGAGAACCAATGATGATAGGATTTATATTAGGTTTTATATTAGGATTTAGTGCAGGATATGAACTAAAACAGATATTAGAAATAGCTATAAGATTCTCAGCAGTAATATTTATCCTTCCTAAAATGGGAGGTATATTGGGAGAATCTTTAATCCCTATATCTGAGGGGATGAAGGACTTCATAGGGGAAAAACTACCTAATATGGGAGAAACTTATATTGGACTAGATGTAGCAGTATTATTTGGACTTCCTGCTAATATTGTAACTACACTTTTATTGATTCCCACATCTATAGTCCTTGCTATAATACTTCCTGGAGTAAACTTTATTCCCTTAGGAGACCTGACAAATCTTTTAGTTCCCGTGGCATTTATAACTATTGCTACAAATGGAAATATTATAAAATCTTATATATTGGGTATACCCATTGTTATAACTACACTTTATATGGCTTCATGGATAGCACCATTACTTACAGAAATGGCCAGCTCTATAAATTATGAAGTAATAGACAATGGAATGTTTACCAGTTTTTTAGATGGCGGAAATATATATAGAACCTGGATTATAATGATACTTGAGAGAAATATCTTTGCAATAATCTTTATACCTGTAGCTTTATTTTTGATTTATTATACTTATAAATCTTATAAGACTCAGGAAATGAGATATAATAAATCTATATAATATATCTAAAATAAAGTATAGTCTAAATCTAGATTATAAAATAGCTAAGATAATAGGAGACTTTATAAAAGAAAATAAAAACATTTAAAAACAGAAACTATTTAAAATAGTTTCTGTTTTTTAAGATATAAGATTAAGAAAAGTAGGATAATATAATACTAGTAAGGAGATTACAGCGGATATAAAAAACACTATTTTGTTTGTCTTACTAGGATTTTTCTTTTCTATAATAGAATAAGACCAATATAAAAGGCCTCCTGTAATAATAGTAAACAAAGGCTTATATTTACTCATATTTGCAAAATAAGCACTTCCTACGCTCCCTAGACCTAGGGATGTAAGTATTAGTCCACCACTTCAGCATAGGCTAGCAAATATAGCAGTAAAAATGGATGAGATACTTAAAAACTTTTCTTTCACAAAACCACCCCATTCTATGAAATAAATCATATTATTTATCATTAATAAAGTCAAGAGTCAAAACTAATATGAACTATTGTAATTATTATAGATTTAGAGGAGTAATATAGTACTAAGATGTAATTGGGAAAATATATTGTTAATTTCATCAACAAAAGGGTATTTTAATTATATAAATAATAATTCGAGGGGGTAGAAAATGTTTAAAAATCTTTTTAAAAGAAAAGACGATTCTAAAGGGGGCACAGTCGTCTTATCTAATCTAGTTAAGGGGAAAGTTATAAATTTAGAAGATGTACCAGATGAAGTATTTGCACAAAAAATGTTAGGAGATGGATTTGCAGTTGAGCCTTCAGAAGGGGCAATTTATTCACCGGTAGATGGAGAAGTTAAAGTATTGTTTCCTACACTTCATGCTGTAGCTATAGAGACAAAGGAAGGATTAGAGCTACTTATCCATATAGGAATAGATACAGTTGAGTTAAATGGTGAAGGATTTAGCTCTAATATCAAACTAGGGGATAATGTTAAAAAAGGTGATTTATTAGTAAACTTTGATATGGAAATTATAAAAAAAGGAGGCAAAAGTCCTATTACTCCAGTTATTATAACTAATATGGACAAAGTAAAAAAATTAAATGTAGAGTACGGAGATAAAGAATTAGGAGATAAAGTAGCAGATATAGAATTAAAATAAAGATGGAATTCATCTTTATTTTTATCTTTTAAATGGACAAAATTTTAATAATAATAATAATTTATTATTATGGAAGTAAAAGGAGAGAATATATAAGTATGAATCTTGATAAATTGACTACAGAAAAGAGAAATCCTTATACTAAAGATATAGATATGCTAAACACATTTGAGATGATAGAGAAGATAAATCAGGAAGATAAAAAAATTGCTTTTAGTATAGAAAAAGTTATACCTGAGATTTCAGAGGGAGTAGATTTAATATACGATACACTTAAAAGTGGAGGTAGACTTATATATATAGGAGCTGGAACAAGTGGAAGATTAGGCATATTAGATGCTTCAGAAGCACCACCTACATTTGGAGTTAGTGAAAATACTATAAAAGGAGTAATTGCAGGTGGAAAAAGGGCTATAACCAGTGCTATAGAAAATGCAGAAGATAGTAAAAAAGATGCAGAGTATGATTTAAAGGAGATAGATTTTAATAAAGAAGATATATTAGTTGGAATAACTGCAAGTGGTAGAACTCCTTATGTAATAGGAGGCTTACAATATGCGAAATCTATGGGTGCTAGGACTATTGGGATTTCGAATAATAAAAATTCTGAATTATCTAAGTTTGTGGATATATCTATAGAGGTAGAAGTGGGAGCAGAGGTTATCACGGGTTCTACAAGAATGAAATCTGGAACTGCTCAAAAAATGGTCATAAATATGTTAAGTACAGGAGCTATGATAAAATTAGGGAAGGTATATGAGAATTTAATGATAGATTTAAAACCAACTAATTTAAAGTTAAAACAGCGAAGTAAAAATATTATAGTAGAAGCTACAGATATAGATGAATCTAAGGCTCAAGAATATTTAGATCTAACTAATTATGATGTAAAACTATCTATATTTATGATAAAATCAGGATTAGATATGAAAAAGGCTAAAGATATATTAGATGAAAATGAAGGACATATTAGAAAAGCATTAAAATCAATATAGGAGTGATTTTATGGAATATATAGATTCTTATATGGGAAAACAAAAGAGGATAGCATTAGTTGCACATGACAATATGAAAGAACATTTAATTAATTGGATAGAAAAAAATAAAGATATTCTTAAAAAACATTTTTTACTTGGAACAGGAACTACTGCAAAATTAATTTCAGAAAGTGTGGAGCTTCCAGTTAGAGCATTTAAATCTGGACCTATGGGTGGAGATCAGCAACTTGGAGCTCGAATTGCTGAAGAAACCATCGATATATTGATTTTTTTCTGGGATCCTCTAGAAGCCCAGCCTCATGATCCAGATGTAAAGGCATTGCTTAGGATAGCTGTATTATATGATATACCTGTTGCAAATAATAGAGCTACAGCAGATTTCATTCTTTCATCACCACTTATGGATAGCAATTATAATAAACAAGTAGTAGACTATAGTACTTTAATCAAGAAGAGAACCAAACATTTTTTAGATTTAAATGAATAGTTATAGGGGAATTATTACTTACAGAAAAAATCCTGTTTAGATTTAAGAATCTAAACAGGATTTTAATATTTTAGCTATCAAAAAGCAGCAAAAGTATGTACAATTGTGGAATAAATTTTAAATGATTAAAATTTGTTTATAAAGGAAATACTTATACCGACATTAGAAAGCAAAGGATATATAAATAATGTGTATTATATTTTTACTATGAGATGGAGAAAGATATGGATATATTAGAAAGAAAAGTATTTGAATCAGTACCAGGTAAACAAGTGACATTAGCACATGTTATAGCAAATCCAGATGATCGAATCTTTGAAAAGTTAGGCTTGAATGATGAAAAGTATCGTGCAATTGGTATTTTAACCATAACCCCACCAGAGGTTGCAATCATCGCTGTGGATATAGCTAAAAAGACTGCACCTATTAAAATAGGCTTTGTTGATAGGTTTAGCGGGTCAGTATTTATCTTAGGGGATATAGCATCTGTACAATCGGCTATGGAACAGGTCATTATTGATTTAAGAGAACTTATGCAGTTTTCTGTCCCCGAAATAACAAAAACATAATAGGTGGGAATAGAAAATGAAAAAAATCATGTTAATTGGATCAGTTGGAAGTGGGAAAACCACTCTTTGTCAAAGAATTCAAGGAGAAAATATTAAATATAAGAAAACACAATCAGTTGAGTTCTATTCTCAGATGATTGATACACCAGGTGAGTTTGTTTTGCATAGAAGATTCTATAGCGCTTTACAAATGATGGCTGCTAGTTCAGACATCATTGGATTTGTTTGTAGCGTGACAGAATTAGGTCAGACATTTTCACCATACTTTGCACAAAATTTTACAAAACCATGTATAGGAATTATTACAAAGATAGATTTAGCGCCAAACGAAGAAGCTATCATAAATGCTGAGAAAAGATTAGAGTTAGCAGGTGTTAAGAAAATTTTTCATCTCTCCACTGTTAACGATCAAGGAGTAGCAGAGTTGATAGCCTATCTTTCTAAGGAGGAGGAATAAATTTGCAAATTTATACTAGAACTGGTGATAAAGGATATACTAAGATAATCGGTGGTATTCAATTAGCAAAAGATAGTCAACGTATAAAAGCATATGGAACTATTGATGAATTAAATAGTTTTGTAGGATATGCTATTACACTTATAAAAAATAATGATTCGTTGAAAACGGAATTAACAAAGATCCAACAGTATTTATTTGATTGTGGTAACGATTTAGCAACTCCAGCAGGAAAAGGAACCTACCGAGTTACATCTGCTTTGACAGAATGGATTGAAAAGTGTATTGATGTTCATGCAGGGGTTCCTCAAGAAGTGGAATCTTTTATCTTGCCAGGTGGTTCACAAGCGGCAAGTATTTTGCATATTTGTAGAACAATTGCCCGGAGAGCAGAAAGAGAAATCGTAACATTCCAATGGACTAATGATATAAATGAAGAGGTTTTGACATTTGTTAATCGCCTATCAGATTATTTCTTTTCAGTAGCACGTGTTGTAAATGCAAATGAAGGTATTGAAGATGTGCTTTATGAAAGAAGTGGAAAGGTATTCCATATAGATTTGAAAAAAGAAGATTTATAATAAATAGAAATAGATTATGTTTTTTGTTAGAAAGGAGCAACAGACTATGCAAGAAATAAGATTTGGAACAACATTATATATCGGTACAGAAAGTCTAAAAAGATTATCCGATTTCAAGAATGAAAAGATTTTTATAGTAACAGATTCTTTTATTGCTTCCTCGGAGCTACTTCCATGTATTAAAAGCTATATTGATAGTAGCACAGAAACAATGGTATTTTCTGGAGTGGTTCCAGACCCTCCAATTGATAATATCGTTGCCGGGATAGAATATTGCAAAGATTTTCCAGCTACAATTGTATTAGCCATAGGCGGTGGATCTGCTATAGATGCAGCAAAAGCTATACTTTATTTTGGTAAATTGACTGATAGATTTAGTAATATACGATTTATAACTATTCCTACCACAAGTGGAACAGGTTCAGAGGTTACAAATTTTTCCATTATCACCGATGATGAAAGGGGAACAAAGTACCCATTGATTACAGATGAAATATTGCCAGATGAAGCTATTTTAGATTCTGGTCTTGTTGCAGGTTTACCACCTAAACAAACTGCTGATACAGGTATTGATGTTCTTACTCATGCTATAGAAGCTTATGTTTCCACTAGTGCCAATGATATATCTGATGCTTTAAGTGAAAAAGCTATACGCTATGTATTCACTTATTTAGAAAGAGCTTATAAAAATGGAAATGATGAAGAAGCACGTGAAAAAATGCATATGGCATCAACAATGGCTGGAATGGCTTTTACTATAGCTTCACTAGGTTTAAACCATGGTATAGCACATGCAGCAGGAGCACGTTGGCATATTCCCCATGGAAGGATAAATGGGATATTATTACCAAGTATTATTCGCTATAATGCTGGAGTTACTGAAGGCAAATATAATAATAAGACCACACTTGCTGCAAATCGTTATGCAGAAATTGCTAAATTTTTAGGATTAAATGCTGGAAATCCACAAATGGGTGTACGGAGTTTAGTAAATGCAATCCTTGCACTTCAAAGGAGACTATCTATTCCAAGGAGTCTTTCTGAGTGGGGAGTTAGTAAGGAACAATTTGAATCAGATAAAACTGGAATAGCAGAAGCTGCCCTTGCAGATCGTTGCACAGTGACAAACCCTATTGTCCCAACTGAAGAGGATGTAATCAGTATTCTGGGAAAATTATTTATTTAAGTTTTGATTAAATGAGGTGATTACTTGGAGGTAAATGAGAGGATTATACAGGAATATGTTCCTGGTAAGCAAATCACCGTTGCACATGTTATTGCAAAACCTGATTCAGAAATATATGAAAAGATGGGTATAGTACAATCTAGTAATGAAGCAGTCGGCATTTTAACTATAACACCAAGTGAAGCATCAATTATTGCTGTTGATATAGCAACAAAAGCCGCTGAAATAGAAATTGGATTTGTTGATAGATTTTCAGGTGCAGTGGTTATAATAGGGGACGTTTCCTCAGTTAAGATTGCTTTAAAAAATATTTTAGAAACCATGGAAAGGCTTTTAAATTTTACAGTTGTACCTCTATCTAATACTTGAAGGAATAAAAACTATAATTATATTTAAAAAATTAATATGCAAATTATGGCAACAAGGTCATAGATAAAAGTAAGGCGCTTAATAAGGGGACGATTATGGATCTTTTATTAAGCGTTTATATTTTTAAAAAGTATTAAAAATATGGAATATATTCAAAGGGAGTAGATACGATGGCAGAAATTTTATTAAGTGTTGGTATTGATATTGGAACATCAACAACCCAATTGATTTTATCAGAACTTTCAATGGAAAATATGGCTTCAGTTTTTACAATTCCAAGGATTACTATTACAGATAAAAAGGTGATATTTAAGAGTGAAATTATATTTACTCCTATATTAGAAAACAATCTAATAGACTCTGATGGTATAAAGGCATTTGTAGAGGAGCAATATAAAAGAGCAGGAGTAACAAAATCAGATATTCAAACTGGGGCAGTTATTATAACTGGGGAAACAGTTCGAAAAGAAAATGCCCAGACAGTTGCTAAAGCTCTAAGTGGTTTTGCTGGAGATTTTGTTGTAGCAACAGCTGGTCCTGATTTAGAGAGTATTATTGCTGGTAAAGGAGCAGGGACTTATTCCTACTCTGAAAGCCAACACTTGGCGGCAGTAAACCTTGATATTGGAGGTGGAACAACAAATCTAGTAGTATTTAACGATGGGGATATTGAAGATACGGCTTGTTTTGATATTGGGGGTCGCTTGATAAAGGTAGATACTAATGAAATAATTCGTTATATTTCTCCAAAAGTGAAGGAAATCATCAAAAGAGAAGCTTTAGATATTCATCTAAATGAAAAGATAAATCTTAAGGAATTAGATAAACTTTTAGATATATTTATACAGGTACTGGAAAACAGCGTTGGGTTAGGTAAAGAGAGTCCTTATTTTGACTTGTTGATAACCAACAAACCATTAAATACAAAGCTGAAAATCAAATGTATTTCATTTTCAGGTGGAGTAGCAGATGGCATTACAAAAGAAAGTTTACAAAATCCTTTTGTATATGGTGATATTGGACTTTTATTAGGTAAAAAAATAAATAATTCACTCCTTGTGAAAGCTTTTAAGGTAATTCCAACTGTAGAAACTATTCGTGCAACTGTAGTAGGAGCAGGATCACATACCACTGATGTTTCAGGGAGTACAATTACCTATAAGGAAGATATACTCCCACTTAAGAATATTCCTATCTTACAGTTATCTAAAGATGAGGAAAGTACGAATAATTATGGGAATTTAGGGGATATTATTCAAGAAAAAGTAAAATGGTTTATGGTAGATGGGGAAGTACAAATTATTGGATTAGGTGTAGAAGGTGTACATAGCCCATCCTTCCAATTAATTCAGGGATTGGCAAAAGAAATAATAAAGGGTTTAGATATGTTAATTCGGGAGAAATTGCCACTTGTTATCATAGTGAAAGAAGATATGGCAAAGGCACTAGGTAATAGTCTTTATGCACATCTTCCTAAAGATTATCCATTCGTATGTATAGATAGTGTTTATGTACGGAATGGAGATTATATAGATATTGGAAAGCCCGTTGTATCAGGTTCTGTTTTACCAGTAGTAGTAAAGACATTAGTATTTAGTTAAAGATAAAAGGAGGATTTACAATGATTTTAAAGACAAAGCTTTTTGGCAAAACATATCAATTTGCATCTGTAATGGAAGTTATGGGAAAGGCTAATGAAGAAAAATCAGGGGATAATTTAGCTAGAGTTGCAGCAAGTAGCGCTGAAGAAAGAGTTGCAGCTAAAGTTGTTCTATCACAATTAACTCTTTCAGATTTATTTAATAACCCTGCGGTGCCGTATGAAAAGGATGAGGTAACACGTATTATTATTGACAATGTTAATCTTGTAACTTATGAAAAAATTAAAAATTGGACAGTAGCTGAATTAAGAGAATGGATTTTAAATAGCAATACAACAAACTATGATATTCATCGCATATCAAATGGTTTAACTTCTGAAATGGTAGCAGCAGTTGCTAAAATTATGTCCAACTTAGACTTAATAGTAGGAGCCCAAAAGATTACAATAACTAAGACTGCCAATACTACAATTGGTGTTCCAGGAACTTTTTCAACTCGTCTACAACCAAATCATACTACTGATAATGTGGATGGTATTATGGCTTCGGTTATGGAAGGCCTATCCATGGGATCTGGAGATGCAGTAATAGGTTTAAATCCAGTAGATGATACAACAGAAAGTGTAAAACGTATTCTTCATAAATTTAATGATTTTATTAATGAATGGGAAATACCAACACAACATGTTGTGTTAGCACATGTAGGTACTCAGATGGAAGCAATGGAGCAAGGAGCTCCAACAGGATTAGTATTCCAATCTATTGCAGGATCTGAAAAGGGAAATACAGCTTTTGGAATTTCTGAAAAGATGCTTTCAGAAGCAAAGGATATGGCTTTAAAGTTGGGTACAGCAGTAGGCCCAAATGTTATGTACTTTGAGACAGGGCAAGGTTCAGAGCTTTCTTCTGATGCTCATAATGGCGTAGACCAACTGACTATGGAAGCTAGATGTTATGGATTTGCAAAATATTTTGATCCATTCATTGTTAATACAGTTGTTGGATTTATTGGACCAGAATATCTGTATGACTCTAAACAAGTTATTCGTGCAGGTCTAGAGGATCATTTTATGGGCAAGTTAAGTGGTATTTCCATGGGTTGTGATGTTTGTTACACCAACCATATGAAAGCTGATCAAAATGATGCTGAAAACTTAACAGTTCTACTTGCAACAGCCGGTGCAAACTTTATTATGTCTATTCCAAATGGAGATGATATTATGTTGAATTATCAAACTACAGGATACCATGAGGGTGCATCAATTAGACAATTATTAAATAAACGAACAATAAAAGAATTTGACCAATGGTTAGAAAAAATGGGATTCAGTGAAAATGGACGTTTAACTTCTAAAGCTGGTGATGCATCTGTATTCTTGAAGCATTAAATATTTCTAAGAGGAGGGTAACTAATGGATGAATTAAATTTAAAAGAAATGATTAAATCAATTTTAAATGAAATGGTAGATGAAGTATCACCAGCTGTAAATGGTTCAGTTACAAAGTCAACTGTAAGCACAATGGGATCTACTAAACCACAAGAAATTGAAGAGGGATTTATACCAGATATTACAGAAGTAGATATTCGTAAGCAATTTTTAGTACCAAATCCAGCAGATAAAGAAGGATATTTAAAAATGAAATCCTATACACCAGCTCGCTTAGGATTATGGAGAGCAGGTACAAGATATATGACAGAACCTAGTCTCAGATTCCGTGCCGATCATGCTGCTGCACAGGATGCTGTATTCTCTTATGTTAGTGAAGATCTAATTAAAGAACTTGGATTTGTAGAAGTTACCACTGAATGCAAGGATAAAGATGAATATCTTACACGACCAGATTTAGGTCGTAAGTTTTCAAATGAAGCAATAAACACAATAAAAGGTGCTGTAAAGCCAAATCAGAAAGTACAAATTATTGTTGGTGATGGTTTAAGTTCAGCGGCAATAGAGGCAAATATCAAAGATATTTTACCTTCTTTACAACAAGGGCTTAAGATGTTTGGACTTGATTTTGGAGAGGTTGTTTTTATAAAACATTGTCGTGTACCAGCTATGGATTCAATTGGTGAAGCAACAGGAGCTGATGTGGTTTGTCTTTTAATTGGAGAAAGACCAGGTCTTGTTACAGCAGAATCTATGAGTGCATATATAGCTTATAAACCAACCATTGGTATGCCAGAAGCTAGAAGAACTGTAGTTTCCAATATTCACAGACAAGGAACTCCAGCAGTAGAAGCAGGAGCATACATTGCGGAGATTATCAAAAAAATGCTAGATAATAAAGCGTCGGGGTTAGATTTAAAAGAAAAGTAAAAACGGCCTGATTTAAAGAGGAGGTTTCCTAATGAAAAATGAACGATTGGGTGCAAATGTTCTAAGTGTAAAAATCATTCCAAATGTGGATGATGGATTGGCAAAAAAATTAAAATTAGAAACAAACCAAAAAAGTTTAGGGATTATAACATCTGATAGTGATGATGTGACATATGTAGCATTAGATGAAGCAACGAAGGCATCAGATGTAACGGTTGTATATGCAAAAAGCATGTATGCTGGAGCGGCTAATGCTTCTACAAAATTAGCAGGAGAAGTTATTGGAATCTTAGCAGGACCAAGTCCAGCAGAGATACGAAGTGGTCTAGATCGTGCTATTGAAGTAATAGAAAATGAAGCTAGCTTTTATAGTGCAAATGAGGATAATTCAATAATTTATTTTGCTCATTCTGTATCGAGAACAGGTTCTTATCTATCAGAAGGAGCAAATGTTAAAGAAGGAGAAGCTATTGCTTATTTAATAGCACCGCCACTTGAAGCAATTGTAGGTATTGATTCGGCTTTGAAAGCTGCTGATGTAAAGATGAAAGTATTTTATGGACCACCATCTGAAACAAATTTTGCAGGAGCATTACTAACAGGGTCACAATCTGCTTGCAAAGCAGCATGTGAAGCATTTGCTAAAGCTGTTGAAGCTGTTGCTGATAATCCAACTAGTTATTAGGTGGTGATTAATATGGCTAAAGCATTAGGTTCAATTGAAGTAAGTGGAAAGTTAGGAGCAATCCTAGCAGCAGATGCATCTCTAAAGGCAGCAAATGTAACTCTAATTGGAAAGGAACAAATCCGTGGAGGGTTGACAACAATTCATATTATTGGAGATATTGCAGCAGTAAAATCAGCAATTGAGGCAGGTGAAGTTGCGGTGGCAAACAAGAATTGTCTAATTAGTAGTCATGTTATCCCACGTTTGGATGAACAAGTTGAGCGAATGTTGATGAAATCATTTAGTGAAAAGAAAGATAATCCTTCAGATGCAAAAGAATCCAATAAATCTATTAAAGATGAAATAGAGAAAGATGAAATAGAGGAAGAAAAAAAGGATATTTTACTAAGCAATTTTGATGAATCAAAAGAAGTTTTAGAGGAAAACTTAGAAAGTGGAGTAGATGCAATTGTAGATCTATCCTTTGATAAGGCAGAACTAGAAAAAATGAAAGTATCGGATTTACGTTCACTTGCATATAAATTAAATCTTGCTACCATAGAGGAATCAAAAATTAAATCTGCTAAGAAAGCAGTGCTTATTGAAGCATTACTAGATAAAGGAGTTGAGTATTAATGAGATTGATAGATAAAGACCTTGTCTCAGTTCAAGAAACTAGGGATTTACTAAAAAAAGCAAAAGAAGCTCAAAAAGAAATAGCCAAGTTATCTCAAGAACAAATCGATACCATTTGTAAGGCTATAGCAAAGGCGGCTTTTGACAATCGTGTGAAACTAGCTAAAATGGCACAAGAAGAAACAGGATTTGGAAAATGGCAAGATAAAGTCCTTAAAAATGCCTTTGCATCAAGAGATTTATTAAATGCAATTAAAGATATGAAGACAATTGGTTTAATTACAAATAATATAGAAGCTAAATATATGGAAGTAGCTGTTCCTGTTGGAGTAATTGCAGGTCTTATTCCTTCAACAAATCCTACATCAACAGTTATCTACAAAGCACTAATAAGCATCAAAGCAGGAAATGCTATTGTATTTTCCCCCCATCCAAGTGCAGTAAATTGTATCAAGGAAACAGTTAATATTATAAATGAAGCAGGAAGAAGTGTTGGCTTACCAGACGGTGCTATTAGTGTAATTACAAGAGTTACATTACAGGCAACAAATGAATTAATGAAAAATGAAAATACAGATTTAATTCTTGCTACTGGTGGATCTGCAATGGTTCGAGCAGCATATTCTTCTGGAACACCGGCAATTGGAGTTGGGCCAGGTAATGGACCTGCGTTTATAGAACGTAGTGCAAATATTCCGAGAGCAATTGAGCTTATTATTGAATCGAAGACATTTGATAATGGTACAGTTTGTGCCTCTGAACAGTCTATTATTGTTGAAGAAGTGAGTAAAGAAAAAGTGATTTCAGAACTAAAGAAACAAGGCGGTTATTTCTTATCAAAAGAAGATGCCCTAAAACTTGAAAAGTATATACTACGACCAAATGGGACAATGAATCCTAAGATTGTTGGAAGGACTGCCCAGGTTGTTGCTGAATTAGCTGGTATTTCTGTACCAAAGGATGCAAAAATTCTTATTGCAGAAGAAACACGTGTTGGTAACCTTGCACCCTATTCAAGGGAAAAATTATCACCAATTTTAGCTTTTTATACAGTAAATACTTGGGAAGAAGCTCGGGATTTAAGTATTAAGATTTTAAATTTTGAAGGTGCAGGACACACCATGGTTATTCACTCAACAAATAAAAAAATTACAGATGATTTTGCTTTTAAAATACCAGTTTCACGACTACTAATAAACTGTTCGGCTACATTAGGTGGAATAGGAGCAACTACAAACCTTATGCCTGCCTTGACATTAGGTTGTGGAGCTGTAGGAGGAAGTTCTACTTCCGACAATGTTGGTCCACATAATTTATTTAATCTTCGTCGAATTGTTCATGGTGTCAAGACATTAGATGAAATACGTGGAGAAGATATACTTGAAGAAGTTAATGATATAGCTGATGAATGTTTGGGACTTAGTAAAGATGAATTAGTAGATTTACTTGTTGAACGTGTTTTACAAAAACTAAAGTAGGCAAAGAGCAACACAATAAAATCAATAATAAAATAAAAACATAAAAAAATTGAGGAGGAAATTATATGGCTAATACAAACGCATTAGGTATGATAGAAACAAAAGGATTGGTAGCCTCAGTAGAGGCAGCAGATGCAATGGTTAAAGCAGCAAATGTAACATTAATTGGAAAAGAACAAGTAGGCGGAGGATTAGTAACAGTTATGGTTCGTGGAGATGTGGGAGCTGTTAAAGCTGCAACAGATGCTGGAGCAGCAGCTGCAGAAGCAGTTGGGGAACTGATATCTGTTCATGTAATACCACGTCCACATGTGGAAGTAGATGTAATTCTACCAAAATACGATACTCAATCATAACTAGGCTTATAATACTCATGATGAAGGCTTAAAGTTGGAAGAGAAAAAGTGGGGCTGAGGCATAATAAAAGCTTATGCTCAGCCTTTTCTTTATCAAGGGGAAGTGAATACTAATGGCTATTTTAACAGAAAAAAAGATAAAGAAACTACTCCGTACGACAAAATTAAAAGAAACAAAATTCTTAGTTTTAGAACCTGGAACTATGATTACACCTTCTGCAAAAGAATATTTAAAAGATATTACTATTGAATATATGAAAATACCAGAAGAATCTGAGATTGAGAATCAAGAAGCAATCTTCCCAATGAACCAGTCAAAAGTAAAGGAATCAAATAATGGAAAAAATATCCAAGATATTTTAGTATATACCAATGGAAATGGACAGGAAATATGGAAAAGTCACTTAAAATATCAATTTAAAATTAAAATTAATATTACAATAAGTCGTATTTTAAATTTACAAAAGAAAAGTCATAATATAGGAAATATGGAGTTATTAGAGGCTTTGAATACTATATTAATGGTAGTCGAGGGAATATCATTGAAGACTTTATCTTCAAGAAACTTAGAGCTGATACAGGAAATTGAAAAATTGTTGGAAGACAAAAAGCCATATATTGTCAAGCTATATCCAGAAGATTCATTTATTCCAACATATAAAGATGAAGAATATGTTATAGATTTATTTGAGTTACATGCACATTTACAAGAACTAGAACACTTTATTGCTAAAGAAATGAAAGAGATTCTCACATTTGAGGAGTATATAAATTATATTTCAATAGTGACTATTTTAAAGGGTTATTGTTGGGTTTTAATGGTACAGTCAAAAGAAAATTCAGTAGAATAGGGGTGCAATATGGCTAAAAATAATATTGATACAATTGTTGATACAGTTGTATCTCGTATAAAAGAAGTAATGGATCAAACTTTTGAAATTGAAGCAAGTGGGCGTCATATCCATCTAAGTCGCAGGGCAATAGATTACCTCTTTGGAAAAGATTATCAATTACGCCCATCCAAATATTTATCACAAACAGGGGAATTTGCATCAGAAGAACGAGTGAGCATTAAAGGACCCAAAAGCACTATTCATAATGTTATAATTCTTGGACCAGAGCGAAAAAATTGTCAGGTAGAAGTTTCATTAACAGATGCACGTTCATTAGGTGTAAATGCGCCAGTTAAATTAAGTGGAGATATTGAAAATACTCCAGGGATTACTTTGATGAATGGATCTAAATCTTTTGTTTTAGATAGAGGTGTCATAGTTGCAAAACGCCATATTCATGTAAAAGATACAGATGCTGAAAGATTAGGTGTGAAGAATCAAGAGAGAGTATCAGTTCAAGTGTTTAGTGAAAGACCACTTATATTTGATGATGTTATAGTGAGAATAAGTCCTAAGTTTGAGACTTACATGCACATTGATTATGATGAAGCAAATGCTTGTGGCCATAGAAAAGGTGTACGTGGGCGTATTTTTAAGAGGTGATATAGATGGATAATATTGAAATAGTAGTGCAAAAAATCACAGATATCATTATACAACGTTTACAGAAAGAAGAGCTTAGAAAGACTGTTGCATTTTTAGGGGAAGAATATTCAAGTATTCGGATTTATTATGAAAAAAGAGGCTATGAAATAGTACCAGTTAAAGATAAATCAGATATAGACATAGTAATTGTGACCAAGCTAACTATTTTAAATATGAATCGCATAGCACTAGGCCTTCCACAAATAGAAGAAGAAGTAATTATTTGGGAACGTTTATTAAATAAGAAGGAAATTATTTTTTTAGAAGAAGGAATAGAGTTTCAGAAAAGTCAGCATGTGGCTCCACGAGCATTACTACAGGCTCTTGAGAATCATAAAAATCAATTAGTAAGGTACGGTGCTTCTATACTTTCTTTAAAAAATTTTGAAAAGATAAATGAAACTATAAATGGGAAGGTAAAAGATGTAATTGGTAAAAGTTATAAGAAGGAACTTCTTACCATAGGTAAAGTACAGAAACTGAATTTACAACCAGGAGATATCTTTGAAGCAAATAAGAACATCATTATTACAGCATTGGCTAAGGATTATATGCATGATTTAGGTGTTCAAATAGTATAGAAAGGGGCATACTATGTTCATTGGAAAAGTTGTTGGTAGCCTATGGGCTACTCGTAAAGATGAAAAGTTAAATGGTTTAAAGTTCCTACTAATAGAAAAACAACTAAACGAATATGAGATTGATCCTGCTTTAGTTGTTGCAGTAGACCGTGTAGGTGCTGGCATTGGAGAATCTGTACTGATTACCACTGGCAGCTCTGGTCGTCTATCTTTTGAGGGCAAAAGTATTCCGGTTGATATGGTTATTGTTGGGATTATAGACACTGTAGACTATCAAAATCAATGACAAAAGTTGCTATTTATAATAAGGCTAAGACCTCGTTTCAGTGGCATATTGCAATTGTTATATAATTGCTTACTTTACTAAAAATAGAATGGAGTGAAATGAATGAGTATAAATGAAATAATAATTTGGGCTATTACAATTATAATGGTCATAGGTGCAATCGACCGTTCATTAGGTAATAAAATTGGATTAGGTCAACAATTTGAAGAAGGAATACTAGCAATGGGTGCTTTAGCGCTTTCAATGGCCGGTATAATTGTTATAGCACCCAAGTTATCAGATTGGCTAAGTCCTATAGTGGTTCCATTATATAAATTGTTAGGAGCAGACCCAGCAATGTTTGCAGGAACACTATTAGCAAATGATATGGGTGGGTTTTTCTTAGCAGAACAAATGACTACAGACCCACTTATAGTACTTTTCTCAGGTGGTATTTTAGGAGCCATGCTGGGAGCTACAATTGTATTTACAATCCCAGTGGGATTAGGTATTATCAGCAAAGAAGATACAAAGTATCTAGCACAAGGAGTATTATGTGGGATTGTGACGATTCCACTTGGAGCATTAGTTGCAGGAATTATGATGGGTATGCCAGTAGTTAAAGTTTTTATGAATTTAATACCTATAATAATTGTAGCAATTTTAATTGCTGTTGGACTATTTAAAATCCCTGAAGGAATGATTAAAGGGTTCAATATATTTGGCAAAATTATAGTGGCTGTTGCAGCCATTGGGTTGGCAATTGGTGGGTTAGATCTATTATTAGGTATCAAAATATTTGAAAATCAAGATACACTTGAAGTTGGATTCCAAACAGTTGGTAGTATTGCCATAACTTTAGCTGGTGCTTATGGATTAGTGTTCTTGATAACAAAGATATTTAACAAACCATTGATGAAACTAGGTCATTTGTTAGGAATGAATGATGTTGCAGCAGCAGGTCTAATTGCATCTCTTGCCAACAACATCGCCATGTTTCAAACAGTAAAGGACATGGATAAACGTGGGAAGGTGATTAATATTGCTTTCGCAGTTTCAGCATCTTTTACATTTGGTGACCATCTTGGGTTTACGGCTGGTGTTGCACCAGAATTAATTACTCCGATGATTATCGGTAAACTAGTGGGTGGTATTTCTGCTATTATTGTTGCCATATTTCTATCTAACCGTGTATTTAGAATTGAACAAAGCTAATAATATAAAAAAATAAGTACGGATGGAGGTAAGATGTTGAATATAGACAGATCAGAAATTGAAAAATTAGTTCGTAGTATCATAATGGAAGAATATAGTAATAACTTAAATGATTCTTCAAAGAGGCATGTCGACCCTAGTGGTGTAATGTCGATTTCCTTGCCATTGTTTTCTGTAAGTGAAGAAGATCGCTTGGATACAGGAAACCCTAATCATAAAGTGTACACCAAAGATTTGGTATCACTTACTGAAAGTCCTAGATTGGGTTTTGGTCTTATGGTAATGGAGGATACTACCTTCGATTGGACTTTAGGATATGATGAAATAGATTATATTATTGAAGGAACTTTAACTATTGTCATAGATGGACGCCGCATAACTGCAAATCCAGGAGAAGTTATTTTAATTCCAAAGGATTCAAGTATTCAGTTTTCAGTTGAAGGAAGGGCAAGGTTTATCTATGTGACTTATCCAGCTGATTGGCAATCATAAACGAATACTCAGTTCAGAGGGAGTTTTAACTTTTTTTGAACACAAAGTTGGATAATTTATAGGATGAATTTTTAAAAGGGCAATTGATAGATTTAAGCACCATGAATAGAAAAAGTCAGTCATTTAATATTATAACCAGAAAATCAAGAAAAATGTTGAGTTTTACTTGTATTATTTTTCTATTCATGTTATCATATGAATGTAGCTTTAATTCAACGGTAAATTTTTAATACAAATAATTTCTAGCATTAAATCATTAGCTTCATGTATGAGAAATTTTATTTGTGGTATTTTTACAGGGAATTAAAGAAATAAAATTTTGGAGGTATATGCATGAAAGGTACAGTAAAATGGTTTAACGCAGAAAAAGGATACGGATTTATTACTACAGAGGAAGGAAATGATGTATTTGCACATTTCTCTCAAATCAACAAAGACGGCTTCAAGACTTTAGAAGAAGGTCAAGAAGTTGAATTTGATGTAGTTGAAGGTGAAAAAGGGCTACAAGCAGAAGGAATCAGCGTTTTATAATTTCTGAAAAATTAAACCTCTTAAAGACATAATCTTTAAGAGGTTTTTTAGTTGTATACTATATATAATTTCAAATAAGGGGAGAGTTTAATATGGAAGAGAAAAAAGTAGTTGCGAAAGTAAATGAAAAAGAAATAACTCAACAAGATGTAATGAAGTTTTTAAACGATATTGGACCACAAGTTGCAATGCAATTTCAATCACCAGATGGAATTAAAAAAGTAATAGAAGAATTAGTAAATCAAGAATTACTTTTTATAGATGCAAAAGAGACTAATTTAGAGGAAGAAGAAGGATTTAGAGCTATATTAGAAGAAAACAAAAATATTCTTTTAAAAAATTATGCTTTGAATAAATTAATTCAAAATGAAGATGCAAATCAAGATGAATTAAAAAAATATTATGAAGAGCATAAATCATATTTTAAAAAGCCAAAGTCAGCAAAAGCTAGTCATATATTAGTTAAGACAGAAGAAGAAGCTAAGGATATCTTAGAAAAGATAAATGATGGTATGTCCTTTGAAGAAGCTGCAAAAGAATACTCTACTTGTCCTTCTAAAGAAAGAGGTGGAGATTTAGGAGAATTTAATTCAGGACAAATGGTTCCTGAGTTTGAGGCTGTTGTTTTTAGTATGGATGAAGGCAGTATCTCTGATCCAGTTAAGACTCAATTTGGATATCATATAATAAAATTAGTTCATAGATCAGAAGAGGAAGAGAAAACTTTTGAAGATGTAAAAGATGAAGTATATAGTCAAGTAGTAAGATTAAAGCAACAAGAAAAATATTTAGCTAAAATAAGTGAATTGAAAAATAAAAATAAAATTGAGATATTTTAAAAAAGAGAGAATATACTCTCTTTTTTTTTTATAATTGTTTAATTACTTTATATGAGTAATTTAATCTTTAAGTGGTATATATTATATGAGCTTGTATTAAAAAGCAATAAATATTTATGGAGGTGGTTTTTTGTTTGAAGAATCAATATCGAAGATTTTTACCAAGCAAAAGATGATGAGAACTGTAATTCTTTCATTATTACCTATTATTCTTTTTTCAATTTATACATTTGGATGGAGAACTCTACTTTTATTATTAGTAGTAAGTATCTTTGGCATACTGACAGAGTATATATTTGAAAAAAAGAATAATAAAAAAGTATCAGAGGCGGTAATAGTAACTTGTATTTTATATACTATGACATTACCCCCAACTACACCTTACTGGATAGCAGTAGTAGGAATTATATTTGGGGTATTCTTTGGAAAAGAAGTATTTGGTGGCTTCGGTAGAAATGTATTTAACCCAGCTCTAGTAGCTAGAGCATTTGTCTATGTTAGTTTTCCTGCTCCTCTGACAATTTCATGGGCTAAGTCAAGTTTAGGTTTCCCAGGAGGATTTGCTACATATTTAACAGAGGGAGTAGATACAATATCTCAAGCTACGCCTATGCTTATATTTAGGGATACAGGAGATTTAAGTTCTTACTTTGATCTATTATTTGGAAATGTCTCAGGATCTATAGGAGAGACTAGTGCTATTCTTATATTATTAGCAGGTATATATTTAGTATACAAAAAAGTGGCATCATGGGAGATTATAACCGCTTGTTTCACAGGATTTATATTTTTAAGTACTATATTATATCTTTTAGGTAATCCTAATATTCCTAATCCTCTATTTGGAATATTGGCAGGTGGGTTTTTATTTGGTTCAATATTTATGGCCACAGATCCTATATCAGCTCCAAAGACTAAGGAGGGAAAATGGATATATGGGATTCTAATAGGGATTATAACAGTGATAATAAGAGGGTATTCCTTATTTGCAGGCGGGGTAATGTTTGCTATATTAATAATGAATACATTTGTCCCTATAATTGATGAAGGGATAAAAGCTTTTAATAAGAGAAAAAAATCAAAAGACAAAGAGAAGGGGGTAAGCATATGAAAAAATCATTTAGTTATCCTATACTTTTTATGTCTATAATCACAGCTGTATTTACATTTATACTTGCCTTTTTAAATTATAGTACAGCAGATAAAATTGACTTTCTACAGAAAACTGAATTGAGAGAGAAGATTCTCTATGTATTTGATATATCTATACCATCAGATGATCCAGAAGATATAGCTAAGGTATTTGATGAAAATGTAAAAGAAGAAAATTATAATGGAGAAAGTATTTACTATACAGAGGAAAATGGAGAAGTAGATGCTTATGCATTTCCAGTATCAGGATCTGGACTTTGGGGCAGTATAGAAGGTTATGTTGGCATTAGTAGTGACTATGACACAATATTAGGATTAGACTTTGTATCTCATTCTGAAACTCCTGGACTAGGTGGAAGAATATCAGAAGAAGACTATAAAGGACAATTTAGAAACTTAAAACTAACATCCACAGATGATGATATGTATTTGATTTACAATCCAGCTCCTGGGGGAAACTTAGATGCCATAACAGGGGCAACACTTACGTCAAAATCTGTATTGGATTTTCTAAATGAAGACATAAAAGATTTTATACAAAGTAGAAAGGGGAGAGAATAAATGTCTAAAAATGAGATAAAGACAATTTTTAGAATGGGGATTTGGGATGATAATCCAGTTTTTAGGCAGATATTGGGTATATGTTCAGCTTTAGCCGTCACAAATTTAATGCTAAATTCTCTTATTATGGGTTTAGGACTTATATTTGTAACTGCACTTTCTTCATTTACTATATCTGTTATAAGGCAATTTACTCCTAAGCATATTAGGATGATGATTCAGGTACTTATTATTTCTGTATATGTAATCATGGTAGATATATTTCTAAAGGCCTATTATCCTGAAATGAGTAAGGCTTTAGGTCCATATGTTGGGCTTATAATTACTAATTGTATAATAATGGGAAGAGCAGAGGCTTTTGCTCAAAAAAATCCTCCTTTTGCTTCTCTTTTAGACGGGATAGCTGCAGGTTTGGGATATACTTTTGTACTTTTAGTAATATCTTTTTTTAGAGAACTAATGGGATTTGGGACTATATTTGGAATTCCTGTAATGGGTAGTTGGTGGACACCTTGGACTATTATGATAATGCCCCCAGCAGCATTTTTCTTGCTGGCACTTATTATATGGGGAGCATATGAAATACAAAATAAAAAAGAAAAAGAGGTGGCTAAATCATGATAGAAGTCAATCCTTTTGTTATATTTATAGCTGCAATATTTACAAATAATATGATTTTAGCCAATTTCTTAGGTATGTGTTCTTTTATTGCAGTATCTAGAGAAATACCTACAGCTTTAGGCTTAGGACAGGCTGTGACATTTGTACTTACATTTACATCAATATTTAACTATATAATATATAAAAACATATTAGTTCCATTAAAATTAGAATATTTGAGATTTATTGTCTTTATAATTACTATAGCTGCATTTGTTCAATTAATAGAAATGGTATTAGAGAGATATTTACCAAATTTATATTATGCACTTGGTATATTTTTACCTTTAATAACTGTAAATTGTGCTATACTTGGGGTTTCTTTATTTATGATTATTAGAGATTATAATTTTTTACAGTCAGTAGGATTTAGCATAGGTTCAGGTATTGGGTGGACATTGGCGATAGTTGCTATGGCAGGTATTAGACAAAAGATTAAAAATGCTCCCATACCAGAAGGATTACAAGGACCTGGAATTACACTTATAATTACGGGCTTAATGGCTCTTGCTTTTATAGGTTTTTCTGGAATAGTTCAAATTCAGTAGGGAGGTTATTATGGATACTATACTTATTACAACTTTAGCACTTACAATTATTTCAGCTGTATTTGCATTATTACTTACCATAGCTGATAGAACTATAAATAATTATGGAGAAGTGAAGCTTGTTATAAATGAAGATAAAGAATTTACTATAGAAGGGGGAAATTCCCTTTTATCTTCTTTAACAGAAGAAAAGATATTTATACCCTCTGCCTGTGGAGGCAAGGGAACCTGTGGATATTGTAAGGTGAAAATTCAGGAGGGAGGAGGGCCTATACTTCCTACAGAGCTTCCATTTTTGACAAAAGAAGAACTAGACTCTAATACAAGACTCTCCTGTCAATGCAAGGTGAAAGAAGATATAAAAATACAAATACCAGAGGAATTATTTAATGTCAAGGAGTATTTTGCAACTGTAGAAGAGATAGAAGATTTAACAGATGTTATAAAAAGAGTGAGATTAAAACTTCCAGAAGGTGAAGAGATCAAGTTTAGACCTGGTCAATTTATTCAATTTAAAGCTCCTAAATATGATGGAAATAAAGAAGAGGTATACAGAGCTTACTCCATAGCATCTGCTCCTTTTGAGAAAGACATCATAGAGCTATTAATTGGATATGTACTAGATGGTATATGTACAACTTATGTTCATCAACATTTAAAAATAGGAGATACAGTTGAAATCAACGGACCCCATGGTGATTTTTACTTTGATGAGGATAGTGAAAATGAAATAATACTAGTAGCTGCTGGTACGGGAATGGCACCAATACTTGCTATACTCAAGTATATGGAGGAAAATAGTGTAGAGAGAAAAGCTACATTCTATTTTGGAGCTAAAACTCCAGATGACTTGTTTTTCCTTGATTATTTTAAATACCTAGAAGAAACGCTTTATGACTTTAAATTTATTCCTACGCTATCAAGAACTACAGAAGAACATAATTGGACTGGAGAAAAAGGAAGGGTAAATAATGCTATAGATAAATACTTAGATGATTCAGATAATAAAGAAGCTTATCTATGTGGAAGTCCAAAGATGATTCAATCAATGGTTGCATCCCTTACTGACAAGGGAATAGCTAAGGAGTTAATTTATTTTGATGAATTTTAATAATGAAAAATGGGAATCCGAGGATTCCCATTTTTAGAGTATTTTTTAAAACAGACTATGATATAATTAATTATAAGAGTTAAGGGGGGATACTATGAAATTAGAGTTGTTTGATTTTATTGATGATACCTTATTGTTGATAGATAAAAATCAGGATGTATTGGATGATGCAGCAAAAAAACTAGAAAAATTTTTCGATGATAGTCTTTCCATTAAAGATCATTTTTTAAATGTGAATTATAGAATAAAGTCTAAAGAGAGTTTAAGAGAAAAAATACTTAGACATAATTTTTATATAAAGTATGAAAACCCTGAAAATTTATTAGAAAATCTATCAGATTTAATAGGTATTAGAATAGAGTGTAGATTTATAGAGGATGAGAAAAAGATATATAATGATATTTTAAATTTGTTTACTATACAAGAAGAGGATGGGTATTATTCTAATCCATTAAATTCTTCTATAAAATTAAAATTAGGAGAGAAACAGCCTCAAATTCAAAAAAATGGATTTCAGATATATAAGATAGATGGAATGTATCTAAAAAATGGACTTAAAGTTAATTTTGAACTTCAAATTAAGTCATTAGTAAATATTTTTTGGGGAGACATAGATCATAGAATTTTATATAAAAATTTTAATTATATGCTTATAGAAGACTTTTTTAGAGATATAATGTCATCTATAAAAGATAATTTATCTATGATTGATAGGCAACTTATGGTAGTATTTAATCATCTAAATGGAATGGATGCAAGTGATGCGGCAAATAAAAGAGTTCAGCTTAAGGCTCTATTATCAAAGATAATCCATGATATATATATATCTAAAGTTAGAGAAGAAATTGGATTTGTCATAGACTTTAAGAAACAAACAGATGTAATAGTAAACTATTTATTTATGAAGGGGGAACCAGAACAATCTATAAATTATAGTAAAAATTTTTTACGAGTTCTAAATAGATTAAATGAAATAGGAAATGAAAAATTGACATTTAATAAATATATAGATTTTGAAAGGGAAATTTTCTACAGCGATGAATTTACTAGGAAGATTGGCTCTAAAATATTAGGAGTTATAAATAGAGATTTCAAGTGGAATTTATTTTTTAAAGTTATCTTTGACATAGAGCAAAAAGATAAGGCAGAAGATTTTGAAGGATTTTTAATATATTTGAGATATGTATTTCACAAGGGAATAATGGATCAAATTAAATCAAAGGAAATGACAGATGAAAATAAAGAGGAGATAGTTCACTGCATTTTAGATTGTATAGCAAATAATTTTAATGGAGAAATAGATATAAACTTTATAAATGAATGTAGCATAAATAATTTAAATACAAGAATATCTGACTTATTTAAAGATATAGATACTTATAACGCATGGTTAGAAAATAAAAATTATATAGTAGAAGAGATACTAAATCATAAAAATTAAGTACTTAGCCTAGGCTGAGTACTTTTTACTTTAAAAAGTGACCCTGGTCACTGCATCTAAATTTTCTTCCCTGTATAATTAAGTTAAGAAAACAAATTAAAAATTTATATATATAGATAGGAGATGAAGGTTATGGAACAATGGAATGGTTTCAAAACTGGGGAATGGGAAGAAAAGGTAAATGTGAGAGACTTTATACAAAAGAACTACTCTCCATATACTGAAGATGAAGGATTTTTAGCACCAATAAGTGAAAAGACAAAGATTATATGGGATAAAGCAGAAGAGATGATAAAAGAGGAAATATTGTCAAAAAGTGTTGATATTGATACAGATAATTTCTCAGGGATAAACAATTATGGACCTGGATATATAGATAAAGAAAATGAAATGATAGTAGGATTTCAAACTGATAAACCCTTAAAGAGAATCGTAAATCCATATGGGGGATACAGAATGGTAAAAAGCTCCCTTGATGCCTATGGTTATGAAATGGATAAAAAACTAGAAGATAATTTCAATGAATTTAGAAAAACTCATAATCAAGGTGTATTTGATGCTTATACCAAAGAGATGAGAGCTGCAAGAACTGTAGGGCTTTTAACAGGTCTTCCAGATGCATATGGAAGAGGTAGGATTATAGGTGACTACAGAAGGATAGCTCTTTATGGTATAGACTTTTTAAAACAAGAGAAAATAAAAGATAAAAATAGTTTAACAGGAAATGCAGATGAGAATACTTTAAGACTTAGAGAAGAATTATCTGAACAAATAAGAGCCTTAGATGAAATAAAACAAATGGCAGCTTCTTATGGAATTGATATTTCAAATCCAGCTAAAAATGCTCAAGAAGCAGTACAATTTTTATATTTTGGATATTTAGCAGCTATTAAGGAAAATAATGGTGCTGCAATGTCTTTAGGAAGAAATACTACATTCTTAGATATATATATACAAAGAGATTTAGACAAGGGACTAATTACAGAAGAAGACGCACAAGAATTAATAGATCAATTAGTTATAAAACTTAGAATGGCAAGACATCTAAGAACTCCAGAATATAATGAGTTATTTGCAGGAGATCCTAACTGGGTTACAGAATCAATAGGAGGTATGGGGGAAGACGGAAGAACATTAGTAACAAAGAGTTCTTATAGATTTCTTCATACTTTAGAGAACCTTTCACCAGCTCCTGAGCCAAATATGACTGTACTTTGGTCAATAAATCTACCAGAAACATTTAAAAAATATTGTGCTAAAATGAGTATAAAAACTGGCTCTATTCAATATGAAAATGATGACGAAATGAGACCTATATATGGAGATGACTATGGTATAGCTTGCTGTGTATCTGCAATGGAAATAGGTAAACAAATGCAGTTTTTTGGAGCTAGAACTAATTTAGCAAAAGCTTTACTATATGCAATAAATGGTGGAGTTGATGAAGTTAAAAAGTCAAAGGATGGAAAATTAATAAAATTAGTAGATGGTATAGAAAAAATAGATGACGAAATCTTAGACTATGATAAGGTTGTAAATAATTTCAATAAGGTTATGGAATCAGTTGCAAAACTTTATGTAAATACTATGAATACAATCCACTATATGCATGATAAATATGCATATGAAAAAGGTCAAATGGCTCTACATGACTCAATAGTTCATAGATATATGGCCTTTGGAGTGGCAGGTATATCAATAGTAGCAGACTCATTGAGTGCTATAAAGTATGGAAAGGTAAAGCCAATAAGAAATGAAGATGGATTGGCTATAGACTTTGAAATCGAAGGAGAATTTCCGAAGTTTGGAAATGATGATAATAGAGTAGATGATATAGCAGTAGAAGTTTTAAATAAATTTATGGATGAACTTAGAAAAACTCCTACCTATAGGGATTCAGAACATACCCTATCCGTATTAACTATCACATCAAATATAGTTTATGGTAAAAAGACAGGCTCTACTCCAGATGGTAGAAAAAAAGGAGAACCATTTGCTCCAGGTGCAAATCCAATGCATGGTAGAGATGAAAATGGAGCTTTAGCATCACTTAACTCTGTAGCAAAATTACCATACAAAGATGTATGTCAAGACGGTATATCAAATACTTTTTCTATAGTGCCTACAACTTTAGGAAAAGCAGACGAAGATAGAATAAACAATTTAGTAGGAATAATGGATGGATATTTTAGTCAACAAGCATTTCATTTAAATGTAAATGTATTAGATAGAGAACTTTTAATTGAAGCAATGGAAAATCCAGAAAAATATCCAAACCTTACAATAAGAGTATCAGGTTATGCAGTTCACTTTAATAGACTTACAAAGGAACAACAATTAGAAGTTATAAGCAGAACTTTCCACGAGAGAGTGTAGATAGAAAGGGTGATATAAATGACAGAAGCAAGATTACATTCAATTGAGACCATGGGACTTTTAGATGGACCAGGTATAAGGACAGTATTTTTCCTACAAGGATGTCCACTAAGATGTGCCTTTTGCCACAATCCAGACAGTCAAAGCATGTTCTCTAAAAAAAGAATAACTCCTGAAGAAGTGCTACAGACAGCAAAAAAATATCAACCCTACTATAAAAATACTGGTGGAGGAGTCACTTTTTCAGGAGGAGAACCTCTAGTGCAAGGAGAGTTTTTATTAGAAAGTTTAAAATTATTAAAGGCCAATGGATTTAATACTGCTATAGATACTAGTGGATATGGTGATGAAAGATATTATAAAGATATATTGAAATATACAGATGTGATCCTTTTAGATATTAAACATTTTGACAATGAAGGTTACAAAGATTTAACTGAGAAGTCAATGTCAAGATTCTTTAAATTTCTTACCTATTTAAAGGATTTTCATGGTACAATATGGATGAGACATGTCATGGTTCCAACTATAACTGATAATAAGGAGAGTATATATAAGCTCTTTGACAGGATAGCTCACTTGGCACACAAGATTGATAGATTTGAAATACTGCCATATCATAAAATGGGACTAGAAAAATATAAAGAGTTAAATATGGACTATCGCCTTGATGGAGTTCCAGAAATGGATAAAGAAAAGGCGAAAGAATTTGAGATGATTCTTATGGATCTTCTTAAAAGAGAAAAAACAAAGAAAAAAACTCAAAAGGACATTGTCTAATATATCTATAGTTAGTAGGTGATTTAGATGAAAACTTGTACAATTTGTAATACTCAATGTGAAAAATGTAATGGTAGTGGCTGTATTCATGAAATACCTTTGCTCTCAAGTTTAGATGAAGAAGAAATACGAGAGATATCCCAAGGAGTAACAAATATAAACTTTAAAAAAGGAGAGCAAATCTTTAATACAGGTGATAGAGCAGATAAATTGTATATAGTTTGCTCTGGAAAAATGAAAATATATAAATATCTATCTGATGGTAGAGAACAGATATTATATATATATTCTTCTGGAGATTTTGTAGGGGCCTTTAATCTTTTGAAAGAGGACGAATACAAATATAATGCGAAGGCTCTAGAAGATACAGTTATAAGCACTCTATCAAAGAGTAAATTTAATGAAATTGCAATTAAAAACCCAAATATAACTTTAAAGATATTAGAAAAAGCTTATGAAAGGATAAGATGGGCAGAAGATTTAGTCGACAGACTCTCCTCTCATAATGCAGATTCTAAAGTTGCAGGATTGTTATTAGATATGATAGAGGAGTTTGGTGAAGAAACTAAAAAGGGAACAATACTAAATCTCTTTATGAATAGAGAAGATATGGGAAATTATACAGGAATTTCAAGAGAGACTATGACTAGAAAACTACTCTTATTTCAAGAGCTAGGATATATAGAGTTAATAGGAAGTAAAAAAATATTAATATTAGATAAGGCAAAGTTAAAAGAACTATTATAATAGTTCTTTTAACTTTATTTATATTTGGGGAAAAAGGGTAATAATATATTATGGAGGTGTTTTTGAAATGAAACTAAGGCAAAGGACAACAAAGATAGTAAAAGACATACAAAACAGTTTTAGGAGATTTCCTGTAACTATATGGATCTCTTTTATTTTAGTAGCTGTATTGATTTTCTTAATTGAGGAAGAAGCTAATTTACCAAGGGTCATAAGAGATAGAGTGATAAGAGGAAGTATGGTTTTAGGCATGGGAATATTTTTATCTCTTATAATAGGATTAATAAATGAAAGGATCAATTTATCTAAAACTAGAAAATGGATAAATTATATATTAGGAATTATATTTTTAAGTTTATATTATATGTTTTTATTAAAAGATTTTAAAGAGTTTGAAATTATAAGGTATATAGGATTTATGATTACCTTTTTTATCCTTATTTTTTATATAGGAAAAGTTAAAAGAAATGATGGATATGAAAAGTATGTTGTAAGTATATTCTCAAGTATTGCAATAACAATGATATATTCTTTTGTATTATTATTTGGGATATTTTCTATGTTATTTACTATTTCTCAACTTTTTGATATAAGGGTGGATGGAAATTGGTATATATATACTTTTTTAATAATCTTTTTAATATTTGGGGTATCTTATTTTATATCTAAAATACCCTATGGAGATGAGAACTTTAAAGATTATAGCTATTCAAAGGCATTTATTATACTTTTATCTTTTATTGTAATACCACTTATTACAGTGTATTCAGCCATACTATATGCTTATTTTTTCAAGATATTGATTTCATGGCAGTGGCCTAAAGGTTTAGTATCCCATTTAGTTCTTTGGTATTCTAGTTTTAGTGTTGGGGTATTATTTTTAATAAATCCTATTGTAGAAGAAAATAATTTTTTGAAATCATTTAAGAAATATTTCCCTAAATTCATATTACCAATATTAATTATGATGTTTATATCTATAGGTCAAAGAATAAGTCAATATGGATTTACAGAGGAAAGGTATTTTGTAGTTGTTCTAGGAATATGGGTATTTGGTACAATGTTATATTTTTCATTTAAAAAATCTCTTAAAACTATAATAATTCCTATATCTCTATCCATATTAGTTTTAAACTCTGTCATTGGACCTATTAGTAGTTTTCAAATTTCAAAAAACAGCCAAAATTCACGACTTCAAGATATATTAGAGAGAAATAATATGATTGATGAAGGGCAAATAGTAGAGAATCCTGATATATCTAAGGAAGATAAAAGAGAAATAAATAATATAATTTATTATTTTGATAAGAATCATAGTCTGGAGGATATTAAAATTTTAAACAGTGATTATTCTACGGGCCAAACTGAGGAGATATTCGGTTTTAAATATGAGCCAAATATATATTATCAAATAGATACAGGAGAATATTTTTATCTAAATTCAGATTTAAAAAACAAAGTTATCCAAATAGAAGAATTTGACTATCAAATTGATATATCTTCTTGGGGTAATAAAGTAGTAGATCTAGAAATAAAAGAAGGAACAAAACTAAATTATAAAAATGAAATTGGAATATTAGAGATAAAAGATCAAGATGAAATTTTAATCTCTTTAGATCTGAATCAATTTGCCCTAGATATATATGAGGCTGAGAAGATAAAAGGTAATTTAGATATGCCAAATATAAATTATGAAGATATGACCTATGAAATAGATGAAGAAAAGATAAAAGCCAAATTGATATTTAATATTATATCAGGTAAAATAGAAGATGTAGATCATTCCTTTAAAATTGATAAGAATGTAGAGTTTACAATATTTATTGATTTTAGAGATTAGTATATAAGACATGGAGGAAAACTTTTGAATATTTTATCACAATTTGGAATTATATTGAGTATTTTGCTATTTTCCCAGGCAATACAAATATACTTTAATTTATCAATTCCTGCCACTATAATAGGAATGATAATATTATTATCTTTATTGCTCTTGGGAGTGATTAAGCTTAGATTTATAGAAAATATTTCTGACTTATTGCTTAAAAATTTGGCGATTTTATTTATACCAGCAGGTGTTGGGATAATGAAAGAATTACATCTTTTAAAAGGAAATATATTAGCTCTATTGTTTATTCTATTTGTAACCACAGTAGTAGTTATAGTAGTAACAGGGCTTACTACACAATATTTTATAAGAATAAGAGGGAAAAGACAAAATGGAAAAATATCTAAATAACCCTATATTTGGAGTAGCAATAACTATTATATTTTTTAATCTTAGTCAAAAAATAAATAAAAAATTTAGGACACCTATATTGAATCCAGTACTAATAAGTATAGTATCTATTATAGGCTTTCTGTATGTTTTTCGCCTAGACTATAGTGTATATAATAGGGGAGGAAATATTATTAATTTTTTTCTTGGACCTGCAACAGTTGTCTTAGCAGTTCCCTTATTTAGACAAATAAAATTGTTATTGGATAACTTTTTTGCCATAATAATAGGGATATTAGTAGGATCAACTTCAGGCCTCATATCTATAATTTTGTTAAGTAAATTATTTAATTTAGAGAATGTATTGATGTACTCACTTTTACCTAAATCTACTACTTCTGCAATTGCTATGGACATCTCAAAATCAATAGGTGGAAATCCGGCTATTACCATAGGATTTGTAATAATTACAGGAGTCTTTGGGTATATTATTGGTCCTAGCATACTTAAGCTAACAGGGATTAATAATAAGGTAGCAAAAGGAATATCTATGGGAACTGCTGCACATGTTATAGGTACTGCCAAGTCTTTAGAAATAAGTGAAGTAGAAGGAGCTATGGGTTCCCTTGCAATAGGTATTGCAGGACTTATGACTGTGTTTTTAGCACCTGTTTTGTTACTGTATATAAATTAAGATAGGAGGCTATGAAAGATGAAGGAAATATATTTAGCAGGTGGATGCTTTTGGGGAGTAGAAGAATATTTCTCAAGAATAAAAGGGGTATTAGATACAGAAGTAGGTTATGCAAATGGACATAAAGAAAACCCTAGTTATGAAGAAGTCTGCAGTGGAAATACTGGTCATACTGAGACCACATATATAAAGTATGATGAAGAAGAAGTATCTTTAAAATATTTATTAGAAAAGTTTTTTAGCATAATAGAGCCTACAAGTATAAATAAACAGGGCAATGATATAGGTAGCCAATATAGAACTGGTATCTATTATATTGATAAATTGGATTTGGAAATCATAAAAAAAGTATTAGAGCAAGAACAAACAAAATATAAAAAGAAAATCGCAACTGAAATTATGGATTTAAAATCATTTTATAAAGCAGAAGAATATCATCAAGATTATTTAAAGAAAAATCCAGGTGGATATTGTCATATAGATTTAAACAGTTAAACAAGGGAAAATTATTTTTAAAAAATATATTTTTAATAGAAGGATGATAATGTATACATTATATATTAAATAGTGTATTATAATAGTATAGAGGAGGAGATAAAATGAATAATAAAGATAATTTACAAGAGCATAATTGCTGTAACTCTGAAGGATGTGAATGTGGAGAAGGTCATGACCACGATCACGACCACGAAATAATGGTTATAGATATTGAAATGGAGGATGGAAGTAAAATAGAATGTGATGTTTTAGGAACATTTGAAGTAGACTCTAAAGAGTATATGGTATTACTTCCACATGATGAAGATGAGGTTTTACTATTTAAATACGAAGAAGATGAAGAAAATGAAGAGTTTGAATTGAATCCTATAGAGGACGAAGAGGAATTTAAAATTGCATCTGAAGCTTATTATGAGCTATTCTCTGAGGAAGATGAAGAATAGACTATATAGGTAGAAGATTAATTTGAAAAAGCAAGACATATAGTAATTTTTCTAAATAGAAAGGTGTGAGGTCTTTGTACAAGCTAATAGCTATGGATTTAGACGGAACTCTTTTGACAGATGATAAGAGAATATCAAGTGAAAATTTAGATACCATACATAATTTGATAGCTACAGGTTATGAAGTGGTAATAGCAACAGGTAGAAACTATTTTTCTGCTAGGGAACTTACTAAGAATATAGATGATAATTTGGTTTATATTTCAAATAATGGAAATGTAATAAGAGATTCCAAAGATGACAAGGTTATTTTAAATAATTTTTTAGATTTTAATGATTATAAGAAAGTGCTTATAGAAGGAAATCTAAGAAGACTTAAGCCTATAGTATATATAGACTATTTTGAAAAAGGTTATGATCTAATATTTGAAAAAAATAGTGGATATGGAGAATACTTCAACAGTATAACTAAAAATATGAGTAGATATATTGAAGTTGATAATATTTTAGATTATGAAATAGATAGAATACTAGCAGTTGTATACCCTGGCAAAATAGAAACTTTAAATGAATTTTATTTATATATAAAGAGGGAATATCCAAATCTATATAGCTCTCATATAATGGAAAATGTAGTAATGTCAGAAGCTCTTTTAGAAGTGATGCCTCCCTTTGGGACTAAGTGGCATTCACTAAAAGAATATGCTCTTATGAATAATATAGATTCAAAGGAGATAATCACCATAGGTGATGATAATAATGACATTGATATGATAAAAAATGCAGGACTTGGAATAGCCATGTCAAATGGTAGCAAAATCCTAAAAAGCCATGCAGATATAATTACTAAAAGAGATAATAATAACTCAGGCTTGTCTTATGAATTAAATAGAATATTAAATATTTGAGGTGTAATTTTGGCTATAAAGGTATACAATGTGTATTCTGATTATTTAAAATCTAAATATGGTGAGAAGGTTTACAAACTCCCTATAAATCTTCCTTTGACTTGTCCAAATAGAGATGGAGTACTAGGTAAGGGAGGGTGTAGTTTTTGTGGAGAAGAAGGTGGATCCTTTGAAAGCCTTTCTAATCAATTATCAGTAAGAGAACAAATTTCTAGTAATATGGAATATATAAGAGAAAGATATAAAGCAAAGAAGTTTATTGCATATTTTCAAAAATTTTCTAATACATATATGCCAATAGAAAAATTTAAATCTTATATAGAAGAATCAGTATTAGATAATATAGTTGGAATTTCCATATCTACTAGACCTGACTGTATAAATAATTTATATTTAGAGTTCCTACAGGAGATAAGGGATAGATATAATGTAGATATAACCATAGAATTAGGACTTCAAACTGTGAACTATCACAGTTTAGTCAAAATAAATAGGGGACATACATTGGCAGAGTATATAAATTCAGTAAATATTATTAAATCATATGGATTTAGAATCTGTACCCATCTAATATTAAACTTACCTTGGGATGATAGGCTAGATACTATTGAAAATGCTAAGGTAGTGTCTTCACTAAATATAGATGAAATTAAACTACACAGTTTATACATTTTAGAGAATACTGCCCTAGGATTGCAATATAAAAAGGGTAATATAAAAATGGTTTCAAAAGAGGAATACATAGAAAGGGTGATTTTATTTTTAGAATACTTAGATCCTAATATTGTAGTGCAAAGGATAATAGGTAGAGCTCCAAAAGAAAATAGTTTATTTGTAAATTGGGATGAATCCTGGTGGAAGATAAGAGATGAAATAGTAAATATTATGGAGGAAAGAAAGACCTATCAAGGAAAGAAATTTGACTATCTAAATGGCAAAGCGGTGCAAAGATTCATATAATATTGTAAAAATAAAATATGGAAGGGATTGGTGTTTGCAATGGTTAAATTTATTTTAGGTGAAAAAGGCGTAGGAAAGACAAAATGGTTAATAGAAAATGCTAATGATGATATCAAACAGGGAAATAGTAATATTATATTTATTGATGTGGATGATGATCATATATTCACCCTTGATTATAGTGTCAGACTAATTAATGCCGTAGAATTCAATGTATTAGATATTGAATCTTTCTATGGCTTTTTATGTGGAATAATTTCTATGAATTATGATGTGGAAAAAATATATGTAGATGGAATTTATAAGATAATGAATATGGGAGAAAATGAACTTCAATTTTTACTAGATAAATTAGGAAAAATTGGAGATAAATTTAATACGGAATTTTATATAAATGTGGAATATACACTAGAAAACATTCCACAAGATTTTAAATCTTCTTGCATAGAATTAAAAAATTGATATAAAATAGATGCAGGATACCCTGCATCTATTTATTTAATGGATACTTTCCTGTGGACTAAATGTAGCACAATCAGTTTCATTGGATTGGGCAGCATTTCTAGGAGTAATTTCGATTTTTCCAGCTGTACATAGATTTCCTTGTTTGTAGTACTCACAAGTATTTACAACACATTTAACACCAGGAGTAATGTTTTCTCTATTTGGCATAATGATCTCCTTTCAAATGATATTACAAAATTAGTATCTACAAATAAAGATTTATTATACTTCTAAATATTTAAAGAAAAGGTGAAGATATGAGCAACATACAAAGACTAGATAAAATTTTAAGCAATATGGGATATGGAAGCAGAAAAGATGTGAAAAAATATATTAAAGATGGATTGGTAAAGGTAAATGGAAATATTATTTTAGATAATAAGATGAAATTTGATCCATATAAAGATCAAATCTATATTAAAGATGAAAAATTGAATTATAGGGAATATATATACATAATGATGAATAAACCTCAAGGCTATGTGTCATCAACTGATGATCCCTTAAGTAGTACAGTTATAGATTTATTAGAAGATGAGTATCTTTTGTTTAATCCATTTCCAATTGGAAGACTAGATAAGGATACAGAGGGTTTAATGCTTATAAGTAATGATGGAGCTTTAGCTCATAATTTGCTATCTCCAAAAAAAGAAGTAGAAAAAACTTATTATGTAGAAGTTGATGGATGTGTAAAAGAAAATCATAGAGAGATATTTAAAAAGGGAGTTATTATAGATGATGGATATAAGACTCTTCCTGCCAGTTTAGATATAGTATCTTCTGATATAATTTCAAAAGTGTACTTAACTATAAAAGAAGGTAAATTTCACCAGGTAAAGAGAATGTTTAAAAGTTTGGATATGAAAGTTTTGTATTTAAAAAGAGTATCTATGGGACCTTTAAAACTTGACAAAAATTTAAATTTAGGAGAATATAGAGAGTTAAATCAAGAAGAAATAAATTTATTAAAAAATATATAGGATTTGTGATATAATAAATTAGAAAACAGATTAGAATGGGTGTATATATTGAGTTATTTTAAAAAAAAGGGGATATTTAATACTTTCTTTGAACATAGGTCTTCACTTATTGTACAATTTAAAAATGGAGATATCTCTAAAAGAAAATTTTTAGAATATAATTATGATTTAGTTAGAAAGACAAACTTAAAACCATTTTTAAGGGTAGATACCTATGAAAAGGGTATGTATAATTATCAATATTATAATGTTCTTGCTAAATATTATACGATGCTTGCTAAAGAAACAAAAAACACTAGAAAACATCAAAGATATTATACATATTATCTCAATAAAGGAAATAATTATTACCATGAGAAGGATAGAGCTATTTTAAGTTTACTAAAGCTTTTAGAATTTGAAGGAGTAGAGAGTTATTTTGTAAAAGTAGAGTCTAAATTACTAAAAGATAAATTATATGAAATAGTGCTTTTGGATTATAAAGAAGCTATTTTTCACTCTAAAGCTATTTGGCTATTGGATATACTAAAATCTGAAGGGATATTTGTAGAGACAAAGAAGAAATCTCTAATAGATGAGTATATAAATGAAAAATATTGAACCTAGCAATTAATTGCTAGGTTCTTCTTTTGCTATTATTTTTACTATTTTTTCTAAAGAAGCATTATTTGAGATGGTAAAAACTCCAGATTTAAGTTTGGTGTCTAATTGCAAATCTACTGCTTTGTTTATAAAATCTGTACTATTTTCTATTAGACCATTAGATTCTAAAATAGAAGCAATTTGTCCAGGAAAGGACCCTTCTGGTATTTTTATTTCAATATTTTTAATATCTTCTTCTGTTTCTACTATATCTTGATTTGTGTTTTCTTTATTATCTTGTTCTCCAAGTTCATTTTCAATATCTTGAGATTTATCATTGTCTTCTATATTATTATTTGAATCCTTTTCCATTTCTTTGGGTTTCTCTACATTTTTAGGTTCTTCTATTTTTGCTTTATCATCTACTGCAGAGGATATTACATCCTTTTGAAATAAAATATCTAATCTCCAGCCTATTATCAGAACTACAGCCCCTATAATGGCCAACATAATTACATAATCTATAGAGCTATATAATATATCTTTTATTTTTTCTGAAAAACTTTTCATATGTACCACCTTTCTAAATTATAAACAATTAGTTTTTATCTGTTTTTAGTGTATAATATAATTATAACATAAGAATATAGAAAAGGTGAAAATATTGAGAGAATTAATAGTCAATGAAAATGAAAATGAACAGAGAATAGATAGGTTTTTAAGAAAATATTTAGAAGAGGCAAATAGAGGATTTATATATAAGATGCTTAGGAAAAAGAACATTAAACTAAATGGTAAAAAGGCAAAGCCTGAAGACATAGTGTATGAAGGAGATAAAATTCAACTATATTTATCAGAAGAAACAATTGAAAAATTTATGAAGAAACAAGATATAATAGATTCTAAATTGATTCCAGATATAGCCTATGAAGATGAAAATATAATTTTAATAAATAAAAAAGTAGGGATTTTATCACATGGTTCAGGAGGTGATTATGAAGAAAATATAGTAGATAGTATGTTGAATTATTTAATTCAAAAAGGAGATTATGTACCAAGGATTGAGAAAATATTTACACCCTCAATTTGCAATAGGCTTGATAGAAATACTTCGGGAGTAATAGTTGGTGCTAAAAATTATGATGCTTTAAAAGAAATAAATAGGGCTTTCAAAGAGTCAAAAGTAAGAAGATTTTATAAGACTATAGTAAGAGGAGAAATAAAAAAAGATATACAAGCCAAAGCGTATTTAAGTAAAAATGAAAACAGAAATTTAGTTAAGGTACATAAGCAAAATGGTGAAGGATTAAAAGAGATAGAAACTCATATAAATGTGCTAAAAATTAAAAATGGTTATTCTCTTTTAGAGATAGAGTTAAAAACTGGAAGAACTCATCAAATTAGAGCACATTTATCATCACTAGGATACCCTATAATAGGGGATAGGAAGTATGGGAATAGACAGATAAATAGTGAGTTTAAAGAAAAATATAATCTAAATGATCAGTGGTTGCATGGGTATAAAATAGAGTTTCAAGGTCTTAATGGAGATATGGAGTATTTAAATGGTAAAATTTTTACATCTGAAGCAGATAAAAATTATAAAGAAATAGAAAAGGACTTATTTTATTAGGGGGAAGTTATGGAAAAATTATTAAAGCAGATTATTGAAGACAACAAATGTTTTATAAATAAGGGTAAAGTAGCAGATTATATTCCAGCACTTAAAAAGGCAAATAAAGAAGATATTGGCTTATGTATTATTGATACTGAGGGAAATGCTTATAAAATTGGAGATCATAGTAAAAAGTTTACAATTCAAAGTATCTCAAAGGTTGTAGCTCTTATGCAGGCTTTAATAGAAGTAGGGGAAGAGGAGGTATTTAAAAGAGTAGGATATGAAGGGACGGTAGATCCATTTAATACGGCTTATAAACTAGATCTTCCATATATAAAAAAACCTGCAAATCCAATGATAAATGCAGGTGCAATAGCAACCACTTCATGTATATTAGGTAATTATGATGAAAAGTTTGAAAAGATATTAAATCTATTAAAAAAGATAACAAAGAATGATACCCTAAATTATGATGAAGAGGTTTATTTATCTGAAAAATCTACTGGTGATAAAAATAGGGCCTTAGCTTATTTAATGAAGTCAAGAGGTATAATAGATTGTGATGTAGAAGAAATTTTAGATGTTTATTTCAAACAGTGTTCTATTTCTGTAGATTCAATAGATTTAGCTAATATAGGTCTATTTTTAGCCAATGGAGCTAAAGGCCTAGATGATTATGGAAAAATTAAAAGAGAAAGACTTCTATCATTAGTAACTGGAATAATGACAAATTGTGGGATGTATAATTTTAGTGGGAGATATGCAGTGGAGGTAGGTCTACCCTCAAAATCAGGAGTAGCAGGTGGAATAATGAGCGTGGTTCCTAAAAAAATGGGAATAGGAATTTATAGTCCAGCATTAGATGAAAATGGTAATTCAATAGTTGGATACAATATAATGAAAGATTTATCAAATAAATTAAACTTAAGTTTATTTAAATAGCGCATAGGCGCTATTTTTATTTTTAATATTAATAATTTATATTCTATTTTAATATACATATACTTAGAATTAAATATATTTGAAGGAGAAAAGAATGAAAAGAAAAATATCAATAGTACTTATATTAATTATTTTATTGACTGGATGTAGTCCTATAGATAAGTTTTCTAAATATGAAAATTTAGTAGAATATAAATCTGTATATTCAGGAGAAATTAACACCTTAAATTACTTAAAAACTTCTAATACACAAGAATTTGGAGTTATAGCTAATTTAGTAGATCCTCTAATAGACTATGATAAGTATGGGAGAGTTCAACCAGCTCTTGCAGAAACTTGGAAAGTTTCACAGGATAAATTAATATGGAATTTTAAATTGAGAGAAGGAACAAATTGGTTAAGATATGATGGAAGTAAGTATGGAGAAGTTACAGCCTATGATTTTGTAGATTCTATGAAATATATATTAAATAGTTCAAACAATTCGTTAACTGCAAATATTGTCTATAGTGTAATAGAAAATGCAGAAGAATACTATAATAAAGAGATTACAGATTTTTCAAAGGTGGGGGTAAAAGCCAAAAATAAGTATGAATTAGAATATACACTTAAAAAACCTGTTCCCTATTTTTTATCAATGCTTACATATGTTTGTTTTTTTCCAGTAAATGGTAATTTTTTACATGAAGTAGGAGATAAATTTGGGATTGACAATAAAAATATATTATATAATGGGGCATTCGTTATGGATGATTTCCAGCCACAAATTAGAAGAGTTTTAATCAAAAATGAAGCTTATTGGGATAGAAAAAATGTTAATATAGATAGATTAGTATTTACTTATAATAAAGAAGCTACAAACCTTTCAGCTGAATTATTTTTAAGAGGAGAGATAGATTCTACAAATATATCCTCTATCATTTTAGATGATTGGCTAAAAGATAAAGAAAAAAAAGATTTAATAAGACCTAATAGAAATAATTATTATAGTTTTTTTTATTGCTTTAATTTCAATCCATTATTTAAGGAAGAATATGAGCCTGATAACTGGAAAAAGGCAGTAAATAATAAAAACTTTAGAAAGGCTATGTTTCACGGTCTAGATAAAAGAGCAGCAATGATAACTAGTGAACCTTATAGTCCAGAAAAAAGGCTTCAAAATACTATTACTCCAGAAGGATTTATAGATTTTCAAGGGATGGATTATACGGATTTTAATAGATTAAAAGATATAAAGGATGTAGACACATTTAATCCTAGCTTAGCTTTAGAATACAAAAAGAAGGCTCAGAAAGAGTTAAGGGGGGAAGTAGAATTTCCAGTTAAAGTTTTAATGCCTTATAATACATCCCTTTATGAGTGGGCAAATAGAGCACAAGTTATACAGCAGCAAATGGAAAAGCTACTAGGAAGCGACTTTATAGATATAATAATAGATCCTAAGCCTCCTACAGGATTTATAAAAGACGTAAGAAGAGCTGGACAATATGCTTTTTTAGAATGTAATTGGGGACCTGATTATAGAGATCCTCAGACATATACAGACCCCTTTACATCTTCTGGGACATATAATTATCCTCATTTAGCTAAGGGATATACAGAAGAAAATGGTAAGACTAAATATGAAAATTTATTAAATAATGCTAAAGTAGAATTAATAGATATAGAAAAAAGGATGGAGTTATTTGCCAAAGCAGAATCTTTTTTAATAGATGAGGCTTTCATAATTCCTTATGGAGTAGGAGGTGGAGGATATACTGCTTCAAGATTAAATCCTTTTGAAAGTTCTTATTCACCCTTTGGAATCTCCTCTCAAAAATATAAATATAGAAATATAATGGAAAATCCTATGAATAGTGAAGACTTTTATAGAGAATTAAAGCTATGGAAAGAAGAAAGGGCAAATATATTAAAGGAGAATAATTAAGCTTGATTTAAGATGAGGTGATCTGGTGTTAGGATATATTGTTAAAAGAATCCTACAATCTATTATTACTTTATTTATGGTAATTACAATAGTGTTTTTTTTAATGAGGTTTATGCCTGAAGAAGGCTACTTTGGAGAAGGATATGAAAAATTAGATCCAGCTCAAAGGGAAACTATATTAGAAAATATGGGACTTAGAGATCCGTTATATATACAACTTAAAAATTTTTATATTCAAACTCTAAGGGGAGATTTAGGAGAATCAATAATTTATAGACCAGGTGTGGAGATTATAGAAATACTTAAAAATAGGATCCCCTATTCTTTTAAATTTGGACTATTAGCTATGGGGATCTCTTTAAGCGTAGGGATACCACTTGGAGTTTTTATGGCGTTAAATAATAGGGGGGTTATAGATAATTTAGGAACAATATATATTGTATTTATAAATGCTATACCAGCTGCTATTTATTATTTATTTATCCAAATTTATATAACTGATATAACTAAATTGCCTATATTATTTTCCATAGATAACCCTTTTTCTTGGATTTTACCAACTATCTCTATGTCATTAAGTGGGATAGCTATTTATGCCATGTGGATGAGAAGGTATATGCTTGATGAAATAAATAAAGATTATATAAAGTTAGCAAGGGCAAAGGGATTGAAAATGAAGTCCATTATGATAAATCATGTACTTAGAAATGCTTTTGTACCATTGGCTCAATACATACCAAGTGCCATATTATTTACTATAGCAGGGTCTATATATATAGAGTCTCTTTATTCTATTCCAGGTATGGGTGGACTACTTGTACATTCTATTCAAATTCAAGACAATAATTTAGTTCAGGCTTTAGTTCTTATATACTCTTCAATTGGAATTCTAGGTTTGTTTTTAGGAGATATATTTATGGCTATAATAGACCCTAGAATAAATCTAGGTAAAAAGAGAGGTGTTAGATAATGAAGGATAAAAAAATTCATGAATTATCTAGTGAATTAAATAAATCTCTTTTTGAATTTGAAAATTATAATGAAAGAAATATGGAAACTATGAGTTATTCTAACTATTCATATTGGAAATCTACTATAAAAGTGTTTAAAAGCAATCGTATTGCTTTATCTTTTTTTTACTTAATGATTTTTCTAATATGCTTTACAATTTTACAACCGATGTTTCCAAATCAAAAATCTCCCACAGAGATATTTATAGATCCTGATACAAATTTGCAAATAAGAAATCAAACTCCAAATAAAGAATTTATATTTGGAACAAATTCAATAGGGCAGGATCTTTGGTCTAGAATATGGAGTGGTACTAGAACCTCTTTGATTATTGGGATTTTAGTAGGATTATGGGAAGCTATAATAGGTATAATAGTAGGAGCATTTTGGGGATATGTAGAAAAATTAGATAAATTAATAACTGGAATATATAATATATTAAATAATATACCCACCACAATAGTACTTGTACTTTTAACATATATTATGACTCCAGGCATAGGCACTATGATATTTGCAATGTGTATAACAGGGTGGTTAGCAATGGCAAGATTTGTAAGAAATCAAGTAGTAATAATAAGAAATAGAGAATACAATATTGCATCTAGAAGCTTGGGAACTCCAGTAGTGAGGATTGTATATAAAAACCTTCTACCATATTTAGTTTCTGTAATAATGTTAAGAATGGCATTGTCAATACCAGCTGCAATTGGCTCAGAAGTATTTTTAACATATATAGGTTTAGGATTACCTATAAGTATTCCTTCCTTGGGAAATCTTATAAATGAAGGTAGAGGAGTTATGATGGTAGAATCTTTGAGATATCAATTGATATTTCCAGCAATTATATTATCAGCAGTAACTATATCTTTTTATATAGTCGGAAATGCCTTTGCAGATTCAGCTGACCCTAGAAATCATTCATAGGAGGGGTGCTATGGACAGAGAAAAAATATTATCAGTTAAAAATCTAGTAGTGAAATTCAAATTAAGAGATAGGGAGCTAACTGTGTTGCGAGACTTATCTTTAGATTTATATAGAGGTGAGACATTAGCTATAGTAGGTGAATCTGGTTCGGGGAAATCTGTGCTTTCAAAGAGTTTGATGGGTTTATTGGATAAAAATGGATTTATAGAAAATGGTTCTATAATATATTTAGGTAAGGATATTTCAAAATATAATACAGAAAAACAATGGGTAAATATTAGAGGAAGAGAAATTTCAATGGTATTTCAAGAACCAATGACTAGTTTAAATCCTCTCAAGACAATTGGAAAACAAATAGGAGAATCTATAAAGCTACATCAGAGATTAAAAGGTAAGGATATAAAAAGAGAAGTTTTAAAGACACTTAAAGAGGTAGGTATTCCAAATCCTGAAAAGAGGTATTATCAGTATCCACATGAATTTTCTGGTGGTATGAGACAGCGGGTAGTCATAGCAATAGCAATTTCATGCAGGCCCAAAATACTAATTTGTGATGAACCTACTACTGCTTTAGATGTAACAATTCAAGCTCAAATATTAAATTTACTAAAGGAGCTAAAGAAAAAATACAAATTAAGTATTATTTATATAAGCCATGATTTATCAGTAGTATCAAATATAGCGGAAAGAGTAGCTGTAATTTATGCAGGGGATATAGTGGAGATTGGCAGAATGGAAGAAGTATTTTTCAATCCTAAACATCCCTATACTTGGGCACTTTTATCTTCTTTGCCTGAACTTGGAGAGCCAGGCAAACCCTTATATGGAATAACAGGAAATCCTCCAAATTTATTTTTTGAAATAAAAGGAGATGCTTTTGCCATGAGGAATCCAAAAGCTTTAAAAATTGATTTTATGAAAAAACCACCTTATTTTCATATAAGTCCTACCCACAAAGCTAAAACCTGGCTATTAGACCCTAGAGCTCCAAAAGTAAATCCTCCTAAGTCAATTCAAAAATTAAAAAAGAACTTTAGGAGGGAAAAAAATTGAAGGGTAAAAAAGAAATATTATTGGAAGTTAAGAATCTGACAGTAGAGTTTAATATGGGCAGGAGAACTAAATTTAAAGCAGTTGATGGAGTAAGTTTTAATATATACAAGGGAGAGACTTTTGGCTTAGTAGGAGAATCAGGATCAGGTAAATCAACTATTGGTAGAAGTATAATAAGGATAAACCCAGCTACAACGGGAAAGATAATATTTGACGGTGATACAATCTCTGGAAAAATAGATAAAAGACTAGAACAAAAGGTGACAAAGGACATACAGATGATATTTCAAGACCCTATGTCTTCCTTAAATGAAAGGGCAAAAGTAGATTATATAGTTAGTGAAGGACTTTTAAATTTTAAAAAATACTCTTCAGAAGAAATAAGAAAAAAGGTAGAAAATACACTTACTGAAGTAGGATTGTCAAAAGAATTTGCGTCTAGATTTCCCCATGAGTTTTCTGGAGGACAAAGACAGAGAATAGGAATAGCTAGAGCTTTAATCATGGAACCTAAACTAATAATAGGAGATGAGCCCATATCAGCCTTAGATGTATCAATAAGAGCTCAGATTTTAAATCTACTTTTAAAATTACAAAGGCAAAAGAATTTTACATATTTGTTTATCGCACATGATCTTTCAGTGGTAAGATTTTTTACCCATAGACTTGCAGTAATTTATAAGGGGAAGATATTAGAATTAGCTCCTACTGAAGACTTATTTAAAACCCCTATACATCCCTATACAAAAGCTTTACTATCAGCCATACCTTTAATCAATTCTAAAAGTACAAAGAGTAATTTAAAGGTTTATAATCCTAATAATCATAATTATAAATTAGATAAACCAAAATGGATGGAGATTGAAAAGGATCATTTTATTTGGGCAAATAATGAAGAAGTAAAAAGATATAGGAAGTTTGGTAAAATTTAAAAAAGTTATGTATAAAAATGCATAATAATTGTAAATAAAGCCAATCTATTATATTATTAATATAATAGATTGGAATGATTAGATGAAAAAAATATTTTATGTATTAATATGTTTAATTTTAATAGGAACAATAGGGTGTACTAAAATGCAAACTAAAAAAAATGAAGTTCCTATAGAGAGTAAAGAAGAAGAAAATCTAAAAGAAGAAGATCCTATAAAAACAACTATAAATAATATGAGCTTAGAAGAAAAAATAGGTCAATTATTTATAGTGGGCTTTGAAGGAACAGAAATAAATCAGGATTTAGAAAAATTTATAGAACAATATAAAGTATCAGGATTTATCTTCTTTAAGAGGAATATAGGTTCAAAAGAGGACACAATAAAGCTTGTAGATGATTTAAAAAGAGCCAATGCTGTAAATAAAATTCCTCTATTTATATCTACAGACGAAGAAGGAGGAAATGTCTCTAGATTAAACCATATATTTGGTAATATACCTACAGCAGCTCAGGTTGCAAAAAAGGACAATATAGAAGATTCTTTTAAACATGGAAAAGAAATTGGGACAAGACTTTCTACTTTAGGTTTTAATCTAGATTTTGCACCTGTATTAGACATAAATACTAATCCTAAAAACCCTGTAATAGGAAATAGAGCTTTTGGAAACACTCCAGATTCAGTCATAAGTCATGGATTAGAAGTCATGGAAGGGATAAATGAAAAAGGCATCATAGCTTGTGTAAAACACTTTCCAGGCCATGGTGATACTCTTATAGACTCCCATGTAGGATTACCTAGTATAAATAAGACTTTAGAAGAATTAAAAGAATTAGAATTATTACCATTTATAGAAGCAATAAATGAAGATGTGGATATGATAATGGTAGCTCATATACTTTTCCCTAAAATAGGTGGAAAGTATCCAGCATCCATGTCAAAATATATAATATCAGATGTACTAAGAGATGATTTAAACTATGATGGAGTAGTAATAACTGATGATTTAACCATGGGAGGAATAACAAAGAATTATAGAGTAGAAGATTCTGTACTAGAATTTTTTAAAGCTGGTGGAGATATTGCTTTAATTGCTCATAATAAAGAAAACTATATAAATTCAATAGAAGTTTTGAAAAGTGCTATTGAAAATGGAGAAATAGATATTAAAGCTATAGATGAAAAGGTATATAGAATACTTAGTTTAAAAGAAAAATATTCTATATAGGATAAAGAAGGGGGATTTGAAATATGAAAAAGGCAATAGGAATTGATCTAGGTGGCACAAAGATATTAGGTGGAGTAATAGATGAAAATGGACAAATAGAAAAAAGATACGAACTCCCTACTGGTGAAAACCTTGGAAAGGAAGAAGTATTAAATAGAATAGGACAAGTTATAAGGAAGTTAAATGCTAAAGATATAATAGGTATAGGTATAGGCTCCCCTGGATTTATAAATACTGAAGAAGGTAAAGTTTTGGCAGTAGGTGGTAATATTAAGGACTGGGCTAATACAGATATAAAAGGAGAAATAAAAAAAGCGTTTCCTGATATACCTATATTTGTAGAAAATGATGCTAATATTGCAGCAATATGTGAGCATTGGATAGGTTCAGGCAAAGATCTTAATAGCTTTGTAATGATAACATTAGGCACTGGAGTTGGAGGAGCTATATACACAGAAAAAGAGGGGATATGGACTGGCCATAATTATCAAGGTGCAGAACTTGGACATATGATACTATACCCAAATGGAAGACTATGTAATTGTGGGCAAAAAGGCTGTGTAGAAAGATATATAACAGGAACAGCTTTGGAGATAAGCTATGAGGAAGTAACTGGAATAAAATTAAAGGGGAAAGATATATTTAAAAGACAAAAGGAAGAAGCTAAGACTAAGATTTTAATAGATCAATACTGTGAAAATCTGGGAATATATTTGAGTTCTCTTAAAAATATATTTGATCCTGAGGGAATAATTATTGGAGGAGGAGTTATTAATTCGAGAGAATACTGGTGGGATAAAATGATTGAGTATTATAGAGCTTCTTCTAATAATCCAGATGATTTAAAAATTGTTCCAGCACAATACTTAAATGATGCAGGAATGATAGGAGCAGGCAAAATAGTATTTGAAGGTTTGGAGTAGACATATGTTAGGGAAGAGAGTAGTTTATTTAGGACCATTTAATAATTCTAAAAAAGATGATTTAATAAAAAAATCCCTAGACGTTTTAAGCAATAATAAGGGGAATCAGTTTTTTTATATTTTACCAAACGGAAATTTATTGAAAAAATATAGAAGGGATCTTATAGAAAAGATAGAGTGTTCATTTGAAATGAATTTACTAACTTTTGATGATATAGTAGAAAAATTTGTAGATGGTAAAGAGTATATAGACAATGGAATGAAAAATTTAATTATCAAAAATATTCTAATTGATTTGGAATCTAAAGGAGAAATCAAATATTATAAGAGACATAGTAAGATGGAAGGGTTTATTAACTCCTGTAATTATATAATAGGAGAAATAAAGAGATCTTTAGTTTCTCCTAGGGAATATCTAGATAGATGTCCAAGTAAAGATTTTTATTTGGAAATAGGATATATATACAGAGAATATGAAAACTTCTTAAGGAATCTAGGTCTCTTAGATAGAGAAGGAAAATATCTTAATGCAATAGAAAATTTAAAGTTAAAAGATGACATTTTAAAAGATTTAAAATTTATAATAATAGATGAGTTTTACGATTTCAGACCCATTGAAATTGCTATATTAAAAGAGCTATCTAAAAAAGATTTAGATATTTTTATAAATATGCCCTTTGATATGAAAAATAGATCTGATAAATTAAATCAAACCCTTGAAACCTTAAAAGATTTAAATTTCAATATAGAATATGTAGTAAAGGATAGTTTTAATTATTTTGAAAAACTTGCATTTAATTTATTTAATGAAGAAGAAAATAAGATTGAAAAACAAGATAATTTAAATATAATTCAAGGACAAAATAAATATTTAGAGATAAAGCAAATATTTAAAACAATAAAGAGTCTTCATTGTCAAGGCGAAAGATTACAGGATATATCAGTTGTAATATGTCATCCTAATTATATAGATGAAATACATAGAGTTTCCATGGAGGAAGAAATCCCAATAGATATCCCGGGTAAAACTAAATTAAAGAATTTGCCCATGATTAATGAAATCTTAAACATTTTAAGCCTTAAATTTGATAATTCTAGTAAAAATAAAATTATAAATAGAGTTAAATCTAGATATTTTCCTGTTTTAAAGGATAGATTTGAAGAAAAATATGAATACATTTTAAGAAAGTCAAGCTTTAAAGATTTTGATGATCTTAAAAAACTAGTTAAAAGTAATCATAAATTAAATATAGAGGAAGAATATATAAAATATTTAAATGAAATAGTAGATACTATAGAGGACCAAAGGATGAATATAGATAATAAAGGTTCTATTAGATATTATAATGATTATGTATTGAGCCTATTAAAAGAATATAAAGTTATAGAAAATATTTTTGAAAGATATAAAAGCACAAAGAACTACAATCTTTTACAAAGGGACATAAATACAATAAAAAAACTAAAAGAAATTTTAAATAAGATAGAGTATTTAGATGAATATATAGGGGAAGTTTTACTGGAAGATTATTATAATTATTTACTAAATTATTTTAAAGAAGAATTCATAATAGAAAAGTCTGGAGACTTAAATGGTATAAGCATACTAGATCCTGTAAATGCTAGGGGAATTAGAAAAAATGTAGTATTTATAGTAGGTTTAAATGGAGATTATCCTATTATAGAAGATGATAACTACTATATGAATCAATATAATTACAATGAATTGAAAAGGATAAAAATAGATATAAAGTCATATAGACAAAAACTAAGTAATGAAGAACTAAAGTTTTCTTCCATAATTTCCAGTGTGAAAAACTCACTTTACTTAAGCTATAATACAGATGAGATAGAAATAAATTCTATATTTTTAGATGAATTATTATCTCATATAGGTTTAAATAAAGAAGAAAAAATCGAAAAATCATATGTATATATGGATAATTTTATAGACAATAATGTGGAAAACATAACAAATAAAAGAGAATTACTTAGGTTTTTAGTTAGGAATAAATATGTAGAAGACAATAATCCTTATTATGGAGGAATATATGATTTCAAAAAAGAATTAAACATTATACAACAAAAGATAGAGGGAGAATTCTATAGAGAAAAAGGTGAGCTTAGTCATTATAGTGGGCTAATAGGGGATAAAAACATAATAGAAGATTTAAAAATCCGAAAACCTGAAAAATATAGTATTAGTTACTTAGAATCCTATGGAAAATGTCCTTATTCTTTTATGCTTAAAAATATATTTAATATAGAAAAGATAGATCAATCTTTAGAAGAATATAATCCAATAGATCTTGGTATTATTTATCATGAGGTGTTGAGAAAGTTTTATTTAATTAACAAACAATATATCTTAGATTATTTGAAAGCAGATAAAGAATTTAAAAAGGATTATAAAAAAGAAATAGAAGATTTAGTTTTGCAAACTGCCCAGCCACTAAATTTTAATCTTCATTCCAAGAGACATCAAATCATACTTGAAAATACAATGGGTTATCTCATTGAATTTATAGAAGAGGATATAAAGAGGATGAAAAAGTATAATGTATTTCCCTATGAATTTGAAGTGGAATTTGGAAATAAAAATCCTTTTTATATAGAATGTGAAGAAAATTATATTCCGATTTCTGGAAGAATTGATAGAATTGACAAGATGGTAGACAAACAAAAATACATGATAATAGATTATAAATCTAGTACCTATGGAGCAAAAGATATTAATTCTATGCGAGATGGATTGAGCTTTCAATTACCTATATATATTATGTCCCAAAATCATAAAAATGTCATAGCAGGAATCTATGGAATCATAAAGAGTAGTAAATTTGAAATAAAACTAGGAATTTTAGGAGAAAGTCCTATGATAAATAAGAGATTAAAAGGAGCTTTGGATACAGAAGAATGGAATAATTTAATAGAAGAGATAAAGGAAAATGTAAAAAATACTATAAATAGTATACAGGAGGCAAATTTTCCTGTTTATCCTTTAGAATGTTCATCATATTGTATATATAAAGATATCTGTAGATATGAAGAAGTTGTGGAGGTAGAATAATGGAGATAAATAGAGAACAAATAGAAGCTACAAGAAAGATTTCACAAAACATCGGTCTAATAGCAGGAGCTGGTACAGGTAAGACTAAAGTATTGACAGATAGATATATATATATATTGGAACATGGTAATTTAGAGGAATTTAAAGAAATAGAATCTATAGTTGCAATTACTTTTACTAAAAAGGCAAGCTATGAGATGATTTCTAGAATTAGAGAAGAAATAAAAAAGAATTTACATAGAGAGCCAAGATGGCAAAGGTTTTACAAGGATTTAAGCAAGGCAAATATATCTACCATTCACAGTTTTTGTGGGAAAATTTTAAGAGAAAACCCTATAGAAGCAGGAATCGATCCTAATTTTGAAATATTAGATGAATATGTAAGTAGAAAGCTATTAGAAGATAGTATAAACAATATAATAGATAAAAAAATAAATGAAACGAACTTTTATAATATGATTAAAAGTTTTGATGAAAATAATATAAACTCTGTAGTAGATGAATTCACTAAAATATACACAAAAATTAAAACCATGGGTATATCATTAGATGAAGTAAGAGAGACCACTTTAGCTTATTTAGAAAGTCTTAAAATTGATATAGAGGAAATAGAAGAGATAAAAGAAATAATACAGTATTTAATGACAAAGTTAAGCAAAAGAAGTAAGATCCACAGATTAAATGAAAGTGAAGATTGGATAGATTTTCTAAACAATAAGTATAAAAAGGATATTTATACTTATTTGCAGATTATAAAGGAGAATCTAGGGAGTAGCACTAAAGAAAAGGATCATTTTCATAGATTAAACTATTTATTAAATAAAACTTTGATGACTAGACAGAAAGATTATATTTGGGTGTATAAAACACTTTTAAAGACCTTAGAAGAAGTAGAAGAAGAATATCAAATTAAAAAATTAAGGCTTGGAGTTTTAGATTATGATGATTTACAAAATAAAGTATTAAAACTCTTAGATATGGAGTCCGTAAGGAAAAAATATCAAAATAAATATAAGTATTTTATGATTGATGAATTTCAAGATAGCAATGAAATACAGAGAAAAATATTTTATAAGCTAACTAGTAAAAGAGAAGACTTAGATCAAGAAAACTTATTTGTAGTAGGGGATCCTAAACAGTCTATATATGGATTTAGAGGTGGAGATGTAGATGTCTTCTATAGAACGATAGAAGATATAAAAAGATATGGAAAAGAAAACTTAATTACATTAAAAAATAATTATAGAAGTATTGATACTATAATTCAATTTGTAAATTATACTTTTGAAAATTTAATGGAAGATAAATACGATTCCCTAATTCCTAATAGATACAATAAGAAAGGCTTAGATATTGAAATAATACAAAAAGAATCAGAGAATGAAAAGGCTTTAGACAGCATGAAAGATAGTATCTATGAAGCTCGAATGATATCAAAGCGAATAGCCCAATTAGTTTTAGAAGAAGGATATAATTTTAAAGATATTGGAATTTTATTTAGGTCTACAAGTAGAATAACTATATACGAAGAGGCTTTAAAACACTACAATATCCCTTATATAAATTCAAGTAGTAAAAGGTATTTTAAAAGACAAGAAGTATTAGATATAATAAATGCTTTAAAATTTATCAATAATCCATATGATACAATAGCTGGAATAGGATTTCTAAGAGGGCCTATGATTGGACTATCAGATACTACAATATATCACATATTAAGACAATCAGGAGAAAACCTATATAAAAACATACTTAATCTATACAAAGATTCACAATACTTGAAGAGAGAAGAAATTGGCAAATTATTACATTGTATTAAAATCCTAGAGGATTTATTTCATATAAAAGACTTCTATGCAACATCATATTTAGTGGATACTTTATTTCAAAAGACTTATTTCATAGAAGTATTATCTACTCAGTATAATGGAACCCAAAAGATTTTAAATGTATATAAATTTATAGATATAATAAAAAAATTTGTAGAAGAGGATTCAGGTTTGTTAGAAGATTTTATAGATTATATTGAAGATATAAAAGATAGAGATGAACCAGAAGAAATTATTCAATCTAATGATTCTAATTCAGTCAATATACTTACAATTCATAAGTCAAAGGGACTACAGTTCAAAGTTGTAATAATTCCTGAAATGGCAAAATCCATAAATGGTAATTCTCCCAAAATAGTATTTGATAAAAAAATAGGTTTAGGATTTAATACTAAAGATACCCTTGAGCACTATAAAATGATTAATGAAAATCTATCTATAAAAGATGAGGAAGAAGCAAAGAGAATTCTTTATGTTGCAATGACTCGTGCAGAAGATTTATTGATTTTAGGATATCAAGGAAAAGATAAAGGATTTAAAAAAATCCTAAAAGATACTTTAAATATAAGGGATTATAAAGTAATAAAAGATATAGAAATAAAAGAAATTCCAAAGAAAAATATTGATTCTATGAAAATTAAAGATGCTCCGTTGCTATATCCTTTAAAAGAGGAAAATAAATTGATTTTTGAAAGATATAGTATAAGTCAGTATCTTTTATATAGAAATTGTAATAGAAAATTTTATTTAGATTATTATAGAAAAATTGATATGGAAAATTTATTCTTAGAGGAAAGAGAGACTTTAGAATTAAATCAAAATAGATTAAGTCCTTTGGAAAAGGGAGATATAATTCATAAATTTTGTGAAATCTATAGATCTCATCATAATAGAGAAGAATTAATTAAAGAAATTGTCAACTCCTTTGGTATAAATTATACTTATGAAATACAAGAGGATCTAAAAGTATATATAGATAATTATTTAGAAGATTATAATGAAGACTATGATAAAATATATAGAGAAAAGGAATTTTATCTAAAAATAGGGGATAGATACATATATGGAGTCATAGATAGGATAAATATAAAAGATGGATTTGCAGAAGTAATAGATATAAAAACAAATAAAATACATGATATGAAAAAGCTCATTTCATATTATACACCTCAGCTTCAATTGTATGCATATGCAGTTGAAAAAATAATGAATATAAAAGTTAAGAGTGTCAAGGTTTTATTTTTGAAATCAAATAAACAGGTTTTCTTAGATATACAGAAAAGTGAATTAGAAAAAAACTTAAAAAATATAAGTTCTTTCATAGACTTTGTAGAAACTAAAAATAATATAGAAGATTATAAAAAATCTACTAAATGCGATCCAAATTGCAAGTATAGTGATTTTTGTAGACTGTAGCCACAAACTTTTTAAATCCATAAAATTCTGTGTCTTTTTTTCAAATACAGGGTATTAATTATATAAATAAAAACTTGTAGTAATAAGTCAAAATTTGTAATCTATTTGTAAACTATTATTCATCAATTTGTAACTCAAAGACATAGATTATATTATACTATTAATATATTGATACTACAGTGGATTAGGAAGGTGAGACATAATGAAGAGAAGAGGTTTTATAGTTTTAAGTATATTTGTTGTGATAGGATTGGTAATGTGGACTAGATATTTTTTTCCAAAGAAGAATACAAGTTATGCCGTAAATGTGGGGGATACCCTAACTCTTATGGGAAAAGACAATTCTATAAATAAGGCTTTAAGACAGGAAATAGAAACTATAGAAAGGGAAAAAGCTGAAAGAATAATAAAAAAAGCTAGAGAAGAAAGACAAAGAAAAATAGAAGCAAAAAGAAAAACAAGATTAGAAAAAGAAGGACAAAAAAATCATGATTCTAAAACTGCATATCTTACTTTTGATGATGGACCGTCTGCAAAAGCAACTCCTTTAGTTTTAGATATATTAGATGAATACAATATAAAAGCTACATTTTTTGTATTAGGATCTATGGCAGAAAGAAATCCAGAAATATTAAAGAGGATATATGAAGAGGGACATAAAGTAGGAAACCACTCTTATTCACATAAATATAATTATATTTATAAAAATACTGATAATTTTTTACAGGACTTTAAACAATCTGAAGATGTTTTAAAAAGTATATTAGGTAAAGATTTTAATACAGATATTATAAGATTTCCGGGAGGGTCATTTGGAAAGCAAAAATCACCTATGAGAATAGCTGCTAAAGATGCAGGATATACTTATTATGATTGGAATGCTCTAAATGGAGATGCTGAAGGACTAGATTTAAGTAAAGCTTATCTTATGAGAAGATTAAAGGAAACTACTCACAACAAAAAAGTGGCAGTAATCTTAATGCATGATATAGATAGCAAGATGGACACAGTACAAACTCTAAGAGATTCTATAGATTATTTAATACAACAAGGATTCGATTTTAAAGTACTATAATAATAAGTAAAGGGTGGAATAAATGAACAATACAATATTAGTAGTAGAAGATGAAGATTCCATAAGAAAATTTGTAACAATTAATTTAGAAAGAGCAGGTTTTCTAGTAAAGGAAGCAAACAATGCAGAAGATGGAATAAAAATTGCAAGAAATGAAGATATAGATATAGTTATATTAGATGTTATGCTACCAGGAATGGATGGCTTTGAAGCATGTAAGATACTAAGGGAAGAAATGCCTTCCCTTGGGATTATTATGTTGACAGCAAAAACTCAAGATATAGATAAGATCATGGGTTTAGAGCAGGGCAGCGACGATTATATGACTAAGCCATTTAATCCTACAGAGCTAGTATTAAGGGTAAAATCCTTATTTAGAAGAATGGACTTTAAGCAAGAAGATAATAATGATAAGATATTAAAATATGATTGTTTTAAGATAGATAAGTATTCAAGAAAATTTTATAAAGATGATGTAGAGATGGACTTAACTCCTACAGAATTTTCTATTATTAAATTGTTTATAGAGAACCCAGGCCGTGCTTTTAAAAGAGATGAGATATTAAACATTGTATGGGGAAATGACTTCATAGGAGATTCTAAAATAGTAGATGTAAATATTCGAAGACTTAGATCGAAAATTGAAAATGATCCAGGAGAGCCATATTATATTGAGACAATTTGGGGACTAGGCTATAGATGGAAAAAGATAGATTAGGAGAATAGTATGAAGAAAAGCATAAAAACTCGTTTAGTAAAAAACTTTATGCTAGTTATTATTATTTCTGTAGTAATACTGGAAATAGTTCTTACTAATAGTATTAAAAATTATTATTATAAAAATGTAGAAAATATCCTCTCAAGTCAAGTGGAGTATTCTACAGATTTTTATTCTAGATATTTTACATCTTTTGATCTTCAAGATATTGTAATAGATGATATAGATTTATTCTTAAGCTATACTGATGCTCAAGTACAGGTATTGTCTTTAGATGGAGAGCTTTTAATGGATTCTTTAGGTGTAAATTATGATGAACCTATAAATACTGTAGATGTATTGAAAGCTAAAAACTTGGAAAAAGGAGTATGGATAGGGAACGTAGACTATACTCCTAACAGTGTAATGGCTGTATCTATGCCTCTTATGAATAATCAAAAACCCATAGGAATCATAAGATTTATCTCATCTTTGGAGGATACTAATGGGGTAATTAGAAATATAAGTTTTCTTTTAATGGGAATTGGAATAATAGTTATAGTAATATCAGGAGTACTAAGTATATTTTTGGCTAATTCCATTGTAAAACCTCTTTTAGAAGTTACCAAAGTGGCTGAAAAGATGGCAGACGGACAATTGAAAGTGAGGAGTAATGTAAAGGTAGAAGATGAAATAGGGAGACTATCAAATACATTAAATTATATGGCAGAGGAACTATTAAAAAAAGAACAAATTAAAAACGACTTTATATCCTCTATATCACATGAATTAAGGACTCCACTAACCTCAATAAAAGGCTGGGCAATAACTATAAAGCCAGTAGAAAAAGAGGATAATGAATTGTTAATTGATGGTCTTGAAATCATAGAAAAAGAAAGTGATAGATTAGCCGAGATGGTTGAAAATTTACTTGATTTTTCTCGTTTTATCTCTGGAAGGATAGGATTAGAAAAAGATGTATTTAATATAAGGGAAACTTTAAATATGATGTACAAGCAATATATGCCTAAAGCCAAAGAAAATCATATTGAATTTAAATTAAATATATCACAAGATGTGGATTTTTTGCTAGGAGATGAAAACAGAATAAAACAAATTCTTATAAATTTATTAGATAATGCCTTAAGATTTACTGAGGAAAACGGAGAAGTGACATTGTCTTCATATATAGAAGATGAACACATTGCTTTGGAAGTGAAAGATACTGGTATAGGAATCCCAGAAGAGGATTTGCCAAATATAATAGAAAAATTTTATAAAGGTAAGAATAGTAAGTCAAATAGTGGCATAGGTTTGTCTATTTGTAAAGAAATTATAGAACTGCATGAAGGTGAATTAATTATAGAATCAAAGGAAAATGTGGGAACTTTAGTAAAGGTACTGCTTCCTATAAAGGAGGAAGATAGATGAAGTATTTAAAATTGCTTTTTATTTTTGTATTGACATTTTTTCTTATGTCCTGTGGTATAGATAGTGGGAATATAAAGGAAAAAATAGAGGCACCTGATAACGCTAAACCTCCCATAGAAGGGAAATGGATTATAAAGGATTATATAGTAGATGATTCACAAAAAGATTTAAATTTAGAAAAGATAGAAAGATTTATAGACATGGAAGGATTATTTCATAAAGATGCCTTTGTCCTTGGAGACAATTTCTCTCTAGACCCTTCTTTTAAGTTGAAAAAAGTAAAAGCTTACGACTATCTTTTATATAAATATAAAAAAGATCCAAAAAGTTTAGGGATAGAGGACACGCAGATAAAAATAATTACAGTTTCAAATCAAAATCAGATAATATATGAATTCATAAAATTAGATGAAGATAATATACTTTTATATATGGAAGATGTATTTTTTAAATTGGAGAAAACTGTAGACAAAGTTAGTATAGAAGAAATAAATAGATATATTAATGTGGAAGAGACTATGACAAGAAATATAAATGCAATAGATTCTAAAAAGACTGATTCAGGAGTGTTATTAGGGATCAAGATTCCTAATTATGATCAAGATAAGGATGTTCCAGATTGGGAATATAAGACTATTTGGATTAATAGACAAAAAGAAGATATTATAAAATCTTATGAATTAGATGGATTGTTAGTTCCAAGGAAAAATGGTTTTTATACTGTAAATATGATAAGAGAAAGTAATGGAGAGGATATAAGAGATAAAATCTCATTAACCCCATACTTAGAAAAAGGAGAAAAAGTTCAAGATAAAGAAGAGTATAGTTCAAGTAGACAAATATCAAACAGAAGAAATTCTTCTATAATTAAAAATATTTTATTTGTAGGTAATGACTATATATCAATTGAAAATATTGAATTAAAAAATAATAATAAAAAACTTTTAGAAATTCATGTATTAGATAATCTAGAAGATAGTAAGCCAATAAAATTATCAGATATTTTAGGAGAAGAAGGACGAAATATTTTTATAAAAGAGGCTGAAAACTTATTTCCTTTAGATGTAGAGTCTAAAATTGATGAAAGAAATGTAAGCTTAGTAAGAAAAAATGGGTATTGGATTATAAATGGAAGAGTTAATTATATTCAAAATGAAGAGGAATTCTACAAAGATTTTAATGTAAAGGCTATCCCTCCTAAGGAAGTAGTAAGTTTTGATGAATTAGCTATACCTTGGAATAAATTAAAATTAAAGATTCCAGGAATTGTAGATGTATTTTCTTCTCCAAATGAAGACTTTATGATTATAGTAAAAGAAGATAAATTAGTAATTTATGAAATAGAAGATAAAACTCTTAAATTAGAAAACCCATTAAAAGAAATACCCCTAGAAAGCAATTCTAGTGTTGTAATGGCAGAGTGGGCCTTGGGAAAGTATACTGACATATGGGAAGATATGGTTATAAAAAACAAAGGTAGACTTATAGAGTGAAAATAATATATAGGGGGAATTTTATGGAAGATTTACTAGTACACTTTCAATATTCCAAGATTTTACTTTATATTGCTTTAGGAACTATGATTTTAACTTATACAATTCATTTTTTCTTTGGAGAGTCTAAGTATCTAAAGTATTTGCCAGGAAGTTTACTTTTTATTATAGGGATTTTAGTATTAATAACTATTGAGTATGGAACTAAAAAACTTGTTAGAATTGATAATATATTTATGGGAATAGTAGCGTTAGGAAGTGGATTAGTAGGATTGTGCTTTGCTTTAATACTTGGAGTATATAATAAGGAAAAGAAGATTAAAGAAATAGAAAAAAGCAAATAGATATGGGGAAAGACAAATATAAGGCTAAAATACTTAAGTATTTTAGCCTTATATTTAAATTTTTATATTCCAAGTTGTTGGATTGCTAGAAGATATTGCAATGGCACCTGCATCTAAGCAGCTTAATACATCTTCCTTAGTTTTAATTAGCCCACTTGAGATTAGTGGTATCTTAGTTGTATTAACTATGTCTTTTATCACACTTGGAACTATACCTGGAAGTATTTCAAGTGCATGGGGTCGGTCTTCTTTTATAGATCTAAAACAATCATTTAAAGAATATGTATCTAATATATGTATTCTATGAATTGTAAAAACACCCATGGATTTACTTAATTTAATTAGATTTGGTTTTGAACTGATGATTCCATCTAGTTTTATATTTCTAACAATATATTCTAGCCCCCAAGTATCCTTTGAAAAGCCATCTATATTATCTACATATATAAATAAACCTTTTTGCTTAGAATTTACTTTGTTTGAAATCTCTTTTAAATTAAATATATTGCCTGATAATAAAAATATATTCTGACAAGAAGAGTTTAAAGCCATATTTACCTTATCTAAGTCTTTTATAGAAGCGATAATAGGATTTATCAAATTCTTATTGAAAAAAGTGCTCATAAAATCACTCCGAATATCTTTATTTTATTTAGTACTTTGAATCAAATTTAATTTTTCAATACGTGATAATTTTTTTATATGTATTTCTCTTTTCATTGCTTCGCTTTTGCTCTTTAAAACCTCTTTATATACAAGTTTGACAGGTAATCGACCACGGGTATATTTGGCCCCTAAGCCTTTATTATGAACCTTAATTCTTTTATCTATGTCCACAGTATAACCAGTATATAATGTATCATCATTACATTTCAATATATATACATAAAACAATCAAACCATCCTATTCTACTAATTCTCTAAGTACTTTATAAACTATATCATAAGAATATCCTTTTCTTTGCAAAAAGCCTCCTAATTTTCTATAAATAGCATCTTTATTATCATTTTTATATTTATGAATTTTTTTTAGTCCTAATTCTAAAGCCATTTCATATTCTCTATCTTTATCAGTAGTGAGAACTTCATCTATAATATTTTGTGAGACTCCCTTTTTATATAATTCATATCTTATTTTTTTAGGACCATATTTATTTAAATTAGTTTTGTCCCTTATAAAACTTAAAGCAAATTCTTTATCATCTAAGTAACCATGATCTTTACAATAAGTTACGGCTTTTAATATGAGATTATGAGGGTATTCTTTTTGCTTAAGATTTTTATAGAGCTCTTTTTCGGAACGAGCTCTATAGCTTAAAAAATTTAATGCACTATTTAATACTTTTTGTTCTTCTTCTTTCATAAGAATTTCATTTATAAATTCATCGGATATTTCCATATCTACAGAAAGGCCAAATTTAAAGCTTACTTCTTCAGAAATTCCAAAGGAAAACTTATCATCTATATATATGCTTACCCTGTCCTTTTTTCGTTTTTGAGGTTTTATACCAGTTATCTTCATTAAATCACCCTATACCTAAGATTATTTATCTTTTTTTTGATTAAATATTATATATATTCCCAATACTATTAATGATACTGGCCATAATTTCAATGCTTTTCTAAAAATATCATTAATATAAGGAATAATTCTTATATCCCAAACAGGGAAAAACATTTTAAGAAGTAAAAAACTACCCAATACTACTAATCCTATTCCTATAAATAATGAAGTATTATCCTTAGAATCTTTAGGATTGTTTTCTTCATATATAATTCCATCATCTGTAGGAATTATAATACTTGCAATTATATATATAATAAAAAAAGTTGGAAAAGCTCTAAAAGCAAGTACTACATATATAAGTCTTAAAATTATTGGATCAATATCTAAAAAACTTCCTAAACCTCCAAATACACCAGATATTACTTTATCTGAATTAGATTTATATAACTTTTTCACTATTATACCTCCTTGAGCATATATCTTTACTATAACAGATTTTTAAAGATAATAAAATAGATTAAATGAAATATTAACAATTCATAGGCTTTATGATATCATTAGAGAATAGAAACTTTTGGAGGAATTTTATGTTTGAAATTATTTCATTATTATTTAAATATATCTTTATAATAATTATCTATATGTTTATCTTTAGCATAATTAGACTTATATATTTAGATATTAAAAATATGGATTTTAAAAATTTAGAAGCAGATGCTTATCTTAAATTAATAAATAGAAAAGACTCATTACCTTTTAAAATAGATGAGTATTATCCTATAGAAGGTATATTGACACTTGGGAGAAAAAAAGATAATGATATAGTTATAAATGATCTTTTTGTATCTAAAGAACATTTTAAAATTGTAGAAGATGAGGAAGAATATTATTTGGAAGATTTAAATAGTAAAAATGGCACACAACTAAATGGAGAAATAATCCAAGACACGGCCAGGCTAAATAGTGGAGATATAATAAAGACTGGCAATGTAGAATTTTTATTTGTAAATAGAGAGTAGGAAAATATATGCTTAAAAATGAAATTAGTAGTAAAATACCTAGGAGGCTATTGTTTTTATATGAAATATTGGCATTAGGCCTCTTGTTTTTTTATCAAATAGATAGTTTAAATAAAGATATATTTATTACAGGAATAGTATTTATATTAATTATATATATATCAAACTATATATTGTTGAGGGTATCAAGTGGAGATAATTATATATTTTTAATAGTAACTATGTTGCTTTCAATAGGTATAATCATGATATATAGAATAGATCCAGCTATGGGTGTAAAACAATTGATTTGGATATCTCTAGGTATAGTAGTATTTTATTTTTCTTATTTTATATTTAAATATATTAGAATTTGGGATAAAAATTTATATATATATTTAGCTTTCTCTTATGTATTGTTTTTAATGACCTTAATTTTAGGAGAAAGAAGATATGGAGCCATAAATTGGATTAGGATTGGAGGGGTAAGTATCCAACCAGCTGAAATTATAAAAATTCTATTTATATTAATAATAAGTATATATTATTCAAATTATAATAAATATAAACAGAACAAATTCTCATCCTATTATCTTTTAGGAATTTTATATTCTTTTATAGGATTTTTATTTTTACAAAGGGATCTAGGGATGGCACTTATATTTTATGGAATATTTATAGCTTTACAATTTATATATGAAGAAGATAGAAAGTTGATTTTATATAATTTAGGATTATTTTTAGTGGGAAGTGTGGTTTCCTATTTTTTATTTAATCATGTGAAAATAAGAATAGCTACTTGGATAGATCCATGGAAATATATGGATACCACAGGGTATCAAATTACCCAATCTTTATTTGCCATAGCAGAGGGTGGTTTTTTTGGAAAGGGCATAGGTCTAGGTTATCCAAATTTTATTCCCTTGGCTTACAATGACTTTATATTTTCTGCTATTTGTGAGGAGATGGGGATCTTTACTGGTATAGGAATTATTATGTTGTTTTTGATCTTAATATATAGAGGTTTTAAAATTTCTATAAGTCAAAATAATAAATTTTTAAAGATCATGGCCTTAGGTATTAGTATACTTTTTGGTATTCAATCTATAATTATATTAGGTGGAGTTATGAAATTACTCCCACTTACAGGTATAACTTTACCATTTGTGTCATATGGAGGTAGTTCTCTAATATCTAATTTTATAGCCCTTGGAATATTACAAGTTGCATCGGAAGATTTAGATTGGAAGGTAGAAATTGATGAATAGAGAAAATAAACGAATAATTATGGTTTTAACAAGTTTTTGCCTTGTATTTATAATTTTAATTGGATATTTAAGTTATTTTCAAGTTTTTAAGTCAGATACTATAAAGGCAAATTCATATAATAAAAGATTATGGATAAATGAAGAAAATACATTGAGGGGATCTATAATAGATAGAAATGGAAAAGTATTAGTCTATAGTGATAAAGAATCAAATAAAAGATTTTATAAATATGGGAGTCTATATAGCCATATAATTGGATATAGTTATAGAGAATATGGCAAAACAGGATTAGAGTTATCCTTCAATAATGCTTTGTTGGACATAGATGAGAATACAGCTATAAATGAGATAAAAAATTTAGTAGTTAAAAATAGTGTTGGAAATGATATAAAGCTTACTGTAGACCATGGCTTACAAGAGAAATCTAGAAATTTATTAAAAGGAAAAAAAGGCTCCATAATAACTATGAATCCTAAAACAGGTGAGATTTATTCTATGGTTAGTTTGCCTGACTTTGATACCTCTAATTTAAAAGAGAATTGGAAAAACATTGTAGAATCACCTGATAGTCCCCTGTTTAATAGAGCTACTCAAGGACTATATCCTCCAGGGTCTATATTTAAGATAATAAGTTCAGCAGCTATCTTACAAGATTCAGAGATTAATAGAGATTATACTTGTACAGGACAAACAAAGATAGATGGATATATATTTAGTGATTACAATCAAAAGGCACATGGTAATATAAATTTAAAACAGGCACTGGCAAAATCTTGTAATACATATTTTGCTGAAAAGGCTACTGAAGTTGGTAAAGATAATTTAGGGAGAGTATCTGAAGATTTTTTAATAAATAAATCAATAGATTTTAGTCTACCTGTTAAGAAATCTGTATTCCAATATAAAAATAATTTAGGAAAAACTCAAATAGCTGCTTCTGCTATTGGACAGGGAGAAGTACTTGTAACTCCTTTAAATATGTTACTCTCTGTTTCATCTATAGCAAATTATGGGCAGATGGTAAAACCTATATTAGTGAATCAAATAATAAATAAAAATGGAAAAGTAGTTAAAGAGATAGAAACAGAAATCTTATCTAATTCTGTAAATAATATTATAGCTAATGAGATAAAAGAGATGATGGTAGAGGTTGTAAAAACTGGAACTGGTAAAAAGGCTAGTATCAAGAATGTAAAAGTAGCAGGAAAGACAGGAACAGCTCAAAATGCTTCAGAAAAAGATCATGGATGGTTTGTAGGATTTGCCCCTGCAGATGATCCTAAAATAGCAGTTGTAGTAATGCTAGAAGAGGAAGGTTCCACTGGAGGCAGCACTGCAGCACCTATTGCAAGAGAGATTATAATTCATGCTTTAAACAATATTAAATTTTAGGAGGAAATAAGATTGGACATATTAGATAGAAAGGATATAAAATTAGAAGATACTTGGGATTTAGAATCTTTATTTAAAAATAAAGATGAATGGGAAGAGGAGTATCAAGAAGTAACTAAATTAGCTGATGAATTTAAATATCATAAGGATAAATTCACCTTAAATAGTGAAAATTTATTAAAAGCCTTAAAAGATAGAGATGAATTATTTAGAAAAACGGAAAACTTATATGCATATTCACATATGAAATTTGATGAAGATACTCAAAATGTTAATTCTCAAGAATTATCAGATAAGGGTCTAAAACTATATGTAGATATATCAGAAAAAACTTCATTTTTAGTTCCACAGATACTAAATTTAAATAAAGAACAGTTAGAAAAATTTATGAAAGAGAAAGAAGAGTTAAAATTATATAAAAAATTCCTTGAGGATATATTGAGACAAAAATCTCATATTTTATCACCACGGGAAGAGTCAATTTTAGCTCAGATGGGAGAAGTTGGAGGCTCTCCTAGTAAAATATTTTCAATGTTAAATGATGCAGATATGAAATTTCCAATTGTAAGAGATGAAGATGGAAATGATATAGAACTAAGTCATAGTAATTTTATCCCAATGATGGAATCTAAGAATAGAGAAGTAAGTAGAAATGTCTTTGAGACTTTCTATGGAGTTTATGAAAACTTTAAGAATACATTTGCTGCAACTTTAGATGGAGAAATAAAGAATAATATATTTCACACCAAAATAAGAAACTATAATTCATCTAGGGAGGCATCCTTAGATGGTAATAATATTCCAGAAGCTGTATATGATAATTTACTTGAAGCTGTAAGGGGAAAATTAAATACTATGCATAAATATATGGAGCTTAGAAAAAGAGTGTTAAACTTGGAAGAACTTCATATGTATGATATTTATACTCCTCTTGTGGAAGAAGTAGAGTTTAAACCAAGTTATAAAGAGAGTATTCAAAAGATAAAAAAAGCCTTAGAACCCCTTGAGGATGAATATTTAAAAGTTTTAGATGAAGGTTTAAATTCCAGATGGATAGACATACATCCAAATAGAGGGAAAAGATCTGGAGCATATTCAAGTGGGTCCTATGATAGTAAACCATATATTTTACTAAACTATCAGGAAACACTAGATAATATGTTTACAATTGCTCATGAAATGGGACATTCTTTACACAGTTACTTTACTAGAAAAAATCAACCATATATATATGGTAATTATAGCATATTTGTAGCAGAGGTAGCTTCTACTGTAAATGAAGCTATACTTATGGATTATATGATTAAAAATAGTAAGGATAAAAAAGAAAAAGCATATATGTTAAATCATTATGTAGAAAAGTTTAGAACTACTATGTTCAGACAGACCATGTTTGCAGAATTTGAAAATATAATAAATAAACATTTAGAAAGTGGAGGAGCATTGACTGCAGATTATCTAAAGAACACTTATAAAAATTTAAATAGGTCTTATTATGGTAATGACATAGTAATAGATGAAGAAATTGCAATGGAATGGGCTAGAATCCCACACTTTTACTATAATTTCTATGTATTTCAATATGCAACTGGATTTGCGGCAGCCATTTCTCTATCTAAAAAGATACTAAATAGAGAGCCTGGAGCAGTAGCTAAATATATAGACTTCTTAAAAAGTGGTAGCTCAGATTATCCTATTGAAGTATTAAAAAGAGCAGGTGTAGATATGAATACTAAAGAACCTGTAGAAGATGCGCTTAAATTGTTTGAAGAATTAATTGATGAACTAGATAAAACTATATAAGACTATAAAAAAATGCCCTTCTAAGGGCATTTTTTTATAGAAATTTATCTTTTAGATTATTCCAATACATATCTTTATTAAAGTTTAATTTATATATTTTTTTATTTGAAATAAGAAATTCTATGTAAGAAATATTATTATACTTAAATTCCATACCGTCATTTACAACTAGAGTAGAGTTTCTATAATTACTACTAGGTTTTATATTGATGGTTAAATCTCCTGGGACAACTAAACTATTTGGTAAAGATCTATAACTTTTAGAGATAATAGGAGATAAGGGAGTGACTTGCATAGCATTTAATGTAGGGTAGATTATGCTTCCACCACTAGAATAATTATATGCTGTACTCCCAGCTGGAGTAGATATAATAAGTCCATCTCCGCTAAAACTTTCTAAATGATTTCCATTAATGAAAAGGTTTAAATGAAGTACTTTAGATTTATCTCCCTTTATTACAATTTCATTTACACTTTTTAGATAGTAAGATTTATCTTTTGTATGTACCCTTGTTTCTAATAAAAAAATTTCTTCTACAATATAATTTTTATTTATATAATCTACTATAAATTTATCTATTTCAGAAGGTTTAATTTCTTGGAAAAATCCTAAATGTCCAGTGTTTATCCCTATAAATGGTATCTTGGGGAAATTATTTTTGTGGATAGCTCTTAAAAAAGATCCATCACCTCCAACACATATATTTAATTCTGCATTATTGGAATATTTTTCTGACACTAAAAAACCTCTCTGGATTAGTAATTCTCTTAATTTTAGACTTGTCTTTTTTGATTCAAAATTTCTGTTTGATATTATATTAATCTTTCTATTTTCTTTGACTTTCATTGAATACCTCCTGAAGCATAGTTGTATCTATATTATATAATAAATACAACTATTTGTAAGGGGGATAGGAAATTATTTAATCTGTATTAGCAGCTTGGCTTTTATCCTCTTTTTTAGGGGAGTTTAATAAATTGATTATCTGAATCATTTTTTTCATTTCTTTAGTATCTTTTCCATCTTTTTCATCACCCATTAAAGCTTGTGTTATCTCTATTAATTTAGTATTATCTTTTGCTTCACCATTGTCATTATTTAGTTTCATAAACACATTTAGTAAATTTTTATATTTATCTAAATTCATTAAAATATTCATAGCTGTACTCATATTAGTAAAGTCTGTATTTAAAGATTCTTCTTTTAAAATAGCCATTATTTTATTTAATCTATCCTTATTATCTTTTATAGGAACACTAGCATTTTCGATACTTTCAGCATCATCAAATATATTTTTTATTTCAATTATCTTTACCATGCTTAGTGCATATAAAATAGATTGATTTGTAGGTTTAAGATATTTGTTAGGTAGTAATGGAGCTATTTTTTTTACTATATCTATTTTCTTTTGAGTGTAAATAGGGTCAATTTGTATAGTTGTAATATAATCCTTAAGAATATGTAGTTCTTTGCTTTCTTTATCTTTACTATTAAACAAAGTTAAAGCTAGTATTAATATCATTTCAATATTCATAATCTACCTCCTAGTTTTAATCATATTTATATTATATGCTTATAAATCCTATTGTTTACTTTTATAAGTACTATAATAAAAATTTTTATCATAGATTAGTAAAAAGGCTTAGGAGGATTGATAATATATGAATAAAGAAGATATTTTCAAAAATATGAAAGATGAATATTTAGATGAGGAAAAGATGGATAAAATAAAAGATATGACAAAAAAATATGAGGATAAATCTGAAAAGGATATATTTGTTGAAATCATTAGATTGAATGATGAAATGAAGGAAGATATGACTAAAGATGAATATAATTCGATGTTTGACAAATTAGAGAGCATAAGACCTCTATTGTCAGAGGATCAAATTGAAAAGCTTGATAAGGTTTTAGAAATGTTAAATGAAGAAGAGAAAAGCTAGGGGAATCCCTGGCTTTTTTAGGTTTTATCTTCTTGCAATTACAAAACAAGGAAATAGACATCAAATTTTTACAATGATATAATTAAGTATAAACATATAGATAGAAAGGGGATTTATTTGAAAAATAGACACAAATACTTAGCTATATCTTTGCTTTTAATTATTTCAATTATTAGTGGAGTTTTTTATATTAATAAAAATACGAAGACAGAGTATATATCTTTCACAGTATTTTTAGAACAAATGGAAGACGGAAACATAAAAACTGTGAAATTAGGAAACTCTTCTAAAATTGGAGTAATATTAAATGATAATACTAAACTTATAACGGACAATCCTAGGACTTTAGATTTTAAAAAGGAGCTATTGTTAAATAACATAGAAGTAATAGAAGAAGATATGGGGGCAAAAGATATCGCTATATTTTTAATTTTGACAGTAGGACTTTTTCTCTTTATCATCTATTTAAAGAAGAATAGATCTAAAGAAGCAGAAAAGGAAATAAATAGTTTATCTAAAATAGATAGTAGTACTTCAAATACAAGTATAAAATTTAAAGATGTGGCTGGAAATGAAGAAGCAAAAGAATCTTTAAAAGAGATGGTAGATTTTATAAATGATCCTGATATATATAGTAGCTATGGCGCAAGATTACCCAGGGGAGTATTATTATATGGTCCCCCAGGAACTGGTAAGACTTTGCTTGCAAAAGCTTTAGCAGGGGAAGCAGGAGTACCTATATTAGCTGTATCTGGATCTGATTTTGTACAAGTATACGCTGGACTTGGAGCAAGTAGAATAAGAGATCTATTTAAAACTGCTAAAAGCTATGGAAAGTCAGTTATATTTATTGATGAGATAGATTCATTAGGTAAAAAGCGTAAGGGAAGAAATACTTCAGGAAGTGAAGAAGGAGATAGAACCTTAAATGCACTTTTAGCGGAAATGTCTGGTTTTAAAGAAAATCAAGGGGTAATAGTAATAGCCGCAACAAATAGGATAGATGTTTTAGATGAAGCCCTATTAAGACCTGGAAGATTTGACAGGCAAATTGAGGTTACATTACCTGATGTAGATGCAAGAGAAAGTATTTTAAAATTACACAGTAAAAATAAGCCAATCTCAAAAGATATAGATTTTAAAAGATTAGCAAGTGAAACCATTTATTTTAGTGGTGCTAAGCTTGAAAATCTTTTAAATGAATCTGCAATGTTTGCAGTAAAAGATAAATCCTTAAAAATAACAAAGGAACATATAGAGAAGGCATATTTTAAGACTTTAGTTGGAGATGAAAAGAAAAGTAGAGCTAGCTTAAATAAAAAAGATATACAAATCACTGCATTTCATGAAGCTGGACATGCCTTAGTAGCAAAGAAAGTATCAGATAAAAATAGGGTTACAAAAGTAAGTATAATTCCTAGTACGAAAGGTATAGGAGGATTTAGTCTTAATATTCCACCGGAAAAAATGTATCAAAGCAAATCAGATATCTTATCTAATATAAAGATTGCTCTGGGAGGAAGAGCAGCTGAGGATATAATTTATGGAAAGGAAAATATTACAAATGGTGCTAGTTCAGATTTAGAAAAAGCTACAGATATGATTTTAACAATGATAGGTGTTTATGGAATGGATGAATATACAGGATTATTAAACTTAAATGTACTGAGATCTAAAAATTTAAATCAAGATAATAGTTTAATTTCAAGGTCTAGAAAACTACTAGAAGAACTCTATGAGGAAACTATGAATATTTTAAAGTCTAATAAAGATCAATTGGAAAAACTTGCAGGAGAACTTATAAACAAAGAAGTTCTTTCAGAAGATGAAATCAACCAGATTTTGAACATGTAAAAATTTTCAGAAATCAGCACATATAACTTGAAAATTTATGATTTATATTATATAATGTTATCAAAGATAAAAAATGTTCTACGGTGTTCGTGGTTTTAGATAATTCAACCGACATATATAATACGGGATTCTACGTTTGGTATAGGCTAGCATGCCTTTTAGAGGAAGTTAAAATATATCAACAGGAAACCCACCTGCATAATAGCGGGTATGAATTAGATAAAAATGCGGCATTGTGGAAGTTAAAAACACCTTCTAGATTAATCTAGAAGGTGTTTTTATAATCTAATAAAAGCTTTTTATAAATTTATAGGAATTTTTTTTCTCTCTTTAAAAATATAAAACTTTTTAAATCCTAAATTTTTTAGATTATCCTGTACAAGATTGAAATCACTACCTATAAATTCAGGACTATGTGCATCAGAGCCTATAGTTATTATTTCACCACCTAATTCTTTATATAACTTTAAAATAGAAGGCTTGGGGTGGAGATAATCAAGACCATATCTAATGCCACCTGTATTTATTTCTATACCTTTCTTTTTCTCAATAACTACTTTTAAAATATTTTTTATCATAGGTAAAAATCTATCATATTTAGGAATATCTGAGTAGTTTTCAAAATATCTATCTATAAAATCTATATGTCCTAAAACATCATAATTATTAAATGATTTAACGCAATCATACATTACATTATAGTATTCCTCTAGTGCCTTTATAGGATCTGTATAGCTTAAAAACTCATGTATAAACTCAGATTTGTCTCCAAGTGAGTGAATAGACATAATTACAAAATCAAAGTCCGCATTTTTAATAATTTCATCATATCTTTTAAATAGATGGGTCTGCATACCTATTTCTACACCAGTATATACTTGAAGATTGTCACTATATCTATATTTTAAAGACTTTACACTTTTTAAATAGTCAGATATTCTGAATTTAAAATCTAAATTGTTTTTTGTAACAGATAAGTCTATATGGTCTGTAAAACAGATACCTTTTAAATTTTTATCTATAGCCGAAGTACAAATTGAATCCATAGAGGATTTAGAATCCATAGAAAAATCACTGTGAATATGAAAATCATACATTTTTAAATACACTCCTAAGTTTAAATTAGTTTTTGTTTTGATATTGAAGTTTGTACAATTTATAATAGGTTCCTTCTTTATTTAATAATTCTTGATGATTTCCCATTTCCTTTATTTCTCCATTGCTTAACACTATGATATTATCTGCATATTGTATAGTTGAAAGTCTATGGGCAATAGCAATAGAAGTTCGACCCCTGATTAATTTCTTTAAAGCATCTTGGATTAGAATTTCAGTTTCAGTGTCAATATTTGAAGTAGCTTCATCTAGAATCAATATCTTTGGATTATATGCTAAAGTTCTAGCAAATGCAAGTAATTGTTTTTCTCCAGCTGATAGAGTAGAGCCTCTTTCCGTTACAGCTTCATTATACTTATCTGGAAATTTATTTATAAAATTATCTGCATTAACATATTTTGAAACTTTTTTTATCTCTTCCATATTTATATCTTTTTGATTCAATCTAATATTATCCTTAATATCCCCTGTAAAAATGAATACATCCTGCAATACAACTCCAATAGCTTTTCTTAATTCATATTTATCAATATCTTTTATATTTATATCATCGATTAAAATTTCACCATATTGTATATCATAAAATCTAGTTAATAAATTTATTATAGAAGACTTACCAGCACCTGTCGCCCCTACAATAGCAACTGTTTCACCAGGGTTTATTTTGAAATTAATATTTTTTAAAACCCAGTTTTCGCCTTCATATGCAAACCAAACATTTTTAAACTCTATTTTGCCTTTAAAGTCTATAATTTTTTCACCAGGATTATAATTTATTATATGTTCATGTGTATCTAAGACTGAAAATATTCTCTCACTTGCAGCCATTGAAGATTGGAGGATATTATATTTTTCTGCTAAATCTAGAATAGGGACAAAGAACTTTCTCAGATAATTTATAAAAAGATATAATGTTCCAAATTCAATTGAATTTGATATCACTTTTCCTCCTCCAAAATATATAAGTAAAGCTATTCCTAGGGATCTTATTATCTCAATTGAAGGACGAAAAATTGCAAATGCCAGTACTTCTTTTTTTCTTGTTTCCAGATAATCTCTATTTATATCATCAAATTCCTCAGATACCTTTTTTTCCTTATTAAATATTTGAACTATCTTAACACCAGATATATTTTCATTTAAACTTGAATTTATTTTAGCTAATTGGACTCGACCTAATCTATATATCACTCTAATATACTTTCTAAAAATTATAGTTATTAGAAAAATTACAGGTGTTAAAGATAAGGATATGAAAGCTAAGGTATAATCTAATCGTATCATTATAATAATTATACCTAAAATCATGAATATGTCTTTAAACAAATTGATTAGTACAGATGTATACATTTCATTTAAGGTTTCTGTATCGTTGGTTACTCTTGTGACTAATCGACCTACAGGATTTTTATCAAAATATCCAATAGATAAGCTCTTTATATGATTAAATACTTCTTTTCTTATATTAAAAATTATGTTTTGACCTGTATAATTTAAGATATATACTTGTATATAATTAAACATAAAAGTAAAAGATATTACTATAAAGAATAGGATGGAAATTTTCTTTAAACCTTCTATATCAGAACTTCTAAACTCTCTATATTTTTCTATACTTAAACTTTTACCATTTTCTATATTTTCAGCTTCAAAATCCACTAGATAATACTTATCATTATCATTTAGAATCTTCATTTTTTCTTTGGCTTCTAAATGATTTATTTGGCCATTGTCTAAAGATTTTTCATTAATATATTTGTATTCTCCAATGATTATTCCGTCTATAGGATAATCCAGCTCTACTTTATAGATAGCTTTTTGATCCATATTTATATAGTCATCAATAGCTATTTTTAAAAGATAGGGATTTAATAATTCTAAAACAGTTAAAGCTATTAATAATAGTAAAGAAAACAACAAGAATTTCCAGTAGGGAAGTGCATATTTCAAAAGTCTTTTCATAAGTTTAAAATCATATGATTTTTGGTCTTTTTCTTTATATGTTTTTTCGTCCATGCCTATTGCCTCCTTTCATTCTTGCCTATTTTATCTTCTAATAGTTGTTTTTCGTATAAATCCTTATAAAATCCATTTAACAATATCAATTCTTCATGTGTGCCTCGTTCAACAACTTTGCCCTCATCTAAGTATAAAATTTCATCTGCAGATTTTATAGTAGATACTCTATGACTAATGATTATAGTAGTTTTATCCTTAGTAAAGTCCTTTAAATTTTGCAGTATTTTTTCTTCTGTTTGAGTGTCAACTGCTGAAAAACTATCGTCTAATATAAGAATAGAAGGGTTTTTTATAATAGCCCTTGCAATAGATACCCTTTGCTTTTGCCCGCCGGAAAGAGTAACCCCTCGTTCTCCTAAAAGAGTATCAAATTTATCAGGGAAATCTATTATATTATCATAAACTTGTGCAAATTTTGCAGCCTTGTATATTCTCTCATCTGAGATTTGATTCTCAAATCCAAATCCAATATTGTATTTGATGGTTTTAGAGAACAAAAAATTATCTTGAGGAATATAACCTATACTTTCTCTTAAGACTTTTAAATTATAAGATTTAATGTTTTTTTCATCTAATAGTATTTCACCATTATCTATATCGTATAATCTTAACAATGTATTTACTAGAGTAGTCTTACCACTACCGGTTTTTCCTACAATAGCAAGAGTATTGCCAGGCTTTAAAGTAAAGTTAATATTAGATAGGGCATTATATTTTGTATTTTGATATCTAAAATTTACATTTTTAAATTCCACTTTACCAGATAAGGTCTTATTCTCCATTGCATTGGAAGGATTTTGTATTTCGGGTTTTTCATCAAATATTAAGTTTAATCTGTCCATAGAGGCCATACCTCTTTGTAATACATTTATTACTATACCTATTCCTCGTGTAGGAAATGAAAGCAATCCTAAATAAGAGTTAAAAGCTACAAAATCTCCAAGAGAGATATATCCAAGTATGACTTGTCTTCCTCCATAAAATATTGTAATCAAAATACTAATAGAAGCTATAAATTGTAATAAAGGAGTAAAAACTCCGGACATTTTAACTAAGCTTAAGTTTTTTTCTAGATTTTCTTTACTTACTTTCAGAAATTTTTTAGAGATAAGATCATCCTGTACAAAAGATTTAATAACCCTTATTCCTGAAAAACTTTCTTGAGTTATATTTGTTAAGTTTGAAAATGATTCTTGAACCATACGAGACCTTTTATAGATCCTCTTACCAAAATTCCTAGTAAGATAGATTATAATGGGTAAATTAAAAACAGCGAGTATTGTAAGTTTTAAGCTAGTAGTTCTAATCATCATAAATAAAGATAGAATCATTATAAATATAGAGTCTATCATAATTATAATTCCGAAACTTAAAGACATTCTTACAGCATTTATATCATTAGTTGCATGACTCATTAAATCTCCAGTCTTATGATTGTTAAAATAATTTGGAGATAGAGTTAATAGATGATTAAATAATTTTTTTCTCAATTCATACTCTAATACTCTTGAAGTAGAGATTATATTAATTCTCCAAAAGAATCTACCTATTCCTATTAATAATCCAGTTATAATTATATAGAGTGAGTATTTAACAATTAGAGCATTATCTAAAACATTATTGCTAAAATCATCTGTAAGATTTCCGATTATTCTAGGTACTAATAATTGAATTATATCTACAAAGAGTAAAGAAAAAAGTCCTATTATATATTTAAATTTATGTTTTATAAAAAAATCTTTTAATCTATAAAATGAACCCATAAAGTAAAAAACCACCTTTCTATATTACTTATACCATATTAACATTAATTTAAAATTATTTCGATATAAAAGTATGGTAAACTATATATGTATAAAAAAACAAAATAATGTAAATATAATTAAGAAAGGCAAAAGAGATTTATTATACAAATTAGCTCTTTATTGATTGTATTGATAAAATTGGGGTATTATCAGTTATATAATAATTTAAGTTAAACTATAAAAGGAGAGATGGAAATGTTAATAAAGGAAATGATTCAAAGTAAAAAGAAGGAACTTGAAAGAAAGAAAAAAGTTGATACTGCTAAAAAAGTTGTCACTGGAACAGTTATTGGAACAGCTATAGGAGCTGCAACTGGATTACTATTTGCTCCAAAATCTGGTAAAGAAACTAGAGAAGAAATAGCGGAAAAATCTAAAGAAGTTGCTGGAAATGTAAAAGCTACAGTAAATGAAAAAATGGATGAAGTAGAAAAGATTAAAAACAAGGTAACAAGCGAAGTAAAACAAGGTGTTGAAGATTTAAAAACTAAAAAAAACGCAATAAAAGATAATGTAAAATATGCAAAAGAAGATATGGAAGATATTAAAAAAGATGTACAGCAAGACTTAAAGGACGGAATGGAAAGTATAGAAGAAATTGCAAAACAAACCTCTGAAGAAATAAAAAAAGATATTAAAAACAACTAATACTAAAATTTATAAAAAACAAAAGAAAAATAGAAAGAGGGGGAGAGGATGACCGCCAATTTAACTGTACAAGATTTATTTACACTCATATTGTTTTTATTGGGAATAGGTGTTGGTGTATTTTTAATAATGATATTGATGAAAGTAAGTAAAATACTTAGTAATATAAATCAGACCTTAGAAGATAATCAAGCTCAAATAGATACAACTATAAAACAGATACCAGGAATTGCTACAAATGTAAATAACATAACTAGAGAAACAAATGATATGTTAAGAGACATTAAACCAGAGATAACTGAAGTAATTCACAGTGTAAACTCTATAACTGAAAAAGTTGAATCGTCAACAAATGATGTAAAGAATACTGTACAAAAAGTTACAACTAGTGTAGATGAAGTAACTGAAGGTATTGTTGATACTGTAATGAATATAAAATATAATGCTATGAACATTACTGATTATGTAGATTACATTAAGGATATAGTTGATATTATAAGAAAAAAAATGAAAAAATGATTTTGGAACCCTTATTTTAGGGTTCTTTTTGTAAACTATAGTTTTTTTGTTTTTAATTTATAATATTTATTGATTAAGAGTGAAATACTGTTATACTATATATTAAGATAAAATAATATTTGTTTATGAGAGGTTAAATTAAAATGGAGAAAGTAAAGATAATTTTAAACCCATCTTCAGGTAAGCAATTAACGGAGAGAAAAGTAGATTATTTAACGAAATTGCTTTTAGATGATGGCTATACTGTAGCAAAATTCATGACTAAAAAGAAAGATGATGCTATGAAAGAGACTATCAAAACTTGTAATGAAGATTGGGATATAATAATTGCATGTGGTGGAGATGGTACAGTAAATGAGGTGGCTAAAGGAATTGCTAAAAGTCAAAGAAAGGTTCCTGTAGCAATACTATCTACTGGAACAGTAAATGACTTTGCCAACTATCTAAATATACCAAATAATATCAATGACTTTTTTGAAATGATAAAGAGGAGAAAGATTATTGACATTGATATTGGGAAAACTAGTAACGATTATTTTGTTAATGTTGCTGCTGGAGGTATTCTAACAAATGTAGGATATCAAGTACAGCCAGAGGCAAAAGCTTTATTAGGTAGAATGGCTTATTATTTTGAGGGCTTGATAGAATTAGTAAGACAAGGATTAGCACCTATAAATGTAAGGTTTGAAAGTGAAGAATATACTTCAGATGAAAAGATATTATTATTTTTAATATCAAACAGCTCGTCTATAGGAGGATTTAGAAAACTTGCTCCAGATGCAGATGTATTAGATGGATTATTAGATGTACTTATAATTAAAAATTCCGATGTTCCAGAACTTGCAAATATATTTTTTAATGTATTAAGAGGAGGACATATAAATCATCCAAATGTAATTTATTTCAAGACAAAGAGTATTACAATTAAATCAGATAAAGACATAGCTATAGATATAGATGGGGAGTATGGGGGAGAGTTGCCTGCTAATTTTCAAGTCTGCTCTAAAGCCATGAAAATATTTATTTAAGAATATAGAAATATGAATAAAAATAGTTATAAATAGCTTTTATAAAGGGGAAAGCATCATGGAGCTTATAAATGGGAGATATAAAATACAAGGGGTAGTAAATGAAGGACTTTATAATGAGTCTTATATAGTGAGCGATCTTTGGCAAGATAAAAAGAAAAAATTTCTAACTTTATATTTACCTACAAAACAGAAAAATATTCTAGAATATTTTTCTGTTAATTTTATAAAATTTAAAAATATAAATCATAAGAATATATTGAACTGTGAAAAGTTTAACATTGTAGAAACTATAAATTTAAAGAAAAATGATATACCGATGTATTATACCGTAAGCGAATATACTGAAGGTATTGTATTACATAAAGCAATTCATAAATTAGAGTTTAATACTAGGCTTACAATATTATTGGATTTAATGAAAACCATAGATTATCTCCATTATAGAGGGATTAATTATAAAGTTTTAAATCCATTTAATATTTTTCTAAGTAGAGAATATAGAGTTAAGTTAAGAGATTTAGCAAGTGCTGAAGCTATATACGCTGAATCTATGTATAGTGATTTAGAAGAGTGTTTTATAGATCCTCAAATTATTATAAATCCTAATAGGGAAAATAAGGATGTGGACCTCTATTCTTTGGGAATTATGATTAAGTATTTATTTTTTAATCAATCTCATAATGGATTAAAAAATTATGAGTATAGTTTTGAAAGTTTTAGAGATGATTTAAATATAGATGAAAAGACAATTTTAATAAATATTATAAATGAATTAACTGAAAACAATAAAAATCAGCAAGGAGACTTGCTTGCACATATGCAAACTATAATAGATAAGTTTGAATTAGATTATACTATAGATATAGGCTCTGAAAGAAGTCAACTTTTCTATAAAAATCAAATCAGGGGAAGAAAAAAAGAATTAAAAGAGATAATAGACATAGATGATTCTTTAAATATGGGTTTAAATACAAAAAAACTTATAATTGTAAAGGGTAAGAAGGGCGTAGGGAAGTCAAGGTTTTTAAAAGAAGTTAGTTTTAAACTTAAGATTCGAGGGAAAAAAGTATGTAGATTAAATATAGATAGGGAAGATCATTTAGGTGTAATAAGTATTAATAATTTATTTAAAGAAACTGTGAAATTTGCTTCAAATGAAATACTATATAAATATAAAGATGATTTTCATTTTAATACAAGTTTATATACTGATTCACGGGGAAATAAAGAGGATTTATTAGAGATTAATAAAGAATTTAAATTATATAACAGGCTTAGAAGTTATCTTTCAGATTTATCAATAGATGATAAAATATATATAATTATTGACAATATAGATAAAGCAAGTGAAAAATTTATATCTATAATAGAATATTTGGTTTCTAGTCTAGACAATAAAAACATTGCTTTTATTGTGTCGATTTCAAATGAAAATTCAATAAAAAATCATTTTATTATTAATAAGATTAAAGATTATCTAAAAAAGAGAAAAGCTTGTTTATTAAAGCTAGAAGATATAGAAAAGCCAGACTTTGAGAAAGCTATAAAGGATATATTGGGTACTCCATATCTAGATAATGGTGTATTAGAAGATTTGTATAAAAGATCTAAAGGGAATTTGAAAAATCTTATAAACATTGTTAAAAAACTTTATCATAGATGTGAATTATTCATAGATGAATCAGGTAGTTGGCAAATTATAGGAGATGATTTTTTAAGAACTAAAAAAAATATGATCTGTAAAAACGACTTGAAACTTCAATTTAATCAAATGGATAAAAAAACTTTTGAAGTTTTTAAAGTTATGTCTACATTTAATAATTTTTTAGAGAAGGATATTATTGCTAGAATTTTAAATTTTGATAATAAGGAAATAGATAGATGTATAGATAAATTAATCAAAGAAGATATGGTTGGGAAAAATATTGAGGACTTAAAAAGCAGCTACATAATTACTAATACAGAGCTAAAAGAGATAATGTATTTACATATAAACGAGGTTGAAAAAAAATATTTGCATGAAAAAGCTTCAGTTTTTTTGTATGACTTATATCTTATAAATCCTAGTTTATATTTAGAGGAATTACTAAATCATCTATTTAACTCTAATCAACATAAATTAGCATTAAAAACTATACTAGAATACTTAGATAAACAAGAAAATAAATATAGCGAAGAATGTATCTATTTACTAGAAGTTGCAGAGAACACTGCTCAAATGATCAATTCAAAAGAAAAATTTCAAATATTAGAGTACTTAATGGAAATACATCTTCTAAAGGGAAATATGAATGAGTTAGAACACTATATAGAAAAATTAATAGATATTTCTAAAAAAGAAAACAATATAATAAGCTTTATAACAGGAAAACATTATGAGGCAGAATTGCATCTAAATTATAATCAATTGGATGATGCAAAAAAAATAATAGATGAAATTGAAGAATTAATTTTAGAAATCAATTTTAAAGATGAGTATCTAAGGCTTTATATTATTAAGACAAAGTATAATATAAGCACTAATAAATTAGAGTTAATTGAAGAAGATTTAAAAAATGCTATGAATTTATGTAAAAAATCTAATAGTCACTTATGCCAAGGTGTATTTTATAACTTAAAAGGAGTATATGAATATTTAGCAAAAAATCCTAAGACAGCTATAGAAGACTTTAAAACTAGTATAGAACACTTTCGATATACAAAAGATAGTATAAGGATATTAAAACCTATTAACAATATAGGCAATACTTTAGTAAGTTGGTACGGGGATTATGAAGAGGCTATCAAATATTTTAATAGGGGCTATGATATAGCAAACAAATATGGAGTTATAAAAGAATTGTCTATTTTTTCAAATAATATAGGAGAGATATGTCTAGATAAATTTGAGTATGAAAATAGTATAGAGAAGTTTGAAAATAGTGTAACACTCCTAAAAGAAGTGAAAGAATTTAAAGGGATTATTATTGCTAAGTCGAATTTAGGAATAGCTTATTTGCAGATAGGGGAAAATAATAAGGCATTTAGGATATATGGAGAATTAAAAAAGCTCTTTAATAAAAGTAATGTACATGAGAGTGAAACACTTATAAACTATTATAAATTTTTAAGCATTTTCTATGGGAATTTTGGTGAATACAAAAAAGCTATAAAATATTCAGAAAAAGTTGGTGAAGTGTCAAAGGAGAATAATTATAAGGCTTATTTAAACTCTAGATTTATTAGAATCTACTATAAATACTGCCTAAGTGATTCTTTAGATAAAAAAGAGGTAAACCAGGTTTTAGAGGAGTATAACAAAACTAACTTCCTATATGACAAATTTAAATTAATGTTGGTGTTTAGCATAATAGCAGCCATAGAGGGGGACAATTTATTTGCTGCAGAACTATTTTTGAAATATAGAAGTGAAAATAAGGATCTAAAACTTCCTATATTTGATTTTTTAATTGAATTGTCAAAAGTTATTTTAAATCCAAAAGAAGAAAACATAGTAAATTTAGAAAAAAGAATTGACTCTAATAATAGAGATTTATGTAATATAAATTTACAAGCCCATATTATATTGGGCTATAAATGGTTTGAACTTAAGGAGTATAGAAAAGCTATAAAACACTTTATGAAGTCTCTAAATTTGATATTTAAATCTTTAAATTCTATTAAAGACAATAATTTAAAGTTTAAATATATTCAAAATAACAATGGAGATTTGGTCAAAGAATATTTATATCGATCTATAAAGCTACAATTCAATAAAAACATAGAATATATAAAATTAAATGATATAGTAGAATCTAAATTTGATAGTTATTTTGAGTTCAATAATATATTTGAAAATTTAAATGATGATGAATTCAATAGTTTAGCAAGTGTAAAGAATGAAAAAGAAAATTTAAACTCTATAGAAGAGCTGCTTTTAAAAATGGGTGAAGACTATACACAGAATTTGAAGTTAATACTTAGATATATTAAAAAAGAAACTTTGGCAAATAAAGGGTCTATAATAATACAAGACTTAAAGACTGGAGAATATTCCAATGCTATAAATGATGAAGAAGGAGATAGCTATACTAAAAAAATTGGAATATTAAACTTGTCTAACAAGAGCTCTGTTGGAATATTATTAAATAAAATGTTTTCTAATATGAGGGAAAGTAAGTATATGGAGTATTTAGCTAATGATGTGGTAGGTCTTATATGTGTTCCGATTTCAAAATCTATAGAGAGTTTAGATGTTTTAGATAGAAGAAAAAACAATAATTATCTAAATGAAGATTATAGGGTGTATATTTATTTAGAGACGGATAGTTATTTAAATAGATTTGACTTCAAAAGGTTAAAACTCATAAATTCATTATCATATTTAGTATATATAAATATACAAAACAATAAATTGAAACTTGCAAATACTACAGATAAGTTAACTAAAGTATTAACTAGAAAACAGTTTGAAGTTAAATTAGAAGGGGCATTGACTAAGCATAATAAATCTAACGGTTCTTTTAGTCTACTTATGATAGATATAGATGATTTTAAAGATGTAAATGACACATATGGACATATGAAAGGAGATGAAGTATTATCCTTAGTTGGTAAAAAGCTCAAGTCAAGTGTTAGGTCTACTGATTTAGTCGGGAGATATGGTGGTGAAGAGTTTATATTAGCCTTATTAAATACTAATCTTGAAGATGGTAAGAAAATAGCAGAAAAGATAAGGTGTGCGATAGAACAAATCCAAATTCAAGGAATTGATAGAAAGATAACTGCCAGTATAGGATTGTCACAATATCCAATTCATAGTCAATTTAAGAAAATTTTAATTAATAAAGCTGACCAAGCTCTATATCAAGCAAAAGAAAAATTCAACAAAAATAATGTAGTTATATGGGGCCCTAAAATAGGTAAAGGGCTTAGTAAATCTGAGAGATTAGAAGGAATATTGTTTGGAAGTTCTAGTTTAGAATATAGGAATATGACTGCAATACTAGATATACTGAATTTAAATACAAAAAAAGAAAGTTTTGAATATAAAATATATACATTTTTAGAAATACTAAATAACTGTTTAGATTCTAAAGACTCTACACTTTTTATAATAGATGAAGATTCTAGTTGTAAAACAACATTTTATAGCAGTAAAAAAACTTTAGACAGCTATTCAAAAAAAGATTATAATTACAATATCATAGATAGAGTTATAAAAAATAAAATGGGAGAATTTTTAATTGATTGGGAAAACAGCCATAATATAGATGATATATCAGGTATGCCTAATTGGAAATCTGTAATGGTTGTGCCATTAATCATAAGAGAAGAAGTAAAGGCAATTGTTTATTTAAGGGTTTCATTAAAGGAAAAAGAGTTTGATAACTCATCTTTAAATCTTTGTAAACTATTGTCAAATGCATTTTCTCCTAATTTAGAATACAATAAGGAGGGAAAACATGGCAGCAACAATAAAGGATGTAGCTAAGCTGGCAGAAGTCTCAATATCTACAGTATCTAGAGTAATAAATGATTCTAAGCCTGTAAGCCCTGAGGCTAGAAGAAAAGTTTTAAATGCCATAGAAGTCTTGGGCTATGAGCCAAACGAAGTTGCAAGAAGTTTGGTTACTAAAAAATCTAACTTAATAGGCGTGGTTGTAGATGACATTGGGAGCTATTATGTATCTCAAATTGTAAGAGGTATTGAAGAGATAGGAAGGATGTACAATTACGATATTATTTTAAGTAGTAGTTATGGAGATCCTGAAACTGAAATGAGATTTCTTCAATTATTTCGTACAAAACAGGTAGAAGGTATCATATTAGTATCTGAAATCTTAAATGAAAAATTGATTGATTATGTAGAAAATCTTAAGATAGAGTTTATAAATTTAAATAGATATTATAATGTTCCCCAGCTTCCTACTATAAAACTAGATAATAAAGAGGCTGCAAGGTCAATGATGGATTATTTAATAGAATTAGGACATGAGAACATTATGTATATAGCTCAGAAAAAGGATATTGATTTGACAATTGAAAGATGTAAAATAGAATCTTATACAGAATCTATGGAATCTATTAAAAAAGAGGCAATAATTTTTAGTGTAGATAGTCATAAGATTCAAGGTGGATATGAAATAGGAGATGAAGTTAAAAGGTTAATAGAAGATAAAAACATTACAGCAATATTTTGTTCCCAGGATGAAATTGCAATAGGGCTTATGAATTATTTCCATGATAACAATATTAAAGTGCCTGAAGATATATCTGTAGCTGGGTATGGTGATATAAGTGTTGCTTCTATATATAGGCCTACACTTACTACTATAAAAGAGCCTTACTATGATTTAGGTGCTGTCTCTATGAGGAAAATGCTTAAAAATATAGTGGATGAATCAATGCAAGAACAGCGTATAAATCTTCCTATGAGATTGATAAAAAGAGAGAGTTGTAGACAAGTTTGATAAATATAATGCTAGTCGACGACCATAAATTACTAAGACAAGGAATAGGAGAATTAATAGGAAAAACTAATGGAATAAAAATTATAGGTGAAGCAAATAATGGTAAAGAAGCTATAGATGCATTGACATCAGATAAAAAGCCAGATCTAATATTATTAGATATAAATATGCCTATATTGAATGGTATAGAAACATTAAAAAGAATTAGAGCATTGTTTGGGTTGCAAGTTAAGGTAATTATGCTTACAGCTTATCCTAGCAAGCATAATATAATCCAAGCTATTAAATTTGGAGCTAATGGATTTGTAACAAAGGATAAAGGTTTTCTGGATTTATTAGAAATAATAAGGAGTGTAAATAATAATAAAAATTATTTAGATCCTTCATTAACAAAAATTTTATATGAAAAACAAAGTATAGGTTTAAATGACTTGAAAAATTTATCGAAGATAGAGCTTCTGTCATCACGGGAATATGAAATATTAGAGTTTATATCTTTTGGATATAGCAATATAGAAATAGCTAAAAAACTTTTTATTAGTGAAAAGACTGTTAAAAATCATATTACTAATATATATAATAAAATTCAGGTAAACAATAGAGTAGAGGCAGTAATATTTTGCTATGAAAACAATATAAAAGAATTGAAAGAGCATGAAATTAACTAATATATGCCATGCTAAATTATTATGAACTATAGTAATTCAACGCCCTAGAAGCCTTTTATAAATATTATTTTAAAAAACTTTATTTTATATGTTGACAAAGATAAAAATACAGTGTATAGTATTAATAGTCATCAGGGCAACAAAAGATGATGCAGCAACAAAAAAAGTCAACAAAAAAAGAATTTTAAAAAACTGTTGACAAGAAACAAAAGAGATGTTATACTGATAAAGTCGCCTCGAGAGAGCGGCAATGAACTTAGATAATTAAACAGTGTGAAATACTTTGAATCTAAACACACAAAATCAATTAACAACAAATAATTGAGCCAATCAAACTTAAACTTTTAAATGAGAGTTTGATCCTGGCTCAGGACGAACGCTGGCGGCGTGCCTAACACATGCAAGTTGAGCGAAGTTTTAAAAGAAGATTTCTTCGGATTGACTCTTTTATTATCTTAGCGGCGGACGGGTGAGTAACGCGTGAGAAACCTGCCTTTCACAAAGGGATAGCCTCGGGAAACTGGGATTAATACCTTATGATACTTTTAGATAGCATTATTTAAAAGTCAAAGCGTAAAGCGGTGAAAGATGGTCTCGCGTCCCATTAGCTAGTTGGTGAGATAAAAGCTCACCAAGGCAACGATGGGTAACCGGCCTGAGAGGGTGAACGGTCACACTGGAACTGAGACACGGTCCAGACTCCTACGGGAGGCAGCAGTGGGGAATATTGCACAATGGAGGAAACTCTGATGCAGCGACGCCGCGTGAACGATGAAGGCTTTCGAGTCGTAAAGTTCTGTCCTAGGGGACGATAATGACGGTACCCTAGGAGGAAGCCCCGGCTAATTACGTGCCAGCAGCCGCGGTAATACGTAAGGGGCGAGCGTTGTCCGGAATTATTGGGCGTAAAGGGTTCGCAGGCGGCCTTTTAAGTCAGATGTGAAATCTCACGGCTTAACCGTGGTAAGCATTTGAAACTGGAAGGCTTGAGTTAAGGAGAGGAAAGTGGAATTCCTAGTGTAGCGGTGAAATGCGTAGATATTAGGAAGAATACCAGTGGCGAAGGCGACTTTCTGGACTTATACTGACGCTGAGGAACGAAAGCATGGGGAGCAAACAGGATTAGATACCCTGGTAGTCCATGCCGTAAACGATGAGTGCTAGGTGTTGGGGGTCAAACCTCGGTGCCGCAGCTAACGCATTAAGCACTCCGCCTGGGGAGTACGTACGCAAGTATGAAACTCAAAGGAATTGACGGGGACCCGCACAAGCAGCGGAGCATGTGGTTTAATTCGAAGCAACGCGAAGAACCTTACCAGGGCTTGACATGCCTCTGACCACTCTAGAGATAGAGTTTTCCCTTCGGGGACAGAGGACACAGGTGGTGCATGGTTGTCGTCAGCTCGTGTCGTGAGATGTTGGGTTAAGTCCCGCAACGAGCGCAACCCCTATTTTTAGTTGCTAACAAGTTAAGTTGAGCACTCTAGAGAGACTGCCGATGATAAATCGGAGGAAGGTGGGGATGACGTCAAATCATCATGCCCTTTATGTCCTGGGCTACACACGTGCTACAATGGTCGGTACAACGAGGAGCCACTTAGCGATAAGGAGCGAATCTCTAAAAGCCGATCCCAGTTCGGATTGTAGGCTGCAACTCGCCTACATGAAGTTGGAGTTGCTAGTAATCGCGGATCAGAATGCCGCGGTGAATGCGTTCCCGGGTCTTGTACACACCGCCCGTCACACCATGGAAGTTGGCGATACCCGAAGCCAGTGAGCTAACCGCAAGGAAGCAGCTGTCGAAGGTAGGGTCAATGACTAGGGTGAAGTCGTAACAAGGTAGCCGTATCGGAAGGTGCGGCTGGATCACCTCCTTTCTAAGGAGATTATGACCTAACAGAAATCTCTGATTTCGTTGTAGGTCAGATGTCGCGTAGTCTAAATCTTTGATTTAGTCTACGGAGCCGACTCCAAAGTACTCACACTGTTTTTTTATATATATTATCATGTTTTTATAACATGGGGGTGTAGCTCAGTTGGGAGAGCGCCTGCCTTGCAAGCAGGAGGTCAGGAGTTCGACTCTCCTCATCTCCACCACTAATTCACAAGAGATACTGTTGTGAATTTATTAAACTGAACATTGCCTTTTTGTCCAACGAGCATAGCGAGTTGTAGGCAAAACGGACAGTGTAGCGAACTGAAGTGAGCGGAAGAGTGAATGCGTAAACTTTAGTAAGCATGAACGTTGAAAACTACAAAAGCAATAAAAAATAGATCAAAATTTTTAAGGTCAAGTTATTAAGAGCATAGGGCGAATGCCTTGGCACTAAGAGCCGATGAAGGACGGGATAAGCACCGAAATGCTTCGGGGAGTCGCAAATAGACTTTGATCCGGAGATGTCCGAATGGGGAAACCTACTTGAGCAACCCTCAAGTATCATACACTGAATACATAGGTGTATGAAGGAAGACCAGGGGAACTGAAACATCTAAGTACCCTGAGGAAGAGAAAGAAAAATTCGATTTCCTAAGTAGCGGCGAGCGAACGGGAAACAGCCCAAACCAGATTTATCTGGGGTTAAGGAAAAAGCAAAGGATATAAAATTAGTAGACGAAGAAGACTGGAAAGTCTCACCAAAGAAGGTGATAGTCCTGTAGTCGAAACTAAGTTTATACAGGCTTTTCTCCAGAGTACCATGAGACACGAGAAATCTTGTGGGAAGTAGGGAGGACCACCTCCCAAGGCTAAATACTCCTTAGTGACCGATAGAGAATAGTACCGTGAGGGAAAGGTAAAAAGAACCCCGGGAGGGGAGTGAAATAGAACCTGAAACCCTATGCTTACAAGCAGTGGAAGCACTTTATATGTGTGACCACGTACTTTTTGTAGAACGGGCCAGCGAGTTATGGTATGCAGCAAGGTTAAGTAATTAAGTTACGAAGCCGTAGGGAAACCAAGTCTTAATAGGGCGAATTAGTTGTATGCCATAGACCCGAAACTGAGTGATCTATCCATGGGCAGAGTGAAGTTGAAGTAAAATTCAATGGAGGCTCGAACCGGGTAACGTTTAAAAGTTATCGGATGACCTGTGGATAGGGGTGAAAAGCCAATCGAACTCAGAGATAGCTGGTTCTCCTCGAAATAGCTTTAGGGCTAGCCTCAAGATAAAGTGAGATGGAGGTAGAGCACTGACTGGCTAAGGGGCGCATAGCGTTACCAAAGCCTATCAAACTCCGAATGCCATACTCATATACTTGGGAGTCAGACTATGGGGGATAAGCTTCATAGTCGAAAGGGAAAAAGCCCAGACCACCAGCTAAGGTCCCTAAATCCAAATTAAGTGTGAAAGGATGTGGGGTTTCACAGACAACCAGGATGTTGGCTTAGAAGCAGCCATACATTTAAAGAGTGCGTAATAGCTCACTGGTCGAGAGACCCTGCGCCGAAGATTTCCGGGGCTAAATTTGGTACCGAAGCTGTGGATCCGAAAGGATGGTAGAGGAGCATTGTGTTAGGCTTGAAGCTATACCGAAAGGAATGGTGGACTTAACACAAGAGAGAATGCTGGCATAAGTAGCGAAAGGTGAGTGAGAATCTCACCCGTCGAAAGCCCAAGGTTTCCTGAGGAAGGCTCGTCCACTCAGGGTAAGTCGGGACCTAAGCCGAGGCTGAAAAGCGTAGGCGATGGACAACAGGTTATAATTCCTGTACTAGATAAATGCGTTTGAGAGATGTGGTGACGCAGAAGGATAAGTTGAGCGCGCAGTTGGAAAAGCGCGTCTAAGCAAGTAGGAAGTGGGGATAGGCAAATCCGTTCCCATAATTCCAAGATGTGATGGGGATCGAAAAACAAGTAGAGAAGCAACTGACTCCATGCTGCCAAGAAAAGCCACTATCGAGTATTTAACTACCCGTACCGTAAACCGACACAGGTAGGCGAGGAGAGAATCCTAAGACGAGCGGAAGAACCTTTGTTAAGGAACTCGGCAAAATGACCCCGTAACTTCGGGAGAAGGGGTGCCAGAGAAGGATAGATTGCACAATCGAAAGATCATCTGGCCGCAGTGAATAGGCCCAAGCGACTGTTTACCAAAAACACAAGTCTCTGCTAAGTCGAAAGACGAAGTATAGGGGCTGACACCTGCCCGGTGCTGGAAGGTTAAGGGGAAGAGTTAGGAGTAATCCGAAGCTTAGAACTTAAGCCCCAGTAAACGGCGGCCGTAACTATAACGGTCCTAAGGTAGCGAAATTCCTTGTCGGGTAAGTTCCGACCCGCACGAAAGGTGCAACGACTTGGGCACTGTCTCAACAAAGGATCCGGTGAAATTGTAGTACACGTGAAGATGCGTGTTACCCGCGACAGGACGGAAAGACCCCGTGGAGCTTTACTGCAGGCTGACATTGGATTTTGGCATAACATGTACAGAATAGGTGGGAGACTAAGAAACCAGGACGCTAGTCTTGGTGGAGTCAAATGTGGGATACCACTCTTGTTAGGCTAGAATTCTAACCTGGTACCATTATCTGGTATAGGGACACTGTCAGTTGGGCAGTTTGACTGGGGCGGTCGCCTCCTAAAGAGTAACGGAGGCGCTCAAAGGTTTCCTCAGCACGGTCGGAAATCGTGCGAAGAGTGTAAAGGCAAAAGGAAGCTTAACTGCAACACCTACAAGTGGAGCAGTAACGAAAGTTGGACTTAGTGATCCGGTGGTACCGCGTGGAAGGGCCATCGCTCAACGGATAAAAGCTACCCCGGGGATAACAGGCTTATCTCCCCCAAGAGTTCACATCGACGGGGAGGTTTGGCACCTCGATGTCGGCTCGTCTCATCCTGGGGCTGGAGTAGGTCCCAAGGGTTGGGCTGTTCGCCCATTAAAGAGGCACGCGAGCTGGGTTCAGAACGTCGTGAGACAGTTCGGTCCCTATCCGTCGTGGGCGTAGGAAATTTGAGAGGAGCTGTCCTTAGTACGAGAGGACCGGGATGGACAAACCGCTGGTGTATCAGTTGTCTCGCCAGAGGCATGGCTGAGTAGCTAAGTTTGGAAGGGATAAGTGCTGAAGGCATCTAAGCACGAAACCCCCCTCAAGATAAGATTTCCCATCAATAGAGTAAGACTCCAGGAAGACCACCTGGTAGATAGGTCTAAGGTGAAAGAGTAGTAATACTTGAAGCTAAAAGATACTAATAAGTCGAGGACTTGACCAAATAATGATCGAAAATAAATTGCTAAGTAGTTTTCGTCTGGTGACGATAGCAAGAGGGACACACCTGTAACCATACCGAACACAGAAGTTAAGCCTCTTAACGCCGATGGTACTTGGGTGGCAACGCCCTGGGAGAGTAGGAAGTCGCCGGGCTTTATAACCTAACCCAATGAGCAGAAGCGAATTGTAGGTAGGTTAAAGGCAATGAGCACCAAATTTGCACGACTGTAGGAAGTGAACAAATTTGAGTTGCGAAACTGTATTCTTAGGTAGCTCAATGGTGGAGCAACCGGCTGTTAACCGGTAGGCTGTGGGTTCGAGTCCCACCCTGAGAGCCATAGTAAATATAAAGGGCCGGAGTGGCGGAACTGGCAGACGCACAGGACTTAAAATCCTGCGACCCTTAAAAGGTCGTACCGGTTCGATTCCGGTCTCCGGCACCAAGTTTTACTTAAGGTAAGATTAAGTGTGCCACATATCGCGGGATGGAGCAGTCTGGTAGCTCGTCGGGCTCATAACCCGGAGGTCGTAGGTTCAAATCCTGCTCCCGCAACCAAAAATCTTTTTAGATAGTAGTGCCCGATAGGGTGCAACCATAAATCTTTTTGAAACTTTATAAACTTGGCGGCGTAGCTCAGTTGGCTAGAGCATGCGGTTCATACCCGCAGTGTCAGCGGTTCAAATCCGTTCGCCGCTACCATAAGATTTCATATTTGCAAAATACTTATTAATTGTATGGCCCCATGGTCAAGCGGTTAAGACATCGCCCTTTCACGGCGGTATCCGGGGTTCGAATCCCCGTGGGGTCACCATTTTATGACCTAACTTAGCGAACGATAGTGAGTTTTAGTAGGTCAAACGCAACGAGCACCAAATTTATACGAGCATAGCGAGTAAATAAATTTGTCTAGCGAGACTGCGAAAAAACATATGATACAAGTGATATAATTAATGGGCGCATAGCTCAGTTGGGAGAGCACCTGCCTTACAAGCAGGGGGTCACAGGTTCGAGCCCTGTTGTGCCCACCATTTTATAACCTAACTTAACGAAGGATAGTGAGTTCTAGTAGGTTAAACGCAATGAGCACCAAATTTATACGAGCATAGCGAGTTGATAAATTTGTGTAGCGAAACTGCGAAATATTTCGCGGCCTGGTAGTTCAGTTGGTTAGAATGCCAGCCTGTCACGCTGGAGGTCGAGGGTTCGAGTCCCTTCCAGGTCGCCATTTAAAATTATGCTGGCGTAGCTCAGTTGGTAGAGCAACTGACTTGTAATCAGTAGGTCGGGGGTTCAAGTCCTCTTGCCAGCTCCATTTGAATATTATAGTAGTACTCTGTGAGTGCTCCATATGGAGGAGTACCCAAGTGGCTAAAGGGGACGGACTGTAAATCCGTTAGCTCTGCTTTCACTGGTTCAAATCCAGTCTCCTCCACCAGATAGGCGGAAATGGCTCAGTGGTAGAGCATCGCCTTGCCAAGGCGAGGGTCGCGAGTTCGAATCTCGTTTTCCGCTCCAGTGTTCTATTTAATGAATTACTTAGGACCCACCAAATAATATTTGGTGGGTAAAATGTACCCTTAGCTCAGCTGGATAGAGTGTCTGGCTACGAACCAGAAGGTCGGGGGTTCGACTCCCTCAGGGTACGCCATTTAGAAGTTTTCGAGATTAATCTTGAAAACTATTTTTATTTAATAGGAAAGTTCTACTTTCCTATTAAATAAAAATAGGTATGCTCTTAAATTAAAGCATACCAAAAAATCTAATAGAAATTAGATTACTTTTTGTATTCATAGTGAACACCACGAATACCAGTATATGATTTTGGAGTCATAATACCATCACAAACTTGGCAATAAGGCTGTGGTGGAACAGATGGAGCTAGACCATTAAAAATATTATCCTCTTCTAATTGATTTACAATGAAACTAGGAACCCAAAGGGAATAACCACATTTAGTACAAATAAATTCTACTAAATCATCATTTTTAGAAAAACCTTCAAGAATATTCATAAAACACCTCCACAGTGCTAAATTAATTACTAAGCACTATTATACAATTGAGAAGGAAAATTATCAATATACTGGTTTTCTCCTGAATGAAAAATATCAACAAGTTCCATTGTATGCCCACAAGAACACCATAAAGGGTCTACACCGAAAGCAAGAAGAAGTCTAGCACGCCAATTAGAATACTTTTTTCTAAAGTTTTTCTTAGAAACAGTATCCATTAGATAGAGCTTAGAAGAATGAGAATATTTTTTAGCATAAAGACCATAATATCTAATCATTTTAAATTGTGTTTCTGGAATATGAATAATTAAACGCTTAATAAAATCCATAGCATGTATTTTTTCAACTACCCGTTTGTTGTCTTCGTGGCGATCATAGTAAAACTCAACAAATTCACCATCATAATTAATGATACGAGACTGAGCCATAGCAGGACGCCCAGTGTATCGAATAATATACTTAACAGCCTCAGAAGATTTAGAATTAACATTTGGATTAGCATAAACATAGAAACCCTTAGGATAATTTTTAAACAAATATGATTTAAGAGAATAAAAAGAAGAACCAAGGTTTTTATGAAGAAATGAAAGCATAGTAGCTTGCCACCTTTTCCTGAGCATATTAAAAGGAATATGAGAGATTTTTCTCCAAACAGTTCTGTTACCAGAAGCACCTTCAGTTAAAAGCATATGTATATGAGGGTTCCATTTAAGATCACGACCGAAAGTATGCATAGTAGAAATAAACCCAGGCTTCAAATTCTCAGATTTATTTAATTTAAAAAACCAAGTTAGAATAGTATCAGCACTAGCCTTGAAAAATAGATTGAGAAGCTTTCTATCTCTGCTAAAGAAAATTCTAAGCTCTTTAGGAATAGTAAAAACAATATGACGATGTTTGCAATTAATGAGTTTAGAAGAAATTGAAGAAGCACGATCTTGAATATACTTAGCGCCACAAGAGTTACAAAAACGACTTTTACAAGTAAAATAGACATGCTTAAACTTACCACAGTGTTCACAGTGATAAAGTGCGTGTCCCATTGAAGAGTCACCACATTTAATTATTTTATCAACATTTTTTAAAACAGTAGGTCTAATAGGATAACCTTCATTAAGAAAAGCATCCCAATGATCTGCAAAGATATCTTTAATTTTAAAAGAAATATTGGGCATAAATATCACCAAAATATTTATACCCAAATGAAAACAAATTTAATTTTAAAAAGAAAGTTAAAATTTAAGATTTTAACGCGTCGTAGACGCTATTTTTATTTAATAGGAAAGTTCTACTTTCCTATTAAATAAAAAAAAGGTATGCTCTTAAATTAAAGCATACCAAAAAATCTAATAGAAATTAGATTACTTTTTGTATTCATAGTGAACACCACGAATACCAGTATATGATTTTGGAGTCATAATACCATCACAAACTTGGCAATAAGGCTGTGGTGGAACAGATGGAGCTAGACCATTAAAAATATTATCCTCTTCTAATTGATTTACAATGAAACTAGGAACCCAAAGGGAATAACCACATTTAGTACAAATAAATTCTACTAAATCATCATTTTTAGAAAAACCTTCAAGAATATTCATAAAACACCTCCACAGTGCTAAATTAATTACTAAGCACTATTATACAATTGAGAAGGAAAATTATCAATATACTGGTTTTCTCCTGAATGAAAAATATCAACAAGTTCCATTGTATGCCCACAAGAACACCATAAAGGGTCTACACCGAAAGCAAGAAGAAGTCTAGCACGCCAATTAGAATACTTTTTTCTAAAGTTTTTCTTAGAAACAGTATCCATTAGATAGAGCTTAGAAGAATGAGAATATTTTTTAGCATAAAGACCATAATATCTAATCATTTTAAATTGTGTTTCTGGAATATGAATAATTAAACGCTTAATAAAATCCATAGCATGTATTTTTTCAACTACCCGTTTGTTGTCTTCGTGGCGATCATAGTAAAACTCAACAAATTCACCATCATAATTAATGATACGAGACTGAGCCATAGCAGGACGCCCAGTGTATCGAATAATATACTTAACAGCCTCAGAAGATTTAGAATTAACATTTGGATTAGCATAAACATAGAAACCCTTAGGATAATTTTTAAACAAATATGATTTAAGAGAATAAAAAGAAGAACCAAGGTTTTTATGAAGAAATGAAAGCATAGTAGCTTGCCACCTTTTCCTGAGCATATTAAAAGGAATATGAGAGATTTTTCTCCAAACAGTTCTGTTACCAGAAGCACCTTCAGTTAAAAGCATATGTATATGAGGGTTCCATTTAAGATCACGACCGAAAGTATGCATAGTAGAAATAAACCCAGGCTTCAAATTCTCAGATTTATTTAATTTAAAAAACCAAGTTAGAATAGTATCAGCACTAGCCTTGAAAAATAGATTGAGAAGCTTTCTATCTCTGCTAAAGAAAATTCTAAGCTCTTTAGGAATAGTAAAAACAATATGACGATGTTTGCAATTAATGAGTTTAGAAGAAATTGAAGAAGCACGATCTTGAATATACTTAGCGCCACAAGAGTTACAAAAACGACTTTTACAAGTAAAATAGACATGCTTAAACTTACCACAGTGTTCACAGTGATAAAGTGCGTGTCCCATTGAAGAGTCACCACATTTAATTATTTTATCAACATTTTTTAAAACAGTAGGTCTAATAGGATAACCTTCATTAAGAAAAGCATCCCAATGATCTGCAAAGATATCTTTAATTTTAAAAGAAATATTGGGCATAAATATCACCAAAATATTTATACCCAAATGAAAACAAATTTAATTTTAAAAAGAAAGTTAAAATTTAAGATTTTAACGCGTCGTAGACGCTATTTTTATTTTTATTTGTATGTTATAATATAATTTTTTGTATGTTATAATATAATTTAAAGTATATTAAATAAAAGATGAGGGCGCATATGTTAAAGTATAAAAATACAAAGATAGATATAATAAAAGGTGATATAACTGAAATAAAGGCGGATGCAATTGTAAATGCTGCAAACAATACTCTCCTAGGTGGTAGTGGAGTAGATGGAGCTATACATAAAAAAGGTGGAAGTATTATATTAGATCAGTGCAAAAAGATAGGTGGCTGTCCTACAGGAGAGGCTAGAATTACTACAGGTGGAAAATTACATGCTAAATATGTAGTTCATACAGTTGGTCCTATATATAGAAATAGAGATATGGACAGAAAGCTTTTATATAATTCTTATTATAATTCACTAAGATTGGCTTTAGAGTATAATATAAAAACAATAGTTTTCCCATCTATATCTACAGGTGCATATGGTTATCCAATAGAAGAATCTGTTGAAATATCTGTAAAAGCTGTAGTAGATTTTATAGAAGAAAACGAGGGTATAGATGAAATAATTTTTGTTTTACACAATGAAAATGATTTTAAAGTGTATATAGATAATATAAATGATAAAATGGACATGTATAAATTTACCACAACTATATAATAATAATACATTGACTTAATAGTTTTTTTATTATAGTATTTAATATAGTGACAAGTATTTGTAAAGGGGATGTTAAAAATATTTGCAGACACTCATAAAATAATTGCAACCAATATATACGATAATGTATTTGAGATATATGGATTAAAATTGGATAGAGAAAAATTATTATGGGGTTCAATAGCTCCAGATGTACATCCATACTATAAGATGATTAGACATTATAAAAAAGAGAGTATAAACTTTGTAACTAGAGAAATTATGAAAATTATATTTGTAAGCAGATATATTGATTTTGATAAGAAGCTAGACCCTGTAGCTATCACCATATTGAGTAAAAAAATAGGAATTATTTCACATTACCTATCAGATTATGTTTGTTTAGCTCATGCAAATAGGTGGACCTTTTTTAATTCAATGAAGAGACATATAAGATATGAGACCCGCTTAAATGAAATTGCAAGAACTCATACATTTAATAAAAGTATGATATATACTGATGATATAGATATATATGATTCTAGATTTATAAATTTAGGTTCAAAGATAAAAAATTATATAGAAAGTGTGATCGAAGAGTATTCAGTTCATACAGACTATAAAAACGACTTAAATTTTGCAGTTTCTATAAATTCCAAGATAACTTATTTCATATTAGATACTATACAAACTTATTCAGAAGAAATTCATGGACAATTTGCATTTGAACTATAATATTTTAAGATAATCAAAATTTTAGTTTAGCCTTGTGTCAGAAACATAAGGTTAATTTTTTTGTGGATTTTCAAAATTAATATATTAAGTTTTTGTAGGAATTCTATCTATTTTCCCCCTATAATTTTGATGGAAAATGTAGTATAATAATAAATACTGTCGTAGAATTTATCTTGAATTATGTTTACATTATACAAAATATGGAAAGAATCTTTTGTAAAGGAGGGGAATAGATTATGGCATTGTCAGATACTAAAGTTTATGATATATATGAAGAGCTAAAATACAAATTTCTATTTAACAATGACATTAATTGTATACATATACTTTTAAATTTATATGATTTAGAAAATAATATTAGTAATATATTCCCCAAATATATATCTATAAATAAATTGCGAAAACACATTAGTTTACTTCTTAGAAAACGTAGGGGTAATCATCTTATAGCATATAATCTAGGAGAAGTAATACATGAAGATATAAATAGATTAGAACTTTTTTTATACTTAGAAGGATACAGACAAGGATTTCTAGATAACAAACAAGTAAATCTCTTAGAAAAATTAACCATAAAGTATTATTCAATATCTGATCTATATAATATGAAACATTTATTTCACTTTCAAGGTAAGGAAACAGATATAAAACGATTTAAATCTTCTATTGAAAGAGAAATTAGTGAAGATGAAAAGGAAGATAAGTATTTATATAATATTATTTCAAATTATTCTACTAATATAATAAAACCTAAGATTATTAGTTTAAATAAATACTTGGACAAACAATTGGCAATGGATTATACTTATAAAAATATAAATATAAGAGAAGATGAAACACTATTAACTCTTGAAGAATTAGATAAAATATACGGAGTAGTAGAAAAAATTACTTATAAAAATGCAATTATACTATATAAAGAAGCATATTGGAATGGATTAAATGATAGAGTTTTAAAGAGATATAGATAAAGTATAAAAATATAATATATGGAAATAATATCCCTCTAGAGAGATTTCTGGAGGGATATTAATGAAAAAAAATAAATTTTTAATAATATTTGCTTTTTCTATCTCATTATTTTTATTTAGTTTTATATTAGGATACAGTTTTATGGGGAAAAGTATAGAAAAAGATATTGCAAAGCAAAATAATACTGATGGTGAAACAGATTTAGAGATAAATGATTATAGTGATATTCAGATATTAAAAGAGGAAAAAAGAATTTCTCCAAATACATTTATAGAAATGAGAACCAATTATAGAGAATGTGGACATTTAATTTCTAATATAATTTCTCCGGAAGAAGAAATTATAAATATGGAAGAAGAAGAATATAAAAAATATTTGTCTAATAATTATCCAAATTTAAAATTGATATCATTTTCAAATGAACAAATAGTCCTCTGGGGAGAGAGAAATCATCTATGTGAAAATCATTTTATAGTAGGAGAAAAGGATGGAAATATTGCTGTATTTAAAATTGGAGAAGATGGTGAAAGAATAGAGTATAATATATTTGAAAATTATCCAATAGGTATGTTAATGCCTGTAGACAGAGAAAAATTAAAGGAAGGCATAATTGTAGATACAGAAGAAGAGCTATCCGATTTATTAGAAAACTTTATTAGTTGACTAAGTTAAATACTTGACTTAGTCTTTTTTATGCTTAAAATAGGAAGTTTTATATTTAAAAATATGGTACAATATAGTAAGTAGAATTGAAAGGAGTTTTAAATGATTATACTAGGTATTGACCCAGGAATTGCTATAGTAGGCTATAGTATAATTAAATGTATTGGTAATAATTTTAAACCAATAGAGTATGGTTGTATAACAACTAGTTCTAAACTTTCGTCTCCTCAAAGACTTAAGATAATATATGACGATATGGGAAAAATTATAGACAAATACCAACCTGATGAAGTAGCTATAGAAGAGCTATTTTTTAATAAGAATGTTAAGACTGCAATTCAAGTAGGACATGCTAGAGGAGTTGAGGTCTTAGCTGCTGTAAATAAAAATTTGGAAATTTATGAATATACACCACTTCAAATAAAGCAAGCTGTAGTAGGATATGGTAGAGCAGATAAAAAACAGGTACAGGAAATGGTCAAAATGCTTTTAAATTTAAAGGAAATTCCAAAACCAGATGATGCAGCAGATGCATTAGCTGTAGCTATTTGTCATGGAAGTTCCTTAAATTTCAAAGAAAATTTCAAGATGAAATAATATTTAGGAGTTGTTTAAATGTTTGAATACATAATAGGGGATATTGTAAATATAGAAGATGACTATATAGTACTCCAAAATAATGGAATAGGATACAAGATATTTACTTCAATAAAATCTATGATGGATTTAGAAAATGATAAAAAAGGAAAAGTAATATATACACAGCTACATGTAAGAGATGATGGATTATTTTTATATGGATTTACTACTCAAGAGGAGATGAAAATATTTAATCTTCTATTAAAAGTATCAAAAATAGGTCCTAAAATAGGTATAGGAATCTTATCTACATTAACTCCAAATCAAATAAAAATTTCTATATTGAATAGAGATATAGATTCTTTAAATAAATGCCCTGGTGTTGGTAAAAAGACAGCAGAGAGGATAATAGTAGAATTGAAAGATAGAATAGATCCTAATATAGAAGAAGAGGAATTAGGAGAAATACAAGTTAATTCAAATGATTATGATGAAGCAATAGAAGCTTTAATTTCTTTAGGATATAAGAGATATGAAGTTCAAAAAGCTTTAAATAGTATTAAAGATATAAATCTAGATTTAGAAGATATGATAAGAGAAGGACTAAAGAAATTATCAAAGAGTTAAAGGGTGAACAAATGTGATTGAAGAAAACAATAGAATTATATCAGGATGTCAAAAGCTAGAAGATATAGAAGGAGATACTAGTTTAAGACCTAAGTGGATACATGAGTATATAGGACAGGATAAACCAAAGGAAAAACTAGATATATTTATACAGGCAGCAAAAAAAAGAGGGGAATCCCTAGATCATGTTCTTATATACGGTCCTCCTGGACTGGGAAAGACTACCTTAGCAAATATAATTGCAAATGAGATGGGAGTAAATATAAGAATTACATCAGGGCCTGCAATTGAAAGACCAGGAGATTTGGCAAGTATTTTAACTAATTTAGGAGAGGATGATGTTTTATTTATAGATGAAATACACAGGATAAATAGAACTGTTGAGGAAATACTATATCCAGCTATGGAAGATTTTGCATTAGATATAATAATAGGAAAGGGCCCCTCAGCTAGATCTGTTAGACTAGATTTATCAAAATTTACATTAATAGGAGCGACTACACGAGCTGGACTACTTAGCTCTCCATTAAGAGATAGATTTGGTGTAATGATAAATCTAGATTTATATGATATAGAAAGTTTAACAAAAATAGTTTTAAGGTCGGCTTCCATATTAAATATTAAAATTAATGATAAAGGAGCCCTAGAAATTGCAAAGAGATCAAGAGGAACTCCAAGAATTGCCAATAGACTGTTAAAAAGAGTAAGAGATTATGCACAAGTAGTAGAAGATGGAGAAATAACATGGGAAATTGCAAAAAAGGGACTTAAGATTTTAGAGATAGATGAATTAGGCTTAGACCCAGTTGATAGAAAACTTATTAAAACTTTAATAGATAGCTTTAGAGGAGGGCCAGTAGGAGTTGATACCTTATCAGCTGCTACTGGAGAAGAGAGGACAACTATAGAGGATGTATATGAACCATATCTCCTTCAAATAGGTTTTTTAAATAGGACACCTAGAGGAAGAGTAGTAACAAAGAAAGCCTATGATCATTTAAATATTCCATATGTAGAGGAATAAAATCTTTAGAAAGTAGGTACACATATGAAAAAAGTATATTTTTTAATAATGATATTTAGTATTTTACTTGTAAAGCCTGAAAATATAGATGCTACTTCTATGGATATTGAATACTTAGACATATTGATAGATCAATTTAAAATAAATGAGAGTATTGAGTTAAATAGCGATAATGGATTTGAAATAAGATTAAAAGAAGATGAGAAAGATTACGAGTATATAGAAGGAAATTCTATATTTCTAAATTATAAAGATGACAATTTAATGGAAATCCTAGATGAGGAAGCAAATATTATAAAGACAATTCCAATTGATGAGAGTGTTTTAATAAAGGGAGAATTTTATGGAAAAGATATAATCCAAGTTGGAAAGAATAAATATAGAGGATATATAAGTTTTAGTTTAAAGGGAGATAATATCCTTATAATAAATCATATCAAGGTAAATGAGTACTTGTATGGAGTTCTTCCAAGGGAAGTAGGATCAAGTTTTTCTTATGAAGCCTTAAAAGCACAAGCTGTAGCATCTAAGAATTATGCTTTTAGCAATATAAACAAACATGAAAATGATGGATTTCATCTTTGTAATACTACTCATTGTCAAGTCTATGGTGGATATGATTGGGAAGATGGAACTATTAATAAAGCCATAGATGAAACAATAAATATATTTATAACATATAGAGGAGAGCTTATAAGTACACCTTATCATTCTAATAGTGGAGGATATACTGAAAATAGTGAAGATGTATGGGGTGGTACTGTGCCTTATTTAAGGGCAGTAGAAGATGAATTTTCTTTGAATACACCATATAGCACATGGGATATAGAAATGACTCCCTTAGAAATAGGAAAAAAACTATCTCAAAATGGAATTAATATAGGAGAGATTTTAGATTTAGAGATTTTAGAAAAAACATCTGGTGGGAGAATTTCTAAATGTAGAATAAAGGGGAGTAAAGGAGAAGAAATTATAACTGGGGCAAAACTCAGAAGCATATTGGGAAATACCTATTTTAAAAGTACATCCTTTGAAATTCAAAAAAATGGGTTAGAATCTAAAAACTATGTATTTGCAGTATCAGGGGATTCTGATTCTTCCTTAAGGATTGATTTAAACAATTCTTATATATTAAAAGGAAAAGAGTCTCAAATAAGTAATAGAAGTTCAATAAAGAGGGTAGTAAGTAGAAACCAATCTAGAGATATTATAGGACCTACTCCCCAGGCTTCAAGTTTTAAATTTATTGGAAAAGGATATGGACATGGGGTCGGGATGAGTCAATGGGGAGCTAACGAAATGGCAAAAAAAGGACATGATTATAAAGAGATTTTAAAGCATTATTACAATGGTATTGATTTCTTATATGTAAATGAAAATTAGAGTAGAGGATGGGAAGATGAAGACAAAAGATTTTTATTATGAATTACCAGAAGAACTAATTGCACAACACCCAGTAAAAAATAGAGATAATTCTAGACTTTTGGTTCTAGATAAGGATACGAGTAAGATTGAACATAAAAGATTTAAGGATATAATTGAATATTTAAATGAGGGCGACACCATAGTGCTAAATGACACTAGAGTTTTACCAGCTAGACTCTTTGGAAATAGAAAAGATAAAAATGAAAGAATAGAATTTTTACTACTCGAAAGAAAAGAAGATGATACTTGGGAAACACTTGTAAAGCCAGGTAAAAAAGCAAAAATAGGAAATGTTATTTTCTTTGGAGATGGATTATTAGTAGGAGAAATAATAGATATAAAAGAAGGTGGAACTAGACTGATTAAGTTTCAATACAAGGGAATATTTGAGGAAATACTAGATAAATTAGGTGAAATGCCACTGCCTCCATATATAACAGAAAAACTAGATGATAAAGAGAGATATCAAACAGTATATTCTAAACATAATGGATCTGCTGCAGCACCTACTGCTGGACTTCATTTTACAAAAGAGCTACTACAAAAGGTAGAAGAAAAGGGAGTTAATATTGCTTTTATAACTCTACATGTAGGATTAGGGACCTTTAGACCAGTGAAGGTTGACAATATACTAGAACATCATATGCACTCTGAATTCTATCAGGTAGATGAAAGAACTGCAAAAATAATAAATGAAACTAAAAAAAATGGTGGTAAAATTATTTCTGTAGGAACTACTACTACAAGAACCTTAGAGACATTGGGAAGTGAATATAAGGATATAAAAGCAGGGTCAGGATGGACGGATATCTTTATCTATCCAGGCTATGAATTTAAAATAGTAGATAAATTAATAACTAATTTCCATTTACCAGAGTCTACATTGATGATGTTAGTAAGTGCAATGGCCTCAAGGGATTTAATCTTAGAGACATATGAAACTGCTGTAAGGGAAAATTATAGATTTTTTAGTTTTGGAGATGCAATGTTTATAAAATAATTAGGAGGAAAATATGGCTATAAAGTTTGAATTATTAAAAGAAGCAAAAGATTCAAAGGCTAGATTGGGAGTAATCCATACGCCTCATGGAGACATAGAAACTCCAATATTTATGCCTGTAGGTACGAGAGCTACTGTGAAAACAATGACCCCAGAGGAAGTTAAAGATATAGGAGCTCAGATAATATTAGGAAATACTTATCACTTATACCTAAAACCAGGTCATGAATTAATAAAAAAAGCCGGAGGTTTACATAAATTTATGAATTGGGATCTTCCAATTCTAACAGACAGTGGAGGATTTCAAGTTTTTAGTTTAGGTGATTTAAGAAAGATCAATGAGGAAGGGGTAGAGTTTAGATCACATATAGATGGTTCAAAACATTTTATAAGTCCAGAAAAATCTATAGAAATTCAAAATGCCTTAGGTTCTGATATTATGATGTGTTTTGATGAATGTACACCTTATCCAGCTACTTATGAATATGCTAAAAAATCTATGGAGAGAACTACTAGATGGGCTAAAAGATGTAAAGATTATCATACTAATACAGAAAAACAAGGTCTATTTGGAATTGTCCAAGGTGGAATGTATAAAGATCTTAGGGAGCAGAGTGCAAAAGATTTAATCGAACTAGATTTTCCAGGATATGCTATAGGAGGCTTGAGTGTAGGAGAGCCAATAGAGATGATGAATGATATTTTAGATTTCACTGTGCCTTTACTTCCTAAGGATAAGCCTAGGTACAATATGGGGGTAGGGACCCCAGATTATCTATTTGAATCGGTTATAAGGGGAATCGATATGGCAGATTGTGTATTCCCAACTAGAATAGCTAGAAATGGAACTACTTTAACTAGTCAGGGAAGATTAGTTATAAAAAATGCTAAGTATAAAGACGATTTTACGAAATTAGATCCAGAGTGTGATTGTTATACTTGTAGAAATTATTCTAGGGCTTATTTAAGGCACCTATTTAATGTAGATGAAATACTTGGAGCAAGACTTGCTACTTTACACAATTTATACTTTTTAATAAAACTTATGGAAAATATAAGAGAAGCTATAAAAGAAGATAGACTATTAGAATATAAAGAGGAATTTTATAAAAAATATGGATATATTTAAGAAATTTAATGATTTTTTATAAATATCATGTATAATATTATATAAAGGAGGGATATAGTTAATGAATGCACAACAATTACAAGGGCTTATAATACCTATAGGATTTTTAGTTGTATTTTATCTATTTGCTATTAGGCCACAAAAAAAGAGAGAAAATCAAATTAAAGAGATGAGAAACAGTTTAAAAGTAGGGGACAATGTTATTACTATAGGTGGAATTTATGGTAAAATAACTATTGTAAAAGAAGATATGGTATCATTAGAAGTTGGACCAAACAAAACTAGACTTGATGTAACAAAATGGGCTATTGGTTCAGTAGTTGGAAAAGATTCACCAGTTAAATAAGCTAAAAATAATCTTTATATACTTAGATTAAAATGTATAAAAACTTCCTTATGTTTAAGGAAGTTTTTTGTAATATTAAGCTTCTATCTTTAATAAATTTAATATAAAGATGGAGGTGTATAAATTGATAAATTCAAAAATTAAAAAGAACAAGTATCTATTTAAGGCTTTGCTTTTAAGTTTTATAGCTACATTAGTGTTTTTAATTATTATTTCACTATTACTTAGATTTACAAGTCTCAAAGAATCCACTTTACCCCTATTAAATAATTTTGTATTAGTAATTAGTATAGTTTTAGGAAGCTTTTATATTTCAGCAAAAAGAAAAGAAAATGGGTGGATTAATGGAGCCTTAGTAGGGATGTTCTACTATTTACTTATCATAATTGTTAATGTTATATTTATAAAGCAAGTGAATTTTGATATGATTTTATTAGCAAAGTTAATAGCTTCATCAATTATCGGAGCTATAGGTGGAATAATTGGAATTAATTTAACTTAGAAATATCTTTAAAATTTAAAGCATGTATGTTATAATCAAATGACAATAAAAAATAATCATATGAGAAATTTTGCTAATAAATAAGATATAAAGGGTAGTGGAATATCCACTATCTTTTATTTTGTAAAGAAAGATATCAGAAGGTTTTAAGAGTACATCTTAAAGATTTAGTTGAAAAAATTCTAAATAAGGATTATTATATAATAAGACCTTTTTCAAATAAAACAGTTTTAAAATTAGCAAAATTAGATTAGTTGGAGGGAAAAAATGAAAACAAAAAATTTAATTGTTCTTACATTAGTTTTAGCTATAGTAATAAGTGCTTCATATATAGCTATTAATGGAACAAAAATTAATGATTACAAAATTCCAAGTGCACGAGATTCTATTGATTTAGGATTGGATTTAGCTGGAGGGGTTTATGTGGTTTTGGAGGCTCAAACTGATGCAACTGGAGAAGAGCTACAAAAAATAATGAATCAATCTAAAGCAATTATAAATGAGAGAGTAAATGGACTTGGAATATCAGATCCTAATATTGCAATAGAAGGAGATAAAAGGCTTAGAATAGAATTAGCAGGTGTTGAAGACTCTCAAGAAGCTATAGACTTAATAGGTAAAACTGCCCAATTACAGTTTGTAGAACCTAATGGAGATATAGTAATCACAGGTAAAAATGTAAAAGGTACAAATGTGGCTTTTCAACCAAATTCACTGGGAGTTGATGAGCCGGTTGTAACATTAGAGCTTGATAAAGATGGGACAAAGCGCTTTGCAGAAGCTACAGGAAGACTTACATTAGAAGAAAATCTAGAAGATAGAATAATATTTATAGTATTAGATGAACAAGTTATCTCTAGCCCTGCAGTTCAAAGTGAAGCTGAAGGTGGAGGAGCTATAACAGATGGTAAAGCTGTAATATCAGGAAGTTTTGATCCAGAATCTGCAAATGAGCTATCTACTTTGATCAGGGCAGGAGCTCTACCTGTAGAGATGATAGAACATCAAACATCTGTAATAGGACCTACACTTGGATTGGAATCCTTTGACACAAGTATAAAAGCTGGGGGAATTGCACTTTTAGTTATATTTTTGTTTATGATATTAGTTTATAAAATTCCAGGAATAGTAGCATCTATAGCTATTACTGTATATACTTTAATAATAATTTTTACTATGATAGCTTTAAATGTAAAACTAACTCTTCCAGGAATAGCAGGATTGATTTTATCTATCGGAATGGCAGTAGATTCAAATATCTTAATATTTGAGCGTATCAGAGAAGAATTGTTAATTGGCAAGACCATAAGAAGTTCTATTGATTCAGGATTTAGAAGGGCTTTAAGTTCAGTGATAGATTCTAATATAACTACATTAATTGCAGGAATTGTTTTATACTATTTTGGTATAGGACCGATAAAAGGATTTGGGGTAACACTTACCATAGGAATTTTGGCTTCATTAATTACATCAGTTTTATTTACTAAATATCTTTTAAAAATATTTTCAAATATATTCGAAAGCAAAAACTCGAAAATTTATGGAGCATAGTTAGGAGAGGGAAAATGAATATAATAAAAAACAGAAAAATTTATATAATAATTTCTCTAAGTATTATGATATTAGGTTTAATTATGTATTTTGTCAATGGACTTAATTATGGTATAGAATTTACTGGAGGAACGATAATTGAAATAAATGGAGATAAGTTTATTGAAGTTGAAGAGGTAAGAGTTATTACTGATGAATTCGATAAAAATGCTAGTATAATTCATAGTGGAGAGGAACAACAAAATTTAATTATTAAAAGTACCTTAGACCTTTCAAATGATAGTATTACTAAAATAATAAACAGCTTTGAAGAGTCTCATGGTATAGATGTAAAAAACTATCAATCTAAGAAATTTGGACCAACAATGGGAGCAGAAATTAAAAATAAGGCCTTGCTTTCTACTTTTATAGCAACAGCTGCAATGCTTTTATATATTACATTTAGATTTGAATTTAAATTTGGTATATCTGCAATAGTAGCTTTAATACATGATGTAATTATAACTATGTCTATATATGCTATATTTAAATTGCCTATTAATGCTTCATTTATAGCAGCAATACTTACAATAGTAGGTTACTCTATAAATGATACAATTGTAATATTTGATAGGATAAGGGAAGAATTAAAATTAAATCCTAAAGATGGATATGAAAAGGTTATAAATAATAGTATTAGATATTCTTTAAGGAGAACTATAAACACAACTATTACTACTTTATCAGCAGTATTAATATTGTATATAGTAGGAGTGGAGGATGTAAAAGTTCTTGCACTACCATTATTACTAGGAATGATATCTGGTACCTATTCTTCTATATTTATTGCACCACCATTTTGGTATCAATTAAATAATACAAAAATAAAAACTGCTAAATAGCAGTTTTTATTTTATAATTTCTTCATAGAATTTTCATGAATTAATAGTAATTTCTTATATAAAAAAGAAATCACTAGAATTTATTTCTTTAAAATGATAAAATTTAGATATTATGTAAAAGTTATAAAGTGACGGAGTGATTTTTTGGAAAAATGGCTTATTAGAAACAAAAATATAGATCATATTAAAATAGCTAAGGATTTAAAGATAGATCCTATTATAAGCAAGATATTAGTCAATAGAGATATAAGTAATACTAATTCTATAGAGCGATTTTTAAATTATGATTTAAATAAATTATATTCTCCTCATCTTATGAAAGATTTGAAAAAGGGTGGAGACATATTAAAGGACAAGATACAAGAGAATAAAAAGATTAGAATTGTAGGAGATTTTGATGTAGATGGAGTTATGTCAGTATATATACTCTTAAAAGCATTGAGATATTTAGGTGCAAATGTAGACTATGATATACCAAATAGAGTAGATGATGGATATGGTATAAATGAAACTATAGTAAATAGGGCTTGTAGTGAAGGTGTTGATACAATTATAACTTGTGATAATGGAATATCTGCAATAGAGCCAATTGCTCTTGCAAAGGACTTAGGTCTAACTGTTATAGTTACTGATCATCACAACCCACCAGAGGTGACTTCTAAGGCTGATGCAATAATAGATCCTAAAAGAGATGACTGTGAGTATCCATTTAAAATGCTCTGTGGTGCAGGAGTGGCTTTTAAATTAATCCAGTATGTATATGAACTATTTAGTATCTCTAATAATGATTTATATCCCCTATTAGAGTATGTGGCTATAGCTACTATTTGTGATGTTGTAGACTTAGTAGATGAAAATAGAATAATTGTAAAGTATGGATTAGAATTATTAAACTCTACTGAGAATATTGGATTAAAAGCTCTTATTGAGGAGACAGAAATAAATAAAGAAATAAGTGTCTATACTGTTGGATTTGTAATAGGTCCTTGTATAAATGCATCTGGAAGAATAGATACAGCATATGTAGCTTTAAATCTATTTTTAAGTGAAGATATAAATGAAGCGCGACAACTAGCAAAAGAGCTTAAAGGTTTAAATGAAGAAAGAAAAGCTATGACGGAAACTGGGGTAGAACTGGTAAATGAAAATATTGAAAGAAATGGTTTATTAGAAGACAAGATACTTTTAATATATCAACCGGAAATACATGAAAGTGTAGCTGGTATAATAGCAGGTAGAATAAAAGATATCTATTATAGACCTACAATAGTTCTTACAAATGGTAAAGATGGAGTAAAAGGGTCTGCACGATCCATAGAAGAATATGATATATTTAAAGAGTTAACACTGTGTAGGGAACTTTTAGACAGGTTTGGAGGCCATAGTCTTGCTGCAGGGTTATCTTTGAATATAGAGAACATAGATAGACTTAGAATTATGTTAAATAAAAACACAAAATTAACTAAAGAAGATTTAATTCCTAAGATATATATTGACATGGGACTTCCACTAGATTATATTAATTATAAGCTAATCGAAGATTTAAAGATATTAGAGCCTTTTGGAAAGGGAAACCCAAAGCCCTCATTTGGAGAAAGATCCCTATTAATTAAGCGAGGCTTTGTGTTAGGAAAGAATAAGAATGTGATAAAATTAGTTTTAGAATCTAAAAGGGGTTCTGTATTGGAAGGATTAATATTTAATAATACTGGGAGCTTTGAAGAATCTGTAGTATCGAAATATGGAGAAAGTGGATTACAAAATATTTATAGAGGTATAAATAAGGATATATTTATTGATATCTTATATTGGCCTTCAATAAATGAGTATATGGGAAAGACAAATTTACAAGTTGTAGTTCAAAATTATAGGTTTTAAATAAAATATCAAGGAGGTGAAGGCCATGTTAGAAAAATTATTAGCTAAAACAGAACAATATAATCCTCAAGCAGAATTAAGTCAAATCATAAAAGCTTATAGATTTGGTGAGTCGGCTCATGAAGGGCAACTTAGGAATTCAGGTGAGAATTTTTTTATTCATCCAATCCATGTAGCTATGATACTGGCAGACTTGAATATGGATACTGCAACTATAATAGCCGGTCTTCTCCATGATGTAGTTGAAGATACCAAGATAAGTTACGAAGACATAGCAGAGGAATTTGGAGAAGAAGTTGCAAATATAGTAGATGGAGTAACTAAGTTAAAGAAGTTAAAATATAAGACTAAACAAGAAAATCAAGCTGAAAACTTGAGAAAAATGGTTCTTGCAATGTCTAAAGATATAAGAGTTATCATAGTAAAATTAGCTGATAGACTTCACAATATGAGAACCTTAGAATATATGACTCCTGAGAAAAAGAAAGAAAAAGCTCTAGAAACCTTAGAAATTTATGCTCCTTTGGCTCATAGACTTGGGATTTCAAGGATAAAATGGGAACTAGAAGATTTGTCTTTGAGATATTTAGATCCAGAAAAATATTATGATCTAGTAGAAAAGGTATCAAAACGACGAAAAGAAAGAGAAGACTTTATTAAAAATATAATACAGACTTTAAAAGAAAAATTAGATGATGTAGATATAAAAAGTCAAATTGATGGAAGGCCTAAAAGCTTTTATAGTATTTATAAAAAGATGGAATATCAAAATAAAGAGTTTGAACAAATTTTTGACTTGACAGCTATTCGTGTGCTAGTTGACAATATAAAGGACTGCTATGGGGTTTTAGGAATTGTTCATACACTTTGGAAACCATTACCTAGGAGGTTTAAAGACTATATAGCAATGCCTAAACCTAATATGTACCAATCTCTTCATACAACAGTAATAGGAGATAAGGGAGAGATTTTCGAAGTGCAAATACGTACTTGGGAAATGCACAAGACTGCTGAATATGGTATTGCAGCTCACTGGAAATATAAAGAGGGGATCTCTAAGACAGAAAACTTTGATGAAAAGCTTACTTGGTTAAGGCAACTTTTAGAATGGCAAAATGATTTACAAGATCCAAAAGATTTCATGGAGACATTAAAAATTGATTTTTTCACAGATGAGGTATTTGTATTTACTCCTAAGGGAGATGTTATTAATTTACCTGTAGGATCAACACCTATAGACTTTGCCTATAGAGTTCATACTGATGTTGGAAATACTTGTGTAGGTGCAAAAATAGATGGTAGGATAGTACCACTTAACTATAAATTAAAAAATGGAAATATAGTTGAAGTAATAACATCTTCAAATAGTAGTGGGCCTAGCAGAGATTGGTTAAAAATTGTAAAAAGTACCCAAGCTAAATCAAAGATAAAACAATGGTTTAAAACAAAAGATAAAGATACAAATAGAATTAAAGGAAAAGAAATATTAGAAAAAGAATTAAAAAGACAGGGTTATAAGCTATCTGAAATTTTAAGAGAAGAATGGCTAGAAAAGATTGCAAAAAGAGGGAGCATAAGTAATATTGATGATCTTTATGCATCTATTGGATATGGAAATATTAGTGTCAATCAAATAATCACTAAATTAAAAGATTTTTATAATGATTTTTATAGGGAAAGAATAGCAGAGAAGTTTATTGAAGAAAAATCTAAAAAACAAAATTTAAAAAATAGAAATAAGGATCCCCAGGGGGTTTCAGTTAAAGGTATAGAAGGGATAAAAGTTAGATTTTCAAAATGTTGTAATCCGGTACCAGGAGATGAAATAATTGGTTTTATCACTAAGGGAAGAGGGGTATCTATTCATAGAACTGATTGTCCTAATATAGCTCAAGATAAAGAGTCAGAAAGATTTATAGAAGTTAATTGGAATGCTCCGAGAAATGTTTCATTTCATGCAGAAATACAAGTACAGGCAATAGACAGACCAGGACTTTTGGCAGATGTAGCTTTAAAAATGAATGAAGTAGATGTAGGATTAGTTTCTTTAAATGCTAGGACAAATAAAGAAAAGATTGTTATTATAAACATGCTTTTAGAAATAAATGATAAAGAGCAGCTAAAAAATATTATGAAAAAAGTTAAAAATATAAAAAGTGTATTAGATGCTTATAGAGTTACAACTTAGGAGGTATTTAATTGAGAGCAGTTGTGCAAAGAGTTTCTTCCTCAGCAGTAGAAGTTAAAGAAGAAATAGTAGGAAAAATAGATAGAGGATTACTGGTATTTTTAGGAATAGGGGAAGATGATGAACAAAAAGATTTAGAGTATATATGTGACAAGGTAGTTGGACTTCGCATATTTGAAGATGAAAATGATAAAATGAATTTATCAGTAAAGGACATAGGTGGAGAAATTTTAGTAATATCTCAATTTACTTTATATGGAGATGTAAGGAAGGGAAAGCGACCTAGCTTTTCCAAATCTGCTAATCCTGATATTGCAGAGAAACTATATAAAGAATTTATTAAAAAAATCAAGTCTTTAGGAATCCATACAGAAGAGGGAATATTTGGAGCAGATATGGATGTTTCTTTAATAAATGATGGACCTGTAACAATATTACTAGATAGTAAAAAGACTTTTTAGGAGGATAAATTTGAAGATTATTAAAACATCAGTAGGTGTGTATGGAGCTAATAGTTATATTGTGTATTCAGAAAACACAAATGATGCTATTATAATAGATCCAGGTGGAGATGCAGCCTTATTATTTAAAAAAGTAAAAGACAATAATTTAAATGTAAAATATATAGTTTTAACTCATGGCCATGGAGATCATATAGGTGGAGTAGAAGACTTAAAGAGTATGTTAAATGCAAAATTATTAATTCATAGAGATGATGTAGATATGATTAAAGATCCTAGAGTTAATCTCTCAATCATCATGGGGACAGGAGATATATCAATAGAGGCAGATGAAGTTCTTCAAGATGGAGATACTATAGAGTTTGGTGATTTAAAGATAGATGTAATTCATACTCCAGGACATACTAGAGGAGGAATTTGTTTAAAAATAGGTAATCACCTTTTTACGGGAGATACTTTATTTAAAGGGTCTGTAGGTAGAACTGACTTAGCAGGTGGAGACTATAATATGTTAATGAATTCAATAAATGAAAATATATTAACACTAGAAGATGATACTATAGTTTTACCGGGGCATGGAGATAATTCAACTATAGGTGATGAAAAGATTAGAAACCCATACATAATATAAGTATGGGTTTTAAGTTTGATAATATCTTGATAAAGTTTTTAAATTTGATATAATAAATGTGTAATTATAACTAATGTATTTATACATAATACTTAATTAATGTATTTTAACCAAAGAAAGGATGATAAGATTGAATTATTCAGAATTGAGTTTACAAATGCATGAAAAAAACAAAGGTAAGGTTGAAGTTATTTCTAAAGTGAAAGTTGAAACAAGAGATGATTTAAGTATAGCTTATACTCCTGGAGTAGCTGAACCATGTAGGAAGATAAATGAGGATAGGGAAAATGTTTACAGATATACAGCAAAGGGTAATTTGATAGCAGTAATTACCGATGGAACTGCAGTTTTAGGACTTGGAGATATAGGACCTGAAGCTGCCATGCCTGTAATGGAAGGCAAGTCTATATTATTCAAAGAATTTGGGGATGTAGATGCAATTCCAATACTACTTGATACTAAAGATGTAGACGAAATTGTTGAAACTGTAAAGAGAATATCACCTACTTTTGGAGGAATAAATCTTGAAGATATATCTGCTCCTAGATGTTTTGAAATTGAAAAAAGATTAAAAGAAGAACTAGATATACCTGTATTCCATGATGATCAACATGGGACAGCTGTAGTAGTAAGTGCTGGTCTTATAAATGCATTAAGAGTTGTAGACAAAAAAATAGAAGATATAGAAGTTGTAGTAAACGGAAGTGGTGCAGCAGGTGGAGCTATAGTAAAAATGCTTTTAGGATTAGGTGTTAAAAATGTAATTATGTGTGATAGAAAAGGAATTATATACAAAAACTCTCCTACAAATAATAGTGTAAAAGAAGAATTAGCGGAGATAACTAATAAAGAAGACAAAAGAGGAAGTTTAAGGGATGCTATGGTAGGAGCAGATGTGTTTATTGGAGTTTCTGCAGGTAATGTGGTAGACAAAGATATGGTAAGATCTATGAATAAAGATTCTATAATATTTGCAATGGCAAACCCAACACCTGAGATATTTCCTGATGATGCAAAGGATGCAGGAGCTAGAGTGGTAGGTACTGGTAGATCTGATTTTCCAAATCAGATAAATAATGTATTGGCTTTCCCGGGAATATTTAGAGGAGTATTAGATGTTAGAGCAAGTGATATAAATAACACTATAAATATTGCGGCAGCTTATGCTATAGCAGACATGGTAGATGAAAAAGATCTTTCTGAAGAATTTGTAATACCTAATGCTTTAAATAAAGAAGTAGCAGAAAAAGTTGCAGAGGCAGTTAAAAAAGCTGCAAAGGATTCAGGATTAGCTAGAGCTTAGTCTCTTGACATAAACTACAATATGTTTTATAATTATTAAAATCGAATATACTGCTTAGATAAGAAAAGAGATTAAATCCCTTAGTTTTAGAGAGTCAGGAAAGGTGGGACCTGATACTAATATTTAATCTAGACATCTTAGAGCAAACAATTGTAATGATTGTTCGCATATATGCGTTATAAAATTAAGTGAGGATTGCCTAATTAGGGTGGCACCGCGAGTTAACCTCTCGTCCCTGAATTTCAGAGATGAGAGGTTTATATTTTTTTAAAGGAGGAAGATTATGATACAGACAATGGGAAATTTAAGAAGAACCAATATGTGTGGAGATTTGAGAAAAAAGGATATAGGAAAAGAAGTAATACTTATGGGATGGGTACAAAGATCTAGAAACTTAGGTTCTTTGATATTTTTAGATATAAGGGATACATCAGGAATATCTCAGATAGTATTTGATGATACTTTAGATGAAGAAATACTAGAAAAGGCAAATAAATTAAAATCAGAGTATGTTATAGCAATTAGAGGAGAAGTAAGGGAGAGACAGTCTATAAATAAGGATATCCTTACAGGAGAAGTGGAAGTATTAGCAAAAGAACTTAGAATATTAGACGAATCTGAGACTCCACCTATATATATTAAAGATGATGACAGTGTATCAGAATCTATGAGGCTTAAATATAGATATTTAGATTTGAGAAAATCATTTATGCAGGAGAATTTGAAATTAAGATCTAGAGCTGCTAAAGTTATTAGAGATTTCTTTTATGAAAATGGATTTCATGAAATTGAAACTCCCATGCTTACAAAACCAACACCAGAAGGAGCAAGGGATTATTTAGTGCCAAGTAGAGTCAATCCAGGAGAATTTTATGCTTTACCCCAATCACCACAGATAATGAAACAGCTGCTGATGGTATCAGGTATGGATAGATACTTCCAAATAGTAAAATGTTTTAGAGATGAGGATTTAAGAGCGAATAGACAACCTGAGTTTACACAAATAGATGTTGAAATGAGCTTTGTAGATGTAGAAGACATAATAAAAGTAAATGAAAAATTTCTATATAAATTATTCAAAGAATTAAAAGGGATAGAAATAGAACTTCCAATCAAGAGAATGACTTATAAAGAATCAATGGGAAAATATGGATTAGATAAGCCTGATTTAAGATTTGGATTTGAATTAGTCAATATTTCAGACTTAGTTAAAAATAGTGAGTTTAAAGTATTTGCATCAACTATTAACAATGGTGGAAGCATTAGAGGGATAAATGCAAAGGGATATGCAGATAGTTTCACTAGGAAGGATATATCTTCCTTAGAAGAATTTGCAAAGACTTATGGAGCAAAGGGATTAGCCTGGATGAAGATTACTGAAGAAGGTATAACTTCTCCTATTGCTAAGTTTTTAAGTGAGGAAGAGAAAGACAATATTTTAAATAGAATGAATGGAGAAAAAGGAGATTTATTACTATTTGTAGCTGATAAAGATTCTATAGTATATCAAGCACTTGGAAATTTAAGAAATGAAATTGCTAAGAGACTAGATATAATAGATAAAAATGAGATAAATTTAGTTTGGATTACTGAATTCCCATTGTTTGAATATGATGAAGAAGAGAATAGATATGTAGCTAAGCATCATCCTTTTACAAGTCCTATGGAAGATGATATAGAAATATTAGAAACTCATCCTGAAAATGTAAGAGCTAAGGCTTATGATATAGTCATAAATGGAGATGAGATGGGTGGAGGAAGTATAAGGATAAATAACAGTGAACTTCAAAGTAAAATGTTTAAGGCTCTAGGTTTTACAAAAGAAGAAGCAGAAGAAAAGTTTGGATTTTTACTAGAAGCTTTTAAATATGGAGCACCACCTCATGGAGGTATTGCATATGGACTTGATAGATTGATTATGACCCTTACAAACAGTGAAAATATAAGAGATGTAATAGCATTTCCAAAAACTCAATCTGCAACATGTTTGTTAACACAAGCCCCTACAAAAGTTTCTCAAGAGCAATTAAAAGAGACTCATATAAAGGTGGAAATAAAAGAAAATGAATAGTCAATTTTTAAGAACTCAGTTAGTTTTAGGTGAAGAAGCTATGTGCAAACTTTCAAAGGCTAGTGTTGCATTATTTGGAGTAGGTGGAGTAGGTTCTTTTGCTGCGGAGGCATTAGTCAGAAGTGGATTAGGAAAGATTATTTTAATAGATTATGATACAATAGATATAAGTAATCTAAATAGACAAATTCATGCTACGTTTAAAACTATTGGTCATTTTAAAGTTGAAGCTATGAAAGATAGACTTTTGGATATAAATCCAAATTTGGAAATTAAGATTTTTAAAGAAAAGTACGATAAAGATACAAAAGACTATTTAATAGATGAAAATTATAATTATATCATTGATGCTATAGATATGGTTTCTTCTAAAATAGATTTGATAAATACTGCAAAACTTAAAAAAATCCCCATAATTAGTTCTATGGGGGCAGGAAATAAAATATCACCTACTATGCTTAAAGTTGGGGATATATATCAAACTAAAATATGCCCTTTAGCAAAAGTTATGAGAAAAGAACTTAGGAATAGAGGTATAGATAGTCTTAAAGTAGTATGGTCTGATGAAGTTCCACTTAAAATCAATTTAGAGACCAAAGATAGGAGGAAGGCTATACCAGGAAGTGTAGCCTTTGTTCCATCAGTTGCAGGTCTTATAATTGCTTCTGAAGTAATAAAAGATTTAACATTAGAGGAGGTATAATTATGGATCAAATAGGATATGTAACCAAAGTAGATGGTGAAAACATAGAGCTAGAAGTTAAAAGGGTTTCTAGTTGTGGAGATAGCTGTAAAAGCTGTGGGGGGAGCTGTGATGTAAAACCTCATATAATTGTTTTGCCTAATAAGATAAATGCAAAAGAGGGAGATTATGTAGAAGTAAGTGCTGAATCTAAAAACATTTTAAAATATATGGCCATAATATATATGATTCCATTTGCATTTTTTATAGTTGGGATAGCTATAGGAAATAATGTATTTAAGTCTATGGGGAATTCTAATTATGAAATTTTAAGTTTTCTAACTGGTATGATTGCTTTAGTCATTGCATTTTTAGTAGTTAGAATTATAGATAAAAATATTGCAAAGAAAGGGAATTCTACTATTTCTGCAACTAGAATTTTATAAGGAGGAGTACTTTGAAGGAAAAGAATGATATAATTCGAAGACTTAGAAGAGTTGAAGGGCAAATAAAGGGAATTCAAAAGATGGTGGAAGAGGAAAAGACTTGCAAGGATATATTAATTCAGATTTCAGCTGTAAGATCTGCACTAAATAATGCTGGAGGCCTTATACTTGAAAATTATATGAAAAATTGTTTGCAAAATTATGTAGAAGGCCATAGAACAGAGTCTGACTTAAACGATTTAGTGGAAGTATTAGTAAAATACTCAAAGCAAAATTAAAAGATTTATTTTTGTTTAAATCTTTTGATTGAGCGAGAAAACACTGTAGAAAGAATTATTCCTATAGCTATAGAAGCAGCTATAAAAAAAGTTTCTGTTCCAGAGATTGCAGCTTTTATAAAGTCTTCATTCACAATATAAAACATAGTATAATACATGCCAGCGCCAGGGACTAAAGCTATTACTCCAGTAGTGATAAAAATGGTCGCTGGTTTTTTTAATTTAATAGCTAGGGATTCTCCTAATATTCCTACTAGAAATGCAGCCAAAAGTACTCCTAGGATTTTATTATCTAATTCATTTAAAACTATATAGTATAAAACCCATGATACTCCTCCAATTAAGCCAGAATAAAAAACAGACTTAAGTGGAGCATTGAAGTATAGTGCAAAGCTTACAGTTGCAAAAAAAGCCAACGATAGCTGAAATATAATTTCCAAATAAATCTCTCCTTAGATTAAATTTAAAACTATACCTACTCCAAAAGCTATAGATATAGCTGAAAATATGGCTTCTAAGCCTCTAGAAATACCTGTTAAATAATCACCTGACATAGTATCTCTAATTGAATTTGTAATGGCTACTCCTGGAACTAGATGCATAATAGATCCTATTATTATCTTGTCCAAATTGTCTCCTAAATTAAATTTAATACAGATATAAGCAAATAAGGATACTAAAAATGCACCTACAAAATTATTAATGAAAAAACTCAATTTCATTTTGGTAAATTGGTCTAATATTAATAATACTATAATAGTAAGTAGAAAACTAGAAATACCATCTCTGAAATTCCCACCAAATAACATGGAAAAAAATAGTGAAGAAGAACTTCCAGAAAATATTTTTAAGGCTATTTTGTAATCATTCTTTTTATCTATTTCTTTTATAATTTGTATACCTTCATCTAAGGAAATATTTGTACATACAAATTTCCTAGAGAAACTATTTATTAGATGGATTTTATCTAAATTTATATTTGTACTTTTAATTCTATTAATATATGTAAACATTTCACTTTGATATTCTAAGGATAGAAATATACCAGTTTGAGTAACAAATGTGTTTATGTTGTAAACGTTTTTTCGAGAAGAGCATAATCTCTCCATAGTATCTTCAACTCTATATGTTTCTGCACCGTTTTGTAGCATAATTTTCCCTGCAAGAAGAGATAATCTAATTAGTTTTTTTACTTCATCTCTATTTTTCAAAGTAATTTCGTCGATATTTATCACCTCAGTAGCTAATATTGGGTTAAGTATGTTATAATGTATGATAGTAGTTTTTAGATTTCTAACTACTATATTATAATGTTTTAAAAAAATAATCAAATACTATTTAAACTTAGAAAGGAGATAAAATCATGAATTTTGAAAACTTGAAAAAAGAAGATCTACAAATTTCAGATGTAATCCAAAGAGAAATAAAAAGACAACAAGCTCATATTGAATTGATTGCTTCTGAAAACTTTGTATCACCTCAAGTCATGGAAGCAATGGGGAGTCAATTAACAAACAAGTATGCAGAAGGATATCCAGGAAAGAGATACTATGGAGGTTGTGAAGTAGTAGATATAGCTGAGAATATAGCTATAGATAGACTAAAAGAAATATTTGGTGCGGAACATGCAAATGTACAACCTCACTCTGGAGCAAATGCTAATTTAGGAGTTTATTTTGCATTTTTAGAGCCAGGAGACAAGGTTCTTGGAATGAATTTATCCCAAGGTGGTCATTTAACACATGGTAGTCCTGTAAATATTTCTGGAACTTATTATAATTTTATAGAATATGGCGTAGACAAAGAAACTGAAGTCATTGATTATGAAGAAGTTAGAAGGATAGCTCTAAAAGAAAAACCAAAAATGATTGTTGCTGGTGCAAGTGCATATGCTAGAGAAATTGATTTTAAAAAGTTTAGAGAAATTGCCGATGAAGTAGGCGCTTACTTAATGGTAGATATGGCTCATATAGCTGGGTTAGTGGCTGCAGGTTTACATCAAAGTCCTGTACCTCATGCTCACTTTGTGACAACTACTACTCACAAAACTCTAAGAGGTCCTAGAGGTGGAGCAATATTATGTAAAAAAGAATATGCTAAAAAAATAGACAAGGCAATTTTCCCAGGAATTCAAGGTGGACCATTGATGCATGTAATTGCAGCAAAAGCTGTAGCTTTTGGAGAAGCTTTAAAACCTGAATTTAAAGAGTACCAAAAGCAAATAATAAATAATGCTAAAGCTTTAGCAAAAGCTTTAAAGGAAAATGGATTTAGATTAGTAACTGATGGTACAGATAATCATCTAATATTGATAGATGTAAGAACTAAAGGTCTAACTGGAAAACAGGCAGAATCCTTATTAGACGAAGTGAGAGTTGCTACAAATAAAAATACTATTCCATTTGATCCAGAAAGTCCATTTGTAACTAGTGGTATAAGAATAGGTACTCCAGCAGTTACTACTAGGGGAATGAAAGAGGAAGATATGGTAGAAATAGCAAATATAATTACAATGGCTTTAGATGAAACAAAGGATAGAGAAGAAATAAAGGCAAAAGTAAAACAATTGTGTGACAAATATCCTTTATATTAAAGTCTTCTTGACCTGCAAAATTGCAGGTCAAGATGTTTCATTTTAAATACATAATAAATAGCAAAAGGTGAGTTCTATGGAATTAAAAGAAATAAAGGATATAGAAAAACATAAGAATATTATAGAAAAAATAATACCTAATAGTATAGCAGATGAATTAGATATTAATACTGGAGATATACTGTTAACTATAAATGGAAGTAAAGTAAAGGATATTATAGATTATAAATATTTAATATCTGATGAAGTGTTATTAATTGAGATTGAAAAAGAAGAAGGGGAAGTTTGGGAGTATGAAATTGAAAAAGAATATGATGAAGATTTAGGCATAATATTTACTAATCCTTTGATAGACAGGGCTAAATCCTGTAGAAATAAATGTATGTTTTGTTTTATAGACCAACTTCCTCCAAATATGAGAGAGACTTTATATTTTAAAGATGATGATTCAAGATTGTCATTTCTCCAAGGAAACTTTATTACACTTACAAATATGAGTGATGACGAAATAGATAGAATTATAAAATATAAACTTAGTCCTATAAATATATCAGTCCATACTACGAATCCTGAGCTAAGAGTAAAAATGTTAAAAAATAAAAATGCAGGAAAGTTATATGACATACTTAAAAGATTTCATAAGGCAAAATTAAAAGTTAATTGTCAAATAGTTCTTTTAAGAGGGGTAAATGATGGAGAGGAGCTTAATAATACATTAAGTGACTTAATAGATTTATATCCTACTATTGAATCTGTTGCGGTAGTGCCTGTAGGTATTACAAAATATAGGCAAGATTTAGATAAGCTTCTTCCTTTTGATGAAGAATCTAGCAATAGCTTCCTAGAAGATATCTTTAGGCTACAAGATGAGTTTTTGAAAAAAATAGGGACTAGATTTGTATTTCCTTCAGATGAATTCTTTGCTCTTACAAATAGAGAGATTCCTTCTAGAGAATACTATGAGGGATTTCCTCAATTGGAAAATGGAGTGGGTTTAATGAGAAGTCTAGAGGATGAGGCAGTAAGTGAGATAGAAGGTACAAGTGTTCAGAAATCTAATGAAAAGAAAATCTTAGTAGCAACTGGAACTTTGGCATATTCTTTTCTGGAAAACTTAATAGGTATAATTGGGGAAAAATTTAATGGATTGAAAATCAAGGTAATTCCTATAAAGAACAACTTTTTTGGGGATACTATAACAGTCTCAGGGCTTGTAACAGCAGGGGATTTAATTGAACAGGTTAAAGATTTAGACTTTGATACTATATTTATACCAAGGTCTATGATGAAAGCTGGGGAAGATATATTTTTAGACAATCTAACTGTAAAAGAAGTAGAGAAAATATTAGATAGGAAGATTGTAATTTCAGAAGTGAATGGTAAAGACTTAATTGAAAATTTTAAAAAAGAGGTGATTTAATGGATAGAGCAATAGTATGTATAGTTGGTAGACCAAATGTTGGAAAGTCTACTCTATTTAATAAGTTAGTAGGAAGAAGAATAGCAATTACAGAAGATACCCCAGGGGTAACTAGAGATAGAATATATGCTCAAGGGGAGTGGCTTGGAAATCACTTTACAGTTATAGATACAGGTGGATTAGAACCAGAAAATGAAGATATTATAATGTCTAATATAAAAGCACAAGCTCAAATTGCAATAGATACTGCAGATGTAATTCTTTTTGTAGTTGATGGACTTGAAGGTCTTAATTCTACTGATAGAGAAATTGGTAATATGCTTAGAAAATCTGGTAAAAATGTAATACTTGTAGCAAACAAAATAGATACTAGCAAAACTCCTGATCTTATATATGAGTTTTATGAATTGGGACTGGGAGACCCTTCAGTGATATCAGCTGAACAAGGCTTAGGTATAGGAGACCTGTTAGATGGAGTTATAGAAAAGTTTCCAAGTGATAAAAATTTAGAAAAAGAAGAAGATGTAATCAAAGTAACATTTATCGGAAAGCCAAATGTAGGAAAATCTTCTTTAATAAATAATATTATAGGTGAGGAAAGGTCTATTGTAACCAATATAGCTGGAACTACTAGGGACTCAATTGATAGTTATTTTGATCATGGAGAAAATAGGTATTTATTTGTAGATACTGCTGGACTTAGAAGAAAAAGAAGTATATATGAAAAAGTTGAAAGATACTCTGTAGTGAGAACTCTAGCGGCAGTAGATAGATCTGAAATATGTGTACTACTCATAGATGCAAAACAAGGAGTTACAGAACAGGATACAAAAATTGCAGGATATGCTCATGACAATGGAAAAGCTATTATCATAGCAGTAAATAAATGGGATTTAATAAAAAAAGAAAATACTACCTATAGAGAATTCGAAAAAGATATTAGAGAGACTCTAGGATTTATAAGTTATGCCCCAATATTGTTTATTTCTGCATTGACAGGACAAAGAGTAAATAAACTCTTGGACTTAATAAATGTAGTTTATAATAATTATAATTTAAGAATAAGTACAGGAGTTTTAAATGATATAATAAATCAAGCGGTTTTAATGAACCAACCTCCTTCTGATAAAGGTAGAAGATGTAAAATATATTATGGTACTCAAGTATCTACTGCACCTCCTAAATTCTTAATATTTATAAATGATAAAGAATTAATGCATTTTTCGTACAAAAGATATTTAGAAAACCAAATAAGAAATCATTTTGGATTTGCAGGGACTCCGGTTATATTAGAGTTTAGAGAAAAGAGCAGGGAAAGATGATGCTGATTTTAATTTCTATTTTATCTTATATTATTGGTTCTTTTTCATCTTCATATGTAATAGGAAAGGCTATAAAAAATATAGATATTAGAAATTTTGGCAGTGGAAATGCTGGTGCTACGAATTCACTAAGAGTTATGGGGAAAAAACTAGGTATAATCGTAGGTTTAATGGATATAACAAAGGGAATGGTAGCTACCTTAATAGGTCTAAAACTTATGGGATATACTGGTGGTCTAATTGCTGGTCTATTTGTAGTAATTGGTCATGATTGGTCTATTTTCTTAAAACTTAAAGGAGGCAAGGGAATTGCAACATCCTTTGGTACCTTATTAGTGCTTAATTTTCCTACGGCTGTTATATCAATGGCAATAGGACTTATGATAGTTTTTTATACTAAATATGCTTCCTTAGGTTTTTTAATATTCTTATCTATAACCCCAGTAGTTAGTAGTTTAATATCAGAAAGCTTTGATATTAAATTATTTATATTTACTACAATACTTATGGTTTTAGGGTTATGGAGACATAAATCAAATATTAAAAGGCTTTTAAATGGAAATGAAAATAAATTTGGCAGGTGAGAATGTGAACAAAAAAATTGGAATACTTGGAACAGGTAGTTGGGGTACTGCTTTAGGGGTACTACTAGCTAATAAGGGTTTAGATGTGGAGATGTGGGGTAGAAATAAAGCTCAAATAGAAGAAATGATTTATAATAGAGAAAACAAAAAATATTTACCAAATATAAAACTACCTAAAAACTTAAACCTTTCCAATGACTTAGAAAAATCTATTTATAATAAAGATATATTACTTCTATCTATACCAACTCATGGAGTAAGAGAAATTTTAGAAAAATGTAAATCCTCTATAAAGGAAGAACAAATAATTGTAAATGTGGCTAAGGGAATAGAAAATAATACTTTGATGAGAATATCAGAAATTGTAGCAGAAATTTTACCTAAGAATAAATATGCGATTCTTTCAGGTCCTTCTCATGCAGAAGAAGTGGCATTAGATTTACCTACAACTGTTGTTTCTGCAGCTCTTTCTAAAAATGTGGCAGAATATGTGCAAGATATATTTATGACTCCAAGTTTTAGAGTATATACTAATCCTGATATTGTAGGAGTAGAGCTGGGTGGTGCTTTAAAAAATATTATAGCTTTAGGTGCCGGTATTTCAGATGGGTTAAACTACGGAGATAATGCTAAAGCGGCTTTAATGACCAGAGGTGTTTTTGAGATATCTAGATTAGGTGAGAAGATGGGAGCTAGCTCAAGTACCTTTTCTGGACTTGCTGGTATTGGAGACTTAATAGTAACATGTACTAGTAAGCACAGTAGGAATAGGAGAGCAGGAATTTTAATAGGGCAAGGCAAAACTATAGAACAGTCTATAAATGAAGTAGGCATGGTTGTAGAGGGGATAAAGACTACTAAATCTGCATATGAATTAGCTAAAAGAGAAGGTGTAGATATGCCTATTACAAATGAACTATATAATGTATTATATAGAGGAAAAAATGTAAAGGACTCTGTACCAGATTTAATGGGAAGAGATAAAAAATATGAAATGGAAAACATAGTAGTAGATAAAGATATAAAATGGTAAAAACTTGCTAGATTTAGCAGGTTTTTTTATTATGTTTGTAATATTAAAAAAAATCCTACGTATATATATATTATCAAGTATTGTTTAAAAAAAGTAGATAGGAGGGGGAAAAATGAATACCTTTGATATATACGAGGATATAGGGCAAAGAACAGATGGAGATATCTATGCAGGAATAGTAGGCCCTGTACGAACTGGTAAGTCAACCTTTATCAAAAGATTCATGGAGCTTTTAGTATTGCCTAATATTGAAAATGTTCATAAAAAAGAAAGAGCAAAAGATGAATTACCCTTAAGTGGAGCAGGAAAAACGATTATGACAACTGAACCTAAATTTGTTCCAAATGAAGCAGTGGAAATGACCATTAAGGAAAATATAAAATTAAAAGTCAGGATGGTAGATTGTGTAGGTTATTTAGTAAAGGGAGCATTAGGACATGAAGAAGATCAATTACCTAGGATGGTATCAACTCCCTGGTATGATGAAGAAATTCCATTTGAACAAGCTGCAGAAATAGGAACTAAAAAAGTAATTCAAGACCATTCTACAATTGGATTTGTAATAACTACAGATGGATCTATAACAGATATAGACAGGTCAAATTATATTAAAGCAGAAGAAAGAGTTATAGGAGAATTACAAGAATTAGATAAGCCTTTTATAATTATTTTAAATACTAAGCACCCAAATTTAGATACTACTATTGCCTTAAAACAGAGTTTAGAGAATAAGTATGGGATATCTGTTGTACCAATGGATTGTTTAAACATGCAGATTTCAGATGTAGAAAATATATTTGAAAAACTCCTCTATGAATTCCCTGTAAAAGAGATCACAATCAATCTTCCAGGGTGGATTGAAGGATTAAAGAGAAATCACAGAATAAAATCAGGAATTATGAATTCTTTAAAACCGTCAATTAAGGACTTGCAAAAGTTAAATCAAGTAAATCAATGTCTAAACCCATTGAAAGATTTAGATTCTGTAAAAGAAATTTTAATAAAAGAAATAAACTTAGGTGAAGGTGTAGTACATTGTGAGATTGTAGTAGAAGATGGACTATTCTATAGCATATTAAATGAAATTACAGGATATGAAATAGAGGGAGATCACCAAATACTAAGTATGATAACCAAGCTTGCAAATACAAAAAAAGAATATGATAAAATAGAAAAAGCTCTTGTTGAGGCAAGAGAAATTGGCTATGGCTTAGTAAGTCCAAGTTTAGAGGAGTTAGAATTAGAAGAGCCTGAAATATATCGACAAGGAAACAAGTTTGGAGTAAAATTAAAAGCAAAGGCTCCATCTCTTCATGTTATGAGGGCAGATATAACTACGGACGTATCACCTTTAATTGGTTCTGAAAAACAATCGGAGGAGCTGGTACAATACTTCTTATCAGAATTTGAAGGAGAGCCTTCAAAGATATGGCAATCAAACTTATTTGGAAAATCTTTATATGAATTGGTAAACGAACAATTAAGCAGTAAACTAAGTACTATGCCTGAAGATGCAAGACAAAAGTTGAGAAGAGCCTTAGAGAAAATTTTAAATGATGGTAGTGGCGGCTTAATATGTATAATAGTGTAATATAAAAATAAGACTAGATTAATCTAGTCTTATTTTTGTTGGTCGGGATGACAGGATTTGAACCTGCGACCCCAAGTCCCCCAGACTTGTACGCTACCAAACTGCGCTACATCCCGTCATATTTATATTTCCTTATAGTCCAGTTATATACTAGACTGCAAGGTTTTTATTTTTATTGACAATCAATATTATAGCATGTTTGTTTCCAAACTGCAAACCTTTTGCAAGCAACAGAGTTTTTATGTGAAATTTATTACAATATTTAAAAATGTTAGGGTTATATTCATACAAATGAAGATACAATAAACAAAATAATAGAATAAAAAATTAATATGGATCTATAATCATAACAAATCTTATCATAAATGATAAATAAAATATAGTTTTTGAAACTTAAAATAAATATCTTAGTTTAAAAGCAAATTTAATTGTGTTATAATAAAAGTTAAGTAATCATTAGGAGGAAAGAATTTGTTTTTTTACAATTTATTGATAATATTTTTTATAGTTAGTGTATTTGGATACATTTTATCAGTTATAAAAGAAAAAATGTATCTTAAAAAAAATATAATTTTATTAGATAACAAACATGTCACTCAAAGTGATTTAGATCAAATAGATATGAATGAGTTTATATTATATGGTTCAAAAGTTAAAACAGGTGATGAGATAAAAGTTATAACAAAAGAAAAAAAGAGATTTAATGGCATAATTATAGGAGCAAAAAAATCTGAGAAGGCCATACATTTGATTACCCGTAAAAATGAAATAGTAAAATGCAAAGTAGAAAACATTTCTGACTTTAAAATTATAAGTAAATATGGGAGCTTCTTTTAATGAGGGTGATGAGATGTCTTATGAAAAAAGAGAAAAAAGAAGGTTATTAAGAAGAAAACTTCGAATATCTTTAATATTTTTTGTTTTTTTATATTTATTTTTCCGCTCTACTCCAATTATATTTGGAAATAGTTCTAAGACAACCTTGGCTACTTTAGATACTCTCAAAGAAGAATTTCAAGCAGAGGGAGTTATTATAAAACATGAAGAAGTTTTTGAATTTAGTGGACAAGGGGTAGTAGAAAAAAAAATAAATGAAGGTGACAGAGTTCCTGTGGGAGTTAATGTTGCCAATTTAAATTTCTTAAAAGATATGTCTTCTTTAAAATATGAATTAAAAGAAGTTGAAAATTCAATAAGTGTACTAAAGGAAAAAGATAATATAGAGGATGTATTTGAAAAGGATAAAGAAAATATAAATAAAAACAAAAAAGAGTTGATTAGTGACATACAAAATAATATTATAGATGGAAATTTTGATGCTATAACTTCATCAAATAATAGTTTGAATTTTTATGAAAAAAAGGACTCAGAAATTTTCAATAATAAAAACTTAATTAATCAAGGTTTAGAAATGTTGGAAGAAAGAAAAAAGGATTTAGAAGAAAAGATAAGTAAAAATAATGTATATTATAAAACTACATCTTCTGGTATACTTTCTTATGAAATAGATGGCTATGAAAAAATATATATACCTAAGGATTTTGAAAACTATACTTATGAAAACCTAGATTTCTCACAGCAAACAAAATCAAATCTCAAAGGATTTAAAATAATGGATAATTTTAATTGGTATTTAGCTCTTAAGATAGAAGATATAGATGATATTAATCCTTATAAAGTAAATAATTATATGAATATAAGTTTTTTAGATGAAAATAGACAAATAAAAGGAAAAATAATACAAATAAATAAAACAGATAAAAAAGCTGTAGTTATATTAGAGTTCAAAAATTATTTTCAAGATTATTATAAACAAAGGTTTGTAAACTTAAATATATTAAAATCTAGCAAAAATGGGCTTAAAATCCCTACTAATACAATAGTTGAAATTGACAAACAGAAAGGCGTTTATATTAAAGATTTTAATGGGATAGTAAAATTCAAACCTATAATAGTTATAGGGGAAGAGGATGAATATACATATATTGATAGAGGGAAATCTGGATATATAGAGAATTCATCAACAAAAGAACCTGTCAAAACAGTTGAATTATATGATGAAATATTTTTAAAACCAAATAGGGTAAAAGAAGGACAAATTATAAATTGAGGAGGAGATAAAAATTAGTATTAAGGATAATTTAAAATTTGTCTGTGAAGATATAAATAATACTTTAGAAATCTTAGGAAGGAATTCTGAAGATGTAAAGCTTATTGCTGTTACAAAGACTATAGCCCCACAGGCAATACAAGAAGCTTTAGATTTGGGAGTTAGTGATATTGGCGAAAATAGAGTTCAAGAACTTGAGAAAAAGATAGATCACTTTGGTGATAAGGTAAACTATCATATGATTGGACATTTACAAACAAATAAAGTTAAAAATATTATTAATAAAGTTCAATTGATTCATTCCCTTGACAGATTATCTTTAGCAAAAGAATTAGATAAAAGAGCTAAAATAGAGGATATTAAAGTGCAAGCTTTAATACAGGTAAATGTAGCAGAGGAAGAAAGTAAGTTTGGTTTAAGCTTAAAAGAAGTACTTCCCTTTATAGAAAGTATTTTAAAATTTGAAAATATAAAAGTGAAGGGATTAATGACCATAGCACCATATACAGATGATACAAAATTGCTTAGAAATGTATTTAGAAAAATGTACAATTTAAAAGAAAATATTGAAGCTAGAAACTACAAAGATTTAGATATGACCTATTTGTCCATGGGAATGAGCAATGATTATAAAATTGCCATAGAAGAAGGATCAAATATGGTTCGTGTAGGTTCTTCAATCTTTGGGAAAAGAAAATATTAGGAGGATTGATTATGTCTAATTTTATGGAAAAATTCAAGTATTTTATTGGAGTAGATGACTATGAAGAAGATGAGTTCGAAGAAGATATAGAAGTTGGAATACCAACAAAAACAAAAAAAATAAATAATAATGTTGTTAATATCCATACTAATAGTAATATGAAAATTGTAGTACATGAGCCCTTAAGTTATGAGGAAGCACCAGAAATAGTAGATGATTTAAAAACTAGAAAAGCTGTTATAGTAAATTTTGAGCAGCTTGAACAATCATTGAAAAGACAAATATTTGATTTTATAAATGGGGCTTTATATGCAATTGAAGGTAAGATTCAAAAAGTTACAAAAGACATATTTATTTTGGCTCCAAAAAATGTAGAAATTGATGGATTAAAGGAAGAATTACAAAGCAAGGGAATATTCCCTTGGTAAAAAAATTATCGGGAGTTGCATATGATAACTTTATATAGGTCTTTAGGAATTTTTGTTAACTTTGTTGAATTTTTAATAGTAGTAAGGATATTTATGTCTATTTTGCGTATAAACTCTTATAATCCCATAACTAGTTTTGTATATCAACTTACAGAACCAGTACTAGGTATTGGAAGACAAATTATTTCTAAGCTAGGAATAAATACAGGAATGTTTGACTTTTCACCTATAGTAGCAATATTTATATTAAGGTCTATACTTTATGTAGTGAGGATTATATTATTTTGAAGATAACAGATACAAAGTCTGCAAAATATATTTCACATATTAAAGATCCTGATAAATTGGTGAAAATGAGAAGAATATTAGACAAAATTAATATAACAAATAAAAACCATAGTGTGGAGATAACTGATTTTTTAGATCCATATGAGATAGTTTTAGCCAAATCCATATTAAATAAATTTAAAAATATAAATTATGGCGAATATGGGGGTTATGAAGAATCGGAAAGAAAGGTTATATCCATATTTAAGGATTATTATGATGAAAACGACATAGAATATGATTTATGTTGTTTAAAAGTAACCAGTATTTTAAGTAAGTTTAATCATAGAGATTATTTAGGTTCTATACTCAAACTAGGAATAAAAAGGGCGAAAATAGGAGACATTCAAACACATGAAGATTCTGCATTTGTAATTTTAAAAAAGGATATAAAGGACTTTTTGTTGTTTAATCTAGAAAAAGTTGGAAATCAAAATGTGAATGTAGAAGAATTTCCTTTAGAAAAAATCTATTATAAGGAGCCTAAATTTAACGAAGTAAGAGGATTTCTAAATTCTTTAAGGCTTGATTTAGTAGTGAGTTTTGTTTGCAATGTTTCTAGAAATGAAAGTTCTAAAATAATCAATTCTAATAAAGTTAAAGTGAATTGGGAAACTATATACAAGGGTTCTAAAGAATTACAAATAGGTGATATAGTTTCAGTAAAAGGTTTTGGTAGATTTATAATTCATTCATTTGAAGGACATAGTAAGAAGGGAAAGTTAAATATTATTATCAGAATACTTATATAATGGAGTGATACAAATGATTACCCCCTTAGATATTCAAAATAAAGAATTTAATAAATCATTTAGAGGATATAATTCTAAGTCTGTGGATGGGTTTTTGGATGAAATAATAGAAGATTATGAAAAACTTTATAAAGAAAATATAGAGCTAAAGGATAAAGTAAATATGTTGGCAGACCAAATACGTCAATATAATACTCTAGAAGAGACTTTAAAGAGTACATTAGTAGTCGCACAATCTACTGCAGATGAAGTGACTACTGCAGCTAGGAAAAAAGCTGAAAATATAATAGAAGATGCTGAGGCAAGTGGAAGAGAAATAAAAAATAAAGCTAAAGAAGATGTCATAAGTATAAGGGAAGAATATGAAAGTCTCAAGAGAGAAATATTTATGTTTAAAACTAGATATAAATCTTTTATAGAAGCACAACTTCTATCCCTAGAAGATTTTTATGAAAAAATAGATCATCAAGAAGGAGAATTTAATCTGGATATTGATAATGATGACCAAGAGATAGATGATATTCAGGACCTAGGGGCTTAATAGCCCTTATATTTTTTTCAATAGAAATATTTCTATTTTAATTGTATTTATGATACAGAGACATATTTAGACTAGGGGGAAAAAATTTGATATTAGTATTAACTAGTGTGCTGATATTTATAGATCAAATTACAAAGTACACAGCTGTAAAATATTTAAAAGGCAGGCGTCCTTATGTTATAATAAAAGATTTTTTTCAATTTGCTTATGTTGAAAATAGAGGTGCAGCCTTTGGAATTTTAGAGGATAAGAGAGCTTTTTTTATAATTATAACTATGCTTATAATATTATTTTTGACATTTTATTTGATAAAATATAAAAACATTATGAATACTTTGAGCGTCTTAACCTTTTCAATGTTAATTGCAGGTTCTGCTGGAAATTTAATAGACAGAATAAGACTAGGTTATGTTATAGATTTTATTAGCTTTAAATTATTATATGGATATAAATTCCCCGTATTTAATATGGCTGATATATTTATTGTGCTGAGCACTATACTACTAGTATTCTTAGTTATGTTTGATAAATTGGAAATTTAGGTGAAATTATGGATTTTAAATTCAAAGTTGTAAAAGATGGAGATAGATTGGATAGCTACTTATCTAGTAATATGGGAGAATACTCTAGAAGTTTTTTAAAGAAACTTATTAAAGATGGCTATGTATTAGTAAATGAAGTAGTACAGAAACCAAGATATTCTATAAAAGAAGGTGACTTTATAACAGTAAAAATCCCAAAGGAAGCTCCTATAGAGTTAATTCCTCAAAAGATTGATTTTGATATAGTGTATGAGGATGAGGACATAGCTGTTATAAATAAACCTTTAGATCTAGTAGTTCATCCAGGGGACAAAAACCCAGATGGAACACTAGCAAATGGATTAATATACCACTTTGATAAACTATCAGACATAGGTGAGAGCTTGAGACCAGGAATAGTTCATAGACTTGATAAAGATACTTCTGGACTTTTAGTTATTGCTAAAAATAATTTTTCACATAAATTTTTAGCAGATAAATTTAAAAAAAGAGATGTTAAAAGAATATATATATTGATAGTGAAGGGAGTATTAGAGAGAGATAGAGGAACTATAGATGAACCTATTGGTAGAGATGAAAAAAATAGAACAAAGATGGTTGTAAACTATAAAAATGGGAAAGAAGCTATAACCCACTATAAAGTTTTAGAGAGATTTGACAAATTTACTTTGGTAGAAGCAAGTTTAGAGACTGGAAGAACTCACCAAATTAGAGCCCATTTTGCACATATAAACCATCCAGTACTGGGAGATAAGGCATATTTTACTGGAGAGAGTCCGTTTAATATTAGTCATCAATTACTCCACTGTATTAAAATAGGTTTCTTTCATCCAAGAACTAATAAATATATGGAGTTTGAAACGAAGATACCAGTAAGATTTCAAAAGGCAATGCAAAAAATAAAAAAAAGCAGGTGAAATAATGAATATAAAAGCAAAGATATTAGATGAAAAGGCTATGAGAAGAGCTACTGTGCGTATAGCAAATGAAATTATCGAGAGAAATAAAGGTGTAGAAGATCTTATACTAGTTGGTATAAAGACTAGAGGAGTGCCTTTTGCATATAGATTATCTAAAAAGATCAAAGAAATAGAAGAGGTAAGTGTTCCAGTTTATAATCTAGATATAACTCTATATAGAGATGATTTATCAGAAATAGGAACTCAACCAGTTGTAAATGAAGACTTTAATGCAGATATAAGAGATAAAAATATAGTCTTAGTAGATGATGTAATTTATACAGGGAGAACTGTTAGAGCAGCTTTAGAAGCTTTGATAAAGCATGGAAGGCCAAAAAAAGTTCAGCTCGCAGTATTAATAGATAGAGGTCATAGAGAACTTCCAATAAGACCAGATTATGTAGGGAAAAATGTGCCTACTTCTAAGACAGAGATAGTAGATGTAAACTTTGAAGAATTAGACAATATAGATGAAGTAAATATAAAAGAAAGTTAGAAGATTAATCTTCTAACTTTCTTATATTTTCAACTAATTCCTTTTTAGGTCTTATATTTATAGTTTTAAAATTATCGTAAATGACCATTCCTGGTTTAGAGTTTTTAGATTTTCTTACATTTTTTTTCTCTGTAAAGTCTACAGAAACATTATTTGAATATTTAGCCTTACTATAAAAAGCTGCTAAAATTGCTCCTTGCTCTAATGTAGATTCAGGTATCTCATTTGTATCATTTCTGATAATTACATGACTTCCTGGCATATCTTTGACATGCATCCATAGATCATTTTTATTTGCAAATTTAAGTGTCAATTCATCATTCTGTCGATTGTTTTTTCCCACATATATATGATAATTATCTTTTGAAATATAATGATGTGGTTTAGATAATTTTTGTTTTTTATTTTTTCTTTTCTTATCCTTTTTTCCCCTTAAATATCCTTCAGAGATAAGTTCTTCTTTAACTTCATCTAATTCCTCTACTTCTTCAGCATTGTCAATACTATTTAATACATTTTCCAAGTATAAAATCTCATCTTGAGTTTGTGGGATTTGTGATTTTAATAGATTTTCTGCAGTTTTTAATTTAGAATATTTCTTATAATACCTTTGAGCATTTTCTATAGCTGATATCTTGTGATCTAAAGGAATTTTAATCTCCTTCATCTCTTCATCATAAAAATTCTTTAATTCTACATTCTTTGCTCCTTTTCCAATAATATGAGAATTAGCAGAAATCAAATCAGCATATACTTTATATTTCTCACGATCCTTGCTTTCTAGTAATTTAGTTTTTTGTTTCGCTACCTTGTTTAAAGCTCTATCTAATTTAGTTGTTAAAGTCTTTCTTATTGATTGAGATTTTTGATTTACTCTGTCAGAAGTATCTTTTTTTGTGTAGACTTTATCCAACAGTTCGGACACAGAATCGAAATTATATTTTTTATAATTTCCGAATTGATTTATATCCAGGCTATGAAAAGCTATTATACTATTAGATTCATCTAACACATATTGTGGCGAGTATTCATCATTACTTATATTTGCAATTATATTTTTAAAAGTAGTATATAAATCCTTCTTTTGAGTATTAGTTAAATTACTAATAGGTGTATCACCATCTATATTTGCTTTAAAACAGATTTCTCTACTGATTAGAGGGCTAAGACCTATATAATTAAAGTAAAAGAATTTAAATATCTTTATATTAGGTTTTTCACTAGTTAAAGCATTATAATACTTATCTTCTAAGAGATCAAGGGGATTTATTTTTTCACCTTCAGGTGGGAAGCTATACTCTAGTCCTGGCAAAATTTGCCTTACCCTACTCATAGAAATAGTTACTTTTTTTATAGAATCTATTATCTTATTTGTCTCACTGTCTAATAAAATTATATTGCTGTGTTTACCCATTATTTCAATAACAAGAGTCTTTTTAGATAGTTCTCCAAATTCATCTAAAAAAGATACATCAATTAATACAACTCTATCCATAAGATGTTGTCTAATATCTAGTATTTTTCCTCCAATTAAATATTTTCTTAAGACCATACAAAATACAGGAGGAGTTTGAGGATTTTTCTTAGAATGTTCTGTTATATAAATCCTAGGGTTATTACTACTTGAAGATAAGAGTAGTTTATAGTTTTTTCTATTTGAATGAATTAATAATAAAATTTCATCTCTCTCCTGTTGATATACTTTATCTATTCTACCACCTAATAAAAGCTTTCTAGCTTCATCTACTACTGATTTAGTTACTATACCATCAAATGCCATATATTATATTCCTCCAAAATTTATAGATTATTAAGAGTATATCATTTATTTAAGTTTTTATAAACCTTGATAAATTAATAGAGAGTTTTATTTCAATTAGAAAAGAATTTATATTGGGGGATTATAAAAAATAAAAATAGTTTGTTAGAGAATAAAAATATATTAATATTTTGTAATAAACTATAGCTTTAAAAGATAATAACATATATAATAATGAATTAACTTAAGTCATAAAGAGGTGAGAAAATTTGGTAAAGAGTATGACAGGTTATGGTATGGGTGAATATGAAAATCAAGAATATAGGTTTAAAGTAGAAATAAAGACAGTAAACCATAGATATAATGATATTTCAATTAGAATGCCTAGACATATTTCCTTTTTAGAGGATAGTTTAAAGAAAAGAATAAAAGCATATATTAAAAGAGGTAAGGTAGATGTATATATAAACTTAGAATATATAAATGAATCTGCTTTAGATATAAAAGTAGATACACAATTAGCCAAATCTTATAAATTAGCTTTAGAAGATTTAAAAAAAGAATTAAATTTAGAAGACAGTATTAGGCTAAATAATATCTTAAATATCTCAGATATCATAAAGCTTGAGAAAAAAGAAGTAGATAATGATTTAATTAGTGAGAGTCTTTCAAGGGCAATGGAAGTAGCTTTGAATAATTTAGAAGGTATGAGGAAAGCTGAAGGAGAATCTCTAAAACAAGATATATTATTAAAATTGGAATGTACAGAAAAAAATATAGAGATAATAGAAAAAAGAGCTCCTCTAGTAGTATTAGAATATAAAGAAAAGTTACAAGACAGAATAAGAGAATTAGTAGATAAAAATTTAACTCTAGATAAAGAAAGAATTAGCACAGAAATAGCCCTATTTGCAGATAAAAGTAGTATTGATGAAGAATTAGTAAGGCTAAAAAGTCATATAAATCAGTTTAAAGCAATATTTAAAGAAGATGATGCTATAGGAAGAAAATTAGACTTTTTAATTCAAGAATTTAATCGAGAGATAAATACTATTGGAAGCAAATCAAGTGATGTATGTATTTCAAATACTGTAGTAGACTTAAAGTCAATAATAGAAAAGATAAGAGAACAAATTCAAAATATAGAATAAGGGGCTGTTTTCATGTCAATAAAATTAATAAATATTGGTTTTGGAAATGTTGTGTCGGCAAATAGAATAATATCTGTAGTAAGTCCTGAATCTGCTCCTATAAAGAGATTGATACAGGAAAGTAGGGACAAAGGAGTATTAATTGATGCAACTTATGGAAGAAAGACCAGAGCTGTTATAGTTACAGATAGTGAACACATAATACTTACAGCTATTCAACCAGAAACTATTGCAGGTAGATTTAGTTCAAAAAACGAAAATGATGAATAATATAGAAAGATGGTGGATTAAATTGTCTAAAGGATTTTTATTAGTTATTTCAGGCCCTTCAGGATGCGGTAAGGGAACAGTGAGTGAAGCATTATTAAATAGAAATAAAGATATTATATTTTCTATTTCTGCTACTACTAGGAAAAAGCGACCTACTGAAGAAAATGGAGTAAATTACTTTTTTTTAGAAGAAGAAGAATTTAAACAAAAAGTTGAGAACAATGAATTTCTAGAGCATGCCTTTGTTCATAATAATTATTATGGTACTCCTAAGGATTTTGCAATTGAACAAATTGAAAAGGGAGAAATTGTATTATTAGAAATTGATGTCCAAGGTGCTTTACAAGTAAAAAAGAATTATAAAAATGTAGTTTTTGTATTTTTATTACCACCTACAATGGATGAGCTTAAAAATAGAATTATAAAAAGAGGTACAGAGTCTAAAGAAGATATTGAGAGAAGATTTAAAAATGCCTTTAAAGAATTGGACTTTGTAGGTGAATATGATTATTTTGTAGTAAATGACAAAGTAGAAGATGCAGTATTAGATATAGAACACATTATAAAAGCTGAAAAATTAAGAGTGAAGAGACATAGCAATATTAAAAAAGAAATAATAGATAAGGGAGGAATATAAATGCTAAACCCACCATTGGAAAACGCATTAAAAAAAGGAGACAGCAAATATACTTTAGTAATGCTTACATCAAAAAGATCTAGACAATTAATAGCTGGAGCTCAGCCTTTGATAGAAACAGATTCAAAAAAACCTGTAAGTATTGCAATGGAGGAAATATCAGAGGGGAAAGTTACCTATGAAAACCCTTCTAAAAACAGTATAAAGTAGGTGAGATAATGTTAAAGGGAAAAACTATTATTTTAGGTGTAACTGGAGGCATAGCAGCATATAAAGCTTGTGATCTTGTGAGCAAACTTAAAAAGCAAAATGCAACAGTAGAAGTTATAATGACAGAGGCAAGTGAAGAGTTTGTAAATCCATTGACTTTTCAGACTATGTCAAACAATCCAGTTCATACAAGTATGTTTAATAAAATTGATCACTTTGATGTGGAGCATATATCTTTAGCTCAAAAGGCAGATGTGATTTTGATTGCTCCTGCTACGGCAAATACTATAAGTAAAATAGCTAATGGAATAGGAGACAATCTTTTGACTACAGTAGTAATGGCATCTAAATCAAAGATTGTATTTGCTCCTGCAATGAATACTTGCATGTACAATAATCCAATAATTCAAGATAATATGAATAAATTAAAAAGCTTAGATTATGAATTTATAGAACCTGCTACAGGTATCCTTGCATGTGGAGATTATGGAGCGGGTAAAATGGCAGAACCTGTAGATATAGTAAATTATTTAATAAATAGTTTTAACAATGAAATTACAAATAATAAGGATCTCAATAACAAAAAAGTGGTAATAACTGCAGGTCCAACTATAGAATCAATAGACCCAGTGAGATTTATTTCAAATCATTCCAGCGGGAAAATGGGATATTCTTTAGCCAGGGAAAGTTTTCATAGGGGAGCAGAGGTAGTTCTTATATCTGGACCTACATCAATCGATCCTCCAGAAGGAGTAAAACTTGTAAAAGTAAAAACTACCTTAGAAATGTTTGATGCGGTTGGAAAGTACTTTGATGATTGTGACGTTTTAATTAAAGCAGCTGCCCCTTCTGATTATAGGCCAGAGGAGATTAAGGATAAAAAAATCAAAAAAACTTTATCTAAAGATGAAGTTTTAAGTATAAAGCTAGTTAGAAATCCAGATATTTTAAAGCATTATGGAAGTCAAAAAAAGGATCAAGTAATAGTAGGCTTTGCAGCTGAAACAGATAATATAGAAGATTATGCAAAAAAGAAATTAAAGAGTAAAAACTTAGATTTTATAGTTGCAAATGATGTAACAAAAGAAGGCGCAGGGTTTAAAGCAGATACAAATATAATTACGATTATAGATAGGGATAATAATCTAGAGACTTATGAAAAAATGGATAAGTCTCAAGTTGCTAAAGTCATATTAGGTAAGGTTAAAGAAATTATAGATAAGAAGAGCTAGATATGCTAGCTTTTCTTTTTTAAATGAAGGAATGATTATATGGCGAAAAAATATGCTAGAGTAATAGTTGATAATAAATCCTCTCAAGTAGATAGATTATTTACTTACATTGTAGATGAGAAATTTTATGATATACTAAAAGTAGGAATGAGAGTTGTGGTACCTTTTGGGAGAGGGGATAAGTATATTAAGGCTTTAGTAGTTTTTTTAGAAGATGAATTTACAGGTAATTATAGATTAAAGAAAATAATCGATATAATAGATGACAAGCCCTTAGTTAGTAAAAATTTAATAGAGCTAGGCTTGTGGATGAAAAGAGAATATTTATCTTCTTTCAAAGATAGTCTTAAAACTATATTGCCACCAGGAGATTATAAGGATATAAATACTTTTATTAGATTAATAGATAATAATTATAGAGCTAAATCAGAGGAAGAGAAAAAAATAATAGATTATCTAAGCTCTAAAGATGAAGTACTCTTAGATAGGATAAAAAAAGATTTAAAAATTACAAACATAAATATGCATTTAAACCTTTTAGAAAATTTAAATATTATAAGTAATACAATAGATATCCAAACTAGAGTTAGAAAGAAAAAAAAGAAGTGGATAAGATTAGACTTAGAAAGCTATAATTTGGATGAAATAAAAGATATAATTGGAAATAGAGCTAAAAAGCAACTAGAAATAGCAATGTATCTAAATGAAAAAAAAGAAAGCTCTTTAAATCAGATATTAAAGGATTTGAACACTTCTCTTAGCATAGTAAAGCGCTTAGAAGAAAAAAAAGTTGCAATAATCTTTAATAAAGAAGTACAAAGAAGTCCTATAAAAAGAGAAATCTTAGAATATAAAAAGCATATTTTAAATTCTAAGCAACAAATTGTATATGAAAAAATCATATATAATTTAGAAGAAAATAAAAACATAAACTTTTTGTTGCACGGAGTTACAGGAAGTGGAAAGACAGAAATCTATCTACAATTAGTAGAATACATGTTGAATAAAGGCAAAGATACAATTATATTAGTTCCTGAGATATCTCTTACTCCACAGACAATAGATAGGTTCATAGGGAGATTTGGAAATGAGGTAGCTATACTCCATAGCAGATTATCTCAAGGAGAGAGGTTTGATCAATGGAGAAGTATAAAAGAAGGAAAGACTAAGATAGTTGTAGGGGCAAGATCAGCTGTATTTGCACCATTTTCTAATTTAGGATTAGTAATAATAGATGAAGAACATGAATCCACATATAAATCTTCTCAAAACCCTAAATATGACACAATAGAAGTAGCTAAAAAAAGAGGTGAATTAGAAGGCGCAGCTTTAATATTAGGTACTGCCACACCTTCTATGGAGACTTATTATAAAACTGAGATAGGGGAAATTGAGTTACTTGAATTAAAGCATAGAGTAAAAAAGCAAAATATGCCTGATGTAGAAGTAATAGATATGAGAGAAGAACTAAAAGATGGAAATATGGGTATATTTAGTAATACACTATATGAAAGTATAAAAGAGGTTTTACTTTTAAATAAGCAGATAATATTATTTTTAAATAGAAGAGGATTTTCTACATTTGTATCTTGTAGGAATTGTGGATATGTAGTTAAGTGTGATAATTGTGATGTTTCTATGACTTATTATAAAAATGGGAATAGACTTAGATGTAATTATTGTGGAATCACAAAAATGCCACCTAAAATATGTCCTACCTGTGGTAGTAAATATATAAAATATTTTGGAATTGGAACAGAAAAAGTAGAAGAAATTACCAGAGAACTTTTCCCCCATGCTAATATAGTTAGGATGGATAGTGATACTACTACTAAAAAAGGTAGTCATGAAGATATATTAGAAGCTATGAAGAGAAAAGAAATAGATATATTGATTGGAACTCAGATGATTTCTAAAGGCTTAGACTTTAAAGATGTAATTCTAGTTGGAGTGATTGCTGCAGATACTACACTTAATTTGCCAGACTTTAGGTCTGCAGAAAGGGCATTTCAGCTTATAACACAAGTAGCAGGTAGGTCTGGTAGAGGGGATGTAGAAGGTAAGGTAATACTACAGACATATAATCCAGAGCATTACAGTATTGTACATGCTAAAGACCAAGATTATCTTAATTTTTATAAAAAGGAAAGATCTTTAAGAGAAGAATTTTTATATCCTCCCTTTATAAACTTAATTAATATATTGATATATGGAGCTGATAAGACTAAAGTTGTTAAGACTTCAAATAAGATATATAATATAATTGGAAAAGAAACATATGAAATTTATAAGGAAGACTATAGAAAATATATAATAGGTCCTTATCCTGCACCTTTAGAAAGAATAAAAAATAATTTTAGATGGCAGATAATATTAAAAGTAGAAGATGGATATTTGGAGAGGTTTAAAAATAGATTAAAGGAAATATGTATAAATAGAAGTCAAATAGATATAGAGGATATTAAATTAAGTATAGACATTAATCCCAATACAATATTATAGGAGGTAAGAATATGGCATTACGTAAAATAAGATTAGATGGAGATCCAATTCTTAGAAAAAAATCTAGAAAGGTAGAAAATATAGATGATAGAATTTTAACTCTATTAGAGGATATGGAAGAAACTATGAGAGAGGCTGATGGGATTGGACTTGCTGCTCCTCAAGTGGGGATATTAAGAAGAGTGGTAGTAATAGATATAGGTGATGGAATTTTTAAAATGGTAAATCCTGAAATAAAAGAAACAGAAGGAGAAATTGTGGATATGGAAGGGTGTTTATCTGTACCAAGCTTATCAGGAACAGTTAATAGACCTGAAAGGGTAAAACTTCATTATATAAATGAAAACAATGAAGAAATAGAGCTAGAAGCAACAGGACTTTTAGCAAGAGCTATTTGTCATGAAGTAGATCACTTAGATGGGATTCTTTATACAGATAAAGTAATAGAATATATAAGTGATGAGGACGATAGTGAGGAGAATTTATAATATGAAAATAGTATTTATGGGTACTCCTGATTTTGCAGTACCAACTTTAGAATGTTTATTTTATGATGAAAATTATGATATAGATTTAGTTATAACTCAAGGTGATAAGAGAAGGGGAAGAGGTAAAAAAATAAAATTTCCTCCAGTTAAAGAAAAATCCTTAGAATTTCAGCTCCCCGTATATCAGCCTGATGATATAAATAGTGAAGAATCTATAAAAAAGATAAGGGATATTTCTCCTGATTTTATAATAGTAGTAGCTTTTGGGCAAATTCTAAAAAAAGAAATATTATCTATTCCTAAATATGGATGTATAAATGTACACGCTTCTCTTCTTCCTAAATACAGGGGTGCAGCTCCAATTAATTGGGCTATAATAAATGGAGAATTGGAAACAGGAGTTACTATAATGGAAATGGATGAAGGCCTTGATACTGGAGATATGCTAAATAAAAAATCTATAAAAATTTCCCAAGAAGATGATTATCCTAGTTTACATGATAAATTATCTGAATTGGGTGGAGAAGTTCTTATAGAAACTTTAAATATGATAGTACAGAAGAATGTGAAAAGAATAGCTCAAGATGATAGTTTGTCAAACTATGCTCCTATGATATTTAAAAATACAGGGAAAATAGATTGGAATAATTCTTCTCAAGACATTGTAAATAGAGTAAGAGGTCTTAAACCTTGGCCTACTGCTTATACAAGCTATAAAGGTATTTCTATGAAGATTCATAAGGCTAAAGTTTTAGATGAAGAATCTAAAGGTGAAATAGGTGAAGTTACAAAAGTTTGTGATGAAGGTATATATGTATCTACTAAAGATAAGACTTTATTAATAGAGGAGTTACAGTTTCCAAATAAAAGAAGTATGTCTGTTAAAGACTATCTTAAAGGGAATAGTATTGACAAAGGAGTCATTTTAGAGTAATTAGAAAGGAGCATTAAAAATGTATAGAGGGTTTTATGGGTTTTATGATAGCTATTGGTTTATATTGGTCTTGCCTGCCATGCTATTTGCAGCTTATGCTCAGATGAAAATTACTTCTTCTTATGATAAATTTTCTAGGGTAGATAGTAGAACTGGATACACAGGTGCAGAAATAGCCAGAATGATTTTGGATAGAAATGGGTTAAGACATATACAGGTAGTTCCTACTCCAGGAAAACTTACAGATCATTATGATCCAAGGACAAAAGTAGTTAGATTATCAGAAACTATTTATAGAGGAAGCAGCATAGCTTCCATGAGTGTAGCAGCCCATGAAGTTGGTCATGCTATACAGCATGATACAGGCTATTTCCCATTGGTTTTGAGAAGCAATATAGCTCCTTTAGTAAGCATTGGATCAAGACTTGTTTGGCCAATGATACTATTAGGCTTTTTAATTAGTCCCTTTTTTTTAGAACTAGGGGTAATTATATTTGCTGGGGTTGTTGCTTTTCAAATTATAACCTTACCTGTTGAATTTAATGCTAGTAAAAGAGCATTATTACAATTGGAAAATGGAATAGCCAAAAGAGAGACATTAGGGCCTGCTAAGTCTATGTTAAGTGCTGCAGCACTAACCTATGTGGCATCTACATTGGTTGCTTTAGCACAATTATTAAGACTTATTGGAATGTCAAATAGAAGAGATTAATAAGGGGTTAATACCCCTTATTTTTAAGTAATCAAATAGGAGTGGAAAATATGAATCCAAGAGAAATAGCCATGAAAATTTTATTAGATATAGATATTAAAGATGCTTATTCAAACATTCAAATAAATAATTATTTAAATAAAAACCTAGATGTTAGAGATCAGAATTTAGTTAGAGAATTAGTCTATGGTGTATTAGAAAACAAAATATATATTGATTATATGATTTCAAAAGTTTCCAAGATCAAAATTAAAAAAATCCACCCAAATGTTTTAGAGATTTTAAGACTTGGGATATATCAGATAATGTTTATGGACAAAATTCCAGAAAGAGCAGCAGTAGATGAAGGGGTAAAACTTGCTAAAAAGTATAGCAATAGAGGTGCAGCTGGGTATGTCAACGGAGTATTAAGAAATATAATAAGAAATAAGGAAGAAATAAGCAAGATAGACCATAAGGATACTGTTAAATATCTTTCAATAAAGTATTCTCATAATGAGGATTTAGTGAAAAAATGGGTAGAAACTTATGGCTTAGAGTTTACTAAAAATATTTTAAAAAAGAATAATGAGACTCCAGAATTAAATATAAGAGTAAATACTTTGAAAATTAATAGAGAAGACTTAATTAAAAAACTAAGGGAACAAAATATTATTGCTAAACCTCTAAAATACGCAAAGGATGGATTAGTTATTACAAATCCTAAAAATATTACGGGAATAGATGAGTTCAAAAAAGGATACTTTACTATTCAAGATGAAAGTAGTATGCTAGTTGCTCAAGTTATGAATCCTAAGGAGGGTTCAATAGTATTAGATGTATGTAGTGCACCAGGTGGTAAGTCTACCCATATAGCTCAAATGATGAATAATAAAGGTGAAATTATAAGTAGGGATATCTATAAGCATAAATTAGATTTAATTAAGGATACTGTAAATAGATTAGGAATAGATATAATAAAAGTCCAAAATTTTGATGCCTTAAATCTAGATAGAGATTTATTTGAGAAGATAGACTATTGCTTAGTAGATGCACCTTGTTCAGGATTTGGTCTTATTAGAAGAAAACCCGAGATAAAGTATAATAGAGGTAAAGAAGAAATAAAATCTTTATCTAAATTACAATTAGATATTTTAAATACAGCAAAAAACTATGTAAAAAAGGGTGGAATTTTAATTTATAGTACATGTACAATTGAAAGAGAAGAAAATATATTAAATATAGAAAAATTTATAAAGGCAAATGAAGACTTTCAGTTGGTAAGTATTGAAGATGAATTTATCTATAAGGAAAATTTAGACACCTTAAAGGAAGGATATATAGAGCTTTATCCCCATGTTCATGGAACGGATGGATTTTTCATTGCAAAATTACAGAAAAAAAATATATAATATAGAAAAGACTATATAGAAAAACTTTTAATGTAGTTTTTCTTACAATCAATAAAGAAAACTTTTCTATTGATTGTAAAAGATTGGAGGATTGTTGTATTGACCTGGTTAAATAATTTGACTCGACAGGAGACGAAAGAGTATATAAAAAATGTGGGGGAGAAACCCTTCAGAGGAGAACAAATTTTTTTGTACTTTAATAAAAATATGGGGTTGGAAATAGAGAACATAAAAGTATTATCTAAAGACTTAAGAGAAAAATTAAAAAACATGGCTAAGATAAATAAAATAGAAATTTGGAAAAGGTTCGATTCTAATATAGATGGTACAAAAAAATATCTTTTTTTATTAGAAGATGGTAATATTATAGAAAGTGTACTTATGAAGTATAAACACGGGTTCTCAGTTTGTATATCTACTCAAGTTGGATGTAAGATGGGTTGTGGGTTTTGTGCTTCTACTAAAGAGGGATTTATTAGAAACCTAAATTCTGTAGAAATGTTAAATCAGATATATATGATTCAAAAAGACATAGGACAGACTATAAGCAATATAGTCTTAATGGGAAGTGGAGAGCCTTTAGATAATTATGAAAATACTTTAAAGTTTTTAAATATAATACATGATGAAAAAGGACAAAATATAAGCTATAGAAATATAACTATTTCAACTTGTGGCATAGTGCCTAAAATATATGATTTGGCAAAAGAAAAAATTCCAATAACCCTATCTATTTCCCTACATTCACCCTTTGATAAAGAGCGGGAAGAGATTATGCCAATAAATAAACAATATAAAATAAATGAACTGATAAAAGCTTGTAAGTATTATGAAGAGACAACTGGTAGAAGAATAACCTTTGAATATACATTGATTAAAGGTGTAAACGATACTCCTTCTCATATAGAAGAATTATCTAGATTAGTAAGAGGATTAAATGCACATATAAATATTATTCCATTAAATCCAATAAAAGAGTATAATAAAGATAGGCCTAGTAAGTTCCATGTAGAAGATTTTTACAAAAAATTAAAGAAAAAAAATATTCAAGCATCCATTAGAAGGGAAATGGGAGGAGACATAAGCGCTTCTTGTGGTCAGCTTAGGAGAAACTATTTAGAAGAGTTAGAATAGCTTAAATGAGGTGAGACAATGATTATTAGATCAGTCACTGATATAGGACTTAAAAGACAAAAAAATCAAGATTTTATTTTTTCTTCAGATAAAAAAGATTTTCCTCTATTTATATTAGCAGATGGAATGGGAGGACATAATGCTGGAGAAGTTGCTAGCAAATTATGTGTAAAGATTATAAAAGAAGAATTTTTATCTAATAAAGAAAAATTAAAAGATGAAAAAGACCTTATTAAAACAATAAAGAAGTCTATAAAAGATGCAAATAGACAAATACATCTCAAATCTTTAGATTCAAAAGATTTTTATGGAATGGGAACTACTCTTACTCTTGCCTATGTTTTAAACAATAAGATATACATCGGCCATGTTGGAGATAGTCGAGCCTATTTTATAAACAAAAAAGATATAAAGCAAATAACAGAGGATCATTCTCTAGTAAACCAATTGGTTAAAAGTGGGAGTATATCAAGTGAACAGGCGAAAAACCATCCTAAGAGAAATGTTATAACAAAGGCATTAGGTGTAAGTAAAAGTGTAGAGATGGATATATATACATTAGAGTACAAAAAAGAGGATATCTTGATGCTATGCAGTGATGGACTAACAAATATGTTAGATGATAAGGAAATATTTAATATAATACATAGGGAAGATATTGATAAATCAATTAACACTTTAGTTAGTGAATCTAAAAAGAATGGTGGATTAGATAATATTTCTATAATAATAATTAAGTTTATATAAATGAGGTGAAGAAATGATCGGTAAGATTTTAGGTAATAGATATGAAATAATTGAAAACATCGGTGGCGGGGGTATGGCCTTAGTTTATAAGGCAAAATGTAAACTTTTAAATAGATTTGTAGCTATTAAAATACTAAGAGATGAATTTACTGGAGATGAAGAATTTGTAAAGAAGTTTAAAAGGGAGTCCCAAGCTGCAGCAAGTATGTCTCATCCGAATATATTAAATATATATGATGTTGGAGTAGAAGAAATTGATGATAAAACAATTCATTATATTGTAATGGAATATATTGATGGAAATACATTGAAAGAAGTAATAAAGAAAAATGGAAAATTAAAAGAAGATGAGACTCTTTATTATTCTCTACAAATTGCACAAGCTTTAAAACACGCCCATTCAAATCATATTGTACATAGGGATATAAAACCTCAAAACATTATGATAACTAAGGATAATAGAGTTAAAGTAACAGATTTTGGAATTGCAACAGCTGTTACAAGTTCTACTATTATAAATTCTTCAGATATACTAGGATCTGTTCACTATTCCTCTCCAGAACAATTTAGGGGAGGATATGTAGATGAAAAATCAGATATTTATTCTTTAGGAATTGTAATGTATGAAATGATAACAGGTAAAATTCCATTTAATGGAGAAAGTCCTGTATCTGTGGCTTTAAAGCATTCCCAAGAGGAGATAGTCCCTCCTTCTGAAATTAATAGTAGTATATCAAAATATTTAGAATCAATTATTTTGAAAGCTGTTCAAAAGAGGCAGGGAGACAGATATGATAGTGTAGAAAAGATGATTATAGATTTACAAACTTTAAAAAGCTCTAATAAACTTAATGAGCAGATAGATGAAAAAGGGGAATCACCTACACAAGTAATTCCCAATGTAAAAGGTGTTTTAAAAGATAAGGAAGTGAATAGTATGAAAAACACTAAAGCAAAGAAAGGGAAAAAGAACAAATCTGATGGCGGAATCAAGATGATCCTATTAGCTATATTTTTGGCTTTTTTGGTAGTTAGTAGTGTATTTTTTGGATATACAAGATTGAGAGGATATTTTGATGTAGGAGAAGCTATAGTACCTGATTTAAAAGGTATGCAGGAAGAAGAAGCAAGAGACACATTAGAAGATTTAGGTTTAAAATTAAATGTAGTTGGAACTGTTAAAAACTCAGAATTTGGAGAAGGAGAAATTGTAAACCAAAGTGTAGAGAAAAACTCAAAAGTTAAAGAAGGGTTTACTATAGATGTAAATATAAGTGAAGGAAAATCCTTAGTAAAAGTTCCATCTTTAGTAAATAGAACTTTAGAAGAAGCAGAAAGGATATTAAAAGACAGAGGACTGAGTATGGGGACTCCAAAATATGATTATTCAGATATAACTCCTAAAGATGTAGTTATGAAGCAAGAACCAGTAGCTGAACAGCTATTAGAGCCAGGATCAAAGGTAAATGTAGTAGTGAGTCAAGGTGAAGAATTAAAAATGGTTATAATGCCAAATTTAGTAGGAAAAGATATAATAGAAGCAAAGAGTATTATATTGGAGAAGGATCTGGCTATAGGAGAAGTAAGAAAACAATCTAGTGAAGATCAAAAAGAAGGTATAGTAACTTGGCAATCTTATGAAGCGGGATTTGAATTAGAAAATAAAACTGCTGTAGACTTATATGTAAGTTCAGGACTTTCTACTGAAGAAACACCTGAGGAGCCAGAAGAGCCAGAAGAACCATCAGAATCAGGAAACACTGAGCAAGTGGGTAGTGTAAAACCTATTACATTTAATTTGACTCCATTTACAGATAGAGAATCTACAGAGATAAAAATTATATCTAAAAAAGATGGTAATTCCCAAGAAGTTTATAAAAAATCTCATAAAGCTGAAGAGGGAGATATAACCATTGAATTAAAGGGAAATATAGGTACAGAGTTTGAAGTTTATTTTGATGATATATATCAATTTAGCAAATCTATAAAGGAATAGTGAAAATATGATAGAAGGAAGAATAGTCAAAGCCATAGCAGGTTTTTATTATATTAAAACTTCAACAGGAATAATCCAAAGTAGAGCTAGAGGAGTCTTTAGAGATGAAAATCTTACTCCTCTAGTTGGAGATGTTGTAAGGATAAAGATAAGTGAAGAAGATAACACAGGATATATAATCGGAATAGATGATAGAAGTACAAAATTGTTAAGACCACCTGTATCAAATATAACTCAGGCGGTAATAGTGATGAGTGTGAAAAATCCAGAGATAAATACATGGCTATTAGATAAATTTATTGTAATGGCTGAATATGAAAATTTAGATATTGTAATATGTCTCAATAAATGTGATTTAGGAGAAAAAAAGTCTAAGAAACTTAAGGAAAGCTATAGCAAAATAGGATATAAAGTCATACTTACAAGTGTAGTAGATGACATGGGTATAGATGATCTAAGAGAAGAATTAAAAGACAATATAACTGTCTTTGCAGGCCCTTCAGGTGTTGGCAAGTCATCTTTATTAAACTCACTATATCCAGGGTTTAAACTTCAAACAGGAGATATAAGTAGTAAGACAAAAAGAGGTAAGCATACAACTCGACACATAGAGCTATTGGAAGTTGAAGAGAGTACATTTGTATTGGACTCTCCAGGGTTTAGCTCCTTAAAATTAGATTTCATAAAAGAACATGAAAGTCTTAGAAGTTATTTTAAAGAAATAGAGAAATATGGAGAAGATTGTAAGTTTTCAAGCTGTCTACATGATAAAGAGCCAGGTTGCAAAATAAAAGAAAATGTAGAAAAAAATATCATAGATAAAGATAGATATAAAAACTATTTGTCAATTTTAGAAGAAATTAAAAATACTAGGAGGTATTAAGATGGCTATGTTAGCACCTTCTCTATTATCTGCAGATTTTTCAAATCTTAGAGAAGAAATAGAGAAAGTAGAAAAAGGCGGAGCAGAATATTTACATTTAGATATAATGGACGGAATATATGTACCAAATATAACATTTGGAGTTCCAGTTGTAAAAAAACTTAGAAAAATAACTGAATTACCATTTGATACACATTTAATGATAGATAAACCAGAAAGATTTATAGAAGATTTTGCACAAGCTGGGGTAGATATACTTACAATACATGCAGAGGCTACAACACATCTTCATAGAACTATACAGGAGATTAAATCATTTGGGATAAAAGCTGGAGTAAGTTTAAATCCATCAACACCTTTAGAACAACTAAAATATGTTATAGATGATATAGATTTGATCCTTATAATGAGTGTGAATCCTGGATTTGGTGGACAATCATTTATACCTGCTATGAAAGAAAAAATTAAAGAGGCAAGAGAGATGATAGACAAGCATAATCCAAACATCATTTTAGAAGTTGATGGAGGAATAAAATTAGATAGTGTCAAAGAGATAAAAGATCTAGGTACAGATTTAATAGTAGTAGGCTCTGATATATTCGGAGCAGATGATGTAGAAAAGAGAACTAGGGAGTTCAAGGCTAAAATCAAATAGAAGAAATATAAGTGTTTTTAGGAGGACAAAGTGAGAAGTTTAGTAATATCTAGTGGAAAAATTGAAGATTTAGAATCATTAAAAAAAATGGTAGTTGAAAGTGATTTTGTTCTCTGTGCTGATGGAGGAATAGACCACATTAGAAAAATAGGAGAAATTCCAGACTTAGCAGTTGGGGACTTTGATTCTATAAGTAAAGAGGGATTGGATTTTATAAACTATAATAATATAGAAGTGAAAAAGTTTCCCAAGATGAAGGATAAAACAGATACTGAATTAGCCATTGATACCTTAGTTGAAAAAGGATTTAAAGATATTACTATAACTGGGGTAACAGGTTCTAGAATGGATCATACAATGTCTAATATACTATTGTTAAAGAGTTTAAAGAGGTTAGGAATAAATTCAAAAGTAGTTGATGATAATAACACAATATATTTTGTTGATGATTTTTTAAAACTACACAGATCTGCTAATTATATATCTGTAATTCCCATAGACAATGAAGGCATAATTGTATCTTTGAAAGGATTTTTATATCCTTTAGATAAAAAATATATCCCCTTAGGTGCAACTATAGGAATTAGTAATGAAATAAAGGATGATTTTGGACTTATACAGATTCATAGGGGACAAGCATTAATATTTAAATCTAAAGATTAATCTGCATTTCCTGTAACTTTAATTTACTATTGGAATAAAATAGTATAAGGGATATAGGAGGTGTGAATAATGAAAAGATATTTTCATTTTCATAGAAATAAAACTAAGAAGATAGTAGGTATTGCTCTAGGAGTAATTGGGATTTTAATAATAGTAAATCTCCTATCTACTAAATTTCTACTACTTCTAATAGGAGTTTTATTACTATTAATGGGCGCATTATTAGTAATAAAATAAGGCTACCATTAAATATTATGGTAGCCTTATTTTTATGAAAAACTTCATATTTTTTCTTATTTAAATTATAATGCTCTCTCAACATATCCAGATCTTAGACATCTAGTACAAACATTAACTCTTTTTACAGAACCATTTACAACTGCTCTTACTTTTCTAATATTTGGAGCCCAACTTCTTGGATTTTTTCTATTTGAGAAGGTAACTTTATTACCGAAAACCTTACCTTTTCCACATACATCACAAACTTTAGCCATAATAAAACACCTCCTTGGTTGCTACAAGTGTCAATTAGTATTTATATTCTCTATAATAACCTAATATATTCTAACACAATAATAAGGGTAAATGCAACTAAAATATGATATAAGTTGAAATTACCTTCTATATAGTTGAACTATTGGTTTTTTTAAGGTAAAATATTAACTATGATAGAATATAATAGGGAGGAGATTGTCTATGCCAGTAAAAAGTCAAACACAACTTGGAAGTATAATAATCGATGATAATGTTATTGCAAAGATAGCTGGGATATCAGCTATGGAGAGCTATGGTATTGTTGGTATGGCTTCTAAAAATGCAACAGATGGTTTGTTTGAATTGTTAAAAACAGACTATTTAGTTAAGGGAATAAAAGTACATTCGAATGACAATATATTGAATATAGATTTACATGTAATATTAGAATATGGTGTGAAGATATCAGTAGTAGCAAATAATATAATTGAAAGAGTAAAATTCAATGTAGAGAAGTTAACAGGGTGTAAAGTTAATCAAATAAATGTGCATGTACAGGGAATAAGGGTAGAGAAGTAATTTAAGGAGGAAGTATACTTGAAAATAGAAAATATTAATTCGGAGTTGCTTAAAAAAGCATTATCAGGCTCGGCATCTCTGTTAGAAAATAATAAAGAGGAGATAAACTCCTTAAATGTATTTCCTGTACCTGATGGAGATACAGGAACAAATATGTCATTGACTATGAAATCAGCTCTAAAAGAGGGGTTAAATGTAGGAGATGATAGTGTATATAAAATAGCGCTTGCAACTAGCAAGGGTTCTTTAATGGGGGCAAGGGGAAACTCTGGAGTAATTCTTTCTCAGCTTTTTAGAGGGTTTTCAAATGCTCTAAAAGGCAAAGATTCAATAGATGTAAGAACTTTTGCAGAATGTTTACAAAGTGCATCTGATACTGCATATAAAGCTGTTATGAAGCCTACTGAAGGAACTATTCTTACTGTGGCTAGAGAATGTGCTGAATTTGGAATATCAATAAGTAGAGAAGAAAAAGATGTATTAAGATTTTTAAAAAGAGTTATAGAGCATGGTAATAAAACACTTAATAGAACTCCAGAAATGCTTCCTGTTCTTAAGCAAGCAGGGGTTGTAGATGCTGGAGGTAAAGGATTTTTATATGTCTTAACAGGTGCGTATAATGCATTATGTGGAATAGAAGAATTTGAGAATATAGAATTAAAAGAGGACAAATTAAAAACTCAAAAATTGGATAGAGAAGAGATAGATGCGGATAATATTTTATATGGTTATTGTACAGAGTTTATGATAGATACAAAAGACGAAGATATAGAAGAGTTTAGGAATAAATTATCTGTATATGGAGATTCACTTATGGTAGTAGGTGGAGAAGGATTGATAAAAGTCCATATACACACAAATAATCCAGGGGTAGTTTTAGAAAACGCTTTGAAAAAGGGAGAACTAAAAGATATAAAGATAGACAATATGAGATATCAACACGAAGAGATTTTACTAAATACTAGTGCTGAACAGACTCAAGATAAAGATATAAATTCTAATGAAGAGAAGAAATATTCTTTTGTTAGTGTATCTATAGGGGAAGGAATAGATGAAGTTTTTAAAGGACTAAATGTGGATTACATAGTAAAGGGTGGCCAAACTATGAATCCAAGCACACAGGACATATTAAATGCTATAGAAAGCACTAAAGGGGAGCATGTAATTATTCTTCCTAATAACAGCAATATAGTATTAGCTGCTAATCAATGTAAAGATTTAACTAGTAGAAATGTCCATGTATTAGCTACAAAGTCTATTTCAGAGGGCATAGCAGCTTTGCTGGCATTTGATGAAAGCAAAGAAATAAATGACAATTTAAAAGACATGGAAGAAAGTATTAAGGATGTACTCACAGGTCAAGTAACTTATGCAGTCAGAGATACTGAATTTAAAGAAAACAAGATAAGTAAAGACGATATAATCGGAATAGCAAATGGTGATATAGTATCAAAAGGAAAAGATATAAATAGCGTTGGTTTTGAATTAATTCAAAAGATGATAAATGATGATATTTCTATTGTTACCATATTTTATGGTGAAGATACTTCTAAAGATAAGGCAAAAGAACTTGCTGAAACTCTTGAAGATAAATATGAAGATATAGATATTGAAATTGTATTTGGAGGACAGCCACTGTATTATTATATTTTTTCCTTGGAATAGACCCTACTTTTGTGTAGGGTTTATTTGTAGATAAAGAGGTGCAGATATGGACAAGCTAATGACTAATATCCAATATATAAAAGGAGTGGGGCCTAAAAGGGCTCAAAAATTGGGAAAACTAAATATAGAAAATATCAATGATTTATTTTATTTCTTCCCAAAGGACTATGAAGATAGATCTCAATTTGTAAACTTAAGTCAAGTTGTTTTTGGAGAAAAAGCAAGCTTAGAAGTTGAAATTGTAGGTATGGCAAAAGTGACAAGGCTTAGGAAAAATATGTCTATATTAAAGATTCCATTTAAAGATGATAATGGCTATGGAAATTTAACATGGTTTAATCAAGAATATTTAAAAAACAAATTTAAGATTGGAGAAAAGTTTAGAGTAAATGGAATAGTCAAAAAAATAGGAATGGAGATACAAGTTCAAAACCCAGTTGTTGAAAAGATAGAGTCAATGAATAAGGTAGGGCGAATTATCCCTCTCTATTCATTGACTAAAGGATTAAGCAATAATGAACTTATAAAGATAGTTGAAAATGCATTAAAGGCAAATATAGACTATCTAAAGGAAAGTTTACCTGATGGTTTAAGAGAAAAATACAAATTATTACACATTAAGAAAGCTATGAAAGGGATACACTTTCCAGGAAGTAATTTTGAATTAGAAGAAGCAAGGAAAAGACTTGTATTTGAGGAACTTTTATTATTACAATTAGGCCTATTTTTAATTAAAAATAGAAATAGTACAGATGATGCAGGAATAGCTTTTCCTAAAGAAATAAGTTTCTATGAATTTATCAATAATTTACCTTTTAAGCTTACAAATGCTCAAACTAGAGTTGTAGAAGAAATAAAAGATGATATGGAGAGCTCAAAGCAGATGAATAGGCTAGTACAGGGTGATGTAGGATCAGGAAAGACAATAGTAGGTGCTATAGCTATGTTTAAGGCTGTTAAATCTGGATTTCAAGCAGCTCTAATGGCTCCTACTGAAATATTAGCTACTCAACATTTTGAGTCTTTAAAAGGATTGTTTGAGTCCTATGACATAAAATGTGAGCTTTTAGTAGGTTCTTTAACTCAGACAAAAAAACAGGAAGTATTGGATAGGTTAAAAAGTGGGGAAGTAGATATAGCTATAGGTACTCATGCAATTATACAAGAAAATGTAGAATTTTATAAATTAGGTTTAGCTATTACAGATGAACAACATAGATTCGGAGTAAAACAAAGAGCAATTTTAAATCAAAAGGGAAATAATCCAGATATTATGGTTATGACAGCTACTCCAATACCTAGAACTTTGGCTTTAATATTGTATGGAGACTTGGATATTTCTATAATTGATGAATTACCGCCAGGTAGAAAGAAAGTGGAAACTTATGCTGTGGATAGATCTATGTTAGATAGGATATATAAATTTATAGAGAAACAAATTTCACAAGGAAGACAAATCTATGTTGTATGTCCTTTGATTGAAAACTCCGAAAAACTTGACTTAAATTCTGTAGAAACACTGTTTCATGAATTTGACAAGAAAATCTTTAAGTTTTTTAATGTAGCTTTATTACATGGTAAGATGAAAGCAAAAGAGAAAGATAAAATCATGGAAGAGTTTAAGGAAGGGGAAATTCAAATTTTAATTTCCACTACAGTGATAGAAGTTGGAGTAAATGTTCCAAATGCAAATACTATGGTTATATATAATGGAGAAAGATTTGGCTTAGCTCAACTTCATCAATTAAGAGGCAGAGTGGGAAGAGGAGAATATCAAAGTTATTGTATAATTATAAATGAAGGCAAAAACAAAATAGCTAGAGAGAGAATGCGTATACTTCAAAGTTCATCCGATGGATTCAAAATATCTGAAAAAGATTTAGATTTAAGAGGACCAGGAGAGTTTTTTGGCACAAAACAACACGGATTACCAGAGCTTAAAATAGCAAACCTTATAAGAGATATGGAAGTTTTAAAGCTTGTACAAAAGGAAGCTTTAGAGATAATAAGAAAAGATCCAGATCTAAATTCAAGGGAGTTTAAAACTCTAAAAGAAAATATACAAAAATTATTTAAGGGTGCTGGAGATGATTTAATTTTCAATTAAAGTTTATAATCCGGGGTATAATATAGACACAATAATTTCAACAAATAAAAAGGAGAATTTATGAGGGTAATATCAGGAATTAGAAAAGGTCATAAATTGAAAGGACCAAAGGGTAAAAATACAAGACCTACTGAAGATAAAGTGAAGGAATCTTTATTTAATATATTAGGACCTATAGAAGAAGATAGTGTAGTACTTGATTTATTTGCAGGATCTGGATCCATTGGAATTGAATTCTTAAGTAGAGGAGCACAACAATCTTATTTTATAGATAAGTCCTATGAAAGTATAAGCATTATAAAAGAGAATTTAAAACACACTAAATTAGAGGAACAGTCCATAGTTATAAAAGGTGATAGCTTAAATAAGTTAGATTATTTTCAAGAACTCAATATAAAATTTAACTATATATACATTGATCCTCCATACAAATCTAAACAAACCCTTCTAAAGGTATTAGAATCTTTAAATAATAAACCTATATTAAAACCTAGGGGACTTATTATAATAGAGCATGATACGGATTTAGATATGATAAATGAAGGTTTTAGATTTAAAGTAATAGATACCAGAAATTATGGTAATAAAATAATAACTTTTTTAAAAGAGGATTTAGGAGGAAACAAAGATGAAAGTAATATATCCAGGTAGCTTTGATCCTGTTACTAATGGACATCTTGATATAATAAAAAGGTGTTCCCATAAATTTGATTGTGTTATAATTGGAGTATTAAATAATAATTCTAAAAAAGGATTATTTTCTATAGAAGAAAGGTTACATCTACTGAGAGAAACTACCAAAGATTTACATAATGTAGAGGTAGATAGCTTTTCTGGTCTATTGACAGAATTTGCAAAAAAAAAGTATTGCAATACTATGATAAGAGGTTTAAGGGCAGTTTCAGATTTTGAGTATGAAATGCAAATGGCCCTAGTTAATAAAAAGATGCATAATGATATAGAGACTCTATTTATGGTTTCTAATAGTCAATATGTTTACTTAAGTTCAAGTATAGTAAAAGAAATAGCCACATTTGGCGGTAATATTTCCTGCTTTGTTCCTAAAATAGTTGAAGAAAATATAATTGAAAAACTTAAAGGAGGACTTTAAAAATGGATGTTTTAAGTTTAATTAATGAAATCGAGGATATAATTGAAGATGCAAATACTGTTCCATTTTCAAAAAAAATTGTCCTAGACTCAGAAGAATTATTAGAAATTATAAAAGAGATTAGGATACAATTACCTGATGAGATAAAACAAGCAACTTGGATAAAAGATGAAAGACAAAGAATACTTGCAGATGCTCAAAAGGATGCAGACAATATAATAAATGAAGCTGAATACAAATTAGAAGAATTAATTGATGAGGAAAAAATAAGCCAAATGGCTAAAAAGAGGGCAGAAGAAATAATAAACAAAGCTCAAGAAAATGCAAAGGAAATAAGATTAGGGGCTATGGAGTATGCGGATAGTTTGCTACTTGAAAGTCAAGAAAAATTAAAAGAAACTATTGGTTTAATAAATGAAAATAGAAAAGAGCTAAGGGGAGTTAATTAACTCCTTTTTTGTTTGAAAATTGGGATAGTATTATAGCAAATATAAATACAAATAGTACTGTTAAAATAGATATTTTAATAGAATAAAACAAGGTTTGTAAAAAAGTATAATTTGATACTAGATTAATTCCTATATTTTCATTAAATACAGGAAATATTCCAGCTTTTTTATATTTTAATATATATATGATATATGTATAAATACTTGCAAGAATTCCATGGAAGAATTTAGCAAATATATATATTTTTGAATTTATATCTGTTTTATTTATAAAACTCAAAGCTTGACTATGTATAGAGAAACCTCCCCAACCGATTATAAAGTTAATAATTATAATCTTTTGGATAAGTTCAATATTTAAATTAGCTATTTTTTGACAACCGATAGTTATTTCGATTATCCCTGCAAAAATCCCTTCTAATATGCTAGGATTTAAATTTAAGTAATTAGATAAATTTAAAATAATAGAAGCCACAAAGCTTGTTGATAGTAAGGTATTAATTATCACCAAATATATTATTACAAATCCACCTATAGTTATAATGGACTCCAAAGAATCTTTTATACTATTAGAAATTGCAATGCCTATATTTGGAGAATCTAATCTTGGGTCATTATTTTTTATATAGCCTCTATCTTTTGACTCTACTTTATAAAATCTAAATATTAAAGCTAAAGTAAATGTTCCTAGATAATGAGGTGCTATCATAAGAAATTTTAGGTCTGGGCTATTTAACATACCTATTAAAACTGAACCTAGTATGAATAGAGGACCTGAAGTAGATGCGAAGGCTATGAGTCTGTCTGCCTCCAACTTACTGATTAGATCTTTACTTCTTAGCCTTGAGGTTAGCTTTGCTCCTACAGGGTAACCAGACATTACGCTCATCATGACTGGAAAAACCCCCTGACCAGAGATGTTTAAAAGTGGAGAAATTACAGGGTTTAAGAATCTTCCCAATATATCCATAAATCCTAATTCGATTAGAAGATTAGATAATACAAAAAATGGAAATAATGAAGGTACTAGTATATTAAACCAGATACTCATTCCTTCCTTTGCGCTCTTTATTCCCAAATCAGGATTTATTAGTATATTCAATATAATTATAGATGTAAGTAATATAAAAATATTTTTTGAAAATAATTTTATTTTTTTTGTTTTCAAGTTCAAAGTAATCCCTCCTATATAATTATACTTTCACAAAAAAAAATTATGAACAAAATATAAAATAGAAGAAATTTTATAAGGCTATAGATACAAGTATCTATAGCCTTATAAAAATAAAGAAAAACTAAAAGGCTTATTCTTATAACTCTTTTAGTCTTTCTTTATATATGGAGTTTTTAAATAGTCCATTTTACTAAGAGTATTATTGTTTTCTAATCCAATAAAAAATATATCTGTAGCTTTTTCCTCGAATTGTATAAACTCATTAATTAATTTAGAATTATATTTTTTATAATCAGTAAATTTATTTACTATAGGAATATTAGAGCTTTTCTTTATATTATTTATAATTTCCAATCCTTTTTTATTGGATGCTAAAATTCTAATATATGCTGGATCATTATTGTATAATCTTTTTATTGTATCTTTGTCTAATTTATTTAATGTGTGAATTAGTATTCTGTTAATTCTAGTTTTAGTATGTCTCTTAGAGGATATGTTTTCTATAATACTGTCTAAATCTCCATTAGTTCTAAATTTTTCTATAATTCTATTTTCTAAACCTGTTTCCATATCAAATATATTTTTTAAATCTTTTTTATCAGTAGTTAATATTAAGTATTTAAGTATATTACTATAATTATTTAATACATTAAAATGCTTATAATTAGATACATAATCTTCTATTAATTTATATGAAGGATAGGGAAGGAGGCTTTTTACAGAAGATACACCATCTATAAGTATTTTTCTCCTTATGGCTGTAGCAGAAGAATACATTTTATCTATATTTTCATCATTATAATCTGAACCTACCCTTTTTATAGTTAAAGGTTTTATGTTTGAATTTAGTTTCTTTAGAGACTTTAAATATTCTATAGATAAGATATTATTCGATTTGTTTAAAATTTCATCTATAGAATATTTTATATCTTTGGGAGTAAAATCCTTAAGAGCTTTATTTCTAGCTCTAGGAAAAGAAAGACCAAGGTTTAAATTTTCTTTTAAGAGGATTTTATAATTTGAAGGTTCCTCTAATAGAATATTACTAATCATTTTCAATATATTTAATTCTCCAGATTCACTTCCAAAAGAAAGGTAATCTACACAGTTTAAGCTGTTTAAAATTTTGACACCACCTAGTGCAAACAATTCAGCACTTTGGGTTGAATATATAAAGGGGAGCTCTATAACTAAATCTACTCCATTTTCAACTGCCATCTTTGCTCTTGTCCATTTATCTAAAAAAGCAGGCTCTCCTCTTTGGACAAAAGAACTACTCATAATTGCTATACTATGACTACAATTAGCTAAAACTTTAGATTTTTCTAAGTGATATTTATGTCCGAAATGAAAGGGATTATATTCTGTGATAAAACCTAGGATTTTCATAATAACCTCCAATGAATATTTTCTTTATTATATCACAAGATAGTAAAGAAAAATAAATAAAACTAGGATTCTAATGATATGCTCCCCTTAAGGTAGACAGATTTAAAAACAAAAATCTGATACTGAAAGGGGAGTATTTTCATGTCAAAAATAAAATATACAGCAGAAGAAAAATTTAATATATTAATGGAATACGAGAATTCATATATTTCAATTGCAGGCTTGTGTAGATTTTATAGGATTAATGAATCTACTTTTTACCATTGGAAGAAATGCTATGAAAAGTATGGATTTCAAGGATTAGAAAAATCAAAAACATGGAAGAAATATTCAAAGGAATTAAAGGAATCAGCCGTTTTAGATTATCTTTCAGGAGAGTATTCATTAGGTAATATCGCTGATAAATATGAAATATCAGATAAGAGTGTTCTTAGAAAGTGGATTAAGAGGTATAATAGTCATAGGGAATTAAAAGATACTGGAAAAGGAATGAGCCAATCTATGACTAAAGGAAGATCTACCACATTAGAAGAAAGAATTGAAATTGTAAAATATTGCATTGGTAACAATAAAAGCTATCAGCTAACTGCTGAAACATTTGATGTTTCCTATCAGCAAGTTTATGGATGGGTTAGAAAATTTGAAGAATACGGAGAAGATGCTCTTGTAGATAAAAGAGGAAGAAACAAAGTAGAATCAGAGCTTACATCGGAAGAAAAAATTAAACTTGCTATGAAAAGAATAGAAAAGGAAAATGAAAGATTAAGGGCGGAGAATGCATTCTTAAAAAAGCTGCAGGAACTAGAAGGGAGGCGGTATTAAGCAGTATTAGACAAGAAAATAAATATCTTGTAATAAAAAAGCTTAATAAAGAAAACAAATACTCTATATCATTACTATGTAAAGTTGCAAATATTGCTCGTTCTTCATATTATAAGTGGCTTAATAGAGATAAAACGGAGTTAGAAAAAGAAAATGAAATGCTGATAAAAGAAATGATAAGTCTTTATGAAGAAGTAAATGGGATCTATGGCTATAGAAGAATTACCATGCATCTTAATCGCAGATTGAATATGAACTACAATCATAAGCGAATATATCGCTTGATGAGGGTGATTGGACTAAAATCTGTAATTCGTAAAAAAAAGAAAAGGTATGTAAAATCAACACCACTATTTGTTGCAGAAAACATCTTGAATCGAGAATTTTCCGCATCAATACCAAATGAGAAATGGGTTACAGATGTAACAGAACTTAAATATGGATATGGTAAGAAAGCATATTTAAGTGCAATATTAGATCTATATGATAACAGCATAGTGGCTTATGTAGTAGGACATAGAAATGATAATCAATTAGTATTTGAAACATTAGATTTGGCTATAAAATCTAATCCAGGTGCCAATCCTATAATTCATAGCGACAGAGGTTATCAATATACATCTTATGGATTTAAGAAAAGGTTGGAATCAACAGGAATGACCCAAAGCATGTCAAGGGTAGGGAGATGCATTGATAATGGACCTATGGAAGCATTTTGGGGAACTTTGAAATGTGAAAAATATTATTTAAATAAATACAAATCATATGAAGAACTAAAAAATGATATAGATAAATATATTTGTTTTTATAATCATAGGAGACTGCAAAAAAGACTAAACAGCCTCAGCCCGATAGAATATCGAGCCTTGGCTGCTTAAGATTGTTTTTATTATTTCCACTGTCTACTTGACAGGGTGCTGTTCATAATACATATTGTGTTGATTTTTAGACAATAATGTAATACTATTGTAATAGTGAAAGAACTTTTAGGAGGAATGAAGATGAAGATATTAGTAATTAACTGTGGTAGTTCTTCATTAAAATATCAGCTTATTGATATGAATGGGGAAGAAGTACTTGCAAAAGGTCTAGTAGAGAGAATAGGTATAGAAGGATCTAGAATTAAACATGACACTACTGGGAAAGATAGAGTAGTAATTGAAGAGCCAATGAAAAATCACAAAAAGGCCTTAGAATTAGTTTTAGGAGCTATTTCAAATAAAGAGTATGGTGCAGTAAAATCTATGGATGAAATTGGAGCAGTTGGACATAGAGTAGTTCATGGTGGAGAATTTTTCTCTGAATCTGCAATAATAGATGAAGATGTAATGAAAGCAATAGAAAATTGTATTGAGTTGGCTCCATTACATAATCCGCCAAATATTATGGGAATAGAAGCATGTAAAGAGTTGATGCCAAATACACCAATGGTTGCAGTATTTGATACAGCTTTCCATCAAACAATACCTGCTGAAAATTATATTTATCCAATACCATATGAGTTTTATGAAGACTATAAAATCAGAAGATATGGTTTCCACGGAACTTCACATAAATATGTATCTATGAGAGCAGCTAAAATGCTTGGAAAAGATATTAAGGATTTAAACATAGTAACTTGCCATCTTGGTAATGGTTCAAGTGTTACGGCTGTTGAAGGTGGTAAATCAGTAGATACAAGTATGGGCTTTACTCCTCTAGAAGGTTTAGCAATGGGAACTAGATCTGGAGATATTGACCCTGCTATTATACCTTTTATAATGGATAAAAAGGATATGGATTTTGCACAAGTAAATACTCTATTAAATAAAGAATCAGGAGTGCTAGGTATTTCTGGAATAAGTAGTGACTTCAGAGATTTAGAGATTGCTTCATCTGAAGGAAATACAAGAGCTCAATTGGCTTTAGATGTATTTTGTAATAGAGTAACTAAATACATAGGAGCATATTCAGCTCAAATGTGTAGAGTAGATGTATTAGTATTTACAGCTGGAATTGGTGAAAATTCATCATTTATTAGAGAAAAAGTAGCAGATGGCTTACAGTGCTTAGGAATTACAATAGATGAAGAGTTAAACGATACTAGAGGAGAAGAAGCTGTTATAAGTAAAGACTTAGCAGGTGTTAAGGTATTAGTAATACCTACTAATGAAGAACTTATGATTGCTCAGGAAACTTTAGAATTAGTTAATAATATATAGTTCTTGACAAATCTACCCTTGCTTTATATAATAATCTTTGTGGTTTAAGAGGTGAAAACATGGATATTAATTTATCAAAAATCTTTTATAAAGATAAAAAAGTGTATTATTTTGAAGGGGAGCTAGACGAGGAATCCCTACATAATATCACTGAAGAATTTAAGATTATAGGCCCTGTTGTTTACAAGGGAGAAATCTATAAAATGCAGGGAGAATATCTAATAAATGTAGATATAAAATATACTTATAGTACACAATGTGATAGATGTTTAAAGTATATTACAAAAAAAGCAAATACTACTTTATCTGGAAAATTAATAGAAGAAGATGTAGATGAACTTACAGAAGATGAAAATTTAATATATTATGAAAATGGGTTTTTGGATTTGAATAATTATATTTCTATGGAAATAATTTCATCTTTACCTATGAAATCATTATGTGATGAAGAATGTAAGGGTATTTGCCAAAGGTGTGGCAAAGATTTAAATGATGGAGAATGTAATTGCGAAGATGAGGATATAGATCCGAGATTTGAAAAGTTAAAGAATTTTTTGTTGAAAGAATAGGAGGTGTTTTAAATGGCAGTACCAAAGCGAAAAACTTCTAAAGCTAGAAGAGATAAGAGAAGAGCTTCTTCTTATCAGCTAAATAAAGCAACTGTTGTAGAGTGTCCACAATGTCACGAGCCAAAACAACCCCATAGAGTTTGTAGATCATGCGGCTATTATAAAAACAGAGAAGTTATAGAAGTTGAATAATTTTTAAAAGATAGTGAGGAAACTCACTATCTTTTTTAATTAAATATTGATTTTTTCCCCTGTCTAATATATATTATGAATCAGTAGTATAATTATAGGAGATGGTTTTAGATGAAAATAATTGTAGATGCTATGGGTGGGGATAACGCACCTGGGGAAATTGTCAAAGGAACTATAGACGCAGTAGATAAATATAATATAAATGCTTTATTAGTAGGAAAGCAAGAGGCTATAGAAGCAGAGTTAGAGAAATATGACTATAAGAAAGACAAAATAGATATCTTAAATGCAGATGATATAATTACAAATGATGATAATCCCACATACAGTATTCGTAGAAAAAAAGATTCATCCATGGTTATGGGACTTCAAGCCTTAAAAGATGGACTAGGAGATGGGTTTATATCTGCAGGAAGTACAGGTGCTTTACTTGCAGGTGGCATATTTATAATAAAAAGAATAGAAAATATAGAAAGGGCAGCCCTAACTATTGCTTATCCAACTTTGGATAGTTTTTCTCTTTTATTAGACGCAGGGGCAAATGTAGATTGTAAACCAGAATATTTAAAACAATTTGCTGTAATGGGGTCTATATATATGGAAAATGTTTTAAATGTTAAAAATCCAAAAGTAGGTTTAGTAAATATAGGTTCAGAGGTAGATAAGGGAAATCAGCTTACAAAAAACACATATAATCTTTTAAAGGATTCAAATATAAACTTTATAGGTAATATAGAAGGTAGGAATATCCCTACAGGAGAAGCTGATGTATTAGTCTGTGATGGATTTGTGGGAAATATAGCGTTAAAATTGACAGAAGGAGTAGCAATATCTATATTTGATCATTTAAAGAAGGCATTTACAAGTGACTTCAGATCAAAGATAGGTGCTTTGCTGTTAAAACCACAACTTAAAAGTTTAAAAGGCAAACTAGACTATAGAGAGTATGGAGGAGCTCCCTTACTTGGAGTTCAAAAACCCATAGTTAAGGCTCATGGAAGTTCTGATGCATATGCAATAGAAAATGGTATTAAACAATTAATTAAATTTATAGATAATGATGTAATAAAAATAATAGAAGATAATTTGGAGGAAAAAAATGATTAGTGAAAAGGTAATGAAAATAATATCAGAGCAATTTAATACAGAAGAAAAAAATATAGATGAAAATACTTCTTTTAGAGATGACTTAAATGCAGATTCTTTAGACTTAGTTGAATTAATAATGGCCCTAGAAGATGAATTTAATTTGGAAATTGAGGATGATGAAGTCGATGCTATAGTAACTGTTGGTGATGCTATAGATTTTATAATGAGAAATGAAGACAAATAGATTGTTTCGGAGGAAATACTATGAGCATTGACGATAAAATGATAGATAGACTGAGATATGTAGAAAAGAATTTAAATTATAATTTTAAAAATATTCAATTACTGCAAACAGCAATGACACATAGTTCTTATGGAAATGAAAATAATTTAAATCATACTGAAAATAATGAAAGACTAGAATTTCTGGGAGACTCAATATTAAACTTAGTAGTAAGTGAATACCTTTATAAGAAATATCCTGACTATCCAGAAGGGGAATTGACAAAAATAAGGGCAAAAGTTGTATGTGAGTACTCCTTATCTTATGGTGCAAAAAAAATTGGTATAGGAAAGTCTCTTTTACTAGGAAAGGGAGAAGAAATAACCGGTGGAAGAGAAAGAGAATCTATACTAGCAGATGCTACGGAAGCTTTGATTGGGGCCTTATATTTAGATAGTGACTTGAAAAATACAAGAAAAATACTATTAAATAAATTCGAAGAATATATTGTAAAAGCCGTAGCAAAAGGAGATTTATTTACAGATTATAAAACTGAACTCCAAGAAAGGCTTCAAAAAAACCCAAATATAAAAGTAGAGTATATAGTTTCAAAAGAAGAAGGACCAGATCATAATAAAATATTTTATATGGACCTTTATGTAGAAGATAAAAAAATATCTACAGGCAAGGGAAGAAACAAAAAAGAAGCTGAGCAAATGGCAGCTAAAAAAGCTTTAAAGGATTTGTTAAAATGATAGAATCAAAGAAACATTATATTATACCAGTATTTGTACCACATTATGGTTGCCCCCATGATTGTATATTTTGCAATCAGAAAAAAATTACAAATACATCTACAAATACAACTCCAGAAGATGTTGAAAAAGAAATAGAAAGATATCTTGGATATTTTAATAAAGATGCATTTATCGAAGTAGCATTTTATGGGGGGAGTTTTACTGCAATTGATATTGACATACAAAAAAAACTTCTAGAAGTTCCCTATAAATATAAAAAAGATGGAATTATCAATAGCATAAGGGTATCAACTAGACCAGATGCAATAGATGATAAAATATTAGATAATCTTAAAAGCTATGGAGTTGATACTATAGAGTTAGGGGTCCAATCTTTAGATGAGAATGTTCTTACTGCAAGCGAGAGGGGACATAGTGCTGAAGATGTGTATAGAGCCTCTAATTTAATCAAAGAAAAAGGTATTAGATTAGGGCTTCAAATGATGATTGGACTTCCAGAAGATAATAAAGAAAGCATTATGTTTACTGCTAAAGAGTTTATAAACTTAAGTCCAGATTGTGTGCGGATTTATCCTACCTTAGTAATAAAAGATACAAATCTAGAAAAACTTTTTAAAAATGGCAGATATAAATCAATGGATTTAGATGAGGCAATCCATATATCAACTTCTATACTTATGTTGTTTTATTTAAATAATATAAATGTAATTAGAGTTGGACTTCAAGTTACAGATAATATTCAATTTGGAAAAGACGTAATTGCTGGGCCTTTTCATCCTGCTTTTAGACAGTTAGTAGAATCAAATATATTTAGAGTTCTATTAGACTATTATTTAAATGAAAAAAATATTAATACCATGGGTAAATCCTTAAGGATAGGTGCTAATAAAAAAAACATTTCTAATGTGGCAGGTCAAAAGTCTATAAATATAAAATATCTAAAATCTAGATATAATTTAACAAAAGTAAATATTTATGAGGAAGATCTAGATGCGAATGAAATTTCTATTAAAATAGAAAATTTTTATGATAAAATAAATATAAAAAAAATAATGGAATTTTATGTAAATAAAAATATCAACTTATAGTATCGAGGTGTTAAACTTGTATTTAAAAAAAATTGAGATTCAAGGATTTAAATCCTTTGCAAACAAAACAGAAATCAAATTTAAAGACGATATAACTGCTATTGTAGGACCTAATGGAAGTGGTAAAAGCAATATCTCAGATGCTATTAGATGGGTATTAGGAGAGCAAAGTATTAAAAATCTTCGTGGAAACAAAATGGAAGATGTTATATTTGCGGGAACAGATAAGAAAAGAGCTTTAGGCTTTGCGGAAGTTTCAATCTACTTTAATAATGAAGACAATACTATACCCATAGATTATAATGAAGTTGTTGTAACAAGAAGAGTTTTTAGATCAGGCGAAAGTGAGTATTACATAAATAAAAATTCATGTAGGTTAAAAGATGTGAAAAATCTTTTTATGGATACTGGTATCGGAAAAGATGGTTACTCTATAATTGGACAAGGTAGGGTTGATGAAATACTTAGTGATAAACCTGAAGATAGAAGAAATATCTTTGAAGAAGCAGCAGAGATTGTAAAATATAAATCTAAAAAAGACGATTCAGTTAAAAAACTAGAGAAAACTAATTTGAATTTAAACAGAATTAAAGATTTGATTTATGAAATATCTTCTCAAGAAGAAAGTCTAAAAAAGAGTTCCGAAAAGGCAAATAAATTTGTTGTTCTCTATGAGGAGTTAAAAAATCTAGAAATAAGCTTACATACTGAAGAAATTTTAGGTTTAAAAGAAAAAATAAAAGAAAACTCGGAATATATTTTAGAGATTGGTAAAGATATAGATGAAATAGAGAAAAGTAAAAGTGATTTTAAAGAAAAACATGAGGATTTAAAAGGGAAAATAGATAATATAGAAGATAAAATTGAGAGTTTAAGAGAAGAGAAGACAAATAAAATTAAAGACTTAGAAAGTACTAAAAATCAAAAAGTTTTACTACAGGAAAAAGATAATTTCTCTAAAAGTAATTTAAATAGATTAAAAGAAGAACAAGAGAAGATTAAAGAAAAAATAGTAATCTTAACTCAAGATATTAAACTTTGTGAAGAAGAAAAATTAAAGACAATAGAAAATTATAATAGTTTAAATAGTAGTTGTGAAGTAGATAAAGATAAATTAAATGATATATACAAAGAAGTTGTAAGTTTAGAAAATGAAATAGATAAAAAAAGAAAGGTATTTGCAGAGATACAAAATAAAATATATGAATACGAGACAAAGCTTGAAAGCCTTAATTCTTTAAATGAAACTTCTCAAATTAAGATATCAAAAATAGACTCACATATAAAAAATAATTTAAGGGTTATAGAAGAAAAAGCCTTTAAATTAGAAGAGATAAATAATGAAAAACAGGACATTGAAAAACAACTACAAGACTATAAGCTTGAAAGAGATAACAATATAAAACTGAAGGAAGAAATAGAGTATAAGTATAAAGAATTAGAAAAAAATAGAAATAATTTGCAAATAGAGTATGAAAGAAATCTGTCTAAATATAAATTATACAAAGATATGGAAGATAGTTATGAAGGTTATTATAAAGGTGTAAGAGCTTTGCTCAAAAAGTTAGATACTTGTGTTGAGTTGAAAAATGGATATATTGGTATAGTTGCAGATTTATTTAGGGTTAAAAAAGAATTTGAGATAGCTATAGATATTTCCTTAGGAGGAAGTTTACAAAATTTCGTAGTTGAAAATGAGATCCATGCAAAAAAGATGATATCCTACCTAAAGGAAAACAAATTAGGAAGAGTGACATTCTTGCCTTTGAATTCTATAAAATCAAATACTCTAAATCTTAAATTAGATAATGAAAAGGGAGTATTAGGTCTTGCCTATGATTTAATAGAATATGACAAAAAGTACTCAAATATATTTGAAAACTTATTAGGAAGAACGATTATAGTAGATAATATAGATAATGCTATTAAGCTTGCGAGGAAATATAATCATAAGTATAAAATAGTAACTTTGGATGGTGAAGTTTTAAATCCTGGAGGTTCTTTGACAGGGGGAACACATAAAAATAATAATTTGAGCATAGTAAGTAGAAAAAATAGAATTGAAGAGTTAGAGTTGAATTTAAAATCTATAAAAGATATTTTAAATAGTTTATATAATAAAAGTAATAAAACAATAGATAAATTAAAGAAGATAGAAATAGATATAGAAATATTAGAAAATAAAATTATAAAAATACAAAATGAGGTAATAGATAAAAGTAATACTATACAATTTTATAAAAATGAAATAGATTTAATTAATAGGGAAATAAACAATATGAATGAGGAAATTGAAATCCTCAAAAAAGATTCAGAATCATTTTTTATGAATAGAGATAAGTATAAATTAGAAAGTGTAGACTTGAATAATAAATTAAATATCTTAGAAAAAGAAATCTTAGAATTAAGAAAATCTATAAAACACAAAAACACATTAAAATTTGAAGGGGAGCAAGAGTTAACCCAAATGAAAATAAAGTTAAATAATATTAAAAATAGGGTTGACAATATTGAGCAAGAATTAAAAAGAAAAATTAAGGAAAGAGAATCTTTAGAATGTAGTTTAGAAGATTTAGCTGAACAAATAAGGACAATAAATTTTAAAATGGATAGTAGTGATGAGAATATTATATCCTTAGATAAAAAAGTGAATCAAATAGAACAAGAAAATATATCTATAAGTAGTGAAATTGAGAGTTCAATCGTAAAAAAAGAGAAGTTAAAATCTGAATTTGAATTAATTCAAAAACATACAGAAGAATTGAATGATAAATTAAATGTTTTAGAGAAAAAAAGAAATAGCATAGATTTAAATTTAGAAAAGTATAATTTTAAAATAGAAAATCACAAACAAAAACTTTATGATGACTATGAAGTAGAATTTAAAGATGATTTAAAACTAAATTATAATAAAATTGATTTTAAAAATGCTAAAAATAGAATTTCAGGTTTAAAATCTGATATTAAATTTTTAGGAAATGTAAATGTTGCTTCTATTGATGAATATAAAGAAGTTAAAGAAAGACTTGAATTCTTAATTAAGCAACAAGAAGATTTAATAGAGGGAAAGAAAGACTTAGAAAGTGTAATCTATGATATGGAAAAAAAGATGAAGAAACAGTTTTTAAAGTCTTTTAAAATTATAAATGAAAACTTTTCTGAAATATTCTCTAAATTATTTAATGGTGGAAAAGCTAGTTTAGAATTAGATGAAGGTAAAAATATCCTGGAATCAGGAATTCAAATAAAAGTTCAACCTCCAGGCAAAAAACTACAAAATTTAAATTTATTGTCTGGTGGAGAAAAATCTTTAACAGCAGTAGCTCTTTTATTTGCTATATTAAAATCTAAACCATCTCCATTTTGTATTTTAGATGAAATAGATGCGGCGCTAGATGAGTCCAATATTAGTAGATATACAGAATTTTTAAAGCAATTCAATAAAGATACTCAATTTATATTAATAACCCATAGAAAGACTACTATGGAAATTGCAAATGTATTATATGGAGTTACTATGGAGCAAGAAGGGATTAGTAAATTAATTTCCATAAAATTAAAAGACAATTTAGATGAATTGGCAAGTTAGGAGTGATAATGTGTTTAATTGGTTCAAGAAAAAAAATAAAGGAAAAGAAGAAATAAAAGAAGAAATAAAAGAAGAAATAAAAGAAGAAATAAAAGAAGAAGCTATACAGGATATAGAAGAAAATGAGGAATTAACAGATGGACAATCATCAGAGGAAGCAGAAGAAGTAGAAGAAATAGAGCAAGTAGAAGAAACCCATGATGTGAAATCTGTTGAAGAATCTGGAAAAGAGAAGCTTGGATTTTTTAGCAAAATAGTAGAAGGGCTCACTAAAACTAGAAAAGAAATGTCAAATAAAATTGACTCTATTATATCTTCTTATAAAAAAATTGATGAAGAGCTCTTTGAAGATTTAGAAGAAGCATTAATAACAGCAGATGTAGGGGTTTCTACGACTATGAAACTAATTGATAACCTAAGAGATAGGATAAAGCAAGAAAAAATATCAGACCCTTTAGAAGTTAAAAATTTATTGAAAGACGAGATAAAGAAATTAATGAAAGAGTCTGTAGATGATAATTCATTAAATATTGAACCTAGTCCAAGTGTTGTTTTAGTTGTAGGTGTAAATGGAGTTGGAAAGACAACTACAATAGGCAAGCTATCTCATAATTTTAAGAATAAAGGTAAAAAAGTTTTAATAGCTGCAGCTGATACATTTAGGGCAGCAGCTATAGAGCAATTAGAGGAGTGGAGTCAAAGATCAAAAGTAGAATTTATTTCTCACAGTGAAGGTGCAGATCCGGCAGCTGTTATATTTGATGGTATACAGGCAGCAAAAGCAAGAAATACAGATATACTAATATGTGATACTGCAGGTAGGCTCCACAACAAGTCAAACTTGATGAATGAATTAAATAAGATATTTAGAATAGTAGATAGAGAATATAAAAATGCAACAAAAGAAGTATTACTTGTATTAGATGCTACTACAGGACAGAATGCAATAATCCAAGCAAAAACATTTAAAGAAGTTGCAAATATTACAGGAGTAGCCCTTACAAAATTAGATGGAACAGCCAAAGGTGGAGTGGTAATAGCATTACAAGCTGAATTAGGCCTTCCCATAAAGCTAATTGGAGTAGGCGAAGGTATAGAAGATTTACAGCCTTTTGTTGTAGATGATTTTGTAGAGGGGATAATAGAATAAAGTCCAGAAAAATAATTTGAAAAAGTATTGACAATCAAGATAAAATAGTGTAAAGTATTCCTGTCAAGTAAAAACCTTGACAGGAATACTTAGTTGGTGATAAAATGATTGAGAAGACAGTAGAATTAGGATTTTTATTTGACTTTTATGGAAAATTGCTCAGCAAAAGACAATATACAATAATTGAGCTTTTTTATATTTATGACTTATCCCTTACAGAGATAGGGGAGGAGATGGATATAACTAGGCAAGGTGTATATGATACTTTACAAAGGGCTGAACAAAAACTATATAAATATGAAGAAAATTTAGGATTGATAAAAAAATTTAAAAAGATAGAAGATAATTTAGAAAATATATTAAGTGTTTCTAAAGACATAGAAAAGATAGCAAGAGAAAATAATAATAAAACTATTTTATTTAAAACTAAAGAAATACAACAGACGGCTAATCGTATATTGGAAAATAGTGAGGAGGGATTAGACTGATGGTATTTGAAAGTTTATCAGAAAAGCTTCAAAATGCCTTGGGGAAATTAAAAGGAAAAGGGAAACTTTCAGAAAAAGATGTAGACTTAGCTATGAGAGAAGTTAAATTAGCCCTATTAGAAGCTGATGTAAACTTTAAGGTTGTAAAAGATTTTATAAAAAGAACAAAAAATAGAGCTATTGGTTCTGAAGTAATGAATAGTTTAACTCCGGGACAGCATGTAATTAAAATAGTAAATGAAGAACTTACTAATTTGATGGGAGAAAAAGAAACAAAAATAAACTTTGCTTCTACTCCTCCAACTGTTATTCTCATGAGTGGGCTTCAAGGGGCAGGTAAAACTACAACATCAGGTAAATTAGCACTTAAATTAAAAAAACAAAATAAAAGGCCTCTATTAGTAGCTTGTGATGTATATAGGCCAGCAGCTATAAAACAATTAGAAGTAGTTGGGAGACAAGTAGATGTACCTGTTTTTTCAATGGGTAACAAGGTTAATCCTGTAGATATAGCCAAAGCATCTATAGAACATGGTAAAAAACATGGAAATGATGTAATTATAGTTGATACTGCAGGGCGACTTCACATAGATGAAAGTTTGATGAAGGAAATAGAAGAAATTCACAATGCCATAAATCCTCAAGAAGTTTTATTAGTTCTAGATGCTATGACAGGACAGGATGCTGTAAATGTGGCTAAGTCCTTCAATGATAAGTTAGATATCTCAGGAGTTATACTTACAAAACTAGATGGAGATGCAAGAGGTGGTGCAGCACTTTCTTTAAGATCAGTAACTGATAAACCTATTAAATTTGTAGGGATGGGTGAAAAGCTAGATGACTTAGAAACTTTTCATCCAGATAGAATGGCATCAAGAATACTGGGAATGGGAGATGTTTTAAGTCTTATAGAAAAAGCCCAATCAAGCTTTGATGCAGAAAAGGCAATTGAATTAGAAAAGAAAATTAGAACTTCTCAATTCACCTTTGATGACTTTTTAGATCAATTAGAGCAGATGAAAAACATGGGACCTTTGGACCAGATATTAGGAATGATACCTGGTGTAAACTCTAAAGCTTTAAAAGGTTTAGATGTAAGTGAAAAAGACATAAATAGAATTCAAGCTATAATAAAATCCATGACCAAAAAAGAAAAAACAAATCCTGAAATTATAGATAGTAGTAGAAGAAAAAGGATAGCAAATGGTAGTGGAACAAAAGTACAAGAGGTAAATAAATTATTAAAACAATTTAAAGAAACAAAAAAAATGATGAAACAATTTACAAATATGGAAAAAACCATGAAGAAAAAAGGAAAGTTTGGATTACCCTTTTTCTAAATATATATTAAATTTTAAAGGAGGTGAAATAAATGTCAGTAAAGATCAGATTGAAAAGAATGGGAGCTAAGAAAAATCCTTTTTATAGAATAGTTGTAGCTGATTCTCGTTCTCCTAGAGATGGAAGATTTATTGAAGAGATTGGCTATTATAATCCATTAACTGAGCCTAAAACAGTTAAAATAGATAATGAAAGAGCTATGAATTGGTTAAACAATGGAGCTAAACCAACTGATACAGTTAATAGATTGTTTAAAGAAAATGGTATGTATGAAGAATCCGAAACTAAAGTTGATGAGAAATAGTTAGGAGGGTTTTTTAATGAGTGATTTAGTAGAATATATAGCGAAAGCTCTTGTGGATAATCCTGATGAAGTAAGTGTTAATGAAGTTGAGGGTTCTCAATCTATTATTATTGAGCTTAAAGTTGCTGGAGAAGACATGGGTAAAGTAATAGGAAAGCAAGGTAGAATTGCAAAAGCTATAAGAACTGTTGTAAAGGCAGCTGCTATTAAAGAAAACAAGAGAGTTGTAGTTGAGATTATTCAATAGTGGGTGTAAAAAATGGATTATACAATAATAGGTAAGATTATAAATACTCATGGAGTCAGAGGAGAATTAAAAATTCATCCTATGACTGGAGATATAGATAGGTTTTCAGATTTAAAAAAGGTTTATATAGGAGAAGATAAAGAAAATCTTACAGTAGAAAAGGTAAGATATCATAAGTCTTTTGTTATAATAAAATTTGGTGAATATGATAATATAAATCAAGTTATTCCTTTCAAAGAAAAATATATCTATGTAGATGATGGGGATAAGGTTGTCTTACCTAAAGATAGTTACTTTATAGATGATTTAATAGATTGTAAAGTATTTGATTTAGATAATAAAGAAATAGGTCATATAAAAGACATAATATATACTACTAAAGATGATGTGTATATTGTTAAAAGCTCTTTTGACAATAAAGAATATTTGATTCCTGCTATTAAAAAATTTGTAAAAGATGTTGATATAAAAAATAAAATAGTTATCATAGATCCTATAGAAGGAATGATAGAATGAAAATAGATATACTAACTCTATTTCCAGAATTCTTTTCAAGCTTAAACAATTGGAGTATAATTGGAAGGGCTATAAAGAATGATATCCTAGATATAGACTATATTAATATCCGAGACTTCTCTAAGAATAAGCATAAAAATGTGGATGATTATCCATTTGGAGGAGGTCCTGGGATGATAATGACTCCAGAGCCTATTTATGATTGTATATCCAGTGTTAAAAAAGATAGTTCGAAGGTAATCTATCTTTCGCCACAGGGAAAAGTCTTAAATCAAAATATTTTAAATAGATTATCAAAAGAAGATCATCTTGTATTATTATGTGGACATTACGAAGGAATTGATAATAGAATAATAGACAATTATGTTGATGAGGAAATATCCTTAGGTGATTATGTATTAACTGGAGGAGAAATTCCAGCTATGGTACTAGTTGATGGAATATCAAGACTACTAAAGGGAACATTGAGTAGTGAAGAATCTTTTGTAGAAGAATCCCACTATAATGGATTACTTGAGCATCCTCAATATACAAGACCTAGAGAATTTAGAGGAATAAAAGTTCCTGATGTTTTATTATCTGGAAATCATAAAAAAATAAAAGAATGGAAAGAATACCAGTCTTTAAAGACAACTCTTATAAAAAGACCAGACATAATTCACAATCTTAAACTAGATAAAAACAAACAAAATATATTATCTATTATAAAAGATGATATGAATAATAAATAGTTGAATTAGCAAAGAGCGTATGCTATAATACCAAGGTATGAATCAGGATGGTCCTCTGCTAATGAGCAAGAACATCTAAATCGAAGGGAGGTTCGAACAATGGATATTATAAAAATGATAGAAGATGAACAATTAAGAGATGATTTACCTAAATTTAATGTAGGTGATACAATTCAAGTTCACTATAGAGTTATAGAGGGAACACGTGAGAGAATTCAGATATTTGAAGGTACAGTTATTAAGATTCAAGGCGGTGGAGCTAGAAAGACTTTTACCGTAAGAAGATTATCTTATGGAATTGGAGTAGAAAGAACTTTCCCAATACATTCTCCTAGAATTGGCAAGATTGTAGTAGGTAGAAAAGGTAAGGTAAGAAGATCTAAACTTTATTACTTAAGAGACAGACAAGGTAAAGCAGCTAAAGTTAAAGAAAAGAAATTCTATTAATTAAATTGGGACTTGTACAGTCCCTTTTTTATATTCAGGGGTGAATAATTTATGAATATTAATTGGTATCCTGGACATATGAAAAAAACTAGAGAATCTATTAAAAAAAATCTATCCCTAGTAGATATTGTATTTGAATTAATAGATGCAAGAATTCCTTATAGTAGTTCTAATCCAATTATAAGTGATTTGATAGGAGACAAACCAAGAATAATAATACTAAATAAATCAGATTTAGCAAGTCCTAGAGGTAATGCTATTTGGCAAAAGCATTATAATGATCTAGGATTCAATAGTGTTCTTTTGAATTCTATTACTAAAAAAGGCATAGATAAGTTAATACAATTATCTAATGAATTAACAGATGAAAAAAGAGGGAATTATGCAAAAAAAGGAGTAATAAATAAAAAGATAAGAGTAATGATTATAGGCATTCCAAATGTTGGAAAATCTACTTTGATAAATAATATTTCACAGAAAAAAGGTACAAAAACTGGAAATAGACCAGGGATTACTAAGATGAATCAATGGATAAAGACAAGTGGTAATTTAGAATTACTAGATACTCCGGGTATTCTTTGGCCTAAATTTGAAGAGGAAAAGGTAGCTTTAAATTTGGCCTTTACTGGTGCCATAAAAGATGAAATATTAGATACAGAAACTCTTGCCCTTCGACTTATAGAAAGGATAAGAGAAATATCTCCAGAAGAATTATCTAAAAGATATAATTTAGACATTAAAGATGATACTGAATCTTTAGATATAATGATTGAAATAGGGAAAAATAGGGGATGTATTATTAGAGGAGGAGAAATTGATTTTACTAAGACAAGTAAAATTATTTTAGATGAGTTTAGAAAGGGAATTATAGGAAATATAACTTTAGAATTGCCAGAAGATAGGTGATATAGTGTTAGAATTAGAAAATATGATATACTCAAAGGGATATAAAACTATTGCTTGCATAGATGAAGTAGGCAGAGGGTGTCTTTTAGGAGATGTGGTGGCTTGTGCCATAATAATGCCCAGGGGCTTAATAATAGAAGGTGTAAATGATTCAAAGAAATTGTCTCCTAAAAAAAGAGAAGAATTATATGATATTATATTAAAAAATGCAATAGGTATTGGAATAGGGAGGATAGACTCTCAGACAATAGATAAGATAAATATAAAGCAAAGTGCTAGATTAGCTATGAAGTTGGCAGTTGAAAACATAAAAGATAGAGAATTCCAAGATATTACACCGGATTATTTACTTGTAGATGCTGAAAAAGTTGATTTAAATATTGCTCAAGATAATATAGTCAAGGGGGATGCGAAATCACATGGAATAGCTTGTGCTTCAATTGTTGCCAAAGTTTATAGAGACAGACTTTGCTTAGGTTGGGAAGAAGAGTTTAAAGGCTATAATATTAAAAAACATAAAGGATATGGCACAAAAGAGCATAGGGAAAATATTAAAAAATTAGGTTCATGTCCTATCCATAGAAAAACATTTTTAAAAAATATTTTAAAATAAATTAAAACATGGAGAAAAAATGGGAAATATAGATAAAGGGAAATTTGGAGAAAACCTAGCAAAAAAATTTTTAATAAACAAAGGTTATAGAATAATAGAAATGAATTATAAAAACAAAATAGGGGAAATAGATATTATTGCATTAGATAAGGATATTTTGGTTTTCGTTGAAGTTAAATCAAGGACAAGTAATATTTATGGATATCCCTATGAATCTGTGAATTTTAAAAAACAAAGAAAGATAATAAATACATCTATGGTGTATATCAAATATAAAAAAGCTTTAGATATGCAATTGAGATATGATATTATTGAAGTATATTTGACAAAAAAACATAAAATAAATCACATAGAAAATGCTTTTTCTGTTTAAAAAGAAGCAATTTGTCAATTCCTAACTATTGCCTAGGTAATTAAATATTTTTTAAAAGGGATGAAAAAAATGTATTCTAAATTAAATACTTGTGTTTTACAAGGTTTAGATGGAAATATTGTAGAGGTAGAGACAGACTTATCGCGGGGAATGCCTGTATTTAATATAGTAGGATTAGCAGATGTATCTATAAAAGAGTCTAAAGAAAGAGTCAGATCAGCTATAAAAAATAGTGGCTATGAATTTCCCTTAAGTAGAATAACTATAAATTTAGCACCTGCAAATTTGAGAAAAGAAGGTTCACAAATAGACTTAGCAATTGCTGCAGGTATACTTTTATCCAATGGAGTAATAAAAAAGGCTGATTTTTCTGATACTATATTTATAGGAGAATTATCCTTAGATGGGAGAATAAATCCTATAGAAGGTACATTGCCAATGGTAATATCAATGAGACAATCAAACTTAAAAAAATGCATAGTACCCTATGAAAATAGAGAAGAATGTAGTGTGATAAAAGGTATAGAGATAATCCCTGTAAAGACATTAAATGATTTAGTTAATTATTTAAATGGAGAAATCGATATAGATTCTTATGAAAATAAATCTTTTGAAGAAAAAGAACCTATAGACTATGATTTAGATTTTTCTGATATAAAGGGGCAAGAAAGTCTTAAAAGGGTTTTAGAAATAGCTGCGGCTGGATCTCACAATGTTCTAATAATAGGACCACCTGGTTCTGGTAAAACTATGGCTGCCAAGAGATTACCAGGAATATTGCCAAAATTATCCTTTGAAGAATCAATTGAATCAACTAAAATATATAGTATTTGTGGATTATTAAAATCTAAAGATTTAATTCGAGAAAGACCTTTTAGATCTCCCCATCATACTAGTTCCAATATTAGTATGATAGGCGGTGGAAGGATCCCTAAACCTGGAGAAGTTTCACTTGCACACAATGGAGTATTATTTTTAGATGAACTTCCGGAATTTAAAAAAAGCGTATTAGAAGTTTTAAGACAGCCTATGGAGGATGGAGTTGTAAATATTTCAAGAATAAATGCAAGCATCTCTTATCCTTCTAAGTTTATGTTTATAGCAAGTATGAATCCTTGTCCTTGTGGTTATTTGGGAGATCCTCTACATGAATGTACTTGTTCACAAAGAGATATAGATAGATATTTGGGGAAAATAAGCAATCCTTTACTTGATAGAATAGACATACATATAGAAGTATTGCCTGTAGAATATAAAGATTTGCAATTAGAAAAAGGTGGAGAATCATCTTCCGCTATAAGAAATAGAATAGAAAAGGCAAGAAATATTCAATTAAATAGATATAAAAAAAGTAATATTTATAATAATTCACAACTCTCCAGTAAAGAGATAAAAAAGCATTGTAAACTATCTAAAACTTCAGAAAAGATATTTCGACAGGCTTTTGATAAATATAAATTTAGTGCAAGGACTTATAATAAGATATTAAAAGTTGCAAGAACAATTGCAGATTTAGATGAAAAGGAAAACTTAGAAGAACATCATCTATTAGAAGCTATAAGTTACAGGACATTAAATAATAAATACTGGGGGTAGTTTAAATGGAGATTAGGGAAAGGGATATTCTTGTATGGCTGAACTCAAAGGGGGGTAGTAATAAGGCAATTGAAAATTTAAAAGAATACTTCGTAGATTTAAGAGAGATTTTAAATTTAGATAAAAAAGTTGCTTATTATAAAAAAATTAATGGGAAGAGTTTAAAAAGGATCCCTGATAATATAGATAAATATGAAATAGACAATTATATAAATACATTAAAAGAAAAAAATATAGATACAATTACAATATTAGATAATGATTATCCTGAGAAATTAAAAGAAATATATAATAGACCTGTAGTTTTATATAAAAAAGGAAACCTAATAGAAGAAGATAATTTAGCCATAGCAGTAGTAGGTTCTCGAAAGACAACTCCCTATGGAAGGTGGGCTTGTGAAAACTTCACCAAAGAATTGGCAAAATTAGGGGTCACAATAATAAGCGGTATAGCACTTGGTGTAGATACTATAGCCCATAAAACAGCTATAGAAAATGGAGGAAGAACTTTAGGCATAATTGGAAATGGATTAAATATTACTTATCCTAAGTCAAATCAAAAACTATATTGTGAAATAATAGAAAATGGAGCAATTCTCACTGAGTTTCCTCTGAACACTCTTCCACTTTCTTATAATTTCCCTCAACGAAATAGGATAATTTCAGGATTGTCTTGTGGAATTATAGTGGTTGAAGCTAAGGAAAAATCAGGCTCTTTAATTACTGCTCATCATGGACTTGAACAGGGAAAAGATATATTTTCTATTCCTGGCAATATTAATAGTATATATAGCAAAGGAACAAATAAATTGATAAAAGATGGAGCAATCCCATTAATGGATATTGATGATATTTTAAATGAAATATATGAATTCAAAACCATAAAAGAAAGCAAAAATGAGAAGAATTTAGCAAGCATAGACTTAAGTGAGACTGAAAAAAAGATTATAAAAATAATAGAACAAGGGCCTACTCATTGTGATACTATTGTAAATCAGACTGGTATAGATATTTCCACAGTTACAAGTATATTAACAATATTAGAGATAAAAGGCTTAATTAGAGAATCAACTAGTAGAACATTCATGATTTCTTAGTTGATACGGGGGTGTATGCAATGGCAAAAAATTTAGTAATAGTTGAATCTCCAGCAAAAGCAAAGACAATTGGAAAAATTTTAGGTAGAAATTATAAAGTAGTAGCTTCTGTAGGTCATATTAGAGATTTGCCTAAGAGTAAGCTAGGAGTTGATATTGAAGATAATTTCAAGCCAAAATACATTACTATTAGAGGTAAGGGGCCTGTAGTAAAAGAACTTAAAAAAGAGGCTAAAAAATCTAAAAATATATTTTTAGCAACTGACCCTGATAGAGAAGGTGAAGCTATATCATGGCATTTGGCCTATATATTAAATATGGACATGGAAGAAAAAATGAGAGTAGAGTTTAATGAAATAACAAAAGACTCTATTAAAAAAGCAATAAAAACTCCTAGGACTATAGATTATGATCTAGTAGATGCTCAACAAGCAAGGAGAATATTAGATAGATTAGTGGGATATAAAATAAGCCCCTTATTGTGGAGAAAAATCAGCAAAGGGCTTAGTGCTGGAAGGGTTCAATCTGTAACAACTAAACTTATCTGTGATAGAGAAAAAGAAATAGAAGATTTTGTTCCCCAAGAATACTGGAGTATAAATGCTAAATTAAAGAAGAACAATATGGAATTTGAGTCAAAATTTGTAGGGGAATATATAGATGGAAAAGAATCTAAAATTGAATTAAATAATGAAAAAGAAGTAAAACAAATAATAGACAATTTAGATAAAGGTAATTTTATAGTTGAAAAGGTTAAAAAGGGAGTAAGAAGTAGAAATCCTTACAATCCATATACTACAAGTACACTACAGCAAGATGCTTCTAAAAAGTTAGGATTTAGTACTAAAAAAACTATGCGAATAGCTCAACAGTTATATGAAGGAATAGATATAAAAGGTGAAGGTACTTCAGGGTTAATAACCTATATGAGAACAGACTCTACTAGAGTATCTCAAGAGTCTAAAGATTTGGCTAAGGATTATATATTAGAACATTTTGGGGCAGAATATTCAAGTGGTGGAAAGACAAAGGCAAAAAGACAAAAAAAGGATACTCAAGATGCTCATGAGGCAATAAGACCTACTGGGGTTTTTAGATATCCAAATAAGATAAAAGAATTTTTATCTAGAGATCAATATAAATTATATAAATTAATTTGGGAGAGATTTGTGAGTTCTCAAATGACTCCTGCTAAGTATGAAACTTTAAAAATTGATATAACAAGTAATGATTATTTATTTAGAACTACAGGTTCTAAATTGGCCTTTAAAGGATTTTTAGAACTATATTCTAGTGTAGATGAAGAGATTGAAGATAATGAAGTGCCTGATTTAGTTGAAGGTGATAAATTAAAGGCTAAAGAAATAAAACCAAATCAACACTTTACTAAACCTCCAGCTAGATACAACGAAGCTTCACTTATAAAAACTTTAGAGGAAATAGGTGTAGGGAGACCTAGTACATTTGCACCTACAATATCTACAATACTATCTAGAAATTATGTATTATTAGAAAATAAATCCTTTTATCCTACTGAGTTAGGGGTTTTGGTAAACGATTTATTAGAAGAATACTTTAAAGAAATTGTGAATGAAGAATTTACAGCTCAATTAGAGGAAAAATTAGATGATATAGCTGAAGGGAAATATTCTTGGGAAAGTGTAATTAGTGAATTTTATGAGCAATTTCATAAAGTTTTAAAAGTTGCAGAGGAAGAAATAGAAGAAGTCGAAATAGAAGATGAAGTCACAGATGAAATTTGTGAAAAATGTGGGAAAAACCTAGTAATAAAACGAGGGAGATATGGAAAGTTCTTAGCTTGTCCAGGATATCCAGAATGTAAAAATACTAAACCTATACTAGATAAAATAGGAGTAACTTGTCCTCTTTGTGAAAAGGGTGATATAGTTAAAAAGAGGTCAAAAAAGGGGAGAGTGTTTTATGGATGCAGTAATTATCCAGATTGTAAATTTGTCTCCTGGGATGAACCATTATCTGAAAAATGTCCTGTTTGTAATGAATATATGATAATTAAAAGGAATAAAAAGGGAGATACTATTAAATGTAGTAATAAAGAATGCGGATATTTAAAAAAAACAAAAGAAAATTGATAAAAAGACTGTACATTTGACAAAAAATGTAGTATTGTCTATATTAGAATATTCAGAATTGGGTATTTAGATATTAGATATAGAATTTAACAAACTAATATAGAATGTTATACAAAATTTAAGGAGGAAAAATAGTGAAAAAATTATTAGAGAAAACTAGAAGGTTAAACAAAACCTTACAAAGTTATGGTTCTGAACCCGTTTCATTTAATGAATTGAGCAAAATATTAAGTGATATATTAGAGGCAAATGTGTATATAGCAAGTAAAAAAGGTAGAGTTTTAGGATATAAACTTGCAAAGGGATTTGAATGCGATATAATTCAATCAGAAGTATCTAAAACTCAAAGATTTCCAAAGGAATATAATGATGAATTATTGTCTGCATTTGAAACAAAAGAAAATGTAAAGGGATTTAGTGATTGTGTGTTTGATAATGACCAAGAATGCAATCATGAAGGCAAGACAGCTACAATCGTGCCAATAAATAGTGCTGGTGAAAGACTAGGAACTTTATTACTAGCAAGATTTGGAAAAGAATTTACAGAGGCAGATATGATTTTAGCTGAATATAGTGCAACAATAGTTGGAATGGAAATATTAAGATCTAAAACTGAAGAAATAGAGGAAGAATCCAGAAAAAAATCAGTAGTACAAATGGCAATAGGAACTTTATCATATTCAGAATTAGAAGCAATGGAGCATATTTTTAATGAGTTAGATGGAAGTGAAGGACTTTTAGTAGCAAGTAAGATTGCTGACAGAGTTGGTATTACAAGATCTGTGATAGTAAATGCATTAAGGAAGTTCGAAAGTGCTGGTGTCATAGAATCTAGATCCCTAGGTATGAAGGGTACACATATAAAAATATTAAATGATAAGCTTTTAGAAGAATTAAAAAAAGCAAGGGAATAAAAAAACTTAAAAAATAATTGATTATAGTATATTCTTGTGTTATACTACTAAGGTGATTACACACATTCTTGGATATTTAAGGTAGTCCCAAATGGGTCTTTAAGTAAATGAAGAGGATGGAGGAAAAAAACTTGGAGGTGATGGTATGTCAGTGATTACAATGAAAAATCTACTAGAAGCAGGTGTTCATTTCGGACATCAAACTAGAAGATGGAATCCTAAGATGGCTCCTTATATATTTACAGAGAGAAACGGGATTTATATTATTGACTTACAAAAAACGGTAAAAAAGGTAGAACAAGCTTATAATTTCATAAGAGAAATTTCAAGCGAAGGTGGAGAAGTACTATTTGTAGGTACTAAAAAGCAAGCTCAAGAAGCTGTTGAGAGTGAGGCAAAGAGATGTAATATGCCTTATGTCAATCAAAGATGGCTTGGAGGAATGTTAACTAATTATAAGACTATTAAAAAAAGAATTGATAGACTTCATGAATTAGGAAGAATGGAAGAAGAAGGTATATTTGAAATATTGCCTAAAAAAGAAGTAATCCAATTAAAACATGAAGAAGAAAGATTGGAAAAATTCTTAGGTGGAATTAAAAATATGGAGAAAATGCCAGATGCTATATTTATAGTAGACCCAAGAAAAGAAAGAATAGCAGTTAAAGAAGCTGAGATTTTAGGAATACCAGTAATAGCTATAGTTGATACTAACTGTGATCCAGATGAAATTGACCTTGTAATCCCTGGTAATGATGATGCTATTAGAGCTGTAAAATTATTGACAGAGACAATGGCAAATGCAGTCTTAGAAGGTAGACAAGGAGAACAAATAGAAGAAGTAGAAAATATAGAAGAATAATTAAAAGGGTAAGGGCTATTATTAATTTATACCCTTACCATTTTTAACAATCAGGAGGTTTACAAAAAATGAAGATAAGTGCATCATTAGTAAAAGAGCTAAGAGAAACAACAGGAGCAGGTATGTTAGACTGTAAAAAAGCTTTAGTGGAAACTGAAGGTAATATAGAAAAAGCTATTGATTTATTAAGAGAAAAGGGCTTATCTAAAGCTGCAAAAAAAGCAGGTAGGATAGCATCTGAAGGATTAGTTGACTCCTATATACATGGTGGAAGAATTGGAGTTTTAGTTGAAGTTAATTCAGAAACTGACTTTGTTGCTAAAACAGATGAGTTTAAATCTTTTGTTAAAGACATAGCTATGCAAATAGCAGCTGCAAATCCTCAATATGTAACTAGGGAAGAAGTTCCAGAAGATGTTGTTGAAAGAGAGAAATCTGTTTTAAAACACCAAGCTCTTAATGAAGGAAAACCTGAGCATATTGTAGAAAAAATGGTAGAAGGAAGAATAAATAAGTTTTATGAAGAAATTTGTCTTCTAGATCAAAACTACATCAAAGATCCTGATAAAAAGGTAAAAGATCTTTTAAATGAAAAAATTTCTCAAATAGGGGAAAATCTAAAAATTAGAAGATTTGCTAGATTTGAAGTAGGGGAAGGACTAGAGAAAAAAGAAGAAAACTTTGCTGAAGAAGTAGCAAAGCAAATGGGTAATTAATTATAGGAGAACATTAAATGTTCTCCTTTTGAATAATATAGTGATGTACATAAAGGGAGGTATAAAATGGAACCCATTTTTAAAAGGGTTATTTTAAAATTAAGTGGTGAAGCTTTAGCTGGAGGTAAGGGAACAGGAATAGATAGCGAGACTATCTTAAATATAGCAGAGCAAGTAAAAGCTTTACATGAATTAAAGGTTGAGGTAGCTATAGTTGTAGGTGGTGGAAACTTTTGGAGAGGTAGAACTGCTACTACTATGGACAGGACCACATCAGATCATATGGGCATGTTAGGAACTGTTATGAATGCATTAGCTCTACAAGATGCTTTAGAGAGTATAGATGTAATTACAAGAGTTCAGTCTGCTATTGATATGAAACAGATTGCAGAACCATATATTAGAAGGAGAGCTATAAGGCATTTAGAAAAAGGAAGAGTAGTGATATTTGCAGCAGGCTCTGGGAACCCTTATTTTTCAACAGATACTGCAGCAGCCCTAAGAGCTGCTGAAATAGAGGCAGAGGTTATACTATTAGCCAAAAAAGGTGTAGATGGAGTTTATGATAGTGACCCTAAAATAAATAAATCTGCACAAAAATTTGACACATTAAAATATATTGATATACTGAACTTAGGGTTGGGAATAATGGATTCCACAGCAACTTCTTTATGCATGGATAACAATATTCCACTAATAGTTTTTGGTATAGATAGTTCAAATAATATCGTAGATGTAGTATTAGGAAAAGAAATTGGTACACATGTAAAGGAGGATTAATAATGTATTTGGATGTTCACAAAGAAGCTGAAACAAAGATGAAAAAGGCAATTTCGGTTTATAAAGAAGAATTACAAAGTATAAGAGCAGGAAGAGCTAATCCAGCATTATTAGATAGGATTAGTGTAGATTACTATGGACAAATGACTCCATTAAAACAAGTTGGAAGCATATCTGCTCCTGAACCAAGATTGTTAGTTATTCAACCATGGGATCAAAACTTAATTCCTGAGATTGAAAAAGCTATACTTAAATCTGATTTAGGATTAAATCCTTCTAATGATGGAAAGCTTATTAGACTTCAGATTCCACAACTTACAGAAGAAAGAAGAAAAGATTTAATAAAACTTGTAAAAAAGAATGGAGAAAATTCTAAAATAGCCATTAGGAATATTAGAAGAGATGGTATTGATCAAATTAAAAAGATGGAAAAAAGTAAAGATATAACAGAAGATGAAAAAATACAAGCTGAAGATGAAATGCAAAAATTAACAGATAAATATACTAAAGAAGTAGATCTTGTTACTAAGAAGAAAGAAGAAGAACTATTAGAAATTTAATTAAAACCCCTTCTTGCAAGAAGGGGTTTTAATTCTGGAGGATATAATATGAGTTCTAAGTACTTAGAAAAAATAGATTTAAATAGATTGCCTAAACATATAGCTATAATAATGGATGGAAATGGAAGATGGGCAAAAAAAAGATTATTACCTAGAAATGCTGGGCATAAAGAGGGAATGGAAAGGGTAATAGAAGTAGTAGAATCATGCCAAAAAATAGGAATAAAATATTTAACTTTATTTGCTTTTTCTACAGAAAACTGGAAAAGACCTAAAAATGAAGTAGATGGCCTTATGAAAATTTTAATAATATATATACAAAGAGAATTAGACAAATTACATAAGAATAATGTAAAACTCCAAATCTTAGGAGATATTTCAGAACTACATAAATTACCTAGGGAAAAGGTGATTAAAGCTATAGATAAAACTAAGAATAATTCTGGAATGACTTTAAATATAGCTTTAAACTATGGTGGACGAGATGAAATAATTTATGGTGTTAAAAATATATTAAAAGATTTTGAAATGGGTAAAATAGATATAGATGAAATAAATAGTGATAGCTTTTCAAGTTATTTGTATACAAAAGATCAACCATATCCTGATTTACTTATAAGACCTAGTGGTGAATTGAGAATTAGCAATTTTTTACTTTATCAAATAGCTTATACAGAATTTTGGTTTTCTGATGTATTATGGCCAGATTTTAAAGAAGAGGAATTATATAAGGCAATTATAGATTATCAGAGCAGAAATAGAAGGTTTGGAGGAATTTAGGTGAGTTCAATTCAGAAAAGAATTACATCAGGCGTCATTGGAATTATATTATTATTTTTTATTGTTTTAAAAGGTGGATTGTATCTGAGTGTATCTACTTTTTTACTCTCCTTAATAGGTATAAGAGAATTGTTTAATGCTTTTAAAAACATTGGAATTAAACCAATAAATTACATAGGCTATTTAGCTACTTTTTTAATTTACATAAGGAATTATTATACTTCATTATCGATGGGTGATATAATAATATTAATTGTTATTGGATTACTTATATTCTTTGTATTAAATAAAGACATAAGTATTATAGATATAAGTTTAACTTTATTTGGGATTATATATATTCCTTTTTTATTATTTCACTTATTACCTTTAGATGAAACTAAGTATATTTGGTTTGTATTTATTATTTCCTTTGGTACAGATACATTTGCTTACATCTTTGGAAATCTATTTGGCAAAAACAAGCTAGCTCCTAATTTAAGCCCGAATAAGACAATAGAGGGTTCTTTAGGAGGGGTATTAGGTAGTCTAGTACTCACATTGGTTTATGCAATATATATTAAACTTGATATTACATTTAATTTAGTCTTAATGTCTATAATTATATCTATCATTGCTCAGTTAGGAGACTTAACGGCATCTAAAATAAAAAGATGGACAAAAATAAAAGATTATGGATCTATTATGCCAGGACATGGTGGGGTTCTAGATCGTTTTGATAGTATTATTTTTACTATACCTTTAATATATTACTATGTAGAGTATTTTTTAATTTAAATAATAGGTGGTGCTTATATGCAAACAGCAATATCAGCAATATTTGTATTTTTGCTAGTAATATTACTTCATGAATTAGGTCACTTCACAGTTGCAAAATTAGTTGGTATTAAGGTTAATGAATTTTCAATTGGGATGGGTCCTAAAATATTCCAAAGACAAAGTGGAGAAACAAAATATACCCTTAGGATTTTACCCATAGGAGGCTATGTTAAAATGGAAGGAGAGGATGAAGATTCCAGTGATCCTAGAAGCTTTGGAAAATCCAGTCCATTAGCTAGAATGGGTGTTTTATTTGCTGGAGCTTTTATGAATTTTGTGTTGGCAGTTATAGTATTGTCTATAGTAACATTTAATATTGGAGTTCCTACTACTACTATAGATGAAATCGAACCAGACTCTCCTGCCCAATATGCAGATATGATAAAAGGTGATAAAATAGTACAAATTGACAATATTGATATTGATAATTGGGACACTCTAGCTAATACTATAAGCGATTCAAAATCAGGAAAAGAATTGGAGATAGATATAATTAGAGATAATACGGAGCATACAATTACAGTGACTCCAATTGAGCAAGAGGATGGTCGTAAAGTAATTGGGATTAGACCAGAATATGAAAAATCCTTATTGTCCTCTATTAAAGGTGGATTTGAAAAAACAGGAGTATTTTTAAAGTTGATGTTTGAGTTTGTAAATATGATATTTAGAGGCGAAGTTTCAACTAAAGACTTAGCTGGTCCTGTTGGAGTTATAAATCAAGTAGGGGAAGCAGCTAAGATGGGCTTTACTAATCTACTCTTGATGTTAGGATTTATAAGCGTAAATTTAGGATTTTTTAATTTATTACCTATACCAGCTTTAGATGGTAGTAGAATAGTGTTCACATTTATAGAATTAGTAAGGGGAAAACCTGTTAATCCTGAAAAAGAAAACTTTATACATCTAATGGGATTTGTTTTTTTAATTCTTCTGATGTTGGTTGTAACTTATAGAGATTTAATTAGAATAGATATATTATAAAGGGTGGAATTATGAAAAGGAAAAATACAAGAGTAATAAAGGTTGGAGATGTACTAATTGGTGGGAGTAATCCTATTTCAATTCAATCTATGACAAATACTCTGACTAAAGATATAGATAGCACAGTAAATCAAATTAAAAGCTTAGAAAAAGCAGGTTGTGATATTATTAGAATGGCAATATCAGATTTTGATGATGCTAAGGCTATACCTATAATTAGGAGAAAAATAAATATACCTATAATAGCGGATATCCAATATGATTATAAACTTGCATTAGAGTCTATAAAACACGGGGTTGATGGACTTAGAATTAATCCTGGAAATATAGGTAGTTTAGATAGAGTTAAGGAGATAGTAGATGGGTGTAAGCGAAATGAGATATCTATAAGAATAGGAGTGAATTCAGGCTCTATTAAAAGGGAGTATTTAGATAAATACCATGGAGTAAACGAAAATTCCATGGTTTATAGCGCCCTTGAACAGATTAAACTACTAGAAGATTTAAACTTTGATAAGATAAAAATCTCTTTAAAATCTAGCAATGTTTCATTAAGTATCAAAGCTTATGAAAAAATGTCTAAGATATGCGACTATCCTCTACATCTTGGAATTACAGAAGCAGGACCATCTTATCAGGGAATTATCAAGTCTTCTGTTGGTATAGGTTCACTTCTATCAAGGGGAATAGGTGATACTATACGTATATCTCTTACTGAAGACCCAGTAGAAGAAGTCAAAGTAGCTATGGAAATTTTAAGATCATTGGGACTTAGGAAAAAGGGGATAGAAATTATATCGTGTCCTACTTGTGGAAGAACTAAGATAGAATTGATAGAAATGGTGAAGAAGGCTGAAAGAAAACTGGCCAACATAGATAAAGATTTAAAAGTTGCTATTATGGGTTGCCCAGTAAATGGACCTGGTGAGGCAAAGGAAGCAGACATAGGTATTGCAGGTGGAAATGGAGAGGGTTTAATCTTTGTCAAAGGTGAAATTATTAAAAGAGTGAAAGAAGAAGATCTCCTAGATGAATTAATAAGTGAAATAAAAAAAATGTAGTTTTTTATACAGGTTTAGGAGGTGTCTTGTATGGAAAAGATTAGTTTAAATAAATTTATAAACAATGAAAAATATATATATTTAAAAAAATTCAATATAAACATTTTAAAAGTAAAATTGATAAAAGAAGAGATGAAGATTTGTATTTTATTAAATAGTGATAAGCTTTTAAAAAATGAAATTAAATTGGATATAGAAAATCTCTTTAGGGAGAACTTAGAGGACTTCCATATATCTATAGATATAAACTATGATATTGACTTTGAAAAAGCAGAAAATATGGATAAATATATTGAAGAGATAAAAGGTACTATATTAAGGGCTATACCATCGAGTAGCTCTTGGATTGGAAATTTAAATTTTAAAATTCAACAAGATTCATTTTTATTGATATTCCCCAATGAAATGAGTCTTTTTTCAATGAAAAGAAATGGATTTAAAAAAAGATTAGCTGGGAAAATTTTTCGTGAAACAAAATTAAGATTAGATTTAATACTAGAAGAAATAGAAAAAGATGAACAATTTTTAAAAGATAAGCATATTGAGGAAATCGAAATTTCTAAAAAAACATTAATAGCAAGTGAAAATAAGCAGCCAGAAAAGTCTATTAAACCTAAAGAGAATTATTCTTTTGGAAAGCATATAAAAGAAGAATCCACCAATATAAAAAATATAAATCTACAAACTGGAAATGTAGTTGTTAAAGGTGAAATATTTGATATAGCTTCTAGAGACATTAAAGGGAATAAATTATTAATTACTTTTTATATTTCAGATGGAACTGAATCTATACAGGTTAAAAGTTTCTTGAAGAAAGACGAGGGAGAAGAGTTATTATTAAATATAGATGAAGAATCCTATTTATTAGTTAATGGAGATGTTGTATTTGATAATTACATTAAAAGTCAATGTATAATGCTAAAGTCTCTTCAAAAGATAAAAAAGCAAATACGAAGAGATAATGCAAAAGAAAAAAGAGTAGAGCTTCATATGCATACTAAAATGAGTTCAATGGATGGAATAGCTAGTGTAGATAAAATAATAAATAGAGCTAAATATTGGGAACATGAAGCTATCGCCATAACAGATCATGGAGTACTTCAAGCCTTTCCAGAAGCTATGGAAATGGGGAAGAGATTAGGTATAAAAGTTATCTATGGTCTTGAAGGATATTTAGTTAATGATGCTAAAAGAATAATAAATAACTACAATTCTAATATTGACTATGATGAATATGTAGTATTTGATATAGAGACTACAGGACTATCTGCTATTAATGACGAAATTACTGAAATTGGTGCTATAAAATTAAAGGATGGAAAAGTAATAGATGAATTTAGTCAGTTGATAAATCCTAAAAAACCTATACCTGAATTCATTACTAAATTAACAGGAATAACAGACGAAATGGTATCAGATAAGCCTTTTATAGAAGATGTTATAGGTGACTTTAAAGAGTTTATAAAGGATTCAGTTCTTGTAGCTCATAATGCCAGTTTTGATGTAGGTTTTATAAGGGAAAAGCTTAAACTTATAAATTCAAATTTAAATAATCCAATATTAGATACATTAGAACTTGCTAGATCTGTATTTCCAAATCTTAAAAATCATAAACTAAACAATATAGCTAAATACTTAGATATAGAACTTTTGAATCACCATAGGGCAGTAGATGATGCTGTAGCAACTAAAGATATATTACTGAAAATATTAGAATTATTAAAAGAAAAGGGAATTATAAGTTTTGATCAAATCAATAATTTAAAAGATAATAAAGATGTAAGAAAAGATCGGGTATTTCATATAATACTATTAGCAAAGAACAAAATTGGATTGAAAAATCTATATAAAATTGTATCTAAGTCTCATCTAGATTACTTCCACAGAAAACCTAGGATACCTAAATCATTAATATCAGAAAATCGGGAAGGACTTTTAGTAGGAAGTGCTTGTGAAGCAGGAGAACTGTATAAAGCAATATTAAACGGATCCAGTAATTCTGAGCTAAGAAATATTGTTAAATTTTATGACTATCTAGAAATTCAGCCATTAGATAATAATAGTCATTTAGTAAGAAATGGCATTTTAAAGGATAGGGAACAATTAAAAGAAATAAATAGGCAGATATATAAATTGGGCAAAAAAGGGAATAAACTAGTAGTAGCTACAGGGGATGTTCACTTTTTAGATCCAGAAGACGAAATATATAGAAGAATACTAATGAGTGGTCAAGGTTTTAATGATGCAGATTCACAACCACCTCTACACTTTAAAACTACTGATGAGATGTTGGAAGAATTTAATTATTTAGGAGAAGATGTATCTCATGAAGTAGTGATAAAAAATACGAATTTAGTTAATAATATGATTGAAGATATTGTTCCTATACCTGAGGGAACTTATCCTCCTGTAATCGAAGGAGCAGAGGAAGAGCTTAAGGATATAACTTACAAAAAAGCCTATGATTTATATGGAGATCCTCTTCCAAAGATAGTAAAGGACAGGCTAGATAGAGAACTAGAATCAATTATTAAAAATGGATATGCTGTTATGTATATAATAGCTCAAAAACTAGTTTGGAAGTCTCTAGAAGATGGATACCTAGTAGGTTCTCGAGGCTCTGTAGGATCTTCCTTTGTAGCTACAATGAGTGGAATTACTGAAGTAAATCCTTTAGCTCCACATTATGTGTGCCCTAATTGTAAATATAGTGAATTCTTTGAAGATGGAAAGATTGGTTCTGGTTCAGACTTAGAGGATAGAAATTGTCCTAAATGTGATTCTGTTTTACTAAAAGATGGCCATAATATACCCTTTGAGGTTTTTCTTGGTTTTGAAGGGGATAAAGAGCCAGATATTGACTTGAACTTTGCTGGTGAGTATCAATCCACTGCACATAAATATACTGAGGAACTATTTGGAGAAGGTTATGTATTTAGAGCTGGAACTATAGGAACTATTGCTGACAAAACTGCTTATGGATTTGTAAAAAAATATTTTGAATCAAATGAAATAAATATAAGTCCAGCAGAGGTAAATAGATTGTTAAAGGGTTGTACTGGGATAAAAAGAACATCAGGTCAGCACCCAGGAGGAGTTATGATAGTTCCTAAACATATGGATATACACGACTTTAGTCCTATTCAATATCCTGCAGATGATAAAAAGTCAGGTGTAATAACTACTCATTTTGATTATAATGCCATAAGTGGTAGAATATTAAAACTTGATATTCTAGGACATGATACGCCTACTATCATTAGAATGTTAGAAGATATCACAGGGGTAGATTCTATCTCTATACCTTTAGATGAACCATCTACTATGAAATTATTTACTAGTACAGAGCCTCTAGGAATAACAAAAGAAGATATAAAATGTCCTGTAGGGACTCTTGGGATTCCTGAGTTTGGAACTAAATTTGTTAGACAGATGCTTGTGGATACCCAACCAAATGCTTTTTCAGAGCTTGTTAGGATCAGTGGATTATCCCATGGGACAGATGTATGGTTAAACAATGCCCAGGATTTAGTTAGAAAAAAAATGGCTAAATTAGGTGAGGTTATTTCTACTAGGGAAGATATTATGCTATATTTAATAAATGCAGGTTTAGATAAACAAAAATCTTTTAAAATAATGGAAAATGTAAGAAAAGGTAGAGGATTATCTAAAGAAGATGAAGACAGTATGAGAAGTCTTGATTTGCCTTCTTGGTATATTGATTCTTGTAATAAAATAAAGTATATGTTTCCAAAGGCTCATGCTGTAGCTTATGTGATGATGTCGTTTAGAATAGCATATTATAAAGTGCATCATCCAATGGCTTTCTACTCTACCTACTTTACTACCAAGGCAAATGATTTTGATGCACAACTTATACTTAAGGGAGTTGAAGCTGTAGAAGAAAAAATCATAGAATTGGAAAGTTTGGGAAATGATATTACTACAAAGGAAAAAAATCTTTATACAGTTATGGAAGTAGTCCGAGAAATGTATAAAAGAGGATTTAGATTTCAAAATGTAGATTTATATAAATCTCATAGTGATAAATTCTTAATAAATGGAGATAGCATCTTACCTCCACTAAAGAGTTTAGATGGAGTAGGAGAAAATGCTGCTAGAAATATTATGGAGGAAAGGCAATTTTCTAAATTTATTTCTATTGAAGATTTGGTAAAGAGAACTAAAGTATCAAAAACGGTTATAGAAGCTTTAGCTAGTCATGGATGTCTTGTAGGATTGCCAGAAAGCAATCAAATTAGCCTTTTTAGTATTTGATTTTATATATCGTACATGATATAATATTTGTAACAATAACAAGGTTTTTCTGGTAAAGAGTGGGTAATCCCACTCTTGATTTTTTATGGAGGTGACTTATATGAAAAAAAAGGATATTATAAATTTAGTCTACAAAATAGCTGAAAAAATAGCAGATGAACTTAATTATGATTTAGTTGATATTGAGTATGTAAAGGAGTTTGGAAGTTTTTTTCTAAAGGTGTATATTGACAAATTAGGTGGTGTTACAATAGATGATTGTCAAAAGATGAGTGAAATTTTAGGAGATAAATTAGATAAAAATGATCCTATAAAAGAAGCTTATTACTTAGAAGTCTCTTCTCCTGGACTAGATAGACCTTTAAAAAGTGATAAAGATTTTAAAAGGAATATTGATAGAGATGTAGAAATTAAATTATATAAAGCTCTTGAAGACAAAAAAGTTTATGAAGGAATATTAAAAGGCTTTACTGAAGATGTAATCTCAATTTTAGATTATAAAAACAATATCATAGATATACCAAGGGATATGATATCAACTGTAAAGTTAACAATTAAATTTTAGGAGGATTAATATATGAACGAAGATTTTATCAATGCTCTTCGTGAGATAGAAAAAGAAAAAGGGGTATCTAAGGAAATAATATTTGAAGCTATAGAATCAGCTCTTATTTCTAGCTATAAGAAAAACTTTGGGTCATCTCAAAATGTAATAGTAGAAATTGACAAAGAGACAGGTAAATCAAAAGTATTTGCATTAAAAGAAATAGTAGAAGAAGTTCAAGATGAGTCTTCAGAAATAGATTTAGAACAGGCAAATAATATAAAATCTAGCAATGAATTAGGAGATATAATAAGAGTAGAAGTAACACCAAAAGATTTTGGTAGGATAGCAGCTCAGACTGCAAAGCAAGTAGTTATTCAAAGAATTAAAGATGCAGAAAGAGATGTTATTTATGATGAATTCATAAATAGGGAAAATGAAATAATAACAGGATTAATACAGAGAATTTCAAAAAACAATGTATTTATTGATTTAGGAAAGACAGAAGGAATCTTACCACCAATTGAGCAAATAGAAAATGAAACTTACAATCAATCTGATAGATTGAAATTACTAATCTTAGAAGTTAAAAAAACTACTAAGGGACCACAGATAATTTTATCTAGGGCACACCCTAATCTAATAAAAAGGTTATTTGAACTAGAAGTTCCAGAAATTAATAATGGCATTGTAGAAATATTTTCTATATCACGTGAGGCTGGATCTAGAACCAAAATTGCAGTTTACTCTAAAGATCCAGATGTAGATCCACTAGGGGCTTGTGTAGGATTTAAAGGCAGCAGAGTAAAAGCTATAGTAGATGAAATTGGAGGAGAGAAGATAGATATAGTTATCTGGGAAAAAAATCCAGAGATATTTATAGCGAATAGCTTAAGTCCTTCTGATGTTACTAAAGTTGAAATAGATGAAAAGAGAAAATCAGCTTTAGTAGTAGTTCCAGACTATCAACTTTCTTTAGCTATAGGTAAAGAAGGTCAAAATGCAAGATTAGCAGCTAAGCTTACAAATTGGAAGATAGATATAAAATCTGAAAGTCAATATAAAGAGCTTAAAGAAAATGAAAAAGAAGGAAATATAGAAGATTTCGAAGATGTAGAAGAGGCTCAATACAATGAACCATTAGAATAATTGGGGTGAAGATATGAAAAAAAGAAAAATTCCAATAAGAAAATGTTTAGGGTGTGGAGAAAGTAGAGAAAAGAAAGAATTAATTAGAATTGTAAAAACACCAGAAGACAAAATAGTAATAGACTCTACAGGTAAAGTTAACGGCAGAGGTGCATATATTTGTAACAGTTACGAATGCTTTGAGATGGCTTATAAGAAAAAAAACATTTCTAAAAATCTTAAAGCCGATATAACCGATGAAATATATGAAAAATTAAGAGAAGAGATAGAATAAAAAGAACACCTTTTTAATAAAGTAGGGGGTGCAGTATATGGCAAAAATTAGGATATATGAATTAGCAAAAGAATTAAACATGAGTAGTAAAGAACTATTGGAACAAATAGAAGACTTAGATTTAAATATAAGTAGTCATATGAGTTCAATAGATGAGGAAGAAGCTAAATTAATAAAAGAACTATTTATAGAAGAAAAAGAAGAGAAAAAAGAGAAAAAAGTCAAGAAAAATAGAGATACTTCCCATAACAAATCTCAAATGGAAGGTGCTAAAGAAAAATTGAATAGAGATGAATTAAATAATGAGGAAATAGTTGAAGAAACAAATGTAGTAGATATGGAAAATGCTATAGAAGTAGAAGATGAAATAATGGTAAAAGCTTTAGCTGATAAATTAGAAGTAAGCTCTACTGAAGTTATTACAAAGTTAATAGGATTAGGAGTTATGGCAAGTCAAAATCAAAATATAGATTTCGAAACTGCAATAATAGTTGGAGAAGAATTTGGTAAGACTATTATTCACAAACAAAAAGAAGAAGAAATGGATAAATTTGATTTAGATTATGAAGATGATCCTAAAGATTTAAAGCCAAGACCACCTATTGTAACTGTAATGGGTCATGTAGACCATGGAAAGACTTCTTTATTAGATGCTATTCGTGAAACCAGTGTTACAATAGGTGAAGCTGGAGGTATCACTCAACATATAGGAGCTTATGCTGTAAATGTAAAAGATAAAAAAGTAGTTTTCTTAGATACTCCAGGCCATGAAGCCTTTACTTCTATGAGAGCTAGAGGTGCTAAGGTAACAGACATAGCTATTCTTGTAGTAGCAGCTGATGATGGAATAATGCCTCAAACTGTAGAAGCTATAAGCCATGCTAAAGCAGCTAAAGTACCTATAATAGTGGCAATAAATAAAATTGACAAACCTGAAGCAAATATTGAAAAAATAAAGCAAGAATTAACTGAATATGGCTTGGTCCCAGAAGATTGGGGTGGAGACACTATAACAGTTCCCGTATCTGCAAAACAGAGAATGGGTATAGAAGATATACTAGAAATGATTCTTTTAGTTGCAGAAATGCAAGAATTAAAAGCAAACCCAAATAGAAAAGCAGTTGGAACTATAATAGAAGCTCAATTAGATAAAGGTATGGGACCCCTAGCAACTGTATTAGTACAAAAAGGTACTCTTAATGTAGGAGATATGGTTGTAACAGGAACTGCTAGTGGTAGAATTAGAGCCATGTTAGATAATTTTGGTAAAAGAGTGAAAAAAGCTACTCCATCAGTTCCTGTAGTTATATTGGGATTATCAGAAGTGCCGAATGCAGGTGAGTTACTTTATTCAGTAGAAGATGAAAAGACTGCAAGAAATTATGCTAGTGATATGAAAAATGTTTTAAGAAAGCAAAATTTAAAATCAAGTGCACCAGTTTCTCTAGAAGATTTATTTGATAAAATAAAAGAAGGGGAAATAAAAGATTTAAATATTATAATAAAGGGAGATGTGCGTGGTTCTATTGAGGCTCTAGCACAATCTTTACAAAAAATAGATAATGAAGAAGTGAAAATAAATGTAATCCATGGTGGAGTAGGAGGCATAACAGAAAGTGATATAATGCTTGCTACTGCTTCAAATGCTATTGTTATAGGATTCAATGTAAGGCCAAATTTAAACGCTATAGAAGCTGCTAAAAGAGAAAAAATAGATGTTAGAACATACAGAGTAATATATGAGGCTATTGAAGATATTAAGTCTGCTGTAAAAGGGATGTTAACGCCGAAATTAGTAGAAGAAATATTGGGTAGAGCTGAAATGAGAGCTACATTTAGACTTCCAAATGGTAATTCAATAGGAGGAATTTATGTTTTAAATGGTAAAGTCACTAGAAATTCAACTATTAGATTACTGAGAGATGATGTAGTAATATTTGAAGGTAAAGTGTCATCCTTAAAGAGATTTAAAGATGATGTTAGAGAAGTTTTATCTGGATATGAAGGCGGAATAGGACTTGAAAATTATAACGATATAAAAGAAGGAGACATTATAGAAGCTTATATTCTTAAAGAAGTTGAAAGATAAGGAGACTAAGTATGAACAATAAGAGAATAAATAGAATCTCAGAAGAAGTAAAAAAAGTTATTTCTGAACTAATCTATAATGGTCTAAAAGACCCAAGGGTAAGTACGATGACTACAGTAACTGGTGTAGAAGTAACTAGAGATTTAAGCTATGCGAATGTATATGTATCTGTTTTAGGAGATAAAGTAGAAAAAGAAGAAGCATTAAAAGGCTTAGAAAGTGCAAAAGGGTTTATAAGAAAAGAAATAGGTAGAAAAATAGAATTAAGATATATTCCAGAACTTATATTTCATCTAGATGAATCTATTGAAAAGGGAATGTATATGTCTAAATTCATTGAAGAGGTCAATGAAAGAGACAGAAAAAACAGGAGAAAAATAGATGAATGATCTTTTAAATAATGGTTTTAAACAAGTTGAAAACTTAATAAATAAGAGTGAAAATATATTTATTGCTTCCCACATAAATCCTGATGGAGATAATATTGGATCTATACTTGCTATGGGATTAGCTTTGAAAAATATGGGTAAAAATGTAAATGTTTTAAAAACAGATGCAATACCAAAATACTTTGATTTTTTACCAGGTATAGATCTAATAAAGGATTTTGAAGAAAACATGGGGGCGGAAGACTTATTTATAGTCTTAGATTGCAGTGATGAAGATAGATTAGGTCCATTAAAAAAATTGTTGGGAATTACTCAAAACACTATTAACATAGATCATCATGTAAGTAATACAAATTTTGGGAAAGTAAATGTTGTGGATGCATCAGCATGTGCAACTGGAGAAATCATCTACAATTTATTGGATTATATTAATCTGAAAATAGATAAAGATATTGCTACAAATCTATATACTGCAATAAGCACAGATAGTGGAAGCTTTAAATATGAAAGTGTAACAGGAAATACCCATAGAATAATTGCTAATTTATTAGATATAGGTATTGATCATAATAATATTAATATAAATCTATATGAAAAAGTTGGTATTAATAGATTTAAATTGACTAATAATGTCCTTGCTAATTTAAATACCTATAATGATGGGAAAATAGCTATTGCAAAAGTTAATAAGGAGATTCTAGAAAAAACAAATACTAATATGGAAGATACTGAAGCCATAGTTTCATATATTAGAAAAATTGATGGAGTTGAAGTAGCTTGTCTTTTGAAAGAATTTGAACCAAAAGAAATAAAAGTCAGTTTACGAAGTAAGGAATATCTAGATGTTTCAGTGGTTTGTGAAAAATTTGGTGGTGGAGGACATAAAAGAGCTGCTGGATGTAAAATAGAGGAAGATATTGATAGAGCGGAGTCCTTACTGATACAAGAGATAAGAAATTATTTAGGTGATTAAATGAATGGCATAGTAAATTTTTATAAACCAAAAGGAATGACTTCACACGATGCTGTATACTATTTCAGAAGGTTATTTGGGATTAAAAAAATAGGTCACACAGGAACCTTAGATCCTAATGTGGTTGGGGTACTACCTATATGTATAGGTAAGGCTACTAGAATGTCAGAATATGTTTTAGAAGTTAATAAAGAATATATAGGAGAACTTACTCTAGGAATAGAAACAGATACACAAGATTCTGATGGGAAGATAGTTAATCATTCAAAAAAAGAAGTAAAAAGAGAAGAGATATTATCCATATTCAACAAATACATAGGAGAAATTAATCAAATACCTCCTATGTATTCTGCTGTAAAACACAAAGGAAAAAAGTTATATGAATTAGCTAGAGAAGGAAAAATGGTTGAAAGAGCTTCAAGAAAGGCATATATTTATAAATTAGATATATTAAATATAGATAATAACAAAAAAGTGTTATTTTATATTAAGTGTTCTAAAGGAACTTATATTAGAACAATATGCCATGATATAGGTAGAGATTTAAATACATATGGTTATATGAGCCATTTAATTAGAGTGGGAGTAGGAGATTTTAAAATAGAAGATTCCCTTAGTATGGAGTATTTAAACAAAATGGACAAAAATAATCTAAAAGAAGTTTTATTACCTATGGATTTAGCAGCTCCAAATCTTAAAAAAATAGCAATAGAAGATAAACTCTATAATAAATTAATAAATGGAATGAAGATAAATATGGATGATTATCCAGAATTAAAGCTTGAAGAAAAGTATAGAGTGTATTGTAAAGATAAATTTATTGGCGTGGGAAGAATTATAATAAAAGACAATCTAAGAAAATTAAAAATGGATAAAGTATTGGTATAGGTGATAATATTGGATATTATTCAGATAAATAAATTTAAAAAAAAGAAATATAATACATCTATTGCACTTGGAAACTTTGATGGAGTTCATATAGGTCATATGGAATTAATAAAATCTATGATAAGAGATAGCGAGGAGTTAGATTTAAAATCTTCTGTACTTTTATTTGAGAATCATACTAAGTCAATAGTAAAAGGACAAGCTCCAAGTTTACTTACTGATAATGTTCAAAGGACAGAAATTATAGAAGATTTGGGTGTAGATATATTATATAAGACAAACTTTAATTCGCACATAAGAAAGTTATCTCCTAAAGAATTTATAAAAAAGATACTAATAGAAATATTAGATGTCAAAGCTATAACTGTAGGTTATAATTATAAATTTGGATACAAAGCTATGGCAGATGTAAAAGATTTAGAGGATATATGTGGTAAGTATGGAATCAAGGTAACAATAATAAAACCTGTAATGCTAGAAGAAGAAGTTATAAGTAGTACTAAAATAAGAAACTACTTAGAACAAGGAATGATAGAAAAAGCAAATAGTATGTTAGGAAGAAATTATACTATAAGAGGGAAAGTAGTTTCAGGAAAAAGACTTGGTAGCAAATTAGGTTTTCCTACTGCCAATATAGAATTAAATGATAAGTTTTTAATACCTAAAATGGGAGTATATCATACTAGAACTAATATAATGGGTAAATCTTATTTAAGTGTTACTAGTATAGGAAAAAACCCTACTTTTGATGAAAAAAAAGTAAAAATAGAAACTCACATACTAGATTTTGATAAAAAAATCTATGGACAAAATATAGATATAGAGATAATAAAATATTTAAGAAAAGAAGTTAAGTTTAATAATGTGGATGAATTGAAAAATCAAATAAAACTTGATATAAAGAATGTAATAGATTGATAATCATATTTACAATTATAGTAAATTGTGATATTATTGAAATGTTGACAATTACCTTAGGCTCAGTATATCGTATCCTCAACGGTTAACTAGGCTTCAGGTGTACAAAAATATGGAGGTGCAACAAATGTTAAATAAAGAATCAAAAGAAAATATAATCAGCGAGTATCAAAAGCATGAAGGAGATACAGGTTCTCCAGAGGTGCAAATAGCACTTTTGACTTATAGAATCAACTCTGTAAATGAACACTTAAAATCTCATAAAAAAGATCACCATTCTAGAAGAGGATTACTTAAAATGGTAGGTCAAAGAAGAGGTTTATTAAGATATCTACAAGAAAAGGACATAGAAGGATATCGTTCTTTAATTCAAAAATTAGGAATAAGAAGATAATAAATAAGAGCGGGGGAAATCCCGCTCTTATTTATTAAGTAGGACTAATTTGTTTTATAAAGGATACACTATATGTGTACAAAGGAGGAGATAATTCGTGGAAAGAAATTTTCAATATAGCTTAGCAGGCAAAGATTTAAAGGTAACTATTGGAAAAGTAGCGGAGCAAGCAAATGGAGCATGTTTAATCCAATATGGAGAAACTGTAGTTTTAGTAAGTGCTACATCATCTGATGAACCTAGAGAAGGAATAGATTTTTTCCCCCTAAGTGTAGATTATGAGGAAAAATTATATTCTGTAGGTAAAATTCCTGGAGGATTCATAAAAAGGGAAGGTAGACCTAGTGAAAAGGCGATTCTTACATCGAGATTAATTGATAGACCTATTAGACCATTATTTCCAGAAGGATTTAGAAATGATGTACAAGTAATTGCTACTGTATTATCAGTAGATCAAGACTATTCACCAGAGATAACAGCTATGATAGGTTCTTCTGTAGCTTTATCAATCTCAGATATACCATTTGAAGGGCCTACAGCATCTGTATTAGTAGGACTTATTGATGGAGAGTTTGTATTGAATCCTAATAGCGTGGAAAGGGATAAATCTGAAATTCATTTAGTTGTATCTGGAACTAAAGATGCTATTATGATGGTTGAAGCAGGGAGTAATGAAGTAACAGAACAAACTATGTTAGAAGGTATACTATTTGCACATGAAGAGATAAAGAAAATCTGTGGCTTCATAGAAGATATAACAGAAGAAGTAGGAAAAGATAAAAAAGAGTTTTCTATTTTTTATCCTCAAAAGGATTTAAGAGAAAAAATAATATCTTATGGTAGCCAAAAAATGGTAAATGCTATTAATACAATAGAAAAACAAGAAAGACAAGATAATATTGACAATGTATCTACGGAGATTTTAGAATATTTCTTAGAAGAATATCCAGAAAATGAAAAGGATATTAAAAGTATAATAGAAGACATGATAAAATATGAAGTAAGAAGACTTATATTAGAAGAAAATATAAGACCAGATAATAGAAAACCAGAAGAAATAAGAAAAATCACCTGTGAAGTTGGCTTACTGCCAAGGACACATGGATCAGGGCTTTTTACTAGGGGCCAAACTCAAGTTTTAACTATTGCAACACTAGGAGCATCATCAGATGTTCAAATTATAGATGGATTAGGGGAAGAAGAGTCAAAGAGATATATGCATCATTATAATTTCCCGCCTTATTCAGTAGGAGATACAAGACCTCTAAGAGGACCTGGTAGAAGAGAAATTGGACATGGAGCTTTGGCGGAAAGGGCACTAGTACCTGTAATTCCATCAGAAAAAGATTTTCCTTATACTATACGATTAGTATCTGAAGTTCTTAGTTCGAATGGATCTTCATCTCAAGCAAGTATCTGTGGAAGCACACTTTCTTTATTAGATGCAGGAGTTCCCATTAAAAAGCCAGTAGCTGGAATAGCCATGGGACTTATTAAGTCAGATGATAAAGTTGCAATTTTATCAGATATACAGGGGATGGAAGATCATTTAGGAGATATGGATTTCAAAGTAGCAGGAACAAAGGATGGAATAACTGCTATTCAAATGGATATAAAAATAGGCGGAATAGATAAAAAAATATTGGAAGAGGCTTTGGAAAATGCAAGGAAAGGCAGATTGTTTATCCTAGATAAAATGTCTGAAGCTATAAATTCGCCTAGGGAAGAATTATCTGTTTATGCTCCTAGAATTTATACTATGGACATAAATCCAGATAAGATAAGAGACGTTATAGGACCAGGCGGAAAGATGATAAATAAAATAATAGATGAAACTGGAGTTAAAATTGATATAGACGATACTGGACATATATCAATTGCAGCAGAAGATAGTTCTGGTGGGGAAAAAGCTATGGAAATCATAGAAAATCTTGTTAAAGAGGTAGAAAAAGGAGAAATATATCTTGGTAAAGTAACTAAGATTACAAGTTTTGGAGCTTTCTTAGATATATTAAATGGGAAAGAAGGATTATTACACATTTCAAATATTTCTAGAGAAAGAGTAAATAAAGTTGAAGATGTATTAAAAGTAGGAGATGAAGTTTTAGTAAAGGTAATGGAGATTGATAAGCAAGGTAGAATAAATCTTTCGAGAAAAGTATTATTACCTGAAGAATCTAAAAAAGAATAAACATAAATTATATTATACATGAGCCTATAGGGTTCATGTTTTTATTTTTTTTGTATAATATAAATTTATTTGAATATACATTTAAAAAGAACATGGGGGGATACTATGAAACTTATAATTTTAAACAAAAAAACCTTGTATTTAATAATAGCTGTTATTGTATTGGCTAGTATTTGCATTGGTTTATTATTAAGGATTCAATCTACAAAGGATGTATTTAAGCAAGATATATATTATCAAGGGACAAAAGATGAAAAAATAGTAGCTTTTGCCTGCAATATTGATTGGGGAGACGAATATATAGATAGTATGTTAAAAATATTTAATGAGAATAAAATAAAGATAACATTCTTTCCCACTGGTAAATGGGCTGAAAAAAATCCATATATTGTAAAGAAGATATTTGATAAGGGACACGAAATAGGAAATCATGGATATAATCATCTTGACTATGATAAATTAGATTTAGAAGGAAATAAGAAAGAAATTTTAAAATCTCATAATATACTTAAAGATATTATAAATGAAGATCCTACTTACTTTGCTCCTCCTTCAGGAGCATTTAATGACTATACAATAGAAGCTAGCAAAGAATTAAATTATAAACTTATACTATGGAGTGTAGATACTATTGATTGGCGAGAAGATAGTACTAAAGATTTAATTAAAAAAAGAGTAATTGATAAAATTCACAATTCAGCGATTGTATTAATGCATCCTACTGAAGAAACAGTAAAAGCACTACCTGAAATTATTAATTATCTACTTGAAAATGACTATAAAATTGGTACAATAAGTGATGTACTATAATTTTAAGATGAGGTGATTTTTTGTTAATAAAGATAATAAATAATAGCATGTATGATTTACCTAAATATAAGACTACTGGATCAGCAGGAATGGATTTAAAAGCCAATATTTCTAAACCTATGACTATTAAACCTTTTGGGAGAGCCTTAGTACCGACTGGGCTTTTCATGGCCATACCAGAAGGATATGAAGGTCAAATAAGAGGGAGAAGTGGACTAGCCTTAAATCATGGAATTACTCTTGCAAATGGTATAGGAACAATTGATAGTGATTATAGGGGAGAGATAAAGGTAATATTAATTAATCTTGGAGAAGAAGATTTTAAGATTAATAGTGGAGATAGGATAGCTCAGTTTGTATTGAATAAATATGAAAATATTGAATTTGAAGAATTAGAGGTATTGGAAGAAACAAATAGAGGAGAAGGTGGATTTGGCCATACAGGAAAGTAAGATTTACTATCAAGAAAAATCTTATCATAAATGATAAAGAATAATAATAAAATAATTTCATATAATTAAGTATTAAAACTAATAGGAGGATTATATGAGATTAAGTGAATTGGGAAATAAAGAAATAGTAAATCTTAATAATGGAGAAAGATTAGGGTTATTAGAAGACTCTGATATAATATTTGAAGAAGATACAGGTAAAATTATAAGCCTATTATCTTTTAAAAAAAAGTTAGGTTTTAAGCTTCTTGGAATAGATAGTAGTAATATGGAAATACCTTGGGATACTATAAGAAAAATAGGACATGATATGATAATAGTAGAACTGGATTATTAATTCGATTCTAAAAAAAGAAAACATCTTCAGATGTTTTCTTTTTTTAGGCATAATATCTAAATATGTGTAAAAGATAATTATGAATATATTAAATTGGAGGTTCTAAATATGTATAAAAATGAACAAAAAGAAGAGACAAATGATTCCATAGAGAGTATAAAAGAATTTGGAGTCAATTTACCTGGTGAATTTAAATCAAATATACAATTTATATCAATAATAGGAGAAATAGAGGGACATAGTGTAGGTAATTCTAATAAAAAGGCTACTAAATATGAACATATTATTCCATTATTGATAAATAGTCATATAAACCCTAATATTAAAGGTATATTTATAATTTTAAACACTATAGGAGGCGATGTTGAGGCAGGATTAGCGCTTTCAGAAATGATTAGTAGTATAGATAAGCCTACAGTATCCCTAGTATTAGGTGGAGGACATAGTATAGGTGTACCTTTAGCTGTCTCTACTGATTATTCTTTTATAGCCCCAACTGCTACTATGACTATACATCCTATTAGAATGACTGGATTAGTAATAGGAGTACCTCAAACATATAGATACTTTCAAAAAATGCAAGAGAGGATAAATAATTTTGTTATCTCTAATTCTAAAATTAAAAAGGAGGATTTTTCTCGATTAATGTTTGATACCGATGAATTAGCAAATGACATAGGTACCATACTTGTTGGTAAAGAAGCAGTTGAATATGGCCTAATAAATGAAGTAGGTGGGTTAAAGCATGCATTAAGTAAATTAAATGAGTTAATAGATAATAAATAAAATAGAATATCATTGATATATATGCTATAATATCATATATATCAATGACTTAAAGGGGTTTTAAACTAAGATTACTAAACTTTATTTTGTTTATAAAGATAGGGATTTAAATTATATATTTCATTACTATTCTTTACTCTTTTAGAAATCTTAGACATGATAAAAAAATACTATCAGCTACGAACTAAATGTTACAAAGGTGGATTATATGGAAAAACAAAAGAAAAAAAGTAAAAACAAAAGGAAAACAAAGAAAAAAAATTCTATAAATAAGGATATAGTAGGGTCTATAATTATTGGAATAGGTATTATTTGGATGATAAGCTTATTTAGTTTTCAAATGGGAATAGTGGGCTCTTTTATTAGAGGTACTACTTTTATGCTAATGGGATTTGGAGGATATTTTTTTCCGTTGCTACTTATTTCTTCAGGAATTATATTTATAGTGGATAAATATGATAAAAAAGAGAAAACTAAAATTATAAACTTACTAATAATATTTACATTTACACTTGTATTTTTAGATGGAAGAAATATTGAAATAAAAAATTTTATAGAAAGAATTAAAATAGCAAATTCTTTATCTTTATTTAATAAAGGTGGAGGAATTATTGGAGCTATTTTGGGATTTTTTATATATAGTTTATTTGGTAAAATAGGTGGGTATTTAGTTATAGCTCTTGGTATATTAATTAATTTATTAATGCTAACAGAAAAAAAAATAAAAGATGGTTTAAATGCTATAAACTTATCTAAAATAAATGAAATATTGTATAAGGAGCCAGAAGAAAAAATAGAAATTATTGATCCTATAATTAATAATCCTATGGATATTGTAAAACCAAAGAATCAAGATATTAAAATATTAGATTATACTGATGGAGATTTAAAAGAACAAAAAAATTCAGCAAATAAGGTAAAGGTTAAAGAAAAATCTAAAGAGATTGAAATTGAATCACAAATAGAAAATCTTCAAACTAAAAATACAGGTATAATATATAATATTCCAAATATAGATTTGTTAAATATTCCTGAAGAAAGACAAGACCTGAATGAAAGAAAAGATATACTTAAAAATGCTAAGATAATAGAAGATACTATGACTAATTTTGGTATAAAGGGTAAAATAACTCAGATTAATAAAGGTCCTACTATAACCTGCTATGAACTGTCCCCATCACCAGGAATAAAACTTAGCAAGATTGTATCTCTATCTGATAATATAGCATTAAGTCTAGCCTCTTCTGATATTAGAATTGAGGCTCCTATACCAGGCAAATCTGCTGTAGGAATAGAAGTGCCTAACAAAATAAAGGAAAGTGTATTTTTAAGAGAAATATTAAGTTCTAAAGAGTATAAAGAAATAGATTCAAATGTACCTTTAGCACTTGGTAAAGATGTGAGTGGAACACCTATAATATCCTCCATAGATAAAATGCCACATTTATTAATAGCTGGAGCTACAGGCTCGGGAAAAAGTGTATGTATAAACACTATTATAATGAGTATTTTATATAAATCTTCACCTAATGAGGTAAAATTATTATTAATAGATCCAAAAGTTGTAGAGTTAAGCATATACAATGAGATACCACATTTATTAATTCCGGTAGTAACAGATCCTAAAAAAGCTGCTTTTGCACTTAATTGGGCAGTTGAAGAGATGGAAAAAAGATATAAACTATTTGCTCAAAACAGTGTAAGAGATATATTGTCTTATAATAATAAAATGGAGGATAATGAGGAAGAAAAATTATCCAATATAGTTATAATTATAGATGAACTAGCAGACTTAATGATGGTTGCAGCTCAACAGATAGAGGACTATATATGTAGATTAGCGCAAATGGCACGTGCTGCAGGGATTTATCTTATAGTGGCTACTCAAAGACCATCAGTAGATGTAATTACTGGAACTATAAAAGCTAATATTCCATCAAGGATATCATTTGCTGTTTCTTCTCAAGTAGATTCTAGGACTATATTGGATATGGCAGGAGCAGAAAAATTACTTGGAAGAGGTGACATGTTGTTTTATCCTTCATTTTACTCTAAACCTCTTAGGGTCCAGGGAGGATTTATAAGTGATAATGAAGTAGAAAAAGTAGTAAATTTCCTTAAAGAAAACAATAATGCAAATTATAGTGAGGAAATAATTGACATAGTTCAAAATTCTAAAGCTATAAACTTAGCTGATAGTGATGAATTACTAGAAGAGGCAATCAATTTAGTTGTTGAGGAAGGACAAGCATCTATATCCTTTCTTCAAAGAAAACTTAAAATAGGCTACTCAAGAGCTGCTAGGATTGTAGATGAGATGGAAGAAAGAGATATTGTTGGTGGACATGAGGGAAGCAAACCTAGAAAAGTTTTAATTACAAAAGAGGATTTAGCAGAATTGGACAACAGTATATAAAATTTAATTAAAAAGATTGGAGAATTTCAAAATGAATTTAGCAAATAAGATAACTATATTTAGAGTGTTTTTAGTTCCCATATTTATGATTGTATTTTATCTAGATTTTAATAATCATGATATAATAGCTGGAATAATATTTATTATAGCAGCTCTTACAGATACTTTAGATGGATATATTGCAAGAAGTAAAAATCTAGTTACTAATTTCGGGAAATTTATAGATCCTTTGGCTGATAAAGTATTAGTATCTGCAGCACTAATCTTGCTAGTAGAAGCCAATAGAATTCCTGGATGGGTTGTTATAATAATAATAGCAAGAGAATTTACTATAACTGGTTTTAGGATTATAGCAGCATCTGAAGGAATTACAATAGCTGCAAGCTCATTAGGAAAATTTAAAACTATAACTCAGTTAGTAGCTATTGTTTTATTATTGTTTAATAATTATCCTTTTAATAATATTAATTTTCCTATGGATATGATACTTTTATATATTTCATTAATATTTACAGTTTTATCAGGTTTTGACTATATATACAAAAATAAACAGGTAATAAAATTAGATAATAAATAATAGGGGAAGATAATATGAAGGCAGAGATAATTTCAATTGGTACAGAGCTTATGATCGGAAGCACACTAAATACTAATTCTATGTTTCTATCAAAAAAGTTAGTTGAATTAGGAATAGATACATATTATCATTCTAGTGTTGAAGATGATGAATACAGACTAAGCCAGGTAGTAAATATTGCATTAAAAAGAGCGGATTTGATAATTACAACAGGGGGATTAGGACCTACTAAAGATGATTTAACCAAAGAAGTTATTTCCAAATGTTTGAATTTAAAATTAGAATTTGATTCCGAAATGGAACAAAACATTTCAAAGATTTTTTCAAATATGCATAAAAATATGACTAATAATAATAAAAAACAAGCTATGAAACCTGAAGGATCTGAATTTATATTAAATGATATAGGGACAGCTCCTGGGATATTTATAAATAAAAATAATAAGAAAATTATAATGCTCCCAGGACCTCCTAAAGAAATGAGTCTAATGTTTAATAAATATGTTCTACCTTTATTGATAGAAGACCATTCTATAATAATTAGATCTATAAATACCATAGGAATAGGTGAATCCGCATTAGAAACAAAAATTTTATCCTTAGATATACCGAAAGATAGTTTAATAATAAATACTTATGCAAAAGAGGGAATTGTAGAGGTAAAGATAATAGGAAAAGGTAAAAATGAAAAAATTCTTCAAAAAAAGATAGATAATGCTGTAAATATTCTAAAAAAAGAATTAAAGGATTATATTTATGGTTATAATGGTATTAGTATAGAAGAGGTAGTTTTAAATTTACTAATAGAAAAGAATATGAAAATAGGAATATGCGAGTCCTGTACAGGTGGTTTAGTAAGTAGCAAATTAACTAAAATACCAGGGGCTTCAAAAGTTCTAGACAGATCCATTATATCTTATAGCAATAAGTCCAAAGTTGAAGAGTTAAATGTAGATGTGGAGAACTTAAGTAAATACGGTGCAGTCAGTAGAGAAGTTGCTTATGATATGGCCAAGGGCCTACTTGAAAAAAATGATTTAGATATAGTAGCTTCTGTTACGGGAATAGCAGGTCCTACTGGTGGAACAGATAATAAACCTGTAGGACTTGTATATATATGTATTATGACCAAAGAAAGTCATAATATAATTCAGAGAAATTTTAGTGGAAATAGAGAAATAATTCAAAATAAAAGTGCCATAGCTGTTTTAAATGAGATAAGAAAATGTTTACTAAAATAATCTTGACTATTTTTAGAAAATATTATATCATTACCTTAAGAACTAATGTTCCGAAACATAGAATACAGAAAGGGGTGATTCCAGTTTAACTGGAATATTATGGCAGATAAAACAGAAAAAGAAAAATCTTTAGAGTTAGCCTTAAGTCAAATTGAAAAACAATTTGGAAAGGGCTCAGTTATGAAATTGGGCGAAAATACAAAAATGAATTTAGAAATTATTCCTACTGGATCTTTAGATCTTGATATTGCATTGGGTATTGGTGGAATACCTAGAGGAAGAATTATTGAAATTTATGGGCCCGAGTCTTCAGGTAAAACAACCGTATCTTTACACGTGATTGCAGAAGCACAAAAAAAGGGAGGAATTGCTGCATTTATAGATGCAGAACATGCATTGGATCCTGCTTATTCTAAAAAATTAGGTGTAGATATTGATAATTTAATAATATCTCAGCCAGATACAGGAGAGCAAGCTTTAGAAATAGCAGAAGCTTTAGTAAGAAGTGGAGCAATAGATATAGTTGTAGTAGACTCAGTAGCTGCTTTAGTCCCAAAAGCAGAATTAGAAGGTGAAATGGGAGATAGTCATGTAGGTTTACAAGCTAGGTTAATGTCTCAAGCACTAAGAAAATTAGCAGGTGCCATAAATAAGTCTAATACTACATGTATATTTATAAATCAACTAAGAGAAAAAATAGGTATAATGTTTGGAAACCCTGAAACTACATCTGGCGGTAGAGCTCTTAAGTTTTATTCAAGTGTAAGACTTGATGTAAGGAGAATAGAGTCGATAAAACAAGGAGATCAAATCTTAGGAAATAGAACTAGAGTTAGAGTTGTAAAAAATAAAGTTGCTCCTCCTTTTAAAGTGGCTGAATTTGATATTATGTATGGCCAAGGAATATCTAAAGAAGGTAATGTACTAGATGTAGGAGTGTCTTCTGGTATTATAAAAAAATCTGGGTCATGGTATAGTTATGGAGAGCACAGATTAGGTCAAGGAAGGGAAAACTCCAAAGACTTCTTAAAAGAAAATCCTGATATATATGATGAGATAGAACATAAGGTGAGGGTTGAAAATAAGCTAGTAGATGAAGAAGGTCCTGAGAAGGATGATAAAAAAGAAGATACGGATAAATAATAAATAAAAAAAGTAACAAAACCTCCTAAAAAGGAGGTTTTGTATTAGGAGGGATAATAATGAAAATACTTTATTTTACAGATACTCATATAAGAGGAACTTCTCCTAAGAATAGAAAAGATGATTTTATTTTAACTTTAGAAAATAAACTTAATGAAATATCAGATATTATTAAAAAAAATGATGTAGATTTTGTTTTGCATGGAGGAGATTTATTCGATAGGCCAGATGTTTCTGTATCTATTGTAAGTAGATTTTCTAAAATATTAAAAGGAATAAAGGTTCCTATTTACATTATAAGTGGAAATCATGATGTATATGGGCATAATCCTCTAACTATTAATCGTACTATGATAGGACTTTTGAATGAATTAGAAATTTTAAACATAATAAATGAAAAAGAAATAAAAGTACTTGAAAAAGATAATATTAAAGTTCAAATAACAGGGCAACCATATATATATGATATAGACAGTATCACAAATAGAAAATACTATATAGTAAATGAAGTTCAAGAAGATGTAAACTACTCTATACATATGGTACATGGGATGTTACTTGATAAGCCATTTATAAAAGGAGTACCTTATACTCTTATAGATGATATAAAGCATACTAAAGCAGATATCACCTTATCCGGGCATTACCATTCAGGGTTTGAAAAGACTGAGATAGATGGGAAATACTTTATAAATCCTGGGAGTATGGTTCGTATATCAAATAGTCTTAGAGAAATTGATAGAATTCCTAAAGTTGTGTTAATGGAATTTAATGAAGATATAAATATATCTTTTTTAGAACTAAAAACTGCTAAAAATGGAAAGTTGGTATTGGATAGGGATGAAATAGAAAAAAATATATTTAAGAGAGAGCAAATGTATGAATTTAAACAAAGTGTAGACTCTGCTATAAATTTTGAAAAGATGGATATAAATGATGTATTAATAGAGGTGTCCTATGCTGAGGGTTTAAGTGAACATGTGAAAAAAGAGGCATTGAAAAGAATTTCTATGATTCAAATGAAAGGTTTATCAGGTGAATAATTATGAAGTATTTAAAAACTATAATATTAGAAAATTTCCAATCACATAAACATACAATTATGGACTTTAGTGAGGGATTAAATGTAATAGTAGGCCCTTCTGATACAGGTAAATCTGCAATTATACGGGCTATCAAATGGGCCTTATATAATGAACCATCTGGAGACTATTTTATCAGAGAGGGTGAAAGTGATGTTTCTGTAACCCTTATATTTAATGATAAGACGAAGATCAAAAGATATAGAAGTAAGTCTAAAAATCAATATATTCTATATGACAATTTAGGTCAAGAGATAAAATATGAAGGATTTGGATTAGGCGTTCCTGAGGAAATTGTAGAAAAAGTTGGAATTAAAAAGATATATTTAGATAGTGACGAGACAAACTCAATTAATTTAGGTGAACAATTAGATGGAGCATTTTTATTATCAGAAAAAACTAGTACTAGAGCTAGTGCAATAGGTCGATTGATAGGTGTAAATGTTATCGATGACGCATTAAAAGAAACATTAAAAGATGTTCGGAACTCATCTATAGAAAAGAAAAATAAGGATCAGGATATTGTTCTCATTACAAAAGAATTGGAAGCTTTTGATTATCTAAAAGGATTAAATAGTAGACTAAAACAATTAGAGAAAATAAAAGAAAAAATAAAAATTAAAGATGAAAAAAAAGATAAATTAATAAAATTATCTTTAAAATATAACAAATATAATAAGGAATTAAAAACTTTAAATTTTTACTTAGAAAGATTAAATACAATAGAAGAGTTAGATAAAGTTGTTAAACAAATTGAAATAATAAATAAAGATTATAGATACTATACTAATGGAAGTGAAAAACTAAAAAATTGTAAAGATAAAATAAATAAAAATATTTCTATAATAGATAGGCTAAATGGAATAGATCGAATTTTAGAGATTGAAAATTCTTTGGAAATAAATCTAGATTTAAAATCTAAATTATTGGGAATTAAGTCTAAAAACAATTCTATAAATTTGGAAATGAAAAATACTAATAATAAACTATCTAAGCTGGAAAACATACCTAAAATACAAAGTATGATAGATGATTCTAGTATTAAAATAGCGTATCTCCATGAATTGCAAACATTAAATACTGAGTATAAAACTAATCAAGATAGTATAAGGAAAGGGAAGCAGTATATCATAAACTTTAACTATATTGGCACTGTTGATTCTAATTATAATATTTTAGAAAAAAAGATATCTGATATAGTTAATTTGATTGATAAAAAAACTTCTTTAGATAAAGTTAAAAATTATATATCTAGTGAAGAAAATAGATGTAAGGGAATAAATGCTAAGATAGATAAAAACTTAAGTGAATACAAGGACTTATTAAAGCAAAATGAGGTATGTCCTTTATGTCTTAGCAATATAGATGATGAAAAATTAGATCACATTATACAAAATTTAAAATAGGTTTAAATAGGAGGGTTATTTAATGAATTATGATAAAAAACTAAGTGTTCTAAGGGAAGATTTAGAAAATGCTAAATCATTAAAATACAGAGCAGAGGCACGACTAGAACAACTTAAAAATCAAGAAGAAGAAATAACTAAAGAATTAAAAGAACTAGGAGTTAGACCAGAAGACCTAGATATGGAGATAGAAAAATTAACTTTAGAAATAAACCGATTATTTACAGAGGCAGATAGTTTATTACCTAAAGATATATTAGAAAAGAAGTGAGAAGATGATAAATAATCTAACCCAATTAGAAGAAAGTATAGATGAATTAAAAAATTTTATTTCTAAAGAAAGTGGAAAACAAGAAAATTTATTAGAACAGTTAAAAAGGCAAAAACAAGAAGTAGTGAAATTAGAAGAGAACATTGAACTATTAGAAAAAGTAATTATTTTATTTCAAAAAACTTCTGAATTTGCTAGGAGTCAAGCTAAGTTTCAGATAGAAAATTTAGTTACGAAGTGCTTACAATATATATTTGAATCCAATATAAAATTTATTATAGAAATTGAAGAATTAAGGAATAAAGCCAATGCACAATTTTATGTTATAAGTGAGAGTGATGGAATGGAAATAAAAACACGACCAGAAGTCTCACGGGGTGGTGGAGTAGTAGACATTGTTTCCTTAGCTTTAAGAATAGCATTTTTACAAATTCATAATCCTAAAATACAAGGTCCACTGATATTAGATGAGCCAGCTAAGCATGTAAGTCAAGACTATATATACAATGTAGGAGATTTTTTAAAGGAAATATCTGAAATGTTCAATAGACAGATAATAATGGTAACTCACAATCAACATCTATCTGCTTTAAGTGAAAGTAGTTATAGGATAGAACTGAATGGTTCAACTAGCTTAGCAACTAAAGTAGAACCCTAATTCCTTCTTGACAATAGACTCAATAAGTAATAAAATGAAATTGTGTAACCATGCAATTATATAATAATGAACATATCCTGATGAACTGTAATTTATTTAGGATACTACTATGTTTAAGATTCATATAATTTAAGACATAGTTGTTTATGAAATTAAAATGAAGTGTGGAACTTGAAAATTTAATAAATGGAGGTGTTTAGTTATTGAAATTTTATATGCAATAGTTGGAGCAATAGTTGGAGTTATAATTGGATATTATATAAGGAAAAATATTGGTGAAGGCAAAATAAATAGTGCAGAAAATTTAGCTGAAAATATAGTTGAAGATGCTAAAAGAGATGGAGAAGCTCATAAAAAAGAGCTTTTATTAGAAGCCAAAGAAGATATCCATAAACTTAGGACAGAATCGGAAAGAGAAAACCGAGAAAGAAGATTAGAAATTCAAAAGTTAGAAAAAAGAGTTATTAACAAAGAGGAAATAGTAGATAAAAGAGCTGAATCTTTAGAAAAGAAAGAAGAAATGCTTTCTAAAAGAACTAAGCGTTTAGAAGAAAAAGAGTTGTCAATAAATGATCTTTATGATAAACAACTACAAGAATTAGAAAAACTTTCTGGTTTGACTTCTGAGCAAGCAAAATCAATATTGTTAGATGATGTTAAAAAAGAAATAACCCATGAATCTGCAATAATGATTAAAGAAATAGAAAATCAAACAAAGCAAGAAGCAGATAAAAAAGCTAGAGAAATTATTTCCACTGCTATTCAAAGATTTGCTGCTGACCATGTAGCAGAGACAACTGTAACAGTTGTAACTCTTCCGAATGATGAAATGAAAGGAAGAATTATTGGTAGAGAAGGTAGAAATATTAGAGCATTAGAAACATTAACAGGGATAGATCTAATAATAGATGACACTCCTGAAGCAGTAGTTTTATCAGGATTTAATCCTATTAGAAGAGAAGTTGCGAGAATAGCTTTAGAAAAGCTTATTTTAGATGGTAGAATACACCCTGCGAGAATAGAAGAAATGGTTGATAAAGCTCAAAAAGAAGTAGATGATATCATAAAAGAAGAAGGGGAACAAGCCGCATTTGATACTGGAATCCATGGTTTACATCCAGAGATAATAAAATTATTAGGTAGGTTAAAGTACAGAACAAGTTACGGACAAAATGTTTTAAAACATTCTATAGAAGTTGCTCACTTAGCAGGTATGATGGCAGCAGATTTAGGAGTAGATTCAAAAATTGCTAAAAGAGCAGGCTTACTACATGACTTAGGTAAAGCTGTAGACCATGAAGTTGAAGGGCCTCATGTAGAAATAGGTGTAGATTTAGCTAGAAGATATAAGGAGTCTAAAGAGGTTTTACATGCAATGGAAGCTCATCACGGAGATGTTGAGCCTCAAACCATAGAAGCTGTTTTGGTACAAGCTGCAGATGCTATATCGGCAGCAAGGCCTGGAGCTAGAAGAGAAACTTTAGAGTCTTATATAAAAAGGCTTGAAAAACTAGAAGAAATAGCAAACTCTATAGATGGAGTAGAAAGATCCTTTGCCATACAAGCAGGTAGAGAGATTAGAATTATGGTAAGCCCAGATGAAATTAGTGAAAAAGAGACTATTCACACTGCTAGAGAAATTGTAAAGAAAATTGAATCAGAATTAGATTATCCAGGTCAAATAAAAGTTAATGTTATACGTGAAACCAGGTCTATAGAATATGCTAAATAATAAATAAAATATATTTTAAATTTACTATTAGGAGGCTATTGAATGGATATATTAAAAGTATCAGCAAAATCAATTCCAAATGCCGTTGCAGGTGCATTAGCCGGAGTATTGAGAGAAAAAGGTAGTGCAGAAATTCAAGCAATAGGAGCGGGAGCTTTAAATCAAGCAATTAAAGCAGTAGCTATAGCTAGAGGTTTTGTTGCACCTAGTGGGATAGATCTTATTTGTATCCCAGCTTTTATAGATATTCAGATTGATGGAGAAGAACGAACTGCGATTAAACTTATTGTGGAACCTAGATAGTTAAAAAACCTGCCATATGGCAGGTTTTTTTCTAATCTATTCTATTAATAATTCTTTAAAATGCAGATGCTACAATGTTAAGTTTTATATTGTATTTTAAATTTAAAAAATGTTATAAAATATAAATATATGGAATGGGGATGGAGACTTTGAAGTTTGATTTACATGTACATACTAATTGTTCAGATGGTATTTTAAGTCCTGAAGAAGTTGTAGATTTAGCTGTGAAGAGAAACCTGGATGGAATAGCCATAACAGATCATGATTCAGTAAGAGGAATACAAAGAGCAATAGAATATAATAAAAAATTTAAAAAAATTAATATAATACCAGGGATTGAGTTTAGCTGTGTTTATAAAGATGAAGAAGTGCATATATTAGGATATTTTATAAATTACTTTGATAAAGAGTTACTAGAAATTACGAGGGAGTTTAGAGAGTCTAGGAAACAAAGAGCGAGAAAGATTCTAGAGAAATTAGATGGAATGAATATAAATTTAAATTTTCGAAATATATTGATAAAAGGGGATGAGGAATTTATAGGTAGGGCAAATATTGCTAGAGAATTGGTTGCAAAATCCTATGTTAAAAATAAACAAGAAGCTTTTGATAAATATCTAAATAGAGGAAGAGCAGCTTATGTAGAAAGGTTTCATCTAGGTATAAAAAATACTATAAATTTAATAAAGAGAGTAGGAGGGGTTTCGGTTTTAGCTCATCCTGGACTTTTGAAAGATAAATCAATAGTAGACTATTGTATAAGTATGGGTATAGATGGTATAGAATGCATACATTCTAAGCATAGTCCAAATGATGTAAATACTTTTAAAAATATTGCTCAAAATAATAATTTGTTAATTACTGGTGGATCTGACTTTCATGGTGAGAAAGATAATGAAATATTATTAGGGAAATACTATGTAAATTTAAATGATATCCCTAAATTAAAGGAGAGATTATAATTGAGTGAAGGATATACACAGAGACAGAGACAATTTCCAACAACCTTAGGTACTACGACTTTTGTAAGATTATATATCTTACACCTGCTAAACGAAAAAAATCTTTATGGAAATAAAATAAAAGATGAAATAACTAGTAGACTCGACAATAAATGGAGCCCAAGCCCTGGTATGATATATCCACTTTTAAGAGAATTAGAATCAAATGGATATATACAAGGATCATGGGATGAGCCTTTAAAGAGATCGATTAGGAGATATAGGATAACAGATGAAGGAATAAAATACTATAAAATACTCCTTTTGAAAAATAAGTCTTCTTTTGATGATTCTTTAACTATTATAAAAAATGTATTAAAAGATATATATGGAGAAAGTAAATAAACAAAGGACTTTAGTAATATTTTAATATACTGCAAAAATTTCGGCCGTTTCCAAGATTGCATTTAGATATGATAAATAAATATATATACATCTTATGCAATGTCATTAGATAATATAAAATAAGGAATTAATAGAATTTTAAAACATAAAACGAAGAAGAATAATATGTAAAAACTCCAAATCTTAAGATTTGGGTCTGTATGCAATTGTATTGACTTTCATTTAAAATGTCATACAATAACATCTGTAGATGGATAAAAAATCAATATAAGGCATTTTAGAGAGTCGGAATTTACATGTTTAATAAAAATTTCCAATAACAATATGCATATCAATTATATAGTTATATGCATATTGTAAAATGTATATAAAGGGATTAATTTTATTGTATTTAATATTGATAAAATTAATCCCTTATGTTAATATAAGATTAGTCACAAAATAGTTATTTTGTGACTAATCTTATATAGAAAGAGTGATTATATGTCAAATTTACCAATTTTCTTGGAAGATTATTTAAATTATATGGAAACTATTAAAGGGACTTCTCCTAACACTGTTAAAGAATATTATCTTGATTTGCGCACATTTCTAAAATTTATAAAAATGCGATATAAACTAGTTTCTAAAGAAACTGATTTTGAAGATATAAATATTGAAGATATAGATATAAGTTTAATTAAAAAGCTTACTATACAGGACTTACATGCTTATATATCTTATGTGGATAAAAAAAGATATAATGGAAATCATACTAAATCTAGAAAAGTAGCTTCCTTGCGATCCTTCTTTTTTTATTTACACACAAAGATAAATATAATCGAAGATAATCCTGCAAGATTTTTAGAATTCCCCAAAACAGATTCGAGACACCCTGTATATTTGACACTTGACCAAGCAGAAAATTTACTTAATACAGTTTTAAAAAATAAAAATGAAGAATATAGAAAAAGAGATTATGCTATAATAACCCTATTCTTAAATTGTGGATTAAGATTATCTGAATTATCTAGTATTGATATTAATAAAATAACTGATAAGGATACCCTATCCGTTATTGGTAAAGGAAATAAAGAAAGAACTATTTTCTTAAATGAAGCTTGTATAGAAGCTATAAATCAATATTTAGAAGTTAGACCCAAAAAAGCAAATGATGAAAAGGCTTTATTTATTAGTAAAAGAAAAAATAGGATGAGTAACAGAGCTATACAGCATATGATAGATAGATACTTAGAAAGGTCTGGATTAGATACAAGTGTGTATTCTACTCATAAATTAAGGCATACAGCTGCTACTCTGATGTATAAGTATGGAAATGTAGATATTAGGGCCTTACAAGAGATTTTAGGACATGAATCTGTAGCTACTACTCAGATATATACACATATAGATGATGAAAGACTAAGAGATGCAGTTAGCAGTAATCCTCTATCTAAAAGAAAATAAATTTATATTAATAAGGACTAGATTATGTATTAATACACAATCTAGTCCTTATTAATATAATCTTTAAGTCTAATACTATTAAATTCCCTTTTACTCTATAATAGGAATTTTTATTATATCTCCTGGAAATATGTATGAAGTCTTCAGTTTATTCATATTCTTAATTTCATAGATCATCTTTCGTATATCGTATTCTTTTGGCTTATATTTAGCCGAAATATCCCACAAAGTATCCCCTTTTGATATTTGAACTTCTATAAATGGTTGTTCTAATATATCACTATATACCTGATGTGATGGTTTTAAAAGAGTTATAAGGCTAATCATAAAAATAAATGATACCGTTAAAAACATACAAAATCTTTTTTTATTTACTACTTTATATTTTTTCATATCTACACCTCGCACAAGAGTTCTGAACAAAAGTTCTAACTACATTTTACAAAAACATTCGTTCTTTGTCAATAGTTTTAATGAAAAAAAGAACCTTTGTTTGATTTATTTTTATGATTATGTTATAATTACAAGTAATTAAAAATTTAATTAATTTTGTAATCGAATAATTAAAAAATATAAAATTAAGAGGTGTTAAAAATGTATGAAGATCTTTCACAAAAACAGATGGAAATATTACTTTATATAAAAAGCGAAATTCAAAAACAAGGATATCCTCCGGCAGTTAGGGAAATTTGCAAAGGAGTAGGTCTTAAGTCTACTTCAACAGTCCATAGATATCTTGAAAAGTTAGAGTCCATGGGCTATATTAGAAAAGATCCTACTAAACCAAGAGCTATAGAAATACTGGACAAAGAAGATAATTTTTTATTGAGTAAAAAGAAAACAGTAGATGTACCTATCGTTGGTAAGGTAACAGCAGGCAGTCCTATTTTAGCAGTTGAAAATATTGAAGATACATACCCTGTTCCCTACGATGCTGTTGAGGGAAATGATGTATTTATGTTAAAAATCCAAGGGGAAAGTATGATTGATGCAGGCATATTAGATGGGGATTTAGTATTAGTAAAAGAACAAAAAAATGCAAACAATGGAGATATAGTAGTTGCTCTTCTTGGAGAAGAAGCTACAGTAAAAAGATTTTTTAAAGAAAAAGATAAAATCAGATTACAACCTGAAAATCAATTCATGGAACCTATATACTCAAGAGAAGTTAGTGTATTGGGAAAAGTTATAGGTCTATATAGAAGTTTATAAAATAAAAACATACTCAAGAGTTTACCTCTGATGTTACCCCCCAAATCCGGACACGGATTTAGGGGGTTTTATCATGTCTAAATATTCATTTAAGTTTAAGTTAGAAGTAGTGAAAGATTATTTAAGTGGAGAAACAGGTGGTTATGAATCTATAGCAAAAAAATACGCTATAACAAATTTTAGTCGAGTTAGGGATTGGGTTAAAAATTATGAAAGCTACGGAGAAGAAGGACTAAAAATAAAATCTACAAAAACTTTTTACTCTGGAGAATTTAAGCTACGTGTATTACAATATAGGCAATACCATAATTGCTCTTACAGAGAAGCTGCTAATCACTTTGGTATTAGCAATCAGGGTACGATTGCTAATTGGCAAAGGCAATACTTAGATGAAGGCTTCGAAGGGCTTAATAAGTCGATTGGGAGGCCTAGTACTATGTCTGAAAACAAGAAGAAAAAAGATGCTTTAAATCTCACCAAAAGCGATAAAGAAGAATTAATTAAATTAAGAGAAGAAAATGAATTTCTGAGAGCGAGCTTAGCATACGAAAAAAAGCTAAAAGCCTTAGTCCAAAAAAGAGAGCAAAAAACAAGGAAAAAACGAAAGTAATAATGGAATTAAGGCAGAAATTCCCTTCAATCAAATTGAGAATCTGGCTTAAGATAGCTAACTTGCCCAAAAGTTCATTCTATGAATGGGTAGAAAAACTAGAAACAGTTAACAAAGAAGAGTTAAAATTGATAAATATTATTAGAAATATATTTGAAGAATCAAATGAAACTTATGGATACAGAAGAATTACCATTGCTCTAAAACAAAAGGACTTAAAGATAAACCATAAAAGAGTATATAGAATCATGAAAGAGAATGATATGAAGTGCATAAAATTTTCCAGAAGATCTAGAGGTTATAGTTCTTTTAAAGGTGAAGTTGGAAAGATAGCAGAGAATAAATTAAATAGGCAATTCCAAGTAACAGTTCCTAATAAAGTATGGGTTACAGATGTAACTGAATTCAAAATCCAAGGCAGTAATCAAAAACTGTATCTATCACCTATTATGGATCTTTTTAACAACGAAATAATTTCATTTAATCTATCTACAGCTCCTACAGTAAAATTTACAACGGATGCCTTAGATAATGCTCTTAAAAAGCTTCCTAAGAAGCATCAATTAACAATTCACTCTGACCAAGGCTTTCATTATCAGCATGCTCAATGGGTGAAAAGATTAAAAAAGAGAAATATTGAACAAAGTATGTCTAGAAGAGGAAATTGTATAGATAACTCTCCAATGGAAAATTTCTTTGGGATATTGAAGCAAGAAATGTACTATGGAGAAAAATTTACATCCATTAAGAAGTTAGAGAAAAAGATTACAGAATATATTAACTGGTATAATAACAAAAGAATAAAGAAGAAATTAAACGGCCTGTCACCTATTGAGTATAGGCAACAAGCCGCATAATTAAATATTATCCGAAAGTCCGTATTAAAGGGTTCACATCACTCTTGAGTATGTTTTTATTTTATAGATATTAAATTCTTTTTATATAGACGATCTAATGTTTTATATAAGCCTAGTTTACAGTGCTCATAAGTTAACCCACCTTGATAGTATGCATAATAAGGTTCTCTTATAGGACCATCTGCACTTAATTCAATTGAAGATCCATCTACAAATCCTCCAGCGGCCATGACAACTTTATCTTCATATCCTGGCATATTCCAAGGTTCAGGTTTTACATAGTAATCTACTGTAGACGCATCTTGAATTCCTTTACAGAATTCTACAACTCTTTCTTCACTAAGCAATTCTATTCCTTGAATTATATCACTTCTTTCATCGTCTATATCTGGAACTACTTTAAAACCTAAGTTCTTATATATTAAAGCAAATAATAAAGCTCCTTTAACTGCTTCAGTTACAATATGAGGAGATAAAAATAGACCATGTAAAGTACTACGAGTAGTTCCAAATGTCAGACCACAGTCTTTTCCTAATCCTGGAGCTGTAAGTCTATTAGCAATTTGAGTTATTAAATCTTTTTTTCCAACAATATATCCTCCAGATAGTGCCAATCCTCCACCTGGATTTTTTATTAAAGACCCAGCCATAATGTCGGCACCAACATCAGTTGGTTCTTTTATGTTTAAAAATTCACCATAACAATTATCTACCATTATTAAAATATCTTTATTAAATTCTTTGATTTTATCTATTGCATCTTTTATTTCATCAATAGTTAGTGCTCTTCTATCGCTATATCCAGTAGATCTTTGAATCATAAGAAGTTTAGTTTTTTCACCTATTGAGTTTTTGACTTTATCGATATCTACTCTATTATTGACTAAATCTACTTCTTTATAAGTTACACCATATTCCATAAGAGTACCTACTTCATTACCTTTAATTCCTATAACACTCTGTAATGTATCGTATGGAGTCCCAGTTATTGAAATTATCTCATCTCCTGGTCTTAGTATACCAGACAAAGTCAAACTTAGAGCATGGGTTCCTGAAGCTATTGTAGGTCTTACTAGGGCATCTTCAGTATTAAAAATAGAGGCATATATAGATTCTACTTTATCCCTTCCTATATCTCCGTATCCATAGCCTGTAGTCCAATTAAAATCCGTAGCACTCAATTTATGTTTTTGCATTGCTTTTATTACTTTATATTGATTGTATTCTTTTATCTTATTTAGTCTATCAAACTTATCTATTAGTAAATTTTCATTTTTTGCTACAAAATCTAAGACCTCTCTAGAAATAGAAAAATCTGTACATAGTATTTCTTTTATATTGTTATCCATAATTAAAATTTATTCACCTTTCTATCAAATATTAAAAATCAAAATAAAATATACCTTATCTTTATCTTTAAATTACAAATCAATCTTATTTACAGGAATTATTGTTGAGATTGCATGTTTATAAATCAATTGTTGTTTATTATCACATTTTAAAACAATAGTATAATTATCAAAACCCTCTACAGTACCTTTAATCTGATACCCATTGATTAAAAATATAGTTATGCAAGTATTGTCTTTTCTTGCTTTGTTTAAAAACATATCTTGTAGATTTACATGTTGTTTCATTGATATAACCCTCCAGTTATTATATTTGTTTTTGTATATAATTAACTATTTCATTTGTATTTTTAAAATCCTCTACATCTAACCATTTTATTCTCCTGTCTCTTCTAAACCAAGTTAATTGTCTTTTGGCATAGTTTCTACTACCTTTTTTTATCATTTCTATTGCCTCTTCAAGAGAAATCTTATTATCTAAGTACATAATTATTTCTTTATAGCCTATTGCTTTTATAGAAGTTAAATTTTTGTCATAGCCCATGTTCAATATTCCTTCTACTTCTTCTATAAGACCTTGTTCGATCATTTGATCTACCCTTAAATTGATTCTTTCGTATAATTTTTTCCTATTCATATTAAGGCAGAACATTTCTAAATCATAATCTTCATTTTCTCTTCTAAAGTTTTTGTTATACTCCGACATAGTTTTTCCTGTCAATTCATAAATTTCTAAAGCCCTAATAATCCTTTTTAAGTCTCTCGTATTAATTTTTTCATAAGATTCTCTATCTATTTCATACAATTTATCATGTAAATACTTATTTCCATATTTTAAAGCCATATCTTCATATTTGTTTCTAATTTCTTGATCTTTAGCAACAGATGCAAAATCTAATTTATATACTAAAGAATTTATATAAAGTCCAGTACCTCCTACTAACATAGGTAATTTATTTCTAGAATTTATATCTTTTATAAGCTTTTTTGATTCCTTTTGAAAGTTTTGTACACTATAATCTTCATCTGGATAAATTATATCTATCATATGATGAACTATTCCTTGAGTTTCATTTTTTCTTATCTTTGCTGTCCCTATATCCATATATTTATATATTTGCATTGAATCTGCAGAGATAATCTCTCCATTTAATCTTTTAGCTAGTTCAATAGATATAGAGGTCTTTCCTACTGCTGTTGGACCCATTAATACAAATAATTTATCCTTCATTTAAATATCATCCTTTAATTGATTCTTAAAAATTCTTTTTCTATTAATCTTTTATTCATCTCTATCATTGTAGGCCTTCCATGGGGACAAGTATATGGATTATTACAGTTTATTAAGTCTTCTACTAATTTATACATCTCTCTATCATCTAATTTGTCACCACTTTTGATTGCACTTGTACATGATAATTTCATTATTTTTTCTAGACGAAGATCATAACTCGTCTTTATTTCATTCTTTAATCCATCTAATATATCTAAAAATAAATCTTTAGTACTCGGAGATCCAAACACTATAGGTATGCCCCTAATCGCAATACTATTATCTCCAAACTCATCTAAATCAAACCCTATACTTTTAAAAAGACCTATATTTTCCATTAAATTGTTTTTCTCGGTATGGTTCAATTCAATTATTTCAGGAGATAACAATTGCTGAGTATAAATTTTTTCTTCTTCATACTCTTTTTTATACTTCTCATACATGATTCTCTCATGGGCAGCATGCTGATCAATAAAAAATAATTTTTTATCATTTTTACTCTCTGCAATAATATAAGTATTAAAAACCCTTCCAATAATTTCTATATTTAAAAGCATATCATCTATTTTTTGTATTTCTACTGCTTCCTCTGTATCATTTAGTTTTTTTGGAATATCTTCTATAACCATATATTCCACATTATCAATATAAGACTCTTTTATAACCGAGTTTTTAACATCTATATCTTCCATACCTTCATCTTCTATATTTTCAAAATGAGAATCTTTATTTTCAAAATTTTTATTGTATATAGATTCTTCATTTGTAAAATCATAAATGACTATATCCTCAAATTGTTTGTCTATATTAGACTCTCTATTATCTATAGATTCAAATTCAGAAAATAGCTTAGGAAGAGAATCTTCTTTTTTGTCTTTATCATTTTTAGAATCTGCAAAACTCATATGAGGAACTGAAATTGAAGGATTTAGATGTTTATAAATTACATTGCTTATGGTGCCAAATACTATATCTTTTTCAATAAATTTAATTTCTTCTTTAGCTGGATGTATATTTACATCAATTTGATCTGGATTTATAGATATATATAGTACAAATATGGGGAATTTATTTAAAGGAATTAATGATTTATATCTATTTTCTATTACCTTTGAAATTCCCTGATTTACTACATATCTATTATTTACATATAAATATTGATGTCCCCTATTCCCTCTGTATAGAGTGTTATTTGAAATAAATCCTTTGATTTTTAAATTATGATCTTCATATTCTACTGGCAATAAATTACTTGATATATTTTTTCCTAAAATTTTATATATACTATCCAAAGCTTTATTATTTTTTCCAGTATTTAATATGATCTTATTATCTCGAATAAACTTAAATGTTCTATCGAAATTTCCCAATGCTAAATTATTTATAATATTACTAATAAAATTACCCTCAGCTAAATCACTTTTCAAAAATTTTTTTCTGACTGGAATATTATAAAATAAATCCTTTACGATTATAGTAGTGCCCTTGGGACATCCAACAGAGTCAATAGATATAATTTCGCCATTTTCTACAATTGCTCTAATACCACCTAAATCATCTTGAGTTTTAGTTAATACTTCCACCTTAGCTATACTTACTATACTGGATAAAGCTTCACCTCTAAAGCCTAAAGAAAAAATACTATATAAATCTTCTATACTGGACAGTTTAGAAGTGGAATGTCTTTTAAAGGCTAATTCCAAATCTTCTCTTGTCATACCTTCACCATCATCAGTTACCCTAATGTAAGACTTTCCACCATTTTCTATTTCAACCACAATGTTTTTTGCTTTAGCATCAATTGAGTTTTCAACCAATTCCTTTACAATAGAACCTGGTCTTTCAATAACTTCTCCTGCAGCTATCTTTTGTATAGTTAAATCATCTAATAATTTTATTTTAGACATATTTAATTCTCCTTAAATTTCTTAGCTTCATCTATCAAATTGTTTAAAGTTGTCATAGCTTCTATAGGGGTTAAACTATCTATATTTATTCCTATTATTTTATTTAAAAAGTAATCTTTCTTATAGTCTAACAAGCTTATTTGATTTGTTAATTTATTTTTTTTATTCATATCTATCTTATGGCTACCCTCAATATTTAATAGAATATCATTTGCTCTATTTCTTATTTTTTCATTTATTCCTGCTAATTTAGCTACTTGTATACCATAACTTTTATTAGTGCTACCTTTTATAACTTTTCTCAGAAAGATAATATCATCACCTTTTTCTTCAGCAGCAATAGTCATATTTTTTATCTCATTATATTTGTTTTCTAATTGTGTTAATTCATGATAATGAGTTGCAAATAGAGTTTTAGCACCTATGTTTTCTACAATATATTCTACCACAGACCAAGCAATACTAAGTCCATCATAAGTACTTGTACCTCTACCTACCTCATCTAATATAATAAGACTTTCTTTAGTAGCATTTTCTATTATATTGGCAACTTCATTCATCTCAACCATAAAAGTGCTTTCTCCTTGAGAAAGGTTATCAGAAGCTCCTATTCTTGTAAATATTCTATCTACTATAGACACATCTGCTGATTTTGCAGGTACAAATGAACCGATTTGAGCTAAAAGATTGATAAGCGCTACTTGCCTCATATAAGTTGATTTTCCAGCCATATTAGGACCTGTAATTATGTGCAATATATTATCTTTTAAATTTAAGAAGCTATCGTTTGGTATAAATAAATTATTATCAATTGTCTTTTCTACTACTGGATGTCTCCCATCTATGATTTCAAGATTTCCTTTAGTATTTAATTTAGGTCTGACATAATTATTTTTAATAGCAATAGACGCAAAAGAAATTAACACATCAATTTTAGATATTAATTTACTAGTATATTGTATTCTAATGATATAAGTTTTAATCTTTTCTCTAATTTCTTGGAATATATTGTATTCTAGTTCTTTAGACTTTTCATCTGCTCCTAATATTTGGGACTCCATACTTTTTAATTCTTCTGTAAAATATCTTTCAGAATTAGTTAAAGTCTGTTTCCTAATAAAATATTCTGGAACTAAAGAAATATTAGATTTTGTAACTTCAAAATAATAACCTACTACTTTATTAAAACCAATTTTCAAATTTTTAATTCCAGTGTTTTTTCTTTCTCTAGCTTCTAAAGAACTTAACCATTCTTTTCCCTTAGTACTTCCTTCCTTGATTTTATCTAATTCTTTATGATAACCAATTTTTATTATACCTCCATCTTTTACAGATATAGGTGGATCATCTTCTATTGAACTTTCAATAATTTCAAATATATCATCTAATGAATCTATTTTTCTAGATATAGCTTGAATATCAATATTATTGGTTTCATTTAAAATACACTTTAAATCAGGTAAGATTTCAATAGAATTTTTAAGGGAGATTAAATCTCTAGCATTACAATTTCCATTTGCTATCTTAGTAGAAAGCCTTTCTATGTCATATATTCTTTTTAAAAAGCTATTTACTTCATCTAAAACATCTATATTATTAAAGAAATACTCCACTATATTAAGTCTTTTATTAATAGATTTAATATTTATGAGAGGTTGGTCTAGCCAATTTTTTAATAATCTACCTCCCATGGCTGTTGAAGTATTGTCAACTATATTTATTAGAGCTCCTTTTTTATCCTTTGACATAATAGTTTCATGTATCTCTAAATTTATCCTACTATTTATATCTATTATCATATAATCTTTTGGCTTATAATATATTAAATTATTTATATGATTAAGAGAGTTTTTCTGAGTAGTATATAGATAATTTATTAATTTATAAGTAGATATGATAGCATATATCTTTTTATCAATATTTAGGCTATTTAAAGTGTCTACTTGAAATAAATTTAATATTGAATCTTCCATATTTTTTTCAATACTGTGGATATCTTTATATATATTTAAAAATGGATTTATTTTATTTTTTATAATTTTAATATATTTTTTACCTGATAAAAATTCTTCATTACATATAATTTCAGAAGGTAAAATTTTACCTAGTTCATCTATTATAAAATTATAATTATCTTCTCTCTGCCCAATATGTTGTGTAGTATACATTTCACCTGTAGAATTATCTACATAAGATAGCCCAACACCTAATTCATCAAAATAAATAGATACTAAAAAATTATTAGTTTTCTCTTCTAAAGCATTTGAATCTGTAATTGTACCTGGAGTTATAACTTTTATTACATCTCTTTTAACAATTCCCTTTGCTTGTGATGGGTCTTCTAATTGTTCACAAATAGCTACTTTGTATCCCTTTTTTACTAATCTTGATACATATATATCTGAAACATGGTGAGGAACTCCACACATAGGAGCTTTTTCATCCATACCACAATCTCTTTGAGTTAGAGTAATTTCTAATTCTTTAGAGGCAATGAGAGCATCGTCAAAGAACATTTCATAAAAATCTCCAAGTCTAAAAAAGACAATTGCATCTTTATTTCTTTCTTTCACAGACATATATTGCTCCATCATAGGTGTCAATTTTTTCAAAATATTACCTCCATAAATCTATATTAAAACTCCCTCTAAAGTAAATGTCTTTACATTTTGTATTTTAACATTTACAATTGAGCCAATTAATTCTTTGTTTCCTGGAAAATGTACAAGTTTTCCTCCTGTTGTTCTTCCATTTAATATTAATTCGTCATTTTTACTTGTATCTTCTACTAGTATCTCTACTGTCTTACCCAGTAGTTTTTGATTTTTTTCTAATCCAATAGGATGTAGTATATCTAAGAGTCTTTGGAATCTCTCATGTTTTATTTTATCGTCTACTTGTTCATCCATATTAGCAGCAGGCGTCCCCTCTCTTATAGAATATAAAAAAGTAAAAGCTGAGTCAAATTCTACTTGTTTAACTAAGTCTAGAGTTTCTTTGAAATCTTCTTCAGTTTCACCGGGAAATCCAATTATTAAATCTGTAGTTATTGTAATATTAGGATTTACTTTTCTAACTTTATTTATTATATTTAGATATTCTTCTTTTGTATATTTTCTATTCATTTTTTTTAAGATTCTATTACTGCCTGATTGAATAGGTAGATGAAGATGATCACAAAGATTTTCAAGTTTTCCGTAATCAAAAATTAATTCATCAGATATGTCCTTAGGATGAGATGTCATAAATCTTATCCTTTTTATATTATCAATCTCGTTTATATCTTCTAATAAATTCGAAAAATTATAATCTATATCTAAAGTTTTTCCATAAGAATTCACATTTTGTCCAAGTAATGTTACTTCTTTGCATCCATTTTTAGCTAAAGACCTTATTTCTTCTAATATATTTTTAGGTTCTCTGCTCTTTTCTCTACCTCTTGTATATGGAACTATACAATAAGTACAAAAATTATTACACCCATACATAATATTTACAAAAGCCTTATAGTCATATTTCCTATTTGCATCTATACTTTCTTCTATTTCTCTACTATCTTCTACAATATCAACTATGGTCTTATGTGTTTTTGTAAAATTTTCAATTAGCTGAGGAAATTTATGGATATTATTGGTACCAAATATAATATCCACATGCTTATATTTGGTAAGTATATTCTGCCTGATATCATCTCTTTGCATCATACATCCACACACAGCTAAAATTACTTCTGGTTTTCTTCTCTTTAGCTCTTTTAGCTCTCCTAACTGTCCTAGGACTTTTTGTTCTGCTGTCTTTCTAACTGCACATGTATTATAAATTATTAAATTAGCTTCTTCTCTATTAGAGGTTAAAGTATACCCCATTCCTTCAAGTATCCAAGATATCTTTTCGGAGTCATGTTCATTCATTTGACATCCATAAGTTAAAATCATATATTTTTTCATATTTAATTTATTCCTTTCCGTTCTAAACTCTATGCATATTATAACAAATTTTATTAAAAAATAAAGCAATATACTTATTATACCATAAATAATAGAGTGGATATATATCCACTCTATTATTTATGGTTTGAAATATTGAATATCTTTTTTAAAAAACTTTTATTTTTACTTTCAAAACTTTGTATCTTTTCTTTTAGTTTTACATTTTCGTAAGTTTTTTCTTTTAGTTTCATTTTTAATTTGGCATTTTCACATATTAAGATATCTCTTTCTTTAGAATTCATTTCATGTCTCAAAGATATAATTTCTTGTTTTAATTCATTTATCAACTCAGAATTATCAAAATTTTTTTCTTCAATATATATTGATAATCTTTCAAAAAAACTATCTTCAAGAGCTTTAGATATTTCTAAGGCCATATCATTAACTTTGAAATTTAGATTAGTTTCCCGATCTATCTTTATAGAACTATTTTCAGTATTTGAAATAACAGTCTCAGGAGAATTGATTATTATTTTTATTTGTTTGTTACTAAAACCTTGTTCTTGCAGAGATTTAATATATTGTATTAATTCTATTTCTTTATAAGTATAATACCTATGATTAGAATCCTTTCTAGGTATATCTATATCGAATTCTTTTTCATAATATCTAAGGACATGGGTAGCATAACCGGTAATTTCAGCAGCTTCTGAAATAGAATATTCAACTTCGTAGTCTAGCACGATTTGTCCCCCTTTCTCCTAATATATATATTTCTGTAATAATAGGAGAAATCCTTTTAAATTTATAGTAAAATTTAATACAAATTTTTCTGAATTTCTACATTTTATTCTTTAAAAACTCTATTAACAACTTTTTACAAGAATTTATATCATTCTTTGATGCCATTTCTACTGTAGAGTGAACATATCTTGTTGGAATTGAAATTACTCCAGATGGAACTCCACCTTTACTAGTGTGTATAGCTCCAGAATCTGTACCGCCAAATTCTAAAACTTCCATTTGGAATTTTATATTGTTTTCTTTGGCTAATTTTTTTAAATTATCTCTAACTAATGGATGGGAAATCAAAGAGTTATCTTTAACTTTAATAGCAGCTCCTTTATCTAATCCTACAGCAAATCTTTTGGCTTTAGGAGTATCCCCATGAGAAGTTACATCTAATGATATTCCTATGTCTGGATCAATACTATATGCAGCTGTTTTAGCTCCTCTAAGCCCTACTTCTTCTTGTACTGAAAATACAAAATATAAATCATTTTCAGGTGTTTCAATTTCCTTTATAGCTTCTATTGAAATAAAACATCCTACTCTGTCATCTAGATAAGGAGTGAATACTACATTTTCATTCTCTACAAACTGTGAATAGTATATACATATATCTCCTATACTAACTTGTTTTTCAGCATTTTCTTTAGAAAGAGCACCTATATCTATATACATATGTTCTAACTTAAGTTCTGAGGAGTCCTCTAAAGGTTCACTAAATACAGCGCCAATAGTTTTATTTTGAAATATTACCTTTTGTCCCAAGGAATTTTTCGGAGAAATACCACCTACATTTGTAAATCTCAAAAATCCATTTTCATCAATATCTGTAATCATCATTCCAATTTGATCCATATGTGATGAAATCATTATTTTCTTACCTGGACCTTTTTTATGTGCGATTAAATTACCAAGGGAATCTACTCTTATATCATCTACATAATCCTGAATTTCAGCTTTAATAAATTCTCTTATTTCTTCTTCATTGCTAGATGGGCCATAAATAGCGACCAATTCTTTTAATAATTTACTATTAAACTCCACTATAACTCCTCCTTATGGTATTCATATAAGATAGCTTTTACTAATTTAAAAGTATTATTATAATCAATTTTATTCATCACAGAAGTAGGTGAATGTATATATCGACATGGTACTGAAATAGTAGTAGTAATAGCCCCAGATTTAGATAAGTGAATTTTTCCTGAATCATTGCCTCCCATGGAGGTTTTTCTATACTGACACGGTATATTATTCTTATTAGCAATCTGTACTACTTTTTCTCTTAATTCTTTACTATATATAGTAGTTCTATCAATTAGTGATATTGCTGGTCCATTACCTAATTTAGTTGGTACCATATGACTATCGAGTTTAGGCACATCATAACAAAGGGTTCCTTCTAATACTATTCCAATATCTGGATCTATCTCATATGCAGCAGGTCCAGCTCCTATTAGTCCCACTTCTTCCATTACATTAAAAACTCCATAAAAGTCAATGTCTTTAACCTCTTTTATTAAGTTTATTAATATAGAACATCCTACTCTATCATCAAGAGCTTTAGCTTTAACCTGGTTTTCTCCAAATTCAGTATAGGGACTATAAAAGGATACATAGTCACCAATATTAACTATTTTTTCAGCGTCTTCTTTTGATTTAGCTCCAATATCAATATATAACTCTTCTATTTCTAAGGGATTGTTTCGCTCTTCTTTTTTTTGCAAATGTATAGGCTTTGCACCTATAACACCATTAATTTTATTTTTACCTACATTTACAACCTTAGAAACTAAAATTCTTTTATCGATTCCTCCAACAGTTAAAAATTTTAATAGTCCATATGAATCTATATCTGTTATCATCAATCCTACCTCATCCATATGAGCAGCTACCATAAGTTTTTTAGATGTTTTTTTACCTTTTTTATGAACTATTACGTTTCCAATTCTATCAATTTTTATGCTATCTACGTGATCTTTGATTTCAGATATTATAATATCTCTTACTTCCTTTTCATTTCCAGATACTCCAGAGGCTTCTGTAAGTTTTTTTAATAACATAATAATCCCTCCAAATTATTATTTGATATAGAGGATATAAAAAAGGATAATAACTTACCAGTATTATATATATCATCTAAATCAATTATCTCTACAGATGTATGCATATATCTTAGTGGGACGGAAATTACTAAGCATGGTATTCCTGCCCTAGTAATTTGCATGGCTCTAGCATCAGTTCCTGTTGGTCCAGGAGTTACAACTATTTGAGTAGGTATATTGTACTTTTTAGATACATCTATTAATTGCTTTCTAAGTCCAGGGTGAATGTTTCCCCCTAAGGTTATACCTGGACCATCAGATAGATTTATCGTTTTAGATTTATCTAATTCAGGTGTATTTCCAAAACCTACATCTACCGCAATACCAATATCAGGATTTATGTTATATGTAGATGTCAATGCTCCTGCCATACTAACTTCCTCCTGTACTGTAGCTACAAAATAAATATCTGCATCATGCTTTATATTATTAATTTCTTTTAAGGTCTCCAATAAAACCGTAATTCCTGCTTTATTGTCAAGAGATTTTCCTGATACTCTATTATTTCTTAGAGAAATAAATTCTCTATTAATATTTATACTATCTCCTATACTTACAAGTTCTTCTATTTTTTCCTTACTTAATCCCACATCTATAGTCATATCTTCAATCTTAATAGCTTTTTTTTGTTCATTAGAATCTTGTAGATGAGGAGGTTTAGACCCAATAACTCCAAATAAATCTTTTTTTCCATGTACTATAACTTCTTGACCTACTATAGTTCTAGGGTCAATACCACCTATATTTGTAAATCTTAAAAATCCATTTTCCTCTATATCTTTTACCATTAATCCAATTTCATCCATATGAGCAGCTATCATTATCTTAATATTATCTTTATTGTTCCTTCCTTTTTTAAGCCCGATTATATTTCCCATGGGATCTATATCAACTTTATTGCAATATTTTTCAAAGGTAGATACGATAATGGAGCTTGAATTGTTTTCATTTCCTGAAACACTATACCCGTTAGAAAGAGATTCTAAGAAATCTAAAGTTTTCAAATCGAAACCTCCTATTTTAAATTATAGTATATTAAATATAGTACTAAAATTATATGATCATATAACTTTAGTACTATATTATTAGCCATTACTTCCTAATTATTCCTTATTATCTACTATATCTCCTATTGTAACATCTTCTTTTTGTTCTTCTATTTGTTTTATCTGTTCTTCTTCTTCTTTAATTTCTTTCATACTTAAACTAATTTTCTTATCTTCGTAATTGATCTCAAGAATTTTAACCATAACTTCATCGCCCACATTTAAAACATCTGAAGGCTTGGCTATATGCTCTTGTGATATTTGAGATACATGAAGCAAACCATCAACTCCATCTTGTAGTCTTATGAAAGCTCCAAAATCAAGAAGATTTACAACTTTACCATTTAATATATCTCCTATGTCATTATTTTTTTTGAATAATTCCCATGGTTCTTCTATAGTTTGTTTTAATCCTAAAGATATTCTATTTTTTGCTTTATCAAGAGCTAAAACTACAACTTCTATCTTGTCCCCAGGATTAACTACTTCAGAAGGATGTTTTATTCTATTCCATGAAATATCTGATATATGGATTAAACCATCTACTCCTCCTAAGTCTACAAAAGCCCCAAAATCTGTTAATCTCTGTACTACTCCTTCTACAGTTATGCCTTCTTCTAGTTTATCCCATACAGCTTTTTTCTTTTCAGCTAATTCTATTTTTTCTATCTCTTTTCTTGATAAAACTATTCTTCTTTTTTCTTTATCAAAATCTAATATTTTAACCTTGAATTCTTCTCCTACTAATTTTTCTAAATCAGATATATAATTTGCAGAAGCATGAGATGCAGGTATAAAACCATTTAATCCTTTAACAATAGCTATTAATCCACCTTTAACTACTTTTTGAACTTTTGCATCTAAAACTTCTGTATTTTTATAACTTTCTTCAAGCTCATCCCAATTTTTCATTGCTTCTACTCTCTTTGATGAAAGCACTACATTGCCTTCACCATCATCCATTTTCATAACATATACCTTAATATCATCACCTTCTGAAAATAAATCTTTTGGATTTATATCAGGATCATTGGAAAGTTCATCACGAGTAATTATTCCATCTGATTTATAATTAATATTTACCATTACTTCGTCGTTGGTAACAAATATTACTTTTCCTTGAATTACTTCTCCTTTATGAATATTAGTAAATGAACTGTTTATTGCCTCCATCATTTCATCATTATTAAAATTATCCATTGTTTTAATAGCCTCCTTAATTATCCAGTCAGGCGTAGATGCACCTGCTGTTACTCCTATTGTATTAAATTTTTGTATGTCTTGTAAAGTCAAATCTTCAATAGTTTCTATATGAAATACATTTTTGCAATATATTTTACTTACTTCTACCAGCTTTTTAGTATTTGAGCTTTCATATCCTCCAATTACAATCATAACATCAACTACTTTAGATAATTCTTTAGCTGCATTTTGACGATTCTTTGTAGCATTGCAAATTGTATTAAATATCTCCACTGTTTTTGATTTTAACTTTAATTTTTCACTAAAATCATTAAACTTTTCTTCAGTATTAGTAGTTTGAGATACAATACATATTTTATCAAATTCCTTTAATTTTTGTATATCTTCAGCACTATTTATTATATATGCTTTGTTGTCACACCAGCCATTGATACCTTGTACCTCAGGATGTTCAGGATCACCTATAATTATTATAGCATAATCTTTATTATAGTAACTTTCTACCCTTTTATGTACTGATTTAACATAAGGACAAGTGGTATCTACCAATTCTAGATTGCTTTTTAATAAGTTATTTTGCCTATCCTTAGATATACCATGGGATCTAATTATGATTCTACCCTTTTTAAGTTTGCTTATATCATTTGATTTTAAAGGTTTTAAACCTCTATTTTCTAAATCTTTTACTAAATGAGGATTATGAATTAATGGTCCTAAAGAATAGAGTTCATATTTGGATTTATTTATCTCTTCTGTTGCTATTTCAACAGCTCTTTTTACACCAAAGCAAAATCCTGCGTGATTTGCAAGAATAATTTTCAATTTGATTCCTCCAAACTCTTTAAACTATAAATAGTAGATAATATAGTTCGGCTTACCTCTTCATATTCTTTAGAAGATAACTTTTTATTGTAGTAGTTTGACATATCTAAGGGTTTTCCAATATATATATCTACCTTTGAAAAGATTTTATAACTACTATCTATATACACTGGCAAAATAGTTGCCTTAGATTTAACAGCTAATAATCCAGTGCCTGACTTCACTTCATCTAAGTTTATTTTTTTTACTCTAGTACCTTCTGGAAAAATACCTAAAGTTTTTTCATCTTTTAAGATTCTCAAGGCTTTTTTTATTGCTGTTATATCTGCTTCACCTCTATTTACAGGGAAAGCACCTAATTTTTCAATAATCCATGAAAGAGCTTTATTATTAAATAATTCTTTCTTCGCCATCCAATAGACCTGTCTATTAATGGCCATAGAAATAAAAATTGGATCTAGATAATTTGAATGATTTGAGCAAACTATGGTTTTTCCTTCTATGGGTTGGTTTTTACTTCCATAAACTTTTACTCTAAAAAAAATTCTAAGTAAAAATAAAGCTATTAGTTTTGCAAACTTATAAAACAAGTCAACTACCTCCATTTATATATGATACTATAAAATCTACACTTTCACCTAGTGTTTTATAAGTAGTGTCTAATAATATAGAGTCTTTAGCTTTTTTTAGAGGTGAACTTTTTCTATTACTATCTATATCATCTCTTTTCATTATTTCTGCAATCAAGCTTTCAATACTTATCTTTTCTCCAGAAGATATAAGATCTTTGTATCTTCTGTTTGCTCTTTCTTCTACACTAGCTGTTATAAAAAATTTATATTCTGCATCTGGTAATACTACGGTGCCTATATCTCTACCATCCATAATTACACTTTTTTCTTTTGCCATTTCCTGTTGTTTTTTTACCAATTCTTTTCTTATTTCTTCTATTGCTGCTATATATGAAACATTTTTACTTACATCATTAAGTCTTATTTCTTTATCCACTATTTTATTATCTAGATAAATACTCCCGTTGGTAAAATTAATACTAGTATTTTTTAGTAGATTAATTACTGATTTCTCATCTTTAGGATCTATTTTTTCCTTTAACACTTTATATGTTAAGGATCTATACATAGCCCCTGTATCTATATATTCTATATCTAAAATCTGTGAAACTTTTTTAGATATAGTACTTTTGCCTGACCCTGCTGGGCCATCTATAGCAATAGCAAAAATTTTATTCATTTATATCCTCCTAATAAAACTACAACCATTAAATCTAGTTTTATATTTTATGTCTCTAGTCTCTTAATAATTATATATTAAAACAACTCAGTATACAAGTGTTAAAAGCTGCAATTTAGACATTTAGTCCAGCTAAATAGCCAGTAGAATATGCAATTTGCAAATTAAAACCTCCAGTAAGTGCATCCACATCTATTATCTCTCCAGCAAAAAATAAATTAGGTATAATTTTGGATTCCATAGTAGAAGGATTTATTTCCTTAGTAGATATCCCACCAGAAGTTACTATAGCTTCTTCAATAGGCCTAAATTTTTTAAATTTCATTGAAAATTTTTTAATATTATTTATCAATGTGTATCTTTCTTCCTTAGTTATTTGATTTACTATAGTTTCCTCTTTAATTTTTGACATAGATATAACTATAGGAATAATCTTTTGGGGCAATAGATCATTTAAGGCATTTTTAATTTGTTTATTACTATATTTCTCAAAGTCTCTTAAGATTCTCTTGTCTAAAGTTTCAAAATCTAATGCAGGTTTTAAGTCAATTTCAAAATCAAAGTTTAAGTCTTTATACCTACTTAAATAATTGCTAATTGATAAAACTATAGGTCCTGATATACCGAAATGAGTAAATATCATTTCGCCAAATTCTTCATGAAGTAGTTTTCCATCTTTAAAGGCTTTAAGATTTACATTTTTCAGAGAAAGTCCTTGTAAATTTTTTATCCATGAATTCTTTATTTCAATAGGAACTAAGGAAGGTTTAATTTGAGTTATAGTATGTCCCATTTTTTTAGCAAAAATATAACCATCACCTGTTGAGCCAGTAACAGGATATGATTTTCCTCCAGTTGCTAAAATTAACTTATCAAACTGATGAACATGTCCATTTATATTTACTAAAAATTTATTGCCACTATGCTTTACATCTTCAACTTTTGAATTTAATAATATATTTACATTTTTTTTAGATAGTATCTTTTCAAATGTTTTTATTACATCGCTAGATTTATCACTTTTGGGAAATACTCTGTTTCCCCTTTCAATTTTTATATTTAAACCATTTTCTCTTAGTAATCTCATTATATCTTCGTTTGTAAAAGAATATAGGCTACTATACAAAAAGTTTTTATTACTTACTATATATTCGAAAAAATCTTCTATTGGAATAGAATTGGTTATATTACATCTTCCTTTACCAGTTATAAATAGTTTTTTCCCTAATTTATTATTTTTTTCAATTAAATATACTTGATTATTTTCTGAAGAAGCTATTATAGCTGCTAATATTCCTCCAGGGCCTCCACCTATTATTCCGATTTTTTTTCTCATAAATTACCTCTTTTATTTTATTTATATCAATTATGATAATATTTGTTAAGATATCATTATCTAGAAATCTTCTTCTTTATAAATATTATATCTTTTCCATATTTCTTCTAGTTCTTGGAAATATGCATTCAATTCATTTCTCTTTTCTATTCCTAAAGATACTATTAAAGAATTTATTAAACTCATAGGAGCTACAAGAGAATCTACAAAGGATAACATTTCACTACTAGCAATCAAAGATACATCAGCTCTTTCAAATGCTGGAGATAAGAAGCTATCAGTTATTGCAATAATAGTTGCTCCTTTTTCTTTTACATAGTTTAAAACTTCTAATGTCCTCTTAGAATACCTTGGATATGTAATTATTATTATTACATCCTTGGAATTAACTTTTAAAAATTGTTCAAAGACATCATTAGGTCCTGAGCTTACTAATTTTATATTGTCAAATAAAAAATTAAGATAAAAACTTAAATATCCTGCTAAAAATGAAGAACTTCTAAGCCCTACAGTGTATATATTTTCAGCATTTAATATAAGATCAATAGCTTTTTGAAAAGCCTTAGTATCAATCTCATTTACAGTTTTTTTAATATTGTCTAAATCTTTTTCCATTATTTTTATCAAAGTATCTTCATTGGTATCATAATTATTATCTGCTAAGTCTAGCCTTTGTAGTGTAGTTAGTTTGTTTTTTATAAGTTCTTGAAGTTGGTTTTGGAGATCTCTATAGCCTTCATAACCTAGTTTAATTGAAAATCTTACAACTGTAGATTCACTTATATTTAAAGTTTCACCAAGTTTTGCAGCTGTCATAAATGCTGCTTTATCATAATCATTTATAATATAATTAGCGATTATCTTTTGACCCTTGCTCAATTTAGAATAATTTTGTTGAATAATTTTTATTAAATCAGGATACTTTTCCACTAAAACTACCTCCATTTTTTATTTTTTCAATTTTATATACTATAGCAGGATTGTTTCTTTGGTTTATAAATTCGTATTTAAGCACAGTAAACTGCTTTTGATTTAAATTACCAATTAAATCTTCAATGGCTATTTTTTCTTCTAGGCCCCCTGGGTGTCCAGTATATGATGTTATTATTAGTAATCCATTTTCATTTAGTGCTTCAAGGGACTTTTCTATACTACCAATACTAATATCCGCTAATGTTTTGATAGATTTATCTCCCCCAGGCAAATATCCTAAATTATATATAATAAAATCTAGGCCTTCATTTATATATTTGTCGATTTCTAGATGACTTTCTTTTATAAGTGTTACATTTTCAAATAACTTTTTATCTTGAAGTAAAGTTTCTGTGTTTTTTATTGCAATTTCTTGTATATCAAATCCATACACTTTTCCACCTTGTCCTACCTTTTCTGCTAGCAAAACTGTATCATTTCCATTTCCAACTGTAGCATCTAATACAGTATCTCCCTCAGCTACATATTCATTTATTAATTTTCTAGTAATAGCTATGGAATTTCCTTCTGATTTATATTGCATATTATCCCCCTTTTAAATTAGTTTAGCGAACTTAAATATGCTATCTCTTCTTCATTTAAGTATCTCCAATTCCCAACTTCTAATCCTCTTAGATCTATCTCACCTATAGATATCCTTTTTAATTTTTTTATCGGATGGTTTATGGCTTCACACATTTTTTTGATTTGTCTATTTCTTCCTTCTGTAATAGTTATTTCTAATATAGAATCTGTTTCATAATTTTTTACTATTTTTACACTTGCTTTTGCAGTCATTTTTCCATCTATTCTAATTCCATTTCTAAATCTTTCTAATTCTATTTTATTTGGAACCCCTTCTACTATGGCTATATACTTTTTAGGTATTCTATTTTTAGGATGGGTAATATTATAAGCAATTTCACCATCATTTGTTAAAAGAACTAATCCAGTAGTATCAATATCTAATCTACCTACTGGATATATTCTCTCTGTAATTTCTTCTATCAAATCTGTTACTACTGTTCTCCCTTTTTCATCTTTTGCAGAAGTTACTACTCCAACAGGTTTATTTAAAATTACATATATACTATTTTTTTCTAATTTAATCTTTTTACCTTTAACTTTTACTATATCTTTTTTAGGATCTATAATAGTACCTAATCTAGTTATAATCTTATTGTTTACAGTTACAAATCCTTGGGATATAAGCTCTTCAGATTTTCTTCTAGAAGCAACTCCACATTGGGCCATATATTTTTGTAAACGCATATCAAGTCCCCTTTCAAATTATGTTTAAAATTTTATGTTTTTATTAAATATCTTTTACTGTAAATTTGTATAATAATTTATTTAAAAATGATTTTTTTTCAACTGTATATTTTGCTACTAAATTATCTTCTTTAATCAATCTTCCATTTAAATAAGTTTCAATTTTGCCTAATCTATCTCCTTTTATTACAGGAAGAGATATATTACTATCCTTTGTTATTTTAATTTTAATGTTTTTTTGTTCTTCATTTGTTAAAGGATATATAAAATCATCTTTACTTACTAATATTATATCATCTTTTCCATCTTCATTATATATTTGTGCCATAAATTGCCCCTTATTATATATTAAAAATGGTTTATAGTTTTCAAATCCATAGTCAAATAATTTATAATTATCCTCATACCAGTTTGGTGCATTTAAACTTACAGCTATTAACCTCATATTACTTCTTTTTGCAGTTGATACTAAACATCTTCTTGCTCCATGAGTATAGCCAATTTTTACTCCATCTCCTCCTTGATAATCCCAAAGAGTTTTATTCTTATTTAAAAAATAATTTTCTCTATTTCTATCAGCTGTATAACTTTTTGTAGAAGATATATCTCTAAATATCTGATTTTTAAAAGCTTCTCTTGTTATTAAAGCTAAATCATATGCAGTAGTGTAATGTCCACTTTCATCTAGTCCATGAGGGTTGGAAAAACTTGTATCAAATGCACCTATATCTTTAGCCTTTTTATTCATCATCTGTACAAAAGTTTCTGACTCTCCTCCTATGTGTTTGGCTATTGCTACGGCAGAATCATTTCCTGAACGTAACATTAACCCATATAAGAGATCCTTTAGGCTCAATACTTCACCACTTCTTAAGTATATACTAGAACCCTCAACACCTTCACTCTCTGAGTCAATCTTCACCTTGTCTTCTAAATTGCCATTTTCTAATGCTACCAATGTAGTCATAATTTTTGTAGTACTAGCCATAGGAAGCTTTTGCCTAGAATCTTTCTCCATTAAAACTCTTCCAGATACTTCATCTATTAATATAAAACTTTTAGCACTTAAATTTAAATCTTCTGCATAGTTTTTGCTTGGGAATACTAATATTAATATAATTAGTATAAGATATTTTATCATGTTTTTCAATTTTAACACTCCTAATTTTTATATAAGTTTCCCTATTAGTTTCCCAAAAAATAAGGAAAATAATACTTTAGGTATTACTTTCCTCCTTTAATTTTTTCTCAAATTCTTCTAAATTAGGTAAATCTTTTAAACTTTCTAATCCAAATGAAATTAAAAATTCTTTTGTAGTACCATATATTATAGGTCTACCAGTTTTTTCTAATCTACCAACTTCTTTCACTAGTTTTTTTTCCATTAAAGTTAAAATAGACCTATCACATTTAACTCCTCTTATATTTTCTATCTCAGATTTTATAATCGGCTGCCTATAGGCAATTATAGACAAAGTTTCTAATGCTGCGGTAGATAGAGTTTTATTAGTAGAAGAATCTTTTAACTGACTTATCCAAGAAAAATGCTCTGGTCTAGTTCCAATTTGATAATAATTATCTGCTTTTACAATCCTTAGACCTCTTTTATTGTTGTCAAATTCATTTATCATCTCTTCTAATATATTTAAAGCTAAGTTTTCTTTAATATCTAATATCTTGGAAATATCCTTTATATTAAGTGGATCTCCCCAAGCGAAAAGTAAGCCTTCTATTATCGATTTTATTTCTATTTTGTCCATTTATAAATACTCCCCAGTTATTCATCATTATCTAATCTATTGATAAATAAATCAGTAAATGCTTCATCTTGTAATACATATATACTATTTTGTTTTATAAGTTCTAATACTGATAAAAAATATGCTATTATTTCATTTCTACTTGTGCTTTTTTTGAATAAATTACTAAATCTAATCTCTTTTTTATATTTTAATTTATCCAATATATCTTCTATACATTCTTTAATAGAATACTCTTCTCTTTTGATTAACTGCATATCCATAGTTGGTTCTATTATTCCTTTTCTATTCAAGACATTGTTCAAAGAACGAATCAATAGATTTAAATCATAAAAATCAAGTTCATTTTCTATATCTTCTTCAAAATAAAGATCTTCTTGAGGTTTATAAAAAGCTTGGGATTCTATGTTTTTATATTCCCTTAGTTCCTTTGCAGCCTCTTTGTATTTTTTATAGGTGAGTAACTTTAAAACTAATTCTTCCCTAGGATCACTTTCATTATCTTCTTCATCTAAATCTTGTTCTATGGGAAGAAGCATCTTAGACTTTATTTCTAATAGGGTAGCTGCCATTACTACAAACTCACTAGCTAATTCTAAATTTAGATCTTCCATCTTATACATATATGACATATACTGTTCAGTAATATCACTAATAGGTATATCATATATATCTATCTTTGCTTTATCTATTAATTTCAATAAAAGATCTAAGGGACCTTCAAAAATATCAAGTACAATTTTATAATCCATATCTAACTCCTATGTAAAAAATCTTAAAAATAAATTTAAAACAAAATATACTAATGGTCCTAAAATTTTATTTATTATTCCAGTAAATATTAAGATAATTAAAACAAAATAAAAGTATCTCTGATATTTATAGAAAAAATATTCTAATTTTCTTGGAAGTAAGCTTGCAAATATTTTCGAACCATCTAGAGGTGGAAATGGTAAGAGATTAAATACTCCTAGCATTACATTATACCAAAGAGTTATCCTTAAAATTTCAAAGATAATTTGATTTCTTATAATATTTAAGCTCAGCAAAAAAATTACTATTAATGCTATTATAAAATTAGATATGGGACCTGCCAAAGAAACTAATATAGTGTCTCTTCTTCTGGACTTGAATTTTGTAGGATTTATAGGTACAGGCTTGGCCCATCCAAATTTAAAAACAAGCATTGCCATAACTCCTATAGGATCCAAATGTTTGAGTGGATTTAAACTAAGTCTTCCTGAAGACTTGGCTGTATCGTCACCTAGCAAATAAGCTATAAATCCATGGGCCAATTCATGAAATATTATAGCAATAAGTAGTCCTGGTATATTTAATAAAATTTCCATATAAGTCCTTCTTTCTGTGCCATATATATACATTATATAACCTCGACTATATCTTGTCGAGGTTATATAATGTATTTTAAGGATTTATTAAAAAAGTCTTAAAAGTTTTATTAAAAGCATCTAAAAATCCTGCTTTTTCAATTGATTCTTCAGCAACTAAATCTACTCTTTCAACTTCCTTATCATTAACTTCTATAACTAGTTCTCCTATTTTGGAATGTTTAGAAATAGGTGCAGTAAGACTTTCTGGTATAATTATATTCTTATTTATACTTTCTTTAGTAGTACCTTTTGGAAGCAATATATTAACATCATCTTTTAATATTATATTTAAAAAGTCTTTTTTACCCTTTTCTACTAAAATAGTTCCTAATATATCACTTTTTTCTCCTATAGCTAAGGAATCATAATTAGAAAATCCATAATCTAATAATCTTTTAACATCTTCAAATCTCTTTTTAGAACTTTCACTACCTAACAATACAGCTATAAGCTCCAAGTCTCCTCTTTTAGCAGAAGCAGATATGCAATGTTTTGCCTCTCCAGTGTATCCAGTTTTAATACCATTTGCTCCGCTATAATCTTTTATAAGTTGGTTAGTATTTACCATAGTTTGGATACTAGTTTTGGTTTTGCCAACTTGAATATCTTCCATATATGTGTTTAGATATTCTTTTATCTTTTCATGTTTCATTATTTCTTTTGACATCAATGCAATATCAAAAGCTGTAGTATAGTGCTCTTTATCTGGAAGACCACTTGCATTTTTAAAATTTGTATTTTCCATCCCTAACTCTTTTGCTCTTTTGTTCATATGTTCTACAAAAGTACTTTCTGAGCCTGAAATATATTCTGCTAAGGCTACAGCTGCATCATTTGCTGACCTTATGGCAATTGCTTTAATTAAATTCTCTACACTTTGAATTTCTCCAGAGTCTAGATATACTGTAGTTCCTATCATATTCGATGCATGTTCACTAATTCTAACTTCATCATTCAGGCTTATTTCAGAGCTATTTAGCTTCTCCATTGCTATTAAAAGAGTCATGATTTTAGTAATACTTGCTGGGGGCAATTTTTCATGTTCATCAAAACTATAAATCACTTCCCCAGTACTACTATCCATAAGCAAGGCAGATTTAGCTTCTATATCTATTTGTCCATGAATTATTGTGGGACTGAAAATTAATGAAACAATGAGGATAGTGGATAATATTTTTCTTTTCAACATAATACCTCCTATACTATATTTACTTTTATAATATCCAATTTAATCCTCAATAATACCTTTTAACATATACATATATTGTCATTTATAAAGTATTTATTTTACTTAATATAAGTTTTTGCTTAGATGGATTTTTTTCACCTATTTTATAAATATCTAAAATCTTGTCTTTAACTTTTTCTCCATTTTCCAAATCATCTGTATGAATATAGGCTAAAATATCTCCCTGAGATACACTATCATCTATTTTTTTATTTAATATAATCCCTGCACCTAGATTTATTTTACTATCTATAGTCTCTCTACCTGCACCTAATATCAAAGCGCATTTCCCTATTTCTTCTGCATCTATTTCTTTTATATAACCTGTTTTTTTACTTTTTACTTCTAGAACAAATTTAGACTTTGGCAATAAATCAAGATTATTAACTATTTCCATATCTCCATGCTGATTTCTTATCATTTCTTTAAATTTCTCAATTGCCTTTCCTGAATCTATAGTCTCTTTTAACAATGCTCTTCCTTGTTCTATTTTATCAACTCTTTTTGCAAATACTAGCAATTCAGACCCTAATACAAGACATAACTCCAATAAATCATCTGGACCATTTCCCTCCAAAGTTTGAATTGCTTCTTTTACCTCCAAAGCATTGCCAATGGCTTTTCCTAATGGCTGTTCCATATTTGTAATTATGGCCATAGTTTTTCTTCCATAATTATTTCCTATTTTTACCATCTCCAAAGCTAAATTTTCAGCTTCTTTAATAGTCTTCATAAAAGCTCCTTTTCCAACTTTTACATCTAAAACTATGCCATCTGATTCAATTGCAAGTTTTTTGCTCATGATACTACTTGCAATAAGTGAAAGATTATCTACTGTAGCAGTTACATCTCTTAAAGAGTATAATTTTTTATCTGCAGGAGTTATGTTTGCAGTCTGGCTATTTATGGCAATATTTATTTTATTGGCATTATCTATAAATTCATCATCAGATAGATCAACTTTAAAATCTTTTATAGACTCTAATTTGTCCAAAGTACCTCCAGTATGTCCTAATCCTCTCCCAGACATTTTTACAAAGGGCACTCCACAAGCAGCTATCATAGGCCCTAGAACTAATGTGGTGGTATCTCCTACTCCTCCAGTAGAATGCTTATCTACCTTTATGCCATTTATATTAGAAAGATCAACCCTATCACCAGAATTAATTATAGCCCTAGTTAAATCAAGAGTTTCTCTATCATTCATACTATTTAAATAAATAGCCATTAAAAGAGCAGATACTTGATAATCTGGAATATTAAATTTTGTATATTCTTCTATAAAGTAATCTATCTCTTCTTTGCTTAAACTATATCCATCACGTTTTTTTTCTATGATATCATACATTCTCATATACTATCATCCTCTATATATTCTTTAAAGTTTCTATAACTAGATTTTTAAAACTCTTCTTAACTTTTAAAGAAGTTTCTACTACATCTGCATGACTTAGAGGCTTATCCATTATTCCGGCAGCCATATTTGTTATGCAAGATATTCCTAAAACCTTAATCCCTTCATGATTTGCTACTATTACTTCAGGCACTGTAGACATCCCAACTGCATCTGCACCTAAAGCACTTGCTAATTTAACTTCTGCTGGAGTTTCATAAGTTGGTCCAGTAAACCACATATAGACTCCTTCATGTAATTCCAGATTTATCTTTTTAGCTGCATCTTTTAGGATTTTTATTAAATCTTTATCGTATGCATAAGTCATATCTAGAAATCTAGGACCCTTAGAGTTTAAATTTTCTCCAATTAGAGGATTTGTTCCCGTAAAATTAATATGATCCTTTATTATCATTAAATCTCCAGGATTAAAGTCTTTATTAGATCCACCTGCTGCATTTGTTACTATTAAAGTGTCTATTTCTAATCCAGCCATTACTCTTATAGGAAAAGTAATATCTTTTAAAGAATATCCTTCATAAAAATGAAATCTCCCTTGCATAGCAATAACTTCTTTATTTCCTAATTTACCTATTACAATTTGACCTTTATGCCCTTCTACAGTTGATACAGGAAAGTTGGGAATAGATTCATATGGTATTTTTATAGGATTTTCTATAGATTCAGCCAAATCACCAAGTCCTGATCCTAATACCAAGCCTATCTGAGGCTTGGTCTCGATTTTCTCTTTTATATAATTAACACTTTGATTTATTTTGTCTAAATAACTCATTCTTACCTCCTAAGTTTATATATTTATACTAAGTCTATCATGTTTCTTACGCTATTTAAAATATGAGGTGAAAAAAAACCCTCTATTAATGTTCCAATAAATACAATTAGAATAAAAAATAAAGATATATTTGCAATATCATTAATATTATTAAAAATATTTTTATTTGCCGATTTTAATACTCTAAGTGACAAAGTAAAGGATATTACACCTATACCTATAAGTCCTGGAATAATAAATATATTTTGAGGATATATTCCAAATAAAGATGCCATCCATCCTTTAAATCCAAAACTATCTACTAATATTGCAACACTTAAACCTAAACTTATTCCCTTTAAGCAAATTATAATAGGTACTAATATAATTCCAAAGCTAATAAAAGATATAAATATAAATATTATTATTAAAAATAGATTGTTTAGAATAGATGTTTTAAAGACATTTTCAATAGTATATATATTTTTAAAATATGGATTAGATATTTTAAATATAGTTTTAATCAAATCATAATCCATCTTTTTTACAATTATTGAACCAGATATAATTCCAATGAAAAAAGCCGAAAATAAGATGAAATAAACTATAAAATTACTTTGAAAATGTCTTTTTAGTTTTCTTGTTGTATTTACAATAAATAACATAATATCCTCCTTTGTATACAAGCCTCTTTAACCATATTATGCTAAAAAGGAGGATATTATAACTATATTTTATTATTTAAAATATCTTTTGCAACATATGCAGCAATAATAGTTTTACTATCTAAAATTTCTCCTCTATTAATTTTTTTTATTAATTGGTCTATACTAACAGAAGTATTTTCTAAAAACTCTCCTTCTTCTGGTTTATTATCTACTTTTTTTAAATCCTCGGCTAAAAACAGATAAATTTTTTCATTACAATATCCAGGAGAAGTATAAAACTCCATTATATAAGTTAATTTAGAAGATTTAAATCCTGTTTCTTCTTTTAGTTCTCTAATGGCTGTTTCTCTTGGCTCTTCATTTATTTCTAATTTTCCAGCTGGAATTTCTAAAGAAAAATCTTCCAATGCTTTCCTATATTGATTGACTAATAATATTGAACCTTTTTCATCTATAGCAAGAATACCTACTCCTCCCGGATGTTCTATAATCTCTCTTTTAGAATATTTCTTATCTGGAAGTTCTACTGTATCAATTCTTAAGTTTAAAATTTTCCCATCATATATTTTATCTGATTTCATAGTTTTTTCTTCAAATACCAAAGATATCACCTCCTCAAAGTAAAATAGAAAATTCTTATTATGTAGTATTATCAACATTATAACATATATTCTTAAATAGAAAAACATCCTTCCTATGAAAGATGTTTAAACTATAGAATATGTTATGATATATCTTTATTTATTTCCTCATTTTCCAATCTTAATTTATCAGCAATTAGAGCAATAAATTCACTATTAGTGGGCTTTCCCTTATGATTATTAACTGTATAACCAAATATTCTATCGATTGTATCGATTTTTCCTCTATTCCAAGCTACTTCTATTGCATGTCTTATAGCTCTCTCAACTCTACTTGCAGTTGTATTAAATTTTTCTGCAACTCCAGGATATAACTCCTTAGTAACTGCACCTAAATAATCCATATCTTCAACTACCATATTGATAGCTTCTCTTAAATACAAATATCCTTTAATATGGGCTGGAACTCCTATTTCTTGAATTATTTTTGTTATCTTTGTCTCTATATCTTTCTCTTTATTTTTATCTGAGTAACTATTACTATAATCTTCTCTTATAATTCCTCTTTCTACATTGTTTATATTTTCAATTTGTTTTAACCTTTCTATTAAGACATTAAAATCAAAAGGCTTAATCATATAGTAGTATGCTCCTAATTCTATAGCTCTCTGGGTTATTCTATCTTGACCTACAGCCGACAAAACTATTACTTTAGGAAAATAATCAGTATACTTATTTCTTAATTTTTCTAAAACTCCTAGTCCATCTAAATGTGGCATAATGACATCTAATATTAAAATATCTGGCCTTTTTTCCTCGACTAATTCTATAGCCTCTATTCCATCTCTAGCTTTTCCTACGACTTCAAACTCTGCTTCACTTATAAATTTTGAGAGTAAGTGACAAAACTCCCTATTATCATCTGCTATAACAACTTTAACTTTATCCATGATCATCCCCCTTTTAATAATTTATGTGTGTGTATTAAATATTATTCGACATTAATACAGAAATTCCTTTTTTTCCAGAATATTTTTTATTTAATTATCTTAAGAGTAGCTAACGCTACTCTTAAGATAATTAAAATCTGTTTGATTGCTCTAACATCCATTCTATATACAATCCATATCCTTTAGTAGGATCATTTACAAATACATGAGTTACAGCTCCTATAATCCTATTATTTTGAATTATAGGACTACCACTCATACCTTGAACTATTCCACCAGTTTTTTTTAATAACTTTGGATCTGTTACTTTTATCACCATACTCTTTTCATCAGCTTTATTTTGAGAATTTATCTTACTTATCTCAATTTCAAATTCTTCTATTTCATTACTATCTAATGTGGTTAGAATATGAGCTTTGCCTTCTTCTACTTCTTCTTTAAATGCAATAGGAATAGTTCTATTTTTGTTTTTTAAAATGAGGTCATCTTCTATTTTACCATATATTCCAAATTCATTGTTTAATTTTATTTTTCCTAATACTTCATCTGATTTATAAAAGACTCCCTTTATCTCACCAGGAGTTCCTCTCTTTCCTAATTCTATATCAGAAACTTTGGCATCAATAACTAATCCATCTTCTACAGATAATAAACTCTGAGTATCTACATCTATTATCCCATGGCCTAAGGCTCCAAACCCATTATTATTTTCATCTAAATATGTTAAAGTCCCTATTCCCGTTGTTTTATCTCTTACCCAAATTCCAAGTCTATAAGAATTGTCTTGTAAACATTTTACAGGAATCGCAGTAGTTTCAAATTCATTTTTATTTCTTAAAATTGTTAATTTAACTTCTTCATTTTTTATATCATTTAATATTTTTACAACTTCTTCTGCACTTTTTATTTTTATATCATTTATTTTTACTATACTATCTCCAATTTTAAGTCCAGCTTTTTTAGCAGGACTTACTCTATTACCATTTATATCAATTACATCCGTTATAGCTACTACAAGAACGCCTTTGGTGTTTAATCTTACTCCTATGGTGTTTCCTCCTGGTATTAATTCAGGTCTACTTACAACATTAACATCATAGTTCTTAATTGTAAACATACCTAACAGTTTTAATTCTAAATTAGTTCTTCCAGGAGATACTCCATTTAAATTATATTGTTTTTTTAATCCATTAGATCCTTCATTAAATATGGTTTTAACTACATCAGTTCTATCATCTTTTTCCAAGTAAAATGGAAAACTAATACTAATTTTTTTATTTTCACCTTTAATTATTTTTAAATTAGAAGAATGAAATAAAACTTTATTACATATTGCAGTATATATTATTAAGATTGAAATTAAAAAAAGAATTGTTTTTTTATTAAATATTGTTTTTCTCAATAAATCATCCTCCTCTTTTTTTATAATTCACCTCCTTAAATAATTATTTTCATATTATAATTTGACCTTTTTAATGGCTATTTATTCTGATAAAAATATAATAGAAATGTAATATAAATAAGTTTTTCCCAAAAAAATACTAAGTTCTGAAATTAATTTCAAAACTTAGTATTTTTTGATTTTTTATTTTTAAAAATTTAACATTTCTTTTGCTAAATTTAATGTAGTATCTGTTATTTTAACGCCTCCAAGTAGTCTTGATAGCTCTTGTATTCTCTCTTTATGAGAAAGCTTCGTAATACTTGTAATAGTTTTCTCATTTTTTACATCTTTAGAAATTAAATAATGACTATCAGCTAATGCAACAATTTGAGGAAGATGGGATATGGAAATAACTTGATGATTTTTTGATATTTTTTTAATTTTTTCTCCCACTATTTGTGCAGTTATTCCACTTATTCCAGTATCTATTTCATCAAATATTAAAGTTGGTATATTATCATATTCAGCTAATATACTTTTAAAAGCTAACATGATTCTGGACATTTCTCCACCTGATACTATCTTTGATAGAGGCTTTAAATCCTCATCTAAATTAGTAGAAATCATAAATTCTATTAAATCTATACCATTACTAGTGAATACTGAGTTTTCATTAAAAGCTACTTTGAATGTTATATTTTTCATGTTTAACTCACTTAATTCATTTGCAATTTTTTCTTCCAATACTGCAGCTATATCTTTTCTATTTTTGCTAATCTCTTTTGAATTTTTCATTAATTCACTTTTTATTTTTTCAACTTTTTGAGTCTGGATATTTATATATTCTTCATGATTTAAAAGTTTTTCTAATTCCTCTTCTATATTATCCCTAAACTCTAAAATTTTTTCTATATTATTGCCATACTTAGTTTTCAATTTATTTATTAAATTTAATCTATCTTCTATATAAACTAAATTGTTCTCATGAACTTCCATATTATCTATATAGTTTATAAATTCATGATTAAGATCTTCTAGTTCATAATTGATTTCATTTAACCTTTCTAAATATCCACTTAAGTTATTGTCAAAATATACTAAATTATTTAGTGTTGATATATCACTATTTATTAGGTCTAAAATAGAACTATTTTCAAAATTAGATGTTTTAAAAGATTCAATAATTTTACCTATTCCGATCCTTATTTCTTGTGTGTTTTTAAGTTTATTATATGTATTTTCTAACTCTATATCATCTTCTCTTGTCAATTTTGCTTCATCTATTTCTTTTATTTGAAATTTGTATAAATCTATTTGCCTTTCTCTTTCTTGGGAATTAAGATTCATATCTTCTAACACTTTTTTTTCAAGTACATAATCCTCATATAAATACTTAACATTAGATTTTAAGATTTTGAATTCTTCATCTCCAAGGGAATCTATCAAAATTCTATGATTTTGTATATTGAGCAGAGATTGTTGCTCTTGTTGAGCAAATATATCTACTAATTTAGATGATATTTTATTTAGTATAGAAAGGGTTATTGTCTGTCCATTTATTCTTGAAATACTAGGAGATTTAAGTGATATTTCTCTTGTAATTATTACTAGATTATCACTATCTATTGTAATTCCAAATTCATTTAATATATTTTTAATATGTTTTACTTCCTTAAAGGAAAATGTGGCTTGAAGTATTGCTTTTTCTTTGCCAGTTTTTATTAAATCTTTTGTTCCTCTTCCTCCTAAAATAATACCAAGAGCCTCTATTATAATAGACTTTCCTGATCCAGTTTCTCCTGTTAATAGATTTAGCCCCTCAGTAAATTCAACTCTTAAATCTTCTATTATGGCAAAATTTTTAATGTTCAATTCTAAAAGCATATAAACCTCCAAAATCTATTAATTAATTAAGTCATCATGCGCTTTATTTACAATCATCTCTACAATCTCCTTTTTAATCAGAGATTGATTGTCTTTTTTTAAATGTATTAAAAATTCAATATTTCCTTTGGTCCCTGTAACAGGAGAAAAGGATATGCCCATTATTCCAAATCCAATATCTTCGGAAAAATCCACTATAGATTCTAAAACTTCTTTGTGAATTTTTTTATCTCTTATAATTCCCTTTTTGCCCACTTTTTGTCTCCCTGCTTCAAATTGAGGTTTAACTAGAGCTACTAATTCTCCCCCATCTTTGAGTAAGTCTTTAGCAACTGGTAAAACTAATCTTAAGGAAATAAATGAAACATCTATGGATATAAATTCAATTTTATCTTCTATATCTTCTGGCTTCACATACCTTATATTAGTTCTCTCCATCACGACTACTCTTTTATCATTTCTCAATTTCCAATCAAGTTGTCCATATCCTACATCTACTGAATAAACTTTTATTGCTCCATTTTGCAGCATACAGTCTGTAAATCCACCTGTAGAGGCACCTATATCCATAGATACTTTACTTTTTAAATCTACATTAAATTCTTCTATAGCTTTTTCAAGTTTTAACCCACCTCTACTTGCATAGCTTATTGGGTTATCTTTTATATAGACTTCAGATTCCTCATCAATTTTCTCTCCTGCTTTATCTATTCTAACAGTTCCTATATAAACAGAGCCCTCCATGATGACTCTTTTCGCCTTCTCTCTAGACTCTACTAGTCCTTTTTCAAACAAGACAATATCTGCTCTTTTTTTGGCCATTAAATCTCTCCTATTTTTTATTTTTATTTTTAGTTTTCTTATTATTTGGAAATAGTTGCAATCCAAATTTATTTTCAAAAAAATTTAATATCTTTGCAATTTGGTAAACTATACTTTCATCATATATTTGAGCTAAAGATTTACCAAAGGCTTTTCCTCCTACAGTTAATGATGCAATAAGAGCTGTAGAAAGTATAGTTAAAATAGTAGAATTTTTCATATCATATGTATTCACTAATTTATATATAAGTCCACTTCCTACAGCTCCTGATATAATTCCACTAATATCTCCAACTACATCATTGCAAAAGTTAGATACCATTGGAGAGTTTCTAACTAATTTAATTGCAAGTTTTGCCTCATCTATTTTTCTTGAAGCCATTGAGTGAAAAGATTTTTCTTCAGCTCTTGTAACTGCTATTCCTATTGTATCAAATATTATGCCTAATATAATTATAAAAAGTAAAACTAAAAAAGATAGGATAATACTCAAGTTTTTAACAGAGTTTTCAGCCATAATGCTTATTATTACAGCTAATATGAAAGTCCAGATAGATATAAGTAGTACCCATTTAATATTATATTTTTCAAAAAAGTTAATATCTTGTTTTTTCTTCATTTGTAAAATTTCCTCCAGATAGTTAAAAAGCTGATAGCAACTAGCTATCAGCAACATGTGGTGATAATTTAAGTAAATTTTACGGCTTTAGGTCCAGCAGGATTTCCCTAATAAAAACTGTATGTCACCAAAACAGCGGTTTCCCTTTAATTTTATTACAATTTTGTCGCCAAAAATAGAACTGGATTGCCACTTAGTCCGCACTTTAATCCAAAAATTATCTCTTATGAACAGTCTAGGAGTTTTCCTCAACAGCCATTCTATTCCTTAGCCTCTTTTGCAATACAGGTTTCGACAACTGAACTCAATTGTTACTGGGCCCTTGAACATTTGAGTTGATCTTGTCATCCGCCATGTCTCACTCAAGGCAGGCTACTCTGCCTAGTAAATTATATTATACATTGCAGGTTAATCACAATAATTAAATTAATATTATTGCGTCTCCACGAAAGTAGGGTCCACGCCTGCATGCCATTGCAGATCGCCCCATCTCTCTTACTCCCAGAAAAAACCCACGACTGGGCGTCGCAAGCCTTTAAAAGGAACTTCATCGATATGCCCTTTGACGGATTTTTAGCCCCGCCTTCCAGAATAGTTGTGCTGACTAGAATACTATACCACTTTCAGCTAAGGTAATTATATCATATTTATTTTTAAAATACAATATACCTATTTGCTTCTATCTGCAATAAGAATAGTCAATTCTTTTAAAAGACTAGTATCTAGGTTTTCCAATTTGTCCAATAATATTAAACATTTATTTTTAAGTTTTTTAATTTCTTTTTCAGCTTCTTCTCTACCATAAAAACTTAAATAAGTAAATTTGTCTATATCTTCATCTTCTTTAATATCTAATATATCATCTCTAATTTGATATGACAAACCAAGATTTATAGCGAATTCTTCTAATATCTCCATTTGAGTTTGATTGGCACCACCTAATATAGCTCCAGATAATATAGAAGCTTTAAAAAGACCAGCAGTCTTTGTCTCATACATATATATTAATTTTTCTCTAGTCATATTTTCATGATTACAAAATAAATCAACTACCTGTCCACCTATCATACCATTTACTCCTGAATTTCTTAATATATTATCTACAGCCTTTATACTTCTATTATAATCTTCTAGAGTTTTACAATTAGATAGCATATGATTTGTCATTATTTCAACAGATAAGTTTAAAAGTCCATCTCCAGAAAGAATTGCTAATGCTTCACCAAATACAATGTGATTTGTAGGTTTTCCTCTTCTAAAATTATCATTGTCCATACTAGGCAAATCATCATGTATAAGGGAATAAGTATGTATTAATTCTATTGCACTTGAAAATGGTAATATATTGTCTATATTGTCATCAAATAACTTATAAGCAAGAATGCTCATTATTGGTCTAAGTCTTTTCCCATCTGTAAAAATACTATATCTCATACTTTCAATAATCTTATCTTGATAAGGAGTCTTTATAGATAAATGTTTTTCTAAATCTTTCTGAATTATCATTTCAAGTTTTGCTATTTCTTGCTTAATAATTTTCTTCTACCTCCCTGATAAAGTCTAATTGTTCTAAATAGTTGTCTTCATCCTCTAAAACTATCTTTATTTCCCCTTCAGCCTTAGATAGTATTTCATTGCAGTGTTTATATAGTTTTATACCAGTTTTATATTTTTTTAATGATTCATCTAAACTACACTCACCCTTATCTAGTTCTTTTAAAATATTCTCTAGCTCTTTTAAAGCTTCCTCATAGGATAGTTTACTAATCTCCATTTAAAATATCTCCTTTTGTAATTTCCTTTATTTCAGCTAAGATCCTTCCACCTTTTGTTTGGATAAAAATATTTTCTCCTACTGATAAGTCTTCTAAATCTTTTATTACTTTCCCTATTTGATTTGTAATAATCCCTTGTCCCTTTTCAAGTGATAGTGATGGATTTAATATTTCCATTTTTTTATGAAGATCTGAAAGATAAGATGATTTTTTAGATATATAGGAATCAACCTTATATGTTATATCTTTTAGTATCATGTCTATATCTTGTCTTTTTTCTCTTAGACTATGTATAGGGTTATTATATTTTAATTCTATTTTAAATCTATCTATTTCATCATTTTTATCTTCTATATATTTTGAAAAGCTATTTACAGTATAATCATATAAATCATATAGATTATTTCTTAAGTAATTTATATCAGGTACAGCTAACTCAGCTGCTGCTGATGGTGTAGCTGCTCTTAAATCACTTACAAAATCACAAATAGTAAAATCTGTTTCATGGCCTACAGCTGATATGGTAGGTTTTTTAAGTGCAAAGATAACTCTAGCTAATTCTTCATCATTAAATGCAAACAATTCGTCAATAGAACCTCCACCTCTACCAACTATAATTAAATCTATATCAGCAATATTATCTAAATATTTTAGACCTTTAATTATATCTCCAGGGGCTTTTTCTCCTTGAACTAGGGATGGGTATACAAGTATATTACAAGAGGGAAGTCTTCTGTTTATCACAGTGATAATATCTCTTATTGCTGCTCCAGTTGAAGAAGTTACTACTCCTATTTTTTTAGGGATATAAGGTAAACTTTTTTTATGCTTTTCTTGAAATAAGCCTTCCCCTTCCAATTGAGCTTTAAGTAATTCATATTTTTGGTATAATTCGCCTATTCCCTTTTTTACTATGCTTTTTATATAAAATTGATATTCTCCCGTTTTTTCATATATAGATATATATCCTTTAGCTGTTATTTTTTCTCCTTCATTTAATACAAATGAACCTTCATTTATATTACTCCTAAACATTACACACTTTATTCTTCCATTATCATCCTTTAAAGAAAAATAAAGATGTCCACTAAAATGCTTTTTGAAATTAGAAACCTCGCCTTCAATTTCTAAGTTGGATAAAATTATATCTCCAGCAAATACTCTCTTTATATAATTATTAACCTCGCTAACTTTAAGGGGTTTCATTTTCATCACTCATATTATCTAGTTCTCTTACAAACCCTCCTAAAACACCATTTATAAACTTAAAAGAGTCTTCTTTACTATATTTTTTTACGATTTCAATGGCTTCATTTATAGAAACTTCTATAGGTATGTCATCCCTATATAATATTTCATAGATTGCAATCCTAAGTGTAGCTAAATCAACTTTAGCCAATCTATAGATCGTCCACCCTTCTAAATGTCTTTCTATATGCTTATCGATATTTGATAAATTGTTTGTTATATAGTTTATGGCATCTTTTATATATATTTGTTCTTTTTCATCAAATTTAAAATTATCTAAATAAGTATCTAAAGTTTCTTTAGAATAGTCTTTTGTAGATTCCATTTGAAATAATAGCTTCATAGCTCCTTCTCTAGCCTGTTTTCTACTCACTTATTTTCCTCCCTTAAATACAGTAATTACTTGTATTTTAAAACTTAAAATAACCCTCTGAAGCTTCAGAGGGTATGTATATTATTTTAATCTTGATTCACTATCTTTTTCTTTTTTAGGAATTTCAACTCCTTGAATATTTACATTGACCTCTACTACATTTATACCTGTCATAGTTTCAACTGATTTTTTTGTATTTTCTTGCACTTGTTTACCTACCTCAGCAATATTTATACCATACTCTACTATCACAAATATATCAATTTTTGCTTCCCTCTCACCTAATTCTACTTTTACTCCTTTTGAGAAGTTTTTCATTCCTAACATTTCTGTTATGCCACCGGTGAGACTACCACTCATCCCCACTACTCCTTCAATTTCCGTTGCTGCTACTCCAGCAATAATAGCTACAACCTCGTTTGAAATTTTTACACTTCCATGCTCCATAACATCATTTATCGGCTCTTCTGACATATATTACACCTCCAAATTTCCTAACATTCTATAGCTATTATATCAAAGGCGAATGTCATTTACAAACACATTCTATTGTTTATTCATAATTTTAATCTTATCAGTATCGATACCTGTCTCACTTTGTACAACATCTAATATTTTAACCATTTGTTGCTGATTTAAATCATGATTTGAAACTACAACTTTTATTTCTTCTTCGCTTATAAACACTATAGCTTCTTCAAATCCTTTTGCCTTAATTACCCCTTCAATCTGTAACTCTTCCTCTGAAGTCCTTCCTAATTTAATGATTTCTTCCTGAGCTTCCTTCCTAACATCGGATTCTGTATTTTCATTATTTATTATAGTATCTAATCTATCCACTAAATTTGCCCTTAACTTATCTCTAGCTAATCTTTGTTCTACAAAATAGTTTAAATCAAGATTTGTAACCTCATTATCTAAATTTAATTCTATATCATCTTTTTGCTTGTTTAATACTTCTGCTATATTTTGATCATCTAAGTCCATTGAATCTACTATTTCAAACTCATCTTCTTTTTCATTCTCAATTAAATTAGTATCTTTATTTTGATTTTTTACAATTTCTGTCTCTTCATACCTTTGATAATCTTTTGATGTCTTTATTATAGCTTGTTGTGTCAATTGATAATTTAAATATCCTGTAAAAAACAATAATACTAGTAATAGTCCTACAAATATAGGTCTTTTAATTTTAAACATTTTTTAACCCCCTTATTTACTTTTATATACCTGAACTCTATTTGCGGAGATATCAAGTACAGTTTTTACTGCAGTATACATATTCTCAAGAACTAAAGGATCGTCTGCACCTTCAGCTACTACTATAACACCTTTAATATTTGGATTTTTTTCTTTTAATATAACAATGTCATTGGAGATATTTATTAATTGTTTAGATTCATCTTGCCTATTTAGATCTCTAGTCCCCCCCTCTGAATCTACTTCCTTTGTTGTCTCTGATGTCTTGTTAGTATTTAGTGCTGGTACCTTTTCTACACTATCTGCTAGGGTTATCATTACATTAACCCTACCTGCCCCATCTATTTTGCTAAGTATACTAGATAGTTTCCTCTCTAGTAAATTAGAATAATCATCTTCATTATTATATTCAGGTTTTTCTTCATTTAGTACAAAGGAATCCGTATTATCATTTTTATTAGAAAGATTTTTTGTCATAAATAAAAGTATAATTGTTGCTATTAAAATTATAATTAAGTGATTTATAATTTTTTTGTCTTCTAATTCCTTTGCATATTCTTTAATTTTTTTAAATAGATTATCCATTATTTCATCTCCTCTTCTCTTAAGGATATATATATTAGCTCCTCATCTATCCCAAGTTTATTTGAAACTTTCTCTCTAATTTCTTCATATTCTTCATTATCCTTATTATCTTTTTTATGATTTTCTTCTTTTATATTTATTTTCTTTACTTGAATCTTCTCACTCTGAGTATCTTCTCTATCAACGGATAAGATAATATCCATTTTCTTAATTACCCCATAGTTTTCTGTATCTTTTTCAACAGTTGTATCAACGCTTACAACAAAATACTGTTTATTTTCTTCTACTATTTTTTTTACTTCTTCAGAAATTTTTTCTAAATATACCTTTTCTACTAGTTCTTCCTGTTTTTTCGATATATCTTCATAATTCTCTGCATTAAATGATTTAGAATCATAGTTAAATACTTTCTCATCTAAATTTACACTTGTAAGTTTTATAAAAGGGTTTATAAATGTAAAGATTACTATTAATCCTATTATGAAATTTACATATCTTTTCATATTTCCCCTAGGAAGTAACAATTCAACTATTGACAATACAATAAATACAGTTATAATTTGTCTGAGCCAATCATAAACAAATCCACCTATCCCATTTTATTCACCTACCTTAGCATTAATAAATTATTTCCAGTATCCACTGCAATTGTCACAGTTATAAAAAACATAATCCCTATAGCTACTACACTAACTAAAACCATTAATAGAGTTTTAGAAATTTCATCAAAAAAATCCGAGATATTATTAGAAGCTATTGGTTGTATTAAAGCCGCAGTAGCTTTATATATAAATAAAAACACTGCAACTTTTGCTATAGGATTTAAAATAATCAATGCTAAAGATAGAAGTCCTATAATTCCCATCCCATTTTTTAATATAGTAGAAGATCCGATAACTGTATCCATAGCTTCAGATAAAAATCCACCTACTATTGGTACAAAACTATCTATTGCAAATTTTGCAGTTCTTATACTCAAACCATCAATCTTTGTTGATATTCCATATATAGTCAAAATCCCCATAAATATAGTAAATGAAGCTGTAATTATAAAGATTATTGTCTGTCTAGATAATTCTGCAAGCTTTTTTAAATCTCCTCTCTTAGTAAGATTTGATAGTAGGCTTACAATAAAAGAAAAATAAATTAATGGAAAAATAATGTTTTTTATAACCACACCTACTATATTTACACTACCTAGAATTACAGGATGAAATACTATTCTAGCTCCTGGACCTCCTGCAATAACCATTAGAGTTAAAAGTATTGGAAGCAAGAATTGCATAAAATCTACCATTCTATCAACTGATAACTTAGCTATATCAATTATTTCATTAAAACTTGTAAGTACTAAAATAGATATAAGTATATACGTTATATAATTTGCAAATTCGCTTATAACTGAGTTTTCAAAAGCATTTTGTAGATTCATAAGTACAGTTGATATCAAAGTAACTACAAGTATCTTCGAAAGCAAATTCAAAGCTATAATAATTTCTTTAAAAAATATATTATATATACTTTTAGAAATAGACTTTCCATCTATAACTTTTCCACCTTTTATTATGTCAATGAATAAATCCTTGATATTTATATCTAAATTTATTTTGTTTTCTTCCACTAATTCTTTTAATAAATCTTCCATTTCTTCGTATTTATTCATTTCTAAATCATCTATGAATAAAGAATCTGTATTTTCACTTGCATATGCTATATTAGAATATAGTAATACTATTATTGAAAATAAAATAAAGAGTTTTTTCATATTTTTCATCCTTGAGGAAGTATTTTTAATATTAAGTCCATCAATGTTAACAAGATTGGCATAGCTAGTACCATTATTGTAATCTTACCTGCCAATTCAACTTTTAGAGCTATTGAGTTTTCTCCAGCGTCCTTGCAAATTTGTGATCCAAACTCTACTAAATAAGCTATCCCAATTATTTTTAAGAGTATTGAGAAATAAGCTATTTCCACATTACTTCGAAGTGACAAGTCTCTTATGATATCTATAATATAGACTAAATGCTTTATCATCATTGAAAATATTATTATGCCAGTGATAATAGAGATATATATGGCATATTCAGATTTAAAGTTTTTGATTAGATTTATTAGCACAGTTGCTACTATTCCAAGGCCTACAATTTTAAATATCTCCATTTTGAATCACCTCAATATAGATTAAATAATGCTTTTACATCATTAAACAATTCACTGACTAACCTTATTACAACCCCTAATACTACCACTACTCCTACTAAAGTTGTTAAATAGGCATATTCTTCTTTTCCAGATCTAACTAAAACAGTATTCAGTACGGCTATAACTATTCCAATTGCTGCAATTTTAAATATTAAATCTACATCCATATCTATCTCTCCCTATAATAAAATAATTATCATTCCAACTCCTGTTAAAACTCCAAGAGTGGGATAAAGTTTTTGATTCTTCTCCTCTTCCATACCTGCCTCTCGGCTCAATTGACCTATCTGTTCAATTATAAAAGATAAGTTCTTTTCTTGATCAATTCTATTAGATTGGCCTAGAATCTTTCCTAAATATAAAAATAATTCTATATCATCTTCTTTTAAGTAGTATCTGTCTTTTAACAAATCTTTTTTGGAAAGAAAACTTAAATATATATCCTCTATTCTGGCGGTCTCTAGATCTTCCCCTATTTGAGCAAATACACTATAAATACCTTTTTTACTCCTCTTATAAATATCCTTTAAGGCCTTAGGTAGAGGTGTAGATTTTACTAATATTTCGCTTTGTAAAAGTCTTACACAATATTGTAAATCATCAAGATTTTCTCTTCTTCTCTTATATGAAGCTCCATATATATATCCAATAATAGATGGAATTATAAACATTATAAATATTAATAATGTCTTAAATATTACCATGCAGACTCACCCTTTTTAAATGTAAGATATCTCTACCATTTTCGTCTAAGATAAATTTAATAGTACCTACTCCTTTTGAATTATCTAAAATTATATATCTTTTAAAGATTTCTTCATTTATAAGCTTTTCTAAATTCGCTCTATTTTTTATGTCTTCTAAGTTATTGCCATGTACAGTTGCTATAAGTTTAACTCCCGTTCTCAATGCCTCATCTATGGCTTCTATGTCATCTATTCCACCTATTTCATCTACAACTATAATTTCAGGAGACATTGACCTAATAAACATCATAATTCCTTGAGATTTTTTACACCCATCCAGAATATCCGTTCTAATTCCCACATCTTTTTGAGGCATCCCTTGATATATTCCAGAAATTTCCGTTCTTTCATCTATTAAACCTATTTTAAATCCTTTAATCATTTTATAGCCATTGCTTAGGTTTCTAGTTATATCCCTTAATAAAGTGGTCTTCCCACATTGAGGTGGTGATATTATTAAAGTGTTTAAAAATTGTCCTTTATTATCTGTTAAATTGTAAATTAGATTATCTGAGATTCCCTTTTTTTCTCTAGCTATTCTTATGTTTAAAGAAGATATATTTATTATGTTTTCAATTTTTTCACTATCATATAAGACTTTACCTGCAATGCCTACTCTATGCCCTCCTTTAATAGTAATAAACCCACCTTTTATTTCTTCAGAAAAAGCATATATAGAATGATTAGTTATAAGATCAAATGTATTTTTTATATGATAATCTTTTATTATTAGTGGATTATATGGTCTTTTACTTACTTTCCCAAGTATATCTATAAAATAATCACCACCATTTGCATAGATGTTTAAAGGCATATTATTTCTAAATCTAATTTCTTCAATGTTCTTTTTATATTCTATTGGGATATTATTTAAAATTTTTCTTATATCAGAACTTATAATTTCTAATACATCAGAAAAAATTTTTATATCTTCATACACAACCTGTCCCCCCTTATATAAATTCTATGAATTTAGTGGACAAATATTACAAAAATAAAAAGAGTTTAAAACCAAATTTGGTTTTAAACTCTTTTTATTTTTGTACTTATATTTACTATTCTTCGTCACCTTCACAGTAACATTCACAATTTTCATCATCACAACAATCTTCATATTCTTCAAAATCAAAATCATCTTCATCAAAATATTCATCATCATATAATTCATCTTCTACATCTGCAAGATCTTCATCTATGAAATTTACATACTCTTCTAAGTCTACTTGATTTTCTGCAATTTCATCTAAAACATCTGCAAATTCGCCTAATGTGTCGATAATATGAAGCAATAACTTTCCTTCGTTTGACTCTTCAGTTATATCTAATCCTTCAGCTAAGCCTTGTAAATAAGATACCTTTTCAAATAAATAATTCATAATTATCCCTCCATTTATTTTTATATGTTTTTTAAGCTCTAGACATATAGTCTCCTGTTCTAGTATCAATTCTGATTATATCTCCATTATTTATAAATAATGGAACGTTTAAGGTTAAGCCTGTCTCTACAGTTGCAGGCTTTGTAGCTCCTGAAGAAGTATCTCCTCTAATTCCAGGCTCTGTTTCTGTTACTTCTAATTCTACAAAGTTTGGAGGTAGAACTTCAAATACTTTTCCCTGATAAAAACGTACGGTAGCATGATCATTTTCCTTCATATAATTTATTGCATCTTCTATAGTTTCTCTTGCAACGGGAATTTGTTCATATGTGTCTACATCCATAAAATAATATAGCTCTCCATCACTATATAAGTATTGCATTTCTGTAGTTTGAATTTCTGCTTTTTCAAATTTTTCATTTGGGTTAAAAGTTGTCTCTCTAGTAGCTCCTGTTATTACATTTCTTATTTTAGTTCTTACGAATGCTGCTCCTTTACCTGGCTTTACATGCTGGAAATCTACTACTTGGTAAACTGATCCATCTATTTCAAATGTAACGCCTTTTCTAAAATCACCTGCTGAAATCAAATTATATCACTCCTATCTTGAGAAACTCAATATCAATTGAAATAATCTCACTGATATTATACCAATATCTGTTATCTACTACAAGCCTAAACTTAAATAATAATTCTTAACAAATCAATACTTTTTAATAAGTTTTACTTTTGGATTTATATATTCTGGTAAATATGAACCATATAGATATACTTTTTTCTGATTATACTCTAAATTCACTTGATCTAAATTTATATCGTTTTCTCCTTTATAAAATAAAATACCCTCTATATTTAAATTAACTTCATCTTTTATAGATAGACTACCATTATTTATTATGATAATTCCTTCAAAGTCTATATCTTGATTTATAATTAAATTTCCTTCTACATATAATACCCCATTTAATTTCATCTCTTTAGTCTCTTCATTACTTCCTAATATTAACTCTGGTTTAAAATGATTATCTTTATCTTTATTTTTTATATTTAAAAGTAAAGTTTCATTCGTAAAATCAGATATATTTTTAGGAATGTTGTTTTCTAAATTGAGTAATATATTTCTATTACTTTCATTATCGAGAACAATTTTTGCCCTATTATAAACATTTTTCTTTATTGTTCTTGATTCTAGTTTGGCTTCATAGTCAAATATTTTATCTTCTATTAAGTTTATATAAGATTCAAATTCATCCTTTTTATTATGCTCTAAAGTTTGTATATTTATTAAAGGATTATTCATTTCAAAGAAATCATTTAATATTTGAATATCTAAATTAAAAATAATTTCTTTATCATTATAATCAGATTCCAGTAATAAATTTATCTCTTTTCTATATTTATTTGTAATTTCAAATTTGCAAGATTCAAAGTTTTGCTTTTGTTGAATTTCTTTTTCTGCTTTATTATTAGAATAAAATTGTCCTCTTGACTCTTTAAATATGCTTTCACCAAAATACTCTATAAACTTTTCTTTGTCATATATTAATTTATTCACCCGATCTTCTCCAATATAATTAGACTTTATACTTAATCTAGAAAATTTGGAAATCGCAACTTGGAGATTACCTATGTATAGCAAGAAAACTACATTTGTAAATATAAGCATCATTATTAAAAGAGCTATTACAGATATAAAACCTTTTCTATTCATTATCTCCTCCATAGCTTAAATCTATAGGACAATTCAAATACATATCAAATCTAAAATCAAAATCTTCCTTTCCATTATTTAAAGTGAATTTTATATTTAAAATGTTTTTATCTATATTATAATTAAATCTTTCTAGTGTTTTTATTTCACTACATACCTCATTATGCCCTCCAAAAAAGACTTCAGAAGGATATTTAGAATTTATCCTATTGCAGGCTAATCTAATTAATGATCCATCATCCTTTAGATAATAAGTGCTATAGTTATAATTTGTCCTCTTATCTTTAGTAGTTTTTTCTAAGATTACAAATCCTATATTTTGAGGATATGTTTTATCTAAACCTTTAAACTTGGAGATGCAAATAATTTTATCTGCCCTATTTATCTCTTCTTTTATATATAGAACAGCATATCTACCATTTGAAAGAATAGTATCCCTTTTATCATTAGATTTTGTAATATTTATACTAAAATTTAAAATACTATAAAAACACATTAAAAGGATAGAAGTAATAGCTATTCCAAGTATCATTTCTAAAAGAGTAAAGCCATTTTTATTTAGGTATACTTCCTTTAAATTCTTCATAGCTTGTCCCTTCTTTGTCTTGTTTTCTATATATTTTAACTTTTAAACACCAAAGATAATCATTCTCTTCTGTTAGTACTACTTTAGATAAGTATTTATCTTCATACTCTTTTGAAAGTAAATACTCTAATTCCTCTCCTGTATGTAATCTTTCCAGGAAATCTAAACTATCTTTATCTTTAGATTTTAAATTTTCAAAGATTGACTCAGCTATATAGTCAACTTCAATATTTTCTTCTGCTATTTGAAAATATAAAGATGTAGAGCTTAATAGGTTTAAAGATACTATAGAAATAATACCTAGTATAAATATTCCAAAAATTATCTCTAAAAAAACAAATCCATCTCTTTTCATAATTTCTCCATTATTTTACTTTTTCTACACTTATTTTCCCTGTTACAGGTGTTAATACTAGTTTTAATCTTTCATTTTTTCTTGTCTTTATCATCAAAGTATTGCTATCTCCTACTGTTCCATTTCTATTAAATTTAAAACTTACTTTCTCCGATCTATTATTTAACTTTATCCCATTTTTTAAATATACTCTTTTTATTATTTTATGACTTTCACTAGATTGTAAATAATAGGAATTACTCCTGTAGTCAAAGTTTACATAATAATCGATGCCCTCTAAAATAGCACTATTTCTAAAGAACAATAAATCCTTTTTTAACCTATTTAATTCTGCAACTTCTCTCATATTCTTATATATCTCTAAATTTGGAACTATCATACTTAAAAGTATAGAAAAAAGGGCTAATACTAGTAATATTTCTATTAAGGTATAGCCGCTTTTTTCAGTCATTTTAATATCTCCATTCATTTAATATATATAGCATGTATACAATTTCTGCTCTCGTAGCTTTATTATTTATGCTGTTGTAGCTGTTGGATTTCTTTTGCTTTTCATATATCATTTTAGCCGATGTATTATACCATTTAAAATCTGGTAAATCTAGTACTCTTGACATTATAATTTCTACTTCTCTATAAGATATAGTGTCATTAGGTCTAAAGGTATTATCACTATATCCATTTATATACCCTTTTTCTATAGCATAGGATATAACTTTGTCTTTATTTCCAAATTCATCATAGTCTTTAAATTTTTCTATGGTTTTACTATCTTTAAGATTCCAATTATAAACTCTACTTAAAAGGTTTAAGAACTCGGCTCTTGTAACATTTGCATCTGGTTTAAAGTATCCATCACTATATCCATAAATTATATCTCTTCTTAAAAAGGTATCTATCTCATCATTTGCCCAGTTCCCCCTAGCATCAGGGAATACATTTACCTTCTTATCAATTTGCACACAGTATATATTATCTTTTGAAGTTAAAGTAGAGGGACCAATCCATGTAACTATTTTATCTTCTTGAAATGAAGAATTTTTATATAGGAATTTATTATCTACCTTTTTATATACTCCACCTCTATAATCATCATAGTAGTTAAAAGAGAGCTTTATCTTTTTCTCACTATTTATTTCGCCACTCTTATTTGTGATTTCAATATTATATAGTTTAGAAGTTTTGATAAATCTATTATCATTGTTGTATTTAGAATCAGACATAGTCTCTATACTAACACTCACATCATTATAAAAAGTTCCTTTTTCTATTTCTACACTTAATTCTCCATCATTTGTAGTTAAAACTCCTCCTGATTTTGGAATTACTCCTACTACAGATTTTTCTACTACATATTGTTGACTTAAACCATTATAAGCAGCATTGTAGCCTTCAGTAAATCCCTCTTGAAATCCTGATATAAATCCATCCTTATATTCCTTTTCTTGATATACTAAGTTGTACTCAACTATGATTTGAGAGGAAAACACCTTGTTTTTCTTCCAATCATTAGATTTTTTTCCATAGTAGTCATGATTTGCCTGTAGTTCTCCTTTAGATAATCCTGCAGCTTTTCCATCTTCATAAGCTGACTCTGTACTACCTATATTATCCTTTATATTAGTCTCTCTAAAGGATAGATTATAGGACTCTTCAAAGCTTCTCTTAAATCCGATTAAAAAACCTTCCTTATATTCTCTACTATCTTTATTTAAAGAGTAATCTCTTATTATAGAGCTATCCGATGGTTTATTTCTAGAATAATTATTGGTCTTGTTTTCAAAATAATCTTTAGCTCCATAAATAGCTCCTAATATCGTCCCTACGGTTTCTCCATCTGCTATACCTGATTCCATAGTTGTTTTTTCTGATTCTAGATTTGCCTTTTCAAAGCCATCTTCATACGCTTCTTTAAAGCTTTTCTTAAAATCAGTATAAAAACTTGATCTATATTTAGAAGTTTGTTTTTTCAAATTAAACATCTTAATCAAAGTATTATTAGAAGGGCGTGCTTTAGACCAATTAGACCTTACTCCTTTGTTGTAATCCCTAAAACCATATATTTCTCCTAAAAGTCTACCTAGAGAGTCAGCATAATTTGTCTTATTATCCTCTGACTTTGATTCTTTATCTCCAGTTTTATAGTTTTCTTCATATCCACTTTGAAAACCTTCTATATATCCTATATAAAACTCATTTTCATCTTTCCCCTCTAATTCGTCCTTATATTTCTTTTTCATCTCATCTCTACTCAATCTTGCACTACTGTGATGTTCATCTTTATCTTTAGATGAATTTTCTGCACCTTTTATAAGTCCATCAATATAACCTATATCGTACCCAGCTTGTCTAGATTCATCCTTAGTCCCTTCATCCTTTGCAAAGACATTTAGAGATGAATTTACGATTAATATCATTATCATAATTAAAATTAAAAGTTTATTATTTTTCATTTTCTCACCTCACTAATGTCTCTTTAAAATTAAAACCTTTCCAACTGAAGGATCTTCACCAGGTTTTATATCATTTAAATCCATAATTTCTTTTTTATAATTTAGAGTCCCATAATTTTCTTCACATATTTTATTTATATTATCTCCTGGTTTTACTACATAAAAATCATTCATCTCCTCATTTTTATCTATTGATTTATCACTGTTCTCAGGATAAAATGTTTCTAATTTATCTAATAGTATTACTCCATATTCATCCCTGTTATAAGGAATTTCAAAATATATATTTTCTAATTTCAATGGATATAATTTCAAGTCTTCTGGCAAACTAAACTCTATATATTTCCAGCCCATCCAGTTTATACTTTCTGTTATTTTAACATTAACTTTATCTCCAGATTGAGTCTTTAAATTCATTCCTAAAGTACCTGGAGAATAAGAGTAAGAATTTACCCAAACCCCTACTGAACTAGGAGGAATTTTAAATTCTATATCAGGTTTAGACAAGTCCACATATGCCCTATTTTCTTTTTCTAAAGCCAAAATATTATACTCTAATCTAAGGGAATATTTTCCGGATTTTCTATTGGTAAATCTAATTGCACTACCTTTTACTAATGGATTTGAAGGAAGAAAAGAAAAATTATTTAGTTCAAAATCATGGAGTACTTCTCCTGTTTGTTCTTTCAAATTATCTTCACTACAAATTCCATCTATATTGCTACCTATGTCTTCTGAAAAATCTCCATTATTCTCATTGTTTTCATAGCTAAAATCATTTAAGGCTATATCATCATATGGAGAAAAAGGTGTAGTTATTCCATGGTTTGAAGCTTGATCTATATATATTATATCAGGATCAGTTTCTGCTATTCCTTCTAAACTATATATCTTAAGATCTATATTCCCAGCTAATTTACTTCCATTTTGGTCTATACTTATCCTATCTAGGGCAATCCTTCTAGGACTATTGTTCATTGATTTTATAATATTCATAATTCCGTCATATTCTCCAGAAAAGGGAATGCTTACAGACATTTGATTTACATCTATTTCTCCGATATTCTCCATTGAAGGTCTAGTAAAATTCATATTATTTATCTCTACACTATCTTCCTCTATTAGATCATTTAAAAGATATATTATTTGAGCCTGATCTAACTTTGGAAAGTATTTTGAGAGTATCTTATCTCTTTCTCTATCTAATAACTCCCACTCCTTTTCAATTCTTTTTTGTTTTTTTAGAGTAAGAGTATTTTGTAAAATCTTATTTTCATAGTCTATCTTCTGGATTTCAAGTAATTCTATTTTTTTCCCTTGAGGAGTTAAGATAAAGCTAAAAATTGCCCAAATAGATATAACTATTCCTAAAGCAGTAAGTAAGAATTTTTCATTTTTAGTTAGAGATCTGGTCTTGAACTTCTTCAGTTTCATCTTCTGCATTTATATCCTCCTGTGCTAACCTAATATCTAAATTAAAAGTAAATTTATCCTCTTTAGTTGAAATGCTTGAAATATACACATTGTCTAGTCCATCCATAGTATCTAATGCTCGTACAAATTCTGCTATACTCCATTTATCATTAGAAACCCCTAAAAGGTTAATTGAGTCTTCGTATATAGTAATAGATGTAAGATAAGTATCCTTAGGAAGATTGTAAGTTATATTTCTAATAAACTCTTCACTTACTATCTCTTTAGATTCTATAACCTTATCCATATATTGAATCTTTTCTACTTCAGTTTTAAATATGATCATTTCTTCTTCTTTTTCTTTTATTAATATAAACTTATCTACTATACTGGGGTCCTCTGCTTGATTTTTAAGACCATCTACTTGAGAATTAAGTCTCATTATACGAATTTGATTTAAACCTGCATAAATCATAAGAGCTACAAAAAAAACTCCAATAAGAGAATAGATCACTAAAGATTTACTTATTTTAAATTCTTTTTTTTTATAAATGGTTCAAAAAAATTTAAGTCTTTCATCTATGCACCTCATCTCGTCTTATTAGAGCACCTATGGAATTTGCATAAAGTGATATATTCTCATCTAATTTAATCTTATCTAAACTATTTAATTTTACTGTGTTTATATGAAAATGTTTTTTAAATAATTTCTCTATTCCCTCTATATTTGAAAGTCCCCCCTGTAATACTATTAGGTGAACTCTATTCCCAAATTCTCTACTATCATAATATCTTATAATCTTTCCTACCTTATCCATTATTCCTTCCAGAGAAGATTTATATATGATTTCTAATTTATTATCTTCATTTATATCATCTATTTTAGATATATTTTCTATATTCCTGATTTGAATTTCCACTTCATCTTCAGTGAATCCTAAGAATTCATCCATGATTTCATAAATATTTCTTGCACCTGAGTCTATTGCCCTTAAAACTTCGATATTGCTATTTATTGAAATAGTAACTTCAGTCTTTGTATATCCTAAGTCTACAGATACAATAGTATTATCTTTTATAGTGTATTCATTATTTATATTATCATTAAAAGATAATAGCTTTGCTACAGTATTTCCTTGGTGATCTAATGCTACAGGCTCTAATCCTACCTCTTTCATTAAATTAAGATGGCTTAATACAATACCTTTTGGAATGGCAATTAATAGTATATTAAGTTTATCTTCTTCTACCTTATCAAGTAATAGATAGTCTATTACATAGTCTTCAGGATTTATAGGTAAAAATTCCTCTACTTGAAAATTTATTAAGGATGATATTTCACCTTCTTCTACTTTAGGTATATTTATTTCTCTAATTATTATAGAAGAGCTATTTATTACTCCATAGGCCTTTAAATCCATTTTAAACTTATTTGTCTGTAGAAAATCTCTAAAGATATTTATGAGCTTGTCTTCATTTAAAATTCTTCCATCACTATAGACACCTTTTGGTATTTGAAGGGATTGTGATTTAGTGATGTTTATATTAGCCTTTGTAGCTTGTCCCTCTATTACTTTTATTTCAGATGAACCAAAGTCTATGGATATGTTTGGTTTGTTGTTGTTATTGTTGAATAATTTCAAATATATCCCCCTTTTAGTATATTAATTTCCCTAGAATACCTAATATATATTTTTTTCTCCATTAATATTTCCACTACTTTAAAATATAATTGTGTTCAGATATAACAATTATACTTTGAAAATATAATTTTAAAAGATCTTTATTTATTGTTCTCTAATCTTTGATTTAAAAGTAATCTGCACATTATTTTTATTTTTACTATCGTTATTATTTGAACTATCATTCCCACTACAGCTAGTATTAATCGGAATATTTGAACTTTCAAAGTATTCTTCTAAATCTTTCAAGTTAACTGAAGCCCAACCTGAGTAGTTTATCTCCTTATTACTAATTATTAGTCCATTGAAGTTTCCACTAGTATATTTAACTATTCCATCTGGAGCTATCAAGACTCCAGTTAAATCCTTATCTCCTCTAAGAATAATGTCCCCCTTGCTAATTATAACTACTTCACGCTTTATATTTTGCCAGTCAGTATTATTATAATTATTAACAAACCATTTAGCATTTTTTGGTATTTCACTTGTAGTATTAGCCTTTATTTCATATTCTTTGCTTTCATACCAACTATCCTATTTTACAATCAGGGACTTCAAAACTAAAGTCTGGCTCTTTTAAAGCTGGGACAGACTGTCATTCCACCCATTACTATGAAATCTCTATTTGTATAAACATCTCTATACATTTGTCTCTCAGAGTCTAAATTTTTAGCATTTCCATCTAAATAAATATCTCCTGAATCACTTTGGTCTCCATATGTCTGCCCTTAAATAACGCCAGTATCTAATTGCTTAAAATAAATATTTTTTTACATTTATTTCTGCCCCCCCATTCATAGTAGTGTTGTCTTTTTACTATGAACATTGAATTCAGAACCACCAAAGACAAACTTATCAATACTAAACAACAATTTAGAAGGGAGATTTCCAGTTTCTTGATTATTCTAATTTAACGATATAATTGTATTCACTGTTCTTTTAGTATCCCTCATCTCTTCTACTAAAATAATTTTATACTCTCTACAATCTTCCCATTTCTAATAATTGAATAGAAACTTCATCTTTAGGGTATTCAACATTGTTTTTTTGAAATCATTTATAATAATTATATCTTTTGTAAAAAGTTCCTCCAAAAATATTTTCTGATATTTTAGTATAAGCATTATCGTTTAATTTTGCTTCCAAATCCTTATAAGAAATATTTTTACTCAAATAATAAATTAATTCCATAGTGTCTTTTCCAAGATATATTGATTCAAGTGTGGTTTGCGATTTATTATTAGTTTCCACTGACATTGTAAATAATGATAAAAATCCAACAATTATAATTCCAATTATTGCTATGGAAATTATAACTTCTACTAGTGTTAGTCCATTTCTAGATTTTTTAAAATTTTTCACCATAATCTACTCCTTGAATAAATATAATAGGTTGAGAAATTAATATATTATCATGATTTTTTTCGATAGTTAAACTATATATATATCAATTATTTTATTTAAAAAATGTTCCGAAATACCAATTAATCAATTCTTCTCCCCAAAATAAAGTTATCATAAATCCTAATATAATAAATGGAGCAAAAGGAATGGGGTCTTTTCTTGTCTTTAGTTTTGTTGCTAATAAAAATATTGATATAATCCCACCTAATATAAAAGATAAAAATATGGTAAGTAATATATATTTAATTCTTATGGTAAATCCTAAAGCTCCAACTAATGTAACATCTCCTCCACCCATTCCGCCTTTTGATAAGATCATTATAGCTAAGAATAATCCTCCAGCTATTAAAAGTCCTCCAATAGAGTCAATGAAGTTTATAGGTATTTTATATATTATATTATTTGTTAGTTTATGTAATACAGATAGTATTAGAATTGTTATTACTAAACTATCTGGGATAATCATTTCTTTTAAATCTATTAAAGTTATCACTATTAATGTTGATGATATAAGGGCGTAGAATATAAAGTCTATTGATAATTTAAATTTATAAAATAATAATAAGTAAATGATTGCATTAAGTAATTCTATTAATGGATACTGTATTGAAATTTTGTCTTTACAGTATTTACATCTTCCCTTTAAAATTAAATAAGAAAACATGGGTATATTCTCATACCATTTTAAAGGCGTATTACAATTTGGACAATGGGATGATGGGAAAGCTATACTTCCTTCTCTTGGTATTCTATATATGCATACATTTAAAAATGATCCTATTAATAGTCCATATATGAATATAAGTGTAGTCATGAATTGCTCCTTTGATGTAAGATTTATTTTTTATATTATCTAAACAAACGTCCTCAACATCTCTTTACATAATATAATATTCCATACCAGAGGATATTTTCTTTCAGTAATTATCAGAATATTGAATAGGTTATTGGATTATGTAACTAGATCACTTGTTTTATGTCTTTATTCTTCTGATAGATCAAATAATGTATAGTCATCAGCTGTTACACCACTACCATCAGATTTTTTAAATCCAAATTGACCTGCTTTCAAATTAACTGTTGCTCTGTTTTCAACAATTTTATAGGTTACTCCTGAAGGGCCCTTTGGTTCAGCATTTAAATAGCCTAAACCAACAAGACCACCTTTGTTAGAATCAGTAGAATCTTGATCGCTTGGTATATCTATTACTTCTTTTCCATCAGCCTCAGCTATACTTAAAGCACTCTCTATAGTTCTAAGATTTAATCTCACTACGCTTCTATTTGCCTTATCTCTTGATCCAGTCAATCTTGGAACAGCCAATGCAGCTAAAACACCCAATATTCCAATAACAACTACTAATTCTACCAATGTAAAACCTTTCTTGTTTCTTTTTTTGTTAATCCGTTTTAACATAATCATTTTCCTCCTTTTGTTTATAAAAATTTATAATTCCTATTACCCTCGCCCTTTTGCACCACCACCTTTAAAATCGACTTAAATTAAAAATCCTTCGCAAGTTCAGATACAATAGAATGAGAAGCTTGTACTTGATTAAAAAGCTTTCACTCAAGATGCTATACATACACTAAGATTAACAAAATGTATAAAAAACTGCATAAATAACCATTCTGATATTTATGCACCCGAACGATTATCTTATCTTTTGATAATTTAGACTCTGGATTTGCGTCAGTGAGTTTCCCCACCTTTGCCCAGGCAATATTTATTTTTTGACAATTCAATCTATTTTAGAGTACATTAATACAAAGTAAATGTCAATATATGGATTATTTTATGTTATATATTAAATGTCTATATAGTATTTACCATATCAAACATAGGGATTGCCATTGCTATTACTATAAACCCAATAATTATTGCCATTATTACTAGCATTATTGGCTCCATAAGAGTCGTAAGCTTTTGTAGTGATACTTCTAATTCTTCATCATAAAAATCTGCTGTCTTATATAGTATGTCATCTAGAGTACCTGATTCTTCTCCTATTTTTATCATTGAATCTACCATAGGTGGGAATACTCCTACTTCACTTACTGCTCGAGATAGAGAAACTCCCTTTCTCACATCTTCTATAATCTTTTCCATTCTATCTTGAACTACTACATTTCCCACTACTTTTCCAACCACTTCTATTGATTCAAGAAGTGGTATTCCACTTGTAATAAGAGTAGATAGAGTTCTTGTAAATCTTGATGTGACTATTTTTGTAGAGGTATCTTTTAATACTGGGATTTTTAATTTTAGTCCATCAAAAAACCTCATACCATTTGGTGTTTTTTTATAAAATGTAATTGTGAACGTCAATCCAATAAGACCTCCAAAGAATATATACCAATATCTTGTAAGCCAATTGCTCACATTTAAAAGGTTTTGTGTAACTATTGGTAAATCTTGACCGCTAGATTCAAACATTGAGATAAATGTAGGCATAACTGCTACTAATAGAAATATAACTACAGCTATGGATACCACAGCTAGAACTATAGGATAGATCATTGCTGATTTTATTTTGTTTTCAAGCTTATTTTCCTTTTCAAAGTGTACTGCCATTCTCTCCATTATAGTATCCAAATTACCACTTATCTCTCCTGCTTCAACCATATTAATTAATAGAATTGGGAATACATTTCTATGTTTTAGCATTGCTTGAGATAGTATAAATCCCTTTTGTACGTCTCCATGAATATCTTCTAATGCTTTGACAAGTGCTTTGTTTTCTGTTTGCTTTTCAAGTATATCTATACATTTTACTATACCAATACCTGCATCTAGCATGGTATAAAATTGCCTACAAAAAACTGCTAAGTCTTTTTTCTTAACTTTTGGAGAGAATATATCTATCTTTGCATCTGCCTCTATATCCTTTTCTATTTTTACAGGCAAATAATTATTTCCTTTAAGCATAGAAATTACATCTGACTCCTTATCTCCCTCAAAAAAACCTTCTATGGTTTCTCCCGAAAGAGAAACTGCCTTGTATTTGTATATCATATTGCCTCCTATATAATATATCTATTTACATATTCTTTGTTTATAGATTGGTTTAAAATTGACTCTTTTGTTATATATCCTTTTTTATATAATCCTAATAGAGAATTATCCATAGTCTGCATATTAAATTTTGCTCCTGTTTGAATAGCAGTATCAATTTGATGAACTTTACCTTCTCTTATTAAGTTTTTAATGGCTGAAGTAGATCTCATCACCTCAAAGGCTCCTATTCTTCCAAGCCCATCTGCTTTAGGTAATAATTGCTGGGAAACTATGCCTTGTATTACACCTGACAATTGAACTTTAATTTGTTGTTGTTGATGAGGTGGAAACACATCTATAATTCTATCTATGGTTTTTGCAGCCCCTACAGTATGTAGAGTTGATAATACAAGATGCCCTGTCTCTGCTGCAGTTAAAGCTATGGATATAGTATCTAAATCTCTCATCTCTCCCACAAGGATAACATCTGGATCTTGTCTCAAAGCAGCTCTAAGTCCATTGGAAAAACTAAGTGAATCTGAACCAATTTCCCTTTGATTTACTATACTATTTTCATGTCTGTGTAAATACTCAATGGGATCTTCTAAGGTTAATATGTGACAATTCCTCTCTTTATTTATTTGATTTACCATTGCAGCTAGAGTTGTAGACTTCCCGCTACCTGTAGGACCAGTTATAAGGACTAATCCTCTTCTTAGTCGCGCTAATTCTTTAACCACTTCTGGCAATCTTAACTCTTCCATAGATGGTATCTCTAATGGAATTACTCTTAAAGCCATACTATAGCTTCCCCTCTGCTTATATGCATTTATCCTATATCTACCTACACCTGGATTAGAGTAAGAGGTGTCTATTTCTCCTTTTTGTTCTAGAGTTCTAATCAAATTCTCATTTAAAGATGCATGTACTAGTTCTTTGGTTTCTTTAGGTGACAATGGATTTCCCTCTGTTCTGACAAGTTCTCCATTTATCCTAAGTGTAGGTGGCAATCCTACGTTTATATGGATATCAGATGCTTTTTTTTCCATACCTAATCTTAATAATGTTATTAAATCCATTTTATATATCACTCCTATCCTAGGGTAAACCCTACTCTTAATACTTCTTCATATGGGGTTTCTCCTTTTATGGCTCTATTTGATACAGATTCCAATAATGTTTTCATCCCATCTTCTAAAGCCTTTCTTCTTATTACATCTATATTTACTTCTTTATCTATTAATCTTCTTAGATTTTTATTTATAGGCATAACCTCATGTACAGCACCACGACCTTTATATCCATTATTACAAGAACTACAACCTATAGGTTTATAGAGCTTTAATTTTTCTTCTTTTGATATGCCTAATAATTCTTTTTCCATATCACTTGCAAAATATTCTTCTTTACATTTAGGGCAAAGAAGTTTTATTAATCTTTGAGATATTATCCCTATAACTGCAGAGGACACTAAATAAGGTTCTATTCCCATATCTATAATCCTTGCTATAGTCGATGGACTATCATTTGTATGTAGTGTTGATAATACAAGGTGTCCTGTTATGGCGGCTCTAATTGCTATTTCTGCAGTTTCTCCATCTCTAATTTCTCCCACCATTACTATATCAGGGTCTTGTCTTAAAATAGATCTAAGTCCTGTTGCAAAGGTAAGTCCAGATTTTGGATTAGTTTGCACTTGATTTATTCCATTTAATTTATATTCTACTGGATCTTCTACAGTTATTATGTTTTTTTCTATCTTGTTTAGTTCTTGAAGCACTGTATAAAGTGTAGTTGTCTTTCCACTTCCAGTAGGGCCCGTGACTAATATCATTCCATAAGGCTGAGATAATATATTATTAAAATTTTTTAAGTCTTTTTGACTAAAACCTAAAGATTCTTTAGTAAAATTAAAACTTGTCCTATCTAATAGCCTAATTACAGTTTTTTCTCCATAAACTGTTGGCAGTGTAGAAATACGCATATCTATTTCTTTTCCATTGATTTTTGTTTCTACTCTACCATCTTGAGGAATTCTTTTTTCTGCTATATTCATACCACCTATAATCTTTATTCTAGTAATTATTCCAGATAATGTGTTTTTAGATAGAGTCATTATTTCTTTTAAATCTCCATCTATACGAAATCTAACCCTTATATCTCTTTGATAAGGTTCTATATGTATATCTGAAGCCTTCTCTTTTACAGCTTGTTCAATAATTGAATTTAAAAGTTTTACTATAGGTGCTGTAGTAACTTCTAGCATTTCTTCTTCCTCATAATCTAATGTATCTATTGGATTGAATGAGTCTTCAAATTCTTCTAATACTTTTTTAGTTGACTCACTACTATAATATTTATCTATTAAATCTTCAATATCAGATTTATCAGCAATAACTGTCTCAATTTCTCTTTTTGTGTATAATTTTACATCATCTGTTGCAAAAAAATTTAAAGGATCAATCATGGCAACAACAAGTTTTTCACCTTTTTTGTCTATAGCTATAAGTGTATATTTTCTAACTACAGATTCAGGAATTACAGTTACATAATCAAGATTTATTTCATATTTAGCTAAATCAACCCTAGGAAAACCCAATTGATACTCTAAAGCTTCGACTATATCATCTTGTGTTACCCACCCTTTTTTCACTAAAATTTCTCCTGTCTTCATAGAATTATTTTTTTGTTCTCTTATAACTTCCTTTAATTGTTCTGTATTTATTTTTCCTGAATATACGAGTATCTCTCCTAATTTTGAATTTGTATTTTCCATAAAATCACCCTTTAATGAATTAAAAACCATATTATTTTATTATTCTACATTTATTTTGAAAATCCTTCTTTTTTTGAAATTTTTATAAATTTATTATTTTATTTGATTTAAAAATATATCATTTATGATAAGATTTATTATGATGATTAATATGGTTAGTTTATACATTTTAATTAAAAATTAGTTCAAATAAATTATAGATATTGTGCAAGACTATTTATAGGAGGTGGAAAATTTGAAAATTAAAAAATCAAATTTATTTGTTTTAGCTTTAGCATTAGTTCTATCTTTAACTATAGTAGGATGTACTGATAATCCTGATGATACTGGTATGAATGATAGAGATAGACTATCAACTCAAACTAGAATAAACAATAGATGGGATAATGGAGCTAATGATAATTGGAATAGAGATAATAATATGAATGAAGACAATTTAGGAATTAGAAATGATTTAAACAATGGTATGAATAACTCAGGTACAAATGATTATGTAGATGAAAATCTAAATAATGGAATGACTAGATCAGGAAATATGAATAATTTAAATACCATTGCAGAAAATCTATCTAGAGATATAACAGATCTGCCAGAAGTAAGTAAAGCTTCTGTAGTTGTAAGCGATGATACTGCTTTAGTAGGAGTTAGTCTAAGAGGAAAAACTCAAAATACAATGACTACTACATTAAGACGTAAAATTGAAAAGATGGTAAAGGATAAAAGTAACAATATTAAAAACGTTTCTGTAACTACTGATCCAGATTTATATACTAGAATTCAAAGTATGTCTACTAGTATAATGAATGGAAACCCAGTAGATGACTTTACTGATGAAATAGGAGATCTTTTTAGAAGAATGGGTAGAGGTATAAATAATATTGTTAGATAAAAAAAAGCTGAAACTTAAGTTTCAGCTTTTTTATTCTGCTTTTTCCATTGCTCTATTTAATTTTTCTATAGCTCTGCTTTCGATTCTTGATACATACGATCTTGAAATACCCAAACATTTTCCTATTTCCCTTTGAGTTCTATAATGTCCATCTACAAGTCCATATCTTAAGAGTATTATCTTTTTCTCTCTTCCTTCTAAATATCTATTGATACAATTATATAGTTTTTTAGTTTCAAGACGCAAATCCACTTCATCTATTACTATGTCTTTTCCTGTTCCCAGTATATCTAATAGATTTATCTCATTCCCCTCTTTATCTTTCCCTATAGGCTCATGAATTGAATGTTCTAATTTGATTTTTTTTGTAGATCGAATACTCATTAAAATTTCATTATCAATACATCTTGCTGCATATGTAGCAAGCCTTGTTCCCTTGTCAGAGTTATATGTTTCAATTCCCTTTATAAGACCTATAGTTCCTATAGAAATAAGATCATCTATATCCTTCCCTGTATTGTTGTATTTTTTCACTATATGAGCAACTAATCTCAAATTTCTCTCTATAAGTACATCTTTAGCCTCTCTATCCCCCTTTGAATATAAATCTAAGTATTTTTTTTCTTCTTCCCTATTCAAGGGTTGAGGAAATGAATTAGAGCTAATCATATACCCACATAGTATAATAAATGGCTTTAATAAAATACTTGTCAATAAATAGAAAGCATTCTTCACACTAACACCCCCATGATATATTAGTATATGTGCTTTAGGGGTGATTAGTGCTAGTACTATATATAAGTTTTATAATTTTTTCAAATATTGGTGCTGCACTTTGAGATCCAGATATTGAATCTTCAACTAAAACCGTAATGATATACTCTGGATCTAAGCTAGGATAAAATCCGGTAAACCATCCATTTATAACAGGTTTTCCCCTCACAACTGATTGAGCAGATCCAGTTTTACCACCAGCGCTTCCTATGTTTTTTAAATCCATCTTTTTAGCTGTACCTTTTTCTACTACAAGTCTTAGCATTTCCAAAACCTTCTTAGATGACTCTTCTGATATAATTCTTATATCTTCTGATTTTTGATATTCTTTTATGATCTTTCCTTCTTTATTTGTAATTCCCTTCACTAATGTAATTTGCTTTTTTATTCCGCCATTTACTAAGGTAGTCAAAATACTACTCATTTGAAGAGGAGTAACTTCAATTTTTCCTTGCCCTATTGATATATTTCCTATAGCAGCCCCGTACATATCATATTTATCAGGTAAATTCCCCCTTACCTCTTCTGCTAAACCAATACCTATCTTTTCTCCCAATCCAAACTTTTTTGCCATTTCTATAATATTTTTAGCTCCTAACTGTTTTCCAAGCTTTACAAATAATGAATTACATGATATAGCAAATCCATCTTCTAAGCTTATATTCCCATGTTTACCTGTACAATTTATCCTTATTCCATTAACTTCTTCAAAACCTTCACATAGATATGTTTCTTTTATATCTATATCTTCAGCTTCTAGAAGTGTAAGTAATACTATTATTTTAAATATAGAACCAGGAGGATATGAAACTTGAAGAGTTTTATTGTAAAGAGCCATATCTGTAGAATCAAAGAATTTTTCAATTTCATTCTGATCAAAATTTGGTCTGGAGATCATGGCAAGTATTTCTCCAGAATTAGCATTAGATACTAATACGGCCCCATCTATATTTGCTTCATCTAAAATTTTTTCAACTCCCCTTTGGAGTTCATAATCTATAGTAAGCTTTACTCCAGCAGGATCTCTTGGATCTATATTATCTGTTACATATTCTTTACCACCTATTATCATAGACTTATTCCTAGAATATTCAAGTATTAAAGAATTAGTATCTTCTAGTTTTAAAAATTCATCAAAAGTTTTTTCTATACCAGATTCTCCAGTGTTTTCAGCTTTATTTATATATCCAATTACATGGGATAAAATATTTTTATTATTATATCGATTTATCATATCTACTAAAAATAAATTTTCATATTCCTCCGGAAGTTCAAATCCTTGTTGTAATGGTATTTTAAGGGTGTTTTCACTTGAGGATATCATCTCTTTTAATTTATTTTTACTCAAAACAGTATTTTTTTCAATTTCTTTATATAAAACATCATCTTCTTTTAATAAACTTCTTTGTAAAATTAAAGTTGGAACTGTTTTATTATTTGTAAGTTTTACATTTTTTCTATCAAATATAGTTCCTCTTTTAGGTTCTAAAGATATTTTTTGACTTCGCTGTCTTAAAGCAGCATCATAATATTCATCTGATTTATATATTTGAATATAGTATAATCTTAAACTTAAAGCAAAAAAAATTATACAAATCAAAATACTACTGATAATAATTCTCTTTTTAAATATATTTTTTTGAAGTTCATCCATCAAAAAACCTCCTAGACTATGTCAATATTATATTATTAGCATAATCTGTAGGAGGTATTCCTATATATTTTTATTTTTATTTAGTATAGAGTTTATCTTTGTAACTAATATATCTATGGCTACTTTATTGTAACCTCCTTCTGGAATTACGATATCTGCATATCTCTTAGTAGGTTCTATAAATTGAAGATGTGCTGGTCTTACTGTGTTCATATATTGCAATATAACAGACTCTAATGTTCTTCCTCTATCTTTTATATCTCTAAGTATTCTTCTAATAACTCTTACATCAGAATCTGTGTCTACAAATATTTTTATATCTAATAGATCTCTAATTGCTTCTTCAGAAAGAATTAATATCCCCTCTAATATTACTATATCCCTTGGCTCTACAGTAATTGTTTCTTTTTTTCTATTATGAATTTCAAAATCATATATAGGTTTTTCTATTGTGTTTCCCTTTAACAATTCTTTTAAATGTTCTATAAGTAATTCATTATCAAAGGCAAAGGGGTGATCATAATTAGTCTTAATTCTCTCTTCTAGGGAAAGATGGCTTTGATCTTTATAGTATGAATCCTGTTCTATAATAGTTATATCTTCTTTATCTATATATTTAAAAATCTCTGTGGATACTGTAGATTTTCCAGAACCTGTCCCTCCTGTAATTCCAATAAGAATTGGTCTGTTCACAATTATTCCCCCTTAATTTTCCTTAATAAATCAAATTTATTTAGTTCTTTCTCTGTTTTAATCTTAATTATCTGTTGAGCATGGGGTGCTACTTCTATCTCCTCATCTTTTTCATTCCACATTTTATCTATTTTTTGTACAAAAAAGTCTTTATTGGGCCCAAATATTTCTACTTCATCACCTACAAATATTCGATTTCTCTGCTCTAATGTGGCTATTTTCGTATCTTTATCATAATCTATTACCATAGCTACAAAATCATATTCCCTAGTATATCCACTTGTCCCATAATTCTGAGCTTCTGCACCTGGGTTTCCGAAGTAAAAACCTTTAGTAAAATTTCTATAGCTTGCTTTTTTTATCTCTTCTAGCCACTTTGGATTATATTTATAATTATTAGGATCTTTATAGTAATTATCTAAAGCCATTCTATAAGCTCTTATTATAGTTGCAACATAATAGGCACTCTTTACTCTACCTTCTATTTTAAAACTTGTAATTCCTGCTTCTATAAGCTCCTTTATATGTTCTATCATACAAAGATCCTTTGAATTAAATATAAAGGTACCTTCGTCTTCTTCATGAACTGGGAAGTATTCTCCAGGTCTTTTTTCCTCCATGAGATAATATTTATATCTACAAGGATGAGCACAATCTCCTCTATTTGCATCTCTACCTGTCATATAATTACTTAAAAGACATCTACCAGAGTATGACATACACATTGCTCCATGGATAAACGCTTCTATCTCCAAATCTTTTGGAAGTCGTTTTGTAATATTTTTAATTTCTTCAAAAGATAATTCTCTAGCTAAAACTACCCTTCTTACACCTAAATTATACCAAAACATAATAGTTTCATAGTTTGTAACACTAGCCTGAGTACTAATATGTATATTTAGACTTGGCTCTATTTTTCTTATAATCGAAAACATACCTGGATCTGCTACTATTACTCCATCTACCTGGATATTCTTAAGAGATTTTATATAATCTTCAATTCCTTCTAAATCATTATCATGTGGAATTATGTTTAGAGTCACATAGACCTTTTTGCCTCTATGGTGGGCAAATTCTACACCCTTTTTTATATCCTCTAAGGAAAAGTTTTTAGACGCTTTTCTAAGACCAAATGCCTCCCCACCTAGATACACTGCATCTGCTCCGTAGATTATAGCCATTTTTAATTTTTCTAAATCACCTGCTGGTGCCAATAATTCTACTTGATTCAAATTTCTTCCTCCTTATATGTCAATGCCACGCCATCACCTATTGGTATTATAGATGAAATGTAACCATCAATTTGATTTATATATTTTAAAAATTTTCTAAGTCGTTTTACTATAGTTATTTTTCTTCTTTTTACTAATTTATCACTTGCTACCATTCCTCTAAATAATACATTATCAGAAATTATAAGTCCAGAGGGATTTAATAATTTCATAGCATGTTCTAAAAATTCCATATATTGTCCCTTTGCAGCATCTATAAATATTAAGTCATATTTTTCTTCTAAAAGTGGTAACACTTCTCTTGCATCACCCCATATTACATTAATTTTATCTTTATATGGAGATTTAGAAATGTTTTCTTTTGCCATAATTAGCATATTTTCATTTTTCTCAATAGTTGTTATCTTACAGTCTTTTGCTGTTTCTGCCATCACTAAAGCAGAATAACCTATGGCAGTTCCCACCTCTAAAATTTTTTTGGGTTTTAAAAGTTTTAGCTGAAGTCTTAAAAACTGTGCTACTTCTGGCTCAATAATTGGTACATGGTTTTCTTCTGCATAATTTTCCATATCTAAAAAATAAGCATCTCTTTGAGGTAAAACACCTCTTATATAATTTTCTATATAGTCTTCATTTATATTTGTCATTTAATCAACCTACTTACTATATATTTTTAAATTTATATCAATACTCTCTGAAATTAGTAGATTTCTCATATACATATAGGATAATATTTCCAAATAATAAAAGAGATATTAATTCTCCTCCACCTATTCCTAATGCAGTATATAAATAGGGAATCTTTGTAAAGTATGATACCCATATAGGTACTATTAATCCATTTAAAAGTACTGGTGGAATTATTCCAACAAATTTATTTTTGGCCTTAGAAGTTAGATAAGCTGCTAATAAAGTTACTAAACTCCCTCCTATAATATCTACAAGTCCAAAGCCTGAATATGGTGCAAGCAATAAGTTTGAAAGAAGACATCCTATAAATACACCTGGTACTGCTGCAGACTCTACCAAAGGTAAAAGTACTAATCCTTCTGCAATTCTAAGTTGTATAGGTCCAAATGTAAGGCTCGCAAGAGGAAATGGCAATACTTGAATCAGCACTAATACTATGTAGATAGCTGCTATTAAACTTGCCTTTGTTAAATATTTAATATTCATTTTTATCCCTCCATATTTACATACTATATCTAGTATAGCATTTATTAACAAGATTAAAAAGTTGTATCCCTGGTATAATTTTATACCAGGGATACATTATTTATACTTCCATTATGATTGGTAGTATCATTGGATTTCGCTTTATCTTATCATACAGATATGACTTTAGAGAATCTCTAATATTATATTTTAATGTAGCCCAATCTGTAATCTTTTTTTGCTCACATTCATCTAATACTTTTCTAACTACTGCTCTGGCTTCTTCCATAAGATCTTCTGATTCTCTTACATATACAAATCCTCTAGATATTATATCTGGGCCAGATATTACAATCTTTTCTTGCTTACTTATTGTAACTACAATTACAATAAGACCATCTTGAGATAAGTGTTTTCTATCTCTTAATACTATATTACCTACATCGCCAACCCCTAATCCATCTACTAAGATTTTACCTGCTGGTACATTTTTGCCTACTCGAGCACTATCCTCTGTTAATTCAAGGGTTTGCCCATTTTCCATTATAAATATATTTTCTTTTTCACGTCCCATTAATTCTGCAATCTCAGCATGTTTCTTTAGATGTCTAAATTCTCCATGAACAGGTATAAAGTACTTTGGCTTTACCAAAGATTGGATTAATTTTAATTCTTCTTGTCGAGCATGACCTGAAACATGAACTTCTGCTAAGGATTCATATATTACCTTTGTACCATTTTCTATTAATTTATTTATTATATTTGATACTGTTTTTTCATTTCCAGGAATAGGTGTAGCTGATATAACTACTAAATCATCTTCTAAAAGTGAAATCTTTCTATGTTCTGAAAGTGCAATTCTAGTTAAAGCTGACATTGGCTCCCCTTGAGAACCTGTAGTTATTATTGCTAATTCATTTTTATTATATTTGTTCATATCATTTATATCTATTAAAGTATCTTCTTGAACATGTAAATACCCTAAATCCTTTGCAACAGTAGTAGTATTTAACATAGATCTTCCAGATAATACTATTTTTCTGTTATTTAGCTCTGCTGCATCTATTATTTGTTGAATTCTATGAACATTTGAGGCAAAAGTAGCTATTAAAATTCTACCTTCTGCATTGCTAAAAATTTCTCTCAAAGTATTTCCAACGCTACTTTCACTCATAGTGTATCCTGGTCTTTCGGCATTGGTACTATCTGCCATCAAAGCTAATACACCTTTGCTTCCAAGTTCAGCTAGTCTATTTAAATCCATCACATCACCAGTTATAGGTGTAAAATCAATTTTAAAATCTCCTGTGTGTATTACAATTCCAACCGGACTATGGATAGCTACAGCAGCACTATCTGGTATACTGTGGCTAGTTTTTATAAATTCAACATCGAAAACTCCTAAAGATATACTATCACCGTGCTTTACTTCATTTAATCTTACATTATTTAATTTATGCTCTTTAAACTTAGTTTGTATAAGTCCCAAAGTTAGTTTAGTTGCATATATAGGTATATCTAATTTCTTTAATGCATAGGGAATAGCTCCTATATGGTCTTCGTGTCCATGTGTTATTACCATTCCTCTAATTTTGTGTTTATTCTTAAATAGATAAGTAATATCAGGTATAACTATATCTACTCCTAACATTTCATCCTCCGGGAAAGTCATTCCGCAATCCAATATAACTATATCGTCTTTATACTCAAATACAGTTATATTCTTCCCCACTTCTCCCAATCCACCTAAAGGGATTATTTTTAATTTTTCCTTTCGACTCACTCTATCACTCCACTTTCTCTTTCTATTTATATTTAGTATGATTCATTTCCGCAAAAAAATTCTCTAAAATATAGAGAACCCCTAAAGGTTCTCTTTACAGTCACTACAATATCCATAAAATTTTACATTGTGATCTACTATCGTAAAATCTTTATCTTTTTCAATCTCATTTTCCAAGGATTCCAAAAGATCTAATTGCACCTCTATAACTTTCCCACATTTTAGACATAACAAATGATGATGGTGGTGGTCCTCCGTACCTAAATCCAATTCATACCTGCTACACCCATCATCAAAATTTAATTTATAAACTATATTTAATTTTTCAAATAATAATAAGGTTCTATAAACAGTTGCGATACCTATCTCTGGATTTCCTTTAGATATAATACTAAAAATTTCATCACAGCTTAAATGTTTATCATTATTTTCCGCCATAACCTCTAAAATAATTTTCCGTTGGTGAGTTAATTTATATCCCCTATCTTTTAAGATATCTTTATATACTTCAATATCAATTTTCAATTTATTCACCCGTTCATATCTATTTATTAATATATAATACTTTCATAAATTTGTCAACTACTGTAAATTTTCCCTAGAGAGTTCCTCATATATTTCTTGTGCTTCTTTTAATTCTTCATCATCTATACCTACTAAATATTCTTCTCCATTTTCATCTATATCTATCCTTAAAATATAAGTGGGAGTTTGAATATCATCTACAGGCATAAGCGCAACATAATCAGTGTCATCTAAACTAAATTTTGCCTTTACAATAAACTCCACTTCATTTCCTAATTCATCATAAAATAAATGTCTTTCTTTCATTACTATCTCACCTTTCTAAACCATCTAGATATGATTGCAATATAAATACAGCTGCAACCTTATCTATAACTTTCTTTCTATTTTCCCTTCTCATATCCCCTTCAATTAATACTCTTTCTGCCGATACTGTAGTAAGCCTTTCATCTACATAAATTATTTCAACATTAAATTTATTTTTAAGCTTTTGTGCAAACTTCATAGTCTTCTCACTTTGAGCCCCTAGACTTCCATTCATATTTTTCGGAAGGCCTACTACTACTTTTTTTATCTCATATTCATTTATTATATCCTCTAAGGCTTTAAAATCCTTCTTTTTACCTTCTCTTCTAATGGTGGTAACTCCTTGAGCAGTTAATAAAAGTAAATCACTTACTGCTACACCAATAGTCTTATCTCCCACATCTAATCCTAGTATTCTTTCCATTTTACACTCCAATTTAAATTACTTTTATACAAAATTCAGGACATACTGTAGCACAGTACCCACATAGTATACATTTTTCATTTGGAACAGCTTTTTTATTTATTAAACTAATTCCTCCCTGTTTACACCTTTTTTCACAATTACCACAACCTATGCAGTAATCAGCCACTATTAATCTTCTTTCCTTTTTCTTTAAGTGTTCCTTTACAGTTTCAGGTATATAGGAATTTTTAAAAAAACTTACATTTGCATCTATTTCATCTCTCGACTGCATACCGATTGCTATAGAATCTATATATGATAAATCTTTTACAAATTTAAAGGCTGATTCCACATCTTTTATCAAATGTCCTCCACCTAAAGGTTTCATACCATAAATTCCTTTGTTCATCCCATGGACTTCTTCTAAAACTTTTAGCATATCTTCTATATTTCCATCTTGAATTCCTATACCTTCTTTATTAATTATAGGATGAACTACTTCTAACTCTTTTACCTCTTTTAAGGCTAAAGCTCCTGAAATTCTATGAGTAGATATGCCAACAGCTCTTATTTTACCTTCGGATTTAGCTTTAAGTAAATATTCTATAGCTTCAAAATGTCCTCTAACGGTATGTATGCTCTCTTGCTCATGCAAGAGAAATAAATCTATATAGTCTGTATCAATCCTTCTTAAAGCATCCTCTAAACTTTTTTTAGCTAAATCCTTTGTATACGCATAAGTCTTTGTAGCTATAACGTATTTGCTTCTATCTATATATTTTAATGCTTCTTTTATATATTCATAATTGTCATATAACTCAGCTGTATCTAAAAAGTTAATTCCCTTTTCATAGGCATATCTTATTAAATCCGCACCTTTTTTTATACTAAGATTAGCTTGAAAGGGAGTCATAGTAAGACTCCCAAAGCAAAGTCTAGAAACTTCTATATTAGTATTTCCAAGTATTCTCTTTTCCATTAATAAACATCCACCTTAAAATCAAATAAATATAAATATAGAAACAAAACCTTGCCCTATAATACTATTTAATATTCTATCTTACATATAATTTCTTACTTATTACAGTTTAAATATTCCCTTAATATATCTTCTAATAATTCATCTCTTTCTATCTTTCTAATTATATTCCTAGCATTATTATAGCTAGTTATATAAGTAGGGTCTCCAGAAAGAATATATCCTATTATTTGATCTATTGGATCATATCCCTTCTCTTCTAGAGCTGCAAATACTAAATTGAGTATTTCCTTTGGCTCTCTTGTATTTTCTTTAGGCATATCAAACATCATAGTTTCATCAAAATCTTTATTCACCAAATCACTCCTCTAATTTTAGTATATTACATTTTAAAAATTATTTTAAGATTTTATACTTTCCTCTATTAAGGCTGATATATTTTCTAATGCACTATTTAATTTACTAATATCCTTTCCTCCTGCTTGTGCCATATCTGGTCTACCGCCACCATTACCACCTGTAGCTTTAGCAACTTCTCGTACTATATTCCCAGCTAAAATTCCTTTTTTATTTAGATCCTTAGTAACCATTGTTAAAAATAAAATTTTATCATCTACTGTTGATGCTAAAACTATAACTGCCGATTCAATTTTATTCTTTAACTCGTCTCCTAAATTTCTAAGTCCATCCATATCCACATCTTCTAATCTATAAGTAATCAAATTTATCCCTTTTATTTCTTTTTTAGCGTCTAATATTTCTTTTGAGATATCCTTTGACTTTTCCTTTTTCATCTTCTCTATATCACGATCTTTTTGTTTTAATTCATCTACTATACTCTGTGACTTTAATAATAAATTCTCTTTATTTGTCTTTAAAACACTTCCTAGGTCATCTAATTGTTTTTCTAGATCATTTAAATATCTATATGTCTCCATACCTGTTATGGCTTCTATACGTCTTACTCCAGATGCTATACCAGTTTCAGAGATTATTTTAAATAGGCCTATAGCTCCAGTGTTTTTTACATGAGTACCTCCACATAATTCTTGTGAATAGTCTCCCATCTTAATTATTCTTACTTCATCTCCATATTTTCCTTCAAATAATCCTATTGCACCTGTCTCTTTAGCTTCTTTTAAAGATGTTTTTATAGTTTTAACTTCTAAAGCTTCTAATACCTTTTGATTTACTTTTAATTCAATCTCTTTTGTTTCCTCTATAGTTAATCCTTCAAAGTGAGTAAAGTCAAATCTAAGTCTATTAGATAAAACTATGGAACCTGCCTGATTTACATGCTCTCCTAAAGTATCCTTTAGAGCTTGATGTAATAAATGTGTAGCTGAGTGATTTCTCATTAGTGCCAATCTTTCATCTTCATCTACTGTAGAAACAACTTCATAGCCTTCTTCAATCCTTCCACTTACAACTTTAACCATATGAAGAATTGAGTTTTCTGGCCCAATCTTAGTATCATTTACAATAGCACTAAAGTTTTCATTCTCTATAATTCCCTTGTCTCCCACTTGTCCTCCAGATTCACCATAAAAAGGAGTTTCATCTAATACTATAATACCCTCATTTCCAGTTTCTAAATAAGATACTTTTTTGTTATCTTTAAAAAGACCAGTAATAGAAGAGTTAGTTGAAAGAGTTTCATACCCTTTAAAAATAGATTTAAATCCTTTAAATAAATCTTCTTCTTTATTTCCCCATCCACCTTTATCTTCTACTCTTGCTTTTCTTGCTCTATCTTTTTGAGCTTTCATATGTTTATCAAAACTCAATTCATCTACATCCAAGCCTTTTTCTTCTAAGATTTCTCTAGTTAAATCTAAAGGAAATCCAAAGGTATCATATAGTTTAAAAGCATCTTGTCCCTTTAGAATCTTTTCTCCATTTTTATTCATACAAAGTATATAATCTTCTAGTATGTCCATGCCTTGATCTATCGTTTCTTGAAACTTATCTTCTTCAGCTTTTATTATTTTTTTAATTTGAGCTTCTCTTACTTTTAATTCACTATATTCTACTTTCCAAGAGTTAATAACTACCTCTACAACTTCAGTTAAAAACTCTCTATTTATACCAAGCAATTTTCCATGTCTTGCAGCTCTACGAATTAGCCTTCTAAGCACATAGCCTCTTCCTTCATTACTAGGTAAAATTCCATCAGATACCATAAAGGTCATGGCTCTTACATGATCAGTTATAACCCTTATGGATGTATCTTTATCCTTATCAGTTTTATATTTAAATCCACTTATTCTTTCTACAGTGTGTAAAATATCTTGTATTGCCTTTACTTCAAATATATTATCAGCTCTTTCCATAACTGCGGCAATTCTTTCAAGCCCCATACCTGTATCTATATTTGGATGTGATAGTGGATGATATACTCCATTTTCATCTTTGTCAAATTGGGTAAACACTAGGTTCCATACCTCTATAAATCGATCACACTCACAACCAGGTTTACAATTTTTGTCTCCACATCCGTATTCTTCTCCTCTATCAATATATATTTCTGAACAAGGACCAGAAGGTCCTACTTCTAGCTCCCAAAAGTTGTCGGTCTTTCCTAGAGGTACAATTTTTTCTTTCGGTACATTAATTTCTTTATTCCAAATTTCAAAAGCTTCTATATCCTCTTCATATACTGAAACCCATAGATCATTTTCATCTATTTCCATCCTCTCAGTTAAAAATTCCCATGCCCAACTAATAGCTTCACGTTTAAAGTAGTCTCCAAAGGAAAAATTTCCAAGCATCTCGAAAAAAGTCGCATGTCTGTCCGTCTTCCCTACATTCTCTATATCTCCTGTTCTTATACACTTTTGACAGGTAGTCATTCTATTTTGAGGCGGAACAGCTTCTCCAGTAAAATATTTTTTTAATGGAGCCATACCAGCACCAATTAAAAGTAGGGATTTATCATTTTTAGGTATCAAGGAGTAGCTAGGAGCCACAAGATGTTCCTTTTCTTTAAAAAATTCTAAAAATTCTCTTCTTATTTCATGTAATCCAATATTTTTCATAACACACCTCTTCATAATTGTCTAATTTATCAAAAATCTCCCCCAACACTGGAGGAGAGCTAATGTTCTATATTTGAATTATAATTTAATATGTTCTATTTGTCAATTAGAGTTTATCTTATTTTCCTTTATTTTCCCTATTATAAAATTCAATATAATTCTAATGATAGCCACTGATGGTACCGAAAGTATCATACCAAATACTCCAAATATTCCTCCACCTATTATAATTGAAAGAAGAATAATAAGAGGATGCATGTTCATAGTCTCTCCTATTATCTTTGGAGCAAGTAGGTTGTTTTCAGCCCATTGTATAAATACAAAAAATATTGTAACCCAAACTATTTTTATCGGGCTTGATATAGCAGCAAAAAATGCAGCTGGAATATATCCTATAAGAGGGCCTATATATGGTATTATATCTGCAAACCCAGTTATAAATCCTATAACAATCGCAAAATCTATGCCTAATATAAGTAACATAATTGTAGTTGCAATACCTACATATAGTGACATCAAAAGTCTTCCTCTAATGAACAAAGTTAGAGAAAGATCTATTTCCCTCGCTAGAATAATTACATCCTTTTTATATTTTCTAGGAATCATATTTGTTATTCTCTTTTTAAAATATCTTTTATCAACTAAAAAGTAATAAGTAAGTATTGGAGTTAAAATTATATTTACTAGCTTTAATGCCACCCCTATTATACTTCCAGCAAAAACTTCCAGACTATTTATTATCATATTTTCTAATTTTATTATATTCTCCATTACTATATCTTCTACTCCTTGAAATAAAGGCGGAAGTCCTCCTAGAGTAGAATAATATTTTGTGTATATATTGTCTATCATTTCTGATGCTTGCTCTATATATTTTGGTAAATTATTTACTAGTCTTTTAATCTCTGTCCCAGATTTTGGTGCAATTAAAAAAGCAAATATAAAAAATATGGCAAGTATTGATAGATACAATATTAAAATAGCATTTCTTCTTTTAATATTTTTGCTTTCTAGTCTATCTATTATTGGGTTAAAAGTATAAGCTAATATTATAGATATAATCAAGGTAATAAGTATATCATATAAGAAATTATTATATTCAAAAATTTTCATTAAAGTATATAAGCCTATTAGCAAACCTAGACTTTTAAATATTTTTCTATTATTAATTTTTATTTTTTTGTCCTCCGGAATAAATTTATTACCTATATTGATAAGATAATATACTAACAATAATAAAAACAATATAGAAATCATTAATATGGACTTAGCTAGAAAATCCGGTACTGAAGCTATATTTATACTCATATTATCACCTTAATATATTAATAAGGCAGCTTAAAGCTGCCCTATTAATTTTTATTCTTCTTCTATGTGATCATGAAGATGCTCATCATCAAAATCTACATCTTCTAGTCCTTCTATATGAACCCCAGTTTTTTTAGAATAATCTAATAGTGCAGACTTAATAGCCTGCTCAGCTAATACTGAACAGTGCATCTTAACAGGTGGAAGTCCATCTAGTGCATCTGCTACTGCTTTGTTTGTAATCTCCATTGCTTCTTCTATACTTTTCCCTTTTATAAGTTCAGTAGACATACTTGATGAAGCTATAGCAGAACCACATCCAAAAGTTTTAAATTTCACATCCGATATTATATTATCATCTATTTTTAAATACATTTTCATTATATCTCCGCATTTTGCATTTCCAACTTCTCCTACACCATCTGCATTTTCTATTTCCCCCATATTTCTTGGGTGCATAAAGTGATCCATTACCTTTTCACTATACATTATTTTTCCCCCTTAACTTTTTCATATAGTGGTGACATATCCCTCAACCTTTGTACTATTTGTCCTAAATTTTCAACCACATAATCAATTTCTTCTTTTGTATTTTCTTCACTTAAAGAAAGTCTAAGTGATCCATGTGCTATTTCGTGGGATAATCCAATAGCAAGTAATACATGGGATGGATCTAATGATCCTGATGTACAAGCTGAGCCACTAGAGCCTGCTATACCTACCATATCAAGACTTAATAATAAGGATTCTCCTTCTATAAATTGGAAACTAAAATTTACATTCCCAGGAAGTCTCTTATTTCTATGACCATTTAATCTTATATAATCTATGTTTTTTTCTATTTTTTCTATTAAATATTCTCTTAGAGAAATTAATCTTTCTCTATGACTATCTAAATTTTCATAAGCTAATTCTAAAGCTTTACCCATTCCAACAATTGATGGTACATTTTCAGTTCCGGCTCTTTTAGATCTTTCTTGACCTCCACCTATAATAAGAGGATCTATTTTTATGCCTTTTCTAATATATAATGCTCCTATACCCTTAGGACCATTAAACTTATGAGCAGACATTGATAATAAATCTATATTCAATTCATTTACATCTATTTCTATATTCCCCATTGCTTGAACTGCATCTGTGTGAAATAATATTTTATTTTCTTTTGCAATCTCACCTATTTCTTTAATAGGTTGCATGGTACCTATCTCATTATTTGCAAACATTATAGTTATTAGGATAGTAGAGTCTTTAATTGAGCTTTTAAGTTGTTCTAAATCTACTATTCCATCTTCATCTACATCTAAATAAGTAACTTCAAAACCTTGTCTTTCTAAATATTCACATGCATGTAAAACTGCATGATGTTCAATCTTACTTGTTATTATATGATTTCCCTTATTTTTATTATTATACGCAATTCCTTTTATTGCCCAGTTATCTGATTCAGAACCTCCACCAGTAAAGTATATCTCTTTTGATTGAGCATTAAGAACTTTTGCTATTTGATCTCTAGCTTTTTCAACTGCAACCTTAGATTTTGATCCTAAAGAATAAACACTTGAAGGATTCCCATATTTTTCAGTAAAATATGGCATCATAGCTTCTAAAACTTCCTCTTTAACAGGTGTAGTTGCTGCATTATCCATATAAATATAATTCCTCATCATTATCCTCCTAATTTTTAGTTTCCGTATCTTTAATATCATTTATCATATCTTTTAAGGTGATCGAATCTATAACTTCATCTATACTATCTTTTATCTTAACAAATACTATTTTTGATGCACAAGTATCTTCTTTTAAACATTCAGCTTTATCTGTGGCGCAATCTGCAGGAGCTAAATCCCCTTCTAGTGATCTTAAAATATGACCTACAGTGATTTCTTCTGGAGCTCTTGCCAGCATGTATCCACCTTGTGCACCTCTAACACTTGCTAATAATTTATCCCTTCTCAATGTAGAAAATAATTGCTCAAGATAGCTATCTGAAATATTTTGCTTTAAAGCTATATTCTTTAATGGCACTGGTCCATTTCCATATTCTAAAGCCAGTTGAAACATTGCCATTAGTCCATATCTGCCCTTAGTGGATATCTTCATTTTTTCACCTCTTTTAATTCCAAGTAATTTACTTGGTATTCATATTGAAATTATATTATATCCCAGTAACTTTGTCAAGATTATTTATCACAAAAAAAAAGGAGCCTAGGCTCCAAGAGAATTTATTGTGGTAGTTGAGGAGGGAAAAATTCTGGAAAATCTGATTCATCAAATTCTTCACAGATATCTTCAGGGGAGAACTCTGTACACTCCGGTGGTTCTGGACAATATCCAAAAGCTGGAATCCAAAGTTGTACTGTTCCTACTACCTTTACTATAATATATGTTCCTACTGAAAAGCTCAATATATCTCCTGTTTTAATTGGTTGAGCTAATACTATAGAACTAGTCTCTATAACTATTCTAAACTCAAATTCATCTCTTGCATCAGGAATGTATAATATTATATCCTTTTCTATATCTGGTAAAACACTTTCTAAAATTATATTTCCATTTGGATCTAAAACTTGATATGGAATTCTAACCAAAAATCTTACTCTTCTAAAATCAGGTTGTCCTTCTATATCAGTTACTACTAAAGTATTAGGAACTATAAATCCTGGTCTAAATCTAATGCGTCCAAAATCTTCACAGTCTATATCTACTTCTACTTCCGGAAAACACTCTCTTTGTTGACAGCTTGCAAATACTTTATCAACTATAATACAATCTTTATCTATACATCCCAATACTTCCATTTTTTCATCTACTTTTTTTAAATCTTCCATCTATTTCACTCCTATTTTAATATATTTACTTCTAATTACATACTATGTAATAGATAGTATTATGTGATAAAAGGAGAAGTGATTTTATGGAAAATTATATAAAAGATTATTTAGTAATAAATAGTGAAGATAGATTCTTTACTTTTAATTTAAGTTCTAAAAATACTCTAAGCTATAAAATATACAATAATAAATTCAATACAATTGATGAAAATATTTTAAAAGTAAGAAATGTATTGAAATATTCTATAGCTCTAGATAATGAGAATAATACACATATACTATATCTACTTAAATGTGGAACTTTATATCTACAAACTTATAACAATAAAGTATGGAAGGAATCCATAATTGGTAAATTTGATTTAAAATCAAATAAATACTATCAATTAGAACTATTTTTTATAAATGGTAAATTTCACATCATATGTGGATATTCTAATTTAATAAACCCTAATATATGTACTATTGAACACATTATTTATAAGGAAAGTATAGAACAGAGATATAATGTGATAAGATATGTTTCAATAAAAAAGAAACCTGATTTTTCTGTGGACTATGATTCATCTGGAGCTATTCATATACTCTATAACACTACTACAAACACTAAATCATATATATACCATTGCTTTTATAGTCCCTATAGAAAGTCATGGAGCAATAATCCTAAATCACTTTGGGAAGGATTAAATAATGGATTTTCTTATATATTTATAGATAAAATGAAAAGCATACATAGCTTATGGCTTAAAAAATCAAATACTAGCTATGGACTATCCTATAAAAAAATGGATACTACAGGCCAAAATCAATATACTTGGAGAGATATATCTGTAGATAATATGTATATTCCAAAAGATACCCCCTTTACATTATATGAAAAAGATAAAATTCTTTATATTTCTTTTATTGTAGATAGAACTATAAATATTTTTAAATCTCAGGATTACGGAAGTTCCTGGGTAAATGAAAACCAAATAAAATATACTAATATTTCTAAAATAAAGACTCTAGTAAATAAAAATTTATATCCAAATTTAAAAATTAAACATCTACTAGATGATTTTACAGATATAAGTAACTCTAAAACCCTAAAAAAGTTATTTCCCAATTTCAAATCTAATTCTAAAGGAGCAGAACCCTTGTATGTAAAAAATAACAAAGATTTAAATATGGAAAATAAGGATATAGATGAATTAGAAAAAATTATAGAAGATCTATTTATAAATAAAGTATCCGAAAATGATAAATCAGAAGAAGTATTAAAAGATATATTTATAAACAATATCTCTAATTACGGAGAACTGGATTTTCAGCATATAAAAGATGATTTAAATAAAAGCGTAGAAGAAAATATTAAAACAGAAGATAGTTTAGAGCAGTTAAATTTAGAAATAAAAGATATCAAATCACAGATCCAACAAATTTTAAATTCTCAATTGAGTTTAGAGAAAAAAATCAATATACTTTTAGATAAAGGCGATTCTTTTGAAGAAGAAATACTTAAAATTAAGGAGGAAATAAAAGAACTTCCAGTTCCAATGTTAAAAAAATTATTTAAATGAAAAACCTTCCTCAAGACTGAGGAAGGTTTTTCTCTATTTAAGCTTTTCTCTTAGTTTTTCTAACATATCCTTTGTCATACCATCTAAATCATATTTAGGATTCCAGCCCCATTCTCTCCTTGCTGCACTATCATCTAAGGAATTCGGCCAAGAATCTGCAATACTTTGCCTTACCGGATCTACATCATAAGAAAGTTCAAATTCAGGTATAAACTTTCTAATAGAGTTCTTCATATCTTCTGGATCAAAACTCATGGCAGTTACATTGAAAGCATTTCTATTTATTAGCTTTTCACCATCTGCTTCCATAAGACCTATTATTGCATCTAGAGCATCTGGCATATACATCATATCCATCTTAGTCCCTTTATCTATAAAAGATGTATATTTACCATTTTTAATTGCCTCATAGTAAATATGGACTGCATAATCAGTAGTACCTCCACCTGGTAAAGCTTTATATGATATTAGTCCTGGAAATCTAACTCCTCTAGTGTCTACTCCAAATTTCTTATAGTAGTAGTCGCAAAGTAATTCTCCAGCTACCTTTGTTACACCATACATTGTATTGGGTCTTTGGATTGTAACCTGGGGAGTATTGTCCTTTGGTGTAGATGGTCCAAAAGCTGCTATAGAACTTGGAGTAAATATTTGGCAATTTTCTTCTTTCCCCACTTGTAAAACATTATAGAGCCCATTCATATTCGCTTCCCAACAGGCATTAGGTCTTTCTTCCCCCTTGGCAGATAAAATAGCTGCTAAATTTATAATAGTATTTATATTATGTTTCTTAACAACTTCCGATATTTTCTCTCCCTCTATAATATCTAGTTCTTCAAAGGGTCCACTCTCTATTAACTCTTCTTGTCCTTGTTTTCTACTTCTACTACTAGCAATAACATTTTCATTACCATAAATCTCTCTCAATTTAAAAGTTAAATCTGAACCAATTTGTCCTAAAGCTCCAGTAACTAAAATTTTTCTCATATTCTCCCCCTCCATAATTATAAAATATCTATAACTCTAATATTAACTATGTTACAATTATATCATAATTATAGAAATAGTTGAAATATTTTATTACTTTGCTACAATATTATAAATTTTGCCCATTACAAATATTTCTTTTATTATGGTTTTACCTTCTATAAATTTAAGGATTTTTTCATCTTTTAAGGCCTTTTCCCTTGCAATTTCCTTAGTATCATCTACCCCTACTTCAATAGTTCCCCTTACTTTTCCATTTACTTGAACTGGCATATTTATAACTTTGTCTTTAGTCTTTTCTTCATCATATGTGGGCCAAGTTCCTTCATATAAATATCCATCAAGACCTAATATCTCCCAAAGCTCTTCAGTTATATGCGGAGCTACAGGGTTTAGTAAGATTAAAAATGTCTTAAAATCACCTTTTGTGATTTTGCCGTGATCATTAAATTCATTTGATAGAGACATTAAAGCAGCAATACCAGTATTAAATTTCATATTATCAAAATCATCTGAAACCTTTTTAATAGTCTTATGAATACTTGATTCAAGTTCTTTTGTATACCCTTCTCCATCTACTATTAGATCTTGTAATCTCCAAACTCTTTCTAAAAATCTCCTACATCCCTTTACTCCATTTTCAGACCAAGGAGCAGATTTTTCAAAATCCCCTATAAACATCTCATAGGTTCTTAAAGTGTCAGCTCCAAAATCCCTTACTATATCATCAGGATTTACTACATTGCCTCTTGACTTAGACATTTTCTCATTATTATCCCCTAATATCATTCCATGAGAAGTTCTCTTTTTATATGGCTCAGGAGTGCTAACTACTCCAATATCATATAAAAACTTATTCCAAAATCTTGAATATAGTAAATGTAATGTAGTATGTTCCATACCTCCATTATACCAATCTACTGGCATCCAATAGTCTATAGCTTCCTTAGATGCTAAGGCATCATCATTATTAGGATCTAGATATCTTAAAAAATACCATGATGAACCTGCCCAGTTTGGCATAGTATCTGTTTCTCTTTTAGCCTTTGCACCACATTTTGGACAATTAGTGTTCACCCAATCATCTATCTTGGCTAAGGGAGATTCACCAGTATCTGTAGGCTCATAGTTTACTACATCAGGTAACTCAACAGGTAGATCTTCTTCCTTTACTGGTACCCAACCACATTCATCACAATGGATTAAAGGTATAGGTTCTCCCCAGTATCTTTGTCTTGAAAATACCCAGTCTCTAAGTTTAAAATTGATTTTTTTTGAACCTAAATTATTGTCTTCTATCCATTCCATGATAGCTTCTTTAGCTTCTTCGACTTCCATACCATTTAAAAACTCTGAATTTACTAAAGTACCTTTGTCAGTGTTTGTATAAGCCTCTTTCTCTATATCTCCACCCTTTATAACTTCTATAATAGGTAAGTTAAATTTCTTTGCAAACTCCCAGTCTCTTTCATCATGACCTGGAACTGCCATTATCGCACCTGTTCCATAGCTCATTAGGACATAGTCAGATATCCAAATAGGAATTTCTTTCCCTGTTGCTGGATTTATAGCTTTTATACCAATTAATTCTACTCCTGTTTTTTCCTTTGAAAGCTCTGTTCTCTCAAAGTCTGACTTCTTACTAGCCATGTTTTTATATTCTATTACTTCATTATAATTTTTTATATTATCTTTGTATGTTTCTATAAGATAATGCTCTGGAGATATTACCATATAAGTTGCCCCAAAAATAGTATCTGGTCTTGTAGTAAATACTTTTAATTTATCTTCTTTTCCTGCAACTTTAAAATCTAATTCTGCTCCTTCTGATCTTCCTATCCAATTTTTTTGTTGAACTTTAACTCTATCAATAAAATCTAAATCATCTAAATCATCTATAAGTCTATCAGCATATTCGGTAATCTTTAACATCCACTGATTTTTTACTTTTTGAACTACTTCTCCTCCACATCTTTCACAAGATCCTCCTACCACTTCTTCATTTGCCAATCCTATTTTACATGAAGTACACCAGTTTATAGGCATTTCCTCTTTGTAGGCCAAGCCTTTTTCATATAGTTTTAAAAATATCCATTGAGTCCATTTATAATAATTAGGATCAGTAGTATTTATCTCTCTAGACCAATCAAAGGAAAAACCTATAGATTTTAATTGAGATTTAAATCTCGCTATATTTTTTTCTGTTACCTCTTTAGGATGAACCTTATTTTTTATTGCAAAGTTTTCTGTAGGAAGTCCAAAGGCGTCCCAACCCATAGGAAATAATACATTGTATCCTTCGTATCTTCTCTTTCTAGATAATATGTCTAGTGCAGTATATGGTCTTGGGTGACCTACATGTAATCCATTAGCAGATGGATATGGGAACTCTACTAGGGCATAAAACTTTTCTTTAGATTTATCTATTTCAGCTTTATAAACTTGATTTTCATCCCAAATATCTTGCCATTTCTTTTCAATATCTCTCGGTCTATATTCTCTCATTTTTACACTCCTTAAATTCTTTATTTAAAATAAAAAACCCCTCCTCTATAAAGAGACGAAGGGTTAATTCGCGGTACCACTCTTGTTGATATTTCTATCCACTTAAAGATATAACGGTATCTTTCCGATCAAAGTATACTTTGATGACTCTGAGACAAGTTCGAATATTGTAGATACTGTTTTGCACCAAACAACAGCTCTCTATAAACTACAATTTATCTACTACTTCCCATCTATGTCTTTATATTAAGAGTTATTATAGCAAAATTATGTGTATTTTACAAGACAATTTAAAATTCAGCAGATTTTACAGTTCTAGGAAATGATATTACATCTCTAATATTTGTCATACCAGTAATATACATAAGAGCTCTTTCAAAACCTAATCCAAATCCAGAATGCTTTGTACTACCATATTTTCTAAGCTCCAAATACCACCAGTATTCATCTTTTTCCATTCCATTTTCAACAATTTTCTTTTCTAATACATCTAATCTCTCTTCTCTTTGGCTTCCACCTATTATTTCCCCTATACCAGGTACTAATAAGTCCATTGCAGATACAGTTTTATTATCTTCATTTTCTCTCATATAAAATGCTTTTATCTCTTTAGGATAGTCTGTCACAAAAACAGGTTTTTTAAACACTTCTTCAGTAATATATCTTTCATGTTCAGTTTGAAGATCTATTCCCCACTCTACTTTATATTGAAAGTCTTTTTTAGCATCATTCAATATCTCTATTGCCTTTGTATAAGTTATTTTTTCAAAATCAGAATTAACTATATTTTTAAGTCTATCCAGAAGACCCTTATCTACGAAAGAGTTAAAGAATTCCATTTCTTCCTTTGCATTTTCCATTACATAAGAGATTATATATTTTAACATATCCTCTGCTAAGTTCATATTATCTTTTAAATCTGCAAAGGCAATCTCTGGCTCAATCATCCAAAACTCCGCAGCATGTCTTGCAGTATTAGAGTTTTCAGCTCTAAAAGTTGGACCAAAGGTATATACATTTTTAAAAGCTAAAGCATAAACTTCTGCCTCTAATTGACCGCTTACAGTAAGACTTGTTGTTTTCCCAAAAAAGTCTTCACAATTATCTACCTTACCGTCATCAGTCATAGGAAGATTTTCCAAGTCTAAATTAGTCACCCTAAACATTTCCCCTGCTCCCTCAGCGTCAGATGAGGTGATTATAGGAGTATTTACATACACAAAGCCTCTTTCCTGAAAAAATTTGTGTATAGCATAAGCAAGTACTGACCTTACTCTAAAAACTGCACTAAAAGTATTGCTTCTAGGTCTCAGATGAGCAATGGTTCTCAAATACTCAAAGCTATGTCTCTTTTTTTGTAATGGATAGTCAGCAGGAGAATCTCCTTCAACTATAATTTCACTAGCTTTAATTTCAAAATCTTGCTTCGCCTTTGGAGTCTCAACTAATACTCCCTTTACTCTGATTGAAGTACTTAAGTTAAGCTTAGATATTTCTTTGAAATTTGATAAATTTTCTTCGAAAACTATTTGAATTCCTTTAAAAAATGTTCCATCATTTAAATCTATAAATCCAAAAGCCTTTGAAGACCTAATATTTCTAATCCAACCTTCTACTATTACTTCTTTGTTAAAATATTCTTCTTTGTTTTTATAAATAGATCTTATATCTACTTTCATTTTTCCCTCCTATTATGTAAATAACCCCTATATATTATAAAGGTTATTACTTTTATCTAAATTATATTGAGTTTAGTTATTTTTGTCAAACAATTTTCTAAGTCTGTCACTTATAATCTCTTCGTATCCATTTTCTGTAGGACTATAGTAAATTTTATCTCTTATCTCAGCAGGTAGATAATCTTGAGGTATATAGTTGTCCTTAAAATTATGAGGATATTTATAGTTTTGTCCATGTTTTAGAGCTTTAGCCCCAGAATAATGACTATCTTTTAAGTGATTTGGTACCTCTCCTATTTCCTCATTTTTAATATCATCTAAAGCCTTATCTATACCAACATATGCAGCATTACTTTTGGGTGCTGTAGCAACATATATAGCAGCTTGGGCAAGTATTATTCTCCCTTCAGGCATACCTATATTGTTTACTGCATTAAAGGCTGCATTTGCAATTAATAAAGCTTGAGGATCAGCATTGCCTACATCTTCTGCTGCTGCAATTATTATTCGTCTTGCTATAAATTTAGGGTCTTCTCCTGCATTTATCATCTTAGCAAGCCAATATAATGTGGCATTAGGATCTGTACCCCTCATACTCTTTATAAAAGCAGAGATGGTATCAAAGTGTTCATCTCCACCTTTATCATATTTAGCAGTCTTTATCATTATAGATTGTTTTATATCTTCTAGAGATACATTTATAACCCCTTCATTATCTTTAGGAGTTGATAAAACTCCTATCTCTAAAGAATTTAATATAGCTCGCCCATCTCCTTGAGCCACAGTTAATAGATAATCTACTGCCTCATTATCTATATTTATATTGAATCTTCCTAATCCCTTTTCCTCATCTTTTAGCGCTTTAGATATAAGATCTTTTAAATCCTTTCTCTCTAATGGATTTAACTGTATTACCATAGCTCTAGATAAAAGTGCCTTATTCACTTCAAAATAAGGATTTTCTGTAGTGGCACCTATTAAAATTATAATTCCTCTTTCTACAAATGGAAGTAAGGCATCTTGTTGTGATTTATTAAATCTATGAATCTCATCTATAAACAATATACTTCTCTTATTATATAATTTCAAATTTTCTTCTGCCTCAAGTATTACCCTTCTTATGTCTTTTACTCCAGAAGTAACTGCCGATAATTTTTCAAATCTCATATTTGTAGTATTTGCTATAATCATGGCAAGGGTTGTTTTCCCAGTTCCTGGAGGACCATAAAATATCATAGAATTTATTCTATCTGCCTTGATGGCTCTATGTAAAAACTTCCCCTCCCCTATAATATGTCCTTGTCCTACAAAATCTTTTAGAGTTTTAGGCCTCATTCTATCAGCTAAAGGAGCATTTTTCTTTAATTTTTCTTCCATTGAAAGTGTAAATAAATCCATCTCATCACCATTTTCCATAAATTTGAAAAAAGCTTCTGCTTAAGTATAATAATTTAAAATAAAAATTTCAAATTGATTTAAAAAGACAATATATTTGTATAAACAAGTATATTGTCCCAAAATAGTTATTTGTTTTCTGTTAGTATCTTGTTTAATTCTTCCATAAAAGAATTTACATCTTTAAATTGTCTATACACAGATGCAAATCTTACATATGAAACTTCATCTATATGTTTTAGCCTATTCATGACCATTTCTCCGATTTCTTCGGAAGTTATTTCTTTTTCTAATGAATTAGATAGTTCTTTTTCAATATCATCTACTAAATCTTGAATTGTATCCATGGATACAGGCCTTTTTTCACAAGATTTTATAATTCCATTTAAAAGTTTATTCCTATCATAACTCTCTCTATTTTTGTCTTTTTTAACCACAATAATGGGAATCTCTTCTATTTTTTCATATGTGGTAAATCTTTTAGAGCATTTTATACATTCTCTTCTTCTTCTTATGGCTTGTCCTTCGTCTGTAGGTCTTGAATCTACCACCTTAGATTCCTTATATTCACAATAGGGGCATCTCATCCTTCCACCTTCTTTATCTTTAATAGTTTAATTATAATATATAAATTATCTATTGTCTAATTACATTATGAATCTATATAATTAACTAGTATTGTATCTGTACCTATTCTTACTATATCTTCCCAATCTATCACTATATCATCCACTTTTGAAAATAAACCTAATCCCTTAGCCATTCTTGACATAACTATGCCAACAAGTACACCCTTTTCTAAATCAATCTCAAAATCATAAATATATCCAAGTCTTTCCCCATTTGCTATATTTATTACTTCCTTTGTCTTTACATCTGATACTTTCAACATAATCCCACCTCATTATTTATCCTTTATATATTTATATTAAATAAATATATAAATATTACTATAATTTGATGGGATTATATTTATTATATGTGTTTTCTCATTTGTTTTAAGGCATTTTTTTCTAATCTAGAAACTTGGGCTTGGGATATTCCAATTTCATCTGCTACTTCCATTTGGGTCTTACCTTGAAAGAATCTTAAATCCAATATTTCCTTTTCTCTATTGTTTAATTTTTCTAAAGCTTGTTTTATGCTTATATTTCTTAGCCAAAAGCTATCTTCCTCTTTTTCATCTTTCACTTGATCCATAACAAACAAAGGATCTCCACTGTCTTGAAAAACAGGTTCAAAAAGTGAAATTGGTTCTTGTATTGCCTCAAGTGCAAATACTACATCTTCCTTAGCTATTCCCAGTATATCAGCTATTTCTGTTATAGTTGGCTCTTTTGAGTTTTTATATATTAATTGTTCACGAGCTTGAAGAGCTTTATATGCTGTATCTCGTAAAGATCTACTTACTCTAATAGAATTATTATCTCTCAAATATCTTCTTATTTCTCCAATTATCATAGGAACTGCGTAAGTTGAAAATCTAACATTATGACTTAAATCAAAATTATCAATAGCTTTGATAAGTCCTATACAACCTATTTGAAAAAGATCATCTACATCTTCTCCTCGCCTGTTAAATCTTTGTATGATGCTTAAAACAAGTCTTAAATTTCCTTGTATGAATTCTTCTCTAGCTTGTAAATCTCCATTTTTTATTTTAACAAATAATTTTTGCATTTGGTCATTACTTAAAACTTTTAATTTAGCAGTATTTACTCCACAAATTTCAACTTTTGAAGTACGCATCTAGTTTCATCCTCTCATAATTGTTTCCCCTTTCAAATTAAATTATTGCCTTTAGATGTTTTTTTATTCAAAAAAAATATTATTGAGAAAATACCCAATAATATTTATACTAATTTATTCATTTCTTTTTGTAATCTCTTTATAATTCTTTTTTCAAGTCTAGAAATATATGATTGAGATATTCCTAATAGGTCTGCCACTTCTTTTTGAGTCTTTTCTACACCTGTTGCCAATCCAAACCTTAATTTTACAATAGTTTTTTCCCGACTATTTAGCTTCTCTATTGCCTCTTTTAATAGAGATTTGTCTACTTCAGTTTCAATATATTTAAATATTATATCATTTTCTGTACCGAGTATGTCAGATAGGAGAAGTTCATTTCCATCCCAATCAATATTTAATGGTTCATCTAGAGATATCTCACTTTTTAATTTGCTAGTCTTTCTTAGATACATTAGTATTTCATTTTCTATACATTTAGAAGCATATGTAGCCAATTTTATTTTTTTATCTGGATCAAATGTATTTACAGCTTTTATAAGTCCTATGGTTCCTATAGAAATAAGATCTTCTATCGAAATATTTGTATTATCAAATTTTCTAGCTATATATACAACAAGCCTTAGATTTCTCTCTATTAAAACTGACTTTATTGATTCGTCATATTTCAAATTATTTATATAATATTCTTCTTCTTCTGTGTTCAATGGAGGTGGTAAAGTTTCTCCTACTCCAATATAGTCAATTCTATTTACAATTTTAAATTTCTTCATTAAAGAATAGAGTTTTAATTTAAATTTAAATTTCCAATTGTATCTTTTTAATTTCATCAAATACCTCCCTGTGATATTGTTTCAAAGTGTAATAATCCATTATAATTTTTTTCCTCTGATAATCTCCCCTTATATATTCCTATCATTACATTTTTCTTTTTTATGTCTTTCCCCTCTCTATTTATCAATAGATAATCAGGTTTAAATCCCAATATAATACCCGAATCTTCTCCTATTGATTTAAATGGAATAATACTTAAGGAGATATCTTCCATAGATTTGCCTAAAACATATGCTAGATTTTCATAATCTATTGTTTTAGTATTTTCATAAACATCTTGTAAAGACTTAGGAAGAATATTTTTTATTTCCTCATACTCCACAACCATGACTGGGCTTCTTGTAAAAGGTTCTATAAGTGAATTTCCTGTATCAATTAAAGCCATAATAGACATAGCATTTCCCTTATAAAATATTTTTACTGTAGAAATATAATTCCTCCGTATTTTTTTGTTATTGTTATAGTTAAACAACTTTAATGATATTATAGATGCTATAACTATGCCTATTACTATATGCTTAAACTTAAAAATATTGGATAATGAAGTATCTTCAAATAAAAGATTAGAGATATCAGTGGAAAATGAAATTCCAATAATAATTCCTGCAAATATAAAAGATATTATGTAAAATGCAATGAGATCATACAAAAATACCCTTATTCCATAATAATTAAAGCTTATTTTTATTATTAAAATAGATATAATAAATTTCATAAAAGGTGTTGTTAAAAATAATAATTTAGGGAAGAAAAATACTAGGGAATATATTCCACTTAAAATAGCACCTATTATGATTTTCTTCAATTTGACATCTCTTTTGTTTATAGATTTTGTAATATATAATATGAGAAAGTTTATTATAAAATTTTCTAATAAATAGTATTCTAATATTATATACAATAGAAATCTCCTCACTTTTATTATTTAAATATATTATAGGATAAACATCTTAAAAAATTTGTCTATAACAGGGGAATAAAAAAAATGCATCTAATAAATTAGATGCATTTTTCAACAAAATATTTTATTTTCTATCTCTTCTTCTTAAAAATATTGGTATATCAAGATCTTCTACTGAAGAGTCTATATGGATTTCTTCCTCTAACTCTTCATCTTCTTTAGCAGGCTTGTCTACTTTTTTAATATTTTCTTTTTTCATATCAAACCCTGTAGCTATGACTGTTATCTTAATTTCATCTTCTAATGTATCATCTATACCTGCACCAAATATAATATTTGCATCAGGATCTACTGATTGTCTGATTAAATCAGCAGCTTCGTTGACCTCAAATATACCTAAATCTGCCCCACCAGTTATATTTAACAAAACCGATTGAGCCCCTTCTATAGAAGTTTCTAGTAATGGACTTTTTATAGCTTGTTTTGCAGCTTCAGTTGCTCTGTTATCTCCAGCAGCTCGTCCTATTCCCATGTGAGCAATACCTCTATCTAACATAATTGTCTTAACATCAGCAAAATCTAAATTTATAAGATTTGGTATAGATATTAAATCAGAAATACCTTGGATACCTTGTTTTAAAACCTCATCTGCCATCATAAATGCATCAGCCATAGTGGTTTTTTTATCTGCTATTTGTAAAAGCCTATCATTTGGTATAGTTACCAATGTATCTACTTTTGTTTTTAAGTTTTCAACTCCATTTTCTGCTTGAGTTTTCCTCTTGTTTCCTTCAAATGTAAAGGGTTTTGTAACTACACCAACTGTAAGTATACCCATTTCCTTAGCTATTTCTGCTACTACTGGTGCTGCTCCAGTACCAGTTCCTCCACCCATTCCTGCAGTTATAAAAATCATATCAGAGCCTTTTAATTCTTCTGCTATTTCATTTCTATTTTCTTCAGCAGCCTTTGTTCCTATCTCAGGATTTGCTCCAGCACCTAGTCCCTTAGTCAATTTTTCTCCTAATTGCAGTTTAACTTCAGCCTTCGAGGAGTGAAGGGATTGTCTATCAGTATTTAGAGCTATAAACTCTATACCTCTAACTCCATGATCTATCATTCTATTTACTGCATTATTTCCGCCCCCACCTACGCCTATAACCTTTATTCTTGCAAATTCTTCTACATCAACGTCAAAATCAAACATCCTTTTTCCTCCTCATCTTATAGTAAACATAATGTTAATTTCTTTTTAATTATATAGATTTATCTTTAAATAATAATAACCTTCTTATAGTAGCGAAGTTATCAAAAAGTCTGCTTCCAAAAGTCAGTATAGCTGCATAATATAAAGGTACCGCCAACCTATCTCCTATGTAAGCTAAAAATGCAGCTAAAAATGCATTCCCAAAAAAACCTGATATAAATATTTTTATATTAAATTTTTTTTGAAGATTTGCTCTCACACCTCCGAAGACAGAATCTAAGCAGGCCAGTATAGCAATTGTAATATATAGCGAATATGATGTATTATAAGTATAGGGAAGTAAAAACCCTATAACACCTCCTATTAATATTCCAATAAGTGCAAAAAACACCATTAATCACCTTCTCTCTTAGGTATAGCAAATTTAAATGAAAACTTGCCTTCATATCCATGTATCAATATTTTATCTTTTATTTCTGGTTCAAAACCTATTTTATAAACTGTCTTCAAAATATCTCCATATGTTCCGGGAGCGTTTATTGCCGCCATTAAAAGTTTAGGATCACCTATAGCCTTTATCTCAAAAGGTGTAGCTAGACTCTTTTGATTTAGCTTTATAATCGGCCCTCCACATTTAATTTCTGATGATGATATAACTCTTTCATCATTAATACTAATAGCTTCAGCTCCAGCAATCCTCAAATCATTTAATATATTTAATATATCTACATCATGTATTATATCATCATTTGCACTAAATCCCACTATATGGTTACTAGGATTGTCATACATAGTAATCTTTATTCCAGGACCCTCTAGATCTGAATACCCTGCTTTAGCCATATTTAACTCTAAATCTTGATATAAGACATCAATTATGTCCTCATCTCCTTGAGATACATTTTTTAACTTCTCAAGTTCTTGGATTTTTTCTTTTTCCATTTTACTTAATTCTTTTAATTCTTCTTTAACTTGATTTATTTCATTCTTTGTATCTTGTATTGATTTAATTGTTACTGGTGCATATGATTCTACATTTAACTTCATCTGAGTAGATATAAATATACCTATTATGATGCTAAATAGAGTTAGTACTAGTTTAGGATTATTTCTTTTCATAATGTCCTCCTAATCATCTAATTAACATTCTCTTCAACAGGGGAACTATATATAAAATCTTTGATTTTTCTATATTTAGGTATCACTATATTATTATCTTGAGTTAAGTGAACCAAATAATCTAACTTTCTAAGTTGCCAAACTACACCCATCTTTATAGCTAGTGCTGATTCTAAAGTATCTGGATTGCCTATAGCTTTTATTGTAATAGGAGAATTTGTAGATACTCCATTTATTTCTATATGATTGCCAGCTCGTACTATTTCTGTGTATGCCGTATATCTTTGATCATTTATTGATATAGCTTCTGCATCTGCTGCATTTAACACGCTAATTATTTGAAGTATTAAATCCAATTCATCTACTATGCTATAGCTATCACCAAATTGCAAATCTACAGGAGGATCATTTATTTCAAGTAAAATACCAGTTCCTTCTACCTCTTGATATCCAGCTAACATTCTATACTTCATTGCATCTTTATATAAGTTTTCAGTATAAATACTTTTCTCTGATTCACCCTTTTCATACTGCTCTATCTTAGACTCTAATTCTAAAATCCTATTAACTTGAGCTTCTCTTTCACTTTGAAGCTTTTTCAATTCTAAAGCAAGTTGTTGAGATCTTTGAGTGGGTAGCACTCCTTCTCCTACGGATTTATTTATAGTTTTAAATTGAATTGATAAAATTAATCCTAGTAATATAGAGACTAAAACAAGGGCAAATATCTCTTTGGTCCTTTTCATTTTATCACTCTTTCTCAATTCTCAGTAACTAAAATAGGATTTTCTCCCTTATTCATAATTATTTTTGTGAATTTTATGTCTTTTTCTTTTGCATCTTTTAAAATTTCATCTAAAAGTCTTAGCTTATATTTTACATTATCAAGTGTACCAAAGGCAACATAAATTCCATCTTTTAACATTATATTAAGATTATCTTTTGTTTTTAAATCTACTTTATCAAATGTATCCATAAGATTCAAATTTAATGATTCATTGATTAAATCTATTATATCATTATTGAGCTTAGTTGAAAACACATTATCTCCTAAATTCATATTTTCAATGTCTAACCCAATAAATACTGGTAGCTGTTCTTCATTTTCATTTTTTTGTTCAAGTATAAACCCATCTTTATCAATAGCCAAAAAAGTAGATAATTTTTGTATAAGTAAAACAGTTTTCCTTTCTACTACACTTATTTCTACTGTATTAGGCAGCTTTCTATTTATATCAACACTTTTTATGTAAGGTATCTTTTTTATATTACTTTCCGATCTCTTTTTGTGTATTCTAAATATATTTTCTCCTTTGTTTATCATAGAATACTTTATAATGTCATCCTGATTTAACTTTTTATTTCCCTTTATTTGAAATTTATCTATATTGAAGTAACCGGATCTAAAGGAAAATATAAATATAAAAGATATTAAAACTATTATTATAATGAAATCAAAGAAAATTTTTCTAGCTCTTCTTTTTCTCTCTACCCTTGTAAGTTTTTCCATCTAAAGCACTCCTAGTTTTGTCTTTTGATATCTGCTCCTAATTTTTGTAAATCTATATGAAGATTATCATAACCTCTATCTATATGTTCAATATCTTCCACTTCCGTCTCTCCTTGAGCTACAAGTCCTGCTAAAACTAAGGCAGCTCCTCCTCTTAAATCTTTAGCAAATACTCTTGCTCCTGTTAAATTATCTACACCTTTTATAACAGCAACTCTTCCTAGTGTCTTAATATTCGCTCCCATTTTCATAAGTTCTTCAGCATGCTTAAATCTATTTTCAAATATAGTTTCATTTATGATGCTTGTTCCATCTGCTATAGATAAAAGCGTCATAAACTGTGCTTGCATATCAGTTGGAAATCCAGGAAATGGTAGTGTCTTTAACATCTCTATAGGAGATATGACTTCTTTTCCAATAATTTTTACTCTGTGGCTATTACATAGTGCTATAGCACCTGTTTCTCTCAATTTTGCTATAATACTTTGTGTATGATCTACCACAATATCATTTATAAGAACTTCTCCCCTAGTAATTGCAGTTGCCACCATAAATGTTCCCGTAACTATTCTATCGGGTATTATTCTGTGACTACAAGGATTAAACTCCTCTACTCCCTCTATTCTTATTACACTTGTACCAGCTCCCATGACCCTTGCACCAATTCTATTTAAATAATCTTGTAAATCCATAATCTCAGGCTCTCTAGCAGCATTTCTAATTGTAGTTAGTCCCTTAGCTTTTACTGCTGCCAACATTATATTCTCAGTAGCTCCTACTGATGGATAATCAAGTTGGATTTCACATCCTTCAAGCTTTTCAGCTTTACAATATAAAAATCCATGAGATTCTTCAATCTTAGCTCCTAATTGCCTTAGGGATTTAAGATGCAAATCTATAGGTCTTGGACCAATTTCACACCCCCCTGGATAAGATATTCTAACTTCACCCTTTCTAGAAAGTAATGCTCCCATAAGTATTATGGAAGATCTCATTTCTCTTACTAACATCTCTGGTAAATCAACACTAACTATGTCCTTAGAATCTACTATAATAGTATCTTTTTCTTTTTTCATTTTAACTCCAAGTGATTCTAATATATCTATCATAACCTTTACATCTTTTAAATCTGGTATATTGGAAATAACACTTGTTTTACTGCTGATAATAGTAGCAGCTAAAATTGGTAGTACTGCATTTTTTGCTCCAGGAATAGATAATTCCCCTTCTAATCTATTGCCTCCATTAATTATAAATTTTCCCACTATTCCACCTCCACAATTTATAGATTTTACTATACCATTATTTTATGCATAGAAGTGAAATAGGTTACTTTTAAAGGGTTAATTCTCGGATTAACTCTACAATCTTCTTACTTGCATCTAGTTTGCCCATTTTTTTGCTGTTTTTCGACATTTTATTCAATTTTTCTTTGTCTTTTAATAATTCCTTTATATTATAAATCAATATCTTACCATCTAGCTCTTTTTCAAGTATAACAATACTAGCTCCTTGTTTTTCAAAATCTCTAGCATTATATTCCTGATGATTTTCTGCTGTATATGCCTTAGGTATCAATATACTAGGTACCCCTATTGCAGATATTTCTGCAAGTGTTATAGCTCCAGAACTAGATATGACAATATCAGCTATATTTAATGCATCGGGCATCTCGTAGAGATAAGGTAATATTTTTATATTTTCCTTTTCTTTTACATTATTTTTACTTAGGCTACTTTTAAAATCTTCATAAAGTTTTCTACCGGTAATATGTATAAGTTGAATATCATCACCTATATAGTCTTTCTCTATGATATTTAAAATTTCCTTATTCAATTTCCACTGTCCTCCACTTCCTCCAAAGGACAATACCAAAGGTTTATTAGAATCTATATTTAATTTTTTTCTGGCTTCATTTTTATCTATATTTAATATTTCCTTCCTAATAGGATTACCTGTATTTACCACCCTATCTGGATGTTTAAAATATTTAGCAGCTGTATCAAAAGTAACTGCTATCTTATCTACATATCTAGAAAGGATCTTGTTTGTTATACCTGGATAGGCATTTTGCTCATGGATTAAGGTTTTTATATTTCTCCTATTAGCTTTGTATAAAATAGGTCCACTTACATATCCTCCTGTTCCAATTACTATATCTGGTTTAAATTCTTTTAGTATATTATCAGCATCCCTAAGTCCTAAAAACAATTCTTTTATTGCTATAAAAAGCTTTTTATTTATCTTTCTAGGTAAATAATTTACCCTTATAGTCTTAAAATCAAACCCTTCTTTTGGAACTAATTCAGACTCTAAACTGTTTTTTGTTCCCACATATAATATTTTAGCATTTATGTCTATACTTTTTATTTCCTTGGCTATGGCTAAGGCTGGATATATATGTCCCCCTGTACCACCACCTGATATTAAATATTTCATATTTTCACTCCTATCTTGTATGTCTAGAAATATTTAATAATATTCCTATTGCAGCCATATAAATAATCAACGATGTACCTCCATAGCTAACTAGTGGTAGAGTTATTCCTGTAGTGGGTATAGAAGATGTAACTACTGCTATATGAATGATACTCTGTATGGCTAATAAAGCTGTTATTCCCGTTGCTAAAAAACTCCCAAACAAATCTTCTACTCTAAGAGCAATTATTATTCCTCTCCAAATTAACAACATCAAAAGTAGTAATATAGTTAAAGTACCTAAAAATCCTAATTCTTCTCCAATTATTGAAAAAATAAAGTCATTATAGGATTCAGGAATATAAAAAAACTTTTGTCTACTTTTCCCAAGTCCAAGACCAAATACCCCTCCTGAACCAAGGGCATATAGTGATTGTACTGCCTGCCAACCTTCATCTAATTTATAGGCAAAAGGATCCTTAAAAGCCATCCATCTATCCATCCTATATAGATTATCTTTGTCTATAATTGCAAAGTATAATAAAGAAGCTGCTCCACCAGCTAAAGTAAATAGGTGGCTCCACTTCATGCCCGCTATAAAGAACATAGCCATCATAGCACCCGCTAAAGTTACTGTTGTACCTAAATCCTTTTGCAGATATATAAGTCCACAAGAAAGTCCTATATACATAAGTGCAGGTACTGTACCATGCCATAAACCTTTAATTTTATCTTTTTTATTGGATAAAAAAGCAGCAAAAAATATTATAGAACCTAGCTTAATTACATCTGAAGGCATAAATAAAAATCCTATATTAATCCATCTTCGCGCCCCCTTCAATGTAACTCCTATTGGCGAAAATATAAGTAATCCTAGTATTACGGAAACAGTATAGATTATTGGTGATAATTTTTTTAAGTATCTATAGTTGAAATTCATACAAACCAACATGACAATAAATCCTAAAATAGCGGCTATTAATTGCTTTCTCAAAAAATGGTATCCATTATCGAATTCTACCATAGCCCGAGGCCAGCTAGAGCTAAATACCATTATAATTCCAATAAATACTAATAGCATGACTGTTAAAAAAAGAGTAAAGTCTACCGCCTTTTTTCTCCTATTATTTTTTTTCAATATGACCATCTCCTAAAGTATAGACTAGTCTTTTAAAATCTTTACCTCTTTCTTCAAAATTTTTATACATATCCCAACTAGCACAAGCTGGAGATAGTAGTATAGATTCTTTTTCTTTGGCTAAATTATAAGCTAAGTTTACAGCTTCCTTCATAGTATTTACTAATTTTACATCTTTATAATTATGTTTAAGAGCTACATCTTTTATTCTATATTTAGTATCTCCTAACAATATCAGATATTTTACTTTTCCTTTAAAGGAATTTATAAATCCATGAAAATCACTATTTTTTTCATATCCTCCTGCTATTAAAATTATTTTTCCATCTATAGCATCTATAGCTTTTATTGTTGCATTTGGATTAGTGCCTTTAGAGTCATTGAAAAATTTCACCCCATTTATTTCATCTACAAATTCAAGCCTATGTTCTACTCCTTTAAAATTTTCCAATGTATACTTTATAATTTCTACATCTACTCCTAATACTATAGAAACTGCTATTGCTCCTAATGCATTTTCTAAATTGTGTCTTCCTATTATCTTTAAATCATCATAATTCAAAATTTCTTTTTCATACTCTCCATCATTATATACTATGCTTTTACCATTCAAACAAATTCCTTTATTTAAATAACTATCTACGCTAAACCACATTATATTTGAATTTATTTCATCTTCAAATCCTCTTAAAATCTCATCATCATAATTTAAAACTAGGTAATCTTCTTTGTCTTGGTTTTTAAATATTTTCTTTTTGGATTTAACATAGTTTTTATAATCCCCATGCCAATCTAAATGATCTGGACTTAAATTTAATATTAATGCAATTTTCGGCTTAAAAGAATTAGTATGCTCTAATTGAAAACTGCTTAATTCCAACACAAAATAATCATCTACCCTAGAATTAAGCACTTCTTTTAAAAAGCCTATACCTATGTTTCCCGCAATGTGAGGATTTAAATCTGCATTTTTAAATATCTCTCCTACTAATGTAGTTGTCGTTGTCTTACCGTTTGTTCCAGTTATTCCTATGATATTTTGAGCATTAGATAATCTATACCCTAATTCTATATCATTTATAATTTCTATACCTAATTTTTCAGCATCTATTAAAATTTTAGAATTTGGTAGTATACCTGGACTCTTTATAATAAGTTCTACTCCATTTAAATCAATTTCTTCACTACCTAATTTTCTTTCAAAGTTTATATGTTTAATAGAATCCAAATTATCCTTTAGCTCTATTTCATCCTTTGAATCGGTAATAATTATTTTGGCCTTATATTTATTTAAAACTTTAATCGTGGACAATCCGGATATACCAAGCCCCATTACTAAAACTCTTTTGTCTTTAAGATACATATAATCACCCTATTTATTAATTAATTGGCATTCCTAAAATTCCTATTAGACACAAAATAACAGTTACAATCCAGAATACCGTAACTATTTTTGTCTCTTTCCAGCCCTTATGTTCAAAATGATGGTGAAGAGGGCTCATGAGAAAAACTCTTTTTCCTGTAAGTTTAAAGGAAATAACTTGTATAATTACAGATAGAGTTTCTACAAAATATATACCTCCTACTATAGGAAGTACTAAGGGCAAATTTAGCATAATTGCAATTGCCGATACAGCACCGCCTAGAGCCATGGAACCTGTATCACCCATAAAAATTTTAGCTGGATGAGCATTGTGTATTAAAAAACCTAAACAGGCTCCTGCTAAAGCAGTAGAAAAAATAGTTATACTATCCATTCCCCAATTTAGAGAAACTAATCCGAAAAATGACAATACAATAAGTGTTACTCCTGAAGCCAAACCATCTAATCCATCAGTTAGATTAACACTATTTACAGTTCCTACCACCACAAACACAATAAATGGAATATAAAGTATTCCTAGATCTAGGTATTCATGACTTACAAACGGTATTATTAATTTTGTCCCTAATACAGAAGTATTAGACTGATAAACTGCTAAAATTACTGCTAAAATTACTTGAATTATTAACTTTTGATAAGCTCTAAGCCCTAAATTTCTTGTCTTCGCTACCTTTATATAATCATCTAAAAATCCAATCATTCCAAAACCAAAGGTTGATAAAATCAATATATACATGTCATTATTTAATTGTCCAGTTGAAATAACAGTAATTATTAATGATGCAAATATTATAACTCCGCCCATAGTAGGAGTACCTGATTTAGATAAATGTGATTTTGGACCTTCCTCTCTTATACTTTGACCAATTTTAAACTTTTTTAACATAGGAATTATAATAGGTCCTAAAATCAAAGTTATTAAAAAAGAAATTCCTATAGTACGTATTAAATCTATATAATCTATCATTTGTTTTATCCTCCTAAAAAACCTTTTGTGAATATTTTATCACTTATTTTATGTAGTTTATTAAATAATCAAGTATAAGGCAACATAATTATGTTGCCTTATAACAAATTATTGTTCTTCTTCAAATTTTACAGTAATACTTATATCTTTACCATCTAGCTCTTCTCCCGGTAGAGGATTTTGTGAAATTGCCTTACCGGTTCCCTCTAAAGTATAAGAAAGATTCATATCATTGAGTATAGTTATTACTTCCTCCTTAGACTTTCCTACTAAATAGGGCATCTTAGTTTTTTCTTCCAATGGACTATTTATATATAAATCTACTATAGAATCTTTTTGAACTTCTGTCCCAGGTGTAGGGAATTGATCTAATACTATAGAATCATTTGTAAGCTCTAAGTATTCTGTAGTATATCTAAGACCTGCTTTGGTCAAAGTTTCTCCCGCTTGCCCTATTACTTTATTTCTAATATCTGGAACTATTACTTTTTGATTTAGCATTTCTTTTTCTTCTTCTGTATACTTAGGAGGTATTTCTAAATAATTAAATACATCTTCTAGTATAGATTTTGCAGCAGGCGCTGCAGTTATACTTCCATAATTATAGCCTGCACCAGGTTCATCTACTATTACTGAAATTACAAGCTGCGGATCTTCTATGGGAGCTACAGCAACAAAGGAACCTATATATTTCCCCTTTGCATATCTTCCATCAATTATCTTTTGAGCAGTTCCAGTTTTTCCACCTATTCTATAGCCAGGAATATAAGCTCTAGAACCAGTTCCATCTTTTACTACACTTTCTAAAAGACTAAGCATAGTATCAGATGTCTCTTTAGATAGGACTCTTCTCTTTACTACAACTTCTTTTTCTTTTACCGTATTACTATCTTTATCTATTAAACCTTTAACTATTCTCGGCTCCATTAAATTACCACCATTTGAAACTGCAGATACTGCGGTAGCTAATTGAATAGGTGTTATAGCAATTCCATGGCCATAGGACATAGTTGCAAGATTTATTTCTTTTATGACATCTGCATTCATAGGTATGATTCCCAATTGCTCTCCAAGTAATTCTATACCTGTCTTTTCCCCAAATCCAAAAGCCTTTATATACTTATATAAGTTTTCTTTTCCTAAATCTCTACCAATATTAACATATGCAACATTACAAGAATTTTCCATTGTTTCTCTAAGAGTTTGTGATCCATGCGGATTGTACCATTGAGCACATTTTAATACCCTACCACTTACTTTTATAGTTCCACTACAATAGTAGTGTGAATCCAATGTTGAAGTGTTTTCTTCTAAAGCAGCTGCTGCAGTAAATATTTTAAATGTAGAGCCTGGCTCGTATATATCATTTATAGCAAAATTTCTCCATTGTTCATTCCATTTTTCCATTAATTTTTCTGAAGATAAATTTTCCCATTCTTGTTTTAATTCTTCATCTAGTGGCTCTCTAGGATTATTTGGATCATAATCAGGCAGTGTTACCATAGCAAGTATATCACCTGTCTTAGGTTCCATTACTATTATGGATACTCCCTTAGCTTTATTATCAAACAAAGCCTGTTGCGCAGCTTTCTCTGCAAATCTCTGTATAGTTTCATCTATTGTAAGTACTACAGAGGTTCCATCAGTTGGATCATATACCTTTTCTCCGTCATATGGTAATTGCCTATTAGCAGCATCTGTCATTCTGACCCACTTACCTGGTACTCCTGTTAATTCTTCATCATATATCCTTTCTATTCCATATAAACCGTTATTATCTATATCTGTAAAGCCTAAAATATGAGAAGCAAAATCTCCGTATGGATAATATCTTTTGTTATCTTCTACTATACTTATTCCCTTTAAATTAAGTTTTCTAAGAGTATCTGCCTCTTCTTTGGTAATCCACTGTTTTATCTTTTCATTACTACGATTTTTGGTTATCTTTTCATATACAAAATCTTCTTCTAAGTCTAAAACTTCCCCTATAGATTTAGCTACCTCCTCAAGATTTTTATAATTTTTCTTTATATCTGCTGGAGTTGCCCAAACTGTATATGCATTTACACTTAGGGCTAGCTTTTTTCCATTTCTATCATAAATTATTCCTCTTTTTGGCTTTATATCTATAGATTTTCTCCACTGTTCTAAAGCGCCCTTTTTTAATTCTTCTCCTTTAACTATTTGTAAATAACCTAATCTAAGTACTAAACTTATTATTAGTATTAAACAAAAAATCAAAGTACCCTTTAACCTATTTTTAGAGGATTTACTAGGTGATTGCAATAAAAAAACCTCCTAAAACAAACTCGTAATCAAATCAAATACCTTTTTCGTATCCTCTTTTGTATTTTTATCTTCTAAATTATCAAGTGTATTATTTACTGTTATATATGCTATTTGTCCTTCTTTTGGATAACTCATACCCAATTTATTTATTGCTTCTGTCTCTATCTTTTGAGAACTCTTTATCCCTTCTAGTTCGGCTACTAAGTCTGTTTTAACCTTCTCTAGCTCTACCTTTTGTTTCTCTAGCTTAGTTACTTCCATTCTCATCTTAGTTATATTAGCATATCTAAATAAAATAAACAAACTTATTCCCAGTATAATAAGTGCAGAAAATAAAAATGTTATTTTGATAGCTACATTAAAACTTGTTTTTTTCTTGTCTTTTTTTGTATTTTTCTTTTTTCTTGAGTTTTCACTTGGGTTTTCATATACTTCTTCAGGATAATAGTTTAATTCAGCTTTAGTTACTAACAATTTATTCTCCTCCTTATGTTTTTAGAACCTTAAAGTTTTTTAGCTATTCTAAGTTTTGCAGATCTGGACCTTCTATTTTCTTCAATTTCTTTCTTTGATGGGATAATTGGTTTTCTTGTAATTATTTCTATTTCCCTTTTTTTATCACACATACACTGAGGTATCCCAGGTGGACATATACAATTTTTAAATAGATATTTAAAAGTATCCTTTACTATCCTATCTTCTAAAGAATGAAATGTTATAATTACAAGTCTTCCTCCTGGTTTTAAAAGGTTAACCATCATTTCTATAGAGTTTTCTAATACTTCTAACTCCCTATTAACTTCTATTCTTATAGCCTGAAAAGTCTTCTTACCAGGATGTGATCCTTCCATTCTAACTTTTTTAGGTATTGCTTTTTTGATTGTATCTACCAATTCAAAAGTAGTGTCTATAGATTTATTTTTTCTATCTTCTACTATAAATTCTGCTATTCTCTTTGCCCATCGCTCTTCTCCATATTTCCATATGATTTCTTCTAATTGGCTTTTTGAATATTCATTTATCACATTCCAAGCAGAAAAACCATTATCTTTATCCATCCTCATATCTAAAGGAGCATCTTTATTATATGAAAATCCTCTCTCACCTTCATCAAACTGATGGGATGAAACTCCTAAATCAAGAAGTATCCCATCTACTTTAGAAATATTTAATTCTTGTAGAACCTTGTCCATATTTTCATAATTATTATGTACAATTTCCACTTTGTCCCTATACTCACTTAATACTTCTCTAGATTTTCTAAGCGCATTTTCATCTTGATCAATCCCTATTAATTTACCATCTTCTAATTTTTTTACTATTTCTAGGGAGTGTCCCCCACCACCCAGAGTACCATCTACATATATTCCATTCTTTTTTATATCTAAACCTTCAATAACTTCTTCTAATAATATTGATATATGATTAAAGTTCATGTGTAATTCCTCCATTTATATCCCTAATTCAGCCATTTTCTCAGCTATTGAGTCATAGCTTAAATTATCATCTTCATTGTAATCTTTCCACTGTTCCTTGCTCCAAATTTCAATCCTAGTTGCTACTCCTATTACTACAGCATCTTTTTTAAGTTTGGAGTGTTCTCTTAAATTAGATGGAAGAAGTACCCTACCTTGCTTATCTAAACTTACTTCGCTTGCCCCTGAAAAGAAAAAACGTATAAATGCCCTTGCATCCTTGTTTGTAAGTGGTAAGCCTTTTAATTTATCTTGTATTATTTTCCATTCTTCCATAGAATATACAAAGAGGCAGCTGTCTAATCCTTTTGTTATCACGAAACTATCCCCTAAGTCTTCTCTAAATTTAGAGGGTATTATAATTCGTCCTTTAGTATCTAATGTATGTTGATATTCACCTATAAACATTTATATCAACCACCCCAGCTATATTTATACCACTTTGAACCACTTTCTACCACTTATATTATATTCTATACTATTTTAAGGATTCCTTCTATATATTACATAAAAACAGGCTCAATTTTAGGACTTAAGTCCTAATATCGAGCCTGCATAATAAAAAAGTCTCTGTTCCCAGAGACTTTTTTCTAAATTCTTTGTTTTTTCTTCTTATAAAGTATAATAGAAGCAACTGCTATTGTAACAAAACTCACTAATTGTGCTACTCTAATTGGTCCCCACATTAAACTATCTGTTCTCAATGCTTCAATAAAAAATCTTGCAAAAGAATAGAGTATTAAATATAATAGGAAAATCTCTCCATTAGTATCTGATTTTTTTTGATACCAATATAAAAATCCAAATACTAAAAAATTCCAAATTGATTCATACAAAAATGTGGGATGAACCTTGACTCCGTTTATCATTATTCCCCATGGAAGATCTGTTGGGCCACCATGGGCTTCTTTATTTAAATAATTCCCCCATCTACCAATTGCTTGGCCTAATATCAAGCTTGGAGCAGCTATGTCTACTATAGTCCAAAAATTCAACTTTCTAATTCTACAAAATATTATAGTAACAATAACTGCTGCAATTATACTTCCATGTATAGCAAGTCCCCCACCTCTAAAGTTGAAGGCCTCTATAGGATTATCCTTATATTGATCCCAGCTAAACACTACATAATAAAGTCTAGCACCTATTAGAGATATTGGAATTGCAAATAATAATAAATCTAAAAATGTTTCTTCTTCTATACCTTTTCTTTCCGCCTCTTTTAAGGCTAAAATGGTACCTATAATTACACCAGATGCAATAAGTATACCGTACCATTGTATGTCTATGCCAAATACTGTAAAAGCAGTTGGATCCATATAATTCCCCCTTAATATATTAACTTTTGTATTTTATCATATTTTTTCAATATTAGCTATTGTTCTAGGGGATTTATAATAGATAAGGCTAAATTATCTTCTTTAAAATGATCCTTAAATCTATTTAATATATCTTCATATTTTATTTTATCCATTAAATCTAAATAATCCGTCAGTAAAAAATCTTCAAAATATAAGTCTGTAAAATTATTTGCTATAAACTCAATAGAATTTAAGCCCATTAAAAAACTACCTAGATTATCTCTTTTTATTCTTATAAAGGTCTCTCTATCTAAAATTTCTTCAATTGGCCTTTTGATTAATTTAACTATCTCATCATACACCTTTTGTGGATCAGATGACTGTCCAAATATCAAAGAATGACCATAGGTCTTTTTGCCTGTATAATATGCACTAAAACTACTATCTATCAGTCCTGTTTCATAAAATTCATTATAGAACTTTGAACTCTTAGAAAAGAGCATATCTAAAATTATATTCGTAACTATGTCTTTTTTTACCTTTTCTTCACCTATATATCCTACATCTAAATCTTTGAATCCCATATAAAATAAAGTGTTTGCAGTCATCATATTTTGGACTACTACCTTTTTATTTAGTTCCTCTGGTTCATCAGGAAAAATTCTATTAATTTCTTCCTTGTAAACTAAATCTTTTCTTTCTGAACTCTCTACAACCTCTATAATTTTTTCAAAATCTAAATCTCCTACTATAGATAAAACCATATTTGAAGGATTATAGAAAGTATTATAACATTTATAAAGCATTTCTTTATCTATAGTATTTATACTTTCTACAGTTCCTGCAATATCAATCTTTACAGGGTGGTTTAAATACATAGCATCTAATAGATTAAAGAAAACTCTCCAACTTGGATTGTCTTCATACATTCTTATTTCTTGAGCTATAATCCCCTTTTCCTTTTCCACATTTTCATCTGTAAGATATGGATTTTGAACAAACTTTATTAATAACTCCAAACTTTCATAAAAGAAATCTGTGCTATAAAACAAATAAGATGTCTGATCAAAGTTTGTATATGCATTTACATTTGCTCCCATTGTAGAAAACTTTTCAAATATATTAGCTTGTGGTTCTTCAAATAGCTTGTGTTCTAAAAAATGGGCAATTCCTTCTGGTACTTGAATGCTTTTATTATCGTCTATAGATATGAATTCATTGTCTGTAGAACCATAATTAGTTGAAAATATAGCGTATTTTTTTGTATATCCCTTTTTAGGAATAAAGTATATTTTCAATCCGCTTTCAAGCTCTTTAAACATAACTTTTTCCTTTATATTTTTATTTTCAATCTCTTTAATATTCAAATTATACACCTCCTATTCAGTTTTTTTGCCATTCATAAAGTAAACTGTATCTATTTTTATTTTTTCTGCTGCCTGAATTACTTCTTCCTTTGTCACTGAGTTAAAGTCTTCTATAATCTTTTCTAAACTCCTAGTTTCATCAGATAATAATTGGCTAAAGAAAAATTCAGAAATTAAAAATATACTATCTCCTATTGACTCCATAGAAGTTTTAATAGAACTCTTTCCTATATTCATATCTTCTGTTGTAAAATCTCCAGCCTTTAACCCTTCTAATTGCAACTCTATAATATCTTTAGTTTTATTAAAATTATCAAATTCAATTCCACCATCTATTATTATTATAGATTTAAATTTATATACAGATGAAGCTACATAATATGCAAGGCTTTCTTTCTCTCTAACCTCTTTAAACAGTTTAGAATTAGGCCCTCCACCTAATATATTACTAGCTAAAATAAGTCCATTATACAATTTATCTTTATAATCTATACCTGCCTTACACCCTAAGACTAATTTCCCTTGATTTACATCTAGAGATTCTTCTACAAAATTTGTTTTATCACTGGATAAAGATAAAGGTTCTTTTTCTATTTTCACCACATTATTTCTATTTATAGAAAATAACCCCTTCAAATGCTCTACAAATTTTTCATCAAAAGTTCCTACATAAAAGATTTCCATAGGACTAGTCTCTAAAAATTCTTTATAGTGTTGAAACAGATTTTTTTCATCAATTGAATCTAAATCTTCCACATAACCTAAATGATACAAGCTGAATTTTTCACCTTTGCACATTTCCTCTATACATCTTTCTATTGCAAATGATCTTTTATCATCTATTTTACCATTTATTGTTTTTCTTAAATTTTCCTTTTCCTGCTTTACATAGGATGATTTAAAAACTCCATTTTCCAATGCAGGTTTATAGATAATATTTTTTAGTATTTTACTAATTTCATAGTCGTACTCTGGATCATTTAAATAATCTCCATTTGCCCATTCCATAGAAAACCTTACTACTTGGCTATCCCCTCTTTTATTTACAGCTATGCTTAAATTAGCCCCATACATTTCTTCTAATTTCCTTTGCATATCTAAGTTTGTAGGATAATCTTCATTCCCTCTTTTTAATACTAATGGAATTAATGGATTTTTTGTAATTTCTTTCCTATCTAAAGGTCTTATAAAATAGCAACTCAAAAGATTTGACTTGAATTTATTAGTTTTAATAAGATTTAAATTTATATTATTTCCTAAATTTATCCTTTCAGTTTTTAAGGACATTTTATCCCTCCTAAATAAAGACATAGAGATATGATACCCAAAATATGTAAAATATCCCTATATCTTTTTTATTTGTTTTCTCTATCTATTTTCTCCATAATACCACTTATCTCTTTTACGAAATCATCATATGATTTTCCCTGTAAAATTTCTATAATTATATCTTCAGTTTGAGAAAATATCTTTTTATTATCACTTATTTTTACTTCTTCTATATCACTAAAATCCTCTAAAACTTTTTGCTTTATAACTTCTCTTAAATCATCATCTAATTCTTTATCATAGGCTGGCAATATAGATATAAGAGCTTTATTGTTAAAAACTATAGTACTGGCATTATCTATACCAAAAAGCTCTACTACTACATCAGATATATCCTCTGACTTATTCAAAATGTCTAAAGACTCTGCCTTTGTATCTATTGAGATATTTTTAGCTTCTTCATTGTCCTCTATACTGTTTTTACTACAGCCTAATTGCAACATTAAAATTAAACTCAAAAATAATATTCTTTTTTTCATAAAATCCCTCCTATATATAGTTTTACATATTTAAGGAATTTTATAAGTAAAAAGAATTATTTTTAAAAATAAAAAGGGGTTTCCCCCTTTTTATTTCATTTCTTCTATAATTTTAACTCCTGCGCTCATACCAAGTCTACTTGCTCCAGCTTCTATCATAGATTTAGCAGTTTCTAAATCTCTAATTCCTCCAGAAGCCTTTACTTTCATACCTTCTCCCACTACAGACTTCATTAATTTAACATCTGAAACTGTTGCTCCAGCACTACTAAATCCTGTAGATGTCTTAACATAATCTGCTCCTGCCTGTTTTGAAATTTCACAAGCTTTAATTTTTTCTTCTTCTGTTAAAAGGGATGTTTCAATTATTACCTTTACTAGAGCTTTTCCCTTCGATGCCTTAACTACTCCTTTTATGTCTTCTTTAACTATATCATAGTCTTTATCCTTTAAAGCCCCTATATTTATTACCATATCTATCTCAACTGCTCCATTTTCTATGGCATTTTTCGTTTCAAAGACCTTAGCCTCAGAAGTATTTGCACCAAGGGGAAATCCTACTACAGTTGCTAATTTTACATCAGAATCTCTTAAAAGTTCACTGCACATGGATACATAATATGGATTTACACAAACTGCAGCAAATTTATATTTTTTTGCTTCTTCACATAATTTTACTATGGAATGTTTATCAGCTTCAGGTTTTAATATAGTATGATCTATTTTAGACGGTATATCCATTTTATAGCCTCCTATTTTACAAGTACTACTTTATCTCCATTTTTAATTCCACAAGCATTTCCTTCTTCTACATCTACATGCATCTCTAAATCATATTTATCACTTACTCTTACTAATACATTTTCAAAAGTAAGTCCTCTTGGTCCTTCTATTTTAATTTTAACTATATCATTGTCTTTTACCCCAAAATCTTCTGCATGAGAAGTGTTCATGTGAATATGTCTTGCTGCTACTATAGCACCTTTTTCTATTTCAACTTCTCCCTTTGGACCAACTAATTTCACACCTGGAGTACCATCTATATCTCCTGAGTTTCTAATTACTGGTTTTATTCCTAAAGTAAATGCATCAGAAACAGATATCTCAAGCTGAGTAGAACCTCTAACAGGCCCTAATATTCTAACTCCCTTTATAGTTTTTTTAGGTCCAACTATATCAACCTTTTCTTCACTTGCATATTGTCCTGGTTGTGATAAATCTTTAAACTTAGTTAGTTCATATCCCTTTCCAAAAAGTGCATCTAAATCCTCTTGTCCTAAGTGTATATGTCTATTTGACATAGCTATTGGTAATCTTTTTTCCATGTAAATCTCCTCCTAAATCATTTGTTAAAACTTATACTTATAATTATAACTATAAATCTTATAAAATCAAACCCTATATATTATCTATGAATAGTTAAATAGTCTGAATTTAATATATTTCTTCCCAATTCTTCTAATTCTTTATTTACAATTGTTCTTTGTTTAACTGGATTTCTATCTGTATTTGAAATAAAGTAATTTACCTTATAATCAGCATTTATAGACTTAAAGAAAAAATCCATTACAGGAAGGGTTCCTTGAAACTGGTCATGAGTATAAGGAGCTCCCCCTACTGAAATAAAGACCCCAATTCTACCTTGATTTCTTTTGTAGTCTTGTCCATGAGAATATTTTAATGACCAATATTTTTGACATCTATCTATCATATTTTTTGTTAATCCATTTACAGAATTAAAATATAGAGGTGCTGCAAGTATTATAATATCACTATTGTCAAATTTTTCATAGACCTTATCCATTTCATCTTTTTGTACACAACCTACTACATGTCCACAATAATCACAACCTGTACAAGGTGAAATGTCCATATCTTTTAAAAATATTTTAGTAATTTCAAATTTGTCTTTATCCATATTTTTCAGAAAACTATTTAAAGCTATTTCTGTATTTTTATTTTTTCTTGGACTTCCCATTATTGCTAAAACCTTTTTCATATCAACCATCCTAACTTTTAATTTCTTTTTTAAAATACTTAAGAATATTAAATATAATAATTGATCTAATAGGAACATTTATAGCAGTACTTAATAATCTAGCTGGTAGTAAAACTAAATATCCTTTACCAAGGAGTTGAGTAAGCCATAATGTATTTAATACTAAGCCTGTAGTAATTCCTAAAATAGTTTCTGCCAATAAAACTCTAGGAAAAGTTATAGAATTTCCATTTTTAAGTCTCTTCTTGTAGTAAATTCCAAACAATCCTGGAATTGCCCCATTTAAAAAAGCACTAAATGTAAATCCAGGATGAAAAGCTCCCATAGGATTTATAAGTACTCCTATTGAATCTGCAGCTACTCCTGTGATTCCTCCTACTAATGGTCCAAACAAAATACCTGATATAAATATAGGTACTCCACCAAAACCAAGTCTTACACTTGGCAGGATTAGTATGGAAAAAAATCTGGTTAGAACAATAGACACTGCAGTTAAGAAAGCTGCTTTTACCATTGTATTAGTAGTAATTTTCCTCTTATTATTTTGCATAAAAATTCTCCTTTCTCTATTATTTAACAGTTACTGATAATAAAGAAAAGAGCTTCTTTAATAATCAGCGGATGCGGTAAAAAATCGCAGTATTTTACTTCGTCTAAGGGCAACTTCCCATCCCTTAGCACTTGACGCTTTTTACCTACTCTGTTTTCTTATTAGATTATAATACAAATCTCTCATTAAGTAAACGTTTATTTACTATTAATATACATATATTCAGATATATTATAAGCAGCCATTACTGTAGCGAAAATAAAAGATACTACAGCAACAATTTTATAGTATAATTCATATCTTACAAAATAGGACATAAAATAAAATATTACAGATATAATATATAATTGAAATATTTTATTTTTATTTAAGACTTTTATCTCCTTTTTAATAGCGCTTCTTCTATCTAAGAATCTATCAACTATATAATTTTCAATATCTAAATCAGTTGGATATTTATCCAATTTTTTTAACATTTTTACTATATCATCAAAATCATACAGTATTATCTTATCTTTAAATCTAGGTTTATCAATAAAATAAGAGTTAGTGATAAATATAGATTTTTCTATATTTATTTCTCTTAACTGTCTTAAAAATACCCCTATTGCTCTTGAAGGCACCTCATATTCAGATGTAGAGTGTAAACACTTTACTCCATAAATATCTCCTTCCATTGTAAACTTTAAATCCATAGGAGAATTTGCTTCATCTATGCTAACTTTTAAATATTCTCCTAATATATCTTTAATATTATTTATAAAGTCATCCGTACTATAATTAGTATACTCTTTTGATATCTTATCTTCTTTAAGCCTTTCATTTATAATTTCTATTTTTTTCTCTTGTCTTTTTTTACTTATGGAAGAGAAAATTTTAAATAAAAAGATCGTAAACAATATAGAAATAAATATGGACAATAAAAAATTTTGAGACTTAGAAATTAAAAAAATTAGAAGTATTATAGATAAAATAAATAAAAAGAAAAATTTATCAATAAAATTAGCTCTAAATGTCTTTCCTTTTCTCATTTCCTTTGAGTAATAATTATTTAATATTCTCCCCCTATTATTTTTTAAGGAATAATTTCTCATCTTTCTTAGAATATTTTTCATTTATTATCTTTCCTTTCTTTAACAAAAAATAACTTAATATTTGTATTATTGACAAATACAAGAAAAAAGATAATAAGATTTTTATAGCTATACCTATAAAAAACGGTTCCGGCAACATTTGAATAAGTAAATCAGTTTTTGGATTTAATAGCCAAAGATCATTATTAAAAAATATTAGATGAAAGTAAGTGAAATATTTATTAAAATTTGTACTAACTAAAATAGCGAATAATAAAAAAATTATATGATTTGAAAAAAGTCCTAATATAATCCCTTTTTGTAAAAACTTATATTGTCTCTTCATTAAAAAATATAATATTATCCCTAATGATATAATAAATCCAAAATATTTAATCCCTCTAGCTAAATCAAATAACCCCCTGACATCCTCCATATGTAGTATTTCCCTTTGATTATAGTGTGGAGATAAAAGTTCTTCCCCTCCCTTAGCTTTTAGATATAAAATAAGTTTTTCTGTTATTTTTTCTAATTTATCCATAGACATATTAGTAGCTTCTTCCATATTATATTTTTCATAGGATTTAAGATAATATTTTTTGTTATAGGTATTTCTCTCTATACTAACTACCAAAAAACTTAAAGAAATAGATATAATTAATAAAATCGTAAGTATTTTTTTCATAAACTCCTCCTCTAGATATTTTGTAGATTATAAAAAAAAGGATGAAGTTTCCTCCATCCTAAGCCATTGCCTTTTCTAATCTCCCTAGATGTTTTATGGGAAAATATCTTAAAAGCTCTTTATATTGTTCTACAGACAAACCTTGTATTGTAGTATACATTTCAATTTTCTTATCTAAATCTGCCTGTTGAAACCTCTCTAGTATATGGCCAAAACTGTCGTTACTCTCCATAATAAACCCTCCAATATCTATGATATTATTTATTATGTTTAATATTTAATTTATTATGCAGAGCTCTATATTATTCTATCTTCTAATTATAATATACTTTCTGAATAATTAGGATTATATTATAATACATTTATGTTTACTTTACAATGTCTTATAAATCTCTAAGAATACACATAGTCATAAACAGTTTTTTATTATTTTAACTATCTACTTAAAGGGAATCTATTATAACTCAATATTTGCTATGTTTTCACCTTCTAAAATTGCCTGAACATTGACCTTCTTATCTTCGTATTTGTCTTTTAATTTCTTAGCGTATTTTTCAGCTATTTCTTTAGCTTTGTCTTCTGAAGTTCCATCTTCAATGATTATAGTTCCTATAACCCAATCATTTTGAAAATAAACTTGTCCATCAGATATTTCTTTTTCTTTTAATAATTCATCGGTTAATTCTACATCCTGATTTTCATTATATTCAACTTCTTCTTTATTTTCATTGACTAAATTCTCTTTTCCATTTGAGCAAGAGACTAAAGATATGGCGAAAATAAAAATAAATACAATATTAATAATCTTTTTAAATTTCATATACAAATTCCTCCTCATTGAAAAGTATATATGAATAAAATAGGGATTTCAAATTACTTAATATGCTAGTATATACAGTATTATCCTTTTTTATTAGTTCTTTTTTCCTCATTAGTAAAAAGGACATCAAATCAACCATCTAATGTTTGAATTGATATCTGCTGTAAGTACAGCTGGACTTATTTAATTGTTTTTAGCATATTTCTTGACTTCTTTATATATCCTTTTAGTTCTTTAATTTTACATTTTATTTTATTGAATACTTTTTTAGATATAATTGTTGTTACAATATTGAATATAACTGAAATAATTATTGCTATTCTATGGATTTCAAACAATGTCAATAAAATCACTCTCTTCCTTTATCATAAATAATGTATTTTCTTATTAATACTTATGATGTTCAGTTAGTACTCAAGTAATTCTTTATTATTAAATATTGTCTGAATTAATGTCACATAAAAACACCATAAATCCAGTTCTGGATAATACGGTATTTTAATAAAATATTTAGCTTTAACAAGCACAACATTTAATATAAAATAATATCTAACATATCCTTATATTATAATTTAAATTATTTCTTGATAATTTTCGCACAAATTTTCTTGATAATTCAATAGTAAAATATATAATTAATATATTTATTAGTAAAATTACCGGATTTATGGATAATCCCATATTTCCTGTGAAAAGGTTAGCACCAAACCATTTACTTGAAGGTTCAGTCTGAAAAAAGGTTATATAATTCATAGGAAAACCGTATTTATATCGTAATATAGATGTAGACTGAGACTAATTATTTTTGAGAATTTAAAAAACAAATAATCTTTTTACGATTATTAACAACAAAGTCATACTCAGCCCCACTCTTTAAAACTATCTTAATTCCATTTGGTACAATACCTAGAGTATTTCGTTTACATATTGAATCAATATCTTTATATGTAATTTCTGTTTTTCCTTTTTGTATATTTAATACATGAGATTCAAAAACTAAACTATTATTATTAAAGTGAATTTTGCCACCTACACTTTCAGATCCACGAAATAAATTAGCATTAATAAATGTACCTATATAGTTTTTCATTTTAATATTTCTTCCCCCTTAAGTATAATTTATCGTTGCATACTGTAAATGATATTCATCAACTTATTTTAAATCTACAAATTAAAATTTATTTATTTTTAAATTTATGAGCAGTAATTATCGTATAGCTTGAAGCATTCACTGTTATCTCCGAATCAACTGTTTTAATATACCAGTTTTTACCTCTCCTAGCTATACTGCTATTAGATTCTTGAATTCTTTGTCTACACCAATTGACAACATCTTCTACCTCTAAACATAGATTTCTTTTAATTCGTTCTACCCCCAAGTCAGTTGTATGCAGTTTGTCAAGATTTAAAATCAACAGTGTGTTTTTATTGTTATCATTAATCTGTTCTACCATATATTCTCCTTTCAAATTAAAACTACTGTTCATTGAGTATTTTTTGGCTTTCTTAAGTCATCTTTTACTTACCGTCGCGACGCTTTTTATAAATAATGTTCATCTAATATTTTCATTTATTTATTCTCTCTGATAAATACAATCTATCATTCCATTTTCTGCTTTAGTTGCTACTAAATGAAGTTTAATTACCTCGTTTTCATCATCAAATAATCTTATTCCGTCACCTAAAATAATAGGCATTAAGGTTAAGTAATATTCATCAATTATATCTTGTTTAACTAACTGATTCACTATGTTTGCCCCACCACAAATCCAAATATCTTTTCCATCTTCTTTTTTAAGTCTTTTTATTAGTGAAACAACATCTTCATTTAAAAATTGAATTTCATCTGTACTTTCATTTTCCTGATGAGTTAGGATATAACTTTTCATGCCTGAATATGGCCACATATCTGGAGAAAGTTCTGTTACAATTTGTTTATAAGTGTTCATTCCCAAGATAACTGTATCTATATTTTTAATAAATTCATTATATCCATTGTCCCCTTCATAATTTAAATCCTCGCCTCCAAGCCAACTAACACCACCATTTTCATCTGCAATGTAGCCATCAATACTAATCCCAATATATAATACAACTTTTCTTTTCATTTAAATCCTCCTTTAGTATTTTCAAAACAAAGCATATTGTCTATGACAGCTAAATCTACTATCTAGAATTACTCAATATTGTATCATATGCTATAAAAGTATTTGAATTATGTTAAAAATTTTTTTGCTTTTCAACACCGTATTATTCAGTTTTCAATGTTCAATATTTTTATCTTCATTTTCAATAGTTACATCTCACTTTAAACATGATGCGAAACAAATAATTAGTAACCTAACTGCTTTCCTACGATAATTACTTTTATTCTATCTTTGATAAACGGCCCTCTAATTATTGTAAAATCATTACATATTCTATTAGGACTTTTACAATCTACACAATAGCCTAAAGTAGTACATGGAGTGTTTTTCCCCAATCTTTTTGCGTCAATTGGAGCAGAGTAATTCCTAGCTCTTTTTTCTGCTTCTTCTATGTTCTTAACAATCTTATTTATACCAGTTACTAAAACAACCTGTTTAGGACCATAAATCATTGGTGCAACTCTACTTCCATTACCATCAATATTGTAAAGTTCTCCATCTTCGGTTAAGGCATTTGTACTACACATAAAAGTATCAGCAGAAAAGTTTTGTATATATATTTGTTTTTTTTCTTCACTTGTAACACCTTCTCTGTACTTGTCTAAAAAAGTGTAATTCCCTTTACGGAGAAAATCTATAGCACCTGTTTCAAAGAGTGTCATTGAGTCACCTACACCCACTACAGAATTTTCATCTATAAGTTCTTTTAAAAGTGTTTCTAATTCAACATCATCCTTGACGAAAAAACCTGCCATATTGCGTTTTCTTAAATTATTTATAGTTCTTTTAATTTGTTCTTCTAAATACCACAAAACATTATTATCCATCTAAATGTACATCCTTTTCATAAACATAGTTCAACTCTTATTTTTATAATAATATCATACTTCATAATATCCTACTAATATGATTAATATAATAAGCGAATTATACTATATCCTCTATATTGTTACAGCGTAAGCGTTGAATAAAAGATGTATTGTATAAATATAGGGATATCGGTATGATATCCCTATAATAGTATTTATTCAGATTTACATGATTTTTGGACTAAATCATCCCAAGGCATCATTAGCTCTAGGATTTTAGGATTGGTTTTAAGATTGGATCCTGGTAATATTGACAGGATGTATTCTAAATATTTATAGGGGTTTAGTCCATTTGCTTTTGCTGTTTCTACTAGGGTGTAGACACAGGCACTTGCGTAGGCACCTTTTGGACTTCCGCAGAAGGTCCAATTTTTTCTACCTACTGTAAATGGTCTTATACTGTTTTCTGCAATATTATTGGATATGACACAGTTTCCATCTTCTAAGTAGGTTTCTAATTTTTCTTTATGATTTAGAGCATATTGTAATGCTTGTCCTATTTTAGATTTGGGAAGTACTTTATCATTATTATTTTCTACCCATAACCAAAAGGCCTCTAGAAGTGGTTTTTCTTTTTCTAGACGCTTAATTTTTCTTTTTTCTGGAGTGAGATCTTTAAACTTTCTTTCCCAATCAAAGAGTTTATTACAATATGCTATTCCTTTTGCTGGTAGACTTGCTTCTTCACTTTTTACATCTTTTGGAAGGGCATCTTTAAAGTATCTTCTAAGATGGGCCCAGCACAAACATTGGTGGATATCTTTTACCTTGTTATATCCTGAATATCCATCTGTATGGAGGTAGCCATTGAATCCTTTTAGGAAATCCTTGGCATTGTCTCCTGTTCTACCAGGTGCATATTTAAATATTCTTATTCCTCTCTTTGCATTAACTGAAGTAGAATACACCCACATATATGATTTTGTGGTATTTTTCTTACCTTCTTCATTTAATACTTGAACTGGAGTCTCATCAGCATGTAAATATTTATCTTTTAATAGTTCTTCCCTTAGCTTTTCTACTATGGGATTTAACCATTCTTCTGATGTTTTAATTATCCAGTTGGATAGGGTTGCTCTACTTATGGGAAAGCCCATCTGTTTCCAATCTTTTTCTTGCCTGTATAGTGGTACTGACTGTACAAACTTTTGATACATGGTCCAGGCTACTGATGATGCTGTGGCATAGGAATGCTGAAGTACAGGCTCGGGTGTATTTGGATTAAAGATTCCAGGTCTTCCTTCTTTTTTACATGTTCTACACTCATAATTTTCTTGATATATATTAATTACAGATATTTCTGCCGGTATGTATCTGATTTCTGATCTTACGAATTTTCTTCCTACAACTGAGAGTCTCTTTCCATCAATTGGGCAGATTTGCTGGGATTCTTCCAGCCTAAATATTTGATCTTGGCTAGGTAGGTTTTTAAACAAGTCTTTTCTCTTGTAGCCTTTTCTAGTTCTTTTAATAGGCTCTTCAAATGGAACAGGTTCTTGTATAGAGAAGTCGGCTTCTTTTTCAACTTCGTTAAATAGACCTAATTCCATATCATTAATGATTAATTGGCCGTCTATGGCAGAAGTCTTTTCTGTCTTTCTTCCATAGAGTTTCTTAATTAGGTATTCCATATTTTCATTAGCCTTTTTCAACTCTTCTCTAAGGCCTTCTATGGTTTTATTCTGTAATTCAATTGTATCTTGAAGTGTCTTTATCAAAGAGTTTTCATTCATTGGAATTTAGCCTTTCTAATATGTTTTATTTAAATATATTATATCATTTTCCTAACCTACAAACAACAAAAAAATACTTGAAACTATGTAATTTTGAGCAGTTTCAAGCATCTATATTATCCTTTTGTTATCTATCTTTTGAATGACCTTTTTTTGATCAATTGATAAACCCTCTATTAGCCATCTATATTGCTGAGGAGTAATTTCCCTAACATCTTCTTCAGTTCTTGGCCACTGAAACACCCCGCCTTCAAGCCTTTTGTAGAGAAGAAGAAATCCATCTCCCTCCCAAAGCAACGCTTTTATCCTATCTCTTTTACCTCCACAAAAGAGGAAAAGCGCATTTTCAAATGGATTTAGCTTAAAGTTTTGAGATACTATAGCGGAAAGACCGTCAATTGATTTTCTCATATCAGTCTTACCGCAGGCAATGTATATTCGTATATCATCCGGAAATTTAATTCTCATGATTATTTACCAATTAAATTAATTACTATACCTAATGTATTTGGATCTGCCCCATTTAGAATTTCAATTTCATTTCCATTTGAGCGCAAGATAGCACAGATACCTTTATTGTTAGATTTAGATCCTACTATATTGGCTTTAGCTTCACTTGGCTTAACTTCTATAAATTGAGTTTGACCTGTAACAGCTAGTGTTCCTGCTTTAATTAGGGCTTCTTGTCTGATTACTCGCTGCCAATAGTAGAATTTGGTTCTTGAAATATCATTTTCTTCACACCATTCTTTTATGGACTGGTCACTTTCACTATGCCTTTTAATGATTTCCGACCATTGAGCCTTAAGTATTTCATGTTTAGTAGCTTTCATAGTTGTAATGTTAATCATCTCCCTACACTTTTAATGTTGCCAAAGTTACTTTGTTAACTTTAAAAGTACTTTGTAGAGAGTATTATCTCATGTTACGTAACATTTGTGAATCCATGGGATTATTGATCGCTTACGTTACAGCAAATTCTTAATTTTAAAATATCGTATTATTCAGTTTCAAAAGAATGTTATTCCCATTTTAAACCTCAATAGTACATCGCATAATACTTGTAATACAACATTTAAAAATACCGCACAATTCATTTCTGAATAATACGGTATTAAAGTAAAATATTCTGCTTTTTAGTTATTACACTTATTTTAATATTGCATCTTATCTTTATAATTATAACAAAAGAGTAGTGCTTCTATATTTTACTCTTATTTGTTACTTCAAATATTGAGCCTGCTCGCTTGTATCCCTGTTTTTTATAGTACTCATCGACATCAGACATAACATAAACAGTCTGATTTGAATAGTCAGTGTATATACACTCCATCAATTTTCGTCCAATATTTTTTCCTCTATATTCTGGCTTAACCAACAAATCACAAACATACACATAGAAACCGCAATCATCGATAGAACGTGAATACCCGCACAGGACATCACCCTCATATGCTACATAGGTGATTGAGTTTTCTAAAGCCATCCTATATTTTTCAGACACACTACTATCAGAATAGGTCCATCCTTCTTCATTTTCTATCATTTCCATCAATTTGTATTCATCATCAACTTTATTATATACTCTTATTTCCATTTAATCTCCTCCTACTAACACCTTATAAACACCGATTATTTTGCACTTTGAGGCTAATACAATTTATCTAAAATGAATTTAGATTATCATATAATTTTTGTTCAGTTGCATTAATCATTTCTTACTTCCTCCAATTTTAAAAATAAAACACAATAATATTCTCTTATCTAAAATACAAATTTAAAACACTAAAATCATATCATACCATTTAGATCCACCATGTACTGACTTAGATATACCCTTATTTACATATCCGAACTTTGTATAATAATCAATAAGTTTATCTTTACATGTTAGAATAACACCTTTTCTTCCATTTAATCTTGATACCTCTATCATATGATTCATTAATTGTGCAGCAATTCCTTGATTGCGATACTCTGGTATCACATCAAGTCCAAAAATAGTCTGATAATCTCCATCAGGAATATGTAGTGTAGCATCATTAAATAGTTCATCATAAATAACAGTTTCATTGATTATGGCACCATTTATAAAGCCAATTATTTTCCCTTGAATTTCTCCTACAAAAAAGCTTTCTGGAAATGTATTGATTCTTTCTTCCAATGATGACCTCGTAGCAGCCTCTGCCTCTGGAAAGCATCTTGATTCTACTTCTACTACTCCATCTAAATCATCTGCAAGTATTTTTCTAATTTTAATTTCCATTATACTAATCTCCTTTTATTTTAAAGTATAAATAATATTCAGGGTTAAATAAAAATATATTTTAAGTAATTTCTACAGCTTAGAACTGACCTAACTTAAACTTATATTGTTATGAATTATTTATGTGGATATTATACCATATATCATAAGTTGATTTATATTATATGGTACATGGTTTAATACCACAAAGTTCTAATCCAAATATCTAGGAAGACTACCAATATTCCTCTATTCTATATAATACAAAATATATCTTCTACAACATAAAAAATACCCTCCTTATATGTTTTTTCATACATACAAAAAGAGTATTTAGAATGTTCGTGACTCATTTATGTTTTTTAAATCGTATATTATAATTCAAAGGATTTTCCGCTGATTTTCCACAACTTAAATCCCCATAATCATTTAAACTACTACTATTACTCCATATCCCAGTTATGATATACCTCTTGAACATCGTCATTATCTTCAAGCATATCTATTAGTTTTTCCATGTTTTTTATATCTTCTGCATCAGTAAGTTTTATTGTATTTTGAGGAATTTGAGTGATTTCTGCCATAGCAAATTCATATCCTTCTTTAGATAGTCCTTCTTTCACCTCATTGAAATTCTCCACAGATGTAATTATCTCAAAACCCTCGTCTTGAGCAGTAAAATCTTCTGCTCCAAGATCTATAGCTAACATAGTAAGTTCATCTTCATCTATATTATCTGTTCTTTCAATAGCTAACATTCCCACTCTATCAAACATAAAAGATACACAACCTGATTGACCTAAATTTCCACCTGATTTATCAAAAGCATGTCTTACATCGGGAGCTGTCCTATTTCTATTATCTGTTAGAGCTGCTACTAATACAGCTATTCCTGATGGACCATATCCTTCATAAATTATATCTTCATATATTTCTGCTCCTGATTCCCCAGTACCCTTTTTTATAGCTCTTTCAATATTATCATTTGGCATATTTGCAGCCTTAGCTTTAGCAATTGCTGCACTTAATGATGGATTATACTCTGGATCCCCTCCACCTTCCTTTGCAGCTACCATTATATATCTTCCTAATTTTGTAAACTCTTTTGCTCTTTTGGCATCTTCTTTACCTTTTTTATTTTTTATATTATTCCATTTAGAATGTCCTGCCACTAGTTTCATCTCCTTTTAATTATATCCTGTACTATTATACATCTTTCAGCTTGTATCTACAATATAAATTAGACTCTTTTGTGTATAAATGAATATCTTATGTGTTTTTGGTGAAATTAATATAGAATTCTTATTTATTATAACATAAAGGAGAAAAAATGGATAAACTCAAAATAAAATTAATCTTTATTGGTCTATTTGCTGGGTTTATTAACGGTCTATTTGGCTCTGGCGGAGGTACTATTATAGTGCCCTCTTTAATTTTTCTAATAAAACTAAAGGATCATATTGCTCATGCTACTGCCATATCTGTTATATTGCCCTTATCTATAATAAGTACTATTATTTATTTATTTAACAATTCAATACCCTTAGATCTAAGTTTATTAGTAATAATAGGAGGAGTATTTGGAAGTTATCTAGGTGCTAAGTTTTTAAATAAAATTCCCACAAATATTCTAAGAAAAGTATTTGGCAGTGTAATAATATATACTGCTATAAGGATGATTTTAGTATGAAATTAATAATTATAGGCTTTTTATCTGGTATCATAAGTGGAATGGGTATAGGAGGAGGAACTATCTTAATTCCTTCTTTAGTTTTACTTGTGGGTTTAAATCAATTAGAAGCTCAAGGAATAAATTTGATAGTATTTATTCCCATAGGAATAGTAGCTCTTTTAACCCATAAAAAGCAAGGGAATATAGAAAATAAATATACAAAAAAACTTATATTCCCAGGAATATTGGGTTCTGTTTTAGGAGCTTTTCTTGCAACTGGTATAGATTCTAATCATTTAAGAAAATATTTCGGTTTTTTTTTACTTATAGTAGGTATATATGAATTTTTCAAAAAAGAAAAAAAAGAATAGGTTTTATCCTATTCTTTTCTCTTTAAAGTTGCATATATACAATCATTTGTTAAATATTTAAATCCTAAATCATCAGCTTTTTTAACTACTTCATCATCATAAGTTCCCGGCTGAAAAAAGATATACTCTACTCCAAGGTCTTTAGCCTCATCTAAAGTATTTATACTGTGTTTAGGAGGTACTACTATATCAATTACATCTACTTTTTCTGGTAAATCTCTCAAATTATGATATATCTTTTCTCCTTCTATTTCATCGTAATTTGGATTTATACCATAAGTTTCATATCCATGCTTTTTTAATATCTTCCATATCTTATATCCGTACTTTTCTTTTTTTTCAGTTACTCCCACTACCGCCCAAATCTTTTTGTCTAACATTTCCTTTTTCCACTTTTCAAAATCTACCATAAATTATCAACTCCAAATAAAATTATACCCCTTTATTTCTATTTTACCCATCAATGTTTAATTTCATATTGTCTTTTATAGGTAAATACTTTTCATTTAAATCTAAAATGTCTATATTGGCACTTGTCATGTTTATTAATTCTCTTTTAAACTTTTCTATATCTCTATTATCTACATATATACTAATTATTATATTATCTTGGAAATCTATATTTTCAGGAGTATAGTTTTCATTTTGTAGATAATTTTCTATTTTACCATATAGGGTATAATCTACTTTTATCTCCAAATTAGTGTGAAGAACCATATCCACAATTAAACCTGCATCTAGTGCAATTTTGCACCCCTTAGTATAAGCTCTAATTAAGCCTCCGCCACCTAATTTGATTCCCCCAAAATATCTAGTTACAACAACTACTACATCTCTAAGTTCTTCTTTTTTTATTACTTCTAAAACTGGTATTCCAGCTGTTCCTGATGGTTCCCCATCATCATTAAATCTTTGAATATTTGAATTTTCTCCAATTACATAAGCATATACATTATGAGTTGCATCTCTATGTTTAGTTTTTATCTCTTGGATAAACTCCAATGCCTCATCTTCACTCTTAATAGGCTTTACATAGCCTATGAATCTAGACTTATTAATAATTATCTCGTCTTCTCCATATTCAAAAACTGTCTTATATTTTATATCCATCTTGTCACCCTTTTATAATACTTCAAATGATACTAAGCATAATTTAAATTTTGCTCATACTCTTTATATTCTAAGTATCTTTTATATGATAATGATACAAGAGACTTATCTTGACTATAGGTAATCATATTAATCGCTTCTTCTATAGAATAAAATCCGCCTTCTAAAAACCCTTCTTCTAAGTTTATATTGGCGATTTCATCATCAGATTCCATAATATACCATATGATTTTATTGCATACAGCTTGGTGTCTTGAAAGAGAATAAAATTCATAAGCAGTTTCCCCAGCAGATGAAACTATCCTTGCATCTACTCCAGTTTCAAATCCTACCCTATTTACTGCTGTTTCCGAGGGTAAACTCTCTCCTCTAATCTTTCCCTTTGGAAGTACCCATTCATTTTTATCATTCTTTAAGATTAATACCTTATTCTCTTTAAATACTACTCCTCCTGCACAATTCCTAGTCAACATAGTACCATCTCCTTTTTAATTTAAAATATATTTTTTATATTTTTCTTTATCAATATGATTGATACTTAAATGTATATGACTTCCATCTTCTTTGTGTTCTATATCTTTTATATCGTAATTTTTCATAAAGTAATTTAAAATGTATTGTTCATCATAGGGAATATTTATCTCCACCTTTTTATACTCCTGAGGAAGTGTCTTTTCTATTAATTTAAGTAATCCTTCCATACTATTATCTTCTTTGGCAGAAATAAATATCTTTTCTCCTATAATATTTTTGTTCACCATAAGATTTTGGATATCTACTTTATCTTTTTTATTAAAAACTGTAATTATAGGTTTGTCAATGATTTTTAAGTCCTTTAAAATTTTATTTGTAGTATCTATTTGTATGTCTAAATCCTCATTTGAAGCATCTACAACATGTAATAATAAATCTGCATATTCTACTTCTTCTAAGGTGCTTTTAAAGGCCTCTATTAGATGTGTAGGTAGTTTTGATACAAATCCTACTGTGTCTGTTAGAAGATAATCTTGTCCATTTAACAATTTAGCTTTTCTTAGCGAAGTATCTAAAGTAGCAAAGAGCATGTCCTTTACATACACTTCTTTAGAATTTCCTTCTTCATTATTAAATTCAACTAATCTATTTAAAAGAGTAGATTTCCCTGCATTGGTATAGCCCACAAGGGCAACTATAGGTATATTAGAATCTAATCTTTTTTTCCTTTTAATATTTCTATTGGCTTCTACTTCTTTTAATTGTCTTTCTATATTATCAATTTCTCTAAGTATGTGTCTTCTATCTGTTTCTAGCTTTTGTTCCCCAGGTCCCCTTGTTCCTATTCCTCCACCTTCTCTAGAAAGATAATCTCTAAATCCTACTAGCCTAGGCAATCTATATCTCAATTGTGCTAATTTTACTTGTAATTTTCCTTCTCTTGAATTTGCCCGACCTTCAAATATATCTAAGATTAAATTTGTTCTATCTACAATTTTTTTATTTGTATTTTCTTCTAGATTTCTAATTTGTGCTCCTGAGAGTTCATCATTAAAGACAATTGTAGGAATATCTAATTCTTCGCAATAATTCTTTATCTCATTTACCTTACCCTTCCCTATAAAAAATGTAGGGTTTATTTTGTCTACTCTTTGAATAACTCTAGAAGCTACTTCCCCTCCTGCAGCCTTTACTAACTCTTCTAATTCATCTAGGGAGTTTTCTATAGCTATAGAATTATTGTCATAATCCACTCCTACTATTAAAACTCTTTCCATACTAAACTTATCCTGCATCCATTTATCTCCTCCCCTCATAATAATTTAATGCTACTTTAGTATTATTATAACACCTTTTACAATTATTATCTAACAATTATAAAAATTTCCATTTAAATTAAAATTTATTTTATAAAATTAACTTTGTTAACATTATTATTTAACTATGTTATAATATATTTATTCTAGGCCTTTTTTAAAACAAGGAGGAAAAAATGTCTGAAAACAACAATAATAAAAAGAAAAAGAAAAAAACTAAATTTACTTGGTTAAAGGGATTAAAAATATTTCTTATTTCCATTTTGATTATTGGATTCATAGCTGGAGGGGCTGTACTTGGAATGGTATTATCTATAATAAAAGACGCTCCAGAAATTGAACCTAGCAAAATAAACTCATCCTTAAATCAAACTTCATTTATCTATGATTTAGATGGGAACTTAATCGAAAAAATACAAGCTGCAGAACTTAGAACTGTAGTAAGCCTAAGTAAAATGCCAACTCATTTGAAGGATGCCTTTATCTCTATAGAAGATGAAAGATTTGAAGATCATCATGGGGTAGATCCTAAGGGGATTGTAGCAGCCGCTGTAGACAATATAAAAGCTGGAAGAATCGTGCGTGGTGCAAGTACTATTACTCAACAATTAGTAAAAAATCTTTATTTATCACCAGATCAAAATTGGACTAGAAAAATTACAGAAGCTTATCTTGCACTACAGATGGAAAGAGAGCTTCATAAAGATCAAATACTAGAAGCATACTTAAATAGGATTTCATTAGGTCAAAATGCCTATGGAGTTCAAGAAGCTGCTCAAACTTATTTTTCCAAAAATGTTGAGGACTTAACAATTGCTGAATCAGCTCTATTGGCTGGTGTAGTTAAAAGCCCACTAAAATTTCAACCATATATAAGAGTCAGACCTGATAATTTTGACAGCTCACAACAGTTTTCTGTTGGAGAAGCAGATATTTTAGGTGAAAGATATATATTAGTGTATAATGATGAATCAGTAAAAAGACAAAAATTGGTTTTACAAAAAATGTATGAATTACAAACCATTACAAAAGCTGAATATGATCAAGCTTTAGCTGAAGATATAAAAGCTAATCTAAAGCCCGGAGGTAAAAAAAGGGAAGATATTACATCATATTTTTCTGACTATGTAAAAACTGAAGTTGTAAAGGCTCTACAGGAAAATTTTGGATATTCTAAAGAAAAGGCATATGATGAATTGTATACTGGTGGTTTGAAAATTTATTCCACCATTGATGTAAAAATGCAAAAACAATTGGAAGATGTTTATACTAATTTTACTGAAATACTTTTAGGTAATATAAATAATATTAGAGGCCCAGCCCTAATAGATTGGAAGCTTGACAAATATGGCAATGTAATTGATCGATCTGGTAAAATTGTGTATTTTAAAAAAGACAATATTCTAAACTCTGATTACGATTTAGTTATAAACAAAGGAAACTATAGTATAAATGATGGAAATATTACAATCAACAGTAAAGTCTTTACACCTTATCCAAAACATATAGATATAGGTGATTACTATATTATTGATGATAAAAAAAATCTCGTAAGCCATGTTGTAGGTTCTATAGTTATTCCTGAAGATGAATTTAAGGTAAATAGTGGAAATAAAATAGTAATAAGTAAAAAATACTTAGATAAATCTGAAGGATTTTATAGAATAGATGAAAATGAAAGTTTAGTTATAAGTAATAAATATTTCTTTAGAGCTAAAGACGGAATAGTTCAACCTCAATCTGCTTCAGTTATTATGGACTATAGAAATGGACATATAAAAGCAATTGTAGGTGGTAGAGATATAGATGGAACTAGAATATTAAATAGGGCTACAGACTCTCAAAGACAACCTGGATCTGTCATAAAACCTATTTCTGTATACCTACCTGCTTTAGATAATGGTTATAATCTAGCAACTGGTATAGATGATATTCCATTTTATGCAAACGGTAAAAGATGGCCTAAAAACTGGTATAGTGGATATAAAGGCATACAAACTTTAAGACGATCTGTAGAGCAATCTGTAAATGTAAATGCTGTTAAAACTCTAGATGATATAGGTATAAAAACTTCCCTATCATATCTGGAAAAGATGGGGATTGTAAATAAGGCAAATCCAGAAAAAGACAGTATAATAACAGCTGCTGAAAATCCATCTACAAACGATGAGAACCTATCTTCCTTGGCATTAGGTGGAATGACTAAAGGTCTAACACCTCTAGAAGTTACAGCAGCCTTTGGTGCCATAGCAAATGATGGAGTATTTCATGAGCCAATAGCATTTACTAAAGTTTTAGACAAATATGGCAATATACTACTTGAAAAGACTTCTACTGAAACTATAGTGGTTTCACCCCAAATAGCTTATATAATGGGTGATGCCCTAAGAACTACTCTATCTGGCGGATTTGCCGGAAGAGCAAGACTGTCAAATATGGCATCTGCTGGTAAAACAGGTACAACACAAAATCAAGCTGATATTTGGTTTGTTGGATATACCCCATACTATGTAGGTGGAGTCTGGATTGGAAATGACTCTCCTGGTGTGACTTTGAGCAAAGGTAGTGGTACAGCAGCACAACTTTGGAAGAATATAATGACTAGAGCTCATGAAGGCCTAGAAGCAAAAAGTAGTTTTGATAGGCCAGAAGGCATTGTTACAGCTAGTGTATGTACTCAGTCTGGATTACGTCCAACTGAAGAATGTTTAAGTGATCCTAGAGGCGTAGTAAAAACTGAAATTTTTGCTAAAGGAACAGTTCCAAAGACTTACTGTGATAAACATGTATCCCTTGTTATAGATACTACAAATGGTAAGATTGCAAATGAATACTGTCCAAAGGAACTTACAGCTTCCAAAGTATTCATAGAAAGAACACCACCATATCTACCATCTCAAAATAACGGAATTGTCCCAAGTGATTATAACTATAATGCTCCTACAAGCATATGTACTGATCACAGTCTTTTAACTTTATTGGAAGAAGATGATGAAGAGGATAATGAAGATATAGAAGAAGATAATAATCAAGGTAATTCAAATAATAATGGTAACAATGGTAATAAGGGTAATAATGGCAACAACAAAGATAATGAAGAAGATTTTATACCATTAGACCCAATAGAAAACGATTAAAAAACAAAGTCCTAGCTTAAAGCCTAGGACTTTGTTTTTGGATTAAATACTATGGCCATTATATATCCAAATATAATAGCAGCTGCTATCCCACCTGCTGTTGCACTTAGCCCCCCAGTAAAGGCTCCCATTATCCCATCTTGCTTAGCTGCCTCTATAGCTCCCTTTGCAAGAGAATATCCAAATCCTGAAATGGGCACAGTGGCCCCAGCTCCTCCAAACTCTACCAAGGGTTCATATAATCCCATACCACCTAAAATAACTCCTGTAGTAAGAAAAGACACTAATATATGTGCTGGAGTTAATTTTGTTCTATCTAATAAAATTTGACCTATTATACATATTGCTCCTCCCACAATAAAAGCCTTTATATACTCCATTCAATCACCCTCTCTTTATTCTGGATTTACTTCTATGGTTAAAGCATGACCTATACTTGGAATAGATTCACCTTGTTGTGTTATAAGTTTAGAATGCATAGCTCCTGTAGACATAAATAATACTTTTCTAAATCTTCCTTTTTTAATTTCTTTCATAATATATCCTGCCATGACAACTGCTGAACAAGCACATCCACTTCCACCTGAATGGGTATCTTGACTTTTATTAAATATCTCTGCTCCGCAGTCTGTATATATTCCCTCTAAGTCATAGCCTCTTTTTTCCATCATTTCTAAAACTATAGATTTTCCCACCCTACCTAAGTCTCCTGTTATTATTAAATCATAATCACTTGGAGAAAATCCTGTATCTTGAAAATGGTTTATTAATGTGTCTATAGCTGCAGGAGCCATAGCTCCTCCCATATTTCCTACATCTTTAATTCCAGGATCTATTATTCTTCCTGGGGTAATGTAGGTTATATACGGACCGGGTCCTTGAGCAGAAATTACAGCTGCTCCCGAGCCTGTAACAGTCCATTGAGATGAAAATGTCCTTTGTGCTGCATACTCTAAAGGAAATCTAAACTGTCTTTCAGCAGTACTAAAATGACTTGATGTAGCACAAGCTACATTATCTGCAAATCCTCCTTCTACTAACATTGCCCCTAAAGCCATAGACTGGGCCATAGTAGAACAAGCACCATATATGCCAAAGAAAGGTATAGCTAATTGCCTAGCTGAGTATCCTGTAGCTATAATTTGGTTTAATAAATCTCCTGAAATAAGATAGTCTATGTCCCCTAATGAAAGCCCTAAATTATCTATAGCTGCTCTAATTGCAGATTCTTGGATTTTACTCTCAGCCTTTTCCCAAGATTCCTGACCCCATAGATCATCTTCTAATATTTCATCGAAATAATCTTTTAGCGGCCCCTGTCCCTCTTTAGGTCCTACTATACTGTAAGTACTAGATATTGAAGGGGGATTTAATAATCTTATAGTTTGCCTTCCAACCTTTTTTAATGCCATTTTATCACCTACCTTTGAAATAATATGCTAAGTATTCCTACTATAATAGAGCTTCCTACTCCATATACAAGTACAGGTCCAGCTATCATAAACATATTCGCTGCTACTCCAAATATAAATCCTTCCCTTTTAAACTCCATTGCAGGAGCTACTATGGAATTTGCAAAACCTGTTATTGGTACAGCTGCACCTGCACCTCCAAATTTACCTAGTTTATCATAAACTCCTAATCCTGTTAGTAGAGCACCTGAGAAAACTAAAATTATCGCAGTACCTATCCCTACCATTTCTTCTGTATATCCTTGATTAGTTAAAAAATTATTTATCCATTGACCAATAGTACATATAGTTCCTCCTACTAAAAATGCTAATACTATATTTTTAGCATAGGTAGGCTTTGGTATTCTATCTTGAGCCATTTTTTGATATTCTGCCTTATTCATCTTTTCCATTTGTTACCTCCAAATTAATATGTTATCCAATAATATAAAGAGCCTAATACTTTTCCAAGCATTAAAGAATAAATTACATATCTTAAACTATTTTTAAACTTTATCTTTTTACTTAATACTGGTAATACATTTAATACTTCTGCTAATGCTGATGAAAATAAACCTGTAAAAGTACCCATCAATAGGGAAATAGTTAAAACTGAGAGATTTCCTAATTTTAGATGGAAATCATGAAAATATATTGTTATAAATATAATTGAACTCATAACAAAAATATTTTGATATAATTTTACGAACTGATTAGTCTCTGAAATCTGTGCTAAACGAGGAATAATCTGTAATAAAGAATAAAATGCTGCAAATGCTCCTCCAATAACTATTCCTCCACTAAAAGAAATACCTATTGCTAATAATTTCTCTATTATGATCACCTCTTTATTTTTTGATTTTACCCTTTTCTATCATTCTTTCTAAAATACACTCTTCCATATCAGCATCATATAGATATAATTCTATTTCCATTGGACCTGGTTCTTTTTTTCTCCTTATACTTGAACTAATTATCCTATTAAAAAATATAAGCACTCCTAATCCTAGTCCTATAGAATATGGAATAGTCATAATTAATGGATTAGTTTCTTTTTCTCCTGTAATTGTATAGTATAATTTTTCTATGGAATCTATCATATTTACATCTTCATGGAAATTTATTATTGCCATTCCCGTTCCAAATAAGAGCAGTATGCATATTAAAAATACTTTAACAAATTCAATTATAGTACTTTTTTCTTCTTTTGACTTTATTTCAAGTAGTACATTATCAGCACCCAATAAACTCACTCTTATATTTGGATTGTATTCTCCTACTTTGTTTAACACTTCTGTAGAATCAATAAAATCCCAATTTTCTTCCTGAGCTTTTCCATATATCTTTAAATTTTCTACTGCTTTTTTTAATTTTTCATCACTTGCATATACTTGCCCAATATCTTTTATATATACATTTTCCCCTACATCTACTACCTTTTTTTTAGATAATTTTATAAATATATCTTCTTTATTCATAATCTACATTCCCTGTCAAAGTTGCATTTACAAGAGTAGCTTTTTTAGGATAGCTATTATTTGTAATATCTCTCTTAAAAGAAAAGATTACTCCAAATATTACAATTACTACTAACATGAATAAAATACTTTTAAGTCTAAATCTATAAGTTTTCAAGATATCACCTCACCATATAAGTATTATTTACTAAATTAAATTTTTAATTCAAAAAGAGGCATAATATATTATGCCTCTGCAAAAAAAGATTTAATCTCTTGAATTATACTCTTTTCAATTCTAGATACTTGTACTTGTGATATCCCCAATGTCTTTGCAACTTCAGTTTGTGTCTTGTCTTTAAAATATCTTAAAATTATTACTTTTCGATCCCTTGGTTTTAATTTCCCTATTATTTCTTTTAATAAAAGTTTATCTATCATCTCTTCATTTTGATCAGCTTTAAGTGCAATTTTATCAATTAAATAAAGAGGTGCTCCATCATCTTGATGTATAACATTATATAAGTATTCTGGCTGATAAGAAGACTCTAAAGCCAAAACTAATTCTTCCCTCTCTATATCTATTTCCTTTGCTATTTCATCGATTGTTGGTTCTCTACCTAAATTTTTAGATAGTTTTTCCTTTGCTTTTTTTGCATGACCTGCTACTTGTTTTAAAGATCTGCTGACTTTTATCATTCCATCATCTCTTAAAAACCTTTTAATTTCACCCATTATCATAGGTACAGCATATGTAGAAAATCTTACATCAAAGGAACTATCAAATTTATCTATAGCTTTTAAAAGACCAATACTTCCTATTTGAAATAGATCTTCTAAATCATGACCTCTATTTGTAAATCCTCTTAACACCGATCTAATCAAACCTATATTGTGTTCTACTAGTTTTTCTTTTGAATCTTTATCCCCATCTTGAGACTTTTTTATTAATTCCATAGTCTCTTCATGAGATAGTAATCTCCTTTTCTCTTCCCCTAAACCCATATCTATCTCTCCTCATCTGAGAGCTTTTTAAATTTCTTAGTCATTCTTATAGTAGTACCTTCTTTAAATTTACTCTCTACAGTTAATCTATCCATAAAAGTATCCATAACCGTAAACCCCATACCTGATCTCTCCATATCTGGCTTAGATGTATAAAATGGTTCCATAGCTTGTTCAAGATCATTTATTCCATTTCCCTCATCTTTAACTATTATCTCAATTTTGTCTATACTTATTCTAGACTCTATAATTATTAGTCCTTCTCTATGTTCATATCCATGAATTATTGCATTTGTAACTGCTTCAGATACAGCAGTCTTGATATCAGATAATTCTTCTAATGTAGGGTCTAATTGAGATGCAAAAGCTGCCACCACTACTCTAGCAAATGATTCATTATTTGATTTACTTAAAAACTCTAATTTCATATAATTATCCACTATTATCCCCCCTTTATAAATTTTCCATAGCTGTTTCAATCTTAGGGTAAGATTCTACTAATTTTAGTAATCCAGCCATTTTTATTATTCTCTCTACATAAGAATTATCATTTACTATTATCAGCTTTTTATTATTTTTTTCAGTATTTTTATATCTTCCCATGATTAGACCTATACCAGAACTATCCATAAAAGTTAATTCTCTTAAGTCTAAAATAATATTATTTAGATTTTTATCTAAATATACTTTGTCAATCTTTTCCCTTGCCTCTTTAGAACTATGATGATCTAATTCTCCTTTAAAGCTTGCTATTAAATTTCTATTTTTTATCTTAAGCGTTAAATACAAAAATACCCCTCCCTTTTTATATGTTAAGGATATTATTCTATATAAAAACTATTTCTCCTTCATAAAATAAAGACTATTTTTGTCTAAAAAGAGAAAAAAGAGTCTTTTAGACTCTTTTTTCACATGCTTCTACCACTTGTCTCAATAAAATACTTGTAGTTACACTTCCTACACCTGCAGGAACAGGAGTTATCATATCTACAAAATCTATTAGATTATCATAGTCTGCATCTCCACTTATCTTTTTATTATTGTCTAAACTAACTCCAACATCTATAATAATAGAATCCTCATTAAAATACTTTTTATCTAAAAATTTAGCTTTGCCTAGAGCAGTTATAACTATATCTGACCTATTAGTTATTTCTTGTAAATTTTTAGTTCTAGAATGTGCAATAGTCACAGTTGCATTTTCCTCTAGTAGCATCATTACTAAAGGTTTTCCAACTACCATAGACCTATTTATCACTACAACATCTTTGCCTTCTAAATCAATATCATAATAATTTAATATCTCCATTGCACTCTTTGGAGTACATGGTACAAATCCTGTCATATCTCCTTCAAATATCTTCTCCAGATTTAATGGGTGCATACAGTCTACATCCTTGTTTGGATCAATTGTATTTTTAATTTTGTCTTCATCAATATGTTTAGGTAAAGGTCTAAATACAAGTATACCTGATATATCTTTATCTTTATTCAATCTTTCTATAGTTTCTATTAAGTCTTCAGTACTAATTGATTCTTTTTCTTCTATCACTTTACTTCTAATCCCTACACTATCGCAGTTTTTAATTATACTTTTTTCATAGGAGATATCTCCAGGGTTTTTTCCTAATCTTACTATTCCTAAAGTAGGAATTTCGTCTTGTTTTTTTAATTCTTTTACTTTCTTAACAATATCTTCTTTGATCTTATCCCCTACGATTTTCCCTTTTAAAATTTTTGTCAATTAAATCACTCCTATTTACTTATTTAATTGCTTGTTATATTTATAACTTAATCTAAATTATAACATACTTTACACCTTATTCCAGCTAAAAAAGGTTAAAATCTAAACTTAGATTTTAACCTTTTTTGATTTATCTTATTATTCTTCTAGCAGTTACATATCTAGACTTAAAATAATCTGAATCTATTTTAGCTATAATTATCTTTTTGCTCTTAGAAGAAGCATGTATCATCTCCCCATCGCCTATATAAATTCCAACATGAGATATATCTTTTCCAGAAGTATTAAAGAAAACCAAATCTCCTGGTATCAAATCCTTTTTCTCTACTAAATATCCATTTTCACTCTGTTGTTTTGAAGTCCTATTTAATTTAATATCTAAAGAATTTGAATATATATAAGAAGTAAATCCTGAACAATCATAGGAGCTAGGACCTGTTTTCCCATATGAATATGGTTTTCCAAGTTCATCATAGGCCTTTTCTACTATTTTAGAGATAGAATTGTTTCTTCTAGAATCAATTGATCTACTTACTTCTTCTTTTTTATCTTTTATCTGTATAAAATTTTCTTCTACTATATCATGATTTATGTGTTCTTTTTCTTCAATAAAATTTTCTTCATTTGAATCTTCATATACACTATCTATATATTCACCAGTTTGAATCTTATCATCTAAATTGTTTTGTGCCTTAGTATATCTTAGACTTATAAATCCAATGAAAAATATTGTAAATACTACTATAGCAATTTTCGTCTTTTTATAAAGCATTTTTTCACCTCTATTTAGAAGATCTTCTATCAATACATTAGAAAATTTCTATTAAAGCTAATAAATAAAAGTTATCCATATAAATATTAGATAAATTATGTCTATACTATTTATACTTCTAGGTGAAAGATTTTATTACAATTTTTCATAGAAATACAAAAAGACATCTAATATTAGATGTCTTTTTGTATTTCTATGATATGTATAAGAGTAAATCTGTAAGCCGTGTTCTGTTTTTATGGTCATCTATCTAGACCTATTGTTACCAATAGGTTCATGCAACCTACCATTGGAACAGTGGCGAGCAACCACTTCTTTTAAGTTCCCTCTTGGTCTTGCTCCAGATGGGGTTTACATAGCCGCTTAGTCACCTAAGCGCTGGTGAGCTCTTACCTCGCCTTTCCACCCTTACCTATATATAGGCGGTATCTCTCTGTTGCACTATCCTTAGGGTCACCCCCACTGGACGTTATCCAGCATCTTGCTCTATGGAGCACGGACTTTCCTCATGCAAAGCATGCGACCATTCAACTTACTCTATTTTATGATACTAATATATCATATTTTGTCCTTTTTTGCAAAGGCAATATTTAGGGAATATCTATATATAAAATCCTTCCACATGACTCACACACTATGATTTCACTACTTTCACTCAATATATTTTTTTGATAAGCTGGTATTCTCATATGGCAACCAGTACATATATTGTCTTTTAAGGCTACTATAGGATTAGACTTTTGACTTCTAATTTTTTTATATAAATTTAATGAACTCCTATCAATTTTTAAGGATATAGAGGAAATATAATTTGTCTTTTCAAATATATTTTTTTCTAGGCTTTCCATCTCTATTTCTCTTTCTTCTACTTCTCTTTTTATAATTTCTCTTACGTAAAAGATTTCTTTTTGCATTTTTTTTAATTCTACTTCTATTAAGTCCATTTCTTGTAGATTATTTATTATCTCTGATTCAATACTATCTATAAGATTTTTTATTTCTTTTTCTTCTCTATCTAGTTGTTCCAATTGTTTTATATCAATGATACTACCCTGATAAAGCAAGTTTTTCTTTTCATTGTGCAAAAATTCTTGTTCCTTTAATTGGTTTTCCGACTTTCTTATCATCTCTTTTATATTTTCTAGCATAGCTTTTTGATTAATATATTTATCCTCTATATTCTTTAATCTTGTTTGTAAATTTTTGATCTTCACATTATCCTTTAAGACTTTTAATCTAGTTTGAGATTCAGATAAACTTAGATTATAGGATTGTAATTCCATTAATAATTTCAAAGTATCCATACAGCCATCTCCTTTTTAGTATATTAGATGAGGCAAACTAGGTTCCATAATTACTTTTGTACTTAGCTTATATTCAAATTCTATATCTAAATATCTTTTAATTTCAGGAAGTACTATCTTTTCACTATGAAAATGTCCTGGATCTATAATTGTAATTCCTAATTCATGAGCAAGTTGAGCTTCATGGTACTTGATATCTCCAGTTATATATGCCTTTGCACCGAGCCTATAGGCATCTAATATAAAGTCACTACCACTGCCTCCACATACTGCTAATTTATCTATATACCTATCTGTATATCCATAGATATTTATATTCTGTATATTCAGCTTTTCTTTGAGCTTATCTCCTAAGTCTAAAACAGAAATATCTTCTATTTCACCTATTCTTCCATATCCATATATATCTGTATCTGAATTTATAAGTCTTAATGGTCTTGGATTTTTTATATCTAATAAATTTGAAAGTACATCATTTACTCCCCCTATAGCCAAATCAAGATTTGAATGAGCATTATATACTACTATATCATTCTTAATAATCTTTAAAATCAAATCTTCTTTAGGATTTTGTGATGTAATAGATTTAAGAGGGGAAAATATAATTGGATGGTGTGTTATTATCATTTCATATTTTTCTTTTATTGCAATATCTAGTATCTTCTCGTCTAAATCTAAGGCAATTAATACCCTTTCTACTTCCCTATCTCCATCACCTACTTGAAATCCTGTATTATCCCAAACATCTATTAGCTCACTTTTTGCCCATTTTTCCATCTTGTTTATTATATCTACAGCTTTCAAAATTTCACATCCTTTTTAATAATAAATTTATACAATTATCTTAATTTAAATAGATTCTAGTATTTCAATATATTTATTCTTATTTTCCTCTACTTCTTTATATCTTTCTTGACTCTTAGGAGATATTCCATCTTTTAATTTATCTAAGATTTCATCTTGTTTTTTTATCTTAAAGTTTAAAAATTCCTTTAATAGGGGATGTTTTTTTTCTATTAATCTATTACTTATCTCTAAATATATTTCATCTTCTATATAGCTCAATTCTTTTTTAGCATAAATTATTTCATAAAATTTATCCCCCTCCTTTGCTAAACTCTCATCTACTATATTAAATTTATTTTCTATTAAATATTCTCTAAGCTCTTTAGATGCTATCATAGGTTGAAATATAAAATTAGTTATGGAATCTGTTACATTCTTATTCTTTTCTAATATGTCCTTTATAAGTAACCCACCCATTCCTGCTACTACTAAAGTATCTACTTCAAATGGTTTTATCACATCTAAACCATCTCCTAATCTAGTGATTATCTTTTCTTTTAATCCTTTATCTTCCACATAGTTTATAATCTTATCTAAGGATTTTTTACTAATATCTGTAGCTATGACTAATTTACTTATATTATTTTCCATTAAATATACTGGAAGATATCCGTGATCTGTACCTATATCTCCTACTATGGAATTATTGTTGATAAACTTAGATATCTCCATTAATCTGTTTGACAATATCATATTATTCCTCCTTAAATAACAATAAAGATTCGCAAAAAACTTGCGAATCCACATTATTATTCTAAAAAATCTTTTAATTTTTTGCTTCTACTTGGATGTCTTAATTTTCTCAAGGCTTTTGCCTCTATTTGTCTAATTCTCTCCCTTGTAACTTCAAACTCTTTTCCTACTTCTTCTAATGTTCTAGCTCTTCCATCATCAAGTCCAAATCTTAATCTTAAAACCTTTTGTTCTCTTGGAGTAAGGGAGCAAAGTACATCTATTAATTGTTCTCTCAACATAGTAAAAGTAGCAGCATCAGCTGGAGCTAGTACCTCTTCATCCGGTATAAAGTCTCCTAGATGACTATCTTCTTCTTCACCTATAGGAGTTTCTAGAGATACAGGTTCTTGAGCTATTTTCATGATTTCTCTAACTCTTTCTACATCTAAATCCATTTCTTTTGCTATTTCCTCAGGTAATGGATCTCTTCCAAGTTCTTGGACTAATTGTCTTTGAACCCTAACTAATTTATTTATAGTTTCTACCATATGAACAGGTATCCTAATAGTTCTAGCTTGATCTGCTATGGCACGAGTTATTGCCTGTCTAATCCACCAAGTAGCATAGGTACTAAATTTGAATCCTTTCCTATATTCAAACTTCTCTACAGCCTTCATAAGGCCAAGATTTCCTTCTTGAATAAGGTCTAGAAACAACATACCACGACCTACATATCTTTTAGCAATACTTACTACCAATCTTAAATTGGCTTCAGCTAATTTCCTCTTTGCTATTACATCTCCTTCTTCCATTTTCTTTGCAAGATTTACTTCTTCTTGTCCAGTTAAAAGTGGAATTTTACCTATTTCTTTTAGATACATCCTTACAGGGTCGTCTACACTAATTCCTTTAGGTACAGAAATTTCCCCAGTCTTACTTTCTGCTAAATCATCTTCTTCAATTTCATCTTCATCTTTTTCTTCAATAATATCTATATTTAAGTCTTCAAACCTTTGATATATTTCATCCATCTCTTCTGCTTCTATTTTTATCTCCTCTAGAGCATCTACTACTTCTTTATAGGTTAAAACTCCTGTCTTTTTACCTTTTTCAATTAATGCCTTTATTGATGCTACTTTATCTTTTGGTCTCTCTATTTTTTTAGTCCTCTTATTATCCAACAGACTACCTCCTCTACTCATTTCCTATGAGCTTTATTTCATTGTTTAATTTTGTTAATTCCAAACATAGATTCTTAAAATATATATTATCTTCCCCAGTCTTGTCAACCTTTTTATCTATTTTTTCTATATCTTGAATTATTCTTTTTCTCTTTCTCTCTAAATTAGAAGAAATTACTGTGTTTATTAAATCATTTAGTATATCATCAATTTTTGTTGGTTCATAATAAAATTCAAAGTCATTTATATTATTTTCTATGTTTTTGTTTCCATCTTCTAAGAGTCTTATCTCCTTTCTTATATCTTCAATTTCTATATTTTCATACTTACTATATAAATTATTAATTATATTATATAAAGTCTTAGTATCTTCAGAGTAAAACTCACTTACTTTTATCTTATTACTTATTTGCTCATAATAGTCCTTGTGGTAGACCATAAATTTTATTAAGTCTAATTCTGCCTTTATATAACCATGGACTACCTTTGTATCTATAGGGTCAATAGTTTGTTTTTTATTTTCTTTATTTGAATATGTTTTTACCCATTTTTTATTATTATATTTATTAGAATTTATTTCTTCTTTGATGGCCTCTATAGAGATTCCTGTATCATTAGATACTTTTTTAATATATACATCTTGCTCTATAGAGCTCTTTAAAGATTTAATTAGATTGGCGATTTCTAAGGTGAAATTTATTTTATCTTGTGTATCATTTAAGTTATAATCTTTCTTTTTTATGAAAATTTTATAGTCTATATAATCCATTGCCTGTGTAAATAATCTTTCAAATTTTATCAATCCAGCCTTATTTATATATTCATCTGGATCCATATCATTTGGAAATTGTATAATTTTAGGCTTTATCTCTTCTTCCAAAAGAATATCAATTGCCTTTAAAGTTGCCTTTGTTCCTGCTGTATCTGAATCAAAAGCTATGTATACCTCTTCTCCATACCTTTTAAGCAGTTTAGATTGCTCTTTAGTTAAAGCGGTACCTAAACTAGCTACTGTATAATTTATTCCTTTAGAAAATATAGATATTACATCCATATATCCTTCTACTAATAATATCCTACTTCTATCTGAAAGCTTTTTTACTAGGTTTAAACCATAGAGATTGTATCCTTTGTTAAATACTATGGTTTCCTTAGAGTTTAAATACTTAGGCTTACTATCATCTAATACTCTACCTCCAAAACCTATAACTCGCCCTTTAGTATCTATTATAGGAAATATTATTCTATTTCTAAACCTATCATAGAATCCATTATTCCCATTTTTCCTTGCTATCAGTCCTACTTTCTCCAATTCTTCATGTGTATATCCTTTTTTTGTCAAAAATCGCTCTAAACTATTCCAACTATCTAAAGCAAATCCTAATCCAAAGCGTATTATATCTCTTTTTTTAACTTGTCTATTATACAAATACTCTAAAACTTTAGGATTATTTATCAAATTATTATAAAAAAACCTTGCAGCCTCTTTATTTACTTCATAAGCTTTATTCTTTTCTTCCATATATTTATTATTTTGTGATTTCTGATCCTCTATCTCTATTCCTAATTTGTCAGCCATAAATTTTACAGCTTCTTGAAAATCTAAATTTTCCTTTTTCATAATAAAACTAATGCTATCTCCACTTTCTCCACATCCAAAACAGTGAAAAAATTGTTTTGAATCTGAAACTGTAAATGAAGGCGTTTTTTCATTGTGAAAAGGACATAGGCCTACATAATTCGACCCAGTTTTTTTTAATCTTATATAGTCAGATACTACATCTACTATATTAGAGCTATCTTTAATTTTTTCAATTACTTCATCATCAATATAATAACTCATATTATCACCTATATTTCACCGCTATTAAATGGTTTACATCTATTCAGTATATAATATTCGACATGAATTTACAATTCCCTTTTTTATATTTAAAATTTTTTCCATGGTTCTGGTAAAAAAAGTTTAGTAAATATGTTTATTGCATATCTATCAGTCATTCCTGCTATATAATCGCATATTTTATCTTCCTTGGAACTATATATATTACTATAAGACTTTAAATACTCTTTAGGTAATTTTTCATAATTCTCTAGATAATATTTATATAATTCTCTTAATACATACTCTGCCTTGTCCTCTTCAGATTTTGCATTGGAATTTAAATATACCTTATCAAACATAAACTCTCTAAGTTCCATTGTATTTTTCGCTATTTTCTCGCTCATTCTTATTCTATTTTTATTATAGCTATTTTCTATTATATCTACTATCATAGTATTTATTCTAATTCCATGTGTATCTCCAAGTGTCTTTACAACTTCTTTTGGTAAATCACTTTTAGATATTACCTTTGCTCTGATTGCATCATCTATATCATGATTGATATAGGCAATTCTGTCTGAAAAATGTACTACTTGTCCTTCTAATGTTTCACTTAGTTTATCTCCAGAATGCTTCATTATACCTTCTAGTACTTCATATGTCAAGTTTAAACCTATCCTATTTTCATCTTGTTCTAAAAAGTCTACTATTCTAATACTTTGTTCTTTGTGATTAAAACCTCTAGGGTTTAGAGAATTCAGTACTCTTTCACCAGTATGGCCAAAAGGTGTATGTCCTAAATCATGTCCTAGAGCTATAGCTTCTACTAAATCTTCATTTAGATTTAAGGCCCTGGCCAATGTCCTACCTATTTGAGATACTTCTAAAGTATGGGTAAGCCTAGTTCTAAAATGATCTCCCTCAGGAGCTAAAAAAACTTGAGTTTTATGTTTTAATCTTCTAAATGCCTTTGAATGGAGAATCCTATCCCTATCCTTTTGAAATTCTGTTCTTATCATACATTTTTCTTCTTTTACTTTTCTTCCTTTAGAATCTGAACTCAATTTGGCAAATTTGGATAATTTATACTTTTCATAGTCTTCAGTTTGAACTCGAATATTCATTTTAGATTTACCTCATTTCTAGATAAATATTTCCTATTTAGTATATATACCACATATAAACCTAAAATCCTTTTTTATTTGAAAAATATTTTATTTTTATTTAAATTAAAATAGAGGTGTCAAAACACCTCTATTTTAATATTTCATCTCCAAAAGCCTTAGTCATATGGTCTAATACTATATTAGCAGTTTCTTCTATCGCTTTATTAGAAACATCTATTTGTATACAGTTTAGTTTTGACATAATTTCTTTAGAGTATTCAAGCTCTTGTCTTATTCTATCTACATTTGCATAATTTGCAGTATTATCAAGTCCTAAAGCCTTAAGTCTTTCTTGTCTTATTTCATTTAGTTTTGTAGGGTTTGCGATCAAACCTATAACCCTTCTACTATCTTTAGCAAATATTTCATGAGGGGCTGGCACTTCTGGTATCAAAGGCACATTAGCAACTTTAAAGTTTTTATGAGCTAAATACATACTCAAAGGTGTCTTTGAAGTTCTAGATATTCCAACTAAACATATATCTGCTTTTTTTATACCTCTAGGATCCTTGCCATCATCATATTTTACAGCAAATTCTACAGCTTCCACTTTTTTAAAGTAATTTTTATCGAGCCTTCTTATTATTCCTGACTCCCTCTTTGGAGCATACCCTAGAACACTTTCTAAAGCATCCATAGGTGGTGACATAACATCTACAGTGGGAATATTAAATTCTTTTCCCATTTTTTCAAATAAGTTTCTATTTTTTTCTGAAACTGTTGTATAAACAATTACAGATTTTGTCAATTTAGCTTCAGCAAAAATCTCCTGGATCTGTTCTTCTTTTTCAATATATGGATATCTTCTAATCTCGTACTTATCAGGCTTAAATTGTCTTATAGCTGCCCTTGCAATTAACTCTCCAGTCTCACCTATAGAGTCAGATACAGCATATAATGTAATATGTTTCTCCATACAATCACCCCTTAATCTTCGGTACCTAATTCTACAAATAAATTGGTAACACTAGTTTTAGTTATTCGTCCTATTACTTTATATTTAATAATTTCATCTTCATATTTTTCTACAACTGGCAAACTATCAACTTCATGGTCTATAAGTTTTCTAGCTGCATTCACCACAGTTTCCTTTGGATTTACATGTATGATATTGGGCATTCTTGTCATTATCAATCCTATGGGTGTCTTATATAAATTAATATTTCCTATGGCAGTTTTTATTATATCTTTTCTTGATACCACTCCAGATAAAAATCCATTGTCAGTAATATATATAGAACCTATATCCTCTAAAAACATAAAGACTATCCCATCATATATAGATGTATTTTCATCTAGAACCATTGGAACAGATTGGATTTCTTCTACTAAAATTTTATTTATCTTTTCACATACTAGATTTAGTCCTGTTCGACCTGTGAAAAAGTACCCTACTCTAGGTCTTGCTTCAAGTATTCCCGACATGGTAAGAATTGATAAGTCTGGCCTCAAAGTAGATCTAGTTAGATTTAATTTATTGGCTATATTTTCACTAGTTATAGGTTGATTTCTTTTAACAATTTCTATTATCTGTTCTTGCCTTTCGCTAAATTCTATATTACTCACCGCCTATATGCACTCTTTCTATTGATTTACAATTTTTGATAGATCACAAACTAATATCATCTTATCATAGATTTTTTTAATTAATGCTAATCTATTTTGTTTTAATTCTTCATCCTCTACCATTACCATTACATTTTCAAAGAAATTGTCTATTGGATCCTTTAGACTAGACAATAAATCTAGTGCTACTCCATATTCTTTATCTTCAATTGAGCCTTCAACCTTTTCTTCAATATCATTATATTTATTATATAATTCTAAACCATATTCAGTTAATAGGTCTCTTGATACTTCACTTGACTCTGATTTTTTAGCTAATGTGGATACCCTATTAAAAGCTGTTAAAACTTGAGATATATCTTCATTTTGAAGCCAAGTGTTTATTTTGTTTGCTCTTACTTCCATATCGCATATATCATCTATATCAGTGTTTATAACTGATTCAATTATGTCATATCTGATTTCCATATCTGAAAACATATTTTTTATTCTTCCTACAAAGAAATTCCAAATTTCTTCTTTAACCTTATTATAATCAAAAGCTAAACCATTTTCTTCCACATATATATATAAAGCAAAGTCTATTAATTCCATCATAGATAAATGTAATCTTTTTTCTAGGATGATATTTATTATTCCTAAGGCACTTCTCCTAAGTGCAAATGGGTCTTGAGAGCCTGTAGGATGAATTCCTATGGCAAATAGTCCAGCTATGGAGTCAAGTTTGTCTGCAATGCTCAAAATGGATCCTGCAGTGGTAGAAGGTAATTCATCCTTTGCAAATCTTGGGAGATATTGCTCATATATAGCTAAGCTTACTATTTCATTTTCTCCTGCTATTTTAGCATATTCCATACCCATTTTTCCTTGTAGTTCCGTAAATTCTGTTACCATTTTAGTAAGTAAATCTGATTTTGAAAGATAACTTGCCCTTTCAAGATTTTTTTCCGTCTCTTCTCCAACTTCTAGATACTTGGCTATTTTATCAGATAGTTTTTGAATTCTAATAGTCTTTTCATATAGAGTACCTAATTTTTCTTGGAAAACTATATTTTTTAAAGAATCTACATAATCGTCTAAAGGTCTGCTTATATCTTCTTCAAAGAAAAACTTAGCATCTTCTAGCCTAGCTCCTAAAACTTTTTCATTTCCCTTTACTACAGTATCTAAATGATCTTCATTTCCATTTCTTACAGTAATAAAGTATGGAAGTAATCTATTCTTGCTATCTACTACAGGGAAATATCTTAAATGTTCCTTCATAGGAGTTATTATTACATCCTTTGGTAATTTTAAATATTCATCTTTTATCCTACCTATAATAGGAGTAGGGTACTCTACTAAATTAGTTACCTCATCTAGAAGTTCTTTATCTTCTACTAATTTTCCACCTTTTTCCCTTACTAATCTCTCTGCCTTCATCTCGATAATTTCTTTTCTTTCATTCTGATCCACTATAACACAGTTTTCTAAAAGTAAATCCATATAATTATCTACATGGTCTATTTTAATATTTGATTTTCCTAAAAATCTATGACCCTTAGTTTCATTAGATACTTTTATACCTTCTAGTTCAAATTCTAAGACTCTACTCTCAAACATAGATACAATCCATCTAATAGGTCTTGCAAATCTAATATCCTTTCCTCCCCATTTCATAGACTTAGGAAAACTAATAGATTTAATCATTTTAGCCATATTATCAGATAAAATTTCTTCTATCTTTTTACCCTTCTTTTTCTTCTTACCATATATATACTCTTCACCTTTTATTTCTTCTATGGTAATATCACTTTCTTCTAATCCTTGACCTCTCATAAATCCTAAAAGAGCATTAGTTGGATTGCCTTCTGCATCATATGCAATTTTTTTAGAAGGCCCCTTTACTTCTATTTCTACATCTTTTTGATACTCTTCTAAACCACTTATTATAACTGTAAGTCTTCTAGGAGTCGCATAAGTTTTTATTTCTTTATAATCTATACTTTCAGTTTTAAATATTTCTTTAAATTTATTCTTTAATTGGTTTAATGCATCATCTATATATTGGGCTGGCAGTTCTTCTACGCCTATTTCAAGTAAATATTTATTACTCATGTTCTACACTCTCCTTTTTAAGTAGAGGAAATCCCATTTCTTCTCTTTGTTCTACATATTTAGAAGCTACAATTCTAGCTAAATTTCTAACTCTACTAATATAGTTTGTCCTCTGAGATACAGATATAGCTCCTCTAGCATCTAAAACATTAAAAGTATGAGAACATTTTAATACATAGTCATAACTTGGAAATACCAGATTTTCATCTAGAGCTTTATTTGCCTCTTTTTCATAAGTGTTGAATAAGTCTTTTAAAGTATCTATATCAGCTTTTTCAAAGCTGTATACAGAGTGCTCATATTCTGCTTGATTAAAAATATCTCTATAAGTAAAGTCCTTGTTCCATTGTATATCAAATATATTGTCAACATCTTGAAGATACATTGCAATTCTCTCTAATCCATAAGTTATCTCAGCAGACTCTAATTGACAATTGATACTTCCTACTTGTTGAAAATAAGTAAATTGAGTAATTTCCATACCATCTAGCCAAACTTCCCAACCAAGTCCCCATGCTCCAAGTGTAGGGGCTTCCCAGTTATCTTCTACAAATCTTATATCGTGTTTTAGAGGGTCTATACCTATGGCCCTTAAGCTATCTAAATATAAATCTTGCACATCTTCTGCTGATGGTTTTAGTATTACTTGCAATTGATGGTGTTGATATACTCTATTTGGATTTTCTCCATATCTAGCATCTGCAGGTCTTCTAGATGGCTCTACATATACCACCTTCCAAGGTTCTGGCCCTAAAGACCTTAAGAATGTATGCGGACTCATAGTCCCTGCTCCTTTTTCAATATCATAAGGTTCCATTATTATGCAACCCTTTTCTCCCCAGTAATTGAGTAATTTCAACATTAAATCTTGAAAATACATAAAAACCCTCCTCTTAATAGTAAAAAATACAAAACTATGCCATAGGTTGACATGTTTTATAATTTAACAAATAAATAATTCTTTGTCAATATAGTGTGTCTATATTCATCAATCTAAACTGCTTTAAACATTTAAATTTTTTCCTATCTATACTATACAATATATAGTCTTCTAATATATCTTGAATTTTAAGTAAGTTCTCCCCATTTATAGATATCTCATCTAATTTATCTAAGGGAGCATATAGTAGTTTATTGATTTCATTTCTTAAACTTATATCTATAGCCTTAGATGTTAAATCACTAGAAAAACAATTGTGGCATATTATTCCACCTTGAATATTACTAAACTTAATATCATTTAAAATCTTTTTTTCTCCACAGTTAACACAGTTTTCTAAATATGGTCTATATCCTAAAAATGATATATACTTTAATTCAAAAGCTATTATGAACTTTAAAAATCCTCTTTCCAATTCTGATAATATATCTAAGGCCTTTACTAATAGTAAAAATAGTTTTTCATTGGGTTCTTCATCAGGGACAGCTTTTTCTATTAATTCTAGTATAAAAAAACCTAATAAAATTCGATCCATACTATTTCTAATATTATAAAAACTATTTATTATATCTCCCTGATTTATATAATAGAAACTTCTTCCCTTGTGAAATATATAGTGATTATACGAAAAACTCTGGGTATTTGCCATCAATTGTGACTTAGGTTTATATGCTCCCTTTGCCATAACACTTATTTTCCCAACTTTTTTTGTAAATATATTTAATATTTTGCTGGTGTCTTTATACCTAATTTCACTTAATACGACACCCTCAGTTCTTAGCATCTAATCCCATCCTATTTATATCCAAAGTATTTAACTTTATTTTCTTTGTCTCTCCAATTCTTCTCTACTTTAACCCATAGCTGTAAATTTACCTTGCTGCCTAATAACTTTTCTATATCATCCCTTGACTGCATACCTATAAGCTTTAACATCTTTCCTTTTTTACCAATAACTATTCCTTTATGAGACTCTTTCTCAACATATATATTTGCAAATACATCTATAAGATCTTTATCTTCTCTAGCCTTCACTCCATCTACTGATACATATATTCCATGCGGAACTTCTTCCTCTAAATTTATAAGTGCTTTTTCTCTGATCATCTCTGCTATTACAAATCTCTCAGGCTGATCAGTTATAGTATCTTCTGGGAAATACTGAGGTCCTTCTGGAAACATCTTTCTTAATGTTTGAATATATCTATCTATATTGTCATCTTCTAAAGCAGATATAGGAATTATTTCTTTGAATAAATCCATTTTATCATATTTAACTATTAATTCACCAATTTCTTCTTTATTTAATTGATCAGTTTTATTTATTAAAAGTATAATTGGGGTTGATACATCCCTCAATTGTTCAATAATATAATTATCCATTTTACCAATTTCCATACTATGATCTATCATAAAGGTTATAATATCGACTTCCTCTAATGATTTTTTGGAAATATTTAACATATACTCTCCCAATTTATTTTTAGGCATCTGAATACCAGGTGTGTCTAAAAATACTGCTTGAAAATTTTCTTCACTATGAACTAGTAATATCTGATTTCTAGTAGTTTGAGGTTTATCTGATATTATAGAAATCTTTTCTCCTATTATCTTATTTAGTAAAGTAGATTTTCCTACATTTGGCCTACCAATTATGCTTACAAATCCTGATTTATACATGTTTTTCATCCTCTTTTTTATTTATATCTAAATCCTCAGGTCCAAAACTATGAGGAAGTAGTTGATCTGTTGTATATATTTTATAATCATCTTGAGAATTTGCAATTATAATTTCTGCATTTCCCCCAAATTCTCTAATTACCTGTCTACAGACTCCACATGGAAAAGTAGATTCAGCATCTCCAACTACTGCTATCTTTTTTATCTTGTGACTTCCCTCTGAAACAGCTTTAAAAATAGCTGTTCTCTCAGCACAAAGAGTCGGTGAATAGGATGCTATTTCAATATTGCATCCTGTATATGTCTTGCCATCTTCTGTAAGTACTGCTGCTCCTACCTTAAACTTTGAATAAGGTGAATATGAGTTTCCTTGAGCTTCCATAGCTTTTTTTATAAGTTCTTTATTCTCCATTTTATCCTCCTATTAATTTATGATTACTTCTGTAGTAGGTCTAATTATTTGAATCCAAGTAACTCCAGGATTCAAAAATAACTCTTGTCCATTTTCATCATAATATATAGTTTTTCCTTTTCTACTGTCTTTTACCCATTTAATATTAATTCCAGCACCATTTGTAAAGTATCTTCCTTCTCCACTGCCTAAAAGATCTATAGATAATCTACCTATATTGTCTATAATCCTAGTTTGTGCTTCTTGTATTATTATATTTTTAGCTGTCAATTTACTACTATCTTCTTCATCTATATGCTCGTCTCCATCTTTAAATCTAAAGTATAACTTTTCATCTTCATTATAAACGTAGCTAGTAGTATTATTTTTATTATATTTAATCTCTATACTAGAAGCTATTTCTCCTCTTATATCCTTATCTTCTTCAAAAAACAAGAATTTAAAATCTTTTCCCTTTTCTCTGTAGCCTCTTTCTTTTGCAGCATTTCTTATGGCTTCCAAGCTTGTATAGAGATTATTAGGCATTCTTTTATGTGTCTTTCTCCAAAACACTTTAGAAGAACTAGAAACACTATCTATATCAGCAATCCCTAAATTTCTTATATCATCCTTTGCAGCTTCACTTCCCCCAGCTCTAACATATAAAGAGTCAAATTCAAGTGCTTTGGTCACAAAATATGGTCTAGCACTTCTTATAGGACCTAAATTTTTAGGATCATTTATTAAATAGAATCCTAAATATCTAGTATAGGGAGCCTCTACTTCAAATTCATAGATTATCTCCGCATCCTTTAGACCTGCTTGCCACCTAGCCCTTGGATGATTGTCAAACATAACTCCTACTATTCTTCTATCTATCTTTTCTTCCTCAGCATATATACCACTTAAAGGAGAGGGAATTCCTTTATTCTCTGGTTCTTTTTCCTCTTCATTAGATACATATTTTTCTACTTCTACTTCTGGTACTTCTAATTCTTCATTTTTTATATCTTCATCTTTTTTACACCCAGTTAATAATACAAATAATAATATAAAAATTGTTATTTTATAAAGCTTCATTCACCTTCTCCTTATCTTATGACTTTGAATATTAAAATACCAACTAAAGTACCTAATATAGCACCTAAAACAACTTCCAGTTTAGAGTGGATTTTACCCTCTATTCTACTTTCTCCAACTAAAAGAGCTAAACTAAATGTAAGGGTAGTTATAATCATATGCTCAGCTAAAAATGCCACAATAGTTGCAATGCAAAACGCTACAGCAGAATGACCACTTACCACTCCACCTTGGAAATGTGTGCCTCTACCTCTATAGTACTTAGCCTTAAGCCCTATAGTTATTAAAACTACTAATATAAGAGCTACAAAAGTCATATGTATAGGAGAATTTTGTATTTTGAAAATGATTACATCACCAAATAAATTTAGTCTATCAAAAAACAAAAGATAACCAACAACCATAGCATTTATTGCACTTACAAGTACAGCTCCTGCAGCTATATCCTTTACAAGTCTTGCAAATGGATGGTACTCCTTGGTTATCATATCTATTGTCTTTTCTATAGCAGTATTTATCATTTCCATTACTATAACTAAACTAGTAGCAAATAAAAGAATTAGAAATTCAGTCCTTGAAAAATCAAAAAATAAACTTAAACCCATTACGCTTATGGCTATTATATAATGTATCACCATATTCCGCTCTGATTTAATAGTTAAAATAATTCCATTTACAGCATTATTAAAGCTACTTATTATACTCCGCTTCATAATTTGCTCCTTTAATCTTTAAATAGATTTAAACTCTTCATAACTTCTTTTTCCTTTTGTCTCATGATTTTTTTCTCATCTTCTTCCATATGATCATAGCCCATGAGATGGAACATACTATGGGCAGTCAAATACCCTATTTCCCTATTTAAATCATGACCATACTCCTTAGACTGTTCTAGGGCCTTTTCTAAGGATATTATTATGTCCCCTAATATGGGGACAGGTACTAAAAAATCATCCTCTGCTGGAAAAGAAAGCACATCTGTCGCTTTATCTACTCCTCTAAAATCTCTATTCAAGTTTCTTATCTCCATATTGTCCACTAAAGACACACTTATTTCATAGTTTAAAGCCTTTTTCTCTTTTAAAAGACATTCTTTTATTACCATTTTTATTAAATCATATGTTTCATTGTTGATTTCAATTTTATCTTGTCTATTGTCTATATATACTTCCATTTAATGTCCTCTTTTCATCCATAGTATAATTAAGATTTATCTTCTAGTTTTTCATAAGCTTCTATTATCCTTTGTACTAAAGGATGTCTCACTATATCTAATTTGGAAAGATTTATTATATCTATTCCCTTAACGTCTTTAAGGATATCAGAGGCAGTTTTAAGCCCTGATTGTTTGCCACGAGGCAAGTCTACTTGAGTTATATCTCCCGTTATAATTGCCTTTGAACCAAATCCAAGTCTTGTTAAAAACATCTTCATCTGTTCATTAGTAGTATTTTGCCCTTCATCTAATATTACATAGGCATAATCAAGAGTTCTACCTCTCATATATGCAAGAGGCGCTATTTCTATTAGTCCTTTTTCCATGTATCTTGTATAATTGTCAACCCCTATTATTTCAAACAAGGCATCGTAAATAGGTCTTAAATATGGGTCAACTTTTTCTTGTAAGTCCCCTGGCAAAAACCCTAAACTCTCTCCTGCTTCAACTGCTGGTCTAGTTAAGATTATCCTATTTACCTCTTTGTTTTTAAATGCCTGTAGAGCCATAGCCATAGCTAGATAAGTTTTACCTGTTCCTGCAGGACCTATTCCAAATACTATATCATTTTTATTTATAGAATCTACATATCTTTTTTGTCCTAGAGTCTTGGGCTTTATGCTTTTACCATTTGAAGTTATGCAAATCACCTGATTTAATAGCTCCTTTATCTTTTCGCCTTCTCCCTTTAATACTAAGTCTATTGCATATCTTAAATCTTGAGCATCTAATTTATTTTGAATTTTCACTATATCTATTAAATTATATATTAAATTTTCTCCTAAATCTACAGCTTTATCTTCACCATATATTTTGATTTTCCCATCTCTAATAGTTATATCTACATCTAGTCTTTCCTTAATTATATCTATATGTTCATCTAATTTCCCAAAAATTTGAGAAACTAGATGTTGATTTTCTATATTTATCTCCTTGTGACTTAAGTTATTTGACAAATGTATGCCTCCTAGTCTGATATTATTTCTACTTTTGTTATATCCTCCAAAGTCTCTATGACTATTTTCGCTGATAGAGTATTGTCATTTATGGTATAAATAGTATTTTTTGATATTATATCACTATGTTCAGATAATGATTCATTTATCTTCTCTATTCCTTCTAATTGTGCTGCCTTTTTTAAAAAATCTATCTCTCTTCTAACTTCTTTTATCTTTACTTCCCTATATTTATATTTAACTAAACTCAAAGGAATATCTATCTTAGGCCATTTTAATTTTATCAGTTTTTTCTCTTCAATTTCTTCAACAAATTCATCATAGGGAACCTCTCCACTTAAGAACTTTATTCCCTTATCTTTTACCTTGACCCCTCTTTGCCTATAAACTCTGCCAGTCTCTTCTTTTATAGTCTTAACTATGGGAAGATCTACTGTAGTAGTATATCTAGTTTGAGCTAAGACTTCTCCTTGAGCATGGACTAAATAGCTATCTTGAATTATTTCATTATCTATAGCTCCAGAGATAAGTACCTGACCTTCCTCTACTATCTCGCCTTTTTTAACTAAGGCCTTTCCCTCTTTTACTATGATTTTTGTAATAACACCCTTTTTCTTTGCAACTAAGTTTGCTGGATAACTCTTATCCACCTTTTCTATTGGAATAGGCTCTTCCTTAAGATTTATAACAAGCTTTATACCATTTATCCTCACATCTAAAAAGGATATATAATTAAATTCTTTTAAAATTATATCTCGTACTTTTTCTGAATCTATATGTTTTTTAAACTTACCAAGTTCTATATCATTTTTCTTTAATTCTTTTATTATTTCTTCTTTTGGTATCTGTTCTGATCCATTAATTTCTATTTCCCAAAGCATGGAAGAAAATAAACTAATGAGTATTATAGAGATTAATAGGCCTAAACCTAACATTTTTCTTTTTTTAATCCTATAAAATAAAAAAGGAACTCCTATATTATCTTTTATCTCTACTTTACATCCTAATTTTTTAACTAATTTTTCTAAATCCTTTAACCCCTCTAGACTTAAAGAGACTTGTACTTCTAGATTACTAAGTCTTTTTACATCCCATAAGTAAATATTATTTACCAATGCAAGATTAAGTACTCTTTCTAGAGTCAAACCTTCAATTTTAATAATAACATATCCTTTTATATATTTCCATAGCTTTATGGCTAGCATCTTGCCACCCCTAATTAATTATTTCTACATTCTTTACTTTTCCATTTATATTTATCTCCTCTGATAGTATGTTTTTTATTTCCAAAGCTTCTCCTATTATTTTTATTATTCCAATCTTGGAATTTATCCTTATTATATTAGAGGTGTACTCTATAATTCCCTTATGATTTTGTATATCTACTTTTAAATCACCTACAATTGTAATTTTTGGTATGTCAAACGCTATATCTAATGGCAATTCAAGTGCATCTGATAGATTCAGCTTGAAATTTTGTATATTTTTACTCATGATATTCCCCCCTATTAATAGTATGCAAAACCACAATTTACTATTACAATAAGAAAAAGAAGCATATAGAATATGCTTCTTTTTCTTATTGTTTGCTCTTTGGTTTTGAAAGGATTTCAGAGTATATGATACCTGTTAAGATTTGTTCTTGCATACTCATACCGCTTTTTTTATCCATAATAGGTATGTCTTTTTCTCTCCTATTATAAAAATTCTCATCTCTTTTTTTATATGTTTTTCCCTCTAGAGTATTATTTTTTCTATCATAAGTCTCATATGGTTTATCATACTCTGTAACATATCTTCCAGATTTATATTCTTTCCCTTCTAATGTTCCCTTTCCATTGTAAATTTCATAGGGTTCATCATAATCTGTTAGATATCTATCCTTCTTATTTAAACTATTTGTCTTTTCCATTATAGGCTTTTCTTCTACATTTTTAGATTCAGTAGGTTTCATATTTTTTTCTAAGTTTACATAACCCTTTTCTATTTCTTCTTTTATCTTATCACCAAAACTCTTAGGTTTTTGACTTTGAGTTTGAGTTTGAGAAGGAGAGAGAGTTTCCATTCTTTTTCTTCTTGCTTCCTGAATATTTTTTTGATCCTTTTTAGTTTTAAAAATCTTCTCTAATACAGATATTACAACAAAGATGATTAAAAGTTCCATTAAATCACATCCTGTTTAAATTCATAACTATTTATCTTTGTTACCTTCATTACTAAGTTTTGATATGGATGATCTCATATCAGTATCAGCTAAAAGGTTTTTCATATTATAGTAATCCATAACTCCTAATTTTCCATCTTTTAAAGCTGTAGCTAAAGCTAGTGGTACTTGTGATTCCGCTTCTACTACTTTGGCTCTCATTGATTGAACCTCGGCTTTCATCTCCTGCTCTTTTGCTACAGCCATGGCTCTTCTTTCTTCAGCTTTTGCTTCTGCGATACGCTTATCTGCCTCTGCTTGATCCATTTGAAGTCTAGCACCTATATTTCTACCAACATCTACATCGGCTATATCTATAGATAGAATTTCAAAAGCAGTACCAGAATCAAGCCCCTTGCTCAATACAGTTTTGGATATACTATCAGGATTCTCAAGTACATTCTTATGGCTATCAGAACTACCTACAGTGGTTACTATACCTTCACCTACACGAGCTATTATAGTCTCCTCACCAGCTCCCCCAACTAATCTCTCTATATTGGCTCTTACTGTTACTCTCGCCTTAGCTACTACTTCTATACCATCTCTAGAAACTGCTGCAATCTGAGGAGTCTCTATTACTTTAGGATTTACACTTACCTGTACAGCTTCTAGCACATTTCTACCTGCTAAGTCTATTGCTGCTGCCCTCTCAAACTCTAGGGGTATATTTGCCCTTTGTGCAGCTATTAAAGCGTCTACTACAGTGTTTACATTTCCACCTGCTAAATAATGGGCTTCTAATTCATCTATATGCAAGTTTAGTCCTGCCTTTGTTGCCTTAATCATAGGGCTTACTATTCTATTTGGAGCAACCCTTCTAAGCCTCATACCTATTAAAGTAGATATTTTTACTTTAACTCCTGAGAAAAAGGCTGTAACCCAAAGTCCTACTGGTATAAATGTAAAGAATAGCATAACTAAAATAATTATAATTAATGCAATTCCTAATGTAAAAAATACTGATGCACTTTCAAACATAATCATATCCTCCTAACAAATATTTTTGAACCTTCTACTTTTACTACTTTTATAGGGACATTTTTAGAAATATATCCATGTAAAGCTAGAGCGTCAAGCCTATCTCCATCTATATCTATATACCCACTTGGTCTCATCTCTGAGATGGTAGTTCCCTCTTTTAATAAATACATATCCATAGAATTAGAGCTAAAATATCCCTTATCTCCGTCATGTTTAGCATCTAACACAACCGAGCTAAATAACTTACTTCTAAATCCTCGCTTTATGAGAATTATAGATACTGCTGTTGTTATTATTATGGCAGTACTTAAGGATAATATTGCAAGTTTTAAAGAATCCATTGCAAGTATTGTTCCTATGAGTACAAATAGTATTCCACTTATACCTGGAAGTCCAAATCCTGGGACTATACCCTCTACTACTAAAAGAATAAGTCCAGTAACAAATAGAGCTAAAGAAGTCCAATTTGAATTTCCAGCTAAGATATTCCCTCCAAAATAAAGTCCAAATCCTATTATACTTATAGTACCACCTATTCCAAATCCAGGTGTCATAATCTCAAGTACCAATCCTACAAAAGCTATTGTGAGTAAAAAACTACTTAAATACGGGCTAGAAATATACTTTGCAAGCTTTATTTGAAGTCCTTCTCTTACCTCTACTATTTCTAATCCCTCTAAGTTTGTGCCTTTTATAATATCACTATAATCATTTGCAATCTTATCTGCTATGGCATATTCTTTAGCCTCCTTGGAGGTTAAATTTACTAAACTCCCCTTCTTAGTTAAGCCTTCTATCTCCATATCCTTATCTGCCATAGCTTGAATTATCTCACTATCTCTATTTCTATATTGAGCTGTATCTCTTAGAACTGCTTTCCACATACTTAGTATCTTTTCTGTATTTGGTATGGTTTCTGCTGAGCCTATAGTAGCTCCTGGTGCCACTGCTACATTTTCTGAAGCTATAGTTATTAACACTCCTGCTGATTCAGCCTTATTATTAACATATGATATAGTAGGTATATTTAAAGAAATTATCAAGTCTTTAATTTTAATTGCCTGATCAATTAAACCACCATAAGTGTCAATTTCAAATATTATACCTTCTACATTTTCATCTTCTATATCTTCTATAACATCCTTCAGATAATTTGTGGTAGCTTTGTTTATCTCTCCTTTGATAGGTATCACATATACTTTTCCATTATCTTGTGCAAAGCTAAAACTACTAAATATTAAAATAAAAATTAAACTAATTGTAAAAATAATCTTTTTGTTCAAAAAATCACCCCCTACAACTATTATTATACAGTATATGGAGATATAATTATACCCTAATTTCGGATAAAAAAAACCTGAGAAATTTCTCAGGTTAATTTAATAATTGTTTTACTATTTTACTAACTATATTTCCATCTGTCTTGCCCTTAACTTTAGGCATTACAGTTTTCATTACTAGTCCAATGTCCTTCATAGATGTAGCATTTATTTCTTCGATTGTATCTTTGACGATAATTTCAACTTCTTCTTCAGTAAGTTGCTTAGGTAAATATGGAAGTAGTATATCTATTTCTTTTTCTGTTAGCTCTACTAAATCTTCTCTACCACCTCTTTTAAATTCGCCAATGACATTTTTCTTTTCTTTTAATTGCTTAGAGATAATTTCAATTATTTCCTCTTCAGATACCTTTTTTCTTTCATCTACTTCTTTTTGTTTGATAGCTGCTCTAACCATAGTAATAGTATTTTTTCTAATGGTATCTTTGTTTTTCATGGATATTTTTAAATCTTCCATTAATCTACTTTCAAGGGACATCTTTTTTCACCTTCTTATTTATATCTAGCTTTCTTTTTCCTAGCTGCTTCAGACTTTTTCTTTCTTTTAACGCTCGGCTTTTCGTAGTGTTCTCTCTTTCTAACTTCTCCTATAACACCAGAACGAGCACATTGTTTCTTAAATCTTCTTAAAGCATTGTCTAGAGATTCATTATCTCCTACTTTGATTTCTGACATAGATTTATCCCTCCCCTCTCTACCTATAGAATGTTACCCATACTATTCTTGGTAAAGGCTTGCACACTCACATATTATACATTAAAACAAATATAATTTCAACTTAAATTTTAACCTGGTGGCCATAACATTTGTCTTCCACCTAATAAATGAAAATGAATATGGTTTACTGTTTGCCCACCATCTTCTTTACAATTATTTACTATCCTATAGCCTTTTTCAAGTCCAAAGTCCTTAGCAATTTGACTTGCAACTCTAAATATATGACCTACCAGATGTTGGTTTTCCTCATCTATATTGTCAGCTGACTCTATATGAATCTTTGGTACTAATAGCAGATGTACATCTGCTTGTGGATCTATATCTTTAAAAACTACAATTTTATCATCTTCATAAATAAAATCTGATGGAATCTCCCCTTTTATAATTTTACAAAAGATGCAATCATTCATGCCTTCACCTCCCAATCTCTCCTATTAAATATATATCTTCAATATCAAAAATATTGGTAGCTATATCCTGATTTATCAAATCCTCTTTTGACCTTGTCTTTACTCTTATATAATTTGTAGTATATCCTTCATAAATATCTTCTTCTCTGTTTTCTTCATATAAAACTTTTAGTACATCACCTGTAAATTTAGAATTAAAAGATTTAGTTAAATTCTCTGCTAATTGGATTAAAACTTTGCTTCGTTCGTTTTTTACATTTCCATTTACTTGATCTTTGCGTTTAGCTGCAGGAGTTCCTTCTCTTTTTGAATACTTAAATACATGTATCTTAGAAAAATGAATATTCTTTACAAAGTCTAAAGTTTCTTCAAATTCTTTGTCTGTCTCCCCAGGAAATCCAACTATAATATCTGTAGTAATTCCTGCGTTTGGCATATATTCTCTTATGAGATTTACTTTTTCCATATATTCTTCCCTAGTATATTTCCTATTCATTCTTCTAAGGACTGTATTTGATCCACTTTGCAAGGAAAGATGAAAATGATCACATACCTTTTTCGTCCTAACTATTTTTTCTAAAAATTCTCTAGTTATTAAATTTTGTTCTACCGAGCTAAGTCTAATCCTCTCTATTCCTTCTATCTTAGATATCTCTTCTATTAAAATTCCTAAATCCACATCAATTAAGTCTTTTCCATAACTTGCAACATGGATCCCTGTTAAAACTATTTCTTTAAATCCTAAATCTGAAAGTCTCTTAGCTTCATTTATGACATCTTCCATGACCCTACTTCTAATGGGACCTCTAGCATATGGAATTATACAATAGGAGCAATACTGATTACACCCATCTTGAATCTTTATGTATGCACGAGTTTTAGATTTTATATCTTCTATACTTATATCTTCAAACTCATAGTATTCTCTTATATCTCTAACTATATTTATTTTCTTTTTTTCTATTTTAGCCTGCTCACATAATTCTACTATTTTATTTCTCTCAGTGGTTCCTATGATTACATCTACTTCATCAATTTTGGATACTTCCTCAGGAGACACTTGAGAATAGCAACCTACCACAGCTATTATAGAATCTGGATTTATTTTTTTTGACCTTCTTATAAATTGTCTAGACTTTCTATCAGACAAATTGGTCACAGTGCATGTATTTATAACATATACATCTGCCACATCATTATCTTCAACTACTATATATCCACTTTCTTCAAACAGTTTTTCCATAGCTTCTGTTTCATATTGGTTTACTTTGCAACCTAGAGTATGAAAACCTACTCTTTTCATATGCTCACTCCTAAATCTCCCAATTCATATAGTATAATACTAGCTGTCACTACTCCCGCAGTCTCTGTCCTCAAAATCCTAGGCCCTAAACTTACAATTTTAGCCCCTATTTCCTTTAATTTTTCTATCTCTTCCATTTCAAATCCACCCTCTGGACCTATTACTAGATTTATCTTTTCTCCATTTATAGTCTTTAGAGTATCTTTAAAATTATTATTTGATTCATCTTCATAGGGTACTATAATATTAGCTTCGCCCTTAAGTTTATTTATCATATCTTGAAATCCAAATATATTCTCTACCTTTGGTATATAGTCTCTTTTACTTTGTTTAGCCGCTTCTTTTATTATAGCATTCAATCTATCTATTTTAGATAGTTTCTTTTTATCATCTTTAAACTTTACTATGGACCTATGGGTAAGTACACCATAAAAATCTTTTATACCTATTTCCGTTCCCTTTTGAACTATAAGATCCATCTTACTACCCTTTGGAAACCCTTGATATAAAACTATATCTATAGGAGGCTCTGAAGATTTTAAAGAATTAGAAATCATCTCACATACTGCATAATCATCTTTTATTGCTTCTATGGCGCATAAATAGCTTTTGCCTTCAGAAGATACAATTATTTCATCCCCACTTTTAAGCCTTAAAACCCTATCTATATGTCTTAAATCATTTCCAGTTATAAAAACTTTTCCATCTTTTATCTGTGGTTTTTCTACGAAAAACTTATGCATATATTCACCTTAATTCTTCCTTGCAACTATACAAGCCCAATCTCCTTGTATATCTACTTTATCTATTTTAAAATTATTATCCTTTAATGCTTCTTCCACTAAGGAAACTTTGTCTGATATTATTCCAGAACCAATAAATACACCATCATCTTTTAAAAATCCAGATAAATCTTTAGACATTACAACTATTACTTCTGCAATTATATTTGCAACTATTACATCTGCCTCTCCATTTAATTGATTAAATAAATTGCCTTCAAATATTTCTACTCTATCTTCCACATTATTTATCTTTACATTTTCCGTGGCAACTCTTACACTGTTTGAATCTAAATCTACTCCTATAACTTTGGATGCACCTAGCTTAGCTGATACTATACTTAATATTCCACTTCCACAGCCAATATCATACACAAGGTCTCCCTCTTTTAAATGTTCTTCTAAGGCCTCTGTACACATCCTTGTAGTTTCATGGGTTCCTGTACCAAATGCCATACCTGGGTCCAAATGTATTATTAAATTTCCTTCTTCTTTTTTATATTCTTCCCAAGAAGGCTTTATAATTATATCTTTACCTATTTTAAAAGGTTTATAATATTTTTTATATGATTCTTCCCATTCTGTTGGATCTATCTGATTAACATTTACTATACAATTAGGTATGTTTTTTCTTATATATGCTATTTTTTCCTCTACACCCTTTGTCTGTTGAAAATATGCCTTTATAGTCAGTACATCCTTATCTAATTCTAATAGCTCTAAGTCTATAAAGTCCCAATCTGATTCACTTTTAGACAGTTCTATTATATCATTTGGATCTTCAATAGCTAAGCCTGTAGCACCTACGCTATATAGGACATTTTGAACATGGTCCTCTCTTTCAGGACAAGATTCTACTACGATTTCAACCCATTCCATATATTCACATCCTTAGTATTTATTTATAACGAATAGGAAATTTCTACTTCAATTAACCCGTTGATAGACTCTTTTCTTATAATTATATCCTAAATACTTTTGAAATACTAGTTTAATTGAAGGCATCTTTTACCTTTTCAAAAAAACCTTTTTTGTGAGCTTTATATTTTTGGCCTGATTCTTTGGCAAATTCAATAAGTAATTCTTTTTGCTTATCTGTAACTTTAGATGGGATATTTACCTTTACTGTAAATATAAGATCTCCTCTACCTGCACCTCTTAAATTTGGTACTCCCTTATTTTTAATTCTAAATCTAGTTTCGCTTTGAGTTCCAGGTGGTATACTCCTTTTTTCCACACTTTCTAAAGTAGGCACTTCTATCTCCGCACCTAGAGTTGCTTCAGTGATACTTATAGGTATATCTATATAAAGATCATTTCCTTTTCTAGTATATACTGGATCCTTTTTAACATTTATAAATACATAGAGATCTCCAGCTGGACCACCCTTTTCTCCATCTTCCCCTTCTCCTCTTACTAAAATCCTAGAACCTGTATCAACTCCTGGTGGTACATTTATCTTTATCTTTTTAGATTTATTTACTCTTCCAGCACCTTCACATGTAGGACATTTTTCCTTTATAATTTCTCCAGTTCCATCACATTCATCACAGGTACCAACTCTTACAAATTGGCCAAAGGGTGTTTGCTGAGCATATCTAACTTCACCTGTACCATTACATTTATTACAAGTAGTTTTTTCTGTGCCAGATTTAGCCCCACTTCCATTACAACTAGCACAGGTCTCCATTTTTCTTATCTGAATCTCTTTTTCTTCTCCAAATACTGCTTCTTTAAATTCTAAATTTAAATCGTAGCGTAAATCAGCTCCCCTAACAGGACCAGATTTTCTTCTGCCTCCCTGTGAAAAACCTCCTCCAAATATATCAAATATATCTTCAAAGATATCTCCAAAGCCTCCAAAGTCTCCTCCACCTGCTTGAGGATCTACACCTGCATGACCATATCTATCATATCTGGAACGCTTCTCAGGATTGCTAAGTATTTCATATGCACTTGTGGCCTCTTTAAATTTTTGTTCTGCTTCTTTATTATCAGGATTTAAATCTGGATGATATTTTTTTGCAAGCCTTCTATAGGCTCTTTTTATATCGTCTTCTGTAGCATTTTTTTCCAAACCCAATATTTCATAAAAATCTCTCAAATAAACTCACCGACCTTACTATATTTTCATAAAACTATTTTAACAAAATTCAAAGCTAAATCAAGTGATTTAGCTTTGATATTTTGTTATTTTTTATTATTGTTTCTTATTCTTCGTCTTCATCTACAACTTCATAGTCTGCATCTACTACATCTTCGTCTGCAGTTTGACCTTGTGCTCCTTCTCCACCTTGAGCTTCTTGTTGATATAGTTTTTCTGATATCTTATAGAATTCTTGTTGTAATTCTTCTGTCTTAGCTTTGATATCATCCATATTATCTGTTTCTAAAGATTTTTTCAATGCTTCTAATCTTTCTTCTACTTTTGCTTTTTCATCTTCTGAAATCTTACCTTCTAAATCTTTAAGAGTTTTTTCTGTTTGATATACTAGTGAATCTCCAGTATTTCTTATTTCAATACCTTCTTTTTTCTTTTTATCTTCTTCTGCATGCTTTTCAGCTTCTCTTACTTTTTTCTCGATTTCTTCATCGCTCATTGTAGTTGAAGAAGTTATAGTGATTCTTTGTTCTTTTCCTGTTCCCTTATCCTTTGCACTTACATTTACTATACCATTTGCATCTATATCAAATGTTACTTCAATTTGTGGAACTCCTCTTGGTGCTGAAGGTATTCCTGTAAGTTGGAATCTTCCTAGAGTAGTATTATCAGCTGCCATCTCTCTTTCACCTTGTAGTACATGTATGTCTACAGATGTTTGACTGTCTGCTGCCGTAGTAAATACTTGAGATTTTTTAGTTGGGATAGTAGTATTTCTTTCTATTAATTTAGTAGTAACTCCACCTAGAGTTTCAATTCCTAGGGAAAGAGGTGCAACATCTAATAAAAGTAAATCTTTTACTTCTCCACTTAATACTCCACCTTGAACAGCTGCTCCTAGAGAAACACTTTCATCTGGGTTTATATCCCTTTGTGGGTCCTTACCTATTATCTTTTTAACTGCATCTTGTACTGCTGGTATTCTTGTAGATCCTCCTACTAATAGTACCTTTTCAATAGCTGATGCTTCTAATCCTGCATCTTTAAGTGCTGATTTTACTGGTTCTATAGTCTTATCTACTAAATCAGAAGTAAGTTCATCAAACTTAGCTCTTGTAATATCCATATTTAAATGAAGTGGTCCTGATTGAGTTGCTGTAATAAATGGTAGATTTATATTTGTACTCATAGTACTTGATAATTCTTTTTTAGCCTTTTCTGCAGCTTCTTTTAATCTCTGTAAGCTCATTTTATCCTTTGTTAAATCTATTCCATTTTCTTTTTGGAATTCTTGATTTATATAATTCATAACTCTTTCATCAAAGTCATCTCCACCAAGACTATTATTACCCCTAGTAGATACTACTTCAAATACTCCATCACCTACATCAAGTATAGATACGTCAAATGTACCTCCACCTAAGTCAAATACCATTATCTTGTGTTGACCTTCCATTTTGTCTACACCATATGATAAAGCTGCTGCTGTAGGCTCATTTATAATTCTCTTTACTTCTAGGCCAGCTATTTTACCAGCGTCTTTAGTAGCTTGCCTTTGGCTATCTGTAAAGTATGCAGGTACAGTTATAACTGCCTCTGTAACTTTCTCTCCAAGATAGTCTTCTGCATCTGACTTAAGTTTTTGTAAAATCATAGCTGATATCTCTTCTGGAGAATAGCCCTTATCATCTATTTTCACTTCATAATCAGTACCCATTTCTCTTTTTATAGATTGAATAGTTCTTTCTGGATTTGTAATTGCCTGTCTCTTAGCAGTTTCTCCTACTAGTCTTTCTCCGTCTTTAGTAAATGCTACTATTGATGGAGTGGTTCTATTTCCCTCTGAACTTGGAATTATAGTGGCTTCTCCACCTTCCATTACTGCTACTGCAGAGTTAGTAGTTCCTAAATCAATTCCTATTATTTTTCCCATTTAAATTTCCTCCTTAAAATTTCTAATCTATTTCTCATTTTGAAACTTTAACCATTGATGGTCTTATAACTTTGTCATTTAATGTATATCCTTTTTGTAAAACTCCAGTAACTATACCTTCGTCTACACCTTCTACATCTTCTAATACTATGGCATTGTGACAATTAGGATCAAAATTTTCATCTAATGACTCTATTTCTTTTACACCATGTTTCCTTAAAAGCTCTATCAATTGATTTTCAATCATTTCAATGCCTTTGTAAAACTCATTTTCCTGTTCAATTTCACTTTCCATCGCCCTTTGAAAATTATCTAATATAGGCAATAGTTCACAAACAAAGTTTTCTATACCATAATTAATAAGATTTTGCTTTTCTCTTTCAGTTCTCTTTTTATAATTTACAAAGTCTGCTTGTAGTCTTGCAAGGCTTGTTTTGTACTCTTCTATTTCTTTTTCAAGCTCACTAGTTTCAGGAGCTTCTTCTTGAACTTGCTCTTGTTCCTCTTCTAAATCCTTTTCAATTTCTTCATTGACTTCCTCATTATGCTCATCTTTTTTAACCATTTTTTCACCTCATTTACTCTTTAATCATTTAAAATATTGTTTATATTAAAAGAAAATGACTTTATTATATTTATAAGATTTAAATAGTCCATTCTAGTAGGTCCTATTAATCCAACTTTTCCTATTATCTTATCACCTATTGTATAAGTTGTAGTGATAATACTCAAATCCTTAATAGGAGCATAGATATTTTCACTTCCAATTATAATATCTATTTCATCAGATTTTAAATCCTTAAACAATATATCTAACAAAAGATCCCTATCTTCTACAAATGATATAAATGACTTTGCCTTATCTATATCTTTATACTCTGGAAAATTTAAAATATTAGTGATTCCATCTAGATATAAATCTACTGTTACAAAGTCTCTTATAACTTCACATATAACTGGAATCATTTTTTTAAATACATCTCTAAACTCAATTAAATCATTAGAGATTTCTTCATCAAGTATGCAAAGTATTTCATCTATGGATAGATTGTCAAACTTTTCATTTAAAAAGTTAGATATAGTATTTAAATCATTTGATGATAAAGGCATATCTATTTTAAAAATAGTATTTTTAACAATGCCTGAATTACTTATTATTATCATCAATACTTTTGATCCATCTATTGAAAGTAATTGGATCCTTTTTATAATGCTATTTTTCATCTTGGGTGAGGCTACAACAGTAGTATAGTTTGTAAGTTTTGACAATATCTTTGCAAGATTTTGAATCAAATCATCTATTTCCCAGGTTTGTCTATTTAAAGTATCTATAATCATTTTATCATCTATAGAATTTAACAATTTACACTGTGTCTTTAATAGAGTATCTACATACAATCTATATGCCTTATCTGAGGGAATTCTTCCTGCTGAAGAATATGGCTTAGTCAAATATCCTTGCTCTTCTAAATCAGACATTTCATTTCTGATAGTAGCTGAACTTATACCCAAGTCATATTGTTTAGAAATAGTTCTAGATCCTATGGGCTCCGCACTATCTATATAATTACTAATTATAGCATATAAGATGTTTAATTTTCTTTCATCCAACATAATTCTCACCTCGAGCATTCTACTTTTGGATGTTGTTAGCAATCTACTTCATTGAGTGCTAATGCTTATAAGTATAAATTACCACTTGTAGTCTATTTTGTCAATACCTATATGAAAATTTTTCCTATAATATAAAATCCACTTCTACTATATTAGCTAAATCTAAGCCTTTTTGAGAAAGATATACGTATATATCATCTTCTATTAATAAATTATTCTTTATATGTTTATCTATCACTGTCTTATAAATATCCCTAAATTTTAAATTAAACCTCTCTTTAAATTCTTTTTTGTTTATTCCTTTTATCAATCTTAAACCCATTATGGAATATTCACTTATCTTAGTATTTAAATCTATGACTTCTTCTCCTTTTATTGGAAATTTGCCTTTCTCTAATCTTTCGTTATAATCAATCATACTATCTACATTCCAATATCTTTTATTGTCTATATTGGAGTGACTTCCAATGCCTATGCCTACATAGGCATTTAATTTCCAATATACCATATTGTGTTTGCACTCAAAGCCTAGAAGAGAAAAATTTGATATTTCGTAATGGATGTATCCTTTTTCCTTTAAAAATTTTATCCCATCATGATACATCTGTCTTTCCATATCTTCTGAAGGTAGATTTAACTTATTATCTAAGTACATTTTTTTCATCTTAGTCCCATCTTCTAGGATTAGACCATAATAAGATATATGCTTTATTCCAATATCTGTTAAAATATTAAAATCCCTTATTATATGATCATTTCTTTGATTTGGTAATCCAAACATTAGATCCACATTTATATTGTCTATGCCTGAATTCAATAATAGATTATAAGAATTATAAAAATCATCTACTCCATGAATTCTTCCTATAGACTTTAGAATATCTTCATCAAAACTTTGCATACCCATGCTTACTCTATTTACTCCACTTTCTTTATATATCTCTACCTTTTCCTTATTTAATGTTCCAGGATTTGCCTCTATACTAACTTCTACTAGGGCTTCAGTATTGAAATTCTCTTTAATATATTTTAATATACTATAAATATATTTTCCATCTATGGAAGAAGGAGTTCCTCCTCCTATAAATATGGTGTAAATACTATAATTTTTTAATCTTTCTTTATAAAGTGAAAGTTCTAATAGTATATTATCTATATATCCTTTTATATTTATACTATCTTTCTTAAAGGATAAAAAATCACAATAATAACATTTACTTTCACAAAAAGGAATATGAATATACAAGCTTATCTTTTCCATCTTCTTCTCCCATTAAAAATGCACACAATTGTGTGCATTATTTTTCGTCATATTTTAATACAGATAAAAAAGCTTCTTGAGGAACTTCTACTGAACCAATTTGTCTCATTTTCTTTTTACCCTCTTTTTGCTTTTCTAAAAGTTTTCTCTTTCTAGATATATCTCCACCATAACATTTAGCAAGTACATCTTTTCTAAGAGCTCTTATGGTTTCACGAGCTATTATCTTTCCACCTACACTTGCTTGTATAGGAACTGCAAACTGATGCCTTGGAATTACATCTACAAGTCTTTCAGCTATACTTCTGCCTCTTTCATAAGCCTTTTCACGATGTACTATAAGTGAAAAAGCATCAACTAATTCTTCATTTATGAGTATATCTAGTTTCACTAAATCAGATTTCACGTAAGTTTTAAACTCATAATCAAAACTTGCATATCCTCTAGTTCTAGATTTTAAAGCATCAAAAAAATCATATATAACTTCATTTAAAGGTAGTTCATAATGTATAACTACACGAGTTTCTTCTAAATACTCCATATTTATAAAAGTACCTCTTTTATTTTGACACAATTCCATTATTGTACCTACATAGTCTGTAGGAGTCATAATAGAAGCTGTAACTATTGGTTCTTCCATATACTCAATTTCTGTAGTAGGAGGCATATCTGAAGGATTTTGAATCTCTACTACTTCCCCCCCATTTTTTTTGATTTTATAAATTACACTTGGAGTTGTAGTTATTATATTTAAGTCAAATTCCCTCTCTAGTCTCTCTTGGATTATCTCCATATGAAGTAATCCTAAAAATCCACATCTAAAACCAAAACCTAAAGCAATAGATGTCTCAGGTTCAAATGCCAACGCTGCATCATTTACTTGTAGCTTTTCTAAAGCTTCTCTTACAGAGTTAAAGTCTTCTCCCTCAGCTGGGTATATTCCGCAGTATACCATTGGTATTACCTTTTTATAACCTGGTAAAGGAGTTTCTGTAGGATTGTTGTAATCAGTAATAGTATCTCCAACTCTAGCTTCCTTTACATTTTTTATACTGGCAGTTACAAATCCAACTTCTCCAGGTCCTAAACTATCAAGTACTATATGCTTTGAAGTGTTTACCCCTACTTCATTCACTTCAAAATGTTTGCCATTTGCCATCATTTTGATTTCCATGCCTGGCTTTATAGTCCCTTCAAAGACACGAATATAACATATAACTCCCTTATAAGCATCATAATAGGAATCAAATATTAGGGCCTTTAGGGGAGCATCTTTATCTCCCTGTGGTGCAGGTACTTCTTTTACTATGGATTCTAATACATCTTCTATATTTAAATTTTCCTTTGCTGAAATCAAAGGAGCATTTTCACAATCTATACCTATTATTTCTTCAACTTCTTCTTTTATCTCATCTGGTCTTGCACCTGGCAAATCTATCTTGTTTATAACAGGAGTAATCTCTAAATCTTGTTCTAAAGCTAAATATACATTTGCCAATGTCTGGGCTTCTACACCTTGACTTGCATCTACTACTAATACAGCACCTTCACAAGCAGCAAGAGATCTTGAGACTTCATATGTAAAGTCCACATGTCCTGGTGTATCTATCAGATTTAATATATATTCTTCTCCATCTTTAGCCTTATATACTAATCTTACAGCCTTTAATTTTATAGTGATACCTCTTTCCCTTTCTAAATCCATACTATCTAATACTTGAGATTGCATTTCTCTAGAAGTCAACATACCAGTTTTTTCTATTAATCTATCGGCTAAAGTAGACTTACCATGATCAATATGAGCAATTATTGAAAAGTTTCTTATATTATTTTTATTTATCATGTATTTATACTTCCTCCTTCGAAGATTGGATAACCTTAGCTAATTATAGCAAATTTACCCTTATATGTAAAACAAAAGACTAGAAATATACATTATCTCTAGTCAGATTTTAAAACCTCTAAATTTATAAAATATCTTTGACCTAAAAATTCTAATTTTTTATTTTTAAAATCAAAGCCAAGCAATTTAGTGTTTTCTATACAGTTTAAACTCTCTATATTTTTATTTACTATATTGACTCCCATAAGCATTAAAAATACTAAAGTTAAAAACACTATAGACTTTACTATCTTTTTAATCTTGGCTAATTTTTCCCTTTTGTTCTTTTCTAATCTAGTTTCCAATTAGACCACCCTTAATAGGGTAACCTATTTTTTAAAAAAATATTCTAATTTATCTTCCCAAATCTATCATCTAGTGGAAAATACCTAAAACCTGTAATCCCCTTTGTTGAATCTACAGAAACAGGTCCAAAGATTCTACTATCCTTACTGGCACCATCTGCTCTATTGTCACCAAGAACAAATATTTCTCCTTCTGAAACTATCCAAGTATCTTCATCATAAGTTTGAGTGTAGGATCCTTCATCTATATAATCTTCCTGTAAAATTTTTCCATTTAAATAGACATTTCCATCTACAATCTCAACCTTATCTCCCTCTATACCTATGACTCTCTTTATATAGTCCTTATTTGTATCATCTGGAGCTGAGATTACTACTACATCACCTCTAGATGGTCCAGAGAAATACAAAGGTACTTTCATTGCAAATAGTCTGTCCTTTTCATGCAATGTAGGATGCATAGAATTTCCAAGTACATAGGTGGAGTTAAATATAAATGTCTTAATAAAAACTGCCACTACTACTGCTATTACAATACTCTTTATCCATTCTATCACTTCGCTCGAAGACTCCTTGTTATTTTTTTTATTATCTCTTTGGTTGTTCTCTTCCATGTATAAACCTCCTTTTTCCTAAGGTTAAGTTTATTATATCACTTTTAAACCTAGAATAAAAGTTTATTCTGATATACTGTTTATAACTAAATCTAAAATTTCACCAACAATTTTTGCTGATTCATTTGCCTCTTCTATAGTATTTAAATTGCTACCTATTTCGAAAAGTGCTGCATAATCTGATATATATAAATTGTACTTGCCCACAGGTTTTACAATTATATCCTTAAATAACCCTGGATACAATGTGTCTGATACTACTTTTATATATTTTGCAAAGGCTAATACCTCTTCATAGTTTGGAGTATCTGGGCCTAATACTAGGGAAAAAGTAGCCACATCTACTCCATTTATTTCTACTTTAGACCTTTTTAAAGCTTTCTCATAATAGCTAGCACTTTCGTCTATACCATCCCTATGTATATCAAAGAAAAATTTCAAATTATTATTTTCCTTAAGTGCTTTGCTTATGGTTTGAGAAGATCTAGAATAGGATTTATTATAAGAGGGCCTATCATGATGAGTCTTTACATCTATTACATTATGAGACTTAGCTTGTAAGACTTTTGTCATGGTCTCTCCTACAGTTGTCACATTCATATTATTATCCTCTGTATGAAAGGCATCTGTTTTAAAAGGTTTATATCCTTCTGTAGCATGAGTATGATATATCATTATATAAGGTTTAGTTTTGTCAATTTTTATTTTTTTAATATTTAATGGTGGTGGGATATTTTCAATTCGCCCTTTATTCAATGAGTCCCTCACTATTATTAAGTTTTCATATTCTTTCATATCTGTGATTATAAAGTCCTCATACTTTGGGTTGTTTTCCTTTTCTTCATCTACATTTAATTCTTGTCCTTCAACTTCCTCTTCTTGTATGAATTTAAAGATTGGAATAGAAATCTCATTAAAAAAATCCTTTATATTAAATGCAGGATAAGTGAGCTTTGTGTTAAAAAACTTGATTCCTAAAAACCCTACATTTAATAATAAAAGGCATACTAATGCTAAGACAAGGTAACTTCCCTTATTATTTCTGTTATTTCTATAATAATATCTTTTACTTCTTTTTCTTCTCATTTTATACACCCCTATTTTATCTCTCATTAAAAAATATATTCAAAATAGAGATGCTTTATGATGATTTATCTTATATATCTATTTACATCTTTTAAGTCAATTCCTGGATGAAGGGAAATATTTAATCCATTAGCAATTATAATTGCTATATCATCTATTACTACATTTATATCCTTTGGAGTAACTACTACATCCCCTCCAAAAGGTGAAAGCATCTCTTGTATAAGAGAATATTTTTCTTCCTTGGATAGTTCATCTAATATAGAATAAAATTCTGAGCCAATTCTAGAATTTTTTTTCATAGAATCTATAATCAAATCCATTGTGTCATTTATCATAGTAGCAGCATTTACAACTGTAGGAACTCCTATGGCAATCACAGGTACACCAAGGGTCTCCTTAGTAAGCCCTACCCTTTTATTTCCTACTCCACTACCTGGAGCTATACCTGAATCTGAAATTTGAATTGTAGTACTTACTCTGCTCATATTTCTAGAAGCTAGAGCATCTATTACTATACATATATCTGGCTTTGTCTTCTCTACTACTCCCTTAACTATATCACTTGTCTCTATACCAGTTATACCAAGAACTCCTGGAGACATGGCAGATACATTTGACATGGTTTCATCTTTTTCCTTTTTAAAGTTTATAAAGTAATGCCCTGTGACATAGACCCTATCTACTACCTTAGGTCCTAGGGCATCTGATGTAATGTTCTTATTTCCTAAACCTATTACCAATATTTTATCCCTTTTATAATCTTTTAGAAGATCCTTTAACCTTTTTGCAAGTATTACTATAATCTCATCCTTTAAATCTTCATCTGTATTTGCCAAATCAGGTACATCTATAGTGATATAAGTACCCATAGGCTTTTGAACTTTTTCACTCCCCTGTTCATTTAATACCTTTACATCTGTTATAGAATAATTTTTATCTTTCTTTATTTCTACAGACACACCTTCTACCTCAGCATTTCTACTTCCATATATCTCTTTACTTTCTACTGCCAAATCAGTATAAATATGATTCATCCATTGAACCTCCCCAAATTAATTTTACTATTATTCTTGACTATATATAGATTATTTATCCTTGCAATTTAGCTAACATCGTGATAAAATATCTGTTGTTAGACTACGAGGAGGTGAATCAATTGGCAAATATTAAATCTGCTAAGAAAAGAATAGATGTTACTAGAAAGAAAACTGAATTAAATAAAGCTAATAAAACTGCAATTAAGACATATATCAAAAAATTTGAAGCTGCTTTAGATAGTGAAAATATGGACGAAGCAAAAGAGCTATTAAAAGTTATAGACAAGAAATTAAAAAGAGCTGCTCACAAAAATATTTTACACAAAAACAGTGCTTCTAGAAAAATGAGTACCTTAACTAAGAAATTAAATAAGGCAATGTAACATAAAAACTTCGGCTAACCGAAGTTTTATTTTTTATCCTTTTTTAAATTTAAATTAACCAAAAACATTTCCATTACAAGCTTATCATCCATAGAGGTTGATTTAATCTTTCTATCAGCTTCTAATAAATCCTCCATTAAATTATTTAATAAAGATATACTAAATCTGTTTGATACAGCCGAAATCTTCTTTCCCTCATAGGACTTAATTCCTAATTTATCTTGAATACTTTTGTCAGTATAGCCCTTTTCCCTATATAGCTTATATCCGAGTATAAGCCTTATATGCCTTATTATCATAAATAATATCTTTGGTATAGGTTCATTGTCCATATACATTTGATTTAAAATATGTAAAGACTTATCATTGTCAAAATTATCTATAGCATCTAAAAGTTGAAATATATTTGTATCTATAGACCTTATTAAAATTTCATCTATAGTTCCCCTATTTATAGTCTCTTCTTTTTCACGAGCTATTATTTTAAAAAGTTGGTTTTCCAAATCATATAAGTTCAAATTAACATTTCTACTATTATAAGAGCTTTCATTTATAAAATAATCAATATCAATTTGAGTCATTTTCTTTTTATGGTTCTTTAATATGGAATTTATCCAATTATTTAGATCTCTTCCCCTGAGTTTAGAAAACTCTACAACTTGATCTTTCTTCTTGAAAAATTTATATAATTTCCTAGTTTTCTTTAGAGAATTGTCACTATCCATAAATATGAGGATTAAAAAGTCTCCTAGATTTTCCATGTATTTATATACTTCATCTTCCCTTGTTTTATCTAGATTTTCTATAAATTTACTGACATCTTTTAATACTACTAGTTTTTTTTCATTCATAAACGGTAGGGTCTCACAAGGATCTATAAGGGAGTCCAAATCTGTATCTTTTCCTTCTAAAACAATATAATTTAAAGTCTCAAAGCTTTTATCTATGTATTTTTCTTTTAATATCCCAAGGGCATGTTTCATTAAATATTCCTCATCTCCTATAAATAGATATGAAGATGAAATCTCATCATTTGAAACAGCTTTTAAAAAACTATTGTAGTTCAAATCTACTTCTCCTCTCCAATTTAGCATAAATTCTTGTAAATATATATGATAACATAAAATATACAATATAGTATAAAAAATAAATTTCTATATAATCTTTTTTCTCTAAAAATTCTTCTATATATATTTCTTTATCATTTAAAACTATTTTTATCATACCCATTTCATCAGTTCTATAAATTTTAGTGCCTATATCACCATATCTTTCTAATACTTTATCATTAGGGTGATTATATAGATTATTTCTACCTACAGATATAACCCCTATATCTGGTCTTGTCTTTTCTAGAAAATCCTTAGTAGATGAAGTATTACTTCCATGATGGGGAACTTTTATAATATCTATATTCTCATCTATATAAGGTATTAGCTGTTCTTCAACTTCCCTTTCCATATCTCCAGTAAAGAGAATATCATGCTTTCCATAATTTAGTACTGCCACCAAAGAATTATTGTTTTCATTTTGACTTTTTCCTTTAGACCAAAGTATCTCTATATTTAAGCCATTTCTCAAATTCAGACTATCTCCTCTTGCCAATAATAAAAGAGGAATATCTCTTTTTTCTATCTCTTTTAAGATATCTTTTCCCTCTGGAAGATAAGATACAAAAATATGATCTATATTTAATTTATCCAATAGGGCATATAGCCCTTTATAATGATCTTCATGAAAATGACTTATAAAAACTCCCTTAAGATTTTTCACTCCTAGTTTTTCTAGATATGGAAGTGTTATATTTTCTCCTATATCAAAATTCCCAAGGAGATTGCCACCTGTATCTATTAAATAGTCATCTTCCTTACTTCTTATTAAGATACTATCTCCCTGTCCCACATCTATAAAATGTATCTCTGCTCTATTACTTAATTCAATACAGGTAAAGTTTACTCCAATAAAAATCAAAAGATAAAAGGAAATACTTTTCACTAATCTTTTATCCCAATTTTCCACTTCAATAATTTTAAATATTAGAAGGATAAATAGATAATAAATCACAATGCTAAATATATTTGGAGAAGCTAAATTTATATCTTTAAAGTAAAATTTATTCAATCCATTTACTAAGATAAATTGAATATCTAAGATAGTATTTAATATAGGAGAAAGAAACAAATTGAAACTAGGAAGGATAAAACTCATACCTAACATCAAAAACCCAAGTACAATAGAAAGAGATAATAAGGGCACCACAAGAAAGTTTCCAAATAAACTAAGCAAAGGTATTGAATTAAAATAATAGGCTAAAACTGGAAATATCCCAATTTGTACTCCGATTATTCCAGATAAGGTATATGTAATCCTATTCTCATAGGGATAAAAAACATCCATTATCCTAGGTGTTAAAATTATAATAGATATGGTAGCCACAAAAGACAGTATAAATCCTATACTAAATATGAAGTATGGATTTATAATTAATAGAAAAAACATAGCAAAAAATATTCCATTTAAAACATCATAGGGTTCATGGAACATTTGAGAATAAAGGAAAATACTAAGCATAATATTTGCCCTTAAAATAGATGGTGGAAATCCAACTATAAAAGCATATCCCCAGACAAGTACCAAAGTAATAATTATACTTATCCTTCTATTTATAGCTAATCTAGATAATAAGAACAATAAAAACCCAGCAATAATCCCAATATGTAGTCCAGATATAGCAAGTATATGGGCTAGTCCTAAATCTCTGTACTTATTTAAATCCTCTTCATTTAAATAGTTTGAATCTCCTAGAAGCATACTCTTTATCAAAGAACTATTTTTATCAATTAAATAAGTATCATAAAGACTATCAATTCTATTTATCATAGTTCTCTTAAAATTATGTACTAAAGAACTATTCGGAACTATGTCTTCTATATTATAATCCTTAATATTTATAGTGGTAAAAATATTTTTACTTAAAAGGTACTCCCTGTAATTAAAAAGGTGTGGGTTTGTATTTCTATTTGGAAAAGTAAGTTTCCCCTTAAAATCTACCCTCTCTCCTAATTCTAAATCTGTATTTCCAAAGATAGTAAGCATAGTCTTTTCTCTTTTTATCTCCATATTATCTACATTATCAATAGAAACTATAAATCTCTTTTTATCTTTCTCATCCTCTACAATGTCTATTACCCTTCCTGAAAAATCCTTTAACTCATCTATATAGGATATTAAATTACTCTTAGAATGAAATATCTCTAAAAAAATACCTATAAATAAAAATATAAAGATTATGTGAGTTTTATTTAACTTTTTTTCTAATATATTGTAAAATGAATATACACATATAAATATAAACAAAAGAGAAACAAGAAAAACATTAAAATTAAAATAATATGAAGATAATATGCCAATTATCATACTAAAACTAATCCATAGAAATACTCTGTTCATAGTTTTCTCCTAAATAGTTTATTTGTATTTATTATAGCATATTCATCTCCATATTTTACATAACTGAAAGGTTTGGTGATATTTTTGACTGAAAAAACATATATTCAGAATCCCTATTTAAAAAACTTGCAAAGCAATGTCTTAGAAACTGAATTCAAAAATGGACTTTATTATATAATTTTAGATAAGACTATATTTTATCCACATTTAGCTGGAGGACAACCTAGAGATAAAGGAAGTATAGAGAATATAAAAGTTTTAGATGTATATGAAAAAGAAGACAATATAGTACATGTAGTAGATAAGAAGATAAATACAAAAAATGTAAAACTATCCATAGATTGGGATAATAGATTTGATATTATGCAGCAACACACAGGACAACATATACTATCCCTAGCCATAGACAAACTATTTCATGGAAAAACCACAGGCTTTCATATTGGAGAGGACTATACAAGTATAGACATTGATCTAAAGGATCTAGAAGAAACACAAATAAGACAAATAGAACTCCTTGGAAATACGATCATACAGTCAAATTTTAAGATTAAAAACTATTTTAAAGAAGATGATGAAAATTTACGAATAGTAGAAATAGAAGATATGGACTATAATCCCTGTTGTGGTACCCATCTATATAATACAGGTGAAGTTGGTATGTTAAAAATAATAAAGAGTTCAAATTATAAAGGTGGAACCCGCCTAGAGTTTTTATGTGGTATGAGAGCTATAATGGATTATAACTTTAAAGATAAAAGTATAAGAAATATTGCCAAATTCTTATCTTCAAATGATAAAGAAGCATATGAAAAAACAAAAAAATTATTTGAGCAAAATAAAGACTTAGAAAAAGAAAATAGAGATTTAAGAAAAGAATTATACAAAGCAAAAGGAGAAATTTTTCTAAGGGATGCAAAAGAAGTCCAAGGAACAAATTATATAGTTAAAGAATTAAAAGACATGGAATTAAAAGAAGTATCCATCATAGCTTCAAATATAAATGAAAAAAACACAATTCAAATTTACAATATAAAAAACTGTGATACAGGGTATTTTTTCCTAAGTAGAAGCAATGATATATCTATAGATTTAAAAGAAATATTAGAGGAAGTATCTGAAAATATAATACTAAAAGGAGGGGGAAACTCCAGAAGTATCCAAGGTAAATCTTCTATATATTTATTAGATAGAGCCATTCAAATGTTTTATAATAAGATTAGAGAAAAAATTAAGGCCTAAATTTAGGCCTTAATTTTTCCCATAATTTCATCTAATATTTCAGCTTTTACTTTGTCTACTCCTGTATAATCTACAGATGGTATATATGTCTTTTCTAATATAAGATGATTGTTTTTAGCATTACTTAAACTATCTATTCCATTTCTCCTTAGGATTTCATATACTTCATAATTGGACCTATCTATTTTATCTATATCCATATACTTATTTAAATCTACTACTGTATTGTCATATTTTTCAGCATGTTCATTCGAAGTAATTATTGTGTCTATTTCTTTTATATATAGGGACTCTATCTTCTCTGGTATCATTGAATTATGATATATTTCTATATGATAATTCATAAGACTTGCTGTTTCACTTAAAGCGCTCATTAATCTTGAAGTTCCCGTACCTATATCTCCAGATACATAATAAATATCTTCTACACCAGCAAGTATACTGTCTGTATAGTCAATAAATCCTCCTGGAGTATTAGCTGTTGAAAGCAGATGTCTTTCCTTAAATCCATTTAATTTGATATTCATTTTATTTTTAGAAAATACTTTTTGGGTTAAGTTTAATATCTCTTTATTAACTCCACCTTCATTTACTAATTGTCTATTAGCTGCTTCTATTTCTCTATGGATTATTCCTGCAGCATTAAAGTAGCTAAAGGCTTTTCTATAGGCATTTTTATTGTCTTTTTTAGCCTTTTTTATTATTTCTTGTTTATCTATTAATTTATCTGAATTGATAAATTTAGCTAAGTCTATTGTTTTATCTGTTAATCCTGGATATACAGGATCCATAATGTGAGGAGCAGTTCCATCTACAATTGCTATTTTATACTTATTTATTACTAGCCCATCTATTGAATTTGCATCCGAAGGACAATGGTGAAATTCTACATCTATCTCCATACTTGATATTTTATTTCCTACTTCTTTCATAAGAGAGGACTTACCGCCTCCTGGCATTCCCTTTAAAATATATAGTGCATTTCTATCTTCACTTATTATATTGTGATGAAGGGAATAAAATCCTTGGGATGTATTTCCTCCAGTAAACATTTTTCGAACTTTTGCCATATAAATTCCTCCTAAAAAGATTATATATATTAATTTATTCCTTTAGAATTATTATGTGCATAATGATGGAGAAGAACTCTTGAAGATAAGATAATCCTCCTTTAGCTGCTTTTTCAGCTCTAGAACGGGTTAAAGGGTATTTGCCTGAATTTGCTACCCCTCTGTTTCTATTTATGCTACGAAATATGTTTTGAATGAAGATGCTACTATGTATTGGAGTAAATTTTATAGAGCATATTGTTCCAGGAATATTGGTTATCTTATATAGCCAAGCATATTCTAAGTCTTGAGGATATTTTACTATGCCATAGACTTTTCCTGTGTTTTCTCCTAGTATTATGCTGTTCCTTTTTATTTCTAATCCTATGGGAAGATTATGTTTAGTAGGGTGTTGTTGATTGATATTTGTTTGGATTTTTTCAATTTTATCAATCCTTTCTGTTGGTTATTGGGATAAAAATAGCGTCTACGACGCGTTAAAATCTTAAATTTTAACTTTCTTTTTAAAATTAAATTTGTTTTCATTTGGGTATAAATATTTTGGTGATATTTATGCCCAATATTTCTTTTAAAATTAAAGATATCTTTGCAGATCATTGGGATGCTTTTCTTAATGAAGGTTATCCTATTAGACCTACTGTTTTAAAAAATGTTGATAAAATAATTAAATGTGGTGACTCTTCAATGGGACACGCACTTTATCACTGTGAACACTGTGGTAAGTTTAAGCATGTCTATTTTACTTGTAAAAGTCGTTTTTGTAACTCTTGTGGCGCTAAGTATATTCAAGATCGTGCTTCTTCAATTTCTTCTAAACTCATTAATTGCAAACATCGTCATATTGTTTTTACTATTCCTAAAGAGCTTAGAATTTTCTTTAGCAGAGATAGAAAGCTTCTCAATCTATTTTTCAAGGCTAGTGCTGATACTATTCTAACTTGGTTTTTTAAATTAAATAAATCTGAGAATTTGAAGCCTGGGTTTATTTCTACTATGCATACTTTCGGTCGTGATCTTAAATGGAACCCTCATATACATATGCTTTTAACTGAAGGTGCTTCTGGTAACAGAACTGTTTGGAGAAAAATCTCTCATATTCCTTTTAATATGCTCAGGAAAAGGTGGCAAGCTACTATGCTTTCATTTCTTCATAAAAACCTTGGTTCTTCTTTTTATTCTCTTAAATCATATTTGTTTAAAAATTATCCTAAGGGTTTCTATGTTTATGCTAATCCAAATGTTAATTCTAAATCTTCTGAGGCTGTTAAGTATATTATTCGATACACTGGGCGTCCTGCTATGGCTCAGTCTCGTATCATTAATTATGATGGTGAATTTGTTGAGTTTTACTATGATCGCCACGAAGACAACAAACGGGTAGTTGAAAAAATACATGCTATGGATTTTATTAAGCGTTTAATTATTCATATTCCAGAAACACAATTTAAAATGATTAGATATTATGGTCTTTATGCTAAAAAATATTCTCATTCTTCTAAGCTCTATCTAATGGATACTGTTTCTAAGAAAAACTTTAGAAAAAAGTATTCTAATTGGCGTGCTAGACTTCTTCTTGCTTTCGGTGTAGACCCTTTATGGTGTTCTTGTGGGCATACAATGGAACTTGTTGATATTTTTCATTCAGGAGAAAACCAGTATATTGATAATTTTCCTTCTCAATTGTATAATAGTGCTTAGTAATTAATTTAGCACTGTGGAGGTGTTTTATGAATATTCTTGAAGGTTTTTCTAAAAATGATGATTTAGTAGAATTTATTTGTACTAAATGTGGTTATTCCCTTTGGGTTCCTAGTTTCATTGTAAATCAATTAGAAGAGGATAATATTTTTAATGGTCTAGCTCCATCTGTTCCACCACAGCCTTATTGCCAAGTTTGTGATGGTATTATGACTCCAAAATCATATACTGGTATTCGTGGTGTTCACTATGAATACAAAAAGTAATCTAATTTCTATTAGATTTTTTGGTATGCTTTAATTTAAGAGCATACCTATTTTTATTTAATAGGAAAGTAGAACTTTCCTATTAAATAAAAATAGCGTCTACGACGCGTTAAAATCTTAAATTTTAACTTTCTTTTTAAAATTAAATTTGTTTTCATTTGGGTATAAATATTTTGGTGATATTTATGCCCAATATTTCTTTTAAAATTAAAGATATCTTTGCAGATCATTGGGATGCTTTTCTTAATGAAGGTTATCCTATTAGACCTACTGTTTTAAAAAATGTTGATAAAATAATTAAATGTGGTGACTCTTCAATGGGACACGCACTTTATCACTGTGAACACTGTGGTAAGTTTAAGCATGTCTATTTTACTTGTAAAAGTCGTTTTTGTAACTCTTGTGGCGCTAAGTATATTCAAGATCGTGCTTCTTCAATTTCTTCTAAACTCATTAATTGCAAACATCGTCATATTGTTTTTACTATTCCTAAAGAGCTTAGAATTTTCTTTAGCAGAGATAGAAAGCTTCTCAATCTATTTTTCAAGGCTAGTGCTGATACTATTCTAACTTGGTTTTTTAAATTAAATAAATCTGAGAATTTGAAGCCTGGGTTTATTTCTACTATGCATACTTTCGGTCGTGATCTTAAATGGAACCCTCATATACATATGCTTTTAACTGAAGGTGCTTCTGGTAACAGAACTGTTTGGAGAAAAATCTCTCATATTCCTTTTAATATGCTCAGGAAAAGGTGGCAAGCTACTATGCTTTCATTTCTTCATAAAAACCTTGGTTCTTCTTTTTATTCTCTTAAATCATATTTGTTTAAAAATTATCCTAAGGGTTTCTATGTTTATGCTAATCCAAATGTTAATTCTAAATCTTCTGAGGCTGTTAAGTATATTATTCGATACACTGGGCGTCCTGCTATGGCTCAGTCTCGTATCATTAATTATGATGGTGAATTTGTTGAGTTTTACTATGATCGCCACGAAGACAACAAACGGGTAGTTGAAAAAATACATGCTATGGATTTTATTAAGCGTTTAATTATTCATATTCCAGAAACACAATTTAAAATGATTAGATATTATGGTCTTTATGCTAAAAAATATTCTCATTCTTCTAAGCTCTATCTAATGGATACTGTTTCTAAGAAAAACTTTAGAAAAAAGTATTCTAATTGGCGTGCTAGACTTCTTCTTGCTTTCGGTGTAGACCCTTTATGGTGTTCTTGTGGGCATACAATGGAACTTGTTGATATTTTTCATTCAGGAGAAAACCAGTATATTGATAATTTTCCTTCTCAATTGTATAATAGTGCTTAGTAATTAATTTAGCACTGTGGAGGTGTTTTATGAATATTCTTGAAGGTTTTTCTAAAAATGATGATTTAGTAGAATTTATTTGTACTAAATGTGGTTATTCCCTTTGGGTTCCTAGTTTCATTGTAAATCAATTAGAAGAGGATAATATTTTTAATGGTCTAGCTCCATCTGTTCCACCACAGCCTTATTGCCAAGTTTGTGATGGTATTATGACTCCAAAATCATATACTGGTATTCGTGGTGTTCACTATGAATACAAAAAGTAATCTAATTTCTATTAGATTTTTTGGTATGCTTTAATTTAAGAGCATACCTATTTTTATTTAATAGGAAAGTAGAACTTTCCTATTAAATGAAAAAAAGAGCTAACCCTTAATTCTGGGTAAGGTTTAGCTCTTGTATTTTATAGAACATAGTTGTTTTGGAAATTGCTTTTTATTTAATTTCTCATCTAATAAAGCATCTACCTCATATTATAAACTGAAAGTATTTATTGAATCTTTGACCACTTAATTATTAATTTGGTCATAATATCTTTATCATCTGTTTTCTCATTTATTCTGTTTAAATAATATTTCCTTTCGTCAGCAGGAAAAATACTACAAGCTATCAAAAATGCTCGTCTAGTCCATAACTCCATTCTTTGATATTCTTCTTTTAGTTCTCGAATCCAAGACTCAGCATCTGCTTCATAACAAGCTAATATAATTTTTCTTTTTAATCCTTCAGGTACATTTTGATACTTTCTTATCAACTTATCAATATGGTTTAATTTATTATTATTAACAAATAAACTGAGTATAGATATTTGAAAATATTCATTTGTTTTTACTAGCTCATCTTCTAGTAATTCAATAACACGTTCTCCAGTTGAATGCCATGTCTTCGACTCATTACTTTCAACAGTAGCTATAAAATATTGACACACATCACTAATTGCAGGGACTAATTCATTAAATTTTTCTATTGAAATATCTATAGCATTTTGTGTGCCAACCTGAGCTAAACGTCTATAAAACCATCTTAGCCTTGAAAAATTAGGAAACTTTTGATTTAAATATTGCTCTATTAAGTCTTTTAATACATCTTCAGAAAATATATCTTTTTCTGATTGAGATAAATTTTCTAATTTAACTCTACTGTATGGATTCCCACTCGAGTGTTTATTCAAGGTTTTTAAAATATCCTTTTCTTTTTGATTTATTGGATTGTCCTTTAATATACTATCATATTTTTGACGAAATTCTTTTGATTCCATAATTTGGGTCTTCTGTCTTTGTAGCATCAATCTTTGTTGTTTATCTAAAATTTTTGCTAACTCATATATCATAGTTATTGCTTTATTTTCAGAATCACAAAATAATAATATATCATCAGAATATCTACAAAAATCAAATCCTTTTAAAATCATACTTTCATCAATTGGAATTAATGTCATCTCAGCAAGAATATGAGCTGAATGTGGCCCAATAGGAATTCCACGAGATACACCTTCGGTTAATGATTCTAATAAAGACATCACTGACTTTTTAATTTGATTTGGAAAATTACATCTTATTAATTGATTTTCAACTGTATGATGATATATTTGATTATAAAAATCAGCGATATCTAAATATACCACATAATTATAAGCTCTAGATTTATTAATTGAACTTTCCCAGAAGTTTTTCCAAGCATTATCATCTTTATAGAGCTTACCTTCTTCATCTTTTTCAAGTCTATAGCTAAATACACGATTATGTTCATATAAATCTCTTTTCTCTTCAATTTTATGACCATATTCATAAATAATCGCAGACAATATAACGCTATCTATAGGATCCAACTGCGTTGAAACTCTATAAGAAAACTCTGACTTTGGAATTATAAATCTTCTTGAAGAATTCCATTTATAATTAGAAATATCGATATTTGACAGATCTTTAATAACTTTATTACTTAATTCCTCTATAACTGTTATTTCTTTAGGCTTTGGAAATAAGTCTGTATCACTTTCTTTTGACAGATGTTTAATCGCCCATCTTATTGAATCTTGTGATAATTTCATTTTACCACCCCTCTAATTACTATCACTCAACTAAAATAACTTCCCATTCTTCTAGATTTATATTATCTTTTAAATACTTATTATAATTTTGCCTGCTTATTCCATATCCCACAATACTTTTTGCACGTGTTAATGCAACATAAACTAATCTAGAATATTGTCTCTTGTTTTTAATTTGTGATTCGATTTTTTTGATTTTATCTTTTTTAGTTTTAATTCCTCTTTCTTTGCCTTTAGCTTCTATACCAGTAATTTCATCTTCAAGTTTTTTGACTTGTTGTAAATCTTGCTGTATAGATTCAAAAATAGTTTTCCCACATAATACTTCATGCAGTATATCAGACTCATATTTTTTATTATGAAATGATTCTAGAAATAAGGTAGCATCATGGGTCTCCCCTTTAACAGAATGAACACTATTTACAGTAGGAGTATTATTTATAACATCACATCCGTTACATCTTTTATTTGGACTATCTGGCTCTCTTATGAATTCAAATTCATTTTCTTCAATAGTTAATAAATGGTCCCGGTTGACATTATAATCAAATAATTCTACTAGTTCTTCTAAATATGAATTAATCTCCTGATAAAACAAATTATAATTTTCATCAATCAAAAAATTTATGCAATTATATATGCATGATTTATATTTATTATATTTTTCATCTTCTAATTCTCTTAAATAATTAGTTAATAAGCTTTTCGTTATATCTTGTCCCTCTATTTTAGCATCAATTTTATTTAATTTTTCTACTATTTTATCTCTTATAATTTGATTTGCTGTATAGTAATCAAAATTTTTATTTGGTGATACTCCTAAATTACCATTATTACCACTAATGTTCACATTCTTTGGACAGTAAGAAGAAAGTACTATTTTATCCTTATCTTTATCTTTATGATGGCGTCTCCACGAAACAACTTTATAATTTATATCACTAAATCTTTCTTCTCTTTCAAATAATTCATTTAAATATTGTGAAAACCTTTTAATGACAGAGCATTCAACTTTATCCTGATTATACACCAATAAAACAGGCTTATATATTTTATCTACAGTGTTCAATCCCTTGATACATGAATTATCTATAGAAAATCTAGAGGCTAATTTTGCATTTATTCTAGTTAGCCTATTACTGCCACTAATAATGTGTACTTTACTTCTACTTTGCCAGATAATATCATAATTAACCTTATTGCTGTATATTGCTTGATTGTTATCTCCTAGTCTCTGAAATGAAGTAGTGGATACATCATGATTTGAAAATATCTCTTCTAATAATCTATATTGATGAATACCCATATCTTGCATTTCATCAACAAAAATATAACTAAATCTTTTCTGTAAAAGTTTGATTATTCTTGGATTTTCCTTAATATAGTTCATGGCAAGATAATATGCATCATCATAATGTAAATTCCCAGATTCAAGTAAATTTTTCTTCATTCGCTTCAAACCTTTGTAACTTGTGCCTGATTTATCCTTTAAAATAAACTTTTCCTCTGTACCATTTATACCAGTAACTAAATTATCGTTCTCATTAAGCCTTATTCCTTTTAAAATTTCAATTGGTTCATGTTTTCTATTCAACCAGGCTTTTAGTCCATAATTTTTCATTGAATTATAATATTCTTCAATATATTTATAATATCTTTTATCATCGATACTTTTTATTTTTTTATTATAAGTCTTTTCATAAAATGGTAAAGCTAAATATTTATTTACAAAAATTTGAATTGTTCCTACAAAATTTGGATAACAAAATAATCTGGGACAAAATCTCTTTATTTTATCTTTTATTTCATTAACAGCTGTATTCGTATGGGATAATACTAAAATTCCCGTATTATCATCAAAGGGTAGATTTTTTTCTACGATTAGTAATTTTGCTAAAAGCAAAGTTGTTTTACCACTTCCAGGTACAGCTTGTAAATCTGAAGTGCTAAAATCTTTTATATAGTTTCGTCTTGCTTCATCAAATCTTTTTCCATCTTCCAGTAATATTTTCTCTGTAAACTCAATATCTTCATCTTGAACAACTATATTATTCACATGCATATTTTATCGCCTCTACTATATGCTTCATAGTTTGATCATTCTCTAATTCATTAAATTTAATTTCACTATTTTTATCCATTTCCTGTGCCATTCTATAGGCTATTTCAGATTTATTAAGTGTTTTTAAAAAAGTTTTTTAGCAAGCTCCTTCTGGAAATCTGACCAATCACTTCCACTATGGATATCTTGTGCTATTTTCTTAAAGGTATCACTTAAAACTAAAGATTTCATCAGGCACCATTCTAAGGTCCATTCGTCTGCAATAAATGGCTTAACAGTATCGTCATAAGCTTCAGACTTCTCTTGAACGGCATCTTGACACATTGAAGTATATAGAGTTTTATCTATTTTACTATATGACTTTACATTATCTATAATTTCTTCTTTATACTCTCGTACATCACAATCTGTAATAATAGAAATGTTTATATCCATGTCTTTTCCATCTTTTCTTGAGAAGATTTTATAATAATTTGAAAAGCCAAGATTTCCTACATTTATAATTGAAACCTCATTGTCAATTAAATTATAACCTATCTTATCTGCTATAATAGGTATTATAAGTTCTTCAGACCACCCTTCTACCAAAATTAATCCTTTTGCAAAAAGTAAGTTTGACTTTGTAACATCAAGAAACTTTTCTAAAAACACATAATTTGTTGAATCTAAATTAGTGTATTCTTCTGAAAGAGAATATGCAGAATTATTTCTACATATTATTTGATTTTTCAATGGCACTTTAGAAGCAAGGTTTGGACTATGCGTAGTTAATATCAACTGAGTGTTTTTCTGTTTTAATAAACTCTTAATTACTTTTAACTGTACCTGTGGATGTAAATGTGCTTCAATTTCTTCTATTAATCCCAGCCTTAATCCACTCCAGTTTTCTTTGTTTAAATGAATAAGTTCTGATGCCATAAATAGCCTGTTTAAGGATCCTAGTCCTGGATTATCTACTCCTAGTATCGTTAATCTAAGACTTTCTAGAATTCTTTTAATATCTGCATTAGTAGTTTCAATATTAGATTCACTATCTTTATCAAAAAAATCTTTTATAGTATCGTCAATACTTTGTTTTAACATTTTACCATTTTGATCTTCTGAAAGAGGTTCTCCAGTATTGTCTTTGCCTTCAAAATAAAATTTTATGGATTCGTTAAATTCTTCATATAACTTTACTAATAAATGTGATTCAGCTGTTTTGAATGCTTCATGGCCTTGAAATATTTGTGATAATCTTGAATTTCTTTTAGGTATCAATTCAGACTGTACATTTCTTAAAGGCTTTAGATAAGTAACTTTTAATAGTTCTCTAACCTCTGCTGGTATTGGTTTTTCAACCCCTCCAGTTCCTGCTTTTATATCTGATGTGAAGACTTTACCATTTCGTATATCTGCTGTTAAATTTAAATTAAGAACTTGCTCTACTCCATCATCAAATTCTTTATCCCTAAAATAAGCTATAAAATTCTTTCCCTCATCTTCTGAAATATCCCTAAATAATAGTTCTATCCTTAGTTTTTCCGATGAATTATAAAAATCAGAATCTGATATATATACCCAATCATAACTTGATGTTTTAAGTGCTAGCTTTATCGCATCAATGATTGCTGTTTTACCAGAATCATTTTCTCCAGTTAAAAGATTTAATCCATTATTGAAAAATACATCTAAATTAGGTTTTTCCAAGTTAATTTCTCCATCAGATCCATATTTTCTAAAATTCCATAACTTTAAGTTATATAAATACATGTTTATCTCCTTCCCCCCTATAGTTCTTTAATTATATATTATTAGTCTAAATTCTTTGATATATTATTATGGCTTATATACATATATTCGATATAACTTTTGAAATACCTTCTTTTCTTACAAATATTTACATTTATCTTATTTAAATTACATATTTATATCAAACTTTGCTAAAAATTCCCCCTTCAAAATCGGCATCTCCACATCAAAACTTGTCCCTTCCAAATTAACATAAGCAGGGTTATTTATCAGATTACATAGTCTGACTATTTTACTTTGATTTAAGATACTGCACTTGACTCCACTTGATTCTAGTTTTGATAGGAAGTCCATAGTTCTTTTTAGTAGGTCTCTTTCTATTCCTTCTTCATATTTTTCCCATAGCATTATATAGAATTGTCTTTGGACTACTTCTCCAGATATAGCAAAGTTACTTATTGAGTACATTTCTTGTATTATGAGTTCTTTTTGTTTTATATCTTTTGTAGTTGAGATTATGTTTTGGTATTCAGTTAGTAGAAGGGATATGTCTACTGGTCTTGATACTGCTATGAATTTAAATGTCTTTCTTTCTGAGGTTAGTTCTGCTGTTAATGTTTTTGCTAATAACTGTTTTTCTATTTTACTTAGTAGGTTTATGTCTATTGGATTTATTTGAATATAGGATATTATATTTCCATCTCTTGTATATATAAATTTATCTTTTATATCTATTACATTTGTTCTTCATTATCGATATATCCATAGCCTCCTGAGCAGACTTCTCTAGAGCTTCCATATACATTAGGGGTTTTCTATGCTTAGAAATATAACTGATGACTGTATGGCTTCTTTTATTCCTGATACTATTAGTTTTAGCCTTAGATATTCTGACACTCCTGCAAATATAATAAAGAAAGATAAGATTATAGCTATGGTTAATGGTAATACACCTCGCTACTTTCAGATAATGCATATCCTAGATTTAAAGCTGTTATAGTCTTCCCCTGACCACCCTTTTGATTTATTTTTGCCATTGCTTTTCCTCCTTTTTTTGGTATTAAAAAAGAGCCCTAAAATTTGGCCCTAGTGGTATTAAAGTAATATTTATATTCTTTAAATTTGCTAACAAAATAAATGAACTCATTGAACTCTTTCGAATTAAATTTTTGATAATTATTTATTTAAATAAACCTTTTAAATACTTCTATAAATTTAGTGAATTCTTCTCCAACTTCTTTACTATAGCTTTGGATTTCTCTATTTTTATCAATGGAAATAGTATAAAATACTCTTAACCAATTACTATTTTTACTGCCTTCTCTTGCTACTAATGAATGGTTTAATTCCCTTTGAATTTGCTCTTTGTTTTCATTGAATATATCCAATATTTTTTAGATAATACACTATTTCTTGCTGATAATTTAGGTCTAAATGCATTTTCCATCTTACTACATACAAGGCCAAATTTCAATTTGCTATCTACTTCAGAACTTACCTTCATATAAGGTTTTCTAGCATAATAATATGTCCTATGTCCCTTTGAATCTATCAGTGATGTTACTTTCTTGAAGAATTCTATAAGATCATCAGGTTGAACTAATTTACCTTTAGACTTATCTATGTTTTTTGCTTATAAAATAATCATTTATATCATAAACTGGAATTATTTGATTTATATCGATTAATATTTCTTCTTTATTGTCTGTTAAATATGGAACTATAGTAATGCACTTTATATCTATGTTATTTTTTGATAACCAAGCAGCTGACGAAAGGATCCTTTTGTCTATTTCTCCACCTGCTATAATAATCCTTTGATAGGTGTTTAATATGTTGTTTAATATATCTTCTGAGTCTACCTCTAAAAAGTTCATTATATTTTCTATAGGATCTTCTTGAATATCAAACTTTTCTAGATATTCTTTATATATTTCAATTATTTGTTCAGGAGTTAAAGTAGAACAATAAGAACAATATTTTAACGATTGAAAATCTACACTTCCACCAGTATTATCTCTTTTCACTTCTATAATAACTAAATTACCATCTTTGTCTATTGCTAATAAGTCCAAGCGTTCATTTACTTCAAATTTATCATATTCATGAGCTATTACAATTAATTCTTCTCCTAAAATTCAGGGGTCTTTCCTAATCCATTCTTGTATATTAGCTCTTTCCATAATATCATTTTCTTTAAATGAGGTTCTTTTTATCTTATCTAATCTATTGTCTTTAATATTAAACTTATACATAATATTTTGAATACCTCCAAATTTGATTTTGGAATTATATTTTATATTTATTTCTCTATTCCAATCCATTGTTTTATAAAGTCCCAATCTTTAACTGTACCATCTTCATTTAGTATTCCTAGATAAACGCCATCTCCTTTTCCTACTTGCCATATTGCCTGTGCCGAATTGTTTTTATCTGATATCTGTGTATCCTTTACATAGCTAAAAAATTTATCTTTACCAGATCCATATGTTTCACAAAAATAAGCTACTAAATAAATATCTATGCAACTTGCTCCAAAATTAGATGGATTTTTGCTTAGAATATGCTCTCTAATTATATCTTTCCATCCACTTTCTTTTGAAGCTATAATTTCTTCTGCAATGTCACTAATGAGATATGCTTTGTAACTTCTTTTTTCCCACTGTTTTAATTTTGAATAGTCTCCTTTATTAATGTCAAGATTATTTTGCATAAATGTGCCAATATTTCTATGTACAGTTTTGCTAATTATCTTTATTAGATATTTTAGATAGAGCAGTAGCTGTTCTATAAGAATTACCTAATATATTTACTATACTAGAATGATGGACTAATCTATCTAAGATGGCACTAGCTAACATATTGTCTACAAATATTTCACTCCAATCCGATAAATTTATATTGCTAGTAATTATTGTGCTTTTCTTTTCATATCTTTTATCTATTAGTTGGAAAAACATTTTAGCTTCCATCTCTCCAATAGGAAGATAGCCTATTTCATCAATTATTAACAATTTATATTTGCTAAAATGTTTTATTCTACTGTCTAATTTATTTTCTAAATATGCCTTTTTTAGTTGAGCAATTAAGTCTTGACATTTTATAAAATAAGTGCTAAATCGCTTTTTAGCAGCTGCCATACCAATGGAAGTAGCAAGATGAGTCTTGCCTACCCCACTATTTCCAATTAGTATTATATTACTATTGTTTTCTAAAAATCTTAAACTCTCAAAATCTAAAAATTGTTGTTTATTTATTTTAGGCTGAAACTCAAAATCGAAATCTTTCATTTCTTTTAAATGTGGAAATCCTGCTACTTTAACCATTGCATTTGTAGCATTAAAGTTTTTTATTTCTATTTCTTTTGTAGTAAGCTCATAAAGTGCGTCTACTAGACTTATTTTATCCTCATTTACTTTTGTAATATATTCATCTAGTCTCAAGCTTGTCTGAACTAACTTTAACTCTTTTAGGTTCTCACATAACTTTTGATAATTGTTCATTAAATTTCTCCAATTCTTTTAAATGTTTATCTGCATACTCTGAAACATCTTCTTTTCATTTAAATGTTAATCCTAACATCTTTAAATGATGATCATTGTGATAATTAATCTTTTTTTCTGTTATTCTATGGATTGTAATTAGTTTTTTGTTATAATATACATGTAAGTTATTTTCACTAACTTGTATTGTAACATTTTTACCAATTAAATCTGGTGGAGCTGAATACATATTATGCTTGTATTTAAATAGGCTATTGGTATTCACCTTTGCTTGTACAGTTTCATTTTTGTAAAAAGAACAGATTTTATCATGTGGGAGTGGTAATAGATGTTCTTTTTCTTTGTTAAAAACTAATATAGGTGGTAATCCTGTAGCTTGACATACTCTTGAATTAGCTTCATTTGTGATTACACTCATCTTTTCATGCAATTCTTGTAAATCTTCTAAAACACCATTGTAATTCATAATTTCATCAATTATTCTCATTGGATTTTCAACTTTTGCTTTAGTATTAGGTCTTGCTCTAACACAAGGATATATGCTAAATCCAAAGTCATCAGAAAGTTGCTTAAACTTACTATTTACTTTACCATCTGAACACTCGGTTCTAGCTTTATCCATCATAGTAGAAGCGTTATCAATTACTATTTCTTTTGGCACTCCACCTAATGATTCAAATGAATTAGATAAAAAATCAAATAGATGATTCTGACTTGTTGATGGATATATTGCCCATACCTTGAATCTAGAGGCAGATAAGACTAAGCTACCTACATTTAAAAGCATTTCACTATTATCTTTAAAAGAAAATTTTAATTTCTCTTTCCAATCAAACTGAGCTTGTTTACCAAAAGGTGTTTCAGATTTCACAGAATCTTTTTTTGCTTTTGGTTTAAAATACTCAGCAAATTCACTTTTCTTTAAAATGTAGTAATTAAAATTGCTACGAGAACATTCAAGCCCGTGCTCTCTTACCAGATATCTATAGAGATGAGATTTGTAGTAGAATATCTGCTTGCTTTTTGCTGATAGCAAAGAAGTGATAATATTGTGATAATCATCTATTTTAGATTTCTTCTCTTTTCTTTCTTTTTCCGTATTTCCTTCATAATATTTTTTAACTGTTCTCCTATCAACTCCCAACTCCCTTCCTATTTCACTGAAATTTGGTTTTTCCAAATTATTAACCTCCACTAATGTTTTTAATTTGTTTAAATCTTTTACAGTTTTTATCTCTATTTCTGTATTAATGTTTAAAATCACTTTCATCACCCATTAATACTATAGAGAATTTTGTAAATATTGTACATTAAAATATTGGCAACTTCCTACAATATTATTTTAGCATTTATATCCTTTAACTTCTACTCGTCTATTTAACATGTTTTCTAAATTGCATACTGTAGGGATTACCTTAACATATAAATTCCTACCTTTTAAATTATTAGGCAACTTAATTTGATCAACCATATTTACACCTCAATTTTTTTTAATCTTTATCGTGATTTACAACAATATCTTGTTATGCAGACTTTGCCTAGATTTGCTTTTATTTTCTATCTTTATAACATTATACATCACATAAGGATTGTGTACTACTTTCTAAACAATTCTTCTTCCTATTGTCTTATCTTTTTATAAGTAGTATTTCTACTTTTATATCCCAACAGCTTTGTAAATTCAACTCCTGTTATCGTTCCTTGTTTCCACCTATTATATAAGCTAGGAAAGTTTTTTGGTAGCTCAGTAGGTTTTCTTCCCTTGTATTTACCTTGTCTTTTAGCTATTTCAATTCCTTCTCTTTGTCTTTCTGAATTTTGCTCCTTACTAGAAACTCTGATATATCCAAATATCATTTTGAACACCTCCTTGTGTACTTTTAGGGTATGTAAGATTATGAGTACAGATTTGATAAATATATTTATTTAAAATTTATCTATAGGTATATTTTATTGCATTAAAATAGTGTACTCTTTAAAGTACACTATAATAGGACAGATATATTTTATGTTCTAAAATAGATAGATTTACTTTTCAGATTTTACAATTATTTATTCAAATAATCCTTTAATAAAATATTGAAGTTGGTAAATCTTTTAATCGAGTTATTATCTTTTTTTATAAATTCCCAACTATCTTCATACTCCTTGTCCACAGTAAAAGTACTATTACATATTAAGTCTACAAATTCATCTAAATCATCAATATATTTGTCTTGAAAATCTCTAGCATACTTTATCTTTAATTTTTCCTCAACTTCTATTTCATTGTGAAGCACATGTTCTAAATTGCAAGAAAAATAAAAAACTCTATAGGGAACAGATTTATATACTTTATTTGTAGATAATAATAAATTTAATAAGCCCTTCTTTTTATTATTTCTTTTGATTACACTTTCAATATTTCTTGCATATATACCATCTTCTTTATAAACGAATCTATTAGTAGATTCATCTTTATATATATTATCTTCTGAAATAAATGCAGCATCCATATCAACTAAATGAATTACTTCTAAATAGTCACTAGGTTTAAATTTTCTTTTTCCACCACCTTTAATTATATCAGTAATTTTACTTTTAATATTTTTATTATCTACATCGTTGCTTGAAGTAATATCTCCATCTACTACTTCAAATATTACTTGATTATTATCTTGAATAAATTCTTCTAATAATAATTCTAAACTCTCTTGGTCTGTAATACCTTCAACTATAAATAAAACTACTTTTTTTCTAGCCAAAATCTATTCACCAGCCTTTCGAAAAGCTCTAGTTATTTTAGCTGAATTGGTTTTATCATATATAACTTCGTCTTGTCCTCCTAAAATTAAATCTCTATAATACATGTCCCTTAAGTTATTATTAGTCTGTACATATTTTAGTTTAATGTATCTATTGTCAGCATTGGTTGTTGTAAATACTAAATTATTTTTATTTAACACTTCTAATGGTCTTAAATTATGTGATGTAAAAACTAACTGTCCTTTTCCTCTTTTTTCTAGTATTTCAAGTATTTCTCCTAATAAATATTCAAATATACCTGAGTCTAATTCATCAACTAATACTGACATCGACTTATAATTAAACATCGCTATCAGCAGATGAAGAACTGCTACTATTTTTTTTATACCATCCGATTCATATCTTATCGGAATCTCTACATTTCCCCTGCATGAAAAAAGTTCTACTAATACTTCCTCTTCTCCAGATTCAGAAGTTTGTATTTTTAATTCTTTTAATTTTATTTTTAGTTCTGGTATTATTTCACTTATTACTTTATTAGATGCTTCAATGCTAGTTTTTATTTGAGTAACAGCTTCTCTAGGTAAGTAAGTAGATTCATCAAGGCCTATTGGCATAACTCCCATTGAAATATTTTCATTGCTGATATAATTTTTAAAATTCATAGGTAGTACAATATTTGCATCACTAAGAGCTAAGCGTTTGTTATCTATAATAAATAAATTTGAAAAAGCATAGTGTTTTAATATGCTCAGTATTTCATATTCTCCACCTATATCTTTAGGGTTTTCATTTATCAAATCAATCAGTTCTTCTGAAAAAATAAGACTTTTATGATCTTTAAATTTCATTTTCTTATTGACAATAAAGTCATTCTCATCATCATATAATTTCAATATCTCTTCATTTCTATATTTAGGGAATATATTATTCTTGTTATATACATTTCTAATTAATCCCTTTACTCTATCCCAACCATCATTGATATTCTCTTTATACCAATAATCTATGGACTCTTCTTTTATAAATATATCTTCATTATCTTTTAAAAGGGTTATTTTGTATTTTACTTTATATCTTTTGTCACCATTCTTTATATAAAACAAAGAATCTATCTCAGATTCGTTTTGGCCATACATAATGTATTCTTCAATATCTTTAGGCAATGATTTTCCAGTAAACATGTCTTGAACAATTCTTACAGCACTAATGATTGAAGTCTTACCTGAACCATTTTGCCCATAGATTCCAAGGATATCTCCCAGACCATCTTCTATATTTTGAATACTAGCCATTTTAACAGTTCCATTAGATATATTTTTATAGTTCTTAAGATTAACTTCTAGAATTCTAACTAAATTATCATCTGAATTATACATAATCCCACACCCTTTCACTTACATTATAATACTAGCAAAAGATATAAACAAGCTTATTTTCCATTTTCAATACATTTTGTTTGTTTATTATTGTACGCATTAAAAATTATATATATTCATATTCTATTTTAGAGCTTTATTTCCATAAATCTAAAATAAACCTTAAATCACATTTTCTAATCTCTACTCCTTTTTATTTTTCTATAAGCATCTTTCATGGCCAAAGTATTAGCTCTTATCATTTCTTCAGTTTCAAGAAATTAATCTCCTATACTATAATACTCATAAAGAGCTTTAAAAGTAACTTCTTCATCTTTATATATTTCAGCATCTAATATTTCTACGATATCTACTTCATACTCTTCCATACAAATCAAACATAATTTATTTTCACTTTTTATCTTTTTTTATATTCCACCTCTTTTTTTGTATATACATAATCTATCTTATTAAAAAAGAACCTAAAATATTAGGCTCTAAAATAAAATTATTTCTTATTTTTTAATCTTGCTATATATGAATAATTACTAGCTGCGACTATTTCCACTGTGGATAAATCTTTTTTAATTTGATCAATAGTTTCCTTTAACTCTAAATACCTATTAGCATCTTTTTGATCAAATTCTTCAATTAGAACCTTTGTTTCTTTTTACCCTTTTTCCAGTTTTTTCTCCTATCTCTAACTTTTCTTGTCCTGCTTCTAATTTCTCTTGTCCCACTTCTAACTTTTCAAGACGTCCTTCCACTCCATCTAACCAAGTATTAGTTTCTTTTCTAAATTCTTGTATTTCATTTTTCACTTCATTCCTAAATTCTTGCATTTCTATCTTCACTTATTATATTGTGATGAAGGGAATAAAATCCTTGTGATGTATTTCCTCTAGAGGAAATTTCAATTAGAATTTGGGGCAATTTTAGGATATTATAAATAAAAACATGGATTTAACTAGCTAAACTCATGTTTTGTATTATTATGAATATCAATAATATTATGATTCTAGTTTCACATGAGTGAATATATTTTATTATTTCTTCTTCAAAATTATTTGAATTTATTTTTTCCTTAATATTAGAAAAACTTTTAGAACTATAATGAGATGACCAAATGATAATTCCACCTAAAATAAGTTTTAGAAAATTCGACATAATTATATCAGCTCCTTTTTTATAAATAAAAGTATTTATTAAATTAGATTGTAACATATATTTTAAAATTTTACTTATTCTGTAAGTATATGTTACAATTTAGTATCTTTAGAGTCTGAGCTTTGAAAGTAAAACAGGAGGAAAAATAATGAAAACAAATTACTATATTATACATTTAGAAACACCTGCTGATTATCAGGAGGTTGAGAACTTAACACGGGAAGTATTTTGAAATGTTTATCGCCCAGGATGCTTGGAACACTATGTACTCCACGGTTATCGTGACAGAGAGGATTTTATACCGGAACTTGATTTTGTAATGGAAAAAGACGGTAAAATCATCGGTCATATTATGTATGTACATGCGGAGCTTCATCGACTTTTGTTTATCTATAAATACACATTTTGGTCATTTATAATTTTTGATTCTAATGTACTGAAAATTTTATAACTATATAGGCTAGTAATTAAAGCTTTATTAATATCTTTAACTTTCTAAAAATAATAATAATGGTTTTATCATATTTTTATCAGTAAAATCAACTTTTTTCCGTATGTAGCTAAAAATTCTCTATCATCATCAGACAATTCATCTGAACCCTTCTTAGACACTACAGTTTTCAGCATTGCCATCATGGATTTATGAATTATTCCTAATTTCTTATAATCAATTCCACTTTCATATAATCCACCACCATAAATAATAGTATCATATTCCATTAGTGTCTTATGTTCTATTCCTGAGCATTCAAAACAATCTGCTTTAGCTTCTTCAGCTATCCATTGAGCATACCTTTTAGTGCTACCATATTTAGACTTATATATTACAGCTATATTATTCATATATTTTTACTCCTCATCTTTACATTTACTTAAAATATCCATTTAATTGTCCTCATTTTAATTATTTAATATATTTCTATTAGCTATTCTTAATACTATTTCTTTTGAATAAAAGCTAATCAAATTATCTCTTTGTTCATCTCCTCTATCTCTCGTTCTCTTCTTTTTTCTATAGTCATTATTCCACTCCTTATCTTTGTTTAACATCGTTTAACTATTGTACAGTGTTCAGTAGCTAAAAATGTAACACTTAACAGGACTATTGTCAATATAAAAATTAGATAAGAAAAACCTGCCCCTATAAAAGGGACAGGTTTAATTCCTGTAATATCACCTAATTTAAATTTATGATAAAATACAGTTTAGTACACTACTATTATTTCTACTGTATATTAGTTAAGATTTCTCCTATTAAATATCCTGAGGTAATTGCCCAACCTATATCCGCTCCAGGAACAGAGTCATCTCCACGCACCCCTCCAGCTGCATCTCCTACAGAATATAAACCTTTTATAACTTCACCATTAGTATTGATTACCTCTAAATCTGAATTTATTAGTAATCCTCCTAAAGTTGTTGCATATCTCGGTCTTTGTTCAACTAAATAATAAGGTCCTTCACCGATTTTCTCGTTTAAGTATTCAGCTGCTCTACCAAACTCTTCATCTTTACCATTTTCAACATACTTATTGTATTTTTCTATGGTTTCTTCTAATCCAGCTGCATCTACGCCTACAATTTCTGCAACTTCTTCAATACTTTTGCCATTAGCAAAAATAGGACCTTCTTTACCATTATTTTCTACCCAAGAATCTAACATTTCTTGAGAAATTCCTGTACCACCTATATTCTCGCTAAAATTATCAAAAGTAGCTTGATCCATAAGCAAAAATAATGTTCCATCTGGTTGTGCCTCTTGTTGCTTGACGATTGATATACCTGATCCTCTTTCATTCACAACCCTTTGCCCATTACGATCTACTAAAATTCCACTAACATTCCATGCAGCCATTGAGCCATTGTAAGTAGATTTAGCTATACCACGTTTCCACTCAACACCATTCTCAAATAACTCCACATATCCCATATTAACAGTATCTGCTCCGACTTCCTGTCCCATAATCAAACCTTCACCATTTGATAAAGATGCACCATAATAAAGAAAGTTTTCTAAGGATTCAGGTAGCAAATCTTTACGAGCAGCATAACCACCTGTAGCAAGAACAGTTGATTTCGCATTGATTTTATATGTGGTACCATCTTCAGCCTTGGCTTCAACTCCAATTACTTCATTTCCATCAGTCAATAAAGTCGTTGCCTTTGTATCTAAGTAAAGATCAACCGTTGTTTCTTTTAACTTGTTTGACATTGCATCGATTAAACCTGCTCCACTTCCTTCATAAAACAGACCTCTATCAATTGAATTTTCACCAAGTTTTGTTAACTTATCAGGTACTTTTGCTCCAACATAGTCCACAGTCCAATCAGTTGATTCTCCCATGTTTTCACTATATAATTTTAGAAGTTCAGGAACACTCTTTTCTCCTCCATTTTTCATCATATCTTCATAAGCCTTTTCAGGAGTATCATTAGTAACTCCCAATCTTTCTTGAAGTTTTGATCCTGTAATAAGAGTAAGACCTCCACTTAATGCTGTATGTCCACCTAACACTCCATTTTTCTCTAATAAAATAACAGATAATCCATTTTGTTCTGCTGATAATGCAGCAGATAAACCAGCACTTCCTCCTCCTATAACGACTACATCAGTATTTAACTCAACTGTTTCAGTCTTCAATTCCTTTGTAGGTGCTTTGTTTAATAGTTTTGGGTCACCTTTTGCTTTAACGACAGCATCAGCAATAGCATTTTTTAATGCAATAGAAGTTATCGTTGCTCCAGATATAGAATCAACCTTTAAGGATTGTTCTTCAATCACTTGGGCAGGGATATTTTCAAAAACCGGTTTAGCTAAATGTTCAGTTTCTCCACTGTTAACAATATTAACTGCTAAAATTTCATCTTCAGAAAACTCAACTTCCACTTCTAAGGAACCATTATGCCCTTCAGCTGTACCATTATACTTGCCAGGTTCAAAAGATACACTCTGACTATCTCCAGATTCTGATTCTTTTTGTGTTGGCTTAGTGCAACCTACTAATGTGAAAATCAACACTAATGCCATAGTAATACTAATAAATTTTTTCATTACACATCCTCCTATTTTTTATGATTTATAAATTATGTGATAAAACTATTGATGTCTCAAAGGATGTCAATAAATATAATATTAATACCTTAAGATATATTTAATAAATAGTTATTTTTTTGACACTCTAATACATCCAAATTAGATTATAAGGGAATATGTATATATTTGTCAATGAATACATTATTAAACATATGTCAAATACAAAATACAGTTTAATTTAGTCTCAAGTCAAACATGATAAAATTGTTGCAAAATCAATCTCTTCACTAAAATAATATTACATGAAATATTATAAACTGGTTTCTTTTTTTATCTTCTAATTGCCCACAGGAAACTGATACAGCACATTAAGACAAGTAGGATGAAAACAAGCATAATCTCTTTTGTCACGATATTTCTCTACATAATTAAATCACGCAAGGCATTGATTACATGAGTGAAAGGATTAAGCTTGACTGCAATTACTAATCCACCAGAATAGGATGAAACAGGGTATTTCAAGTATTGCTCTAATCCAAAGCAGGAAATTAGTATCTCCATACGTTTCCTTGCTTCAACTTTTGGCACCTTGTACAGCTTACTTTGAAACATCATATTTTCTGTAAGAGACAAATGGGTATCAATGGAAATCCGCTGTGACACGCAAGATATTTGTGTACGAATCTCAGGGGCTTCACTATAAATGTCTTTTCCAAACATGGTAACATTCTCTTTTTCCTTTTTTATAGCAATCCATACTTCAGAATGCCCCTTTTCCGGTCTTTCCCGGCTAAAAGGCGGAACCAGTTTTTGGTTTTCCTCCATGTCCTCTGTTAATGGAATTCGGATACCTACAATCCTCATAGACTTTTTTTCTTCCATACGATATGCCATAGCATCACCTCCTGTAACTTTAACGGAAAATTTAATAGGGGGATAGGCATGAAGCACACTCCCTTGATATTTGGCCGAAGAAGGAGTAATTCCATGAACACTCTGAAATGCACGGTTAAATGATGTTGGAGAAGCGTATCCATACTTTAGTGCAACATCCAATACCTTTGTATCCCTGGACTGTAATTCAAATGCAGCCTGTGTCATTCTCCGATGGCGAATATATTCAGACAATGAAATACCAGCTACATAGGTAAACATGCGCTGAAAATAATAGGATGAGCAGCATGCGATTTTTGCCGCTTCATCATAAGAAATCTCATTGTCTAAGTTATTTTCAATATATTCAATAGCGCTACTTAATTTCTTCAACCACTCCATTTTTTAACCTCCTTATAAAAATCATACTATGTAAAGCAAATTTATTCCTCGCTTTTTGTGTCCTCTTTTGTAAACTTTACTTTATCTCAATAAAATTTATATATCAACTATAATTATTAAACTACCTCTCTTTGCCTAGTTAAATTTAGTTGACAAAATCAATCACAAGGAAGTATGGAGCACTTTCAATCATAAATGTACTCATTTTTAGGTATTAAAAAAGAGCCCTAGGGCTCTTTGTGCTTATAGAGGATTATCACTGAAATCAAGCTAAATGCTCATATATATAATTTACAAATGTATAAACTACTTTCCATAATTCCTTTTCATCTATATTGAATTTAGAATTATGATGATTGTACCTTTCTCCATCTACTTCTTTTAAATTACTCAAATAGAAAAATACTCCCGGTACTTTTTCTAAATAAAAAGCCATATCTTCTCCACCCATTAAAGGATTCTTAATTTTTGTAATATGGTCTTTTAATATACTGTTTTCTAAGATAGTTTCTAATCTTTCTACCTCTTCATCATTATTTATAAGAGGAGGATATTTAAACTCATATTCATAATCATAATCTCCCCCATGTGATGATGTTACATTTTTTACTACTTCTTCTATTCTTTTGCTTATATATACTTGTAAATCTTTATTTAAGGCTCTAACAGTTCCTTCAATCTCAACAGAATCAGGAATTATATTTTGATTAATACCTCCATTCATTCTACATATGGATATTACACAAGGCTCTATTGCCGATATTTCTCTGCTTTTAATATTCTGTATTCCTTGTATTATCTCAGTAGTCATGACTATGGGATCTATCCCTAGCTCTGGATATGCACCATGACATCCCTTACCTTTTATATTTACATAAAATCTATCCATAGATGCCATCATAGGTCCATACTTTATACCTATATTCCCAAACTCTACTTCCTTAGATAATTGACCTATATGTGAACCAATTATGAAGTCTACCTTAGGATTTTCTAAAACGCCTTCCTCTATCATAGGTTTAGCACCACCAGGATACTCTTCTCCTGGTTGAAATATAAGTTTTACACATCCCTTTAGATTTGATTTGTTCTTATTTAAAATTTTAGCAGTAGCAAGTAATGATGCCATATGTCCATCATGGCCACATGCATGCATATTTCCATTTTCTGAAGAAAACTCAAGACCTGTTTCCTCTTTTATTGGAAGTCCATCCATATCCGCTCTTATACCAATTGTTTTTCCATTTTCATTCCCTTTTATTAATCCAACTATACCATTTCCATTTAACAGAGTCTCATACTCTATTCCCATCTTATCTAGTTCATTTTGTATATACTCACTAGTCTTAGGCAAGTCTAATCCTAGTTCTGGAATTTTGTGAAGCTCTTCTCTCCATCTTTTAATATCTAACTCTATGTTTTTTATATCTTTAAATAAATTATCAGTCATATCTTCACCTCTAATAAATCTTACCATATATATACTAAAAAATTAACTGTTAGTTAATTTTTTAGTAGTTTTATTTTATTAACCAATAAATTGTTTTAATTGATTAAATGATAAGAATAATAACCAAGCAATTGATATTACACCGATTATATTTAAGAATAAGGGGTTTTTATGTTCCTTCATTATTTCTTCATCATTTGCCAATAACATTATAACTATTGCTATTATTGGAACTGCTAACATAGTAGTTCCTTGTGCTAAAACTAATAATTGAATTGGGTTTTTTCCAAATATTATTGTAGCTGTGGTTCCTAAAATCATTACAAAAGATGCAAATATTTTTGCCCATTTGCTTTCCATTTTTGATCCTATTCCTAAGCCATCTGCTAGTAATGTACCACCTATCATAGCATTACCAATAAATGATGAAAATGCTGCTGACCAGAATCCTAATAGGAACAACCATTTAGCTAGTGCCCCTAAGAATGGTTCCAATTGTATGGCCATATCTATAGCACTATTAACTTCTATTCCTGCTGGTTTTAAAACTGTAGCTGCTGTAATCATTATTACCACAGTAATCGTAGCTAAAATTGCAGTACCTGCATATGAGCTTTTTAATCCTTCATCTAAATCTTTTAATTTCCACCCCTTTGATTTAACTGAATAAGCTTGGAATGCTGCTGCAGCAACACTAAAGCTTGTTCCTGATATTGATATTATAAGTCCTAAATTTTCTGGTTTAGTTGGTATAAATCCTTTTGCTACTTCCCCTAAGTCAGGTTTTATAAAGAATACATTTCCTATAAAAGTAATAATCATAACAAATACTAAAGCTGTCATTAATTTTTCTAAGTAACCGTACATATCCTTGAATCCCCACATAAATAGCATTGCTACTCCTGTGAATATAACTGCCCACATTCCTACTGTTCCTCCAAATACAGTACTAAATGCAAGACCTGCACCTATATTATTTCCTGTTTGGAATCCTGCTATTATAAAGAATCCTCCAAGTCCTATGACTACAGATAATAATTTTCCATATTTATCTCTAACTGTTTCTAATAATGACTTTTCAGACATAATACCTATTACAGTACCCATTTTTGAGAAAGCTGCCATCATTATTGCTGCAAATAATACTGCCCATAATGCTGAATATCCCATAGTGGCGCCTATCTTACTTGCTACTGTTATACTTCCTGGTCCCATTACTATAGCTGCTGTAATTAAACCTGGCCCTACAATTGATATCATGCGCCTAAAAAATCCTTGTTCTCTTTCTTTTTCCATGTTAAACCCTCCTTATTTTGTTGTGGTATATAGTTTTTTTATATCTAAAAATCTTAAAACTTCATCTTGAGAAAGATTGAATTTCGATTTTAAGTCTAACATAACTGGTACTAAACCATCTTTAGGATTAAACATTAACTCATGAAGAGCTCTTCTAGTCTTGCTCCCATCTTTTAGATTATAATTATCATTTGGTAGTTGGAAATAGGTGTGCATTTGACCTGATGTTGCACCTCTTAGGGCGTACTCTATCATCATTCTGCCTGAATTCACATTTCCAGTTGCACTTATGGATATATCTTTTCCATTGTTCTTGCGGAATTTGTCAAGCACCCTTAAATTTCTATCGCTCAAATCATAACCACCATAAGCTATTCCTTTTTTCCCTTCAAACTCTTTATCTCTATCAAATAATCTATTAAATGCTGCTGTAGTATTTACAAGAGTCTTTAGATTATTTAACTCTTCTAACATTTGAATTTGGAACTCATCCCCCAATGGAGGGTTGAATAATTTCATTCCAAATATAAAGTTATTTGTCTTAACATACTTATTTACTAATCTAGGAACCTGTCTTACCCATCTCAAAACTTGTTCTTTAGAATTATCCATACTAGATAGAGTAGCACTAAAATCTTGTTCTATAATAAAAGGCAATTTAGTATCTGAGTTTTCCCATACTTCTTCAATCTTTCTAGTAGTGTATTCATATTCACCTTCTTTAAATTCCTCATGAATTTCTGGTAAGTGATATTGAACTGATGGAATTACTGGTATATTGTATTGTTCCGATACTTTGTAGGATCCTTCTACTAGTTTTAAATAATCTTCAAAAGACTTATCCCATCCTCTGCCTTTCCATGTGACTGTATATCCAACTTCACCTTGTTTGCTTGTAATTTTTTCTACTACCATCCTGGGTGCAGAAACTTTCCACTCTTGCATCTCTGATTCATTTAAATCATCTTGAGATATTACAGTTTTTAAAACTACAAATCCTAAACCATCCCTAGCATCTGTTTGGACTTGTTTTAATGTGGATGATAATTGACCTGATGCCTTTCCAAATGGATTCCTAATCTCTAAATCTCCATATTTCCCAGTGACATCTAGCTTATATTTTTCTAGTATATATCTTTCCAAATTATCTATTTCATAAATAGCATTTTCATAATCATTAATTATCATCTTCTTTAATTTATCATCAATATTTAATTCTTCATTTAATTTATATATAGGATTCATAATATACTCCTCTCTTTACATATCTCCTAACTTAGATATAAATTTGTCAATTCTAACTCTTTCACTCTCCTCTACTCCTGGTCCATATGGATCGTTTACTGCTTCTTCTGCTATAATACCTTTTTTAGCTAATATATATAGCACTCTTTCGATATACCCTTCCATAGGAGCATAAAAAGTATGTTCAGCTAAATTATCTACTAGTTCTGATTTCTCAATAAAGGTCTTATAGTCTTCTTCAAAATATGCATTTACCATATCTTTTTGTAATTTTGTATAAACGCTACTTAAACCTATTAATGCACCTTTGGCTCCACGCATCATAGTATATCCAAACATTCTATCTTCCCCAGTTATAAGGGCCACATCTAAGTTTTCTTCTTTAATCATATTGCTTACATCTTGATATGTCATAACTGAATCTAATGTAGCCATTTTTATAGCTATTACATTTTCTATTTTAAATAATTCTCTAAGTAGATCTAATGAATAATTTACTCCACCTGCTGCATCATATAAGAAAAATGCTACCATTGGTAATCCAACCTCTGCAATTTCTTTATGATATTTTAAAATCATTTCATCTTGATCTTCTCTACCTCTAAATAATGTTGGAGCATATGGCATAATTAAATCCGCTCCTAAATCCTTAGCTTCTTTAGCCATATCTACAGCCTCTTTGATATAATCTTCATCACTTATACAATCTTTTACATTAGCTCCTACACCACATAGTATTATTTTCTCAGGATCTAATCCATTTCTCCATTCATTGAAAACTACTGCCCTTTGTTCCTTGGATAGATTTAAACCTCTCCCAGTGTGTGCCCATATTGCTACTGCATTTACAGGCTGTTTATTCATCCATTTAACATAATTTCTTTGAGATTCTAAATGAATCTCACCATTCTCTAAAACTGGAACTGGAACTGCCGGTAGTATATCCCCAACTATTCTTGCTTGTATTTCTTTAAAATTCATAATTAATCCTCCTTTAATGGCTTATCTTTATTCCTATGTCTTTAATAGGTCTTTAAATAATTAAAATTTTAATCCCATTTAATTCTATACAATTTTTTAGGTCTTCCTCTACCACCAGCTTGTTCTAACCCTACTTCTGTAGCTAATCCACCATCAACTAATTTCTTCATAATTCTATTTGCTGATCTAAGGGTTATATCTAGTCCATTTTGTATGTCTCCTGCTGAGATAGAGTCTGTTTGTAATTTTTTAATAAGACTTTTTATCATAGTAATATTTGAAATACTTACTCCTGTTTTATCTGCCCAATAGAGTAATTCTTTATTTTCAGTCTTTAGTTTATACTCTAATTTATTAGCTGATCCGATTGGTCCTACAACTTCTTTTTCTTGATTTATTAAAAAACTAGCTGATTCTTTATGCTTTTTAGATAATTCTAATGCTTTTCTAGCATTATCTTCCGCCTCTAAAGCATTTGTTCCCATTCCAATACCTATATTTATCTCCATGGAAAACTTAGATTTAATTTCATTTACAATAGGAATATTCTCATAGGAATTTGTATACTCTTGAAAAATTCCTTTTGTTATAAGTAGTATAAACTCTTCACTCCCTGCTGAAGAAAATACTGATGCTTGATACATTCTACTATAATCCAATAATTCCTGATGTAATTGTAATCTTTTGCTTTGTTTCTCTATCTTTGAAAGTTTTTCTCCATTTAATGTGTATTCTGCTATATCTATTATCATTATTAAAATTTGATTTCTTTTAGCAATTTGTGTATTACTTGCCATAGAAATTATTTTAAATATATTCCTCATAGTGTATTTGGTTGGCTCTATTTTAAATGCTGGAACTCCTAATTTTACTAATTCCATATATACGGAATTTATTGAAGTTATAGCACCTTTTGTCCTACCAGAGTTGTATAAATCATAATGAAAGTTTATATAGTCTTCTTTTTTATAATTAGATAAATGAGCCTCGTTTATAAATAAATTCTTACTATATATTTTCAAATCATCATAAACCTCACGTACTTCTCTCTCTTCTAAAGTATCTATACTTATTTTCGATATATCTATATCATAATTATTTTTCATCTTTAATAAAATTCTATATAAAGCTGATCCCAATATTGGATAATAGAAAATATCTTTATTCGTTAATTGCTTATGTTTAACATGATAGTAAGGCAAGAAACCTGTAAATAAAAATGCATCTACCTCTGACTGTATCTGACTTATATTTTCTTCTGTATTACTTTCACTTGCATAAGGCATGGCAATCATTTCAATTTGTTTATACTTTTTTCCTACTTGAATACTTTTGTTAACTAAGTCTTCTGGTCCTATAATTCCTAATTTCATATGTGCCTCCAATAAATAATTAATGATTAATATGACTTGCTATCATAAACTATTGTACCATATTTATCATAGTTTTCTTTATTGATTTCCCCAACACCTATTTCTTCTTTGTAATAGATTTTGCCTTCCTTATCCATTATCATTTCTTTTATATCTTTTCCTTTACCATACCACCTTTCACTTGGCTCTATACAAGCTGGATATTTAAATCCTTTAAATGTAGATAAAGCTAATATAGCAACTCCACCAACACCACTTTCTGGCATTGTCCCACCCCATACTTCTATATTATTTTGAGAGGCTATTGCATATATTTTAAGTGCTTCAAGTAATCCTCCAACTCTTTGTACCTTAATATTCCAAATCTTAGGTCCATCTATTTCTATAATTTGTTTTGCTATTTTATATGATTTTAAGGATTCATCAAAACATATTCGTGTTTTAATATTTTTAGCTAATTTTGTATGATCTAATATGTCATTACTGTCTAATGGTTGTTCAATAAAGGTACATCCAAATTTATCCATAGCTTTGAATAAATCTAAATCCTTATCAAAATCATATGCAGCATTTGCATCGGGCCATAAAATAAAGTCATCACCTATTTCTTCTCTAGTAACTTCTAAGGCCTTTAAATCCCAACCTGGTTTAATCTTTATTTTAACCCTTTTATAACCTTCTTCTACATATCCTTTAACCATTTCTTTTAGTGTTTCATAACTATTATCTTCTGGTATCCCTACTGAAACCCCCGAATATATATAGTCATTGTTTTTTAAGTACTCATCTGTTGTTCCTAATTCCTTTAATTTATAAAGTATTAAATCCTTCATACTTATATTATTTTTCTTTGCAACTAAATCCCAATAAGCAGTTTCTATACCTGCTTTAGCAAAATTATTGCCTCTTATGTTTTCATTTAATAGGAAATTTATCTGTTCAATTGAATCTATCTCCCTTCCTATAACTTTGGGAATTAAGTCTTCTATTAATATGGATTTTGCTGTAGATATGGTTTCTGATGAATAAAATGGTGACTCAAATGGTGCCGATTCTCCATATGCAACTATATCTCCTGAATGTATCTCTATAATTAATGATTTTCTTGTATAACTAATACCTCCACTTATTTGAAAAGGTACAGCATAGGGAATATCAATCTCTATTATCTTGATACTATCTATTTGAAAATTCTCTCTAACTTCCATATTTCCACCTCCTAATATTCTTATTTAAAGTCAATGTCTTTAAATAGTCTTTATTTAAATATATCATATAACTAAAATTTTACATTGTCAACTCTTTTTCAAATTTATTTTTATAAATAAAAAACTATATTTCACAGGGATAGATAGTTTCAGCATACTAGAAAAGCGAAAAAAGATTTCAAAAAAATAGGATGTATGGCTCCTCTAAAATATCAGAACCATACATCCTATCTACAATATACCAAATAAAAAGATTCATTAAAAAATCCTTTTATGATTTTTCTACATTTCTACTACCCTTTATCTCACCAGTCATGATGGTTAATAAGCTATTTACCTAACTGAATCTCCTAAAACAACTTTACCATCAATAATAACTATATTTGGTGATGAATAATAGTCTAAAGGTTCTCCATCCCAAATTAAGATATCTGCGTCTTTACCTACCTCAATACTACCTACCTGTTTGTCCAGTCCTACTGATTTTGCAGCATTTATGGTCATACCTCTTAAGGCCTTCTCTCTAGATAGACCTTTTCGAAGCATCATAATTGGTTGAATCATTGTCAAATCAATATTTATATCTGGATGTCCTGAAGATATACTAAATTCTATATTGTTTTCTTCTAATACTTTTCCAATTACTACATCTTGGTTTCTAACTTCATGTGTTCTCTTACCACCATAGGATGGCCCAACAACTAAATTCACATTATGTTGTTTTAAATCTTCTGTGATTAAATATGCTTCAGAACATTTATCTACAGTATAATTAAGATTAAATTCTTCTGCAATTCTAACAGCAGTCATAATGTCATAAGTCTGTTGAGCATGAAATTTTACAAGCATTCCGTCAAAAACTCTGCTCAAAGAACTTAATTTCATATCAAATTTTGGTGGAGTCTTGCTTTCACCAGTTTTATATTTTTGAACACTACTATGATATTCCTTTGCCTTATATAGGGCTTCTCTTATCATTGCAGCATTTGCTAGTCTTGTTTTAGGCGCCTTCCCTTTTCCACCATAAAATCCTTTTGGAACATTTCCCAGAGAAAATTTAAAAGCAATCTCATCGATTATACTCATCTTTTCAACAGTATTTCCATAGGTTTTAATAGCTGCAAAAGTACCGCCAATAAGATTCATATTTCCAGGTCCAGTTACTGCTGTTGTTACACCTGCATTTAAAGCCATTTGGAATCCTTCATCTTCAGGATTAATTGCATCTATACCTCTTAATTGTGGTGTTATTGGATCAGTAGTTTCATTTGAATCTGCACCTTCTACTCTATATACTTGTTCTCGAATACCTAATTCACAATGAGGCTCTACGATACCAGGTGTCACAATTTTATTCATTGCATCTATTACTTCAACTGCTTTATCTTTAGGAACTTCAATATTATCATCAACTTTTACAATTTTACCATCTTCAATCAAAATATCTTTCTTTTCTCCATAAATCAAATTCATATCATATAGATTAGTATTTTTTATAATCAACACCTGAAACTTCCTCCTCTCTTGTATATGCAATTTCTCCATTAACAATTACCATATTAGTTTCGCTCATTGTCTCTAATGGTCCAACTTCCCAAATAACAATATCCGCATCTTTTCCAACTTCAATACTTCCAACCCATTTATCAATATCTATATTTTTAGCTGCATTTATTGTTACAGCTTTTAAAGCCATTTTTCTTGAAACACCATTTTTAACATATAATGCTAATTGCATCAATAGTCCTTCAATAGGAATAACTGGATGATCTGTGGTAATAGAGAACTCAACACCACGTTCCTCAAGTAACTTACCTAACTCAAAACCTTTATTTTTTAATTCAAACTTACTTTTCCCACCTGCTGTAGGCCCGATAATGCAATCTACCTTATGATTAACTAATTCATCTACTATATTTGCTCCACCAGTACAGTGGTCAATTGTATAATTTAACCCAAATTCCTCACAAATTCTAATTCCAGTCATAATATCATCTGCTTGATGGGCATGAATTTTAACACGTAAACCATCAAAAACTCTCATTAAAGAATGTAAGTGTAGATCAAATTTATATGAGTCTTTTTCTTTATTTTTATAAGCAATATAATCCTCATGATATTCTTTAGCCTTAAAGAAATATTCCCTCATTAATGCAGCACTCATCATCCTAGTTTTAGGTGCTAAACCTTTGCCACCGTAAAATGTTTTTGGATTTTCTCCTAATGCCATCTTCATTGCAACTTCTGGTACAATCACATTTTTATCCAAACTTTTACCAGCTGTTTTCATTGCTGTAAATGTACCGCCCATGACATTAGCACTTCCAGGTCCACATGCAACCGTTGTGACTCCATGCTTCAATGCCACATCATATGCTGGATCTAGTGGATCAATTGCATCAATAGCTCTCAAACCTGGTAGTACAGGATTAGTAGTTTCATTTCCATCAATTCCTTCCGGAACTGCCGTTTCATATATTCCCATATGACAGTGACTCTCTATCAATCCTGGAGTAACTAATTTTCCATCTACATCTATTACAGTAACATCTGTATCCCCATTTACTTCAATAGAGCTACTTATCTCTTTAATTGTTTTTCCTTCTATCAATATATCATATTTTTCTTCATAGATATCTGACATATTAATTAAATTACAGTTTTTTAGTAATAACATGATTTCACCTCTCTGATATTTAATGCTAAGCTCTTACTCTTTCTAAGATATAATTTACTAAAATGTATCTTGTTTTTTAAAAAGATTAATTTCTAGTCAAAAGACTAGAAATTAATCCTAATTAAAATAATATATTTTACATTTTCAAATTAAAATTTATAGGAAAATAGTAGCCCCAGGTCCTAATGGCCAGTCAAGTAATACCCAAGCAATAAGCATAATTGACATTGCAACTAATATACCTATGGCATAAGGTAATGTCAATGAGATTACTGTACCTATACCAATATTTCCATCTTCTTCTCTCTTATATTGTTCCATTATACCAATGACAACAGCTAGAGAAGATGAGACAGGTGATATAATATTTGTAGATGAATCACCTATTCTATAAGCTACTTGTGCTATTGCCGGCGATAATCCTAAGAATGATAACATAGGAATAAAGATTGGTGCTAATATTAACCACTTTGATGAACCACTAGTCATAAATAAATTAGTAAGAGTTACAATAAGTATAAATGATAATAATAATGGTATAGTACCCATATTAATCTTTTCAAGTAACTGTGAACCATTTACAGCAATTATAGTAGTTAAATTACTTCTTGAGAATTGATTTATAAACTGAGCCGAAGGTAATGTAACTACTAAAAATGTTAAAGCCCCTCCTAGTGACTTTTTCATGATTCTACTTAAATCCTTTTCTGATTTAATATCCCCCACTGTTTTTCCATAGGCAATACCTACACTTAAAAACATGAAAAATAAAAGTGGTACAATCCCTGAAATTAAAGGTGATTTTGGTAGTATATCTCCATTTTCTGCCCTTAATAAACCAGTCTTAGGAATAGATCCTGCTAAAATTATTGCAACAAAAATAACAAATGTGATTCCTGCATTTCTAATTCCTCTTTGTTCTGCTTCAGTTAATTTTTGTTGCTCTAGATTAGTATCATCTGATAAGCTTGTCCTATAATCAATTCTAGGTATTGTATATTTTTCTGTAATTAATGTAACAACTAAAGTAACTACAAATGTAGCTGCAGCCATAAAAAAGTAGTTCATTAAAGGATGTATTGTAACATCTAGTCCTAAACCTGCTGAAGCTGAATCACTAATACCTGATAATAAAGCATCTGTACCAGCTACAAATAGATTTGCAGTAAATCCACCTGAACCTGCTGCAAAACCTATAACAATACCAATAAAGGGATTCCTTCCCAGTGCTTTAAATAATGCAGCACCTATTGATGCTGTAAATATCATACCTGCATCTGATGCAATATTTGCATTTACTCCGACAAAAGATAATAATAAAGTAACAAGTATGGATGGTGCTCCTAATAAAGTTTTTCTCATAATTGCATTAATAAATCCAGTGTGCTCCACAAATCCTATACCCATCATCATAACAAGAACTAATCCTAAAGGTGGAAAACTCACAAATGTTTTTACAAAATTTGATAAAGTATATTGTAGTTCTGCTTTACTTAGTAAGTTTACTACACCAACAGTTACTTCTTCCAAGCCACTACCATCTCTAGCAGCTGCCATATATGTTACAGAAACTCCTGCTTTTGATAATACAAAAGATAACACCATTACAAGAACAGTTAAATAAACAAACAACATAAATTGATGTGAACCCTTTAATCCGGACTTTCGGATAATATTTAATTATGCGGCTTGTTGCCTATACTCAATAGGTGACAGGCCGTTTAATTTCTTCTTTATTCTTTTGTTATTATACCAGTTAATATATTCTGTAATCTTTTTCTCTAACTTCTTAATGGATGTAAATTTTTCTCCATAGTACATTTCTTGTTTCAATATCCCAAAGAAATTTTCCATTGGAGAGTTATCTATACAATTTCCTCTTCTAGACATACTTTGTTCAATATTTCTCTTTTTTAATCTTTTCACCCATTGAGCATGCTGATAATGAAAGCCTTGGTCAGAGTGAATTGTTAATTGATGCTTCTTAGGAAGCTTTTTAAGAGCATTATCTAAGGCATCCGTTGTAAATTTTACTGTAGGAGCTGTAGATAGATTAAATGAAATTATTTCGTTGTTAAAAAGATCCATAATAGGTGATAGATACAGTTTTTGATTACTGCCTTGGATTTTGAATTCAGTTACATCTGTAACCCATACTTTATTAGGAACTGTTACTTGGAATTGCCTATTTAATTTATTCTCTGCTATCTTTCCAACTTCACCTTTAAAAGAACTATAACCTCTAGATCTTCTGGAAAATTTTATGCACTTCATATCATTCTCTTTCATGATTCTATATACTCTTTTATGGTTTATCTTTAAGTCCTTTTGTTTTAGAGCAATGGTAATTCTTCTGTATCCATAAGTTTCATTTGATTCTTCAAATATATTTCTAATAATATTTATCAATTTTAACTCTTCTTTGTTAACTGTTTCTAGTTTTTCTACCCATTCATAGAATGAACTTTTGGGCAAGTTAGCTATCTTAAGCCAGATTCTCAATTTGATTGAAGGGAATTTCTGCCTTAATTCCATTATTACTTTCGTTTTTTCCTTGTTTTTTGCTCTCTTTTTTGGACTAAGGCTTTTAGCTTTTTTTCGTATGCTAAGCTCGCTCTCAGAAATTCATTTTCTTCTCTTAATTTAATTAATTCTTCTTTATCGCTTTTGGTGAGATTTAAAGCATCTTTTTTCTTCTTGTTTTCAGACATAGTACTAGGCCTCCCAATCGACTTATTAAGCCCTTCGAAGCCTTCATCTAAGTATTGCCTTTGCCAATTAGCAATCGTACCCTGATTGCTAATACCAAAGTGATTAGCAGCTTCTCTGTAAGAGCAATTATGGTATTGCCTATATTGTAATACACGTAGCTTAAATTCTCCAGAGTAAAAAGTTTTTGTAGATTTTATTTTTAGTCCTTCTTCTCCGTAGCTTTCATAATTTTTAACCCAATCCCTAACTCGACTAAAATTTGTTATAGCGTATTTTTTTGCTATAGATTCATAACCACCTGTTTCTCCACTTAAATAATCTTTCACTACTTCTAACTTAAACTTAAATGAATATTTAGACATGATAAAACCCCCTAAATCCGTGTCCGGATTTGGGGGGTAACATCAAAATGGACTTGGTAATTTGTTTCCTACTTTTTCAATACCATTAATAAACTTGTCAAACCCAGATTTCTTAGCTTTCTTATCCATAATGATTTAATTCTCCCTTCTAATTTAAACTTATTTCTATACTTTAATTACTATATTATACATATCCCCCCTTTAAATTATATTTTGAAAATTAAAATATAGTAATTTAATATAACAAATTGAGTATAAACCCAATATTGTACTATTTAATAAATTTATTGATAAAACTTCTATTTTATACCGAGAAAACGATTTCATATTATTAATCTCTCTTTGAATATTTAGTAAATTGGTATCAAATAAAAAATCTGAAAAAAATTAATAATTAAATTATTATCACACCACCTTAATATAACACATATGTGTAAATATGACAACAAGATTTATTAATCGACACCATTCTTTCTACTACATATACTAATCTTCAATAATTGCAATGGCTCTAACCGGAGAACCATCACCAGACTTAATCTTCAATGGTAATCCATAAAACATAAATGTCTTCCCTCTTGGTATTAATTCTAAATTAACTAATCCTGTATAAGTAATAATTTCTTTACCTAATAAAGACCTTTCTAAATCTTCTGTTATGTTTCCACCTACGAACCCTGGATTCAAATCAACTATTCTGTTTAACTCTCCTATCCCTATTTCTTCTGTAAAAAATAATCCTGTTTCTCTTGGCCATTCTTGAGATAGTTCAACGACTTGTGCCTTGCCAAAAAACCTTTCAATAGGTATCTCATCTAATGTTTCTTTACCTTCATGCATATGAGAATATGCATCAACATGAGTTCCCGTATGTGAACCCATACTCAAATGTGTCAACTTCCATGTATCACTTTCGTATGTATGTACTACACTTATCTCTACTTCTGGATCTCCTGGAAAAACATCCATGCCTGTATATAATGGCATGGATAAATCAATAGCTTTCATATTCAACCTCCTAATTTTTTTCCTTCACTAAATAATATTATATACTATAAATTCCAACCATAGCAAAAATCATACTTATGTTTAAGTTTTACATTCTATCTTAGGTCTATGAGTATGGTCAAGTTCTGTTCCAATTAATATAGGATCTCTCATTCTTTTTTTGAAGTCTTCTACCTATATTTTTATTTTTATGGAATAAAATGTTATATAGTGATATCATATAAAGTGAAATGAAGCAAATTGTAGGAGGATTAAATGAAAAGAAAAACTAGTTTGTTTTTATTTGTCTTATCTTTAGTAATATTAGGTAATTCAGTCTATGCCCAGGGAAATAATTTATTTACAGATACAAATTCTCAAGATTGGTTCATGGATGATTTATCTGTACTTGTAAAATTAAAAGGTATATCTGGATATCCTGATGGAAGTTTCAGACCTAATAATCATATTAAAAAATCTGAATTTATTAAGACTTTAGTTTCCTCTATTGGATATCCTAATCTAGCTAAAACTGAAAAGCACTGGGCTAGTGGATATATAGATAAAGCTTTAAATTTAAAAATAATCAATGAAGAAAATATAATTGATTTAGATAAACCAATTACAAGATATGAAATGGCTACTATTATATCTAATACTTTAGACTACAAAAAGGAACCTATCCCAAAGGATATTTACAAGTATGAGTCTATGATAAAAGATATTCATGAAATAGATGAGGAGTCTTTATATAATAGTGTTTTAACAACTTATGTAAAGGGAATAATTTCTGGATACCCTGACGGGAACTTTTCAGGAAATAGAAGTCTATCCAGAGCAGAGGCTTCAAGTGTAATCCTTCGTCTAATAAATAAAAATTCACGAATAAAACAAAGTCTAGAAGTAAATATTGACTTTGCTTTACAAGTATTAAATCTGATAAACGCTGAAAGACAAAAGGTAAATGTGCACAATCTTGTATTTTGCGAAGATTTAAATTCTATAGCTAATTTAAAGTCAAAAGATATGTATAACAGCAATTATTTTAGTCATAAATCTCCTAATTATGGTAGCTTTTTTGATATGCTAAAGGATAGAAATATAGACTATAGAATAGCTGGAGAAAATATTGCTGTTGGACAGAAAACACCAGAAAAAGTAGTAAAGGCTTGGATGAACTCCCCTAGACACAGAGAAAATATATTAAATCCAGATTTTAATAAAACAGGAATTGGTATTTATTCTGGAGACAAAATATACTGGACTCAAACTTTCACAAATTAAAAATATAGTAAAATTGTAACCTAGTATAAATAGCAACCTCCAAATTGGAAGTTGCTATTTATACTAGGTTTGTGTATTATTTAATTTTATTTTTAGTAATTTTTTTATGAGCAATATATGCATTTATAAATGACATTATGATTGCTATGATTGACAATATAGACTGAGCATAATGAACCTTTCCCTCAGAAAGATTAATAACAAATCCTAATATAAAACATACCCCAGCAAAATACCAAGTATTTCTTTGAAATCTCAATTTTTTTATAAAAATCACCCTCTTTACATAATAATTTGATACACAAAATCTAACTGCTATATAATTTTATTTATATATCTTATTTTAAGCTTCTTAATTCTTGTAATTTTTCTTTATATTTTTTATCTAATTCTTTTTTATCGCTTTCATTTTCTTCCGTTGAAATTTTACTTAATAATAATGAGATTTGGGTTTCTAATATCATCTTTTTTTCTTCTATTTCTTTTTCTTTTATATTTAGTTTTGGTTTGTTTTTATTCCTTAAATATTCTATATAGTTTCCTTTGAAGTTTCTTATCTTATTATTTTCTATTATTAGTAATTCCTCAGCTATATTTTCTATAAACCTTCTATCATGAGATACTAAAAGAATAGTTCCATCATAATTTATAAGAAGATTTTCTATAACTTCTAAGCTATTTATATCTAAATAATTTGTTGGTTCATCTAAGATTAAAAAATTAATATCTTCTAAAATCATCTTAGCAAAAGAAACCTTTACTCTTTCTCCGCCACTAAGAACTTCTAACTTTTCATAAATCTTATCACCTTTTATTAGTAACCTAGCTAAAATAAGTCTTGCAAAACCTTCATCATGGATACTTTTTTCCATTGCATTTTCTAGTATAGTTTTCCTTTCGTCTAATATGTCCATGGATTGGCTAAAGTAGCCTATTCTAACATTTTTACTTGTATTTATACTTTCTCTATTTAATATCATATTGATAAGTGTAGTTTTTCCACTACCATTTGCCCCTATTAAAGCTATCTTCTTCCCATTATAAATACTGAAATTTGCATGTTTAAATATTATATGTTCTCCATAAGATTTATTAATATCTCTTCCCGATACTAGTATTTTACTATGTGGCTTAGTGGAATCTAATATTTTTATCTTTATTATATCTTGTTCTATAGGTTTTTCTTTCTCTTCTAAATGATTTATTCTAGTTTCTATAGATTTAGCAAAATTATCTAAATTTTTCTTAGAATTTTGCCCACCCATTTTATGAAGTCTAGCCTCTGAGTTTCCCATTCTACTAGGTGTAGTATTTATTGTTGAGGATTTGTTTTCTATATTTCTTTTTAAATTAGTAAGCCTCTTCTTTTCTTTAATGAATTCTTCATATTCAAATCCTTTCCTACTTATCTCTTTTTCCTTTAGCTCTATATACTTACTATAATTACCATTATAAAGTTTACCCTTTCCATTTTCAATTTCTAATATTTTATTACATACTGTATCTAAAAAATTCCTATCATGGGATACTACCAAAAATGTATCACTATATTCCCTAAAGTTATTTGTTATTAATTCTATTCCATTAATATCTAAATTGCTTGTAGGTTCATCTACAAGCATTAAACAACCTTGATTTTCAAAGCCTTCTGCCAGTTTAAATCTAGTTTTTTCTCCACCACTCATATTAACATCCCACTTGTTTTCAACTTGAAATATTGAGGCATATTTCCCACTAATTGTTTTTTTACTTGGTTCTTCTAATTGTGAGATGTATTTAATAGTAGTATCTTTATTTATAAATAGATCACCACTATCATAATCTATATCTCTATTAACAATCTTTAATAATGTGGTTTTCCCTACCCCATTTACTCCTACTATCCCTATTTTATCACCTTTATAAACCTTTAATTGTTCCATATCTAAAACTAGTCTAGATCCATAATATTTTTTTATATTTTTCATATTAATTTTAAGCATAAAAAATCCTCCTTTTAAAAAAGAGAGGATAGCATATCTATAGATAAACTATAAATTTGTACATAAAAGCACTATTTAAACAAACTATCCACTCATAATAAAAATAGACACAAATATATTAGGTTAAATGTTATTTTCTAATATATTTTGTTTTCTTTATAATAATGGATTATTTGATCATTTTTATTAATAGTTCACCCTTTCGATTATATTTATTAGTTCTTAATCATAAAAAATTAGCTTTAATTATTCTAAATTTCAGCTTATTTTACTATATAAATTATATCAAATAATTCATATAAAATCTAATATTTTTTCTTAATAGATAGTTTAAAGTTACTTTGGAAGTATCATATCACTCATTAGAACTATCTTTATCTTTTTTTTAATATTTTTCAATTTTATATCCTAATATTGATATTATTATATATAATGGTGAAAATAAAAATACTGCAATTTCAAAAGGATAATTCTTGTAAAAAAACAAATAAGCAAAAAGTAGTGAATTTTAAAAAAGCTACTATTAACCTTGTTTTAAAAGACATATGTCTATATTCAAACATATAAATCCCCTATCATATTTAATATTAAATTTATAGTCTAATTATATATTTTTATATTTATTTTTCTATAACCTCAACTAATTTATAATTTGAAATTCCTATATTCTATTGATGCTGGTCCTCTGTCAAGAAAAAGGATAAATATTAGTAATATATCAAAGTTAGTGATAAAGAGTAAAATTGTGCTTTTATAAATATGTTTAATTTTTCATCCTTGTCTCAGATATAGTATTTTTAAATATATATATTATTTATTATCTGATTTAATTTGATATAGTAAATATAATGTATATATTAATATTCCAATGAAGGATATTATAAATTTGTGTTTTATTTGAATCGATTCACTTATAATTAATCCTAAGTATATATTGAAAGTTATAACAATTAATAAACTATGAGTTATTGTTAAATAAGGCTTTTTATATACATCTTTAAAGTAGGGTATCAAAGCGAATTTCTTTATTAATAACAATAAAAAAGGTAAAAAGCTTATTTTTATATTTCCATATATTAAGATATATATTAATGTTGTAGCAAATAATATTGTAACAATATAATCAAGTATGAGATATATTAACCTTTTATTATTCATTTGATAACCCCTCGATTAATTATATTTAATAATTATCTTCCACTACTAACTTCCATTATATAGTACTTTACTTAGATTAAAACACCAATTAAAAAAGCCTTTCAGAATATCAGCGTCATATTTATATAGTACTTTACTTAGATTAAAACTAACCTGTATTGACACTTAGTACAACATTTTCTACATATTTATATAGTACTTTACTTAGATTAAAACTAGTATCAGTAGTAGTATTTGCTATATTAGCAATAAAATTTATATAGTACTTTACTTAGATTAAAACGTTTTCAGGTGGAGTTGCACTTACCACAACCTGAATATTTATATAGTACTTTACTTAGATTAAAACGCTGCAAGAGCTGCAAATGTAAAGACAGATGTAGAAATTTATATAGTACTTTACTTAGATTAAAACGAGCATATAACAAGTGAACCAAAATTAGCAGATCGTATTTATATAGTACTTTACTTAGATTAAAACGCATCATTTTCTGTATTATGAACTACTATTCCCTCATTTATATAGTACTTTACTTAGATTAAAACCATCATACTAATACCCCCTTTCCTATATCTGTTTCTGATTTATATAGTACTTTACTTAGATTAAAACTTTGTGAACCTTGCTCAAACTTATAAGTGGGTCCTTATTTATATAGTACTTTACTTAGATTAAAACCTCAAAGAAGTAAAAGCAGCAGCTCAAAGAGTACAAATTTATATAGTACTTTACTTAGATTAAAACGATTTAATATAGCAGGTATAACTTTTTCTTCAATCGCATTTATATAGTACTTTACTTAGATTAAAACCTAAGTTTGAATTTAGAGAATGTAATTGCTCCTGATTTATATAGTACTTTACTTAGATTAAAACTGAAAATATGTCAAATGCTCCCCCTAGTCGAGATTAATTTATATAGTACTTTACTTAGATTAAAACAAAAGTAATGAAGATCTAATACGATTCATACAAAACACATTTATATAGTACTTTACTTAGATTAAAACTCGGGGAAGAAATAAATAAGCAACTTAGTTTATTTTATTTATATAGTACTTTACTTAGATTAAAACTAAAGATACTTTTTCAAGTTCTTCTGTTTCTTCCATATTTATATAGTACTTTACTTAGATTAAAACCCTTGCCTTTCTAACCTAGATAAATACATGGTTGGTAGAAGCATTCCTGTCTACCTCCATTCTTAACAAAAATTCTTATCATTATCTAATAGTTAATTGGTGAATTTTACTTCCTATATGGCTATTTTGCATACTTTGTCTATCTCCAGTAATTTTTGCACTATTAAGGTTAGACAATGATATTCAAAATATATTAACTTTCTTTTTCTCCTAGTAATAATCCTTCCTTACTATTGTATTTATATAATATCACATATGTATCCCTTTTTCCAAAATTATCACTAACTATAACACCCTCTCTTTTAGCTTTATCAAATTGCCAACAAGAGATATTCACTATCAAGCTATTTGCTTCATAGTATTTCTTTTCTTCTAGCAATTTCCTGTATTCTTTCTCCAAACATTTTGGTATTACACTTGCTCCAGTAAAATTAATATAATCCTTATCTGGTTCCCATTTTCCCATCTGCACGTTTCTTAATATTTTTTGCATTTCCTTTTTATATTTCTTATAATCTTCTAACTCCTCAGTATATACTGAGTCTAAATACCTTTGTATATCTTTTTCTTCTATATTTTTTAAGCTTTTTAGCAATACTTTTGTTCTCTCTATTAAAACTTCATTGTATATCTTGCTTTCTGTGTTATAGATATATATATTCTTTCTTTCTATTAAATTTTCTGGCCTTTTTCTATTTATTCTTCCCCACCTTTGGATTTGACTATCTATCACACTAATCTCTGTATACATTTCATCAAAATCTATATTTAAACTTACTTCTATTGCTTGTGTACCTATTAATAGTTTTGAATCCTTCAATCTCTTTTCTATTTTCTCTCTGTCTCGTGCATTAAAGTATGAGTTTATAAGTATAACTTCATCCTCTTTTACAGCACTATATAACAATCTATACATTTCTAGGGATTTAGCTACTGTATTTACACATACTATTATTCTTTTTCCCTTTTTTAATGCTTCTTTTATTTTCTGTATATCTTCTTCTATATTTTTATCTCTATATTCTATTTTATGTCTTTTTATCTCATTAAGTTCTTTATCATTTAATCTTAATTGTTTAGTGATTTCTAACTCTTCTATTAGTAGATTTTTAAGTTTCGATGGTATGCTTGCACTCATTACACATATTCTAATATTATAATTTTCTTTTAGGTACTTTAGTGTTTGTACTATTAAAGCTGTTTCTTTTTCATTATAACTATGTATTTCATCTATTATAAATGTTGAACCTTCAAATCTTGAAAGTAGCATTTCATTAAACTTGCAATTAAATACTGCTTTAAATATTTGGTGTGTAGTCGTTACTGTTATATGCTTTGTGAAATATCTGTATGCTTGATATTCTTCTTTAGTTTTATAAATATTTTTCAACTGTTTATATAGATTATAGGACGCTTTTGCATGTAACATACCTACACTTATTTTTTCTTCTTTTAAGCGATTATACATTGCTGTTATAGAAGCGCAATAAGGTAATACATAGAAGATTCTTTTATTGTTTTTTTCATCTATATTACTTGCCCAGTAAAGACTTGCTTCTGTTTTACCACTTCCTGTTGCAGCAATTAACAATATATCTTCATCTTCATTTTTTGCTTCTTCTTGTACTGAAGTATATTTGTCAAATACTAATGATTTTCTTATATCTTTTCCTTTTTCTATTTCTATTGTATTGGAGCTTCCTAGGTGATCACAATAATTTAGTATTCCTTTTAATTCTATTATGTTTTTTGTTTTTAATATTTTATCTGTACTTATTCTGCTATACTTTTTTAATTTATCTCTAATGTCTATCATTTTTATTCCTAGTTTTTCTTCCACTTCTTTAAGTTCTCTTTGGTACTCTTCAGGATATCTATCAAATCTAGATATTATTTCTTTTAAAGGCTTATGATGAGTTAATATTACAAGCATCTCTTCTTCTGTTAAAGACTCTACACTTGCTGATAACATTTCATGTCTTATTTCTCTATGATTATTTGTTATATCATCCTGAAAACTTGAAACTATTTTTCCTATATCGTGATATGTTATTATTTTTCGCATTTGTTCTTTAAGTGGAATTGACAATTCCAACTGATTTAATATGTATTCTAGATCTTTATTGTGTTGATAAATTGTAGTTTTATCTTCCTTTGCTTTATAAGTTTTTAATTTTTCTTGTATTGACATTATTGTAAACCTCTTTCTTCATGATCTTTAGTAAATTACTTTGATTAAAATTAATTACTTTTTTAAATTTTATTTATATAGCACTCTGCTTAAATTAAATTTTAATATTAAACTTCTAAATCCCTTGTATATTCCCCTATTACTTCATCTACTGAAGATATTACAAATCTGTTATCATCACTAAATGCTCTTTCTATTATTTCTTTCAAATACTCTTCGTTTTCTTCTGACACTTCCTGTTTGAAATACTCACTTCTTACTCCGATATAAATTTTTGATTGTCTATATGGTTCATTTTCTTCTATTGCTTCCTTTAAATAGTCTAATTTTAACTTATTATCCTCAAATATATTATTAAATATTGAGTTCCCAATAGAGTACTCACCAAATATCACAAACTTAGCAGATAAATCCTCTAAATTATTTGTCATTGTTGTTCTACTTTGTAATAATTGTAAACCTTTTATTGTATCCACTATTCTTTTCTTTTTTATTTCTTTGTCTAGTTTAATCTTGTTATTTTCATCTACTTCCAAACCTAAACTTTTAACATCAAGGTTAGTATAATCCCTATAAGCCGAAACATTGTCGCTATTATCAAATACACCTATATGTTTTATATCCAATATAAAAGATGAACTCATATCTGCTGCATATACCTCTTTTGAATACAAAATTGGTGTAGAATCTGTTTCTCTTGTGCTAAACTCATCTACTAGTATTGTATTTCCTACTGCTTGCATCGCTGACAACATAAGATTTGACCTTCTCTTAACGGTTACATTCTGTTTATACCCTTCTTTTCCAGCTTTTTTCCAACCTTTCTTATCTTCTTTACTTAATTCATTATACCTTTCTGCTGATATTAATTCATTTTTTGCAATCATAAAGCCCATTACATCTTCTTCATAGTTTTTTAAAGGATGTCCATCGCTTTCTGCTTCAGTAGTGGAAATAGCTTTTACATCACTTATATTATGCCCCAGACTTTTTGCATACTCTTTTATTGCTTTCTTTTGCCACTGAGCAGATGCATAGGGGAATGTCTTTCCATTTTTTCTTATTTTTTTTACATAAGTTTTGTTTTTCATTCCACTTTTAAAAATCTCATTATCTGCATTATTACAATTAAGCCTTGCATTTCTTACCTCCCTCATTATATTTCCAACTAAAAATCTGTTATTCTCCATTATTATTTCCTCCTTTATCTTCTTTTTGTTCTTTCATTTGAATTGCAAGCCTTATATAGTCACCATATTCTCTATATCTTTGTATTATTGTGTCAATTTGCATCAAACTTATTTTTAAATCCATATCAGCTGTATATTTTATCAATAATTCTCTAAAACCTTGTTGATTTTTAACTATTTTAAATTCTTTTAGAACCTCTTCTGCTCCGTACTGCTCTGTCAATTTGTCTGCTAAACTTTCTATTAGTTTTATTTCATCTTTACTCATAACTTCCTCCTTTATAATATTGTATAAATCAATACTAAATTCTTTTTCTGTTTTTGCTAATTGTCTTACAAGGTTATTTCCCCTCATAATGTGATAAAATAATCCTAAGTTGTAAAATTCATTTATTAACCCTTTATCCTTTACTCGCAATATAAAATCAAGACTTTTTTTAGAGATTTCTGTATCTCTGAAAAAGTTGGTTTTTCCATTGGCATATTGTATCAAACTTATATAAGTTAAATCTTCATATACTCCTTTAGCCCTAGCACCTATAAGTTCTGACATAATAGGTATAAAGTTTTGTGCCATTTTTTCTTGCTTTATGTCTAGCATAATGTTTTTTGAAACTTCTTCTTCTTGTACTCTTTTAGTTATATCTCTCATAAATTCGTCACTATCTGAAATATATACAAAAGGATAGCTTATCTTTTGAGTATTTAAAAAGCTTAACATCGAATAAAACAGGCATATTGGACAAACATCTACTGTTCTTAAATTATTTCCTCTGTTCATAAATTTATTATGCGAAGCTAATCCATACAACAAGGACGAATAAGGTAAGTCTGCTTCAGTATTAACTCTTTTTCCATTACATATCATACAGTTTTTATCATTTCCTATACTGTCAAGAAGTAAAATTAGTTGTTTTTCTATTCTCTTTTTTCTTTCATTTGTTTTACCCTGAGTTAAGGATGTATTTAAATGCGATGAAAAACTTAAACTGCTTATTTCATTATATTCTTGTAATTTCTCAGCTAGTAATGCCACATTATCTCTCAAATCTTCTTCTGTTATTTCTTGATATTCCTTTTCTAAATAATATTCAGCTACAAAAATACCATTGTCTACTTGAAAATTATAAGTTCTATTCATTTTCACTCACTCCAGTTATAAAACTAAGACACCCACAACCCATTGAACTGTTTTGACCCAGCCCCAGATAATAAATTATCTTTTGCATATCTTTTGATGCTTGAATCCATATAGAATATTCTTGTCCCTTAACTCCACCTTTTTTTATCTGAATAAATTTATCTCTCATTTCTAGTAGATTATCTATTTCAAAAAATATCTCATCTTTATATTCTTTATTATATATGAGCTTATATTTTCTCTTTAAATTGTTTACTAAGTTTTCAAAATATCTTGGGTCATATGGTGTAAGGTATTCTATATCTCCGTCATCTGTCTTTGTACTAGTTACAACAGCTGAGAGAGTTTTATATAATGTTACTTCTTTTAAACTTATTTTTTTATCGTCTTCTACACCTTCAAATTTAAATACCATATCATCTATTACTATCTTTGGTTCTACTAATAAGCCTCTTAAAATGTTTTCTACTATAGACTTTTTACCACTTATAATTAACTTAATTTTAGTTTTATCTTTACATAAAATTCCTGTTTTTGTAAATACAGCATCTTCAAACAATAACGTGTAGTTAAACAATTTAAAAACATGACCACTCTCTGCTTTATAGCCTTTATTATGTATCATCTTTGTCTTTTCAATATCTGCTAGCTTCATTAGGCTATAAATGTTTTTTAATACTTGATGCTGATAATTATATGTTATCTCTGAATCCCCATTTACTCTAAACTTTATTTGTTTTCTAATCATAAAACTCTACACCTCCCTTATCGTATTGCCAGAGTACTACATTATGATCTAAATCTCTATCATAATTCTTGTTATATAGAAATTCTTTATTCAATCTTAATGGTGATACCTGTACATCATAAGAATTATATCTTAGATTATACCTTGTAACTAAATTTATTGGTCTTATCTTTCCCGTTCCAATACTTATAGGAGTATATTGATTGTATCCTTTTCCATTTTCTTGTTTTAATTCTACTTTCTCTATGGGTAGTCTAAGTCTTGCAGGATTACCTGACTTCCCCATACATAAAGCATATTCCATTTTTAATTCCTTTTTTAAATCTGTATATATTATTAGTTCACATTCATAATGGTTTTCTATACTTCTGCAATCCGTAGTTACAACGCTTTTTTTTGTTTTTCTTTGATATCCTTCATTAGTATGCTTGTATATAGTTATATCATCTAAATACTTTGTAGCGCTATTAAAGGTATATCCAAATACAAATGTTTCATCTTCTATTTCATCTCCAAATAATACCTTTAATATCCCTATTACTGTACTTGGTGGTGGAGTATCATGGGTTAGTCTATCATCTACTCCTAATACTTCCCCAAAATGGCCAGTTTGGGATGTTATCCTTATCCTTTGCATCTAATTTCATCTCCTTTACTATTTTAAATTTTAGGTTTTAAATTGATAACATATAAATATATAAAATTAATATTTAAGATATTCTCTAGATCTGCTCCTTAGTATACCCATAGTTTTTTAGCTTTTAGAAAATAAAATATGTTACTCATCATTATGAATATTTTATTTCATCTTAAAATATCCTATGTTTTAAAATAATGTCACAATACTTGTCTATTAACATATTATATATTGTATAACAAAAGGAGGAGATATAGTGGAAAAAAATGTATTACAAAATAATATTGAGAATCAAGATTTCATAGAAGTTAATGCACTACTACCAACGGGACCTGCTGAAGAGCTATTTATTGCAGGAGCTTCTGTTTTTGAAATAACAACATTTACCCCACCAATTCAACGTGTAACTATATTAGGTATTAATTTACCAGATCCAGATACCTTTGGACCTTTTGATAGTTATACTGCTACATTAACTACCCCTGACTCAGATGTACCATTAAGTACCTTGTACTTGATTCCTACCTTCGATAATCAAAATTGGGTAGCTAACACCTTCTTAGATTTTGGTGGTACAATTCCTAATATAGAAGTTACTGTAAGACCTGTTTCAAATGACCGCATAGGTGAGATTATACTTCATGGACCTTTATTTCCGTAAAGTAAAAAACTATTGATAGTTGTTAACAACTATCAATAGTTTTTTAATAAAATATTACTTATTTTTTTATACTACTATACTAAAATTATATTTTCGCTTTATGACTCAATATTATTATAATGTTTTTCTATGTTATCATGTTTTATTAAATGATTAATTGTTCATTACTAATTTATTAACTGCTACTATTTATCCGATTCTATTTTTTCTATAACTGAGTCTAGTATTTGTTCTAAGGAAGCTCTTCCATTTTCGTATCTCAAAAATAAAACCTCTTTATCCTTTCTAAATAATAAGTGAATAATGTTTTGTTCTTCTAGTCCATATGCACTTATATTTTCTCTTTTGATTTTTTTAAGTTCCCTATTATATTCATCTTTTTCTTTTGATAAAATATCTTTCTCTAATCCTTCTGCAATAAAGTCAAACCTAGTCAAGTAATAATTAACATTTAAATGAGCAACTGACTTTTTATTTTCCTCTTCATCATATAAGCTTGCAGTCTCTATTAATTCATAGTCCTTTGGTATTAGGATATTCCAATCTTTATATAATATATTTCCATAGTCTTTATGATACTCTGTTCTATACTCACTATCTCTTTCATGCTCATAATTACCATCTTCTATATTTTCAACTGTTACCATAGGTAAACTTTGTAAATCATCTATTTTGTTAAGTTCCACACTCTCATTTTGAGTTGATTTATAATATAAAATTCCTATTACAATTAATAATACTAATGCAAATAGGATGTTTTTAATAATTGTCTTTGTCTTAAGCCAAGAATAATCTCCTTGATGGCTTAAAAATCTACCTGATTCTAATATTTCTTCTATTCTTTTTAAATTCCTTCTCTCACTATCTATAAAGTAAAAAGGAATAAGTGTGAAAAAGATAAATTTATAAAAGCCTGTACCTTCTGACATAGAAAGATACAAACCATCGTTCAATTTTATTCGAAAATATGTGAATCCTAATAAAAATATAATACCTACCGCTTGAGATATAGTGTTCTTATAATTTTTTTTATTTTTTCTTCCTGTACTTCCATTAATGAAAGTCTTTGACTTTCTGGGGTTAAATATAGTTCTTTTAAATGAGATCCTTCTTCTGAGGAAAAAATTAAATATAAATTCATATCTGCAACAAATTCCCAACCATTTTCCTTACGCTTTTCAATTACCTTTTGTTTTTCATCTTCTTTTGCCATATCAATTCTGTAATTTAAGTTTTTAGGATTTTCATCTTTAAAATAAGCAAAATATTTACCTATTTCTTCTAAATGAAATCCTTTCTTAGACATATCAGAAAAATATTCTTCATATTCTTCAATGTATGATAAGTCACCAAAAATAATTCTTCGAATTCTTTTGCTCATATTTCTCCCTCTTTTTAAAATTTATTTAGTGAATTAACAATTAATTTTCCATTTATAAATTCTAAATAACCCAACGAATTACTTTAATTAGACTGTCTACTTCAGAAGTATCATATCATAAAAATGACTATTTTGATAGTTTCCCATTCCAGCTATATCAGAAACAAATTAAGATAAATAAAAGACCATCTACAAATATATTACATTTATAGATGATCTCTATTTAGATTTATAAAATTGCCTTTAGAGCTTCATAATTTGCTTTAATAGTATATTCTATATCTTCATCTGAATGGGCTGTAGATAAAAACATACATTCAAATTGAGCTGGTGGAAGCATTATTCCTTTGTTTAACATTGCTTTAAAGTATTTTCCATATAGCTTTGTATCAGCATTTTGTATATCATCATAGTTTTTAAATGGACCTTGTCCAAAGAATAGAGTAAGCATATTTCTAAATCTAACTATGGTAAAGTTTAGACCTAGTTCTTTAATATTAGACTTAATACCCTCTTCTAGTCTAATAGCTTTATCTATTAAATCCTCGTATATATCTTCATTATCCTTTAGTATATTTAAGGCCTTATATCCTATATTCATAGCTAGAGGATTACCTGATAGTGTACCTGCTTGATATACTCCACCAAGCGGAGATACCATTTCCATTATTTCTCTTTTTCCACCATAAGCACCTACTGGAAGACCTCCACCTATAATTTTTCCAAAACAAGCTATATCTGGTTTAATATCATATACTTCACTAGCTCCTCCATAGGCTATTCTAAATCCAGTTATGACTTCATCGAATATAAGTACTGAATTGTACTCTTTAGTTATTTCTCTTAATCCTTGTAAAAACTCTTTGTCTCCTGGAACTAGTCCCATATTTCCTGCTACAGGCTCTATTATAACCCCTGCTATATCATCTTTAAATTCTTCAAAAGTATTTCTTACATCTTCTATATCATTATATCTACAAACTATTGTATTTTTTATAATTTCTTCTGGAACTCCAAGACTTGTTGGAACTCCATAGGTAATAGTTCCAGATCCTGATTTTACAAGTAGTGAATCACTGTGACCGTGGTAACAACCTTCAAACTTTATTATTTTATCTTTTCCTGTATATCCTCTAGCTACTCTTATTGCACTCATAGTTGCCTCTGTACCTGAGTTGACCATTCTTACCATATCCATTGATGGATATGCTTCTACCATGAGTTTTGCCATTTCTACTTCTATTTTAGTAGGAAGACCAAAACTTAATCCATTGTTTATAGTCTCATGAATTCCCTTTAATAAATCTTCATTTCCATGTCCTAAAATTGATGGTCCCCAGGAACATATATAGTCAATATAGGTATTTCCATCTTCATCTTCTATCTTGCTTCCCTGACCTTTTTTTATAAATATAGGATCTCCATCTACAGATTTAAAAGCTCTTACAGGACTGTTTACTCCTCCAGGAATATAGTTTACTCCTTCATCATATATGTTTTTTGATTTTTTAAATTCCATATTATTTGCTCCTTTTAAGTTTACTTAAGTGATTTTGCTATATCCTTTGCAAAATAAGATATCAAAAGATCTGCTCCTGCTCTTTTAATAGAAAGTAGGGACTCTATTATAGCTTCTTCACTTAATACATTGTTTTCTACTGCTAATTTTAGCATAGAGTATTCTCCACTTACATTATATGCTGCTATTGGTATATTAAAATTATCTTTAGCTCTTCTTATTATATCTAGATAAGATAGAGCTGGTTTTACTATTATAATATCTGCCCCTTCTTCTATATCGTATTGAATCTCTCTTAGGGCTTCATCAGTATTTCCAGGGTCCATTTGATAAGACTTTCTATCTCCAAAAGCTGGTGCTGATTCTGCTGCTTCTCTAAATGGTCCATAAAAAGAAGATGCATATTTAGCACTATAAGACATTATAGGTATATTTTCAAATCCTTTATTGTCTAATGCCTCTCTTATATATTTAACTCTTCCATCCATCATATCAGAGGGAGCTATCATATCTGCTCCTGCTAATGCCTGGCTTATGGCAATTTTACCTAAATATTCTAAAGTTTGATCATTATGAACTTCTCCACCTTCTGTTAAGATGCCACAGTGACCATGAGAGGTATATTCACACATACATAGATCTGTGATTACATACATTTGTGGGAATTCACTTTTTATAGCTTTTACTGCCCTTTGAATAATTCCATCTATTGCATAGGCTTGTGTCCCTATTTCATCTTTATCATCAGGTATTCCAAATAATAATACTGATTTTATGCCTAAATCTAAAAGTTCTTCAACTTCTATTAATAAATTATCTATTGAAAAGTGATAGATTCCTTTCATAGATGAAATTTCTTTTTTTATCCCTTCTCCTTCTACTACAAATAGGGGATATACAAAGTCCTCTACTGATAATTTAGTTTCTCTTACCATAGTTCTTATAGTTGGATTTTTCCTAAGTCTTCTAGTTCTATTTATATTGTTCATCTTTAATCTCCTCCCCAAGTAGCATTTCTAGTATTCCATCAAAGGTGTAATGATCTGGTTGAAGATATATTTCATAGCCATTATCTCTTATAGTCTTTGATGTAACTGGTCCAATAGATATTATCTTTGATTTATCTAAAATATTTCCCTTGTCTTCTCCTAATATTTTATTAAAATTTATAAAGGTTGTAGGACTGGAAAATAATATATAATAGGAGTCCAATTCTTTTAAACTATCTATTATATCTCCATTGTCTTGTGTTGACTTAACTGTTTCATAAGTTTGTATTTCATCTATACTACAAATCTTAGACAGTTCTTCTACTAAATAAGCCCTTCCATTTTTAGACCTTGGGATTAACACCCTGTCCTGTTTTTTAAGTCTAGGTTTTAATTCTGCCACTAATTCTTCACCTACATATGTCCTTGGCATAAAATCTGGATTTATTCCATATTGTCTTACTGAATCTGATGTACTTGGACCTACTGTGCTAATCTTTATATTAAATAGATGTCTTGCATCATATCCTAATTCAAAGAGTCTCTCAAAAAATATATTTACTCCATTTATACTGGTAAACACAATGTGATTGTATTTATTTAGATTTTTAATTGACTCATCTAACTTGTCATTTGGGCTTATTTTTTTTATTTCTATTGTTGGAATAGATATGACATTTGCTCCTAATCCTCTTAGTTTTTTTATTATATCTGTTCTCTGGGTGGTTCCCCTAGTTATTACTATATTTTTCCCCAATAGAGGTTTATTTTCATAGAAGTTTAGACTGTCTCTCAAGGCTACTACATCACCTATTACTATTAAGCTAGGTGGTTTTATCCCTTCATTTATAGCTATTTCATATATATCTTTTAAAGTTCCCTGAACCACCTTTTGTCTCGGAAGAGTTCCCCAGTTAATAATGGCAGCTGGAGTATCTTCTTTTTTCCCATTTGCTATTAAATTTTCAGATATATTTTTCAAATTTGAAACTCCCATTAGAAATACCATGGTTCCATTTAAAGCTGCCAGAGCTTTCCAATTTAGTTCTTCCTCTTCATCTTTTAGATGTCCTGTAATCACATGAAAAGATGTAGCAATGCCTCTATGCGTTATAGGTATTCCTCCATATGCAAGTCCACCAATTGCAGATGTTATACCAGGCACTACTTCAAAATCAATGTCTCTTTCATAGAGATACTTACCTTCTTCTCCTCCTCTACCAAATACATATGGGTCTCCACCTTTTAGTCTTGCTACAGTTTTACCTTCTTTAGCTTCTTGAAATAATATTTCATTTATTTCATCTTGAGTTTTTGTATGGTTTTTTGAGGATTTGCCTACATATATTAATTTAGAGTTTTCCCTTTTTCCTTCTAATAATATTGGATTTGCAAGCCTATCATAGACTATTGTATCTGCTTTTTTTAAACATTCCATACCCTTTAATGTTATTAACTCTGGATCTCCTGGTCCTGCACCTATTAAATAAACTATCCCTTTCATATTTTATCTATCTCCCCAAGTATATCTTTTGCCAATTTTTCTCCAATACCCCTATAGGAATTTATATCTACTGATATGGATTTTTTTATTAAACTTACCTCTTCTTCTTTTCCCAATATGCCCTCTAATATAATTTTATCCTCTAAAACTTCACAATAGGCTCCTACTGGTATTTTACAACTTCCACCTACTCCTTTTAAAAATTCTCTTTCTACTATTGCTTGGATTTCTGTTTGCCTATGGGATAGACTCTTAAGTATATCTGCTATTTTCTTGTCTGACTCTCTAACTTCAATGGCCAATATTCCTTGAGCTGGAGATGGAAGCATAATCTCCTTATCTAGATAGAAAATTCTATCTCCCAGGTCTAATCCTAGTCTTTTGATTCCAGCAGCTGCTAATATTACTCCATCTAGATTTTCTGTTTCTATTTTTTTAATTCTAGTTTCCACATTTCCTCTTATTTGTAATATGTTTAAATCTGGTCTGTGTTTTAAGATTTGATATTTTCTTCTTTTACTTCCTGTACCTATTTTAGCTCCTTTAGGTAATTGATCTAAACTGCTTATTCCCTTTTTAAACACAATTACATCTCGATAATCTTCCCTTTTAGGGGTAAATGATAGTTTAAGTCCTGGTGGAAGTTCTCCTGGCATATCCTTCATACTGTGAACTGCCATGTCTATACTTCCATCTAAAAGTTGTGCTTCTATTTCCTTTACAAATATTTCTTTTCCACCTAATTCATATATAGGTTTATCTTTTAGTATATCTCCCTTCGTCTTTATCACCTTTACTTCAAATTCTAATTGAGGGTATGCTTTTTTTATCATATCAATCACTAAATTTGTTTGACTCAATGCTAAATTGCTCCCTCTAGTTCCTACTACTATTTTCATCATAGACCTCCTTATAAATGTCTTTATCTATTAATTTATTAACAAATTCTTTAAGTTCATGGATATTTAAATTTATTGCATAATTGAATATCTCTTCTTTTTTATCTTTATATTTTAATAGTACTATCTCCCTAGTTTTTTCTAATAATTCTAGATACTCCTCATTGTATTTAGAGTAATTTTTTCTTAAATCATTTTTTATTTTTTTACTTAAAAAGGGAAATTTACCCATAGTTGAGATAGAAATTATTAAGCCATCTTTATTTGCAATACCTTGAGATATAAAACTTGAGTCCTCTTGTCTATCTACTATATTGGATAAAATATTTAGTCTCTTTGTATCTATCGAGATTTGATTGTTTATTTCTCTAGAAGAAGTAGCTCCTATGACCATCAGGGCATTTTTTATATATTCTACTTTGTAATAATCCTTTATAAGAAATAAAGTTTTTTTATACTGGGTTTTTAATACATAAAATTCTTCTATGAATTCGGGACTTATAGCTAGAACTTGTCCGCCAAATTCTAATAGTGTTTTGGCCTTTCTATAGCCAATCTTTCCGCCGCCTATTACTACTATTTTTTTATCTTTTATATCTATCATTATAGGATAAAACATAAATCACCTCTAAATCTGGAATAAGTCCTTTACAATTTCCATATACTGGTCTGGATCTTTTATCTGAGTGGTTTTTAAAGTTTTTATAGGTTCTCTTATGACACTTTTTAGGGCAGATGTAATCATTTTGTCTACTATCTTTTTTTCCCTAGGATCTAAATCAATTTTACGGTTTATGTATTCTAAAGTATTGTTTTTTATAGAAAAGCATCTTTCATTTAGAGACTTTAAAATCGGATCCACCTTTATGGTGTTTAACCAGTCAATATAGGCATCTACATCTTCTTCTATCATAAGAAGTCCTTGTTTTGATAATTTTTCTCTTTCCAACAGATTTTCATTTGAAACCTTTTTTAAATCATCAATATGATATAGGCTTATATTTCCCTTTTCCTTTACGCTATCATCTACATCTCTTGGTATGGCTAAGTCCATAATATATAATGGTTTTTTTATTTCTTTCATATGCTCATTTAAGATAATAGTATGAGGTGCACCAGTTGCTGTTATTAGTATATCTACTTTTTCTAAAATGTCATATCTATTTTTGTACTCTACAGGACTTAGATTTTCATATTCTTCAAATATTTCCTTCAGTTTTCCATGGGTTCTATTGGTATGATATATTTCTTCTAAATCCTCTTCTAATAAATATTTTAATGCAAGCTTAGAAATCTCTCCAGCTCCAATTACTAATGCTCTTTTCCCTTTTAATGAGCCCATCTTTTCTTTTAATAGTTTTATTCCAATATAACTAGTTGATAGTGGTATCTCTGATATCTTCATATGAGTCCTTATTTTTTTCCCTTCAGTTAAGGCACACATAAACAGTCTATTTAGAATTTTTTTACTAAATCCCAGCTCTATGGAGAAATTCATAGCCTCTTTTATTTGGCATAGAATTTGATCTTCTCCCAATACTACAGAGTCAAGTCCTGCAGCCACTGTATATATATGTGATATAACATCTTTTCCCTTTTTTGTAAATAAGTATTCTTCTACTTCTGGAAAATTGAAAAAGCCTTTATAAAAACCTTTTACTTCTTCTATTGCTATATCAATATTTTCACTTACTATATATATTTCACTCCTATTACATGTAGAGATAATTATTAATTCTTCTATAGATTTATCTAAAAGCAAATTTGCCCCTTCTATTTTTTCCGATGTTGTAAAGGATAATTTTTCCCTAACTTCTATAGGAGAAGTGTTATGGCTTACTCCTATTACTCCTAAATTCATATTCTCCCTCCAATTAATACCAACACAAAAACCCCTGACCGATTTAGTCAGGGGTTTAATATATTTAACACATAAAACGACATATATATAAGTCCCACTTCCCGCCGAAGGTCACTTTATACAAACAATTAGGCAGGTATCCTGACTTGTGGATCATCCTACTCTTAACACCTTCCTAGATATGATCTAGTGGTATAAGTTAATTTCGTACCCATTTACAGTAGCGGGGGCTGTATCGGTTTTTCACCGATTTCCCTATTATTCTAAAAGAACCTATTGTTTATAATATTTTATTCTCAATTTTCTTTATCATCTTATCATAGTATTTGGATTTTAGCAATATTAATAAATCACTCTATACTAGATTTTCATTTTCGTCGAATATTCCCATATTATCTCCTGTAGAAAATGATGGATCTTTTAGTACTAAATTATCTTGCATTGTATCTTGGTAAATATCATTTTTGTCATAACCTACATTGTCTTTTCTAGGGTTTATAGAGTAATCCAAGGTTTCATATCTTCTGGATTTAAAACCTCTATTATCTAATACTTCTTTTCTATTTTTACCTTCTTTGTCTTCATCTGAACATTTCAAACAGGTCTTCGCATATGGAATTATTTCTAATCTTTCTTCACCAATCATCTTGTCACAATTTGAACAATACCCATAGTTGTTATCTTCTATATCTTCTAGTGATCTATCTATTTCTTCTATTGTATCTATATATTGATCTTCAAATCCCTTGTCTTGTTCCATCATATATACTTCAGTAGCTATATCCGCTGGATGATTATCATAAGATGATAACTCCCTATCTTGAAACTCTAGAGTATTCTCTTTATTATTTTGTCTACCTTCTAAAGCTTCTAGTACATTCTTTCTCTCTTCTAGTAGTCTATTTTTAAAGTATTCAAGTTTTTTATTGTACATTTAAATTCTCCTTTACATATCTATATCTAATAATATGCCCACTAAAGATATAAATATATAAAGAGCTTTAATTTATCTTTATAGCTTCCATATCATAGTTAAATTGGTTTAATACTAGAGAATTTACTTTCTCATCTTCTTTTATAAAGGTAATCTTTGCATCAACTATTTTATAAAAGAACCTATTTTCATCCATGGGAAATATTGGATATTTTTCTTGTCCCGTAAGCTGGGCAAAAAGGGCCTCATCTTCCCTTGTAATATATACAATTACTCCACCACCCATATCATATTCCCCTACATAACTATCATATATGGAATAGTCTTCTATCTTTACTTCTTCTAACTTCTCAGGGATCTCATAGGGTTTATCAAATATTATATTTAAAATTGTATTTGAAAGGGTTTCTGTATCATACATAGCATTATTTGTTAGGATAATGATTGTGACATCTGAATCTCTAAGGTTTTCTATATATGCAGTAGAACCAAAGGTATTGCCTCCATGGAATATTTGTCTTCCAAAGGGTGACTGTCTTATCATCCATCCATATCCATAACTTATCCCTGGAACCATCTCTATATGCTCTTTAAATATCTTATCTAATGTCTCTTCCTTTACTAATTTTCCCTCTTTTAATGCTCTATCCCATCTATACAGATCCTCTACTGTAGAGTGAATATTTCCTGCCCCATATGCTTGAGTTAAAATAAGTCTATCATCTACTGGTAAGACTTCTAAAAATCCTCCATAAGTATTTACATCTGGGACTTCCACGTCTTTTCCATATGCCACATTTGTATCATTCATATCTAATGGATTAAATATATTTTCTTTTAAATATTCTTCATAGCTCATATTTGATACCTTTTCTACTATTATTCCTAGGATTAGATAGTTTGTATTACTATAATTATATTTTTCTCCTGGGGTAAAGAGTAATGGCTTATCCTCTACTAGTTTAAGCATATTTAAAGGGTCTTTATTATTTAAGTCTGAAATGAAAAATTCCAATGTACTAGTGTAATTTTCTAAACCTGAAGTATGGGTTAATAAATTGTGAATAGTAATTTTATCTCCATTTGGAAAATTAGGTAAATATTTTGATACTCTATCCTCCACATCTAATAGATCCTTTTCATCAAGTTGCATAATGGCCATAGCTGTAATTTGTTTTGTTATAGATCCTATGGAAAATTTAGTTTGAGACTTATTTTCTATATTTTCTTCAAAGCTTGAAGGTCCATATCCTTTATTTAATAGAACTTCTCCATCTTTTGCAATTAATATACTTCCATGGAAATTTCTATTTTCCTCTAGTTTTTTCATATATAAGTCTAAATTTGAACTAAGTGTAGTATCTTTAGATTTATAAAAAAAATCTTCCTTATTATCTTCTATTGTTCTAAATTTCAATACATTATAATTAGGACTAATAATAAGATCTAGGCCATTGCTGAAGAACTCCAATGGAACATATGTCTTTTCACCTTTTATAATGGGAAGGGTTTCCAAATTAAAAGACCCATCTTCTGTTTTTACTTCTTCATTGCCTATTTTAAAGTTTATAAACTCTGATATTTTAGCCAGGGTTACCTCTTTATCTTTGCTGTTCCACACTACTTTATAGTTTAATTTATCAGCTATCTGCCTAAGAGGAATCATTTTTATGCCATCCTCATTTATGTAAATATCATTTTGTAAATAAATTTCTCTACCATTTAAAATTATATCTGGATTTTGATACTCTCCAAAGGCAATGCTATTAGTCAATAAAACTAAAGCTAATATAAGTACTAATATCTTTTTGTTTTTCAATACAAACCCTCCCTAATCTTATGTTTTGTCTACTTTATAAATATACCCTTTATTTGTAAAATAAATAAGTTTTTTAAAAAAGAGTAAAAAAAAAGACGATATCTCGTCTTTTAAAGTTTTGGCGGGAATATGTGGGAATCGAACCCACCTAAGGAGCTCCTAACCCCTCATACTAGTTTTGAAGACTAGAGGCCACACCAGAAGCCATCTATTCCCATAATTCACTGCCGTCAACTCTACTATAGTATAACAAAACATATGAATTTGTCAAGGACTAATATTCCTCTAAGAAGTATGATCAAAATAATATCCGACTCCCCATTTTGTCATTATATATTGGGTATCTTTTAAATTTTTCTCTATCTTTTCTCTTATTCTTCTTATATGTACATCTACAGTCCTCAAATCTCCATAGTATGCATAACCCCATACTGATTTTAACAATTCTTCCCTTGTAAATACTTTTCCAGGACTTGTAGATAAAATATAAAATAAATCAAATTCTTTTCCTGTTAAATTTATCTCCATATCTTTTACAGATATCTTTCTTTTTAGGGTGTTTATTTTTACATCTTTTATATTTAGTATATGTTTTTTTGACTCTTGGCTAGAGTATTCTATTCTTCTAAATATTGATTTAATCCTAGCTTTTAATTCTAATATATTAAAGGGCTTTGTTAGATAATCATCTACTCCATAATCAAAAGCTAGAATCTTTGATATATCATCATTATTTTCAGAAATTACTATTATAGGTATTAATGAGACTTCTCTTATCTTTTTACATAAGTCAAAGCCTTTTATATCTGGTGTATCTGAATCTATTATAACTATATCATATGTTTTTTGTTTTATTTTTCCCAATACTTCTTTTGTGTCTTCCACTATATCTACATTGTGATTGTCTTGTTCTAAATTATATTTCATTGAATTTATAAAGAGCTTGTCTCTTTCTACAATGAGTATATTGTCTTTCATTCTTTCACCTCATGGAAATCAAGTTAATTATTTAACTCTCTTTTATCTTCTATTCTTTTAGTTATTTTTTTACTATCAAAATACTCAAGTATAGCAATAGTAGTCTTTCTATTTGACTCTAGTAGATCTCTATATTCACCTATTGATACTGTCTTATTTTTATTTAGAAACTCCTTTAATAATCTAAGGGCAGTTTCATAGTCTTCCACAGTAAAAAATATTTCTTCACTTACTTTGATTATTAGTCCATTATTTACCATAGAGTTAAATACTTCTAATATATCCTTTTCCTTAAATGGGAGTTTTGTCTTTATCTCTTCTCTTTTAAGGGGAAGGTATTTATTTGCTTTCATCAGTTTAATAATTTGTGACTTTATCTGTTTTTGTTCTTCAGAGTATTCTATAGTAAAGTCTTTAAGCTTTATATATTGGTCTATAACTTCTATATGATTATCTTCTATTAATTTTTCTATAAATAATTCATATATCCTAGATTTTACATCTTTAAAAAACTTGCTTTTAAATTCTTCTTTTACAATCCCAGCTCGAAGAGGATATAAATCATGAAATTTTTCCAATTCATCTATTATATTTTTTTTGATATTATTAAAATTTTCTCTATGAATTAGATAAGAATCATTTGTAAGTTGAAACTTTAGTACCTTATCTTCATCTATTAGAATTTCTATATTTTCTTTTAACTTATCTTCTAGCATAGAAGTTTTTATGGAAAGTTCCTTTATACTTGGAAACTCTATTTTTGACTTTAGGATAATGTTTTCTATTAGATCTTTAGGGCTCCCCTGTTCCTTAATCTTTAATTGCTCTATTAAATTTTCTTCAAATCTCTTCTTTTTACTTGGATTTGGATCTAATACTTCTCCCCCACCAATGGTAAACATAGGAGAATAAAATCTTATGATAAATTTATCCTTCCATTTGGCAACTATCTCTTCTTCAAGTCTTAACTGAGCATAGGATTCTTCCCCTGGAAGAAGCTCTTCACGATCGAGTAAGACAACTCTACAGAGCACTTCTTTAGTTCCTATATACAGTCTAACTCTAGTCCTATTTTTTATGGACTTATCAATTGATTTTAATAGTTTTAGTTTCACATCTAACATCATAGTATCTTCCATAGATCCTACAGGAGCTATGACGCTTCCTCTATCTACTTCCTCTTTTTTTACACCTGCTAAATTCATTGCAACTCTTTGACCAGCATAAGCTACTTCTGCATCTTTATCATGAACTTGTAGTGTTCTAACTCTTGCCTTTGTTTGTCCTGGAAATATTTGTACTTCATCTCCTATTTTCAAAGTTCCAGATAGAAGTGTACCTGTCACTATAGTGCCAAATCCTGAGATGACAAAGGCTCTATCTACAGGTAATCTAGATATCTCTTGTAGATTCCTTGGCTCTATATCTTTACTATAAGTCTCCAATAAATCTATTATACCTTTTAAACTGTCCTTATCCTTAGAAGAAGCCTTTAATATAGGTTGATTTTCTAAAAAACTACCTTTTATTCCTTCTTTTATCTCTTCTTCTATTAATTCTATCCACTCTTCTTCTACTAAATCAGTTTTAGTGATTACTATAAAACCCTTTTGTATTCCAAGTAAATCTAAAATCTGAAGGTGTTCATGGGTTTGAGGCATAATTCCCTCATCAGCTGCCACTACTAATATTACAATATCTATACCTATTATTCCAGCAAGCATATTCTTTATAAATTTTTCATGGCCTGGAACATCTATTATACCTGCTCTTTGTCCACTAGGCAAATCAAAGTAGGTAAATCCTAATTCTATGGATATACCTCTTTTTTGTTCTTCTTTTAATCTGTCTGTGTTTCTACCAGTTAAAGCTCTTATAAGGGTAGTTTTGCCATGATCTATATGTCCTGCAGTTCCAATGATTATATGTTTCATTTCTCCACTCCTAGATTCTCCATTGCAAATTCTATAGCTTCTTTTATGATTTTTATTTCAGATTCTTTTATAGTTCTTAAGTCCATATATATTTTATCTCTATATACCCTAGTTATAATAGGGACTTTGTACTCTCTTAATTGATCTTCAAATCTTTGGGTACTTAAATTTTTCAAGTTTAGAACCACACATTTTGTAGGCAATTCTTCAAGAGGAAGAGACCCTCCACCTACTTCTGAAAAATCATCTTCTATATCTATATCTATCCATTTTTCAAGATCTAAGCTTTCTATTGAATCTCTTAATTTATAGCTCATTTCTTCTATTTCAGATATATTTTTAGTTAACATATTTAAAGTAGGAATTTCTCCAACTGCAATTTCTTCTTCCAGATAGTATTTTAAAGTTGCCTCTAATGCACTTATAGTAAATTTATCTATTCTAAAAGCCCTTGTCAGAGGATTTCTTTTCATCTCTTCAATATATTTCTTTTTACCTACTATGATTCCAGCTTGAGGTCCTCCTAAAAGCTTATCTCCACTAAAGGTTACTACATCTACACCCTTATTTAAAGACTCCTGAACTGTAGCTTCATGCTCTAATCCATACTTTGCTAAATCAATTAGAACTCCACTTCCCAAGTCCTCAATGACAGGAATATCATATTTTTTCTTTAAATCCATAAGCTCACTTGAGTCTACTTCAGATGTAAATCCAAGTATACGATAATTAGAAGTATGGACCTTTAGTAGAGCTTTAGTTTCTTCATTTATAGCTTTTTCATAGTCTCTCAAATGGGTTTTGTTTGTGGTGCCTACTTCTCTAAGTTTTGCACCAGATAGCTCCATAACTTCAGGAATTCTAAAGGATCCTCCAATTTCTATTAATTCACCTCTAGATACTATTACCTCCTTATCTTTAGCTAAGGTACTTAAAACTAACATAACTGCTGCTGCGTTGTTATTTACCACCATTGCTGATTCTGCGCCAGTTATCTCTTTTAAGATATCTTCTAAATGGGAGTATCTAGACCCTCTTCTCCCACTACTTAACTCATACTCTAAATTTGAATAACTTGAACCAAGATTAGTCAAATTTTCTATAACTTTAGAATTAAGTAATGATCTTCCTAAATTAGTATGGATTACAACACCAGTGGCATTTACCACTGGTATTAAATTATATCTATCTTTTTTTTCTGATTTTAGTTTTATGTTTTTAGATAATTGTTTTATACTTGAGATTATTTCTTCTTTAGAGAGTGTATCTTCTTTTATATGATTTCTAATTCTCTCTATTTCTGATCTTATAGAGTCTAAAACTATTTTCCTTGGAATTTTTTCTAATAAATTATTTATTTCATCTTTTTTTAGAATATCATCTACCTTGGGAATAAGGCTAAATAAGTCATTGTTTTTCATATAATCCCTCTTTTTAATTATTTCACCTTTAATATGTACTCTCCTCTTTTTTCTACTTTTCCTATTATAGCACATTTTGTAGGTGAGTTATCTAATTCTTTTAAAAGCTCTTTAGACTTTTCTTCAGATATAGATATAAGTAGTCCACCTGAAGTCTGTGGATCATAAAGTATATCTTTCAAAATTGGATCTACATCTTCAAAAACTACCTTATCTCCAATATGGTCTCTATTTCCATATGCTCCTGCTGGAATAAGTCCCATATTTGCGTATTCTTTTGCATTTTTCATAGTTGGAATATTTTCACTCCAGATTTCAAAGCTAACTCCACTTCCTTCTGCCATTTCCAGTGCATGTCCTAGAAGTCCAAAGCCTGTTATATCTGTTACGCTATTTATATTTCCTATTTTATCCATAGCTTTTTTTCCAAATTTATTCAATGTAGCCATAGTATTTACTGCATCATCATAGCTTTCCTTATCTGCTAAACCACCTTTTATAGCAGTATTTATAATCCCAGATCCTAGGGGTTTAGTAAGTATTAGTACATCACCAGGCTTTGAATTGTTGTTTCCAAGTACCTTTTCTGGATGAACAAAGCCTGATACAGATAGTCCATATTTTGGCTCATCATCTGATACACTATGACCTCCTACTAGTATTGCTCCTGCTTCTATTACTTTGTCATGCCCTCCCTTTAAGATTTCACTTAAAACTGAAGGGTCTAAACAATCTGGAAAAGCTACTATATTCATAGCAAGCTTTGGCTCTCCACCCATAGCATATATATCACTTAAAGCATTTGCAGCAGCTATTTGTCCAAATACATATGGATCATCTACTACAGGAGTAAAAAAATCTAGGGTTTGAATTAAAGCTATCTCATCGTTTATCTTGTATACTGCAGCATCATCTGAAGTATCTAAACCTATTATTAAATTTTCATCATCTGTTGTTGGTAAATGGCACAAGACCTGTGCCAATATATCGGGAGCGATTTTGCCAGCTCAGCCAGAGTTTTTTGTAAGTTCTGTAAGTCTTTTTCTATCCATTTTTATACCTCGCTATCTTACTGTTATCAATTCCTTTATACTTGAAAACTTTTTCTCTCCTATTCCAGAAACATCCATTATATCTTCTATTGTTTTAAATGAATTATTACTTCTATAGTCTAAAATCTTCCCTGCAGTAGCTTCACCTATGCCCGGCAGAGAAACTAATTCTTCTTTTGTACATTTATTTATATTTATCTTTGCCTTTAAATTACTATTTACATCTTCACTACTAGTTGACAGAGTTTGGATTTCAGCATCTATAGCTTCTCCTATTTTAGGTATGTAAACTTTGTCCTCATCTTGTAATTTCTTTGCTAAGTTAATTTTATCTAAGTCTGCCTCTTTTTTCAAGCCTCCTGCCAATTCTACTGCATCTATTAATCTTTTACCTAATTCTAGCTTTATTAATCCAGGATTATATACTTGTCCACTTATATGGATCATTATTTCATCCGGTTCTTCTTCTGGAGCTTCTTCTAGAGCTTCCTTTGTAGATATAAGTTCTAAATCTGTACTTGTATCCTCCTCTAGTTCTGCTCTTTTTATTTCAAATTCTTCATTAGGGCTATTAAGAAATTTAAATCCTAATATAAAAACTATTAACAAAGCCAATACCAGTATAACTATTTGTTCTTTTTTTGTAAAGTGATTATCCATTTTCTCCCTCCCTTATCTCCATATTAATATATTCGACTAATTTTTCTTTTTTCCTTTTTAAAAATAAAATTTTCACCTTAAAAAACTAGCTATTTTCTGATATAATGTAATTTATTAAAAGGTGGTGATAATTTGAAGAAAATTCTATTATTTGTACTCATATCTATTATGATGATAAATACATATGCCTTTGCCCAAGAAGATATAAATTTAACTGGAGAAGCTGCTATCTTAATAGATATTGATTGCGATGAAATCCTCTATGAAAAAAATGCTCATGAAAAATTATATCCTGCAAGTACTACAAAGATAATGACGGCCATACTTGCTATTGAAAATGGAAATATGAAGGATATGGTTATGGTTGATGATGAGATCATAAGTTTAACTGAGGGGGCTCATATATCCCTAGATTATGATGAGGAAGTCCTATTTGAAGATCTTTTAAATGCTATGCTTATAGCCTCTGGTAACGATGCTGCACTAGCTCTTGGAAAGCATGTAGCTGGGTCTATCGATGGATTTGTTAAAATGATGAATGATAAAGCTAAAGAGTTGGGAGCTAAAAACACTCATTTTGTAAATCCAAATGGACTTCATGATGACAATCATTATTCTACTGCCTATGATCTTTCCTTAATTGCTAGATATGCAATGAAGAATAAAACCTTTAGAGAAATAGTGCAAAAATCTAGCTATGTAATCGGACCTACAAATAAGAAAACTGAATCAAGATATCTATATAACACAAATAAATTTTTATATGGAAATGAAAAGATGAATCTTGATGGAAAAATTGTACCTATAGAGTACGAAGGGATATCTGGTGTTAAGACTGGAACCACATCTCATGCTAAAAGCTGTCTAGTAAGCTTTGCAAATAGAGCCGATAGGAATTTACTTAGTGTAGTTTTAAAATCTAGCTATACAGGTGTATATGCTGATACTACAAAACTATTTAATCATGGATTTAATGATTTTCAAAGGAGCATAATAGGTCGTGCCAATGAATTTATAGACAATATTTATATTGAAAATGGTGAGTTACCATATGTTTCAGCTATTTTAGATAAAAATCTTTTTTATTCATTGAATAAAAATAGTGAAAGCAAAGTAGAAAAAGTTATAACTATGAATAAGAATATAGAGGCACCCATTACAAAGGGGGATGTCCTAGGTAAGGCTGAATACTATCTCAATGGAACTCTTATAGGCCAATTAGATATTGTGTCTACTCTTGATGTAAATGCTCTACCACCTCTAAGTTTTTTTAGTATATTACTTGATAAATGGTATCTATTTGTATTTGCTTTTTTAATACTTTTTAGAATTCTATATCTATATAATAAATCAAAGCGAAGAAAGAGAAGATTCAAGAGAAATTATTCACAATACTATTAAAAAAATTATTCTATACTGTCATTAGATAAACAAACTAAGTGATCAGCACCAATCAAAGATTGGGCTGCCTACTTATCTGAACATAGTGAAGAATCTTATGTATTTAAAAGAAAGATCCTTCGACAAGCTCAGGATAAATAAATAAAAAATTCTGGTCCCTGGACCAGAATTTTTTATTTATTTATTTTATTGCTATTGCTTCTATTTCTATTTCTCCTCCTAGTGGAAGTTTTGAAACTTCTACTAGACTTCTAGCTGGCTTATGGCTTGAGAAATATTGTCCATAAACTTCATTTATATCTGAAAATTTGTTTATGTCTGCTACAAATACTGTAACTTTAACTACATCTTCTAAAGTAGCACCTGCTGATTCTAAAACTGCTTTAACATTTTCTAAGCTCATTTTAGCTTGTTCTTTTATGTCTCCTGTAAGTAATTTACCAGTCTCTGGATTTATTGGAAGTTGTCCAGATGTATAAATTATATTCTCTGCTTTAACTCCTTGAGAATATGGACCTACTGCTGCTGGAGCATTATCAGTTTTTAATAGTTCTAATTTCATTTTTTCACCCCCTTTTACTTTTAGTTGGAACTTCTATCTTCACTCCACAATCTCTCTAGATTATAGTATTCTCTTTCTTCCCTATGAAATACATGGACGATTATATCTCCAAAATCTAATAATACCCATCTACCACTTCTATATCCTTCTTTTTCTATATGATCGTATCCAGCTTCTACCATTTTATCTTCAACTTCATCTGCTATACTCTGTACTTGAGTAGAAGAGTTTCCACTTACTATTACAAAATGATCTGCTATAGTACTAAATTTAGAAATATCTAACAGGGTAATATCATTACCTTTTTTATCTTCACAAGCTTTAGTTATAATTGACAGTTTCTTTTCTAATTCAGTCAATATCCATTTCCCCTCTCTTAATAATTTCTAATTTTAAATAATTTAATGCTTTTACTGTATTTATATGAATTAATTTATCATTATCTACTAAAAATTTTATATTTTGTTCCATAGCTAATATGATAGCCCTATTTAAATCAGTTTCAACTAAATCTCTAACTTTTTCTATTCCTTCAAAATTTCTCATAGGCTCTATATAATCAGCAATAAATATTAATTTTTCAAGTATTGCCATATCTTCTCTGCCTGTTGTATGATACTTTATGGAATTTAACACTTCAACATTTTTTATCCCATAAATTTTTTCCGCCATTTTAAATCCTAACTCTCCATGGATTAATTGCATATTGTATATCATCATATCATCTAAAATTATACCAAAATCATTGACAAGTTTCAATAAATTATCTGGGTTTTTAAGTTTACCACAATCATGTAATAATCCTGCTAAAAATATTTTGTCGTCATCTAAATTATATTTCTTACCAATTCTAACAGCTGTTTGGGCTACCCTTATGCTATGCAGAAGTCTTTTTTCTCCAATATCATCTAATAGCCTATTCCTTATGTTCTCCATATATTTACTGTCCTTAGTCAATGTAAAGCCCTTCTTTTAATATATAATTTTCTACCTTTTCTGGAACTAAATATTTAATAGATTTTCCCTGTTTTAATTTATCTCTAATCTCTGTAGATGATATATCTATTATTGGGGTGTTTATACTGATGATTTTTTTCTTTGTCTCTTTATTTAATCTATGGATTTCACTTACAACTGGCTCTCCACAAGCACCATATCTATCTGCTACTACTATATTTATTTCAGATATTAATTCTTTAAATCCCTTCCAAGTATGAAGGCTAAGCAAAGAATCTCCTCCTATTATCATATGAAAGTCAATTTGAGAGTTTTTTTCTTTTAAAGTATTTATAGTATCTATAGTATAACAAATATCTCTTTTTTCTATTTCTATATTACAAAGTTGAAATTTAGGATTTGACTCTATGGCAAGTGAGACCATTTCACCTCTAATTTCTCCCTCTAAGACTTCACCTCTTTTTTTATGAGGAGGTATACCAGTTGGTATAAATATAGTCTTTTCAAAGTTTAAGGTTTCTCTTATATATTCTGCTATGATTAAATGACCATTGTGAATAGGATTAAATGTGCCTCCTAGTATACCGACTTTCATCTTTTCACCTACTTTTATTTTGGAAGATTTATTTCTTTATTTTCTTTTGACTCTCTGTAGATTACTATTTTATTTCCAATACTTTGTACAAATTCTGAATTTGTTTTTTCTGTCAATTCTCTAGCTACTTCATCTGAGTCTAACATACTATTATTTAATATATTTATTTTTATTAACTCTCTATTTTCTAAGTCTTCATTAACTTGTTTAATAAAGTTTTCTGTAAGTCCATTTTTACCTATTTGAAGTGTAGGATCCATAGTATTTGCCATGGACTTTAAAAAGCTTCTCTGTTTTCCTGTTAACATATTTCCTCTCCTTTTCTCCATATTAGTGGAAGAATTCAAATTCATATCCAGCTATGAATACAGACTCTCCTTCCTCTATTCCTAAGCTTTCTAGTTCTTCTACGATGCCTTTTTTCCTAAGTGTATCTTGGAAAAATCTTAAAGAATCCACATCATCAAAATATATTGATTCTAGTAGCTCCTCTACAAAGCTTCCCTCTACTATATATTCGCCCTTTTCTTTTCTTACAATTATTTCTTCTTCTTCTTTTGTTTCTTCAAAGATATACTCTTCATCATAAGTTTCATATTCTATCTCTGTATTTTCAAGTAATCTCCATATTGCATATTTTAATTCCTTTATACCCTCTGATGTAGCTGCAGAAACAGGATAAACTTCAAATCCCTTTGGTTCAAATTCTTTTTGTATCTTTTCTAATCCTTCTTCTGAACCAGGTAAATCCATCTTGTTTGCAACTATTATTTCAGGCTTATTTGAAAGTTTTGCATTATACTTAATCAATTCATCTTTTATATCATAAAAATCTTTTACTGGGTCCCTGTGTTCACTTCCTGAGGCATCTAATACATGAACTAACACTCTAGTCCTCTCTACATGTCTTAAGAAATCATAACCCAATCCTACTCCTTCTGAAGCCCCTTCTATAAGACCAGGTATGTCTGCTATTACAAAACTCTTTTCTTCAGCAATTTTTACTACTCCTAAATTTGGTTTTAGAGTTGTGAAATGATAATTGGCTATCTTAGGTTTAGCAGCTGATACTAAAGACAATATAGTAGATTTACCTACATTGGGAAATCCTACTAATCCTACATCTGCAAGAAGTTTTAGCTCTAGTACAATCTCTCTTTGTTCAGCTTTTTTACCTTGTTCTGCAAATCCTGGAGCCTGCCTTGTAGCAGTGGCAAATCTAGCATTTCCCCTGCCACCTCTACCTCCCTTTGCAATTACAAATTCTTGATCTTTTTCTTTTAAATCTACTATGACTCTTCCAGTTTCTACATCCTTTACTAGGGTGCCTATTGGTACTTTTAAAAGTATATCTTCTCCATCTTTACCAATTTGTCTTTTGGATCTGCCATCCTCGCCATTTTCAGCAACATACATTCTCTTATATTTGAAGTCCATCAAAGTTCTTATACCTGAATCTGTCTTTAATATTACACTACCACCATGTCCACCATCTCCACCATATGGTCCTCCTGATGGCTCGTATTTTTCTCTTCTCCAAGCTACAATACCATTTCCACCTTTTCCAGCTTTAACTGTTATCTTGGCCTTATCAATAAACATATTATCAACATCCCTATTATTAAATTCTATTATTATATGAATACCCATATAGTGGTCAGTTTATTAAAAAAAGCTTACCATAAGGTAAGCTTAAATATATATTATGCTAATTCTTCAGAAGGATAAACACTTACTTTCTTTCTATCCTTGCCTAGTCTTTCAAACTTAACTACACCATCAACTGTTGCAAAAAGAGTATCATCGCTTCCCTTTCCTACATTAGTACCAGGGTGGATTTTAGTACCTCTTTGTCTAACAAGGATATTTCCTGACAATACTGTTTGGCCATCTCCCTTTTTAACACCTAATCTCTTTCCTTCACTATCTCTACCGTTTCTAGAACTACCTACTCCTTTTTTTGAAGCAAATAACTGTAAGTTCAATTTAATCATCAATTACACCTCCCCATATTTGAGAGTAACATATTTAGAATAATTTTCTTGTATAGACTTTACTCCTAATTCAAAAGTCTTTAATACTATTTGTGAGTCTTTAAATTCTTTAGAATCTAAGCCTTCTTTTAAAATTACTCTTAAATAACCTGTCTGTTCTTCTATACTATATTGGATATCTTCTTCTTTTATACCACATACATCTACTAGAGACATAAGGGTTGTCTGAGCTAATATTGATATAGCTGAACATACTATGTCTTTGCCATATTCATCATATTCTGCGTGACCAAAGACTTCATATCCATTTATATTTTCATGCTTATCTTTAAATATTTCAACAATGATCATACTAACCTACTATTTTTTCAATTTTAACTTTTGTAAATGGTTGACGATGACCTTGTTTCTTTTTATAGTTTTTCTTTGCTTTATATTTGAAAACTATTATTTTTTTAGCTTTTCCTTGAGCTAGTACATTTGCTTCTACTTTTGCTCCTTCTACATATGGACTACCTACTGATAATTCTCCTTCATTAGATAGTATAAGTACTTTGTCAAAGCTAACTGATTGACCTTCTTCTGCATCAAGTTTTTCTACAAAAAGAGTGTCTCCTTCTTGAACTCTATATTGTTTTCCACCAGTTTCTATTACTGCGTACATATTGCGGCACCTCCTCTTACCTAGTCTCGCCAATGTCAGGTGACTATGCTTTAAAACCCACATTGTGCGGCTCTACACCCAAATATTCTAACAGATAATAAAGGCTTTGTCAATCTCTTATTTTTTTAACTTTACCTATTCCATAACAATTTTCGCAATTTTTCAAGAGCTTCGAACTCAATGGAGGGCCAACTCTTTTTCTAGTAACTTCAGCAAGTCCTAGTTTTGTAATCCCTATTAAATTAGGTTTATTTTTATCTTTTTTAAAATACTCTTTTAAACTTATAAGGACCTCAGAAATATCTTTTTTACTTTTCATATCTATAAAATCTATAATTATTATACCACCTATATTTCTAAGCCTAATCTGTCTAGCTATTTCTTCACAGGCTTCCAAGTTTGTCCTAAGTACTGTCCCCTTTAAAGAATAGGATCCTGTATATTTTCCAGTATTCACATCTATAGCTGTCAAGGCTTCTGTTTCATCTATTACAATATATCCACCACTATCTAATGGCACATTCCTATTTAAAGCTATACTTAAATCCCTATTTATAATAGGATTAGTGTCTACACTAAAATTCTTTTTGTATCCTATATTTTCACTTATGCTTTGAGAAAAGCTATCTTCTAATTCTAAGATTTCTCTATAAGTTTCCTTATCATTTACTATTATTTTATATTTTTTTTCATTGTAGATATCTCTTATTAGCTTTAATGATGTATCTGCTTCTCTATAAAGTAATTTGGGAGTTGGCGAGAAATTTCTTTCCCTTTGAATTTTTTTATATATTTTTACTAATTTCTTATATTCTGCTATAAGCATATCCTCATCTACATCTTTAGAGTTGGTCCTAAATATAACTCCCATATTTTCTTGAACCATTTCTTTGCCTAAGTTTTTTAGTCTTTTTATCTCAGATTTTTCTTCAATTTTTTTAGATATATTTATATTTCTAGAATAAGGTGTTAATACCATAAATCTTGCAGGTATACTTATATGGGTTGTCAGCTTAGGCCCCTTATTTCCAACAGCATCCTTTATGACCTGTACTATTACATCTTCTCCTTGGGTTAAAACTTGATTTATTTTAAATTTTTTATGGCTATACATCTGTTCTAGGTTCAAAGCATCCTTTACATAGAGATAGGCATTTTTCCCTTCACCTATATCTAAAAAAGCTGCATCCATTCCCTTTAACACATTTAGTATTCTTGCTCTATATATATTTCCAACTAATGTTTGATTCTTCTTTTCTTCTATAAAATATTCTACTAATCTATCTTCTTCTACTATTCCCATTTTCTTAGTATCTTCTTTTGAGTCAATGAAAATATAATTCATATATAACTCTCCTAATTTACAATTTTAAAAATTTCTATCCCATCTCCTATTAAAAGTTGTTCTCTCTTTATCTCTACTAAATCTAATTCTCCTTGTAAATAATTATCTCTCATGAGAGCCTTTACAAAATCAAAGGGTCTTAGATTTTTGTCACTACCAGTTTTTAACATTACTTCAACCTTCACTGTATCTTTGTCTATATCTATAATCTTAAATTCTCTTATTAAATCACTTATATTTTCCTGCTTTAATACCTTTTGTTTTTTCTTTTTTCTAAGTCTTTCTATTATTATCTCATCTTGTTGTATCCAGTTTACAAGGCTATTTCTTACTTTTTCTATATCTATATTATCTTCTTGTTTGATTATAATATTGTATTTAGCCCAAGTAATAAGGGAGGCTATGGTCTTTTTATCATCTGTATACTTTGCTTCTAAAATTTGAATATCCTTTGGAAGTGCAGAGTTTAGCTTAGATTTAAATTCCTCTAGACTCATTTGTTCACTTAATTCAATATCCATATACTCTTCTTCACTTTCAATCCCTAGGGATATAGGGCTTGCTATTGAAAACTTTGGGTGAGGGTTAAAACCTTGAGAAAACTCTACAGGAATACCTCCCCTTTTAAAAGCTCTCTCAAATAATCTCATAGTGTCTAAATGAGAAATATATTTCAAATAATTTTTTTTATTAAACTTTACTCTTAAACTCAACTATATACACCTCTCATGCTACAATCTTCTATTCCACAGGCATTACAATTTATCCTACAGTCTAGAGTTGTCTCTTCTTTTACTGCCTTTTTGTATTCCCTTATAAGATACTCTTTTTTTACACCTGGATCTATAAAATCCCAAGGAAATACTTCCTCTAATTCTCTTTTTCTTCTTGCATAAAAGTCTCCATCTATATTTAAATCTTCCATAGCTTTTAGCCAATTGTCAAATTTAAAGTGTTCAGACCATCCATCAAGTTTACAACCTGATTTATAAGCTTTTTCTAATAATTGAGATAGTTTTCTATCACCTCTGGCAAATATAGCTTCCATATAACTTAGCTCTGCATTGTGATAATTAAATACTATTTTTTTCTCTTTTATACTATCTTTTATTAATAAGGATTTTCTTTTAAATTCGTCTATAGAATCTTGAGCTACCCATTGAAAAGGAGTAAAAGGCTTAGGAACAAAACAAGATGCACTTACTGTAACTCTAAAGTTTCCTCTTATCTCTTCCTTTGGCCTATTGAAAAATGTATTCCTTACATCATAAGCCATATCTTTTATGCCTAATAGATCTTCATCCGTTTCTGTAGGTAGACCTATCATAAAGTATAATTTTACCCTAGACCACCCTTCTTTAAAGGCATATCCTACTGCTGTACTTAAGTCTTCCTCTGTTATTCCTTTATTTATTACATCACGAAGTCTTTGAGTTCCTGCTTCAGGTGCGAAGGTTAATCCAGTCTTTCTTACCTTTTCTATTTCTTTTAATATGTCTATACTAAAGGAATCTAGTCTTAGAGATGGAAGAGATACTCCTACTTTTTTATCTTTGTACTCTTCTATAAGACTTTTTATTATAAATTGAATTTGGCTATAATCACAAGAACTTAGAGATGACAAGGATATATCATCATATCCTGTAGATTCTACTAAATCCTTTGCAGTCTTCATTAAGTTTTCTGGTGATTTTTCCCTTATAGGTCTATAAAGCATCCCTGCTTGGCAAAATCTACATCCCTTTGTACATCCTCTAAATATTTCTAGTACCACTCTATCATGAACTGTCTCTATAAATGGAACTATAATTTTATCCTGTACATACATATTTTCAACATCTTGAACAAAAGCCTTTTCTATTTTTGTAGGTATATCATCAATTAATGGATACATCTTTTCTATAGTATTATCTGCTTTGTATTTCACATCATAAAACTTTGGTACATATACACCTTTTAAATTTGCTATAGACTTTAGAAAACTATCTCTATCCCAAGATTTTTCCTTCATCTCTTTATATATATCTAAAATCTCTACTATTAGTTCTTCTGCTTCACCTATTACAAAAAAGTCAATAAAATCTGCTATAGGTTCAGGATTATATGCACAAGGCCCTCCTCCTATTATAAAAGGGTAAGTATCATCTCTATCTTTAGAGTAGAAGGGAATATTCGAAAGGTCTAGCATATTTAGTATATTCGTATAGCTCATCTCATATTGTAGTGTAAAACCTAAAAAATCAAAACTTCTTAGTTCCTCTTTGCTTTCCAAAGTAAATAATGGTAAGTCTTCTCGCCTCATTTCTTCCTCCATATCTACCCAAGGAGCAAATACTCTTTCACAGGCGAAATCTTCCTTACTATTTATAAGATTATATAGTATATGAAGTCCTAAATGGGACATGCCAACTTCATATATATCTGGATATGAAAAGGCAAATTTTACCTTTACTTTATTTAAATCTTTTATAATAGAGTTTTGTTCCATACCTATATATCTAGCAGGCTTCTCCACTCGCTTTAATACTTTTTCTAATTTATCTTTATTTATCATTAAATCACCTTGTCTATTAGTATATTCATATATTATAATATCATTTATTTTTTAATTAGTATAGTTTAAATAAAATGGTCTCAGTACTAAGTACTGAGACTATTTTTAATTTCTATATACTTTTCTGGATCAACTATCTCCATATCAATTTCAATCTCTAATCTTAAATATTTTTTATCATCCTTATTTTTACCTAATTTCCCTATTGGATCTAAAGTATTTATTGAATCTCCCTTAGCTACATATACCTTAGATAAATATCCATAGGTGATTAGCATATTATCCCTTTCTACTGTCACGAAGTATCCCTTTTTTTCATCTATCTTTATTTCTTTTACTACTCCATCTGTAATAGATACGGGATCCTTTCCATCTAAAGACAATATATCTATACCTTTATTTTCCCCCGATTTAAAAGGCCTATATATTTCTCCATTAATTGGCGAAGATAGTTTATCTATATCTTCTTCATTAAAGGTGCTAATAAATTTAGAAGAATCATAGATAATTTGTTCTACTTTTTTAAAAATCCTATTCCCTTGATCTTTTATATTGAAATCTTGAGATATAACATAATCAATCTTTCCTAATACTTTATTAGTATTTGGTATATTTATCTTTTTAAGCAATAAGACAAAAATTATAACAGAAACCACTATGAAGACTTTTAACAAAAATTTATTTAAATATTTAAATTTATGTAAGTTTAAACTTCCTATAAATTTCTCTATTCTCCTCTTCATATAAACACCTACCTTAATACTATAAATATTTACAAGCAGTAGGTTTTATGACAAATTTCTGTTTTTTATTTTTTAATTATTCCTTATTTTTCAACTTAACTATAGGAATATTAGCTACTAGAGCTGATAATGGTGAAGATTCATTATCTTTTTTCATTCTGGTAACTTTTATATCCATCTCATTTTCATCAATATCCACATATTCAGAAATGACTCTAATGATATCGCTTTTCATCATATCTAAAAGTTTAGGTGACAAATCTGATCTATCATGAACCAATACTAATTTAAGTCTTTCCTTTGCTTTGTTTTTACTGTTTTCTTTTTTTAAATTAAATATCTTAAGAAAATCCAAGAATACCCCTCCTATTTACCAAATAGTAATTTTAAAATCTTACTAAATTTGTTCTCTCCATTTTCTTCTAAATTTAATAGTTCTACCTCTTGGCCATCTATTCTATTTGCAATGTTCATATAAGCTTTACCTGCCAATGATCTAGCCTCTATGACTGCTGGCTCACCTTTATTTGACGATATAACTATTTCTTCATCATCTGGTACTATACCTATTAAATCAATAGCAAGGATATCTTTTATATCCTCCATGTTCATCATATCTCCACGCTTTACCATATCAGGTCTAATCCTATTTATGATAAGTTCTGGATTATTTAGTCCATTTGCCTCTAATATGCCTATTACCCTATCTGCGTCTCTTACGGCTGATATTTCTGGTGTAGTAACTATAATAGCCTTATCTGCACCTGCTATAGAATATTGAAAACCTTGCTCTATTCCCGCTGGAGAGTCTATTATGATATATTCAAACTCCTTCTTCAAATCATTTACTAACTCCATCATTTGTTCTGGTTTTACTGCAGACTTGTCCTTAGTTTGAGCTGCAGGAAGTAAATATAGTTTATCAAATCGCTTGTCCTTTATAAGCCCTTGTTTCAATCTACAGTTTTTTTCTACTACATCTACTATGTCATAGACTATCCTATTTTCTAAACCCATTATTACATCTAAATTTCTAAGTCCTATATCTGCATCCACCACGACTACAGATTTACCTTTCATAGCAAGTCCAGTGCCTATATTGGCACTAGTAGTAGTTTTACCAACTCCACCTTTGCCTGAGGTAATTACTATGGAAGTACCTAAGCTTTCTTTACTCATCTATTTCCCTCCTTTATTTATTAGGTAAATAAGGTTCAATGATAACTTCATCATTATATATTTTAGCTACTTCAGGAACCTTTGACGACGATAGATCTCCATCTGGAGCTCTAACTATTAAATCTCCAATTCTAAGCTGAGTAGGCATTAAATGATAAGCTGCAACTATAGAATTCACATCTCCATTTAATCCTGCTTGAGCTACTCCTCTTAGTGATCCTAATACAATTATATTGCCACTTGCCTTTAAAATAGCTCCTGGATTTACATCCCCTATAACTATGATATTACCATTATATTCTATCTCTTGTCCAGACCTAAGTGTTCTATATACAAATTTAGTCAACTCTTCATCAGGATCTATAGATTTCTCATCTTCTTTTGACTCAGCGGAAGAAAAATCTATATCTTCCAAAGATATTTGGAAGTCATATTTATATTTTAATATAAGCTCTAATTCTAAGATTTCTTTAGGACTTAAATCTTCTGACTTAATATATAAAAACTTAGTCCCTTGGAAAAAACCTGGAGAACTTTTTATTTTTTTATCTAATTCATCCTTTATCTCTTGTATATTAGAACCATTTATTTCTAAATATATTCCTTGTGAAACACCTTTAAAAGCAATAGTTTCTCTTTCCAATTTGGAATTTCCCTCCATTAGTACATAGTGTACTATATAAATTTTATATCAAAAAAACTAATGTGTAAACTCTTCTAACAAAGTTTTTAATCTTTTGATAGAACTCTGTCAAAAGGCATATCTTCTTTTATACCTTGATTATTTAATCCCAAATATTCTCCTATGACATCTCTAACCATAGGACCTGCATATCCACCACTACCACCCTGAAAAATGACAGCAGCTACAGCTATTTCTGGATCTTCATATGGCCCAAAGGCTACAAACCAAGAAAACTCATCATATGTCTCCCCAGTATCTGGATTTATACCATCTTTTTGAGCAGTTCCTGTCTTTGAACCAGTTTCTATTGGGAATTTTTCAAAAACACGTCTTGCACTACCTTCTTTAGACACTAAATTCATTCCCTTTTTTATATGTTCTAAGTTCTCGTAATCATTTAACTCAATTCTCATTGGATTTACTTCATGGCTATAGTTTATATTCGAATTCTTATAGTCCTTTATATTATCCACTAATGTTAAATTATGTCTATATCCTCCATTTACAACAGTAGCTATATAATTTGCTATTTGTATTGGGGTATATGAGTTTTCTCCTTGGCCTATAGTTACATTTAGAGTATCTGTAATATTCCATCCTGCAAAGTTGATATAGGTATATTTAATCTTATCTGCTAAGCCCTCCCTCTCACCAGGAAGTTTTTTTTCTGAGTCTATACCAAAGCTTTCAAGTCTTCTTATTACTTCATTTCTACTTAATTTTTCTTCTAATTCTAGCCAAGATATAATTTCTTCTATTATATCTTCTACATATTTATCATCATATTCATAGTCTTCTTTAAAATATTTCTCTATATTATTATTTAAATAAGACTTTAAAATGTATTTAGTATTTATGATTTTTCGTTGTGGGTTTGGAACTCCACCAGATACTTCTCTTGGGATATTAATTTCAATTCCAGTTCTATCATTTAATCCTAGTTTTTTAGACATATCTGCTATATCATCTATATTTATCTGTGTCTCCAAACTCTCTCCTGTCTTTTGATTCTTACCTAAAGCTAAAGAATAGAAATAATAGTTACAAGAATCTCTCAAGGCTTCATATATATTTTCATAACCATGAGTAGTTCTAAAAAGGGTCCAAACCAAACAATTAAAAGACTTAGGACCTATATCTACCTGTCCCATATCTCTAATCTTAGTATCAGGGCTTAAGCCCTTTTCTAAAGCTGTTAATCCTGTAACCATTTTAAATACAGAACCTGGTTGAACTGAAGTTTGGGTTACAATATTATATAGGGGTCTAGGAGCTAGGATATCATTTTCTTGTTCTGGGAATAGGCTAATCCAATCACTATTTGATATTCCTGTTGAAAATAAATTCGGGTCATAGGATGGATAACTAGCACTTGCAAGGACTTGTCCTGTCTTTACATCTATAGCTACTATAGCCCCAGATGTTGCATTTTTATATGGTCTTCCCTTACTCTTATTAATCCCAAACTTATAATCTCCCCATGGACTTTCATAAGTACCGCCTACTTGTAACTTCTCAAGGGTCTGCTTTAAAGATTCTTCAGCTTTTTTTTGTAAATTTAAATCTATAGTCAAATATAGATTATCTCCTGGAATCGGTCTTTCTTCATTCACTACATTAGTAGTATTTCCCATAGAGTCTATCTCTACTCTTTTTATTCCGTTTTCACCTCTTAATTCGTCTTCAAAACTTTCTTCTATTCCAGTTTTTCCTATGATTTCATTGGGAGAATAATCTTTTTCCTCTATATATTTTTTTATTTCTTCAGGTTGACTTATCTTTCCTAAATATCCCAATATATGTGATGCCGTCTTTTCTTCAGGATAGTATCTTATTGGCTCTACAGAAATATTTACTCCTGGAAGTTCTGTCAGGCTTTCTGTTATCTTCGCAACAGTTGAATCCTTTATTCCATATGCTATATTTATGGGTTCATATGCCATGTACCCTTGTTTTTTAAGTTGAGTATACAGCACCATTACTCCTCTGGCTTCATAATCACTTATATTTTCTTTTATGGAATAATTTTCTTTTAAAACCTTAAAAGCTTCTTCAACAGAAGTATTTTCTTCAATATTATTTCCCTTATAAAAATTTTTCAGATTGTTTATATCTACATACTCAATATCTTTAGATATTGATATTTTAGGATTTATTCCATCCTTCAAAAGTTGTGATTGAGCTAAAGATTTAATATCATCATGGACTATAAAGTCATCTAAGACCTTATTTTCTTTGCTATGTCTTATGATCATGTCTACTAAGTTTTCTTCACTCATTATTTCTTTTCCTGTATATTTATAAATTACTGATAGCCCATCTTCACTTACCTCTGCACTAATAGGAAGATTGTCTCCCTTCTCCTTGTTTAATTCTAAAAGAAACTCTCCAGGTAAAATTTCTTTATCAGCTATAAGTATAGGGTCTTGTAAAAATTTTTTAAGGGAATTTTTTTTGAATATATTTATAAAATCATCTTTTGCACTTGACTCCATAGTAACTTCTGGAAAAGACTTTTTTAAACTTCTTTTTATGTTTAAATAATTTTCCATATATGAAATAGAGTAATCCTTTAATTTTAAATTTCCAAGAAGTCCTTTAGAATCTAATGTATTATATACTAACTTTCTTGATATGGAATGATCAATAGTTTTTCTAAGAATAGCCTTGTCAGTTTTTATTAATTTTTCTAAAGCAGTAATAGCTAAGTCATCCGCACCTATATTATATTGCTTTTTCCAATTTTCAATATTTTGACTTTGATTATAATCTATTGAAACTCTTCCATCTTTATATTTAACATCTATGGGTACATCTATACCCTTTTGTTTAAGAGCATTTATCCCTCTATTGGCAACCATAAACTTATAATGCTCATCATAGTTTTCGTTTATATAGTATGAATTTAATACATCAGGAAGAAGATTATGATCAATTATTAGATTTAAAACTTTATCCATTGGACTCAATTCTTCTGATAAATAATCTTGATCACCATATGTAAATACATTTAGCTCAATGGGAAAGTCATCTACATAATTTGCTCCATCTTCTTCTAAAAATCTTATAAGTGTTAAAAATGAATCCGTCTTTTTTTCAACATCCTTTATATTCAATTCATCTTTTAATAATTGTACAGTAAAACTAGGCTTATTCCCCGCTAATAGCCTTCCATGTCGATCTCTTATCTCTCCCCTTGGTGGGGTAGTTCTAATTTCTTTTAACCTCTTATTATCTGCAATATGTCTATAATAGTCTCCCTGTGCTATAGTGAGTATTGCAAGTCTTACAGATAAAGTTAACATCAAAATTATCAATATAATTCTAATAATATTATATCTATCACTTAATTTTTCTTTTAAATTCAATAATATCACCTCTACCTATTGCCAAACTTAAGTCCAGGAACTTTAAAAACTCTTGATAATAATTTATATATTAAAATTGATATGAGAAAGTTTAAGATTATCTCTATGGAAAGAGTATTTCTAATCATTATAGAAAGGCTGATTTCTCTAGATAGGAAATAGATAAATATAGCATATAAAAAATTATATACTATAGTTGCTATACTAGAAAATAAAGTTGGCACTATTATATTTTCAGTATTTAGTATGTTTTGTATTAAACCAATAGAATATCCAATCATCGAGTATAAAAACCCATTTATGCCTATTGCTGTTCCAAATAGAATATCTTGAACTAGTCCTATAGCCAATCCAAAAAATAAACCATAGTATCTACCCCTTAACATTGCAATAACCACAGTAAATACTAAAGCTGTATTTGGTAAAAATCCAAATATACTAAAATAATGTAAAATAGTGGTTTGGAAAACCGTATTTAAAATTATGATTAAACTTAATACTAAAATAATCAATATTATCCCTCAAGTCCATCTAATATTACAAAGGTTTTATATATTTTCTTAAAGTTTATAGCTGGCTTTATAACTATTTTTTTCATTAAATCTTCTTGAATATCTATGATTTCTTCTACTTCTCCAATATATATATCCTTTACAAAGTTTTCACCAAGACCAGATGTATATAGCTTGTCTCCTACAATAATATCTGCCTTATTGTCAAATAAATAACCAGTTAAAGTGCCATCTATACTACCAGAAATTATACCTCCATCTTGTGTTCTAATAATTTTAAAAGAAGTACTATTTAATTCGTCTACAATAGAAATGATTTTTGACCAATTATCTCCTACATCTACTACTCGTCCTATTATACCTTCAACAATTTCGCCTTTTTCTCCTTCTATGCCTTGTATAACTGTTTGACCTTTTTTCACTCCGTGTTTTATACCTTTATCAATTACAAACCTATCATACCAGTTTCCAGGTTCTTTGCTTATGACCTGCGCATTTAATAGGTTTAAGCTTGTATTCTCTAAAAGCTCTGCTTCCCTCTTTAAGTAATCAGTCTTTCCTATTATATTTTGTAAATCTCTATTTTCTTCTCTTAGGATCTCTATTTCTTTTTTTAAGTCTTCATTTTCTTTTAAAGTCTTTGATAAGTTTTTTATAGTATAAAAAAATCCAGAAGATTTTTCCCCAAAGTTAAAAGACACCTTATTTATTGGAGATAAAATATTTCCTACTATTTTTTCAAATTTACTAATAGATACTCTTTCAGTATTTGTAATACCTATTATAATGAGTAGAATGATAGCAACTGCTGTCACCATCATTCTATCTTTGTATTTTCTAAAGAAATACATATTATCACCACTTAACCTATTCTTTTACTACTTGTTATAGTTCTCTTAAGTATTTCTATACTATCTATAGCTATACCTGTACCTATTGCAACACAATCTAGAGGACTTTCTGCAATTTTTACTGGCATACCTGTTTCAGCTGCTATTATCCTATCTAAACCTTCTAATAGTGCTCCACCACCTGTAAGCATTATTCCCTGCTCCATTATATCTGAAGCTAGTTCTGGTGGAGTCTTTTCTAAAGTTGATTTTATTGAATCAATTATGTTAACTATTGGTTCTGACATAGCATCATTTATTTCCTTTGAACTTATTTCAATAGTCTTTGGAAGTCCCGTTATAAGATCTCTACCTCTAATATCCATAGTCTTTAATTCAGAGTTTTTATCAGCTGTTCCAATTGTTATCTTTATATCTTCAGCTGTTCTTTCACCTATCATCAAACTATATTCCCTCTTTATATAATTTACAATAGATTCATCTAGTTCGTCTCCACCAACTCTTATAGACTTACTTGTAACTATACCTCCAAGGGATATTACAGCTACCTCTGTAGTTCCTCCTCCAATATCTACAATAAGGCTTCCTGTAGCATCTTGCACTGGAAGACCTGCTCCAATAGCTGCAGCCATTGGTTCTTCTATCAAATAAGCATCTCTAGCTCCAGCATGAATAGCAGCTTCTTCTACTGCTCTTTTTTCTACTTCAGTAACTCCACTAGGCACACATACTACTACTCTAGGCTGAAATAAAAATCTCTTTTTATATGCTTTTCTTATGAAGTACTTTAACATGCTTTGAGTTATGTCAAAATCTGCTATTACTCCATCTTTTAAAGGTCTAATAGCAACTATATTCCCAGGTGTTCTACCTATCATTTTTTTAGCTTCTTCTCCAACAGCTAAAACTTCTTTTGTATTCGTATCAATAGCAACTACTGAAGGTTCTCTAGCTACTATTTCTTTGCCTTTTATATAAACTAAAGTGTTTGCAGTACCTAAATCTATTCCCATATCTTTTTTAAAGCCATTAAATAATCCCATTTTTTTCTCCTTCCAAAACTTAAATTAAATTTTTCTCTTTAAAACTTATATATCTATTATCTCCCATAATGATATGATCCAATACTTTAATACCTACAATCTCTCCTACTTCTACCAATCTATTAGTTACATTTATATCTTCATTGCTAGGAGTAGGATCTCCACTTGGATGATTGTGTACGAGAATGATTGAGTTTGCATGTCTCTTTATGGCTGCATTAAACACATCTCTTGGATGAACTATAGAGGCATTTAAAGTACCAACTGATATATTTTCTATTTTTATTATTTGATTTTTGGTATCAAGTAATAGTATTTTAAAATGTTCTTGATTTAAGTATCTCAGCTCGTCCATCATTAGATTAACAATTTTACTAGGTGAATCAATCCTTATTTTATTGTGAATATTTCTAGTTCTTATTCTCTTTCCAATTTCTATTGCAGAGAGAATTTGACAAGCCTTACACTCCCCAATACCCTTTACTTTCATTAAATCTTCTAATGATATATCTACTAAAGAAGCTAGTCCCCTATTGTCTATCTTAAGAAGATTTTGCGCAACTTCTATTGCCGTTTGTCTTCTGTCACCTGTTCTAATAATTACTGCCAACAATTCAGCATTTGAAAGAGATTCTACACCATAATTAATAATCTTTTCCCTAGGTCTTTCGCTAAAGGGAAGATCCTTGATTGTATAACTCTTTTCACTTTTCATGCCTAAATTAGTTTTCATTAATTCACCCACTTATTTATAATATACTTATATTAAAATACTTATACAATAATATTTGTAACTTTGAAAGTGGCAAACCAACAACATTAAGATAACAACCTTCTATTTTTTCAACTAATAATGCCCCATACCCTTGGATTCCATAAGCTCCTGCTTTATCTAAAGGTTCCTTAGTATTTACATATTTTTTAATAAATACTTCTTCTAAATTTCTAAATTTTACTTTTGTCTCTTCATATTCAATTACTTTTATATTTTTATTTAAATGAATCAAACTAATCCCTGTTATTACATTATGTTCTTTTCCATTTAAAATTTTTAACATCTTAATTGCTTCATCTTCATCTTTAGGCTTTCCTAATATCATTCCTTTATATTCTACAATTGTATCAGCTCCAATTACTATGCTATCCTTATAATCTAAAGCAATACTATGAGCTTTTTGAAAAGCTAATGACATTGCTATTTCTCTTGGCTCCTTATTGGCGTCTATTTTTTCACTAATATTGCTTTTTACTACTCTATGCTTTATATTATAGTCTTCTAATATTTGTCTTCTCCTAGGAGAAGCTGAAGCTAAAACTATTGTATCCATAAATTAATCCTCACTTTTGAAATAAAACTTTAAAATTAGCCTTCAAATTCTTTATTATATATATAGAGGAAATTCCCACAAAATATCCTGTGAAAATACTAGTTAACATTAAAAAAGGTAAATAAGTATATATCCTCATATTATTCATAATAAAGCTTGCCACACTAACCTGAGCAAGATTATGAAATAAAGCTCCTATTATACTTACGCCTATTAGGCTAAAAACTCCTGAAAAATATTTGTAGCTTAGGCTCATGGCAACTGAGCTAAGTAGAGCTCCAGATATACTATATATGAAGCTTGAAACACTTCCTGTAACTAACATAAGTACAATACTTTTTAAAATCGATACAACTATGCCCTCTTTAAATCCAAATACTACTAATGTAACTAATACTACCATATTAGAGAGTCCAAGTCTTGCCCCTGGAATCATAATTGGTAAAGGAATAGAAGATTCTATGACACTAAGTCCAAGGCCTATAGATACTAATAGGGACAAAAACACTATTTTTTTTATCTTTTTCATAATTACCTCTTTCTAATAATTTATCATATCTATTTCATTATCCTTATCCATTCCCTTTATTTCTACTACCAATTTATTCGGCAAACACACTATGGTCTCACCTATATTTGATATGTATCCTTGCTTTACATCTATTTGATCTGGACAACTGGCTTCTATAACTCTGATTTTTTCATCTCCAATTTCCAGTAAATTATATCCATATTCTGTTTCAATAGGAATAGTTTTTCCAATGATTTTTTTATCATAAATTATCTTTTTTATCTCTTTTCCATCTACTTGAACACTTATATATTTACTATCATTTGAGAGTGCTTGTCTTTTTATAAAACCCAGTGATATAACTGTCAAAATTAAAACAAGTACAATCAAATATTTATCTCCTTTTGTCATGTTTATCACCTTTTTTAGACATTTTACCTGATTTTCCATCTATACACACATTATAGTTTATCATTAATAAATTTTATTTACAAGCAAGAAATTTTTGGATTAAACAAAAAAATAGAGCTTAAGCTCTATTTTTTTATTTAATCTTCAACTACTGGACCATTGTCAGTAGAATGAATACATTTTGTAGGACATTTTTCCACGCATACTCCACAATTTGTACATTTATCATAATCTATTCTAGCTAAATTATTTTCAAATATAAATGCATCTTCTGGACAGTTCTTAACACATATTTTACATCCTATACATCCTATTGAACAATATCCTCTTACGTCTTTACCTTTGTCTTCACTCTTACATTTTACTACTACTTTATTATCATATGGTACCAATTTTATAATATTCTTTGGACATATATCTATACATTTCATACAAGCCGTACACTTTTCTTTATCTATTACGGCAATACCATCTACCATATTTATAGCATCAAATGGACATACATCATAGCATGTTCCACATCCAAGACAGCCATAAGGACATGCCTTAGATCCATCTGCTAAATTCGTTTGAACCCTACAGTCATTTATACCTTCATATTCATATTTCTCTTTTGCTTTCTCACAATCTCCTTGGCATAAAACTGTAGCTACATTTTTCTCTACATTAGCTGCGTTTAACCCCATAATATCTGCTACATTATCTGCTACCTTTTGACCTCCTATTGGACATGCATTTACTGGAGCTTCTCCATTTGCTATGGCAGTTGCTAATCCTTCACATCCAGGAAATCCGCATGCACCACAGTTTGCTCCTGGTAATGCATCTAAAACTTCACCTATCTTAGGATCAATTTTAACAGCAAATACTTTAGAGGCTATGGACAATAGGACACCAAATAGTAATCCTAGTCCTGCTAGTACTAATATTGGATATATAATATTTGTCATTTTTTACCTCCTAAACTAATCCATTAAAGCCTAAAAAGGCAATGGACATTAATCCTGCAGATATTAATGCAATAGGAAATCCTTGCAAAGGTTTAGGAATATCTGCTAATTCTAATTTTTCTCTAACTCCTGCTATAAGTACTAATGCTAAGAAGAATCCTAAAGACGCTCCAATTCCGCTGGTCATAGTCTCTATAAAGCTATATCCTTCTTGAATATTTAATATAGTTACACCTAATACCATACAGTTTGTAGTAATAAGAGGTAAAAATACTCCCATTCCACTATAAAGAGTAGGGCTTAGTTTTCTTATTGCAAGTTCAACAAATTGTACTAATGAAGCTATAACTAATATAAATACAATTGTCTGTAAGTACTGAATTTCTAAAGGATTTAAAACATATTTTTGTATAACCCAAGTAATTGCTGATGCAAAACTTGTAACAAATGTTACTGCAAGTCCCATACCTGTTGAAGTTTCCATTTTACTTGATACTCCAAGGAAAGGACATATACCTAGAAATCTTGCAAATACATAGTTATTTACAAAGATTGTAGATACTAATATAGTAAACAAATTCATACTGATTCCCTCCTATATTTAAACTAACTAGCTTTTTTTCTCATTGTGATTGCTTTGAAGATAGCAACTATAATACCTAAAGCAATAAAAGCTCCTGCTGGACCTACAAACACAGCTATAGGTTGATATTTATCTCCAAATACATTTATTACATAATCTGTACCTGCTAAAAAAGTTCCTGAACCTAAGATCTCTCTTACAGCTCCTAATATTACTACTGCTACTGTATAACCTATTCCCATACCTAAACCATCCACTATAGATGGAAGTACTTTATTTTTATAGGCAAATGATTCCGAACGAGCAAGTATAGCACAGTTTACAACTATCAAAGGTATAAATATACCTAATGATTGGTATATAGGCTGTGCAAAAGCTTCCATAAACATTTCTACCATAGTTACGAAAGTTGCTATAATAACGATAAAAGCTGGGATACGTATTTTTTTAGGTATAAAATTTCTAAATAATGAAACTACTAAGTTTGAAGCTGTTATTACTGCTATTACTGCTAATCCCATTGATATACTATTTAAAACAGTATTAGTTATTGCTAATACTGAACACAAACCAACTAATTGAACTAAAACTGGATTTTCAGTAGAAATTCCGTTTTTAAATGTATTGAACAAATTCAAGTTTTCCACCTCCACTTATTTAATTAGAAAAGAACTCTACGAATGCTTCTCTAGCTCCATTTACACCTTTTACTACAGCTACAGTCGACACTGTTGCACCACTTATAGCTTGAACTTCATTTTCAGCTGAAGGACTACCAACTGCAACTAATTCAGATTCAGTAGACTTTTCTTTAAAAGAGCTTGCAAAGCTTTCTTCTTCAATTTTAGTACCTAATCCTGGTGTCTCACTGTTTTCTACGACTTTGATACCAGCTATCTTGCCATCTTCATATACTCCTACCATAGTAGCTACATCTCCTCCGTAACCACCTGTTACAACTTTAAAAGCATATCCGATTACAGTATCGCCTTCTAGAGCCTGATTTACTTCAGTAACAACTTCATTGCTAGCTATTATTTCTTCTAACTGAGCTTCATCTACTGGTTGGAAGTCATCAGCATCTGGGAATATTTCTAACAATGCACCAAAACTACTCTCTCTCCTAATTTCTTCAATTATAGGTCCAGTAAAGCTATTAGTTCCAGCTAATACTGCCCCTGATATTGCGGTTATTAATAATAATGTAAGACCTAATTTTATTGTTTCCTTCATTTATTTTACCTCCCCAAAAACTTTTGGTTTTGTAAACTTTTCAATTATTGGAGATGCTATATTCATAAGTAATATTGAATATGAAACTCCCTCTGGCATTCCGCCTTTTACTCTAATTATTGCAGTTAATATACCACATCCTAATGCAAATATAATTTTACCCTTTATTGTAACTGGTGATGAAGAATAATCTGTTGCCATAAAGAAAGCTCCTAAGATAAGTCCTCCACCTAATATATGATATGATATAAGGCTAGTATCTACTCCTAATAATAGTAATACTATTGCAGTTGTACCTATATAAATTACTGGTATATGCCAGCTTATAACTTTTCTAATTATAAGATATACTCCACCTATTAATAATAAAACTGCTGCAGTTTCACCTAGTGAACCTCCAATATCACCCATCAACATTCTAGTCATTGATGGAAGTGCTGTACTTCCACTTTTTATAATTCCTAAAGGAGTTGCACTTGCAATTCCATCTGGATTTACATAACTTGACATAATTCCTGGCCAAGAAGCTACTAAAGCAGCTCTTGCAGCTAAAGCAGGGTTCATGAAGTTTGAACCTATACCTCCAAAACACTCTTTTACAAGAATAATAGCAAATCCAGTACCAAATACTGCTACCCACCAAGGAGCGTTTGCTGGTAGATTAAAAGCTAATAATATCCCTGTTACTACTGCACTTAAGTCTCCAATTAAGATATCTTTTTTAAACAGCTTTTGAGTACCTGCTTCAAAAAACACTGCTGAAGCTACCGATACTAAAATAAGTATTAAAGCCTGAATTCCAAAATAGTAAACACTAGCTATCATGGCTGGAGTTAGGGCAATAATAACATCTAACATTATCCTTCTAGTAGTCTCATTAGCCCTTAAATGAGGAGCTAGTGAACCAGTTAAAGTTTTATCCAATACTAATGGGTCCATTTGATTTGAACCTGTAACCTTACCTTCCATTGTATTTCCTCCTAACAACTATGATTTTTTCTTATCTGCTTTTAATTTCCTCTTTGATTTTATTTCTTTTTTCCCATAGGTAATTGACTCTGTAAGAGGTCTTTTAGCAGGACAAATATATGAACAACTTCCACATTGAATACAAGCCAAAGCACCTAAATCTTCTGCTGCATCAAATCTATCATTTAAAATGTTTTTACTTATATATAGTGGTTCTAAAAATGCAGGACATACTTCTAAGCATTTTCCACATTTTATACAAGGTAGTGATTTTACAGACTTAGTTTCCTCTTCTGTAAACACTATAATACCTGTAGTCCCCTTTGTTACAGGAGTATCTAATGTGAATTGTGCACATCCAGTCATAGGTCCACCTACTACGATTTTTCCAGGAGTTCCCTTAAATCCACCACATTGAGCAATTATATCCCCAATAGTTGTCCCAATCTTAACTAGTAAATTTTTTGGCTCAGCCACACCATTTCCTGTTACTGTAACTACCCTTTCATATAAAGGTTTGTTTTCTAATACAGCTTCAGAAACTGCCAAAGCAGTACCTACATTGTTTACATAAGAATTTACATCATTAGTTCTTCCGCCTCTAGGAACAATCCTATTTAAAACTGAATGGATAATTCTATAGGAATCTCCTTGTGGAAATTTTGTCTTAAGGCTTGCAATTCCAATATTACTATTTTCTACTTTAGATTTTAGATTTTCGATTGCGTCTTTTTTATTGTCTTCGACAGCTATGTAACCCTTTTCCACATTTAAATATTTCATCATAATTTCAAGACCCTTAATTATCTTTTCAGGCTTTTCTAACATGATTCTATGATCACAAGTTAAATAAGGTTCGCACTCGGCTCCATTTAGAACTATGGTATCAACATTAGCATCTTTTGCTAAAGCTAGTTTTGAGTCTGTAGGAAAAGCAGCTCCCCCAAGACCAACTACTCCTTTGTCCATTAATATTTCCATTATTTCTTCATTGGATATATCATTTAAATTTCTTTTGATATTTAAAGATTCATCCATTTCATTTAGACCATCAGATTCAATAGTAACACATTCTACTCTGTATCCATCTGGAGTATACATTAAATCTATACTCTTTACTTTTCCTGAAACACTAGAGTGAATTGAAGCTGTTAGAGACGCTTCAGACTCTCCAATCTTCTGACCTACTTTTACACTATCTCCTTTCTTTACTAAAGACTTAGCAGCTACACCTACATGTTGATGTAAAGGAATATGTACTATCTTAGGCTCTATTGCCTTTTCTATAGCTTTACTTTTAGTAAATTCTTTGTATTCCTCTATGTGTACTCCGCCTTTAAAAGTGAGATTTTCAAGTTTCATTGACATTCCACCTCTTTATTGTTTTATAGTGATAAAATTAAAGAATTAAGCATAAATCATGCTTAACACTTTTTTAATTATAACATTAATTGTTAAAAAAGTACACAAGTCTTCCAATAAACCCGCATCTTATAAATATTTTTTTAACAATTCTTTATAAATTGGTGCAGGGAAAGGGATTCGAACCCTCACACCCTTAAGAGCAATAGCCCCTCAAGCTATCGTGTCTGCCATTCCACCATCCCTGCACAAATGTACTATATAATATTATAAACCTTTATGTCAATTTTTCAAGGAATAAGTTCATTTTTAATGTTTTATATCTCAATTTTCTTGTGGTAAAATAAAACAATTTTGCAATCCATCATATAGATTGAAAAATTTAGGACTTAATTCTCCTACTATCTTTGAATCCGCTAGTAAAGCTTCATTTTTATAAAACAGACTTATATATGGTAATTTCTCTAAGATATGTTCTTGTAAATTATTATAACTGTCCGCTTTTTTTTCTATACTATTGTTTAGGGTTAATCCTAATAGTTTGTCCATATTTTCATCTTGATATTTTATAAAATTAGTGTCTAATAATTTTGAACTGTGAAACATATAAGAAATATTTGGAATTACAGAAGTTTTCCATCCTAGAAGGACTATATCATAGTTTCCTTTATTTAAACTGCCTTGGAGATTACTCCACTGAATATCTTTTTGTTCTTCTGAGATTGAAGTACTTTGATTACCATTTTCAACTAAGACTAAATCTATTCCTATCTTTTTTACGTCTTCTATTATTAATTCTGCAGTTCTAAATCTCAGTAAATTATAAGTATTTGTTAATAATGTAAATCTTAGAGGATTTCCATTTTCATCTTCTAAGATACCATCTTCATCCCTATCTATATATCCAGCATTTTTTAACTCTTCCTTGGCAAAATTTAAATTGTACCCATATAAACTTGAAAAGTCAGATATTAAATAGGAATTTGGATGAATCGGAACATCCACTTGAGTAGAATGTCCTAAGTATTGATTTTGTATAATATTTTGCCTATCTATGGCATAACTTATAGCTTTTCTAACAGCAATTGACTGTTGTTGTGTAGAAAATTTACCATTTTGAAAATTAAATCCTAAGAACTCATAATTAGAAGATGGATATTCATATACCTCTATCCTATCATTTTGTCTATACTTGTCCCAATCCACACCAATACTAAACGCAAAATCAATTTGTCCCGTCTCAAAGGATGTGAGAATCAATTCCTTATCATCTAATACTTTTCCTATTATACTGCTAATATAGATAGGTCCATCCCAATAATTTTCATTCTTTTTTAATTTAACAGTTTTGAATTTTTCATAGTCTATAAATTTAAAGGGTCCAGTGCCCATAGGATTATAATTTTCAACTACTAAAGCATTATCTATATTTGAAAAAGCATGCTTTGGTATTATAGGAAATGTCAATACATCTAAGGAATGGGAAAATTCTCTATCAAAAATAATTTCAATATTATTTCCATCTATTATCCTTGTATTTACAAAGGAATTTAAATCTAAATCACCATTGATCAATGCTGCATCTTTAAATACTTTTCCATATGTGCCTTCAATACCAGCTCTTTTTATAGCTTCAATTGTAAAGGCCACATCTTCAGATTTAAGAGACTCTCCATCATGCCATTTTATTCCTTCTTTTAACTTTATTTGTATCCTCTTTCCATCCTCTGATATAGTGTAGGATTCTGCTAACTTTGGATAAGGATTTAGACTTTCATCAAATTCAAATAAGCTTTCAAATATCAATTTACTAAAATGATAATAACTAGAATTATCTGTCAACAAAGGGTTTAATGTCGTAAAATTAGTAAGGGGAAGAGATAATTCTCCACCTTCAATAGGATCTATTTTGCTTAAATCTTCTTTATTGTCTAAATCTTGGGGGGTATCAAAATTTTCATAGTCTTGAATTTTACATCCAACTAAAAAAATGAAAATAAGGATTGTGAATAAAGACAATATTTTCTTTTTGTATTTCATCTTTGCACCTCATCTATTTAACCTTAATGTTTTGCTTTAAAAAAGTTCTAGTCTTATTTATAATCTCCATATATATTGTATCGTCTATAAAGGATTTGTGAATAAAAGGTTTATAAAATGTACTATATATTTTATAATCTTTTTTTACTTTTTCTACATATTCCTCTGTTTCTTTAAAGGGAATATTATAAAGATTTATATTGTCCCTAGAATGTTCTATATCATCTAGCCATTTAGAAACATTTCCACTTCCTGCATTATATGCAGCTAATATAGTATCTACATTACCATTAAATTCAGCATCTAATTTAGTCAAATACCAAGTGCCTATTTTAATATTGGTCTCAGGATCAAATAATAAATCTTCACTATAATTATTTATTCCTAATTCTTCTTTTGCCCATAAACCTGTCTGAGGACCTATTTGCATAAGCCCTCTAGCATCTTTAGGCGATATTGCATCCTTATTATAATTACTCTCAACATTTATTATAGCAGCTACTAAGAATGGGTCTAAATCATTTTCAAAAGAATATTTTTTTATATATTCTTTATATCCCATAGGATATAAAATTGAACCTACTAAGCCAATTATCAAAGTTGAAACTATTATAAATACAAATAGATTTATTATTTTTTTAAATAGTTTTTTTATAGAAAAAAACAAAAATATCCCTCCAGGTCAATTTACATCATCTAATAGGTCTTGTGCATACTCTTCTAAGCTTATTAAATCTTTTGTATTATATATAACTTTATCTGCCAATTTCTTCTTATCCTTCATAGGAATTTGAGCATTTATCTTTTTAATAGCTTCATCTAATTGAATATTATCTCTATCCATTAATCTTTTTATTTGAGTATCCATATCTACATACAATAACCATATTTCATCTAAATAAATTCCATACTCCACTAATTTATCATATTTTTCATATAATAATGGAATATCAATAAAAATTAAATCTTGTGATTTTAAATATACATCTATGAGTCTTCTTATTTCTTTAAATATAGGTGGATGTAAAATTTGTTCTAGAATATCCCTACATTTTTTATCTTGAAATATGATTTTAGCTAAAAATTTTCTATTTAGATTACGATCTTTATCTAAAATTTCTCTTCCAAATTTTTTTACTATTTCATTATATTGTTTATTATCTTTTTGTACAAGAGACCTAGAAATCTTATCAGCATCAATTACAATGCATCCTTTTTTTATTAATATATTTGAAAATGTAGTTTTACCAGAAGCTATTCCACCTGTAATTCCTATTATTTTACAATTAGTGAGTGTCATACCAACTATCTCCCATTTCCATGTCTACTTTAAGGGGTACACTTAATTTTGCTGCATCTTCCATAATTTCTTTTAACATCTCCAGAACTTCTTCTGATTCATCTTTATATGTTTCAATTATTAATTCATCATGAATTTGAAGAATTAATCTAGATTTTAAATTTCTATTTTTAATTTCATTGTATACTCTAACCATTGCAATTTTAATAATATCTGCTGCACTTCCTTGGATAGGAGTATTCATTGCTATTCTTTCACCGAAGGATCTAATATTATAGTTTTTAGCATTTAACTCTTTTATATACCTTCTTCTATTAAATATAGTTTCTACATAACCTTGTTTTTTTGCCTGTTCTACTATATCAATCATAAATTGTCGTATATCTTTATAGTTTTCTAAATAATTATCTATATACTCCTTTGCTTGCTTTCTAGAAATGTTTAAATCTCTAGATAATCCATAATCTGAAATCCCATATACAATACCAAAATTTACTGCCTTGGCATTAGATCTCAATTCACTTGTAACTTCATCTACTGGAACATGGAATACTTCTGAAGCAGTTTTTGTATGAATATCTTGATTTTCTTTAAAAGCTTCTATCATTTTCTCATCATTTGATATATGAGCTAGTATTCTAAGTTCTATTTGAGAATAGTCTGCATCCACTAATTTATAGTCTGGAAGTTTTGCTATAAATGCTTTTCTTATCTTTCTTCCATCTTCTGTCCTTATAGGTATATTTTGCAGATTAGGCTCTGTACTTGAAATCCTTCCTGTGGTAGTTATAGTTTGATTGAAACTAGAATGAATTCTACCTGTATTTTCATTTATTAAATTTATAAGTCCATCTATATATGTGGATTTTAATTTTACAATTTGTCTATATCTAAAAATCTTATTAATTATAGGATGTTCATCCATAAGCTTTTCAAGTACTTCTACATTTGTAGAATAACCTGTCTTTGTCTTTTTTATAACTGGAAGCTCTAGATCTTCAAATAAGACTTTTCCCATTTGTTTAGGAGAATTTATATTGAAATCACTTCCTGCTAGTTCATGTATTTCACTTGTCAGTGTATCTATCTCTTCTTGATATTGTTCTCCTAGATTTTGAAGTTCATTCTCATCTATTTGAACTCCAAAATATTCCATACTACTTAAAACTTCCACTAGGGGTAATTCCATTTCATAGTAAAGAGATTCCATCCCTTGTGATTTTATCTTTTCTTTCATAGTTTTTTCTAATTCATATACAGTATCTAAAACAAAAGATAAATAATCTATCCTTTGTGTTTCTTCAAGCTGAGAAAATGAAAGCTTTGATTTTCCTTTGCCTAATAGCATCTCTTCATCTACTCCATAGTATTCCAAGTATTTTTCACTTATTTTATTTATGGAATATTCACTTTCACTTGGATTTATAATGTATTCAGCTATTTCTGAGTCAAAAGTATAATTTGAGATTTTTATTCCCGATCTAAATAATACTATTATATCCTTTTTTAAATTATGACCAATTTTTTCTATATTTTCATCTTCAAATAAAGGTTTTAATAATTCATAATATTTTTTTTGGTTTTCTTCAAATTCCATATAATAAGTAGGACTAGAATTTAATTTTATTCCTAGGGAAATAATCCTATCTTCAATAATATTTGAATCCTCTACTATAAATTTAAATGCAAACTTCTTTTCTTCCTTTATTTTTGTGATTACATCTTCTAGTTCTTTCACACCTATTTTCTCAGATTTGAACTCTCTTATTATCTCTTCTTTTTGTGTATGTTCATTTGGAAGTCTATCTATTAAACTCTTAAATTCATATTTTTCATAAAGACTTAATAGCCTTTCCCATTCTGGATCTTTTGTAAGTAAATCATCTAAATTTATATCTAGATTTATATTTGTTATGATTTCTCCTAGTTTTTTGCTTAAATAAGCAATTGTTTGATTTTCTATTAATTTTTCTTTTAGTTTCTTTCCACTAACCTCATCTATATTTTTGTATATATTTTCTATATTATTAAATTGTTTTAAAAGTTTTAAACCTGTCTTTTCTCCAACACCTGGTATACCTGGTATATTATCTGACTTATCTCCCATAAGACCTTTCAAATCAATAAATTGCTTTGGCTCAATTCCATATTCTTCTATTATCTTTTCAGAGTCAAATATCTCCAGTTCTGAAATTCCCTTTCTTGTAAGTAGTACCTTTGTATTTTCCGTAGCCAATTGTAAGTAGTCCTTATCTCCAGTTACCAATATAATCTCTAGGGAGTTTTTCTCCCCCATATTTGCAAGAGTTCCCGCTATATCATCTGCTTCATATTCGTCCATCTCTAGTCTCTTTATATTCATAGCATCTAATATATCTCTAATTATTGGAAATTGTTGTGCTAATTCTGATGGGGAAGATTTCCTAGTTCCCTTATATTCTTTGTACTCTCTATGTCTAAAGGTTGGGCCTTTTTTATCAAAGGCTACACATAGATAGTCTGGATTATATTCATCTTTTATTCTATATAGCATAGTTAAAAATCCATATACTCCATTCGTGTAAATTCCTTCCTTTGTAGACAAAAGTGGCAATGCATAAAAGGCTCTATGTAAAAGTGAACTCCCATCTATTATCATAAATTTTTTATTATCCATATATCACAACTCCTATTCTTGATATATTTAAGTATAACCTAAATTAGCCCATGAGTAAACAAGGCTAAATAATTTTCCTTGATAAATATATTTATTTATGGTATTATATTTATTGTTATCAAGCCGGTGTGTCGGAACTGGCAGACGAGACAGACTCAAAATCTGTTATCCGCAAGGGTGTGTGGGTTCGAGTCCCACCACCGGCACCATATTTAAAACAGCTCTTAAATTTAAGAGCTGTTTTATTTTTTAAAAAAACATTTCATATGCATAATTATCCCTATTTAAGAAATCCTATTTATGGGAGGTTTAATTATGTCTGAATTAAAAGATTTATTAAGAGATATTGAAACTTTAAAGAAAAGCTTAAATGAATTGATTGAAAAAAAGGGATTCGATTTAAAAAACCCTGAAATTATCAAGGCAAGTCAAGAGCTAAACACTGCCATCACAAATTACAATGACTTAATTAATAAAAATCTATAATTTGTAAACTGTAACGAAAAATAGTACTATGAGTTTTATTATACTGATTATATACTAAACAAAATCAAATAAAGAAATGTTGCCTAAATCTAGGTCAACATTTCTTTATTTTTATCTACTTATTCTGCTAAAAGATGCTTTGCTGCAATTCCAGGTTCTGTCATTGCAAAAGGATCTAGGATTTCATCTAGTTCAGCTTCTGTTAGAAGTTTTTCTTTTAAAACTAATTCTCTAACTGGTTGTCCAGTTTCTATAGCAACTTTAGCAACCTTTGCAGCGTTTTTATATCCAACATGTGGTACTATAGCTGTTATAGTTCCAACACTACCATCTACTAATTCTTTACATCTATCAATATTCGCTGTAACATCACATACTAGGTTTTCTCTAAATGTAGCTACACCATTTCCTAAAGTTTCTATTGATTCGTATAAATTATATAGTAATACTGGCTCAAATACATTTAATTCTAATTGTCCAGCTTCTGCAGCCATAGTTACAGCTACATCATTTCCTATAATATTAAATGCAACTTGACTCATAACTTCAGCTATTACTGGATTAACTTTTCCAGGCATTATAGAAGATCCTGCTTGTTTTTCTGGTAAGTTTAATTCTCCAAATCCACATCTTGGACCTGATGCCATTAATCTCATATCATTTCCCATCTTTGAAAGATTTACTGCAGCTGTTTTTAATGATGCTGATAGAAATACAAAGCCATCTAAATTGTTTGTACCGTCTACTAAATCATCTGTTTGTACTAATCCTAAATCATTTATCTTGTTTAAATTAGGTACTATTACTCTTAGATATTCTGTGTCTACGTTTATACCTGTTCCAACTGCAGATGCTCCCATATTTACTACTCTAAGTCCATCTAAAGCAGTTTCTATTCTATTTATATCTCTTTTTATTACAGAACTATAGCCATGAAATTCTTGCCCTAATCTAATAGGTACAGCGTCTTGAAGGTGAGTTCTTCCCATTTTAATAATAGGATCGAATTCTTCAGCTTTTTTAAGTAAAGCTTCGTGTAATTTTTTTAATTCACCAAGAGTCTTTTCACCAAGTTTTAAAGCTGCTATTTTTGCTGCTGTTGGAAATGCATCATTTGTGGATTGACCCATATTTACATGGTCATTTGGATGTACTTTATCGTAATCTCCTAAATTACCACCTAAAATTTCATTTGCTCTATTGGCTATAACTTCGTTGGCGTTCATATTTGCTGATGTACCTGCTCCGCCTTGAATTGGATCTACTATGAACTCTTCATGAAATTTACCTTCTATTATTTCATCACTTGCTTGTTCAATAGCATTTTTAACCTCTTCTGTCATTATTCCAGCTTCAAAGTTAGATATAGCACATGCTTTTTTTACTTCAGCAAGACCTATAATTAATTCTTTATTAATCACTTTTCCTGTAATATGAAAGTTTTGGGATGCTCTTATTGCATTAGCTCCATAATATGCATCTACAGGAACTTCTATATCCCCTATAGAATCACTTTCTAACCTAAATTCTTTAGCACATGTAGTCATTAATATCCCCCTCTAAGTAATATTATAATATTTAATTAATTGTATTTTTAAACATGTTTTTTGGTTCAAAAGACGAATCCATCTTTTGAACTAAAGCATTAACTCTCATCTACATACTACACCTAGAATTTAAAACTGTCAACTGCATTTGAAAATGTTTTCCTTAACCTATTTGTCTTTTTATTCTCCATATATTATTTGCATATTCTTCTATAGTTCTATCAGAACTAAACTTCCCAGCATTTGCTATATTCATCCAACATTTTTTAGCCCATTCTATTTTATTTTTGTACTCATAACTTACTATCTCTTGAGCTTTTCTATAGGATTCAAAATCCTTTAGTACATAATATACATCTGCTCTTTCCCAATTTACTCCATTTACTAAAGAATCATATATTTCTCTAAATATTCCCGTGTTATTATCACTAAAAGTTCCATCTATTAAAGTATCTACAACTCTTTTTAATCCGTGTATATTTTCATAGTAATATTTAGGATTATAGTTGGACTCTATCTCTTTTATTTCTTCAACAGTAAGCCCAAATATGAAATTATTCTCCATACCTGCTTCTTCTACAATCTCTATATTTGCTCCATCTAATGTACCAAGTGTGGGAGCTCCATTTAACATAAATTTCATATTTCCTGTCCCTGAAGCTTCTTTTCCTGCAGTAGAAATCTGTTCGGATATATCTGCAGCTGGAAATAGCTTTTCACCATAGGATACATCATAATTAGTGGCAAATACTACTTTTATCCTGCCATGTATATCAGGATCATTGTTTATAAGATTTTTGATTTCATTTATAAATTTAATAATCCCTTTAGCCCTAGTATATCCTGGTGCTGCTTTAGCTCCAAATATAAATGTTCTATTTGGAATATCTAGTTTTGGATTTTCCTTTATTCTAAAATATAAATCTAAGACATGAAAAGCATTTAACAACTGTCTTTTATATTCATGAAGTCTCTTAATTTGAATATCAAATATTGACTGACAATCTATATCTATATTTTCTACCTTCTTAATATATTGAGCCAGTTCCTGTTTTTTAGTTTGCTTTATATCTAAAAATTTCCTAAGCACTTCATCATTATCTTTGAACCTTTCCAAAGCTTTCAATTGCTTTAGATTAGTAATCCAACTATCATTTCCAAGTAATTCAGTGACAAAAGATGAAAGTTCAGGATTTGATTGAACTAACCATCTCCTTTGAGTTATACCGTTTGTCTTATTATTAAATCTTTCAGGATATATTTCATACCAATTTTTTAATTCCCTATTTTTCAATATATCAGAATGAAGCTGTGCTACCCCATTTGTTGAATATGAGCCATGGATTGCAAGATATGCCATTCTAATCTGATTATCATTTATTATACTGTAATCCTTTAAGCTATCTTCTCCTATGCCTCTTTGTTTTAAGTCTTCTATTAGGTCATAGTTTATCTTTTCTATCATCTCATATACATTAGGTAGTAACGATCTATAAAAGTTCACAGGCCATTGTTCTAGAGCTTCTTTTAGTATAGTATGATTTGTATATGCAAAGGTATTTTTTACTATATTCCAAGCTTTGTTCCATTCTATATGATAAACTTGGGTAAATATCCTCATCAATTCTGGAATTGCTACAACTGGATGGGTATCATTCAATTGAATAGCATGAAACAAGTCAAAATTACTCAAATCACCATGTTTATTTAAATGTTTTCTAACTAAATCTTGTAAAGATGCACTTACAAAAAAGTATTGCTGCTTAAGTCTTAGGATTTTACCTGATTCTGTAGAATCATTTGGATACAATACCTTTGATATGGTCTCTGCTGCATTTTTATCCTTTACAGAACCTTCGTAGTTTTGTCTGTTAAATTCTTGAAAATCAAAGGATTCTATAGCTCTTGATTCCCAAAGTCTAAGAGTATTTATGGTTCTTCCTCCATATCCTACAATAGGTGTATCATATGGAACAGCCAATACATCACCATCTGAAAAACTAACTCTTACAGAATCTGATTCCTTTTTTATGGACCAAGGATCTCCGTACTTTAACCAATTGTCAGCTTTTTCATATTGAAATCCATCTTTAAATGTCTGTATAAATATTCCATACTCATATCTAATACCATATCCTGTTAAGGAATAATCCAAAGTAGCTGCTGAATCTAAAAAACAAGCGGCTAATCTCCCAAGTCCACCATTACCTAGACCTGCATCTTCTTCAGCATCCTCTATTTCATTATAATTTATATTTAATTCATCTAATATCTCTTTTATTTCATCTTTAAACCCCATATTAATTAGATTATTACTAAGGGCTCTCCCCATAAGATATTCGGCTGAAAAATAGTATCCTCTTTTTTTATCACTAAATTTTTCATTTGATTTTAGCCATATCGGTAAAATTATTTCCATAATAGCTTTAGATACAACTATAAATTTTTCTTTTTGGTTGCAATCTTCCAAGTCTTTTCTAAAGGTAGATAAAGAATTTCTCTTTATACTTTCTATGACTCTTTCCTTATTTAACATAATTACCTCCAATATGTTTTAGTCAATTCCATAATCTTATCAGCTAATTCCAAACTCAAATCTTTTCTTTCTATTCTCCAGGCCCAATTGTCTCCAAGGGTAGATGGAGTATTCATTCTAGCCCAATTATCAAAGTCTAAAAAATCTTGTAAGGGAGCAATTGCAAGATAAGAAGAGCTAGCCCATGCCCCTCTTATAATACCCCAATTTAATCCTTCATCATAATTAAGCTTTAGGTATTTTACAATATATTCAAATTCTTCTCTATTTAAACTGTTAATCCAAGTTCTGACAGTTGGATTGTCATGTGTTCCTGTGTATACTACACTTCTTTTTTCAATATTGTGGGGTAGATAGTCACTTTCTTCATATAGGTTAAATGCAAATTGCAATACATTCATATTTGGAAATCCTGTATCTTCTACTAATTTTTTCACTTCCCATGTATTAAGCCCTAAGTCCTCTACTATTATATCTAAGTTTCCCAATTCTTCTCTTATCTTGTTAAATAAACTTATACCAGGACCCTTCCTCCATGTTCCATTTATAGCATCCTGTGAGCCATATGGAACCTCCCAATATGATTCAAAACCTCTAAAGTGATCTATTCTCACTTTATCAAATAATTTAAAGCTATGCTCTATTCTCTTAATCCACCATTCATAGCCATTGTCTTTCATCTGCTCCCAATTATATATAGGATTACCCCATAACTGTCCCTTTTCGCTAAAGTCATCTGGAGGGCATCCAGATACAACTTTTGGTATGTAGTTTTCATGTAGTTTGAAAAGTTCAGGATTTCTCCATAAATCGCTACTATCTTCTGATACATATATAGGTAAGTCTCCTATGATTTTTATATCTTTTTTATTTGCATATTTTTTCAATCTCATCCACTGATTAATAAAAAAATACTGAGTAAATATCCAAAAAAATATTTCATCTGAATTTTCTCTTTCAAAATCTTCTACTCTTTTAGAATTAAATAATTTATAGTCTATATCCCAATTTATCCAAGAATTGTTCCCATGAAGTGATTTTATAGACATGAAAATTGAAAATCCCCTTACCCAATCTATATTTTCATTATAGAAGTTTATTAATTCATCTTTAAGTATATGCTTTGAATTTTCATAGGCTATTTTTAAAAGACTTAATTTGTTTTCATATAATAATCCATAATTAACCCTTGATGGATTATTACCCAAAGTTCGACTTGCTATATCTTCTTTTTTTAAATATCCTAGATTTAAAAACTCATCTAAATCAATAAAATAAGGATTTCCTGCAAAGGCAGAAAAACTTTGATAAGGGGAATCCCCAAAGCCTGTAGGTCCTAAAGGAAGTATCTGCCAACTCTTTTGTCCTGCTCTTTCTAAAAAGTCTACAAAATTATATGCTTCTTTTCCAAAATCACCTATGCCATATTCTCCAGGTAGAGAAGATATATGCATAAGTATCCCACTACTTCTTTTCATATCCTCACCTCTAGATATTAGTTATACTATTTAAGCTTCTCTATAATCTTTTTACCCGAATCACTTTCTAAATAATCTATAGTGCTCTTTGGAAGATATTTATATGCCTCTTTTATTTTCCCATCTCCTAATAGTTTTCTTACATAGGAAGCACTTACTACTATCTCATCTAATTTTTTTCTTTCTATAATCTCTACTTTTATATTACTATTTTCTAGTATTTTTTTGAGAGAAGTATTGTATGCTAGAGTAACTAAATCTTTAGGCTCTGAACCAAAAAACCTAATATCTACTTCTAAATCTTTTCCTATTTTCTCCGCAAATATCTTGCCATCTAACTCTGTATATATGTCTAACATCTCATCTTTCTTTTTTATAAAGTAAGTTGGAAATGTAGCCTGTGAAATTATATAAGGTCCTCCCTTTATCACATTTACTTTATCATAGTCTTTTAATTCATTTTTTATTATATTAAATCTATCTTCGAAGGGGAAAATTGACTTATCTTCTTCTACGACAAAGATTAATAAATTATCAACTTTTTCTAAAGCTCTTTCTATTAAATATTTGTGACCAAGTGTCATAGGATTACAATTTACTACTATAGCACCTCTAGTATTTCCTTTATTTGGAATTAAATTCTTAGTCTTTTCTATCCATTTATTATAATTATAAAATCCTCCCTCAAATAAAGATACTCTATCTGTTGAGCATACTTCATTTAATCCTAGTGATCTAAAGATAACTCTATTATTTGGAGTAGTAAATACAAAAAAGGAGTCATATCCTCTTTCTAATAGGTGGTTTAAAAGTCCATTATAAAGTATATTTAAAAGTCCTTCACCTTTGTACTCTTCTTTTAAGAAAAAGTATTTTAAGATATTTCCCTTTGCCGAACCTGTTCCTATTATCTTACCCTTATCTCTTATTATAAAAGTTTTATCTGGAACATCATATTTTATATTAAATTGATCTAGAAATTCTCTTATTTCTTCTACTTCTTTTTCATTTTTTAAATTTAATTCATCACTAAAAAACATTGTCATCACTCTCTTATATTTTTTATGTAGCTTTTAACTCATTATACAATTAAAGAGTTGCCTTAGGCAACTCTTTAATTTGTCAATACATCTATTTAACTTCATATATATAATCTAATATCTGTCCATCTCTATATTCAGATAAACCTATGATTCTCTCACCTTTTTCAATTACTTGTGGTTTACCCATTATACTTTCAGCATACTCTTTTAATTCTTTTATAGCTACTACTTTTAATCCTTTTTCTTCAAACTTCTCTATTAAGTCTGTTCTTCTAGGATTTACACAAATTCCTCTTTCAGTAACTAATACATCTACTGTAGATCCTGGAGTAGTTATTACATCTACTCTATCTTTTATAAGAGGTATTCTTGAGGAGAATAGCTTAGATACAATTATAGATACTTTACTACCTGCTGCTGTATCTTGATGTCCACCAGAACCACCCATAAGAACTCCATCTGCACCTGTTGATACATTTACATTGAAGTCTAAGTCTATCTCAGTAGCACCTAAGATTACAATATCTAGATTATCTACTACTGAAGATACTTCTGGATTTCCATATTGAGATGCACTCATTCTTAAATGCCCTTTATTTCTCTTTAGAGACTCTATGGCTTCAAGATCAAAACATTGTACATCAAATAGACTATCAAATAGTCCTTCTTCTAGCATATTTGTAAGATATCCTGTAATACCACCAGAAGCAAAGCTTCCTTTTATATTATTTTTAATCATATATTCTTTTAAGAATGAAGTAACAGCTAGGGATATTCCTCCAGCACCACTTTGGAAACTTAGTCCATCTTTTAATAAACCAGTAGCTTCCATAACTTTTAAAGTGTCCTTAGCTATTTTAAGTCCTATAGGATCTTTTGTAATCTTAGTAGTTCCTGAAACTATACCTTCTTTTCTTCCTATAGAGTCTACTAGAACTATGTAGTCTACGTAGTCTTCAGTAATATCTGCAGGATAGTTAGGATATTCAAATATAGAGTCTGTTACTGCTACTACTTTTTCTGCCTTTATACTATCTGCAATAGCATATCCTAGTACTCCACATGAGTTTTCACCATTTACTCCAGATATATTTCCTTTGTTATCTGTGCTAGGAGCTGCTATAAATGCTGCATCTATTTTTAACTCTTCATCTAAGATGCTTCTAGCTCTTCCACCATGAGATTGCATTATAAGATTTCCCTTTAGCTTTCCATGACTAATAGCCTTTGCAACTTCTCCTGATATATATGATGTAACCACATTTTTGATAGTACCATCTTCCATAAGAGGAATTATCTCTTCATGAACTGGAAATATAGAACTTGAAGCTACTGTTAAGTCTTTGATTCCTAATTTATGAATTTCTTTCATTACAGTATTTAACACTTTATCACCATTTCTTAGGTGATGATGAAATGATACTACTGCCCCATCTTTTAAGTCTAATGCTTTTATTGTTTCAGCCAAATCATTTGAAACTTTATCTGTAGCTTTAACTTTAGAAGGAAACTCTGATTTTTCAAGGACTTTAACCTCATTAAGATCATTATTTAAGTAATTCATCGTATTCCTCCTTATAATCTCCACTGATTTTCAAAAGATTTACTGCTCTTTGAATAATTGGTTTATCAATCATTTTACCTTCTAATGAGAAAGCTCCTAAACCTTTTTCTTTGGCAGATTTTACTCCTTCTAATACTCTTATTGCATAATCTATTTCCGCCTCAGAAGGTGAGAACATTTCATTTACATCATCAACATGTCTTGGACTTATAACTGCCTTACCAGTCATACCTAAGTCTTTTGCATTTAAAGTGTCTATTCTTAATCCTTCTATATCATCTGTATCAGTGAAAGGCGTATCTATAGCTTGAATTCCCATAGCTTTAGATGCTGCAATAACCTTTGCCCTTGCATACTCTATTTCTTTAGAAGCCTTTGTTCTCTTAGCTCCCAAGTCTAAAGTTAAATCTTCTGCACCTAGGAAAATTCCTATTACTCTATCAGAAGCTTGCACTATATTTAGGGACATCTCTAAACCTAGAGCTGTCTCTACTAGAGCTATAACTTTAAAATCAGAGTTAATTTTATTTAAGTATTCATCTAGTTTTTCCATAGGCTCTATTCCAGCTTTAGGAAGTACTATTCCTTTAATGTTTGCATCTTTAAATTCTTCTAGATCGTCATAGAAATATGGACTATCTAAAGGATTTATTCTTACAAATACATCTACATCTCTATCAAATGTAGATAGATATTCTTTAACTAAGATTCTTGCAGAATCCTTTTCACTTAATGCTACTGCATCTTCTAAATCTATTATAATTCCATCTGCTCCTAGGATATTAGAATTTTGAAGCATACCTGGATTATTTCCTGGAATAAAGAGTAATGTTCTATAATTCATCTATATCACCGCTTCCTCTTTTAATAGCAGTTTTAACTCTAGCTTTTATTGTAAAGTCTAAGGCACCCTTATCCTTTGCAATTAATTTTACATCTTCTACATTTAATTCTTTTAATGTATCTTCTATAACTCTTTTAATATCTTCACCATATTGTTGTTTTACTACACTTTCAAGATCTATATCAACTTGTCCTTCTCCTTTAGATACCATAATTAGAATATCGTTGGATTCAACAGATCCTGCTGTAGCCATTTTTTTAATTTCTACTTTTCCCATTCTAAATATTCCTTTCTTCCTTGCTGATATAGATCATTTCCCTTTGAATCATTTATTACAGTAACAGGAAAGTCTTCAACATATAATTTTCTTACAGCTTCTGCACCTAAATCTTCATAAGCTATAACTTCTGCAGATTTTACTGATTTTGCTATTAGAGCTGCTGCTCCACCAATAGCTGCAAAATAAGTAGCTCCATTTTTTACTATGCTATCTTTTACTTCTTGATCTCTTTTACCCTTACCTATCATTCCCTTTAGACCTGCATCTAACATTTGTGGAGTATAAGAATCCATTCTATAGCTTGTAGTTGGTCCAGCAGAACCTATAGGGTTTCCTGGCTTAGCAGGAGCAGGTCCTACATAGTAAATAATTGCTCCTACAGGGTCAAAAGGAAGTTCTTTTCCTTCTTCAAGTAATTTTACTAATCTAGCATGTGCTGCATCTCTTGCAGTGTACACATATCCAGTTATATATACATCGTCCCCTGCTTTTAAATCTTTTAAGTCTTCTGCAGTTAAAGGTGTTTTTAAAGTTTTTTTCATGTTTACCCTCCTAAAGAATAACTTGCTTGTGTCTAGTTGCATGACAGTTTATATTTACTGCAACAGGTAATCCTGCAATATGTGTAGGATAATATTCTATATTAACCTTAAATGCAGTTGTCTTTCCACCAAAACCTTGAGGCCCTATGCCTAATTTATTTATTTCTTCAAGCAATTCTTTTTCTAAGTTTTCATAGAAAGGATTATCTGAATACTCATCCATCTCTCTCATCAATGACTTCTTAGCTAGAAAAGCAGCTTTTTCAAATGTACCTCCTATTCCAACTCCAACAACTGTTGGTGGGCAAGGATTAGGTCCTGCTAATTCTACAGATTCTAATATAAAGTCTTTAACTCCTTGTAAACCTTCAGCTGGCTTTAACATTTTTATTCTAGACATATTTTCAGATCCGAATCCCTTTGGTGCAACCATGATACTTAATTTGTCTCCTGGAACTATTTGATAATGGAATATGCCTGGAGTATTGTCCTTAGTATTTACTCTATCTAGTGGATCTTTAACAACTGATTTTCTTAAATATCCTTCTTCATATCCTTCTCTTATACCTTGGTTAATAGCATCTTCTAAATATCCATTAACTACATGAACATCTTGTCCAACCTCTACAAAGACTACAACCATCCCTGTATCTTGGCACATAGGAACTTTATTGTCTTTAGCTATTCCAGCATTGTCAATTATTTTTCCTATAGTAGATGCAGCAAGTTCCCATTCTTCTCCTTCTTTTGCCTCTTTTAATTTGTTTAATACATCTTCAGGTAAAAAGAAATTAGCCTCCATAACTAATCTCTTTACTTCTTTTGTTATTAAGCTTGCATCAATTTCCCTCATTTTTTAATAACCACCTTTGTATTTTAATTGTCTTAATTACTTAATAAACCGCCTCAATTGAGGCGGCATATTTAGTTTTCTAAGCTCTATAGGTTAATTATGCTCTTTTATTAACTAGGGCTAAAACTCTATTCATTTCGTTGTTTACAATCATGATTCCTTCATCTACACCCATACCTGGTTTAGCAAGAACTTGAGTAGCTCCACATGCTATACCGATATTAGTACAGATTTCAGCACTTCTGCTTGTTTCGTTACAAGTACCACCTAGATATGCTCCTACACCATTTTCATTACAGAATAGTATAGCTTCTATAGAGTTATTTACTCCTCCTAAGTCTGGAGTTTTAACTTGGATCATATGTCCAGCTTTGTTTTCTGCAAAGTATTTTACATCATCTAGAGTATTACACCATTCATCTGCTACTAACTCTACACTTATTCCTTTTGAATCAAGGCTAGCTCTTAAATCTCTCATAGCTTCCATTTGAGCAGTTCTGCTACCTACGTCCATAGGTCCTTCAATTCTTAATGTGAATGGTTTAGCAGCCTCTTCAAGTTCAGCTAAGTAATTAGTCATTTTTTCTGTATCATTATCTAGTAATTCCCCTATAGTACCATATACATCTATGTGGAATACTGGATTATAGTCTTCTCTTGTTCTATTGTTTAATACTCTTTCTCTTAACCAAATGATATAATCTTTTAACTTCTCACCTTTAAGTCCTAATTTTTCTTCAACATTGTTGAATAATCCGTGAGGCATTACATCTGCTTCTTTGATAATCATTTTATCAGCATTAGTATATCTGTCATCACCTGATTGAGTAAATATAGGAACTCTTTTTAATTCAACGCCTGTTCCATACTCTTCTTTTACTACTTCTGCCATTGTTACTTTTTTAGCTTTAGCAGATGCATCTAAAAGAGCTTGAGTTAAACCATATCTTATAGCTGTGTGAAGTCTTTTTCCATCTATTTCCATGTGATCTACTTCTTCAGCTAATTCTTTGAAGTTTTTAGTTTCTTTGTTTAATAACTGCTCTTTGATAGGTCCTTCAATAACTGGAATAAATTCTTCAGCTAAGAATAATGGATCTCTTCCGCCTGCTCCTGAGTATTGTACTGCTGCACAATCACCAAAAGCTACTTGTCCATCTTCTAAAACTATCATTACAGAGATGCTCTCACCTGGTTGTCTAATAGAAGTAAATCCTTCTGTTTGTGGCTCTCCTAGGTAAAACATACCATCATGTTTAGCACCTTTTTTGATTGCCTTTTGGTCGTCGAAATAAAAACCTGTTTTTCCTGCTGAGCAAATAATATCAACTATTTTCATTTACTTTCCCTCCGGTCTTCCTATTAATTTTCCTTTACCAACAGCAAATATATCATCAACTGTCATTTGGAATCCTACTTCTCTGTTTTCAAATTGACCTCTTTGTTCTAATCTTTCTCTATTGAAGTCTTTTAATTCTTTTGTGAATGGTATATTACCAGTCATTAGGTATCTAACTGCACCTTCATTATCTCTAGCTGGCATCATTTTACCATAGTTATACTTAGAAGGTCCAAATGGTATATCTATAACACCTTGTTCAAATCCTTTTACAGTACCTATAGCTAAATCTCCATTACCTAATTCTAGCATTTTATCTACCATACATTTTGTTTCTGCTTTTATTACTTTTATTTCTGCTGCTAATTTGTCACTCATAGGCATCCTTTGTCCAGCTAATAAATTAAGTGCCATTTTTGTAGCTTTAATTCCTGAAGCATTTGCTTCTTTTGTTGGTATACCTATAGCTTCATGTGGTGTTTTAACTATTACTTTTGTAGCACCTGCAAGTCCTGCAGCTATGGAACCTAGAGATATAACTCCAAATGCTTTTGCTTCATCTTCTGGGAAACCACCCATCCATTGATGGAATACTGTAGTAACAACTACATTCTTATAACCAAATTTTGCAAGGTATTCTTCTGTTTGCTCTTCTAAAGCTCTTACAGCTGCAACGTCTTGAACTAAGTTACCACATTGTCCATATCCAACAGTGATACTCTTAACCCCTTGTTCTGCTGCAAGTAAAGCTTCTATTACCGCTACTGCATTAGATGTAGAAGGAGGTACTAAAGTTCCTGTTAATGGTCCAAATGGTTCTCTGTTTATGCTGATTCCTTGTTCTTCATAAAATCCAACAAGTCTATCGCAATATTGCCAGTCTTTAAGAGTTTTTTCTATAGATACTGATTTTGCATATGGAATATTATAGCTTATTCCTCCACCCTCATTTGATGTCCAACCTGAAGCGTGGATTATTTCTGCTAATAGTCTAGAATCTGGAGTACCGTGTCTTGCTTGTAATGGAAGATTAACGCTTTCAAATACTTTTCTTCCACCTTTTACACCATGGTTTACCCCAGGAAATCCATTAAGTAAAGATCTTCCTGCTTTTACTGATTCTTCTATACCTACTTCACACTCATTATATCTATTTTGTCTAGTATATGAGTCAATAGTTGAAGGTAATAAATCAGCTCCACCTTCTTTATCTAAGAAATTTAACAACTCTATATGTTCATCTAATAAAGCAACACCCGCTCTAGGTTGTGCTAAAGTAATATTCGCTTTTTTAGCTTTTTCTAGTTTTTTTGCAAAGTTCTTTTCTTCAGGAACTTTTTTCAAATAATCTACAGCTTCTTGAAGATCTACTTCTTTTCCTGTAGGCCATTGATTTAAGACTTCTTCTCTTGTTTTAAAAAACTCTTGTTCAGAAAGTTTCTTATTCTTTAAATCCATCTATATTACCTCCGTATTTACTATATATTTTTTAAGCATTCTCACTGCCATATTTTTATCTACCATCGATAATAAGCCTAAAGCAGATAGTACATATTCTCTATCAATTAAGCATTTAGGATTTTTTGGTTTTAATGATGTAGGATCTTCCACAGAAAAAGTTGCTGCTTTTAAAATCTCTTCGGGATTTTTGCTATTAACTATTACTCCTCCTGTACCTACTAAATAAGGTAAATTCATTAAATCCTTACCAGTCTGAGCATATAAAGCTCCCATCGGAGAATACATAGACTCAATTTCTCCTGCATGTCTTTTCATTGAGATATTAGCACAAACCTTAGCCATAGCCTCATCGAATTTAGTATCTTTTTCTTCTTCTGGAATAAAATCAGTATGTTCGTATCTTTTTTTGAATTCTGATTCTATATCATATTCCTTAATATCTAAATATTTTTTCATCATTCTATTTCCAGCTGCTTCATAAACTGATATAGAAGAATATCTCATACCTAAGTCACCTTCTACAGTTCTCTTAGAGATTGGCTCTTCAAGGCCTCTTAACACAACTGAAGGCTGAGTTGGAGCTCCTTCTCCTATAGAGTGAATATCTGTAGTAGCTCCTCCTATATCTACAACTACTAAGTCTCCAATTCCCTCTTCATCTCTTGATCCCATTGAAAGGGTTTCAGCTGCCTTTAATACAGCTGCTGGAGTTGGCATTAATATTTCAGAAATTGTTTCTTCTACATTTTCCATTCCCTTAGCATTTATAATTTGTTTCATGAATATACTTCTTATAGTTTCTCTTGCTGGTATTACATTTATATGATTTAACTTTGGCATAACATTTTCAGTTACATAGAACTCTATATTATCTCCAAATGTTTCTCTTATTTCATCATTACAGCTTTTATTTCCAGCTACTACTACCGGTATTTTGATTTCTGCTTCTCTTAACATTGAAGCATTGTGGGTTATACATATATTGTTCCCACCATCAGTTCCCCCTGCTAGTAGTATCATATCTGCATTAGAGTTTTTAATTTCTTCTACTTCACTTTTATTTAAATTGTGACTATAAGTTTTTATTACTCTAGCTCCTGCTCCTAAAGCTGCTCTTTTTGCCGCTTCTGCTGTAAGTTCTGGAACTAAACCAATTGCTATGATCTTAAGTCCACCTGCTGCAGAAGAACATGCATATTTACCTACTATATCTATATCTTCTCTTTTTATATTCGAAAATAATTTATCTAAGGCGTTTCTATATCCTATGGTAACATCAGTTTCTACAGTTGTATAAGATTTATCATGTGCAACTATTACTTCTTTTTCTATATCAACTAAAGTTACTTTAGTATAGGTGCTACCAAAATCTATAAAAAGATAACATTTCATTTTATCCCCTCTATTTATATAAGTCTTCTTTTAAGTCGCTAATTGAAGTCTCAACAGATGTTCCAGGTGGATATACCCTGTCAAATCCCATATCTTTAAATCTCTTATGAACATCTTCCCAGTTTTGTTTTCCAACTACTATATTTCCACCTACATATAATAAAATATCTTTTAAACCTGCTTCTTCTATCTTTTCTCTCATACCTCTACAATCGATTTCCCCGTGTCCATATAATGAAGAAACCAAAATAGCATCAGCATTAGTCTCAACTGCTGCGTTGATAAAGTCTTCTTGTGGTGATAAAACTCCTATGTTTACAACATTAAAACCTGCAGCTGTCAAGGAATGATCTAAGATTTTGTTACCAACTGCATGACAGTCAGAACCTATAACTCCAAGTACAATGGTTTTTTTATCCATTTTTGCTACCTCCTTAAATTAATTAATAAGTTTGATTTTAAAACAATGATATCCTTAAATATCTTTGTCTTTGTTTTACCTATCTTCACATTTATAATACCATAACTATTTATAAAGACAACCTTTTTTTTTGAGTTTTTTTAATTTTTTTTTGGCTTTGAATAGCTATTTATAGCCCTTTTGAATGTGTTGGTATTTTTTCTTTCAATTGTGTTAGAATTAACTGATAATTCAATGGTTAAATTTTCTCTTTTTGCAACTCACACTATATCGAGTTGCAAAAAAACTTTTTTAAGTAAAATTTCAGACTCTATATTTTTTGTCAAATTTTATCATATTTGATAAAATTTTAAATTATTTAAGAAAAGTTACAAAAAAGTTACATTTCCTCTTTATTTTTTCATATATATAATATATAATGAAGAAGGACAAGCAACTAATTAGAAAAAGGAGATGACTTTTTTGAAATTAAATAACTTTAAAAATACTGTAATGACATTTACCATGGTTTCCATATTAGCTGCTAATGCAGTTCCTTCCTATGCTGCTTTAGGTGATACTACTTTAAAATATGATATGAAAAATGAAGATATAAAAACCCTTAAAAAAGAGCTACAAGATTTTGGATATTTAAGTTCAGATGATTCACTTAGTACATACTACGGAAAAACTACCATAGATGCAATTCAAGCTTTACAAAAAGACCATGATTTAGAGATAAATGGCATCTATGACAGCAATACACATGAAAAATTATCAGATTTAAAACAAAAGAGATTTGAGGAATATAAACTATCTTATAATGAAGACTTAAGTTTAGAAGATGAAAATGCTGATGTAAACGCTTTGCAAAAAGCATTAAAAGAATTAGACTTCCTAGTTATTGAAAATTGTACTGATTATTTTGGTTCTATGACAGAAAGAGCTTTAATATCTTTTCAAAGAGCTGTTGGAATTACTCCAGATGGAATTGCTGGAGCTAGAACAATTCAAATGCTAAATAAAGCTCTAGCAGGAGAAGATGTATTTATTCAAGTTGCAAATAGAGGTGGAGAAAGAAATTCCCTTGCACAAAATATAATAAATACAGGTAAAAAATACTTAGGAGCTCCATATAGATCTGGACAATCTGGACCTAGTGGATTTGACTGTTCAGGATTTACTCAATATGTATATAAGCAAAACGGAATAAGTATTTCTCGTTCATCTAGTACTCAAGCCAATGATGGTACATGGGTAGCTAAAGGTGATTTGCAACCAGGTGATCTTTTAATCTTTAGTAATACTTATAAAAAAGGTCCTAGTCATACTGGAATTTATATAGGTGATGGTCAATTCATACATTCAAGTAGTGTCCGTAGTGGTGGGGTAAAAATTTCAAGTTTGAATGAAAACTATTATAGAAGCCACTTTTCCTATGGTAGAAGAGTTTATTAATATATCTAAATATAAAATGGACAATCATCAGATTGTCCATTTGCTTATTCAAATAATAAGTCTATAAAGCTTTCTATATCTATATCTCCAAAATAATCCTTTAAATCTATATCTAATAAACTCATTTTCATTTCTTCTTTTTCATATTTTAACCCAATTAACTTATCCTCAATATCTTTCACATCTTTGGTGCCAAAGAAGTCTCCATATATTTTCATTTCTTTTATTATTCCATTTTTTACCTCTAATCCTATTTCTATAAATCCAAATGGAAATTTCTTTGTATTTGTATAATTAAATTTAGGAGATTTTCCATAGTTCCAATCCCAAGTATTATACTTCTCTTGGAATAATTGCTCTACCCTTTCCATTTCATCTTTAGTCAATTCATATTTACTAAAATTTTCACCTTCAAATTCAAAGACATATTCTACAAGCAATTCTCTAAGCTTATTTATATCTATATCTTCTTTTATAGAAGGTTTAATATTTGTAACCCTAGATTTTACTGACTTTACTCCCTTAGATTTGAATTTATCAGGCTTTACATTTAGAGCCTTACTCAAAGTGTCTAATTTAGTATCAAATAAAATTGTACCGTGGTTTAATACTCTTTTATTCCACACTGATTGTGCTATACCTGAAAACTTTTTGCCTTCTACAGTTAAGTCATTTCTACCTGATAATTCACAATTAACCCCTAGTTTCTTTAATGATTTTAATATGGGTATATTATATTTTTTAAAATCTATTACATCTTTTCCTTCAGTGTTCTTTATAATAGAAAAATTCAAATTGCCAAGGTCGTGATAGACAGCCCCTCCGCCTGTAATTCTTCTAACAACTTTTATATCATTCGCCTCTATATAATCTCTGTTTACTTCTTCAGTTGTATTTTGATTTTTCCCTACAATAATTGCTGGAGAATTTATCCATAGTATTACATAGTCTTCATTTCTATCTAAGTACTTAAAACAAAATTCTTCAAAAGCAAGATTGTAATAGGGATTGTTTGAATAGTTTTCTATATATTTCAATTTAGTCCTCCTAGTTTTTATTTAATAATATGTTTATATCCATTAAGCTATTTTGCAAATCAATCAATTTGTTTTTAATTTGATCATAATTTTTCTCAACTACTTTATCTGAATATATTTCCCCTGTTCTTCCCATTAAAACTCCAAATTGCCTGTATACAGTTTGTAGCTCTTCTTCTATGTCTTCTTTTAGTAGTGCCTCCTCTATTTTAATTCCCTTTTTCAATTCTACTTCATTTTGAGATATATTAAATTTATCTCCCAGCTCCGGTATAATTGTCTCTATCTTAAACTTTGACTCTATTATTTGAGATAATAAATTAGCGGATTCCTCTTCTCCATGTACTAAAAATATCTTTTTAGGTTTGTATTTAAAATGATCTATCCAGTCTATCAATGTATCTTGATCAGCATGACCGGAAAATCCTTCTAAATCATAAATTTCAAGAGATACATCTATCCTTTCTCCTAAAAGCTTTACATTTTTTACCCCATCTAATAGAATTCTTCCTAGGGTCCCCTCTGCTTGATATCCTACAAATACAAGACTATTTTTAGGATTCCATAAATTATGTTTTAAATGATGTCTTATCCTACCTGCTGTTGCCATTCCACTTGAAGATATAATAACCTTAGGATAATCTGATTTATTTAGAGTCATAGACTCCTCTTGACTTCTAATGTATCTTAGATTTGAAAATTCAAATGGATTGTCGCCACTTAATACTAAATCCTGTGCTTCTTCATTAAAGCTATTCGAATTCTTTTGAAAAGCTTCAGTAGCATTCACTGCCATTGGACTATCAATATATATTGGGATCTTCATATATTCTTCCACATCATTATATTCATAGTATTTGTTTAACTCATATATTAGTTCCTGAGTACGCCCAACTGCAAAAGAAGGTATAAGAACACTTCCACCTCTTAAAGCAGTTTTATTTATAATGTCTATTAGTTTTTTAGTGCTTTCTTTAAATGGTTCATGGTTTTTATCTCCATAGGTAGACTCCATGATTAAATAATCTGCATCTTCTATAAACTCTGGCTCTCTAAGTATGGGTCTTCCAGGCATACCTAAATCTCCAGAAAATACTAATTTTGTAGTCTCTGAATCTTCCTTTATCCAAATTTCTAAAATTGAAGAACCAAGTATATGACCTGCATCTTTAAACCTAATTTGAATATCTTCATTTAAGTTTATCTTTTGATCATAGTAATAAGTCTCAAAATATTTAAGACTTTCCTCGGCATCTTCCATAGTATATAAAGGTTGTATTTCTTTTTGCCCCCCTCTCTGTCTCTTTCTATTCTCCCACTTTGCATCTGTTTCATGGATTTTGCCACTATCTAATAACATTATTTCACATAAATCATAGGTCCCCTTAGTACAAATTATATCACCTTTAAACCCATCTTTCACTAATTTAGGAATTCTTCCACTATGATCAATATGGGCATGGGTCAATATTAAGTAATCTATTTCTTTTAAATTATAAGGAAAATCTTCAAAGTTCATCTTTTCCTTTTCACTATTTCCTTGAAAAAGTCCACAATCAACTAGTATTTTATGCTCATTTGTAGTTATTAAATAATTAGATCCAGTAACTAATTTTGCTGCACCAAAAAACTGAATATCCATATTCTACCTCCTAGTATTTATAAGATTACATTTCCTTTAGTTTATATTATAAAATAATCAATAAATTTATACCCAAGCTATGAATTATTATACAAAAAAGTAGTTAATTACAATTAAATTTAATTGTAATTAACTACTTTGTCTATTGAGCAGAAGTTATTTCAGTCCATATTCTATCATATTCTCCAATGATATCACTTGGATCTTTGAATATTTCAGCATTATCTAAACTCTCTTTAACTGGATAAGCTACTTCTGAATTTTTGATATCCTCTGGCAACATTTCTATAGCCTCAGGTATAGGTGTAGAATATCCTATATAATCAGTATTTTTAACTGCAATATCTGGTCTAGTCATAAAGTTTATAAACTTTTCTGCCGCTTCTTTATTTTCTGTGTCCTTAGGTATTACCATATTATCAAACCATAAATTTGTACCCTCTTTAGGGATTGCATAGTTCAAATCAGGATTTTCCCTCATCATATAAACTGCATCTCCTGACCAAACTACTGCTAGGGCAGCTTCTCCACTTATCATAGCTCCTTTTATATCGTCTCCTAAATATGCAGATACTAAAGGTTTTTGCTCTATTAAAATTTGTTTTGCCTCTTCTAATTCTTCTACATCTCTAGTATTCATTGAATACCCTAGTTTTTTTAGAGCAACTGCTAAGGTATCTCTTTGGCTATTTAACATAAATATTTCATCAGTATATTTTTCATCCCAAAGTATATCCCAACTATCTACTTCTTCATCTACCATAGTAGTATTATATATTATTCCTACAGTTCCCCACATATATGGCACTGAATAGTCATTATTTGGATCAAAATCCAAGTCTAGAAAATATTCATCCACCTTTTCTAAATTTGGTATATTCTCCTTATCAATCTTAGCAAGCATATCTTCTTTTATCATTCTCTCTATCATATAATCAGAAGGAAATGCTACATCATAACTACTTCCACCTTGCTTTAATTTAATATACATATCTTCATTTGTTTCAAACATATCATATTTTACTTCTATTCCATATTCTTCTTCAAACTCTTTTAGCACATCTTTATCTATATAGTCCCCCCAGTTATAAACACTTATACTAGGCTTTTTCTCTCCACACGCTGAAACAAAAACTGAAATTAACAACATAGAAATTACTAGTAAAACCCTTTTTTTCATTTTCAATCTAAACACCTCTTTCTAAATTTTTTGAATTTCTTTTATTTATTATTAAAAGCAATACAATCATACTTATAAACATCAAAGTTGATAAAGCATTTATTATAGGATTTATACCCTTTCTCGACATTGCAAATATTGAAATACTAAGATTTGTAACTCCATTTCCTGTGTTGAAAAAACTTATTACAAAATCATCTATAGATAAGGTAAAGGCCATCAACCCTCCTGTAATTATCCCTGGCATAATCTCTGGTATAATCACCTTTCTTAAGGTATAAAATGGAGTAGCTCCAAGGTCCATAGCTGCCTCTGCCAAGTGAACATTCATCTGTTTTAGTTTAGGTAAAACAGAAAGTATAACATAGGGTATACAAAATACTATATGAGAAAGCAACATTGTAACTAAGCCAAACTCAATCTTTAAAAATCTGAATAAAGCCATTAAAGAAACTGCTGTAACTATATCTGGGTTTAGTACTGGAAGATAATTTAAATTTAAAAATATCCCCTTTCCAATACCTTTAATATCATGTATTCCAATTGCTGCAAAGGTACCTATTATTGTAGATATAATAGCTGCCAATGTAGCTACCAAAATAGTATTGTATAAAGCTTTTAAGATTTCTTGATCTTTAAATAACTCTATATACCATTTTAAAGTAAATCCAGACCATACTCCCCTTGATTTTGAATTATTAAAGGAGAAAATTATTAGTATGATAATGGGGGCATATAAGAATAAAAATATAGCACATGTATATATTTTTTCTAAATATTTTTTCACCATAATCCCCCTCCTTCTTCTTTTTCTTTGTCAAATTTAGATGTAATGGCTATAGTAATAAGTATAAATACCATAAGTATTACTGACATTGAAGATCCAAAATGCCAATCTCCTGTCCATCTAAACTGCTGTTCTATAAGATTACCTATTAAATTATATTTATTCCCCCCAAGTAGACTTGATATGACAAATGTACTCATAGCTGGTATAAATACCATTGTAATCCCTGTAACTATACCTGGAAGACTTAATGGAAATATAATTTTTCTAAATACATATATGCTATTTCCTCCTAAATCCTCAGCAGCTTCAATTAGATTTCTATCTAATTTAGTCATTACAGAGTAAATTGGTAAGACCATAAATGGCAAAAAATTATATACCATTCCAAGTAATACTGCTTTTTCATTGTATAATAGGTCCCAAGGCTGAAAACCTAATTTAGTTATTACATAATTTATAAATCCATTTTTACCTAAAAGAGTAAGCCAAGCATAAGTCCTAAGCAAAAAATTCATCCACATTGGGATTACAAACATTAAAATCATAGTATTTCTCTTGCTTTTACTCTTTTTAGAAATTATATAAGCTATAGGATAACCTACTATTAATGTTATAACAGTAGATATAAAAGCTAAGTTTACTGATCTAATTAGTACCTGTAAATAAGTCTTTGAAAAAAACTTTTTAAAGTTTTCTAAGCTAAATTCAAATGTAGAGAAATTTTGACTATCTCCAGTGGTAAAGGCAAAGTATATAACCAACAAAAGTGGTATAACTATAAATATTGCCATCCATATCATATAGGGATATGATGCTCGTTTCATCTTCATATTTATTCCTCCCTTTTCATAATGTGGATATTATCTGGAGCAATCTCCATGCCTATTTCTGTATCTACAGGCTTCATAATAGTACTGTGTATCATCCAAAAATAATCATCTGATCTTACTATCATTTCATAGTGAACTCCTTTAAATATAATAGATTCTACTATTCCTTTAATCTGACTATTTTCCGCTGAGACAATATTTATATCCTCTGGTCGTATCACAACATCTACTTCTTCATCACTTTTAAAACCTTTGTCTACACATTTAAAGATTTTATTGTTAAATTCTACTAAAAAGTCTTCATGCATTATTCCTGGGATTATATTGCTTTCTCCAATAAACTTAGCTACAAAAGAATTTTTAGGTTCATTATAGATATCTATTGGTGTTCCTATTTGTTGTATTTCTCCTTTATTCATTACTACTATAGTATCAGACATTGTAAGAGCTTCTTCTTGGTCATGAGTTACATATATAAAGGTTATCCCAACTCTTTTTTGCATATTTTTTAATTCTATTTGCATCTCTTTTCTAAGTTTTAAATCTAATGCCCCTAAAGGTTCATCTAAAAGTAAGACCTTTGGTTCATTGACTAAGGCTCTAGCAATTGCAATCCTCTGTTGTTGCCCTCCACTTAAAGATTCTATACTTCTATTTTCAAATCCCTGTAGATTTACAAGTCTTAACATCTCTGATACTTTTGAATCAATAACATCTTTTGGCAGTTTTTTTATTCTAAGACCAAATGCTATATTTTCATAAATATTCATATGGGGAAATAGTGCATACTTTTGAAAAACTGTGTTTATTTGTCTCTTGTAGGGAGCTACATTAGTTATATCCTCATCTTCAAAAATTACTCTACCCTCTGTAGGTTGTTCAAATCCTCCTATAATTCTTAAAGTAGTAGTCTTTCCGCATCCACTAGGTCCTAAAAGTGTTAAAAATTCATTTTTCCTAATGAATAAATTTATGTCTTCTAATACTTTTACTCCGTCAAATTCCTTCGATATATTTTTTAATTCTATAGTATTCATTTATATCCCCCTTTAAAAACTAGGTGGTGTACTCACCCATATAATATTCGCCTTAGATTTCCCGTTATTTGATATATAGTGATTTGAGTTTGCCTTATAATAAAAGCTTTCACCTTTTTTTGCTTTATATTGTTTATCTCCTATATGCAAATTAACTCTCCCACTTATAACATACCCAAACTCTTCTCCTTCATGAGGACTATCTTCTTTAGTCTTTCCTCCAGGTTCAATTTCTATAAATATAGGCTCCATTGAGTTTTTTTGAGCATTTGGAATAATCCACTTTATTATATAATTTAAATCTTCATTTTCTGTTTCAAAAAAATCTTCCTTTGAAAATACAATTTTTTCATCTACACTGTCACTAAAAAAATCTTTTAAATTCGTGCCTAATCCTTCTAGTATATCTATTAGGGTTGTAATAGATGGGGAAGTTAGGTCTCTTTCAACTTGAGAGATAAATCCTTTGGTAAGTTCGCATCTATCTGCTAACTCTTCTTGAGTTAAAGAATTTTTCACTCTAATTCTCTTTATTTTTTCACCAATATTCAAAATATCCCTCCTCAGTTTAAACATTATATATTAAGTATCTAGTTTATTATTACTAAACTTTTCAAATTTCTATACTATTATAATCAATTCTTCTATATATTGTCAATAGAAAAATAAAATTATTTTTATTCTTCTAAGCCTTGTAATTAAAAGCTTTTTAATGTACTACTAAACTTTTTGTTTAATAAAGGTAATAAAACTATTTGTAAAAATTATCAGATAAATATATTGTGTTTTTTATTGATTAATCTAAATTATTTTAAAATAATAATTAAATTGTCAATTAAAAAAAGGTATATCAAGGAGGAAACTTGATATACCTTTTTTTAAAAAGTTTTAATTTATATTTGTTATAGTCATATTATCAATAGCATTCTGAATTAAGTCTTCTATATCTAGTGACTCTTCAGACTTTCTTATGTCTTTTATCTTTGGATTTGTAACTGGATGTTTTGGTAAAAATACAGTACAACAATCTTCAAAGGGCATTATAGATGTATCATAAGTTTCAATATCTCTAGCTATTTTCATTATATCTACCTTGTCTGTACCTATAAGCGGTCTAAATATAGGTAAATCTACAGCATCGTTAGTTACAGCTATCCCTTCCATGGTTTGACTTGCGACTTGACCTAGACTTTCTCCAGTTATCAAAGCCTTACACCCATCTTTTTCTGCTATCTTTTCTCCAATTCGCATCATAAATCTTCTAGAAAGTATAGTCATTTCTTTTTCTGGGCAATTTTCATTTATGGCTTTTTGTATTTCTAGTATATTTACACTAAAAAGTTTTATTTTGCCAACATATCTGGATAAAATCTTTGCTAAGTCCTTAACTTTTTCCTCAGCCCTTTCTGATGTAAATGGATATGAGTGAAAATGTAGGCAATTGATGGAAAGCCCTCTATTTGCCATCATAAAACCTGCTACAGGACTATCTATCCCTCCAGAAAGAAGTAGTAATGCCTTACCATTTGAACCTACTGGCAAACCTCCATGACCCTTTATTTTATCAGTATATATATATACTTTTTGTTTTATATCTATATATAAAAATGTATCTGGATTGTGTATATCTACTTTTAAATCAGGGACTTCATCTAATAAAATTCCACCTATTTCCCTAGATACCTCTGGAGATGTATAAGAGAATTTTTTATCTGCCCTATTTGTCTTTACTTTAAATGTCTTTATATCTGTATTTTCTTTTAACTCTTTCATAGCCATTATGGAGCTTTCGATGATTTTGTCCATATCTTTTTCAAGCCTTATACATATACTAATATATACTATTCCAAATACCTTTTTTAATCTATTTACCATTTGAGGATAATCTTTTTCTTCCCCTTCAATATAAATTTTACCTATTTCTTTATATATTTTTTCATAACCTATATCTTTTATTACTCTTATTATTTCCTTCATTAATTTGTCTTCAAAGTATTTCCTGTTTAAGCCTTTTAATGCTATTTCTCCAAAACTAATACTTATTACCTTTTCCAATTTATCACCTCATAATTATCTTTCTAATTTCATCTACTGAAGTTTTAAGTACATCTACTACATAATCTAAATCTTCATTTTTTATATCATAAGAAAAGCACATTCTAATTGCACCTTCCATATCTTCAGATTTTAGACCTATGGACTTTAAAACATGGCTTTTTTTAGTTCCTTTAGAAGAGCATGCAGAAGCTGTAGACACATATATTTTCTTTTGCTCTAAAAAATGTAGTAAGACCTCACCCCTTGTATGTTTAAAGGAAATATTTAATATATAGGGAGAAGCTTTTAAATCAAGGGGAGAATTAATCCTTATATCTTCTATATTTTCTTTTATTTTTTTAGACATATATTCTTTTAAGCTCTTTATATGATCTAATTCTTCATCTTGCTTTTCTTTTATTATCTTAACCGCTTCACCCATTCCTACTATTCCAGTTAAGTTTTCAGTTCCAGACCTAATTCCTGATTCTTGATTTCCCCCAAATAAAATAGGCTTTAGATTTAGTTTATCTTTAATAAACAGTCCTCCTATCCCTTTAGGACCATAAATCTTATGACCACTAAAAGAAAATGTATCTACACCTAAATCCCTTAGTGAAAATTTAATCTTTCCAAAGGATTGAATCCCATCTACATGAAATAGAGTATTTGGATTTTTATTCTTGATAATATTTTTTATCTCTTTTATATCTTGAATAGTACCTATTTCATTGTTTACATGAATTATAGACACAAGTATAGTATCTTTACAAATGGATTCTTGTAATTGTTTTAAATCAATTCTTCCATCTTTATCCACATCTAAATATGTAACCCTAAATCCATTTTGTTCAAAATATTTCATTGTATTTAAAACTGAAGCATGTTCTATCTTTGTGGTAATTATATGTTTTCCCCTATCTGAAAGCTTATTTACAATACTCTGAATTGCAATATTATTACTTTCTGTGCCTCCTGATGTAAAATAAATTTCAGATGGTTTAACATCTAAAAAATCACCTATAATGGTTCTGGAATTTTTTATCTTTTTTTCTGAATCCAAACCTAAACGATGTAGGGAAGAAGGATTGCCAAAATCTTCTTTTAGGCTTGTATACATTTTTTCAAGGACTTCACTTCTTATTTTAGTTGTTGCACAGTTATCTAAATATATCATTTTATCCACCTTTATTCTATTTAAATTACTATTATGACTATAACCATTATAAGATAAAAACAAACTATATTAAAGTATTATATAAAAATTTAAGTTTTTAATAACTTAGTGTAAAATTACATTGGGGAAAATAATCAAAAATAAAATAAGAGCATTCCAAGATATGATAGTATATAGGTGTCCAAACCAAATACACATATAAAAGGAGATGCTCTTATGAATACAATTATACAACAAATTGTAGAAAAAATCATTGAAAGTACAAATAAAAACTTAGAAATAGTATTAAAAGAAGGAAAAGGAATATCAGACTTTGCAATAAATATAAAAAATACACTAAATGAAGTAGGAGTAGATCTAGTTTCTGGGGCGTTAGAAGAAATAGATAAAAGGGTAAAAGAAGATATTAATAGAAAACAAGACTGGATTGTAAAAAGTAAAGATAATGTAAAAAGTTTAGGGACAATATTTGGAGAAGTTAAATACAAAAGGACATATTATGAAAATAAGAAAACAGGTGAATACAAATATTTATCAGATGAAATGCTAGGAATAAAAGCACATGATAAGATAGATACATTAATGAAATCAAAGCTTGTAGAAGAATCAATAGATTCCTCTTACAGAAAAAGTGGAATTCAAGCTAGTGACAATCTAGATATAACAGGTCAAACAGTAATGAATACAATTAGAGAACTTGATGTTGTAGAAAACAATGTAATTCCAATAAAGAAAAGAAATAATGAAATAAAGCTTTTATACATTGAAGCTGATGAAGATCATGTAGCTCTTCAAGTAGGTAAATGTATAGAACCAAAGCTTGTTTATGTTCATGAAGGAAGAGAAAAAGTAAGTAAAGATAGATACAGATTGATAAATAAGAGAGTATTTAGTGGAGTATATAAATCAAGTGAAGATCTATGGCTGGAAGTAGCTGATTACATAGATGAAGCTTATGATATGGATAAAATAGAAAAGATATATCTTTCAGGAGATGGTGCAAGCTGGATAAAACAAGGAGTAGGATGGATAAATAAGTCTGTATATGTATTAGATAGATTTCATTTATCCAAGTATGTAAAGAAAGCTACAGCTCATTTACCACATATAACACATCCCCTATGGAATTATATAAATAGATTAGAGATAGAAAATGTTAAAGAGCTTTTTAAAATAATATTAGAAGAAACAGAAACAGATACAAAGAAAGAATCAGTTAAAGATTCAAAGAGATATATTTTAAACAACTGGGAAGGGATTAAAAATCAGTATAACGATGATTATATAGGCTGCAGTGCAGAAGGTCACATAAGTCATATATTATCAGATAGACTAAGTTCTAGACCTCTTGGATGGTGTGAAGTTGGAGTCAATCAAATGTCAAGATTGAGGGCTTTTAAGGCTAACGGTGGAAATGTATATGAACTATTTAATCAGAGAAGAAAACAGCAGTTAAAAAAAGAAAGAATACTAAAATTAGAAAAGAGAAATATTAGTAAAAAAATAATATCTAAAACAGCAAATGAGGTTATTGGTAACATACCTCTATTAGCTGATGGTAGAAATACTGGCTTAAACACTATACTTAAGTCCTTTAGAGGAGCCTAAGTTTAATACATAAATATATGAAGATGCTTTTATTTATAAAACCCAAAGTAACTTGACACTATCTTTTAATAAATTATACTTGCATATATTGTCGATTTTTGTTATAATCTTTTTAGGTTATCCCCCTGATAACCTATGAGAAAGATCTCTATTCCCAATACCCCTTTTGAACAATTTTGTTCCATCCGTAATGGATGAAAGACTCCCTGAGGAGTCTTTTTTTTATTATTTTTTACTGTTTTTTGTTTTTAAATATCTTTCATAATTCCCTCTAGTATAATTTATTAAAAACTGTTCTATATCTTTAAGCCTATAATCTATCTCCCTTAAATTATTTATTTCTTCTTTAGTATGTACTATCTCCTTTTCTAAACTTTCTATCTTCTCTTTATAGTCTATATCCATGTCTATACCCTCCTCCTTCTTCTTATCATTGTTGGATAAATAGCTTGATTTTGCAGTTTTTTTTTATCTATTTCCTCTACATTTTCCAATGCTCCAAAACCTAAAAATTTTATATCCTCTCCTAGAGTACCAAAACAATAGTCTAGGTTTAGACTAGTATCATTTCTATTATCCACATATTTATATCTTGCAAAATCTTCTTTCTTTACATCCTTCCATAAATAGATTGGACTCCAAGTATTTCCATAGTCTTCACTATATCTACTATAAAGATTTAAAGATTCATTCCATACTATCCAAATTTTCTCATCATAGATTAGTAGTGTTGGATTAGTTGGATTTATACCATAGGAAATATACTCTTCCCTAGATTTTTGTAAGTTTTCTTTAAGATTATATCTAATATATTTTATCTCTAAGTTTTCTTTTATAAATTCACAATAACTTAAATGTAAATATTCTTCACTAATAATTCCATCTATATATAATTTTTTATTATTATCTGTAAGCATTTTTGATTCTTCCCAGAATTTATCTTTTAAATTAAATTTTTTTATACAAATAGCATTTTCATGATAATATAATAATAAAAAATCTTCTTTGTCTCTTATTATTTTTATTGGATTTAAAATTCCATCAGTTACTATATCTTCTACATCAAAGGAATTCCAACTGTCCTTTATTAATATATGATGTTTTATACTGTATGTATTTTCTTTTATTCCTCTTGTTAAATAAATTATATTCGTATATGTATCTACTTCAAATAAATTTATTTGAAATACTTTGCTTATTTTCTCATCTGTTAAATTAATAGATTTGCTATTGGCTTTACTTACTTCTAATATCTTTAAATTGTATTCTAAGCTTTGATATATTAAGTATATATTTCCATCTTCCATTAACATTACATCAAATTCATCTAATAAATCATCTATTAGCACTTCATCCACACTATTTTCTTCTTTGTTGTAATAGTCCATAATTATAATATTTTTATTTTTTTTGAAAACATATATCTCATCTTCATTTGTATGAGATATAACTACTTCATTATTATAAAATGCCATTCTATCACTTCCTTTTATTTTATATTATTAATATTTATTTCTTTTTATGCTCCTTTTAGGTAACACAAGCCTGAAGATTTGAATATATTATCTATGAGTAAGTTTTTAATTCACTATATTATATGAAAGGAGAAAAATTATGAATTTAAATAAAAATTCAGATCTTGATTCTAACAACTTATTATCCATAAGCGATCCCTGCTGTAAAGGTAATACTGGATGCGAATGGGATGGAACTTTAAGAAAAGTAGTTGCTGAACCTGTATTTGTTCAAAAGGTATACGATGCTACACTTGTAAATCTTCAAGCATTGAGTACGCTAAACAATGTTAGATTTACTCCTAATCTACCAGAAGACAGTACTATATTAAGTATTAGAAACATAAAATGCAGAAGATTTTTCAATCCAGAAAATATTAAAGATCCTCGTAATTTCTTCTTAGAGCCAGAAACTGATTTATCAGGTGGAAGTTTCTTGAAAAAGGAAAATGGTGATTATGTAGAAGTAGTAGGTCCAGATGGATTATCTACAGAGAGAATCATATATGCTGATACAAGTGATTGTGGTGAGAAGAATAAGGGTACACCAGTATTTGGTACTCAAAGGATTAGAATTAAAGGAAATGTAGTAGTAGAAATTGAACTTGTAATTCTAGATTCAAATGACAAGAGAAGAAAATTTACAGTATCAGCAAATATTCCAATTGCACCACATACACAACCATTAATCCTAACTAATTTCTTTGAACTATGTATACCATCAATCTGTGACTCAGCCTTCTTCCCAAGATTTGCAGAGTTTTGCAATGTTCTTTGTGAAGCTAGACTAGCTACAAATAGTATTGAAAGAGATATAACTATATGTCCTGAAACTGGTCACATAAAAATTGATTTAATTATTGCCCTTTGTATTACTTGTGAAAAGAAAATAATACTTCCTGTACAGCTTTGTGTACTTTCTACAGGATTCCCTGAATTATCTCCAGAAGTATCTCCAATATGTACCACTTTCCCAACTCTATTTCCAAAACAGATAGATGGTACAAAACCACCCCATAGACCAGGATGTAGAACTACCCTAGAAGATCTAGAAGAGATAGAAGAATAGACTAAACTTAAAAATCGGTTATACTCAATGAGTATAACCGATTTTTATTCTATTCCACATATTATACCGCAGGCTATTCTCTTTCCTGCATCACCAGAAGGTTGCGTCCTATAGTCATCTGGGTTTTGATGTATTATTACAGATCTTCCTATGATATCTTTAGGTCTAAACTTATTTGTAAAAAAGCTCATTCTAGCATATCCATCATTTGAAAATATAACTGGAAAATCTCCTGCATGATTTCCATGGGGCTGATTATATGGATTATAATGACCCCCTGCTGAAGAAAATGGATTATTAGGATCATCTATTTTACATATGCCATATTCATGAACATGAAAGGCAAATGGACCTATGGGATTTATTTCTTCATTCCCAGGTTTATACATAGGTAAGCCATATACTTCAATACTTACTTGTGTACCACAATCTACATCCCTAAAATGGACTACACCGTCAATTTCAGGATATATATTGCCTCCTTTAATTCTAGCAAGTGCATTTAGCTTTTTTAATTCACACATATAAATTCCTCCTTCAAATATATTTTATTCCATATATTCGAATTTGTTCTATATTATATGTTTTTAATAAAGTCACTTAGATCTTCAAGCTTACTTGAACTAACTTCTAATTCGTGTTCGTCTAGTGCCTTAGTATATTTTAACCCTGAAGCAGTTACTATACATACAACTGTGTCTTCTTCTTTAAAGTAGTTTTCTTCTTTTAATTTCTTCACAGCTGCTAGAGAAGTAGCTGATGCTGGTTGCCCAAATATTCCTACTTCTGCCATTTCTCTTTGAGCATCTAGTATTTCTTTTTCATTTACTGCAACAACTCTGCCTCCATTTTTGTTTATCATTCTCAGAACTTCATTTCCACTTGGAGGATATGGATTTTCTATGGCATGGGCTATTGTATTTGGATTTTCAAATCTATCAATAGTTTCCTTATTCTCTTTAAAAGCTTGATATATAGGAGAGCATCCTTCGCTTTGAACTGCTATAAATTTAGGTATATTATCTATTAGACCCGAGTTTTTAAATTCTTTAAATCCTTTTTCAATTCCCCTAATATCTCCACCAGCACTAGTAGGTACTACTACATATTCTGGAATATCAAAGTTTAATTGCTCACAAATTTCAAAGGCTATAGTCTTATACCCCTCTACTCTAAATGGTACATCTGAATTTATAAAATAAATTTTATTTTCCTTTCCTATTTTCAAGCTTTCATAATAAAGTTTACCATAGTCACCTTTTACTTTTATAAGCTTAGGATTATATACCGCTATAGGCTTTAATTTCTCATCGGCTATAGTGTCTTTAACCAATATATATGTATCCATATTATACATTGCTCCATAAGCTGCAACTGAAGTAGCCATATTTCCAGTAGATACAGTACCTATTTTTTCATAACCTAAGTCCTTTGCCCTAAGTACGCCTGTCAAAGTTCCTCTATCTTTAAAAGACCAAGTAGGATTCTGAGATTCATTTTTAAAAAGTAAGTTTTTAATCCCATATTTAACTGCTAATTTTTGATTTCTAACTAAAGGGGTGAATCCTTCTTCTAATGATAAAATACTGTCTTCACATAAATAGGGATAAAAGTCTTTATACCTTTCAATTGTATTTTGTTGTAATACATTTCCCTCTGTTATTTTTCCATCTTCAATTTCTTCTAATCCTAATGGTTCATGACATTTCTCACATCTAAAGTCTTCAGTTTCTTCAGAATAAACTTCATTGCAATTAGTACATATAAGATTGTAGTTTTTCATGATATCCTCCTAAAAAATGATATATATTAACTATATCATTTTTCCCAATGATTAAAAAGACCATTTTCCACACTTGTCTCCATATCTAGAGAGTATTTTCTCATCTTCTTTTATTTCAAGGATTTCACAAGAATTTGAACAATCATTGCAATCTATTGTACTTACATCATATTTATTTTTATATATATTTATACCTTTAAATTTAGTGTAACCTTGAATCTCTGCTCTTTCCTTGCCCAATATGGCTGCGCCTATAGCACCCATTACATCATAATTTGGTGGAACTAGTACTTCTTCTCTTAATTGTTCTTCAAAAGCTTTTTTTATCCCCTCATTAGCAGCTACTCCTCCCTGAAATACTATTGGAGATAATATTTCTTTTCCCTTTGCCACATTACTTAAATAATTTCTAACCAAGGCTTCACAAAGACCTCTGATTATGTCTTCTTGACTATGACCTAATTGTTGTTTATGAATCATATCAGATTCTGCAAATACAGCACATCTACCTGCTATTCTTACAGTTTTTTTAGATTTTAATGCTTTTTTACCAAATTCACTTATATCTATTCCAAGTCTTAATGCTTGCCTATCTAAAAATGAGCCTGTTCCAGCAGCACATACACTATTCATTGCAAAATCTATTACTATCTTATCTCTTAATATAACTATCTTAGAATCTTGTCCTCCAATTTCTACTATTGTTTTCGCTTCTGGATTATAATCTAAAACAGATATAGAATGGCAAGTGATCTCATTTTTCACTATATCTGCTCCTACTATAATAGAAGCAAGTGATCTACCACTACCAGTAGCTCCTGCTCCAGATATAGTAGCTTCTCCATATTCTTGTTCAAGTTCTTTAATTCCCTTTTGTATCATCTCTATTGGTCTTCCTTGGGTTCTTAAATATCTTTTAAAAACCAAATTATTGTCTTCATTAATCAATACTATATTGGTACTTACGGAACCCACATCTATTCCTAAATAAAGTTTATCCAATTAACTCTTTCTCCTTTCTTCTTGCTATCAAATCTATAAAGGCCTCTAATCTAGTTATAAATCCTGCCTCTCCAGTCATTTCATCTACTATTAAAGTTAAAATAGGAAAATCTATACCTTTGCCAACTGACTTTAATATGCTCTTAGCTACTATTTCTGGCATACAATTCAAGGGTAATATTTGTATTACTCCATCATATCCCATATTTTTATAATAAATTGCACTTCCTACTGTCTCTCTTCCGTGACCTCCAACCTGGGATTTTAAATAGGGTTTGGCTAATTTATATTTCTCATTTTCCCCCTTTGACCCAAAGGGATAAGAAAATACATGGTGTTCTAACCATTTTGTAGGAGTTAGAGATTTATCTACTAACACTCCTAATTCTCCTAACTTCTTTTCCACTTCCAAGTTTACAAAAGGTTCTATAATTGTATATATCTCTCCTATTATTCCAATCTTTATAGGATTATAGTTTTTGTCTATTTCTATATTTTTTAATTTGTACTCTGTATCTTTTATAAGGTTTAATATGCCTTCAACTCCATTTACCTTTGTAGCATTTATATAATAATTGTTCATAATTTTATTTACCTCTGATTTATCCTTTGCATAAGCTCTAGTATAATTACATAAATCAGTTAGTTCGTCTGCTGTCTTTATGAGCTTTAGAGCTAGTTTACTATTTTTAATAATATCCTTTGGACTATTTGAATTACTTAATTTCTTTATATTGTCAAAGAATTTTTTTCTACCCTCTCCTATAGGTTCTACAACTAATATCTCAGCATCAATATCAAGATTTTCTAATATATCCTTTTGTAATAATGAATATAGACCATATCTACACGGACCACAGCTTCCCGTAATCAATATGGTATCTGCACCTCTTTCTATACTTTCTAAATAATTTCCTATGAATATCTTAAAAGGCAGACACATCATATCTGGTGAATGTTTAATTCCTAATTCAAGGGTTCTCTTGCTACAAACAGGTGGTGGAATAACAGTATGTCCTAACTCTTCTAAAAATACCTTTGCTACAATATATACATTACCAAAGTGAGGAAATGTTATTTTCATCTTTTCTCCTCCATTTCATCATATCTAAAAAAGCTTCTAATCTAGTATTAAATCCTGCTTCTCCTGTCTGTTCATCTAAAGTAATCGTCATAAAAGGGATATTATTATCTTGAGCTTTTTTCTCTGTTAAATGAACTAATACAGAATCAAGACCACATCCAAATGAACTTAAGTAAATTATTCCCTGTATTTGTCTTCTATCTATAAGACTAAAGGCAGAACCCACTATATTTATCCCGTGAGTCCAAAATATTCGCTTAGGCAATAAATTAGAAAAGCTCCTCTTTTCTTCTTCTGATACATCTTCAGGTACAAATATATTTATATTTTCTTTTTCTAGTTTTTTTACTATCATTAAATTCATAAATTCATCATAAATATTGTAAGAATGTCCAATTAACAATATATTTAAATCATTTTTATCGCTATACTTATATAAATTTTCTTTAAAAGTATTAGAATATAACCATTTTTTATGATTTTTTTTACTCTCTAATCCCTTTTTATATGCTGTATTTATAGAGCTTTTATCCATATTCAAATACTTTCCTATGGATACATAACTATCTTTGAATTCTCTTTTAGAATTATATATAAATTCTTCATCAATAATATCAGGTAAATCATCTATACTATGTTTTATCATATCAGGAAGTCCTAAAATCTTTGGACAACAATATTCCTTTTTATATAGCTTTGTTATCTTAGGTATAAATATATAGTCAACCTTATCTTTTAAATACTCAACATGTCCATGAAAAATCTTTACAGGTAGACATGCTTCATCTACACATGAAGCTATTCCCATATTTAATATGTCCTTATTTGTATCTGTTGAAGAAACTACATCATAATTTAAACTTTCAAAGAATCCTTTCCACATGGAATAATTTTCATAGTATAGCATCCCTTTAGGTAGACCTATTGTCTTTGTCATATTCTCCCCTCCACTTCCAAAGTATTGACAATTAATATCTTTAATATAACTGTACAATGAATTAAAATTAAGATAATATTGATTTAGGTGATAAAATGGAAATTATAGTAAACAAAATATATAAAGATTTAGATTTAGAGAAATATAATTTAGATGAAAATTCTTGTTTTTTAGATATTGAAACTACAGGATTAAATAGAAATAAAGATAAAATATATTTAATTGGAGTAATATATTTTGATTTTGACATAAACACATGGGTATTAAATCAAATTTTTGCAGAGAATTTGAATGAAGAAAGAGAAATACTATTAGAAACCATTAATCTATTAAAAAAATATCATACCATTATAAATTATAATGGTAGTTCTTTTGATATTCCTTTTTTAAATAAAAAATTTGAATACTACAATATGAATTATTTTATAAAAGAAAATAGATCATTTGACATATATAGACTAATTAGATCTGATAAAATGTTTTTAAATCTAGAAAATTTAAAATTAAAAACCATAGAAAAGTATTTGGGAATTGAAAGAGAGGATGTTTACTCTGGAGGAGATTGTATACAGTTTTATTTGGATTATGTATCAACTAAGGATGAAGTCTTAAAAAGTAGGATAATAAACCATAATAGTGAGGATCTTTGTTATATGTTAGATATAATAAAAATCCTAGAAGTTTTAAAAAACAAAAAGACATTTAGTGTCTTAGATAAGAAACAAAATTATCAATTTTATATAGAAAGTATTGATTTAAAAAACAATTTTTTAACTGTTCAAGGACTTATAAATAAAAGCTTTCATAGGACAATTATATATTATGATGCAAACTACTCTATAAAAATAGAAGATAAGTCTTTTTCTCTTTCCATAGAAACAAATAAAGCTTTTGTAAGTCCTGGTAAGATTGGGGATTTTGTATATTTAAATAGATATATAAAAGATATTAAAAATAAGGTTTTAGTATTAAATGTTGAAAAAACCTTTATAATTAAAAATATCAAAAGTCTTATGCAATTACTGATAAAAAATTCATATAAAATATTAGATTAAAATCTAAAAAAACATCATAATATTTTCATCTATGAAATATTACTTATTTTATGATAATATAAATACTGTATTTAAATAGACAATTTATAAAAGGAGAACATTATGATAAACGGAATAGAAATAGAAAAAATAATCTTACATATCCTAGATCCTTCCATAGGATTGCCTGTTTTTTCAGAAGAAGAACATCCCCATAGTAGAGAAATTATGGAGTTTATACATATTCATATAGAAAAAATATTTGAGGATATCAATATTAAAAAATCCTACTTTCTTGATGAAAACAATCTAGCGAAAAAATTATCTATAGATATCTCGAAGGAAAATGATTTATTTATAGAGAGAACAAAGGAACTTTCCCATATGATGTATAATATACTTGAACAAAATGTAAGTATTCCTCCATGTGATCTGATTTGTTCATTATTTAAAAAAGATGGTAAAAAATACTTAGGATGTTTTATATTTAATTATAAAACATCTTATATTCACTATGTAGAAGAGCTAGAAACCGGAAGATTAAATACAGTTGTAAAACAAAGTACAACTCTACCTAATATAAATCAAAAAATAGATGAATTTTTCATAATAGATTTAGAAGATTATTCAATCCTTTTAAAGGAAAAGAAATATGAAATCAACGGAGAGAAAGTTTACTATCTTTCTAAACATCTATTAAAATCAGTAGACTTATTATCAAATAAGGAAAAAGTAGATATTGTAAATAAAGTATCTAAAAAAATAATTAAAGAATACTATGAGGATGATATTGGAAAACTAGCAGAGATTAAGAGTGCTATGGTAGAAAGTGTTGAAGAAACTAACTCCATAGATTTGGAACATATTAAAACCAAAGTATTTAAAAATAATTTAGATATTAAGAGAATCTATGATGAAGAAATAGAAAAAAAGGGATTAACAGATAAAATTATAGAAGTAAATGAAAACTTAATAAAAAAAATACCTACTACTCAAAAGCTAGTCATGGATAATGGAATAGAAATAAAGGTACCTATTGAATATTTAGATGGCAATGATACAGTAGAGTTTCTAAATAATACTGATGGCACTTTATCAGTAATACTTAAAAACATAAGGGATATACAAGGAAAGTAGATGCTACAAATAGACGAGGAAGATGATCTCCTCATCTTTAAAATAGCCAATAAAACTACTCTAAAACTCATATTCTATACCCCTAACTTGTAAATAACAGCTAAATTAATCTGTCAACAATGCATTTTATTATACATGCTACTCCAAAATACAGATACTATTAAGACAGCGAAAAATAATGAATTCATTTATGAATTCATTATAGAAATAACCAATGCTCCAATTGTTAAGCTTTCAATAAATAAAAATATACTTAATAATATAAATAATGCTAGTATGGATATATATATATACAATACTTAATTTCTGAATTTAAACTAACCTTAGGAACCTCTCTATTTTTCAGGTTCTTAATATATAGAGCTATTATAGTAATCCCTAATAAAGTTGAACCATGTTGTAAAAATTTGTAAATATAAATTCCAAATACTTTATTATTTAGTATACTGAAAATATTTACAAAAAATCCTCCATTATGGGTAAATCCATCCCAAAGTATATGAGTAAACATGCCAAGTAAAGCTGACAAAATAAAAACAATATAGTCTGTAGTATTTGTTAAATTTATCTTATCCACATATAAACTTCCTAATTTTTTATTAATTTTATCAGGTAAATGTTTTATTAAAGGATCTTTAATAAATTTATAAAATAAAAAGTAAACTAGAAAAACAAGGGCTAAGTTTAAAGTAAGACAACGTATTAATTTATGTCCTATAATGCTTTTGGGTTTTAAGAAAATAAAATATTCAAAGTCTGGAGCCATTGATCCAATTATTAATGCTCCATTGTTATAATATTTCCTGTCCTTCTTCACTATACCTAATACAGCAGCTGGATGTGCTAAAGTAAATGCCATAAAATACCTCTTTCTATTTAAATATTTAAAAATACATAGATTTTATATTTTTTACACATCATTATAGCACATTTCTTTTATAAAGTTCCATAACAAAATCCATTCTTAAATATCAAGAAAAACTAGTAAAACCGAGGTGTTTCATAACTTATTTATAAATTATGAAACACCTCGGTTCCTTATATTACCTCTACTAATCTTTCCTTATACACAATTTAACCAAATCTTTTTCTGCAAATCTATAAGCCACCTTCTCACTTGTAAAGCAGTTTTGACCAAAATTTTTAGCATGTTCATATACATTACATTGTAGTTCTATACCAGTAATAATAAAATTATCACATTTATTAGCATCTTCTCTATCTATCTTACAATTAAAAGGTATATCATTAATTACAGTAGTTGGTTCCTTTGTTCCATCTTCTAAAACTGCTGTATATGAGATATTTTTTCTGATAAACCCACCTATAATAACTTTACCTGGGCATACAGACTCTATGTTAGCAAAAATTTTACTTTGGCTAATTATAGGCTCAGCCTCAAGAGCAGGTGGAAGTAGCTCTGTACTTCCTTTTACCATGACTTCACAACAAGTTTGAGGATTAGCAATAGGAATAGGATTATCTGTAACTATAAGTGGTCTCATCATTTCATTATCCTCATGGTCTACTATATGACAATGCCATACATATCCAGGACCTATAGTAGGATCAAATGGAAATAAATTTACTCCTGGTTTAACCTCATTAGGTTTAGCATCTTGTGGCGCAAATCTAAGCTTAAGTCTAGTAACTCTTCCAGGCAATGCTAATACAGTATCTTTCCATCCCCTTTCATTTAAAGGAGGATCAATAGGATTTCCAATAAGAAATGGTTCCACTGGTAGTGGTATGGTAGGATGAGATAACGGAGGTTGACCATTGAGTTGTGTCCAGGCATCCCTGTAATTTCTAGTATCAAATTCCTGACTATTGTCAATCAAAAACTGAATTAAATGAATGTGAATTGGATGTGCTCCTCCAGTAAGATTAACTATCTCCCATTCAACTGTTGAACCTACAATTGCTATTTCTGTAATAGGTGCACTCCATTTTTGTCCATCTAGAAATAATCCAAGGGCTCCACTAGATCCTCTTACAACATTTAAAGTTAAAATTTTCTTAGGCACATCTGGAGTTAATATTGGAATTTCATTTAATTTATTTGGAATCTCTTTTGGTGGGACTGAAGGTGTATCTAATATGCTAAATTGCATAATCTGTCCATCTGTTTCTGGATCAGGCGTGGCACCATTTGGGTAAGGTGCATTTGCATCATTAGTCATAATTATAGTAGTATAAGGTTCTATGATTGAAAAATCTATCAAAATATCAGCACGTTCAGCTGGTGAAATGAGTAATTCTGTTAGTTCAACAGGATATGGTAGATAACCTCCATCAGAACCAATTTGAATAAAAGGCTGATCGTTTGAAAGTTTAATATTATAAGTTCTAGTGTTTGAGCCATTAAGAATTCTAAAACGATATTGCCTACGTTCCACATCTAAATTAGGCCATGCTTTACCATTTACTACGATTGTATTTCCTATAAATGCTGGTCTCCAGTATGGGTGAATATCAGGATTATTTCCATTAGCAGGAAATAAAAGTGAACCATCTTCATTGAATGATCTATCTTGAATAACTATGGGAATTTCATATTCTCCACTGGGAATAAGAGGAGCTATATCATCATCTAAATCTCTTAATAAATAAAATCCAGAAAGCCCTGCATATACACCAAGACGAGTCATTCCCATTACATGATCATGATACCAAAGTGTAGTAGGTTCTTGTTGATTTGGATAGGTATAGCGTGATTTCGAAAAATCTGATCCTATTTTCTCTTCTCCAGCCGTAAACCATGAATTTGGTCCACCGTCAGAATCAGATCTAACTTCACCACCGTGAAGATGGGTAACTATAGGAACAGGACCCTGTGCTAAAGGAAATCCAGGTGGATACTGTGGATATGGTGGAATAGGCTTTTCCATATCATTTGGATTTGCCCAATGCAAAGTAGGGTCTACTGCAAACAAATTATAATTCGTAAGATTATTTACCCACTGTACATTAATTGGAATGTCCCGAATAGCTTCAAATGTAGGCCCAGGAGAGCTACGCTTGTATACTAATTCACAAGTATCAGGGTCAATAACTATACCTTCATATCCAAATACCTTTGTTTTTGGATATGAAGGTGGCAATATCTGTTGCTTGAATTCACTTACAGTAACTGTGTAATTATGACTTGTTTCTTTACCTGTTACAGAGTCAGTTACTATGGTAGGTTTGAATACAAGCGGTTTAACCAATTGATTAACATATTTAGGAATTAATTTAGGATCTAAGGGGTTAGTCATCTATAATTGCCTTCTTTCATTCATCTTTTTATTTAAAAGAAGATACTGTTGATATCTTTATTTATATATTATGTAGATTTATTTTAACTGTGTTTATTAAATCCAAAAATTTAAATATGTAGTAACTAGTATTTTTCCGTCTTGATTTTCCCAAGGAATTTAAACTTCCATGGTCTATTCTCCTTAATACATTTTAAAGAATCTAGCCCTTCTGATACTTTATTTATATTTGTGTCATTATTTTAAGCTTAACTATATTTACCTTTTTTATAAAAATAAAAAAACTGTATACTAACAAAAGTATACAGTAAAAATAAACCTTCCCTATCTAAATCCCTTCATTGGCATTACTCAAATTATTATATCAATCAACTATAGTGCAAACATAATAAACAATAATATATATGTTTTCTTTATGTCTCTATTCACGAGTAAATAAGTTACTCCTAGCAGAAATCCCAAGAAAATTCCTTGTAATCCAATCCATATACTACCTTTTGTAAATGCATGGGCCAATCCCCATGTAATTCCACAGATTATTCCTCCATATGGTATGTTTTTTCTTTTATACCATACCTCAAATGCCTTCTGAGTAAAAATTATGATAAGCATGAATAACACTGTTTCAAATGCATAATATATATATTGAAAAACGAATAATAATAGCCCTTTAATCTGAAACTCTCTGATAATCTTAAATCCATTCCAATCTATGTAACTTGAAACTAATGCTATAATAACACAAAATATGACAGATACCCATTGCCATTTTGCCATCTTATCTGCTGTTTCAAAAAGATTAAACTGATATTTCTTCCTAGATGCAAAAATGAGCAAATAACCTATTATCCCCCAAGAAATGCAGGTTATAACCCAATGAGCGATCATCTGACTTGTATTCCAGTCCTGTATTGTTACTCCATATATCATCGGCTCTAATACAAAAGCATATATCACTTCTAGCCCTAATCCTGCGAATGCAGACATTCCTAAAGAAAAATAATCCCACCCAGTAACTTTTTTCCCCATATCTAATTTCCTCTCTTCTTTATATTTTTTAATATTTGATTAGCATTTTTCACCTCCCATATATTTCTCAAATATTTCATAGAATTCTTTTTAAAGGTTCTATTTAAAATAAGCACTTCCCCATTTTCCATAATCAAACGCATTCTCATATTTGAATCTGCTTTAACAATAATTTCACCATCTTTCTAACTATAAAATATATCCACCCGATTTTCATCTATCATTTTATCTTCATAATAATTGACCTTCAATTTTTTTCCTCCTTCCATATAAATCATATCAATTCTCTTATTAATTACAACTATTTTCTGCTTATTTTACAATCTCAAATGTCTAAGTTGCACAGATAGATGAAATACATTTATGCTAATTAAACTTTCCTATATTATATATTTAATTTTAATTTAAAAACAACAAAAGCACTAAGATTTTTACTTCTCAGTGCTTTTGCTATTTTAACATATTTAGTTTTTTATTAGCTTTTATTGCCAAGGGAATAGTTATAATAGTTGCAATAATATCTGCCACAGGTTGGGCAAAAATAACTCCATTCATTCCTAATATTCTAGGTAATATAATAATTACGGGAATTAGAAACAAACCTTGTCTCCCAATATTTAAAATTCCTCCTGCAATTGCTTTTCCCATGGACAAATAAAGGGTAGCATAAGTAAATTGGAAACCAAAAGTAAAAAACATCAGAGTATTTACCTTCAAAGCCTTTGTTCCTATACCTATTACCTCAGAATCATCTATCATAAATGTCATTATATTTTTATAGAATAAGAAAACTACTACTGTCCAAAGAACACAATAAAAAGTTGACCACTGCATTGCTTTTTTTGTTATATCTAAAGTTCTCTTATAATTTTTTGCTCCATAATTATATCCTACAAAGGGTTGATATCCTTTCATAAAACCAAATACAACATTAGTTCCAAGTGTTACAATTCTCAAAATAATTCCCATAGCAGATACAGCTGCATCGCCATATAAACTGGAATTTCGAGAAATCAATGACATAGAAAATCCCGTAAGTCCTTGTAGCAAGAACATAGAAATACCAACCTTTATAATTTCCTTGTAGATTGAAATACTGGGTTTGAAATCTCTCCAATTCATTGTAATATAACTATTCTTTCCAAAGAAGAACCTTAAATAGATTATAGTAGTTACAATTTGAGAAATCAGTGTTGCAATTGCTGCTCCTTTTACTCCTAAATTCATTTCATTAATCAAAATTGGATCTAATATCATGTTTAACACTGCTCCCACAATCATTGCCTTCAATGTTATTGAAGCTTCTCCCTGTGCAATTGCCAAGTTTCCTGTTGATACATTTATGGTTGTAAAAAACATACTTACAATAAAGATATTTGCATACTCAAGTGCATAGGGTAAAATTGTTTCTGTAGCTCCCATTGAAATTAGAACTTGCTCTGTAAATAAAAGCAATATTATCATTAACACCATTCCAATTATTCCAGCCGTATAAAAAGCCACTGAAGCTACTCGATTAGCCTCTTTAATTTTCTTTTCCCCTAAAAGCCTAGAAATATATGAAGCTGCCCCAACTCCAAAAGTTAACCCCAATCCAGAAAAGTATAGTGATATTGGGAAGGCAATGGAAACAGCTCCTGATTGCTGAGTACCTAAATTTGATACAAAATATGTATCTACAACATTATATAAAGCTGTTACAAGCATACTTATTACCATAGGTATTCCTAATTTAAAAAGAGTTTTTGTAATATCTCCTTTTTCTATCATCATAATGCGTGGGTTTTTCTCACTCATTTTTATCCTCCTATTGCTTTTGACTTATTCTTTCCCATAAAGGAAAATAATCTTCTAATTTAAAATTTATTGTTCATAGGTCATCCTCCTTATTGGCATCTATTATACATAATTTGATTATAAATTGAAATAGATAAGTGTTTTTGATTTAGATTTTACTTCATTACATATTTCCTTTATTTTTCAATGTTTAAGCATAATTTTTAAAATATTTTTTTACGTTTTCATGATGATTTTATAGTTTATAGTGTTTATATTTTATGTTATTATAATATATAAGGAGGAGTAAATCATGACCAGTAAAAGTGTAATAGAATACTTTATACAAGCTCCAAAAGAGTTTAACTTTATCTATATTCCAGAGCTTTCAACGGAATATGAAAAATACTATCGAATGAATCCAGATTATGGAGACGGTTTTTTTCGAATAATAAACTCTAATAATGAATTTATTATATTAATCGCAAGCTATACCCCTAACTATGACTTTGAAAAAGTATCTGAAATTGAAGAAGAATATATTGAAATAAGTAAGTTTGATACAACTTCTAGCTCTTATCAAGTTGGAAAGCGAAAAATCAAAAAAGTTGATACAGGAATCTTATGCTATATAAATACAAATAAATTAGTCCATGTATTCTGTGAAAAAAACAAGTTAATAGAATTTACTAAGGTAATTCTTACTAGAAATTATTTTGATCGTTTTCTTAAAAATCGCTATGGTGACAGTTATAAAGACTTTACAACTGCTTTTAAGTACCTTGCAAAAAATCCTGTATCACCAGAACTTAATTTTATTTTTAATCAGATTAAAACATGTAAAGCTAAAGGAATATCCCAAAAAATCTATTCAGAAAGTAAAATCTTAGAAATATTATCTTTAGTTACCCATGACAAGGATCAAAAGTGGGAAAAAGAACATATCTCTGTAAGACTTAATAAAACTGATAAACGCCTTTTAAAAAATGTAGAGAAATATCTTCAAAATAATATTGGAAGTTATCCAAGTCTCGAAGAACTAGCTAAAATCTCTAAAATGAGTACATCAAGACTTCTATTGGCTTTTAGGGATTATTTTGGTACTACACCATATCAATATCTCAAAGATTTAAGAATGAATGCAGCCTTAACACTTTTATTAAATACAGAAGATAGCATTACATCCATTGCAAAGGAACTAGGCTACAAAAATAGCGGCCATTTTTCAGGGCTTTTTAAAAGCTATTATGGTATAAATCCAGGTGAATACAGAAGAACTCATTATGTAAAATAGGAGTCCCTTTTCTGGACTCCTATTTTTATACTCCCTGATGGAATATCCCAATATCTTGCAATTAACTTAACAAGTGTAGACTTTCCACTACAACTTGGACCTACAAATGCATTCTGTGTATTTTCTTTAATTTTCATATCTATTCCATGTATTATTTCCTTGTCATTATCATAGCCAAAGCAAATATTTTCAAGATTTATATTAAAATCCTTCAAAATAACTTCTTCATTTTTATGAATCTGTTCCTCACCTTTCAATCTCTGAAATGTAATGCCTTTTTGTTCCAAAACATCATACATTTTATAAGTATCCTGTATCTCCGTTTTACCATCCAAATCTGTAAAATCAACATCCCTCGTCCCATCAGAACATTGCAGCAAGAGCTTAAAGGATTCAAAATTATCATTAGCTAATCTGAAACAAAATGTCTAAGGTTTATTTTTTATTTTCTCAACGATTTTAAATTATTTACCGTATACAAATAACCTTATAACAGCTGTTTTAGCCATTATAAGGTTATTGCCTCTTGCTCTAATAAATCTATTTATATTTATATTGTAAAATTCTATATTATAATATAAGTGTAATTTATTAATTTTTATTCTTTTCCTTATTTTCCCTATATAAATCAATATAGTTTCTTACACCTATTTCTTCAATTTGAGCACTCCCATCTATAGGGCTTACTAAAATATAATAGGATTTTCCAGCCTTTTCTCCTTCATAAAAATAAGCCTTTCCTACTAATTTGTTTATTTTTAGGCGAGAAGGAAATATAGATTTTTCTTTTGTTTCTTTTATATTAGAGTATCCTAAATTATTTACTATTTCTAGCCCTTCTTTATATGTATAATCAGGTTTTAATAAAAATATTAGTATAAGTGTTAATAGTATTATAAATACTGTAAATACCCTAAATCCACCTTTACTTTTTACTTCTTTTTTCCAGTTTATTAAAGAAACCATTATTAAACTAACAGGTAATGAAGCTATAAATCCAATATTCATAGTTTTCCCATATGTAAAATCCATAGTTAAATAAATAAAAGCTATTAGAAAAATACAAGCTACTATTTCTCCAATTAATATGTATTTTTGCTTTTTCAAAATTTAACCCTCCTAAGTATGTATGATAATATTTTATATTGTCATTTTATCATACATATTTAATCTTTTAACAGTTTCCATATCATTTTATATTCTATCACTAGAGTTAAATTCCCCCCTACAAATATATGCAGAAAAAAATTTAGGAGGTTTTTATAACGAAAATACTGATTTATTGGTAACTTTGACTCAACACGAGAGAGATTCAAATAATATCACTATTATTAAATAATATCTATTTCCTTAATAATATTTCCAGCTAAATCTTTTATTTTAAAGCTACTATTTTCTAATACTCCATAAGTATGGGGATTATTTTCCTTAGGTAATGTTATGCTTCCTGGGTTCAAAAAATATATATTATCTTTTTTATCTGCTCTTAAAATATGAGTATGTCCATAAATAAAAGCAGAACCTTCATTTATTTTTATCATATTATCTTCATTGTATATATGTCCATGGGTTAAAAAAAGCCTTTTATCATTATATATAATATTAGAATAAGTTGACATAATAGGAAAATCTAGTACCATTTCATCAACTTCACTATCACAATTCCCTCTAACTGCAATTATCTTATCTGAATAATTATTTAAAATATTTATAACTCCCTTTGGATTGTATTCTTTAGGCAATGGATTCCTTGCTCCATGATATAGAATATCTCCTAGTATGACAATATAATCTGCCCCTTCTTCTTCATATCTTTCCATGACTTCATTTAAGTAATATACAGATCCATGTATATCTGAAATAAAAAATAGTTTCATAGGTATCCTCCTTAATGCAAATATTTATATTAAAAAGCCTAATAATATGTCAAAATGAATATTATCAGGCCTTATTTACTTATATAGTTACATAAACTTCTTATTATTTAAATTTAACTGCCGTTCCATATGCAATCACTTCTGCAGCTCCTCCCATGATTGCAGAAGATGAATATTTAATATTTACAACTGCATCTGCTCCCAAATCTGTTGCTTCTTCAACCATTCTTTTAGTTGCAATAGCCCTAGCTTCATTCATCATCTCATTATAAGCCTTAAGTTCTCCACCTATAAGAGTTTTAAATCCCTGTGAAATGTCTTTACCTACATTTTTAGATTGAATAGTACTGCCCTTTACTAAGCCAAGCATCTCAAGATCTTTTCCAGATATATAATCAGTATTTACTAAGATCATCTTCTTCTCCTCCTTTTATTTCCTTAATTCTTTCAATTAACATATAAATTACTAATACTATTAAAGTCATAGGAAAAACAACTAATAGTATTTTCATTTTACTTTAATTCGGTAAATAATACAATATCTGTTTAATTATTTATAATATTTATTTTCTCTTCTTTTCCTATAAAAAACAAGCTCAAAAGTAAGGTTAGTACTTCTGTAATCGGTGCCACAAGCCATACTCCTGTCATACCCAACAGTGGTGGCAAAGTGAAGATACAAATCAGAAGAATTACCAATCCTCGTGAAGAAGATATGATGGCTGACTCCTTTGCCTTTCCAATTGATGTAAAGTAAAAAGAAGAAATTGTATTAATCCCCGAAAACAGAAAGGAAACTGCATAGATTATTCCCCCTGAATGAACCATCTGCTCCACGACTTCGCCTTTAACGAACAGACTGCTGTACCACTTGGAACCAACTAATACTAGGAAAAGCACCATTACTCCAGTAATCAGCACCATGAAGTTGGTTATCTTACGTAGGCTTCTTGCAAGGAAATCTTCCTTTGCTCCATAAGTAAAGCTAATAAGGGTACTTGCCCCCTGACCAAAACCTATTATCACCATGCTGAAGATATAGGCAATATAACCCACGATGGTAAATGCAGTCACACCATCTACACCGACATTTTTTAGTATTACATAGTTATAGGCAAACATAGAAATGCTCATTGACATTTCGCCCACAAATTCTGAGCTGCCATTGAATAATGTTCTACTCAACACCTTCCTAGAAAAAGTGAATCCGTGGAATTTATACACCTTTGACTTCTTGATAAAAAAGTAAAGAATACACAAAAGGGTAACAAGGGCAGAGATCAAAGAGGCAACAGCTACACCCTTTACACCCCAGCTAACCCAGCGGACAAACAAATAATCAAGCAAAATGTTAAGTAATACATTTAAAATGTTAACCTGCATAAAATACTGTGGTTTACCCTCTCCTCTGATAAACATACCAAAGGATGTGTTTATCACCATAATGGGAAGCTCCAGTAGCATAATGCCATAATAGTCCTTGAAAAATCCCGCCACCTGTATATCAGCATTTAAAAGTTGAAGCATAGGCTCAATGCAAGGCAGTATAATGATGCTAAGCAAAATGGTGGAAACCATTGCCGTACATATAGTCTAATTAAAAACACTGTTGCACTTTTTGATGTCCCTACTTCCAAGTGACATTCCAGCAATTGCCACACCACCTACAGACACCATAAGACCTACTGCAAGGTGTAAATAGACAATGGGTAGCCCTAAGTTAACCGCAGCAAGGCCTTCTTTTCCCACATAGTTTCCAATAAAAAAACCATCAACAACTGTAATCAGTGAGGTCAGCACCATTGCAATAATCGATGGAATGGAAAACTGTAAAATTGTCTTGATTTTGTTGTTTTGAATGCTCTCTAAGTTCATTTTTATTTCCTCCCTATATTCATCGTTCACACCATATAGGATAAAGGAATAAAAAGAAAAATACTTCTGTTTTTGTGCTCTATTTGATTGGGATACAAAAATCAATTTCCATATACATAGAATCACAGTCTATCTTTCTGTAAATCTCAAAGCCGTAGCGTTCATCAATCTCATTGTCACTCTTAGGTAACCAGACATTGAAAATACTTTGGTAAGAGGTATATATCTCTTTTACCAAACCTTTGAAGTGATAAATAGCGAATTTCCCACCTTTCAGCACATATGTATTTTCAAGTTTACAGCCTTCTGGGGCAGTCATGCAGATATCATATAGGCATTCATTTATATTGGTAATGGACGGGTCATCATAGGTACGTTCAAGAAACAATGTTAACTCGGTGATATATTCCTTATATTTTTCTTGAAATGCTCCCCACTGAACGGATAAGTCTCCATAGTTTCCTTTATGCCGTTGATATATAACAGGACAATCCTCAAGAACTTCTATAGAAATTTTTTTGTTGCATTCCTCAAATGACTCTAACCCTATATCAGCATCACTAAATATTGGGTTTACTAAAGATTCTTGCGTAATACTACGCCTAAATTCCCTTGGAGATTTATTGTGATGTTGCTTAAAAGCATAGCTGTAGTTTGATGAACTGTAACCATAATCACAGCTTATATCCGTGATACTTCTGGTTTTATCAACCTTTAAGCGAAACGCACTTTGTTCCATTTTCACTCGTTTGATAAATTCATATATGCTTTCTCCAGTTTCCATTTTAAACATTCTAGAAAAGTAATATCTTGAAAAATTGCAATGAGAGGCAATCTCATCAACAGATATATTTTCATTAATATGATTTAATATATAGTCTATTGCTCGATTTATATATGCATTGGTTCTCATTTTTTCTCCCTTTATTTTAGAAATTTATTTGCAATTGTTTAATAATTATAACTTTGAATTTAATATGTATCATATATTTATACACGTGAAGAGATTTTAAAAATACAGAATAAACCTTCCTATGAGTTTATTCTGTATTTTAGCCAAGTATGACTTTCTGTGATATTTTTTAATTCTTCTATTATATATTCATGTAAAATATTTTTGTATATTTTAGGCTATTTTTCGTTTTTAAAACCTTGTTCTTTTAATGTTGGATAAACCTTTGGGAAGTACACATTTTGATAAATATTACTTGTATTGTTACTCCAATTTATTTTCTCTCTTCTTCCACCCTCTTCTAGATATTTTGACATGATTTCATCATAATCATCTATGGTTGATGGTAAAATTTCTTTATTATATTTTTCCATGTGACAATATGCTTCTTTTCCCATTCTTGGCTTTGGAGCTGAATTATCTTCAGGATATCCTAAACATAAGCCAACAACTGGATAAGTATATTCTGGAAGCTCTAATATTTTTATCATTTCTGAAGGATTATTTCTAATTCCTCCAATACATACAGTGCCTAATCCTAAGGATTCTGCAGCAGTAATTACATTCTGCATACTAAGTCCTACATCTACAGAACCTACCATTATAGACTCTACACTATCAGTTATTGTCTGGGTTCTTTTATTTTTTTCAGCTGCTAACTTAGTCTTATAAAAATCCATTACAAAAACTAAAAATACTGGACACTCTTCAATCCAAGGTTGGCCACCTGCATATTCAGCAATTTTCTTTTTTGTATCTTTATCTTTGATTACAATAACCGTACTTTGTTGTCCATTAATTGAATTTGGAGCATGTTGAGCTACATCTATTAAATTATTTAATATCTCATCAGATATCATTTGATTTTTATACTTTCTTATTGACCTATGTTCCTTCATTACTTTAATTACTTCATTCAATTTATTTCATCTCCTTTTGTTGAATAAAATTTTAAAAAATACTTATGATATTTTTACCCAATATTTATTATATCCAACAACTAAGATTACATTTAAAATCTTTTAAAAGATAAATATTATCACTTTGATTAGTTATATTTTTTATTTATTGTTATAAAAAATAAATCAGCATTTTTATCTTTAATATATAATGCACCTTGTTGCATTGGAAATTTATAACTTTCTGTTGTTTTGCCAAAAGCCACTAATACTTGTTCTAAGCTATAGGAAGCATACCAAGCATTGTATTTTCTTTATCATTGAGTGAATATCTGTCTAAATCTTTATCTAATATTTTTTATACCTTATATCAAAAAAGTTCTCTCTTTTAAGTCCTCCCATTCTCTCCAAAAGGCAAGATAACCCTCCCTATCCATTTTATCTTCTGGTAAAACTCTCTTTCCTGCTTTTTTATAAAAGTTTTCTACTTGCTTTATAAAATTTAAGACTTCTTTTTTATATTGTAAGTAATAGTAGGTAGTTTTTAAATTCTCATCTGCTTCTATAGTCACAAAACCATCTTTATGACTAATAGCCCAATCTAATCCTTGGTCACATCCTATTATTTCAACCTTATCCAATTTTTCATTAGCTATCATAGTATTTCCACAACAAGGGAAGAGATGTTCTCCTTTGCCTCCATGATGGTCTGTAAACAGAGATCTTAATAGCCTTAACCCTGTTGCACTTACTGTAGGGGAATATTCAACTATTTCATTATTTAATCTTATTTCTAGATCTCCATGCAAACAAAGGTCTTCTTTGTTGTCCTGACTGCCATCTATCCAATAAAGTTCTTTTATCTTTATTTCAAAGTCATGGCAGTCCTCGAAGAAATAGGCTGGCAGACACTCCCATAGGTCCTGGAGGATTTTTCCCTCCCTTGCCATTATGTAGAGCCCCCTATCATCATAGAAATAAAATATTGTCTTGCTTTCCAAGTCTATAATAAAAATTGATGAGACTAGGTCATAGTCTCCACCAATATCCGACCGTCCTATTTGGCCAAAAAGCTCCTCTACTTTTAGAGCTTCCACCTGGTAGAGTCTTCTGATAGGCTTAAGAAGTTCTTCCCCATCCTCATAAAACCATTCATAAGTATATTCTTCCTTTCTTTTAGGATTTACTAAGATTGTTTCTATGAAGTTTACCTCTTTCTCAGTATTAATATTAAATACATTATCATAGACCAGGAGCAAGTCTCCTTTAAAATTAAGCTGCTTAAAAATCTCACTAGCTTTCTCAAGAGTTGCATCAATATAGTCCTCGTCCAAATCTCCATTTTCTAAATATGGAGATCGATCTGTTAAGGCACTATGTAATCTTAGCTTGCTAGTCAACCTAAATAAGGGACCAGCTTCAAAATCATATTCATCTAGTATCCCCCTTAAAATATCTTTTAAGCTTTTATCCCTGTCTGTCATAATTTTCTCTCCTCTTATCTCTATACTTATTCAGAAAATTTTTCAAATAGTTGGTCTAGGAGACTTTCATCTCCTACATCTTTAAAGCTTTTAAACCTTTCAACTACCACATCTCCATCTGGGGAAAATTCTACTTCCCATCTTTGACCAGGGACAGCTACTTCTACCATTATATAATTATTTCTAACTGTATCTAATTTGTAGAATATTTTATTTTCTTCCAGTCTATTTAAAAATCTAGTCAGTTTCCTAAAGCTATTGCCCCATAGTCTTTTGGACAAGTCTTCCACATATGTTTGTGCTTCTTTCTTATCTGCCCCTCTCAATTCCATGTATATATCTACTGCTTTTTTATTATTACCTTGGTAAATCAAGTCTTTTAGATCCTGGTCTAATACATGGTCTCTATTTCTTCCATCTTCATTTATATAGAAACCATCAATAATTTCATTTATTCCACCACCAAAAGACCAATTATTAGCCTCTATAAAATCAATGAATTTATCCCAAAAGTCATCATAGCTTAAATCTTCTGGTACTGAAACACATCCATTTATTTCAAATTCTTTTTCTCTTTTCATCCTTATCCTCCTAGAAATTTAAAATTAAAATATAACTAGCTTTCATTGTAAGTTTCCAAGTTTTCACTTAAAAGAAAATTAAGTCTAAAATCATTAAGTCAGAGTAAAATTACTTTAAAAGGTTTATCAGTATTTTTCCTAATGTCCAATACTCCTTTTACAATTCCAGCAATTCCTCCTTGTACTTTGTCTATTTAACAAAACTAACCTTTGGATATTCAGGAGATATTATATCAATCATTAGATTTGTCATACATATAAAAAAATGACATGTTTTTTCAGGTACAAGATAATTTTTTTGTCTAAATTTATTTAGAGAATCAAAGGAAGCATTAGATAAGGAGAGTTAAAAACTCTCCTTATCTAATGCATTTTTTTAGAACGGCTTATATGACGATTCACACCATAACTTATCTTTTAAAAAACTATGCTTTTAAAACTCTCATTGCATTAAATACAGCAAGTAAAGCTACTCCAACGTCTCCTATAACAGCTAACCACATTGGTGCTATACCAATGAAAGCTAAAACCATAATTACAAACTTAATTGATAGTGACAAGAATATATTTTCTGTTACAATTTTTTTGGTTTTCTTTGCTATATCTATAGCCTTTCTTATTTTACTTAAATCATCATCCATTATTATCATGTCTGCTGCTTCTATGGCTGCATCAGAACCTACTCCACCCATAGCTATACCTACATCTGCTCTGGCTAAAACTGGTGCATCGTTGATACCGTCACCAACAAATAATAAAGCATCTTCATCTTTTTTCCTTGAAAACAGATTTTCAACTTCATTCACTTTATCATCAGGTAATAACTCATATCTATAGTTTTTGATGCCAACCTTTTTAGCCACTTCCTCTGCAGTACTTTTTCTATCTCCAGTAAGCATAAGGATATCTAGCTCTGGAAGACTTTTTATTGCTTCATAAGAAGTTTCTTTTAATTCATCTTTAATGACTATATATCCTGCAAATGCATTGTCCACTCCTACATATACTATAGTTCCATTATCCTTACTTTCTTTAACACCTTTTATTTCACTTCCAACAAAATCAAAATTTCCACATATAACTTCTTTATCTCCAACTAAAGCTTTAATACCTTTTCCTTTAATCTCTTTATAATTAGTTATAATTTCTTGATCAACATTATTCTTAAATTCTTTTACTATTGATTTAGCTATTGGATGGGTAGAAAAGCTTTCAGCATAAGCTGCATACTCCAAAACTTTTTCATTATTAAACTCATTAAAAGCTTGAATCTTCTCTACGTTGAAATTCCCCTTAGTTATTGTACCTGTTTTATCAAGTACAAGATATTTTGAATTTGCTAAACTTTCTAAATAATTTCCACCTTTTACTAATATACCATTTCTAGATGAAGCTCCAATACCAGCAAAGTAAGTCATTGGTACTGATATTACTAAGGCACAAGGACAAGACACTACTAAGAAAGTCGCTCCTCTAAGCACCCAAGTAGACCACTCCCCACTAAATAATAAAGGTGGTATTACAGCAGTTAAGAAACCTATTAAAACTACTATTGGTGTATATACTCTAGCAAATCTAGTTATTCTTAACTCAGTTTTTGCTTTTTTAGAACTTGCATTTTCAACTAAATTTAATATTTTACTTACAGTTGAGTCACCAAACTCTTTAGTTACCTTAACTTGTATCAAGCCATCTATATTCAAAGATCCACTTAATACTTGATCTTCTTCATTTACAAATCTTGGATCTGACTCTCCTGTTAAAGCCTTTGTATCTAAATAAGTCTCGCCCTTTACAACTACACCATCTAAAGCTATCTTCTCACCAGGCTTAACAATTATAATATCTCCTAGTTTTACATCCTCTGGACTAACTTTTTTAATATTCTCTCCAATAATTACATTTGCATAGTCAGGTCTAATATTCATAAGGTTTGCTATTGATTGTCTTGAAGATTCTACTGCCTTACCTTGGAAATATTCTCCAATTTGATACAATAACATAACCATTATAGCTTCTGGATATTCTCCTAATGCCATGGCACTTATAGAAGCTATAGACATTAGGAAGTTTTCATCAAATATTTCTCCACGTTTTATATTTTTATATGATCTATTGATAATATCATATCCAATTACTATATATGATACTAAAAAAGGAATAATCTGTAAATTGCTTCCTAGTTTTCTAAATACAAATCCTATAATTAAAAATATTACTGATAAGCCCATCCTCATTTGCAATGTATTTTTAGGCTTTTCAACTTCTGTCTTTTGATTTTCATCTATAACTTTAACATCTGGTTCAAGTTCAGTTACAATTTTGGTTATTTCCTTTGTTATATCATTTTTATTTTTATCTACCTTTACTTCCAAAGTTGAAAGGTTGAAATTTAATTCACTTTCATAAACCCCATCTAAATCGCCTACTATTCTCTCTATTTTCCCAGCACAGCTTGCACAATTAAGACCTTTAAGAGAATATTTTTTTACAATGTGTCTTCCTGTATCTACTATACACTCAACATCTGGCTCCAGGTCATTTACTATTTTAATTATATTTTTAGTTACTTCATCTTTATTACCTTGAAATCTAACTTTTAATGCAGATGTTGTAGAATTCAAATTCATATCTATTGTTGAATCCAACTTTTTAATTCTATCTTCTATCTTACCTGCACAACTTGAACAAGCTAAGCCTTTTAACTTCATAGATAAAAGTTCACCCTCGCCAGAGTCTAATATCTGATTTTGACTAAAAGATGCATGTTCATGATCGTGATCATGATGGTGAGCACTGCAAGAATTATCTTTACACATAATATCCCTTCTTTCTAAATATATCTATATAATAAAACCTTATGTACATTTGAACAGATGAACATTCATTCATATGTTTGAGTTTATAATACTACCTTTTTCTAAAATTGTCAACATGATTTTTATTAACGATTAAAAATTTATGCCAGTTTACTCTGTAATCAGTAAATAACTACATGTATAAACTGTACAAAAAAGGCAGTCATTTTTTGACTGCCTAGCCTAGGTTATCTTAGTTATTTAATTTTACACTAAATTATTTTTTCTCTACAGGAATCCATATTTCATTGCAATATCAATTACTTTCCTATCTGACATTATCAATTCTTGATCTGCCATTTAATATTATTCCTTCTACTGTTTTTACATTTTCAATATCATTCCTCTTAATCCCAAATAGACAGATTAGGGTTGCCATGTCACTTGTACCTTCCTCTGGGACTATGTGGTCCATGAAAAGATTTAATTTATCTTCTTTAATTTCAGCTCGTTGCACTGTAAGACTATTTGAGCCACTTCCTTCACTTTTTATATAGGCATATACCAATCTCTCCTTGAAAAATTCATCATTATAATTCTGTTGCAGTATATTAACATTCTTTAGTTCTGGAGGATATTTCTTAAGAAAGTTTATCCACTCAGTGTAGTTATCAATTAGTATTGGGGTCTCATATTTATAACTACTTTCCCAAATTGCCCGATATTCCTTACTTACCAAGTCTAATATAATAGGAGATTGTTCAATATATGTTTCTTCACTTTTCATAGAATTTTTAAAATAAGACTTTTCTGATAGCATATATCTATTTTCTTCATCTTCAAAAGACAATGAAAATACTACTTTATAAGTTTCACTAGAATTCAAATTTAAGTCTTTTAAATCTACTTTATTATTCACTTTGAGATATCCATCTCTAGGAATTTTTTCTTCTTTGACTACAGGTATAGAAATAGGGAATTTCTTTTGGTAGTTATATACTTCAGATTCATTCTCATCATATATGATGAAATTATAATAAGGATGATGTAAGGCAATTATGTTTTCTTCATTTTCTATGTTTTTTAACTGAAACTCCAACTCTAGAAAATCATCCTCAACCATTGTAATCAAAGCTGTTTTAAATGCTTTATGCTTATTATAATAATTATTAATTTTATTATCTTTATCTCTAATGTTAATATTTATTTCACTATCCCATCTTAAATCCTTGTCTAAAATCTCTATAAGTTTTCTCAAAGGAACATAAGTGGTATCGTTGTAAATGAAGTGTTGAATATTTGGTTTCTCTACTTTAGATGCTAATATAATATTTGTAAACAAAATACATATGACAAATACTAAAATGAAAATTTTAAATATTTTTTTCATAATTTTCATCCTCTCATTGAAATATAAGCCTTAATTATACATCTAAATCCTAACGACGTCTTTATATACATATATACATTATAGTATATATGTATATGCTAATCTATTAATCCATAACTTCATCTTTAAAATTATTTATTTCAAAAGAATGACTTCTGAATTCAGATAAGCTAGTATTACTAGTTAAAAAGAGTAAATCTATCCTTTTTTCAAAACATTTCTGCAAATACTGAAATACTTGGATTTAAAATAGACTAATAATTCGTTCCAAAAATCATTATTAGCCTTCTAATGTCCAAACCCTTCTATTTTCCATCCTGTCTGAGGAGATTCATAAACCATTTGACAATCCCAATCTTGTTGTCCACTTCCTATAGTTACCTCTTTATTATATTGGAGATCTACAGTTACTCTAAATATTTTTGTGTTTTTATCGTGTTCATCAATCAATTCAGTTTTTAATAGTTTTGCAGACTTCAAATTATCAAAGTTTGATTTAGCTCCAATATCTACCTCTGTTAAGGGCAACCCAATCCCTTCGTTAAATAATTCCTCATTTGGCATATTGGAAGCCAAATTCCCTAATAGAGCTTTTCTTGAGATACAGCATCCCGAGGTCTTAGCATCCTTTTTATCAAGAGACATAAAATATTCTGCTATAACCTGCTCTGGTTCTAATTTCGATAATCTTTTTTCGATACTATCATCTAGCTTAGTCATCTTTGAAAACCACTCATTAAGTGTTAAATCCGTCACTTTTTCAAAACTATTCCCTTTTAGACTACAAGCATTAAAAGTACTATGACGCCCAGCGCTAATAAAGGCACCAATTATTTTGTCATTATCTTTCAAAACAATACCTCTACCATCATGTATTGGATAGAATTCCTGTGGCATACTTTCATGAACCCTATAAATTTTAATGTCTATATCTGTAGTATCAGAGTATTCACTCATGTCCAAACCAATATCCTTTGAGAGTTCATTGTTATAAGCGAAATAATATGAATTGGGATTAAAACCAGTCAAGACTTTTATATTACCAAGCTTATCTTTCATTGAATTAATCTGGTAATCAACCGTCCATCCATATGTCTGAAATAAAGCTATCGCATCAGCATCTATATGAAAATCAATTTTCCTATTCTCCATAAAGGAATCAATATATCGTGCAAAATCTGTCCCTATCTCATAAAGGGCACCATCTTTCACAACATATGCCTTATCATATAATGTATCATAATAGAGTACACAACTATATCCACCAATGTCATTAGACAATTCTATTCTATATTGATTTGTATAATTATTATTCAAGTCATCCTCTTGGGCAGAAGTTATACTAGTCTTAAGTGTTGAATCTATATATGCTACTGTTCGCGAATCATTTATTTCAAATTCATTTGTTGACTTAAATCCAATCATGTCGGATAGAAAATCGATTTTCACCTTATCATACTCCGTATCATATAAAGCTTCTGGTGTATCTGATAAACTTCCCGCTAAATCATCCTTCCTTTGAGTCGTATTTCCCTGCTTTGGTTTTGTAACAAATGCAATTCCTAAAGCAATAATAATTATAAATGATGTAATCATCACCCAAAACCTTGTTTTCTTATAGTTTAGCACGTTTCTAATCCTCCTTTTTATATTACCCTCTCCAAAAGCTAAGGGGCTTACGTTGAAAATATCCTTTCCAGTAGCTAGAGAAAATACCTAGATTGAATAGCAATTTCTTCAACGGAAATAGTCTACTCCAAAATCATATATTCAATATTTCTCTATTTTCTTAATTAAGATATAAGTACTCAATGTATTAAACATAAATAGTAATTTATAAATTAAGATTTTACCAATAGTTATATTAGAAATCCTAATTTAGCATCAATTTCCAAAATCTCTCTTATATGCATTATATAATCTCTCTTTCACCCAATCAAGCTATTACTCCATATATCACCTCAATTTTTATCATTTCTACCTTGGCATCACTGAAATAATAATATGTCTCTATCTTCCAGCATATTTTAAAAGAATAAAAAACGGTATTTTTCCACGGATTTTTGCCCCCAAGTATCTGGCTGTTTCTTGGTGCGTAACATTATGAATTAAAAGTATTTTTCTAGAAATAAAAAAACTAGGAAAATAGGTATTAAGTATAAACATGATGTAGCAAAAAACACCCCTATATTCTTATCTACAATTTGTGATAAATATATTGACATAGGTTCTAAACTAGAAGTTTTAAGTATAACGATTCCTTGTTCTATCACATTCCAATATTCTGTAAATATTAATACTATTAATATAACAATAGCTGGTTTAATGTTTGGTAAAACAATATCCTTGAATACCTGAAAATGTGTCGCTCCACTATTTTGTCCAGCTTCAATACATTCCTTTGGAAATCCTTTTAGCTGTAATCGAATAATAAATACACCTATAGGATTAAATATTGCAGGAAGTATGATTGCTAAATGATTATCTACAAGACCTAAACAATCTGCAACAAGATAATTTGGCACCAACAGAACTTGAAGTGGCATTAGCATTATTAATATATAGATAAAGAATAGTCCTTCTTTATACTTCCATTTACTATATTCAAATCCATATGCAGCCAATGGTGATACTATACATTGACCTATTAAGACAGGTATAGTAATTTTTATGGAGTTTAAATAGGCTTTTAAATACTCTGATTTATTAAATACATCTAGATAGTTTCCCATAGTAAATTTGTCTGGGAAAAACCCTATATTAACAAAATGCATATTCCCTGCTATTAAATCCATTGTATTATACTCTGTAATCTCCTTCGTATATCTACTAATAATCTCTATATCCCCCATAAATGAATTGAAAATATAAAGATTAAAGGCAGTAAAAAAATCAATCCCATCATAATTGTAAAGCTATTCCCAAAGTAAATAGATATTTTACTATATGTACTTTTATGATTTCCATCAAAATTTAATGTATTAAAAGTATCTGAATACCGTTTTTGTAATAAAAACATAATGAATATAAATAACCCAATTATAATAAACAGTATATATGATGCTGTAATTAATTTTTGCAAGTTTAATCTAAAAAAATGACTATTCATATAATGTTGTAATAGGTATATATTTTCATCAGGATAATTACCAAAGAGCAAGTAAATCTCTTTAAATATCTTAAAGGAATTAACTACTAATAAAAGTATTGAAATAAAAATAATTGGTGTCAGATATACTAATGTGATTTTATAAAATCTCTGAAATCTATTTATCCCTTCTATATCTGATATTTCGTAATATTCTTTAGGTATTTGATTAAGACCTAAATATAATATTAAACTTGTAACTCCAATGTTTTTCCAAATAAATATAATAACAGCTATAGCCATAACCCATTTGCTATTGTACCAATTAACCATAGGAATATTTAAAGAATATAGTACCTTATTAGCAAGTCCATTAACATCAAAGATACATTTCCAAAAATATATACTAGTTCCTGATGGAACTACGAAGGGTATGATTGATATTAAAAATATAAATTTCTTACCTTTGTTTAATTTTCTTATTTGTAATGCAAAAAACAAAGCTAAAATAAGGCATAAAGGAACAGCAATAGCTATAAAAAGGCTTTGATTTGATAAGCCTCTTTGAAACATTGGATTTTGTAATGTTTCTGAGAAGTTTTTTAAGCCTATGAATTTTTTCTGCCCCATATTATTTAACAGCGAATAATAAAAAGATAGTATAAAAGGGATAATATAAAAAAATAATATCCCACATAAACTAGGCAATATATAAGGCAATAATTTATCTTTTTTCATAAGTTTAACTTTCATATACTTTTCCTTTCACTTATTTAAATTTTATTCATTTAAATAAGAATTTACTTTATTTTGAATAATTTTTGCTGTTTCTTCTGCTGTTGCTAAATCATAATAGTAGTAGTTTCGCAGTTCTTCCTTTAGCAAAGTTGATAATTCCCGATTACCTACTAATACATTCCTCTCCTTGTTCCATTTATGTATTTGATTTAATGTGTTTTTAAAAATTTCTTCTTTTTCCTCTTCATTTGTAAATTTCCAGTTGCCATCAAGACCATTTTCTTCATACCATACCACCTCAGAATCAAAAACATGTCTAAAATGAGTATGAAAATTCTCAATATTTATTGGTATATTTCCCCAAAACATAAAAAAATATTTTTCTTCATCTTCTTTTGTTTCAAATGCAGGTAGTTCTTTAGCAGATGCACAATATTTTAAGAATTCCCATGCCAGTTCTTTATTTTCACTATTATTAGAAATAGCATATGTTGAAAGCAAATTGCTAAATGGCGTCTTTCCTTCACTACTTATAAATGGTATAGGACTTATTGTATTTTCAAATTCAACCATCATATTTTTCAGATCTATGTCAGTCGTTGTAAATTTAGAAAACATAAAATCTTTCATTAAAAAATCTTCATTTCTCACTCCCACACGAGTAAAATCCCATTCTTGAGTGTCTGGATGATAAACTGTATTCAACTTTTTTGTAAGTTTCAAATGTTGTATAAATTCATTGCTATCAAAATTGGCATCCCCTGTTTTAATATCAAAAAAATCAACAGATTCATAATTAAAAAAAGATTCTTTTACAACACCAGGCATAAGATAAAATTCATCTGGCGAAGGATGATTCTTTTTAACCTTTTCATATATATCAATCATTTCAGTATAGCTAATGTAATTATAATTTTCGTAGTCTAAACCTATACTCTCTGCTAGAGGCTTACTAATATACACCATATCATAATTAAATGATAATGGCATGGCATATAAGCCACCTTCATATTCCATAGCTTCAAAAATATTAGTATAATAGTCTGATTTATTAAAATCAGGATCACTATCCATAAAATCATACATATTGACCAATAGACCACTTTGAGCTTTATGATTTATATCCAAGGTACTTAAATCTATCAAGTCACTAGCCCTACCGCTTAATAAATCTATAGCTATTCGATACATATATGAAACCCTATTACCATCGGGTCTTTCTACTATAATCTCCACATTAGGATGCATGTCCATAAATTCCTCTGCAAATGTATCAATATATCCATCAAAGACAGTTGATACTGTCAGTGTTCCACTTAGTTCTTTATTTTCTTCTGCTATTGGTTGTTTGCTGTCTTCTAAGGCAGGAATATTATTATCTAAATTTTCATTCTTTGAACATCCTGATATCATAATTACTACCATACAGATTAAAATGATTTTATTTATTAGTTTATATTTCAATTTAGCTATAGCTCCCTTCTTTTTATATTTATTTAAATGCTAATGACCTTTCATCCTTTTCTAAGGACTAAATAATTCTTAATTCTGTATCATAATCAAATAAGTGCATCTTTCGTTCATCTATATGAAAAGAGATATTATCACCAATTCTAATCTTATTATCTATATTAGTTTTTATAACCCAGTTTTTATCATCTATATCGAAATAAATATAGGTATCTAAACCCATTCTCTCTACCATATTAACATATGCTTTTAATATATTTGAATCCTCTTTATCTCTAATCTTTATATTATCAGGTCTTATTCCTATCTTTATAGCCTTATTTATATAATTATTATCCTGTAACATCTTTTGCTTGTTTTTATGTAGCTTAAGATAGATCATATTATCCTCATTATCATTCTCAATATATATTTTGATTTGCACCTCATCTTCATTTATAACAACTGTTCCGTCAAATACATTCATTGACGGGCTCCCTATAAATCGTGCCACAAATATATCATTTGGTTTTTCATAAACCTCTTGTGGTGTTCCAATCTGATGTATCTCTCCATTTTCCATTATTACAATTCTTGTCCCCATAGTCATGGCTTCCGTTTGGTCATGAGTAACATAAATGAAAGTAGCATCAAGTTTTCTATGAAGTTTAGATATTTCTATACGCATTTGAGTTCTTAGTTTAGAATCCAAATTTGAAAGAGGTTCGTCCATTAGAAAAACTTTAGGGTTTCTAACTATTGCTCTTCCTAATGCTACCCTTTGCTTTTGCCCCCCTGATAAAGTATTAGGTTTCTTATCAAGAAGAGTCCCTACATCTAATATATCTGCCACAGTTTTAACCTTATTATAAATTTCTTTCTTTGATAATTTATTTATTTTTAGTGGGAAAGACATATTTTCATATACTGTCAAATGAGGGAAAAGGGCATAATTTTGAAATACCATTGCTATATCCCTATCCTTCGCAGCCATATGATTCATAGGAGAATCATCCATATATAGCTTCCCCTCGGTAATGTTTTCAAGACCTGCTATCATTCTCAGTACTGTGGTTTTACCACATCCAGATGGTCCAACAAGAACTATAAATTCTCCATCTTCTATTTTTAGATCAAAATCTTTTACCGCATGAAATCCATTATCGAAAATTTTATTAATTTGTTTTAGTTCTAAATTTGCCATATGTATAACTCCTTATTTTATATATATTGTAGCTATTTTGTTATCGTCTAATAAAATAGCTACAATATAATCTACAGATTTTGATGTCCCCCCCTAAATCTGGATATGGATTTAGAAGTGGGACAGCACTTTCACTTCATTAGATTCTCAACCTTCTCTTGGTACAATGATAATCTCACTTATGCTAAAAATTATACTTTAAAGTTCCCGATATAAACTATTTAATTGGAATTCGGATATCATTTACAATTATAGCTGTGACTTTCGCAACATCAAAAGGTTTCGTAGTATCCCAACTTGAAAAGAAAGTATTTTTATCAGAATTTTTACTTCCTCCACCATATTCTAAAGAAATCATACCATCCACAGTTTCAATTTCAACTACCATTTCACTGGCTCTACAATCATCCCCTTTGTAAGTACCTATTGTCTCTAATCCTAACGGACTGAATGTTATATATTCAAATAGGTGCCCTTCAACAGAAATGTCATTTGTCCATGTGCGAATATCTTGATTTGAATTACTTAAATTTGCAGCTACCTTCCAATTACCTTCAACACCAGAATAGACTCTTCCTGTATAGTAAATAGTATATTTACTAAGTTCTTCTGTGGCTATTGGGAATATGAATTCTTTATATTTATTAACAGCATCAGAATAATCATTTTTCCCATGATCAAGTAGATGATCTTTCTCATCATTGAAGAATACTAAACTATAATCAAATGGAATTATATTGCCTTCTTCATCCTTTAGGGAAAGATTTGGATCATTAGGGCCAAATTCTTTATTAAAAACCTTCCCTATTTGCACATGCAATTTTTCGTCTATAATTCCTATATTTGAAACCCACTGATCTTTTTCACCATGGGGCATTCTCCCATAATTTCCTGGTCTCATTACTTCTGTAATTGAATATAGATTATCAGGTAAATTATTTCCACCCCAAATCTGTACTTCATTAATGGGCATAGTATCTGTGCCTTCAATTTCTGTAAGTGGTAAATTAATTGGTTCATCGTCATAGTTTTTTTGATCAAAATAAATAATGAAACTACCAAGTTCCAAAGGATCTGACAATGGTGAGTTTGAATCAGCAGTTATATTAAACTCATAATAAATGGTATTTGTATCCTCATTAAAGTGAAGCATTTTTTGTTGCCATGACATACCTGCTATGACCTCATCTCCACCTGTAGTTCCTTCTGTAATCTTTGGCTTCATTGTAACACTAAACCCATCTCTAAATCCAGTTTTTTCTGTCAGACGATTTTGACCTGTCATATCTTGAAGAGATAGATATACAATTGCCCTATTCTCATATTTCTGTGCACCTATAACCTCCATTCGAATTCCCTGATCTTCACTATAAACCTCAACTGGTTCAACAATATTCCCAAAATCCGGATTGAATTTCTCTATAAAGCAATCAAATTTCCCTAAAACACCAGCAGTTACACTCACAGCCAACAACAATGATATAGCTATTCCAGCAACCATTGACTTTGTCCATCGTCTGTAATTCCTAATATGCTTATTATTATTTTCTTCTATATTATTTCTCTTTAATTTATTTTTTTCATCTATAATTTTATTATAAATTTCTTCCTTTTTATCATTTCCTGGCTCTAATTTTCGAAAGAGTTTATTAATATCATCTTTATTCATTTAATTCCCTCCTAAATTAATTTTTATTCTGTTTCTTCCCCTAGATAATTGAGTTTGAATGGTGCTTTCTTTTCTTTTTAACATTTTCGAAATTCCTTTTACTGAATATTCTTCAAAATAATAGAGATATAAAACAGTTTTATATTTTTCTGGAAGAAGAAGTAGTTTTTCTAGTACCTCGCTTGATTCCTCTTTTCTATCCCAATGAGGTATATCAGGCAAAACTTCTAAATCTATTCTACGAGACTTCCACCAATTTCTTAAAATATCTCTACAATGGTTTCTTGTTATAATAATAAACCAAGCTTTTTCATGTTCACAATCATTAAATTTTTTATTAGAATTTAAAAACTTTAAAAATATATCTTGTACAGCATCTTCAACATCACTAGATTTTCTTAAAGTTATATAGGCTATCCGATAGACTGTATCTATATTTCTTTCATATAATTCTTTAAATTCTTCATCTGTTAGCGATTCATAATTTTTCAATAACTTTCACCCCCTATATATAACACGATTGAAACCCACAAAATATCCCAGAATATAATATTTAAAATTAAATATTATAAAAGTTCTAAAATAAAATTGATGGGGCTGTTTCATAACTGATAAATCAGTTATGAAACGCCTCATTTTTTATCCCAAGCTAACAACTGCATTGTATAAGGATCTTAAATATTGACATATATGCTTTTGAGATTAAATTTGAATATGCAAATAAAGCTTAGATTTTTTCTAAACTTAGTTATTTTTATATTGTTCTTTATTTCTAAATAGCCTCTTTGTATTTAATAAAACCTAGCTTATCTGACTTTATTTTGCTACTTAGTTTGTTAATATTTATTGCAATACTTAATAATTTCATTTCTGAAATGATTCTTTGCATATTTCTATGTTTAAATCTTGTATATTGCATTCCTGATTTTATATATGAAAATATTCCTTCTGCTTGAATGGAACGATTGAGTCTTTCTGTAATTCCTTCTTTTGTAGTTATATTTTCTTCTGATTCTTTTCTCAACCTTTCAAATTGTTCTGAAATATATATGCGCTTTAGTCCAGATTTGTTTTTTGTTTTAATACAATCATTGGAATATCCACAATCTAGACAATCTTTACATAGATAAACTTTAGACTCATTTTTGTAACCATATTGATTTTTTCTATGTATTATCTTTTCAAATTCAAGTTTCTTATTATTATGACAAAGATAGTAATCTTCAGATTCAAGATAAACCATATTCTCTTTTCTTGAGATATCATTTTTGTATTTTCTTTTCTTCTTTACTTCGTAATTTAATGGTTTTATGAAGGGGGTTATTTCTTTTTCTTTTAGGTAAAGATAATTCTCTTCATTTTCATAACCTGAATCTGCTACCACTTTATTTATCTTTGTATCATACCTTTCTAAGAGTTTATCCATAAATGGAATCAAAGTTCTTACATCTGCTGGATTACTGAATCCTTCTATACCTATGATGTATCCACCATTTGTTGCACATTGAATATTGTAAGTAGGTTTTGATTGTCCATTTTTCATATGGTCATCTTTTAATCTCATAAATGTTGCATCTTTATCTGTCTTTGAATAACTATTTCTTTCACCAAGTATATTTAAATGTTCTTCATATATTTTTAACTTATCAAGCCATTCTTCAAACATTTCATATTTCTTTTGTTCTTCTGATTTCCTCTTTCCACTACCATAATTAAATACTATATTCTTTGATTTACAGATATTTCTTATATTATTGAACTCAATTAAAACAAGTTTTTTACAATCCTTACCAGATAATTCTTTACCAATTTTGAAGTATTCTAGTATTTTTTGTACTAATTGATCTTGATATTTAAGTATAGATTTCTTCCATACAAATGTGTATTTATTGGCATTTGCTTCAATTTTTGTTCCATCTATGTAGATGCTTTTTAAATCTATCTCCACTTGTTTAACTAGTAGGTCAATTAGCTGATTTAATATTTCGTCCATGAATGGATATATTTTATTCCTGAATCTATTGATTGTTACATGATCAGGAGATTTTCCATTATTCAAAAGCGATCTAAATCGAAGATCATATTTACAAGAATCTTCAATATCTCTAGATGAGTATCTTCTATTTATATATGCAAGAACTAAAATTTTTAACATGATCCTCGGCTCTACTGCTGGCTTTCTACCTTTGTTAAGGTAGGCATTATCTAAAAAACTTAAGTTCATCTCCTCAATAATATTATGCACCAGGAAAACCTCATCATCCATATCAAAATTATTAGTTAAATCAAAACTAAAAGTTAGTTGCATTTTTTTGATTTTAGCTTTATGATTAAATTTAGTATGATTTTTCATCGCAGTTAAATTATACTAAAAAACAGGTCTTAGAGCTATTGCTCTTTGAACTGTTTTACTTTTATGGGCTTTTTATTTTGAAACAGCCCCATCAATTTTATGATTAATTAGGTGAGTTTACAAATTATTTAGCAATTCACAATATTGAAAATGTAATTAAATATTATAAAATTAGTCTTCTACTTCGAAAATAACATAATAAATTTTTGTATCATAATCACCTGTATTTCGGAAATTCGTAATCTCTTTACTGATTCTATATCTTCCAATAGGAAGTTCACCATATAACCACTCCCAATCAACTTCCCGCTCTACAGTGTTATTCATAGGAATAGTCCAAGCTTCATCTGTCCAAGCCAAATCATGTTCCAAATCCAATTTGTCTACTTCTAACCACTCTCCCTCTATTTTTTCTTCTAAAAAATAGTAGCTACCAGTACGCAAGTCTCCTATATGCTCTCTTTCAGATTGGTTACATATTAATGACATTCCTGTAGGAGTAATATTTCTTGCACTTAATTGAATACCCCAAATATCAGTAGTTTCACCTTCTTTTAGATTGATTTCAACCTCTATAAGTTCTTTATCTGTGTTTTGCATAGTACAACCTGATAGTAGAAATGTAAATATAAGCGATATTACAGTTAACATCTTAATTTTTTTCATGATAAAACCTCCATATTAACATTTGGTGACCCATTTTCTTACAAATATTCATCTATAGTATATAATTTGCCTACCATAATATAAACCAAATTTAACCATTATAAGTCTGTACTTTCTCTTTTATATTTAGTTTGACGCTCCACGGGGCAAGCCCGTGTGGATTCCTTATTCATAGAACCTAGCCTTTTTACAGTTAATCTCAAGGATTAAGTGTAAACTGGTCTTACAAGTTCTCCAAAAGCTTAAATTTCTGTCCGCCCAACAGTATATAGTCTAGCTACTAGCTAATTGTAGTTGTAAACCTTGTTGCAATATGTTCTTACTAGCATTTATACTCTATCGTGAATTGAATGACACTTCGGACATTCCCATTTACGAACACTTAAATCTTTGACCTTTTTATTTTGATATCCACATTCACTACAAAGTTGACTTGAAGGGAAAAATGTATCAATTTTAAAATGATAAGAAGATTGCTTCTTCAATTACAACCTTTTTTAAAAACTATAAAATTTTATCTATTTTATCCAAATATCTGAGAGCAGTATCAATGCTACCTGAATCATCTGCAATATAGTAGATTATATCTCTTAGTTGATCTTCTGACTTGTCCGTTCTCATAATTTTATACATTTTCATTCTTCCTATTTACCAAAGATTCACGAAGTTCATCAAAAGATTCCTGCATAGAGCCCACTTTTCCATTTTGTACGTCATATTCTGCTTCTGAAAGAGTTCGAAGTAATTCTAGTTCAGCTTTCATTTGCTTATAATCCTGTAATCCAAGAACAGCTGTATCACCACGACCATTTACAGTAATAATAACCTCCTCTCTAGTATCCCTACACTGTTTAGATATTTCATCAAAAAAACTTTAGGATTTCTTACAATAGCTCTTCCTAATGCCACTCTTTGTCTTTGACCTCCTGATATAGTATTTGGTTTTTTATTAAGAAATGTTTCTGTTTCCAGCATTTCAGCAATTTCTTTAACCTTATTGTAAATCTCTTCCTTTGATAAATTGTTTATTTTTAATGTAAAAACTATATTTTCGTAAGCTGTCAAATGAGGAAAAAGGGCGTAATTTTGCCACATACAGACGGTCCAACAAGAACAATAAATTCTCCATCTTCTATTTTAATGCTAAAATCTTTAACCACTTGAAAACCATTATCAAAAATATTATTATAAAAATTGCTGAAATTGCCCCTAAGACAAGTTTATTATTAGTAAAATAAGATTGTATTTTACTATTTTTTAATTTCAATGCATCATCATCTTCTATAGTGTTAGAATTAATTGACTCTATTTCTTCTTCATCTATTTTCTTTTGTGCTTCAAAGTATTTTCCTTCATTGATATATTCTTGATATCGAACTACCATATCATACTTCTCACTTACAAGATTTAAGGATTTATAGTCATCAGAGGTGGCTTTAAACACCCACTGTTCGTCTATCTTATTGTCATCTAACAATACAGCTACAATATAATCTCCAGCTTTAGGTTTTTTATCTGTTCCATAATAATTGTCAAATATTCTAATTTGTACCTCTGATTGGGTAATGCTTCCCATCATGATAGTAGATGGTATTATTATAATTGTATCTTCATTAATAGAAGTTATTTCTCCTACAAAGAGTGCTTTTTGATGACCCGACATAATTCCTTCGGGTATATCCCCTGCGAAAACATTTATACTTATAAATAATAATAATATAGAAATAACTATAGAAAACTTTTTTACCATATACTCACTCTCCTATTTATCTTTTTTATATCTTTAGATTCTTAAAAAATCTTAAGATATAAATTATCTGCAATGTATTAACTAGATTGTATATGTAAATTTTTCAATAATTCTGAGAACTTTTCCATCTTTCAATAGCAGTAGTAAAATGATATTGAGATGTTTTTTCAAAAAAATCCCCTCCCGTTATTTTAATAATTTCAATTCGCCTAATACTATCAATACCAAATGCTGTAACGCCATATCGTAGGGATGAACGTCCCCGTCCACCCCTACGATATTAATAAATGCAACACTAACAGAACTGTTTACCATTGTTATTATCAATGGTAAAATACAATGAATTTCCATTAGTTGAATATATTATATTTTATATTTATTGAAACATCTTCAGACATATTTTTTAAAACTACTAAATAATATTTTACACCACTTATTTTAGTATCCAATTCATATAGTCCAGTATCATGATTGAATTCAGATTTAATTTTACCACAATATTCCCCGCTCTCTAAATAAAATTCAGCTTCAAAGTCTTTTTCTGATTGTGCAACAAAAATTCCCTTTTCTAATTTATAAGGCAATATTTGCTTAGTCTTTAATTCTTCCAGATAACCTTCAAATGGATATTTATTAACTGTGTCTAGCTTTGTCTTCGTTAGATCAACTTTATCCTTAGCCTCATACTTTATTGCCCCTATCCTAAAATCCATTCTCATTCCAGTATCTTTAAATATTTCATCAGATATTTTTTTCTGCTGTGCAAAAAGTGTATTTTCAGGATCGTATTTAATATCTCCTTCTAAGGCAATAATCTTTGATCCATCTTTTAATTGAAGATGCTTAGAATTAGCAGGAATCCTTCTTCCATCATCCTCTAATACCGTAATCTTATTTGTTATAATATAACCTATAGATTCTTGTTCTCTCTCATTAATCTTTTCATTTAGCATTACTGGGTCATCATAGAAAAATAATGCAACCATTCTTTTACTACCATATAAAAATTCAAATTCTATATATTTGTCCTCTGCCTTATATACTAAATTCAAACTTTTGCTAATTATATCTTCTTTAAACAAATTACCTGGTTTTCTAGTATATGCTTTCTGGAATTCTATATTATTCGCATTTAATCTATTCTTTAGAACATCCTCTGCAATATCTTTATGCTCATCTATATTATTTAAATCTGCTTTTGCTGATTCCTTTGTTTCCTCTACTTGATTACTATAATAGGAATCCACATAATCTACTTTGCCACTGTGAATATCCACCTTTACAAAATACATCCAATAGAGTTTTTCTTGTTCCCTTAAAATCTCCATGTTTTTAGGCTGAAATACAAGCCTCCAAGAACTTTCATTATGATATTCATCTGCATCGAATGTGCAACTAACCTTCATATTGTCAAGTTCCACATTATATATTCTCTGTACTGCATCTATAGCTGATTCTATCGCTTCTTCTTCTGTAATCTTTATGTCTGTATTTTCCATCTCATTCTGTATATATGCTTCATAAAACTTTGCAAATGCTTTATCTAGCTTTGCATCAAAATCTATGATCTGAAGTAATTGCTCATCTGTCATTTCTTCTTCAGGATAATAATATGTTTCATTTTCTGGGTTAAAATATGGTTTCTCCAAATTTTCTCCTATTGGAAGTGTTTTTCCACTCTTAATACTTCCTTTCCTAAACATCTTTCTTAGCTCTATCATTCTACTTGACTCTATTTCACTTAACTCCCGATTTTTTGGTGATATTAATAATGTGGATTTTTGTAGTAATAAAACGATATCATCAAAAATCTTTTCTTCTTCCTCTGTTATAGTGATAATGTCTTCTACTTTAATTTCATCTTGATTTTTCTCTAAAATTAAATCTGGTATTTTTGATAAATTAACCTTTAGATTCTTGGCACCATTTTCCATCCCTTTAACTTGACTCTTCTCTGCCAATACAGGAAAAATTGTTGCTGATACTAACAACATTATTGCTACAGCAATAACTGGAATTGATTTAAAACTTTTATCTTTTTTCATTTCTATAACACCCTTTCTTGTTCTTAATATTAGTACTTGCTTGCTATTAAGATGTTATAAACTTGTAATAGAGTTGTAAATTTTAAATTGTTTTTAATGATATATATATTTCAGTCCCTATATTTTTTTGACTTTTAATTTCTATATCTCCGTCATGCAAATCTATAATCTTTTTAGATAGACTTAACCCCAAGCCTGCCCCCCTATAAACAGCAGATCTATTTTTATCTGATTTATAAAAAGGCTCAAAAATATAAGCTAGGTCTTTGTCATCTATTCCTTGCCCTTGGTCTGATATTTTAATAATGGTTTTGTCATCCTCAGAATAAGCAATAACTTCAATAATGGAATTATCTTTTGACGCATTAATAGCATTATCTACCAAATTTGTCAATACAACTAAGATTAAATATTCATCTGCATAAAAATACTCTGTTTTAATAATTGTTTTAAGTTCTATATTTTTTGTTTTTAATTTTTGAAACTCTATTTTTCTTATTGTATCAAATATTTGGTCCAAGTTTAGCTTCTCTATTTTTAAGCTTTCTTTTTTTAATGTCATTAAATCAAACATTTTATTGATAAGCTCTTTCAATCGATTTGTTTCTTCATTTATATGATTAAGTGCCACTAATCTATCTTCCTTTGATGCATTTGCCCTCATAAGATATTCGCTAAATCCTTGAATGCTTGTAAGTGGTGTCCTCATTTCATGGGTCAAGTTATCTAAGAGCCATTGTTTTTGAACTGAGCTTTCTTTAATCATTTCCATATTGTTATTTAATAAATCAACCATTAAATTAAACTTCATACTCAGTTCTCCTACTTCATCATTGGCTATTATAGGAATTTTTTCATTTGAGTTTTCAAATATTATTTCTTCTGTTTTATCAATTAAATTATCTAAAGGTTTGAATATCTTGTCAATTATAATCATTAGTACAAAGACCAATATTCCCGATAGAATTAAGTATATCTTTATAAAAAAACTATTCCAGCTTTTTTGCAACTCATAAATATCTTGAAAACTCTTTTTAAAAACAAGAGCAATATTTTCAAAGGGCTCATTAAAACTATTTTGAATTATAATACTTCCTTCTTCTGTATCTAGAGACACCCTATTCTCACTTTTATCATCCCTATAATTCAAACTAATATCTTGATTTATATAATATCTTTTATAAATCTCAATAATTGAAATTAAACTATCTCTGTTATAAGCTCCACCTCTGGCCTGTAAGTCTTTTGCATAGTTTTCAATGCTATTGATAATAAAATTCATTTCATTTTTTGCTGAATTTATTTCCCGTTCTATGAACAATGAATTATACTGACTTATGGCAATACCTGCTACAATATTTATTGTGATGATAAAAACTAATATAATAACTAAAATTAATTTATATTTTATTTTCATTTACTTGCCTCAAGTCTATATCCCATTTTGTAAACAGTTTTAATAACATTGTCAAAATCTAACTTCTTGCGTAGTTTCATAATATGTACATCTACTGTTCTAGTATCGCCTTCAAAATTGTAACCCCAAACAAGTTCTAGTAGCTTTTCTCTAGATAAAGCTATGTTTTTATTTATGACAAGTGTTTCTAATAAATTGTACTCCAAAATAGTTAAGTCAACTTCTTCACTAGATTTTAATACCTTATGTTCCCTTAGTCTAATTTCCACATCTTTTATTTTTATATTATCTTGACTATCATCATTTTTAAGTGCAACCTTAACTCTAGCAATCAATTCTAGCATTTCAAATGGTTTTACTATGTAATCACAGGCTCCAAGATTAAAAGCTTCTAGTTTGTCTTTTAAGTCTCCCTTTGCAGTAATCAATATCACTTTGGTATTCTCAGATATATTTGTCTTTAATAAATCGATACCACTAATTCCAGGTAACATAATATCCAATAGTATTAAATCATAGGTATTATTCTTTATCATTTCCATTGCCATGTTGCCGTCAAATACCTTTTTACAATCATAGCCAATAATAGAAAGATTCATTGCTATCAGATCATTTATAGACTTATCATCTTCAACAATTAAAATCTTTGCCATGTTTATGTCCCCCTTTATCCCCAAAATAGCCTCTACTACCTCTAAAATTATAATATAAACTTGATTAAAACAACTTCATCTGAAATTCCTCTCCTATCCACCATTATAATTTACAGACAATTCTTTGTCCATAAATTCCCAATTTTTTTAATATTAGAATCAATATTATTCCATAATTATATTTTATAGTTCAACGGAAAATTTTTGGGGAATATAAAAAACATAAAAGTCTTATCTAAAAGACAAATATGAAACTTTTAATTATTTACCATATCTACTTGACATGATGTACTTCATTTATATTTTTGATAATTTGCAAGAGGACTAGATTTTGCAAGAATGTCTTTTAAATTAATTAAAACATATAGACAATAGTAGAACAATATTTACTTAATCGAAAGCTAAACCTTAATTGATTCTTTTGTTAATTAGTTGTACAATCAATATATGAACTATAAAAATTTAAATTCAATTATAAAAAAATTCATATTAGTAGTTTTCTTGTATGAACTTACTTCTGCTTCATTTAACGGTTTTTTTGGGATATATGTAAAAGAACTAGGATATCAAGAGAGTTTTGTAGGATTGATTCTTTCCTTGAGAAGATTATCTGTAGCTATATGTACATTTCTTATTGCCATTATGGCAGAAAGAATTGGTCATAAAAGAACTCTTTTAATAGGACTTTTCGTCGTAGGAATTAGTAGTATAATGATTGTTGTAGTAGAAAATATACATATAATGAAAATTATTGCAATAATCTTTGGATTTGGTCAAGCAGCTATGTTGACAGTTGAATCTCCCTTTATCTATGACCAAAGTGAAGCAGAAGAAAGAGTCCATGCATTTAGTTTAGCCTTCGCTACAAGAAATGCATCCTTTGTAACAGGCTCATTACTTACAGGCTTTTTAGCTAATTATTTTTCTAAAAATATTGGTTCAGGTCCAATATCTCTAAGATATGCGCTTATTGTAGTTAGTGCCATAAGCCTAATTGCTATATTCCCACTAAGTATGTTAAAACCAAAACCTGTAAAGAAACATACAAAACTTAATCTTCAGGAGGTTAGAGGCTTTTTTACTAAAAGAAATATTTTATTTTTACTTTATACAGGTTTTATTGGACTTGGAGCTGGCCTTGTAGTTCCTTTTTTTGGTGTTTATTTAAAATACATGTTAGATACTACAGAAAGCATTGTAGGATTAATCCTTAGCTTTGCCCAGCTAGGTACCGTATTAGGAGGTCTTAGTGTACCTTTCATAAGTAGAAAAATTGGAAACTATAAAACCATAGTTATAACTCAGCTTTTAAGTATACCTTTGCTAATTGCCATTGGATTTCCTCAAGGAATCATTGTTGTAGCAATTGCTTTTTTCTTAAGAAGTTCTCTAATGAATATGGGGCAGCCTATTATTAGAAATATATCCATGCATATAGTAGATGAACAGCACAGACCATTAATGAGTGCAATGAGAGCTATGTCAAATAATTCAACAAGGGCTTTAGGTATATTTTTAGGTGGAAGTATTATGGAAACCTTTACATATAATACACCCTATGCCTTCACAATTTTATTTTATCTTATAGGAACATCTATATTCTTTAATTTATTTAAAGATAAAATTCTAAAAAAAGCTTAAGATGGAATACTTAAACTTATAGTAAAATGACTATATATTAATTTAATTCTAAAAAAACCATTGACTTATATATTTGATGTGAACCCTTTAATACGGACTTTCGGATAATATTTAATTATGCGGCTTGTTGCCTATACTCAATAGGTGACAGGCCGTTTAATTTCTTCTTTATTCTTTTGTTATTATACCAGTTAATATATTCTGTAATCTTTTTCTCTAACTTCTTAATGGATGTAAATTTTTCTCCATAGTACATTTCTTGCTTCAATATCCCAAAGAAATTTTCCATTGGAGAGTTATCTATACAATTTCCTCTTCTAGACATACTTTGTTCAATATTTCTCTTTTTTAATCTTTTCACCCATTGAGCATGCTGATAATGAAAGCCTTGGTCAGAGTGAATTGTTAATTGATGCTTCTTAGGAAGCTTTTTAAGAGCATTATCTAAGGCATCCGTTGTAAATTTTACTGTAGGAGCTGTAGATAGATTAAATGAAATTATTTCGTTGTTAAAAAGATCCATAATAGGTGATAGATACAGTTTTTGATTACTGCCTTGGATTTTGAATTCAGTTACATCTGTAACCCATACTTTATTAGGAACTGTTACTTGGAATTGCCTATTTAATTTATTCTCTGCTATCTTTCCAACTTCACCTTTAAAAGAACTATAACCTCTAGATCTTCTGGAAAATTTTATGCACTTCATATCATTCTCTTTCATGATTCTATATACTCTTTTATGGTTTATCTTTAAGTCCTTTTGTTTTAGAGCAATGGTAATTCTTCTGTATCCATAAGTTTCATTTGATTCTTCAAATATATTTCTAATAATATTTATCAATTTTAACTCTTCTTTGTTAACTGTTTCTAGTTTTTCTACCCATTCATAGAATGAACTTTTGGGCAAGTTAGCTATCTTAAGCCAGATTCTCAATTTGATTGAAGGGAATTTCTGCCTTAATTCCATTATTACTTTCGTTTTTTCCTTGTTTTTTGCTCTCTTTTTTGGACTAAGGCTTTTAGCTTTTTTTCGTATGCTAAGCTCGCTCTCAGAAATTCATTTTCTTCTCTTAATTTAATTAATTCTTCTTTATCGCTTTTGGTGAGATTTAAAGCATCTTTTTTCTTCTTGTTTTCAGACATAGTACTAGGCCTCCCAATCGACTTATTAAGCCCTTCGAAGCCTTCATCTAAGTATTGCCTTTGCCAATTAGCAATCGTACCCTGATTGCTAATACCAAAGTGATTAGCAGCTTCTCTGTAAGAGCAATTATGGTATTGCCTATATTGTAATACACGTAGCTTAAATTCTCCAGAGTAAAAAGTTTTTGTAGATTTTATTTTTAGTCCTTCTTCTCCGTAGCTTTCATAATTTTTAACCCAATCCCTAACTCGACTAAAATTTGTTATAGCGTATTTTTTTGCTATAGATTCATAACCACCTGTTTCTCCACTTAAATAATCTTTCACTACTTCTAACTTAAACTTAAATGAATATTTAGACATGATAAAACCCCCTAAATCCGTGTCCGGATTTGGGGGGTAACATCAATTTGCTTATAAGTCAATGGTTTTTAATCATTACTTTACTTGATATTTTCTAATATATCTTTTACTTTTTCAATTGTGATATGATTTTTGGGATTGAATTTTTTATCTTCTAATTCTAAATATCCCATATTTACTATTCTTTGTACACTATCTTGTGCCCATATACTTATATCTCTTTCATCATCATATGAAATCTTTTGTTTTTCTAATGATTCTATATCCCTATAAGATATAAATCTATCTAATACAACAGCCAATTCTTCTCTTGTTAATAGATCAGAAGGTGCAAAGCTATTAGAAGATTTTCCTACCATTATATTATTTTTTATTGCCCAACGACTAGCCTTTTCATAATAAGTGAAGAATAGAACGTCCGCTGGTGTTTCTTTTTCATATTCTAAAGATTGATCATTTTCAAGAGTTATATTATACAACAAATGTGCTAATTTCCCTCGTGACATATATAAGCTTTTATCATCATTAACTTTTAATCTTCCAGTATTATTCTTGATATAGTTAACTACTGTATCTATACCTTTTATATAATCATTATAAGTCTGCTCTTTTGTGATATCAGGTCTAATTGGCTCTATACCATAAGGAATACCGCTATCAAAAAATCTATCAATATCTATATATTTTGTAGAATATCCCACTTTTATATTTGAATAAGGCAAATCAAATTGATTAAATGACCCATAATGGTCAACACTTCCACCACTGTAAGTACCTAATAAAATACCTCCCATTTCTTTTATCATCATAGCATTTATTGTAGCAGAAGAATAAGTATTTTTACCAATAATCCCTACTATTTCTATATCATTATTATCTTGATACTCATTTAGTGCATACAATAAAGGAATAATTACTCCATCAGACCCACCAGTATTATTCCTTAAATCAATAATAATAGTTTGATAGTCATTTTTTTCTAAATCTTTTTGAACATTTAAACTAAATGTTTCCATAGGCAAGTTTTTATCTTCTCTACAAGAATTATATTGAATATAATAAACATTTTCATTTAATGGCATAGAAAAATAAATTTTAGATTTATCCCTACTTGTTTTTGGTATTTGAATACGTTTATCAGCTAAATATGCCACATCTACTGTATCTGATGAAATACTTATACTATCAAGAGAAATTACTTTTTCCTTATTTTTATTTTGTAATGTTATTTCTAATTTATCATCTTCTACAATACCTACATAATTAAGAATTTCTTTAATATTAATAATTTGTCGTAATTGTCTTTTAAGCCATATATCATTGTCATGACTAATAATAGAAGACATTTTATTTTTTACAGTTTCCATATCGTATCCATTTAAAGACACAACTTCCCACCCAAGATATTCTTCATACTTTGTTTCAACAACATCTAATATCCAATTTTCCATATATCTAATGCTGAAAGGATAGAAATGTACATCTTCTAAAACACGACCTATATTTACACTTGTATGGGAGTCTTTAACCATAGCAACTAAACTCTGTAAATCAAGAATGTATTCTACATTTGATTTTTGATTTATATTTTTCTTGATTTCTGCTTTTCTCTCTATAAATTCTTTTTCTGAAGTATTATAAAATATATTTGGATGACTTTCTTTTAATGTTTCATACAAGAAGTCTAAGTTTTCTTCCCTTTCCGTAGCTTTACTAGCATGAACTACTGGGGAAATACATAATAGAATAGCTAAAGTTACAATTATTAGTTTTTTCACTTTCATCTCTCCTTAAATTAAGTATTGATTTGTTTTGCCATATGTACTTTAATATATAAGCATATAAAATCTTATTCTCGAATTATATTTTAACATAAAAAGGAGTTGTTTCATAACTTTTCCTAGCTATAAAACAACTCCTTAGAAAATTTTATACTTTATTTATAATACATTAAAATCTATCTATAGTTCCTTTGAAGCTGAACATCTCTTTCTTTAGCTCCTTCTTTAAACTTAAGTTCTCCAGGAGTTATACATCCCAATACAGGGCATACATTTAAGCATAGATGACATCCAACACAATTATCATTTATATTTGGTAATCTTTCTTCTTCCTTCCAGTCTATAGCTTGATGTCCTGCATCATAACAAGAAACATAACATCTTCCACATCCTACACATGATTCTTCATCTATATTTGGAATTACCATGAAATCCCTATCTAAATCTTCTGCTGGTATGATTTGGTCTAATGCTCTCCCAACAAGTTCTTCTAATTTATCTACACCTTGCTCTTCCATATAGTATGATAAACCACTCTTTAAGTCTTCTACTATTCTATAACCATATTGCATAACACTTGTAGTTACTTGCAGATTACTTGATCCAAGCAATATATATTCTAAAGCATCTTTCCATGTTTCTATACCGCCCATACCACTTATTGGTATATGTTTTACATCTGGGTGTGTTTTTAATTCATGAATAAATCTTAATCCTATAGGTTTAACAGCTGCTCCTGAATATCCTGATACTGATGACTTACCATCTACTACTGGCATTGCTGTCATATTATCTAAATCTATATTTGCGATTGATTTTACTGTATTTATTGCTGATATAGCATCTGCTCCTGCTTCTATAGCAGCTTTTGCAGGAACATACATATTTCCAATATTTGGAGTCATTTTTGCTATTACTGGCACATGAGTAGATTCTTTTACAGCTTTCGTATATTTGTATACTAATTCTGGATTTTGTCCAACATCTGATCCCATTGCATGAGATGTCATTTGAGGACATGAAAAGTTAAGTTCTATTAAATCTGCTCCTGCTTCAGTTACTTTTTTAGCTAAAGTTATCCATTCTTCTTCAGTACTTCCCATTATACTAACACCTAATACTTTAGTTGGATAATCTTTTTTAAGTCTTCTTAAGTATTCTAAATTAGTTTCTAAAGGTTTATCAGATATTTGCTCCATATTTTTAAATCCTGTCCAAGGAGTTCCTTCTTTAGAAGTTATATCAAACCTAGGTGAACATTCATTAGGTAAAAATATTCCTATTGTTTTATAAAATACTCCTCCCCAACCCATATCAAAGGCTTTTGCAACCATATCATAATTACTACAAACTGGTGAAGATGATAAGAAAAAAGGATTTTCACATTTTACACCTAAAAATTCTATTGATAAATCTTTTTCAAAACTCATATTATTTTTCCTCCTTTGCGCTAATGTATTCTATCATTTTTAATGCAACTTCTTTACCTTCGGCTACCGCTTGTACAACAGTATCTCCGTTGTTTTTAATATCTCCTGATGAGAATACACCATCTGATTCTACAAAATCTGCAAAGTCTTCAGATCTTTTTTGTCCAATTGCAAATATAAGTTTTGAAGCTTTTAATTCCATATTTGATGAATTATCTCTGGATTCAAATTTTACAGATACTAGGTCTTTTCCTTGTCCTACTGTTTCTACTGGTGAAAACTCTGTTATTACTGGAATACCCATAGCTTGAATCGTACTTAATTCTTCTATATTAGCTGGCGCTTCTTCCATACTTCTTCTATAGACTATTTTAGTATTAGCTCCTAATTGATGAGCAGTTAAAGCACAGTCCATAGCCACATCTCCCCCACCAATTATAACTACATTTTCACCTTCAAGGGATTTTAATTCTCTAGTTCTAGCTTCTTTTAAAAACTTAAGTGCTGATTCTACTCCTTTTAATTCAGTATCAATCTTTTCACTTACGATTAATTTTGACTCGCAAAGCCCTACTCCTACATGAATTACATCATATTCATTTTTAAGATTTTCAATTTCATCTTTTGAAATTCTTTTATTACATATTATTTTTACTCCTAATTCTTCAATTAAACTAATATCATAATCAACTATTTCTTGATCTATCCTTGATGGATTTATACCATATGTAAGTATTCCACCTGGCTTTTCTTCTGCTTCAAATACAGTAACTTCATATCCTTCTCTCGCCAATACACTAGCACAAGTCAATGATGCAGGTCCAGAACCAATGCAAGCCACTTTTTTCCCATTAGATTTTTCAGGTTTTTTCATAACTTTCATATCATGGATTCTTTCTTGTTCTACTGCAAATTCTTGTAATTTCCCAATATTTATTGGCTTATCAATATTTGTCCTACTGCAAGCTTCTTCACATAATTTAGCATGTGGACAAATCAAGCTGCAACTTCCACCAAATGGATTATTTTTTCTTATAGTTTCTGCTGCTCCTTTAAAATTTCTAAATCTTAAGGATCTGATGAATTTACCAGGATCTGTATTTGCTGGACACGCTTCACTACATGGTGCATCATAGCAAAGTAAGCAACGTGAAGCTTCTTCCATAGCAGTCCTAATATTGTAAGATGTTTCTTTTTTTTCTTCATAAGCTATATTAAGTACTTTAGTCATATAATTCTCTCCTTTAATTTCTTGTAAAAAATTATAGAATAAAATACAATGCTATATCACGGTATAGAATATATTATAAATATAATATACATTTTCTTTATTGTATTTAGTATAATTTGTCTTTATGTTTGACAATAAAATATCAAACATCTTTAAAAATTTTTCTCCTTAGATGATTATTAATTATTAGTAGCTTTTCTTCTAGTTAATTTATAGAATGATTTTCCCATTAAATCACAGGCAACACCCAGTAAAGCTCCTACTATTAATGTTGGTACTAATATTTTCCATTCTCCATTACTGGCAAAAGTTGAAAAACAACCTACGAATGTACCTGGTATAAATGAAAGACTTTTATATCTTCCTACTATGCACATAACAAATGTTAAAAGACCACTATATAAAACTTGGTCTAATGAAAATGGAAACTTTGTAGATAATAAAATAATAGTCATACCACATACTACACCAAACATATTTTGCCTTACGGTAACTACAAATCCTTCTAATCCATGTTTACCAGATGCGAAATAAGTAGTACAACCTGCAAATCCTGCCCAGGTTATCAATCCAATTACTGGTGCAAATTGAGACCATAACCCACAGAGCAATCCTGTGACTATGCTTAAAGCCATAAGCTCTGTCATGTCTTCCTCCTTTCATAAATATTAAATTGTTAATTTATATACATTCTACTACCTCGTTATAGTTTTGTCAATGTTTTTCCCTAAATTTGGACAAAATTCAACAAAGTGTACTAAATTCATAAAATCTCTTTTATTAAAAATTTTTCATTCCCTCATAAAACTTATTTAACTAAAAAGGGGCTGTTTCATAATTAAATAATGAAATATTCCAATGCAAATCTTTTTGTTCCCGCATATTTCTATTTTATGACGAATTAATGTAACTACAATAACCTGATCTTGATATTTCAGCTACTTTGCATAAATGACTAATTATATTCTTAAAATTATATCTAGATATGATTTGCTCAATAAATTTGAGGATAATAGCTGCCTTTAATTTACCTTTATATTGTACAAAAAAAGATCCTATAATAATAGGCTTTTTAAAAATTGTCTATTCTATAGGATCCATTTTATATCTACTCTGTCTTTAAGTTTATATATTTTGTTTGTATATTACTGTACTAATCCTATATATGGAGCAACACCTATTATTACTCCAGATATTAATAATAATGTTACCATTATTGGTACCATAAATTTTAAATATCTATTATAAGGTACATTAGCAAGTTCTAGCGATCCCATTATTGTAGCTGATGGATACAAAGATGATACAAAGTTAACACCAGCTGTAAATGCACTTATTAGGATAATTTGTCCACCTGCACTACCTAGATCAGTTCCAATAAATAGGGCTGATGCAACAGCACCTAGTATAGGCATTGTAATTCCAGCTACTCCACTTGTTGATTGTAAGAATATACCAATTAACACATATGCTCCCATAGCTAAAACACCGAATATCCAAATTGGAACAGATGACAATGCATTTGATATCCAATAAATGAAGGTAATAGACATACCTGCTGAAGAGTTACCCATTATAATTGCAATACCTCTAGATATAGCAAGTATAAGAACAACACCAAGTAAATCTTTCATACCAGCAATAAATACATCGATAAATTCTTTTTCTTTCATTTTATTTATAAATAATAAAAGAATTGATCCTGCAAAGAAAAGGAAAGCGAATTCATCAAAGTACCAAGTTCCAAATAATGATATATGAGAAGCTCCTAGTAATGTTCCTAGAACAGGTATCTTAGACAATCCTCTAATTGGTGCGTTTACAATGTTAAAGCCTACTTCACCAGTCAATTCTTCCCAAGGAATAAATCCTATTATCATTAATACTATTATTACTAAAAAAACAGCTACAGAAGCTCTTCTTCTACCAGTTAATTCAGGTAGTGACTGTTGATCTTCTACAAGAGTATTTATTTCTCTAATACCATGTACAACAGATGTTGTAGGGTCTTTTTTTACTTTATTTGCATATTTTATCAAATACATAGTACCTACTATATAAAGAATAATAAATATTATAAAACGTAGTACTATACCAGAACCTATGGATAATTCAGGATTACCAATAGCTGATACAGCAGCTCCAGTTGCGAATGGATTTACTAAACTTGACATATTACCTATAGTTGATCCAATGAACAGTACGCCTAAACCAACAATGACATCATATCCTGCCAATACAAAGGTAGGAATGATTACTACTGCAAATGCAACTATTTCTTCCCAGAATCCGAAGGAAGTACCTAGTAGAGCAAAAGCAAAAGTCATAACTGCTATTAAGAAAGAACCTTTAAATTTCTTTAATAGAGAACCTATACCAGCTTCTAGAGCCCCAGTATAGCTTAATACACCTAAGAAACCTCCAGCCATTAAGATACCAATACCTACATTGGCTCCAGATTGGAATCCTTTTATGGGAGCTATAATGACATCCCAAAGTCCATATGGTTGAAGTCCAGTTCCTTCAGCTATTTCTCCATCATCTGTAAAAGTTGCATCAAATACAATTTCACCAGTTTCTGGATTAATAACTGATTGTGGTACAAAGTAAGATATAATAGCTGTTACTATTAAAGCTATTATAACTATTGTATAAGCCGTTGGCATTTTAAATTTCTTTTTCATTATTTATTCACCACCAAATTCATGAAAGCTTCTATATAAACTTCCATAGCTATTTTCATATCATCTATAATTATATATTCATTAGCTTGATGTTCTGTTTTTTCTCTACCTGGAAGCAATGCTCCAAATGCAACAACATTATCCATAGCACGGGCATAAGTCGCTCCACCACTAACTCTTGGTTCTGAAATTAAGTCTCTAGTAATATCCTGATAAGCCTTCATAAGACCTTTAACAAGTTCTGAATCACGCTCAATATAAACAGATGGTAGATAGTCATATTCTTCAACTCTTATATTGTTTTCTTTACCTACTTCTTTTAATTTTTTATCAATATCTTCTTTTGAATAGGTAACAGGTATTCTCATATCAATACCTACTTTTTGAGAGTTTTCATTAAATTCTACATCTCCTACTGTTAGCATTAATTTACCTGAAACTTCGTCTTCAACTACTCCATAAACACCTTCTCCATTAGGATTAGCTAAAGCATTAACGATAAAATCAACCATATTATTGGATTTACCTGCTTTTTTTAGTGCTTGTGCAGCATAAACTATTGCATTTTCACCTTGATCAGCAGCCATAGCATGGACAGCTTTACCATAGACAACTAAATCATTATCTATATGCTCATATCTATAGTTGAATTCTTTTAAGGCTTTTTCTACTTCTGGGTCATAGTCAACACGAGCTTGTTCAGCTACAGCGTTAAGTTGTCCTCCACCTTCTAATCTTATATTAGATTTTTCATCAGAGTGTAAATAATATTGAATTAATCCCTTTTCAGCATAATTTAAAGGGAATGATGAATCCGGTGTAAATCCCATAGAAGGTATTTCTTCTTTTGCAGTATAGGCTTTCATACAACGCCATAGAGATTCTTCATCAGTTCCAATAATAAAACGTACACGTTGATTTAATTCATAGCCCTCATCTAATATAGCTTTTAAAGCATACATAGATGCAAGCATAGGTCCTTTATCATCAGATGCTCCACGTCCATATAATTTTCCATCTTTTTCAGTAAGTTCAAAAGGATCATTATTCCAGTTATTAATATCACCTACAGATACAACATCTGTATGTCCAAGTACTCCAAATAACTTTTCGCCTTCACCGATTTCAGCATATCCATAATAACCTTCTGGATCTATAGTTGTTTTAAAACCAAATTTATCTGCAACCCTTAAAACCTCTTCTAAAGCATCTTGTATCGATTTTCCAAATGGTTTTTGACCATCTTTTTCAAGTATACTATCAATAGCTACCAACTTTCTTAAGTCCTCTTTGTATTCTGGAAATAATTCATTAATAATTTTTTTTGCATCCATTATTTAAATCCCCCTTTATGATAATTGATAAAACAAAGTATTGAATGATACTTCACTATATATTGTAGTACATCTTTCGTGAAATAGATACCCTCAGTTAGTCTTAAGATAAGTATGTAAAGACAGTGGCTACAGTATATAAAGGGCATTTAAAATGATTTAATTTAGTATTTATAGACATTACAAACTTAAGATACTAAAAAACACCGAAAAAAATCAAGAGATTTTTTTCGGTGTTTTATTTTTATTTGGAATGTTTCATTATTTAATTATGAAACATTCCCTTTTTAATATCCTTATTAAATTTTGTATTACTACTGTATAAAATTATTCTGGCAATATGTCTATATATCTCTCTACTACCTTGTTTTTTAATATGACAGATACTATTGTTGAAATAATCTCAGCTATGGGGTAAGCCGCCCATATCCAATTTAGACCTATGAATGACAATACATATGCCACTGGCACTATTATAATTAACTGTCTTAAAGAAGTTACTATTAAGCTATAGCTTCCTAAACCTACAGCTTGGAAAAGTGTTGAATTAGTTATTCCTATTGCTGCAAATATAAAAGAAATTGATATAATTCTTAAAGTATAAACTCCCATATTTATCATCTCTTGATTATCAGCAAATATACCCATTAGTTGTTTGGGAAATATCTGAAATAAAATAGTTCCTGCTGCCATCATAATAGCAGTCAAGGTCATTCCCCATTTAAATGCCTCTTTTACTCTCTGTTTATTTTCTGCACCATAATTGTATCCAATTAAAGGTAGTATACCTTGATTTAATCCGAATACTGGCAAGAAAATAAAGGATTGCAATTTGAAATATATTCCTAAAATTGATACTGCCATCTCAGAATGCCTTATTAAAATTAGATTCATTATTATAGTTACTAAAGCTGTTATTGACTGCATCATTATACTTGGAAATCCTACATTATATATTTGTTTTATAATACTCTTTGAAAATTTGAACTTTGAAAAATTTACATTTAAGTCTACTTTATTTGAAAATAATACAATTACTCCAATTATCGCTCCAACACCTTGTCCTATTAGAGTTGCCAATGCTGCACCTTTTATACCCATAGCAGGTAATCCAAACATTCCAAAAATGAATATTGGATCTAAGATGATATTTATCACTGCTCCCACTAGTTGTATTACCATGGTCCAAATCATTTTTCCAGTCCCTTGAATTGCCTTTTCTATTGTAATTTGTATAATTGAAAGAAAAGCAAAATTACTTATTAGGCTTAAATATTCTATACCCATGTATTTAACTTCAATATCTTTTGTAAAATAGTTAAAAAAGTTATCTATTAATGTGTATCTAAATACAATAAATATCATTGAAGATAAAGCAGCCATAATAAGTCCATGCATTACAGCCTGATCAGCTTTCTCTTGTTTCTTTGAACCAAGTAATCTTGAAATTAGAGAATTTAATCCAGTTCCTGTACCTACTCCTAGAGCTATTATTATTATTTGAATTGGATAAGCTAGTGAAGTTGCTCTTAAAGCTTTCTCACTTAATTTTGCCACGAAATATGAATCAACTACATTATATAATGATTGTATTAACATAGATAAAATAACAGGCAAAGACATTTTTATAAGTAAGGACAGAATATTTTCATATTCCATAGGGTTTCTTTTTTCACAATTTTGTTTCATTTAATTCCTCCTAAATTTATAAAGATTAACTATACTATATTACCAGATTAAGTAGATTAAATCCACTTAAAGTATATTATTCTTTTTTCATACACTAATTTCACCTCCCCATGCTTAATTCTTTAACTTTCGCTATAGTTAAAGAATTAAGCATGGGTTCAAACAATTCTAAAAGCCATATAAAAAATTTTATATGGCTAATTTTCTTCTAAATTTATATATGATCATGATATTAAGAAAGCTTTAATCCTTAGGATTATATCTATCTTCAAATTCTTCCCTTGCTTTCTCTGTATATTTTTTAATAAAATCTGTCTTTGCTTCGGTGTATCCATCACGATTATTCTTATATTTTGGCAACAAACTTAGCTTAAACTTCCCATACTCCTTAGCAATATCATTATGCATTAAAAGATAATCTCTGAAGTAAAGCTCGTCCCAGTCATCAAAATATCGAATATGAAGATGATATACCTTTTCAGCAAATCCATCAAGTGTATACCCCTTATTAAGTATAATTCCTTCATTTGCCTTATTTCCTTCATGCATTAGTATCCACCCATTATCTACAAGACTTATTTTTATTTGGTCCATATCTACATTTCTATTAATCTCCATTAGAATATCTACAGTGGGTTTTGAAATCAAACCACTTACTGCACTGCTTCCAATATGGTTAATTCGCTTAATGTTTTCTAAGCCTACATACTTTATGATATTTTTCTTTTCCAATTCATACCACTTACTATAGTCTGGATTATACGCTTTTAAGATAATAGGAAATAAGGTCCATAATTCTTCTAAAGTCATTTGTGATAATTGTTTATTCACGAATATCTCTCCTTTGCTACTATTATTTTACACGACCTTATTTTTATTGTCTAGTTCATTGTAATCTGTTTTTTTGCATTCACAATGCTATAATTATTATGTAAGCTCCATTACTTAAATTTTTTTAATTTATAAATGATTTATATTTACATAGGAGGAAATCATATGAAAATTGTAATTGAAACAGGCTCTTTGTCGGATGTGGATGAATTAGAGTTGCTATACAATGATTTAAACGATTATCTATCAACAACAACAAATTATCCAGGATGGTTAAAAGGAGTATATCCTGTTAGAGAAAATGCTATTGCAGGTATTAATAATAATAATTTATATGTGGCAAAGTACAATGACAAAATTATAGGATCTGTAATTCTTAGCCATGAACCAGAAGATGCATATCATGAAGTAAAATGGAACATAGATACAGATTATAGTAATATTTTTGTTATACATACCTTTGTAGTTCACCCTGATTTTTTAAGAGCTGGCATTGGAAAAAATTTGATGGACTTTTCCATTAAATTAGGGAGAGAAATGCAAATGAAATCAATCCGTTTAGATGTTTTCGAAAAAAATATTCCTGCCATTGCTCTATATGAAAAAATTGGTTTTAAATATATTGATACTGCTGATTTAGGTCTTAGAGACTATGGATTAGATTGGTTTAAGTTATATGAAATGATATTGTAGATATGAATATACCATAATTAAGTTATTAAGCCAATAAAATTTAATACATTCTAAAAATATAGCAATAATTCAAAACCGAGTTATTGCTTTTCTTCTTTCCTACTATTCATATTTAAATGATTGAATCTATCCTAATGATAAAGTAAAATGACAATAAAATACTACTGTGCAAAATTTATATGAAATCATAGTCAATGAAGGTACTGCTAATACAGGGAATTTGTATAATTTTGAGTAGATTAACTATTCAATCTGCTCTTTTTATGGAAAGTTAGCTTGATATTTATGAATTATATGGTATATTAAATCTATGGAAAGTATACTTTCCATAGAAAGGAGCATAATTTTGAAAAACCGATTAGAAGAAATACGTAAATCAAAAGGAATGAACCAAGAAGATTTGGCATTTGCTCTTGAAGTTTCAAGGCAAACCATAGGTTCACTTGAAAATGGTAGATATAATCCATCAATTATACTTGCTTTTAAAATTGCTCGATTCTTTAAAATGAACATAGAAGAAATTTTTATTTATGAGGAGGAAGAAAAATGAAAAAATATTTTAATTGGGCTTTAATAATATTTGGAATAATACTTTTGTTAGGCGGACTTTTGTTATATGGGTTGAAAATCCATGAAATACTTCCTGTTCCTCGTCCTGATTTTATTCCTTTGGCAACAAGTTTTTTCGGAATTATTGCAATTATTTCAGGTACATGTGAGCTTTTATTTAAGAAAACAAAAGAAATGCAAATCGAAGAATTGGATGAAAGAAATATAGTAATAGCCAATACCGCTAAAGCTACTGGATTCGATGTGATGACATCTTTATTTTCCACTATAATTCTTATCATGGCATTACTCGGATATTTAACTAAGATTGTATTCTTTACTTTCTTTGGAGTATTTGCTATTGCTCAAATATCCTTTATCACTCGCTTATGGTATTTACAAAGGAAAATGTAATAATTCTTGAACTACACAATATATGGGTAGTAAGTTGTACCGGACACATATCAAGGAATAAATCTGATTATCAAAAGTGAGTATTTATCAGTGTTGCAACTATTGGTTGACAAATATCCAATACAAGATGGTGGCATGGCAACCATAATTTTTGCTATTGTAATATTATTACATAGAAAGGAGTATCAGTTATGAATATAGCAGACAGGATTCAACACTTAAGAAAATTAAAAGGAATTTCACAGGAGGAACTAGCTGATAAAACTGGCGTTTCACGACAGGCAGTATCTAAATGGGAGAGTGAGCAAAGTACACCTAATATTGAAAAAATAATCATTATGAGTGATTTTTTTGAAGTAACTACAGATTATCTCCTCAAAGGAATCGAGTAGAATAATGAGGATAATGAGCAGAAATTTAATGCTGGTATATTTGCACTTATTGGTACAGCCTTAAATTTTATAGGCCTAGTTGCAGCTGCTATGATATGGCAGGGAGAGCAAGAAGAAATCTCTGTAGCAATCGGACTGATTATCATGACAGTAGGTTGTATGATTTTCGGTATTGGAATGATGGTAGGATCACCTGAGACAAAATCTCAAGCAAAAAAACATTTCTATTTAGTGAACTTATGGATACTTAGTCTTATCCCTCTTTCGGCTTGTTATAATTTATTAGATGGCCTATTTGGTGGCTATGTTGGCTTAATTGCACCCTATCCCCTATTTGGGAATTCATTTATAAGATATGGCTCGTTTTGGATATTATATTTTGGAATTTGCATTGCAGGTAATTTACTTATCCTTAGAAAAACCAGAATATAAATATCCAACCACTTGCCATATTACTTTAATCTCTTATAATTATTCCCACTTGAAAAACCTGATAGAAATACCTATACATATAATGGCAATTATAGTCATTATGAAAATGGATACCAATACACTATCCATTGGTAATTCAAGTGATATTGCCTTTAGAAGTTTAATTCCTTGTGTAAGTGGTAAGATGTTAGCAACACTCTGAAGTGTTGCTGGCATAACTTCATAGGGCAAAGTGGCACCTGAAAAAATAAGCATTGGAAAATACAATACACTAGCTAATACACTTGCTATTTTAATATTAGGTGCAATCCCACCTACTAATATCCCAATGCTAAACATAGAAATCATTACTAAAAAATATGCACCTAAGAACTGAAACCAGGAGCCACTTAATTGATAATCAAAGAAAACTGTTGCTGTCAAATAAACAAGTATAAGAGATACTATAGAATAAAGTGCATAGATTGTAACTTGCACTGCTAAAATTATACTTGGACTAATAGGAGTTACTTTAAACCGCTTTAAAATTTTCCTTTGTCTATAATCTGATACAACTAAGGGAAGTCCCATTACACCACCAGCACATATAGCAATAGTTGTTATTGCGCCAAAGGATTGCTCTAAGAAAGTATACCCTGCACCTTCAAAAGCCACCTTGTTGCCATAAATGATTCCAAGAATAACCAATACTACCACTGGCATGCAAATTGCAAAAATAAACATATCCATACCACGTAAGGATAACTTTGATTCTATTTTAAACATTGTTCTAAATGATTTCATTTTTCTCCTCCTCTGTATACCAAAGATAAGCATCCTCAAGTTTATCAAAGGGACTAGATGCAATAGCTTCTTGTACTGTACCATAAAATATACTTTTTCCCTTTTTTAAAATATTGATTTTATCGCACAGTTCCTCCACCTCATCCATAAAATGAGAGGTCATAAAAATGGTCAGACCTTTTGTTTTTAGGAAAGAAAGATATTTCCATACATCTCTTCTTGCCCTTGCATCCAGTCCCGTAGTCAGTTCATCTAAAAATACAACTTCTGGGTTAGGAATTAAAGCCAATACAATAAATAAACGCTGCCTTTCTCCTCCTGACAATTCACCCACTTGACTTTTCAATTTATCTGAAATTCTAAATTGTTCTAATAAATCTAAGTATTTTAATGGTTTTTTATAAAGAGATTGTGTAACCTGGCAAAGTTCCCCCACTGTTATTTTTTCTTGATAATTTGCTTCCTGAAATTGAACACCTACCCTCTCAAACAACTTTTTCCCATTTTTTAGAGGATTCATCCTCAAAATAGACACAGTACCAGAATCCTGCTTTTTTGTGCCTAAAATACATTCAATAGTAGTACTTTTACCTGCTCCGTTTGCGCCCAGTAAACCGAATACTTCACCACGACAAACTGAAATATCTACGTTTTCAATTGCCCTGATATTCCCATACTTCTTGCACAGTTTTTCTACTTTAATTGTTGTTTCCACCTTATCAAACCCCTCCTATTATTTTCTTTCTTTAAAAATAATAACACCAGAACAAAGTCTGGTGTTAAACTGTATGGTTTGTTGTAAACCTTTTTTTCATATTTTTAAGATGAATGAGCATATCTTTTCCATTCTGTTCAACATATTCTAAGGATGTGAGTAACTTATCACATACAGATATGATGTCATCATTTTCTTTTGGTGTATCGATAACCTCACGAATATCAACTTGCGGGTTCTTAGAGAGTGCAGTAAGCATCCTTAATATAGCTGCAAGGGAATAATTCCCACAACGTAGGGAACGAATAATCTTTAGTCTATTGATATCTTCATCAGTATACACACGATAGCCATTTTGTTTTCGCTTGACAGTCAGCAAACCATTCATTTCCCAATTTCGTAAAGTATCTATTGAGACTTCTAGTAAATCAGCAGTTTCCTTTCTAGTTAAAGACATTTCCTTCGTTTCCTGTTTACTGTCTGATAATAGTCTTTCTACAATTGCTATGGCTTCTTGGGCATTTCTTTGTTCATTTTTAATTTGTTGCAAATAGCTCTCTGTAAAGCAAATTGCTTTATCAAAATCTCCGGTGGCTAAGATTTTTATAATGTTGATTACCTTTTTTCGCAAACCATTTTGTAGAACCTCTACTTGAAGAGCCGTTCTTGCAAATTTAAATTGCTCTAAATGGAAATCTGTAAATATTCGATAGCCATTTGCTTCTCTTTCCGGCTTAGAAATAAGTCCAAGTTCATCGTAAAGTCTCACTGTATTGGGGTGAATTCCAATACTACGTGCAATTTCTGATGTTTTATAAGTATTCATCTGATCAAATCGCCTCCAACCTTACTAATATCATAACATCATATAAAAGTCTGGTGTTATAGTGGAGTGTTCTAAATTATTTATCTAAATTCAAAATAAAGTACTTTTCCAACCCATCTATTATTGAATCCACTATCTTATTTTGATAATCATCTGTTAGTAAAAGCTTTTCTTCATTTTCATTGGATAAAAATCCACATTCAATCATTATAGCTGGCATCTTTGTCTGATTCAATACGATTAAATCTCCTCTTTCTATTATTCCCCTATCCGTAGCACCAGTTCCATTGATTATTGAATTCATCATAATTTGTGCCAATTCATTATTATTTAAATCACCAATCGTACTTTCTCTATCTGGATAATAAAGTACCTGAACTCCATCCACAGAATTATTATCTTCCATAGAATTCCCGTGGATACTAATAAATACCCTACTTCTCCTTTTATTTGCTAATTCTGCTCTTGCAATATTGTCTACATATTCATCACTATTCCTAGTTAAAATAACTTTATAACCTCTTGACTTTAAATTTCCTCTTAATTTTTTAGAAATCTCTAGATTTATATCCTTTTCGTAACTACCGTTGAAACCAATAGTACCTGGATCTTTCCCCCCATGTCCAGCATCAATTACTACAACTTTCTCTGAAGATTTAAAATCACCATATATAAAGGGAATCCCTTTGAATACAATAAATATAACCAAAGCTAATAAAACAATTAATAAAAATATTACTTTAATTCTTCTAAACAATAAATTTCCCCCTTATTCTAATTAATCTGTCATAAGTATTAACTATGAGATACATGTACTTCTTTTTCACCTTCTTAAAAAAACATCTATTGAACAATTTTTATTTGTGTTTTCCATTGTTTTCTATAAAAATATTATACCATTTTCCATCTTGCTTTTTATAGGTTATTTGAAATGGGTGCACAATAGTAAATACCTTTATATCTAGATATAAAGGTATTTACTGTTTTATTCTTTGTCTAAAATTGTGTGTACTTTTAAAATTTAATCTAATTTTCTAATTTTACATCTAAAATTCTTTGTCCTATATGTATTGACAAACATAGAACCAGCTCCAAAGGCAGTAAAAAGATACCCTTTCATTAGATTCCCATAATAAGAGCTTCTAAATTCTTTGACTTCTTCCAAGAAAAAGCGTACTGAACGTATTCCTTCAAATATATTTATACCATCTGTATCTTTAAATACAGTATAAATATCATACCCATGGGAAAGGTAATTAGCAACAAACACCATAACTATAGTAATAAGTGTTGTTATAGTTATTCCTACTCTATCTAATTTCCCCCCTAGTTTTTCATATCCCTTAAGGGTACATACTGCAAGAGCTATGCCACATATAGCAGCAATATACCCTATGGCATAGACAACAACCCACAGTACAACACCTATTAAAGAGCCTAAAAAAGCCCCTACTATCCCCGCTACTATATTGTTTTTTTGATTTCTAAAATTAACTTGTGCATCATGAAAGGTATTTATAATATCTTTATAACATTTTTCGCAAATATCTAATGGATTTTCATTAATCAAATAAACTGATGTATCAATATCTTCTCCACAGGATTCACAACATTTCTTATAATAATTGCTTTTCAAAAAATTCTCTACCCTATTTAAAGTATCCATAATATTAGGGATATCTTTTTTTACTTTATTTATTTTTCCTACATGTATTTTTAAACAATAGTCTTCATAGAATGCCTTAAAAATAAACTTTTCTTGTTCTAATACTTCACCTATAAATTTCTCTAAATCTTCTTTTTGACTTAATTCAGTTAGTTTTATAGGAAAGTTAATGTAAAAACGACGTTCTTTACTATTCTCTTGGATTACTACTTTATATCCTTTATATAATCCATATGCAACTTTTCCTTTTCCATCATAATGAAGATGTAAATCTTCAGAAACTTTTTTAATTATTTTAGCCGACATATATTTATTTCCTCCTACTTAATTTTCATGATTACACAATATACCCTAGTACAAAGAATTCAATACACACCAAACATATATCGGCAGTTTTCTTATTTTTTAAAGAAGATATTTATAAATATTTGCTAATGTATCTTTCCCCCTTATTCTAATTAATTCTCCTTAATTATTAACTATCAAATTTAACATAATAGAATCTATTTTCATCTAAATCTATCAACCCTATACTATAGTTATTAGAATATCTATCTAATAACTCCTCTCTTCCTACATGTCTTCTTTCATTTCCCTGTCTATCTATAAAAATCCAATACCCATTTTTAATATCTCCTATTTCTAACCTCAAAGCTAGATTTGATTCATAATCTGGACCTCCATATAATATAGTATCTAATTCTTTTTCTAAAGGATATTTCACCCAATACCGTTCAGAGCCTTTTAAGATTTTATTTATATCCTTATCTGTTAATTCTGTTCTTGCTAATGTTATTCCATCACCAAGAAACCCTCCATGGCTATCTGTATATTGAAAGTCTAAAGTATATGGAATATTTATATCTAAATCTTTAGAAATACGCCTATTGATCTTTGTCTTTTTCATAAAATATGACATAAATATTAATCCTAAAACTAACACTATGATAATTTGTTTTTTATATTTTATATTTTCTCCTTTAATTAGTATTTGTCTAATTAATCTATATGTAATATCCACTACATTTAAAATAACTCCAATACCTATTAATATAAATGAAGTAAAAATTCCTACTAAAGCTCCTCCATGACATACATTTTCTGGAATATCCTTAGTTAGTAAAAGTATAAATAAATAAAGTAATACTCCGAATAGCAAAGGTAATAAAGTAATTATCAGTCTAAGCTTTCTATTTCTATTATTTCTAATTAAGACATAAACTAATATTATCAATATAATTATTCCAATAATACTCAAACTTTTTATCATTATTTATTTCCTCCTTAATTATAGTATACATTGTTTTTATTATAATTCAACAATTATTTGTTGAATAACAATAAATAATTGTTGAAGCTATAGTTTTATTTTCAAATTATATCCTCTATAATGAAATAACGAATCGAGTAGGAGGAAAATAATTATTTTATTTTCCGTCCTCTCACACCACCGTACGTACCGTTCGGTATACGGCGGTTCATTAAGACAGTCTAGCTTTTTCATACTGTGAAGATAAACTTTTAAAACCATGACTAATCAGTCTTTGATTAGTTATGGTTTTACTTAGTATTGGACTAATTGATGTTCTCCAGTAACTTTTCCTTGTATTTGCATACTCCCAAGCCTTGTATTTAGGTACTCCTAGTTTCATTAGATTCTTAAATCTTGTTCTACCTATAAATGCTAAAATAATATTGTAGGAAGTTGCCAATATTTTAATGTACAATATTTACAAAATTCTCTATAGTATTAATGGGTGATGAAAGTGATTTTAAACATTAATACAGAAATAGAGATAAAAACTGTAAAAGATTTAAACAAATTAAAAACATTAGTGGAGGTTAATAATTTGGAAAAACCAAATTTCAGTGAAATAGGAAGGGAGTTGGGAGTTGATAGGAGAACAGTTAAAAAATATTATGAAGGAAATACGGAAAAAGAAAGAAAAGAGAAGAAATCTAAAATAGATGATTATCACAATATTATCACTTCTTTGCTATCAGCAAAAAGCAAGCAGATATTCTACTACAAATCTCATCTCTATAGATATCTGGTAAGAGAGCACGGGCTTGAATGTTCTCGTAGCAATTTTAATTACTACATTTTAAAGAAAAGTGAATTTGCTGAGTATTTTAAACCAAAAGCAAAAAAAGATTCTGTGAAATCTGAAACACCTTTTGGTAAACAAGCTCAGTTTGATTGGAAAGAGAAATTAAAATTTTCTTTTAAAGATAATAGTGAAATGCTTTTAAATGTAGGTAGCTTAGTCTTATCTGCCTCTAGATTCAAGGTATGGGCAATATATCCATCAACAAGTCAGAATCATCTATTTGATTTTTTATCTAATTCATTTGAATCATTAGGTGGAGTGCCAAAAGAAATAGTAATTGATAACGCTTCTACTATGATGGATAAAGCTAGAACCGAGTGTTCAGATGGTAAAGTAAATAGTAAGTTTAAGCAACTTTCTGATGACTTTGGATTTAGCATATATCCTTGTGTTAGAGCAAGACCTAATACTAAAGCAAAAGTTGAAAATCCAATGAGAATAATTGATGAAATTATGAATTACAATGGTGTTTTAGAAGATTTACAAGAATTGCATGAAAAGATGAGTGTAATCACAAATGAAGCTAATTCAAGAGTATGTCAAGCTACAGGATTACCACCTATATTAGTTTTTAACAAAGAAAAAGAACATCTATTACCACTCCCACATGATAAAATCTGTTCTTTTTACAAAAATGAAACTGTACAAGCAAAGGTGAATACCAATAGCCTATTTAAATACAAGCATAATATGTATTCAGCTCCACCAGATTTAATTGGTAAAAATGTTACAATACAAGTTAGTGAAAATAACTTACATGTATATTATAACAAAAAACTAATTACAATCCATAGAATAACAGAAAAAAAGATTAATTATCACAATGATCATCATTTAAAGATGTTAGGATTAACATTTAAATGAAAAGAAGATGTTTCAGAGTATGCAGATAAACATTTAAAAGAATTGGAGAAATTTAATGAACAATTATCAAAAGTTATGTGAGAACCTAAAAGAGTTAAAGTTAGTTCAGACAAGCTTGAGACTAGATGAATATATTACAAAAGTAAATGAGGATAAAATAAGTCTAGTAGACGCACTTTATGAGCTTACTACAAAAGAAATAGAAATAAAAAACTTTAATGCTACAAATGCAATGGTTAAAGTAGCAGGATTTCCACATTTAAAAGAAATGAAAGATTTCGATTTTGAGTTTCAGCCTAAAATAAATAAACAACAATTTTTAGATTTTGAGAGTTTAAGATTTTTAGAAAACAATAGTAATATAATACTAATTGGAAATAGTGGGGTAGGCAAGACTCATCTTGCTACTTCCATTGGTATGGCAGCTGCTAAAAAGCGATTTAGCACTTATTTTATAAAATGTCAAGACTTAATTGCTCAACTAAAAAAGGCATATTTAGAAAATAAATTAGACAGTAGAATAAAACATTTTAGCAAATATAAATTGTTAATAATTGATGAAATAGGCTATCTTCCTATTGGAGAGATGGAAGCTAAAATGTTTTTCCAACTAATAGATAAAAGATATGAAAAGAAAAGCACAATAATTACTAGCAATATAAATTTATCGGATTGGAGTGAAATATTTGTAGACAATATGTTAGCTAGTGCCATCTTAGATAGATTAGTCCATCATTCTAGTATAGTAAATATATTAGGTAATTCTTATAGAACAGCTACTGCTCTATCTAAAATATCTAATAAAGATAATTAGCAAAACTGTACATAGAAATATTGGCACATTTATGCAAAATAATCTTGACATTAATACTACCTAGTTTCCATGTTTTCCATACACAAGCTCTAAGTCGCCTTCGTACCCATTTGTCTAGTTCTGTTAGTTTAGTCTTCATATCTGCCAGTTTAAAGTAATTTACCCAACCTACAATTATTTCATTTAGTTTCTTAATTCTATAATCAAAATTCATGTTTATATTTCTATTAGTAATCTTTCTAATCTTTTCTTTAAGTCTTTCATAACTCTTGTTATGGGTTCTAAATCTAATTTTACCTTTTGAGTAGTAGAAACTGTATCCTAGAAATTTTCTTTTAGTTAGTGGAGATACTGCTGATTTCTCAGTATTTACTTTTAGTTTTAGTTTTCTTCCTAGAAATTTAGTGATGCTCTTAAGGACTCTTTCTCCTGCTCTTGTGCTTTTAACATAGATATTACAATCATCAGCGTAACGGCAGAATTTATGTCCTCTTATTTCTAATTCTTTATCTAATTCATCAAGTAATATATTGCTGAGTAATGGGCTTAAAGGACCACCTTGGGGTGCTCCTTGTTCTGATTTGACTGCTATACCATTTAACATTATCCCTGAGTTTAAATACTTCCTTATTAATTTTAATACTCTTTTGTCTTGTATCTTTCTTGATACTAAGTTCATTAATATGTCATGGTTTACATTGTCAAAGAACTTTTCTAAGTCCATATCTACAACTTGTTTGTATCCTTCATTTATATATGTTTGAGCTTGTTTTAGAGCCATGTGTGCACTTCTTCCTGGTCTAAATCCATAGCTATTATTTGAAAATGCTCTATCGAATATCGGATTAATCACTTGGTTTATTGCTTGCTGGATTAATCTATCTACTACTGTTGGTATTCCAAGGAGTCTTATGCCTCCATTGGGTTTGGGTATTTCTACTCTTTTTACTGGTTGTACTTTGTATTTTCCATCTAACAGATTTGCTTTCAAAGTTTCGTAGTTTTCTTTCAGGTAGGTTAGAAGTTCATCTACTCTCATTCCATCTATTCCACTACTTCCTTTGTTAGCTAGTACTCTTTTGTATGCTTCAAAGATATTTCTCTTATCTACAATCTTTTCGAGTAGATTTTCAGTATTAAATCCCGACTTGGTTTTCAGATTTGACTTCGCCGACAAATCACTATACGCTCCCTGTTTACCTTGAGTTTCCATCTCTACTTCCACAGTCCAGCCCAAATCTTTGGTTTTCTGTATTCTTTTCATGTTTGTTGAGATTGCCAAACTTACTCACCTCCCTAATGTTCAGTCCTTCCAAGATTATCATGATTAATCTTGTACTATGACTTCTGCTGACTTCTGATAATTCAGTTACATATCACTATGTAGTTTGTCATGTAGACCGTAGTCTTTTATGACTTATCTATCAGACCTCCCCAGGTAAGAATACAAACTTTCTCTCCATATATCTGCTACATTTACTTCCCCTGTTTCGGATAGTTTAGGACTTTGGTTTGTATTGCAACCTCATCCACAAGGTCAAGCCTCAAATGTAGTTCGTGTACCTCAGACCGGAGTTTTGCCGCCGACTTCCTTCAGATTCCACCTCACAGTGGACACCCTTGTCTTAAGCTAACGGTTGGCACTATCAACCCCCGTATCGGACTTTCACCGACTAGTTTGCGTCCATGCTGGGCGCACAATAAAAAAAAGTACACTTACAAGTGTACTTTTTCCATGGTGGGCCTTCAGGGACTCGAACCCCAGACCTACCGGTTATGAGCCGGGCGCTCTAACCAACTGAGCTAAAGGCCCCTAGTAAATAGGGTATTATTCGTTAAATTAGTTTATAATATGGTGGGCCTAGGTGGACTCGAACCACCGACCTCACGCTTATCAGGCGTGCGCTCTAACCACCTGAGCTACAGGCCCCTAGTAAATAGGGTATCATTCGTTAAATTAGTTTATAATATGGTGGGCCTGGGTGGACTCGAACCACCGACCTCACGCTTATCAGGCGTGCGCTCTAACCACCTGAGCTACAGGCCCTAAAGTCTAATTCTATGGCAGGGGTGGCAGGATTTGAACCCACGGCATTCGGTTTTGGAGACCGACGTTCTACCACTGAACTACACCCCTATTTTTTTAATTTGGTGCCCAGAGCCGGAATCGAACCAGCGACACGTAGATTTTCAGTCTACTGCTCTACCGACTGAGCTATCTGGGCTAAAAATGAAACTTTTTCATTATCACTCTGCTTATATGTAGATAAAAAAAAATGGTGGGCCTTCAGGGACTCGAACCCCGGACCTACCGGTTATGAGCCGGGCGCTCTAACCAACTGAGCTAAAGGCCCCAATATATTATGGGCAACTTCAAATATCCACCTTGTTTTTACGAGAAGTGTTAATGGCGGAGAAGGAGGGATTTGAACCCTCGCGCCCCGTGAAGGACCTACTCCCTTAGCAGGGGAGCCTCTTCAGCCACTTGAGTACTTCTCCATCTTTGGCGGAGAGGGTGGGATTCGAACCCACGTGGGCTTGCACCCTAACGGTTTTCAAGACCGCCCCGTTATGACCACTTCGGTACCTCTCCAGGTATTAGAAAACTAAAATTTGTCTATGGCTTTAGACAAATTATGGTGATCCATCGGGGATTCGAACCCCGGACACCCTGATTAAAAGTCAGGTGCTCTACCGGCTGAGCTAATGGATCATGAAAATGCATTACTAAAAAATCATATTTATTTGGCTGGGGTGACAGGACTCGAACCTGTGGAATGCTAGAGTCAAAGTCTAGTGCCTTACCGACTTGGCTACACCCCAATAATGGCGCGCCTAGGAGGATTCGAACCCCCGGCACATGGATTAGAAGTCCATTGCTCTATCCTGCTGAGCTATAGGCGCATAATTAATAAAATGTTTTTATTGGAGCGGGTGAAGGGGATCGAACCCTCGCAACCAGCTTGGAAGGCTGGGGCTCTACCACTGAGCTACACCCGCATGGTATAATGGTGGAGGAGACTGGATTTGAACCAGTGAAAGCAGAGCTAACGGATTTACAGTCCGTCCCCTTTAGCCACTTGGGTACTCCTCCCTATGTAGTATCTAAATGATACTACTATTATTTTGTTGGAGCTGGCAAGAGGACTTGAACCCCCGACCTACTGATTACAAGTCAGTTGCTCTACCAACTGAGCTACGCCAGCATAATTTAAAATGGCGACCTGGAAGGGACTCGAACCCTCGACCTCCAGCGTGACAGGCTGGCATTCTAACCAACTGAACTACCAGGCCGCGAATAATACTAAATTAATGGTGGGCACAACAGGGCTCGAACCTGTGACCCCCTGCTTGTAAGGCAGGTGCTCTCCCAACTGAGCTATGCGCCCATTAATTATATAAAGTTTTAAAATGGTGACCCCACGGGGATTCGAACCCCGGATACCGCCGTGAAAGGGCGATGTCTTAACCGCTTGACCATGGGGCCATACAATTAATAAGTATTTTATAAAGATTTTTGGTTGCACTCATAGAGTACTACTATCTTAAAAGAGTTTTTATGGTTGCGGGAGCAGGATTTGAACCTACGACCTCCGGGTTATGAGCCCGACGAGCTACCAGACTGCTCCATCCCGCGATATGTGGCACACTTAATCTTACTTTAAGTAAAACTTGGTGCCGGAGACCGGAATCGAACCGGTACGACCTTTTAAGGGTCGCAGGATTTTAAGTCCTGTGCGTCTGCCAGTTCCGCCACTCCGGCCCTTCAATTTATACTATGGCTCTCAGGGTGGGACTCGAACCCACAGCCTACCGGTTAACAGCCGGTTGCTCCACCATTGAGCTACCTAAGAATGCAGTTTCGCAACTCAAATTTGTTCACTTCCTACGGTCGTGCAAATTTGGTGCTCATTGCCTTTAACCTACCTACAATTCGCTTTTGCTCATTGGGTTAGGTTATAAAGCCCGGCGACTTCCTACTCTCCCAGGGCGTTGCCACCCAAGTACCATCGGCGTTAAGAGGCTTAACTTCTGTGTTCGGTATGGTTACAGGTGTGTCCCTCTTGCTATCGTCACCAGACGAAAACTACTTAGCAATTTATCTTTGATCATTATTTGGTCAAGTCCTCGACTTATTAGTATCTTTTAGCTTCAAGTATTACTACTCTTTCACCTTAGACCTATCTACCAGGTGGTCTTCCTGGAGTCTTACTCTATTGATGGGAAATCTTATCTTGAGGGGGGTTTCGTGCTTAGATGCCTTCAGCACTTATCCCTTCCAAACTTAGCTACTCAGCCATGCCTCTGGCGAGACAACTGATACACCAGCGGTTTGTCCATCCCGGTCCTCTCGTACTAAGGACAGCTCCTCTCAAATTTCCTACGCCCACGACGGATAGGGACCGAACTGTCTCACGACGTTCTGAACCCAGCTCGCGTGCCTCTTTAATGGGCGAACAGCCCAACCCTTGGGACCTACTCCAGCCCCAGGATGAGACGAGCCGACATCGAGGTGCCAAACCTCCCCGTCGATGTGAACTCTTGGGGGAGATAAGCCTGTTATCCCCGGGGTAGCTTTTATCCGTTGAGCGATGGCCCTTCCACGCGGTACCACCGGATCACTAAGTCCAACTTTCGTTACTGCTCCACTTGTAGGTGTTGCAGTTAAGCTTCCTTTTGCCTTTACACTCTTCGCACGATTTCCGACCGTGCTGAGGAAACCTTTGAGCGCCTCCGTTACTCTTTAGGAGGCGACCGCCCCAGTCAAACTGCCCAACTGACAGTGTCCCTATACCAGATAATGGTACCAGGTTAGAATTCTAGCCTAACAAGAGTGGTATCCCACATTTGACTCCACCAAGACTAGCGTCCTGGTTTCTTAGTCTCCCACCTATTCTGTACATGTTATGCCAAAATCCAATGTCAGCCTGCAGTAAAGCTCCACGGGGTCTTTCCGTCCTGTCGCGGGTAACACGCATCTTCACGTGTACTACAATTTCACCGGATCCTTTGTTGAGACAGTGCCCAAGTCGTTGCACCTTTCGTGCGGGTCGGAACTTACCCGACAAGGAATTTCGCTACCTTAGGACCGTTATAGTTACGGCCGCCGTTTACTGGGGCTTAAGTTCTAAGCTTCGGATTACTCCTAACTCTTCCCCTTAACCTTCCAGCACCGGGCAGGTGTCAGCCCCTATACTTCGTCTTTCGACTTAGCAGAGACTTGTGTTTTTGGTAAACAGTCGCTTGGGCCTATTCACTGCGGCCAGATGATCTTTCGATTGTGCAATCTATCCTTCTCTGGCACCCCTTCTCCCGAAGTTACGGGGTCATTTTGCCGAGTTCCTTAACAAAGGTTCTTCCGCTCGTCTTAGGATTCTCTCCTCGCCTACCTGTGTCGGTTTACGGTACGGGTAGTTAAATACTCGATAGTGGCTTTTCTTGGCAGCATGGAGTCAGTTGCTTCTCTACTTGTTTTTCGATCCCCATCACATCTTGGAATTATGGGAACGGATTTGCCTATCCCCACTTCCTACTTGCTTAGACGCGCTTTTCCAACTGCGCGCTCAACTTATCCTTCTGCGTCACCACATCTCTCAAACGCATTTATCTAGTACAGGAATTATAACCTGTTGTCCATCGCCTACGCTTTTCAGCCTCGGCTTAGGTCCCGACTTACCCTGAGTGGACGAGCCTTCCTCAGGAAACCTTGGGCTTTCGACGGGTGAGATTCTCACTCACCTTTCGCTACTTATGCCAGCATTCTCTCTTGTGTTAAGTCCACCATTCCTTCCGGTATAGCTTCAAGCCTAACACAATGCTCCTCTACCACTGATACCATTGTATCAATCCACAGCTTCGGTACCAAATTTAGCCCCGGAAATCTTCGGCGCAGGGTCTCTCGACCAGTGAGCTATTACGCACTCTTTAAATGTATGGCTGCTTCTAAGCCAACATCCTGGTTGTCTGTGAAACCCCACATCCTTTCACACTTAATTTGGATTTAGGGACCTTAGCTGGTGGTCTGGGCTTTTTCCCTTTCGACTATGAAGCTTATCCCCCATAGTCTGACTCCCAAGTATATGAGTATGGCATTCGGAGTTTGATAGGCTTTGGTAACGCTATGCGCCCCTTAGCCAGTCAGTGCTCTACCTCCATCTCACTTTATCTTGAGGCTAGCCCTAAAGCTATTTCGAGGAGAACCAGCTATCTCTGAGTTCGATTGGCTTTTCACCCCTATCCACAGGTCATCCGATAACTTTTAAACGTTACCCGGTTCGAGCCTCCATTGAATTTTACTTCAACTTCACTCTGCCCATGGATAGATCACTCAGTTTCGGGTCTATGGCATACAACTAATTCGCCCTATTAAGACTTGGTTTCCCTACGGCTTCGTAACTTAATTACTTAACCTTGCTGCATACCATAACTCGCTGGCCCGTTCTACAAAAAGTACGTGGTCACACATATAAAGTGCTTCCACTGCTTGTAAGCATAGGGTTTCAGGTTCTATTTCACTCCCCTCCCGGGGTTCTTTTTACCTTTCCCTCACGGTACTATTCTCTATCGGTCACTAAGGAGTATTTAGCCTTGGGAGGTGGTCCTCCCTACTTCCCACAAGATTTCTCGTGTCTCATGGTACTCTGGAGAAAAGCCTGTATAAACTTAGTTTCGACTACAGGACTATCACCTTCTTTGGTGAGACTTTCCAGTCTTCTTCGTCTACTAATTTTATATCCTTTGCTTTTTCCTTAACCCCAGATAAATCTGGTTTGGGCTGTTTCCCGTTCGCTCGCCGCTACTTAGGAAATCGAATTTTTCTTTCTCTTCCTCAGGGTACTTAGATGTTTCAGTTCCCCTGGTCTTCCTTCATACACCTATGTATTCAGTGTATGATACTTGAGGGTTGCTCAAGTAGGTTTCCCCATTCGGACATCTCCGGATCAAAGTCTATTTGCGACTCCCCGAAGCATTTCGGTGCTTATCCCGTCCTTCATCGGCTCTTAGTGCCAAGGCATTCGCCCTATGCTCTTAATAACTTGACCTTAAAAATTTTGATCTATTTTTTATTGCTTTTGTAGTTTTCAATGTTCAGTGTAACTTAATTTAATAAGTTAATATATATAAGAAAACAGTGTGAGTACTTTGTTTCTCCTTAGAAAGGAGGTGATCCAGCCGCACCTTCCGATACGGCTACCTTGTTACGACTTCACCCTAGTCATTGACCCTACCTTCGACAGCTGCTTCCTTGCGGTTAGCTCACTGGCTTCGGGTATCGCCAACTTCCATGGTGTGACGGGCGGTGTGTACAAGACCCGGGAACGCATTCACCGCGGCATTCTGATCCGCGATTACTAGCAACTCCAACTTCATGTAGGCGAGTTGCAGCCTACAATCCGAACTGGGATCGGCTTTTAGAGATTCGCTCCTTATCGCTAAGTGGCTCCTCGTTGTACCGACCATTGTAGCACGTGTGTAGCCCAGGACATAAAGGGCATGATGATTTGACGTCATCCCCACCTTCCTCCGATTTATCATCGGCAGTCTCTCTAGAGTGCTCAACTTAACTTGTTAGCAACTAAAAATAGGGGTTGCGCTCGTTGCGGGACTTAACCCAACATCTCACGACACGAGCTGACGACAACCATGCACCACCTGTGTCCTCTGTCCCCGAAGGGAAAACTCTATCTCTAGAGTGGTCAGAGGCATGTCAAGCCCTGGTAAGGTTCTTCGCGTTGCTTCGAATTAAACCACATGCTCCGCTGCTTGTGCGGGTCCCCGTCAATTCCTTTGAGTTTCATACTTGCGTACGTACTCCCCAGGCGGAGTGCTTAATGCGTTAGCTGCGGCACCGAGGTTTGACCCCCAACACCTAGCACTCATCGTTTACGGCATGGACTACCAGGGTATCTAATCCTGTTTGCTCCCCATGCTTTCGTTCCTCAGCGTCAGTATAAGTCCAGAAAGTCGCCTTCGCCACTGGTATTCTTCCTAATATCTACGCATTTCACCGCTACACTAGGAATTCCACTTTCCTCTCCTTAACTCAAGCCTTCCAGTTTCAAATGCTTACCACGGTTAAGCCGTGAGATTTCACATCTGACTTAAAAGGCCGCCTGCGAACCCTTTACGCCCAATAATTCCGGACAACGCTCGCCCCTTACGTATTACCGCGGCTGCTGGCACGTAATTAGCCGGGGCTTCCTCCTAGGGTACCGTCATTATCGTCCCCTAGGACAGAACTTTACGACTCGAAAGCCTTCATCGTTCACGCGGCGTCGCTGCATCAGAGTTTCCTCCATTGTGCAATATTCCCCACTGCTGCCTCCCGTAGGAGTCTGGACCGTGTCTCAGTTCCAGTGTGACCGTTCACCCTCTCAGGCCGGTTACCCATCGTTGCCTTGGTGAGCTTTTATCTCACCAACTAGCTAATGGGACGCGAGACCATCTTTCACCGCTTTACGCTTTGACTTTTAAATAATGCTATCTAAAAGTATCATAAGGTATTAATCCCAGTTTCCCGAGGCTATCCCTTTGTGAAAGGCAGGTTTCTCACGCGTTACTCACCCGTCCGCCGCTAAGATAATAAAAGAGTCAATCCGAAGAAATCTTCTTTTAAAACTTCGCTCAACTTGCATGTGTTAGGCACGCCGCCAGCGTTCGTCCTGAGCCAGGATCAAACTCTCATTTAAAAGTTTAAGTTTGATTGGCTCAATTATTTGTTGTTAATTGATTTTGTGTGTTTAGATTCAAAGTATTTCACACTGTTTAATTATCTAAGTTCATTGCCGCTCTCTCGAGGCGACTTTATTAGTATAACAAATCTTTTCTTTCTTGTCAACAGTTTTTTTAAAAAAACTTTTTTGTTGACTTTTTGTTGCTGTGTTGACTTTGTTACTTTGTTGAATTTTGTCTGCATTTGTTTTGCCGACTTTTAATATGATACTATGTTTCTTCTTGTTTGTCAACCCTTTTCTCAATTTATTTTTTAAGAAGTTTTGTGCTGTTTTCCTGCACTCCCTAGCTGACTTATACTATGATACATTGTTTTATAATAAATGTCAAGAATATTTATCAACATTTTTATTTATATCCTAATTTCAGAATATTATACATTATCCATGCTTGATTTTAACTGCTCTAAATAGGATTTTACCCTTTCATCTTCAGGTTGTAATTTATTTGCAAAGCCTATATCCTTTAGTGCTTTTTCATATTTACCTTCCTGAATAAACAATAATCCTCTATTAAAATATAGTGTATATTCTTTTTCTAATTTATCTATTCCATAGTTAAAAATATCTATGGCCTTCTTTATATCTCCCATATTCATATACATAATACCTAAGCTATTATATATATCTACTATATCATCCTTTAATTCTAAAGCCTTAGACATATGAGAAGTAGCTAGATCAAACTGATTTATCCCATTATAAGTTTGTCCTAGTAAATAATTTACATTCCAATTTTCTTCATACTTTGGCAATAGTTTTAAAAATGCGTCTAAAGCTTTATTATAATCTTTGTAACTTAGATAAGTAAGTCCCATCTCCAAATTAGAATCATCATCTATAGTATTTAATTCCTCTCTAATTTCTTGTGACAATATTTCATCATCACTCATTTGAAGAAACTTCTCCCATATTAGTCTAGCCTTTAAATAATTCTCAAAGTACTTATAATGAAAGCCTAATTTATAGTAAGCTAATTTAAAGCTATCATCTATCTTTAATATTTCATTTAATATATCACTTGATTTTTTAATAAATTCGTCTGCCTTTTTCAAGTTCTCTTTTTCTAAAAATCCAAGCCCTAACTTCTCTAATACCAAAGAATAATTAAATAGCCCCCTTATATTGCCTTCATCAATAGATAATAATGCTCTTGAATAAATACCACTTTCATTGTAATCCCCTTCTTCATAAAGCTTTATAGATCTATATAATATATAATCCACTATGTTTTTATCATAGCTCATTAGTATATTTTTATATTCATCATTATATATAAACAAAGGATCCACCCCTAGAGTATATATAATTCCATCTATTATAGATCTTACTTTTATTTCATCTATATCTTCTGTATAGATCTTTTTTGCTAAATCTTTTGTAATTATAGGCAAAGATATCCCAGATTTTATCTTAAATCTATCAATAAGTATATGGGAGTCTTCTTTTATCTCAATAAAAGTTATATCTTTATTCTTTTTTTTGAAGTATTCATTTATATATTTCATTTTATCACCTTTTTATTAAAATTTTCTCATATACATTCTCTTTCTTCTTGTACTACCACTTAGCATTTTATATAGATATCCTCTATATAACATCATAAAAGAAAATATAGTTTGACCTATAAAGTAAAATAATACACTTCTAACATTAAATAATGCACTATAAGAAATATATGTATTAAACAAGCCAGATAATATATTTCCAGTAACTAAATATATTAATGTATAAAAAACTATATTAGGTATTAGCCAATTCACCCAATTTTCCTGCATAAATTCTATTGTTTTTACTATACTACCCCATGCATCATAACTTTTTATATATAGGGTTTCAGGTAATGGATTCAAAAGTATTATAATTGTTAAGCTTATAATCATATTTAGAAAATCAGCTCCCGGTCCTACAATTCTAAATATAAAAGACAATAAGTAACTCCCTATGAACCCTATAAAGAGTACTCCATATATTTTCCATAGGAAATAAGAAAATCCATCTTTAAAATTTTGAAAGCTTAATCTATTATAATTAACTATATTAAATAATAAGTACAGATAGTTAGATATTAAGCTACTACTTACAACAGCCGATAGAATCCCTCCAAATATTGAAAAGGGTCCCCTTAAGATAAACCCTAATAAATTATATATAGCAGCACTTAGGGTAATATATATAATTCCTGTAAAAATTAGAATCCAATTCTTTTTGAAACTATTTATCGTACTCTTTAAAACATTTTTATTAATATATATAAAATCCCTTATTATATCCAATTAGCACAACTCCTTTACTTGCTTTGTAACATCATAAGTATTACAGTTTAGCATTACTGAATCTCTATATTTAAATAATATATAGGTTTCTTCTTTTTTAATATGTGAGGTATAGTTCCCATCTATTATTTCAAGTACATTATATTGAAATTTGTTTATAGATGTTTTATTTATTACTTTTTTAGTAGGAGTATCTCTATACTCTACTAAATAATTAGAAAGAATTTCTTCCTCCTTTAATAATCTATGGACTTCATTTTGTTTAATCTCTTCATGATTCTCCCTAAGCTCTTTAGGTAATTGAGATCTTTTGTTATTTGAAATATAGTCATACTTCAGTATAGCCCCTATTATTCCCCCATCTTTATAACCCTTGAAATCTATATAATTCTTTAGTATGATATATAGATTTTTTTTGCTATGTGACACTTCGTGGTGTTTTTTTATCTCCCAATAATTTGCAAATTCTTCATAGAATAAAAATGCACTTCTATAATGGTTCTTAATCATATATTCTAAGGTATGTTTAAAGTTTCCTTCATTATAATATTTTTCTACTAAATCCTCTATACTCTTTAATAGTATAAGATCGCCAAATGTAATATAGTTATTTTCTAAAACTTCATATGGGGGTTCATTTAAATATTTATACCCATATTCTTCCTCTTTTAGTCTTAAGTCTGATCCCTTCAATAATTTTAAAAATCCTAACTGCAACTTTTCAGGTCTTAAATCATATACATCATTAAATGATTTTTTAAAACTTTCATAATCTTCATAGGGTAATCCTGCTATTAAATCTAAATGTTGATGAATATTATTATATGAACTTATAGTTTTTGTAACTTGTGTAAGCTTACGGAAGTCTGTAGTTCTACCTATAGCTTCTATAGTCTTAGGATTTGTAGACTGTACTCCTATTTCAAATTGAAATAATCCTTCCTTAGCGGTTTTTAAAAACTCTAGCATCTCATCATCTATAAGATGTGCTGTAACTTCAAAATGAAAGTTTATATCCTTAGGATCTCTATCCATTATAAACTGCATAATCTCCATAGCATATTTTTTATTGGCATTAAATGTTCTATCTACAAATTTAACCTGTCTTACCCTATTATCTATCAATACACTTAAATCCCTTTTTACCCTCTCTAAATCAAAATACCTCACACCCTTTAAAGTAGAAGATAAACAAAATTTACAGTTAAATGGGCATCCCCTAGAACTTTCATAATATACGATTTTATTTTCAAAGTTTTTAAAATCTAATTTATATGGTGATGGAATAGTGTTTAAATTATTAATAAATTCCCTTTCCCCATTTTTTATTATAGTCTCATTATCTCTATATATAATTCCCTTTATATTATTTAGAGGATCTTTTTTATTAATTGAAGAAAGAAGCTCTTTAAATGTCAACTCTCCTTCTCCATAAACTATAATATCTATATAGGGGTTTTCCTCCATAAGTTTTTCTCCTTCAAATGATACCTCTGGTCCCCCTAAAATTATCTTTAGTTTAGGATTTATTATCTTTAGTATTTTGCTAATCTTTAAGGTTTCATTTAAATTCCATATGTAAGTAGAAAATCCTACAATATCAGGATTCAACTTATATATTTCCTTGGAAATATAGTCTATATTTTGATTTATTGTGAACTCTAAAACATCAGTTTTAAAATCATCCTCTACATAGGTAGATAAATATCTAATGGCTAAGTTTGAATGTATATATTTAGAGTTTAGTGTTGTAAGTATTGTCTTCATATTTTCCTCTCTTTCTCTTTCTTTTTTATTAAATTAATTTTAACCTTTAGTTTCTAGTGTTGATTGTTTATGTCAAAAGATGTAGAATATAATATATATTATCTATGAGAGGAGTCAAAAAATGCATAGTTTTGATAAAATATCTATTCAAGAAATGTCCAAAGGAGACATGTTGTTAATTATAAAAGCACTAGAATACACAGGTGTTAATACTAAAATAGAAGATTTCTTAGAATTAAGAGATAGCTTTATAGATGAACTTTCTTCTCTATCTGAGTTATCTAAGGAGACCTTCATGGAATATCTAGAAAAAGAAACCCAATCTATTTAGAAAGGGTCTCTCTTAAATAAATACATACCTGATTTTGTTTGAACCAAAGAAGTTAGAACATTATTTCTAACTTCTTTTTTTATTACCCTTCCATTATTAATTAAAGAATGGAAAAATACATCCCCTTCTTTAAAGCTAAATATATCCGGTAAATTATACTTATCTATTATTAAGTCTTCTGGATCTATTCTACTTTTCCTAAGCTTTAAAATATATTCATTCATATTTAGATAAAACTTAGGCAAATCAATATCTAAATCAATATCTAAATCCATATCCTTATTAGAACTTATTATAATCTTAGATAAAGTAGTCTCTGGATCTTGTCCTTTTAATATTCCTAATATATCTAAAACCTGCTTATACCCATTCATATGGATTCCATTTAAAATATTTATCAAGTCAATTCTATTTTTTTCAAATTCAATCTTGAAATTCCCAGGATAATCATCTAAGGAAAACCTATAGAATCTTCCATGCTTCTCTAAATAATCTACTTGAGCAAAACCTATTATATAGTCCTTTACATCTTGTACTATATTGTTTTCTTGTCTTATAAGATTATAGATTACTCTAATATTAAATATCCAGGTCCATAAAGTTTTTAAATCTCCAGTTGTATATAGCAAGTTTTTAACAACTTCTTTTTCCATCAGCTCATATTCAGGATTAGCAACAATAATTGGAAGAATTCTAGAATATAAGGTTTTATCTTTGTATTTAAAATAATCCCAAGTATTTGTATCTTTTATAATTTTATCAATATCCTCATTTCTTCTAATTCTATAGTGTTTCCATAGTTTTAACTCTTCTTTAAATCTTCTATAGTCTATAGAATTACCTACCCTTTTTTCATTAGGTAAAAGAGATTTTATTGTCATAGTAGCTATCTGAGATATATTTGTGATTTCTTTGTGAACTTTTATGTCATTTTTGAACACATTTATAATTATTTTTTCTAAATCTATTTGTAACATTCATACACTCCTACATTACATTAGGTGATTCTATCCCCAACAGAGCTAAGCCTGTCTTTATAACTGTCTTTGTTATATAACATAACATTAGTCTAGCATCTTTAAGTTCTTTATCTTCTACTAAAATCTGAGAGCTATTGTAGAATTTGTTAAAGGACTTAGCAATTTCTACTAAATGTCTAGTAATAAAATAAGGTTCATTTTTACTACAAGAGTCAACTATTATTCTAGGGAAATCATATATAAGTCTAATTATATCTATTTCAGCCTCTGAACTTAGTAAACTATAATCAATTTCAATTTCTTGATTGAACTCTCCTTTTTTTAGTAAAGATACTATTCTTGCATGAGTATATTGTACATAAGGCCCTGTTTCACCTTCAAAACTAAGGGTTCTGTCTAATGAGAATACATAATCTTTTATCCTCTGATTAAATAATTCCTGGAATATAATCGCTCCTATTCCTACTTGTTTGGAGATTTTTTCTTTGTCTTCAAGATTTGGATTTCTATTATCTATTATTTCTAAAGTCTTTTCAACAGCATTATTTAATACATCTTCCAAGAATACTACTCTACCTTTTCTAGTTGATAAAGTTCCTTCTTCTAAGCTTACCATTCCAAACGGTACATGGATACAATCCTTTGCCCAGGAGTATCCCATAAGCTCTACTACTTTCATCCATTGTTTAAAGTGTAAATTTTGTTGAGATCCTACTACATATATATTTTTGTAAAAGTCATAAGTATTTTTTCTATAAAAAGCAGCTGCTATATCTCTAGTTGTATAAAGTGTAGATCCATCTTTTTTCTTTATAAGTGCTGGAGGCATGTCATATTCTTCTAAATTAACTAAGTAAGCCCCTTCTGATTGTTCTAATAAATTTTTCTCTTCTAATTCATCTACTATACTAGCCATCTTGTCACTATAGAAACTTTCCCCTGTAAAATAATCAAATTTAATATTAAGCATGTCATATACTCTATTAAATTCCTTCAAACTTATGTCTCTAATCCAATTCCAAAGTTGTAAAGCTTCTTCATGACCGTTTTCTAATTCATGGAACCAATATCTAGCTTCATCCTTTAATGACTCATCATCTTCTGCTTCTTTGTTAAATCTTACATAGAGCTTTAGTAGTTCCTTTATAGGGTTTGATTCTATAACTCCCCTATCTCCCCATTTCTTATAAGCAGAAATAAGCATACCAAATTGAGTCCCATAGTCTCCTAAATGATTTATTGCTAGAGTATTATAGCCTAAAAATTTGTATATTTTATATAGAGAGTTTCCTATTACAGTAGATCTAATATGGCCTATGTGAAAAGGTTTAGCAATATTTGGTGAAGAAAATTCTACTATTACTGTCTTATCTTTTCCTAAATTAGAGGAACCATATTCTTCTTGTTTTTCATTAACTTCTTTTATAACTGTTTCAACTAATTTATCTCTCTTTATAAAAAAGTTAATATACGGTCCTTTATTTTCTATCTTTTGAAAATACTCGCTACCTTGCATTTCAAGGGCTAACTCTTGTGCTATGATATTTGGAGATTTTCTAAAAACCTTTGCCAATCTAAAAGTAGGAAAAGCATAATCACCCATTTCATAAGATGGAGGTGTTTCTATTAATTTTGATATTTCATCTTTATCTAAATCCTCTATATGTTCTTTTAATAACTTTATCACTTGTTCTTTAAAGTTTATCATTTTGTTATCCTCCTAAATTACTAATTCTTTTAAGCTCTATAGTTTATTTTATTTGTAATACAGTTACGCCATGTCCTCCCTCGCCATATTCTCCATATCTATAAGATTTAACAAGTCTATGTTTTTTAAAATATGGTATAAGTCCTTTCTTCAACGCTCCTGTCCCTTTGCCATGAATTACATATACCTCTTTTAGTCCTGCAATATATGAATCATCTAAATATTTATCTAGATCCATTATAGCTTCTTCTATGTTTTTTCCCCTTAAATCTATTTCATTTTTTATATATTTTGATTTTGACTCTATTATATTTTTAGATCTTATTTTAGATGCTTCCTTTTCCACAGTTTGAGCCCGTCTCAATGTGGAAATATTTACATTAACCTTCATAATTCCAACTTGTACATTTAAATTTCCACTTTCATCAGGAAGTGTCAGAACTTTACCCATCTGATTTAAAGATAAAACTTCAACATCTTCTCCTATTTTAAGATTTTTAGGTGGTTTTTTTGCCTTTACATTTAAAACAGCATCTGTAAGAGACTTGTCTACTTCATCAATTTTGACCTTCATCAATTCTTTAGCCTGTTGAACTTTTCTACTTCTCTCTCTACCCAATTCATTTGATATATCTTTTAATTCACTTATTATTAACTCAGAAGTCTCTTTTGCATCTTTAAGTATCTCTCGAGCTTCTTGTTTAGATTTTTGAATAATCTTATCTCGCATTTCTTCAGTCTTAGTTTTTTCTCTTTTTAAATCCTCTTTCAGGTTCTGGATTTCTAATTTTAACTTCTCAGATTCTAATTTATTTTCTTCTGTCTGTCTTCTATCTTTTTCTATTGTCTGTAAGACATCTTCAAATTCTATGTTTTCCTGGGAGATTAAGTCTCTAGCATAATCTATTATATGTTCTTGTAATCCCAATCTTCTAGATATCTCAAAGGCATTTGACTTTCCAGCAACCCCTATCATAAGTCTATAGGTAGGACTTAAAGTATCTATATCAAACTCTACAGATGCATTTTGTACTTTTTCCCTAGTAAGGGCATATAATTTTAATTGACTATAATGAGTAGTTGCTATAACTCTAGTATTTAATTTAAGTAAATAATCTAGTATAGACATAGCCAAGGCTGCCCCTTCAGTTGGATCAGTTCCTGCTCCTAATTCATCAAATAATATAAGACTATTTTCTTCTGCATTCTCCAATATATCAACTATATTAGTCATATGAGATGAAAATGTGGATAGAGATTGTTCAATACTTTGTTCATCTCCTATATCTGCAAACACTTTATTGAATATAGCCATTGAAGAATTAGACTCAGATGGTATTAAAAGTCCTGATTGCACCATAAGAGTAAATAGGCCTACAGTTTTTAATGTAACTGTTTTACCACCTGTATTAGGACCTGTGATTATTAATGAATTAAAATCCTTACCTATATATATATCTGTAGGGACTATTGTCTTCTCTTTTAGGAGAGGGTGTCTACCTTTTTTTATATTTATATATCCATCAGTATTTATTATAGGTTTTGTAGCATTCATTTCAAGACCTAATTTTCCCTTTGCAAATATAAAGTCTACATCTTGTAGTATTTCTTGATTTAATCTTATATCCAAAGCTTTAGCTGCTACCATTTGAGACAATTCAAATAGTATTTTTTCAATCTCTTTTATCTCTTGTATCTCTAATTCTCTTAACTCATTGTTTAATTCTACTACTACCATAGGTTCAATAAATACTGTAGCACCACTTGAACTAATATCATGGACCATACCAGGCACGTTAGATTTATTTTCTTGCTTTACAGGGACTACATACCTTCCTTCTCTCATGGTAATTACACTATCTTGAAGATATTTTCTATAAGCTTGAGAATTTACTATGGAATTTAACTTAGATTTGATTGATTCATTTTTATTTGTTATCTGTCTTCTAATACTTCTCAAGTTTGCACTTGCATTATCTGATACTTCATTTTCATTTATAATTGCAATATTTATCTTATCCTCTATATCTTTGTGTACTACTAAATTCTCTATCATACCTTCTATAATAGGATATCTAGAAAATTTATCTGAATCATTATCTCTTATATAAGATTTCAATGATCTAGCAACTCTTAGGATATCTGAAATTTTAAGTAATCCCTCCGGAGATAGACTACCTCCTATCTCTGTTCTCTTTAATTCTCTAGTTACATCTTTTATACCAAACAGAGGGGGATTTCCTCTTTTTATTAAAAGAGTAAGGGCTTGATCTGTCTCTTCAATCCAAGAAGTTATTTCATCTTTATCAGTTGAAATTTCTAAATTTCTAATCTTTTGTTTACCCAATTCAGATTCAGCTTTTTCTTCTAGTCTTTTCAATATTTTATTATATTCTAGTGCCTTTAAAGTTTTTTTGTTCAATTACATCACCTCTTTTAAATTACCCCTCTGTAATAGTGTCCCTTTGTTATATCTTTATGCTTTTTAAATTCTTCCACTAAATCTTTTGCCAATTTCTCCTCTATAGAACCATTTGCAAAATCATAAAACCAATCTTGGATTTCTCTTATATTGTCTTCTTCTATGGTAAAATCAATTCTAATCATGGAAGCACCAGCTTTATATATATCATTTAAACTGTCTAAAACCATTAAAGGAACTGAATTATAGGTAATTGTATATCCATTATCTCTTACTACTGGAAATATCATATCCATTCTATCTTTTAATCCATATCCAGTAGCTAAATTACAATTTTTACAATCACTATCATCTTTACATCCTTTTAATAGAGCTAATGGACAAGTCTTCATAATCATACTTGGCAAATATCCGTAGACCACAGATTCTAAATTCCCATTAGATAATTTATCTATCTCTTTTATTTCTTTTAAATTTAATTCAGGTGATAAAGACATACTATCTACCCCAATTGAATTTAAATAATTTATAGTATAAGAATTTAATATATTTAAACCTATATCTGTATGAATTTTAAAATCAAATCTATCTTTTACATATTTTAAAGTCCCTAGATTAGATACACTTACTCCATGGATTAAATCTTTAAATTTATTTAAAAATTTTCCTAATTTCTCAAAACCTTTGCTATGAAGTATCCTTTGAGTTGATATATACACTTCTATCTGTCTATAATTTAAATCTTTTAATACATCCTCTATCTCCTCATAAAATTCAAGGTATATTCTATCTACCTTATCTAAATCTAATTTTTCAAATTGAGATCTGTCCCTGACTTTAATTGATACTTTTCTGTTATATGATTTTACTATAGGTGTTAGACTTAAAGCATCTTCTTTTAAAGATTTATAAGCTTTGTCATCTATTATATGTCTATTGTTAAAATTCAAAAGAATTTTATCTAGTTTTTCTACAGCTTCTCTTCTCAAATTATTTATGACCCCTAGAGGTAAAAAAGAATTTTCCTCTAGATTTATCTCTATATTCTCTAAATAATAATTAGTATTTCCCAATTTAGATAATTGTTCTTTTAAGGTTTTTTCATCTAGAGAGAGTTTATTTGCATTTTCCACTTTAAAATCTCCAACTGTATCTATAGAAATATCTTTGTACCTTAGTCTTAAACTTGGAAATTCACCTATGCTAATATCTATCTCCATATCTATAGGCTTTTTATCTATTTTATAAGATATATCGGCAGAATTAAGCAAATCTATACTTGAAGTCTTGTATACAGGAGAATTTTTTAAAATATACTTAGGTTTTTCTAACTTTACAGTACTTCCCTTTTTCCCAGATATTCTTGATCTTTCTCCTTTATATTTCCCATTTGATAGCATATACTCTATGCCATCACCTTCTTTTAAGTCTTCTTCTAATTTTAAATATGCAAATTTATTGTCAATATTTTGTATTCTCCCTAATAATATTCCTCTATTGTCAGGTCTCTCAGTAGATACAAAATTCTTTCCAAAATCTCCCAAGGTTATACCTTTAGTAAACTCCCTATTGAAAATTTGATAGATATCTTTTTTATCTCTTTTACTAATAGAGCCTTTCCCTTGATCTAAAGCTTTCCTATAAGTCTTTACTACAGTTGCAACATATTCTGGCCTCTTCATTCTGCCTTCAATTTTTAAGGAAGTAACTCCACTGTCTATTATTTGATCTAAATATTCTAATGTATTTAAATCTCTTGTACTTATAATATGAGAGTTTTTAGATGATTTAATAGAATTCTTCTTTAAATCTACTAGACTATATTTCATTCTACAAGGTTGTGCGCAAGTTCCTCTATTACCACTTCTCCCACCTATAAAGCTACTCATGAGGCATGCTCCAGAATACGCAACACATAGTGCACCATGAACAAAGCTTTCAATTTCAATATTTGTATTTTCTCGTATAAGTTTTATTTCTTCTATAGGAGTTTCTCTAGCTAAAACTACTCTTTTAAATCCCATATCTTCTAAAAATTTAGCCCCATATAAATTGTGTATTGTCATTTGTGTACTAGCATGTATGTTCATATCTGGAAATACCTTTTTAACTAAATCTGCAACTCCTAAATCTTGTACTATAATAGCATCCACATCTATTTCATATAAAAACTTAATATAATCTAATATTTTACTGATTTCTCTATTGTGAATTAATATATTCACAGTCACATATACCTTTACACCATTAAAATGTGCAAATTCTACTGCCTTCTTAAGTTCTTCAAAATCGAAGTTTGAGGCAAATTGTCTAGCATTAAATAATTTACCACCTAGGTATACTGCATCAGCCCCATTATTTATAGCGGCATATAAAGATTCTTTACTTCCAACTGGAGCTAACAGTTCTATTTTTTTATTCACCATAATTTCCTCTCTTATTTGTCATCACTTGTCTCTAAGTCTAATAATCTTATATATTCTTTTAATTCTTTCTTAATCTCAACTATCTCAATTTGATTTTTAAAATTTTTGTCTTGTAATAGCTTAATAGTTGATTCTAATTTTTTAATCTTTTCTTCCATTTTCTTATTAGAATTAATATAATTTTGCATTTGTTTTTCTATTGTAGACTTTTCATTGTTTAAATTTAAAATTTCATCCTTATATTCAATAGCTTCCTTTTTCAATATCCCTATTTCTTCATTTGATTTTTCCAAATTTATTTTTACATTTTCATAATTTTCTAAGGGCTCTTTTGTCTTTTTCTCTAAATCATCTAATTTTTCTCTAGTTTTAAACAGCTCATCTGTAATATTTAGTGCTGCTAAAGTTGCAGACATGGTTTGACTAAGATAGCTATTTTTATTTGCCAATCTTTTTATATTTTTATCTACAAATTTTGCCAGAGTTAAAATATATTCCTCATTTTCATCGCCAACTACTGTAAAGTTACGACCATCAATCATAACATTTATTTTGTTTTTCTTAGTCATAACTACCCTCCTCATATTTATAAATATAATCTTTATACTTATATTTGTAAATATAATATTCTACAAATTTTATATTTTCCCTCTTATTTTAGAAAAAAGAGGTAGATAATCTACCTCTTTAACTTCTAAGTTTAGCTCCTAAATTTTCTTCTAAATCTTTTATTATTATCTCTTGTATATCATTTATTTGTTTTTCTTCTAATGTCTTTTCTAAAGATCTATAAATTATTGAAAAAGCTATACTTTTCATATTTTCAGGTATTTGATCACCAGTATATATGTCAAATAGTTCTAGTTTTTCTATAAGATCTTTTCCATGTTTTAATATTATCTTTTCGATATCTCCTACTAGGATATCCTCTTTTACTATTACTGCTATATCTCTTTTTATTGAAGGATATTTAGGTAATGGTCTATATTTTTTATCAAAATTAGTCAATTTAACTATCATATCAAAGTCTAATTGTGCTACATAAACCCTTCTATCTATATCATAATTCTCACAGACATCTATATGAACTTCTCCAATTGTACCCAAGTTTTTTCCATCTATAATGATATTTGCAGTTCTACCTGGATGGAATAAAGGATTATTTTCTTCCCTAGTATAGTCTAATCTTTTTATACCTAGTATGTTTAATAATTTTTCTACAGTCTCTTTTAAATAATAAAAATCTTCTTCTGCATAAAAACCTATAGATAAAACTTTCTTTTCCATAGGTAAATCTACTACTGGCAATTCCTTAGGAATAAATATATTTCCAATTTCATATGCAAAAATAGAGTCCACATTTCTATTGTAATTTCTACTAAGTAAATCCATCATATTTGGAATAAGTGTTGTTCTCATAACACTATAATCCTCTCCAAGAGGATTTAAAAGCTTTATATATTTTCTTAAATCATTATCTTTTGGAGTATTTATTTTATCATATGCCTTAGGACTTATAAAAGAATATGTCATTACTTCATTATATCCTAGTCCAGTCAGTATTTCCTTAGCTTTATTTTCTATAATCTTTTCATATGGTTTTTGACCTCGAGTCAATTTCCCTCTTAAAGCTTTACTCTCTATATTATGAAATCCAAAAAGCCTACCTATCTCTTCTATTAAATCTGCTTCTATGGATAAATCCAATCTATAAGTTGGAATAGTACTTGAAATTAATCCATCTTTGTAAGTAGATTTTAAGCCTAAAGAATTTAAATATCCTAGCATGTCTTCTATGCTTATATTTATTCCCAACAAACTATTAACTCTTTCAGGGCGAATATCTACAGTTTTTTCTTCTCTTTTATTCTTGTATATATCCATATTTTCACTTACTACGGTTCCTGCCCCTATTAGTTCTACTAGTTGACAAACTCTATCTACAGCAGTGCTACATAAATTTGGATCTATTCCCTTTTCAAACCTATTTGATGCTTCTGTTCTAAGACCAAACTTTTTAGAAGTAAGTCTTACACTCTTTTCATCAAAATTGGCACCTTCTAGTAATACTATTTTTGTATCATTGGAGATTTCAGAGTCTAATCCACCCATTACACCTGCTATTGCAATAGGGTCTTTTCCATCTGCTATGATTAAATCATTTTCATCTAATTTTCTCTCTACATCATCTAGAGTTGCTATACTTTCTCCTTCTTCTGCTTGACGTACTATTATCTTTTTCTCCTTTAATGTCTCTAAATCAAAGGCATGTAGCGGCTCTCCATATTCAAGCATTACATAATTAGTTACATCAACTATATTATTTACAGGTCTCATACCAGCTTCCATAAGTCTTTGCTCTAACCAATTAGGAGATTTACCTATTTTTACATCTTTTATAACTCTAGCATAGTATCTATTACATTTTTCACTTTCTATTTTTATATCATTTAAATAATCCGAGATACTGTCCTCTTCATTTTTTATATCTATTTTTGGTTCTTTTATGTCTAATTTAAAGGTAGCTGCAGTTTCCCTTGCCATTCCCAGTATACTCAAACAATCTGGTCTATTTGGAGTTATTTCAAACTCTATAACCTCATCTGTTAATCCTAATACAGATTTTATATCTGTACCTAGGGGATATTCTCTATCTAATATATGAATTCCCTCTTTGGATTTTTTTGAAACAACATTGTCACTATACCCTAATTCGTTTAAAGAGCAAAGCATCCCAAAGGAATCAAGTCCCCTAAAATCTGTTTTATCAATAACTATTTCTCCTGGCAATACAGATCCTATTTTAGCTACAGGTACAAGATCACCTATTTTAAGATTTTTAGCACCAGTTACTATTTGTAAAACTTCACTGCCTACATCTACTCTACATACAACTAATTTATCTGCATTTTCATGAGGCTTTAAATCTGAAATCTTACCTACCACTACTCCTTCTACACCTTTGTCTAAAGAAATAATAGATTCAACATGGGAGCCTGATAATGTAAGACCATCTGCTAATTCTCTTGTTGTTTTCTCTGTATCTATATAATCTTTTAACCATTCTATAGGTAATAACATAATTTATCTCCCTCCTTTAAAACTGTTTTAAAAATCTATTATCATTTTCGAACAATAATCTAATATTATCTATACCGTATTTTACCATGGTAATCCTGTCTATTCCCATTCCAAAGGCAAATCCTGTATATTTTTCAGAATCAATTCCACAATTTTCTAATACTTGAGGATGTACCATACCACAGCCTAGAAGTTCCATGCTCCATCCTGTAAAGTTACAAAGCTCACAGCCTTTCCCCTTACATTTTATACAAGATACATCGACTTCCGCACTAGGCTCAGTAAATGGAAAATGATGAGGTCTATATCTAGTCTTCATATCACTACCAAAGAGTTCTTTAATAAAGATATCTAAAGTATAGATAAGATTTGCCATTGAAACTCCTTCATCTATTACTAATCCTTCCAATTGATGAAACATTGGAGAGTGAGTATCATCCACATCGTCAAATCTAAAAGTTCTACCAGCAGATATCATCTTTAAAGGAGCTCCCATTTCTTTCATTGCCCTAATTTGTACTGGTGAAGTATGGGTTCTAAGTAAAAGATCATCATTTATATAAAATGTATCAGAAAAGTCCCTAGATGGATGGTTTTCAGGTGAATTTAAATCGTCAAAGTTATTTTGTATAGTCTCTATTTCAGGTCCAGTTATTACACTAAATCCCATACTTACAAATAGATCTTCTAATTCATCTACAGTAGAAAGTAAAGGATGTCTATGTCCTAATTTAAGATTATTCTTTGAAATTGTTATATCGATTTTTTCTTTTTCCATCTTTTGTTTTTTTTCTTTTTCCTTTAAGTCCTTTTTAATCAGATCAATCCTAGCTTCTATTTCCCCTCTTACTTCATTGGCTAACTGTCCCATGATAGGTCTTTCTTCTTTGGACAATTTTCCCATACCCCTTAGAAGATATGTCAATTCTCCCTTTTTACCTAAAAACTTAACTCTTAATTCTTCTAACTCTTTAATGTTTTTTACTGCTTCCAAGTTTTCAAAAGATCTTTCTTTTATATCTTGCAATTTATCCTTCATTTAATTCCCTCCAATAGTAGATAATAATATCTCTATAGTGATTTTGATTTCATATTTTCATACATTATAATAGATGCAGCAACACCTACATTTAAAGACTCAGCCTTACCTGTCATAGGTATTTTAATATTTTGGTCACATATATGTATAATTTTAGGATCTACTCCTTTTGATTCATTGCCAATGACAAAAATAGTTCCACCTGTCTTTTCATATTTATAAATATCTTCTCCCTCTGGAGATGTGGACACGATTTTAAAATTCTTTTCCTTTAAAGAATTTATACAATTAAATGAATCATTACAAAAATACATGGGTGTTCTAAATATAGAACCCATAGTAGACCTGACTACCTTGGTATTATAAGGATCTACAGTCCCTTTCCCTAGTATTATACCATCAAGATTAAAGGCGTCTGCAGACCTTATTATAGTTCCTAAATTACCTGGATCTTGAACTTCATCAAGAAAGAGGAGTACAGGATCTTTAAGTAAGCTTACGGTGTCTAAATCCTTTATATCAAAATCTACTACCGCTAATATTCCTTGAGGATTTTCAGTGTGAGATATTTCCTTAAATATATTATCTTCTACTTTTATAAGTTTGTATTTATCTTCTATCTCTTTTAAAAAGTTTTTATTCTCATCTATATTGAAAAAACTATGGTTAAATATAATATTATCTATATCTATATTTTCCATTATGGCTTCTTCTATAATCTTTAATCCTTCTATTATAAATTTTTTGTTTTCCCATCTGATTTTTTTCTTAGATAGATTTTTAATGTTTTTTATTGTAGGATTTTTATTAGACTTAATTTCTAGCATACTATTTACCAGCTCTTATTTCAATTTTCTTAATATCCTTTGAATCACCTATCATAACAATTATATCCTCTTTTTTTATGATATTTTCAGAGGAAGGTGAAATGTTTACGCCTGTACCATCTTTAATAGCTATAATATTAACTCCATATTTATTTCTAAGACGTAATTCTTTTAATGTCTTTCCTTGCCAAGATTCTAATGCCCCTATTTCTAGGATAGAAAAATCAGGAGATAATTCTATATAGTCTAAAATATTAGTAGATGTTAGGTTATGAGCTACTCTGGTCCCCATATCCCTTTCAGGAAATACTACCTTATCTGCACCTATCTTTTTTAGTACTTTGCCATGTAATTCAGCTTGAGCTTTAGCTATTACCTTTTTTACTCCCATCTCTTTAGCTAATAAAGTGGCCATTATAGACGCCTCTATATCAGAGCCGATACTTACTATTACCACATCAAAATTTCTTAGTCCCAATTCTTTTAAAATAGACTCATCCATGACATCTGCCTCAACTGCATGAGTCACAAATTCTGAAATTTCTTGTATTCTTTCTGGGCTTTTATCTATTGCTAAAACTTCATTACCTAGTTCTGTAAGTGTTTTAGCTACAGATTCTCCAAATCTTCCAACTCCTATTATAGCAAATGACTTCATCTACTCCACTCCTTTCTATCCTACCATAATATTTTCTTCTGCATATCTATATTTTCTCTTATTCTTTCCTTGCCCAAATGCAAAGGCCATAGTAAGAGGTCCAACTCTTCCAATATACATAGTTAACATTATAATTGTCTTTCCTATATTGCTTAAATTAGGCGTTACTCCTCTACTAAGTCCTACTGTACCAAATGCTGAAGTGGATTCAAATAATAGCTCTAAAAATGCTACATCCTCTGTTACTGTTAGGATAAAAGATACTATTATTATAAGAGTTGTACTTATTACTAAAATTGCCAATGATTTTTGAACTACATCATTTGATATCCTCTTTTTAAATACGACTACATCCTTCTCTCCTTTTACAGAAGTTATAGTAGCCAGTACTATTGAACCAAAAGTTGTAACTTTAATACCTCCACCTGTAGATCCAGGAGATGCTCCTATGAACATAAGTATAACAAATAAAAAGGCAGAAGTATCTCTAATAAGGCCAGTATCCACAGAATTAAATCCAGCTGTCCTAGTAACTACAGATTGGAAAAAGGATGCTACTACTTTTCCTTTCTCGTCTAAACTCCCCAGAGAGTCAGGATTATTCATTTCTATTAGATAAAACATAACCGTTCCTAAAATTAATAATGTAATTGTCATAGTAAGTACTATTTTCGAATGTAAACTAATTTTAGAAAATTTTCTGTTTTTAGATATGTCAAATATAACGGTAAATCCTATTCCACCTATTATAATTAAAGCAGAGATTACTAAATTTATAAATACATCATTTTGAAAAGGAACCATACTGTTACCAGTTATATCAAATCCAGCATTGCAAAAAGCTGATATTGAATGAAATATAGAAAACCATATTCCCTTGGACCAGTCATACATAGGAACGAACTTAGTAGCTAGGAGAATAGCTCCAATAGCCTCAACAGAAAATGTAAGAAATACTACATATCTTGTAAGTCTAACTAATCCGCTCATTGTACTTTGATTTAATTGTTCCTTTATTATTAATCGTTCTTTTAAACTAATTTTTTTCCCTAAAATTAGTGCTACTATAGTAGCCATTGTCATAAATCCTAATCCACCCATTTGGATTAATACAATAATTACAATTTGACCAAATAAAGACCAAAATTCTCCAGTATTTACAACAACAAGACCTGTCACACAAACGGCTGAAGATGATGTAAATAAAGCATTTAAATATCCAATGCTTTCTCCGCTTTTAGTTGCCATGGGTAGATTTAATAAAATCGAACCAATTAATATTAAACTGGCAAAACCTATGGCTAAAACAGCTGGTGGTTTTAATTTAAATTGTCGTATTCTATGTTTCAAGCTTGCCATATAAACACCTCATATATAATAATCTTATATATAATAAACCTGTAGAAAAAAAAGTTCCCATCAGGAACTTTTAAGCATTCTTTGCTATTTCAACTAATTTTGAAAAACCTTCTGTATCATGAATAGCCATTTCTGATAACATTTTTCTATTTACTTCTATATTAGACTTTTTAAGTCCATTGATAAATTTGCTATAGCTCATGCCATTTGCTCTAGCTGCTGCATTTATTCTTGCTATCCACATTTTTCTAAAATCTCTTTTTCTAGTCTTTCTTCCTATATATGAATAATTTAATGATTTCATAACAGCTTGATTTGCTGGTCTAAATAATTTACTTTTTGCTCCAAAATAACCTTTAGCTTGTTTCAATACCTTCTTATGTCTTTTTTTAGCGTTTACGCCTCTTTTAACTCTAGCCATTACTGTAACTCCTCCTATAATTAAATATATATTGTACTACGGTATCATTGAATCTATTCTTCTTTGATCTCCTTTGCTTACTAAAGCACTTTTTCTTAATCTTCTTATTCTTTTTTGAGATTTTTTACCAGTTAAGTGACTTGCATAAGCCTTATGTCTTTTTAACTTTCCTGAACCCGTTCTTTTGAACCTCTTTGCTGATCCTCTATGTGTTTTCATTTTTCCCATGAATATTTCCTCCTAAACTTACTCTGATTTTGGTGATAAAAACATTGTCATATTTCTACCTTCCATTTTTGCCTTCTTTTCTACATTTCCAAATTCTTTTGTCAATTCTACAAAATCATCTAAAACTACTCTACCCATATTAGTATGGCCCATCTCTCTACCTCTAAATCTTACAGAAACTTTGACCTTGTCACCTGACTTTAAGAAATCATTGGCTCTTTTAGCCTTTACATTTAAATCATGGCTTTCAATATTAGGTGTCAAACGTATTTCTTTTATATTTATAGTTTTTTGTTTTTTCCTAGCTTCTTTTTCCTTTTTTGTTGCTTCATACTTGTATTTCCCATAGTCCATTATTTTACATACTGGCGGTTTTGCATTGGGAGCTACTTTTACTAAGTCCAGTTTTCTTTCATCAGCTTTTTTTAAGGCATCTCTAGTTGAAACAACTCCTAATTGACCACCATCGACATCTATTAACCTTACTTCTCTTTCTCTGATTTCCTCATTGATCTGAAGATCTTTAATAACCCAGCACCTCCTATTTATTTTAAACAATATTAAAAGCGGGTATAAAATACCCGCTTGCATACAAAAATAATCTAAAGACAATCCAAAGATTATATAATTAATTGTAACCTTATGAGCTCTAGCTATAAGGTGAGAAGCGGATACTTCTACTTTAACCGTTTAATATTCAACTCGCTTTACTATTATATGCTAATAATAAATATTTGTCAAATATTTATTATTTCTATTTTGCTAATTCATATAGAGCTTTTGCATATATCCTTGTTAGCTTCATTAAATGATCAATACTTATATGTTCATCCTTTTGATGAGCTAATTCTTTTTGTCCTGGAAACATTGGACCAAATGCAACTGCATTTTTTATAGCTCTTGCATAAGTCCCACCACCAATTGTTATTGGCTCAGAAGACTCATCACCTGTTTCTTCTCTATATACTTTCATCAGTTTTTGAACTAAAAAGTTATCCTTAGGGACATATAAAGGTTCTTTATGACTCTTACCTTCTATTAATTCTATATTGGTGTCTTTTAAATTATTCCTCATTCCATCATATACTTCTTCTTTACTAGATTTTATAGGATATCTAATATTTATAGTTAAAATAATTTTATCCTCTTCTAATTTTATAACTCCTGGATTAAAATTTAATTTACCTGATATATCATCTTCTAATCCACATCCTATTTTTTCTCCATAGTGAAATAAGCCTATTCTTTCATTATAAATTTTTATAAATTCATCTAATTTATCTTTTCCAGTAAATACATATCCTAAAAATTTCATCAAATGTGTGATTGCATTTTCTCCTTTTTCTGGAGTGCTACCATGGGCTGAAGTACCTGTCGCTATCACTTTCACCTTTTTACCCTGTCTTTCTATCTCTATAGGATTATTATATTTGCCTTTGAAATTAGAATATAAACTGTCAAATTCTTCCATATCGTCTACTTCTATTATGGCTTCACAATAATCTGGAACCATATTAGCAGCACTTCCACCTTTTAAATCTAAAAGCTTTGTATTTTTATCTATAGATGCCACTAGATCGAAGACAAGTATTCCTTTTTCTCCATAAATTACTGGAAAATCTGCATCTGGTGTAAAGGCCATAGTTGGTGGTTCAACATTTTTAAAGTAATATTTCATTCCTCCCCATCCAGTTTCCTCATTTGCACCAAATATTATTCTTATCTTTCTTTTTAAGTCTACTTTTGACTCTTTTAAAGCTTTCATTGCATACATAGCTGCTATAGCTGGTCCTTTATCGTCTAAAGTCCCTCGACCATATATCTTGTCCTCGTGGATTTCCCCTCCATATGGAGGATATGTCCAACCATTTCCCTCTGGAACTACATCTACATGAGCTAAAACTCCTACTATTTCTTCTCCTTCTCCTATATCCCCATGAGCTGCATAAGCATCGAAGTTTTTTGTGTCAAATCCCATTTCTTCAGATAAATTGGTTACATATTCAATTGCATCAAAGGCACCTTTACCAAATGGCATACCTTCTCTAGGAGCTTCTTCTACTGATTTTATCCTAACTATTTCCTGAGTAGATTTAATTATATCTTCCCTATATTCTTCAATTAATTTTAAAAATTCCAATTTTCCATCTCCTCTCTTTATATAATTATATCCATATATTGACTTTCAAACAACAAAATTTTAATTATATAAATTTACTAAATGGTTACACTAAGGTTAGAAATAGTTTAAGGAGGCGATAATTGGATGAAAAAGAAAAAATTTGTCTTTTTCTTTTTAGTCTTTGGAATAATAATGTCTATAGCCCTATTATTTCAAGACTTTTTATTTATAGAGACTTTAGAAAATTTTAGGATGATTGATAAATTATTGGTTTGGGCTATCACCATAATTCTTTTAGTTTATTACTTAAATGTAGACTCCAAACCTCAACTAGTACCTTCTATTCTCACAGTAGAAAAGGAGACTAATAAAGAAAAGGATAAACCTAACATATTATTTAAAGATGTTGCAGGTCTGGAAGAAATAAAGGAAGAGTTGTCAGAAACTATAGATTTTATAAACAATCCTCTAAAATATAAAAAAATGGGAGCTAAGATACCAAAGGGTATACTTTTTCATGGACCTCCAGGAACGGGAAAAACTTTACTGGCAAAGGCAGTTGCCGGAGAAACAAATGCTAGTTTTTTATATGCTAGTGGTTCAGAATTTGTAGAAAAATATGTAGGTGTAGGAGCAAAGAGAGTAAGAACACTCTTTGAAAAGGCTAAAAAGGATGCTCCTAGTATCATATTTATAGATGAAATTGATGCCATTGGTACTAAGAGAAACCTAGAATCAAATAATGAAAAAGATCAGACTTTAAATCAATTACTAGTAGAATTAGACGGATTTAATACAGGTGAAACTGTAGTAGTCATAGGCGCTACTAATAGACTTGATCTCCTAGATGATGCTCTATTAAGACCTGGTAGATTTGATAGACATATTTTTGTGGGTAATCCAAATATAACAGCTAGAGAAAAAATACTTGAAGTCCATACAAATAATAAACCCCTTGACCGGTCATTGTCTATAAAAGATTTAGCTAAAAAGACAACTGGACTTTCTGGTGCTCAACTCGCAAATATTGCAAATGAAGCTGCTATAATTGCGGTTCGAAAGAACAAAAATACAATTTCTCTTTTAGAATTTGATGCAGCTATAGAAAGGGTTATTGCTGGTCTAGAAGTTAAAAACTCTAAAATATTAGATAAGGAAAGAAAGACTGTCGCCTTTCACGAGGCAGGTCATGCATTAGTTTCAAAGATGTTGGATACAGATATGGTCCAAAAAATTTCAATAGTACCGAGAGGCCAAGCTCTTGGATATGTAATGAAGTTCCCAGATGAAGAAAGGTATCTATTAACCAAAAGGGATCTAGAGTATAAGATAACTGGTCTATTAGCAGGTAGGGCTGCTGAAGAATTGATTTTTAAAGAAGTAACCACAGGAGCAAAAGATGATTTAAACAAGGCTACAGATATAGCAAGACAGATGATATGTAGTTATGGTATGAGTCCTATGGGGAATTTAGCCTTAGATGAAATGTATATAAGATATAATTCAAATAACATTAGAGTAGAAATCAAAAAAATAACTGATAAGGCTTATGAAGAAGCTAAAAGAATTATAGGGGATAATATTGACATTCTATATGAAATAGCCAACAATCTTTTAGAAAATGAAACTATAGATAGTAATGGCTTAAATAAGATATTTAAAATGTATAAGAAAGCATCGATTAAAAATTAAAAGGTAGAGAAAATTTTCCCTACCTTTTATATGTTTTATAAAGATTTTTCTTCTGTTTCTTTTAGAACATCTTCTATAAATTTATCTACCTTTATTCCACCTATATCTCCTTGACCCATTTTCCTAACAGATACCATATTTTCATTTACTTCTTTTTCTCCTACTATTAACATATAAGGAATTCTTTTATTTCTTGCTTCTCTTATTTTATATCCTATTTTTTCTGCTCTATCATCTACAGTAATTCTAATATTTTTTTCTTTCATCTTATCTTTTATTTCATAGGCATATTCATTAAATTTATCTGAAATAGGTAGTACAGTTACTTGAACTGGAGCTAGCCAAGTTGGGAATTTACCTGCATAGTGTTCTATTAATATTCCCATAAATCTTTCCATACTTCCAAATATTGTTCTATGGATCATTACAGGTCTTTTCTTTTCATTATCCTTATCTATATAGCTTATATCAAATCTCTCAGGCATTTGGAAGTCTAACTGGATAGTTCCACATTGCCAAGTTCTACCTATAGCATCTTCTAGATGAAAATCTATCTTAGGACCATAAAAAGCTCCGTCACCTTCATTTAAGATATATTTAACATTCTTTTCTTCCAAAGCTTCCCTAAGTCCATTTGTAGCAATTTCCCACTGCTCTTCTGTTCCCATAGAATTTTCTGGCCTAGTAGATAGTTCTACATGATATTTAAATCCAAATATATTATATATACGATCTGCTAGTTCTATTATTCCTATTAGTTCTTCTTTTATTTGACTAGGAAGAGTGTATAGATGGGCATCATCTTGAGTAAAACTTCTAACTCTCATAAGTCCATGCAGCGCTCCTGATAATTCATGTCTATGAACAAGTCCTAACTCTCCCCATCTAAGTGGAAGATCTCTATAGCTGTGCATATCTGATTTATATACTAATATAGACCCTGGACAGTTCATGGGTTTAATGGCAAAGTCCTCTTCATCTATTTTAGTAAAGTACATATTTTCTTGATAATGATCCCAATGTCCTGACTGATGCCATAGAGATTCATTTAGTATAATAGGTGTCTTAATTTCTTCATACCCATTTTTTATATGCTCTTCTCTCCAAAAGTTTTCTAATGTATTTCTTATTACCATACCATTTGGATGGAAAAATGGAAATCCTGGACCCTCTTCATGCATAGTAAATAAGTCTAGTTCTTTACCTAATTTTCTATGATCTCTTTTTTTAGCTTCTTCTAATCTATTTAAATATGCTTCTAAATCTTTTTTCTTTTCATAAGTTGTTCCATAAATCCTTTGAAGCATCTTATTGTTTTCATCTCCACGCCAATATGCCCCTGCTATACTTAAAAGTTTGATAGCCTTTACCTTCTTAGTATTATATAAATGTGGTCCTGCACATAGATCTGTAAAGTCTCCTAATTTATAAAAAGATATTTCTTCATCTTCTGGCAAATTTTCTATCAAATCAACTTTGTATTCTTCATCTCTATCCTTAAAATATTTTAAAGCTTCATCTTTAGGCATTACAAATCTTTCTAAAGTATGATCTTCTTTGGCAATTTTTTTCATTTCTACTTCAATTTTTTCTAAATCCTCTGGAGTAAATCTATGCTCAGTATCAAAGTCATAATAAAATCCATTATCTATAGCTGGCCCTATGGCAAATTTAACATCCGGGAATAATTTTTGCACAGCTAAAGCCATAATATGTGCTGAAGTATGCCAAAAGATTTGTTTTCCCTCTTTATCTTCAAATTTCACAACTTTAAAATCAGCATCTTCATTTATCTCTTCTTGCATTCCTTTAGTCTTACCATTTACCACAGCTCCTAAAGATGCTCTTGCTAAACCTTCTGATATATCTTTGGCTACATCATATACTTTTATACCCTTTTCATATTCTCTTATGGAGCCATCTGGCAAAGTAATCTTTATATTTTCCATCTTTATCCTCCTATTTCTAAATTATATTTAATATTTATTATATTTAAATTTACTAAAGCTCACTATTCCTCGCTAAGTTAGTCATGCGCAGTCTCGCTACGCTTGTTGTGTTAGGTCATAAAAAAACCTATCATCTCTACAAAAAATTGTAGGGACGATAGGTTTTAACTTCGTGGTTCCACCCTAATTGATTCTCATTTAAATAACGCCTTTAGCGAAAACCTATTAATACTTAATAAGTTTTGACTCAGGGGTGGTTTTCAATTAACTCATCATAAGAAGATTTCCAGCCAAGATCTTCCCTCTCTGAATGATTCGGAAAATTTACTCTTCCCTTCAATGTCTTTTATATTTTCTTATATTTAATTAAATTATATCACAAAATTTTAATTAAAACAACGAAATTACTTCTTCAATAGTGAGATCTTTTTGCTCTCCTGATTTCATATCCCTAAAGGAATATACATTATTTTTTACTTCTTCTTCTCCGATTATTATTACATACGGAATATTTAATTTATCTGCATATGCAAATTTCTTACCTAATTTACCGCTTTCTAAATATACTTGGCTTTTAATTCCATTATCTCTTAAAGTACCTACAGCTTTTATAGCTTCTTTAGCATACCCCTTCATAGGAATTATTAAAACATCTGTTAGAGATTGCTTTTCCGTTTGTATTATATTCCCTTCACGAAGTTGGTAAAATAGCCTTGTAAGACCTATAGATATACCTACACCCGGCAATTTCTGATTAGTATAGTAAGTGGCTAAATCATCGTATCTACCACCTGAGCATACGCTTCCAATTCCAGGATAGTCATTTAAAAGAGTCTCATATACAGTTCCTGTATAATAATCTAAGCCTCTAGCAATAGTTAAGTCAATTACAAAATTTTCTTCTGGTACTTTAAAGGTTCTAATATAAGCAATTACTATCTCTAATTCTTCTAAACCTTCTTTGAATACTTCATCTTGAATATTTAATTTTTTCAAACTATCTAATATATCATCATTATTCCCTTTAATCTTTATAAAATCCATTATCTTATCTACAGAAGTAGAATCTATACCTTGACCTTCTAATTCTTCTCTAGTTTTATCAATTCCTATTTTCTCTAATTTGTCCACTGTTCTAAGTACCATTTTAGAATCATTTATATTTAAACTACTAAAAAAACCCTTTAAAACTTTTCTATTATTTATTTTAATAGTAAAACTATCAAATCCTAAATCTTTGAATGTAGAATAAATTACTACAGGAATTTCTGCATCATTGCCAATATCTAATTTCCCATTTCCTACAATATCTATATCACATTGATAAAACTCTCTAAATCTTCCCCTTTGATTCCTTTCTCCTCTATATACTTTCCCAATGTGGTATCTTCTAAAAGGAAAGTTCAATTCAGAATAGTGTTGACTAACATATCTAGCTAAAGGAACTGTAAGATCGAATCTAAGTGCCATATCAGTAGATCCTTTTTCAAATCTATATATCTGCTTTTCTGTCTCCCCTCCACCTTTAGCTAACAAAACTTCTGATTTTTCAATAACAGGTGTATCTATTGGAAGAAATCCAAATTTTTCATAATTAAATCTTATAGTGTCCATTATCTTATTAAATAAAATTTGTTCTTCTGGAATCAACTCCATGAATCCTGGTAAAATCGATGGTTTAACTATTTGACTCATAAACGTACCTCCATTAATTTCTTTCTTATAATAATATCATTTATTATTAATTTGTCAAAGAAAAAAGAGTTGAAAACTCAACTCTACTTCTCCTTATTATTATCATATTTTTCTTTTCTGCATTTACTACATCCTAAACAATTTTTAATTCTATCTCCAAAAACTTTCTCTATTACTAATAGTAATTTATCATCTGTACATCCTTTATTGTGTAAAATTATATTATCAGGAGCTAAATTTATTAATGTAGTAATAAGTATATCTCCCTGTGTTAAATCATCATAATAAATTTCTTCTAAAATTTCACTAATAGAATCTCTTTTTACAACTTTATTATCTTTGTCTAATAATTGAAATTTATCTTTTTCAACTATTAAATTTACTGTATCAATCCTAGGAGGCTGATTTGCTAAGAAATGCTTTAATATATCTATAAACTCAGAGTATTCAATTTCAAGCTGCATATCTCCAATGACTCTTTTAATTGACTTTTCTATTAAATTATAAAGATTTTTATTTCTAAACCTTATATATCCATCTACTATCAAAGTATCATTTTGAAATAAAAAATCTAATATTTCTTCTTTTATTTCTTCTTTTTCACTTATGAAATGTCGATCTTCTATTAATAATGTATATACTTCTTGTATTATTTCTTTCTTTTCTATATTTCCTATATCTCTCAAGAGTTTATATACATGATTTTCTACTAGATCTATAGCATGAAATTTTATCATTATCTCATATACAAAGTCTGCCAAAATATTGAAAAATGCTATTTCTTCTGTATGTTTATGTTTTTTCAAAAAAAAGGAATAAATAGATCTATCCTCATAATCTTTATATTCCACATTTATATTTTTTTTCATTGGTATCTTTTTAATCATACAATCTATTTCTTCAAAAGGTATACTACTATAAATCTTAATAGCATCCATATTTTCACTCCTCTTTTAATAGTATGTGCTCTTTAAAATGGCATATACTATATAAAAGTTTACTTTAATTACAATAAAGACTAATTATAGTTCCAATATCTGTTATCTTTTTTTTAGATAAATATTCTATATTTCTATTTTTAGAGCGTATAAACATTTCTATCTTTTCCTTTTCTGGATGTTCTGTTAAAACTCCAGAAAAAACAAGTAAATCTTTAGAAATATTACCTGTACATCCTCCTATAAATCCATAATTTTGGCCTTTTAAATCTATAAATCCTGGCTTTATATTTAATACATCAAAGCCTAAATTTTTTAATTTTAAATATATAGGTCTATCAGAAGTTATAATACTTCTTTCATCTACTATAGACATAGAACATTTAGAATAACCCTGTTTTACATCTATGAAATTTAAACCTTCTTTAAGAAGATAAAACTTCAACAATTCATCTGTATATCTAAAATTATGAATTGCATTTCTATATATTCTTCCTACATTATATGCAATATCTCCAGGATATTTACAAATTAATTTCCTTTCTCCCTTTATTAAATTTATATTCAAACCCTTTAATTTATCTTTATAATAATAAAATACATTTGGTGCAATTATAAGAGTGTTGTAGTTGATAGGATGCATAACTATATCTGGGTGATAAGCTATAGATTCATCTACATCTTCACATTTAATTGTTTTTATAACTTTTATATTTTTATTTTCTAATTTATTTATTATATCTATATCTGCATTTCCCGCTACAATTGCTATGTTTGCCTTTTTAATAGGTATAAACGGATTATTAAACATATTTATCTCCTTACATGAAAAAACCTTCTAAATTAATTTAGAAGGTTGAATTTGGAGGCGGCACCCAGATTTGAACTGGGGATAAAGGCTTTGCAGGCCTCTGCCTTACCACTTGGCCATGCCGCCATATATGGAGCACTCGAAGAGTACATCTATCTTAAAATGCAAAATACTTTAATGGAGCGGAAGACGAGATTCGAACTCGCGACCCTCGCCTTGGCAAGGCGATGCTCTACCACTGAGCCACTTCCGCATATTCACAATTACTTTGGTGCCCAGAGCCGGAATCGAACCAGCGACACGTAGATTTTCAGTCTACTGCTCTACCGACTGAGCTATCTGGGCTTAATAAGTAATTTCTACTTACAGTAAGTCAATCTATTTCCCTTGTTTAGCTTTACTATGCGGACTAAGTGATGCTCACAAAATCGAAATTCACGATTTTGGATCCCTACTTATACCGACTGAGCTATCTGGGCTAATGTGAAAGTTATCTGTGCTTAATCACAATGACTAGTATACCTTAAATAACCTTAATTGTCAACAATAAATTTTATTAAACTTCCCAAAAATTTCAAACTGTTAAATTTAGCTCGGAAATAATATAATTTTAACAAATCATATTATTTCTCTTGTGCTATTTTTTCCATCTTATTCATCAAGCAAAGCTTGTAATTGTTCTTTGCTAAACTGATACTTCGTATTACAAAAATGACAAACTAACTCTGCCTTCTCGTCTTCTTCTATTATATTTTTAATTTCTTCTTTACCTAAACTCTTTAGTACCCTTTGTATCCTATCTCTATCACAATCACATTCATATGAAATATCAATTTTATCTAAGACCTTCATTTCAAAATCTTTTAAAACCTCATCCATAATTTGTTCTAATGTATATCCTGAATCTATCATTGTTGATATAGGTTTTATATCCTTTAAGCTATTCTCTATTTTTTCTATATCTTCTTCAGATACACCTGGAAGCAATTGAATTATATATCCACCTGATGCCTTTATAGAAATATCCCTATCAACTAAAACTCCTAGACTAACAACAGATGGGGTTTGTTCTGATTGATAATAATAATTTGCAAGATCTTCTGCTATTTCACCTGTAATCAAATTTGAACTGCCTACATATGGCTCTTTAAGACCTAAGTCCATGATAACTGTTATATTACCATTTTTACCTACTAAAGTCCCTACATCTAATTTTCCATCTAATCTACTAGGAACATCAGCAGCAGGATTTGTCATTTCACCTTTTACTTTACCATTATTTTTAGCAACAACAAATATGGTTCCTCCTGGCCCATCTCCAGAGATTTTTAAGGTCATTACATCCTTTTCATTTTTCATCATACTTCCCATAATCACTCCTGCAGTTAAGCTTCTTCCCAAAGCTGCTGAGGCTGTAGGCGATGTGCTATGGATATTTCTTGCATCCTCTACTAAATTTGTAGTAGATGCTAGTATTATTCTAATTGATCCAGTTTTATCTATAGCTTTTATTAGATAATCTTTCATAATCTACCTCCATAATTAGAAAAGCCCCATACGGGGCTTTAAATTACAATAAAATTATATATCTAAAGATATTATTATAATTTTGTAACATTAGTAGCTTGAGGACCTTTTTCTCCTTCTACTACTTCAAACTCTACTTGATCTCCCTCATCTAAAGTTTTAAATCCATCTGTTTGGATAGCTGAAAAGTGTACGAATACATCGTCTCCTTCTTCAGTTGAGATAAATCCAAATCCTTTTGTAGCATTAAACCATTTAACTGTACCTGTTTTCATTTTATACATTCCTCCAATTAACTTTACAATGGAAATATACCCATCTTTGATAGTATAGTACCACAATTTATCATTATTTGTCAATAAAATTCTAAGTATTCAGCTAAATATTATTATATCCCATTTTTATTATTTTATAGCCACAAAATTAATTCGTTCTGATTGGGTCTTAGGTTCCGTAAATGTGAACCCTTCATAAATATCTATTAATTTAAACCCTGCACTTCGAAGAAGACTTTCTATTTCTTCTATCTTATATGCCCTTTCTCTATGAAATTCATCAAATCTTCTAAAGGCATGTCCATTTTCACTATGAAAAAAGGTTAAATAGAAATTAGATATATCTTTATCTTCTTCATATTCATTTTGCCATATGTAATATATATTTTCTCTATCTTCTACAAAAGTATTATTCCCGATAATGTTTTTAAGTTTATAATAAGAGTTTATATCAAATATAAAAATTCCATTCTCTTCTAAATGTCCATATACATTTTTAAAAGTTTTAAATAGATCCTCTGAGTCTAAAATATAGTTGATACTATCACATAGAGAAACCACACTTTCAAATTTATCATTTACTTTAAAATCTATCATATTTTGGTTTAATAGTTTCACATTTTTAAACTTATTCAATTTACCATAAGCTTTAGATAACATATCATCGGAAATATCAAAGGAAGTCAATTTATATCCATTACTTGCAAAATAATAAGATATATTGCCAGTCCCACAGGCCATCTCTAATATCTTTTTAGGAGATTTTTCATATTTTTTAAAAATTTCCTCTATATATTCAAACCATCTATTATAATCAAAATCATCCATAAGTTCATCGTAAATTTCTGCAAATTCATTGTAAATATCCATGGTTTACCTCAATTCTTAATTTTGTCCTTTTGCTTTTTTCTCTTTCTAGAAGTCATAATTCCTCCAATTTTCCCCGATTCCTTAGCTGTAAGTCCTCCCCAACCCAATTTATCAATTTTATCTATTAATCCTAATTCTTGTGCTATTTCATATTTCATTCTATCGTCTTCTGTTAATATCTTTTTCTTTTTCTTGTTTTTCGTCATTTTAATCCCTCCATAATATATTATGGAGAATTTATAAAAATTTATACTAAGCTTACAATATACTTAAAGTTCATATAAAAAAACATGAAAATTACTATTACTATGGGCAGATACTTTAATAAACTAGATATCTCTTTGTGTTTTTCTACTTCTTTTGATCCATTTTGATTTATATGATCAGATATATCTCCCAAATGTTTTAAAGCTTTTTTTACTATTAAAAAGCTAATTGTTAAAAATCCTAGCCCTATAAAAGTCGATATCATAAGTGAACTTTTAGAAATTGTATCTATGCCTTCAGAAGTCTCATTTAATATATATGAATATTTATTTACAAAGTATAAAATACTTAGGGCTATAGCATTATTGAGACTATGAGCTATTATAGATGTATAAAGAGAATTGGTCTTGTATACCATTATCCCAAATACAATTCCGAGTACCAATGGTCCTATGAAATTGACTAACGTAAAGTGAAACATGGCAAATAGTACGGATGTTATTATGATACTTTTTTTATATCCTAGTTTGTCATAAGCATTTAAGATTACTCCTCTAAACATTATCTCTTCACATATACCAGGTGTTATGGCCATTACAAATAGTCCGTATAAATATGCCTTTAAATCTGTTGGAGCTGGTATTTCATTTGGGACAAACTCTGTAAAATTATCTAATAAAGTTAAGAATATCCCTTGTAAGAATACAGCTAAAGGATATGTAAATATGGTAATTATGATTACTAAAAATATTTGTTTAAGACTAATCTTATTTAATCTTAAAGATCTCTTTATTGGTATTTTATTAATTACAATTAATACTAAACTTGGGAGCAGTATAAGTATATATTCTGTGAATAATAAGCCTCTAATTACATCTATACCTTGTACTATAGCCCCTATATTGATAAAAGCAATAGCCAAAAATAAATATAATACATTAACTTGAAATATTGACAATCTTCTTCTTTTATACAATTGAGTTTCCTCCTTTGCTTTAAATATACCTACAGAATTCTGTAGGTATAAAAATTACTCAAAGGTAAAGATATAGGGGATATTTCTATAGTAATTCCCATAATTTAATCCATATCCTACAATAAATATATCTGGTATGCTAAAACCTAAAAAGTCTGGAGAAAGATTTATTTTTCTTCTACTTGGTTTATCTAGCATTACACATGTTTTTATAGATTTAGGGTTTCTGGATTCTAAATGCTTTATAATCCTTTCCATAGTATATCCCGAATCAATTATATCATCGACTATCAAAATATCTTTTCTCTCTATGTCAATCCTTAAATCTTGTACAATTTCAACCTTCCCCTGAGACACTTCTTTATTTCCATAACTAGATGTGGTCATAAAGTCGATTTCAACTGGTATGGAAATCTCCCTAACTAAATCAGATGCAAATATAAAACTTCCTCGAAGTAAGGATATTATAACTAAATCTTTATCACTATATTTACTACTAATTTCTTTACCTAAAACTTTTATTCTTTCATTTATCTCTTCTCTATTAAATAAAATCTTTTTTCTTTTGTTTGAGTCCAAAGTTTTTTCCTCCTTTTATTAAAGTTCTTTACTTTTGTTAATTAAAATAGATTTAATATGTCTTAGTTCTTTTAAAATTAGATTTAAGGTGTATTGGAAACTTATTAATATAATAAATATTATAACACCTATTACTATTTTTGTATCCATAGTTTATCTGCCTTTCTAAAAACTTTATTCTATACGATTATTGTCATCTTCTATAAACTCTAATTTTGAAATTGAAACCTCATATGCTACTCTAGTTTCAGATTCTCCTGTTTCTAATCTCTTTTGATAAGTTCTACTTTGAATCCTACCCCATATTTTTATATGATCTCCTATAATTAAGTTCTCACAAAATCTAGCATTCCTTCCCCAAGCAATACTAGGTATATAATCTGATTTATTGTATGCTCTATTTACTGCCAAAAGTATATCTGTTATCTCCCTGCCAAAAGGTGTTACCCTATAAATCGGCTTTTTACATATATACCCATCTAAATATATTTCATTTGGACTTCTAAGACTTTCTGAAAGTTCATCCTCATCAGGTATATATAAGCTCCTAGCAAATATGGTTAAAATCAATCTGTTTGATCCCTCAATAAATCTATTATAAGATCTTAGTTGTCCTTCAATAATAACATACTCACCTATGTTTAAGTCAACATTAATTAATAATCTTTCTGAAATTGTTATAGGTAATATATCTACAGAATCACTTAATCTTGGAACACCTAAATTCAAATTATAAAACTTTTCTCCAAATAACTCATGACTATACTCCTTTTCCCCACATACCTTTCCTAAGATTTTCACTGTGTTTGTTTCAATAATATTATCTAACATTTTTAGCCTCCCTATTCTTGTGTATTAATAATCTCTAATCTATAGATATTCTTGTGTTTTTAAAATTATGATAGATAATATTATTTAAATATGTACTCTTTTTCATCTAAAAAGATGACGACTAATTAGCCATCATCTTTTAGATAGATATTTTTATTATATTGTTAGGACTATTAGTCCATATATTATTTCCTAAAATTAAACTCAATGTGGAAGCTGCCAAGATTGAATAAATATTGTTTATATGATTTTTATTAGACTGGATTATAAATTCTTGTGGTTCAATTTTTTCTCCTTTTAAAGTTTTTAACTCTCTTTGCAAATATAAATTAACATTTATATTGTCCTCAGTATTATAGCTTGAAACTGTTAAACTAGCTTTATTATTAAATCCATATGTCATTAATATCCCATTTAGACTCTTTAGAGGTAAAGATATTAAATCTCTATAATCTCCATTTAATATACAATAATCACAGTTTGAAATTTGTTCTGTTATAAAATTTTGTCTATAATTTTTCTGTTCAATAAAATTATAGATTAATAAATCTAAATCAATCCCCATATATTTTTGAAAAATCCCTATATCTTTAGGTTTTATATATATGAGTACTAGAAATTCTTCATCATTATGTAAACATAATATATTTCCATTATTATTTGAATAAACTAGTATATAGTTAGATTGAATTAGAAAATTTTTAAGAAATTTCAATGTGTTTTTATCAGCTTTGTCTTCTACAATACCTATAAAGATAATCTTTTTATTTTCCACTAAATCCCCTCTAATAAATTATTTAATCTTTAGTTTTTATTTGTTTTCCTGCATTATCTATAGTAAAGTTATCATAATAAATTAATTCGGATATAGGTACTATTTCATAGCCCTCTGATATTAGTCTTTCAATTACTATAGGTAAATATTCCCTTACATATTTAGCATTATTATGAAATAAAATTATTGATCCACTTTCAACATTTCTTGTAACCCTATCTACTACAGACTGTACTCCTAATTCTTTCCAATCTATAGAATCTATATCCCACTGTATTGGATAATATCCATTTTCTCTACAGACCTGTATTAGAGCGTCATTATAATCTCCAAAGGGTGGCCTAAAGAGAAAGGGTTCTTTTTCTGTTAATTCATAAATAGCATCATCAGTAGATTTTAGCTCATTTAAAATATCCTCCTTAGACAATTGACTCATATTAGGATGTGTAGCTGAATGATTTCCAATATCATGCCCCCTACTTGCAATATCCTTTACTTGATTTGGAAATTTATCTACCCAAAATTTAACTAAAAAAAATGTACTCTTTATATTATATTTATCTAGTGTATCCAATATATCCTGGGTATATTCATCACCATATGCAGCATCAAAGGATATTGCAATTTTATTATCATCTCTTTCCACACTATAAATAGGTAATTGCTTTGTTTGTGAAAATACATCTTTAACACTATAATTTTTATTTACAGTTATAACAATTATTGAAATTATTAGTATTATTAAAACTATTATAATTCTACATATTAAATAATAATTTCTATTTTTTTTCAAATAAATCCCTCCTCATCATGTACTATAAATACTTATTATTTGAAAATAAATTTTATTACATTTTTATAGAATAATTGTTATAAACTACTAGTATATTAATTTTTGAAAGGGTTAAATTAATGTTACAACAATGATAATTAAATAAATCATATTTGTTGTAGAGGAGGAAGAAAAAATGGCTACAAATAATAAAATAGTTGTACCAGAAGCTAGAGCAGCTTTAGATCAAATGAAGTTAGAAATAGCTAATGAACTTGGTATCCAAAACTATAATGGTATAGATAAAGGAAATTTATCATCAAGACAAAATGGGTATGTTGGTGGCTATATGGTTAAGAAATTAGTAGAATCTGCTCAAAATCAAATGTCTGGTAAATAACAATCTCAATTAGAGAAGTGAATTTCACTTCTCTAATTTTTATGCTATAATTAAGATAATAATACTATGAGGTGATCAGATGTTTTCAAATAATACAGAGGAGCTTGCTCAAAATAAATTGATTTTATTATACATAATAAAAAAATTCCCAAATAATTTTACTAAAAATCAGCTAACAGAATTTATTTTGAAAAAAAATTATTTAAACTTTTTTTTAATTCAACAATATCTAAGTGAATTAATTGAGTCAGAATTCATAAAAATATCCACTATTAATAACGAAGAAAAGTATTCTCTGTCTGAAAAAGGAGAGATTGCATTAAACTACTTTGATTCTAAGATACCATCAAATATAAAAGAAGATTTAAATACAGAAAAAAAAGTTTATAAATCTATTAAAAAAGAAGAAACTCAGATTGTAGCTGAATTCTTTGAAAAGGAAGATAAACAATATTTAGTTAATTTAAAACTTGTAGAAAATACAAAAACATTATTTAGTCTATATATTGATGTTGCATCTGAAGAACAAGCTAAATTGGTTTGTGATGCTTGGAAAAATAAAACTGAATTTATATACTCAAATATTATAAATTTATTTACAGAATAATCCTTTATAATATTATAAAGGATTCTGGATTTTTACCTGTCTTAATTACTGACTCTATCCTTTCTTCTAATATGTCAATTATCATAATTTCATTTTTTAAGAGATTATTTATAAATAATCTCTTAGGATAAATGTATATGGCCTTAGTTGAAAGACCTCCTATATATACAATTTTTTCTATAACCCTTTCAACTATATTTAATTTATATAAATATCCATCTTCTGTATTAAAAAGATAAAAAACATCTAAATGATCTAATTTTATAAAGTTATAAAATAGTCCCTTTACATTATATGTTTTTATTAATTTATTATCCACCTGTCTAAACTCTTTTATTTGGCTATACCCTATATCTTCATCTACATAATTTATCAATACGAATATACTATCTTGTCCTAAAATAACCTTTCTAGGTTGACCATCTAATCTTACATTCTCATTTTCATTTTCTCTTATAGAAATAATATTCATACTAAAATCCTGTAAATTAGAAGTGTATATTTTTTCGTTCAAATTATCTATTTCCATATCTATAGGATTTGCTCCAACACTTATATTTCCTATTAATTTAAAATCTGGATTTTCAATAATTGATATTGAATTTGAATCACTATTTAATATATATATTTTATTTTTATAAGATTTTATACTTGTAGGAAATCTACCAACCTTTAATATGTCTTTTAATTTTCCTTTTTTCATATCTATTTTAAAAACAGAATCGTCATAGGAGTTTAAAACCAATAGATCTTCTCCATTGTCTAAGCATAAATCCATAGGCCCCAAACTATATCCTAAGTTTTTAGAGTATTTTTTTTTACTTTCTTTTAATATATCTATTAAATAAATTACATCTTTTTTGAAATTTTTATTTATCCATATTATCTCTAAAGTATCATCACCAGAATTTGTAGTTATTATTTTATTGAATGGCAAATTTACACCTCCTACACCATATATTAATTTTATTTTATGCTATATCCTGTGTAAAAGTGCAAAAAAACCTTCCTATTTATAAATAGGAAGGTTTTACTAAACTTCTTACTTCTCCAATCATGTAAAGTGAGCCAGCAAACACTATTAAATCATCTTCATTTGCCAATTCTGTAGCTTCTTTTATAGCATCTTTTATTTCAGATTGAATGTATATTTCTTTATTGTATTTTTCTATCTTTTTAGCCAATTCTACTGCTGGTAGTTTTCTTGGCATATTAACTTGTGTTACAATTATTTTATCCGCAAGGGGTATTAGAGAATTTAGCATCTTATCTACATCCTTATCCTTTAGAATACCCACTCCTAGTATCAGTTTATTATATTTAAATAGACTTAAAGTTTTAGATAAATTTTTTATCCCTTGTACATTGTGAGCCCCATCTATTAAAAATGTAGGCTTTCTCTTTATAACTTCTAGTCTCCCTTTCCATTTAGTTTTATATAGTCCATCATAAATATCTTTATCTTCTATATTTATAAGACCCTTTTCTCTTAAAACTAAAATAGTAGTTAAGGCTAAAGCTGCGTTATAAACTTGATAGTGACCTAACATGGAAATTTTTAAATCCTTATAAGAGAAATCTTTATATTTGTAGTCAAATATACTTCCAAATTCTGTCTCCTCTTTTACGTTTACATTTTCTTCTTGACTAATATATAATGAAGCGTTCATCTCATCACATACTTCTTTTATAGTATTTAGAGCTTCCTTTTTTTGATCATAAGATATTACTAAGCCACTTTCTTTAACAATACCAGCCTTCTGATAGGCTATCTTTTCTAAAGTATCTCCTAATTCGTTTATATGATCAAAGTCTATAGTAGTAATCACAGAAGCTATAGATTTAGAAATTATATTTGTAGAGTCAAATCTTCCTCCTAAACCTACTTCTAAAACTACATAATCCACATTTTGTTCATAGAAATATATAAATGATATAGCTGTTACTATTTCAAAGGTAGTAGGATGTTCTAATCCTTTTTCTACCATATTATCTGCAGCCTGTTTTACTTTTTCTGTAATATTTGCCAAGTCCTCATCTGGGATATTTTTCCCATTCATCTGAATTCTTTCATTGAACCTTTCAAGATAGGGTGATGTAAATAGTCCTACCTTGTATCCAGCTTCTCCAAGGATATTTGATAGATATGAGGAAGTAGAACCCTTACCATTAGTACCTGCAACATGTATAAATTTAAGTTTATCTTGAGGGTTATTTAAATTATTCATCAATTCTCTTATAGAATCTAATCCTAATCGAGATCCAAATTTATTTTTGTCATTTATATAAGCCAGCGCTTCTTTATAATTCATATCAATTCCGCCTTATAAGTTATTTTTAAGACTTTCTAATCTTTCAAGTACTTTTTCCATCATATTTTCATACTTAACTTGTTTTTCTCTTTCTTCATTAACTACTTTTTCTGGAGCCTTTTCTACAAACTTCTTATTTGAAAGTTTTCCCTTAACTCTTTTTAATTCTGAGTCTAGTCTTTCTCTTTCCTTTTCTAATCTCTCTATTTCTTTTTCATAATCTATTAGCTCTTTTAGTGGTAAAAACACTTCACATTTATCAAGGACTATAGATATATTATCTTCTCCCAAAGAATCTTTACTATCTAAAATTTCTACGGTTTCTGCACTAGCAAGATTTATAAAGTATCTTTTATGCTCAGAAATAAGGGTTTTTAAATCTTCTTCCTTTGTAACAAATATTGTATTAGCCTTTCTAGAAGGTGCTATATTCATCTCTGCTCTAGCATTTCTAATGGATTTAATAGCAGTTTTTACAAATTCTATAGAGTTTTCAGCTTCTTTAAACTCTAATTCTTCTCTAAATTCTGGCCAATTTGAAATAATAAGAGCTTCATCATTATTTGGTAGATGTTGCCATATTTCTTCAGTTATAAATGGCATAAATGGATGTAATAATTTATTTATATCCTTTAACACATATAATAAAACCTTTTGAGCAGTAGTTTTACTTTTTTCTTTTTCTCCATAAAGTCTGGATTTCACCATCTCTATATACCAATCACAATAGTCTTCCCAAATAAAGTCATATACCCTTTGGGCAGCTAATCCTATTTCATATTTTTCCAGATTATTCTCCACAGCTTTTATTGTCCTATTAAGTCTAGATAATATCCATTTATCTTCTTGTTCTAAGCTTTCAATTTCAAGTTTAGAATCTATATCTTCATCTAGATTCATAAGTACAAATCTAGTTGCATTCCACAACTTATTTGCAAAGTTTCTATTTGATTCTACTCTTTCATTAGAAAATCTCATATCATTACCTGGAGTATTCCCAGTAACTAGGGTAAATCTCAAAGCATCTGCTCCATAAATATCAATTATCTCTAATGGATCTATTCCATTTCCAAGGGACTTACTCATCTTTCTACCTTGACTATCACGAACTAATCCAGTTAAGAATACATCTTTAAATGGCACTTCATCCATTTGCTCTATACTTGAAAATACCATTCTAATTATCCAGAAGAATATAATATCATATCCCGTTACCAATACATCAGTAGGGAAAAAGTATTTTAAATCTGGAGTTTCATCTGGCCAACCTAAAGTTGAAAAAGGCCAAAGGGCAGAAGAAAACCAAGTATCTAATGTGTCATTATCTTGAATAATATTTTTGCTATTACACTTATCACATTTATCAGGTGTTTCTCTGGAAACTATAATCTCTCCACAATCTTGACAATAGTATACAGGAAGCCTATGTCCCCACCAAAGCTGTCTAGAAATACACCAATCTCTTATGTTTTCTAACCAGTTAATATATATTTTACCAAATCTTTCAGGTATAAAGTTTAATTCTCCATTTCTAAATGCCTCTAGAGCTGGTTCTGCTAAGGGTTTCATCTTTACAAACCACTGTTTAGATATTAAAGGTTCAATAATAGTATTACATCTTTCGCAATGTCCCACTGCATTTTCATGCTCTTTTATTTCTTTTAAATATCCATTTTCTTTTAAATCTTCTACTATTTTCTTTCTAGCTTCAAACCTATCTAAACCTTCATATTTTCCACCATTTTTATTTATATGTCCCTTTTCATCTATTACAATACACTGACCTAGTCCAAATCTCTCTCCTACTTCAAAGTCATTTGGGTCATGAGAAGGTGTTATTTTTAAAGCTCCAGTACCAAATTCCATTTCAACATATTCATCAGCTATAATAGGTATTTCTCTATTTGATAAAGGAAGTATGGCAGTTTTACCAACTAAGTCCTTATATCTATCATCATTTGGATGTACTGCTATAGCTAAGTCTCCTAACATAGTCTCAGGTCTTGTAGTAGCTATGGTAATTGATCTATCGCTATCTTTCACAGGATAGCTTATATGCCAAATATAACTCTTACTATCTTCATGCTCTACCTCTGCATCAGATATTGCTGTAGCACAACTTGGACACCAATTTATAATCCTATCTCCTCTATATATAAGCCCTTTATCATATAGCCTTATAAATACTTCTTCAACAGCATTACTTAAATTTTCATCTAAAGTAAAACTATCTCTACTCCAATCACAGGATACACCTAGTTTTTTAAGTTGATTTTTAATATTTCCACCATATAACTCTGTCCATTCCCAAGCTTTTTCTAAGAACTTCTCTCTTCCTAGGCTTTCTTTGTCTATTCCCTCTTTTTTTAATTTCTCAACTACCTTAGCTTCTGTAGAAATACTTGCATGGTCTGTTCCTGGAAGCCATAATGCCTCATATCCCTTCATTCTTTTCCATCTAGTTAATATATCTTGAATAGTATTATTTAAAGCATGACCCATATGAAGATTTCCAGTAACATTTGGAGGTGGCATCATTATAGTAAATGCTTCCTTTTCTTCATTGACATTTGCCTTAAAATAATTATTTTGATTCCAAAATTTATAAAGTCTGTCTTCAAAATCCTTTGGGTTATAAGTCTTTTGTAAATTCTCTAACATAATATTCCTCCTAAATAAAAAATCCCTCAATCCTATAAAAGGACGAAGGGTAAATTCGCGGTACCACCTTAATTCCATGAACTTCATGGCTCTTAAATGTATAACGGCTTAACCGTTTAAGCTTACTTAGTTTCAGCTCAAATGCTCAAAAGCTACTTTCAATAGATATAGCTTAAAGGCCTTTCAACCTGGGACCTTTTCTCTGTATAAGGTATCTATTTACTCCTCTTTTTCTATGCAAGTATAAAATTGTTAAATCAATTATATAAATATTGTCATACTTTGTCAACTAGCTCTTTTCAGTCATTTTAATATACAATATCAAATAATTTATAAATGCTAATATATTTAAACCTACTGTAATTAAAAAAAGTACTAAAGAAGCCATTTCTCCTAATTTAAATACTACAGAAAGTGCAGCAATATAGAAGGATACTGTAGCAAGTTTTCCATATTTATTCGAAGGCAGAACTTGTTTTCCTTTGAATAAATACAAAATTCCTCCACCTAATATAAGTAGTATTTCCTTTATTCCCAAAGCTATTAAAATCCAAAACGGTATAAGACCTCCATATGTAAAGCTTATAAGAACGGCAAATGTCATCATCTTATCTGCGATAGGATCTAGGACTATCCCCAGTTTTGTTATTAAATTATATTTTCTTGCAATTTTCCCATCGAGTAAATCTGTTATTCCAGCTAATAAAAATATTAATCCAGAAACCAATAATTTGTTTTCTATATTGGAAAAAAATGCAAATAAATAAATAGGAACTAAAGTTATCCTTAGAATTGTCAATAGATTAGGTATATTCATAGAAAAACCTCCTAATTTAAAATTTAGTAACCATTGAATTCATAAAAGAATACTATATCATTATATAGCACTATATTACTAATTACAATATAAGGAGTGATTTCATGTCTAGGTTTTTGAAAAAAATATCAATAATCTGTGTATTTGTCATAATGCTAGCTGTTATCTCCACAGCTTGTAAGGATGACTCAATGGAGAAGATTAAACTTATGGAGGTTACACATTCAGTATTTTATGCACCCCAATATGTAGCCATAACTCAAGGTTTTTTTGAAGAAGAAGGCTTTGAAATAGAATTAATAAATGGAAAAGGCGCGGATAAAGTTATGGCTTCCCTTTTAAGTGGAGAAACGGACATCGGCTTTATGGGACCAGAAGCATCTGTATATGTATACAATCAAGACAGAGATAACTATGTAGTAAACTTTGCTCAACTTACTCAAAGAGATGGATCATTTTTAGTAAGTAGAGAGAAAGATGAGAATTTCACATTTGATAAACTAAGAGGAACTACAGTGATCGGTGGAAGAAAAGGTGGAATGCCTGAGATGACTTTAGAATATGTGTTAAAATCTCATGGTCTTAAACTAGGTGAAGATGTGGAAGTTAGAACTGATATACAGTTTAGTGCTATGGCAGGAGCATTTCTGGGAGGAGAGGGAGATTATGTAACCCTATTTGAACCTGTTGCTTCCTCATTAGAAAAAGAAGGCAAAGGATATATTGTAGCCTCTATAGGCGAAGAAGGAGGATATCTTCCATACACATGTTATTCTGCAACTAAAGAATATATAGAGAAAAATCCAGATACTATACAAAGATTTACAAATGCTCTATATAATGGTATGGTATGGGTTCAAGAGAGTTCTACAGAGAAAATCGCAGAGGCCATCAGACCACAGTTTCCTGATACAGATAAGGATATTTTAATGTCCTTAATAGATAGATACAAAGCTCAAGATACATGGAAGCCTGATTTAATATTAAAAGAAGAAGGACTTGAGCGTATGATGGACATAATGGAATTAGCAGGAGAGTTAGAAAAAAGAGCAGATTATGAAAAAATAGTAAATACAGAATTTGCAAAAAAAGCAATGGAATAAATTTATAACCCATATGGATATGATATGCTCCCCTTAAGGTAGACAGATTTAAAAACAAAAATCTGATACTGAAAGGGGAGTATTTTCATGTCAAAAATAAAATATACAGCAGAAGAAAAATTTAATATATTAATGGAATACGAGAATTCATATATTTCAATTGCAGGCTTGTGTAGATTTTATAGGATTAATGAATCTACTTTTTACCATTGGAAGAAATGCTATGAAAAGTATGGATTTCAAGGATTAGAAAAATCAAAAACATGGAAGAAATATTCAAAGGAATTAAAGGAATCAGCCGTTTTAGATTATCTTTCAGGAGAGTATTCATTAGGTAATATCGCTGATAAATATGAAATATCAGATAAGAGTGTTCTTAGAAAGTGGATTAAGAGGTATAATAGTCATAGGGAATTAAAAGATACTGGAAAAGGAATGAGCCAATCTATGACTAAAGGAAGATCTACCACATTAGAAGAAAGAATTGAAATTGTAAAATATTGCATTGGTAACAATAAAAGCTATCAGCTAACTGCTGAAACATTTGATGTTTCCTATCAGCAAGTTTATGGATGGGTTAGAAAATTTGAAGAATACGGAGAAGATGCTCTTGTAGATAAAAGAGGAAGAAACAAAGTAGAATCAGAGCTTACATCGGAAGAAAAAATTAAACTTGCTATGAAAAGAATAGAAAAGGAAAATGAAAGATTAAGGGCGGAGAATGCATTCTTAAAAAAGCTGCAGGAACTAGAAGGGAGGCGGTATTAAGCAGTATTAGACAAGAAAATAAATATCTTGTAATAAAAAAGCTTAATAAAGAAAACAAATACTCTATATCATTACTATGTAAAGTTGCAAATATTGCTCGTTCTTCATATTATAAGTGGCTTAATAGAGATAAAACGGAGTTAGAAAAAGAAAATGAAATGCTGATAAAAGAAATGATAAGTCTTTATGAAGAAGTAAATGGGATCTATGGCTATAGAAGAATTACCATGCATCTTAATCGCAGATTGAATATGAACTACAATCATAAGCGAATATATCGCTTGATGAGGGTGATTGGACTAAAATCTGTAATTCGTAAAAAAAAGAAAAGGTATGTAAAATCAACACCACTATTTGTTGCAGAAAACATCTTGAATCGAGAATTTTCCGCATCAATACCAAATGAGAAATGGGTTACAGATGTAACAGAACTTAAATATGGATATGGTAAGAAAGCATATTTAAGTGCAATATTAGATCTATATGATAACAGCATAGTGGCTTATGTAGTAGGACATAGAAATGATAATCAATTAGTATTTGAAACATTAGATTTGGCTATAAAATCTAATCCAGGTGCCAATCCTATAATTCATAGCGACAGAGGTTATCAATATACATCTTATGGATTTAAGAAAAGGTTGGAATCAACAGGAATGACCCAAAGCATGTCAAGGGTAGGGAGATGCATTGATAATGGACCTATGGAAGCATTTTGGGGAACTTTGAAATGTGAAAAATATTATTTAAATAAATACAAATCATATGAAGAACTAAAAAATGATATAGATAAATATATTTGTTTTTATAATCATAGGAGACTGCAAAAAAGACTAAACAGCCTCAGCCCGATAGAATATCGAGCCTTGGCTGCTTAAGATTGTTTTTATTATTTCCACTGTCTACTTGACAGGGTGCTGTTCAGATATCCATATGGGTTATTTTTATCTTGGAATGAAACCAACTTTTTTATAAACTTTTCTCAAGGTCTTCAAGGCTGTATATCCAGCTTTTTCAGCCCCTTGTCTATATATACTTTCTAAATAATCCTTATTCTCCATTAAATATTTATATTCCCTTTGTATAGGATCTAATCCTTCTATTACTACTTCTGCTAAATCTTCCTTAAATTTACCGTAACCACTGCCCTCGTATCTTCCTACTATTTTTTCTATATCTTCATTTGTAAAGACAGAATAAATATTTAATAGATTTTTTATTCCAATTTGTTCATCATTATATGAAACCTTAGCCAAGGAGTCAGTTACTGCTCTTTTTATTTTTCTCCTTATTGAATCCTTTGAATCTAGTAGAAGTATATATCCATTTTCATCACTATCAGATTTACTCATCTTAGATTCAGGTTTTTGTAAACTCATTATTCTAGCACCAAAATCTTTTATTAAAGGATCTGGAACTTTAAATGTATCACTATATTTATTGTTAAATCTCTCAGCTAAATCTCTTGCAAGTTCTAAATGTTGTTTTTGATCTTCACCAACAGGAACTAAATCCGCTTGATAAAGAAGTATGTCTGCTGCCATTAATACCGGATATGTAAATAATCCAGCATTTAAATTTTCTTCAGATCTTCTAGACTTTTCTTTATACTGAGTCATTCTATTTAATTGTCCCATATAGGTTATACTATTTAGTACCCAAGATAATTGGGAATGCTCAGGAACGTGAGATTGGATAAATAGAGTTGATTTTTCAGGATCAATTCCACAAGATAATAATAAAGCTAATACATCTAAAGTATTTTTTCTTAAATCCTTTGGTATTTGTGGCACAGTTATAGCATGCTGATCTACTACACAATAGTAACACTCATATTCATCTTGTAACTCTACCCAATTTTTAATTGCACCTATATAGTTTCCCAAAGTTAATACACCTGAAGGTTGAACACCACTAAAAACTTTTTTCTTTTCCATATATGTAATCCCTCTCTTATTTAAAAATAAACTATGTGATATCGTTAATTTCAATTGTTATTATATATTATACACTATTTAAAAACCTTGTAAATGATATATTCTTTGATTATTTTGTGATTTATTATTATAATTAAATTATTGTAAATACTTATAATGGAGGAATAAAGTGAATACTAAAAAAAAATATATAGCATCTGTAGTGGTTATAGCTTTACTAGGAGAGTTATACTTTTATCCATTTCAAGGTGATTTTAGATTTTCAGCAGGTGTTATAGCCCTTAGCTTAACCCTTTTATTAAAAGAAGATTTAAAAGAAACAACATTGGGAATTTCAAGTGCAATTTCAGTATTATTATTTCGTGGACTTATAAGCTCATTGTCTTCTTCTAAATTTATCTTAGAAATAATTAAAATGGATTTACCTGGTGCCATTTATTATTTTTTATTTGCTATTTTAGCATACCTATCGAATCTTAGAAAAAATAGAGATAATCCTATTACTGCAATACCGCAAATTTTTATAATAGATATATTTTGTAATGTTGTTGAATCAATTCTAAGAAATAATTTAGACTATAAACTCTTTACTTATATACTTTTAGTAGCATTAATTCGTAGTTTAATTTCATATGGTATTTTTATAGTATTTAGAAATCAGGAGTTCATTATAAGAAAAAAAGAACATCAAAAGAGATACATCCAATTAAACACTATTATTTCAAATATTCAAGCTGAAATGTTTTATTTGAAAAAATCAATGAAAGATATTGAAGATGTCATGGGAAAAAGCCATAAACTCTATGAAGAAAATAAAGATAATCCTAGTTTAAAAGATGCTGCACTTGATATAGCTAGAGAAGTTCATGAAATAAAAAAAGATTATTATCGTGTCTTGGCAGGACTGGAAAATTTTATGGAAACCTTTACCCAAAATGATTCTATGAGATTTAAAGATATTGTCTACATAATAGAAGATAATATAAATAGGTATATATACCAAAAAAATAAAAATATAATAATAAGTTTCAAAATTAAAGATGATATTTTTATAAAAAATTACTATCTTCTATTTACAATATTAAATAATTTAATTGTAAACTCAATAGATGCCATAAATGATATAGGTAAAATATCTATTTCAGAGGAGATAGATGACTTATATTTAGTATTAATTGTAAGGGATGATGGAGATGGTATAGAAGAAGATATCTTAGATTATATATTTAACCCAGGATTTACTACAAAATTTAATAATAAAACTGGGGAATCTTCTACAGGCATAGGTTTATCTCATGTAGAAAATATAATAAAAAACTTAAATGGAAATATAACTGTAAAATCCAATATAGATTTCGGAACAGAATTTATGGTGAAAATCCCATTAAATTTATTAAGAGGGTGATAACATGTCAAATACTTTTGTAATAATAGATGATGATTTTAGCATAGTGAAGATGCTAAAATCTCTTATTGAAAAAAATAACTTAGGAAAAGTTGTAGGAGAGCTACATAGCGGAGAGCATGCAGTAGAAGAGATTCTATTTTACAATCCTGATATTGTATTAATAGATTATTTATTACCTAAAAAAGATGGTGTGGAAATTTTAAGTGAAATTTTAAATAAAGGATATAAGGGAAAGGTTATAATGATATCTCAGGTAGAAGATGAACCTATGGTAGCCAGTGCATATCATATGGGAGTCCTATTTTTTATAAAAAAGCCTATAAATTCTATTGAAGTTTTAACTATTATCAAAAATGTAAGTTATAATATTCAATTAGAGAAATCTATGTCTTTGATACAAAATGCTTTAACTAATGTTGGAAAAGAAGAAATCCCACCTTCAATAAATCCCAACACCCAAATCGAAAGTATACTTTCAGACATAGGTATAATTGGAGATTTAGGTTCTATAGACTTAATCAATCTTATAAATAAGGTTATAAAGCATAAAAATATCTATTCAAACTCCCAATACAAATTGCATAAAATATATGAAGAAATTGCAAAAGAAAAATCACAAGACAATTCTTTAAATTTAAGTGCAAGTGCAATCGAACAGAGAATTAGGCGAATAATCCAAAAATCGCTGTCGAATATTGCAGAAATGGGACTTGATGATTATTATAATGCAAAATTCACAGACTACTCTACACTTTTATTTGACTTTAAGCAAGTAAAACAAGAAATGAATTATATTGAAAACCAGTCAAGGCACAGAGGAAAAGTAAATATAAGAAAATTTATAGAAGGTATAATATCAAAGATTTAAAAAATAATTTTCAGATAATTGATGTTTGTTTTGTATAAAAATTCAAAATCTAAAATTATTTTTGTAGTATTCAGTAGTATGTTGTAAGTTATTGTCATGAGACTCCTATAATTGAAACATAAAATAAATTATATGGAGGTATATTATGTTATTAGAATTAGACATGGTACAATCTATTGCTCTAGCAGTAGTATTACTATTATTTGGTGAGTTTCTAGTAAGAAAGATAAACTTTTTATCCAAATATTGCATACCAGCTCCAGTAGTTGGAGGACTTAGTTTCGCAATTTTAGCATTATTTCTTAAACAATCAGGAATTATGGAGTTTCAAATTAATGACACTTTACAAACTTTAACAATGACAATGTTCTTTACATCAGTTGGTTTTAGTGCAAGTTTTAAGCTCCTTAAAAAAGGTGGAGTTAAAGTAATCATATTTTTAGGTTTATCTATAGTGCTGTTAACAGTTCAAAATATAATAGGTGTAGCTTTTGCATCTATGTTTGACTTAAATCCATTATTAGGTATGGCTACAGGTTCAGTTCCTCTAGTAGGTGGACACGGTACAGCAGCTGCCATCGGTGGAGATCTAGAAGCTGCAGGAATGATGGGAGCTAGTTCACTGGCTGTTGCAGCAGCAACTTTTGGTTTAGTAGCAGGTGGTATGATTGGTGGCCCAGTAGGAAAACGATTGATTGAAAAACATAATCTATCTGGTAAAAAAGATGATAAAGAAAGTTATGAATTAGATTCAAATTCTAATGAAAAGAAATTATTAGAATCTAGAAATTTCTATGTTGGTACTTTTGAAATATTAATTGCAATGGGTTTAGGTACTATTATTTCCCCATGGTTAGAAAATGTTATTGGTGCCAGTTTCCCTGTTTACATAGGTGCTATGGTTGCAGGAGCAATTATTAGAAATATATCTGATGTCTTTAAGGTATATGATGTACCTAAAGTTGAAATCGATATCATTGGTGGAGTTAGTCTTTCACTGTTCTTATCAATGGCACTTATGTCTTTAAGACTATGGGAGTTAGCAGAACTTGCAATACCTATGATAGCAGTTCTTGTAGCTCAAGTAGTATTTATGTTCTTATTTGCTTATTTTGTTACATTTAAAGTAATGGGTAAAGACTATGATGCAGCAGTGCTTGCAGCTGGACACTGTGGATTTGGTTTAGGTGCAACTCCAAATGGAATTGCAAACATGAACTCAGTAACAGAAAAATTCGGACCAGCTCCAGCAGCATTCTTTATATTACCATTAGTAGGAAGCTTGTTTATAGACTTCTTCAATATAACAATAATAGCAGCTTTCATAAACTTCTTTTAATTAAGAAGAATTTAACCCGTAAAGGATATCCTTTACGGGTTTTTTAATGCCTATATAAAGTCTCCAAGAGATATTATGGAATATAAATGTGCCAATGGATTTTCATTTATATCTCTTCCAAAACTATAAATTATTTCTTTAGCCTTCAGACTATATTTTTCTTCTTTTGTAATTAAATATAGTTTTATTAAATCTATTAGGATAAATGATACTCCAGATGGTATTGCCCCATCATATATATCCTTTGGCCTTAAAGCTAGTTTTTCAGAAATATCACTATAAAAGTACAAACCATTATCAACTTTATCTTGAAATAATTCTAATGCCCTGCCCATAAGCTTTTTAGCTATTTTCAAATATTTTGCTCCTTCATTTGCCTTATATATATTTAATAGTCCATATATAAAGAAGGAATAATCATCTAAATATCCTAGATTATAAGACTCTTCTTCTATATTAACAGATAATAAATTTCCATGTTCATCTATAGAATTGTCTAGTATAAAGTCTGCTGCTTCTTTAGCCTTCTTAATATAAAATTCATTGTCAAATAAATTCCCTGCATAAGCTAAGCTACCTATCATAAGTCCATTCCAAGAAGTAAGGATTTTTTCATCTCTATGGGGGCTAATTCTCTTTTCTCGATAGCTAAATAACATGTCTATCATACTATCTAAAGCAAAATTTTTATTTGATTTTAACGATTCTAAATCTTTTCCGATTAAATTTGGAATATTACTTCCTTCAAAGTTTCCCCTGTCTGTAATGTCATAATGCTGAGTAAAATCCTCTCCCCATTCTTCTCCTAATAATTCTATAATCTCTTCTTTACTAAATAGATAAAATTTACCCTCTACACCTTCCGAATCTGCATCCAGGGCAGAATAAAACCCTCCTCCTTCTGACAACATATCACGAATTATAAACTCAAATATCTTATCTGTTACTTCTTTATATAAGTCCTTTCCTGTTATCTCATAGGCCTTTGTATATGCTAGGGATAACAGAGCATTGTCATATAGCATCTTTTCAAAATGTGGGACTAGCCATTTTTCATCTGTAGAGTATCTAAAAAAACCATAGCCTATATGATCAAATAGACCTCCTTTGTACATCTTTTGTAGGGTATCCTCAGCCATTTCTAAAGCTAATTCATCCCTTTGTTCATCTGCATATTTAAGAAGGTACAATATATATTGAGGCATTGGAAATTTAGGTCTGTTCCCAAAACCACCATAAATCTCATCATAAATCTTTTCTAAAGATTCTTTAGCTCCTTTAATTTTATCTTCATGTATATTACCATGTTTTATATTGCTTGATATTTTTTTTACTTCTTTTAATATTAGATAACTTTCTCTAATAATCCTTTTATAGTCATATTTCCATAAATCTTTTATTTTGTTTAAATAATTTATTAACCCTGTCATACCTGTTGTATCATTTTTTGGCAAATAAGTTATTATACTAAATGGATTTCCATCAGGTGTAGCTAATATATTTAAAGGCCATCCTCCGCTGCCTGTCATAGCCTGAGAAAACTCCATATATACCTTGTCTATATCTGGTCTCTCTTCCCTATCTACTTTTATAGGGATGAAGTATTCATTTAATATAGTAGCTACTTCCATATCACTAAAAGACTCTCTATTCATCACATGACACCAATGACAGGTTGAGTAACCTATAGATATGAATAATGGCTTGTTTTCTTTCTTAGCCCTATTTAGAGCTTCAGAACCCCATGAATACCAATCTACTGGATTATCTTTGTGTTGAAGAAGATAGGGGGACTTTTCATTTGATAATCTATTCATAATATCACTATCCTTTTTTGGTTTATTATGGATAGTATACCCAATTGAGATAATGAATATTGGTAAATAAAAATAAGATATATTTGAATTATATATCTTATTTTTATTTATATTTTTTTGGGTTAGGTACATATAATTCTAAAGATGTGCTTGTAACGGAAATGTTACGAATAAAAATATCACTGTCAAAACAAATGAAAAAATTGACGTTATAGCTCCCGAGTAATGAATGTCTGGAAAGACTTTATTTTGATATGTAGGTATAAATATAAAATATAGGGGATAAATAAATCCAATTCCAAGCCCTTTATAAATGGCACCAAATGGTGGAGTAAAGCTTGGACAAACTATCCCCATAAAATAAACCCATCCAAAAATACCAAAAAGAATTATCATAAATATTAATCTTATTATAACTTTTAACTTATTTTGATTATTGTTTTTCATTTTAGATTTCCTCCTGCATTTAATATCTTTTAAAAGACACACTTTTCTACCTCCACGACGGTATTTTCTAAATATGTTTCTTAGACTCAAATGCTGATTATACCTCTAATAAGTGCTATGAGTTATCTTTCGCATTTCCTTTTTTATAAATCAAGTAACCACAAATTACATAATAGAGCAAAATGACAATCCCGAGTGGAAATTCTATATCAACTACTTGTCCAGTATCCTGTGTGCTCATATAAATCAAATTAATTCCAGGCAGTATACCTAATAACCCTCCCCAAAACTTATCCTTACTTAATAAAAAACTACTTATTAAAAATAAAACAATCCAAACAATTACAATAGGAGATATTGAACTAACCCCATATATAGCTGACATTAATCCGAAAAAAATGGTAAATATAATTGTTGGTATATAAAATATAACCTTATTCATAAAATCCTCCTTCTTTTTATACTTTTTTAATTCGTTTTATATAAAAACTATGAATTAAGCTAAGGTCCATTTTTAAATATCTTAGCTTAATAAGCCTTTTTTATATCAAGAATCAGATTGTATTCAAACCTTTCTCCATTCAGTAATTTCCCACTTAATGAAAAGTTTAATGAATCCTTTACTAATTCTAAATCATTGCCATAAAACAAGTCTTCACTGCTTATTGAACCAAGCTCTGAGTGAATCCTTTGACCTTCAGTAGTACCTTGCAATGCTACAGAGTTACTTGAAATAGTAGATTCATTACCTTCTTTATAAAAGAAGAAGTTTCCAGAATAACTTTGAACATCTGTTGGTTCTTCAGCATTAAATGATAAATCTCCACCAATAAACTTTTCTATATCGTCAGTAACAATAATTAATCCATTATTTATTGTTATAGTTTCATTTTCTCCACTAAAAGAGTAAATTTCAACCTTGTTTTTTGGTTTTGCACAAGATGTAATAAGGGTTAATATAATTACACTTAAAGTAATAACTGTTAATCTTTTCATTACTATTACCTCCTCGTATAATAAAGTTATAGTTATTAAACTATAATCTCTTTTCTATCTCACTAATCTTGTGAGATAATAGTTGTACAGATAGGGGTCGTAGTCTACCTCCTTGAAGCGTTGTCTTCCTTAAATAGGGTTACGCCTCTTCTTTACATCCACATGCGAATGAGCTGGATAGTACCTAGTTACTGAATATCTAACGAGGTTGTATTGTGTAAAGTAGAGAGGTTCTAGACTTTATCTGTTAATATTTTAAAAGCTGGTGATTTTATGTTTTATGTTGGTATTGATATTGCTAAGAAAAACCACGAAGCTTCTATTATTAATTCTAATGGTGAGCTTCTCGCTAAAAGTATTTCTTTCTCAAATTCTCAAGCTGGCTGTGCTAAATTAGCAGCTTTACTTGATAAGTTTGAAGCTGATACCTCTAAGGTAATTATTGGTATGGAAGCTACTGGTCATTATTGGGTTAGCCTGTATTCTTATCTAATTGATCTTGGATTTACTGTTTATGTTATCAATCCTATTCAATCAGATGCTTTTAGAAAAATGTATATTAGGCAAACCAAGAATGATTCTAAAGATTCTTTTATCATTGCTCAAATTATGCGTTTCGGACAGTTTTCATCCACATCTTTGGCGAATGAGGATATTATGGCTTTACGTCAATTATCTCGGTATCGCCTTGCCTTAGTAGATGAATGTTCTGATTGGAAACGCAAGTGTATTGCTCTTTTAGATCAAGTTTTTCCTGAATACTCCAAGCTCTTTTCAGATACCTTTGGAGTAACTTCTAGAGAACTTCTTTCAAAATATCCAACTCCTGAAGATATGGTATCTGTTGATACTGATACTCTTACAGTACTTTTATCAGAAGCAAGCAGAGGCCGTTTTGGTTTGTCTAAAGCTTCTGAAATACAAGAATCAGCTATTAATACTTTTGGAGTCAGTTTTGCTAAAGATGCATTTGCATTTCAAATTAAGCAAATTATTGCTCAAATTAACTTTATTGAAGAACAATTAAAAGAACTAGAAATCGAAATTTCAACCTTGCTACATCAAACCAATCAAGTTATCACAACTATTACCGGTATTGGTGATGTTCTTGGAGCCATAATCATTGGAGAAATTGGTGATATCTCACGCTTTGAAACTGCTCCTAAACTTGTTGCTTATGCTGGCCTTGATGTTGCTGTAAAACAGTCTGGTGATTTTGTTGGTACACAGACTAAAATTTCTAAACGTGGTTCTCCGTATCTTCGTAGAGCAATTTGGTTAGCAGCTACAGTAGCTGCATTTAAAGATCCGGCATTATCTGTCTATTATCAGTCACTCAAAGCACGTGGTAAACACCATTTAACTGCAGTTGGTGCAGTTGCTAGAAAAATGTGTAATATTATATTTGCTGTATTGCGTGATAATGAACCTTATGTGCCTGATATCAAGTAACAATCACTTGTATAGCTTATTTATCATCCTAAATTTTGTACACACAGTTTAGGCTTATTTGTTTTGCCTAATTTTACATAAGAATTTATGGCAGGTTCTGTCAAGGGGCTCTTTTTCCCTTGACGGGTTCTGACAGAAATTCTATAATCACAAAGGTAAAATAAATTAAATTATTTATTGACTTTTAATAGCTGGTCTATTATATAAATAATCTTTGTTCGTTAAATTCTTCTAAAGTGTCTAAACCAAATGCTTATTTACAATGGATAAATAAAATATATAATTCTAATTTACCCTTTTAATTTATTATAAATTCTTTTAATAATAAAAACTATTAAATATATTAATACTATTGATGACCATTTTACTAAAGGAATTATAAAATATGAATTCCTCCTTAGAAATCCTTTTATCTTATCAAGCCTAGTTATTTCTTCATTATAATATAAGGAAAAAAATAAATCTTCATCAGGTAATGTTTCAAAATTTCCAGTATATATTCCATCCTCTTTTCTTATTAAGTTTAAACTGCTATCTATTATATATGGACTTGTAGAAGGTGGCCTTATCTCTATATTCAGATCATTGAAGGATGCCCAATTTTTTGCTGGGTTTAGAATATAAGTAAAAGTATGAATAGGCTCCATAGTATTTCTTGTATCCATAGTACCACTAGAATCATAGCTTACACTTACATCCTTTGTGCTATAAGGATCAAAATCCACTTCATAAATAAGTACAAAAAACATATCCATATAATCACTTGAAAGAAGTGAATCCATACTCAGGTTAATTATATCATTTTCAATATGTTCATCTAATTGTTTTGCAAATAGATTAAAAATCTGATTGTCAGCAAGATAATCTAGATAATCCACCTCATCCTTAAATATTTCTACCCCATCATTTAGATAATCTCTAATAGATATCTCCTTAGTCCTTATATCTAGTGAATACTCCTCTGTTTCATTTGAAAGCTCTATATCTGAATAAGCTTTAAATTTAAAATCTATATCCTCCCCTAATAGGAATATTTGAAATTCTTCATCTTTAACATTTCTAGCAACAAAACTTTCAATGCCATTAACTATTTGATAACCATTGAATCCCTTAGTCATAACTTTACTTTTACTTTTGTCATAAGAATGATCTATGACAATATTTAAATTATCCTCACTATTTGAAACAATATCATAAGTATATAAAGTACCCCTCTCATCTAAATTATAATTTTTAGGAGTATATTCTGAGCTACTAATAGACTTTGCAATAGAGCTAAAGTCAAATTTAGCATCATCATCTTTTCCTCCAGTTCTAGAATGGAGCATATCCCCTAAAAATATTTGAAAGTCAATTTTTTCATCATCTATTTTTATACTAATACCTTCAGGATTAAAATCTTGAATAGACGATATAAGAGGGAATGCCATTTGTACAGTTTCACTATTTTCACTATCATTAGACATGATGTATTGTGCTGTAACCTTACTTGATATACTATAATCCTTATATTCTTCATCAGTAAAATCAAATACTAAATTTTCTTTTTTAACTGAAATCGGAGTATTATCTTCAATGGTTAGTATTTCAGATGACTGCTTACCCTGCCAATATGTAGGTCCTGAATTTGCATATGTAGATGTGCTTATTATTAATATACAAAATATTAGAGCCATAGTTGTTATTTTCTTCATCTAAAAAATCCTCCTATTCTAATTCAAATCTATAGTTCCATTATATGTATAAAAAGAAGATATACTTGGGTCAATATATCTTCTTTGGGCGTTTAATTTCTTATATATTTATTTACATTTTTTAAATGTTCATTATATGTTTCACTAAATACATGCTTACTACCATCAAATACATAGTAGATATATTCATGATCCTTTGGAAAAAGAGCTGCTTCTATAGAAACTATCCCTGGGGAACCTATGGGCCCTGGAGGTAATTTACTATATTTATAAGTATTATATGGGGAATCAAATTCTAAATCTTCATATAGTACTCTATTTATATGCCCTTCACCTTTTTTAATTGCATAAATAACTGAGGCATCTATTTGTAGTCTCATACCTAAGTTTAATCTATTTTGTATTACTCCAGAAATATCTTTTTTCTCACCATCTGTAGCAGCTTCCCTCTCTATAAGAGATGCTATGGTAAGAACATCATTTATAGAAAGTCCTAGTTCTTCTGCCCTTTGTTTGTACTCTTTAGAAAATAGTGCATCTAGTCTATTCATAGCCATATCTATAATTTGTCTACTAGTATAATCATTTGGAATATAATAAGTATCAGGATAGAGATATCCTTCTAATGCATAGTGAATATTTTCTAAATTGTCCTCTGAGTTCTCATCTAATCCTTCCCTAGCTAATTGTAAAAATTCTTCTTTATCCCCTAGTCCTTTTTGTTCTAATAATTCTCCAATTTGATATACAGTATAGCCTTCTGGAATTGTTACTACTGTGTATTCAGCTTCAGGATTTTGGAGAGTTTCTAGCAATGCATCTAATTTTATTTCTGGTGAAATAATAAACTTTCCAGCTTGGATATTGCTTTCTAAGCCCTTCATTTTTGCATATAGAATAAAAAAGTTTGCAGAATCAATTATCTCTTGCTCTTCTAAATCTCCAGCAATTTTATTAAGACCAGAACCTGATTCTATTTGAAAGGGCTTGTCCTCAATATTTTTTGTAATGCTAAATGTATTATAAACTGTAATAGTCCCTAATACTAATACTAAAAGTACAGTTATTAAAACAATAATTTTCTTCATAAACTACCATCCAATCACTAAATATTTTATTTTAACTTCTATGTTTAGTCTATGCTATAAATAAGATTTTTTCAATACTGAATTAGTTTTTATTTAATATTTATTAAATGTATAAAAAAAGTAGAGGTGTTGTAATACCTCTACTTTTTTAGCTATCATAATTATATAGAGCTTTTCTATGACTTACATATAAATCTTTCATACTATTTTTGTTGTTTTGAAAAGTATTTAAAATATAAAGTTCCTTTGACCTACAGTATAAATTAAAAATTTCATTATACCTATGCTTATCAGCATATACCTTCCAATACCCACTAAATAGACATTTATCATTGTTTATAAATCCAACTACATCTTCATAGGGTATGCCTAAAAATATACCACTTTCATGGGGAAATTCTTCTCTTTTAATTCTTTGTTTTAAGCTATCTAAACAACTTTCTAATTTATCTACATCCTTATATCCAAATTCAGATAACAATTTATAATTATTATCCAAATTTAAATGTTGATAGAGATTTTTTCTATCATATACAAGTAATACCATTCCTTCTGTGTTTTCTGTAAGTATTATAAAATCTAATTTATATTTATTAAGAATATTATCTCCATATTTATTCCAATAATCATAAAGTTTTCTTTTACAATGCTTTAATGTTATAGTAGATGCTGGCTTTATCCCTGTAATAACTGGAGATAATAAATATTCAATAAATTTTTCTGCCTGCTCTTTTTCATTTAATAATTCTATTTCATCTAAAAAAGATATTAGTAAATTTTTCATTTTATTAACTTCCTATTCTATAATTTTATAATAATATTTCTATTTATTTAAGTTCTACCTTTATCATTTCCCATACAATAATTTTTATTTAGTTCTCTTCTTTCCTGGTTGATATTGATAGTGATTATCATTTAATCTTATTATACTACAAATCCTAAAATTCTTTTTAAAGAAAATATGATTTTATTTAATCTTTATATGATTTCAAAATAAATCTTCCAGATTTTATTTCCTTGAAGTTTTAATCTATATATGTTAAATTAGTATAGTCTTTTTATAATTTTAAATGTTTCCTTGGTACCCATTTTAAAAACAAGGAGTTGATATTTTGGTAAGATATAATAAAATTTTGGATAAAAACCAGCGAGAAATTGTACTTTTAAAATCTAGCCCCTGCAAATGGGGCCATTGTTCTTTTTGCGATTATATTGATGATAATTCTTTAAATGAAAAAGAGATTATCCTATTTAATCGAGAAGTTTTAAAAAATGTAACAGGAGAATTTAGAAAATTAGAAGTTATAAATTCAGCAAGCGTATTTGAATTACCTAAGGAATGTTTAAGAGATATAAAAGACATAGTATCATCTAAAGGCATAGAGAAGTTATATTTTGAAAGTCACTATAGTTATAAGGATAGACTAAGGGAAATAACTAATTATTTTAAAGGTGTGGATATAACCTTTAAATGTGGAATTGAAACCTTTGATGACAACTTTAGAAATAAGTATCTCAAAAAAGGTGTGAATTTTAAAGATTATAAAGAAGTAGGAAAATACTTTCAATCAATATGCTTATTAGTAGGAATTCAAGGTCAGACTAAAGAAATGATTACAAGAGATATGGAAATATCTAAGAATTATTTTGACCATGTATGTATCAATATATATGTGAATAATTCTACTTCTGTAAAAAGAGATGATAAATTAGTAGATTGGTTCAAAGAAGAATATTCTTATTTAGATAAATATGATAATATTGAAATTCTATGGAATAATACAGATTTTGGAGTAGGAGGGGATGAAGATGACTTCAAAAAAACTTGTTAGAATATCCCTTATAGCATCTCTATACGCTGTATTAACCTATGCACTACCTACATTGTCTTATGGGCCAATACAATTTAGACTATCAGAAGTAATGACACTCTTAGCGTTTCTTGATCCATTTTATATACTACCACTTACCCTTGGATGTGCTATAGCAAATATAGCAAGTCCTTTTGGAATTATTGATGTAGTAGTGGGTAGTTTTGCAAGTTTCATATCTCTATATGCTATGAGTAAAACTAAAAATATATATCTAGCTAGTCTTTGGCCATCAGTTTTTTCATTTATTATAGGTTTAGAAATAGTCTTACTATCAAATGAACCTATTAATTTCTTTTTAATTACTGGTCAAATAATGATTTCTGAATTTATAGTTGTATCTATAGTAGGAATAAGTTTGTTTAAAATATTAGACAAAAATGATTATATGATAAATATGTTAAAAAACATCCCTGAGTCTTAAAGCTCAAGGATGTTTTTACTATTTTAATATAAAGGATAATCTGTATGAGTATTTCCCAGGTAATTTATATTTGCGTAAATTCTAATTATATTATCTGCATCTTTTTGAATTTTTACATCTGTAGCTCTTCCATCATCGCCTCTATTTATCAAATGAGAATTTACAATTTCAGAGGCTATTTCACTATTATAGTCCTCATAGGACGTATTAAAATCATCTTCTGATATCTCTAAAACTAAACTATGATTTCCCGCATCTACTATTCTTTTTTCTATAATATTATTTAATAACATATTTTCCCCTCCAAGATAAAATCAAATTTTAAATTTAATATTATCTTGTGTAAAAAATATTTTATTAAACATGTTTTTAAAATTTTTATGTTTAAATTAAATTTTCATTTTTAGCATATTCGATTAATTCAACTGCTGTTTTAGAGCTATCTTCTGAATAAAATACTTTTTTATATTTATGTTTATTATGTTGATATAGAGGATCATAGTATCTTATCATAAGTTCTTTTCCTACTTCTTTAAATTCGCCCTTATTTATTAATTGGATATACTTATCTATATTTTTATTCCCTACATGTTTTCTAAGATAATTAAGGGATTCAATAATCTCATTACTAGTATCTGCTACATAATCTTCTAATAGATTTTTTATCCTAGTTTCTTCACTTGCTTCAATTTTTAAATGAATTCCTTCTCTCATCTTTTTAAATAGACTCTCTGGAATAACATCTTTTCCAATCCGCCTACTTTCACCTTCTATAAAAATAGTATTTGAATTTCGTCTTTTTAGTTCCTCATATATTAGAGATTCAAATTTCTTCTGGCTATTCTGTTCTCCTAAGCCTACGCTTCCTAAAATTGAACCTCTATGATTTGCATATCCTTCTAAATCTAAAATATCAATTCCATTTTTCTTTAATTCCTTTAATATTTTAGTCTTTCCTGTTCCTGTATTTCCATATAGTACAATCAATTCTATTTCTTCTGCTAATTTATCTAATTCAGATATAACATATTTTCTATATGCTTTATATCCACCTTCTAATTTAAAAACATGAAAACCTAATGGAGCTAATAGAGATACAAGTACTGTACTTCTAAAACCTCCCCTTGAACAAAATAGCACAAGTTCTTTATCATTTTTATTTAACTCTTGAATTTGTTTATATATTTGGGGAAGATTTTTAGATCCTGCATTTATTCCTATCGCTTTAGCTTTCTCTATGCTTTCATTTTTATAAACTGTACCTATTTCAGCTCTTTCTTTATTTGTAAAAAGTGGTATATTTACTGCTCCAGGGATAGTGCTACTTTCATATTCACCTGAAGTTCTAACATCTACTAATATATAATTTTTATCTAGATTTTTATCTAGATTTTCGTATTTTATAGTTTGATACATAAAGCTTCCTTTCTAATTACAGCAATATAATTGATTCCATCCCTAATTATATATGATTTTTAAATAAAATGCTAAGTTTTTTTACATAATTAAACCTAATAATTAAATTGTAAATATATAGAAATTTTAGTATAATTTAATTACTATAGCGGGTAAAGGGGATATTATATGATTAAAAATTATATGGAGATCATAGTAGAAGATATGCTAGAGAAAATTTTACAAAAAGAAGATTTAAAATGTAAATGTGAAATATGTAAGGATGACATCAAGGCTATAACTTTAAACAATTTAAAACCTATCTATGTGGCAACGGAAAAAGGGATTTTATATACAAAGATAAATGAATTTAGCCTTCAATTTAAGACAGATGTTATGCAGGAGCTTCTCATATCTATAGAAAAAGTAAATAAAAATCCTAGGCATTAATTAATAACTATAAATAGATAATTTATAGAATTAAAAAACTAGTCCCCTAATTGAGAACTAGTTTTTTTCTATAGTAAGTCTTCACCTTCCATCCAATCTGCTGGACAAAGTCCTCCAGTTTGTAAAGCTTTTAAAACTCTCAGAGTTTCATCTACACTTCTGCCTACATTTAAGTCGTGAATCACTGAATATTTAACTACTCCATTAGGATCAATAATAAATAATCCTCTAAGAGCAACTCCCTCTTCTTCTATTAATACTCCATAGTCCTTTGCTACAGACTTAGTCATATCTGATGCTATTGGAAAGTTTACCTTCCCAAGGTCCCCATTTATCCATGCTTTATGAGAATGTTCACTATCTACACTTACAGCCAATACTTCAGCATTTAAATCTTTAAAATCATCTATTCTTTTACTATATGAAGTGATTTCAGTTGGACATACAAAAGTAAAATCTAAAGGATAAAAAAACATTACCAACCATTTACCCTTGTAATCATTTAAAGAAACTTCTCCAAATTTACTACCATCACCAGAACAAGACTTCATATTAAAATCTGGCGCATTAGTTCCTACAAATCTTTCCATAAATTAAACCTCCATTATCTATATGTTCTTCGGACTCTATAGTATTTATATCCTAAAAAAACATTTTTAAACAATATTGATATTAATTATCAATAAAGTTTATTGAAATTATATGTATAAAGATGATATATTATATAGGAGGTGATATTTTGAAAGATATAAGAGAAAGAATAAACGAATTGGCAAATAAATCTAAAACCATTGGATTAACTAAACTAGAAAAGGAAGAGCAAGAAGTCTTAAGAAAAAAATATATTGAAAGATTTAGAAATTCTTTTAAAAATACTCTTTTGAATACTACGATAATTGATCCTAAGGGAAATGATGTAACCCCAGCGAAATTAAAAAAAGAACAAAATAAGAAGAAAAATTAAAATAGAAGTTCTCTTAAAAAGGAGAACTTCTATTTTTTCTATATAAGCTTTAAAGCTTCTTTTACAATGTTTTCAACTGTAAATCCAAATTTCTCAAATATTTTATCTCCAGGTCCAGATGCACCGAAGCTTTCCATAGCCATAACTTTACCATCTAATCCTGTATATTTATACCATCCTAATGAAGCTCCAGCTTCTACTGCTAATCTCTTATTTATATCCCTTGGAAGAACTTCTTTTTTGTATTCTTCACTTTGAGATTCAAATAGTTCCCAAGATGGCATACTTACTACTCTAGTTCCTATTCCTTTTTCTTCTAATTCTTTAGCTGCTTCATATATAAGATGAACTTCAGAACCAGAAGCCATAAGGATTAGTTGTAAATCATTTGACTCTTTTTTAAGAGTATATCCACCCTTTAGAGCATTTTTCCCTGTTCCATCTAATAAAGGAAGATTCTGTCTTGATAGAATAAGCCCTGTAGGACTAGTCTTTTCTGTTAATGCTGCATACCATCCTGCAGCTGTTTCTCTAGAATCTGCAGGCCTAAAGGTAATGAAATTCGGAACTGCTCTAAGCATAGCTAAATGTTCTATTGGTTGATGAGTAGGTCCATCTTCTCCTACTCCAATACTATCATGAGTCAATACATATGTTACAGGTAAATTCATAAGAGCTGATAATCTCATAGAAGGTTTCATGTAATCAGAAAATACAAAGAATGTAGATCCAAATACTTCTAAACCACCATGTACACACATTCCATTTAAGATTCCACCCATTGCATGTTCTCTTATTCCAAACCTAATATTTGAACCCTTATAGTTTTCTTTAGAGAAATCATCTCTCTCTTCCATGTATGTTTTAGTAGAAGGAGCTAAATCTGCAGAACCTCCAATTAAATTTGGTATTTTATCTGTCAATCTATTTATAATGGTGCCTGAAGCTCCCCTAGTAGAGTTAGACTTTTCAAAATTCCAGAACTCTTCACTTTCTAAATAGTCCATAGGAACTTCTTCACTTAACCAAGCTTCTAATTCTTTAGCTAATTGAGGAAACTCTTTCTTATATTCTTCATATTTTTCATTCCATAATTCTTCTTTTTCTATTCCATCTTTTATTAATTTTTCTAAATGTGCTTTTACATCTTGAGGAACTGTAAATCTTTCTTCTTTCCAACCTAAAAATTCTTTAGTTCCTTGTAGGTCTTCTTCTCCTAGTGGTGAACCATGAGCTGAATTTTTACCTTGATTTTTAGGACTTCCATAGCCTATCTCTGTAGTAATTTGAATCAATGTAGGTTGAGATAGATTTTTCTTTGCCATTTCTATTTTTTCTTCTATCTTTTGTATATCATTTCCATCTTCTACTTTAAAAGTTTCCCATCCTAAGGCTTCATATCTTTTACATACATCTTCAGTAAAAGCTAATTCAGTGCTTCCTTCTATTGTTATACTATTTGAATCATATAAAACTATAAGTTTTCCTAGACCTAATGTTCCCGCTAGTGAGCTAGCCTCATAAGCAATTCCTTCCATTAAATCTCCATCTCCAGCTATTACATATGTGTAATGATCAATAAGCTTATGTCCTTCTCTATTGAATGTAGCAGCTAAATGAGCTTCTGCCATAGCCATTCCTACAGAGTTTGCTATCCCCTGTCCTAGAGGACCTGTAGTTACCTCTACCCCTGTGGTATGTCCATATTCTGGATGCCCTGGAGTAAGACTACCTAATTGTCTAAATTCCTTTAAATCATCCATTGTAAGTCCATAATCAAAAAGGTGTAAAAGTGAATATAAAAGTGCAGAACCATGTCCTGCAGATAGGATAAATCTATCCCTATTTATCCACTTAGGATTTTTAGAATTATGATTCATTATATTTGCCCAGAGAGTATATGCCATAGGTGCTGCCCCTAATGGTAATCCTGGATGTCCTGAGTTTGCCTCTTGTATTGCTTCAGCAGACAAGATTCTCAAAGTGTTGATAGTATTTTGTTCAATACTCATTTTTGTCTCTCCTTTTAATTATTAAAACTCCTAGATGAAATCATTCATCAATTCCTTTGCATCTAGAGGATTTAATTCTCTATCTACTAAGGGTATTCCTTCTTTAATGAATTGGAATGAATCACCATAGGTCGGTTTTTCAACTTTGTATAAAACCCCAATTGGAATTTTATTGCCAAATTCTCTTGCTTTCTCATATGCTGATTTATAATTGGTATAATCATGGTCATCAGATAATTTGTATACTCTATCTTTATACCATCCAAAGGTATTTACTTTATTCCAAACTACACATGGTTGGAGTATGTCTAAATGAGCATAGCCTCTAAATTTGATAGCTTCCTTCATAAGCTCTACAAGATGAGGTATATCTCCAGAAAAACCTCTAGCTACAAAACCTGCACCTAAAGTTAAAGATAAAGCTAAAGGTTCTAAAGGCTTATTTTTAACACCATCAAATTGTAAAGTGGTGATTTGCCCCTCTGCTGTAGTTGGAGAACCTTGTCCCTTTGTAAGGCCATATATCTGGTTATTGTGGACAAAATGCGCTACATCTATGTTTCTTCTAACTGCATGCATAAAGTGATTTCCACCTTCACCATAGTTATCTCCATCTCCAGATTCTACTATTACCTTTAGATTTTTATTTGATAGTTTGATAGCTATTGCTGGCGGCATCGCCCTACCATGTAAACCATTAAAGCCATTTACTCCTATATAATGTGGAATCTTTGCTGCTTGACCTATACCAGATGAAATTACAGCTTTATGTGGTGGTATTTCTAATTCTTCTAAGGCCTGTTTTAAAGCAGTTCTTATCATATAATTTCCACATCCTGGACACCAGGATGGTTCATATAGATTATATCCTTTTTCCATTATAATACCTCCTCCTTTAATCTATCATAAATTTCCTCTCCAGAAAAGGCTCTACCGTCATATTTTAATATTTTATAGTTACATTTTATTAATAATTCTTCTCTTATCAAACTATCTAGCTGAGCTGTTGAGTTTTGTTCAACTGAAATTAAGTTTTTAGCAGTTTTATACATTTTAGATAACTTCTCCTTAGGAAATGGCCATATATCTCCATATATTAAAGCTCCTATTGAAATTCCTTCTGAATTAAGTTTTTCCACTGCTTCTTTTACAGCTCCATATAATGATCCCCATGCAACTATTAGATGCTCTGGATTTTCTTTTCCTATAAACCAGGGTTCTTCCACTTCTTTTTTGAGGTTTTCAAATTTCTTAGCTCTCTTATCTACCATTTTAGTTCTAACTTCTGCCGACTCAGTTATATTTCCATATTCATCATGTTCATCACTATCTACTAATACTACTTGATTTTCAATTTTACCAGGTATTATTCTAGGGGAAACTCCATCATCTGTGTACTTATATCTCTTATACCTTTCTCCTTCTTTTATCGACTCTTCACCTGAAAGATATCTATCTATACTTATCTTATTAAATTCAAAAGGTTTGCAAGTAACCATAGAATCAGCTAAATTTTGATCACTCAATAATATAACTGGAATTTGATACTTTTCAGCTAAATTAAATGCTCTAGCTGTTTGATAAAAAGCATCTTCTCCATTTCTTAAAGATATTACCATCTTAGGAAATTCTCCATGTCCTAAATGGATTACAAATCTTAAGTCTGCTTGTTCAGTTCTAGTTGGTAGTCCTGTAGCAGGCCCTGGTCTTTGAACATTTATTACTACTACTGGTGTTTCTATTATTCCAGCTAAACTAAAAGCCTCACCCATTAAGGCTATTCCACCTCCAGATGAGCCTGTCATAGCTCTAACTCCAGCATAGGAAGCTCCAAGTGCCATATTTAAAGCTGCCACTTCATCTTCTACCTGATCTATAACTATCCCCATTTCCTGGGATTTAAGTGACATATAGTTTAATACACCTGTAGATGGAGTCATAGGATAACCACAATAATACTTGCATCCTGCAGCAATAGCACCTAAGGCAACTGCTTTATTTCCATTTATTAAAATATTTTCATCTTCTTTTGTCTCTAATTTATATTTTGAATCTATTAAATTATACCCTTCATCTAATGCTTTTATATTTATATCTGCTATTTTTTCATTAAATTCCTCTTTAATTATTTTTATAGTCTCGTCTTTTGGAAGACCAAAATACTTTAAAATAGCACCTAAGCCTATTGTAGAAGATACCTTTACATTTTTTAAATCTCTAGCAATTTTTTGCAAAGGTAAGTGAATAAGCTGTTTTTCCTTAAATATCTCTTCATCCAATATTATAATCCCATCATCTTTCAACTTATCTTCATGGATGTCAACGGTTTCTTCATTTAGAGCAAATATAATATCTGCTTTTGGAGTATAAGTTGATATAGGCTTGTCTGAAAATCTAATTTTTATAAAATTATGTCCACCTCTTACCCTAGACATATAATCACTATGGCTAAATATATAAAATCCACATCTTTTAAGTGATTTTTGTAATATGTTGGCAAAGGTATCCATTCCTTGGCCTGCTGCCCCACCTACTAATATAGTAAAATCCATTTTACCCTAACCTCCTCTTTATTCTCAGTTATTCATATATGCTAGTAATAATTATACCCTATTGCTTAATGTATAAATCATCCTTAAAATATGTTACAATTATATAAGGTAGGTGAATATTATGGAGCACAAGAATATATTAATAGTTGAAGATGAAAAAAATATTTCTGATGTAATAAAAGCTTATTTAGAAAAAGAAGGATATAAGACTTTTATTGCCTATGATGGAAAAGAAGCTCTAGATTTATTTTCAAAAGAAAAAATTGATTTGATTATTCTAGATCTTATGCTGCCTAAGATTTCAGGGGAAGAAGTCTGCACTAGAATTAGAAGTACCTCTCAAGTACCTATCATCATGTTGACAGCAAAGAGCCAAGAAGATGATAAGATTGAAGGTCTATCCTTTGGCGCTGATGATTATGTAGTAAAGCCCTTTAGTACTAGAGAATTAGTAGGAAGAGTAAAAGCTATAATTAGGCGAACCTATAGAACAGGACCATTAGCAGAAAAATTAATATTTAAAAATGGTTTAGAAATTGATATTGATAAACATAATGTAACCAAAAACAGCTCATTAGTTGATTTAACATCTAATGAATTTAAAGTATTAAAAGTTTTAGTATCGAATCCCCAATCTGTATTTTCAAGAAGTCAATTAATAGAAAAAGCCTTTGGGTATGAATATGAAGGATTTGATAGAACTGTAGATGCCTATATAAAAAATATTCGTCATAAAATAGAATCAGACCCTAAGAATCCAGAATATATCTTAACTGTCTATGGTGCTGGATATAAATTTGATGGATAAAAAACAAGCTAATGTTTTTTGATGTGAACCCTTTAATACGGACTTTCGGATAATATTTAATTATGCGGCTTGTTGCCTATACTCAATAGGTGACAGGCCGTTTAATTTCTTCTTTATTCTTTTGTTATTATACCAGTTAATATATTCTGTAATCTTTTTCTCTAACTTCTTAATGGATGTAAATTTTTCTCCATAGTACATTTCTTGCTTCAATATCCCAAAGAAATTTTCCATTGGAGAGTTATCTATACAATTTCCTCTTCTAGACATACTTTGTTCAATATTTCTCTTTTTTAATCTTTTCACCCATTGAGCATGCTGATAATGAAAGCCTTGGTCAGAGTGAATTGTTAATTGATGCTTCTTAGGAAGCTTTTTAAGAGCATTATCTAAGGCATCCGTTGTAAATTTTACTGTAGGAGCTGTAGATAGATTAAATGAAATTATTTCGTTGTTAAAAAGATCCATAATAGGTGATAGATACAGTTTTTGATTACTGCCTTGGATTTTGAATTCAGTTACATCTGTAACCCATACTTTATTAGGAACTGTTACTTGGAATTGCCTATTTAATTTATTCTCTGCTATCTTTCCAACTTCACCTTTAAAAGAACTATAACCTCTAGATCTTCTGGAAAATTTTATGCACTTCATATCATTCTCTTTCATGATTCTATATACTCTTTTATGGTTTATCTTTAAGTCCTTTTGTTTTAGAGCAATGGTAATTCTTCTGTATCCATAAGTTTCATTTGATTCTTCAAATATATTTCTAATAATATTTATCAATTTTAACTCTTCTTTGTTAACTGTTTCTAGTTTTTCTACCCATTCATAGAATGAACTTTTGGGCAAGTTAGCTATCTTAAGCCAGATTCTCAATTTGATTGAAGGGAATTTCTGCCTTAATTCCATTATTACTTTCGTTTTTTCCTTGTTTTTTGCTCTCTTTTTTGGACTAAGGCTTTTAGCTTTTTTTCGTATGCTAAGCTCGCTCTCAGAAATTCATTTTCTTCTCTTAATTTAATTAATTCTTCTTTATCGCTTTTGGTGAGATTTAAAGCATCTTTTTTCTTCTTGTTTTCAGACATAGTACTAGGCCTCCCAATCGACTTATTAAGCCCTTCGAAGCCTTCATCTAAGTATTGCCTTTGCCAATTAGCAATCGTACCCTGATTGCTAATACCAAAGTGATTAGCAGCTTCTCTGTAAGAGCAATTATGGTATTGCCTATATTGTAATACACGTAGCTTAAATTCTCCAGAGTAAAAAGTTTTTGTAGATTTTATTTTTAGTCCTTCTTCTCCGTAGCTTTCATAATTTTTAACCCAATCCCTAACTCGACTAAAATTTGTTATAGCGTATTTTTTTGCTATAGATTCATAACCACCTGTTTCTCCACTTAAATAATCTTTCACTACTTCTAACTTAAACTTAAATGAATATTTAGACATGATAAAACCCCCTAAATCCGTGTCCGGATTTGGGGGGTAACATCATTTTCACATTAGCTTGTTTTTTTATTATCTTTATTTCGGCTTTTACCTACTTGGCAACAGTCTAATCTTTCATTTCCAAATTCCTTTTCATTAGCTTTTGCTAATTTTTCAAAGAATTTTTTTATTTTATCTTTCATATAAATAACCTCCTTGGTTATTTAGGTAAAAGATTACCAACCCATGTGATGTCTTCCCATTCCTCTTCCATTTCCTCTATTGAATCCGCCACCACAATGACCACCTAGATATCCATTTTCTTCATGGAATTCATCCATATATTCAAAATGCTCTTCCCAAACTTTAGCTTCTTCTTCTGTTATAAGTTTTTCTTCAACAGCTTCTTTTAGATTATCTTTTTGATACTCTAATCTCTCTTCTCTCCATTGTTGAAACTCTTCGCTATCAACATCTAATTCTTGTCTATTCCAATTTCCAAACCTTCCCATTGTAAACTCTGGATCTACCTCTGGGCTATCAGCATATGCAAATGCTGAGAACAAACCAACTACTAAAGCTAAACTAAGTGCTACCATTCCTTTTTTCATTTTATATCTCCTCCTTAATTTCTTTAATCAAATTATAGTATAAGATTATGAAGGAATTATGAAGATATATATTTTTTTAAAAAATTAATGTATAATATTATTTAATGAGGTGAATTTATGAAATTATCAAAGAAACTAACTTTAAGCTTTTTATTTTTAATAATTGTATCTATAATTATTATCTCAATAATATCAAATTTTATGATAAACAAAAGATTTGATACCTATCTAATAAGAGAGAGGGAAAATAAATTTTTAAGAATCCAAGAAGAAATAAATACACTATTAGTAGAAAATAATGATACCCTTGATAAAATGGATTTAAAACATTTAGCTCTTACTGAGGATATAAATATTACAATTAAAGATATTAATAATGAGACAATATATACTTCAAATACTAGAAATATTTTCCAAAATAGAAAAGGTATGAAAAGTCATATGGGCATGATGAAAGGTATGCAAAATATAGAAAATGGCAGTTATGAAGAAAAAACTTACGATTTATATAGTAAGGATAGAAAACTAGGTTCTTTAATTATAGGATATATAGATAATTCTTATTTCACTGAAAGTGCTATAATATTTAAAGGTACCTTATTAAATTCTCTTATACTATCAGGATTTATTGCTATTTTAATTGGATTTGCAGTCAGTATATTTGTATCCCAAGGACTTACAAAGCCTCTTATAAATATAAGAAATACGGCAAATGAAATTAGAAAGGGAAATCTATCTGCCAAATCCCATATAGATACTAATACAAGTGAAATCATAGATTTATCTAAATCTATAAATTATCTTGGTGCTACTCTTTTAAACCATGAAAAAAGCAGAAAAAGATATGCTTCAGATATCTCCCATGAACTTAGGACTCCTATTACTACCCTTAAAACTCATCTTGAGGCAATAACAGATGGAGTATGGGAGCCTAATAAGGAACATATAGATATATTGATGAATGAAACCCTTAGGCTTTCTAAATTAGTTGATGATTTAAAGGATTCCTTTAATTTAGAAGAATATAATTTACAATTAAACAAGACAAATTTTAATTTATCTAAAGAGCTAAACAATATAATAACTGCATATACTCCTATATATAGTGCTGACAATCACAAATTAGATGGCTCCATTGCAGAAAATATCTATATTGTAATGGATAAGGATAAATTAAATCAAATAATGAACAATCTATTATCAAATGCAAAGAAATATTTAAATAATGATGGTAAAGTTCTAGTAGTTTTAAAAGAAACTAGTGATAAAATTATTATAAAAGTAAAAGACAATGGAATAGGAATAAAAGATGAAGATTTAAAATTCATTTTTAATCGGTTTTATAGAGTAGATACTTCAAGAAATAAGTCCACAGGTGGAAGTGGTCTAGGTCTTGCCATAGTACATTCTATGGTAAAAGCTCATAATGGTGTAATCAATATAGAAAGTAATTACGGAGATGGCACTGAAGTTACAATTGAATTTCCAAAATAATAAGACTAGCATGTTACAGTACTGTAACATGCTAGTCTTATTATTTTTATGTTTTAATTAATTTAAATACTTCTAATCTAAATTAATAGTGGTATATCTGTTTATGGCATAGATCAATGTAGGTATTAAAATTAATTGTATTATAATTCCAGGTAATCCTGTTATCACTGCTGTTTTTACAAAAATTATAGGATCCATCTGCACAGTAAATAATATTACTAATAGAAAAACTACTACTCCTGCCGTAATTCTTCCAATAATCATAGATATAACAAGAGATAAAAGAATAGTCCCATTTAATTTTCTATACATTACAGAAGCTATAAACCCATATATACCTAATTCAAAAGTCATGATTAAAACCATAGGAAATAAAGGTGGCATACCTGTAATTAGATTGTTTACTATAGGTGTCAAAGCTCCAAGTAAAAAAGCCAAAGATGGTGGAAGTAAAAATCCTCCCAATAAGACTCCAATATGCATAGGTAAAAAAACAGTGCCAGGAATTCCTGTAGTATGAAAAATACTTGGTATTATTATTCCTATAGCTAATAATAACCCTGCTGTAACTAATTTCTTTGTGCTTATTTTATTACTTACTTTTCTTTTCATTTTATCCTCCAAATTTATCTTTTTAAAAATTTACCTAATTTACCCAAAAGTACAACAGGATTATCAATATCACTTGCCATTTCTTCAATGGGACAAGAACCTGTTTTACTTCTATTTTTGATATATTCACAACAACTCTCAAATTCATATGCTATATTATGTTTTGTTAAAACTTCTCTTGCTGATATAGAAATCAAATTAGCATACAATCTTTTAATCCCAATATGAGCACAAAGTAATGCTGCACCTTTTCCTATGACCTTATCAGCAATTACTGCCCCTTTAGCCAAATCTCTCTTTTCTGTAGCTAATATGTACATAGGTTTTATACCTCTTTCACTACTTTCAAAGATTATTTCTCCATCCTTCACAGCTACTAGAGTCAAATTTTTTTCTTCTAATGTATTCATTGCCAGTTCTATATCTTTCATTTTTACACCTCACTATAAAGTTTTTTCCATATTTACATGAGCTATAGTATGATAATCAAAGGGTTCACTAATAGTCTTATACCCAATTTTATTATAAAAAACTTCAGCAGAAACCCTTCCCATTAAATTCACTTTAGTAAATCCTTGTTTTCTAGATAGTTCTTCTGCATAATCCATTAGATATTTTCCTAATCCCATTCTTTGATATTCTTCTAAAATAGCTACATTTTTAATTCTAGCTGTTTTTTCATCATCATTAGTTAAAAATACAGTAGCTATCATCTCTCCATCTAAATATGCCCCATACATGTCCATAGCCTTGTCAACTGTCAAATCTTCATCTCTAATATCAAGTCCCCAAGGCTTTCTAAATACTTCATTTCTAATATCTATAGACCTTTCATAATCATCGCTTCCATATTTAATTTTTTTAATCAAAACATCCACAGTCTCAACTCCCTATTATTAAATATTTTTAGTAATTAGAATCTTTATACCATTATAACACAAACCTTGATATATACTTTATTTATTACAAAAAATATGCAATTGATATTTATTATCATTTACAAAATTATTATTTTATGCTATATTTATATTGGCTCTAAATTATCGCGGCAAATAATTTAGGAGATGATTGTATGAGCAAAATGATGGGCCCTAGATTTAAACAATCTAGAAGATTAGGTCTAAATGTATGTGGACATCCAAAGGCTATGAATAGAGCTACTAAGGGAAGTTCAAGAGCAGATAAAAAATTATCTGAATATGGTATGCAACTTTTAGAAAAACAAAGACTGAGAGCATACTACGGTGTAGTTGAAAAACAATTTGCTAAGTATGTTAAAGATGCCAAAAGATCCTCTGAACAAACAGGTCATGCTCTAATTAAAACTTTAGAGGTAAGATTAGACAATTTAGTTTATAGAATGGGTTTGGCATTATCTATTAGACAAGCTAGGCAAATGGTAGTCCATGGTCATGTAGTGGTTAATGGACAAAAAGTAAATATTCCTTCCTATTTAGTAAATGTTGGAGATGAAATTTCATTAAGGGATAAATCGAAGAATATAGAATTATTTAGTGATAATTTTAAGGATAATCTATTAAATAATTATCCTTATATACAAAAAGATGAGGATAATTTCTCAGCTAAACTTACAAGTATTCCAAATAGAGAAGATATACCAATAGAAATAAATGATCAATTAGTTATAGAATTTTATTCTAGATCAATGTAAAGGACCCTACAATGGGTCCTTTCTTATTGCAACTCTCTAAATTGTCTTCCTATTAATCTCTCTAATATCTTGTATAAAATTATTGTTGATACAATAAACATTGATATCAATAATAAAAATATTATATTTATATGGATCTTATCTATAGATATAAATGTTAAATATCCTATACCTCCTAGGTAAATAAATCCTATCCCCATGCCTATTAACACATTTAGATTTTGTTTCATGGCTCTTTGAGGATTATCCCAATTTAGATAAGGTCTTATTATATCTATTACCATTCCTAATTGAGTCATGGGTATGCTTCCTAAAAGCCCTATAAAACCTATTAACAATATAGTCTTTATTTTAAGTTTTACAATAAACATTAGACTAATTATAACAGCTACTAAACCTATACTTTGAACCGCCAAAGATGATAGAATTCTTCCCTTTATTTGATCTCCAACCTTTATAGGCAATACCCTCTGAATCCAAAGATTTTTTCCTTCTCTGGAAAATGTAGTTGCTCCTATGCTATTTATCATTCCTAAAGAAACTATAAATCCTATTCCTCCTATAGAGTCAATGATTAAGTCTATCCCCTCACCTCCACCAGTCATGATTATTAGTATAGGGAGTATTATTACACCTCCAATTGCATTTAAAAGGTATACAGGAGTCTTAAATAGCATTATAAGTTCTTTTTTTGCCAAGGCCATATATGGCTTTCCCTGTCTTGATAAATTTCTTACTGATATTTCTTTCCCAGCTTTACCCTTGGAAGCTGAAACTTCAATATTTCCTATCAATCCACTGAAAAATATTTTTTCTCCTAATGATATCATTATAATAAAGGCCATAATCCCAACTACAATAAAAGTAAATAGATAATAAAATCCAAATATATTACCGTAGTTATATAGGGATAAAGTTGCCCACATACTTGGTGGAAATACTAATCCAAGCCTTTTTACTAGTAAACTTGAATCTTTTACTAATTCAAATAAAATATTTTCATTCATCAGAGATCTTTCAACTATATTTTGAATTTTAAATTGAATAAATATTATAAGCCCTAAAAAAACTACTCCTCCTATTACTCTTAGTAAATCTTTTCTTCTACCAATATTTGTATATTTCATAAATACCATTACAAATACTGATGCTAAGACTAATGGGATAATTGGAAGGCTAAGGATTAGTAATATGGAATACAACCAATAAAGCATGCCTTCTTCTCCCTTTGTTCCATATATATATATAAATGGTAATATAATTGGTAAAGAAGTCAAATATTCACTAATAATTAGAGTGACAAATTTAGATCCTAAAATATAGGATGGCTTTATGGGTAGTGGGACTAAATGGTTTAAGTCATTTGAGAAATAATATTTACTCATTACATATAGTAGACCAAAAAAGAATATTAGTAATTGACTAATTAAAAATCCTGATAACAAAAACATAGATTCTTGGCCTACTTCACTATATATACTAAACATTCCATTTAAGGATTTGAGTATTAAAATATAAGAAGGCAAAAGGGATAATATGGCTATACCAAATATAATTATCTGCCACCTATCTTTCTTTGATTTGAAATTATAAGCTATTGAAGATAGTCCATAGGTAGTATTTAAATCGGTTCTAATTAAGGAGTATATTTTTTTCATCATTTGGTCATCTCCAAGAATATATTTTCTAAAGATTGACTTTTTTTAGCATGTATTCTTAAATCCTCCATTGTTCCTAAGGCTATTATTTTCCCTTTATTTATTATAGCTATTCGATCACATAATTTTTCTGCTACTTCAAGCACATGGGTAGAAAAAAATACTGTTTTCCCTTTATCACACATTTTTCTCATTACTTCTTTAAGATTAAAGGAAGATTTTGGATCCAATCCTACCATAGGCTCATCTAATATAAAAAGTTCTGGATTAGTTAATAAGGCGGAAGTCAGTACTATCTTTTGCTTCATACCATGTGAGTAGCTCCCTATTATATCACCAACAGCATCTTTTATATCAAATAATTCAAGATAGTAGTCCATGTTTTCAATTCTATCAGACTTTGAAATTTCATACATATCACCAATAAAATTTAGATACTCTATCCCCTTTAATTTATCATAAATTTCCGGATTATCTGGTACATAGCTAATTTTTCTTTTAGCCTCCAAAGGATTTTCCCAAGCATTTATATCTTTTACAAGAACCTTACCACTATCTGGTTTTAAAAGTCCCACTATCATCTTTATGGTAGTAGTTTTGCCTGCCCCATTTGGACCTAAAAATCCAAAAATTTCTCCAGGTTTAACTTCTAAATTAATATTTTCAACAGCTTTTATATCTCCTTTACCATATGACTTTGATATGTTTTCTAATTTTAACAATAAGCTCCCCTCCTTGACCTAATTTTATAATTATAATTATTGTTCCAATTATTATAATTCCTGTAATAAATAAATTTATAATATTAAATAATATAATGTTTCTAAATATATCTATAACCATTATATTAGAAAATAAAAGTAATATCTTAAATAAAATCAAAAATATTATAAAAAAAAGGATATTATTTAAATAATATCCTTTTTTCTAGTATTTATTATCCTCTTAAACTTTTTAAGATTATTTTTTGTTCTACTGATGCTACTAATCTTCTTGTATATGCCACAGTATCAGGATTTACACTCATACTATCAATACCTTGTTCTACTAAAAACTCTGCAAACTCTGGATATTGACTAGGTCCTTGACCACAAATAGATACTGTCTTTCCATATTTATGCGCTGCCTTTATAAGTATGGAAATAGCCTTTTTAACTGGTGCATTTCTCTCATCGAAGTATCCCATATTGTTTAGTATACCAGAATCTCTATCCGCACCCATTATAAGTTGTGTTAGGTCGTTACTACCTATACTAAATCCATCTACTAATTGGGCAAATTCTTCAGCTTGTAATACTACTGCTGGAACCTCTGCCATTATCCATATCTTAAAGTTTTTATTTTGTTTAAGTCCTTCTTCTGCCATTATTTCTTTAGCCTTTATAAGCTCTTCTGTAGTTCTTACAAATGGTAGCATTACTATTACATTTGTAAGTCCATATTCTTCTCTTACCTTTTTAATAGCTCTACATTCAAGTCTAAATCCTTCTTCATACTCAGGAGATACGTATCTAGATACACCTCTCCAACCTATCATTGGATTTGCCTCTATAGGTTCTACTTCTTCTCCACCTTTTAGTCCTCTGAATTCATTTGTTCTAAAATCTGATAGACGAACCACTAAATTTTTAGGGAAAATTTCTCTTGCTACATTCATTATTCCCTCACTCATTTTATCTACTAGAAGTTGACCTTGACCTGTCTTTACTAAATACATAGGATGAGCACCTATCATATGTGTAAAGATAAATTCTGTTCTCATTAAACCTATTCCATCCATAGGTAAATCTTTATATTTTCCTATTAAAGAAGGTTCTCCTAAGTTCATATATATTTTAGTCCCAGTAATAGGAGCAAGATTAGCTAAGATTTCTTTTGATAGTGCTTTTGTATCTTCTTTTTGATCTGTAGCTTTAGTCTCTATTTTAGCAACTTCCTTTTCCTTTATATATCCTTTGTATACTATTCCCATTGTAGAATCTACACTTACTTCCATACCATCTTTTAATACTACAGAAGCATTCTTTGCACCAACAATACATGGGATTTGTAGTTCACGAGATACTATAGCTGCATGACAAGTTCTACCACCTTCATCTGTAACTACTGCAGCTGCCCTTCTCATTGCAGGAACCATATCTGGGTTTGTCATGGCAGTAACCATTATGTCACCTTCTTGAACTAAAGCAATTTCAGATATATCTTTTATATTTCTTACCTTCCCCATTCCAAAACCAGGAGATGCAGGTAGACCTTTAGCTAATACTTTTAATTCCTTAACTACCTTGCCTTTATTTTCATCATTATTTAAAGTTGTTATAGGTCTTGATTGTAATATATATAGTTCTTTTGTATCAGCATCAAATCCCCACTCTATATCTTGGTAACTGCCATACATCTCTTCTACTTTAATTCCATAGTTTATCAATGTATTTAGTTCATCATCACTTAGGGATTCTTCTTTTACTTTTTCTTCACCTAGATAATCTTTAACCTTTACTTCTAATGTACCGACTTTATCTTCATCTCTTATTACCATTACATTCTTATCTGATATGAATTTATCTATTATAAGTTTTTTCTTTTTATCAATAGTATATTCATCAGGAGTAACAATTCCTGATACTACAGCTTCACCTAGACCCCAACTAGAATTAATCATCATCTCATCTGGATTATTATTTATAGGGTTTGCTGTAAACATTACTCCGGATTTTTCACTATTTACCATTTTTTGTACTACTACAGATAAGGACACATAAAAATGATCAAAATTTTGCTTTACTCTATAGTATATAGCTCTAGAAGTCCAAAGAGAAGCCCAACACATTTTTATATGCTTTAATAATTCTTCTTCTCCTCTTATGTGTAGATAAGTATCTTGTTGTCCTGCAAAGGAGGCTTCTGGTAAATCCTCAGCAGTTGCAGAGCTTCTTACAGCTACTTCTGGGTTTTCTAAATTTAACCTTTTACTAAATTCTCTATAGGCATCTAATATTTCTTGTCTTAACTTATCTGGAGTTTCTGCTTCTACTATTATTTTTTTGATTTGATTGCTTACACTTTGTAAGGTTTCAGAATCCTCTTCATCTAATCCATACATTAATGTTTTAATAACTTCATCTAATTCATTTTCTTCAATAAATTCTGTATAAGAATCAGCAGTTACGCAAAATCCTGGAGGTACATTTAGTCCCTTTTGAGTTAGTTCTCCTAGATTTGCTCCCTTGCCTCCTACTGTAGGTATATCTTCTTTATTTACATCATTAAACCACTTTATATAATCAAAATTCATAGGATATCCCTCCTTATTAATTATATAAAGTATAACACATTCTCTCCAATGTGTCATCACATTTATTTATTTTTAAACAAAAAAAATCCCAATTAAGGGATTTTAAGTAAATACTACAAGCAGCAACCACTACCGCTAAGTAATATTACTAACAATAGTACGAAGAATAATAGTGACTCATCATGACAATCGAAAATATCACAACTTTGTAATAGGAAAATCACTATTAAGAAGAAAAACAACATTGAACTATTGTCTCCAAATGCTCCAAATAAACCTTTGTTAGTAGTTTTGTTTAAGCTCATATCTTCAACCATAAAATATTACCTCCTTAATTTATTGTTCAATTTATCTTATGTTGAAGCTATGGTTTTGGTTACTGTTTTTTATAATTTAAAAGACACAGTTAATTCTGTGCCTTTTAAATCTATATTTATTTTTATTAGCAGCATCCACCATTATCTCCAAGTAGGAAGAATAATAAAATTATCCATATCCAACTGTCTCCACCACAGCCGCCTCCACAGCCATCATGGTGTCCATCTCCACATCCATTAAATCCACCACAACACAACAAAATTATTAGAATTAGAAATATATCATTATTGTCTCCACAGCCACCAAATAAATTATTTAACATATTATTACCTCCTAATTTTAGATTTAATATATCTTATTCATTAGGAGGCTATGTGTTACACTAGTTTTATTTCTTTTCTTAATTGTACTATAGATTTAAAGGATACATTATCTTGTGGAATTTCTAAAATTGCTATTATTTCATTTAATTTTTTTAGACTATCCACTTCTATCTCCATATAAGGATATGGATAAATTTTTTCATCCCAAGTATCAAAATCAAATCTTACTCCATTTAGAGTATAAGACTTTCTATGTTTATAACCAACTTCATTAAAATCAAATTCTAATTCATTTAAAATCTTAAGCATAGATTCTCTATCTTTTATTTCTGTAGTGTATTCTATATTGTCTCTTAATCCCTTTGTAGATATGTTTTTTTTAAGGGTCAATTCTGTCTTTTTAGTATTATTTAAAAGATCTTCAATCTCTCTAATTCTTAAATATGCATTTAGATAAGACTTAATTGGAGTCTTATTTGAATCAATTAAAGTATTTATTTGATTTTCTTCTCCAATTAAATTTCCACCTAATAGTAAAATTTTTTGTTCTAATTTATTAAAATCCATATTTAAAATTTTCACTTCTAATTCTTTTTCCACGCTAATTTTCCTCCAAGAAATACTTTGTCTATTTCTATATTTTCATCAAATATTAAAAGATCCGCTTCTTTCCCTATTTCAATACTTCCTAATTTATCATCAACACCTATAGCCCTAGCTGGATTTAAACTAGCCATTTTCACCGCTTCATTTATAGGAACTTGAAGATAATTTATCATATTGAATACAGCCTTTTTTAAGTTTAGGGTAGAACCTGCTATATTACCTGATTCTAATCTAGGTTTTCCATCCTTTACAGTTACCTTTTGTCCACCTAAATCATATTTTCCATCCTTTAATCCAGCTGCCCTCATTGCATCTGAGACTAAGATAATCTTATCATAACCTTTCATAGTAAGGGCTATCTGAGTAGCTGCATCATGGAGGTGAAATCTATCATATATAATCTCACAGTAAACTCTATCATCTGTAAGAGAGGCTCCTACTACTCCTGGTTCTCTATGGTTAAAGTTTCTCATTCCATTATATAGATGTGTGGCAATTCTAGCCCCATTTTCTATCCCAAGTTTTGCCTCTGCAAATGTGGCATTAGTGTGAGCCATAGCTACTTTTATATCTTTTTCTTTTAAAATGTTTATTATGTCTAAAGCACCTTCAAGTTCTGGAGCTAAGGATACCATCCTTAGCTTTCCTTTAGATATCTCTATTATTTTGTCAATCATATCTATATCGGGATCTTCAATATATTTATCTGGTTGAGCCCCTTTTTTGTCTATATTAAAAAATGGACCTTCCAGATGGATACCTATTATTTTAGATGCATCACTCTTATTTTTATAATCATTTATATTTTCTATCCCATTTATCATATTCTCATAGGATGAAGTTATTACAGTCCCCAAATATGAAGTTACTCCATTTGATATATGATATCTTCCCATCTCATCTAGAGCCTCTTCATTACTATCCATTATATCGTATCCAGAATTCCCATGATTGTGTATATCTATAAAACCAGGTGAAAGATATTTATCTTCACCATCTATAATTTTAAAATGTCTAATATCCTCTTCTTTTATAGAGGCCATATCCCTTATACTTTCAATCTTACCATTAGAAATTACAACCATCTTATCTCTTAAAACTTCATATGGTGAAATTATCCTCACATTCCTTATTATTGTCTTCATTATCTAACTCCTTTCCAGTATATGCCTCTTTATCTATTATAATAGTAACATCTGGATGAGCTCTTAAAAATGATACAGGAAATTCAGTATAAATAGTAGTCTCATTTAATAATTTATTTACAGCTTTATACTTACTTTTACCACTTGCTAAAAGAATTATCTTTTTTGCCTTTAATATACTACCTACACCCATTGTAATTGCAGTTATTGGAACTTCTTCCATGCTATCAAAAAATCTTGAATTATCTTTTATAGTAGATTCTGTCAAATTAACTTCTGTAGTTCCAGCTGATAATTTATCTGCTGGCTCATTAAAAGCTATATGACCATTTGTACCTAATCCTAAAATTTGAATATCTATGCCTCCTGCATTTTTAATCATCTTGTCGTAATCTTTTCCATGAACTTCTATGTCACTGGCATTCCCATTAGGAACCATAGTATTTTCTTTTTTTATATTTATGTGATTAAAAAGATTTTCATTCATAAAATATCTGTAACTATTGGGATTGTCTACATCAATACCTACATACTCATCTAGATTGAAACTTCTCACCTCTGAGAAATCTAGATCTCCTTCTTTGCATCTTCTAATGAGTTCTTTATAAGTTCCTACAGGTGTACTACCTGTTGCCAGACCTAATACAATATCTTTTTTTTCTCTTATTTCTGTTGCTAATAAGTCTGCTGCTGTTTTACTTAAGTTTTCATAGTTCTTCTCAATAATTACATTCATCTTTTTCACTCTCCTAATATTATTTTGGGATTGAAGTCAATAAAATCACTTGATACACAATGGAAATTTATCCCTTCTATATTCCCTTCTATAGCATATTTATGGCCTTCTGAATGGAGATGGCCATAAATGCATATATCTACATTGTACTTCTTCATTATGTTTACAAATTCATTAGGATTTAAAGAAAAATCAAATGGTGGATAATGTAGCATGACTATTTTTTTCTTATACTTTCCCTTTATATTAGATAAAGACATATCAAGTCTAAGAAGCTCTCTATTGAATATTTTTTTATCTTCTTTAGAAGATTCACTGTCTATGCTCATCCACCCTCTAGTTCCTCCTATAAAAATATCCTCATAAATATAATGATTGTTTTGGATAAAAGATATGCTTTCAAGCTTTAAATCTTTCATTTTTTTTAAACTTTGCCACCAGTAATCATGATTGCCCTTAGACAATATTTTATTCCCTGGCAATTCATCTATTTTATTTAAATCATACTTTGCCTCATTTAATCTTAATGCCCAGGATATATCCCCTGGAATTAAAACTAAATCTCTATCTGTAACTTTATTCTCCCAATTTTTAATTATCTTTTCTTCATGACCTATCCAATTTTCTCCAAATATATCCATAGGTTTAGACTTTGAATGGTCAAAATGTAAGTCTCCGATTGCATAAATCATTTACCCACCTCAGTTAATGTTAATCTTTTACTTTAAGTTTGTAAAACTGCATTTTAGGCCATTTTTACCTTAAAGTTTAAGTTTAACTTAAATTAATTAAATTAAATTTAAACTTAAGTTTATTTAATATAGATATCTCTCTTTTATGACAAGTAAATAATATTATTTGTCTATTTTTACTCTTATCTATTAAAAATTTCATTATATTTTCTAATCTATTGTCATCATATTGAATAAAACAATCATCTAATATTAATGGTAGAGTTTTTCTATTAAAAGAATCTATAATTCCAAATCTTAAAGCAAAATATAGTTGATCTATTGTGCCACCACTTAAAGAGTTAATGTCCACAATCTCGCCAGTATCAGGCCTTATGACTCCTACTTCAAGTTTATCATTAACTTTAACATTAACATATTTTCCACCAGTTATTTCTTCTACTATGGTACCTACTCTATCATTTAATTTAGGTGCAAATTCTTTATGGATGTTTTTAGATAATTTATTTAATGTATCTATAGCTAACTCTATGGATTCCCTTTTCTTATCTAATAATGATAATCGTCTTTCTCTTTTATCAATATTTTCTTCGACTTCTACTAGTTTAGCTATCTTATTGTTTAAGTAATTTAATTTTTCATCTAATGCACTTTTTTCAATTTTAATATTTGAAATCTCTTCTGATTTATTATTTATATCTTCTTTTAAGTCTTCTATATTATTAAATTTATCTATATTTGAAATGTCTTTTTTATAAGATTCTATCTCTAATTTTAAATTTTCTAAAGTATTATTATTTAAAACTCTATTTAAAATTTGTTTTTTGTTTTCAATACTTGTAACTGAAGTTTCATATATTTTTTTATACTTTAATCCTTCTTCTAAATCTTTTAAGTTTGTAGATATATTATTTTCAAATATATTTTTTAATTCCTTATGGTTTAAATCTAAATTTTCTTTTAAACTTAAAATTGTATGTTCTAATTTATTTACTTCCTTATCTATGCTTATTAAGTTTTCTTCTTTATCTTCTCTTTGATAAATTTTGATTTGTATTCTCTGTTGTAAACTTTTAAATTCAGATTTTGAATTTAAATCTAAGGAACGTAAAATTTGGCTTTGCTTTTTTTCAATTTCCATCAACAAATTCTTATTAGTCTTTTCTAATTCCTCACCTTGGTTTATCTGTACTTTAATATTATTTACAGTCTGTTTTTTTTCTTTAAACCTTATAAATGAAAATATGCTCAATGGTATACTTACAAAATTTATTGCAAAAAATAAATAATTTTTTAAAAATATACCTCCTAGGATAGATCCTATTAATACAAATACTGTAATCCCTAAAGTAGATTCATATTTATCTTTTGATTTCTTGTTTTCGTCAAAATCCCTTTTTAAGAATTCAAGATGATTTGAGTTTTCTCTAGTATCTATATCTTCTTTTTCCTCTTCTAAATTTTCATATTCTATATATTTATCTATTATTTCTTTTTCTTCTTTTGAATCATAGTCTTTTTCAGATATAAGTAAATCCTTTTTATTAAACAAATTTTTTAGGCTTTCTTCATACTCTAAAATTTTCTCTTCTAAATTTTTAATCATATTATTGATTTGTATTGCATCTAAATAGGCATTGTTTTCTATATGTTTATATTTTCCATATAAATCTATTCTCTTTTGAATTTCTTTTATATCTTTTTCTAAACTTAAAGCTTCATCATATATACTTTTTTTACTAAGTATTTCTACTTCATGCAAAGTTTCTTTTAGGTCTTTTAATTCATTTAATTGTAAATCTAGACTCTTTTTTAAATCTTCATTTTTTCTCAATGCATCCCTATATTCTTCTCTATAATTTAAAATATGGTCTCTTTCTATCCTGTCTTCATTTAATCCTTCATATATACTCCCATATAAACTCTTGCTAGCTCTTTTACTGCCGATATTTCTTAAAGCTTTTTCTAAACTACTAATAGCTTTTTCAACTGATAATTCATCATCTAATGTAGTACTTATGTTAATAAGCTTATCTCTAACCTCATTTGCCAATAGTTCTTCTGTTTGATTTTCTAATTGGCTAATGGATATAGTATTTGAATAAACACCATTATTAAATCCAAAAAAATGATTACCTGGTTGTAAAATTCTACCACTATTGCCATTATCTATAGAATTTGTAATATCTTCTCCAGTTTTATCCAGAAAAACTTTAGTACTTTCATTGTTTTTAGTAAATTCCCTTTGAATTTGATAATTTTCCCCATCATAGGAAAACTTTATAATCCCACTGTATTTTAAACTATCCCAAGGATTGTATCTATCATGCTCATCTAAATATATTGTTCTTTTTACATATGGCTTTAAAAAACCGTAAAACATTCCATTTATAAAACTGTGTATGGTTGTCTTTCCCTGTTCATTTTCACCATAGATTATATTTATGCCCTCTTTTAAGGGAATTCTTTTATTTTCAAACTTACCAAATCCAGTTAGATTTAACTCTTTTATTATCATAAATCAACTCTCTCCTTTAAAAGAGCATCTAATCCATAATAAAGTGCATCTTTTACTTTTTTATTCTCTAATCCCATATCCTTCATAGCACAGACAAATTCTCCTAAAATAGTATGCTTGTATTCTGCTTCCATCCATTCTAAATCATAATCTGGTAAAGTATCATCTTTTATCTCAATGTGATAAAATTCATCTTCTAAATCATGTTTTAAACCCCTTAGGTTTAAATCGCTATCTATATATCCCTTTAAACTTATCCTAAAAAAATCTTTATATCTAATAGTTTTTTCTATATCAGTGAACTCTTTTATTATGTCTGAATAGGACATATTTGGGTTTAAATTTATATCAATTTGTCTAAACTCCCTTTTGCTAAATGGAATAAAATTTACTTTTGTGCCATCTTCTGAGATTTCCCCCTCATAAAAGCCATGTTCTCCTAATTCTCCAAAGTCTAATGGCTCTAAAGATCCACAATATACAATATTGTGTCTAAGCTTTTCTGGCTTATGTATATGTCCTAAAGCTATATAATCCATATTAAGACTTTCTAATTCTTTTAAATCTAATGGAAGATACCTTGATTCTCTATTTATATCTCCATGGATTATAAGTACCTTTTTAAAATCTTCGCACTCATTTTTAAAATTATCAAATAAATGGTTCTCCTTCATTTGAATCTGGTCCCAACTATATCCATATACTACAGTATCTAGATCTTTATATATCTTTTTATCTAAACCATTTCCAGTAAATATAGTAATATTTTCAGACCAATGAACTCTATTATAAAGAGAGTCTTTATCTAAGAAGTCATGATTTCCTGCTACTATGATTATATTTACATCTTCAATAGAATTTAAAATATCTGCTAATCTTTTCATATCTCCTAAGGTAAAAAATCTATTTTCAAACAGGTCTCCTGCAATAAATAGAAAGTCCTTATTGTTCTCTTTAGTATATTGCACTACTCTTTCAAAGCTTGACCATAATTCCCTACGCCTATCCATAGCTTTTTTATGGTTTAAACTAAAATTAAATTGTAATCCTAAATGAATATCCCCTATGTGAACAAAGCGAATCAATCATATCACCTCTAAGATAAATTATATCACAAAAATAAAACCAACCCTAGGGTGGTTTTATTTTATTAATTTAGAAATAATCTTAAACTCAGGAGTCCCTGATTTTTTCAATAAATCAAAAAGTATTGTTTCTGTATTATTTATTACTCCACCCATTTCCCTTATTAACTCTAATCCATTTTCATAGTTTGAATTAGTTCTAGATGATACAGCGTCCTTTACTATATACACATCATATCCTGCAAGGATTAAATCTCTACTAGTTTGAAGAACACACACATGGGTTTCCATACCAGTTATGATAATTTTTTTCCTGCCTAAGCTTTTAAGCTCCTCTTTTACTCCCTCTATATAAGCTGTGAAACTATTTTTTTCAAATACCTTTACATCTTCTCTACTCTCTTTTATTTCTTCTATAGTATCTCCAAGCCCCTTCGGATATTGTTCAGTAATAATTACAGGAATATTTAATACCTTTGAACTCTCTAATAATATAGAAGTGTTCTTAACTACTCTATCCTTATTCTCCATAACTCTCACAAGTCTCTCTTGAATATCAATTACTAATAAAACACAGTCTTCCCTATTTAATGTAAATTTTTCCATTATTTTTCCTCCTAATAATTTATCTTTCTAACTTCAATATCCTTCATCTTCTTTTTTATATCGCTCATATCTATAACATTTGTATAGTCATTATTACTATAAATAATTCTCATTGATTGTCCTAATTTTACAATTGTTTCCAAATCATATTTTCTACTTAGCCCTAATGCATATCCTGCTACCATATATCCATTGTCTTCTTTTAGTTTTTCATCTATATTTGTAATTTCTACCCTATAACCGAAATTTTCTGTAAGTACTATACTACCTTTTTCCTCTAAATCAATTACAATAATTTTGATTCCCCTTTCAATATAAGCATAGGCTAGTTTTATTATTTCACTTTCAAAATTAGTATTTACTTTGCTTAGCTCTTCTAAATCTTCTAGCTTTAATTTAACCATAAATGGAATTGCTTCAATTCCAAGAGATAGTTCTTCTCCACTTGCATCTAATATTACCCTTCTCCTATGTTCTTTAGCTATTTTGATTAAGTTAAAATATATATCCTTAGGCATCCCAACTGGGATTTCACCTAGAGCACATATAAACTCAAATTTATAAACTATATCTTCATATAATTTGTAAAAATATGCCAATTCTTCTCTAGTTACTCTAGGAATTGGTTCTTCAAGCTTAAATAAGAACTCTTTATCTTGGAAAACTGATATATTCAGTGGAGTTTCGTCTCTTATATTGATAAAATCGTTGTAAATATTTAAGGCTTTTAAACCTTCATAAATAAATCTACCATTTAATCCACCTAAAAAACCTGTAATAAAGACATCAAAATTTAAGTCTTTCAAAGTTCTAGCAGCATTTAAAGATTTTCCACCTAAATTAGGTTCTACAAGGTTAACTTGATTATCTTTAAATTGATTATATTCATCTAAATAATATCTCTTTTCTAGAAAAGAATCAAACCCTACAGTAAATATCATAAATATCACCTCATATTTAGTCCTACTCTTATTATACCAATAAAGTATACTTATAAATCTCTAAACTTAAAGATTCATCTTGTTTTAAATGTTTGCTAAAAATACATATAAATAATATAATTGAGTTGAGAATATATAAGGAGGGGGATTTAATGAAAAACTACGGTACTTTTGATATTTTAGGGCCTATAATGGTAGGACCATCAAGCTCTCATACTGCTGGTGCAGTTAAGATTTCAAAAACTGCAAAAGAAATCGCTGGAGTTGGTTTCTATGAAGTAGAATTTATGCTACATGGTTCTTTTGCAAAGACATATAAGGGACATGGTACAGATAAAGCTTTAGTAGCTGGAATCTTAGGAATGGATCCATCTGATGAAGATATAAAAAATTCCTTTGAATTAATTGAGAAGAAAAATATAAATATAATTTTTAGCGAAAAAGATTTAGGTTACACCCATCCCAACACAGTTAAAGTAGTCTTTAGATATAAAGATAAGGATGATTTTTATATAATAGGTTCTTCTATAGGTGGGGGAAGTATAGTTATAAATAATATAAATGGAAATAATGTAGAGTTAACTGGAGATAATCCAACTATACTTCTTAAATATAAGGACCGAAAAGGAGTTGTAAGTGAATTAAGTTCTATACTGGCAAGTGAAAGTTTGAATATAGCTACTATGAAAGTTAGCAGAGAAAAAGATATAGCTACTTTAGTGTGTGAGCTAGATTCAATTTTAAATCAAGATGTGATGAATAAAATTTCTAGTTTAACAGGAATGTCCTACATTAAGTTCATAAATCCAATTACGAGGTGAAAAGATGTTTTTTAAAGCAGCAGAAATTATAAATTTATGTAAAGATGAACAATTAGATATTTGGGAACTTGTAGTTAAAAAAGAAGCAGAGTCTAAAAACATATCATCTGAAGAAGTTATATTAAAAATGGAAGAAGTATTGGATGTAATGAAGACTTCAGCAAATGCAGCTTTAGATAAAGAAATATTGTCTGTATCTGGATTGACAGGTGGAGATGCTAAAAAGGTTGAAAACTACAAAAAAAACAATAAAACTTTAAGTGGTGATTTAATAAATTCCGCTATGGCAAAAGCACTATCTACATCTGAAGTAAATGCTTCTATGGGAAAAATTGTGGCAGCACCTACTGCTGGTGCTTCTGGTATACTTCCCAGTGCACTTATCTCTGCTAGTGAAAAGTTAAATTTGAAAGATGAAGATATCATCCATGGGCTATTTACAGCATCTGCAATAGGTCAAATAATAGCTAAAAATGCTACTGTCTCTGGAGCAGAAGGTGGATGTCAAGCAGAATGTGGAGCCGCTGCGTCTATGGCTGCAGGAGCAATTGTAAGTATGGCTGGTGGGAGTATAGATTCTGTTTTCCACGCAGCTAGCTTTGCACTTATAAATATTATGGGACTAGTATGTGATCCTGTAGGAGGACTAGTTGAGTATCCTTGTGCCCTTAGAAATGCATCTGGAGTTGTTAATGCCTTTACATCTGCAGATTTAGCATTAGCTGGAGTCGAATCTCTTGTTCCCTTTGACGAAGTTGTAAATTCTATGTATGAAGTAGGTAAAGCACTGCCTAACTCTCTAAAGGAAACTGCTATGGGTGGAGTTGCTACTGCACCTACAGCTTTAAAAAGGATGCAAAATTTAAAGAAATAATTTTTAGGAGGAAGGGTAACCCTTCCTCCTAATTTCTTTAGTCTATACTATATAATTGATTTAAAACTACCTTTTCTATTTCCTTTACTTTTTCATTAGCCTTGTTTTCATCTTTATCCTTAGAATATATATATATTTTAATCTTTGGCTCTGTTCCTGAAGGCCTTACTGCATACCAGGATCCATCATCCATATAGTATTTTAATACATTACTCTTTTCGTTTCCTGTATCATCTAATAAATAATCTATAGTTTTTTCTAATTTCATATCTCCTATTTCTTCTATAGGATTAGCTCTAAAGTAATCCATCATTCGTTTTATTCTGCTCTTTCCTTCCAATCCCTCTAGTACAACTGAAATTAGATTTTCCTTATAGTATCCATGCTTAATATATATATCTTCTAGTACTTCCAACAGACTCTTTCCTATTTTCTTATAATATGCTGCCATCTCAACTATTATCATAGTGGTAATAACAGCATCTTTATCTCTTACAAGCGTTCCATAGGTATAGCCTATGCTCTCTTCATATCCAAAGACAAAATTATGTTCATTTGTATTTTCCCACTCATTTGCCTTAGCACAAATATGTTTAAATCCTGTTAGAGTTTCAAATGTGTCTATTCCGTAATTTTTTCCAATGGCTCTTCCCAAATCTCCAGTTACAATACTCTTTACTATGGCAGGATTATCTGGTAGATTTCCCTTTTTATATCTTTCACTAAATATATAATTTATAAGCAATGCCCCTGTTTGATTTCCATTTAAAAACAGATACTCTCCTTTTTTATCTTTCACCATCATAGCTATTCTATCTGCATCTGGATCTGTAGCAACTAAAATATCAGCGCCTTTTTCTTTTCCAAATTTCTTTGCATACTCAAATGCTTTAGGATCCTCTGGGTTTGGATATCCTACAGTAGTAAAATTAGAATCAGGATTTTCTTGCTCTTTAACTACAAATATATTTTTAAATCCTCTATCTTTTAATACCCTTCTAACTGGAATATTTCCAGTTCCATTAAGTGGAGTGTATACTACTCTTATATCTTTATCTATATTCTCATTTATGGCTTTTTCTAATATACTTTGATTATATTTATCATCTATTTCCTTACCTATATACTTTATAAGCCCTTTATCAATTGCTTCGTCTAGGTCCATAATTTTAATCTCATCAAAGTCTTTAACCTTATCAATTTCACTCATTATTTCATTTGCAATTTCATCTAGTATCTGAGAACCCTCTTCCCAGTATACCTTATAACCATTGTATTCCTTTGGATTATGACTGGCTGTTACAACAATCCCTGAAATAGTATTTAGTTCTCTAACTGTAAAAGACAATAATGGTGTAGGCCTAATTCCATCAAATAAGTATGTCTTTATTCCGTTTGCAGCCAATACTCTCCCAGCAATTTCTGCAAATTCATCTGAATATTTTCTTACATCATAGGCTATGGCAACTCCTCTATCCATTGCTTCTTGCCCTTTGTTTACAATGGTCTTAGCTAAACCATAAGTAGCCATTGAAACAGTATATCTATTCATTCTATTTGTACCTGCACCAATTTTCCCTCTTAGCCCAGCTGTACCAAATTTTAAATCACTATAAAATCTTTCTTCTATTTCTCTTAAATCAGAAATAGATTTTAATTCTAACTTTGTCTTTTCATCAAAATAATCACTTTCTAACCAGTGATTATATTTCTCCATATAATTCATATAAACCCTCCTATTCTATTATATCCACAAAATCCATTGAAACAATATTTGATAAATCTCTTGGATTTAGTTGGATTTGTAAGCCAATTTTTCCACCACTTACTATAATTTTTTCTAAATTTAAGCTCTCCTCTTGAATAAAACTTGGATAAAGTTTTCTCATTCCAATGGGTGAGCAACCTCCTCTTATATATCCAGTAAGTTTAAGCATATCACTTACATGGATAAGCTCTATCTTTTTTTCATCTGTAACTTTTGCTGCTTTTTTTAAATCTAAGTGTTTGTCTACAGGTATTATAAATACATAAATTAATTTTTTCCCTTTAGCTATTAATGTCTTATAGACTTCCTCTGTATCTTTACCTATTTTTCTAGCTACAGATTCTCCATCTATGAGATTATCATCAATACTATAGGATATAATATCATACGGGATTTTTTTCGAATCCAATAATCTCATTGCATTTGTCTTTTTCATAATATCTCCTTTTAAACTTTATACCCATATCTATACAACATAATAATATATGGAAGTATTTTATATTATATTACAATATTATCACAAGTAAAATGACTTATCATGATAATTCTTATGATATAATATATTCCCCATAAAAACACCTCCAAATTAATTTAGCTTTAACTTGGAGGTGTTTTTTCCTATTCTTTTATAAAATCTATAATCACTTCTTTTAATCTTGGATGTAGAGGTTCATTTGGCTTATTGTACATTTTTATATTTTTCTTTTTATCTCTAGGTGAGTCCTTAAGCACATGATTCATACCTTCTATTATAGCTAAATCTCCCTCTGACGCCTCTTTTAAGACTTCCGCATCCTTTATCATTACTTGAAGGTCATTGTCCCCTTGTATAATCAAAATAGGAGCATTTACCTTTTTTAAAATTGCAGTAGGATTATATTTAAACCAGGATATTAAATATGGCTGAACACTTCTTCTAAATACATCTTCTAAATCCTTCGGAACCTCAGAAACTAAGTTCCCCTGTTTTAATTCATCAATAATATTTATACTTTTATCGTATAGGTATTGGGGAAGTTGTTGCAATTGCCTTTCTAAAGCACTGTATGCAGGTGTACCCACTCCAGCAATTGAAATGTATCCATCTAATTTTGTATCTCTGGCTACAACTCCACCTATAAGTGCACCTTCACTATGTCCTATTACATAGTATTCATTAAACCTTTCATCTTTTTTTAATTTATCCATCCACTTTACTCCATCATCTATGTAGTCTTCAAAGATAAGGTCTTCTTCATTTTTGACAATCCCTAAACTCTCACCAATTCCTCTTTTGTCATATCTTACTGAGGCAATTCCTTCCTTAGCTAGAGATATGGCTAACATCTTTAAGCTATTATTCTCCCCGGCAATAGCATTATTTCCATCCCTATCTGTAGGGCCAGAGCCTTGAATAATTAAAGCTACTGGAAATTTTTCTTCTCCAGAAGGTAAGGTCAATGTACCATATAAAGTTCCTTTCTCAATTTCTAAATTATATTCTTCCATTGTAGCTGTTTCTAGATTTAAATCATCTGGTTTCACACAAGCAGTAGTAAATATTAGCAATAATACAATCAATAATAATTTTTTCATATAGTACTCAATCCCTTCTCTCAAATATTATTGTGATTTTAACTTTTCATATTATTCACTCTACTTATAGATTCTATATTAATTGTATAATTCCTTGTTTTTATTTTTTTAATTTTTCTATAGCCTTATATAATTCATCTGCTTCAGGTGGTTGTATAGATTTAAGCTCTCCTTCTTTCTCTATAAATACACCTTCCTCAACTACTTCTCCTATTATGTGTCCTTTAATTCCTTCTTTATTAATTTTTTTTAATAATTTATTTATTTGTTGATCATCTCCAATTATTAACATACTCCCACTAGAAATCAATCTTAGTGGATTTATATCTATAGACTTTGATAATCTTTTAGTAACTTCAGTTAGAGGTATTAAATCTTCTTTAATCTTTATACCCTTATTTATAGCTTTAGCAGCTTCCCAAACAGCTCCTAAAACTCCACCTTCTGTAATATCGTGCATATAGTTAATTCCTATTTCTCCACCTATTTTCCCCTCTTTTAAAACGGATAACATATCTCCATAACTTTTTCCTTCTAATATCATATCTTTGGTCATTTTGTCTTTAAAATAGGATTCAAAATCATTTAAAATTATGGAAGTCCCTTCCATACCAACCCATTTTGTAACTAATATCTTATCTCCAACTTTTATATTTTCTATTTTTTGTAAGTTTTTCTTTTTTATTTTTCCAATTGCTGTAGTGGAGATTACAATCTTATTTACTGCATCTGTGATCTCTGTATGTCCTCCTATTATTTCTACATTTAATTTTGCAGCAGTTTCTCCTGCATCTTTCATAATTTTTTCTATATCTTCATAAGTAGTCTCTGGTGGTGCTAATATTGTAATAAGTATACCTATCGGTTCTTCTCCACTAGTTGATATATCATTACAGGATATTTGTATTGCTAATTTCCCTATATCCTGAGCTGCCCCAGTTATAGGATCTGTAGATAGTATAGCCACCTCATCACCAAAATCCACTAATGCGTTATCTTCACCTACAGCTGCTCCAGTTATGATATCTTTTCTCTTATGATATATGTATTTAAATACTAAATCCTCTAATACATCATTTGGTAATTTTCCAGAAACCATTCTGTCTTCCTCCCCATATGTGATTTATATAAATCAGGAAAATATTTTCCTAATTTATATAATACTTTATTTTTATTCCCCAATCAATGAATGTGATACTATGTTATAATTATAAGCAGAAATGTATTGGTACAGTATAAAATTATTTAGACTAGATTGGAGAATGTTTTATTATGAAAATATATATAGATGCTGATGGATGTCCAGTGGTAGATATTGTTGTAAATTCGGGGAAAAAATATAATCTAGAAGTAATTATAGTTAAAAATTATGCCCATAGGATAATTGATGATTATGCTAAAATAATATCTGTAGATATATCTAATGATAGCGCAGATTTTTATATTGTAAACAAAATAGAAAAAGGAGATATAGTTGTCACCCAAGATTATGGTTTAGCAGCAATGTGTCTTTCTAAAGAAGCTATTCCCATAAACCAAAATGGTTTAATTTATACTAATAACAATATAGAGGGTATGCTAAGTAATAGACATATAAATAAAGAATTAAGAAGGCAGGGAAAATATCATACTAAATCTAAAAAAAGAAAAACCCAAGCTAATGTGGAATTTGAGAATAAATTAGAAAGATTAATAAATAGTTTATAAGCAAGAGCAATAAGTATTTCATATCTTTATAAAGATACAATTTAAAATAAATCCTATTTAAAGCTTGAATATATGTTCTCAAACATATATTATTAAAAGTAACTATTAATACTATAAAAGCCTAATCATCTAGGAGGAATTTATGACAGGAAAAACACATATGGCTATAGGAGTAGCTTTAGGACTTAATTTAGCTAAAAATCAGCCTATAAATCAACAATTAATTATAGTAGGAGTAGCAGCTCTTGGTTCACTTCTTCCAGATTTAGACCATCCTAAAGCAAAACTAAATCAAAAAATCTTATTGTTTAAAAATAAATCATTTAGCATATTCTTTTATTTATCTATATCAGTATTACTTTTATATTATTTCTTTACAAATGGAGACGGTATATTTTTACTCTTAGCTTTAACTATATTGCTTACAGGATTGTCTACCCACAGAGGGTTTACTCATAGCATACTTGGATACTTATTAGTATCCAATATAGCTAGACTTATAATTTATAAATATAATTTAAGTTTTATAATATATAAATCATTTACCTTAGGATATTTATCACATTTATTTGCAGATTTTTTAACTCCTAAAGGTATTCAAATGTTTTATCCTTTTGGAAAAAATATAGCTTCTCCTTTGACTATAAATACTAAAAGTGGAATTGATGAAACTATATTTGGATTTCTTAGTATATATTGCTTTTTATTGTTATATAAAAATTAAACTAATATTTATTAACTTTATATTTAAATAAGCTAATATTTCAGATCTAATATAATAGATTTTAAACTGCCACAACCCTTATATCACTAGGATACAAAGGTTGTGGCAGTTTGCTAAATTTGACATAGTGAAAAGTTTTATGATAACGTATTATGGTGTTACCAATCTTTTTATGGATATAATTCATATTAAGTAATAAATAAATTAAAGGAGTTAATATATGAATTTAGAAAAAGAAAAAGAGAAACTCTATTCTAGAAACTTCACTAAGTTTGGATTAGATCTGAATGTATTTGTATCTCTTGTTACTGCTGTTTTAGTGCTTATCTTTATTGTATTTACTATTTTGAAACCAAATATGTCTGCTGAATTTTTCTCAGGAATTAATAGTACTTTAAATAAAAATTTTAATTGGCTATATGTAATTACTATTAATGGATCATTTATGTTCCTTATTTTTATGGGATTTTCTAAATTTGGAAACATACGACTAGGAGGGTATACATCCACTCCAGAATATCCTGATTTACCATGGTATGCCATGATGTTTAGTGCAGGTATAGGGATAGGTATATTTTTCTATGGTGTAGCAGAACCAATCTCTCACTTAAATATACCTTCAGCTCTTGAAAGTTCTTCAGTTTTTGATAACTTTAAGATTATGCATCTTCATTGGGGAGCTCATGCATGGGCAGTATATGGTCTACTCGCAATAGGTCTTGGATACTTTTCATATAACAAAGGTTTACCATTTGCAATTAGAAGTCTTTTTTATCCAATATTAAAAGAAAGGATCTATGGTATATTAGGAGATATTATAGATACAATAGCTACTCTTTCAGTTTTATTTGGACTTGCTACATCCTTAGGACTTGGTGCACAACAAATAAACTCAGGACTTAATTATGTATTTGGAATTCCTAATTCATCAAATGTACAAATTATACTTATAGTTTGTATAACATTTGTAGCAACACTTTCTGTTGTAAGTGGAGTTTCAAAAGGAATAAAATGGCTAAGTGAGGCAAATCTAATAGTAAGCGGTCTTTTATTATTAGGAATAACTTTAATAGGACCTACAGTATATATATTATCTACTTATTTATCAAGTATGGGGATATATTTAAAAGATTTCCTAGATATAGGACTATTTACAGCTATTGATCCCAAAGATGTAGCTTGGCAAGGAGATTGGACAATATTTTACTGGGCATGGTGGATTTCTTGGTCACCTTTCGTAGGTACATTTATTGCTAGAATCTCTAAAGGCAGAACTATTAAACAAATAGCCTTTGGTGTTGTTGTACTTCCAACCATTACTATAACACTTGCTATGACCATACTTGGAGCTAGTGGCATGTATATAAACCAGATTCATAATGGAGTTATAGAAAGAGCTGTTAATGCTAATATAGCTACATCAATGTTTGAAATGTTTACTTACCTTAGTAGTTCTACTCTTCTTCAAGGATTTTTATCTATAGTTGCAGTAGTAGCTATTATTATATTCTTTGTAACTAGTAGTGACTCAGGTTCACTTGTGGTTAGTAGCCTTACAAGCGGTGGAAGATCAAATCCTCCCAAAGCACAAAGAATATTTTGGGCTCTTATGGAAGGAACTATAGCTCTTTCAGTTTTGCTTATAGGAGGAGAGAAAGCTCTTACAACTATTCAATCTGCTGTAGTCATACTCGGACTTCCATTTTCAATCATATTCATTATGATTATGATGTCCCTAGGTAAAGAACTTCAACAAAGCTATGTAAAATACAACTATAATAGAACTATTACACTTAAAAGACGACTTAAAAAAATTAAAGATGATACAGAATACAAATAGAAAAATACTACTTATATAAGTAGTATTTTTTGTTCTTAAAATCTAATTGTATCTCATTATATATTTTATTACTATATGATATTTATACCTAATTATCCTTTTGATGGTACAAATAGTATTATCTTTGCTGCTAAATTTGTAATTGACATTATTTTATTTATACAATAATTTAACGCTTCATGCTATCAAGCTATAGATAAGTAACTAATCCCATAAGCCCAAAATTTTCTCCATCTCTTCTATAGGAGTGAAGAAAATCATTTGAGTATGTTGATAAATCTATAGTAGTAATATTTTCTTCCTTAATCCCTGTAGCAATAAGCATATCTTTATTGATTTTTTGTAGATCTATTAAGTATTTTTTATCATTTTTCTTCTTAATGATATCTCTATAAGATTTAAACTTATCCTTAAACTTAAGCATTACATCAATATCTACTTCAAAGTCATCTTTGCCTATAGTAGGTCCTATTACTACAATTATATCTTTAGGATTAGAATCATACTTATTTATCAGAATATCTATCCCATTACTTGCAATTTCTTGTAGTGTCCCCTTCCAACCCGAATGTATATTAGCATGTATTTTTCTTATGGGATCAAATAAAATTATTGGAGTACAATCTGCAAATCTAGTTATAAGTGCAATTCCTTCTTTATTAGTGACCAAACCATCTGTATCTGGAAAAAATCTTCCAAATTTATTTATTTCTCCTTGTTTATCATTTTTAATATTTTCTATGTTTCTAGAATGAATTTGATATCCTGAATACAAAATCTTAGGTTCTATATTTAAAAACTTATATATATTATTAAAGTTTTCTTTAAGGCTTTCTAATGACTTGTTAGTATGTGATCCAATATCCATAGTTTTAGTTGTAAAACAATGTTTTAGTCCCAAATCTCTCAACCTTGGGATTACAATATAGGAATTATGCTTTTCTTTTATTATTTCATATTGCACTTAAATTTTCACCCTTTCAAAAAATCTTTATTATGTTTAGATTTAAGCTAATATTTATATCTATCTAAACTTAATTTCTCCTTCTTTTATAGAATCTATAATCGCTAAAGATTCTAGTTTTACTCCACTATTTCTTAAGTTTTTTCCACCTTCTTGAAATCCCTTTTCTATTGCTACTCCTACACCTATTAAGTTTGACTTTGATTTATTTACTATATCTATTAGAGCTTCTACAGCTTTTCCATTAGCTAAAAAATCATCTATAATAATTATATTTTCATTTTCTTTTAAGTATTTTTTTGATACCATTATTTTATAAGTTTTTTCTTTAGTATAAGAATAAACTTCGCTTTCATATTTATCTTTGTCTAAATTTTTAGATTCTGTTTTTCTTGCAAATACCATATCTACTTTGAAATATTGAGCTACTATGGCTGCTATAGCTATGCCGGATACTTCTGCTGTTAATATTTTATCTATTTTATAATCTTTAAACCTCTCTTTAAATTCCAATCCTATTTTATTTAATAATTCTATATCAACTTGATGATTTAAAAAACTATCTACTTTTATTATATCTCCGTTTAGAATCTTTCCTTGTTCTATTATCTTATTTTTTAAAATTTCCATATTGTTTTCTCCTCTTCTATTAGTAATCTCAGGACAAAAAGTCTAGATTTGTCTCATTTATTTATATTATTATACCATATATTCTTTTAAAAAATAAAAAGTAACTTTTCAATAGTTTAAATGGAATTAAAAGTAAATATTATTTAAAACAAGAAAAAAGATCTCCTATTTAAAATAAGAAGATCTTTTTGTGTATACTAAATTTCCTTAAAACATAAATACCAGTCCATACAATCATATTCTCCTTGTTCTACCCTCTTTAATAATTCATCATAAGTTTGAGGTGCAGGTACTACTACAGGTTGGCCTGGGAACCAATCTGCTGGAGTTGCTACTTTTTCTCTTTCAGTAGTCTGTAGTGCCACAACTAATCTTAGTATTTCAGGTATATATCTACCATTTGATAGTGGATAGATGAGTATAGCTCTTATTATTCCATGTGGGTCAATTATAAATACGTTTCTTACTGTAGTGTTTGTACTTATATCTGGAGCTATCATGCCATACATCCTAGCTATTTCCATAGTCTTATCTGAAACTACTGGAAATGGTATATGAATTCCAGTGTTTTTATAAATATCATAAACCCATGCTAAATGACTTGAATTGCTATCTAAACTTAATCCTATAAGTTGAGTGTCTCTTTCCAAGAAACTATGATATTGCTCTGCAAAAGCAATAAACTCAGTGGTTCAGACAGGAGTAAAGTCTCCAGGATGAGAAAATAATACTACCCACTTTCCTCTATAATCTGATAAGCTCATCTGACCAAATGTAGATTGAGCTGTAAAATCAGGAGCTTTCATACCTAGTGTCAAACAATTACTTTTATTCACTTTTTTCACCACCATATTATATTATTCTATATATAATATGACGAATATAATATTTAAGTGAATTTATATTAAATTATTTAACAACCAATTCAGTCTCTAATTTTGGTGAATTGTGAAGGGTATCAGCTACAGGACAAGTTCTATCTATAAAGTCTACAAACTCTTGTAGTTTTTCTTTAGGGGAATCTGACTCTATATATATCTTAGTTCTTATAGTTGTAAACCCAATCTTAGCATCTTTATTTTTGCCCATAAATCCATCAGGATCTAAGTCTCCTTCTAACTCTATCCTTATATCCTTTAAATCTATTTTATGAAGTCTTGCAAAACATCTTGCAACTATACATTTACAAGCGCCAAGTGAAGACAATAGTGCCTCAACTGGGTTCATGCCTGTATCTGTTCCGCCTAATTGTTTAGGTTCATCTAATAAAAATTTGTGACCTCTAGCTTCACATTCTACTTGCATACCTTCTTTTAATTGAGTAGTACTTTTAAAAACTTCTATAGCCATTATATTTCCTCCTTAAATGTTATCGTTATATTTTTGTCATATGTTTATTATAGTACTTTGAGCTTTTATTGTCAATGTTTTAACTATGGTAAATAATAAAATATATAAATAAATATAATCTAAAATTACCATAAGTAAATATATATGATACAATATATATAGGAACATAAGGAGTGATCTTTTATGAATAGTAATAAGCAAAACACAATAAATTCAGATGATCCTATTAAGGTATACTTATATGAAATAGGAAAAGTCCCACTTCTTAGTAGAGAAGAAGAAATAGAATTAGCTAAGAAAATTCAAAAAGGTGATCAATCTGCAAAGGACAAGCTTGCAGAATCAAACCTGAGACTAGTAGTTAGCATAGCAAAAAAATATATAGGTCGTGGTATCTCATTTTTAGATTTAATTCAAGAAGGAAATATGGGTTTAATGAGAGCTGTTGAGAAATTTGAATACAAAAAAGGATATAAGTTTAGTACCTATGCCACTTGGTGGATTAGACAAGGTGTAACCCGTGCTATAGCTGATCAAGGAAGAACTATACGAGTTCCAGTTCATATGATAGAAAATATCAATAAATTAAATAAAATCCAAAGACAATTAGTGATTGATTTAGGATATGAGCCTACAGATGAAGATATTTCAGAGATAATGGGAATTGAAGTTGAAAAGGTTCAAGAAATAAAACGGGTTGCACAAAAACCTGTATCTATAGAAACACCAATCGGAGAAGAAGATGATAGCCAACTTGGAGATTTTATTGAAGATATCCATGTTGAAACTCCACATGAGGCCACTGACAATTTAATTCTTAGGGAAGAGCTAACTTCTATTTTAGATACATTATCTACTAGAGAAGCTGAAATTTTAAGACTTAGATTTGGATTAAATGATGATACTCCTATGACTTTAGAGGAAGTAGGGCAAATATTTCATGTTACAAGGGAACGAATTAGACAAATTGAAGCAAAAGCACTGAGAAAGCTTAGACATCCTAAAAAAACTGAAAAACTTAAAGACTTCTTATAATTAAGAGTCTTTAAGTTTTTTCTTATTTTCTAGCATAGTTTCTATACAATTTAAAGTAGATAAAATGTTCTTTAAATGATAATTATATATTATATCTAAATCATCAGTTCCTGTCGTTTCATCATCACTTAATAAATTTTCTTTTTTCGGAACTTCTTTTGCAAACATCTTTTCTAAAGCATCTTTATTTTCTTCATTTATAGAAATCTTATTATTTATTGGATTTATTACAACTAAATGATTTTGAACTCTTTCAAATAAATTAAATAAATGTCTATAATTAGTGATATTTTCTTTCAAATCAACATTGTACCTTATTTCTTTTCTCACAGCTTTATAATTTTCATCTATATCGAATATCCTATTTCTCAAATCCTCAGTTCTAACTTGTTCTTCTTTCCAAATTAAATTTTCTAATATATCTTTAACTTCTAAATACATAGTATTTAAAGCATTTTCTAATTTTCCCTCTACTTTTGGTGGTCTTAAAAAGTAATTAATAGAGGTTCCAACGATTACACCCACAAATGTATCAAATGTTCTATTTAGAGCATAAGTAAATCTATAACCTTCTTCATAATCAAGAATTATCACTAGAAATACTATCATAGACATTCTAACAGCTTGTTCCCATTTAAACATATTGCATATATATATTATAATTATTAAACCAATTCCTATAATTATAAAATTTTCAGGTGCAATAAAGGTTATAATTAACCCTACTACAGCTCCTAAAACTGTACCATACATCCTATATTTTCCTGTTATAAATGATTCTGATACTGTGGTTTCTATAGTCATTATAGCAGCAATTCCTGCTAATATGGGACTATTCAGGTTAAAAAAATCAGCTATTGCCAAAGTTAAAAGTACAGCTATTACTGTCTTTATAGTTCTCATACCTATTTTTGATAATTTCATGAAAATTCTCCTTAAAAGTAATATTATAAAATACTATTCAATTACTTTTATAATACCCTTTTATTGACTACAATTCAATCTTTTTATCTCATATCCATCTTTATTTAATTCTTCTATAATCTTTGCTATATGTTCTTCTCCATTTGTCTCTACAGTTACTTGAAGTTCTACTTCATGAAACCTATCAAGATTTTTAAATTGATTATGATCAAGTTTTATTACATTAGCATTTAAACTTGCAAGTATTTCTGAAATATTTACTAATTGTCCAGGTTTATCTGGAAGGTTTACTGAAAAACTAAATATTCTTCCCCTTTCTATTAATCCTTTACTTATCATTGAAGAAATAGTTAATACATCGATATTCCCTCCACTTACTACTGAAACTATCTTTTTATTTTTTATATTTAATTTTTTTAATCCAGCTACAGAAAGTATACCTGCATTTTCAGCTATGATCTTATGTTTCTCTACTAATAATAAAAATGCTTCCATAAGTTCGTAGTCAGAAACTGTTATGATCTCATCCACATATTCATTTATATATTTAAAATTCATCTCACCTATTTTTTTTACTGCTGCTCCATCTGCAATAGTACTAGCTCCTTTTAACTCTACAACTTTTCCCTGTTTTATAGATCTAGTTGCACTTGCTGCACCTTCTGGTTCAACACCTATTATCTTGATTTCTGGATTTTTAAGTTTAGCAGCAGCAGCAATCCCAGAAACCAATCCTCCTCCTCCTAATGGTACTAGTATAATATCTGTATCTGGAGCTTCTTCCAATACTTCTAATGCTATAGTTCCTTGCCCTTCTATTATGTCTTCATCATTAAAGGGATGTACAAAAGTATATCCGTGCTTTTCTTGCAATTCTAAAGCTTTATTATAAGCATCATCATATACCTCTCCATGTAAAACTACTTCTGCACCATATTCTCTAGTTGCCTGAACTTTTATTAGAGGAGTATGTTTTGGCATTACAATTATAGATTTAAGCCCTAATTTTTTAGCAGCTAATGCCACTCCTTGAGCATGATTACCTGCTGATGAGGATATTACCCCCTTTTGCTTTTCCTCTTTAGATAATTTTGATATTTTGTTAAATGCTCCCCTGATTTTAAAAGAACCTGTCTTTTGTAAATTTTCTGGCTTTATATAAACTTGATTTCCAGTTTCTTTAGAAAAAACAGTGCTATGGATAAGTTCTGTTCTAGTGAGTACCGTCCCTAATCTTTCTCTTGCTTCAATAAAGTTATATAGTCTAAGCATGTTTTCCATCTCCTTTTTAAATTAAAATAAAAAATCCCTAGTATATAAATATACTAGGGACGAAATTTTCGTGGTACCACCCATCTTTACACTTTGTTTGCACAAAATGTCTTTTAAGGCCCAAAGATTGTCTTTTAGCCCTAGCCATATAACGGTGGCACTTCTTCCAAGAAAGAATACCGATAAAGACTACTCTTATAATTTCGTCTTTACAGTCTTAGAGTGATCATTATACAAGTTTAATCCTGACTCTCACCATATATCAGTTCTCTGTAATTAAATTCATTGTATTTTTGTCTCTAAGATTACTTTTATATTTTAAATTATTTTAATTCTATTATATTAGTTTTAAAAAAGCAAGGGTTTTTTTACATATAATTTAATTAATCTTAAATATCTGATAATTCTACACTAAGTCTTCTCATATCTAAATCATAATTCATAATATTTTTATCATTAGAGATTTTATTTGTAGGAAGCTCTATTATAAATTCTGTACCACTATAATACTTATCATTTATGTAGATCTTCCCCCCATGTTCTTCCACTAAAAATTTGACTAAAGATAATCCTATACCACTACCTTCCTTTTCTCTTTTAGTAAAACCACCTACTTGTTTAAATGGGCCGAATATACTTTTATGCATCTCTTTTGGTATTCCTACACCACTATCTTTAATCGAGATAATTACTAAATCTTCTTTATCTTCAATACTCACTTTTATTTCTCCACCCTTTGGTGTGAATTTTATAGCATTTGATAAGAGATTTAATATAATCCTTTCAATAGAATCACTATGACATCTAATAATTTTTTCCTCTGTATTTGTGTCAAATATTAGATTGATTTCTTCCCGTTTTGCATAATTTGATACCGACATAGTTATATCCTCAACAAGAGATATTATATTATAATTGCTAAGTTTTAATTCCATGTATTCTCTACTTATTTTTGTCAAATCTATAAGATTATTTGTGAGCTTTAAAACCCTTAGACAATTTTGCTTTATAGTTCTAAAATTATCTTTAGTAAAATTATAATCCCCATAATTACCTGTTTTTTCATATCTCATATCCCATAGCTCTATAGTACTCATAATTACAGTTATTGGAGTTCTAAAGTCATGTGTTACTCTTCCTACAAATTCTGTTTTTAAACTATCCAATTCTTTTAAGTTTGCTATTTTATCTTTTTCTTCTTCTAATCTCTCTTTTAGTTTTTTTAATTTATAGCTTTCAGTTATATTTAAAAAACTTATTATCCTTCCTATACTTTCACCCTCAATACTAAATTCGAAGGACCTAATTTTATATACTTCACCATTTTTAAAAAAGATATTAGCTTCATTATCTTTTCCAGTCCCAAGTGGGTCTAAAATTTGTCTTCTTAATGTTTCTGGATTTTTTACATTTTTGACTAATATTTCAATAACTTTACTATATTTTAGATTTTTAATGTTTTTTTTGTAATCTAATATATGGTTAAAAATATCATTACTATAGAGAATTCTATTATCCATTCCAATAATTATAGTCCCTTCTAGAGATGACTTTAAAGCATATTCTAATATATCTCTTTTATTTAAATTAGCTATCTTTCTATCATAATCAGATTTAAATACTCCTTTTTTTATAAAATCAAATATTAAATAATATGAAATAAATTTTGTACTCAATATTATAAAATTCATGAGATTTCTTTGATATGTTATTCCCCTAAATTTCATATCAAAAATAAAGTTAAGTAATATCACAAAAATTAAAAGTTTATTCTCCTTTACACCTATTACTTTGGTTTTAAAAATATGATAGGACAGTGTAAATAGATTTAAGCCAAGTACAATATATTTTATAAATGTTATAAATCTTGTATATCCACTATACTCAATCCATAAATAGGGTAAAATATCAGTATTTAATATTAGGTGTACACTAAGTAAAAATACTGATAAATAGATTAAAAATACACTTTTTAATCTAATAGTCTTTGGTACTTTTATACTCACCATAAAAAATGAAATACTTTCAACAAATCTAGCTATTGTCCACAATTTAATAGCAGTATCTTCATTGTATAAAATCAGACTATCAATTCCACCTGTAAAGGCTACAGACAATATGTCGTATATTGCAACAATGCCTAAGGAAATCCCTAAAAATATTATTCCTGGATATCTTGTTCTTTCATATATGTATAAGGAAAAAACTATGAAAATAAATGTTATAATTGCTCTAATAAATATCAATAAATCATAATATAACTTAATATCATAGAAGAAAATTTTTATAAAATATACTAAAAAAATTAAAAATGAAATTAATTTTATAAATTTTATATCATCTCCTAAGTTTTCTTTTATAGCTGTCAATTTTTGTCTAATCATAATCCTCCCCCTCCTAATATAGATTATATTACATTAATCTATATTATGTTGTCGAAACGCGTAATAGTACTTATATAACTATTTAAATATTCAGAATTATACTCCGTATTTTTATACTTATTTTTTACTCACAAAATTAAAAGAATCGAGAGTCTAATTTTCTAAAATCTCGATTCTTTATTTTAAGATTTAATTTTTTTCTTCCATTAATTTATCTAGTTGACCAAGTACATTTTCTAATTCTCTTATATACTCCCCATATTTAGCCCAATCACCATCTTGAGAAGCTTTCTTAGAATCTTCAAAGAGTTTGTTTGCCCTTTGTATTAATTTACTTATATCTTTATCTTCAAGATTTATCTCTTCATCTTTTTCTGGTTTATCTTCTTTTAATTGATCCGTTTCATCATCTATTTCTTCAGATATACCAAATATCTTTTCTAAAGCTTTATCTAGATTTCTTTCCATTACTATTTTATCTTTAAAAGATACTATAACTCTCTTCATTTCTGGAAGGCTATTTTCATTATCAGCTTGTAAATATATAGGTTCTACATATAAAAGGGAGTTTTCTATTGGAACCGTAATCACATTTCCTCTTAAAACACTGGACCCTTTTTGGCTCCAAAGGGTCAATTGCTCAGATATATCTGTATTTTGGTCTATCCTAGATTCTATCATCATAGGTCCATCTATAGTTTTGCCCTTAGGGAATTTATATATATATAGTTTTCCATATTCCTCACCATCATTTCTGGCTACAAATAGTGATGTCATATTTGGCTTAGTCTTTGGAGTATATGGTACAGTAAGCAAAAATTCAATATCTTCTTCACCTGGAAGTTTGAACATCTGGTAAATAGGTTCTACATATCCTACATTCTCCATATATTTTTCCTGAGCAATATCCCATAGGTCTTCTTCATTATAAAATACCATTGGATTATCTACATGATATGTCTTATATATCTCTGCCTGGATATTAAAAAGAGTATGTGGATACCTAGTTTGTTCTATTAAGCCTTTTGGCATCTCTGATTTATCTAAAAATAAATCTGGAAATATTTTTTTGTAAGTGTTTATAATAGGATCTGTGTCATCAAATACATAAAATTTAGTAGTTCCATCATAAGCATCTATTACTACTTTTACAGAATTTCTTATATAATTAATCTTTGAATCCTGTGAAAAAGGTTCTGAGTATGGATATTTGTCACTTATAGTATATCCATCTATTATCCAGTATAAATTAGAATCATCTTGATTAATTGCTATATAAGGATTTTTATCATATTCTATAAAAGGTGCTATTTTTCTTATTCTTTCATTTATGTTTCTATGCATTATGATTTTACTATCAGAATTTATATTATTTGAAATAAGCATTTTAAAACTTCTATGTTTTATTGCAAATAAAAGCTTATTTATCCCACTTAATTCAATCCCTGCATCTCCTTCATAAACAGACTCTTTATTATTTGAACCCTCTGGATAATCAAATTCTTTTTCATCAGTATTGGTTATTATATAATCATTTGGAGTTTCTCCAAAGTATATTTCAGGTCTTGTTATTTTTAAATCTTTTTGACTTTCTGGTGGAATGTTTTTTACAAGGAATTCTGGTTGTCCATCAGATGTTACCGCATTTACAGGAGAAACTACCATTCCATATCCATGTGTATATTTTAAGTATTTATTTACCCAAGTTTTAGTTTGAAGATTTCTTTGATCTAGTTCTCTTGCAGATAAAAATACTTGTGTATATTTGTCATCTATCATATATCTGCCCACATCTACACTATTAAAAGAATAGTATAGTCTTATTGCTTGAAGTTGATTATATACTTGTATTAAAGGTCTATAGTCATTTATCCTTATGTTGTTTACAGTATCTTGATTTTTAAGAATATCTTCTTTATTTAAGTTTTGATCTACTGGAAATTCATCTACCTCTACTTCATCTAGTCCATAGGCCTTTTGAGTATATTCTATATTGTATTCTAGATATTTTTTTTCTTTTGATATTTCATCTGGCTCTACTATAAATTTTTGTACAACTACACTTCCTATATTCCCTACAACTATTATTAAAAATAGTACACTAGCTGGTATTAAAGCTCCTTTTAGATCTTCTTTTATCATCTTAAATAAAAACCATGGTGCTGAAATAAGTGAAGATATCGCCATTATTCTATATATCCATAGGCTTATATTGACATCAGTATAACTTGCCCCATACGCAACTCCTCTTGGAGAATATAGAAGGTCATAAGTATTTAAATAGTAGTTAAATGATATTAATAAAAAAAGTATAAACCCTAGTATGCCTATATTTGACATTATAGTTTGAAATATACTTTTGTCAAATATATTTCCTACCTTTTTTCCCTTAATATCAAATATATTCTCCCTGTGAAATGTCTCCTGTGTAGACCTTCTAAAGGCAAACATTACCATGTAAAAGATAAATGTAACAATTATTAAAATTACTAAAATAAGTAATAATAGCCCTGCTATAGATTTAAATAGTGGCAATGAAAACATATAAAATGATAAGTCTTTTCCAAATACAGGATCTTCTAATTTAAAATCTGTTCGATTTAGGTATTTAAGAATAGTAAACCAAAGATTATTAGCAAATATTAAGCTTAAAAAAAATGATACTAGCCCTGTTATCATTCCAAACCCTAAATTTATTTTTTTCTCTCCACTTTTGCTACTACGTATATTTACCTTTTTATAGTATCTTTTTTTCATAAACATTAGATACATATATATTGCAAGAAATACAATTATAAATGTAGGTATTCCAATCTTTAAGATAGTTGTAAATCTAGTTAAAAAGGTCTTTGTGTACCCTAATTCTTCAAACCAATTATAGTCAACAATAAAATCAATTATACTGCTAAAAAAGGTAATTAGAAGAAATAACAGAATGAAAAATGTACTAATTATGTATCCTTTCTTTTTCTTCAAATAAAAAACTCCTCTCTATTTTCTTAAATATAATTATACTATTACCCTCTTATTTTTACAAACATAAAAGACCCTCATAATATATTTCAGGGTCTTACTAAATCTATATTTTTTTTTAATTATGTCTTATCCTCTTTAAAACAGATTCTTTTAATCTTGGTATATCATATAGGGTGTCTAGTATGCATCCGCTATATGTAAGCTTTATTGTGTGAATATCTTCTAATTCACATGCTTTACTCATTATACATCTCCAAGACAATTCACTTGTCTCAGCTATTTTATCTTCTATATCTAATTTATTTAATGTAAGTAAATGAGTGATTATAGTAGTTGTCAAGATATCTATTGCTCTGTTAAAATCCTCAAAATACTCTTTTAACATAACTAAAGCATGGATAGAGGTTATACAATGGATTATTACTATATTTCCAGTATTGTCAAAAGCAGATATCAAAAGATTTACAAGGGTTCTAATCTTTTCTTCCTCACTTCCTGCTATTGTAAATCCCTTTTCCATATAATATGTATCACTATAAAGTCCCCTTAGTTTTAGACCTAGGGTTTCATTTGCATCGACTATTTTTAGTATATGATTATCCTTTCCTAATTCTCCTAATTCAGAAATAAACTCTTCTTTAGATACTTTTCTAGTAAATATAGCTGCTTCTCTATATGCAGTTATATAATAAGCCAAGGCCCTGGCTACTTCCTCTAATAGTTCTTCTTGTAGATTATAACCTTCCACAGCATATCCAAGCCTTATTAATGTATGAAATAGACCTGCAGACATACCTAAAGGATATGTATTTAATACATATCTTACTAATTGATCTTTATCTTCTATTTTTAACTTTTCTATTATTAAATCTAGACATGGTTCGTATAAATCTCTATTTCCTAAAGTTTCTTCTATGGAATTAACTTTATTATAATTTTTATTTATATAAGGAATTTCTCTCCTCTTTATATATTCTCTTGAAAATTCATTAACCTTTTTTACATCCTTTGACATTTGGTAAATCGCTAACTGTGCCATTGGTAGATGGTTAACTAATCCTCTTTTCGTATAGGGAGAACGATTTCTGCCGTATTTATTTATTATACTACTAATCTTCATTCCTATTATTCCTCCATTCATGTACCAGGTAGACTAAACACTTTAAGTATGTATACCCTTCTTTAAATTACTAAAACACTTTTTATAAGGAATAAAAATTTAATCTATAGATATATCAAGAAATTATAAATTAGTTTTAAATACTACCATAGAAGTTTTTATTATCATCTATACTTCTTTAATTCTAATTCTAAGTTTTCTATTTTGTATTCTAAAGCCAATGGCAGATTCAAACTATACTTATCTAGAATCTCATATAGACCTTTTATTTCCTCCATATTTAAACTCTTATGGGAATCATATTTTCCATCATTTGAATGTATATGCATGTATCCTATATGGTCTTTTAATTCCCTAATCCATGTCTCTAAAGAAACCTTTCCCAGCTTAGCATGACCTATATCTAGATTTATCTTTATATTGTCTAAGTTTATAGCTTCAATATGTTTTTTTAATATAAAGGGCTCTTCTTCAAATATGTTTTCTATAAGTATAGTTCCTTTAAAATACTTTACTTCTTTTAAAATTTTATGCCAAAATTCACTATTTTGCCTATTATTTAGATCTATTAAATATGGATGATTTAAATATGGATTTATTTGACTGTGAAATACTACATAGTCTATATCAAGCTCTGTGGCTATGTGAAGTGTATCTAAATACCTTTTATAACTTACTTGTCTAATCAATGGGTCTGGACTAGCTGGTTTTAAATCTAAAAATGGTCCATGAAGGGATTTAATCCCCTTAAATTTTTTAAATTCTTTCCTATATTTATCCATTATCTTTATAATTTCTTTTTGTGTTAAATTAGGCTCTGTAAAGTCTTGTATTTCTACTCCAATTTTCAATTTATTGTATTCTTCTAAATTAAATTCATCTATTATATCTATACAGTTTAAAATTTTGTTCAATATAGCACTCCCTTTTTTAAAAATAATAATACAAGGAAAATACCTTAAGATATTTTCCTTGCTTTTTCTAAATAGTCTATGGGTAATTCCCAATCTTCATATCCTTGAACTAACATATTATAATAATGCTCTGGTGGTTGCTCTATATTTTTATCTATCATAGTATATACTATGGCATCATATAAATTACCCTTTTCATCTTCTACTTCTATTTCCATTCTAGTATATAGATCTGGATATCCTTCTAGCTTATCTAATTGCCTTAGCTCATCTTTTGAAATAACATAAAGAGCACCTAAAACCATATCTCCTTCTGATTCTAGAATATCTGCCAATTGATTGAATACAAGCTTATAATTTTTTAAAGCAACCTTTTTGACAGGTACAGAATCAGGACATCTTGAATTCATATAATCTTTAGATAAATTACTTGCATAGGCAAAATATAACAATTAAAGCACCTCCTAAGAACAGTCTTATCTTTTAATATTTTTACCCTAAATATATATAATAAATCAAAATCCTAGGAAGAAATCCTAGGATTATAGTTTGTTTTTTTTATATATTTATAATTATCTTCTATGGACACTATGTTTATACTTGCATTTTCCACTTTAAATTTAAAAAAGTATTCTATATCATCAAATACCCAGGAAAGTATTAATCTTATAACTCCTGCATGGGTTACCAATAATACATCCTCATCCTTTTTTATTAATTCTTCTAAGAACTCTTTTACTCTTTCATAATTCTGAATCAAACTTTCCCCTTCAGGAAGTACATAGCCATAAAGATCATCTTCCCACATTTTAGATTCTTCTGAGAAATCTTTTTCTATCTCTTGAAAGCTTCTTCCTGAAAACATACCAAAGTTTAATTCTCTGATTCGAAGATCCCCTATTCCCTCTAGCCCTAAATGATTTAAAGTTTCAGTAGTTCTAACTAATGGACTGTAGTAAACCTTTGAGTATGAAAAATCTTTTAAATTTTCTCTTGCAATTTTCACTTGTTCTATGCCTTTTTTTGATAAGTTTGTACTATCTCTTCCATATACTCCTGCAACATTGTCTTCTGACTCCCCATGCCTTATCATGATTATATCCAATTTAATACCCCCCAAAATACTAGTAAGGAAAAACTTTCTACTATTTCAATAGTAGCACCATACACATCTCCTGTAAAGCCACCTATCTTTTTATATGTATATATTGAAATCATTTCTCCTACTAAAAAGGAAATTATCAAGGGGATTAAAAATTTATATCCTAAATATATATTTAAAAAAATAAAAATAATACTACTTGTAAGTATATAATACTTTGGATTTGAGCTATGTAACATATCTCCAAGTCCACCTGGTCTAGCCATTTTCTTAAAAGCTATTTGTATTAAAACTACCAGTCTAGCATTTGCCATGGAAAACATAAGAGCAATTGGTAGTCCAATTTCAAAGTTAGAAATTATCACATATTTAAATAAAATCAATAATATAAGGCTTAAAACTCCAAAGGCTCCTATTCTACTATCCTTCATTATACTTAGGACATCTTCTCTTTCTCTGTTTGAGAAAAATCCATCTGCTGTATCAGATAGACCATCTAGATGTAGTCCTCCTGTTAGGAATATCATTAAAAAAAGTGTTAAAATAGATGCTATATCTCTATTTTGTTCAGCTAGAAAATAATATGGAATTGATGCTATAAATCCCAATAATATACCAATATAAGGAAAGAAAAAAGTGCTTTTTTTAATATTTTCTCCCTTAAAGTCCACATTAATATTTATAGGAATTCTTGTTAAAAATTGTAGTGTAATTATAAATCCTTTTATCATTTGATCTTCACCGGTATCCCACAACTTACCAAATACACATTATCACTTAAACTTCCTATCCTTTGATTGATTCTACCTTGAATATCTCTAAACACCCTAGATAAATGATGTTCTGGAACAATTCCACAGCCTAATTCATTTGTAACCATAACTAGTTCATAGTTTTTTTCTTTAATCTCTTGAATTAATTTTTTTATTTCTATTATTATGGTATCTTCTATCTGTTTTTGAAGTTTATAATCTATGTACTCTTCTTCTTTTGTTATGTCAAACATTATATTTGAACTAAGTACAGTTATACAGTCTAGGAGATAATATTTCTCATTTTTTACTGCATTGTATAGATTATAGTTCCCTTCAAAGGTTCTCCAATCACTATCTCTACTCTCTCTATGGAGCTTTACTCTTTCTTCCATTTCTTTCCCTGTTATTTTAGATGTTGCCATATATACTACATCTTTTTTGCCTTTATATAGTCCTTCAGCGAAACTACTTTTACCACTTCTAGCGCCACCTGTAACTAAAGTAATCATCTAAACACCCTCATAAATTTATTCTTCTCTCATATCAAGTAAAATTGAACTATCTATAGTCGCATCTTTAAAAGTTCCCATATTTCCTTCTGCAAATAGACTTGCTTCTATGACTCCAAATGCCAATGGACATCCTGATCCCTCACCTAGTCTCATATTAAGATTTAAAATAGGATTCAATTTTAGTTCTTTAAACATATATTTAGCACCTGGTTCATATGATAGATGTGAAGGGATAATATAGTCCTTCACCGCTGGGTTTAATTTAATTGCACAAAGTGCTGCAGCCGAAGATATAAAACCATCCATTACTATAGGTTTTTGATTTTTGGCTGCCGACAAAAATAATCCACACATACCTCCAATATCATAGCCACCTACTTTAGATAATACATCTATAGGATCTTCTTTATTAGGTTTATTTACCTCTATCCCCTTTAGAATTGCATTTTTCTTATCTCTATATTGTTGTTCAGTGACTCCTCCACCTTTGCCGCATATAATTTCTACATCTAATCCACTAAATACATTCAAGATAGCTGTACTTGTAGTAGTATTTCCCATTCCTAATTCCCCAGTACCTAGTATGCCATATCCGTTGGAATATAAACTATCTCCTATTTCAATTCCTATTTCAATAGATTTTATAGCTTGTTCATAAGTCATAGCAGGTCCTTTGGTAAAATTTTTAGTACCATTTGAAATCCTCTTATATATAACCCTATCATCTCTAAAATCATTATCAAGTCCAATATCTACTGTGATAGTATCAGCATTTGCAAATTTATTTAATGTGGCTACCCCTGTAATTTTTTTCGCCATAGCCTCTGTTAAAAGAGTTGTAAATACTTTTGGTGATGAGCTTACATTTTCTTCTAAGACTCCATTGTCACTTGAAAAAACTACTACTGCTTTTTTTCCTATTTTATAGTCTAATGTTCTAGTTATTCCTGCAATTTGCATTCCTATTTCTTCTAAAGCACCTAAACTACCTAAAGGCTTTACCAAACTATCCCATTTTTCTTTAGACTTTTGTCTATAATCTTCATCTATCCCTTTGATTTCTTTTAATGTGCTTTTTAATAAATTCATATTTTCCTCCTAATGTTCTTGTCTCAAAATCTGTTCTATTCTATCTAAACTGTCTATACCTTTTTCTTCTCTTCTCCCAATTACAATTGGTGTAATACCAAGCTCTTCACATGCTCTTAATTTTTCTAAAGTACCACCTTTTTCTCCACTGTCTTTCATTATAACATAATCTGAATTGTATTCCTTAAACATTATCTTATTATATTCTTTAGAAAATGGTCCTAATATAGCTACTATATCTCTTAAGTGAATGTTATTTTTTTTACAAATTTCTATACTCTCTATGGCCGGCAACACTCTATAGATATATCTATTGTTTTTCCTTACTTCTTCAAAGTCTTCTATATTTTTAGACCCTGTAGTAAAAAACATTGTTCCATCTAAATTCTTTAAATATTCATAGGCATCTTCATATGAATCTAAATATACTCCCTCTGACATTAAAGATTTTTTTCTAATATATCGTATATATTTTATGCCCCTATCATCAGCAGCAGATTTTGCATTTTCTGAAACTATTGTAGCGTAGGGATGAGACATATCCACAAGAGTAGATATATTATTTTCATCTATAAAGTCTTTCATTTCTTCAGTATTCATTCTACCTATTTGGAGATTTTCAATATCTAAAAACTCTTTTCCACTTTCAGTTGCAACAGTTACAATAAAGTTTTCTAAATCCTTTATTTTCTGGACTAATTGACGTGCTTCACTTGTACCACCTATTATCCAAATCATTTTATCTCATACCCTCTAGGCGTTATCATAGTATCTCTTTCCACATAGGTATTACTGTTTCCTATTATTAAAACACTTAGCATATCAACTTTTTCATAGTCCATATCCTTTATATTTGTGATAATTATATTTTTATCATCTCTTCCAGAATTTCTAACTATTCCAACTGGAGTGTTTTCATCTCTATGTTTTCTTATTATATCCATTGCCTTCTCTAGATGATCTGGCCTACCTTTAGATTTTGGATTGTATATAGTAATTACAAAATCACCTTCACTGGCTTTTTCTATTCTTTTTAATATTACTTCCCATGGGGTAAGTAAGTCACTTAGGGATATAGAAGCATAGTCATGCATTATGGGAGAACCTAATTCTGAAGCTGCTGAAAATGCTGCTGTTACCCCTGGAATTATTTCCACATCTATATCTTCTATTAATTCTAATATCGGACCTGCCATACCATATAAACCTGCATCTCCTGTACTGATAATGGCAGTGTTTTTCCCTTGTCTAACTTTTTCTATGGCATACTTACATCTTTCTATCTCACCCCTCATACCAGTAGAGAAAATTTCTTTATCCTTTGTTAAATCTTCTATATATCCTATATAGGGTTTATATCCTACTATAACTTCGCTTTTCTCTATTCTATCTATGGCCCTAAGAGTCATATTTTCTCTACCACCAGGCCCTATACCTATTACATATAATTTAGCCATTTTTTATCTCCTTTGCTCTTTTAGCATAAATTATAAAAATAAGACTCGTAATTATGAAAAATTTTATAGAAGTATTCACCAAGCAAAAAAATTGTTTAGGTCTGCACTGTCTGAGCACAGCGAGTTTGCAGACCTATTTTTTTGTGTGTGATTATACTTCTTAAATTTCGAATCTGAGAATCGTTTTTTATAATTTATCTTTATTCTCCTTTGAAATCGATATTGTTATGCCATTGTGCTTAGCTTTAGCAGACAAAATTTCCCCACCTAATAAATATGCACATGGTTCAGAAACACAGGATACTCCTATGGTTTTCTTAACAAAATCTGACCCATCAAAATTTTTTTCTACTTTTTTTAACTCTTCTATTGTAAATATCCTTAAGGGACAATTATAGTGTTTTGAAGCCTCTATAATTCCCTGTTCATCCTTTTTAATCTCTACTGTGCCTATTTCCTTTATACTCTTATTGGATAAATTTAGATGATCTAATTCTCTTTCTATAGCCTCTATTATCCTAATTTTTGAAACTCCTCTTTTGCAGCCTATACCTATATTTATATTTTTAGGTCTTAAAACTATATAGGGAATATCTAGGTTTAAATTCTCTACCTTTTCAGAGCTTATCAAGATCAAGGCCTCTACATCCCCTAGGTTTCCCATATCCTGTATAAGCTTTAGATGGGGATAATCTATAATTTTCTTTTCCTGGGAAATAAATCCTATCTTCTTTTCATTTACCATCATTCCCATAATCTTAGTTAGATTTTTTTTATCTTCTATATGATAATTATTTTTCTTTGCAAATAAGTCGAGAGCTTCCATTCCTCTAATATCTGAAGCTGTAGATATGACTGGAATACTTCCTATGTGTTTTGCAATAATATTTGCTAAATCATTTGCTCCACCTACATGTCCTGATAAAAGACTTATAGTAAATCTACCTAGATCATCTATTGAAATTATAGCTGGGTCTTTGGTCTTGTGTTCTATATATGGGGCCACTAATCTTATGGCTATTCCTGTAGCACATATAAATACTACTCCATCGTAGTCCTTTATGGCTTTTTTTATTATAGATTTGACCCCTCCATCTATATCCTTATTCCTATAGTGAACAATATTATATAGATCAATTTTCTTTATCTTATCCCCTAATTCTCCACCTTTTTTAGTAAATGAAAAAACTGCTATATTCATTTACTTGCCTTTCTATATTCATGAGAAAATCCTGGATGATATAGTTGTGATCTTTCATAATCTCCTTCTATAAATCCTCCAACTAATATTTGAGCTGTTTTCTTTATTCCTTTTTCTTTTACCTTTTCTCCTATATCTCTTAATGTACCAAATACTATGTCTTCATCTTTCCAAGAAGCCTTATATACAATAGCCACAGGTGTATCCAAGGAGCCATAACCCTTTGCAAGCTTTTCCACAACTCTATCTATATCTTGTACTGATAAAAATATAGCCATAGATGCCCTATGTCTTGCTAATTCTTCTAAATCTTCTCCCTCTGGAACTGGAGTCCTTCCCTCTATCCTAGTTAATATTATGGTTTGACTGACATTTGGCAAGGTAAATTCTTTTTTTATTGAAGCACAAGCTGCTGTAAAAGAGCTAACCCCCGGTACTACTTCATATGAAATATTTAATTTATCTAATTCATCCATCTGCTCTCTTATGGCACCATATATAGTAGGGTCTCCAGTGTGTAGTCTTACTATTTTTTTATCCTGTTTTAAATCTGTTTTCATTACATCTATTACTTCTTCTAAGGTCATAGATGCACTATTATAAAACTTTGCTCCTGATTTAGAAAAATTCAAATGCTCACTTGACACTAAACTACCTGCATATATAATAGTATCAGCTTCTTCTAAAAGCCTTCTTCCCTTTATAGTTATTAAATCAACATCTCCTGGTCCTGCACCTACAAAACTGATCATTTAACTTTCACTCCTTTAGTTATAAATATTGGATTATGACTTCTCATAAGTCCTATATGGTCTATGAAAGATACTTGAATTAATTGAGTTTCTATTTTCTCATATCCATTTTCTTTCATCAATTTATTAAATTTATATAAGTTTTCAAGTTTAATAAAATTTGCACATAGAATTCCATCTTTTTTTAAGTTTCTATTTAAGTATAAGAATATTTCATCTAATTTCCCTCCACTCCCACCTACAAAACACTTATCAAATAATACATCTGGTAAGTCCTTGGGAGCAGATCCCTTTATTATATTTAAATTCACATTGAATTTTTCACTGTTTTTTTTAATTAAATCAATTCCCTCTGATTCTCTTTCAATAGTCCAAACCTTTGCCTTATTTAGTGCTCCTTGTATAGATATGGAGCCTGTTCCTCCACCGATATCTAAAAATTTATCTCCAGCTTTAATATCTAAATATCCAATTGTAAGCATTCTTATATTAAACTTAGTCATGGGGATATCTCCCCTTATAAATTCTTCATCTCTAATCCATGTCATTTTCAATCACCACCACTGCAAGAGAAGAAATATCTTTTATATCTTCACCTATATTTATTTCCTTTATAAACTCATTTTCATGAGATAAATTAAATCCAATATACATTTTTCCACTTATATTTATATCTTTTAATCTCCTTGATATATAAGAAGGACTATGTTTTTTATCTGTTAATACTATTGCTAGAGGATATTTTTTTATATCTTCTAATGCATCTTCTCTTCCATGTAAAGATAAAAACTTTGCATTATTCCAGGATTTTTGTAATTTTGCCATAAGATATTGAAAGGATGATAATCCAGGGATTACCCGTTTTATACCTATATCTTTCTTTTTTATAAAATCTACTATACCATAAAAATTAGGGTCTCCTGTTGCAAGAAGTATTATCTCCTTGTCTTTATTTAAATAATCTATTACATCATCAACCTTATTTATTAAAATAATGTGTTTATTTATGCTCTCTAGAGCCCTTCCAACTCTTTCAAAGGCCAATACATATTCTCCATCTTTGATAATTTCAAATGCCTCTGCTGTTAGATACTTAGGGTTTCCAGGACCTACACCGACTATAGTTAGCATATATACCTACCCCTTTCCATAGAATAAATAATTACCTCTATATCCAAGCTATCATCTTTTAGATATGTTTTTATTCTATTTTCAGCTCCTATTTCCATATGTCTTATAACTTCTCCATATCCTTTTTCTATACATAAGTTCATAGCTTCTTCTGCTGTCAAAGTCTCTTCTACTTTTTCTATGAATTCCTTTGGAGCATCTAGTTTAGATAGATAGTATACAAAGGACTCCATTCTAGTATCACTTACATTACTATGTGTATTAAATATTCCAATAGCCAATTTAGAAAACTTCCCTATATGTCCTAAAAGTTTTATGGACTTAAAGCCTTTTTCATATATATATAACAAGCTATCTCCCACATAATTTGATATCTTCACCCTTGGAATCTTTATATCCATTGAATCTGCTAACTTTTCTCCATAATTTCCTGGTATAAGTAAAATTTCCTGTATTCCTTGATTTTTAGCTATAGTGTCTACTTCCATATATATAGTCTTTAAAAGAGCTTCTTCAGACATAGGGTATACTATTCCCTTAGTCCCAATAATGGAAATACCTCCTTCAATACCAATGTTTTTATTAAAGGTTCTTTTAGCTATAAGCTCTCCCTTGGGACAATATATGGTAATATTGTATCCTGATTTAGATATGGATTTAACCTCAGATTTTATCATCTTCTTTGGAACTTCATTTATGGCAGCCTGTCCGACTTCTCCGAAAAAACTTTTAGAATTTATCCTACCTATTCCCACTCCGCCATCTATCTTTATATTATCATCATTTCTTTTTTCTACCTTGGCAAATATCTTTATTCCATCTGTAACATCAGGATCATCTCCAGCATCCTTTATAATTGAGCAACTGACTCTTCCATCTTCTATAGATATATCTGAAACAGGTAGTTTTAATCTAATCCCTGCTGGAGTATCAATTTCTATATAGTCTATCTTCTCTCTATTCTCCAACATAAATACAGCAGCCTTAGCTGCAGCTGTGGCACAAGATCCAGTTGTATATCCACATCTTAAATTTTTTCCTTCCTTTATCACATATAAATCTAAAGTCATCTTCCTGCCACCATATATAGTAGTGCATTTACTATGGAGGCTGCCACATTGCTTCCTCCTTTATTTCCTACTGTAGAAATTTGTGGAATATCAAATTCTCTTAAATATTCTTTTGACTCACTTGCACCTACAAATCCTACTGGTACACCAACTACAAATTTAGGATTGATTTTCCCTTCCTTTACAAGTTCTAACACTCTAAATAGGGCTGTTGGAGCATTTCCTATTACAAATATATCTATCCCCTCTTCTACAGCTAAATCAACTGCACAGGAAGATCTAGTAGTTTTCAATTCTTTAGATAATTTATATACTCTTTCATCATCTATGAAACACGCTAATTTACATCCAGCCCTTTCTAATGCAGGTTTATTTATTCCCATATATGCCATTCTAGTATCGGTAAAAATAGTCCCACCATTTTTTATAGCTTCCTTAGCCGCATTGATAAAATCTGCTTTAAAGTCAATTATCTTTCTATATTCAAAGTCTCCTGTAGTATGAATCATTCTCTTTGCTATTATCATCTGTTCTTCATTAAAATCTGTATCACTCATTACTTCATCTATAATGCTCATACTCTTATTTTCAATTTCCATCGGATTTTTAATATACATTTTTATCACTCCTATTTTTCTCCAAAGTATCTAGTAAATGCTCAAGGGCTGTTTTATTTCCCAAGAAATTTACATGTTGAAAATACCCTAGAACATTTTTATATTTATAGCCACAAGTCCAATTTCTTTTACTCTTTGGCTTAGTTATCTTAAGTATTTCCTTTTCACTAGTGTGTATTTTTGTCTTATGAAACTCCTGTCCTCTTAATATATCTCCTGCTTTTCCTAATATATTGTCTTCCATAATCTCCATATTTACATATCCAAATCTTTGTAGTTTTTCTGTACTACTCCCTTCCCCTTTTAAAATGCCCGTCATCTCTTTTTCTTCCATTTTATCTACGAGATAAATAAGACCTGCAGATTCAGCCAATATAAACTTACCTTCATCGGCCATTTCCTTTAGTTTGACTCTCATCTCTTTGTTTTTATTTAGCTTTTCTTTATAATTTTCTATATATCCTCCGCCTATATATATTAAATCAGCCTTAGGAATTGACTTATCATTTAATGGGGAAAAATATTCTACATCACATATATTTTCAACAAGATTTAAATTCTCTCTATAGTAAAAATTAAAGACCTCATCATAAGCTATTGCTATTTTTATATCTCTTTTTTCAGGATATTTATATGGCTTTAAATCTATAGCTCTTCCTAAATCAAGTAAACTCTCTATATCTATATTTTCTTCAACTACTTGTGCTAAATAATCTAAATAGTCATCTGCATCTTTATCTTCTGAAAATATATCTAATCCTAGGGTAGAGTTTTCTATCTTTATTCTTTCATCCTTTGGAAGATAACCTAGTACTTTTATTCCTATATATTTTTCTATCTGTTCTTTTAAAAGCAAATACATGGATTTACTTGTATTATTTAATATTATTCCTTCTATTTTAGATTCTTCAAACTCTACCATTCCCTTTATCTTAGGAATAGCTGAAAACATTTCTCCCTTAGGAGTATAAACTAATATTGCAGGTATATCTAATTTCTTAGAAATATCATAACTTGAATTTTCAAAAGTATTATATATTCCATCAAAATAACCCATTACACCCTCTACTATGCCTATTTCTCCTATGTTCATAGACATACTCATCTTAATTCCATCTTCTCCCATAAGATGAATATCTAAGTTATTTGAATGTTTTTTTGAGGCTATCTCCATAAGCTTTGTATCAATAAAATCCGGCCCTACTTTAAAGGCAGAAACATCTATATTTCTGTTTTTTAAGGCTCTTATTACACCTAAACTTAGGGTTGTCTTTCCTGAGTTACTATTTGGAGCTACTATCATTAAGTTTTTCATTATATCATTCTCTCTAAGTATTCAATAAATATATCTTGTATACCCTTTAATTCTCCCAAACTAGTCATATCCACTTCTACTTCTATATCTTCTTTCTCTAATATACTCTTCCAAGAATCCTCTTCATTTGAAGCCATATCATTTGTAGCATGGTCTCCGGCCACTAGCATAAAAGGTCTAAGTGTCACTTTTTTTATATCTTCTTTCTTCAACTTTTCCAACACATTTTCTAAGCTAATTTCTCCTTCAACTGTAGCTACATATACATTGTTATAATTTTTATCTATTTCTCTTTGCAATTTCTCATAAGAATCATCTGCTATATGATCTGATCCATGTCCCATAAACAGGGTTCCAGAGTTTTTTGAGCCTTCTTTTAAATCTAAAGTCTTTGCGACCTTTTCATAATCACCAGGATGTTCTAATAGGGGCTGTCCCAAACTTATCTTCATATCTCTATATTGTGATTTAATTTCTTCCATTGCATTTACAATTTTTTCGTATTCATGTCCTTTAATTATGTGAAGGGGTTGGATATAGACTTTTTTTATTCCCTCTTCTATCATCTTTTCTAGAGCTTCCTTTACATCATATATATGTAAATTGTCTCTTTTTTTAAGCCTTTTCATTACTATTTTTGAAGTAAAAGCTCTAAGAACTAGACTATCTTTAAATTTATCTTTTATCTTATTTTCTATGCTTTCAATAGAAACTCTTCTAGCCCTTTCATAAGTTGTACCAAAACTAGCTACTATTATTCCTCTTTCCATATCTTATATCCTCCTTTTTGTTCCTGTTTATTTATGAATTCCTCTTCATTTCTGTAGAGTGGTATATTCAAATGTTCATGTACCTTTACTAACCAGGGCTTATCTAATAGGGCTTCTTTTAACAAATCTCCCTTTAGAAAAACTTTATCTGTATGTCCTTCTCCTATTATTTCTCCATTCTTTAATATATAGATATAATCACATATCTCATATATAAAATCCATATCATGACTTGATACTACTAGCTTTTTATCTTTCTTTAATTCTTTAATTATATTTTTCATTTGTTTTGTGATTTCTGGATCTAGTCCTGAAGTAGGCTCATCTAATAAAATTACATCTTGCTCCATAACTAATACTCCAGCTATGGCTACTCGCTTTTTTTGTCCAAAGCTTAAAAAATGACTAGGTTTTTCTACTAACTCTTCTGCTTTCACATTTTTTAAAGCTTCTGCCACTCTTATTTTTATCTCTTCTTCACTATAGTTTAAATTTCTAAGACTAAAAGCTATATCATCATAAACTCTAGAGTAGAAAATTTGCTTTTCTGGATCTTGAAATACTATTCCTACTCTTTTTCTATACTCTCTTAGGGATTTTTTATCATATTTTAATTTAGCACCATTAAATTCTATAAAGCCTTTATTAGGCTTTAATATACCTAATATGTTTAAAAAAAGTGTAGATTTTCCCGATCCATTTGCACCAATTATTCCTATGGTATTTCCCTTTTTTAGGTCTATATTTATATTTTTCAAAGCAGCTTTTCCATCTTCATATCTATAATCTAATCCCATTATCTCTATCATTTAATCACCTATTTTAAATTCTCCGTTATATAATTTTGTATCTAGTGAAACTGTCATATCTTCATATCTTAAAATTACTCTTAAAAATAGACTCCTTATAAGTAAAGAGATTGATTTAATAGAGTTTTTAAAATTTAAATATCCAAATCTAATTTCTTGTGATAAATATATTTCTCTGGATTCTTCTAAAAATATAAATATAAATCTATAAGTTAAGACTAAAAGCTCTATTATAATATTTGGAATATAAATTTTTTTTAATACTTTTATAATATCAGTCAATGGAGTAGTTAGAGCCAAAAAGAAACTTGCAGACATTGAAGCAATAACCCTAGTTATGGTTTTTATAGCTACTGTTAATGATTCATCTGTAATACCTATATATCCATTGAAAATCTTCAAGCTATACAAAAATATATCTTCTGTAGAAATAGATATAAGTATTGTAATTAGACTAATTAATAAAAACCCTAGAGGAATACTAAATATTTTTATATAGTTATTTATTGGAATTCTAGCAATTTGTATAGTTAAAAATAGCATCATCCCTAAAACAGCTAAATTTATCCAATTGTTCTCAAAACCTATAATAAGGAGTAAAGACACAATGACTAATCCAAGTTTTAAGCTTGGATTAGTCTTAGATAGTCTATTCGTATATGCATATTTATCTATTATTAGCAATTTTTTTCTTCTCTCTAAATGTACCTAAAATATAACCTATAGTCCCTGCTCCAATGGCTACTTGTAGTGAAAATAACAGACTTTCAATTTCACCACTTGGTGGTTCCCATAGAGGTTCAAACCAGGGCTCATAATTTGGATTTATTTCTGTAATTACACCTTCTGCTTCTCCATCTGCTCCACCAAATTCTGAATCACCCATAAATAATAAAGGTATGATAGCTATTACCACTATTGCTAACAACAGAATCAAATTTGTTTTAGTTGATTTTTTCAAGACTTATCACTCCTTGTCTGTTATATTCTGCTAAAAGATTTATAACTATTACAGTAAGCATCCCCTCAATAATAGCTAAAGGAATTTGGGTTAAGGCAAAGACTGATAAAAACTTAGTCATTGAAGCTGTAATTCCACCAACCGAATCAGGATATGCAAAGGATAATTGTAAAGCTGTAACTACATAGGTCATTAAATTTCCCAAAGATGCTGCTAAAAATACTACAAAACTTCTATTCATTCCTTTATCCTTAAGTAATTTATAAATTCCATAAGATACAAAGGGGCCTACTATTCCCATAGAAAATGTATTTGCTCCTAATGTTGTAATTCCACCATGGGCAAGTAATAAGGCTTGGAAAAGTAGTACAATCACTCCAATAACTGTCATTGCAGTAGGACCAAATAATATAGCTCCTAATCCTACACCTGTTGGATGAGAACAACTTCCAGTTACTGAAGGTATTTTAAGTGCAGATAGCACAAATACAAATCCTCCTGCTAAGGCCAATAAAACCTTTTTATTTGTATCTTCTTTAAATATTTTATTTACTCTTTTTATACCAAAGAGTAAGAATGGTAATGATACTAATGTCCATCCTATTGACCAATTCATAGGAAGAAATCCCTCCATAATATGCATACCATGACTAATACTTGGTGTACTAAGTAATAATAAGAATACAAATAAACCTAAATATTTCTTGTTTTTCATGAGCAATTCTCCTCTTATTTTATTTTTTTAAATATATTTATAAGTTTTTTATTATAATCCCTATTTTTTATAGCTACTCTTATATAGTCACCCTCTAAACCTTCAAAAGTACTACATTTTCTTATTAATATTCCATTTTTTAAAAAGTGATCAAATATTTCCTCTTCAGTATAATCTAATAATTTTATAAGCATATAATTGGTGTGAGTAGGATAAGCTTTTATTCCTTTAATATTATTTAATTCATCTATTAAATAATCTCTTTCATTTTGTATGTACTCCTTACTTGCTTCAATATATCCTTCTTTTTTAAATATAAATTGTCCAGCTATATTGGCAAGGGCATTGACACTCCAAGGCAATTCTACCTTTCTCATGTCTTCTGCCTTTTTCTTAGAAACACAAGCATATCCTAGTCTAATCCCAGGTAGAGCAAAAAACTTTGTAGCTGCCCTTATAATTCCTAGATTTTCATACTTATACTTTTTAAAGATCTCTATACTGTCATAATCCATAGGAGCAAATTCATAAAAGGCTTCATCCAATAATAGATATGCTCCTTTTTTAGATATTACTTTATATATTTTTTTAAGTGTATCTTCATCTATTCTAAGACCTGTAGGATTGTTAGGATTTCCAATTATTAAAAGATCATCTTTTTTTATATTTCTTTCTATTTCTTCTATATCAATGGTAAAATCATCTCTATAGTATAATTTTTTTACATCTATATTATTTGCATATGCTCTTTTTTCATATTCTGAAAATGAAGGCTTAATAACTACTACTCTATTTGCATTTATTATAAAATTATTTATAAGTTCAACTGCTCCATTTCCAACTAAAACTTCTTCCCTATTACAATTTAGATATTTTGAAATCTCAGATCTCAATTCTCTATATTTTATATCTGGATACCTATCTAAATCTTTAAACCCTTTTAAAAGCTCTTCTTCTAATCCACTTGGAATTCCTAAGGGATTTATATTACTACTAAAATCAATTAGAGGATTATCATACACCTCTTTATATGTAATTAAATCTCCACCGTGTTCCATATATACCTCCTTTAATTTACTTTTTGTGCTATAAAATAGGGGCAATTATTTATTTCATCTCTATAAATATGAGCATCTATCCTAAATACATCTTTTAGTAAATCCTTATTTATAATATCTTTAGGTGAACCACATTCACATATCTTTCCTTCTTGAAGTACATAAATTCTGTGAGAATACCTTGCCGCATGATTTAAGTCATGTAAAACCATAATTACAGTGATCCCCAATGTATTATTTAATTCTTTTACTAATTCTAGAATCTCCATTTGATAAGATATATCTAAATATGTAGTAGGTTCATCAAGTATTAATATCTCAGGCTTTTGAGCTAATGCCATTGCTATCCAAGCCCTTTGTCTTTCTCCTCCAGATAAATTTGCTACAAATCTTTTTTTAAAATTTTTAAGTCCAGTTTTTTCTATAGCCCAGTCTATAATTTCCCTATCTACATTGCTTAACCTTTTTCCAAAATTTAAATGTGGATATCTTCCATAAGAAACTAAATTTTCAACAGTTATATCTGAAGAATGGTGTTTGCTCTGTGGAAGAATTGCCATCTGCTTAGCTATCTTTTTAGTAGGAATATCTCTTATATCTTCCCCATTCAACAATATACTTCCACCCTTAGGCTTTAGACATCTAGACAATGTCTTTATAAGTGTAGATTTCCCAGATCCGTTTGGTCCTATTATGGTTACTATTTCTCCTTTTTCAACCCTTAGACTCGCATCTTTGATTATTAATTTATGTCCGTAGGCAACTTTCAAGTTTTTTGTTTGTATACTCATCTATCTAACCCCTTCCTTTTTTCTCAATAAATATAGAAAAAATGGTGCTCCAAGGGCCGACATTATAACTCCTACAGGAATTTCCATAGGTGCAAATAATGTCCTTGCCAAGGTATCACAAATCATAACCATTGAGCCACCTACAAAAACTGTGGCTGGAAATAAATATCTATAATCTGAACCTATAAAAATCCTAGTCATATGCGGTACTATAAGCCCTACAAATCCTAAAAGTCCAACTACAGATACTGCCGAACCTGCAAGTAAAGCTGCAATTATTATAAATATGAATCTAGTCTTTTCAACAGAAAGTCCTAAACCTGTGGCTACTTCATCACCTAGCATCAATATATTTAATTTATTTGAAATAAAGATTAAAATAATAATTCCAACAATTGTATATGGAATAATCATCCTTACATCCTTCCAAGTAATTGCTGCTAATCCACCTACCATAAATCCAAGAACTCCCTGGACTCTATCAGGGAAAAAAGTTATAAGACTGTTAGTCCCTGCACTAAAAAGCGAAGATACTGCCACACCTGCTAGTATAAGTCTGGTTGGTAGCACTCCCTGCTTCCAAGACAATGTATATATAAATAATGTAGCTAATAAAGCTCCAATAAATGCCCCTAGAGGTACTAGATAGTAATAGTCTGGAAATATAATTAATATAATATATGCAAAAAATCCTCCTCCAGATGATACTCCTATTATATTTGGACTTGCAAGGGGATTTCTCATTATACCTTGGAGTATGGCCCCTGATATAGATAGGGATATACCAACTAACATAGCCACAATAGTTCTTGGAAGTCTTACATTCCATATTATTTGATAACTAACTGATTCTTCTTGGCTTAGTATTATCCTCAATATATCTAAAGGCTTTATTTTAACAGCTCCACTTCCCACACTATATAAAAAACTAGCTATGAATATAAAGATAAATACTATAAGTATAAAATTTTTCTCCGATGCCTTTTTAATCTTTTTAGTCATAACTACTCCTTATTATCATTTTAGTTAAATATTTCTGGATATAATTTTTCTGCTAATCCTCTATACGCCTCTTCATATCTATGATTTGCTTTATAAGTATATAATTCTTTTGGCAATACTATATATCTATCATTTTTCACTGCTGAAAGCGAACTCCATGCAGGGTTTGATTCAAATTCTGATTTAATATGTGCTTTAACTGCATCTAAATCTGAACCCATTGTCTGAACAAATATATAATCTGGATCTTCTTGTAAAATTGTCTCTAAACTAAAATCTAAACTTCCCTTTTTATCATTATTAGGATCAGCTATATTTTTTACTTTTAAATCTTTAAACATTTCACCTATAGTTGTATCTGCCGTTCTAAGGGATAATTTATTTGTAGTATTTAAAATTACAGCAGCTGTTGGATTGTCTTCATTTGGTATCTTATCTATTATTGCTTGAATTTCATTTTTGATTTTTAAAGCTTCTTCTTCATATAAATACTCTTTATCGTTTATAGCAGCAAATAATTTTGCAGTTTTAAAATAATCATCTTTAAGAGAATAGTCAATTGCCAAAATCTGAGCTCCCGTTTGTTCTAATGCATCCATAATTTCTAAATCAAATCCAGTATTTGAACTCATTACTACTAAATCTGGATTAAGAGCTATTATATCTTCTATACTTAGAGAAGCTCTTTTCCCCACTATTTTTATATTTTCTGCATTTGGTATATCCATCCACTCACTTGGCTCTATCATTCCTACCATTTCTCCACCATTTCTAGTCCATATATCTAGATATGAACCAAATAAGACAACTGCTCTTTCTGGGTTTTTGTCTATAGTTACTTCTTTTCCTCTTCCATCTACAAAGGTAACATCTGTATCAGTAACTTTTATTCCATATTCATCTTCTGTTTGTTGTTCTTCTATTTGGTCTTGATTTTCTCCTTGATCCTCTGTACTAGTATCTATTTCTCCTGATTTACAAGCTGTGAATATTGACACAATTAAAACCACTACTAAACCTAATATAATTATTTTTTTATTCCTCATCTTTTCCCCCTACCCTTGCTAAAATTAAGGATATATAATCTCTATCATTTAAAATTTCTTCCCTATTTTCTAATATTTGCTCTTCTTTTAAACTGGCCCTTTTTATATACTTATAATCAAATCCTTTATCTTCTAAAGCATTTAATATGTTTTCTTTTTCTTTAAAGGTCTTTAATATAGCTATTGAATCTACTTTTTCTAGAATATCTTCATCATATTCATCACATAATAAGAACTTTTCTCCTTTTACTGTTAAAGCTCTTTTACTAGATGCAGCTCCTGCTACAAAAGAAGGAATCCCTGATACTATTTCTATATCAATATCAACTCCCTCTAGTTCCTCCATAATATATATAAATGTACTATATACCATAGGATCTCCAATAGTTAAGAAAGCTCCAGAATCTCCCTCTTCTATCTCATTGTAAATTATATCTGCTGCCTTTTTATAATCATCCCTAGTTACATGTCCCATGGGAAAATCTATTAATACAATCTTTTTATCTGCTACATACTCCCTTGCTGTATCTAAGGCCATATTAGTTCCCTTATTGTTTGGTGCAAATATTACTTTAGATTCTTTTATTTTCTCTACTGCTTTAAGTGTTAATAGCTCTGGATCTCCTGGCCCAGTTCCTATACCATATATCTTCTTCATAATTCCTCCTATTTAAATAAAAATAATTATATATAATAATAGAAATAGAACTTCACTTCTATACATTATTTCGATTGAATTATCTATATCCTTTATTGTTATTTTATTTATCTTATCTCCAATATTAGGTTTTTCAACTAGCACTCCATGATAATAATTACTTCCACCTAGCCTTATCCCTAGTAGACCTGCCGTAGCTGATTCAGGATAGCCACTATTTGGACTTTTGTGTTTCAACCTATCTCTCAATAGTATTTTAAATCCTCTTTTAACATCAAATTTACCAATAGATGATATGATCATAAGCAAGGCTGTAATTCTTGCAGGGATAAAGTTTAATATATCATCCACTTTAGCAGGGAAATATCCTATATCCTTGTATTTTTCATCCATATACCCAAGCATTGAATCCATTGTATTTACAAATTTATACATCATGCCTCCTGGAGCTCCAAATAATATTATAAAAAATAAAGGAGCTATAATTCCATCTGATGTGTTCTCACTTATGGTCTCTACAGTAGCATTGATTATTTCTTCTTCATTTAAATTTTTAGTATCTCTACCAACTATATAAGATAATCGATTTCTACCTTGATCTATTCCTTCATTAAGAGCTTGTACTATCTTTCTCCCTTCAAAGGCTAAAGACTTGGCTGCTATAGCTGTATAGATTAAGTAAATATTCACAATATAATATGCTACATCATAAGGTTTTAAAATCTTTAATATGTAAAAGGTCATAAAAAACCCTAAGAATATATTTATAATTACTATAAAAAATCCCACAAGCTTTAGTGAATCCTCAAAAAACTTTCTAGCTAATCTTTCCTCAAAACCAATTACTTTTCCCATAAGCTTGACAGGATGAGGAAAGCTATAGGGATCTCCTATGAAAAAATCTAATATTGATCCCAATATTACACTAATCATTTTTCAATTCCCATTAATTTATATATATATTTTATGTCCATATTCTCCCTTAATACATTAGATAGTTTATCTAATTCATTTTCCAATTCTTCATCACTTTGAGGATTATTATTACATCTTTTGTCATAATCTATAAGAGTATCTTCATCTACTAGTTCTAATTTTACATATGGAATTGTGCCTACTACAGGGATGTTTAACATCTCTTCTATCATCTTTATCCCTGAATCTAAAAGAGTTCTATCTCCTCTAAACTTATTAATTATAAGTCCCTTTATCCTTTGTCTTTCATCTTCTTCTAAAAGCATAACTGTTCCATATAAAGATGCAAATACACCGCCTCTGTCTATGTCAGCAACTAGCAATACTGGTGAATCCGCCATCTTAGCCATTCCCATATTGACTATATCATTTTGCTTTAAATTTATTTCAGCAGGACTTCCCGCTCCCTCTATAACGACAATATCATTTTCTTTTTCTATTTTATGAAAAGTTTCCTTTATCATGTCTTTTAAACTATTTTTAAATTCAAAGTATTCCCTAGCATCCATCTCATATTTTTCTTCACCTTTTATAATTACCTTTGACTTTCTGTCTGTTTGGGGTTGTAATAGTATTGGATTCATATCTGGATGAGGGTCTACCCCTGCTGCTTTTGCCTGTAGAGCTTGAGCTGTACTCATTTTTGCACCTTCAGCAGTCTGGAAATATTTAGAAGACATGTTTTGAGATTTAAAAGGTATGACATTATACCCATCTTCTCTAAACATCTTACACAATCCTGTGACCATTAAGCTCTTCCCTGCTGAAGAAGTAGTTCCTTGAACCATTATATTCATTGTTTTCCTCCTATAAATAAAAATAATATTAGTCTAAGAAAGATTTTGACCTTTAAGGAGGTAACCCATTATATGGATTTTAGAAGATAGATACTCTCTTAGACTATTATTTATTATTGATTGAATTAAAAAAGTCCTTTTCTCTAGAGAAAAGGACTGGCATATACTAATATAATTAAGCAAAGTAAATCATATTTTGCACATTAAAACCATGACTTCCCTCCGAAGTTGTTTTACTCATCTATTAGGCAGGTCTCCTGACTTATGAATCATACCAAACCGACACCTTCCCAGATTTCTCCAGTGGCATTAAGTTGATTTAGTCATCATTTACAGTAACGGGGGTTGCATGGGATTTTCACCCATTTCCCTTTTAATTTTAAAACCTAAAGATATTATTTAATTTTCAAGTTTATCTTAACATATAAAAATACTATTTGCAAACATTATTTTTTATTAATTTAGACAATATTTTTACATTTATACCTATATGATTAACATTCATAAATAATATTATATAAATAATAACTTTTGCTGTAATCCCTTATTTTAAGAATAAAATAGACACCCCTACTATGGAAATAACAGCTCCTAGGACTTCTCTAAACTTTAGTTTTTCCTTATATAAAAATATGGAAAATGGAATTATAGTAACAGGCATTATAGAGGTTATAGTAGCAGATATGCCTGCTGTAGTCTTTTGTAATGAAAATAATTGCAAAGAAACTCCTAAAAATGGACCAAAAAGTGCTCCTAAACTTATGTAAGTCATAGCTTTTTTATTTTTAATTGCTATTTTCAAATCTCCCCATTTACCTAGATATAAAAAAAGTAGTATAAATCCAATAAATCCCGATATAATTCTAATTTGAGTAGCTGCAAAAGGACTATAATCTCCTATTCCTATTTTACTAAATATCATTCCCACAGATTGCCCTACAACTCCTATAAATGCATATGTAAGTCCCTTAACGCTGTGATTTATCTTTATCTTTTTTTCATTTGTATCTTTTCCCAAGATTACAATTGAAATACCAAACATAGTTAACATCATACCTAAGATTCCCACAAGAGAAACCTTCTCTCCTAAAAACAAAAATGCCAATAATGCTGTTATAGGAGGACTTGCAGCAGTCATTAGCATCCCTACTCTAGTACCTATTTCTAAATAAGATTGAAATAAAAATAGATCTCCTATAAAAAAACCTACTAATCCTGAAATTCCAAGAAAAGTCCAATTATGTAAACTAGCATCTAGGGGTAGTAATTGCCCCCTGTAAAAATAAGTAAACACACTTAACAAAAAAAATCCTATTATCAATCTAATAAAATTAACTGCTAAAGTTCCTACCTTTCTACCAGCTATTTCAAAGCATACTCCATTTAGTGTATAGCAAATGGCTGTCCCTAAGGCAGCCATTTCTCCAATCAAAGCTAACATTTATTTTCCCCACTTTATTATTTTCTATTTTTCATCTTCAATGTCTATTCCCAATCTTTCCATTACTCTTTTTTCGTTTATCTCTGATATTTTTTTGTTTATATAGTCATATCCATTTGGTCTATGTGGAATAAGACAAGCACTACAGTCTTTTATTCCATGTTTATCTTTATAATTTCCTCCACACTCTTCCAAGAAATAAAGTGGACAATAACAAAACATACAGTTAAATTCCTCCACATTATCTACATTATGACAAGGTAAAAATTGACACGCCTTATTAGTATAAAATTTATATGAATTTTCCAAGTCTATCTCCTTTCTATCTTCCTAATTAATTTTCATCTACAAACATATCTTCATCTGCAAACATGTCTTCATCTACAAACATGTCTTCATCTGCAGAGGTTTCTTCATCTTTAAACATATCTTCATCATCTAAATCATCCAAATCTACTATATCATCTGCAGAATTTTTCCACTCTTTATATTTTTCTAGCTCATGCTCCATCTTCTTGAATATATATGCAAATACAGCTACATCATCTAAGAATCCTCCTACTATAAAATCAGGAATTATATCTATTGGAGTGACTAAATAGATAAATCCAATAATAATCATGATCAAATAATTTTTTGAAAAATCTTTGTAAGCACCTTTATTCCAATCACTAATTAAATCTATTGAAAGCTTTAAATCATTTAACAAATCTCTAAAAACTTCATTTTCTTCAATCTTCTTTTTTCCATTTTGAATTAAATTTCTTAATCCATCATTATCTTCTAATATTTGATTTGCCTTTTTACTTAAATTGTTTAAAATCCCTTCAAAGTCAATTTTCATAGATTTATCATCTCCATATTCTATCAAAATTCTATAAAGCCATTAAAGATTGCCCTTTAATCCTATCTCCTCAGCTACCATTTGCATAGCTTTTATTGTTTCATCTATGACTTCATTCAATTCCATATCTAACATATCTACACCTCTAGATATTACATCTCTATCAACACCTGCAGCAAAACTTTTTTGTTTCCATTTTTTCTTCACAGATTTTACTTTTAAATCAAGTATGCTTTTACTAGGTCTCATAAGTGCAGTTGCATAGATTAATCCTGTTAGCTCATCTACTGTATAAATCACTTTTTCCATTATATGTTTCGGCTCTACATCTGTACAAGTTATCCACCCATGGCTCATTACCCCTCTTATGTAGTCATCAGGCCAATTCTCTTTTTCTAAAATTTCTTTTGTGATTTTGCAATGCTGATCTGGATATTTTTCAAAATCAAGGTCATGGATTAGACCTATTACACTCCACTTTTCAACATCTTCACCAAATTTTTCTGCAAAATGGGCCATTGCAGCTTCTACACTTAGGCTATGATTAATGAGACTTTCATCCTGTACATGTTTTCTAAGTAATTCATAAGCATCTTCTCTACTTGGAATATAGTGTGACATCTAAGCCCTTCTTTCTATTATATTTATTTCAATTTTATCCTATTGAGTTTAAAAATTCAATACCTCTAAGTATTTATCAAACAAAATCTGCCAGGATATTAATATCCTGGCAGATTTTGTCTAATATTGTGGTATGCAAATTACTTCTCCTATAGTTAAATTGTCAGGTTGTATGCCTGGATTGGCTTGAATTATTTTATCTACTGATACATTGTACTCTATACTAATTTTATAAATAGTATCACCTTTTTTTATCATATATGCAGTAGTGCCATAAGAACAAGCTGCTGGAACACATATCACTTGACCTACATATAGTTTTTCCGGTTTTACTCCTGGATTAGCTGCCATTAATGATTCTACAGAAATACCAAAAGTCTTTGCAATTAGATAAAATGTATCTCCACTTTTAATTGTATAAGGCATTGTACCCTTTGGACATGACATCTTATTATTAGCCATTTTACCCACACCTTTACTTTATAATATATTTCTATTTATTATATTCAAAGTAAAAGCCTTTGGTGAAAATTAAATTTTATTCGTATGTTCCCTTTATCAATATCTTTGAATCATCCATCATCAATTTACCTTTTGATATTACTGATTTTAATTCCATATCTCTATTTAAAATTAATAAATCAGCATCAGAATTTTCTCTTACTATTCCCTTTTTAGGATATAAACTTAAAGCCTTTGACACATTTATAGTAAAAAATCTCAAAGCTTCTTCGAGGTCAAAGTTTTCTTCTTTAACCATTTTCTTTAATTCTTCTAAAAGACTATTAACTGAAGATACTCCTATATTTAAAAGGTTCCCATATTTATCGTAATTTGAAAAACTTCCATATCCGTCAGAACTAACCAATATATTTTCTAAAGGTACCCCATTTTCCTTGGCTTGTTTTAGAGCTTTTCTTGGAGATAATTCATCATATATACCACAGGTCAGATCAATAATTCCACCTTTTTTTGCATATTCAAATCCTTCTAGTAATAATTCCTTTTTTCTATTTATGTGTGTAGGTCTAATGGTTCTAATTGGAATCTCAGTTTTTTCTAAAACCCTGTTTATTAGACCTAATCCCTCATTCCCACTACCCATATGAGCTACTACAATACCTGCCTTACCTGATATCATTCCTGCTACCCTAGCATCTGATGCAAGACGAGCTAATTCATCTTCATTTAAACTTGAAGATCTATGATCAGAAAGTGCTATTTTTACCCCTATTATTTCTTCAATAAATGCTATGTCCTTTTTTACTTCCTTTGTTAATGTAGTTGATGGATAGCCGTATGCTCCTGTATGAACATAAACAGATACTCCTTCTTCTTTTAAAGCTTTAGCCTTAGCTACTAAGTTCTCAATAGATCTGGTTGTAGAATCTGTGCCAAGAAGTCCTATAACTGTGGTAATTCCACCTTGTATCAACTTTGATAGGGTAATCTCTGGAACTCTAGTTTTAAAACTTCCTTCACCACCTCCACCTGTTATATGAACATGATTGTCGATTAGACCTGGAACTAATATCCTGTCCTTTCCATCTATTACTTTTATCTTTTCACTAAATTTTTCTATATTATCTTCTATTAAAGTTATTTTTTCATTTGTAATTAATACATCTTTTTCCCCTAGATATTCGGGAGAATAAACTTCTATATTTTTTATTAGTATCATATTAAAGCTCCTTTCTAAGCTTCTTTTTCATCTACCTTGTTTGGATCAAGCTTTGTTATACCTATACCTGTAAAGGCAAGTATGATTGCAAATACTATCCCCATATAGTTTAAAACTGCCCAAGGTATATACTCTATAGTTGAAACTCCAAGGGTAGCGCTCATATAAGCTCCTGCTGCTGACCAAGGTATAAGTGGAACCAAAACTGTACCTGAGTCTTCTAGTGTTCTAGATAAATTTTTAGGATGTAGATTTCTTATTTTATAAGCTTCTTTGAATAATTCTCCAGGAATTAATATTGATAAATAAGAGCTACCTGTTACAAATGCAACTGTAAAACAAGAAGCAATGGTAGAAAGAATTATTCCTGCCGTAGTCTTTACTTTGCTTAATAAAGCCTCTAAAACTACATCTAACATTCCTGAAGCACTTATTATCCCTGCAAAACCCATAGCTGAAAATATAAGTACTGTAGTCATAGTTACAGATACTACCCCACCCCTATTTATAAGAGTAGTGACTACGGAAGATACTTCTCCTTCAAATCCAGTCATTCCTACATTAAATCCTTGAATCAGAGATACAAAACCATTTTTTAAGCTAAATCCTTGAACAAGCATCCCTATAATTACAGATATTAAACTTGTGCCTAACATGGTAGGTATAGTTGGTAATTTAAATAGAGAACCTCCTATAATAAGTAAAACAGGTAATAATAAAATAATATTCCAATTAAACATACTGCTTAATTCACTTTGTAATGTAATAACAGTTTCAGGAGTAGTAGCTGAACCACTTGATCCCATACCTACAATAAAATATACTATTAAAGATACAATCATTGCAGGTACTGTTGTATAAAGCATATGTTTTATATGTTCGTATAATTCTGCGCCTGCAGCAATCGGAGCTAAATTTGTAGTATCAGAAAGTGGAGAAAGTTTATCTCCAAAATATGCTCCTGCTACTACTGCTCCCGCTGTTGCTGGAAGAGAAACGCCAAGACCTCCAGCTATTCCCATTATTGCAACTCCTATAGTACCTGCTGATCCCCACGAAGTTCCTGTTACAGTAGAAAGTATAGCAGATATAATAAATGCTGTTACTAAAAGATATTTTGGATTGACAATTTCTACACCATAGTAAATAATCATAGGGACTGTTCCTGAATACATCCAAGAGCCTATCAATAATCCTACACTCCATAAAATCAATGTAGCAGGAAGTGCCCTAGCAATCTTTTCGATAATCCCTTTTTGCATATCTTCCCAAGTATAACCTAAATGCCATGCAATAGCTCCTGCTACAAAAGCTGAAACTATTATTATTGGCTCTGTCCTAAGCTTTAAAAATCCTACGCCAAAGGTCAATGCAACAACCATAAATAATAAAGGTATAATTCCTTGTACAAGTGTAGGTTTTCTCTTTTCTCTCTGTTTCTTAGCCATTCTATTCACTCCTTAATATAAATTTCATTATTATATTGCAATTTACATGCCAATATTGAAATTTAATAAAATAAAATACCATATTGAATTTTCAATACATTGTAGATATGTATATTCCTAAAATTTAATTTAATACTTAATATCCGGATATAAAAATCCATAGCATGGTCAAAATTGACCATGCTATGGATTTATTTAATTATTTAAGACTTTTTTACCTCTACTATTTATCTTGCACCCTTTATTTTTTATAGTATCTATTAACCCATACTCTTTTAGGGTTTCTATTATTCTTCTAATTTTACCTTCACCAATATCTACCTTTTCATAAATTGCAATTTCTTTTAATTTAACTCTACCTAAAACTTCTCCCTTTTCATCTAATTTATTTAACACCCATAATTCATCTCTGTTTAATCGTATGTCTTTTTGTTTTGAAAGAGACTTTCTCATATAGTGATGTAATGAATTTATCCCCAAAGGTTCTCCATCATATATAAGGACTAAATATTCTACCAGATTAATTAATTCTCTCACATTCCCAATCCATTTATAATTGTTTAGAAATTCTATAGTCTCTAATTTAAGAAATTCTTCTAATGAATCTATTTTTTTACCCAAATTAATATTTATAAAATATTTTAATAGATAATTTATATCTTCTTTTCTGTTTCTAAGGGGTATAGTATAGAGTGGAAGTATATTTAGCCTGAAAAATAAGTCTATCCTAAATTTACCTTCTTCTACTAATTCTAAAAGGTTTTTGTTTGTTGCAGCTATAATTCTAACATCTATGGATATTTCTTCAAAACCTCCGACTTTTCTAATTCTCTTTTCTTCTAAAACCCTTAAAAGTTTTGACTGAACCTCTAAAGGTGTATCCCCTATTTCATCTATAAATATAGTTCCTCCATCTGCCATTTGAAAAAGCCCTATTTTTCCACCTTTAACTGCCCCTGTAAATGTACCTTCTTCATATCCAAATAGTTCACTTTCCAATATACTAGCTGATATAGTTGTCATGTTTATAGGAATAAATACATTGTTTCTCCTATATGAGTTCATATGTATAGCTTGAGCTAAGATTTCTTTTCCAGTACCATTTTCCCCTTCTATTAGAATAGTTGATTCTGTTCGTGAAAATTTTTTAGCTCTTCTAATCATATTTATAGCATTTTGGTTTACGCTCAAATAATCATTAAAATCATGTAATTTTCTTTTTATTATATCCTTATATTTGTTTTCATTTTTAACCCTAATACTATCAATTCTATCAATATTTTTAAAATACATTATATATCCAAATTCAGTAGAAAAACTCACTTTTCTAGTTTCTATAAATACTATTCTATTTTCTATTTCAATAGTTTTACTCATTTCTCTTAATTTTTCAATATTCATATCAGGTAAAAAGTATTGAATATTTTTATTTAAAATGTCCTTTTTCTTTTTTCCAAATATATATTCAAATTTAGAATTCAATCTTATTATATTACCATTGTGGTCTATAAACCCTATACCGTATTCTAAGCTATCAACTATTGTTTCTAATATTTTTTCTGATTCTTGAGTTTCTTTTCTAGATTCATCAATTGACTTTGATATCTCTACAATATCTCTTATATAATTTGTTACTAAGCTATAGTCTATAGTTTGCTCAATCCCTAAAATATACAATATATTATGTATTGACTTTATATCTAATACTCTAGTGTTTATATTTATTAGCTTTTTAGGGGTATAGGGAATTAGTTGTGGCTCACCTGGCGTTATAATTATTTCTAATTTTGGATAAGATATACACCCAGGATAGTAAGGATAGTATTTAATATGACCTAGACCTAACTCTATCAATTGTTCTATTGCTTTTTTTGATGTAGAGTAATTATCATTTACGAGCAATACATGTTCACCTTTTTTGATACTTATTATTTCTTCTATATTTTTATAATCAATTACCCTTTGTCCTACTAAGGAGGGAATGGAGATGTCAATATACTTAGTAGATCTTTCTTTTACATGCTCTGTAGTAAATAATATCAAATCTCCATAAACCTTTTTAAAATCTATTTCAGATAGAAGTATATTTTCAATATCTACAAATTGACTAATTAAAGGTCTTAATTGATTTATTAATCTAGTTCCAGTATTTTTTCCTTCGCTTATTATAATTAATTTTTTCAAAATAGTACACCCTCTTTGACTTTTTAAAAAGCTTTTATAATAGTTCTATTTCTCCCCATATCCTTTGCAATGTAAACAAACTCCGCTCCTCCATATCTGGCAAAAATATGATCCGTATTTCGTTGAGTGTTTTTAATTGAATTTGCTATTTTCTTAATGCATATATCTCCTTGGGAGTGTCCCCAATAATCATTATATTTTTTAAATTTATCAATATCCATCATAAATATTGCAATAGGATTATCCTTTAAAGAAGCTTCTTGAAAAATGGTATTTAAAGATATATTAAAACCTCTCCTATTAGAAATGTCTGTAAGTTCATCTTCATAAGCCTTTTTTTCTAATATTTTATTTCTCCTTTTTATATCTTCTAATTCTTCTTTTGTTTTGTCCTTCATAATTATCAAATCTCCAATATAATTATTATCTACTATTTGCTATTTATTTAAATTATATTATATGATTTAATTTTTTACTACGACTATATCTTTTTATTTGTAATATTTTCCTATTTTAAAAAATTATATATATTTAAAAAGTTAAATAAGAGTATATAAAAAAGGTGAAAGATTAAATTAAATCCTTCACCTTTTAGTTAATTTTAAAATTTATTTTGCATAGATTGAAATAATTCTATACTCTGCATCCCAATCAATATCAAATCCTAAGCTTTCAGCTACAAATCTCAATGGCACAAATCCAGTTTCGCCTTGAGCTACAATTTTAGATTCTAAATCTACCTTTTCTCCATTTTTAACAGCTACATCACTATTTAGATTAAAAGCTAGTACAGTGTCATCTTTTGTGATAGTTATTTCCTTTGTACTTTCATTCCAATCCACCTCAGCCCCTAATCCTGCTGCAATATCTCTTGAAGCTACATAGATGCTTTTATCTATATGCAATGGTTGTTTTGTTAAATCTAAAAATTCATCTTCTACAATTATTAGAACTGATGAATCATCTTCTATTTCTGGTGTCATATCTTCCATTAATGTTGCAAAATCTATAGAGTTCTCATCTGTAGTTTCAGGTAAAACAACATCTATATCTTCGTTTATGCTTGTAATTTTTGTATCATAAGAAATTACAAAGTTTATTGCTTGTGATGGCATAGTAGATAAGTCTTCTTTTACTTCATCAGAACTTAAACTCATAATACTTTCCGTATCAATTAAAAGGTCAATTTTACCTTCTTCACTTATAATAAAGCCATCTTTATTAACACCATAGTTGATAACTATACCATCTTTACCAAGTATATTAACTTTTTTAAATGTCTCAAAAAATTCCTTAGTCTCTTCAACTAATTTTGGAATATCCTTTGTTAAATCAATATCTTCAGATATTATTTGACCATTTAATGCCATTAATTCAGACATATAATCTTTAAATAAAGGTGCTATTTCTTTATCTTCTAAAATGCTTATAATGTTATACTTAAGGAATTTCTTAAATGAATCATCATCAAATTTAACTTGATAAATATCAACTGATTCTCCATCAATAACTTTGTCATCAAGTTTAGTAACTAATGAAAGATTTGGATCATAATTTTTTACATATTCTTTAAAAACATCAACAAACTTTTCTTGATATTTAACTACTATTTCCATCATTTCATTATAATTTACAGGAACACCCATATTTTCATAAGCTTCGTCCATTGTATCAAAATCTAATACAAGATATTCCTTATTACCCATTTCTTCTCCCATTGAAGCTTTAAGTAATGAAGGCAATTTAAAAATTTCCTTGAAAACCATCTCATTACCACTAAAGTCTAAATCTATCCATACAGAAGATTCAAAAGTTATATCATCTAATTTAACCTTAGCATCAACCTGCCCCTTCGCCATTGTTTGCTCTTCGTCAGATAGAGACTTTTGTTTTAGTTTTATATTTAGATTATTAATTGTGTTAGCAACACTATCAAAAGAAACTTGCTCTTCTTCTGATAATCCAGTACTACTTAAATCAAATTTTAAATCTGTAGTGCTTTCAACACTTAAAATCTCTTGATTTTTAATGAAAGCATCTGCTAAACCTTTTTCCTCAATAGTACATCCAGAAAATAAGGATGCAAATAATGCAAAAGCTAATAGTAAAGATAACTTTTTAATTTTTTTCACGATACTACCTCCTAATATTTTATTCGACCAAATATTTACTACATATGTCAAGAAAATAACACTGTAATAAATATACCATATGTTTCCTCTAGTTTCAAGAACTTAGATTATTATTTATTTACACATATAGATAATTGACAAAACTATATTAATAATTAGTAGGATAGATTGTCCAGAAATTACTTAGCTCTTGGTATATTTCTTTGTCTGCTATCCTTCAATCTTAATAAATACATAATTATTCTCATCAGATAATTCCTTTTTATAAACATAATTTAATCTATTAAATTTTTTAATGTTTTCTACTTCTTTAATATTGTTTTCTGCCATAAATCGTACCATTTCTCCTCTTGCCATCTTTGCTAAAGTTCCCTTTTGGATTACCTTTCCATTAATTATCTCACCAAATACACAATTTATAAACCTTATATTTCTAGTTAAATATTTAGAAATACATTTACTATATTCTTCTGATGCTAAATTTATAATGTAATGGCTTTCTGAGAAGATACTTTTGGCAATTTTATCTTTCCAAAACTCATATAGTGTTCTATATTCCCAATCTAGTAGTTTAGATTGCATTTCTAATCTATAGGGCTTAATTCCATCAAATGGTTTTAATATGCCATAAAAACCTGATAAAATTCTCAAATGTTTTTCAATATAATCTAATTGCTTATATGTTAAGACTTCTGATCCCATATATTGATATTGTAATCCTTCAAAAGATAGTATTGCAGGTGTTAAATTATTGTGTAAATCCATATTTTTAATTATATCAAAGTTTTGTCCTGCAAGTTTATCACTACATTTCCAAATGGATTTTAGTTCTTCATAGTCTAAGTTCTGTAAATAATCTAGTAATATTTTAGATTCTTTTAAAAATATAGGCATCTGTCTATGGACAAAAGCATCATTATCTATTTTCATTTTTTTAGCAGGTGAAATAATAATCTTAATGTATATCACTCCATTTCATTTAATATAGACACTTAGGCTTAATATAATAAAATTTAAAGTATATGTAAATTTTAATTTTGTTAAAAATATATATTATTTTTTTGATATTCAAGTTTAACTTATAATAATTATATCATATTTATTTAAGAATTATATGATACAGTTATTCTCTTATTGAATACCCCTCTTAACTTTAAGTGAATTAATAAATATATCATCATGATTTCTAGACATATTGTGTTTTATAAACTATAATAGATATAAGAACTTATGTTTGATGGGAGGGGTTAAATGAAAGATACAGAAAAAGCCTATTTAGCGGGTATTATTGATGGAGAAGGTAGTATAATGTTGACGAGATTCCATAGAAATGAATATCATTCACCCTGTGTATCTATTGCTTCTACAGATTTAGAATTATTAGAGTGGGTGAAGTCAACTGTCAAATCTGGTAAAATTACTTCAAAGAAAAATTATAATGAAGAAAGACATAAAGATTCATATTCTTATACAATAATATATGATGACGCAATAAACCTTTTAAAGGAAATTGAACCATATTTAGTAATATTCAAAAAACGAGCTCGGGCTCAACATATAATTTCTAAATATAAACTAGTTACACTTAGAAATGGAAGATACAATGAAAAACAAAGATTAGCAAAAGAACAATTTTATAAAGACTTCATTGCATTATAAAAGCTTTGATTCTAATATTAGAATCAAAGCTTTTATCCACCTATGTATGGTGGAGGCGGTGGGACATGTAATCCAATAGTTTCCTAAAGGCACTGACTATATCTTAAGGTCATAGACCTCTTTGGCGTATTATAGAAGTATATTATAGTTTTTACCTTCTATCCTAGTACTGCATATCAATTTGACTTAGCAGCCTATAAGTCGATAGATCGCTGAAAGATTTCTCCTCATACGACTCGGTATTAGCATTTCAAAGCTTTCACCGATAAAGCCAAATTTTCACCTATGAATTGCTTCATAGGGCGACTCCTACTTGAATCGAACCCACGTCCGAAAACACTTCCACAAGAGCTTCTCCGAGTGCATTCAGTAATTTGACATTCCCTCCACTTGACTCCTACTGACAGGATTCAAGCTTTAGTAGCTTCATAGTTTCCGTTCTTAGCTCAAAGCTTTGCTAAGCTCGGTTCCCCGCTAGATTGACGTTCTATCCCAAGTCACGGGATACCTAGGTAGAACGGACAGCTTTAACTAAGCTGCAAATGCGTAATTATTGTTGTCGTTTCTTTTTTGGTGCCACTTTTTACGTTGTTTGGCGACAACGACTCGCTACTCCTGATTCCACATCTCCGTCGAAACCAAATTCGCCCCCATAATTAACTACAGACACTTCTGCCTATAATTAATTATAACAATATCTTAATTGCATGTCAACTCAACTACCCAGATAAGCATATTGGCTTTTCCTTAAATTTTACTTTAATTTCCGCTTAAAAATATAGATATACTGAATTCACCAATAGAAGTATTTAGTGGAATGAGTAATGCCTGTTTATTTGCCATAGAAACAGATCTATGTTCCCCAACAATAATTTGCGGAGGAGTTATATCACATGTATAATCATATGATGATAAATTTGTTATAGCATTTCCACTAATAATATTTGCAATTTCTCCTAAAGCAGATGATACAAAAACATCTATTTCATCCATCTCCATTCCTGCCATGATTTGAACTATTTCTAAAGCCATAGCCTTAGTAAAGCTAAAGAATACAGTTCCTTTTATGTCTCCAGTAACCCCTAGCATAATATTAGCGTCTCCATTAGATGATAAACCTTGTATTAATTGTAAATCTCCTCTTTCTACTTTTTGATCTAACATAAGTTTAAATACTTCTTTAGTCGCACCATAAAAAGAGTTTATATATTCTGCCTTCATTATGCATCAACTCCTTTATGATTAATATATTCTCCAATTTTTTGATCCATTTTCCCTACATGCATAATTAACCAAGCCATTAATTTAGCACTGAATTCTTGCATTTTCTCTTCAGTAAAACCTCCATTTATAAAAATTTCTACATATTCATTTATACCTGCTTTAAACTTTCTATGAGCTTCCTTATGAATATCAATATCTGGATAATTTATACTTTCTTGAAATTTCTCTTCATCATCAAAATGAAATACCACATAGTCTTGTAAAAAACTTAATACTTCCTTTGCTTTACTCAACCTATCCTCCCATTCAACATCCTTATTCCGAACTATTTGTATAAACTCTTCTAAGCGTTTAAATAATTCATAATGTTGGTCATCAATTGACTCAACTCCAACCTTGTATTTATCTTTCCACATCATTAAATTTAGTCCCCTCTTTTCTTCAAATTATATATCAATTAATTATATTTAGAATTATAATATTGTTAATTATAATTTAGTTAAGTATAGAAATCTAAATATTTCCTTACGTATTTATATATCGGTTACAGTAATTATTTTTTAACAATTATTATAAATATTATCCTCGACTCCAAAGTAGAAGAATAAAATAGAGCTTTAGTCTTATAAGACTAAAGCTCTATTTTATTCTAAATATATTTTTGACTTAATTGTTGTCTAATTCTTCTATCTGCATCTTTTTTAGCTATATCTTGTCTCTTGTCATATAGTTTTTTACCCTTTGCTGTAGCTAACTCTAGTTTTATCTTCCCATCTTTTAAATACATAGATAGAGGAATCAGGGTAAGTCCCTTTAAATTTAAGTCTGCTGCAAGTTTTCTTATCTCCCTTTTGTGAAGTAAGAGTTTTCTCTTTCTTAAAGGATCTACATTATAAATATTTCCTTGTTCATAGGGGCTTATATGACAACCATATATATATACTTCTCCATTGTCTATTGTAGCGTAGCTCTCTTTTAAATTTACTTTTCCCTGTCTTATAGATTTAACTTCAGTGCCTTTTAGAGCTATACCAGCTTCTATAGTGTCTTCTATAAAGTATTCATGTCTTGCTTTTCTATTACTTGCTAAAATTTTCCTATCTGGTTTTTTCATATAATCCCCCTTGTTCTTTAATACAATTAGTCTAGCAAATCTATTTATTCATGTCAATCTCCTTGGACATGAGGATATTGTCAATTAATTCTTATAAAACAATTGTAAATACTTTTATAAGAAAATTAGAATAAGATAAAATTCCTATCTTATTCTCTTCCGTACTCTACTTCACTTCAACATATGGATAACTTATCCTTTTCTCCACTTTACTTTCATCTGATTCAGGATATTTTACACAAAACCATTCATAATGCTCTACTATACTAGTTCCTGGCTCCGTAAATTTTATATGACGATTGCAGCGTATCCCTCTACCATCAGCTGGAGAATATACGCTCATACTTATATCCATCACATTCATCGATAAGAGTTGCTCCATTTCATAATACATATATTGGTCAATTTTTTCACATACATCATATCCCATTTGATATATCTCTTCATCTGTCAGCTCTTCTCCTACTATCCTTACTTTAAAGATAGTAGTCGGGCTAGGTCCATAACTAAGATTTGTCTCTGTAATAGCCTCTTTATTTGGAATATCTATCATTTTTTTAATAAGCTCTTGATATCTCCAGTTATAGTTGTTTTTATACCTTACTACTACAACCATAACTACAACTGCAAATATAAAAGTAATAATGAATGTTTTTCTAGATGGCTTTTTCATATTCCCTACTCTCCCTTCGGGTATAATTTATAAGCATAAAAATTAGAATAATAATTCCCCATTTTATTTACTAGCAATTCACCACTTATGGAAAATCTCCTTCCCCATGAGGAAAATGCCACAAACTTATCTCCAGTTATCCCATTCTTAAAATACTTGGTAATTGTCATCCAATGTAATTTAAAATCTGAGTCTTTTAAAATTTTAAGTTTCTCACTTTGCTCAATATCATTTAACAAATACCTTGTTTCAATGGAGGGTTCTAGCCCATTAAACATCATTATGGGAATATCATCATTCAACTGTTCTATAAAAAATGCCTCTACAGTATTTGGCTTCTTATTATTTGGCTCAGATACTGTAAAATCAAATCCTGTTATGTATTTCAATGAATCAAAAACAGATCTCATATCTCCAGTAGTCACTCCCCAGTAATTGGGGATTTGTGCAAGATCTGCATAGAAATCTAGAAATTTTAAATATTCTGCTCTAGTAAAGGACTTATTTCTCAAATTATAATTGAATGTCTTATCAAAATTTTCCTTTTTATAATCGTGATTAGGTATCAGATTAGGCTTCTTCATTCTATTCATATCAGTATACTTCAGTAAGTCCTTAAAACCATGATAATCCTTCCCTATATGATACATAATCACATCTCCAAAAGCTACAGCACCACAACCCCTTTCATTTAGACATTCTCCTGTTTTCCCTGTCTTACTAACAAAACCGTCTGTATTCTTCCACCATAATTGCCGTCCTCCATAGCTGCATATGGATTCATCATATATATTTACATATTCCTTATTGTTCTCACTACTTTGCCTTTCACTTTTAAGTTCTGCCACTGTATGGCTAATAGATGAGTCTAACGACTTCATTTTTTGCTCCATTATATAGTCTAAAAGTTTCTCATTGGACTCACGATAGTTTTTAACCTCATATAGTTTTTTTTCCTTGTATTCTTCATTTCTTGTGATACCATTTGAATTTTGTCCTGTTTCAATATAGTAAGCAAAGGGAGGACTGTATCTAACTTGCTCTCCTAAATCCGTGTACTGTTTAATCTGGCCGTAATTATATGGAAATGGGTCAATAATATAAAGAGTCAATTTATCACGTAATGCTCCAATATTTAAATGTCCGGAAATCTCTCCATTACTATCCTTATATGGAACTGCATATACGAATAAATCTCCATCTTCATCATATAAAGGTCTTTTTTCTCTAATAATTGTATTATCTTTACCATTTAAATCCCAAAGATAATTTTCTGCAAGTCTATATACCTCTTCTGAAGAAAAATACATGCTTCCCGTCTCTTGAAGTGCATTATCAATATCTTCTTGTGTGGCCAAAGGATTTGTTAAAATATCCCAAGCTTCATAGTATCCAGGGCTTTCTAGAGAAAATTCTCCATTAGCCATGACTTTTATTAGATTATCCTTATTTCCTGCTTGCTGTGCAATACTGGGCATACCCCAATCTATATCTGCATTAATATCTGCTCCATATCCATAGATTGTATATTGCCATCTTACCACATCTCCATCTTCTAGAAAATAGTCTGCTGCCCCTATGTTAGGAAATGAATTGTTTACACTATACATCCAACCACTCATATCAGTATAATCAAATTCACCTAAATATCCCATATGATAATCTTCAGGTTCACCTATAATATCAGTTATATATTTAGGTATTTGTACATCATAATCATAATCTTCTACACTGCTGAGATAAAACCCGTTGTCGATTGTTCCTGTCATAGTATAATCTCTGTCTACACTTTCAAGGATATCTGTAATAACTTTAGAAACTCTAGTACCTTCTGGAACAGTCACAAGGACCGGTTCAATAATATATCCCTGCCCTATTGTAAATTTCTCCATGGTCACTACTACTGTAATATACTCTTCTGATAAAGCATCTGCTTTAAGATTTGGATTTTGGTTTATATCCTCTTCTACATGTTTTTCTTCATGATTAAATATCATATTGGCTAAAGATTGTAAGTTATCAGCATAAGCTATACCAATTGTGTTAAAAATTAATACAAAAACGAGAAAAGATACTGTAAATAATTTTCTAGCAAAATTCATTACTACCCCTCCCTTGGTAATTTTGACAATTTTAAATACTTATACATCCCATGTGTTCTAACTTAGTATCGGAGTCTCCTTTACTACTACTCCTTCACAATAGCGGTAATATTCAGAATTTCGATTCCGATTCCTTACCTTGATGATAAATAGTATAAAACGTTTTCAACTTGATTACATATTATACCATCTGTATAACAATATATCAATTTTAAGATTTTTTATGATAGTATCTATTACTATTGACTTTTATAATAATAATTAAAATAATATATGTATAATTACATAATATAATAGAATTAATAGAGAATTCCTCCTTTAGGTATGACTTTTGTCGATTATATTATACCAAATGTGGAGTAATTCTCTATTTTTTTATCCTACACTTATTTTACGCTAAATTCTTCATCTATTATTTGAAAATCTATACTTCTTCTTGAGATATCTGCATCTATTACTTCTATCCTCACTGTATCTCCTAATCTATATATTCTTTTACTTCTTTCCCCTATTACATAGTAATTTTCTTCATCAAATACATAATAATCATCTATCATATTATTAAAGTGTACTAAACCTTCTATGGTGTTTTCAAGTTGAACAAATATACCAAAGCTTGTCAAAGAAGATATAATCCCATCATACTCTTCTCCGATTCTATTACTCATATACTGAGCAATCTTTAAATCTTCTACTTCTCTTTCAGCCTCTTCTGCTCTTCTTTCAGTCATAGAAGTGTGGTCTGCTATCTCAGGCATATCTTTTTTTAATTTTTCTTGTTTTTTATCTGTAAGTTTTCCATTTACATACTGTTTTATTATTCTATGAATTACTAAGTCTGGATACCTTCTAATAGGTGCAGTAAAGTGAGAATAATACTTTGAAGCTAATCCAAAGTGTATGTCTGCTTCACTACTATATTTAGCTTTTCTTAGAGATCTAAGTAGAAGGGTATTTATTAGAGGTTCTTCTTTTTTACCTTCTACTTCTTCAACTAGCATTTGTAAATCTTTAGGATGTACTTCTTTTCCCTTTATTACATATCCAAAATTATGAATTAGTTTATTGAAAGCTTCAATTTTTTCTTCTGCTGGATTCTCATGTATTCTATATAAAAATGGTATCTCTGACCAGAAGAATCTTTCAGCTACAGTTTCATTTGTAACTAGCATAAACTCTTCAATCAATCTATTTGCTATTCGTCTTTCTGCCTTCTTTATCTCTACAGGTCTACCTTTTTCATCTAGTGTGATTTGAGTTTCTGGAAAATTAAAGTCTATACTACCTCTATTTTTTCTCTTGTCATATAATATCTTCATTAATTCTTCCATCAATTTTAATTCATCTAATAGATCTTTTAATTTTTCCTTTGAAGCTTCATCCTCATTCTCTAGATAGTCTGATACATCCTCATAGATTAATCTAGCTTTACTTTTTATAACTCCTTCTACTATTTCATGATCTACTACATTCCCTTTAGAGTCTATCTCCATAAATACTGAAAGGGATAGTCTATCTTCATCTGGATTTAAAGAGCAAATACCATTTGATAGTTCCTCAGGTAGCATAGGAACTACTCTATCAATTAAATATACAGAGGTTCCCCTCTTGTATGCTTCTTCATCTAAATCATTTCCTTCTCTTACATAATGAGATACATCTGCTATATGGACTCCTAATTTGAAATTATTATTTTCTAGTTTTTCAATTGAAATAGCATCATCTAAGTCCTTAGCATCTGCTCCATCAATTGTAAAGGTCTTTAAATCTCTCAAATCAACCCTGTTTTCTATGTCTTTTTCTGGGATAATTTGAGGAATTCTTTGAGCAAACTCTCTGACCTTATTTGGAAATTCTTCAGGTAGTTCAAATTGTCTTATTATTGATAATACATCTGTCCCCTTCTCATCTATATATCCTAGCACCTCTATTACTTTACCTTCTGGATTTCTACGCGCCTCTGGCCATTTTGTTATCTCTACTACTACCTTCTGTCTATTCTTGGCACCATTTATGTGGGATTTAGGAATAAATACATCATAAAATATTTTTTTATCATCTGGTATTAAGAACCCAAAATTTTTGCTCTCCTCAAAAGTTCCTACTAAATATGTGTTTTCCCTCTCAAGTATCCTTATTATTTCTCCTTCAGCTCTTCTATCTGCAGAAGATCTATTGATAATATTTACTATTACCTTATCTCCATTCATTGCACCTGACATATTTTCTGCAGGTATAAAAATATCATCTCTATCTGAATCTTTATTTATTACAAACCCAAAACCCTTTTCATGTCCTTGCAAAGTTCCCACTAATAGAAAAGAACTATCTAAGATATTATATCTTTCATCCTTTGATTTAATTATCATACCTTCTTTTTCTAAGCTATCTAATACTTGATAAAACTCTTTCTTATCAGCTTTTCCTAAATCAAAGGCAATTAAGAGTTGTTCTTTTAACATAGGCTTATATCCTGATTGATTCATGTATTCTAAAATTTTTTCTCTTATACTCATTGTGAATTCTCCTTTAAAATTTATTATAATCTCTTATACTAGTATTTACCCTTTTCCTATAAAAAAATGTAAGATATTTAAATATCTTACATTTTAAGCTTTTCCTCCATATTGAATTCTATTAAAAAGATTAGAATCAAAATTGTACATATTTCCTTGTTTTTCTTTACTTCTCTTAAGAGCAATATTTATAAGTTCATCTATTAAATCTTTAAAGGAATATCCTTTCTTTTCCCATAAGTAAAATCCAATTGAACCTGGCAATGTATTTATCTCATTTACATAGACATTTTCATCTTTATCTATTAAGAAATCTATTCTAGAAGTTCCACTACCATCTATGGAAATAAAGACTTTTTTAGCTAAGTCTTCTATTGTCTCTCTTAACTTATCTTCTATATCTGCTGGAATTATCCTTCTTTCTCCTGATGATTTTCCTCCTTTTGAGTTACTTTTTATATATTTATCTTCAAAAGTCAGTACTTCTTTCCAACCTAATGGTTCTTCACATAGAGAAGTCACCACTTCCCTATCATATCCTAGTACAGCACAGTTTATCTCCCTTGGGTTTTCTACTGCATTTTCTATTATGATTTTCCTATCATAATTTACTGCTATTTCTATTGCAGCTATTAAAGCTTCCTTATCTTTAGCAATATTTATTCCTATACTAGAACCTAAATTTGCAGGCTTCACAAATAGAGGATATTTCAAGCTATCTTCCACACTCTTTAAGACATTATCTCTATTTTCATTCCAATCTGATCTATAAAACCAATAATAGTCAACTACAGGAAGTGAATTTGATTTAAATACATCCTTCATAAGTATTTTATCCATACCTACACTTGATGCTAATACTCCACCACCTATATAAGGGATATCCATAAGCTCAAAAAGACCTTGGATAGCGCCATCTTCTCCATGAGTTCCATGTAAAGCTAAAAAAGCTATGTCTATATTGTCTACTACCTTTTTCCCAAACATTCCTAAATCATTTGGATTCCTATATAGATTAAAATCACCAGGCTTATGTGCCATAAAAACTTCAATTGCATCATTTAGATTATTATTCTTAAAGTTTTTAAAATCCATTAGACAATCACCTGTAAGCCACTTACCGTCTTTGGTTATATATATGGGAATTGGCTTGTATTTTGTTTTGTCTATATTTTCTATTACTTGCATTCCTGTAATAACAGAGACCTCATGTTCAACACTTCGTCCCCCAAATATTACGCCTACTTTTTTCATTCAAAAATCCCCCTATTCACTATAATTGTCTGGTAAATCATTTTCAAATAGCACAACATCTTTTGGTTTTCCAATATTGGCTAAATGGTTTGAAGCTTCATCTAGAGTATTTACTATAAATATATTTGATGGGTTAAAATTAGACTCCATTAATCCTTCATATATAGGCTTTGATCGTTTTTCCCCTATTAATATTGCAAAGTCACAAGTTTTACCTATATTTCTGCCAAATTCTTTATTTGCTTCTTCTTCCATATCTCCTAATTCTACCATGCCTGGAGTTACTATTATCTTTCTACCTTCTTTGAATTGACCTAAAACTTCTAAAGCAGCCTTTGTACCTATTGGATTTGAATTAAAGGCATCATCTATGATTATCATACCAGTGCCAGGATTAATAATATTTAATCTGTGAGGAATCGGGTCTATCTTTTCTATACCTCTAGCTATCTCTTCAAAAGTTAGTCCTAAAATTTTGGCTACACTTGCTCCTGCAAGGATATTATAGATATTATGCTTACCAAGAAGCTTAGTTGTACATCTTATACTGCTACCTTCTTTATCCTTAAGTGTAAAGGAGGATCCAAACTCTGAAACTTCTATTTCATCTGCATATATACCTGGCTCTTCTTTATTATCTAAACTATAAACTAATTTTTCTTTAAAAGTCTTATCAGCTAATTTTTTTACATAATTATTATCATAATTAAATATAGCTACACCTTCCGTAGGTAATTCTTCAATTAATTCATACTTAGTTTTCATTATAGTATCTATGTTCTTAAAAGTTTCCATATGAACTGGACCTATGGCTGTTATAACCCCTATATCTGGCTGTACTAACTTAGCTACTTCTCTTATCTCACCAGGTATTCTTGCACCTAGTTCTGCTATAAATATTTCATGTTCTTCATTTAATTCATTATTTATAACCTTTGATAATCCCATAGGAGTATTATATGACTCTGGAGTGTTTAAAACATTAAACTTTTCCGCCAATATAGTTCCTATAATAAATTTAGTACTAGTCTTTCCAAAGCTACCAGTTATACCAACTACAGTTAAATCTTCCATTGACTTTATCTTCTCTTGTGCCTGTGTATAAAATCCTAAATTTATATTTTTTTCTATGGGAACCATTATAAAATTAGATATTAGCATGGTTAGTGCTTCAAACTTATAAACTAAAAATCCTATTAGAAAAAGTAAAATATAGGATGACCATATATTTTTGCTTAAAAGTAAAACAATAACTGGAATTAAGAGTATTACTTCATTTACCACTAAATTTGTTCTATATAGTCTTGTTGCTCTCTGTGTAAATACAAGAGGTTTTTTTACTGGTTTATCATCTCTTTTAAGATTAAAAGTTCTAGCTTTATTTTGAAAGATCCATTTTTTATAATTATCATTATCATATTCTTCTAACTGTAACATGTGTAGTGAAAACTTTGACCTCTGAGATATAAAATACAATATAACAAAACTCAAAATCAAAATTATAGCAATTTCCATATTATCCCTCCAAAAAATCTCTTATTAGAAAAAAGAATTTATAACATTTTTAAATTTATAATAGTCATCTAAATAAGAGTAATGACCTGTGTCTTTTAATACTACTAATCCACTGTCTTTTATGTGTTTTTCCATTATTTCACCCATATATAAAGGAGTATCTTCATCTTTGTCTCCCCAAATCAAAAGAGTAGGTGCTTTTATATCTTTTAATATAGGGCTCAAATCTTCATTTACAACCTTTACAAGGATCTTTCTCATAATACCACTTGAGTCTTGATAGTCATCAGAGCCAAACTTCTTATAAAACTTCTCCATTTTTTCTTCATCTTTTATCCAAAAAAATAAATTTCTATAAATAAATTTCAAACTTTTAAAGCTATATACCTTGATATAATAGTCTATTCCCCTTTTTGGAATTAGTCCTGCACTATCTATAAGTACTATCTTCTCTACCAATTCAGGATATTTAGATCCTAGTATAATTGATAATTTCCCTCCAAAAGAATGTCCTATAAGTTTAACTTTTGATAGTTTTTCATCTTCTATGAATTTTTTTACTATCTCTGCGTATTCAAATGAATCTATTACATCCATAGGCTCATCTGATTTTCCAAAGCCTGGTAAATCCATTGCATATACTTTGTATCTATCTTTTAATATGTTAACTATGGGAATTACTGTATCTATATTGGCTCCCCAACCATGAAGAACTACTATAGCTTCTCCAGTTCCTTCTGTTATGTAATTAATATTTAATCCATTTATCACTTTATTCATATAATCTTCCTTATATATATCTATTATATTATATACTATTACTTATAATAATATTATTATTACCAATTTAACATTATATCATATTATGTAAGATTTATACAGTTTTAAAATTTTATTAAACCATTGTCATTATATGGTATAAAGACTTTTAACAAATAAAAAAGTGACCAATAAATTTAACTCTATCGGCCACTTTTTATTTACTTTATCTCTTAGAATAACATACCACCATAATTTACGAATAATTGAGCAAATACTAAAGATACTATTGTCATTAATTTTATCAATATATTTAATGATGGTCCAGATGTATCTTTGAAAGGATCTCCTACAGTGTCCCCAGTAACTGCAGCTTTGTGAGCTTCACTACCTTTTCCACCATGATTTCCTTCTTCAATATATTTTTTAGCATTATCCCATGCTCCACCTGCATTACTCATGAAAATCGCCATTAATACACCAGTAACAAGGGCTCCTGCTAAAAGTCCACCTAAAGCTTCTGCTCCTAATAATAGACCTATTAAAACTGGTGCTATTACTGCCATAATTCCTGGAATTACCATCTCTTGTAGAGCTGATTTTGTACTTATATCTACACAAGTTCCATATTCAGGAGTAGCTTTACCTTCCATGATTCCTGGAATTTCTTTAAACTGTCTTCTTACTTCTTCTATCATAGCAAAAGCTGCTTTTCCTACAGCGTCCATTGTCATTGCTGCAAATAAGAATGGAAGCATTCCACCTATAAATGCACCTGCTATAACAGTTGGCTTTGTTAAATCTATACCACTAAGACCTACAGCTTGTGTATAGGATGCAAATAAAGCTAGTGCAGTCAAAGCTGCTGAACCTATTGCAAAACCTTTACCTATAGCTGCAGTAGTGTTTCCTACAGAGTCAAGTTTATCTGTAATTTCTCTAACTTCTTCTGGTAATTCACACATCTCTGCAATTCCACCAGCATTATCAGCTATTGGTCCATAAGCATCTACTGCTATAGTCATACCTGCTGTAGAAAGCATACCTACTGCCGCTAATGAAATACCATATAGTCCTTGAGCTGGATTTGCATCCCCACCTGATACATAGTATGCTACTAAAATACCAACTGCAATTACTAATATTGGTCCTGCTGTAGATATCATACCAACTGAAAGACCACCTATTATGTTTGTAGATGCTCCTGTTTCAGATTCTGCAGCTATTCTCTTAACTGGATTATGATCTGCTGATGTATAGTATTCTGTCATTCTTGCTATTATTAATCCTACTACAAGTCCTGCAAGTATTGATACAAAAGGCTTGTATGAACTTAATATATAATTGCTTAAAAAGAAACCCGCTACTATTGTAATCAATGAACTAACTAAAGTACCATTGTTTAATAGCTTTTGAGGATCCTTGTCTCCTCTTACAAAATAAACACCTATGATTGATGCTATAATTCCCACTGACGCTAGAGCAATTGCAAAATATACTCCCTCTTCTTGATATGCAACTAATCCCAATGTGATTGCTGATATCAATGCTCCTACATAGGATTCAAAAAGGTCTGCACCCATTCCTGCTACGTCTCCAACATTGTCTCCAACATTGTCTGCTATAACAGCTGGATTTCTAGGATCATCCTCTGGAATTCCTGCTTCAACTTTACCTACTAAGTCTGCTCCTACATCGGCTGCTTTTGTGTATATACCTCCACCTACTCTTGCAAATAAAGCTATAGATGAAGCTCCCAATCCAAATCCTGTTATAATGCTTGGATCTTTAAATAATAAGTAAAATACACCTACTCCTATAAGTCCTAGACCTACAACACTCATACCCATTACTGCTCCACCAGAAAATGCTACATTTAAAGCTTTGTTCATTCCTGATTCCATAGCTGCATTAGCAGTTCTTACATTCGCCTTTGTAGCTACTCTCATACCAAAATAACCTGCAAAAACTGAAAATAATGCCCCAAATAAAAAGCATATTGCTGCTTTAAATCCAAGTCCAGGTACAAATATCAAAATTACAAAAAGTGCTGCTACAAATATTCCTAAAGAAGTATATTGTCTCTTTAAAAAAGCCATAGATCCATCTTGAATATATGTAGAAATCTCTTTCATCCTTGCATTCCCTGGATTAACCTTATTAATACTGCTTGCCTTATAAAAAGCAAAAAGCAAAGCCAATATACCTACTATTGGCGCTAAAACTAAAACAAAATCCATTGTTTCTCCTCCTCTGTTATTTAGCTGCTAATATGATAGTCGATATCATAAATAGAACAGCTGCGATAATTGTTATTCTCTGTAAAATAGCTTCCTTACTTGTACCTTTATTTTTACCCCATAATGCACTTGGGCCTCCGCCGCCTATGGTGCCTATTCCACCTTCGCTACCTTCTTGTAACAATACACTTATGATAACTACCAGTGCTGATGCCAATAAAACAATTGAAAAAAATGTTTGCATTACTACACCTCCCGTTTATAACTATATTAAAATTTCATTCCTAGTTAACATTAATATTCTAACATAGAGGATAAGAAAACTCAACATAGTTTTTTTATACGATGAAATATTTTGATTATATTTTAACTAACATTATTGATATTAATTCTGCATATGCAAAATTAATAGTTCTTTTCCTCAACTAATCCATATTTTATCTTTATACGATCTAATTTTTCAAGCATGGGTTCTCCCGTTTTATGGGTGCTTTGCTCTAGCCATATAATCCTTCTAAATATTCCTTTGTCCGTTTATCTTTTGGATTAGAGAATACTTCTTCCGTCTCACCATATTCTACTAATTCTCCATCTAATATAAATGCAGTGTAGTCAGATATTCTTTTAGCTTGATGTAAATTATGAGTCACAATTATTATAGTATATTCACGAGAAAACTTTAACAACATGCCTTCTATAATTCTAGTGTTTTTTACATCCAATGCAGAACAAGGCTCATCTAGTAATAGAACTTCTGGCTCTACCGTCAATGCTCTTGCTATTGAAAGTCTTTGCTGTTGCCCTCCAGATAATTTCATGGCTGACATATTTAAATCATTATTTATCTCATCAAAAAGTCCTACTCTTTTTAAATTTCTTTCAACTATATCCTTTAACTTATTCTTTCCTTTTACTCCATAATATATAGGTCCATAAGTCATATTTTTATATATAGACATAGGAAAAGGTGTAGGTTTTTGAAAAACCATTCCTATCATTTGTCTTATACTTTCTTTATTATAGTCTTTAATTTCTTTATCCCTAAAAATAATCTCTCCAGTATATTTGCCTCCATGCTCCTCTAGCATTAAATTAAGAGTAGTAAGAAAAGTAGATTTCCCACAACCTGATGGTCCTATAATAGCTGTAATTTTATTTTTCTTAAAAGTCATAGATAAGTTTTTTAATACTAATTTATTATCATAACTTACATTCAAATTATTTACCTCTATTATTTTCATCTATCTATGCTCCTTTCTTTTTCTATCAAAAGTTAAAAATAAAATATTTATTAGAAGAAGCACAATAATAAGAACTGCAGCAGTACCATAAGCTTTTTCCATAGATATTCCTTCACCTACTAATATATATAGATGAAAAGGTAATGCCATAACAGGTGAATATATAGACTTTGGTATTGGAGCAAAAATCACAGCACCAGTTAATATTATAGGTGCAGTAGCCCCCATTGCAAATCCTCCTGCTAGAAGTATGGTTGAAATGATATCCCTCTTATATACTGGCAATATTAATTTAAATATAGTATAAAATTTTGATATACCCAATGAATAGGATGAATTAACAATACTTGTATCTATTTCATTTAATATCTTCTCTATCCTAACTTCAATATAAGGAAATATCATAATTCCCAGTGTTATTCCTGCTGTTAAAAGAGATCTATGAATATTTAAATATACTATTAATAATGTATATCCAAACATACCTAAAATTATAGAAGGAATTCCAGCCATACATTGTATTATCATATGAATTATACCGCTTATTCTTTTTGATTTACAATAAAATACAGTGTATATAGCTGTTGCAATAGCCGAAAAGGCAGCAAAAAAACAAGCGGTAAACATTAAGAATAAACTCCCTATAATAGCAGGTAGTATGCCACCTTCTACCCCTAATGGAATACCCTTTGGCTTACTAAAAATAAATTCTAAATTAATTGAACTTAACCCCTTTGTAAAGATAAATCCAATAATAAATAGTACAATTGTAGCTACTATACAAACACTTAATGTAATCCATAATTTGAAAATATTATCTTGAATTTTTTTCTTCATATTATTTCAACCTTTATATTAACTTTCTTTTAATTATATATATTATAATGTTAATAATAAGCAAAATCATCATCAATACAAAACCTGAAGCATAAAGAGCATGGTAATGTAAACTTCCAATCTCTGCCATACCCATTTCAAGTGCTATTAATGATGGTATGGTTTGGCATTTTCCCAGTAGTTTAGGCATAATCGGAGCATTTCCTACTACCATCATTACGGCCATTGTTTCCCCCAAACCTCTACTCAGTGCCAATACAGCTGCAATCAAAATGCTCCTTTTACTATTTGGTAAAACTATATTTCTTATCATATATCTTTTAGAAACTCCTAAAGCATTGGAATACTTAGCATATTCATTGTAGGTTTTCTCCATTGATTCTTCACATGTGGAGATAATAAAGGGTAACATCATAACAGAAATAACTATACCACCTGCTAAAACTGATTCTCCTGTGGAAAAGGATAATTTTGTTTCAAAGAACTTTACTACAACTTGCAATCCAATAAAGCCGTAAATAACTGAGGGTATTCCTGCTAATATATCTACAACTCGCCTAATTATTTGCTTAGCCTTCATGTTTGTATAACTCGACAGGAAAACAGCATTACCTACTCCTATGGGTAGTGCTATAATTAGTCCCAAAACTGAAATATACACGGTTCCTAATATAATAGGAAATATAGATAACTTATCTGCTGAATTAAGTGGATTCCATTTTCTTCCAAACATAAAGTTTTTTATTGGTACTTCTTTAAAGAATACAATACTCTCCTTTAAAATAAAAAATACAATAAAGGAAAGTATCAATAAAGAAAATAATGTTAAAATATTTACTATTACTTTGAAAATCTTATTTTCTAAAGTTCGCACTTAATCACCTCAAAAAAGGGACCCTAGAGTCCCCTTTTCTAATTTGCTGGTACAAATCCCATTTTTTCAATAATAGCTGAGCCCTCATCTGATAATACAAAATTCATAAATTCTTGTTGTTCAGATGTTAATTCTCCATCTTTGATTACCAATAAAGGTCTTGATACCTTATATGAGCCATTCACTATGTTTTCTTCTGTTGCTTCTATGCCATCAACTTTTAAAGGTATAAGTTTACCTTCATTTTGATTTACCATACCATAAGACGCATATCCTATTGCATCTTTATTTTCCATAATCTTTGTAACTAAAGCACCCATTGAAGGAGACTGAATAGCATCTTCTCTTACTTGAACATCTCCCATTATACTTTTTTGGAATACTTCATGTGCCCCTCCACCTAAGTCTCTAATAACAACAACTATCTCTTTATGCTCTAGACTTTCATCTAATTCATCCCAGTATTTATATTCCCCTGAGAATATTTTCATTATTTCTTCTGTAGTTAAATCATCTTTTATATCTACTAATGGGTTTTCAGGATTTACAGAAATAGTTAAAGCATCTATTCCTAGAGTAAACTCTTTCATATCATCAATTTTTTCTTTTTCTGTATCCTTTACTCCTCTAGCTAACATACCAAAGTCACTAGTGCCTTCTATAACTGATTTTGCACCTGCTCCTGAGCCACCAGCAGATACATATATTGATATGTTTTTTTCTGGAAAATCAGGGCTAACCTTGTCCCATGTACCATTACTTTCAATAAAATCTGTTGCTATGGCAGATATTACTGGCGCTAAAGTAGAGGAACCATTAAAAGTCATTTCCGCTTTAAATTCATTTTCTTCAGTTGTTGTATTGTTTGTACCAGTTGTGTCATTTCCACATCCTGATAAAGACGTTACAATTACTAACATAATTAATAATAAACTTATCTTCCTTTTCATAATTACCTCCATGTGTATGTAATATTTTTAACAATCTAAATACAGTATACACTCTTATTACAGATATTTCCACCTAAACAACATTTGTTTTTTCTATATTAAAATAAATCCTATTGATAAAATTTATACCTCTATCTTTTCTTTTCATCATAATTTCTATTAGGATTTTTAGGAAATCTTCCTTGCAAAACTCTTTGCTCTTGTTCTATAACCTCTTTGATGCTCCAAAAACAACAAAAGGCAAGTATTCCCAAAGAACTTGAAATAGTTATATTGTACGTAATTAAAGAACCAATCAAAGATATAAACCCTGCTATTATAAAAATAATTATACTTTTTCTTCCTAAATAATATTCTGCTTTTATTACAATAGGATGAAATATTCCTATTAATATAAATGTAATTAAACCATGTAAAGCTCCTAAATAATTCATTTGTTCTCTCCTCATGTGTATATTTACTTAAAGTATCTGTTAATTTAAAGTGATTATTAAAAAGGAATAAAAAATCCAGAAGTCCCTATTATCCATATCTTAAAACCTGGCACCTTTAATCATTATTTAATTAAATATCAATCCATTTAGCACTTGCTCTACTATTATAAGGGCTCCCTTTAGACCTAGATGAGTCTTTGGAAGTACATCTATATAGCCTAAGGAGGGCAAAGATATCTCAATACCACTAAAATTGTGTTTTCTTAATTTAAGTTTAGCAATGGTGTTTCCACTTCCAAAGACTAGTTCGCTTTTAGTCTTTAGTATATCCCTGTTAATAGTATCATAGATATTTAAATCCTTTAGAAAATCATCGGTTCGTTCTTTGAATGTATCCGTATTTTCATTCAATACGGATACAGTTTCTAGTATCATTCCAAAATAATGAACTAGAAACATAGAGTAAGAATATACTTCTGAATAATTGCCTTCTATTGCAAAATTTACTCCCTTAGGCAATCCAGTCATAGAATTTACCCTTGAAATATGTACATAGGCATCAGCTCTGGATTTCTCGCTTTCCTCCATAAATTTACTGTTGTCTTTATTTAATATATTACATATATCTTCTATAAACTTTTCCGTAGCACTAAATCCTATAGGAGGTCCATCACAGATATAATAAGGTATACCATAGATTTCTTCTAGCAACAATGCGGTATTATATCCGTACTCAGGGTTTATTACTACATTAAGGCTTCCTTTAGATATATTTTTTATGTCTTCTAAGGATGATTTTGAGCATAAAAAGCAATTTACCTTTATACCACACATATTAAGCAATCTTTCAATTTCTTCTATATCCCCTATATGGTCTCTATGGAATATGGATATACCCAATATATTTACTGTATCGGGCAATTTTTTTAGTTTAGGGATGTCTAGCTGTTTAAATATTTCCATAGCAGCCCTTTCATATCCCTGACATATATCATCGGAAAATCCTGAAGTCTCTATAACTATAAATTTCTTTTCTTCTATATATTGACCTACTATGCCTTTCAAATCATCTCCAATAAGTGAAGCCCCAGGGGAATTTATTACAACTAATAAATCAAAAGGGACTTTTTCATTTAGAAAATTAAGAGTCTCTTCTAATTTTTCTTTGCTTCCATATACATAATCCTTAGAGTCCAAAAATGTACAAGGTACTCTAGGCTGACCAAAATAATACCTGTCTGGATATTTTAAAGGATCAAATTCATGTTGATGAATACTTTGACTGTCTGAAATAGCACTATGATAAAACTTACATCCTGTAGGTCCATTTATTAAAACCACAGTACGGTGAATTCCTTCCATGGCAAATATCAAACCTGTAAAACTATCTGGTGTAATATTTTTTAAATAATCTTTCATCATTTGCCCATTCTCCTTTTACATTTAACTTGATAAGCTTTGCCCACCTCTGAGCTATTTTTACTCCAGAATAAAATCCAGTATCCGGACACATAGGTATAGTATCAGAAATATAATCTCCATGATATAGTGAAGATGCATAATTCGCAAGGAGTATATCAGGACTATATGTTTTTATATCCCTCTCTATATTTTCCTTATTATAATTTAAATCTACATTTAAATTTAGATTTAAATTTGTTCTAAACCCTATATCTTGAGAAAAATTCAATATCCCTATCTTTACTATCTCCACACCAATATCTGAAACAGTTTTTAATATCCAGTCTAGGCTGTGATTGTATGTGATAATTAGAAGTTTTTTCCCTTTTAATATGGGTTTAAGCTCCTGTATATATTGATTATATTGTTTTTCATTGCTCTCTATAATATCTAGCGCCTGTCTTTCCTTATGAAAAACTCTGCCTACAGTTCTCATCCATGTTTTAGTTTCTTCAAAACCAATAGGAAAGGGCTTCTCTAGGAATTCACAATCATATTCTCTTTGAAAAAAGTCCTTAAGTACCCTACCAGTATAATCATCATATCCCAAGATATTGATAGGGGCTGTCAAAAAGTTCTCTATTTTTTCATAGGTAGTTTCACAAATAAATCTGCAATTAACTGTAATCTCCATTTGATTTAGATATTCTTCTACAGTTTCAAAATTGGTATTGTTGTTTTTTGCAATGACCTTTTCAAATACTATATTTACAGTATCAGGTGTTTTTTTCACATCTGATTTTATGGCATTTTTAGCTATGGTCATATAGCTCATGAGCATACCTTGTAAATAATCCCCTGCTATATTTCCATCAGCTTTAATAGTGATTATTGGAGTATCATCATCACCTAAGGATTTTACCATATGAATATCATCTCCTATGATTCCTGAAGGACATGCGCTTATCACTATAATAGCCTTGGGAGAATCAGCTTTGATTTTCTTTACTTTCTCCGTCAAAACCTCCATTCCTCCAAAAACCATATCTACCTCTTTCATATATGTACATTCAAAATTAGGGGATATAGAAACAGGAAGTAAAGCACCTCTTTCAAATAAACCTCTTCTTCCTGGAGAAGTTATAGATTGATAGGATATATATGTACAGCTTTTAGGAGCATGGGCAAGGACTACAGCATCTTTAATATGTATACTCATAGAAACAGCACCATTAAAAGCACAGCCATGAAGAGGCTCTTCAGTAATCATACTCTTAGATAGATATCTATTTGGACTTGTAGCATCTATTTCATCCATATGCCTGGTTTCATCTTTTAAAATTTCCTTTTCTTCTTTACTTAAAGGATTATTCTTAATTGAAATCAATCTTTTATTTAAAAGTATGATATCTTCTATATCTTCCTCTGGAATAGGATTGGATTTATGTAATTCTATTCCTTTTATTATTTCCTTTGCAAAATCCTTAAATATATCTTTTATCTTCGATTGTTCAAATTTTTCAATCAAAGTCATATTCCCTTTTTCAGATATTGAAAACTCATCACTTCTGGGTATGTCCATAAATATAGGTAGTTTTACAGCCTCTACAAATCTCCTTACCCTATTATCCTCATCATGTACATTTCTCCTATTATATATGATGCCGCCTATTCTTTTTCCACTATTTTCATAGTTTTGGATACCTCTTAAAATATTATTTGCAGCATATAAAGACATGTACTCCCCTGATGTGACTATAAATATAGTATCTGCATATTCTTCCCTTATGGGCACAGCAAAACCTCCACATACCACATCCCCTAATACATCATAGATGATATAATCGTAATTACCCTTTATATTAAAACTATCCAATAGCTCAAATGTAGTGATGATACCCCTTCCTGCACATCCTACACCTGGAGTAGGTCCACCTGCTTCTACACAGCCTATTCCCTTATATCCATGAAATAATATATCTTCAACTGTATAATCCAAAGGATTGGTACTTCTTATATAGTCCAATACTGTAGTTATATTTTTTCCCTGCATAAGTAATCTTGTAGAATCATGCTTAGGGTCACATCCTATTTGAAGGACTTTCTTATTATATATTGAAATGGCTGCAGATAAATTTGCACTTATAGTTGATTTTCCAATGCCACCTTTTCCATATATGGCTATTTGTTTCATATGTATACCTCCTTATACAAAAATAGTCTTAGCTTCACAGAGCTAAGACTATTGCTTTTATCTTTATATACAAAGAACATAAACTACATCTGTCTCAATCCTGGAAGGTTTCAATTCATTTTACTTTATATTATAAAAAGTATTTTTACCTTTATACTGAGAAACTTCTCCTAGATTATCTTCTATTCTTAATAATTGATTATATTTTGCAACCCTATCAGTTCTAGAAGGAGCACCTGTTTTAATTTGACCTGCATTTGTTGCTACTGCTAAATCTGCAATAGTTGTATCTTCAGTTTCTCCGGATCTATGAGAAATTACTGCTGTATATCCATGAGTTTTAGCTAATTCTATAGCATCTAGAGTTTCAGTTATTGTACCTATTTGGTTTAATTTTATTAAGATTGAATTAGAAATTCCAAGCTCAATTCCTTTATTTAATCTCTCTGTATTAGTTACAAATAAGTCGTCTCCTACTAATTGGATTTTATCTCCTAATCTTTCAGTAAGAGCTTTCCATCCATCCCAATCTTCTTCATCTAGTCCATCTTCTATGGAAATAATTGGATACTTCTCAACTAAATCTGCATAGAAATCTATCATTTCTTCTACAGTTAATTCTCTGCCTTCACCTGCTAGAGAGTATATTTTCTTATCTTTATCATACATTTCTGTAGCTGCAACATCAAGGGCTAACATTACCTCTTCACCTGGTTTATATCCAGCTTTTTCTATTGCAGATACTATTGTAGATAAAGCTTCCTCGTTGCTTGATAAGTTTGGAGCAAATCCACCTTCATCACCTACTGCAGTATTTAATCCCTTAGATTTTAATTCTGATTTAAGGCTATGGAATATTTCTGCACCCATTCTTAAAGCTTCTTTAAAATTCTTTGCTCCAACTGGCATTACCATAAATTCTTGTATATCCACATTGTTATCTGCATGCTCTCCACCATTTAATATATTCATCATCGGTACAGGGATTGTTTTAGAGTTTACTCCACCTATATAATTATATAAAGGCATACCTAATTCTTCTGATGCTGCTCTTGCAACTGCCATAGAAACACCTAGTATAGCATTAGCTCCTAATTTACCTTTATTATCTGTTCCATCTAATTCTATCATGAATTTGTCTATGCCTAATTGATCAAATACATTCATTCCTATTATTTCATCTGCAATAACATCATTTACATTTGCTACAGCATCTAATACACCTTTACCTAGGTATCTTGATTTATCTCCGTCCCTTAGTTCTACAGCTTCAAATGCTCCTGTGGAAGCTCCAGAAGGTACTATTGCTCTTCCAAATGAACCTGTTTCTGTAATTACTTCTACTTCTACAGTTGGGTTTCCTCTTGAATCAAGTACTTCTCTTGCGTATACATCTACTATTATACTCAAATTTATCATCCTTCCATCTTTTATTATTTAAACTAACAGTGAATTTCCAGTCATTTCTTTAGGCGTTTCTAATCCCATAAGCTCTAGTAGGGTAGGTGCAATATCTGCAAGCTTTCCTTCTTTTAATTGTCTATCTTCTCCTACTAATATTAAAGGTACTTTATTTGTAGTATGGGCTGTAAATACATTCCCATTTTCATCTAACAATTTTTCTGCATTTCCATGATCTGCTGTTATAAGTGCTATACCATTTTTTTCATTTAAAACCTCTATTACTTCTCCCATACATCTGTCTACAGTTTCAACTGCCTTTATAACTGCAGGCATTATGCCAGTGTGTCCTACCATGTCTGAATTTGCAAAGTTTACCACTATCAAATCATATTTATCCATATTTAATCTATTTATGACTTCTTCTTTTACCTCTTTGGCACTCATCTCCGGCTTCAAGTCATAGGTTGCAACTTTGGGAGAAGGAATCAATGCTCTATCCTCATTCATATAGGGTTTTTCAATTCCTCCATTTAAGAAAAAGGTTACATGGGCATATTTTTCCGTCTCAGCTATTTTAACTTGATTTAGTCCACTAGTACTTACAAACTGTGATAGAGTGTTTAAAGGTGTTTCACTTCTATATAGCACATTTACATTTGGCATAGTAGTATCGTATTCTGTCATAGTAATATAAAAAGTACTTACTGTCTTTTTTCTTTTAAATCCTATGAAGTTTTGATCTACAATAGCTCTAGTAATTTGTCTAGCTCTATCTGGTCTAAAATTAAAGAATATCACAGTATCACTATCTTCAATAGTTCCAACAGGTTTTCCATCTTCTACTATCAATGTTGGCAACATAAATTCATCTGTGATTTCTTCATTATATGAATTCTCAATTGCAACAATAGGATCTATATTCTTCTCACCTTGACCTAAAACCATGGCATCATATGCTAATTCTGTTCTTTCCCATCTCTTATCTCTATCCATAGTGTAGTACCTACCCGATACCGTAGCAATCTTACCTACACCTATTTCATCCATTTTTCGTTGTAATTCTTCTACTTGAGATTTCCCAGCTGTAGGAAGTACATCTCTACCATCTAAAATCACATGGACATAGACCTGTTTTACATCATTCTTTTTCATCATTTCAAGTAATCCATAGAGATGCTTTACATGACTATGAACACCTCCGTCTGAAACTAAACCTATAAGGTGTACCTTAGAATTATTTGTCTTTATATTTTGCAAACCTGCTAGAATTCCTTCATTTTTAAAAAACTCTCCACTCTCAATGGCCTTAGTTATTCTAGGCAATTCTTGATATACTACTCTTCCCGCTCCTATATTTAAATGTCCTACTTCAGAATTTCCCATCTGTCCTTGGGGAAGACCTACATATTGGCCACTTGCATCTAGACTTGTATTAGGATATTTAGATATTAATCTATCGAAGTTTGGAGTGTTTGCAAGTTTTACACCATTTCCCGGGTAATCTTCTCCTATACCCCAGCCATCTAATATCATTAACATTACTGGTTTTTTTGCCATGAATATTCCTCCAGTTAATAATTTACTAATTGTACAAAGTCATCTGCTTTTAAACTTGCTCCCCCAACTAATGCTCCATCTATCTCAGATTTCCCCATCAATTCTACAACATTATTTGGTTTTACGCTTCCTCCATATTGGATTCTTATTTTTTCTGATTGAGTCTCACTATATAGATTTTTTATAGTATCTCTTATAAATCCAATCATATTGTTGGCATCATCAGCTGAAGCAGTTTTTCCTGTACCTATTGCCCATATAGGTTCATAGGCTATAACTATATCTGTTACCTTTTCTACATCTATATCTTTTAAATCTTTTGTAATTTGAGTTTTAACTACTTCTTCTGCTTCTCCTGACTCCCTTTGTTCTAGAGTCTCCCCTACACAAAGTATTGGTTTTATATCATAATTTAAAGCAGTCTTAATCTTTTTATTTACAGTTTCATCTGTTTCATTGAAATATTGTCTTCTCTCTGAATGTCCTATTATTACATAATCTACCCCTAATTCTTTTAACATTAAAGGGGATATCTCACCTGTATATGCTCCATTATCTTCCCAATGCATATTTTGAGCACCAAGTTTTATATCTGTATCTTTTATAGCTTTTTTTACATCTTTTATATCTGTAAAAGGAACACATACAACAGTTTCCACATCTTTACTTAATTTATGAGATTTTATCTCTTCTACTAATTTTAAAGCTTCATCAATAGTTTTATTCATCTTCCAATTTCCTGCAATTATAGGAGTTCTCATATTATCCCACCTTTACTTTTCGCTTATTGCCTCTATTCCTGGCAATTTTTTACCTTCTAACAATTCTAAACTAGCTCCCCCACCTGTTGATACATGGCTCATATCCTTAGAATATCCAGCTTTTTCAACGGCAGAAGCAGAATCTCCTCCACCTATTATAGTAGTACCTTTAGAGTTTGCCATTGCTTTAGCAATGCCAAAGGTACCTTTAGAGAAGTTTTCCATTTCAAATACCCCCATAGGTCCATTCCAAACTATAGTTTCTCCATTTACTATTTCTTCAGAGAATCTTTCTATAGTTTCTTCTCCTATATCTAATCCCATCATATCTTCAGGTATACTATCTATTTTAACAGTTTTAAATTCTGTATCATTTTTAAATTCTTTAGCTACTACAATATCCACTGGCAGTAGTAAATTGACATTAATTTTCTTTGCCTTTTCCAATAATTCTTTTGCCAACTCTATCTTGTCTTCTTCAAGTAGTGACTGTCCTATTTCATATCCTTGAGCCTTTAAAAAAGTATAGGCCATTCCTCCACCTATTAATATTGAATCTACTTTATTTAATAAGTTTTCAATTACACCAATCTTATCTGATACTTTAGCTCCACCTAATATAGCAATAAATGGTCTCTTAGGTTCTTCTATAGATTTTCCCATTACATTTATTTCTTTCTCAACTAAAAATCCTACTGCTGAAGGAAGTAAGGATGATACACCTACATTTGAGGCATGGGCTCTATGGGATGTTCCAAAGGCATCATTTACATATAGCTCTCCTAAGGATGCCAGCTCTTTTGCAAAGTTTTCTCCATTCTTTGTTTCTTCTTTTCTAAATCTCGTATTTTGGAGTAAAGCTATATCACCATCTTTTAAGGAATTTATTTCTTCTCTAACCTTATCTGACACCACATTGTCATCTTTGGCAAATACTATATCTTTATCTAATAGTTCTTTTAATCTATTTGCAACAGGCTGTAAACTGAATTCTTCTTTTGCTTCACCTTTTGGTCTGCCTAAATGAGACATTAGTACAACTCTTGCTCCTTCTTTTACTAAATATTCAATCGTAGGAAGAGAGCTTCTAATTCTTTTATCATCAGTTATATTTCCATCTTTATCCATAGGAACATTGAAGTCACATCGCACAATTACCTTTTTCCCTTTTACATCTAAATCTTTTAAACCCTTTTTATTTAGCATATAATCACCCTCTCTTATAGTAAATAGTCGGGTCTTTTAAAAGACCCGACTTTAATGAATTACTTAGTAGCTACTAATTTTGCAAGGTCTAAAACTCTTTCTGAATATCCCCACTCATTATCATACCAAGATACAACCTTGACCATATTACCTATTACCATAGTTGATAATCCATCTACTATTGATGATCTTGGGTCCCCTACATAGTCTGATGACACTAGAGGCTCCTCTGAGAATCCAAGAATTCCCTTTAGTTCATTTTCACTTGCTTCTTTTAATAATTTATTTACTTCTTCTGCAGTAGTTTCTTTTTCTACTTCAAATGTTACATCTACAATAGATCCTGTAGGAACTGGAACTCTTATTGCGAATCCATTTAATTTACCTTTTAATTCTGGTAATACTAGAGCAACTGCCTTTGCTGCACCTGTAGTAGTTGGTACTACATTTACTGCTGCAGCCCTTGCACGTCTAGGATCTTTATGTCTTTTGTCTAGTATTTGTTGGTCTCCTGTATAAGCATGAATTGTAGTCATTAGACCTTTTTTAACTCCTAGTTTTTCTAATATTACTTTAGCAACAGGTGCTAAACAGTTAGTAGTACAGGATGCATTAGATATAATATTGTGATTTTCCGGATCATATTTTTCATCATTTACACCTAATACAACTGTAATATCTTCTCCTTTTGCTGGTGCAGTTACTATAACTTTTTTTGCTCCAGCTTCCAAATGTTTAGATAGACCTTCCCTATCTCTAAATGCTCCTGTTGAATCAATTGCCAATTCTACTCCTAATTCCTTCCAAGGAATTTCAGCTGGATCTCTATGAGCTATTACTTTAACTTTTTTACCATTTATTATAAATCCTTCCTCATCTGTTTCAATAGTACCATTGAATTTTCCATATACTGAATCATATTTAAACAAATGAGCTAAATCTTCTATATTTCCTGATGCATTTATAGCAACTAGTTCAAAATCTTCTACTCCACCTTCAAAATACGCTCTTACAAAATCTCTACCTATTCTACCAAATCCGCTTACTCCAACTTTCATACTCATTAAAAATTCCTCCTCTTATTAATTAAATTTTATTTATGTTTTCAAAATATCCTCAATATCTCTTTTGCTGCTTTTTCATCTGTTATTAAAGTCAAATTAGGATTTAATGTGGATACCGCTATTATAGCTTCAGCTTTTTCTTCACCTCCTGCTACCCCAATTAAATTTTTTAAATTCTTAAATCTATCTAAAGAGAGACCTATTGTCTTGTGTTCCCAGACTTCTTCCCCCTTGATGTTAAAATAATGGCCAAATGCTTCAGAAACTGCCATCTGATTTTTAAGTTTTTCTACCGTGGATTCTTTTAAATTTCTTCTACTTGCCATAGTATCTGCTCTACCAATTCCAAATACTAGGATATTAATGTTTTCTATGATTTTTTTAGATTCTTTTATTTCTTCATTTTTTAATACATGCTCCAAAGCATCTACATCTAAAGTATCTGGAACATTTAGTAGTTTATAGTTACCCCCTAATTTCTTAGCCAATTTTGCAGATATAGAATTAGATTGATTTTCAACATCAGAACCTAATGCTCCACGAGCAGGAATGACTAAGATATTTCTGGTCTTATCATCATATTCTTCTTCTTCTACTACTTTTGCCATAGTAGAGCCACCAGTTATCCCAATAACATCTTTTTCTTTTAGAGTTTCTTTTAATACCTTAAAGGTAATTTTACCCATATCTTTTAAAATTATCTGACTTTCATTAGAATCTCCAGGGATAATTTTTACTTTTTTTATACCCAATATATTCTTTAACTTTTCCTCTAATATCGGTATATCTTTTAAGTTAGCATATATTGGCTCTAAATCCCTTAGTATTTTTTTACCTTTTTCACTTGTATACATACCCTTAAAATCAATTTTTATTAAATCTAAATTTTTAAGAATTTCTACCTCATCTCTGACTTTTCTTTCTTTCATATTTAATTGTTTAGATAACATCCTTCTACCAATAGGTTGGTTATGAGATATGAATCTTAAAATCAAATATCTTGTATAGACTAATTCAACCATTTCTGGCAATATCTCTCTTATAATGTTTAAAGTTTCGATCTTTTCACCTCCAAGAGTACTACCGGGACAATTTATGTACCTCTACTTGTTTTTTTGTCCCATGTTATCTAAATAAATAGCAGAGTTTAAAACTCCACTATCTATAGTATACCTTATTAGGATAAATTATGCAATAATTATGATTTTCAGGAAAACCTTTTTCTTAGAGAAGAACTAGGTATATTTAATTCTTCTCTATATTTAGCTACAGTTCTTCTAGATATATTTGAGCCCTTTTCCTTTAATATATCTGCAATTTTTTGATCACTATAGGGCTTTTTATTATCTTCTTCATTTATTATATCTTTTATTATTGCCTTAATCCTTGTAGAGGAAGATATCCCTCCTAATTGATTTCCTACTCCACTTGAGAAAAAATATTTTAATTCGTAAAGTCCTCTTGGAGTTTGTACATATTTTCCATTTGTAGCCCTAGATACTGTGGATTCATGCATATCTATACAATCTGCTACTTCTTTTAATGTAAGAGGCACTAAAGCCTTTTCCCCATTTTTAAAAAATTCTATTTGAAACTTCAATATAGCTTCTATTACATTATAAATCGTTTGCCTTCTCTGCTGTATACTTTTAATAATCCACATAGCCTTATTAAGTCTTTCTGAAAGAAATTCTTTAGTATTATCATCCCTATTGTTTTTCATAAGACTTAAATAATAATCACTTATATTTAATCTAGGACCAGTTATATCATTTAAAAGAATAATATACTCCCCTTCTATTAATTCAATACTGGCATCTGGAACGATAAACTTTGTCTGATCCAGAGAATCATCAAATCCACTTCCTGGTTTCGGATTCAATGTCTTTATAGAATCACATGCTTTTTGTATTTGAGATGTGTCTATATTTAACTCCTTAGAAATCTTCATAATTCTATTGCATGATAAATCTTCTAAGTAATTCTCTATTACATCTATTACTACCTGCTCTACATCTTCCTTTGCCTTTAATTGAATTAAAAGACATTCTTTTAGGTTTCTTGCACCAACGCCTGCAGGATCAAATCCTTGTATTATCTCAAGTACCTTTTCTACTATATCAATATTGACTTCAAAATAAGTTTTTATTTCTTCTAAAGTAGTCATTAGATATCCATTTTTATCTATATTTTCAATTATATATTTTCCTATAAGATAATTTTCATCTTCTAATATAGTTAAATTAAGCTGACCCATCAGATAATCTTTCAAATTTTCTTTATGAGTTACAAAGGATTCAAAATTGTATTCATTCTGGTTTCTATTTATTTCTGACTTATAACTTATATCATCGTACCTCTCAGCAAGATCCTTTAAATCTATTTCATCCTTTTTCTCATCTTTTTTTATATTTTCGATTTCTCTATTTACAGATTCCATTTCCAACATTGGATTTTCTTCTATTTGATCTTTTATATATTCATTTAACTCTAAGCTATTATACTGGAGTAATTGAATAGCTTGCCTCAATTCTTGTGTCATTATTAATTTTTGAGTTTGTTCTAATTTTAAATTATACTCAAGTTTCATCAATTATTCCTCCATTCTAAATATAATTATATCAAATATTTCGAAATATACAAAATATTTTTATATAAAAAAAAGATGGAGAAATTTTCTCCATCTAAAAATTATTTTTCATACTGTATACCATTAGCCTTTGGTCCATTTCCTTCTCCTACTACAAATATCAATACTAAAAGGGTTATTACATATGGAACCATTGCTAGTAAGGCTGAGGGAACCTGAAAGGATGTACTACCTACATAGGTTATAAGTCCTTGTGCAGCTCCAAAAAGTAGACATGCCCACATAGCACCTTCTGGCTTCCATTTACCAAATATCATGGCAGCCAAGGCTATAAATCCTTGACCTGATATAAGAGTAACTCTGTAATTTGCTACAACTGCTAAACTCATAGCAGCTCCACCAAAACCTGCAAAAACTCCTGATAATATAACTGCTATATATTTTATTAAATATACATTTACTCCTAGTGTGTCCGCAGCTCGTGGATGTTCACCTACAGATCTGATTCTAAGCCCTAGCTTAGTCTTATATAGTAAAAACCATACTAATCCTACCATTATAAATGCTAAATAAACAGTGTCATATTGATTAAATACATAATTGAAAAATCCTTCTTCTGGCAATATAGCATTTAAAGATTTAGGAATCTTATGATCAAAATCTATAGGTAATGTCATAGATGCCCCATCAAAAAATATTCTACTTAAAAATACTGCTAATCCTGGTCCAATAAAGTTTATAGCAATACCTGATACTACATGATCAGCTGTAAAATGCACTGTTGCTATGGCATGAAATAATGCAAGAACTCCACCTGCTAAGCCTGCGGCTAAAAAAGCAAACCAAGGGTTTAATGTATAATAACCAACAGCTGCTCCAGTAAAAGCTCCTATGGTCATCATACCTTCTAGTCCTATATTTACTACTCCTGAATTCTCAGATAAAACTCCTCCTAAAGCTGTGTATATAAGAGGTGCTGCATACATAAGTGATATTCCCAATATAATACCTATATTATCAATTACACTATTCAACCTTATCACCTCTTTTATTCTTTTTAAATACTGAACTCATCATATAAATTAATTTAGGCATAGCTACAAAGAAAATTATAGTACCTATGGTTATATCTATTATTTCAGATGGCACACTTATAAGGGAGTTTAATTTCCCTCCACCATACTTTAGCCCCCCAAATAAAAGTCCTGCTGGGATAGTTGCTAAAGGATTATTGGCAGCTATTAGAGATACTCCTATACCATCAAAGCCATAACCTGGACCAGCATCTAGTAAACTAACTTGCCCTTCTACTCCTAATACTTGAGTAGCACCTGCTATTCCTGCTATTGCTCCTGCTATAAAAAGTGACAAAACTACATTTTTATTTATATTTATCCCTGCATATTCAGCTGCATCTCTATTGTATCCTACAGCTTTAAGTTGATACCCTAAAGTTGTATTTTTAAGTATATAGAAAGCCCCAATAGCCACTAATATGGCTATAAACATACCATAATTCACCGGAGGATTTAAAAGCCCCTTTAATATTTCATGATCTTTTAAAAATGCTCTCCCTACTTCTGATAATTTCCACTCTCCCAATATTCTAGTGCTGGCACTATCAAGTATTTTAAATGATGAATCAGAATTTGGTCTTCTAAAACTTTCAAAGGTTAAAAAGTAATTATTTAAGTAAATAGCTATCCAGTTCATCATTATAGATGAAATAACTTCATGAACTCCAAACTTTGCCTTTAATATACCAATTATTCCACCCCATATACCTGCAGCCAATGTTCCTATTAGTATAGCTACTATTACATGTATAAATGGAGGTAGATCTAAAAAGTATCCTGCCATAGTGGCAAAGATGGACCCTACTATAAATTGCCCTTCTGCACCTATATTAAATAATCCTGTTCTAAATGCAAAGGCTACAGAAATACCTGTAAGAATGATAGGTGTAGATCTAACTATAGTCCAAGCTATATACTTAGGTTTACTGAATATCCCAAGTATCATAGTTTTATATGTTTCTACTGGATCAAACCCACCTATTAACAATATAATTGCACCTACAACTAATCCTAATAAAATGGAGACAAAGGTAACTAGAAATCTATTTTTCTTCATGTGTACTCCCTCCTCCTGCCATTAAAAGACCTAGTGTCTTTTCATCTGCATCCTTTGCATCTATTATGTCTACTATTTTTCCATTGTATATAACTGCTATCCTATCTGATAAGGCTATTACTTCATCTAATTCAAAGGATATAAGAAGCACTGCTTTCTCCTTATCTCTTTGCTTTACTAGATACTCTTGTACAAATTCAATGGCACCTACATCTAGACCTCTAGTAGGCTGTGCTGCTATTAAAACTTCTGGATTATTTGTAATTTCTCTAGCAATTATTACCTTTTGTTGATTACCCCCGGATAATGCTCCAGCTAAATGATGTGGATCCTGGGGTCTAATATCAAAATCTTTTATAAGTCCATTTGTAAACTCATCTATCTTCTTATGATTTAATATCCCTTTGTTAGAAAAAGGTTCTTTATAATAATTTTCTAATACCATATTTTCTGCTACAGTAAAATCTAGAACCAGTCCTCTTCTCTGTCTATCTTCAGGGATAGTACTTATACCACTATTAATAACTTCATATGGAGAGCTCTTTGTAATGTCCTGGCCATTTAGGATAACTTGTCCACTTTCTATATCCCTAAGACCTGTAAGTCCATCTATAAGTTCTGATTGTCCATTTCCATCTACACCTGCTATTCCTAATATTTCTCCAGAATATAGATCTAATGATAGCCCATCTACTGCATTTAACTTTCTATTATCCTTAATTACAAGATCCTTTAATTCTAATACTTTTTTACCCTTTTCTAATAATTGTTTTTCTACATTAAAATTTACTTCTCTACCTACCATCATTTCTGCAAGTTCGTCTATGCTTACATCTGAAACCTTAACTGTATCTATTTTTTTACCTCTTCTAATGATAGTGCAATAATCAGCCGCTGCTTTTATCTCTTTTAATTTATGAGTTATTATAATTATAGTTTTCCCTTGCTCTGATAAGCCCTTTAGTATGGTGATTAATTCTTCTATTTCCTGAGGTGTTAAAACTGCTGTAGGTTCATCTAGTATTAGAATATCAGCACCTCTGTATAGGGATTTTAATATTTCTACCCTTTGCTGCATACCAACAGTGATATCTTCTATTTTTGCATCAGGCTCTATATATAGACCATATTTTTCCGAAAGTTCTTTTAACTCTTTTGTAGCTCTATCTATATCTAATACAATGCCCTTTGTAGTTTCCATACCTAAGATTATATTTTCTACAACTGAAAATGATTCTACAAGCATAAAATGTTGATGGACCATTCCTATACCTTTAGATATTGCTATATTGGGATTATTGATCTTTGTCTTTTCCTCATTTATGTATATTTCTCCAGAGCTAGGTTGTAAAAGACCATAGAGTATATTCATAAGAGTACTCTTACCTGCTCCATTTTCACCTAGAAGAGCATGAATCTCTCCCTTAGCTACTGTTAAGTCTATATTGTCATTTGCAGTAAAGCTACCAAATCTCTTAGTAATATTTTTCATTACTATTGCGTTTTCAGGTTTATTTTCCAACAGGGTTTCCTCCTATCTAGATTTAAAAAGCTTAAGGCCATGGCCTTAAGCTTTTTAATTTTATTTACTACTGCTTACTTAAGTTCCTCCATATATACTTCATATGTCTCTTCATTGAATGGAACTACTATTTTACCATCTATGATTTCTTGTTTTAATTCTTCTACTTTATCAAGGATTTCTGCTGGTACATATTTGTCAGAAGTTGGTGCTATATCTACAGCTCCACCATCTTCTAATCCATACACTATAGTTTCTCCACCTGGGAATTCTCCCTTATTTAATAGTTCTACTACATTGTACACACCAACATCTACTCTCTTCATAGCTGAAGTCAACACATTTTCAGGTGCTAAATAACTTTGGTCTCTGTCTACACCTATTACCCATTTGTCCTGCTCTTTAGCTGCTTCTATAACTCCATCTCCAGCTCCACCTGCTGCATGGAATACTACATCTATGCCTTGTTGATACATATTAGTAGCTGCAGCTTTAGCCTTAGTTGTTTCAGAGAATGTTTCTATATACTGTGATAATACATCTATCTCTTTACCTTGTTCTTTGGCAGCATACTGAATTCCTGCTTGGAATCCATAGTCAAATCCCCAGATTACATCTCCTTCTCTACCACCTACAAAACCTATTTTATCTGTTTCAGTCATCATTCCTGCAATATATCCAACTAAGAATGATGGTTGCTCTGCTTTAAACACAACTCCTACAGTATTATCTGGAGTCTCATCTCCATATGAGAAGTCAACTATACCATATAGTTTGTCAGGATTGTTTGTTGCAGCTTCCTTTACTGCATCTGCTAATTTATATCCTACACCCCACATTAAATCATTTTCAGCATCTAGTACTGTTTCAAAGTTCGGTGCATAATCAGCATCATTGTGTGACTCTTGGTAGCTTACTTCTATATTATCAAAATCTTCATCTGCTTTTTGTAGTCCTTCCCAAGCTGACTCATTGAAAGATTGGTCACTTATTCCACCTTCATCAGTAACCATAGCTACTTTATAAGTCTCTTCTGCATCTCCAGTGTCACCTGTATCCTCTGTATCAGGTGTCTCCTCTTCATTTCCTGGTGCTGGATCGTCAGCCACATCGCCATCATCATTTGAACAAGCTGCTAATGTAAATATTAAGATTAGCGCTAGTCCTAAAGCTAACCACTTCTTATTCATTTATAATCCCCCTTAAATTTTAAGTATTAGAATAGTTTCTAAACTATTTATACCCTAATACTTTTTTAATATAACAAGTTTATTATAATTGATTTAAGAATTTATTTCAACATTTAAAACAATTATGTTGATTATTATGATTGTTTAACAAATACTCCTATCTTCTACTGCATAGCCTGATTCTTTTAATACTTTTATAGCATCACAGAGTTTAGCCTCATTTATCATGACTATAGGTCCTGTACACCCCATACCTGATTCTGCATATATATTATTTTTCCACAATTCTTTAACCGCATCTTCTAATTCCATAATATCTATTCCACCTATAGTCTCTGTCACCATTTCCTTTGATGGAGGAGATATTTCTTCTTCATTTTTTTCTTTATCTTTAGTTGCTGCTTTTAATATATCTTTTAAACCTGCTTTATTCGCCTTTTTAAATTCTTCTTTTTTAATAGAGTTTAAATCTCCCTTAATCAATTCTCCTGCGTACAGGATGGCATTTGAAACTACTGGACTTCCAGACGCTCTAGAAAGAATTAAAACTACTGGATCATAATTTTCTCCTATCCCTGGCCCATATCCATAGCCTGAAGACTCAAAGCTTCCACCAGTTGTAAATGAGGAGAACATCTTCATTAGGATATTTCCTGTAAGTGTATCATTTATCATTATATCAGGAACTCCTTTTAAAAGGTCATTTCCTCTCATTACAAATCCTCCATCAGATCTACTGGATTCAGTAAAGTTTACATCGTATCCATTTTCTATTAGCTTTTTAAATGTTTTTTCTACTTGTCTTGCTCCATCTACATTTAAAATTCCTACAGTAGGATTATCTATGCCCATGGATTTTGCAGTTATTATTCCATTTATTCCATTTAAAACCATGGCCTCTATTCTGTGTGATGATGATGTTCCTGTAGTAGTTGCTATGAACATTTCTTTTCCAAGGGCAGGAGTTATAGTTCTACCTACTGTAGAAACTCCTATTGGGAAATTATAGTGCATAGTAACTGCAGCATCTATTTCTCCTGTATCTAAAAGTTTCTCCATTTTTTCATAAACTTCATCTTCTGTGTCTGCTATTTCCTGAGTCAAGGGAGAATCTGACTTTGGCCCAATTAATACTACTTCTATAGAAGGGTCTTTTTTTGCCGCCATTTCAGCACCTTTTATAAGATTATCCATACCAAGTTCACTTCCAATGGTAGTTATGCCTACTCTAACTCTTTGGCTAAATTGACCTGTTTCTATACCTTGTGCAATATCATTAAAAACCTTGCCTATCATAGATTTTACATGTTTTTCACTCATATTATCACCTCTAATCCTTTAGTAGATGACTAGCAAAATCCTTCATAGCTTCAGCCACCAATTTCTTTACCTCTTCTTCTGATATCCCCTTTTCTTCTTCTACTTTTCCTGGATTTTTTTCCATTACTATGGATATACCATCAAAGAGATTTGTCATTCTGCCTAAGAATAGACTACCTTTTCCAACTATCATAGCTCTTTTTATATTTCCCTCTAAAATTTCATCTCTACCAAAACCTACATATGGTACTCCTGAAGGTATATGTCCTTGAGTAGGCGCCCATCCTTCCATACCATGTTTTTGAATAAAGTTTAGTAGCTCTTTTTTCTCTAAATCTCCTCTTTTAACACCTAAAGCTCCAATCATCTTATAATTAGCTGTAGGTACATCTCCTGCTCCTGCAGGTTTTGTAACATCAGGATTTTGCATCTCTACAGAATATTTGTCTATATCCGTTATCTTTAATCCCATATTATCTAAAGGATTAGTAACTAAGGATGTAATAACAGCTTGAGGTGATGAACCAGTTCCTACTGTGTGTCTTCCAACTATATCTGTTCTAAGAATTGGATTTTTACTGTCATTTTCTGAAATAAGAACTGCAAAACCTCCAAGTACATCTTCTAATACAGGCATGTCTTTTTTAACATGATCCTTTCCATTCATTCCTAGTTTAGCAGTTGAACCTCCTGCAACTATCATAACATTTTTAAATGTACCTGCTTGAACCAAAGATGCTGCTAGAACCATGGCATGAGCTGGTGCTGCACAGAATCCTCTAGCATCTGAACCTGTAGCATTTTTAAGTCCTGCCATTTCAGCTATAGCCTTTGCAAAGTTTCCTCCACCTCTTTGATTCATATCTCCGCAAGCCTCTTCTGAACACTCTATTACATAGTCTATATCTTCAGGATTTATTCCATTTTTGTCAATCAAGTGTAGTGCTGAAAGCACTCCAGAAGCCTTTGAAACTAGATTTTCAAATAGTATATGAGCAGATAGATTTACATCTACATCATGGGCTCTTTTTACACATCCTACTAATTCTTTATTGTGATATAGAGCTTCTGCCTCTTGATTTTCTATTAAATTTTTAATATCTTCTATGGTCTCTCCTACTTTAAGTCTTGAGACTAATTCCTCATTTATTAAAGGATGATTTTCCAAATCTTTTTTTGCATCTTCAGTAAATTCATTTGTAAGCTTTACAAGGTCAAATACATCTACTATTTTCATAAGGCCTATAAATTCTCTTTGTGGCATTATCTCTCCAAATTTACCTATTCTTTTGCTTCCCTCTACTTTTTCTTTATACCAAGGCTGAGAAATTTTCTTTAAGTCTTCTGGCTTATTGTTTCCTATATAAACTTGGTTTGGTAGATAATCTATTACTTCTTCATAATTTCTTAGATGGTCCTCTAGTTTTTTTAAATATTCTGAATCTGGATTTAATTGTCTTTCTGTTGTTTGAGTTGTACCATTGTGAATAATCATATCTGGGGTATGTACTAAGACATAGCTAGACCCCTTTACTACTGAATAATTCATCTTTGCACCTCCAAATTTTTATATTATCTTTAATAAAAGGGTGATATGATATCACCCTTTTATTAAGTTTTTTATTTACTTGTCAAATACATTTTGTCCTTCTACTTCAGTTGCTAGGGCATCTAAAGCTTTTTCAACTAATTTCCTTCTAAGAGCCTTTTCATCTTTAGGGTCAAGTTTTGGATCTCCTAATGGATGAGGTATAGCTATAGCAGGAACTATTCTATTTGCTCCTACAGTTAATGATATAGGAACTACTGTACATACATGTACTACGGGAATACCCGCTCTTTCAATTTCTTTTACCATTGTTGCACCGCAACGTGTACAGGTGCCTCAGGTAGAAGTTAAAATAACTGCATCTACTCCATCTTCTTTTAGCTCTTTACTAAATTCTTCAGCATAAGCTTTAGAACTTGCTACTGAGGTTCCGTTTCCTACAGTTGCATAGTAGTATTTGTGAAGTTTGCCTATTTTACCTTCTTTTTCTAAATCTCTTAATACATCAACTGGAAGAACTCTATCTGCATCTTCATTTGCATATACAGGATCGTGTCCTCCATGAGCTGTTTCATGAGTTTCGCTTGTAAGGTCATCTAAACCTGATATATCATATTTACCATATTTTGAGGCTGATGAAGACTCTATATGGTCAGGATTTCCCTTTGGTACAATACCTCCAGATGTAACTAATGCTATAGTTGCATTTTTCAAATCCTTTACTGCAGGATTTGGATCTACTCTGTCAAAATCAGGCATAGGATATTCGGTTTCGAATTCTTCACCTTTTAATTTTTTAACTAGCATATCTACTGCTCTCTTTGATCCTCTTTCATCTGCGAAGTAATTTTCTCTTAAACCTCTTTCTAGATAACCTTCTTCTTCAGCACTACCTATTTCTTCACCTTTTACAAGTTTTAGAGCCAAGGGTACCATCTTTTTAACAGCATCTCTCATTCCTACTGCACTATCTTTTGTGGAAATAATATATACAGATTTTTTGAACATATCTGCACCTGGATTTTCTTCATACATTCCAGTTATAACAGGTATACCTAATTTTTTTTGTACTTCATCTGCCATAGTGGCACATGCAAATCCATATCTACCTGCATTAAAAGCTGGACCGGCGATAAATAAATCTGGATCCTTAGACTTTATCATTTCAAGGATTTCTTTTTTAGCTTCTTCAGTGTTTTCTCCAAAATAAGTGTCTCCACATATAACAGTGGCAACTATTTCAGCTTCACCTTTAAATCCTCCATTTATGGCCATACCAGGCCCTACTACTCCATCTCTTATTTCAGGTTTAATATCTGCCTTTTCTTCTCCACCTATACCGGCAAAGAACTGATTTATATAATGTACAACCTTTATTTTATCCACATATTCCCCTCCTTTCTCATTTTAAGTTCTATTTAATCGTTATATTTTCCGTATTCTTTTCTCATAGAACTAACTTCTTCAATTATTTCATCTACTTCAAGTACCATTTCCATCATACCAATTTGATCTTCGTAAACTTCAGCGTCTACACTTTCTTTAAACTCTGGTTCTACTGCATGATATACTCTAAGTCCCAACGGAACTCCTGCTAATGGACCTGCATAAGTTGGGTCACCTGCAGTTACAGTTTCAGCTGCTAATCCTGCTGCTTCTGCTTCTGCTCCACCGATAACTACGATTATATTTTCTGCACCGTATTTATCAGCTGTTTCTTTAACCCTTTTTTGATTTTCCAAATCCATTGCGCCTGCAGCCGTTCAGACAAAACATTCAGTTGCTGAAAAAACTATCTCTGCAGGTGTGGTCTTTATACATTCTTCCATTGCTGGTCCAGGTATACCATCTCTATCTCCGATGATCATAACTTTTTTGTCAGCGTCGAATATAGACATATTTCCACATCCTCTCTCTATTTTATTTATTATATATTATTTTGTCTTTGCAGACATTTTGTTAAAGCCTAATTCATTTGTTGCTCCAGTGATAGCTTGGATTTCAACAGTAATTTCTCCTGTCTTATCTAAACTACCATCAAATCCACCAGCTATTATATCTGTATAATCTAAACTTCCTATGACCTTATCAAGTTTAGGTAATGTTATTACTTCATTTGCATTACCTCCAGTTACAACAGCATCTGCTAGAGGATCAGCATCTGCTAGAGACTGACTTGCCCCATCTCTTCCTGCATATTCATCAGTTATTATAACTGTCTTAATACCTTTTTTCTCAATTTTTTTACAATTCATAATAAGATCTGTATCAGGATTACCAAATCCCTCTTGAGAAATCACAACACCATCTAAATTTAAAAATTCTGCTAATTTTGCTGTCCAATCTGAAGATCTTTCTTTATCTGCAAGATATACGTTTTCGTTTGTAATTATAACTCCAACGAAGTTTAATTCCTTGCCATGTTTTTCAAATAGGTCATGAACCACAGGATTGTTTAGATGATGATAAGTTGTATTTTTATCACATGCAGATACACAGTTACCACTTAATATAGCTCCATCCATTATTTCAGTTGGATATAGTATTGTAGGAACTATCTGCTTTGCATCTACTCCATATACATAGGTATCATGAAGTAATCCCTGAGATTGAAGCATTTGCACATACGCTACCTTAGGTAAATCTTTGTATTTATTTATCTGTTCTAAAAGTGGTAGTGTTTCAAATACTTCTACATTATCAGGTTCAATATCTTTTGCAGCTTGTGCTAGATAATTAGCAGCTTTAAAGCCTGCAAATCTAACAGCTCTTTCATGATCATGAGCTTTTAAGCCTTCAACAGGTTCACAAATTAAAACTAAATTGTTTAATTTTGAAAATGGAGTATATTCAGCTCCAACTCCTGTCATATCAATTATACCCTCTTGGAAACCTACTATCTTACCTGTAGTTACTACTGCTGCTCCCTTTAATACATTAGTCTTTCCAGAACCTACAGTTTCCACCTTTGATAACACCCCTGGAAATATACCTCCAGGACCTTCAGTTTTAACTCTTGGTTCAATAACATCTTTTACTGGAGTAATCCTAATACTTTCACCAGGTCTTGCAATTTCTACGTCTACAAATGAAAGATGCTCATCTTCTTTTATAAGATTTATCAATTCTTCTTTATTTACATGAAGCACCCCATTATCAATTTTGGTTTCTTCACCAAATTGAATGTTTTTAATTAGCACTTGGCCTAATTCTAGACGCATAATTTCACCTCCCCATATACAGTTATATTTTAAATCTGGTTTTCCAGAATTAAAACCTTAAGCATACTTCTTAATCATTTCTTCTACTGAATTTTTGTTTGCTTTATCTGCTACTACTGAATCAACTTTTTCCCCATCTTTATATATTGCTATAACTGGTAAACCCAGTACTTTTTGTCCAATAGCCACTCTTCTTGCTTTTGTAATGTCTAAAGATGCAAATTTAATACTGCTTCCATATTCTTCTTCAAAATTTTCTACATGTGGCATTAAGGCTTTGCATGGTTCACAACTTGGACTCCAAAAATCTACTAATACATATCCACTAGATTTTAAAACTTCCTCTTCAAAATTTTCTTTGTTTAACTCTAACATACTAAATCCCTCCAATTATTATTCTTCAAAATTATTTTCTATATACTTCTCAGCTTGAACAGCTGCTATTGCCCCATCAGCAGTTGCAGTTACAACTTGTCTTAAGGATTTAATTCTATTATCTCCTGCTGCAAATACGCCTTCTATGTTTGTCTTCATATTATCGTCTGTAACTATATAGTTTCTTTCCATTTCTATCATATCTTTAAATAAATCTGTAGCTGGTAAGTACCCTACAAATACAAATAGTCCAAAAGCTCCATCTTCTTCATCAGGGAAGATTTCTTTTTCTTCCTCTGTTTTTAGATTTTTAACTACAAAGGATTCTAACATTCCGTCTCCCTTAATCTCTGTAATTACAGTATCAAACATAAAATCTATTTTTTCATTTTTAAAGGCTTTTTCTTGTATGGATTTAGCTGCTCTTAGTTCATCTCTACGATGTATAATAGTTACTTTCTTAGCAAATTTAGTTAAAAATATTGCTTCTTCAACAGCTGAGTCTCCTCCACCCATTACATATACTTCTAAATCTTCAAAGAATGCCCCATCACAAGTAGCACAATATGAAACGCCTCTTCCTGTAAGCTCCCTTTCACCTGGTACTCCTAGTGTCCTTGGCACAGCCCCTGTAGCTATAATAACTGTTTTAGCTTGATACGTCTCTTCTCCTGTTTTAACAATTTTAATCTTTTCGCTCAAATCTACTTCTGTAACTTTTCCTGAAATTCTTTTGGCTCCAAATTTTTCTACTTGTTCTGCCATCCTCTTTACTAGACTAGGTCCTGTGTCTCCTTCTATTGCTCCAGGATAGTTTTCAACCTCGTCAGTCGTAGCTATTTGTCCGCCATCTGTATCTTTCTCAATTATTAGTGTATTTAATCTAGCCCTAGCAGCATATAATCCTGCGGATAATCCTGCTGGTCCCGCTCCTATAATTATTACATCATAAATCATAAAATTCCTCCTTAATTACTTTATATATAATTTTAATATACTCATCTCAATATTCTTACCCATTTTTCTGATTTCTAACTATAAAACTATAAAAAAACAGAGTAAATAGAACTTAGCCTATTTACTCTGTTTTTTTACCTGAGAGATTCCCCAATAATTATGGCTTGCTCCTTCGGTGCTTTTAGCTTTCCAGAGTTCTGTCAAAATACGGTCCTTTTACCTGAGATTTTCCATATAGTTTGCAAAACTATATGTTCTTCCTTCGGTGCTTTAAAAGTCTCTCCCATATTTATCATCCAATTTATTGTTATTCATTTAACATTGTATCTTCATTATAACTTAACTTTAAATAATATTCAATATATTTCTATTATTTTGTTAAAATTATTTATTTATTTCTATATCTATATCACAAATATCTGTGTCTTTTATATTTTTAGCTCCACTTTTAAGTTCCCAGTGTAATACAAAACTTAGTACCACTCTAAGTATGGCTACTGATGCAAGAATTACAAATTCATCTAGAGTTCTTATTACTACAGTTTTTATTATCTCTGCAGCTAATTTAAATTCTAAACTAAGAGACATTGCCTTTGCAAAGTCAATAGCTACATAATCATCCTTAAAATCAAATCCATTTTTAAAAAACTTTATTACCCCTCTTATAGCTGCTATGGTAATTATAGTAACCCCTATTAGTTCTAAAACACTAGTAATATAAGGTATAATCATTTCTAAATAATGTTCTACTATCAACAATCTCTCTCCTCTTTAAAGTAATTATTTTTTGAATTTATCTAATACAGTCATGACTACATTTACTGAATGATCTGCTACTCTCTCAAGATTGCTAAGAGCATCTAAGAAAAGTATTCCTGGCTCTGTCTGACAATCTTTTTTATTTAATCTGTCAATATGCTCAGCCCTATTTCTACTTTCTATTTCATCTACTTCATCTTCTAAGACTAATACTCTATTTGCTAAATCAAAATCGGTATTTGTAAATGCTAAAATAGATTTGTTATAGGTCTCTTCACATTTATCAAACATCTCATGAAGCCCATTTATTGCCTCATTACTAAAGTATAAGCTCTTTTCTTCTTTTAATTGAGCTAATTCTGTTAAGTTTTCTACATGGTCTCCTACTCTTTCTATATCATTTATAATATATAATAGATTATTTACTTCTTGATGCTGTTCATCAGATAATGTGGCATTTGATAACTGGACTAAATAATGAGTTATTTCTCTTTCTATTTTATTTATTAGAGCTTCTCTTTCTAATATATTTTCTATCCCTTCATAATTTTCATCTGCTAATACCTCTCTAGATTTAGCAAGATTTTCAGCTACTAACTCTCCCATTCTTAATACTTCTTTATTGGCTTGACCTAAAGCTATGGAAGGAGTTTCTATAATTCTTTCATCTAGATATATAGCTGCTTCTATACTTGGAACCTCTTCTCCCTTTACTAAGAACTCTGCAGCTTTTACAAGATATTTAGCAAATGGGAACTGAATTACAACATTTATTAAATTAAATATAGTATGTGCATTTGCAATTTGAGCTTTTATATTATTAGGCGTAATTAATAGTACTAACCATTCTATAGGTTTCCAAAGAATAGTCATAAAGATAATAGTTCCTACTAAATTGAATAAAAAATGTATTATAGCTGCTCTTTTAGCTGTCTTATTTGCACCTATACTAGACAAAAGTGCAGTTGTAGTAGTACCTATATTCTGCCCAAACAAAATCGGAAAAGCTATATGTACACCTATTAATCCTTCTCCTGCAAGAGCCTGTAGAAGTCCTATGGAAGCACTACTGCTTTGTACTATAGTAGTCAATAGTAATCCTGCTAAAGCTCCTAATATCGGATTATTTAAACTAGTCATTATATTTGAAAAGGCTTCAAGCTCTGCTAATGGCTTTAATCCTTTTCCCATCATATCCATACCTATAAAAAGAATTCCAAAACCTATTAATATCTCTGCTATATTATTAATTTTTTCTTTAGATGAAAATATAAACAAAGCTACACCTATAGCCACAGCTATTGGAGCATATTCTGCAACATTTAAAGCTATAATTTGAGAAGTAATTGTAGTACCTAGGTTTGCTCCCATTATTACTCCAGTTGCTTGCCCTAAAGTCATAAGGCCAGCATTTACAAATCCTATAACCATTACTGTAGTAGCACTACTACTTTGAACTAATACTGTTACTACAGCACCTACAATAACCCCCATAAATCTATTAGTAGTTAAAACTTCTATCAATCTATTTAAGCGTCTGCCTGCAACTTTTTCTAAGCCGGCTCCCATTATATTCATACCATATAAGAATAGGGCCAATCCACCAATTATAGGTAAAACATTATTCATCTTAATCCTCCTAGTTTTTCTTTAGTCTATATGTGGAATTTAAAATTAATCTAAAAAAGGAAAATCTAACTGTCTCAGAGCTTCATAAAGAATTATATTTGCTGAATTAGATAGATTAAGAGATCTTTTTATATCTCTTTTCATAGGGATTTTTATGGCTTTATCCATATTGTCCTTTAGTATTTCTTCAGATAAGCCCTTTGTTTCTTTCCCAAACACAAAAAAGCTATTATCCTTATATGAGAAATCACTATGAAAGTTTTCAGCTTTAGTTGTTGCATAATAAAAGTCTCCATTTGGATATTTATCTTTTAATTCATCAAAGCTATCATAATAATTTATATCTACTAAATGCCAATAGTCAAGTCCTGCCCTTTTTAAATATTTATCATCTACCCTAAAACCTAAAGGTCTTACTAAATGTAATCGAGTATTTGTAAGTGCACAAGTCCTTGCTATGCTCCCTGTATTATGGGGTATCTCTGGTTCTACTAAAACTATATTTAAAGACATCTAGATTTCATCTCCTGTTTCAAGTATATACTTCTCTATTACCTTGGCAACTCCATCTTCGTCATTACTATGGGTAATAATATCTGCGTGTTTTTTAGTTTTTTCTACTGCATTTCCCATAGCTACTCCAAGTCCTGCATAATTTAACATAGAAATATCATTTTCATTATCTCCTATTGCTATTATCTCTTCCTTTGAGATATCTAATCTATTTGACAGATAATCTAGTCCATAACCTTTTGAAACTTCCATATCCATTACTTCAATATTATTTTCCCAGGAACTACATACATTTATCCCGTTTATTAGTTTCATTTTTTCTCTTAAGAATTTTAATTTATCTATATCTGTATCAATAAATAAAAATTTACACACTTCTATATTATTGTCAAATATCTCTTTTGAATCTTTAAATATATTCATTCTTATTTGTTTTTTTTCATCTTTTGTATTAGGATCATTATAAAATTTTATGATATCTTCAATATGCACATTTGAATATAAATCTGTATCGCTATAAAAATGATAATATATATCATGCTTTTTACCTAATTCCATTATGTCTTTTGCAATATCTATATTAATACTTTTTTTATATATAATATTTTGATTTTCATCTGTTATTACTGCTCCATTGCAAGATATTATAGGATTTCCAAGTGCTAAACTTTCAGAATAATTTATAGCTGATTTAAGTATTCTTCCAGTTGATAAAACTATTTCCACTCCCTTCTTTTTAGCATTTTGAATTGCCTCATTAGTTCTTTTACTTATTTGATTTTCACTATTTAATAAGGTACCATCCATATCAATAGCTACCAACTTATAATTCAATTAAATCCTCCTTTAAATAGTCCCAATTTAATATACCATAAATTAAAGGAAATTCAAATTAAAAAAATAAGGTTCTAATGAAAATAGTAAACCTTATTTTAGTAAATCGATTTCCTCCATTACTTCTCCTATATTGTACTTTATTTTCATTCCTTTTTGTTCCATTTCTCTTAATATCTTCATACCCTCACCCTTAGTATAATCTATATTTAGATTATGGTTTTTCAAATAAAAAACTTCCTTTCCATTTTCCAAGGCTTTTTTTGCTGCAAGTAAGTTTTTTAAATTGCCTGTCCCTATGGGCATATCAGTTATTACAACTATATCAGAATCTAGTACAAAATCTATATTTTCCAAATGAGCTTCTTCACTTATTTTAGTAAAGGGAGATTCTTCTACTATTCTTAGGTTTAAACTCTTAGCATGTTCCCAATCACTATCACCTACATTTAGAACTCCTAAAGAAAGTGAAAATCCTTCTCTATAAAATCTGTTTATTACCTCTGATGCAGTTCCCCCTCCAGATATTATGTGTACTTTATGGGATTGAGATGGCTTTGTCCTTTTCTTAATATTTATAGGTGTAAGGTATAGGGAATTTGTGTATTTGTTTTTTTCTATAATTGTATTTATATTATAAGACTTTTCTATGTTTTTAATGCTTATGACTTCATCTGCCATTCCTTTACTTAATATCTTTCCATCTTTTAAAAGTATAAGTTCATCAGAGTATCTAGCTGCTAAATTTATATCGTGTATAACCAGGATTATAGTAGTCTTCTCTCTTTCATTTAACTCTTTTAAAAGATCTAATATCTCTATTTGATGATTTATATCTAAGCTTGATGTTGGTTCATCTAATAAAATGATCTGTGATTTTTGAGCTAAGGCCTTTGATATTATAACCCTTTGTCTTTCTCCACCTGAAAGTTCATTTATATATCTTTTTCTAAGATCAATAGTATTAGTCATTTTAAGAGAATCTCTCACTATAGTATAATCTTCTTCGCTTTCTTTTTGAAATCTAGTTTTATAAGGATATCTTCCCATAAGAACTATATCTTCTACTGTAAAATTATAATCTATTTGTGTGTTTTGAGGTACTAAAGCCATTTTTTTGGCGAGTTCTTTTTTCTTAAAATTATTTATATCTTTACCATTGACCTTTATATTTCCTCTATTTGGAGTATATATATTGTTTAAAGTCTTTAATAAGGTGGATTTTCCAGAACCATTTGGACCTATTATACTTGTGAAACTTCCTTTTTTGATATTAAATGATACACTATTTAATACTAAATCATTGTCAAATCCAAATTCTATATTTTTTGCCTCTAAAGCATACATCGAATTCCACCTCTGTTTTCTAAATTGAATCTTTATAGATTTTTTCTTGATTTTAAAAGATATATAAAAAATGGTCCTCCAAATAATGCGGTTATTATACCTACAGGGATTTCCGTTGGAGATATTAAAGTTCTAGCCATAGTATCAGCAAATATCATAAATATCCCTCCAAATAATGCAGATGCAGGAAGAAGTATTCTATGATCTGGTCCTATTAAAATCCTTACAATATGAGGAATTATAAGACCTACAAATCCTATTATTCCACTTACAGAAACAACTAAAGAAGTAATAAGTGTCCCAAGAACTAATATATATATCTTTGTCTTTTCCACATCTACTCCTAAACTCTGAGCAGATTCTTCACCAGTTAACATTATATTTAGATCCTTAGCAAAATAATTTAAAAGTAACATAACTAGTATCACAGGTATTGCTATAGATTTTACTGGAGCCCAACCTTTGCCTGATAGACTTCCTAGAGTCCAATAAATTATCTTTGTCATATCCTTATTGTATAAAACCATTAAAAAACTCATTATTGAAGTGAAAAACTGTCCTGTGGCAACCCCTGCTAATAGTAAATATGTAACTGGAATCTTATTTTTAACTTTAGCAATATTATATACTATGGTCACAGCAAGAAGTGCCCCTAAAAATGAAAATACAGTTATTATAGGTATATTAAAAATATTTATATCTAGTTTTAATATAATAGCTACAGCTGCACCTAAAGCTGCTCCAGATGATATACCTATGACATATGGATCTGCCATGGGATTTTTAAACATACCTTGAAAAGCAGCGCCAGCAGTAGAAAGACTGGCGCCTACAAGAACTCCCAATATAACCCTAGGTAATCTTATATTCCAAATAATAGTATCTAAGGTTGTAGATATATCCCTTGTATCAATTTTATTTTTCAAAAATGGTATTTTTGACCCTATTATTTTAAATGTATTAATTGGATTTACATCTGCTGTTCCAATTGTTGAAAATACTCCAATTGAAATTATCAATAGTAAAAATAAAACTATTATTGTAATACTATATACATTTTTATTTAAAGTTTTTTTCATAAAATCCCAACTTATTTAAATATTTCCGGATGTATTGATTTTGCTACTATTTCAAGTGCTTCTACTATCCTTGGTCCAGGTCTTGAGGTTATATTTCCATCTAACAGATAGATATTTCCCTGTTTTATAGCAGTTATCCCTTCATATCCTGGTCTATCTTCTATTGTCTCTTTAGTTTTTTCTGGTAAATCATTAGAAGTTAAATAAACTTCTGGATCTTTTTCTATAAGAGCTTCTAAATCATAATTGGAATATGCTCCTTCTGCATCTGATGCTATATTAATACCTCCAGAAAGAGTAATTAATTCATCCATAAAAGAGCCTGGTCCTGCAGCCATTAGTGGTTCATGCCATATCTCATAAAACACTCTCTTTTTTTCTAAACCTTCTACTTTTTTCACTATCTCATCTCGCTTGTTTTCCATATCTGTTATGATTTCGTCTGCTTGTTTTTCTGTATTTGTAATTTGGCCTATTTTTTTAATTGTTTGTATTACTTCATCTATAGTCTCAGGCTCAAATCCTAATACTTTTATTCCTGCTTCTTTTAATCTTGACAATTCTTCATTGTCTGTAAAACCATAATTTAAAACTAAATCTGGCTCTAATTCTATAATTCTTTCTAAATTTATTCCTTGGACATCCCCGATTTTATCTTTTTCTAGTGCGGCCTCTGGGTAGTCAGCAAAGGAAGTAACTCCTACTATCTTTTCATCTAATCCAAGTGCAAATAATATTTCTGTATGACTTGGAGCTAGAGAGATTATTCTATTTGGTTCTTCTTCAATAGTCCACTCTTCTCCAAATCCATCTTCAACCTTTAATGGATATAAATCTGAAGTTTCATCTACTATTTCTTCTTTTTCATTTGTATCTTCTTCTAATTTACCTGAATCATCTTCCTTACTACAAGCTACTCCTATTGAAAATATAATTGCAATAACAAGTATCATAGATACTCTTTTGATATATTTCTCCATTTTATCTCTCCTAAGCTTTTTGTGTATCTTTCTTCTCTAAGTTTAATAGTTTTTCTTTTAAATCTATTCCTCCACCAAATCCAGTCAAGTTTCCATTACTCCCTATTACTCTATGGCAAGGTATCACTATACTAATAGGGTTTTTATTCAAGGCCCCTCCTGCTGCTCTATAAGCCTTAGGGTTTCCTATCCTATTTGCCATTTCTTTATAAGTTATAGTTTCTCCATATGGAATATTTAGAAGTTCCTTCCAAACCCTATTTTGAAAAGGAGTCCCAAAGAATTTTACCGGTATGGAAAACTCTTTTAATTCACCATTTAAATATTTTTTTATCTGTTCTGTATATCCATAATTTTCATCTACAACTTTTGAAATTTCACCAATATTTTTGTTTATATATTTTTCTATTCTCTTATTTCTTTCTCCATTAAAGGAGAGTCCATATAAAAAATTGGAATCAAAATATATATTTATATCACAAATATTAGTTTGAAATGTATAAAAACTTACCATGGTAAACCTCCTAGGATTAAGGGTTTTGTTCTATAGGATCTAATGAAATATTTTCATCTTCTACTTTTTGTGATTGTTCTTGTTTAGTTTCTTCTGTTTGATCTTGTTTTGGAGCCATTGTTTCTTGGGACTGTTCAGGCTCTTGTGGTTCTGGTTCTATTTTCGGTTTTTCAGGAACTTTAGGTCCATGTTTTACAATATGCTGTCTTTCTCTATAGTAATCTGAGTTTATTTGCTTTGAACTTATTACTTTTCCATTTTTTACAATGGATTTATAAGTCTTTGACTTATATCCATTTCTTCCTTGTTGTACTACTTCTCTAGCTCCAGGTGCCATTGTTTCATCTAATACTTCCTTTGTAGTAAAGGGTCTAAAATCTACTACTTCTTCACTTATTTTAACTTTATAATCTCTAGATAGAGCATCTCCATACACGTAGAAATATACCCTAGTACCTACCACTTTAGAAGTCATATATATAGGATAGTCAAAGTCATTTCTAAATTTTAAATCTAAATATCCAGAGGCAACTGCTGCATCTCTTCCAAAGTTTACATAATTTGGTGGAATTGAATGAGGTGACCTTTCTGTTATAGTCAAGTCCGCAAGTAAAAGGGTATTATACAGAGTGGTAGATGTCTGACATACTCCACCACCTAATCCTGGTACTAATTCTCCTCCAACTATTACTGGTGCTTCTTTATATCCATACTCTTTTCGCTTCGGTCCAGTAATCTCATTGTATGATACCTCTTGCCCAGGATGAATTAATAGATTGTTAAATGCCCTAGCTGAAAGCTTTATATTTTCAATCCTACCGCTAGAACTTCCTTTAAATGAAGTCGAATATTCTCCTAATAATCCATTTACCCTACTATAATAATCTTCTGTATATTTTGGATTTATTATTTCTGTGGGTATATTTATATCCTTTAGTTCAACTATGTTTTCTTCTATCAAATTTGTAAGCTCATCTTTTTTTACACTTATACCTGTTTGTTCAGGGCTTACGGTAAAAGTCCCATTAGCAAAATTAATTTTTGCATCTACTGCTTCTTGATTTATTTCCTCGGCAATCTTTTCAACCTCTGCCACAATTTTACTTTCACTATAATCATGTTCTAAGGGTATTCTATAGTTTTCATTTTTTATCTTCTTAATCTCTCCATATCTAGTAAATGGATTCCCTGTTCTGGCTACTTCATATGCTTTTTCTACTGCCTGACTGTAATTATAACTAAAACCTATATCATTTAATGATAAACTATACTCTATATCACCATGGCTTAAATTCAAGGATTTGTCCTTTAATTCTTGTGTTTTTTCTTTCTCTATATATTTTAAGGCTTCTTCCTTTGTCATTTTACCTACATCATATTCTTCTATATAAATTCCTTCATATATAGTATCTATATTTACAACATTTTCATAGAAATAGTAAGCTGTTCCTGATAATACACCTAGTATAATAATTACTGAGGCAATTATCCATAAAGTCTTTTTTTTCATCTATCTACCTCATTTCTATAATAGATACAATACTCTGTTAATGGACATTTATCACACATTGGCTTTCTAGATTTGCATATTCTTCTACCATGGAATATCAATAAATGATGTGCTTTAGTCCACATGTCTTTAGGGATATTTTCCATTAAATCCTTCTCTGTGTCAAGTACATTTTTACTATCTGCAATACCTATTCTATTTGAAACTCTAAATACATGGGTATCTACTGCAATGGCAGGAACCCCATATGCATTACTAGCTACCACATTGGCAGTTTTTCTTCCAACACCTGGTAGTTTCATGAGTTCATCTATATCTCCAGGGACTTCTTCATTATATTTTTCAATTAAAATTTTACTTGTCTCCAATATGCTCTTACTTTTGTTTTTATAAAAACCACAGCTATATATCATTTTCCCGAGTTCAGCTTCACTTAATTTGACAAAATCCTTTGGAGTATTATATTTTTTAAACAATTCTCCTGTAATTTTATTTACTCTTACATCTGTACATTGGGCTGATAAAATAGTTGCTACTAAAAGTTCAAAAGGAGTAGTAAAATCTAATTCAGCTTTTGCATCAGGATAAGTTTTTAAAAGTATCTGAATTACTCTATCTATTTGTTTTTGGTCTAACATTATTTTTCTCTTTCTCCCTATAGTATTTCTATATTATAATCAATTATTTCAACTCTACCATCCATATCTATAAAGTTTATAACTTTATTTATTATTTTATTTGCATATACAGTGTCATTAGTAACACATGCAAAACCTATTATGGCACTTTTTAAGCTATCATTTAAATCTATTTCTGCAATAGATATATTAAATCTATTTTTTAATCTTTCTATTATACTTTTAATAATATGCCTTTTATATTTTAAAGAATCTGATTCAAATATCATCAATTCTAATGAACAAGTACCTATTATCACTAGATCACCTCAAAACATTTGAGATTCTTCATAGAGAAGAATCTCATCTAATTTAATTTTATAATATATTCATTTCTTCTCCTACTTTTTTAAATACTTCTACGGCTCTATCTAATTGATCTTTAGTATGAGCAGCACTAATCATACATCTAACTCTACCTGTACCTTTTGGAACTGTTGGAAATACTATACCTGATACAAAGACTCCATTTTCTAAGAGCTTTCTACTAAATTCCATAGTCTTTGCCTCATCGCCTATTATAACTGGAGTTATTGGAGTTTTACTATTTCCAGTATTAAATCCTAATTCTCCTAATTTTTTCTTAAAGTGATCTGCATTATCCCATAGTCTTTCAGTGTACTCAGTAGATTCCATTAGCATTTTAAGAGCTTCAGTTATAGCTCCGATTACTGCCGGTGGTAGAGATGTACTAAATAGTACAGGTCTTGCTCTATGGCTTAGCCACTCATACATTGTATTTGAACCTGCTACATATCCTCCTATTACTCCTATCGCTTTAGATAATGTACCCATACTAAAGTCTACCCTTCCATGAAGGTCAAAGTGATCCACTGTACCCCTTCCACTTTCTCCTAAGACTCCAGATCCATGTGCATCATCTACATAAGTCATAGCTTCATATTTTTCTGCTAAGTTTACTATATCTGGTAGGTTTGCTATATCCCCATCCATACTAAATACACCATCTGTAATAATTAACATTCTTTTGTATTTATCTCTATTTTCTTTTAAAACTTGTTCTAAGCTATCCATGTCACTATGTTTATATATAGCTTTATCAGCTCTTGAAAGTCTACTTCCATCTATTATAGATGCATGATTTAATTCATCAGATATTATGATATCTCCCTTTTCAGTAATTGCTTGGATTGTCCCAGCATTACAGTTAAATCCTGATTGAAATAAAAATGCTCTTTCTTCTCTTTTAAATTCTGCTAAAACTTTTTCTAATTCCTCATGTATATCCATATTTCCAACTATAGTTCTTACAGCACCTGAACCTACACCATACTCTTCTACTGCTTTTATTGCAGCTTTTTTAAGTCTTGGGTGATTTGAAAATCCTAAATAATTGTTTGCAGAAAGATTTATTACCTTTTTCCCATTTAGTATTATTTCGGGTTCATTTGGAGTCTCTAAGACCGGGAGTTTTCTGTATACCCCACCATCTTTTAATTCTTGAATCTTTTCCTTTAAAAATTTTAATTCATGAACATTTTCCACAATTATCCCTCCTAAATTTATAGATAAATATATTATAACATACTTATCATACATTAATTACCATGTTTTTTAATTGCCCAATCTATATATTCTATTAAATTAGGATTGTTTTTATCCTTTTCCTCTAATAATAAGGGTAGATTTTTTTTATCTTTTATATTCCCAAGGGCTATAATGGCATTCCTCTTTAAGGTGTTTTTCCCTCTCCAACTTCCAGCCATATGTCCATATTTATTTTTAAATTCTCTATTAGACATGGAAAAAAGCTGATTTATATCTATACTACCTCCTGTGTTTATAGGTATGAATTCCTTGTGATTGGGAATTTTTATCCCTTTATTTTTAGGGCATACCATTTGACAAGTGTCACATCCATAGACTTTTATACCCATTTTTTCTCTTAAGTCTTCTGGAATTTCTTCTTTTGTCTGAGTTAGATAAGAGATACATTTTTTAGGGTTCAATGTATATTCTGATTCTAAAGCTCCTGTAGGGCAAGCTCTAATACATAAGTCACAATCTCCACAATCATCATCTATATAAATTTCATCTATATCTAATTCTAAATCTGTGAGTATATATGAGATAAATATAAAAGATCCGTATTCTTTATTTATTATGGAACAATTCTTACCATAATATCCTAAACCAGATTTTTTAGCCAACTCTCTATCTACTAGTGGTCCTGTATCTACAAAGGCTTTATATTCAAAATCCTTTATCTTTTTTAATTCCTCAATTAAACTCTCCATTTTCCTATTTAATACTCTATGATAGTCCTCCCCCCAAGAAGACCTGGATAGGCTTCCCTTTAGGGGGTGCTTTTCTATTTTTAAATCCGTATTATAAGAAATACCAAGTACAATTATAGATTTACAATTAGGAAAGGTTTCTTTTGGATCTATCCTCTTTTTTATATCCTCTTCTTCAAAACTTGTAGATAATTTATTTTTCTTTCTATATATAAGGTATTCTTCTAAATTTATAAAAGGACTACAATTTGTAAAATAAACCATATCAATTCCCATATTATGAGCAGTATCTATTATATATCTTTTAAGATCCATTTTTATAATTCTCTCTTAAAAACTTGATTTCCTCTTTATATCCCTCTAATTCATTGGGAGTCTCTAGATTAAATACCTTATCTTTTAATAAGGGATGATTAATCACATTTATAATAGCTTGTTTTCCTATTGTTCCCTCACCAATTTTTTCATGTCTATCTTTATTTGAACCTAGTTCTACTTTACTATCATTTAAGTGTATAGCTTTTAATCTATCTAATCCTATTAAATCGTCAATTTCTTTTAAAACTCCATCTAAATTATTTACTATATCATATCCACTGGAATACAAATGGCAGGTATCTATACATATACCCATATTTTCATTGTATTTAACTCCATCTATTATCTTCTTTAATTCTTCCATACTTCTACCTATTTCTGTACCCTTACCAGACATCCCCTCTAAGAGTATGGTAGTATCATTGTCTTTTTTTATTGCTTCATTTAAAGCATCTACTATTAATTCTATACCCTTTTCACTTCCTTGGCCTACATGTGAACCTGGATGAAATACATAATAGGCATTTCCTATTTCTTTAAGTCTTTCTAAATCATCCTTTAATATCATATTTGCAAATTCCCTAGTATGAGCCTTATCAGAGGCTAAATTCATAGTATAAGCACCATGTGCAAACAATGGAGCAAAGTTTTTTTCTTTCATGATACTTTTAAGATTTTTCATATCTTCTGGATCTAAATCCTTAGCTTTTCCACCTCGTGGATTTCTTGTGAAAAACTGAAATGTATTGGCATCTATTGAAACGGCCTCTTTGATAGCCTGGGTAAATCTCTTTGAAATGGATAGATGACATCCTATTTTTAACATTTAATCACTCCCTATATTAATGATACCACATTTAGAATATTTATATCTATTTATACAATTTTTTTCATAATATGATATAATTATTCTAGTTAAATGAAAGGAAGATAAGATGTTTAATTTTAAGAAAAAATCATTTAAAAAATTTGACTTTGTTTTGTTTTTTACAGTATTAATAATGTGTGGATTTGGGATTTTAATGATTAAATCTACTACCTTAAGCTTTGATACAAATAGATTTGTTAAAAGTCAAAGTATAGCTTTGGTACTTGGACTTTTTGCAATACTTGCTTTAGTATTAATTGATTATGAATTTTTAGGTAAATTGTACATACCTATTTATATAGCCTCTAATTTACTTTTAGTAGCCACAGTTATATGGGGCTTTGGAAAAGAGCAATGGGGATCAGATTCTTGGCTTTCAATTGGAGGTTTTGTATTTCAACCTGCTGAATTTGTAAAGATAGGTCTTATTATATCTTTGGCTAAGTTTATAGATAAAAATAGAGAAACTATAAATCAACCCTTTACCCTCATTAAGATATTAGCCTTTGCAGGATTTCCAGTACTTCTTATTATGATGCAACCTGATGCTGGAACTGCTATGGTATTTGTATTTTTTATTGCACTAATGTTATTTGTTGCAGATATAAAATGGTCTTATATTGGGTATGCCTTTGGAGCTTTTATGCTATCTTTACCTGCCATATGGTTTAAACTAGATAAATATCAAAGAGATAGATTTTTTGACTTTTTAGAACCTGAAAGGGACCCTATTGGTACAGGATATCAAGCAATCCAGGCAAAGATTGCAATAGGTTCTGGGAAAATTTTTGGTAGAGGATTGCATAAGGGGGTTCAAACCCAGTATAACTATATACCTGAAAAAGAAACTGACTTTATATATGCATCCTTAGTAGAAGAGCTTGGATTTATAGGAGGAATGTCGGTTATAGTTCTTTATTTCATATTTTTAAATAGGCTTATTAAAATTGCTAAAAACAGTAATGATTTATTTGGAACTTTGATGGTTACAGGTATAGCTGCCATGTTTGTATTCCATATCTGGGAAAATATAGGTATGAATATGGGGCTAATGCCTATCACAGGTATACCTCTTCCCTTCTTCAGTCAAGGTGGAACTTTTTTACTTATAAGTATGGTAAGTGTAGGAATATCCCTTAGTGTGGGGATGAAGAGAGAAGGACTAAATTTTTAAATTGTTTTTCAACAAAAATGACATAAAAAATAGTGTGGTAAAATTTACCACACTATTTTTTATGTCTATTTATTTATTCCCCAATATCCCTTTTTCCTAACCATTTTGTTTTGTCTTTTTTCTCAAGGCAAATCCTATTAGAATTGATGCTAAACCTATTACATAGAAGACAATATTGTCTTTTGATCCTGTAGTAGGTAGTGATGGTCTATCTTTTGGTAAATTACCATCTACATCAATCTCTTCACTTGGGTCCTCAGATGAATCTTTATCTGTATCTATATCAGGTCTTCCCTCTGGAGTATTTCCGTTTATATCTACTTCTTCATCCGGATCTTTAGGATCCTCTGGTTTCTCAGTAATTTCTAGATCTTCTGGATCTACAGGCTCCTCTGGGTCTGTTGGATCTTTAGGATCTGGATTTGTTGGATTATCAGGGTCGTCTAATTCATTGTATACAACAACTTCCTGACTCACTCCATAGGTCACTGTCTTTTTTATCACTCTATCATTTAATATATATCCTTCTGGCGCTTTTACTTCTTCAATTTTATAATCTCCTAATGGTAAATCTTTTGATACTGCCCTACCTTTTCTATCTGTTGTAAGAGTATCTACTACTTTACCCTTAGAATTTATTATATCAAACTCTGCACCTTCTAATAGAGCATTTGTATCATATGCTTTTTTTAGTATCTTTATTCTTCCTGTTTTATTATCCGGACCTGGATCTGAACCACCTGAATCAGATGGTGGGTTATAGATATTAGTTATTGTTAGACCATCAGCTGATATTTCTTTATCATATCTATATGGTACTCTTACTTCATCCACAGTATAGATATATACTTTTCCATTTATATCAGTTTTATCTAGATTTGTCCAAGTATAAATAGTTTCTCCATCTTCTAATTTGATTGGTTCACCATACGCTTTGTCATCTCTATATAATTGTAATTCTATATTTGGTCTTGGGGTTGATCCATTTACCCATTTTTTAATTCCTGTTACTTCTGTCTTTGGTATAACATAAGTGTTTGTTACTGTTAATCCTTCCTCTGACTTCTTATAGTTTTCTGGTATATTTACTTCTTTTACTGTATAAGTGTAATTCTTAGCATTTTTATCAGTTCTATCTAAGTCTTTCCAAATATACTCTGTTTCTCCATTTTTTAATGTTACTGATTCTCCATAAGCAACTCCATCTCTATATAATTGTAATTCTATATTTGGTCTTGGAGTTGGTCCATTTTCCCATATTTTTCTTCCTACTACATCTGTTTTTGGACTATTATAAGTGTTTGTTATAGTTAATTTATCATCAGAATATGATTTGCCATAGTTTTTCAAACTATCTTTTTCAACTTCTTCTTCACCTATGGTATAAATATATTCTTTTCCATCTGTATTAGTTTTTGCTAAATCTGTCCAAGTATATTCTGTTTTTCCATCTTCTAATGTTACTGATTCTCCATAAGCAACTCCATCTCTATATAATTGTAATTTTATATCTGGCTTTACTTCTGGTCCATTTATCCATATTTTTTTACCTGTTACTTGTATTTTCTCAACATTTATTACAGATATTTTTTCAATATTGCTAACCTCATTTCCAAATGCTGTTTCAACCTTTATTTTAAAACGTTCATTGCTTTTCAAATATCCTTCTGGAGCTTTTATCTCCTCTAAATAATATGTTTTACCTAAAGCTAAATTCCCAATTTCTACTTCTCCATCTGTAGTTTCAAAGTTCTTATTTTGAAACTTTTGATATTCTCCATTTAGTTCATACCATAGTGCAAATGTAGCTTCTGAACTAGTAATTTTAACTCCATTTTCATCTTGTTTGATTATTTTTATTTTTCCTTTTGCAGGATCTCCTCCAGTAGAAGAGAATTGTGTAGCTTGTAGCTTTTCAGTTTCTACTGAGTCAACAGTTATGTTGTCTCCACTAAATGCTACAGTATTATTAACTATACCGTTTTCTTCAGTTACAACTGTAGTGTATTTTATCAAATGGGTTGAATCAATAGGACTATTAAATTCTATTTTTAATTCTGTTTTTGGAGCACTTGTTGTAGTGTCAACACTTAATTTATAGTCTGTACCTTCAGTTAGCTTAAATTCTGAACCTTTTTCAAGTCTATATATCTCCATGGTATCCTTTAAATACACTAGTCCATCACTTATAGTATCTGTTATTACAACATTTTCTATAATTGACATACTTTCATTTATTAAGACTTCCCATTTAAGTTCGTCATCTGTATATACCTTACTATTTCCATCTAAGCCAAGTGCCTCTTTCGATAAATTGTCATTCCATTGATCAAAACTTACAGTTCCTGTATATGTGTGTCCTTTATCTCCTACTTTTTCTCCTGTAGTAGTTGCTGTATTTGTATAGGTTTCACTAGATATATTCGGTACAGATGTTGTGTATATTATTACATATCTTTCGTTTACTTCTTCTTTAAAGTTTAATGTGAAGCATTCTCTATCAGCATCAATTTCCACGTCATATTTATCCTTGTCAAGTGTAGTACCATTTTCATATGAAGTATTTCCATTAGCATCAACAGTGTATGTCTTTACCTGTATGCTATCTTCATCTATCTTTCCTTCATATCCCAGTGTATCCTCTACACTTACTTCAGTTCCAAGTGATTGTTCTAAATAGTTTATATACACTTTCCACTCAAGTTTTCGTGTATAGCCACTATGCCAACCTTTTACAACATTACCTTCCTTATCAACACTGATTAATCTTCCTTCTTTTTTCCCACTATTCCATGATGAATCTATTACTTTTTTATTAACAGGTACAATTTCTTCTCCACTTCTAGTATTAGTTTGCCAAATAAATTTAGCTTGATTGCTATATAAGTTGTTGTCTATATTTTCATTTGGTTCTATTCCTTCTTTGGGGTCAAATGAAGTTTTGTATTCTACAGTAATCTCTTGATTTAAAAGATCACTATCAATTATTTCAGGAAAATCTAAAGTAAATCCTTTTTGATACCCAGTTACATTGTCTTCTGCATCTGTATAGGGTTTAAGAATATAATCTCCATTATTGCTACCATCATCTCTTATTAATGGTTGTTCTCCCTCTCCCTGTTTAACAACTAAAGTTTTCTCTATTAATATTAACCCTTTCTTAGGGAAGGTATCTATAATCTCAAGTTTTTTTATTGGCTCTCTTTTAGGATCTACAGTTAATTTCCATGATATAGTCTTATTATTATAATCTATTGATGTTGACTCTTTTTTATATTCATTTCCCCCTACACTTATTGTGTTGGTATCGTAGTTCCAACTAGTACCAATACCTTCTCCTGATATATAAGCTTCATTTGGGAAATTAGCTTTTCCAAAGTCTGTGATATCAACAGTGTATTGTATTTTATAGTGATTTCGGCCTATATCTCCTAAATTCATTGTTACTTTTGTTTTTGTTGAATCTTCTGTATCAGGTTCTATCGTTATATTTCCATCTAATATATTAGATGAGTTATCATCTGAATCTAATACTTTAATATTTCCCACTTCAATTTTCAGTCCTGCTGGTAAAGTATCTACTATCTTTACTCCATTCATAAGATGTTTTGCTTTATTTATTTCCAATTGCCAAGTAAGAGTTTTGTCGGTATAAGATATATTTGATATCTCTGTCTTTTCTATAATTGGATGTCTGTCTATACCACTAACAGTTTTTTCAGCATCTCCTAGTTTACTCTCTCCATCTTTTAGTGTAACTTTATTTAAAAACTCATTGTCTATACCTTTATAAATTCCACCGTTTACTTTAGAATAATCTATACTTGTTTTAAACTTAATTCTATAAGCTCTATCTTGTTCTACTTCTCCTAAGTTTATTGTTGGAAAATCTGATTCTACAATTGTCTTATCACTTGCTATTCCATTTTCTCCCCATTTATCACCAGTCTTTATAAGATCATATACCTTTAAAGTATCTTCTACTAATTCTAATCCCGGTGGAAGTTCTTCTATTATTACAGCATTATTTATTCCAACTAATGGTTTATTTACATCTATAAACCATTCTATTCTATCTTCGTCTTTGCCTAGATAGCTTCCATCTTTTTCTATAAGATTACTTCTTTTAAGTCCACTTACAGTTGCTTCAGCATCAGGTTCACCTTCAGCATTCTTATTAAAATATACTTTATTTGTAAATTCTGTTTTGCTAAAATCTGTAATTTCTGTATTATACTCTATTTGATATCCACTATAGCTATCTATACTATCAAATTTTAATTTAAATCCACTATCTGTTTTTTCTTCTGGAGTTATAGTTACTTCACTACCTTTAGTCTTCCTTCCCTCTAAACCTAAAGATAAGTCATAAACTTTTATATCTCCTAATTTTAGTCCATCTGGTAATAAATCTTCTAGTGTAGCATTAGTTAACGGTGTGTCTTCTAAATTTAATATGTCTACAGTCCAATTAATGTTTTTTGCATCTTCTGTTGAATCTGGTTCTCCTTTTTTAAATATACCAGCAACAGTTGTCTTTGGCTTTGCAACAATAGTCAAAGTCTTATCTTCTTCAGTATTAAATTCTATCTTCTGGATTACATCTTCTCTAAATTTCTCCATATTAAAGCTTAATCCAAAGTTTAAATGACCATTTTCAACATCTTTACCATTTTCATTAAATACAATCCTTAGTTTTCCATTGTCTGTGCTCCATTTTCCGGCAACAGTTGTACCATCAGATAGCAGAAGGTCTTTATCATTAAAATTAGCCACAGTAAATATATCTGGAATTTGTATCTCTACTGTGTCTCCACTTTCAACACCCTTATTAACTGTATTCCATTTGTAACTAAGTTCTACCTTAGTACCATCTTTGATTTCTGGTATTATTTCTCCATCCTTAACTTCTTCACCATTTACAGTCAATTTCACACTTGTAAATATATTGTCCAAATCATTAGGCGCTGAATAGAGCTTAATTTCCTCCTCTATCATAGGTCCAATAAAAGGTTCTTCTTCATCTTCTATAGGTTGTTTTTCTTCTGGTTCTGGTTCTTCTTCATCAGTAGACTCCTGATTATTTTCATCCTCTGTTTCTTCTACTTCTTCTTTGTCCACTGGATTTTGGATGTCCTCTTTGTTATCAGAATCCTTATCTTGTTCTTCTTGATTTTCTTGCTCTTCTTCATCTGTTTGCCTAGATTCAACATTATCATTTTTACCTTGGTTCTCTTCTTGGTATTCTGCTTCTACTGATTCATCAGGCTTTGACTGGTTTTCTGATTCTTCATCTGGTTCTTCTCCCTCTTCTGGCAGCTCTATATCTACCGAAGAATCTTTCTGCCCTATATCTTCTTCTACTACATCTTTTGCATATACATAATTTTCTGCTATTGGTCCAGCTATTTGTATCAATAATGAAAATATCAATAGAAAAACTATAGTAAACTTACTTTTGTTATACATAAATTTCATGGCAATCTCCTCCCTATCTTAATATTTTAATATTTTACCTACTATGATAATTTATATAAATTATCATATCTACACCTAATTTGCTATAATCATTGTATTATTTTGCTATATTAGTATTTTTTTCAATAGAACTGCTGGTTTTGATAAATTTATAATCTTTTTTCTATTGTTATTAACTCTATTCCATGAACCGGGATATATAATTTGTCTTTATATTCTTCTTTTATTTCTAAATTACATACAGTCATTTTAGGCTGAGATACCCCTTTTAAATATTCTATTTCTTCTTTATTCATATTTTCTGGTGCACCTATTTTGAGCCACTGATCAAATACTGAACCATGTTCCCTATTTAATTGGTATTTAGTAATCTTATAATTCCCAGAAAGTCCTTTTATCTTAATTTCTAATTCTTTTAAGGGCTTTTCTTCATATATTTCATATCTATTTTTATCCATCAATGCAGATGTATGTCCACTTAAAAATAATTTATCAAAATATACATAGTTATAAGCCAATATTTGGATATCCTCATTGTTTTTTGTAACTATATAGTCTTTACCCTGATTTATTATAAATAAACCTAATTTATTTAATAGATAATAGGCATAGTAAGAAGCCTTTTTAAATCCATCTTTATTTATCAATCCAAATCCTCCATAAAAATGTGGTGCTCTCAACTTTTCTTCTTCAAATATATCTGTAAAAGTCCAATATCCTATGGAATCTACAAGATTTATACATTGCAATATATTTTTAATTATAAAGGTGGATACATAAGCTGTATCGTGGATTAAATTTCCTAGTAATGATGAGGCGCTCCACTCTGTTATGTGTATTTCTGATTTATATCCTAGTTTATTATCTATTTTCTTATTTATCTGTTCATTTATATTTAAAGTGTGATCATCATTATGATAAATGTCCTTTACCTTCAATAATTCTTCTATGCTAAGTCTTCCCTCTGTATAATCTTTATAAGCTACACTTACTTTTTCTTGATTGATATACTCTGGATATATGTGAGCAGATAGGAAGTCTAGTATAATCCCTTCCTTATTACAATACAATAAAAAATCATCTAGCCAATTACTATCTATTATAGCTCCATAGGTTATAGAAGGGCCTCCTACTTTTAGTTTTTTAGAAATAGACTTAATTGCCATCGAAGTTTCTTTATAGAATTCAAAGTATTCTTCCTTAGTACCAGCCCAAAAAACATTTCTATACTCTGGCTCATTCCATACTTCAAAATACCAGGTCTCTACTTCTTGTAACCCATATCTATTTATGCAATGTTTTATAAATTCCTTTACTAAGTCAGTCCATAATTTTATATCCTTTGGAGGAGAGATATTTCCTTTCCACCAAAAAACAGTTTCATCTGATCTCTTTAATTCTGATGGCATAAATCCTAGTTCAACAAAAGGCTTTATATTTACATCCATAAAAAAATCAAATAGTTCATCTACATATGTCCAATTATAAGAAACTATGCCATCTTTATTTGAATTATATATCATCATCTCATCCATAAAAATACCATGAAATCTAATATATTCAAACCCAATTTCCCTTTGCATTTCTCTAAGCTGATTTTGAACACTAGACCTAAGCCCCTCTTTTGCTCTTCCAAATGTGGTCAACCTTTTCCAATAGGGTTTATAAAGAGTTTTTTCTTTCTGATGTGCATCAATAAATATCTCTTTTTTAATTTCTCCCACCATATTTTTATAATTTGATTCATTTACTTTAGGGTCTAAATATGAAAACAACTTTTTAAAAGCTGCTTTTCTATCCACATCTAAATAGGTCTTGCTTTTTATTTTATCTATATCTTGAATTTTATTTAATGTAATATTTTCTTCTCTATATTCAGTTGGAGTACAATCATACTTTTCTTTAAAAATTTTATTAAAATAATTGGTACTAGAAAATCCACATTTAAAGACTATCTCTGTTACTGTTTTATCAGTAGTTGTCAACAGTTTTGTTGCCATTTCTAATCTTATGATATTAATATATTCTTGAAGGGTTATACCTGTCTTTCTCTTAAAAAAATGTGATAAATAATAAGAATTTATATCTTGATTTTCAGCAATTTCTTTAAGAAATATTTTCTTTTCTATGTTTTCATTTATATAAACTATTATCTCTTCCATTCTTTTCATATCTTTATAATTAGTCTTATCTTTTTCCTCATGAGTTTGTGAAGAAGTAAAATTACTTATTAGATATGATGTTAATAAATTTATTTTACTCCCTATTATCAACTCATATCCTTTTTTCTTTTTATTTATCTCCCATAAAATTTCTGCTAAAGAATGTCTAATTACATCAAATTTTTCTTGTTCATTAGATAGGATAGAATCACAATCAAATACTATATTGGAAAACTCTGGATAGATTTCACTATAATAATTGGGGCTAATTTGTAGGGCCAACAGAATATTGTCCTCTTTTATCTTATTTATACTATGCATTTCCATACTATTGATTACTATTAAATCATTTTCTTTAAGTAAATATTCTTTTCTTCCTATTGTTATATTTACAATTCCTTTTAAAACAAGTAGAATCTCTAGTTCATTATGCCAATGCATTTCAAATTTATTTACACTATGAACAAAGGTCTTTATAGGAAATCCTTTCTCATTTCTTATTATTTCATAGAACTCAGACATCTGCTTCTCTCCTTATGCATGTAATCTTTGCCTTTAATTTTAATTACTTCAATATTCACATAGAATTTACCCATAAATTGAAATATATAACAAAATTGTATTCATAAAAAGATATAGACAGTAGATAATTATCTACTGTCTATATCTTTTTAACTCTAGATTCAAATTCAGTGGGGGTACTGATTTTTATCTAGAAATTTCTTTGGCAATTTCTTGTAAAGATTGCTCTTTATTGATGATATCATATTCTTTAGCTACTTTTTCTAAATATAAGTATGCATTCTCATTTAATTCTAAACCTTTTTCCATATTTAATTTTAATCTATTATATTCTATCTCTCCAGGAACAAATATCTCACTAACACTTTCTTTCTTTTTGCTACCTTTAATAAGGTTTACATATTCATCTACATCAGATTTAAATTTCTCTTTTGAACCAAACTTAGATATATCTATGGCCAGCATTATATGTCCGACCCCTTCACTACAAATATCTTCACCTTTTGCTCTCATGCTAACAATATCTTTGCCAGCTTTAGCATTTCCTAATGCAAAACATAAAATATCTACTATTAAAGATAGACCGTAACCTTTATGTTTTGCCATTGGCATCAGCATTCCATTACCACTTTTAACAACATTAGGATTTAGAGTAACATTACCACTTAAATCCATGGCCCAGTTTGGTTCTAAATCCATATTATTTAAGGCAAATTGCTCTATTACTCCAAAAGCAATTGCACTAGTGGCCATATCTAGAACTATAGGCTTGTCACTTCCAGTTGGTATACTTATAACTATAGGATTTGTGCCTAAAAGTTTTTCTACTCCCCCGTAAGGTGCCATATGGGGTGTGGAATTTGTTATTACGATTCCAATCAGATCATTTTCTGCAATTTTGCCACCATAATAATTTCCTACCCCAAAGTGATTGCTATTGTTTATTGTTACACAGGATATTCCATGTTTCTTAGCTGCATTTATACACTTATCTAGAGCCTTTGGTGCCACAACTAATCCTAGACCATTGTCTCCATCTAGTTTAATAAGTTTTTCATCTTCATTAAGCTGTTTTATTTTTGGATGGGTATTTATTTTGCCTTCACTTAGTTTATAAACATAATTTTCTAATCTACTTAGTCCATGTGATTTTACTCCTGTTAAATCAGATCTTAATAGTACTTCACTAGCTGTATTTGCATCATCTTCTTCAAGTCCTATTTTTTTAAATACTTCGCTAACTATTTTCTTCAAAAAATCATATTGAAATTTCATTTTTATACTTCTCCTTTAACACTAAAATTTAATTCTATTAAAATGGATAATATCTTCCATCTCTAATCTTCACAATAATTACTATAATTCATTTTTCTTCTTAGCAATGATATTTTTTATCATTGGATTAAGGAAAGCTACTATGGAAATTATTAAAATTATTAATGATAATGGTCTCGTAACAAAACCTAACCAGCTACCATTATCTATAATTAATTGTTTTCTCAAGGAACTCTCTGCTATCTCACCAAGAATTAAGCCCAATATAAAGGCAGAACTAGAATAATTAAATTTGTTGAAAAAATATCCTACAAAGCTAAATCCAAATAATATAAGTACATCTGTAAAATTATTTCTTAAAGAATACGCTCCTACTACGCCTAATACCATAATTAAAATGGCCAATAGTGGATATGGTAAATCTAGTATTCTAGCAAATTCCTTAGAAATATATTTACCTAATACTACCATTAAAAGAGCACTCACTATTATAGCTATAAATATGCTATAGAGCATACTTGGTTGTTGTTTTATCAATAGAGGTCCTGGTGTCAATCCATGTAGCATAAACGCAGCCATTATAATTGCTGCAACAGGACTTCCTGGAATACCCAATGTCAATGTAGGTACTAAGCTTCCTCCAACAGCTCCATTATTAGATGCTTCCGGAGCAATTATTCCCTCATCTATTCCAGTTCCAAATAGTTCTGGAGTTTTACTTGTTCTTGCTGCTTCACCATATGCTATAAATGCTGCTATTGAACCTCCAGCAGCAGGTATGATTCCTACAACTGTTCCTATTATGGCTGATTTTAGATATGTTTTCCATTTGCTGAGTATTTCTTTGAACTTTACAAATTCAAATTTAGCATTCTTCTCTATTTTTCCTTCTGGAATTTCATCTCCACAATTTATAGATATATTTTTATATACTTCAGCTATTGCATAGGCACCAATCATTACAGGGATATAGTCAATACCTCCATATAACCAAGATTGACCAAATATAAATCTTTCAGCACCGTTAATTGAGTCTAATCCAATTGTTGACAATAACAATCCTAGAGTCCCTGATAATATTGCTTTAGCTTGATTCTTAGAACCCAAGCTGGATATACAACTCAAACCCAATAAAGCCAATACAAAGTACTCTGCACTCTGAAACTTCAGAGCAAACTTAGCTAATAAAGGAGCTGATACTAACATGGCAATTGCTGAGAAAATACTACCAAAAGCTGATGCTGTAAAAGCTAAACCTAGAGCCCTACCTGCTTTTCCCTGAGAGGCCATAGGATATCCATCAAAAGTTGTGGCTATAGAACTTGCCGTTCCTGGTACCTTTAAAAGTATGGAGGATATACTCCCCCCTGCTTGAGCACCAACATTTACTGCTACTAATGTAATTATTCCGACAATTGGATCCATGGTATAAGTGAAGGGCAAAAGTAATATAACTGCCATAGAAGGCCCCAGACCTGGCAATGCTCCACTAATCATTCCAAAGGTAGTTGCTAAAAACATAAATATCAAAGACAAAGGACTAAACACTGTCCCAAACGCCTGTACTATAAACTCCATTTCTTCACCCCACTCAATATATTAAGTAACTGATCTCTCTGAGAAATCCTATACCTCTGGGCAACCCAACAAAAAACAGTTTCCCAAAAATCAAGGTAACACCTACTGTAAGTCCTAAGGAAAATATTATAGTTTTAAAGGTTTTATTATATCTCATTATCTTAGCTGCTAAGATTGAGAATATAAAGGTTCCAAGGATAAATCCAATAATATTCATAGTAAATATATAGGCTGCTAATAATCCCATACTCATGAGCATTACTTTAAAACCTTTATCTTTAAAGTTAAATTTATCTTCCTTTTTACTCTGCTTAAGATTCTTAATATTTTTATATGATATAAATATTAAAAGTATAAAACTTATGGCTATAATAATTTGAGGAAATCCACTGGCTCCTATTCTGTCACTAGATATAGTCATTCCATCAATTTGCTTTGAAGCTATAAAAAATATGATTAGCACAATTGCAATAAAACCATTAAATAAAAGTTCCATAAATTCACTCCCCCATTTACTAATTTTCCTAAGGTACTCCCAGGAGTACCTTAGGGTTTTATAATTACTTTACTAAAATTTTCTTAAACTTTGTTATTTCATCATTCCACATTTTTCCATATTCTTCTGGCGCTATATATCCTGGAATTATATTTGACATTTCTTTTGCTGAAGCTTCTTTATAGGCTTCAGAATTATAGACCTTTTCAATTGCATCTGCTAGATAATCCTTTATTTCTTGTGGAGTACCTTTCTTAACTGCAAATCCTCTCCAAGAACCCTGTGTAAATTCTATACCTTTTTCAACTGTAGTAGGTACATCTTTTAATTCTTCTATCATTTCCAATCTTTCATCATGCAAAACTACTAAGGGCTTGATATCGCCTGATTTTACCATAGTTAAAAATGATATTATTTTATCTTGGTATATATCTAATTCTCCACCTAGTACCGCTGCCTTAGTTTCTGCTGCACTCTTATACGGAACATACGTTATATCTATTCCAGCTGCATCTGCAAAGCCATCTGCCATATAATTGTCTAACCCTCCTGGTGAAGTCCCACCAATTTTTAATTCACCTGGATTTTCTTTTGCATATTCTAATAATTCTTCTATTGTGTCAAAAGGACTGTCCTTTGCAACACCAAAAATTTGTATATCCTTTTGGAAATTTCCTATTGGTTCAAATCCAGTTGTCAATTCTGCATTTGGTCTCTCTAGAGCTTCTGCAATTGCATGAGATGGAGTTATTTGAAGCACTGTATATCCATCTGCTGGAGCTTGAGCTACATAGTTCATTCCATCTATTCCACCACTACCAGCTTTATTAATAACATTTACTGGCTTATCTACAAATTCATCCATCATATTAGCTACTTGGCGAGTCATCATATCTGCTGAGCCACCAGGTCCAAATGGAACTACAAACTCTATTGCCCTCTTTGGATAATCTAAAGCTACCTTGTCATTTCCATCATTATTATTAGAGCTACCACAGGCTACCAAACTCAGCATTAAAACTATCACTATTAATATACTAATTACCTTTTTCATCTGTAACCCTCCATATTTTTTTATTTTAATACTATTGTTGCCTTTCTAGGTTCAACAGAACAACTAAGTCTTACAGTTAATACTCTTATTCCACTGGCTCTTGCCTCTCCTATTTTTATAAATGAACCTAGTGCTGTTGTTCTACCTCCTAAGCCTAGAGGTCCTACACCACTTTCATTTAGCTTGTCCGTTATATAGTTTTCTAAATCACTTTGCACATCAAAATTTCCATTAATCATTGCATCTAACATCATAGAAGTAGCTTCATAATGTGTTCTTCCTATCCCTATAGATGGAACACAAGGAGTACATCCTAATTTCCCTACCATATCCAATGACCATTGTAAAGCTGTATCTATCAACTTCATCTCTTCATGTTTATGAAATACATGGTAAGTTTTTGAGCGGATTTCAGGACCTCCACCTTGCATTAGTACAGTTATCTTTATTTCATCTCCATCTATTATTCTGACACTAGTTGGTGCTGGCAAAAGCATCCCTGGATCATCGTAAAGTCCATGTTTTTGAGACATCCTCTCTAATCCTTCACCCTTTACAGCCATTGGCCTTGTCGGTAACCCTCTCAAACCATCAGTTACTCCTAATTCTATTGCCTCTAATATCTGATACATGGAACCATCTACAATTGCATCTTTTCCTATTTCTACAAAAGGATGGGGTATTCCTGTATCATCGCACAATGCAACTTGTTCACCTTCACTTATCTGGGAATTTTCCAATGTTTTTTCCAATACCCATTTAGATTTTTTATCAGTTTCTTTTTCTATTGCTCTTTCATAAGCTCTTATTTGATCTGGTCTAAAGGTGCTACTACCTTTAACAACTGCCTTACAACTTGCCTTTCTAATATCCTTAATGGTTATCATTTATTCACCTCCATTTAAACTAAAATATTGACTTCCCATGAGCTATTGCTACAATCCCTGGAAATTTATCTACTTCAAGTTTCCAAAAGGCTTCCATGCCTTCTTCTTGAAAAGCTGCTACTTCCCTATTCAAGGTTTTATTGGTTAAATATGCTGAAATAGGTGGAATTACTACAAATATAGAATTATTTTCATTTAGTGCTTTTACTGTTTCTGGCAATAAAGAACCTTTTCCTAAATGTAATTTTACACCTGCCTGGGATAATTTTGGTATATTTCCTTCTATCTCTTCTTTGTTGCTAGAAGTAGGCCCCAATCCTGCAACACTTACTGCTGAATGAAATATTACTCCCCCTTGGAGATCTATATCATATTCATCTAGTTTATTTTCTTCTATTAGCTTTACTATTCTAGGTAATACAGCATCTCTTCCCACGTATATAGTTCCACTAATTTCTATTGCATCTCCAGCCTTTAATTTATCGATATCTTGATTTGTAATAGGAGTTTTTAGCTCTATTGCACTCATAAATACACCTCCACTATTTATCTATATAAATCTTCCAGCATCTCATTTACCCATCCTGGGGCTAAATCTGGAAGTTCTCCACCTTCCGCCTTACATCTTCTATACTCTGCTATTTGTTTTCTTCTATTTATCTCATAGACATTTTTCTTTTCAGCTTTTTCTAATACTTCTTCTATTCTATCTCTAGGTATTACTGTTACACCATCTGCATCTCCAAATACTAGATCACCAGGATCTACTTTTATTCCTCCACAAGTAACTGTAGTATTTATCTCTCCTGGACCTTTTTTACCTGGTCCTCTTTGCATCAATCCCCTTGAATAGACCGGCATACCTAATTCTTTTAAACCTAATTTATCCCTTACAAACCCATCTACTACTACACCTTCAAATCCTATAGCATCTGCTGCTGCTCCCATTAAATCTCCTATATAAGCTTTCTCTTCATAAGCCTTTCCTGCTATCAATAGTACATAACCTGGTTTCCCTTGGTAAATTGCCAAATGAATAGGAAAGTTATCACCTTCTTGTGTGTCTACAGTATATGCTGTACCAATCATCACTTCACTATCTTCTATTGGTAAAATACTTCCATCCATAGCACCTTCTCTAAATATTCCTAATTCTTTCATTCCATCACATAATAGAGCAGGACTTAATTTTGATACTCTTTCAATAATTTCATTTGATATTAATTCTGGCATCTTATTGTATTTAACTTTATTCATATTTTATATTCTCCTCTTTCATCAGTATTTTAATAGCATCTCTAAAGTCCATATCTCCTTTTGGACCTACTATATCTACATATTCTTTTTCTGCCAATTGTTCTAATTTATATTGGGTAGCCTTGGACATAGATGCATCTAATCCCATTCCTTCCAATGTTAAAACCGCATCTGCCATTTCCTTTGATCTCCTCTCAGCATGAACCATAGTCCTAGCAATGAACACTTGAGATAAGTCTTCTATAGTCTTACCTACTAAGGTTCCATTTAAGGAATCAATTAAAGTATCTAAAACGCCAAATCTTGCTGCTGGGACCATGGATTCTATCATCACTTGGGGTAATCCCTTCATAAATACACTTCTAAACATTTTTATTGCAGAAGATGCACCGATAGGAGCCTCTAAATCTTTTAAATTCATTCCATATTCTATTAATTCTAAATAAAATTCTTTAGCACCATCTCCCGATAAAAATATTGGTACTTTATGACCATTCCCTGGTACCGTTGTCATTACAGCTGCATCACAGACTAACACTCCATTTTCCCTATTAATACTATCTATTTCTTCTTTGATACTTGGGGCTGCAGAGTTCATATCTACAAATACTTGTCCTGACTTTAAATTAGGTATAATTCCTTTTGCTACTTTATGAGCAACCTTTGCACTGGTTAGAGAAATAATAAATCTTGATGTATCGTAGGCTTCCTCTAGAGAATTAGCTAAGACTATACCAGCTTCCCTTGCTCTATTTCTAATTATCTTTCCTCTTTCTTCATGGTCCTGATTTACATCATAAGCTATGATATCTTTTAAACCTTCTGATTTTAATCCATTAGCTATATGAAAAGCTGCTTCTCCAAAACCTATAAAAGAAACTAAATTTTTCATAAAATCACCTCAACTTATATTAATATTATTATTTGAGAATTAGATTATTATAAATTTATTCCAATTCACACTATTATAAAATTTCACTATAATACTTATGCAATTAATATGCCAAGTTGAATTTTACCAATAATAAATTAAAAATAAACCAAGTATCCTTCAGGCATGTCACCTAGATACTTGGTTTATTTTTAGTATATGAACATTAAAAAGATTTTCAAAGTTAATTTACTTCTATTCAGAAAATAGAAAAATGAAATTCTTCGAAACTATTTGAAATGTTCTGAAACATGTTGAAACTTTTGGAATGTTTTGTGATTTCAAAGTTCTGTATTTCCATATTTAACTCTTTTTAAGAAATCTTCATCTATACTCTTGTACTTATTGATCTTTCTCCACAGAGTAGTCACACTTATTCCCAAGATCTCTGCTGTATTTTTCCTGTTTCCTTTAGTTTCTATGAGAGCTCTTTTTATTAACTCTTCTTCTGTTAAATTTTCTTTTATTTTTATTTCTATTTCATTTTTTACAGATTTGGAATCATATTTGAATCTATCCCTTTGAATATAATCTAATACTTCATTGACCATATCAGAATCTATTATTCCATCACTACTCATAATAATTAAACGCTCTATTATATTATTTAACTGCCTTACATTTCCAGGCCATTTAGCTTCTTTTAATATTTTTAAAGCTTTATTAGTGATTAAATCTACAGGAACTTCACTTTCCTCCATAAAATGATGGATTAAATAAGGTATATCCTCTTTCCTTTTTTCCAATATTGGAATTTTTAATTCTAATACACAAATTCTATAGTAAAGATCTTCTCTAAATAATCCTTTTTCTACTTGTTCTTTTAAATCTTTGTTTGTGGCAGCTATTATCCTAACATCAATTGGGATTACTTTGTCATCACCTATTCTTACTATCTTTCTTTCTTGAATAATTCTAAGTAATTTCAATTGAACTTCTAATGGTGCTTCACTTATTTCATCTAGAAAAATAGTTCCTCCATGGGCTAATTCAAATATTCCAGCTTTACCTTCACTTAGTGCTCCTGTAAAAGCACCTTTTACATATCCAAATAACTCACTTTCTAATAAGTTTTGTGGAAATGCTCCTAGATTTATAGCTACAAAGGGTTTGTCCATTCTATTGCTATAATTATGTATACTTTGGGCAAATAGTTCTTTTCCAGTTCCTGTTTCACCAAAAATTAAAACTGTACTATCCACCTTAGCATATTTTTTAGCTATTTCTTTAACTTGACTTATTTCATTACTTTTACCTAATATATCTTCAAATCTATTGTATGCAATATGACCCTTTTTAAGCATGCTATTTCTTATTTTTTGCTCTAAGGCCTGTATTTGTTTAGATTTTTGTAAAGTTGCTACTGATCCCACAACTTTAGAACCTACCTTAATAGGCTCTAAATTTAGTACTAGGGACATCTTATTTATATCAATAATTTCATTACTAATTTTCTTTCCTTTATTTATAGATTTTATAAATAAATCAGATGGAATAAATTCCTTTACATTTTTATTTAATATATTTTTACCTAATATTTTTATTGCATTATGATTAGCATTTGTTATTGAACCTTTTCCATCATAACTTATCACTCCATCAGATACACAGTTTAATATAGAGTTTATCATTTCATATCTATTTTGAAGTTCTATTCTTCTTTCTTCTCTTTCTAATTCTATTCTGGATAAATGAAATGCCTCTTCTAGAGCTTGATCTATAGCTTCTTCATCTGCTTCACTCATTACATACTCTATACCTAATTTTTTTATTTTTGATTGTAAAGTTAACCCCCCTATAGCTACTTCTATCCCCTTATCAGCTAATTTTTGTAATCTCTCATCTATTATCTCTGAATTTTCCGTCAAATCTATGGGAACGATTTCAATTCCCTTTAAGAATTCTTTGCTTCTAAATAGGATACTTTCAAAACTCTTAGAACTTGCCAAAAATGCTATTCTATTGGATATCTTTCTAGCTTTATTATAAGCTATATAACAATCAAAAAAAGTGTGTCTAACATCTACTATAGGTATATCCAAACTTTCTCTCAAGACTGCAGCAGTATGTCCTCTGCTTATTAGGACCTTAATTCCCTTTAAAATTAACTCTTCAGCTTCATTTATAGCATCATCTGTAAAAGCTTGTTTTACAATGATATCAAGATTTCTTTTTTTTATTTCTTCCTCCATTTTTTTTGTTAAAATACTTGATGGAGAAATAACAGCAATTTCACATTTCATAATATCCCTCCAAATTTAGTAATCTAAAAACAATTAAAAACAGAATAGATTTTCCATCTCTAATGCTTACAGTTCAAAGCTTACTTGATTTTTATTTAGTATATCTTCTTCTATCTTCCTTTCTTCTACAAAACATCTTCTGCATAATGGCTCATATTCTTTACTTGCCCCTATGACAACTCTCTCCTTATCTTTAATCTTTCTGTGACTTACCCAAGCATCTGTACCACATTTGACACATACTGCATGGTGTTTATGTAAATAATCTGCAATTGGCATTAGTTCTTTTACTATCTCAAAGGCTTGTCCCGTAAAGTCTAAATCAAGTCCAGCTAATATAATTGTTACATTTTTCTTTAGACAATCATTTATAGTATCTAATATCTCTTGTGTTTCTCCACCTAAAAACTGAATTTCATCTATAGCTATTACAGCTGGATTTACTTCTTGGCAATATTTTTTAATATCCTTTATCCCTTCTACTAAAATTGCATCTAGGGAAGTCTTATCATGGGTTGTTATTTTAGAATTTTCATATCTAGTATCTACTGCTGGCTTAAAGGCAATAGTTTTATATCCTGCTATTTTAAATCTATTTACATCTTTTTCTAAACTTGAAGTTTTACCTGAAAACATAGATCCTGTATGTATTATTAGTTTTCCTTTATATTGATGCATAGTCTACCTCCTTAAAGTCTTTGACTTTTATTATTATATCATTTATAAATATATTTTACTAATAGATAAATCTCAATAAACTCACCAAAAAATTAGTCCAGAATATAATAATTACTATATAGATTCTTGTGGGAGTGATGAGATGGACAAAAACTTAATTGTACAAATTGATGATATAAGTATCACCTACTATACTTTAGCCGAAGAAACCGAAGCTTTAAAAAATTTAAGTTTAAATATCTATGAAGATGAAATAGTGGGTATAGTTGGTCCAAGTGGATGTGGAAAGTCTACTCTATTATCTATTGTTTCAGGTTTAATAAAGCCAACTAAGGGAAATGTTAAGGTAAATGGGAAAATAGTAGATAAACCTTTAAAAAATATAGGTTATATGTTTCAAAGAGATCATCTTTTTGAATGGAGAAATATTTTAGATAATGTATTAATAGGACTTGAAATACAAAATAAATTAAATGACAAATTAGTCCAAAAGGCTAAAGATATGTTGACTGATTATGGATTAGGCGACTTCATATATTCCTTTCCAAATCAATTATCTGGAGGTATGCGTCAAAGAGTAGCTTTAATAAGAACCCTTATACTAGAGCCTGATTTATTACTTTTAGATGAGCCTTTTTCTGCCTTAGACTATCAAACTAGACTTGCTATATCAGATGAAATAGGAATTATATTAAAAGAAAACAAAAAGACAGCTATCATGGTTACCCATGATATAGCAGAAGCTATAAGCATGTGTGATAGAGTTGTTATGCTAAGTAATAGGCCAGGTACAGTTAAGGAAATTATAGAAATAGTCTTGACCTGTCCTGAGGGTAAATCTCCTTTGAAATGTAGAGAAGCCCAAGAGTTTAGGCACTATTTCAATAGGATATGGAAGGAGTTGGATATCCATGTCTAATAAAGAGATGTCAAAGGAGCATTTAGAATATATAAAAGACATTAAGAAGAAAAATAAGATAATAACTACCACTCAAATAAGTTTAATTATATTAGCTTTAATCCTTTGGGAATTAGCTGCATATTTTAAACTTATAGATACCTTTTTAACTAGTAGACCCTCTAGTATTGTAAAATTATTTTTCCAATATATAAGCCAAGGAGAGCTTTTTCACCACATTTTCATATCTGTATCTGAGACAATAGTAGGTTTTCTAGGTGGTACTATTTTGGGAATAATAGTAGCAATACTTCTTTGGTGGTCAGATTTTTGGGCAAAGGTATTAGATCCTTATCTTGTTATATTAAATAGCCTTCCCAAAACTGCCCTGGCTCCGATTATAATTATTTGGGTAGGTGCAGGATATTCAGGTATAATTGTAACAGCAATATCAGTTTCAATAGTAATTACAATTATGAATATGTATGATAGTTTCAAATCTGTGGAAAAAAGCAAGATAAAACTTTTGCATACCTTTGGTGCAACGAAATTCCAGGTATTGAAAAGTCTAATTATCCCTGCCTCCATCCCAGATCTAATAAGTACTTTAAAGATCAATATAGGACTATCATGGGTAGGAGTAATAGTAGGTGAATTTTTAGTTTCTAAAGCAGGTATAGGCTATCTAATAGTCTATGGAGGTCAAGTATTTAAATTAGATATAGTAATGATGGGTGTTGTAGTATTAGCTATAATATCTGCTATTATGTACAAAATAATTTCAATTCTTGAAAAGAAGTTTATCACTTGGAGAGATTAAAAATAAGCCATACATATGTATGGCTTATTTTAGATGTTCTTATTTTTTATATTCTACTATTTTTACTTCTTCCATCACTACATCTTCTATAGGCTTATTATTAGCATCTGTTTTAACACTTGCTATTTTATCTACTATATCCATTCCTTCAAATACTTGACCAAATACTGTGTGTTTAAAGTCTAACCAAGGAGTTCCTCCTAATTCTTTATAAGCCTCTGAAACTGCTTTTGAATATCCTGCCTTTTCTCCTACTTCTTCCATCTCTTTAATCATATTTTCTCCTACACTAGGACTTTGAACTATGAAAAATTGGCTTCCATTTGTATTTGGTCCTGAATTAGCCATAGATAAAGCCCCTCTAAAATTATGATAATTTGGGTCAAATTCATCTGGAAATTTATCATTCCATATACTAGTACCACCTCTACCAGTACCTGTTGGGTCTCCCCCTTGAATCATAAAATCATTCATAACTCTATGGAATATAATCCCATCATAGTAACCATCATAGCTTAAAGTTTTAAAATTTTCAACAGCCTTGGGAGCTATGTCCTCAAATAGTCTAAATTTTATCTCTCCATAATTAGTTTTTATTACTCCTATTCTTTCTCCTTCTTTTGGCATTTCTAATTGTTCTAAACTCACTTCAATCTCTCCTTTGTCATTTGTTTTGTCATCTTGTGTTTTATCATCTTGTACTTTTTCTATATTTGCATCCTTGCATCCTACACTTAAAAATAATATAAAAATCATAAAAATTATTAGGTATCTTTTATTTTTCATTTCTATCTCCTACCATAATATTATTTGTCTATTAGTTCTTCACCATTTATTATTATCTTATGGACTCCCTTTATATTATATATATCTCTATATAGTCTATGTAAGTCTATAGAATGTGGATATTTTACTACAAAACTTATGTCTTCTATCTTTTCTTCTTCCTCTAATTCAGTAGACATCATATTTATACTTCTTATAGCTATATCGTGTCTTCCGAATACAGTCCCAATATCCCCTACAAATCCTGGTCTAGATTTTCCTGTTATCTCAATGTTTCTAAGATTACCCTTGAATAATTTATTTTCTATGGAACCTACTGCTATTAGAGAAAATAAAACTACTATAACTGTCACAATTGCTCCAACATAGTATCCTCCACCTATGGCTAAACCTATAGCAGAACATACCCAAAGACTTGCAGCAGTAGTAAGACCTTTAACATTATTTCCTGTTTTCATAATAGTACCAGCACCTAAGAAACCTATTCCACTTACTACTTGTGCCGCAACCCTAGAGGGGTCAGCTCTATAATCAAAAGCATTCATGGAAACCAACATAATAAGTGTGGAACCTATACTTACTAATATATGAGTTCTAAAACCTGCCGGTCTATTACTAGCCTCTCTTTCCAGTCCTATTAGCCCTCCAAGTATTGCAGCTAATAATATTCTAAATACAATAATTTTTTCATCCATAATAATCACCACTTCCTACCATGTATTATAGTGAATTTTATTTCTATCAAATCTATCCTTCCTCATTTTATCTTCTACTTTATTGCCAATAGCAACAATTCCAATAGGAATTATATTTTCAGGTAAGTTCAATACTTCTCTAGTATTATTTATTAAATCTTCCACACCATATATTCCACACCACACTGCTCCCAAACCTAGTCCATGACTGGAGAGTAGTATATTTTGTATTGAAGCCGATGCATTTGCAACAAAAAAGCCTACATTATCTTCTTTATCTTTATCTATACAAACTGTAATAGCTACACTACAATTAGGTATCATCTTACCAAAAGGGTGAAATTCTCCTATAGTTTTTAAAATATCTTTATCCTTTGTCACTACAAATTCCCAATTCTGCTTATTGTGGGCAGAGGGAGCTTGAAATGCTGCTTTAAGTATTATATCAATTTGTTCTTCTGTGACTTCTTTATCAGTAAATTTCCTAATACTTCTTCTCGTCATTATAGCTTCAATAGCTTCCATATTTACCTCCTAAATTATATTAAAAATTTCAAAAAATATCCTCTTTAACATGTGGCCTAGACACATACATGTACCAATAGATTTGTAGAGTTCAAAATAATATATCCTTAGTATATACTATTTCTGGAATATTCACAATATTTATCTGTAAGTATAGTATTTTAATTTCCTTAGCATGATATAGGTACTAATTTACATAAATTTATAATAAAAATTCTCCTAATCCCTCGTAAAATTAAATTAACCCTAATAATTTTACAAGAAAAAAGGAGAATAATCAACTATAAACTATTAAGCATATACTTTTATAATTTCTAATGCTAGTCTTGCAGCATTTTCTAAATCCTTAATATGAATATGTTCTTCTAGTGTATGAGGCTTTCTCTCTCCTATTCCTAAGTTAATCGCCTTTATTCCATTTTGGTTTAATATATTTGTGTCGCTTCCTCCACCTGAAGTAGTAGTAAAGGCTTCTAAGTTTATATTCTCACAAGCTTTAGTAACCATTTTTACTATTTCTTCATCTTTATCTACTTTAAAAGCTCCATAAGCATTGATAACTTCTACTTCTACTTTTCCTCCAAACTTATCTGCAGCTTCTTCACAGCATTTTACCATATGATCAGTTTGAACTTTTAATTTTTCATCATCTAGACTTCTAGCTTCTGCTTTGAATTCTACTATTTCCGTAACAATATTTGTAGCTTCTCCACCATTTATAGAACCAATATTGGCAGTTGTTTCTTCATCTATTCTCAATAATTTCATATTACTAATAGCTTCAGAAGCTATTTGAATTGCACTTATCCCATTTTCTGGAGCTACACCTGCATGTGCTTTTTTACCTATAAACTTAGCATTTATTTTATTTTGTGCAGGACCTTGAACTATTATATATCCAGGTTCTGAACCACTATCTAAAATAAATCCTAGCTTTGAATTTAGCTTACTGTAGTCTAAATTTTTAGAACCGTGAAGTCCGCCTTCTTCATATATTGTAAAGGCTACTTCTATATCTCCATGCGGAATATTTTTTTCTTTTATAATTTCCAAAGCTTCCATTATAGCAGCAATACCAGCTTTGTCATCTCCACCTAAAACTGTAGTACCATCACTATATACTACTCCATCTTTTATTATTGGCTTAATTCCTTTGCCAGGAGATACTGTATCCATATGGGCACTAAATAGTATACTTTCACCATCTGTATTTCCTTTTAATCTACCAATTAAGTTCCCAGAATTACTTCCTACTTTCTCTCCTGCATCATCCATAACAACTTCTAATCCTAATTTTTCCATTTCACCTTTTAAAAAGTCTGCAAATTCTCTTTCTTCTTTTGTAGGACTATCTATTTGTACATATTCTAAAAACCTATCTAATAATCTTTTTTCGTTAATCATTTTTCTCCTCCTATTTTTATAAAAAAATGAGGCTAAATTTCGGCCTCATTTTTTATCTTTTGATTAAATTACATGTGTATAAAAGCGCCTGGACCTATTGGTAATCCTAAGAAATACCAAACAGTAAGTAAAATAGTCCATCCTATTAAAAACGTCACTGTATAAGGTATCATAGTTGATATAAGTGTACCAAGACCACTTTTCTTATCATATTTTTGAGCAAATACAACTATCATAGCAAAATAACTCATTAGTGGAGTTATAATATTTGTAGTTGAGTCTCCTATCCTATAAGCTATTTGAGTTAATTCTGGAGTAAGTCCTAATTCCATCATCATAGGTACAAATACAGGAGCCATAATAGCCCATTTAGCTGAAGCTGAACCCATGAATAAATTCAAGAATGCTGAAATTAAGATAAACGCTATAATAAGTGGTAATCCTACAAATCCTATACTTTTTAATAACTCAGCACCTTTTACTGATAGTATACTACCAAGGTTTGTATAGCTAAAATAGTTAACAAATTGAGAAGCAAAGAATGCCAATACTAGATATCCACCCATACTCTTCATAGCTTCTGTCATAGCTTGTACAAAATCTCTACTATCATTTATCTTTCCTACGGTTTTACCATAGGTATATCCTGGTATCATAAATAATAATAAGATTAAAGGAATCAAACCACCATGCATAAACTCATTTAAGTTTAATTCGCCCTTTGCATCTACAGTTTTAAATAACGCATTTGGAGTAAACATTAAGAAACCCATTAATATTGCAAATAATGCAAGTGCTATTCCTGCATTTCTAAGTCCTTTGTTTTCAGTATCTGTTATTGGGTCTTGAGTAGGAATATAATCTCCTTCATAAGTTCCCAAGTTCTTTTCTACTATTCTTTCAGTTACAAAAGTTCCCAATATTACAAGTAAAAATGTTGATACTATCATAAAGTATAAGTTTGCAGTTGCATTAATTTGATAATCAATACCTGCACTCATTAAAGCCTCATTTGTAATACCTGCAAGTAGTGGATCTAAAGTACCTATTATTAAGTTTGCAGAGAAACCTGCAGATACACCTGCAAAAGCTGCTGCTAAACCTGCTATTGGATGCCTACCTGCCCCTGCAAATACTATTGCTCCTAAAGGTATAACTACTACATAACCAGCATCTGAAGCTATATTTGACATAATACCAGCAAATACTACTACTGCAGTTAAAAATTTAGCGTTTACGCCTGAAAGCATTTTCTTTAAAGATGTATTAATAAGTCCTGACCATTCTGCAACCCCTACTCCTAGCATGGCTACAAGTACAGTCCCTAACGGCGCAAATCCTGTAAAGTTTTTAGTTGCACTATTGAACATATACCTTAAACCATCAGCATTCAATAGAGATACTGCAGACTTTGTAACTTCTTCTCCAGCTTTAGCATCATAATAGGTTACAGGCTCTCCTACTTTAGCTACTATTGCAGATATTACTATAACTGCTAAACTAAGATATACAAATATCATAGCTGGGTGAGGAAGTGCATTTCCTATTCTTTCAACGCTTTTAAGAAATCCTTTTGTCTCGTTTTTGTTTGCATTTCTTTCTGACATAATCATCCTCCTTATATTTATATTTATTATATTATACCTTAATAATAAGAAGGATGCAAATATTTACACATTTTACTTAAGCTAAATAAAACACTATTCCTAAAAAGTGAGTTACACTTGCAGCTAATACAAAGACATGCCATATGGCATGATTAAATGGGATTTTTTTACTTTTATAAAAAATCGTACCGAAAGTATAAAGTAATCCTCCAGCTAATATCCAATAAAAAAATTTAATGGAGGTAGCATCAACTATAGCTTTTATAGGAATCAATGCAATCCATCCCATGCCAATATATATTATCAGTGAAACAATAGTATATCTATCAAATTTCCCGTAGGTTAATATCTTAAATAACACACCTAATAAAGCTATGGTCCATACTCCTACTAACATAAAAATTTTTAATCTCCCTGTTAAAGTAAGTAAAACTATAGGAGTATAGCTTCCTGCTATAAAGAGGAATATTGCTGAATGATCAAATACTCTAAGGACTTTCTTTACTTTTTCTATTGTAAAACTATGATACAAAGTGGAGGCTAAAAACATTAATATAATACAAGCTCCATATATACTAAATGCAACTATAGAAGGAACATCTCCCTTTTTAATACCTAGAACAAGTAATACAGTAAGGGCAACTATACCAAATACTACACCTACACCATGGGTGATACTATTTAACAATTCTTCTAGCTTTGAATAACTTTTACTCATTATATCCCTCCTAAATACTGTAACTCCTTATCTTCTTTACTTTACTATACACAGTAATATCTATATTATTCTATATATCTTGTTCTGTAAGTACAACGGGTCCTTCCTTTGTAATAGCCAAAGTATGCTCATATTGTGCCGACAAACTGCCATCTACAGTTCTAGCAGTCCAACCATTTTCATCTATCTTCATATTGTATTTTCCCATATTTACCATTGGTTCTATTGTAATTACCATTCCTTCTTCTAATCTAGTTCCCCTTCCTTTTTTGCCATAGTGTAAAACTTGAGGATCTTCATGCATATCTTTTCCTATTCCATGTCCTACAAAATCTTTAACAACAGAAAATCCTTGAGACTCTACATAGGATTGAATAGCATGACCTATATCTCCTAATCTATTTCCTACCTTTGCCTGCTCAATTCCTAAATATAGAGAATTCTTGGTAACATCTAATAGTTTTTGGGCCTCATCTGAAATTTCTCCTACTGCATAGCTCCATGCAGAATCTGCCAACCATCCATCTAAATTTACTACCATATCTATAGTAAGTATATCTCCATTCTTTAGCTTTTCTTCCCTAGGGTAACCATGACATATTTCATCATTTACTGATGCACAAGTAGCATATGGATACCCACTATATCCCTTTTGTTCAGGATATGCCCCTCTTTTGTCTAAATACTCTTCTACAAAACTATCTATATCCATTGTGGAAATACCTGGTTTTATTATTTTTCTTATTTCTTTATGAAGACTAGCTAGGATTTCTCCTGCCTTTTTCATCTTTTCAATTTGTTCTGGTGTCTTAATTATTATCATTTTATTTCTCCTTATTATTTTGTATTTTATATTCTTCTATTATTTTTTTGAAATCTTCATTATTATATAATTCTTTAAAGTCTTTATCTTTTAATACCCAGTTTATACTTGATGGCTTTAGAATTAAAGTCTTTCTAATATCCTTTATAGCCTTGGATTCCATCTTTAGTATAGCGTAGGAACAGGCCCTATTATAATATAAGACTTCAGCATAGGGATTATAGGAAATACCCTCAGTCAATATCTCTATAGACTTATGATATCTTTTTTCTTCTATATATATGGCAGAAAGATTTAAGTATGTATAATGATACTCTCTATTTAAATCTAAGGACTTTAAATAGTATTCAATTGCCCTTTGATTTTGATTTAATCTTTTATATACTACTCCCATATTAAATAGTGATTTATAAAAATTAGGGTTTATATCTATGCTTTTTTTTATCATCTCTAATGCTAAGTAATAATCTCCACTTTCTTCATATATGGAACCTAAATTATTATAGGCATGATAGTCATCATCTTTTAATTTGATTACCTTTTTATATAATTCTATAGCTTTTTCCTTATCTCCTCTTTTGTCATATAAATTAGCAGCAAAATAATAGGCTCTATCATAAGCATTATCTTTTTCAATTGCCTTAAAATAATACTCTAAGGCTTTTTCTTCATCTCCTAATTGTTCCTCCATTATAGCTACTCCATAGTATGCTCCTTGATTATCCTCATCTATGTCTATTATTTTATTATAAGTTTCTAAGGACTTTTTAGGCATATTTAATTCATCATAAATAGCTGCTATATTAAACAAAATCCCCACATCTCTATCAGGGTCTTTATCAAAGTCTAATGCTTTTTTATAAAACTCTACAGCTCTAAGCTTATCTCCAGCTAAATAGAAATTCTCCGCTAATATTATATAATTCTTTTTCTTTTGTTCTTTTGATATATTTTTTGCCAATTTTAACACCTCTATATACTATATATATTAGTTTAACACAATATAAAAAAAAAGTAGAGGGTTATTCCTCTACTTTTAATACTCTTATAGAATTCAATATAGCTATTATTATATTTTTATAATTGATATTTGGCTATATATCTATATTTTTTCCCACATTTTTCTACTTCCTTTGGCTCTACTAATTGCCATTTGCTTGTCGAACCTTGTCGTTTTGCCAACTCTTCAAAATAATACATAATAACTCCAGCATCTACAAGCAAAGAATTATCCCATTTTTCATAACCTAATAACAAAGTTATTTTCCCATCATCTTCAAGTAAAAATCTCCAAGGCTGTAAGTTCTTTTTAGATGGTGCATATCTAACATAATAAAATAAATCTATAAGTCCTTGAGCATGAAGATCATCTGACATTATATTTTTACCGATCTGATCTTTAAAGACTAATTCTTCTGCACTAATCTTTTCGCTAATTACATTTTGTTGATATGCTCTCTTTGCTTTTGAATGTCCAAATCCAAGGATGAAATCTATATCACCATCTACATCTCCAAAAACTTTCTCTTTAGTCCCTGTATCTAAATTATTTACAGTTATCCAACATGTCCCCAAACCATAAGAATTTAAACGAGTTACCAATTTCTCCATATGATATGCCCCTGAAATTATTGTCATATCTTCATTGTTTTTTTTCACAAGAGCTATATAATGAGGACTCTCTATCATGACTCCTGCATATCCAGCTTTGTTTTTAAGATTTTCAGAAATGTTTTTCCCATATTCATATAGTCTGAATTCTATATTTGAAGATCCCTCTTCCCCTTCTATAAAGGGTATATCTTCTTTTATTCTATTCATAATATCCTGACTTACTTCTCTTTTTTCAAATTCTCTAGTAGATGTTCTCTCCTCTAAAAACTTATTCATTAACATAAAAACCCCTCCATTTAAGTATTTATAATATATATCTTATATATACCTTAATTTTTTTCTATAAATCAATATAAATTTATTATACTAATATATTATTCCTTTTATTAATTCTATTAAAAACATATGGACTATTACTGAGGAACTTATCCCTAAAATTATCCCTGCTATTACATCTGTAGGATAATGAACACCTAAATATATTCTAGAAATTCCTATTATAAAAGCTAAGAAAAAAGCCAAGATAAAAATCTTAGGTATATTTAAAGACAAAGTTGTGGCAATAGAAAAACTTGCTGTAGTATGTCCAGATGGAAAAGAGTAATCCTTTAAGTCGAATCCAAAGGTGTTTAATTTTTCCATTATTTTGTAGGGTCTTTCCCTACTTAAAAAGATTTTAAGAGACTGAACTATTATCTGACTTATCCCTAAAACTACTAAAGCTTCAAGTCCTATAAGTTTAAATTTATTATTCCCAATTAAGATTAGAATTAAAGTGAAAATTGTCGAAGAAATTGCACCACCTAAATCCGTAATTGTATACATAAATTTATCAAAAAAATCATTTTTCATCTTGCCGTTTATTAAATCTATAAAAAAATAATCAAATTTCTTTAAAAAACCTTTCATTTAAACACCGCCTTTTCCTGGTGATTTTCTTTAAGAGATATATTATATAATATATCCATCCTTTCCTGTGTAGAAACATAAATATTCTTATTATTACAATTCTCATCCTTCTTATGTTAATATATAAGGAGTTAAGAGGAGTTGATTTGATGAAACTTAGCACAGAACAAAAAATGGCTATTAATCACATCTATGGTCCTGCCCTAATACTTGCAGTTCCAGGGGCAGGAAAAACTACTGTATTAGTTCATAGAACTTATAATTTAATTTATAATCACCACATAAATCCCGAAAAAATCCTTTCCATAACCTTTAGTAAGGCTTCTGCTAAGGATATGAAGGCACGATTTGACCAGGTAGTCTCTCAAGATTCTTTAAGTTCTAAGGTGTATTTTTCAACTATCCATTCTTTTTGTTTTGAATTATTAAGAGAATATGCCTTTATTAAAAAAATTAAATATCGATTAATAGAAGATACCAAAAATAAAATAAATAAATTCAATTTAATAAAAAAAATCTATTTAGATATAAATAAGGACTATATAACTGAAGATAAGTTAGAGTTATTGTTTAATTCTATGAGCTTCATAAAAAACATGATGATTTCTGCAGATAAATATACGAGGGATGAAAATCCAAATATCCCTAATTTCCTAAAAATATACAATATATATGAAAATTATAAAAAACAAAATAATATGATTGATTTTGATGATATGTTGACTATTTCCTGGGAAATATTACAAAAGGATCCTTATTTATTGAGGAAATACAGAGAAAAATATGATTTTATACAGATTGATGAAGGACAAGATACTTCAAAAGTTCAAATGGAGATAATAAAAATTTTAGCTGCACCAAAAAATAATTTAATAATAGTAGCAGATGATGATCAATCTATATATGGTTTTAGAGGGGCATATCCTGAAGGATTATTAAATTTTAATAATATTTATAAGGATGGAAAAGTATTTTTCATGGAGAAAAACTATAGATCTACTAAAAATATAGTATCTATTTCTAATAAATTTATAAAGACAAATAAAAGTAGATATGAAAAAAACATCATAACGGATAATGACTATTTAGAACCTATAAATATAGTTAAACTAAAGACTAAAAAAGATCAATATGAATATCTCATGGAAAATATAAAGGATAAAGACCTAGGAGATACTGCCATACTATACAGGAATAATCTAAGTTCTATCGGTATTATAAATATATTAGAAAAGTTTAAAATTCCATTTTATATTGGTGATAAAAAAAATAGATTTTTCACTCATTGGGTAGTAAATGATATCCTTCAAATTATGTCCTTTGCAAATAATACTAAGGATTTAAGTTTATATGAAAACTTTTATTATAAAATTAAAGGATATATATCCAAAAAACATATCAATTATATAAAAACCTTAGACGGAAATATTTGTGTTTTTGATAGGATAAAACAATACCCTGGAATAAATGAATTCTATAAAAAAAATCTTAGAGAGTTAAAGTTTGACTTTAAAAGAATCTCAAAATTAAAACCCACAGAATCCATAAGATATATTGAGGACTATTTAGAATATGACTTATATCTAAAGGAAAAGGCGATAAAGACAGATTCTTATGATAATTTAAGTAATATCTTGTATTATTTAAAATTGATTGGAGAAAATTGTCAAGATTTAAATAGTTTTATATGTCGTTTAAAGTCTATAAAATACCTTTGCAATAATTGTCACAATAATACAAATAAATTGACCCTATCTACAATCCATAGTGCTAAGGGGTTAGAATTCGACAATGTGTATATAATAGATTTAGTAGATGGTGAGTTCCCAAGTAATTCAAGTATAGATGGACTTAATAAGAGTAATCTAAGTCTATTAGAGGAAGAGAGAAGACTTTTTTATGTTGGTATGACTAGATCCAAGCGACATTTAAGTTTACTTACCATGCAAAGTATAAATGGTAAATCAGTTGAAAATTCTCGTTTTTTATATGAATTAGGCAAAAAGTAAAATTATATTGAAATTAATGTTTAAAATTTTTAAATTTTGACATACTATATAATACAATATTTTCTGAGGAGGATTAATGTGAAAAAGTCAAAAGGAAGAAAAGATAAGAAACAAAATCCTAAAAGCAGTAAAGAAGAAACTGAAGAAGAGTGATTAAAGGTCCTGATAGTTCAGGACCTAATTTATTTCTATTATATTTTTAAAATTCACCCTAAAAAACTCTCCAGTTCTCAACATGAAATGTCCTGATTCATATGGTTTCTTTTCTATAGATATATATACCTTATCTATATTATAAAATTTGCCCAGTGTATTGACTATGCTAATTAATCTTTCATATTCTAAACTAGAGCCTAAAGTGTCATCCATAAACTCTCTAGAGAAGTCTATACATAAAACCATATCTTTTGAGTCTAAATATATATTATTTATATGTGTGTCTTCTGTCATTAAAGGGACTAGTCCTTCTCTAGGGGGATTTTTAAAAACATCCTCTAGTATCGATATAAATTTGCCATCTCGGCTCATTTCTATTTCTAATTCTAAATATCCACATCCTATATCAGAATATAATGGATAGTAAGTCTCCATAGAAAAAATATAGGGGTCTACAGATCTAAAACCTAGGGTTATAATAGTAATTAATATAAGTAAAAAGATACATAAAAGCTTTTTCACAACTATCACCTCTAAGATAATAGTATGTCCATGTATCTATTTTTATTCCTATTCTATTGTTTCTACAGAGGGATTTAATTTATAAATTACATTTTTCCTCTCTACAATTACTTTTGTCTTTTGAGATAAGAGTGAGTCTTTACTCAAAGCATCTAAAAGAGGTTTATTGGGATTTATTGCTATTGGATTACCCATCATTCTTAGCATGGATAAATCTCCAGTAGTATCTCCATATGCATAGCTATTTTTCAAGTCTACATTATATTTTATAATTAGCTTGTTTATTACTCTTTGTTTACTTTTAGAATCCCACATAGGTACTATGTTTCCTGTAAATTTATTATTTTCATCTACTTCATATAGGCTCCCTTTGTATTCTGTCACTCCATATTTTTCAGCCATTTTAGATACTAAAAAATCTGGACTTCCAGATATGAAAAATACTTTATGTCCCTTTTTCTTATGCCATTCTATTTGGTCTCTCGAATATTTATAGACCATATCTCCATTGACCTCTATCACATTAGCTGCTATAAATTCCATATAGTCCTTATCTACACCCTTTAATTCTTCTAAATAAACTGCTGCCAAGATTTCTAGATACTGTTCAAAATCACCAAATCTTCTTTCCCATTCCATATATACTTTTTTTACTTTTGTATACCAAATAGCTGGATCTATTACTTCATAAGTCATCAACTTTTGGAAATGTTCTATCATCAATGAATTTCTAAAAATTGTACCGTCTATATCAAAAAATGCTGCTATATTCTTCATGAAATCCCCCCAGTTAAGTTTATTATTAGTTTATACCCTTATTTCTACACTTAATTCTCTATATATAAATTTTTTAAAAAAACTGAGGGATAATTCCGCTCAGTTTTAATCTTAATTATGATGTTTTTCTTTTAAAAAGAAAATAGCCAAAGTTCCTGGCCCAACATGGGCTCCTATAGCACCTCCAATAGGGTTTATTAGAAAACTATCTACTCCAAATCTTTCTTTTATCATTTCTCTAAGTTTATTAGCACCTTCTAAATTGTCTCCATGGCTTATTCCTACAATCTGATCTTTGCTGTCTATTAATCTATTCTCCATGATATTTAACATGGTTTTATAGACCTTATTTTTCCCTCTTACTTTTTCCAATGGCACTAATTTCCCATCTTCTACATTTAATACAGGCTTTATATTTAAAAGTCCTCCTACAAATGCCTGTGTTCTAGATACTCTACCCCCTCTAAAAAGGTATTCTATATCATCTACAGTAAATATATGCTCTATATTATCTTTACAAAATCTCACTCTTTTTAATATTTCCTCTTTGGTTTTCCCTTCTACTGACATTTTAGCCGCTTCTAGTACTAGAAGCCCAAATCCTAAAGATGCCGCCTTTGTATCTACTATGTCTATATCAAAATCAGGATATTTTTCTAGTATACTATCTCTAACAAAGGTTGAAGTCTGATAAGTACCTGATAATTGAGAAGAAAAAGATAGATATATGACCTTAACTCCTTTTTTAGCATATTCTTCAAATTTCTCATTAAATATATTTGGTGGAATTTGAGCTGTTTTATAGATTTGTCCATCTCTCATTCCATTATATACTTCTTCCGGGCTAATACTTACTCTATCTAAAAATTCTTTATCATCTTTTAAAACTACTATAGGCAATATATCTATATTGTATTTTTTAATTATATCTTCCGGTAAATCACATGCACTATCACTAAGTATTTTAACATCCATTATTTAATCCCCCTTAAACATTGACCCATATTATAATTTTTATCTATCTACTCTTTTATAATCTATATATTTATACTGTACATTTCCGTCGGTTAATACTTCAGATGTATTTTCTACCTCCCAATTTTCATCCTCATCTAAATTATGAAGTGAAGCATCTGCATTTTCAAAATTTCTATATATTTTTGTTATATATGCCTTGTGACAATAATCTAAAAGCTCTTTTGCTACAATTCCTCCGCCTATTACATAGTTTATCATTTCATTTTTAGGATTTACATTTTCTAAAATATTTATTAATTCATTTTTAGAATTTACTACAATAGTATTTTTAGGATTATAGTCTTTTTTTCTAGTCATTATTATATTTATCCTATCTGGTAAAGCCTTAGATTCAGGTAGAGATTCAAAGGTCTTTCTTCCCATAATAATTATATGTCCAGTTGTCAACCTTTTAAAACGCTTTAAATCCTCTGAGATTTTATAAAGCATGTCACCTCTGTATCCTATCTTCCATTCTTCATCTACTGCAAATATTAATATCATAAAGCCTCCTAAGAATTATCACAAACCTTAATATATTATTATAATACATTAATTTTTAAAAAAACACAAAAGATATTAATTTGTGGTCTATATTTTATAAAATTAAAATACATTATAATAGGTATACTAAAAGGAGTGGTATTAGATGAAACTATTTTTTATTAAAAAGAAAGTATTAAATTGGGTACTTATAGTTGTATTAGCATTAATTTTTTCACTTATCCTACTTTCCATCTTTAAATAATTATGAAAATCAGATTGTTTTATGACATCCGACCAAATTATAAGTAGTATTATTTATAATTTGGTCAAACCAAGTCTATAATTTATTCTAAATTTTCTAAGTTTTTTATTCCATTATCTTTTTTAATTAAAAATAGCATTTTACTATCTTCTTTTAAAGATTCTTCCATACTATCTAGTAAAAAATTCACTTTATCTACTTCCTCCAATTTTTCTTCTTTATCTTTTAATTTAAACCTTATTTTGTTTATGTTTTCTTCTCTATTTTTTAAAACTTCCATAGCTTCTTTATTTTTCCCAGAAATAGCCCTTATATAATACTGATATATGGAATATTTTATTTCATTTATATCTCCGCCTATTTCATCATTATATAAGTTTAAAAAGGGTTTTAAATTTAATATTGATTGGCTTCCAAAGTCATATGTTTGAATAATATTTTTATCCTCTATAGCCTTAGTCATCTTATTTAAACTCTTCTCAAACTCTTGTATTCCATCACTTGTTATCCCTCTTTTAACCCCTTCTATTATATAAGAATTCCAATCATAATGAACTTTTTCTATATCCCTATTTATATTATCCCATTTTTTTTTAATTTCTTTGTTTTTTTCTTCATCAGCTACAACTTCTTCATTCCCTTTGTTTTCCATTTGTTGAAAGGACTCTTCTTTCTTTTGATCTCCTTGTCCACTTGACTCTTTAGTATTTGAGTTTTCACTTTTATTATTTTCAGTTTTATTTTCATCTTCTTTATTTTGTGACTCACTATCTTTTTCAACTTCCAATCCCATATTTACCTTCTCAATTTTTCCTATTGATTTTAATATTTCATTTATTCCTGTATTTAAATTGATTAAAGATTCTGGAGCCATATCTTTTTGTTTAAAATCTACATTCTGACTTTTACATCCAGATAAAGCAATAATTAAAGCGGAAAATATTAAAAATTTTAATATTTTATTCAAAATAAATCACCTCATGATTATTGTAACCATGAGGTGATTTATTATTATAAACAATAGGAAAGTTCTACCTTTAAATTATCATTTTATTTTTTATAATATTGGAGATAGAAGCCTTGATATTGACTCCTTTATCTTCACTATTTTAGATCTATTATTATAATGTTCCAAAGTAATTTCTCTACAATCATTTAAATCATCTATAAATTTTTCTGTCAATTTTAAATTTGTATTTTCATCATATATGAAAGCATTTACTTCAAAATTCAATTTAAAACTTCTGATATCTAAATTTGCAGTTCCTACAGAAGACACAAAATCATCTGAAACAAATACTTTGGAGTGTAAAAATCCTTTTTCATAAGTATAAAACTTAACTCCTGCTTGTAGTAATTCTCCTATATAACTTAAACTTGCCCAATATACAAATGGGTGGTCTGGTTTATTTGGAATCATAACTCGTACATCTACACCAGAAAGTCCAGCAATTCTCAAAGCTTCTAATATACTATCATCTGGAATAAAATATGGTGTTTGAATATATAACTTTTGTTTAGAATAACTGATCATCTTTGCATATCCATCTTTTATATTAGGCCATTTTGAATCGGGACCACTTGAGACTATTTGCATACCAACATAATTTTCTTTTTCCTCTTCGTGAATATAACTTTGGCAGCTTTTTATCTCTTCACCAGTTGCAAATCTCCAATCTAAGAAAAATCGCCATTGTAATGAGCTTACAACAGATCCTTTGACTTTTATATGAGTATCTCTCCAGTATCCAAATTTTTTAGATAATCCTAGATATTCATCCCCTATATTAAATCCTCCAATATAAGCTTCTCTTCCGTCTACTATACATATTTTTCTATGATTTCTATAATTTATTCTAATACTCAAAAGTGGGACAAAGGGAGGTAAGAAAACCTCTACTTTACCTCCAGCATTTCTTATCATATCCTTTGTTTTTTTAGAAAGCCATCTTCCCCCCATGCCATCTACTAATAGCTTAACTTCTACTCCTTCTCTAGCTTTTTCACAAAGGGCATTTATTACTTTCATTCCTATTCCATCTGCTTTGAAGATATAGTATTCTATATGGATATATCTCTCAGCATTTTTTATACTCTTCAGCAGAGCATCAAATTTATCATTTCCGTCAAAAAAAACTTCCACTTGATTATCTTGGGTAAAGTATGCTTCACTACTCATTAGATGCATCTGTATTAAATCTTCATACCTAGGAAAATTAGGATCTCTAAAATTAAACTTATCTTCTTCTATTTGTTTTTTTTGAATTTCTGCTATTTCCCTAAAACATCCATCTTCTTCTAGCTTAGTTTTAAATAACTTTTTCTTTGAAAGATCTTGTCCTATGAATAAATACAAAATAAATCCTATCCCTGGTAAAAATGTAAGGGCCATAATCCATAACCAAGTAGATGTTGGATTTCTTCTTTCAAAAAAGATTAGTAGTAGACCCAACACCATATTGATCCACAATAGATTGCTAAATATCAGCATATAATTTTCTAGTATACCATCCATAGAATCACCTTCTATTATGTTTTAGTTATTTCTTTTTAGATTTATATCTCATATTTTTATTTAATGTTCTTTTTCTAATTCTAAGGCTAATAGGTGTAACCTCAATTAGCTCATCATCTTCTATAAATTCTAATATTTCTTCTAAGGACATAGTTTTAGGAGTAGATAATCTTAAAGAATCATCAGATCCTGAGGCTCTTACATTTGACTGTTGTTTTTTCTTTGTTATATTTACCTCAATATCCATTCCTTTAGGATTAGATCCTACTACCATACCTTCATATACATTTACTCCAGGCCCTATAAACAATATTCCCCTTGCCTGTGCAGCAAAAAGTCCATATGCTGTAGCCTCTCCAGTTTCAAAGGCAATTATAGAACCGTCTTGTCTTTTAGGTATATCTCCTTTATATTTAGCGTATCCATCAAATATGGAGTTCATTATACCATTACCCTTAGTATCTGTCATAAACTCTTGTCTATAGCCTATAAGACCTCTAGCAGGGATAGAAAACTCAAGTCGACTATATCCTCCACTTGTCTCAGACATCATTACAAGTTCTCCCTTTCTTTGACCTAGTTTTTCTATTACTGAACCTGAGAACTCATTAGATACATCTATTGTTACTTTTTCCATTGGTTCATGTTTTTTCCCATCTTCATACTTAAATAAGACTTCTGGTTTTGATATTTGGAATTCATAACCTTCTCTTCTCATGGTTTCTATCAAAACAGATAGATGTAGTTCTCCCCTTCCAGATACCTTTAAAGAATCTGTCTGATCTGTATCTTCAACTTTCAAACTCACATCGGTTTGTAGTTCTTTATATAACCTATTCCTTAATTGTCTAGATGTTACAAACTTTCCTTCTCTACCTGCAAAGGGACTATCATTTACTGAAAAAGTCATAGATATAGTAGGTTCAGAAATCTTTACAAAGTCTAAAGCTTCAGGATTACTTACAGGACATATAGTATCACCTATATTTATATCAGATATTCCAGAAATAGCTATGATACTTCCTGCATGTGCTTCTTCTACTTCCACCCTATCTAAACCTTCAAATTCATAAATATTTCCAATTTTAACTTTTTCAATTTCATCTGGTCTCAATTTATTTACTATAACAGCTTCTTGATTTTTAAATATACTTCCTCTTTCTATCTTTCCTACACCAATTCTTCCTGTGTACTCGTTGTAGTCTATTGTAGAGATTAAAACTTGAAGTGGAGCTTCAACATCTACATTTGGAGCAGGTGTATATTCTAATATAGTTTCAAATAAGTCTTTTAAATCTTTATTTTGTTTTTTAGAATCTAAGCTTGAAGTACCTTCTTTAGCTGAGGAAAATACAAATGGACAATCTAATTGATCTTCATCAGCTCCTAATTCTATAAATAAATCTAGGACTTCATCTATAACTTCTTCTGGTCTAGCTCCTTTTCTATCAACTTTATTTATATCTACTATTACTGGCAGCTTTAGATCTAAAGCTTTTTTTAATACAAATTTGGTCTGTGGCATAGGTCCTTCAAAGGCGTCTACTAAGAGTACTACGCCATTTACCATTTTTAAAACCCTTTCAACTTCTCCACCAAAATCAGCGTGACCAGGTGTATCTATTATATTAATTTTTGTATCTTTATATCTAATTGCTGTGTTTTTAGACAATATAGTGATTCCTCTTTCTCTTTCTATATCACCTGAGTCCATAACCCTATCAGCAACTACTTGGTTTTCTCTAAATACTCCAGATTGCCTCAATAGACTATCTACTAATGTAGTCTTACCATGATCTACATGGGCAATAATGGCAATATTTCTTATATCTTCTCTTGTGTTAGTCATAAAACAGATCCTTTCAAATATAAATTCTACTATTTAACCACGATTTATTCTATCATACTTCTCTCTAAGTTAAAACAATTATTAAGGCAGGTTTTAAACCTGCCTTAATATTATCTAAATATATAATTATAGATTATATTCCCTGCATCTTCTCTTGTCAATTTTTTCTTAGGATTTAGCTTAGGAGGATTTTCACTATTCCCTTCAATTATATTAAATCCATAGGCTAAGTTTATATGCCCTATATACTTAGGTTCTATATCCTCTCCATCTGTAAATATATCTTTTCTATAAATATCTCCTAGATTAGCTATTTCTTCATAATTCATAGCTCTTATGATAAAAACTACTGCTTGTTCCTTTGTAATTTTATCTTCTGGAGCCTTTTCTTCTTTTTTTACTATACTACGATTTATTAAATCATCATATACTCTACCTATATCCTCTATATTTTCTCTATAAGGATAAATTCCTTGCCATAAAAGGCATAGGAAATCTTTTTGAATTATTTCATCTTTAGGCTTAAATTCTTTTTCATTAAATCCTATTCCATATTCTGCTAAAGTATTTATTTTATCTTTTGCATAGGAATCATCTATATCTATATATTGTATCTCTTTTTCCTCTATATATTCATTTCCAATATTATCAAGTAAGTGTCCACTTCTAGAATCTATGTTTATTGGTTTATTAGGGGACATATCATATACTAAATCTATCTTTATATTTTGTTCATCATCAAAACTAGCTATATACATTAGTTCATATCCTATATTATCAAATAGTATATCATAAGCCATATCCTTAGTGATAATTTCTCCCTTTGAAGGTAAGTCTCCATTATACCAATTATTTGAATATGAAAATATGCTCTTATCTGTAGCATTTACACCTATATATACTCTATCATCTTGTATATAGGTATCTCCTTCTTTTCTAATAAAATTGAAGTTATATGATTTTTGTCTATTTCCAAAGTTGCCAGGTAAATACTCTATGTTTTTCTCTTTTTCTGGAGCTATTTTTTTAATGTAATTTTTTGCTATTTCTAAGGCTTTTTCTTCATTTATTATAGGTTTAGAATTATTATAATCCTGAGATTTATAAAAACTTATTAACTCTTTTGTTTTTGCATTTAAAGTTATATTTGCCACCTTATTATCTTTATTGTCATGTTTAAAATAAAGATTCCAATAGTATTCATCTTCATCATTCCAACTAGAGTGTAGACTACTATCTATTAAATTGTAACCATCTTCTAAATCCAAAATTTTTATAGCTTGTTTTTTAATTTCATCTATGGTTTTTATTCCTACTAATTTTTCTATCTCTTCCTTCTCTTTAGAAGTCAGGCCTTCTCCCTTTGCTGCATCTTCTGACTCTTCTACAGCTTCATATAAGGGTCTATATTGATTTATATTAATCACTTCACCAGATATAGCATCTACTACCTTATTATTATCTAAGAATCCATATACAAGATAAAATTCTTCTTTCCCCTCTTTAACATCATATCTAGTTTTATATATTAATTCTAAGCCCATTTTTTCTTTTAAAATTTCTTTGGCTTTGTCTATTTCAATCACTTTATCTTTTTTAGGGAATTCTATATTATAGTCCCAATTTGAATTATAATTAATTACTTCTTTTGTTCTTTTATCAATATTTATTACTAGCCTATTCTTATAATATGGAATACCATCTACTTGTCTATAAAATTTAACAGTATAAAAATCATTCCAAGGATTGTTTTTATTTTGATTATTTTTAAACTGAGATATTTCATTAATTTTTTTAGGATCTATATGTTTTATAAATTTTAATGCTATGTTTCTTGCTTCATTTTTATCTATATTTTCTAATTTATTCTCATCTTCCATTTTATAATTTCTATTGAAAGAAAAAATATTTTTATTCTCATCTACTTCAATACTTATATCTGGTATATCTTTAGAATCATCTCTCCAATTTAAATAGTATATAGTAGTATCACCATAAGTATCTATGCTAGAATCAAAGTTTTCATAATCATATGTTATAGAAAAAAGTTTTTTCATTTCATTTGTTATATCTTTTAAATCCTTTTCAAAACTATCTTGGGCGTTTACTCTAATTTCAGGGAATATTCCAAATATTATACTTACACACATTATAATTGCTAAAATCTTCTTCATAATAGGCCTCCTTAGTTTAAACCTTTGTTTAGATTTTTAATAGCTATTATCTTGTTTTTATCTATATACAGCTCGTCTGATAGCCCTCTTACTAAAACAAGACCTCTACCTCCAAATTTTAACTCTTCTGGATCATAAGATTCAAAATCAAAATTAATTCCCACACCCTCATCTTTAACTTCTATTCTCACCTGTCTATCTTTTACTTCTAGGGCTAAATCTACGCATTTCGTATTTACACTTTCGTTGCCATGTAATACTCCATTTATCACAAGCTCATTTAATATAAGCCGTATATCAAACAATGTTTCATCGTCATTAATAGCCTTATCTAGTTTATTTAAAATTTCATCTATAAAGTTTTTGATTAGGTTTAAATCACTACATATTGAGCCATTATAAGTAAAGTCCACTTAATCACATCCAATGCCAATAATTTTTATTTCTTTCTTATTTTACCCTGTTTTTTTAAGTTTAACCTTTTATAATATTAATTGTATTTTTTGATTAGTTCTGTTATAATTTGGGTAATATATGCTTGCAACAAATTAATATAATATTGAGAGGAGAATTTTAATGGAAAGATGGGTATGTGAACCATGTGGATGGGTATATGATCCAGCAGAAGGAGATCCTGATGGAGGAATAGAGCCAGGTGTAGCATTTGAAGATATTCCAGAAGATTGGGTTTGCCCAGTTTGTGGAGCTACAAAAGATTTATTCTCCAAAGAATAAAAATACATAAAAGACCAGCCTAGGCTGGTCTTTTAATTTTGTAGTATCTCTTCAAATGCTTCCCAGGCTTTATCCTTGTTTACTTTATTATTTGAAGAATAGGGAATTATTAGTCTTTCATCTTTTATATTCAATTTTTTCTTTATTACACTTATGTGTTTATTCCACTTACCTTTAGATATTTTATCTGCCTTTGTAGCTATAACCAAACCTCTAAAACCAAAGCTTAATATCCAATCATACATCATTAAATCTTGATTAGTAGGCTCATGTCTTATATCTACTACTAATACTACCTCTCGAAGGTTTTCTCTATCCACCAAGTATCTTTCAATTATTTCTTTCCATTTATTTCTCTCTGATTTAGAAACTTGAGCATATCCATACCCTGGTAAATCTACAAATCTAAAATCTTCATTGATAATATAAAAATTCACAGTTCGTGTCTTTCCTGGTTTAGAACTCGTTCTTGCTAAATTAACTCTATTTATCATGGAATTTATAAATGAAGATTTTCCTACATTGGACCTTCCTGCGAAAGCTATCTCTGGTAAATCGTCCTGTGGATATTGTTCTTTTTTTACTGCTATAGCATGTAAGTCTGATTTATTTATCTTCATTGTCTTTAACTTCCTTTATTAAGGTATGTTCTAAAACCTTATCTATATTGTCTACCAAAATAAATTCTAATTTTCTTTTTATATTAGCTGGTATTTCTTCTAAATCTTTTTCATTTTCTAATGGAAGTAAAATCTTTTTTATACCCATTCTATTTGCTGCTAATACCTTTTCCTTTATTCCTCCTACAGGAAGCACACGTCCTCTTAAAGTAATCTCTCCTGTCATAGCCACATCTTTATGAATAGGTGTATGTGAAAGTTCTGAAACTACTGCAGTTGTAATTGTAATCCCTGCCGAAGGACCATCTTTAGGAATAGCTCCCTCCGGAACATGAATATGAATATCTGTATTATTATAGAAATCTGGGTCTATATTTAATTTTTTAGCATTTGATCTTATATAGCTTATCCCGGCCATGGCAGATTCCTTCATAACATCTCCCAATTTTCCCGTAAGTTGAATTTTACCTTTACCTTTCATAGAGTTTACTTCTATAGATAAAGTCTCTCCACCTACTGCAGTCCAAGCAAGACCATTTGCTACTCCTATTTGATTTTCTTCATCTATTACATCAAATCTATATTTAGGACTTCCTAAATAATTAGATATATTTCCCTTATTTATCCTTACAGTCTTTAAGTCTTCTTCTACTATTTTTTTACCTGCTTTTCTACAAACATTAGCTATATTTCTCTCAAGATTTCTAACTCCTGCTTCCCTTGTATAATTATTTATTATACTCTTTAAACCAGCTGATGATATCTCTAAATTATTTGGTTTTAACCCATGTTCTTTCTTTTGTTTTGGAATTAAATAATTATGAGCTATCTGATATTTTTCTTCTCCTGTATACCCACTTATCCTTATGACTTCCATTCTATCTAATAATGGAGCTGGTATAGAAGAAGTAGTATTTGCTGTAGTTACAAACAATACACTAGATAGATCAAAGGGTACATCTAGAAAATGATCTGTAAATGTAGAGTTTTGCTCAGGATCTAAGACCTCAAGTAAAGCACTTGCTGGATCTCCTCTGTAATCACTACTTAATTTATCTATTTCATCAAATAAGAAAACCGGATTTTTTGTACCTACTTTTCTAATAGAGCTTATTATTCTTCCTGGCATACTACCTATATAGGTTCTTCTATGTCCTCTAATTTCTGCCTCATCTCTTACACCACCTAAGCTCATCCTTACAAATTCTCTATTTAATGATCTTGCTATAGACTTGGCTATGGATGTCTTACCCACTCCTGGAGGCCCTACTAAACAAAGTATAGGTCCCTTCATAGAATCAGTCAGCTTTCTTATAGCTATAAATTCTAATATCCTTTCTTTTACATCTTCTAATCCATAATGATCTTCATTTAGGATATCCCTTGATTTTTTTATTTTAATTTTACTATCAGATTTTTTGTCCCAAGGTAATTCTATTATCCAATCAAGGTATGTTCTTATTACTCCTGTTTCCGGAGAATGGGAAGACATTTTAGTAAGTCTATTTATTTCTTTTAATGCCTTTTCCCTCGCCTCTTTAGGCATATCAATTTTTTCTATCTTAGATTTATATTCCTCTATCTCACTACTTATATCTTCATCTTCTCCAAGCTCTTTTTGTATAGCTTTCATTTGTTCCTTTAGATAGTATTCCTTTTGTACTCTATTGATTTGTTTCTTAACTCTTTGATTTATTTTATCTTCAATTTTTAACATTTCTATTTCTTCTTGAAGTATTATATGAAGCCTTTCCAATCGTTCATAAAAGTCAAAGGTCTCTAATATTTTTTGATTATCTTCCTGTTTTAAAAATACATAGGAAGCTATTACATCACATAGTCTACCAGGATCTTCTATATCTGAAATTGCCATTAAAACTTCAGAAGATACTTTATTGTTATAATCTATATATTCTTCTAAATCTGTAATTACAAGCCTCATAGCAGCCTCTAAATCTTTATCTTTTTCTATATCTTCAGGATCGTATATTAATTCATCTACTTCTGCTTTAAAATAAGGCTTAGTCTCTATTATATTATCTATCTTTCCCCTATTTATTCCTTCTACAAGCACTCTGATACTACCACCAGGTAATTTAAGCATTTGCTTTACTCTGGATATAGTTCCCACATGGTAAAAATCATCTGTATCTGGTTCGTCAATTTTAGGATTTATTTGAGTACATAGTAGAATTAAAGAATCATCTAACATAGCCTCCTCTAGGGCATTGATAGACTTATCCCTACCTACATCGAAGTGAATTACCATGTGAGGAAATATAGACATTCCTCTCAAGGGAATAAGTGGTAATTCTTTTTTTTGAATTGTATAATTTGTTCCCATCTATTTTATCCCTCCTTCAAATTCTTCTTAAAATAAAAGGCTCACAAATGTGAGCCTTTAAGATGCGGATTCATTCTTACTGGATTTGTTAGATCTATTTCTGTTGTTTTTATCTGACAGTACCAATGTGGGTTCACCTTTTTTATCAATGGTATCTTTAGTAATTAAACATTTTTCAACATCATCTCTAGATGGCATATCAAACATAATGTCTAGCATTGACTCTTCTATAATACCTCTTAGTCCTCTAGCACCTGTTTTTCTTTCTATTGCCTTCTTTGCTATTAAAGTCAAAGAGTCATCGTCAAATTCTAAATCTACGCCTTCCATAGCAAATAATTCTTTGTACTGCTTTACAAGTGCATTTTTAGGTTTTGTAAGAATTTGAACTAAGGCTTTTTCATCTAATTCTTCTAAAGTTACCATCACTGGCAATCTGCCTACAAACTCAGGAATTAATCCATATTTTAATAAATCTTCTGGTTGTATTTCCTTTAATAAATTTCCTATACTAAATTTTTCTTTAGTCTTAATTTCAGCTCCAAAGCCCATGGAACTTTTACCTATACGATTTTGAATTACCTTATCAAGACCATCAAAAGCTCCTCCTACAATAAATAATATATTTGTAGTATCTACTTGTATAAACTCTTGATGAGGATGTTTTCTTCCACCTTGGGGTGGAACATTGGTAACAGTACCCTCTAGTACTTTTAACAGAGCTTGCTGAACTCCTTCTCCACTTACATCTCTAGTTATAGATGGATTTTCTGATTTTCTAGCTATTTTATCAATTTCATCTATATATATAATACCTTTTTCTGCTCTTTCTATATCATAATCTGCAGCCTGAATAAGCTTTAAAATTATATTTTCAACATCTTCACCTACATATCCTGCCTCTGTTAAAGACGTTGCATCTGCAATAGCAAAAGGTACATCTATTATCTTAGCTAGTGTCTGTGCTAGTAAAGTCTTACCTGAACCAGTTGGTCCTATCATTAAGATATTACTCTTTTGTAATTCAACCTCATCTTTTTTATTTGTATTTTGATTTATTCTCTTGTAATGGTTGTAAACAGCCACGGCCAAAGCTCTTTTTGCTCTTTCTTGTTGTATAACATAGTCATCTAGAGTGTTTTTTATAGTAGCAGGTATAGGAACTTGTTCTAGATCGTAGTCATAGTTTTCTACAAATTCTTCTTCTACTATATCTTGACATAACTCTACACATTCATTACATATATACACATTTGGTCCTGCAATAAGTCTACGAACTTGATCTTGCGGTTTCCCACAAAAAGAGCAGTGAAGCTGTTTGTCATCATTTTTTGCCATGGTGACACCTCTCTTAATTTATTTACTGGAAGAAATTACTTCATCTATTATACCATATTCAACTGCTTCTTTAGCTGTTAAATGATAATCTCTATCTGTATCTCTTTTAATTTTTTCTAAAGGTTGACCAGTTCTTTCGCTTAAGATATTGTTAAGTCTTTCTCTAATTTCAAGTATTTTTTCTGCTTGAATTCTAATATCCTCCGCTTGACCTTGTGTTCCTCCTAATGGCTGATGAATCATAATATCTGAGTTTGGTAGTGAAAATCTCTTACCTTTTTCTCCTGCAGCAAGTAAAAATGCCCCCATACTTGCAGCTCTACCTACGCATATAGTCGATACATCTGGTTTGATATATTGCATTGTATCATAAATTGCAAAACCAGCACTAACTGATCCTCCTGGACTGTTTATATATATTTGTATGTCTTTATCAGGATCTTCTGCTTCTAAGAATAAAAGTTGAGCTATAATAAGGTCTGATATAGTATCATTTACCTCAGTACCTAAAAATATGATTCTTTCCTTTAATAGTCTGGAGTATATATCATAAGATCTTTCTCCTCTACTGGTCTGTTCTACTACTACTGGTACTAACGCCATACTAACCCTCCTATTTATAATACTATAATTTATCTATTTATCTTAATTATTTGTTAAACTTAGCATTTTCTACTAAAACTTCAATAGCCTTAGTATTAGCTATTCCTTTTTCTAAAAATCCTAAATCACTCTTTTTCATGTTTAACTTAAATTCTTCTATATCTTCTGCTTTGTATTGTTCTGCCATTTTATCTAATTCTTTATCCATATCTTCTTCAGTTACTTCTATCTTTTCAGCTTCTACCATAGCTTCTAATACTAAATCTGCCTCTACTCTTTTTACAGCTGTTGGTTTGAATTGTTCTTTTAAGTCTTCTATAGTTGACTTAGTCATTTCTAAATATTTTTCTAATTCTAATCCTTGACTTCTAAGTCTGTAGTCAAATTGTCTTATTTCATCTTGTAATTGAGACTCTATCATACCATTTGGTACTTCAAACTCTGATATCTCTATAAGTTTTTCTATTACACTATTTTCTTTGTGTATCTTTTCTTGTTCACTAAATTCTTTTTCTAGTCTTTCTCTTATATCTGACTTTACCTCTTCTATTGTATCGAATTCACTTATGTCTTTTGCAAATTCATCATCTAATTCTGGTAATTGTTTTTCCTTTATATCATGTATTGTAACTTTAAATGTTACTTCTTTTCCTGCTAAATCTTCTTGACCATAGTCCTCTGGGAAAGTTACATTTACATCTACTTCTTCATCTTTAGTCTTGCCTACTAGCTGGTCTTCAAAACCTGGAATAAAGGTATTAGATCCAATTTCTAATTGATGTCCTTGTGCAGTACCTCCTGGAAACTGTTCTCCATCTAAGTATCCTGCAAAGTCTATAGTTGTGATGTCTCCTTTTTTAACTTCTCTATCTGTTGCATCTAATAATCTTGCATTTTCTTCTTGTATCTTATCTAGCTCTTGTTGAACCATTTCATCTGTAACATTATACTCTATTTTTTCTAATTCTATACTTTTATAATCTCCTAGTTTTACTTCTGGCTTTACATCTACTGCTATTTTTATATTAAGTGGTTCACCTTGTTTTATCTCATCTATGTCTATTTCTGGTCTGTCTACTGGTTCTAATTTTAATTCATCTATAGCTTGCTCATAAGCCTCTGGAAGTAAAATATTTATTGCATCTTCATAGAATACACCTTTACCATAGTTCATTTCAATAATTTGCTTTGGAACTTTTCCTTTTCTAAATCCTGGTATATTAAATTTACCTCTATTTTGTATATATGCCTTTTGAACAGCTGATTTAAATTTATCCTCTTCGATTTCAATATTAAAAGAAACTTTGTTTCCTTCCTTTTTATCTAAAACTGCTTTCATTATATTGTATCCTCCTCGTATTCTAGGTTTTCCGCTAATATTATATCATATAATTATAACATAACAATCCCTTTATTACAAAAACATAGTAAAAAAAACCAATGGTTTCATCCACTGGTTCTTAATGGTGCGGGAAAGAGGACTTGAACCCCCACGTCAATGACACTAGATCCTAAGTCTAGCGCGTCTGCCAATTCCGCCACTCCCGCATGACTAATTTTATTACTACTCTATTATATCATCCCATTAAGATTTGTCAATATTTTTTTATTCATATACTTCTTTTATAATGCCTCCGCCTACAACTATATCATCTTTATAAAAAACTACAGCCTGACCCTTGGTAATAGCTCTTTGTGGATCTTTAAATTCTACCATTACTCCTTGCTTATACGGCTTTACTATTGCCTCAGATTCATAATTAGAGTATCTTATTTTAGCCCTCACCTCTAATTCATCTGGCAGTTTATCGTAGGCAATTAAATTTATATCCTCTGCATAGAGTTTGGATTTATAAAGATCACTTTCATCTCCCAATACTATTTCATTCTTTATTGGATCTATTTCTTTTACAAATACTCTTCTACCTAAAGCTATTCCAAGACCTTTTCTCTGACCTACTGTATAGTATACTATCCCCTTATGCTTGCCTAAGATATTTCCTTCACTGTCTACAAAATTTCCCTGCTTAACTCTACCCGGTTCTCTTCTTTTTATAAATTCCCCATGGTTATTATCAGGTATAAAGCAAATTTCTTCACTATCTGGTTTGTCATGAACTTTTAATCCTATTTTCTCAGCAATTTCTCTAACTTTATCCTTTGTATATCCTCCTAGAGGAAATAGTGTGTGAGCAAGTTGATCTTGAGTCATTTGATGCAAAAAGTATGTTTGATCCTTTTTGCTATCAGCGCTTTTCTTCATCAAGTATCTTCCAGTTGTCTCATCTTTTTCTACTACTGCATAGTGTCCAGTAGCTATATAGTCTGCTCCAAGTCCCTTTGCCTTTTCTAAAAATTCACTAAATCGAATAAATTTATTACAAGCCACACATGGATTTGGAGTATTCCCCTGTAGATACTCATCTACAAAATAATCTATAACTTTTCTTTCAAATAATCCTCTAAAGTTCATAACATAATGAACAAGCCCTAAATCATGTGCTACCTTTTTAGCATCAAATACTGAAGATATGGAACAACACCCACCTTCAGCTTCATCATATATATCATCGTGGGGAATTTGTGTTAAAGTAACTCCTATCACTTCATAGCCTTGTTCTTTTAAAACATAGGCTGCTACAGAGCTATCAACTCCTCCACTCATACCTAATACTACCTTTTTTTTCATATTATCACCTTTCTAATATGACAATATAACTCCTCCATCATTTACATATCCAGTACTAAGTCCTTTAGTTTCTACTATAATTATCTCTTTAAAATTATAGAGTTCTTCTAGTTTCTCTTTAAGAGCAACAGCTCTGTCTAATGCATTTGCATGGGATATTGCCAAAACTCTTTCTTCAAAATTTTCTTTTCCTTCTCCTATAATTTCTACTAATCTACTAAAAACCCTTTTTGTACCTCTAGCATTTTCCACTAAAACTATTTCCCCTTCAGGGTTTGAACCCATTATAGGCTTTAATTTTAATACATTGGCAAGTAATCCCTTAGTCCTTGAGATTCTACCATTTTTAATTAAATTATCAAGACTCTCAGAAATAAAATAAGTCTTCATTTCATCAATATATTTTTCTACTTTTTCAACTATTTCTAAATTATTAAATTTCTCTTTTATTAATTCACTTATCTTCATGGCAACTAAAGTTTCTGCTATACTTGCTGATCTACTATCAAATACATGTACAAATTTATCTGGATCTTCTTCTTTTGCCATATCACGAGCTAATATTGCACTATTATAAGTCCCAGAAAGTTTAGAAGATATAGTAACTACGAATACATCTCTATTTTTTCTATATTGCTCTAAAAAATCTCCTGGAGAAGGACAAGATGTCTTTATAGGATTTGGACTTTTTTTCATAGATTTAATTAATTCTTGCACATCTAGTCTCTTGTCATCAATAAAAGACTTATCATCCACATCAATTTTAAAAGGTACTAAAGAAATATTTAAATCTTTTTCTAAGTCTTCATTTAAGTCACAACTACTATCTGCTATGATTCTATAGTCTTTGTTTTGATCCATTCTAAACACCCAACCTTTCTTCTATAAACTGTGCCAAGTCACTGGCAATTGCATGTATTTCTTCTTGGTCTTTTCCCTCTATCATTACTCTTACTAATGGCTCAGTACCTGATGTTCTTATTACAACTCTACCTTGACCATGAAATTTCTTTTCTATTTCTTCTATTCTATATTTTATATCTAAATCATCTAGATAATTATACTTTTTATTATTGTCAACTTTAGCATTTACTAATACTTGAGGATATTTAACCATAAGGGAATTTAATTCACTTGTATCTTTTTTATAATATTTTATAACTTCTAAAAGATGTAGAGCAGTTGCAAGGCCATCTCCAGTAGTATTGTAGTCCAAAAATATAATATGACCTGACTGTTCCCCACCTAAGACATATCCTTTATTTAGCATTTCTTCCAATATATATCTATCTCCAACATCTGTCTTTACAATATTCATACCCTTTTGTTTTAAATATATGTCTAATCCCATATTTGTCATACTAGTTCCTACTACTGTATCTTTTTTAAGCTTTCCAGTTTCCTTTAGATATGTCCCACATATTGCCAAAATATGATCTCCATCTATTAAGTTCCCCTTATTATCAACTGCTATAATTCTATCTGCATCCCCATCAAAGGAAAATCCTACATCTGCCTTATTTTGGATTACTAAATCTTTTATAATATCTGGATTTGTAGAACCACAGTTGGCATTTATATTCATTCCATTTGGATTGTCATTTACAACTACAACTTCTCCATTTAGCTCCCTAATTATTTCTGGCCCTATTTTTGATAAAGCTCCATGCCCACAATCCATAGCAATTTTCATCCCTGTAAGATCAAGATTTATAGTAGTTTTTAGAAATTCTTTATAATCTCTTGCTCCATTCTCTTCAATATATAATCTTCCAACTCTTTCTCCTATGGGTCTCAAGTTTATTTCTCTTTTATTTAGAATTAAATCTTCTATCTCGTCTTCTATACTATCAGATAGCTTTAATCCTTTATGGTTAAAAAATTTAATTCCATTGTACTCACCAGGATTATGAGAAGCTGATATCATAACTCCTGCAAGTGCCTCATACTTTCTTGTAAGATAAGCCACAGCAGGTGTTGGAATTACCCCTAAAGAAATAATATTTAAGCCTATTGATGTTATCCCAGCAATTAATGCTGCTTCTAACATATCTCCTGAAGCTCTAGTATCTTTACCTACTACTATACTTCCACTATTTCCTTCTGTAAGTATATATGCTCCTGCTCTGCCTATTTGAAATGCAAGCTCAGGTGTTAATTCTTCATTTGCAATTCCTCTAACTCCATCTGTACCAAATAATCTAGCCATAAAACTCCCCCTAAATCCTCTTAAAATTTTTATCAACTACTTCTATCAATACTTCTCTTTTATTTAAACTCGGATCTTCTAATACCATTTCCATTAAAAAATCTAGTATCTTCCCTATTTGTTTTCCTTGTTTATATCCTAATTTTATTATATCATTGCCATCTATTTCAAGTTGTTTTTTATCATAAGCTTCATCTTCTATAAATATTCTTTGGACTTCCTGCTTTTTCCTTAAGATAGCTTGAAGATCTTTAGGATTGCTAGAGCATAATCTATCTGCCCTTTTTAGATCTAGTAAATAAAACATCTCATCTTCACCGACTCTATTTATAATCCTTTTTAAACCTTTATCCTTTATATTATTATAGTCTATCATATGCTCTCTAACTAGAGTGGAGACTGTATCTACTATATATTTAGAACATTTAAGTCTGGTTAATATTTCTTTAGTGATTTTTTCCCCTTCTTTTTGATGTCCATAAAAATGTCCTATATTTTCCTCATCTAAGAAAAAAGTTTTCGGCTTGGCTATATCATGGAACAATGCAGCAAGTCTTAAAACTAATATTCTAGAAGTATTATCTACTACACATAAAATATGTGAAAATACGTCTTTATCATGATAAGGTGTTCTTTGATTAAAGTCAAAGGTATCTTTAAACTCTGGTATTATAGTTTCTAAAGCTCTTAAGTCTTTCATAAGATTTATACCATAAGAAGGCCTTTTTGACAATACTATCTTATATAATTCTTGCTGAATTCTCTCCCCACTCACTGTTGTTAAAAGGTGAGACATGTCACTACAGGCATTATAAGTTTTAGCTTCTATTTGAAATTCTAATTGACTTGCAAATCTTATAGCTCTTAAAATCCTAAGATGATCCTCTTTAAACCTATCATATGGATTTCCAACAGTTTGGATTTTTTTATTTCTTAAGTCTACTATGCCATTAAACGGATCTATAAGCCCAGTCTTTTTGTTGTATGCCATTGCATTTACAGTAAAGTCTCTACGACTCAAATCTTCTGTAATATCATCAGTAAAGAAAACTTTGCTTGGCCTTCTACCATCCAGATATTCTGCCTCAGTTCTATAAGTTGTAATCTCTACACTTCCCTCTTCTTGAACTACAACCACAGTTCCATATTCTTTACCCACTAGTATAGTCCTATAATCTTTAAATACCTCTATTATTTCATCTGGTGTGGCATTTGTAGTTACATCAAAGTCAGAAGGTCTCTTATTAAGAAGTAAATCCCTAATACTACCTCCAACTACAAAACCTTCAAAGCCAGCTTCTTCTAATTTATCTAATACAATATTTGTATATTCAGGTATTTTAAATTCCATATTTTCCTCCAAATATTTTATAACAAGATTTCAATGGAGTTTTTTGCATCCTTGCAAAAAACATTCAAAAGCGTTTCAATGAGGCGAGTATTTACGCCTTATTATAGTATTAGTATATCATAGTATTTATTATTGATGCGAAAAAACTACTAATGAAGAAAAGGGACGGGAAACTTTGTTCATTTTTAAATAAAAATAAAAAGAACTCTAAAATAGAGTTCTAAGAAGTTTATTTTATAGATTTTAATCTAGTTATATCTAGCTAATTTTTTGCAGTTACCTGTTCTACATTACTTAATCCATCTTTTAAGTCCTTTACTTCATCATAGACATATTGAATTTCTGTTTTTAATTCATCTCTAGTTGATTGAACTTCTTTAGAAATATGTTTTTCTAAAGAAGCAAATCTATCATTGGTATTACTCTCCATAGAATCAAATCTATTTTCTATTGAGTTGAATCTATCTTCCATTGAGTTAAATCTTTGATTAGTACTTTTCTCCATGGATTCCAATCTATTTTCCATAGTTTCAAATCTGTTTCCCATTGCTTCAAATCTGTCATTAGTATTTTTCTCTAAGGATGTAATTTGTTTTTGGATACTCTCTAACATAAGAAAAATTTTTTCTTCATTATTCATCAGTATCATACTCCTTATTTATTTTCTTTTCGTTATTATATAAATTATACCATATAGAAAATTAAAGTTAAAGAATAAAACAGGTCAACTTATCTAAACCAATAAATACCTGAATATTTTTCATTATTAATTAAAGTCAATACTACCTCCAGGTCCATGACCCTTCAATATATTTTTGATACATCTCATCAGATGCAGCAATTATTCTACCATCTGCAAATTCTATAGCAAATTGATTCATTTCTTTATTGATAAGCATAAATGGTGCTATTTCATTTACGAGAGGAAAAGAAGCATTTTCAGAGTAAGTAATTTTTTGAGTTGTATCAGGTCTACCTCCAAAATTCCACCAAATACTAGCATTCATATTAGCACGACCTGTTTTTTCAAAACACTCAATATAAAATCTCCCCCAATAATTTTGCTCTTTTGAAAAAAGATAATTACTTCTTTCACCCTCCATAGAAACTGTAGTTTTTCCAGTTACAACTCCATTTTCATATACATTAGCAGTGATTTCTTGATTGATATTTGAATAAAATGGAATCTTAGAAAGAATCCAAAAGCTAATTACTAAAATTAAAATAACTTTTAGGGTGAATTTATAAGTGTTTTTCATTTATTCATCTCCGTTCAAAAGTAAAAGTTTATACTACACCTGACTCTATAATAGAAAAAGTCTTGTTATCGCAATCAATTTCTGCCATTGCACCATATGGTAAACATATCATTGGCTCATTGTGTCCAAATGACATATTATATACAATGGGCAATTTGAAAAGCTTTAATTCTGAAATAACCTTCATAATAGAATTCTTGTATTCTTCATAGTATTTTTCTTGATAGGGTTTGCCGAAAATTATTGCTTTTGCTTTTTGTAATATCCCTTGACTTCCATAATTTCTAAGCCAGTGTTCTATATAGCTTGGATCTGGCATATCTTCTGATGTTTCAAAAAATAGAATAGCATCTTCAAATACTTCATTTGATTGCCATAGGGAAGTTCCTTTTATCATCTCCATTACTTCAATACATCCACCAATCAAAGGGCCTTTAACCACACCATTGCCTTGTAAAAATTCATACCCTTGATTCTTTGTCATAGTCTTTGCAATAGAGGCATTTTCTTCAAGCCATTCTATTCTTTCCCCTGTCCATTCTGTAGTTACTGGTATTAATCCAATTGTACTATTATCAAATAAAACTTTTTTTATCCAGTAAGTAGTATAGTCAAATATTTTAATGTTTTCCGCAAACTCTGCAAGGATAGATGCACCGTAAAAACTCGAAAGATTTCCTTTGAGACACATAAAATGTGTGATAGTTGTATCTGAATAACCTATAAATATTTTTGGATTGTTTTTTATAATATCAAAATCAATATATGGAAGCATTCTGATACTTTCATCACCACCTATGCAAGAAAAAATTGCTTTTATAGAAGAATCCTTAAAAGCTGTCATTAAATCTTCTGCTCGTTTTTCTGGATGATAGTACAAATAATCTGACCCTTTTAAAGTGTTTGGCATTTCTACAACTTCTAAACCAAATTGATCTTCCAATCTTCTTTTCCCAACTTTGTATCTCCATAATAAATCCTTATCACCAGCACCTCCCCATGAAAGGCTTACAGTAGCTACCTTGTCACCTGGCTTTAATCTTTGTGGCTTTACTAAGTTTAGCATTTTTTCACCTCATTTTAAATAAATAATATGATGTACTAATGTGAAATAATCTATATTCCATACCTTTCTATATCTGGTACATTTATATCTTCAATAAAAAATATTTTTAGTTTATCTTCTTCCTTTATTAAAAAAATGTATAGCAAGTCATTTTTAGATTCTGAACTCAATGCTCTTTTATAATATATTAATTTCCCTTGATAAGATTTAGGATAAAATTTGACTCTATCTTCCCACTTAATATTTAAATTATCTTCTATAGATTTAATTCGCTCTTGAACTTCATAGGGCATTTTATTTTTCTTGGAAGTATTGTACTTAATATAACTATATAAATCACTAGATTTATCTATTTCTAAGGATATAAATTTTTGTTGTTCTCCATGCCATCCTGGCTTGTTCTTTTTAAATGTTATAATATTATCTTTTCTTCCCAGCTCTATATCTATATTCCACTTTAATTTCAAATCTTCTTTTATCTCAAGCTTCATATTCCTTTCTTCTATATATGGATAAATTATCTCATTATATAGAAAAATTAAAATAATTAAGGCAAATAAAGAAATAAATAAGTGTTTATTTTTCATAGAATCACCTTCTATTCTATTAATGACTTTCCTCTATACAAAATTAAACTTTATTATATATGTACATATTTTTCTTTAATAATATCATTTGATTTGTTTTTTTAAGCATTAATAAATTGATAAGTTGAAACTACTAAAGATATTATAAGGATAGTTTTATAAAAATATTATATATATATTTACCCCAACATAAGCGATGATATTATTGTAGCTATTACTTACATTACATTTGGTATAATCGTTACTGTGTAAGCGATCAATAATCCCATGGATTCACAAATGTTACGTAACATGAGATAATACTCTCTACAAAGTACTTTTAAAGTTAACAAAGTAACTTTGCCAACATTGAAAGTGTAGGGAGATGATTAACATTACAACTATGAAAGCTACTAAACATGAAATACTTAAGGCTCAATGGTCGGAAATCATTAAAAGGCATAGTGAAAGTGACCAGTCCATAAAAGAATGGTGTGAAGAAAATGATATTTCAAGAACCAAATTCTACTATTGGCAGCGAGTAATCAGACAAGAAGCCCTAATTAAAGCAGGAACACTAGCTGTTACAGGTCAAACTCAATTTATAGAAGTTAAGCCAAGTGAAGCTAAAGCCAATATAGTAGGATCTAAATCTAACAATAAAGGTATCTGTGCTATCTTGCGCTCAAATGGAAATGAAATTGAAATTCTAAATGGGGCAGATCCAAATACATTAGGTATAGTAATTAATTTAATTGGTAAATAATCATGAGAATTAAATTTCCGGATGATATACGAATATACATTGCCTGCGGTAAGACTGATATGAGAAAATCAATTGACGGTCTTTCCGCTATAGTATCTCAAAACTTTAAGCTAAATCCATTTGAAAATGCGCTTTTCCTCTTTTGTGGAGGTAAAAGAGATAGGATAAAAGCGTTGCTTTGGGAGGGAGATGGATTTCTTCTTCTCTACAAAAGGCTTGAAGGCGGGGTGTTTCAGTGGCCAAGAACTGAAGAAGATGTTAGGGAAATTACTCCTCAGCAATATAGATGGCTAATAGAGGGTTTATCAATTGATCAAAAAAAGGTCATTCAAAAGATAGATAACAAAAGGATAATATAGATGCTTGAAACTGCTCAAAATTACATAGTTTCAAGTATTTTTTTGTTGTTTGTAGGTTAGGAAAATGATATAATATATTTAAATAAAACATATTAGAAAGGCTAAATTCCAATGAATGAAAACTCTTTGATAAAGACACTTCAAGATACAATTGAATTACAGAATAAAACCATAGAAGGCCTTAGAGAAGAGTTGAAAAAGGCTAATGAAAATATGGAATACCTAATTAAGAAACTCTATGGAAGAAAGACAGAAAAGACTTCTGCCATAGACGGCCAATTAATCATTAATGATATGGAATTAGGTCTATTTAACGAAGTTGAAAAAGAAGCCGACTTCTCTATACAAGAACCTGTTCCATTTGAAGAGCCTATTAAAAGAACTAGAAAAGGCTACAAGAGAAAAGACTTGTTTAAAAACCTACCTAGCCAAGATCAAATATTTAGGCTGGAAGAATCCCAGCAAATCTGCCCAATTGATGGAAAGAGACTCTCAGTTGTAGGAAGAAAATTCGTAAGATCAGAAATCAGATACATACCGGCAGAAATATCTGTAATTAATATATATCAAGAAAATTATGAGTGTAGAACATGTAAAAAAGAAGGAAGACCTGGAATCTTTAATCCAAATACACCCGAGCCTGTACTTCAGCATTCCTATGCCACAGCATCATCAGTAGCCTGGACCATGTATCAAAAGTTTGTACAGTCAGTACCACTATACAGGCAAGAAAAAGATTGGAAACAGATGGGCTTTCCCATAAGTAGAGCAACCCTATCCAACTGGATAATTAAAACATCAGAAGAATGGTTAAATCCCATAGTAGAAAAGCTAAGGGAAGAACTATTAAAAGATAAATATTTACATGCTGATGAGACTCCAGTTCAAGTATTAAATGAAGAAGGTAAGAAAAATACCACAAAATCATATATGTGGGTGTATTCTACTTCAGTTAATGCAAAGAGAGGAATAAGAATATTTAAATATGCACCTGGTAGAACAGGAGACAATGCCAAGGATTTCCTAAAAGGATTCAATGGCTACCTCCATACAGATGGATATTCAGGATATAACAAGGTAAAAGATATCCACCAATGTTTGTGCTGGGCCCATCTTAGAAGATACTTTAAAGATGCCCTTCCAAAAGATGTAAAAAGTGAAGAAGCAAGTCTACCAGCAAAAGGAATAGCATATTGTAATAAACTCTTTGATTGGGAAAGAAAGTTTAAAGATCTCACTCCAGAAAAAAGAAAAATTAAGCGTCTAGAAAAAGAAAAACCACTTCTAGAGGCCTTTTGGTTATGGGTAGAAAATAATAATGATAAAGTACTTCCCAAATCTAAAATAGGACAAGCATTACAATATGCTCTAAATCATAAAGAAAAATTAGAAACCTACTTAGAAGATGGAAACTGTGTCATATCCAATAATATTGCAGAAAACAGTATAAGACCATTTACAGTAGGTAGAAAAAATTGGACCTTCTGCGGAAGTCCAAAAGGTGCCTACGCAAGTGCCTGTGTCTACACCCTAGTAGAAACAGCAAAAGCAAATGGACTAAACCCCTATAAATATTTAGAATACATCCTGTCAATATTACCAGGATCCAATCTTAAAACCAATCCTAAAATCCTAGAGCTAATGATGCCTTGGGATGATTTAGTCCAAAAATCATGTAAATCTGAATAAATACTATTATAGGGATATCATACCGATATCCCTATATTTATACAATACATCTTTTATTCAACGCTTACGTTACTGTTGTTTCCATTATATCCAGTGGACATATAAAAAATGAAGGTACAGTTCATTTTTATCTAAGTAAACTGTACCTTGAATCTTAATAATTTAATATTTGTATTTCTCCCAAAGAAATAATCTTTTTAGCTATGAATCTATTTTAAAGGGATATTTTAATTCTACTTGGGCTGCTACAATGATAAAATGCCTATGGTAATTTCTCACATTATGAGACAGTTTTAACAATAAAATTTAATATCGTCTACTTTAAAATGTTCTTTCCATTCCCGACATATCATAAAATACTGTGCCGATATAATTTCTAAAATATTACTCAATTCTTTTGCTGGTATTCTATTTGAATTATTGGCTACAATACAACCACCTGTTGCAGTTAACCAAATCTTAGTAGCATTAGGACTTGGTTTTCCCTTACTAATATGAACATGAATCGGTTCAAAATTTTCATTTGACCAAAAATAAACTAAGTATCCTCCTATTCTAAAAAGACTAGGCAATTTGAATACCTCCTGTTGATGCATATTTATATAGTAAGTGAGCATTGTGTCTAAGAATTTCGTTAAATCCTTCAATTTCTTTATTAGAAAAACCTTCTACTTTAATCCAAGTATAACTAGGTAAAATACATCTAGCTATATCAAATCCTTGTTCTGTTGGACGCTCAAAATGGACTTCTACCTGCTGTATATTGTTTTCTTCAATTATGTGAGAATGAGTTATTTCTGTTTCATCTGCTAAGATAATATATGGATACATCATGAAAAAACCTCCTCAAATATTTTACTTTAAATTCTTCCTTGCTTTATTAAATGAAAAAATTCATTTTCAGGAATTATCTAGGATTTCCCCAATGACAATGCTTCAGTATATGAATTAACACCAATATAATTCCCAATTTTTTATTCTCTATTATACTTATGTCATTACTTATATGTAGTACATTCTTTCAATACCATTATTATAATTATTTTATCATATTCCTATTGGAGATTCTAGTAATCATATATTATAAATGCATTTTAAACAAAAAATCCTTATTAGTATTCATATTTTTATAATATTAATGAAAATTATTAACTACTCTATTTATTGAACTTTACTTATTTTATCTATAATGATTTTTGTAGAAATTATAATGGTTGATAGTAAAGTTGAAAATCCTATTAGCATTAGTAGGATTTCAAATTCTCCAAAAAAATTATTAAATGTAGTTTTAGTAATTAATGATATTGTACCATACAGTAAGAATCCAATAATTATACTAATTGATATCCATTGTATTATATATTTTTTCATTAAATCTACCCTTTCTTTACTTCGTACAAAATGACTGATATTCATCACACAAAATGTCAATCATTTAAAATATGCTTTAGATTTTCTTGAGCTTTCCATATATATCCTTCAGTTTAAACAAATTTAATTTATTTTCATTCATTTTACTTCTTCTTTGTATCCAAAATAATATGAGTAAAAGAGATTCCAAAAGATAATCCTAGAGCAGTGGAGAAAGCAGAAAAATAATCCATATTTTTTTCTCTGAAAAAATAGGAAAATCCTAAATTCATTCCACTAAATAAGATAAATAACAAAATAAATCTAATTAATATCTTACTTACTTCACTCCATTTTAATCTTCTTAATTTTAATATAGTTATAATAGGTATGTATATAAGTAAGAAAAATGCAAGAATTGCATATCCTAATACAAATCTATATGCCAAAGCCCCATCTATATCTTTATACACAATAAAAAGAGATATAATAGTCCCAATTCCAAATATTATATATAAAAGTTTTGTAAAGGTTAACCTTTTAGTGTTTTTCATTTGTTCTATTCTTCCTTTGTTTAAAATTTCTAGTGCTCATGTATAAATATTCCTCTATTTTAATTTATATATTAACTTCTGTAAATAAGCTGATTAAATAAATTTTATTGTCTTAGCTTCTATTTGGTTTTTTTACAAAATTCTCATATCAATACACTCATAATAATTTCAATAAAAATATCATAAGAGTAATTCCTATAAATGCATATATGACAGTATATATAATTATATTTTGATCTTTATTTTTTCTATAAGTTGAATAGTTTAAAGCAATTACGTGTATGATAGTAATTAATAAAATCACAAAAAATGTTATGGTAAGGGCATCACTTCTATCATCTCTTGCAAAATAACTAGCTCCTAAAAAAACCAAAAAATTAATTATAAGCCTCACCCAAAATGGAAAATCATCAGTTTCTTTTTTCCTAAAGGGATGTGGATCATATTTACCTTTTCTATATATTAGAATATTTCTATAAATATAATAAGAAAATAGACACACTACAAACATTATATAAACATAAAAAATCATTTAATCACTCCTATGTATTAGCCTCATAATATATGTAAATTAAAAGTGCCCGTAACCTTTGTTCTCTTTATCCTTAGTCATTCGTTAGTGGTATAGATATCTGTATGTTATCCGTTTCAATTATCTTTACACCCTCTTTTTCATCAGACCCAACCGCAACCATGATATTGAAAGTCTCTGGCTTAGGTGCTAATTCCTTATCAAGAAACAAATCAATCACAATTGTTCCTGTGCCGCCTATTGTAGCCACATAATTTCGATCTCTACCAATTTCTATCGTCTTACTCCATTCAGATTCGGGGTCTGATGTAGTCCATGTGTCTATATAGTCCGCAGGTATCATTTGAGATTCATTTTCTGGATAACTACTTGTTATATTTGAAATGTTCCAGTCATTGGCAATATAAAAAGTGACACCACCCCAATCATTGGCGTCTATTTCAATAGAAGCAACAATTTGTACCTCTTCAGGATTTCCTTCTACTTCCTTGATAAATACTGTTCCTTTCGCTGATGTGTTAAGTTGCGTAGAATCCGAGCTTATATTAAAACCCCTTTGTAAGATTATATTTTTGTTAACTCTTATCTCATTTCTATTGCTGTTTTTACAAGCACTTAACGGTATTAACAAACATACCAATACAAGAATTGCTATATATCGTCTCATATACATAAATCTCCTAACACTATATTATATAAATTTACTTGCTTCACATTTTACTACTTATACGACTCAGTTTCTAATCCATAAATACCACATCAACATCTTACATATATTGAAATTAATATATTTCTATATTGTAACTTACAATTTTTCCTCTTCCACTTTTATTTTAAGCAAAAGTACTGTCTCATCTGAATCTATCATTTCATCTATATCATCTAAGCTTTGATAATCATACACTTTCAAAGTTCTTTCTACTTCTCTATACACAGCTAAAACTAGTTCTTCTCCTGATTCTAAACCAATTTTTTTATCTCTAAAGGCATAATCCCAGCTTATAACAGGTAATTTATTTAAAAAGGTTTTATCAATGGTTTTAGGTTCCATACTTGCCTCTGGTGCATACATGAAAAATTGCATATCATCGCTATTAGGATTTATGATCCCAAATCCAATCTTTCCCCTTTCCTCTTCTGTAAGTCCAAGACCATAAGAGAAATCTATAAGTGGAGATTCAGAAATTTTTTTACCATTGCTATATCCTTCCACCCACAGATTTACCCAACTTTTATCAAACTTATTTAATTCCAAATCAAAATTAAATATTATACCGAGATTTAATTCTCTAAAGGTTTCTTCATACTTTGAATCTGGATCTGGCGATATATAGGCTATTTTGTTATTATCTCTTTTACTGCATCCCACAGTAAATATTATAATTCAAATAGATATTAATAATGTTATAGAAATTTTTCTTAACATGTAATCCTCTCCTCATGATTAAATCCCAAATAAAATTCAAACTTATTTTTATTGTGTTCCAATTAGAATCATCTCTAACTATCATCTGATTTAGGAATTTTAGATATAATCAGACTTACTCCACTATATGAAAGTATCCATATAGTAATATCTTTGATAAAAAGTATCAAATCAAATTTATCATAAAAAATATTAAAAGATACTCCAGTAAATGAACGAATTAATGTTGCAATAATGTATGTAATAAAAAATGTAATAAATCCATATTTATTTTGTTTTAGATATAGTTAACTTGGATTTTGCTACATTTAATTCATCTTCATCTGTTATACCATATTCTTTAAATACTTCTTCAATTGCTAAATCTATGTTCTCTTTATACTTAGTATCTTTAGATATTTTCTCAAAAATCCCATCTACAATTTTGTCTATTTCTTCTTTAGATAAGTCACCAAAAATATCTTCCTCATATTTTCTAGGATATTCAATCTTTGTTCCTCCTTCAACTTCCCTTACATCTATTTCTTTTACTTCTTCAGATGAATCAATTTTCGATGTATCAACTTGAGAATTATCACATCCTATAGCTACTATTATGCTAAGCATCAATGTTATAGTTAAAATAAATATTTTCTTCAAATCTTCAACTCCTTTTAAAATAAAAATACACATATTCCAAATATTATATAAATAATCTTTAAGACACACCATACTACTTTAAGCATATCATCAAAACATATCTATATCTCAAATATGTTGAAATTGATATGTTTTGATGTTTAGATTTAATTTTTTTATGAAAATGAACAAAGTTTCCCGACCCCTTTGTTCATTTCTTAATTCTTTTACATACAATTGAAAAAAGCATTCTAATTTGTTTACCTATGTAATTTGCTATTTCACTATAAATCTTTGCAAATAATATAGATATAATTAAAAGAATTAGCATTCCTGGTATAAATGGAATTTCTATCATAATAATTTTCCTCCCTATATTTTTGCTACTTAAATTTATAAGCATAAATCTACTTGTCTTAATTAATATACATTATAATATCTGTAGTAAATTTATTTTCTTTATGATTTATATTCATAAGCCCATTATATTTTTTTAATATGTTTTGGATGCTCCTTAAACCAATTCCATGATTCGTCTTATCTTTTTTAGAAGTTTTTATTCTCTCTTCTTCATAGATAATCTCATTATTAAATGTATTTTCAATATGCAAAAATAAAATATTATTTTGATATTTTATTTTTATATTTATTTTTTTATTTTCTTTAACTTTAGAGCTAGCTTCTATAGCATTATCTAATAAATTGCCTAAAATCACTACGATATCTAAAGATGATATATTTATATCTGAAGGTATTTTTGACTCTATTGATACACAAATATCTCTTTTAATGGCTTCATTTAATTTATAGTTTAGAATACTATCTATATCCATATTCCCAGACTTAGAAAGTTTTTTATCTCCATATATTTGTCCATTCATCTCATTTAAATAATCTATCGCATTTTCTTTTTCCCCGTTTTGGATATATTTCCTCACAATATATATATGATTTTTTAAATCATGACGTATTGACTTTGTATTTTCATTAGTATGCTCTAAAATGCTTAATTGTCTTTGATAATATTTGTTTTGCTCTCTTAATATTGTAGTTTCCATTTTATCTTCATACATATTGTTCAAAACATTGTATAAATAAAAAGCTATTATATTTATTGCAAGTATTATACTTATAGTGGTTACAATATTGAAAGGTTTTAAGCTTGAATTCTGTATTAAATTTATAATGATATACAAGCTACCTAGTGGAATTAAAAAAATAGAGACCCAATAAATAATAGGTATATCAATATTTTTTTCTCTTATTTTATAATTCTCTATTAATAGTACAGCTATATATGAAAATATTTTTATACTTATCATTCCTATTATTGAAAGATAGATTGGATTCATGCTGAGAATTGAATTATAAATATATCCTGTCAATAAAGCTATAATAGTCTCTATAGACGCTAAAATTAAATATATAAAAAATGCATAAAAAAACCTATTTTTAATAGATGATTCATAATTAAAACTTAATGCGAAGAATAGAACTAAATTAATTATTAAAGTTAATATAGGAATATTTAAAGCTAAGTATGTAGCGCTAGTTACTAATAAATAAATTAAATATGTAAGGAATTCCACTTTTTTATTAACTTCATTTCTATCAAAAAATATTCCCATGAATTTATAAATTATATAGGTCCCAAAAATATTTGATATTAAATAAGTAAATTTATATAGATCAATATTCATAGTTTGTCCCTTTCTTTTTCTAATTGTAATTGTCTAAGCTTTTTCCTGTTGGATTGACTAATTGGAAGTATTTGTTTATTAGACATCGTAACCTGCTCATATTCAAATTTTATTACATGATTATAATTTATTAGATATGATTTGTGAATAATGATAAAGTCAAATTCTTTTACTTTATCATATGTATCTTTTAATGTGCCATAAAATTTTTTTACTCCATCTGTAGTATAGATTTTGACTTGTCTATTTACACTCTCAAAGTATAAAATATCCTTGATTAATAGATTGTATGTAGAATGTTCGACTTTGTATTTAAATATTCCTTGATTTTTTTTAATAAGTCTTAGTGATAATTTAAATACTCTTTTGATTTTTTCATAATCTAATGGCTTTATGATAAAGTCCAGAGGTCTTACTTTAAAAAGCTCCATTGCATAATTTTCTTTCCATGATATATAGATGATTTGAGTAGATTCATTAAATAGTTCATTTCTTATTTTATCTCCTACCTCTACTCCATTCATAAATTTTAATTCAATATCTAGAAAAATTATATGATAGTGATTATCTTTAGATAGAGCTTGGCATAACTTTTCTCCTGAATAAAATAAATCTATATCCAGTTCTTTTGAAAACTTCAATTCTAATTTTATTAATATATTTTTTAATTGAGTACATACTTCTTTTTCATCATCACATATTGCTATTTTAAACATAAGATTTCACCTCTTATTGAAAACCTTTAAAAGTAAGTGTTATTTACTCTAACTTACTATAATATCATCTACTTGTCCAAGAGAATTTAGATTTATTTTATTATCCTAATTTGTTTTTAAATTCTCCAGCAACAAGCATACCGCTTAGTATGAATATTGCAATACATATAACCAACGATATGTTTTAAAAGTTTAATATATATAGTACTAAGATAGCTAATATTTCAATAATAAGTATATTTTTTGTTAACTTTTTATATACTTTCTTTTCTACTTTCTCTAGAGGTTTATTATTATCTTCTACAGGTGCAAGTAAATATATTGTTACTCCTGAAGTAATAATTAAAAATAAAATGAAAAATCCTGTAGTTGGAACTATTATAATTAGTAATAGTGATGTTATAATTATAGCTATAGAAAATAAATAGCATTTGAATTGTGTTCTAGCATGGTATCCCCCTGCATATGTGCATAGGGGGATATAGCTTATCATAAATATTATACTTTCCCATAGCATGTTAAATAAAGTCCCAATAGTTATAGTTGTTATTAAATTTAAAATTATTAATAAACCTTGATGCAGTCCATAAGCATATATTTCTTTTTCTTTCTCTTCTATTATTCCATTCACGATAAAATAATTTACTATTTCCCCAATCATAAAATCACCTTTTAAAATATGTTTTTACTTTATTATACATATAATATCCTCTATACTAAAAATAAATATTGATTTGTTCTAAATCAGTATACTAAATTACAAATACTTCTCTGGTAAGATTTTCTTACTAAAACCAAGTAAATCTTTCTTGTTATATTTTTTCTATTCATCTAATGTTTTATATATATATGTTAATCCTATAATATTTGATATAACAAAAGCAATATATATGAATTGCATTTGTATTTTATAATTTATTAAAAATAATATATAATCACAAGTTATTGGAGAGAATATTATTAGTATAGATACTATAACTTGTAAAATCTTTTTTGTTTTCCTTTTATTATTCATGTTATCCTCCTTTAATCTATTTGGTTAGCCTATTACATAAATATAAAAGTCGATGTATCTATTTTATATGCTTAGGTTAAACAGTCTATAGTATAATAAAGATTGAGAGATTAATCTCTCAATCTTTATATGTTGATTATTTATTTAATGCAGGTGAATAGTAAGTTTCTTGATGTGATATATCTTTTAAAAACCCGTCACCATTTGAAACTTTTATATAAGCTTCGGCATCTTCACCTAATTTTACTTTTACTCCTCCCTCTACATCCATACTTCCAGCTTTGTATGCAGTACCTTGTATTAGTGTGTAAAATTCTCTCCCAGAAATTAATTTATAAATCATTTTTCCATCAAAGCTTGCTGGTGAACCATTGCCAGTATAAACATAAGGGTTTTCTAATGATACAATTCTATCAGGAGTAGGAGAGCCTGAATATAAAAGCCCCCCTAAAATTTCTGGTTGTAAATGATATTCTCTATGAAAACTACCTGGAAATTTTATTCCATCCATACTAAATACTGCGTATCTTACAGTTTCACTTCTACCTTGTGTTTTTTTAAACTTCAAATTATTTTGATGAGTTTTTTTAAAGTCTTCAATATCTTGGTTTTGATATTTATTATTTTGCATAACTAATAGTATCTCTTCATATGAATAAGTTTGATCAATTGGTAAAGTATCTAGTTTTTTAATTGGTATAACTTCTATTGAATTGTTTATCTTTTGAGCAAAAGTTAAATTTGGTAACAACATCAACATCATTAAAAATATTGAAGTAAATTTAAATATTTTTTTCATTTTATCCTCCTTCTTAATTGCAAAGTATATCTTAAAAACTTATATGAAAGTTAATAGATGTAATCTTTACGTTGATATCCATCGATTTAAAATATACTTTATTATTTCTATGTTTTTATAATATTTATAATTAAAACTTACTCAACATCTTAGTACTTTTTGGCAACTCTGGCTGATGAACTAAAAACATACATGTTGAATTTACATTTATAAATGTTACTATAAATGCCAAACTTGCTATAACTCTACTACACTTTAAACTTATCTTTTTCATCTGCATTACCCCCTGTATTTTTATTCCATATGGTGAATTAAGCATATCATAAAATCTGATGTAAACCCTTTAATCCGGACTTTCGGATAATATTTAATTATGCGGCTTGTTGCCTATACTTAATAGGTGACAGGCCATTTAACTTTACTTTTATTCTTTTGTTGTTATACCAGTAAATGTATTCTCTAATCTTTTTCTCCAATTGATTAATTGATGTAAATCTTTCCCCATAATACATTTCTTGTTTTAATAGTCCGAAGAAATTTTCCATCGGAGAGTTATCTATACAATTACCTCTTCGAGACATACTTTGACTAATTTGTCTTTTTTCTAATCTTTTTACCCACTGAACATGCTGATAGTGGAATCCTTGGTCAGAGTGAATTATTAGGTTATGCTTCTTAGGAAGCTTCTTAAGAGCCATATCTAATGCATCTGTAGCAAATTTCACAGTGGGAGACTTAGATAGATTAAAAGATAATATTTCGCTATTAAATAGATCCATAATAGATGATAGATATAGCTTTTTATCGCTGCCATGAATTTTAAACTCTGTTACATCTGTAACCCATACCTTATTAGGGCTTGTTACTTGAAACTGTCTGTTTAGCTTGTTTTCTGCTATTCTTCCAATCTCCCCTTTAAAAGAGATATATCCTCTAGATCTTCTGGAAAACTTAACACATTTTAATCCATTTTTTCTCATAATTCTATATACTCTTTTATGATTTATTTTTAAGCCTTTCTGTTTTAAGGCCACTGTTATCTTTCTATACCCATAGGTTTTATTAGATTCTTCAAATATATCTTTTATCATCTTCAATAATTGTAGCTCTTCTTGATTTACTCTTCTTAGCTTTTCGATCCATTCATAATATGAACTTTTAGATAAGCCAGATATTTTAAGCTAAGTTTTCAACTTGATTATAGGAAATTTATGCCTTAATTCCATTATTACTTTTGTCTTTTCCTTATTTTTTACTCTTTCTCCCGAATTAAGGCTTTTAGCTTTTTTTCGTATGCTAGATTCGCTTTTAAGAATTCATTTTCTTCCCTTAATTTGATTAATTCTTCTTTTTCACTTTCTATTAGTTTAGAAACATCATTTTTCTTATCGTCTTTAGACATATTACTAGGCCTCCCAATTGACTTATTCAGCCCTTCAAAGCCTTCATATGAATACTTCCTTTGCCAATTAGCAATCATGGACTGATTGCTAATATCAAAGTGATTAGCGGCTTCTCTATAAGAGCAATTATGGTATTGCCTATATTGTAATACACGAAGCTTAAATTCTCCAGAGTAAAAAGTTTTTGTCGATTTCCTCTTTAATCCCTCCTCTCAATATCTTTCATAATTCTCAACCCAATCTATAACTTGGTTATGATTTATTACACCATGTTTCTTAGCTATAACTTTATATCCACCTGTTTCACCACTTAAATAATCTTTCACTGCTTCCAACTTTAAATCAAATGAATATTTGGACATGATGTTACTCCCTAGTTCCGTGTCCGGAATTAGGGAGTAACATCAAACATTTTTAGTCTTTTTTATATATGGTTTAAAAATCCCTTTAAAATTGTCTATAAGGTTTTTTAGTATTAGTGAATTTATATTCTTCTGAAATCTTATTTATTATTTATCTTTTGCATATATACGATCTGTATTATAGTAATATTCATAATGTTTTGAAGAATGTTCTATATCAAAATTAAAATTAGCTTTTTCTCCGATACCTATATTAACACCTCCAGATATTGTAGTAGTTCCATTATCATAAAAATCACCAGAAACTCTATAATAGAGAGTTTCACTATTTTCTAAGTTTATATAGACATCTCCTCCAAAAGCTTTACTCATCCCATTGTATCCTCTATTCATACTAATGTCTAATATTTCAAAAAATGCTAGGATTCTTGTATCTTGTGCTAATACTTTAGTATAAAAAGTAAGTTTAGGTTTATATGCAGGAGTAACGTCAAGAGTTCTTGAATATGTTTAGTATGTTTTATATGCTAATGGAGAAATTTCACCATTTTGGGGAGAAAGTCTCTCCAAAGCTTCATCTATAGTAATATTTTCAATTTCAGACATTTCATTTGCAAGTTCATAAAGTGTAAAAGGACCTTTTATTTCATCTGCTTCTGAAATATCAGAAGTATCTTCAAAAATCGATTGTAACTTAATTTCCCCTGAAGCCAAGTTTTCTTCATATGATATGGCAAAACTTGAAGTGCTAGAGAAACTTATTATAATTGTGAATATCAAAATATAAAATAAGTTTATTTTTTTAAATTTATATTTCATTTCAAATCTCCTTTATTCTTTATTTTTATTTATTATCGCTTTTCCAGAAGGAACTCCCTATTAAAAAAGATCCTATTGTTAAAGTTAAAACGCTTAGTGCAAAATATACTTCACTCATAGGTGATAAGAAGTTATTAGCGGTAATTGTAATTTTTGAAATCGATGGGGATAAAATAATAACAACGCCAGTTATTATTTTAGAAATTTTAATCTGCTTCACAGCTATCATCCTTTTTAATATTAATTAATATATAGTTTAATATATTAATTTCAAGTAATTTATCAATTTTATGTGGTTATAATTAAAGCTTTCTACAATACCACTAAACTTCAAATTACATTCTCCATCTACATTACCCCCTGTATTTTTATTCCATATGGTGAATTAAGCATATCATAAAATCTATAGATATTTTTAAATATGTTGAAATTAATATACTTTGATGTTGTAACTTACATTTTTTATGAAAATGAACAAAGTTTCCCGTCCCCTTTGTTCATTTCTTAATTCTTTTCCATACGATTGAAAAAAACATTCTAATTTGTTCACCTATGTAATTTGCTATTTTACTATAAATTTTTGCAAATAATATAGATATAATTAAAAGAATTAGCATTCCTGGTATAAATGGAATTTCTATCATAATAATTTTCCTCCCTATATTTTTGCTACTTAAATTTATAAGCATAAATCTACTTGTCTTAATTAATATACATTATAATATCTGTAGTAAATTTATTTTATTTATGATTTATATTCATAATTCATAGTGTCAATAAGTATTAATAATATTCTATAAAGAGTAAGATACAAGTAAAAAAAGAGTATCTATTATATTTCCATTTTCCATAAAAGTATCACAAGAGCGATTAATATGACAGTATATATAATATTATAGATGATTATATCTTTATCTTTACTCTTTTTATAACTCAAATATTTTAGGATAATTCCCTGGATAATTTCAATTAATATGATAATAATAAAAATTATAAAAAATATAGTTTTATTCTCATGATTATCATCTCCAAATATAAAACTAGCTCCCAAACCAAATAAAAAAGTAATCATAAAATCTTTCCAAAATGGTAAATCATTTTTTCCTCTTTTCCCAAAAAGATATGGATGATATTCCCCTTTTCTATAAATCAAAATATTTCTATAAAAATAGTATGAAAAGACACCTACCATAAATATTATATAAATATAAAAAAGCATTTAATCACTCCTATGTATTAGCCTCATAATATAAAGAATACGACATACATATCATGTTATCCCTTCAGTGGGTGCTATGTATTAATGTCAAGATTATTTTGCATAAATGTGCCAATATTTCTATGTACAGTTTTGCTAATTATCTTTATTAGATATTTTAGATAGAGCAGTAGCTGTTCTATAAGAATTACCTAATATATTTACTATACTAGAATGATGGACTAATCTATCTAAGATGGCACTAGCTAACATATTGTCTACAAATATTTCACTCCAATCCGATAAATTTATATTGCTAGTAATTATTGTGCTTTTCTTTTCATATCTTTTATCTATTAGTTGGAAAAACATTTTAGCTTCCATCTCTCCAATAGGAAGATAGCCTATTTCATCAATTATTAACAATTTATATTTGCTAAAATGTTTTATTCTACTGTCTAATTTATTTTCTAAATATGCCTTTTTTAGTTGAGCAATTAAGTCTTGACATTTTATAAAATAAGTGCTAAATCGCTTTTTAGCAGCTGCCATACCAATGGAAGTAGCAAGATGAGTCTTGCCTACCCCACTATTTCCAATTAGTATTATATTACTATTGTTTTCTAAAAATCTTAAACTCTCAAAATCTAAAAATTGTTGTTTATTTATTTTAGGCTGAAACTCAAAATCGAAATCTTTCATTTCTTTTAAATGTGGAAATCCTGCTACTTTAACCATTGCATTTGTAGCATTAAAGTTTTTTATTTCTATTTCTTTTGTAGTAAGCTCATAAAGTGCGTCTACTAGACTTATTTTATCCTCATTTACTTTTGTAATATATTCATCTAGTCTCAAGCTTGTCTGAACTAACTTTAACTCTTTTAGGTTCTCACATAACTTTTGATAATTGTTCATTAAATTTCTCCAATTCTTTTAAATGTTTATCTGCATACTCTGAAACATCTTCTTTTCATTTAAATGTTAATCCTAACATCTTTAAATGATGATCATTGTGATAATTAATCTTTTTTTCTGTTATTCTATGGATTGTAATTAGTTTTTTGTTATAATATACATGTAAGTTATTTTCACTAACTTGTATTGTAACATTTTTACCAATTAAATCTGGTGGAGCTGAATACATATTATGCTTGTATTTAAATAGGCTATTGGTATTCACCTTTGCTTGTACAGTTTCATTTTTGTAAAAAGAACAGATTTTATCATGTGGGAGTGGTAATAGATGTTCTTTTTCTTTGTTAAAAACTAATATAGGTGGTAATCCTGTAGCTTGACATACTCTTGAATTAGCTTCATTTGTGATTACACTCATCTTTTCATGCAATTCTTGTAAATCTTCTAAAACACCATTGTAATTCATAATTTCATCAATTATTCTCATTGGATTTTCAACTTTTGCTTTAGTATTAGGTCTTGCTCTAACACAAGGATATATGCTAAATCCAAAGTCATCAGAAAGTTGCTTAAACTTACTATTTACTTTACCATCTGAACACTCGGTTCTAGCTTTATCCATCATAGTAGAAGCGTTATCAATTACTATTTCTTTTGGCACTCCACCTAATGATTCAAATGAATTAGATAAAAAATCAAATAGATGATTCTGACTTGTTGATGGATATATTGCCCATACCTTGAATCTAGAGGCAGATAAGACTAAGCTACCTACATTTAAAAGCATTTCACTATTATCTTTAAAAGAAAATTTTAATTTCTCTTTCCAATCAAACTGAGCTTGTTTACCAAAAGGTGTTTCAGATTTCACAGAATCTTTTTTTGCTTTTGGTTTAAAATACTCAGCAAATTCACTTTTCTTTAAAATGTAGTAATTAAAATTGCTACGAGAACATTCAAGCCCGTGCTCTCTTACCAGATATCTATAGAGATGAGATTTGTAGTAGAATATCTGCTTGCTTTTTGCTGATAGCAAAGAAGTGATAATATTGTGATAATCATCTATTTTAGATTTCTTCTCTTTTCTTTCTTTTTCCGTATTTCCTTCATAATATTTTTTAACTGTTCTCCTATCAACTCCCAACTCCCTTCCTATTTCACTGAAATTTGGTTTTTCCAAATTATTAACCTCCACTAATGTTTTTAATTTGTTTAAATCTTTTACAGTTTTTATCTCTATTTCTGTATTAATGTTTAAAATCACTTTCATCACCCATTAATACTATAGAGAATTTTGTAAATATTGTACATTAAAATATTGGCAACTTCCTACAATATTATTTTAGCATTTATACTATGAAAAACATTTAAATATAGCAGCTAATCAACTTTTCAATTCAGTAGTATTTACCGATTTTTTTTGTGATGCTCACGATAGATTTTTATTGCGCCTCCTACTATTGTATATATTCCAAAAAAGACCACTATAAGATAAAGTACCAGTAATGGGCCTTCAAGCACATGAGTCTTTGCAACTCGAATTGCTAAAATAATAAAAATGATAGAATAAAAACACAAAACACCTAACGAAGGGGTATGTTCATTTTGTTTCATTTAAATCCTCCTAAGATATATTTTGTTTTACTTCATATTTTACTACTAATCTATATTAATTTTTATTTTCAATTTCTTTATATAATTTTTCTAGAACATATAAAGCAGGACTTAAAACTCCAACCATTCCAAATAAATACATAAGAATATCTCCCCCAAATCTCAGCCCTATAATGATACCTAAATATCCCATCAATATTGATATTATAATTAAAATCACTATTTTCCCTCCTTATAATGACTTATTTAAGATTTCTGATTTCTTCTAGGATGGTCATTGTACAATAAAATATTGTAAATATAATTCCCATACATAAAATTATTATAACTGAACTGTCTCTACCATTAAATAATAATCCAAATAGAAATCCTACTACAAACATCCAAGATAAGATTACAAAAATAGTATATAGAGCTGATTTTAATACTTTTTTCATAAATCTATAATTATCTTCTGATATTCCTTTTTCTTTTTTCATAATAATTCCCCCTTTGTATTCTTACCCCTATACTGCCTTAAGCATATCATAAATCCCACATTTGTATCCAAAATATACTGAAATCAATATACTTTTATGTTGTAACTTACATTTTTTATAAAAATGAACAAAGTTTCCCGTCCCCTTTGTTCAAAAAAAAGAGATTAGCTGAAAATTATTCAACTAATCTCTAATGTTTAAATTTATTATTTTATATACTTTTTTAAAAGTATTGATGCATTATGTCCACCAAATCCTAGGGAGTTGGATAGAGCATAGTTTATATCCTTTTCTACCATTTTATTTGGTGTATAGTTTAAATCACACTCTTCATCAGATACTTCTTGGTTTATAGTTGGTGGGATTTTTCCTGTATTTAAGGCTAAAGCTGTTACTATAGCCTCTACTCCACCTGCTGCACCTAGTAGATGACCTGTCATAGATTTTGTAGAGCTTATATTTAAATCCTTGGCATGTTCTTTAAAAAGGTTTTTAATTGCCAATGTTTCAAGTTTATCATTGAAATATGTGCTTGTTCCATGGGCATTTATATATCCAACTTCAGTATAATCTATACCAGCTTCTTCTATTGCCATTTTCATTGCCTTAGTTGCGCCTAGGGCTTCTGGATCTGGCTGAGTTATATGAAAGGCATCTGATGTGGCACCATAGCCTACTACCTCTGCATATATAGTAGCTCCTCTTTTAATCGCATGGTCTAATTCTTCTAACATTAGTATCCCTGCTCCTTCTCCCATGATAAATCCATCTCTTTCTTTATCAAAGGGTCTACTAGCCTTTTCATAGTCTTCATTTCTAGTAGATAGAGCTTTCATTGATGAAAATCCTGCTACAGACATTGGAGTTATGGAAGACTCAGTTCCTCCAGTTACTACCATATCTAGTTCTCCAGATTTTATCTTTCTAAAAGACTCACCAACAGCATGAGTTCCTGATGCACAAGCTGTTGTAATAGTCATAGATGGACCCTTAAGTCCTAAAGCCATTGAAACTTGCCCAGTTGCCAAATTAGATATCATCATAGGAATAAATAGAGGGCTTACTCTACTTGGACCTCTCTTGTTTAATTTATTAAACTCAGTTTCAAAAGTTTCCATTCCACCTATTCCTGTACCTAAGATTACACCGATTTTCTCCCTATCCATTTCATCTAGGGGTATATTTCCATCCTCTATAGCTTCTTTTGCTGATACTACAGCATATTGAGTAAATCTATCCATTCTTTTTGCTTCTCTTTTATCTAAATAATCCTTTGGATCAAAGTCTTTTACCTCTGCTGCAATTTTTACTTCAAAATCATCTGTATTAAATCTGGTTATAGGTCCTATACCTGATTTTCCTTTTATTAGAGAATCCCAAAATTCAGTTTTTCCAATTCCAACAGGAGTAACAGCACCTATACCTGTGATCACTACTCTATTCATATGCCCTCCTTGATTACTTGGAAATTTTACTCTCTACATAATTTACAATATCTCCAACATTTTTAAAGCCTTCAGCATCCTCATCTGGAATCTCTACTTCAAATTCATCTTCTAATGCCATCATTATTTCTACTGCATCTAGAGAATCTGCTTCTAAATCTTCTATTAAAGAAGTTTCTTTTGTAATACCATCTATATCTTCTACCTCTAATTGTTCAGCTATTATTTCCTTTACTTTATCAAATAACATAATCTTTTCCTCCTAATTATTTTTTATTTTTTACTACATTACCATTCCGCCATCGATATTTATAATTTGGCCTGTTATATAGTCTGATTTTTCACTTGCTAAAAATACTACTAAATTTGCAATATCTTTAGTCTCCCCAAATTCTCCTAGGGGGATTTGGCCCTTCATCATGTCTTTTACTTCATCTTTTAATACATCTGTCATCTTTGTCTTTATAAATCCTGGAGCTACTGCATTTACCCTTATGCCTCTTGAAGCCAATTCTTTTGCCATAGATTTTGTAAATCCTATGACTCCAGCCTTTGAAGCTGAGTAGTTTCCTTGACCTATATTTCCACTTACTCCTACTACTGAAGATATGTTTATAATTTTTCCATATCTTTTTTTCATCATAGGTCTTGCTGCTCTTTTAGTACATAGGAATACTCCCTTTAAGTTTGTATCCATTACATCTTCCCAATCTTCTTCTTTCATTCTTATTAAAAGACTGTCTTTTGTAATTCCAGCATTATTTACTAGTATATCTACTTTTCCTAAATTATCTTCAATATTTTTAAACATTTCATCTACTTCTTCTGATTTTGATACATCTGCTTTTATAGCTATGGCTTTTACACCATTTTCTTCTAACTCTTTTACTACTCCTAATGCCTTTTCTTTGTTGCCCATATAATTTATTCCAATATGAACTCCCTCTTTAGAAAGTTCTAAGGCTATCTCTCTACCTATACCTCCAGAGCCTCCTGTTACTAGGGCTACTTTATCTTTTAAACTCATTTTAAAGTCCTCCTGTTAGAATTTCCATAGTTTTATTAAAAGAATCTATATCATTTATATTTAAAGCTTTTACATCTTTTCTACCCATGTTTTTAGCTATCCTCTTAACAAAACCTGTAAGTGTTTTTCCAGGACCTATTTCTACAAATATATTTACACCTTTATTTATCATATTTTCAACTGACTGTTCCCACAGTACAGAGCTGCTTACTTGTCTTACCAATTTATCTTTTAACTCATCTTTATCATTTACTACTTTTCCATCTACATTAGAAACTAAATCCTTTTTAAGCTCATGAAATTCTATCTTCTCTAATTCTTCTTTTAATCTATCTCCTGCAGGCTTTAGTAGTTTTGAATGAAATGGTGCACTTACCTCTAAGCTAACTGCTTTCTTAGCTCCTAAGTTTAGAGCCTCTTCACAAGTTTTTTCTACAGCCTTTATTTCTCCAGAGATAACTATTTGACCTGGACTATTATAATTGGCTATTTCAACTTCTCCGAAATTTTTACCTAATTCTAGTGCTTCTACTATTTTCTCCTCTTTTAGAGCCAATATAGCAGCCATTCCTCCTATGCCTATTGGTATAGCTTCTTGCATAAATTTAGCCCTTTTTACTACTACTTTTAGAGCATCTTCAAAGTCTAAAGCTCCTCCATATACTAAAGCAGTATACTCTCCTAAACTCAATCCTGCTGTATAATCTGCTTTTATACCATGTTTTTCTATTATTTTAAGCATAGCAATACTAGTTGCCAGTATTGCTGGTTGTGTATTTTCAGTTTTTGTCAAATCTTCTTTGGTTCCATTAAAACACAGCCCACTTAAATCCATAGAAAGTATACGATTTGCCTCTTTATAGACTTCCCTTGATTCTTTAAAATTTTCATGAAAGTCTTTTCCCATGCCAACATACTGAGAACCTTGACCTGGAAATATAAAGGCTATTTTATTCATCTACTCCACCTGCTTTGAGTAATGACAGCCTATCTAAGGTATCTATACCTGATTTTACCATGGATTTTAAAATATCTTCACAGGATTCCATCTCTTTTATAAGTCCTGCAATTTGTCCTGCCATAAGGGATCCATTGTCTATATCTCCCTTTGTAACTGCCAATTTAAGCCTTCCAACATTTAATCTTTCCAAAGTCATTTTATCTTCATTGCTTTTTTCCAGATCTATAAATTCTTTAGAAAATTTATTTTTTAAAACCCTAGATGGGAATCCCAAAGTTCTTCCTGTTACTACAGAATCTCTATCCTTTGCCTTTATTATTTTTTCTTTATAGTTTATATGGACTGTAGAATCTGTAGAGCATACAAATCTAGTTCCCATTTGAACAGCTTCAGCTCCTAGAGCTAAGGCGGCAACCAAACCTCTCCCATCAGCTATACCACCTGCCGCTATAACAGGTATATTAACAGCATCTACAACTTGAGGTATCAGGGCCATAGTAGTAAGTTCTCCTATATGACCTCCTGCCTCTGTTCCCTCTGCTATGATCGCATCTACTCCTTGCCTTTCTAATCTAAGGGCTAAGGACACAGTAGGTACTACAGGTATGACTTTTACATTATGTTTTTTAAACTTTTCAATGTATTTACCTGGATTTCCTGCACCTGTAGTTACAACAGAAACTCCTTCGTCACATACTATATCTACAATATCCTCAGCATAGGGAGACAATAACATTATATTTACTCCAAATGGCTTATCTGTTAATTCTTTTGTCTTTTTTATTTCTTCTCGTATTACATCTCCAGGAAGACTTCCTCCTGCTATTATTCCTAATCCTCCTGCATTTGAAACTGCAGCAGCAAGTTCATGTGTTGCTACCCAAGCCATGCCACCTTGTATGATTGGATACTTTATATTTAGTAATTTTGTTATCTTAGTATCAAACATCCTATTCCTCCCTGTTCCATTTTATGATAAGTGATCCCCAAGTTAGACCTGCACCAAAGGCTACTAATAAAACATTGTCCCCTTTTTGGATCATTTTATTTTTTAATGCCTCATCTAAGGCTACTGGTACAGAGGCGGAAGACATATTTCCATATTTATCTAAATTCACATATGCTTTTTCCCCTGGAAGTTTTAATCTTTTTCTAGCTGAATCTATTATTCTCTTATTTGCCTGATGTGGAACTAAAAAATCCAAGTCTTCTATATCCATATTTGCAAGTTTTAAAGCTTCAAGGGATGAATTTTCCATTGCTCTTACAGCAAATTTAAATACTTCTTTTCCATCCATTCTTAGATAATGTAGTCTATCCTCTAGACTCTTTAAACTTGCAGGGGTTCTAGAACCTCCACCTGGTTGTATCAAATTATGAGCTCCAGCTCCATCAGAACCCAATTGAGAAGAAAGTATACCTAAACCATCTTCACACCTTTCTAATACACAGGCTCCAGCTCCATCTCCAAATAATATACAAGTACTTCTATCTTCCCAGTCTATAACTTTTGATAATACTTCACTACCTATTATCAACACTCTTTTATACATTCCTGACTGGATAAATTTAGCTCCTGTTACCATCCCATATACAAATCCTGTACATCCAGCACCTAAGTCAAAGGCTGCTGCTTTTGTAGCCTTTATCCTATCTTGTATGATACAGGCTGTAGAAGGAAATGCATAGTCTGGGGTTATTGTAGCTACGATAATAAGGTCTATATCATCTGGATTTAAGTTTGCATCTTTCAAAGCCCGCTTAGCAGCAATAGTTCCTAAATCTGCAGTTGACTCTTCTTCTTTTGCAATCCTTCTCTCTCTTATACCAGTTCTCTCCACTATCCACTCATCTGAAGTATCTACCATTGTAGATAAATCTTCATTGGTCAATATCTTTTCTGGGACATAGCTACCTATTCCAGAGATTCCTACAGAATATCCTCTCAATATTCCACCTCCATATTTTAAAATAGTTTTTATCCTTCATAAATCACCACCTAAATAAAATTTATTGCAAAATAAGCTTATTTAGATTATCATTATAATATGATAAAGGAACTTATGAATTAGTATATATTATTCTCAAAAAATAATCAATCATAAGAGTTCTTTTTAAAATTTAAGGAGGTGTTTAAATTGAAAAAAACTTTAAATATAGAAGAGATAATGGTCATTATACCACATAGACCCCCATTTTTATTTGTAGATAAAATTGAAATCTTAGAAGATGGAGTTAAGGGAATTGGATATAAAAATGTCACTATAAATGAATATTATTTTAAAGGTCATTATCCAAATATGCCAGTTATGCCTGGGGTTATAATCGTTGAAACCCTTGCTCAAGTCGGTGCTGTTATTTTATTGTCTCAAGAAGAGTTAAAAGGAAAAACTCCCTACTTTGCAGGTATAAATAAATTCCGATTTAAAAAGAAAGTTAAGCCTGGAGACACCCTTAGAATGGAAGTAGAAATTATTAAATCTAGAGGCTCAATAGGTATAGGAGCAGCAAAGGCATATGTAGATGACAATGTAGTTGCCCAAGGTGAATTGATGTTTGCAATAAGTTAAAAGGAAAGGTGATGTAATGGATCTACCACAAATTAAAATAGGAGATAAGATAACTAAAGTCCCTATTATACAAGGTGGTATGGGAGTAGGAGTGTCTCTATCTAAACTTGCCTCTGCAGTTGCAAACGCAGGAGGTATAGGCGTTATATCTGGTGTACAAATAGGATTTAGAGAAGATGACTTTGAAACCAATACAAAAGAGGCTAATTTAAGAGCTTTAAAAGAGGAAATAAGAAAAGCAAGAAAATTAAGTCCCAATGGTATATTAGGTGTAAACTTAATGGTGGCCATTAAAGAATACAAAGAAATGGTTAAAATTGCAGTAAAAGAAAATATAGACTTGATAATTTCTGGAGCAGGTTTACCTAAAGAATTGCCTGGACTAGTTGAGAGTAGTCAAACTAAAATTGCCCCTATTGTCTCATCAGGAAAAGCTGCTGCAGTAATTACCAAGCTGTGGGAAAAAAGATATGACTATATACCTGATTTAATCATAATTGAGGGACCAGAAGCAGGTGGCCATTTAGGTTTTTCTCAAGAAGAGTTAAATAAGGATAATATGCCAAATTTAAAAGATATATTCTTGGAAGTATTAGAGATTATAAAGCCTATAAGAAAAAGAACTGGTAAGGAGATACCCCTTATTGCAGCTGGTGGTATATACGATGGAAAAGATATAGCTGAATTTTTAAAACTAGGAGCAACAGGTGTGCAAATGGGTACTCGATTTGTAACTACAAAAGAATGTGATGCCTCTTTAGAGTTTAAGAATGAATACATTAAAGCCCAAGAGGAAGATATTGACTTTATCTTAAGTCCTGTAGGCATGCCTGGTCAGGCTATTATAAATCCATTTATGAAAAGAGTTAAAATAAATGGTGAGAAGATAGATAAATGTTATAATTGTCTAACTCCTTGTAATCCAGCAAAATCTCCCTATTGTATCTCAACAGCCCTTATTAATTCTGTTAAAGGTGATGTTGATAATGGACTTATATTCATTGGCAAAAAGGGATATAAATTAAATGAAATAACTACTGTAAATAATTTAATAAATGAATTAATAGAAGATACAAAAAAAGTTAGGTTTTAAAACCTAACTTTTTTCTTATTTTACTCTTAATCCAACAGTTATAAACTTAGGAGATATATCTTCTAATATGGCTCCTTCTATTTCTTCAACCTGAATTTCAACCCTATGATTTCCTTCTTCTAATCCATTCAAATCTATATATTTTACTATATTTTCTTCTGTTATTTCGTCTAGTACATTTTTAGTTCCCTTTAAAGTTATCTTGATATTATCAATTTCCTCTATAGATTCTACTGTGAAGTTTGTATCTATATTTCTAATATCTATATCTTCTGAGCTTACAGTATATTCTTTTTTAATTAATTCCTCTACATTGTAGGATATCCTTACCTTTTGATTTGGATCTAATAATTCTACTCCTTGTGGCAAGCTTAATTCTGCCTCTATACTAGATTTATCTAGAAGTATATTTATATCTATAGGTTTAGTCTTTATATTGGTTAAATTTAATATTGAGCTATCTCCCTTTATTCCTACTGTACTTGGGAATACTTTCATTTCAGTTATTATATAATTATCTGGCAATTCATTTTCTGTTTGTATTTCTACTGGTAAAGATATACTTCGCTTTATAGGTAAATGAACATCTATTACACCTGGTTCTTTATCAATTCCTCTTATGTCCCTGCCTTTATCGTCTAGTAATTTTACTGGAACAGTTACATCTGAAGTATAATTTCTATTGCTTATATCCACTATGCCTACTACTTCAGAAACTTGATTTACCCAAGACCTAGGTCCCCTTATTAGTATAGTGCTTGGCTTTGAGCTTATATCCTCAATTATAAAGTCTTCTGAAATATTTCCTGCTGTTTTTATAGTTACAGTCTTTTCTTTTGTTATATATTTATCTATATTAAATAATATATTTGTAGGTTCGTAGCTTACAACATCAATACTTGAAAGTTCATCAAACAACTCTACTTTTACAGGTATTTTCACATTTCCCTCTTGATAACCATTTAAATCTACACTTGCTTGTATATTTTTTGAAGAAAATCTATCACTATCCATATCAGATTTTTTTCCTCTGACCTTTACATCTATACTAGCTTCTTTAGGATCCATTACTACTAGATTTTCTCTCTCCAAAGATTCTATATTAGTTAAATCCACCTTTATATTTTTATATTCTCTAGTTATCACAGGGTTTTCTCTCCCCATTACATAACTCCACATAATTATGGCTATTAATAGAGAAAGAACTTTTAATGTAAAATTATTCTTTATTCTGTCCATTTTTTAGCCTCCATTTTGTCAATAATGATTGCTTATCATCGCTTGGTTTATACATATCTGTCAATATAGTCTTCAAGGTCTTTATATCTAAATGTCTTGCAATACTACCATTTTCAGCTATTGATATACCTCCCGTTTCTTCAGATACTACTATGGAAATACTATCTGATCTTTCTGATATGCCAAGGGCTGCCCTATGTCTAGTTCCAAGTTCTTTACTTAGACCTGAATTTTCTGTAAGAGGTAAAAAACAAGCTGCAGCTTTTATCTTGTTTTCTTTTATTATGACTGCTCCATCATGAAGAGGGGTATTAGGTATAAATATATTTATAAGTAAATCACTTGATACAAAGCCATCAATACTTGTGCCTGTCTGAGCGACTTCATTTAATCCAGTTTGCCTTTCAAGTACAATCAAAGCCCCTATCTTTTGTCTAGATAAAGATGCTACAGCCTCTAAGAGTTCTTCTACTACTTCAGTCAAACTCTCCCCTTTTATTTCTATTAAGGATTTACTTAAGAGTCTACTTCTTCCAATATATTCTAGACCTCTCCTAAGTTCTGGTTGAAATACTATGAGGAGGGCTAAAGTACCAACTGTCATAGCATTGTTTAGAATCCAGTTTATAGTAAATAGCTGTAACCATTCACTTATCTTAGTAAGCACTAATAATACCACTATACCCTTCGTAAGCTGTTCTGCTCTAGTTTCTTTTATAAGTGTAAACAATTTATAAAATACCAATGCTACTATTACAATATCTATTACATCTCTCATTCTCACATTTGATAAAATTCCACCTAATTGCAAAGACATCACACCTTAAATTTATTTTAGTAATTAATCCTTTTCTACCCTTTCTAAAGTATCTTTAAATGACTTTTCTACCCTAGAAAGATCTTTTTGGTTTAGTTCCAATTCTAAATCTCCATTTACTACTTCCCTGGCAGGAAGTATTCTATATTCATATCTATTATCTTTAAAATATCTATAAACCCATGTTGGAGTATATGATATCTCCTTTATAATAGTTTCATTTTTTTCAAAATCTTTTTCAATGTTTAAATTCACCATTACTCCATCTTCTGTATAGGAATTCCCCATTGTCTCTAATCTTTGATTAGATAAAAAGTTTCCAATTGAATAAATTATAAAATTATCTTTTCCATTCCTTTGTACTATTTCTGACTTTTGAATTACATGGGGATGGCTACCAAATATAATATTTGCTCCCCAATCTACCATTTTATGTCCAAGATCAATTTGAAACTCAGAAGGTTCTAATTGATACTCAACTCCCCAATGTATAAACACTACTACTAAATCTACTTGTGTCTTTATATTTTCTATATCTTGTTTTATCTTATCTTCATCTATTAAATTTACCATATAGGACAGTTCTTCTTTTGTAAGCTTATAGTCCATTCCATTTAGTCCATATGTATATGATAAAAATCCTAGTTTTATATCATTTTTTTCTTCTATTAGTATTTTCCAATCTTTAGTCCTAGATGTCCCTATAGACTTTAAGTTTAACTCCTCTATTTTGTTTAAAGTGGATATAATTCCAGTTTTCCCTTTATCTAAAAAATGATTATTTGCGGTAGATAAAATATCAAATCCTGCATTCTTTAAAGCTTCCAAACTAGATTCAGGACTATTAAATTCAGGATATCCTGAAAATCCCAAATGATCACCAGCCGTTACAGTTTCAAAATTGGCAAGGGATATATCTGCATCATCTATATAGGGCTTTACATATTTAAACACAGAGTTAAAGTCATATACTCCATTTCCTACATAGGCAGATCTAATTTGCGGCATATGAAACATTATATCTCCACAAGCCAGTATATCTATATTTTCTATCCTTGGTTCCTCTTTTATAGTATCTATGTCTTTAGGTTCTTCTATAAAATTCTCTGTATTATCCTTGTTTTTACTGGATTCTCCCATTATATCCTTTACTTCATAAATATTAAATAAAACAATACTAAGAGAAAATAAAAGTATTATAATAATTATAGATTTTTTTATCATAAACACTCCCTTAACAATAAAAGCATGTCCCACCTTACTACATTCTATTTTACACCTTATCCCTAATTACTGCAATAAAATACAAGTATTATTATTTTTATTTCTCCTTATCTATTTTTATCCTATTTTTAGAATCAAAAATAAAAGTAGATAGCTTTCTTTCATTTAACCACCATAAAAATACCACATAAGGTACAAACAATAAAGTAAGCTCTGGTATGCCTGCCATCAATATAAAGTCAAATAGACCATGAAGTATTATTGGCATTATTAAAGATTTTCTTAGATTTTTCTTTTTTCTTGATTTATCCTTATCAAATCTGGCTAAAGATATATAATAACCCATGGTGATACCAAAGATTCCATGAGCAGGTACAGAAAAAATCCCTCTATATAATCCTATAAATGGATTGTTTGTATATGTAAATACTACATACATTATATTTTCCACAGTTGCAAAACCTAAAGCCGCAAAAACTGCATATACTATACCATCAAGCTTTTCATTGAAATAACTAGTTTTAAATGGAAACTTTAAAACAACTAATCTCTTAAAGAACTCCTCAGTTAAAGCCGCTACAATAAAAGCATTGTAGAATGCTTGTAGTACTCCTGTAAATACATTAAATTTAATAAGTATTTCTTCTACTATGATTGAGGGAATGACAGCCACTGCTCCTAATATATAGGTTAAAATCAATAGCTTTGTAGGTTCCTTATCTACTCTATCACTTAAATATATTGCAAATAATCCTATAATAGCTGGTGTAATTGCAATAATAAAAAGACGTATATTCAAAATTAACTCCTCCTAAATAGACTGTCTCTTTATTATTCCACTTAAGCAAAAAAATAACCCTATGAAAACTAGGGTTATTTAAAATCTAATATATTTCTATTTATAAAACCTTCCACATCTTCTGAAGTAGAAAAATTTAAAATTTCATCAAGGTTTTTCTCTACTTCTTTCTTTGAAGTGTTTCTTATTAAATATCTAGATTTCAATATGGATGAAGCACTCATACTAAATTCATCTAATCCCATTGCAAGTAATATTGGTATTAGTTTTTGATCTCCTGCTACTTCTCCACACATTCCAACCCAAATTCCCTCTTCATGTCCATTTTCTATTGTCATTTTTATAAGTCTTAAAACTGCTGGGTGATATTGACTATATAGATAGGATATATTTTGATTCCCCCTATCTACAGCTACAGTATATTGAATTAGATCGTTTGTTCCTATACTAAAGAAATCTACCTCTTTAGCGAATGCCTTTGAGTGTATTGCAACTGATGGGATTTCAACCATTATTCCAATTTCTAAGTCCTCTTTATAAGGAATTTCTTCAGACTTTAATTCTCCTTTTACCTCTTCAACTATAGATTTAGCTCTTCTCAATTCTTCTATACTAGATATCATAGGAAACATTATTTTTATATTTCCATAGTAACTAGCTCTTAATATTGCTCGAATTTGAGTTTTAAATATATCTAGTCTATCCAAACAAAGTCTAATTGCCCTATATCCTAAGAATGGATTCATTTCCTTAGGAAGATTAAGATATGGAATTTCTTTATCCCCACCTACATCTAGTGTCCTTATAACTAATGGTCTATCTCCAAGTTTTTCTGCTACAGTTTTATAAGCTTCAAACTGTTCATCTTCTGTAGGAAGTCTATCTCTATCCATGTATAAAAACTCTGTTCTAAATAAGCCTACTCCTTCTCCATCATTCTCAATAACACTGTCAATATCTTTTGGTGTTCCAATATTTCCTGCTATTTCAACTTTATGTCCATCTTTAGATACACTGTCTTTTCCAATCATATCCTGGAGTTTCTTTTTAAAATCTCCCATCTCTTCTTGTTTTCTTATATATTCTTCTTTTTGTTTTTCACTAGGATTTACTATTATCTCTCCAGTATCTCCATCCATAATCAAAGATTCTCCAGAGTTTACTGAATTTAAAATATCTTTAACTCCTGATATAGCTGGTATTTCCATAGTTCTAGCTATTATAGATGTATGAGAAGTCTTGCCTCCTAATTCAGTTATTATCCCTTGTACATTTGCTTTATTCATTTGTGCTGTATCCGATGGGGTCAAATCTTCTGCAATAATAATTGTATTTTTATCGATTGATAATAGATCAACTGGTTCAATATCTAGAAGTATTCTCAAGACTCTTTTAGAAACATCTTTCAAATCTGCTCCTCGAGCTTTTAGATATTCATCTTCTATATTTTCAAATAGTGATATAAATTTATCTGCTATTTGGCTTACTGCCAACTCTGCATTTATACTTTCTTCTGTGATCTTCTTTTCTACTCCTCCAATAAACTCTGGATCCTCTAACATCATCTTATGAGCAGAAAATATTTCCGATTCTTTTTCTCCAACTGCTTTTAAAGTAATCTCATAAAGAGCATCTATTTCAGATTTAGCTTTTTCTATAGCCTTATTAAATCTACTGATTTCTTCCTCTACAGATTTTATATCCTTCTTATTTACTTCAATAACTGGTTCCCTATATAAAAATGCTTTTCCTATTCCAATTCCTGATGAAGTAGCTATTCCTTTCATTGGGAATCCTCCTATTATTTTAAATTCTTTAGTATTTCTATCAAATCCTTCACTGCTTTTTCTTCATCTTCCCCTTCAGCTTTTAAGGTCAAATTATCTCCCTTTACTGCACCCATACTAAGAATATTCATTATACTTTTGGCATTATATTCATTATCTTCTTTTATAATTTTTATCTCTGAAATATATTTTGATGCTTCTTTTACAAAAATAGATGCAGGCCTTGCATGGAGTCCTGTTTCATTTTCTAATACTATTGATTCTTTATACATAAAAACCCCTCCCATTTTTTGCCTATTGAAAAAATTAGACACCTTAAGGTGTCTAATTTTAATATTCTATAAATACAGATCTCTTTGCATTACATAGAGGACAAACTTCTTCTTCTCCAGTTAATGATACATATCCACATACAGGGCATAATAACACAGTTTTAACATCTAAATCCTTATTACTATCTACTGCCTCTTTAGCCTCTATGAATAGTTTCGCATGGACCTTTTCTGCTTCAATGGCAAATTGCATAGCCCTTACTGCAGTTTTTTCTCCTTGCATTTTTGCTACCTCTATGTATGCTGGATACATTTGAGTGAATTCAAATGTTTCTCCATCTATAGCTCCTTGTAGGTTTTCAGAAGTAGTAGTCAAACCAAATCCTGCCATAGATGTCACTGGATAGTCTCCCTTTATATCTTTTAAAGCTCTAAAGTGTAATGTAGCATGAACCTCTTCTGCATCAGAAGTCGCCATAAAAAGCCTATTTACATTTGGAAAACCATCTTTTTTAGCTTGCTCTCCCCATATTCTATATCTCATATGAGCTTGGCTTTCTCCTCCAAAAGCTGATCTTAAATTTTCTTGTGTCATTGCATTCATATATACATCCCCCTTATTATATTTTAACATTAATTATTAATTACCCTATTTGTAATTTTTTACACATATTTAATAAATAATATAGGATATTGATTTTATTTAAAGAGTTTTACCACTCTTTTTAAAACTTAAAAATTATACCTATAATGGCTGCACCACTTAAATATATTATTGGATGTTTTTTATATTTATAAATCAAATATAAAACTACTACAAATAACAAAGTCTCTTTTAAATTAAATAAAGCTAAAATATTTTTACTAATACCATTTTCGAAATTTATTATTGAAAGCTTTACTATCTCAAATCCAACTGCACCTATTAAACCTGTAACTGCAGGTCTTATACCTAAAAAAGCACCTTGAACTAATGGAGTCTCATGGAATTTATTAAAATAATGGGCTATAAAAGCTATTATGATAATCGAAGGACTTACAAGTCCCAATGTTGTAGTTATACCACCTAAAAAACCTGCTGCTTCATAACCTACAAATGTAGCTGTATTTATTCCTATAGCTCCAGGTGTTGATTCAGAAATGGCTATCATATCTACTAGTTCTTGTGATGTAAGCCAATGGTATTTCTCTACTAAATCCTGTAAAAATGGAAGTGTTGCAAGTCCTCCCCCTATTGAAAATAATCCTATTTTAAAAAAGATAAAAAATAAATTTAGATATATCATATTATATTTACTCCTTATATATGTATACTTTTAAATCTAATTATACCTATTATTGCCGAAAAAATTATTATAACTATTGGTGTAATATCTAAAAATGTAATCATAATAAAAGACATTAAAAATATAATTATTCCTATCCAATCCCTTACAGAACTCTTATACATCTTTATAACAGTATTCAATATAAGAGCTGCTACTGCTACTCTGATTCCTCCAAAGGCATGTTGAACTAATCTATAGTCTTGAAAATTCTTAAAAAATGCTGCAATAGTAGAGATTATAATTATAGATGGGCTTATTATTCCTAAAGTAGCAGCTATACCACCTATTATTCCCTTTTTATTGTAACCTATAAAAGTTGCTGTATTTACTGCAATTATACCTGGAGTAGATTGCCCAATGGCATAATAGTCTAATATCTCCTTATCTGTAGCCCATTTTCTATTATTGACAATCTCTTCTTGAATAATTGGAAGCATTGCATATCCTCCGCCAAATGTAAAACTTCCCATTTTAAAAAAGATAAAAAATAACTCAAGTAAGTCTTTCAAAATATCCCCCCTAGCTAATCTATACATAAATCATGACATATATTATTTTATCTCTTCACATACTCTTTTACATCTTTTATAAGCTGTTCTATTGAAGAATATATCCCCCCCTTTGTTTGTTTAATTAAACCAATTACAAATAAATTTCTATACATAAATTGATTTTCAGCTCCATCATGAATCAATGCTTGAATCTTTTTATCATTATCCCTTCCCTGTTGCCTTACATCTGAATATAGGGCAAAAATAGGTTTATCCATCATATAGAAAGCCCCTATTTCCGCTGCAACTCCGCTATCTATCTCTACTCCATCTATCACTGCAATTAAAAAATCACTTTCTTTAAGTCTATCCATATCTGCTTTTGCAATAGTAATAGAGTCAGCATAGGAATTTTTATCATTTATAGCATTATTTTCTTGTGGAAGATATAGATCAATTCCTTCTACCCGTTCTCTTAATTCTGATGCTAATAACGAATTTAATAGTCTATCTCCCATCCCAAATAATCCATTTGCTAAATATGCTTTCATAAAGTCTCCTCCATTTTATTATAATAGTTTAATTATATATTAGTTTTTGAAATAAAAAAAGCTTATCTAATTTAATAAATATAAACCCTAACTATATGTTAATTTAGTAGTATTATAGTCAGGGTTTTTTTGTTAATAATATTTTTTTCTTTCCATTTCTTCTTGAACTATTCTCAAAGCTTCTCCAAATCTTTGGAAATGAACGATTTCTCTTTGTCTTAAAAACCTTAAAGTATCATTTACCCCTGGATCATCACTTACTCTTATCAAGTATTCATAAGTTGTCCTAGCTTTTTCTTCAGCTGCCATATCTTCATGAAGATCTGTTACTGGATCAGCCTTTGATTGAATATATCCAGCTGTCCAAGCTTCACCTGCAGCATTATGAGGAAAAGGACTCTTTCCATGACTTACATAATGTGCTTCAAAAGGGGTTCCTTTAATTTGTTCTACTGGTGCATTTTTTACAAGCTTATAAACTAAAGTACCTATCATTTCCCAATGTGCTAATTCTTCAGTGCCTATATCTGTTAATATTGCCTTCCCTGTATCAGTTGGCATTGTCCATCTTTGAGTCAAATACCTTATACCAGCTGAGAGTTCTCCATCTGATCCTCCAAATTGCTCTAAAATCATTTGTGCCAGAGCTGGATTTGTACTATCTACCCTAACAGGATATTGTAATTTTTTTTCATATACCCACATAATAATCCTCCTTTAATAATTTGTAAAATCTATATCCCATGGCCAAGGTGAATCTATATATGACCAATAATCTTGACTTGCTCCAGTGTATGTCAGTGGGCTATATCTTGTCTCATATAGATTTACAAGCTGAGTATATTTTCTTGAATAATCATTGTGAAGACTTAAAGCTATTTGATCATAGGGATGAGTATCTAAATATAGGCTTGTTTCCACCAATACAAAGGATACCTGCATTATTTGAAGTAATAATTCTTTTTGTTGTCTATCCACGATATCTACCTCCTGAATTAGAATTTTTATAAACCTCATATGGTTTATATAATTCTGGAAATAATGTCCCCTTTTTTAAAGCTTCACTACTGCTGTAAACTTGATTTATCCTCTGAAATGGAACATATGCTTTTGCTAGTTCCAATTTATCCATCTCACTATTGCTATATCCTCTATTCATTTTATCATCTCCTAAAAAATACTTTCTCTATATCCTATTCTTTAAGATTTAAATAGTTCGTCCAATTTTAATTAAATTTGAGATTTTGGTAAAAAAATCTATATATGAAAATAAATTCTTTTATTTGATTTTTTTACATGATTATTAATAAAACTTTTACACATAATACTAGTAGACAAAATTATTTACAAAAATTGAAAGGAGCAAATAAAATGAACCCAAATAATACAAATACAGGTAGCACAAGTAACAAGTTAGTAGTACCTCAAGCTCGTCAAGCTTTAGATCAAATGAAATTAGAAATTGCTAATGAATTAGGAATGGCAAATTACAACTCTCTAGATAAAGGTAATCTTCCATCTAGACAAAATGGTTATGTTGGCGGATATATGACTAAAAAATTAGTTGAAATGGCTCAACAAAACTTAAGTGGTAAATAAATAAGCATAAAAAAAATAGGTCATATGACCTATTTTTTTTATGCTTATTTATCTTCTTCCTAATTCTTTGTCTAATAGATAAAGTCCTTGGAATTTACCATCTATACCTTTTAGTTTAAATATTATATCCTTCATAGAATTTTCTTCTTCTAATTGTTCTTCTATAAACCATTGTAAAAATTGTATTGTTTGATAGTTATTTTCTTCTTTAGCCATATCTAAAAGATTTTCTATCTTAGATGTAACTAATTGCTCATGTTCTAAAGCCTTTTCAAATACTTCTACAAATGAATTGTAGTCATTTGTAGGCTCATCCATAGCTTGAGTTCTTACTCTACCATCCATATCGTTTATAAATTCATAAAACTTCATAGCATGTTCATATTCTTCTTTTGCCTGCTCTATTAGAAAATGTGCAAATCCATTCATATTTTCAGCGGAACAATATGCTGCCATTCCCATATAATAATATCCTGAAAGTAATTCAAAGTTAAATTGATCATTTAATGCATTTAATAGTTTTTCTGATGCCATGTAAATACCTCCTAAATTTTCTTTATATATTTTAATTTTATTTGTCGTCAAATCATTATTACCCTAAAATTTAATTTTAAATCATTAATTATTAATCCATTAAAATTATTCCAAGTTTTTCATATATATCAAAGGTAATCTTATCTGTAATTTCCATGTTTTCTCCTTCTAAAAATCTTATCAAACTTCTTTTCATATTTTCTCCATATATTCCATCTAAGGATAAATTAAAATCTCCCTTTTGATTTAATCTCTTTTGTACCTCTAGTACATCAGCTCCTCTATCACCTGGTCTTAAATTTCTAAAATTATTCCCAAAAGGACCAAATTCTCCATTTACTATTAATACATCAGTTTCATAATCGATTAAATCAAATAATTCTTCTACATCTTTATTTCTCATTCTAATACAACCAGCAGATAAATTATACCCTATAGACCCTGGTTTATTTGTACCATGTATCCCATATTTTCCCCAAGGTACATTTAGCCCTATCCATCTAGATCCAAATCCTTCTCCCCAAGAAGCCTTGTTTGTTATATTGAAGTTTCCCAAAGGTGTAGGAGAAGATGGTTTCCCTGTAGCAATAGTAAAAGTCTTTATAGGTTCTTCCTTTTCTCTATCTATTAATGATAATTTCTTTTTATCAACTTCTATAAAAATTAAAAGTTTATTTGGTTTATCTTTAGAAAAAGTATTTAAATGATCCTGATTATTTTTATCTACTAAAAATAGATTGATTAGGACTATAAATAAAAACAGTAAAATTACAATATAAAAAAACTTTGAATTTTTCTTCAAAATATCCCTCCTCACATATTAATATGCTGGAGGATTTTAAATTAAGACTTATTTAAACCTGATAACTACATTTTTAAAATTCATTTCTTCTAATAATGATAAAAGTATCTCTTCTGCATTATCTTGAGATTCATTTAATAAACCTTTTTCTATAGCTTGATTTTTAGCTTTTTCTTTTTCTCCAATCAATACACTATATAAATCTTTGAAACTCAATTTATTAAACAATCCATCTTTTTCATCAAAAAATTTTATTTCTTCGTCTATAATTATATTTTCCAATACTTCTGCTTTTTTCATATCTATATGCACAGTATCTTCATTTTTTATATTTATTTCAATTGTAGATAAATCTACTCCAGCCTTTATATACCCACTATATTGAACAATAAACTTTTTTTCTGTAAATGGAAGTTTGATTCCACTTAATTCTTGTGAATTTTTATATGAAACTATATCGGTATAATTATATTTTACAGTAGAGAGTTCTACAATTTTACTTACCTTCTCTTCTATTGTACTTGAAATAATTTCTCTTTCATTATTTCCTCTAACATTAAAAAATATTATAAATCCAACAATTATAGCTATAATTACTAAAGAAATTATTCCGTATTTTTTAATCTTTTCCCAAGTCATCACATCACTCCTTTATACTCCTGGATTATATATTTCAAATACGCTATAAATTTCAATATTCTCTTGAGTTAATATTTCTATTATTTTAGGTATTTGTTCAATCTTTATATTTAATTCTACTCCATTATACTTATATAGTATATCAGTTTTTTCCAATATATCTATTTTATTTAATGTTTTAATTATTTTTTCTTTTTCAGATGATAAGTTCAATCTCCCCATTAGAAAAAAAATTTTTCTTTTATCATTAGAACAATTATGTGGATCTATTCGGTTTATTAATAAATTTTTATTCAATTTGTCACCCTCTTTAAATAAATATTATCCATAATGAATCTTTACCCATTATAAATATTTAAAAAACAAAATTATTATAAATTGTAGATTATGATAATATATGATAATCTATTGATGAATCCTTTTGATGGAGGTATCAAATTGAAATATAATATAGATAGTTTAAGTAAATGTGTATTGTTTAAATCTATGGAAAAAGATGAGATATTAAGTGTATTAAAATCTATTAATTATACTATTTTATCCTATGAAAAAGATGAGATTATAGCAGTCCAAGACAGTGATTGCTCTAGTATAGGTATAATTTTAGAGGGAAATATTGAAATTCATAAACCTTTTATTTCTGGTAAAATAGTAACTATAAATAATTTTAATGTAGGAAATATCTTTGGAGAAGCTTTAGTATTTACTGATAGACACACTTATCCTGCAACTATTTTATCTTCAAATAAATCAAATATAATGTATATAAGAAAGCAAGATATAGTAAAGATGATGAGTCTTAACTCTAAAATAATAGATAATTTCATGGGTGTTTTATCAAATAGAATACTTATGCTAAATGATAGAATTACTAATTTATCTTATGATACCCTTAGAAAAAAGATTATAAATATATTACTTTCAGAGTACAACAGACAAAAAAGTTATACTTTGACTCTTCCATATAGCAGGAAAAAAATGGCTCAACTCTTAAATGCACCTAGACCTTCTCTCTCTAGAGAGTTAGTAAATATGAAAAAAGAAGGATTGATTGACTTTTATAAAAACAAATTTAAAATCCTTGATCTAGAAGCTTTGAGAGATTCACTTTTATAAAAATATAGGAGGTACTAATATGAATTATGATGTAATTATTATAGGAGCTGGCCCATGTGGTATTTTTACCGCTTTAGAAATGAAAAAAATAAATCCAAATAAATCTATTTTAATCCTTGAAAAGGGTAATTCTATAGAGAGGAGAGTTTGTCCTAAGCGTAAGACTGGTATATGTGTAGGTTGTAAACCTTGTAATATAACTACAGGTTTTGCAGGAGCAGGGGCTTATAGTGATGGGAAATTATCCCTGTCACCTGATGTAGGTGGAAATCTACCTAAGTATTTAGGTTATGAAACTACACAAAATTTAATAAATTATGTTGATGATATATATTTGAAATTTGGAGCAGATGAAAATATATTTGGAATTGATAAGCAAGATGAGATAAGAAAGATAAGAAAAAAAGCCATATCTGGAGATTTAAAATTAATAGAATGTCCTATTCGCCATATGGGAACTGAAGAAGGATATAATATTTATTCTAGAATACAAAAACATCTTGAGAGTTTAGGTGTAGATTTGAAATTTAGAACTCCTGTTAAAGATCTTTTGTTTGATGATAAAAACAATTTAATAGGTGTTTTAGCTGATGAAGAATACTATAGCAAAAAAGTAGTGTCCACAGTAGGTAGAGAAGGCTCTGATTGGTTTAGAAAAGTATGTATAAAGCATAATATAAATATAGACAGTGGAGATATAGATATTGGAGTTAGAGTTGAAACTAGAAATGAAATTATGGAAGAATTAAATGAAGCTATGTATGAGAGTAAATTAATATATTATTCCTCTACTTTTGATGATAAAGTTCGTACATTTTGTGCAAATCCAGGAGGCGAAGTATCAACTGAATACTACGAAAACGACTTAGCAGTTGTGAATGGACACAGTTATAAATCAGATGATTTAAAGTCTGATAATACTAATTTTGCTCTACTTGTGACTAAACACTTTACTGAACCCTTTAACTCTCCTATAGAGTATGGAATGCATATTGCAAAGCTTGGAAATATGCTTTCAGGTAATAAGGTCTTAGTTCAAAGATATGGGGATTATAAGCGTGGAAGAAGAACCACACATGAAAGACTATATAGAAATAATATAATCCCTACTTTAAAAGACTCTGTACCAGGAGATTTAAGCTTAGTATTACCCCATAGAATATTAGTCAGTATTGATGAGATGATAATTGCCCTTGATAATGTAGTCCCTGGTATTGCCAGTGATGAAACTCTTCTTTATGGAGTAGAAGTTAAATTTTATTCAAATAAAGTTATAGTAGAAAAAGACTTTCAAACAAATATTGAAAATTTATACGTAGGTGGAGATGGAGCAGGTATTACAAGGGGACTTATGCAAGCAAGTGTTAATGGAGTAGCATTGGCAAGGATATTATGTGAAAAAGATAAAAATAAAAGCTAGTCAATTGGCTAGCTTTTATTTTTAGAAAGTATAGTTTTCTACACTTATATTTGTCCCATAAACATTTGAACTCCAAATGAAACTAATACTACTAAGGATGATATTATAAATCCATGTATCATAGGAAGTATTCCTGATTTTGCTACTTCTTTAAAATTAGTTTGAAGTCCTATAGCTCCTAAAGCCATTACCATAAAAAACTTACTTATACTTGAAACTTCATTGCTCAAACCATCAGATATAAATCCCATACTCTTGATCCCAACTACAATTAAAAATAAAATTATAAACCATGGGAATATCTTTTTTATATTTACCTTTTCCTTTTTTATTTCTCCATCTTTATTTTTTTTAACATTTAATCTTTCATTTATATAGGAAAAAAGCAATACAACTGGAACTATAGAAAGGGTACGAGTTAATTTAACTATTATTGCAAAATTACCAGCTGCATCTGAAAAGGCATAACCTGCTGCAACTACTGAAGATGTATCATTTACAGCAGTACCTGTCCAAAGTCCAAATCCCAGATCACTCATTCCAAAATACCTACCTGCTATTGGAAATAATATTACCATGATTATATCAAATATAAATGTAGCAGATATAGAATAAGCTACATCATTAGCTTCTGCATCTATAGTCGGGGCTATTGCTGCTATAGCACTCCCTCCACATATACCAGTACCTGCTGATATAAGTCCTGATAGTTTCCAATTCATCTTAAATAATTTACCTAGATAATATCCTCCACCAAAGGCTGTGGCTAGAGTAAACATCATTACAAATAGAGAATATTTTCCAACCTCGAATACTTGAGTAAAGCTTAATGTTGCACCCATTAATATAATTGCTAATTTTAATACTTTCTTAGAGACAAATCTCATTCCATCATTGAATCTAGAACAATTTGAAATAATTGGATTTATTACCATTCCTATTAAGAGAGCAAATACTCCTGGACTTATTAAATTTCCAGGTATAGTTTGACTAATCATTGTTCCAATATAAGCTAGTAATATTGTAATAATTACTCCTGGTACATATTTCTTAATTAAATTCATCTTTTCACTTCCTCTTATTGTTTATATTACCTTTAAAGCTTTCTTATTGATTTTAACCTGATTGTATTATAAAATCAAATTATGATTTATTATGTATCTATAAGTAAAATTTATAGGAGGAAGTATGATTGATTTTAGAATAAATACATTTTTAACCCTATCTCGAGTTTTAAATTATACAAAAACTGCCCAGTTGCTTCATATTACTCAACCTGCTGTAACTCAACATATCAAATTTTTAGAAGATAAATATGGGGTGAAGCTATTTAAATACAATGGGAGAAATTTAACTTTAACAAAAGCAGGAGTAACCTTATATGATTTTTCTTTGGCAATGAAGTCTAGCTCAGATAAGATTTTAAAATCTCTCCCCCTACTAGAAATAGAAAATTATAGTTTGAAGTTTGGGACCACACTTACAATTGGAGAGTATATTATGTCTCCTCTGTTAAAAAATATAATCTTAAAATATCCAAGTATAAGACTTACTATGGATGTAGGAAATACTAAAAATCTCCTTGAAAAATTAAAATCAGAAAAATTGACTTTGCCATATTAGAAGGACATTTTGATAAGTCTAAGTATAGTTCTAAGATATTTTCTAAAGAAAATTTCATAGGAATTTGTGCTCCAAATAATATCCTGGCAAATAAAAATATAGATTTCGATGAGATATTTACTCAAAGATTTATATCTAGAGAATCGGGTTCTGGTACAAGGGAAATTTTTGAAAAGATATTATACGAGCAAAATAATACTATGGATAGTTTCAAAGATATTTTAGAGATTGGGAATATTTCTGTAATCAAAAATCTTGTAAAAAATAATTTTGGAATTACATTTTTATATGAAAAAGCTGTAGAAAAAGAATTAATAAATAAAAAGCTTTCCAAGATAAATATTAAAGATTTCAATATAAAAAGAGAGTTTAATTTTGTATATCTAAAAGATAGTCTCCACGAGGATGAGTATTTGAACTGGTTTAACTACTTTAAAGATTTAAACCCATCTATTTAGATGGGTTTAAACAAGTCTCTATATCAAAAATATACCTACTATAGTTGTGACTACTAAGCCTATTACTACAGGTTTGAAATTCCTTCTGGTTAGTTCAAATGGATCCACACCACATATTGCAGCTGCCGGTATTACTGCCCAAGGTATCAAAGTTCCTCCTCCTACCCATATAGAACCTAATTGTCCTAAAGTTGCAAGTGTAGCTGTCCCCCTTCCTAAAGCTATACCAAAGAGTCGTGCTACAGAACCTGATAGAGATAACCCAGAGAAACCTGAGCCATCTAATCCAGTGATTGACCCTACTGATGTCAAAGTAACTGCCCCTACGGCTTCATTTAATGGAACTGAATTGGCAAGTTTAAGACCTAGATCATTTACTATACCTTGAGAGCCTTCAGGTAAAAATTGTCCAATTACACTAGTAAATCCATTTCCACCTAAATAAAAAAATGCTGCTACTGGTATTACTGGACCAAAGATTTCAAATCCAAATTTTAAACCTGAAACTATATATTTAGTTATCTCTTCCAACGCCTTATTTTTATATACTGGTATTGAAACCAACACTAATATAAATATAGCTGTACCTCCTATTAATGCTGTAGCATCTCCGCCTCTTAAATTTGCTATCATCATTAGCCCTACATCAATAGCAAAAAGCATTGGTACTAATATGGCAAATGCTTTTTTAGTACTTAACTTTAATACATCTTTTAATTCTTCTTGTTTTTTAGTTTCTTTTATCTCTCTATTTTTTTCTTCAACTTTTAATTTACCACTCTTTAAATCTTTCTTTAAAAATATAAAGGCAGCTACAGTAGTTACTATACCCATTACAAATACTAATGGTACACTTGCAGATACAAGCTCTCCAACTTCTATACCTGCTGCATCTGCTGTTAATTTAGGAGCTCCTTGGATTATAAAGTCTCCAGATAATGCTATACCATGGCCAAATATATTCATTATCATAGCTACTGCCAAAGCAGGTAAACCTACTTTTATTGCAACTGGAAGCATAACTGCACCTATTAAAGCTACTGCTGGTGATGGCCAGAAAAACCAAGATATAACCATCATCAAAATACCAATTACCCAATATGCTAATGTAGGTGTCTTAATAAATTTAGTAAAGGGTGATATCATTATCTCACTAATTCCAGTTTCACTTAAAATATTACTCATAGAAACTATTACTGAAATAATGAGTATAGTTCCTATTAGCTCTACAATAGCAAATATAAAACTATTAAATACCCCCATTACTCCCTGGTACATTGAGCCTGTTGCTATTAATCCAAGTAAAAAAATTCCCAGTATACATACAAGTGTAGTGTCTCTTTTCCTTATCATTACAATCAAAATACATAAAGTAAACACCATGAAAATATAATGTAGTATATTTAAATCAACATTCATAAAACCCCTCCTTAAAATTCTAGTTGTACTCTAGAATATGCTGTGAGGGGATTTAAGGTGTAAAATTTAATTATCTTTTATAGTATTTATTATTACCCTATATAGTAAATAGCCCATTATATAACCACCTATAATATCTGTAGGCCAATGAACTCCTAAAAACAATCTACTAATTCCCATGAGAAGAATTACCGTTATTGCAATAGAATAAATAATCCAAGCTTTATATTTAAATTTATTTGAAATAATATATGCTATTGTAAGATACATACTTGTGGCAACCATAGAATGACCACTTGGAAAACTAAGCCCACCTTGTTCTACTAGGAAAAAATCTAGAGGCCTTGTTCTGTTTATAAAAGCTTTTAAAGTAAAATTTAAAATATAGCTTCCTAATGTAGAAGCTAATAAAAGCTTATTTACATAGTAATTTTTTTTAATTAAATTATAAATTACTATTACAGCCATAAGAGTAATTAAGAAACTTCCTGATCCTAAAAAAGATATAGCTCTCATAAACATAAACATATGATAATTTTGACTACTGTGTATATTATCCATAATGGTTTTATCAAACAATATTCCCTCTGATGAGTTTCTAACCATAAATCCTAAAGTAGAAAATATTATTATGAATAGAATAAAAATTATTACTCTAAATCTTTTTTTCATATCTATCTCCTTTAAATGTAAAAGAGATAGCCTAGGCTATCTCTTTTTTCTCTTTGGTGCTATATGAATAGCTTTATCCTCCAAGCCATGTATAGCTTCTATAAAGGTTTCACTTAAAGTTGGATGGGCATGTATAGTTCTAGATATATAGTCAATATCTAAGCCATTTGATATAGCTAATGCCCCCTCATGTATTAGATCATTTGCATGAGGTCCTATTATTGTAACCCCTAATAATTTATTGTCTTCTGATGCAAAGACCTTAATAAATCCATCAGTGTCTCCTAAGGATAATGCTTTTCCATTTGCTGCAAATAAAAATTTACTCGATTTATATTCTATGCCTTTTTCTTTTAATTCATTTTCTGTAAGCCCTACAGTTGCAACTTCTGGAAGTGTAAATACACAATTTGGCCATACTTCTAAGTTTATATCTGGATTTAGCCCCATTATTTTTTCTACTACAAATATACCTTGGCTAGATGCCACATGGGCAAGTTGTATGCCATTACTATTTACATCTCCAATTGCATATATGTTTTTTACAGATGTTTCAAATTCCTTATTTGTATGAATTCCACTTTTGTCAAAATCAATACCTATTTTTTCTAAGTTTAAATCTCCTACTAAAGGATATCTTCCTGCTGCAATTAAAACTTTATCTCCTATAGCTTCTACTTCTTTATCTTTTTCTTTATATTTGGCAATTACTTTTAGTTTATTTCCTTCTTTTACGATTTCTTTAGCTCTAATATCAGTAAAAACCTTCATACCTTGTTTTTTAAAAAACATTGGTAATCTTCTAGAGATTTCTTTATCTATATCTTTTAGTATTCTAGAGGCTAATAGAGTGACATTTGAACCCAATTCTTGATAGATACTTGCAAATTCTAAACCAATAACTCCTCCACCTACTACTATTAAATCCTCTGGTATTTCTTCTAATTCTAAAAGCTCATCTGATGTAATAACTCCTTCTAAATCTACCCCTTTTGTTTCAGTCATCTGTGGATTTGAACCTGTGGCAATTATAATATTGTCTACAGTAACTTCCCTCTCTCCTCCTGATAAAAGGTCTATATTAATAGTATTTTTATCTTTTAAAGAAGCTTTTCCTGGTATAAATTCTATATTTTTATATGATGAAATAAGTTTTTCTATTCCAGATACCAATGTATTAACTACTTTGTTTTTTCTCTCTTGTAGTTTTTTTCCATCCATCTTAAATCCATCTACTTCTATACCAAATTCATCTGCTCTTTTAAAAGAGTTCATCACTTCAGCATTTTTAAAATATGTCTTAGTAGGAATACATCCTCTATTTAAGCATGTCCCTCCCACTTCTCTATTTTCTATAAGAAATACTTGTGCATCTAATTGAGCCGCCCTTATGGCGGCTACATAGCCGCCAGGACCTGCCCCAATTATTCCAATAGTTTTAGTCAATATTATCCCTGCCTTCGTACTTTAGTATCGGATTTCTAGCAGCCATAGTCTCATCTGGTCTTCTAACCAATGTATTATGTGGAGCTTCTTTTAATATTTGTGAATCCTCTTTTGCTTCTTTTGCAATCTTTTTCATTGTATCTATAAAACCATCTAAGGTCTCTTTACTTTCTGTTTCAGTAGGCTCTATCATCATAGCCTCTGGTATAATTAATGGGAAATATACTGTTGGTGGATGATAACCATAATCAAGCAATCTCTTAGCTACATCTAAAGTAGTTGCTTCTGGTAATTCTCCTTTTAGTCCACCAAATACAAATTCATGTTTATATATTGTATCAATAGGTATATAGTAATCATCTTTTAATTGACTCAATACATAGTTTGCATTTAAAACTGCCATTTCAGATGCCTTTTTAAGACCATCTCTACCCATTGTTAGTATATAAGTATATGCCCTTACTAAAATGGCAAAGTGACCATAAAAATCCTTTACTTTACCTATAGAGTTTGGATAGTCATAATCTAAGAAATATCTTTCCCCTTCTTTTCCAACAGTAGGTACAGGTAAGAATTCTACTAGATGTTTTTTAACTCCTACTGGTCCTGATCCTGGACCTCCACCACCATGTGGTGTAGAAAATGTTTTGTGTATATTAAAATGCACTGCATCAAATCCCATATCACCTGGTCTTGCTTTACCTAATATAGCATTTGCATTTGCTCCATCATAATATAATTGTCCACCTGCATTATGAACTATATCTGCTATTTCTTTGATCTCTGCTTCAAATAATCCAAGAGTGTTTGGATTAGTAAGCATTAAGCCAGCAGTGTCATCCCCTACTATTTCTTTTAGAGCTTTGATATCTACTAAGCCTTTTTCATTAGATTTTACTTCTACTATTTTATAACCAGCCATAGCTGCCGTAGCTGGATTTGTACCATGAGCTGAGTCTGGAACTATTATCTTATTTCTCTTTGTATCCCCATTTCTTTCATGATATGCTTTTATAATCATAATAGCTGTTAGCTCACCATGGGCTCCTGCTGCAGGTTGAAGAGTCATTTTATCCATACCTGATATCTCACATAGAGCCTCATCTAATTCATGCATAAGTTGTAGTGATCCTTGTATACAATCCTCGTCTTGATAAGGATGTATTTTAGCAAATCCATCTATTCTCGATGTATCTTCATTTATCTTTGGATTGTATTTCATAGTACAGGACCCTAGTGGATAAAAACCTGTATCAACACCATAATTTTTATTACTTAAATTAGTAAAATGCCTTATTACTTCTACTTCATTTACCTCTGGTAAATTTAATTCATCTTTATTTATAAATTTTTGTGGAATATAATCTTCTATATTAGAATCTTCTATATCTAATGGAGGAAGTCTATAGCCTTTTCTCCCTGATTTAGATAATTCAAATATTAATTTATCATAAACTTTCATCTATATCCCCTCCAATACATGACTAAGTTTATCTATTTCTTCCTTAGTCCTCTTTTCTGTAACTGCATATAGGATACTGTCTTTATATTCCTCAAAATCATTTTTAAGTCTATAGCCACCTATTATATCTGCTTTTCTTAAATTTTTATTGATTTCATCTACATCTATATCTGATGAAACTACAAATTCTTTAAAGAAAGGTTTATCAAATACTCCTTTGTACTTTCCTGATTTAGTAATTTTATCAAAGGCATAATGGGCTTTTTTAGCACTTTGAAGAGCTACTTCTCTAAGGCCTTCTTTACCTAAAGTTATCATATATACTGCTGCAGCTAAGGTATTTAATCCTTGATTGGAACATATATTGGATGTAGCCTTTTCCCTTCTTATATGCTGTTCTCTAGCAGATAAAGTAAGTACAAATGACCTTTTGCCATCTACATCTTGTGTTTGTCCTACTATTCTACCAGGCATCTTTCTCATAAACTTAGACTTAGCTGCTATAAATCCTAAATAAGGACCTCCAAAAGATAGAGGGATTCCCATAGCTTGACCTTCTCCAACTACAATGTCTACATTTAAGTCTCCAGGTCTTTTAAGAATTCCCAGAGATATAGGATCTACTGAAGCTATAAAAGAAGCTTTTTTATTTTTATGAACTATTTTTTCTGTAGCCTCTAAATCTTCGATAATACCAAAGAAGTTTGGACTCTGTACTATAACAGCTCCTGTTTTATCACTTGAAAGCTCTTCTAGTTTTTCTAAGTCAGTTACACCATCTTTCATATCTACTTCTATTACCTCTAAACCTTGAACATGAGCATAAGTCTTAAGTATCTTTATAGACTCAGGTCTAATTGTCTTTGATACAAGTATTTCTTTCTTTCTACTTACACTACATGCCATAAGAGCTGCCTCTGCTATAGCTGTACCCCCATCATAAAGAGAGGCATTTGCTAAATCCATACCAGTTAATTCACATATAAGTGTTTGATATTCAAATAGATATTGCAATGTTCCTTGGCTAATCTCAGGCTGATATGGTGTATATGATGTATAAAACTCACTTCTTGATATAATATGATCTATTATAGAAGGTATATAGTGATCATATGCTCCTGCTCCTAAAAAACAAGTTAATTTATCTAAGGAACAGTTTTTTTCAGCTATTTTACTTAAATATCTATTTACTTCTAGCTCTGACATAGAAGGCTTTAAATCTAAAGGACGATTCAAAGCAACTTCCTCAGAAACATCTGCAAATAATTCATCAACAGAACTAAGGCCTATAGCCTCTAACATCTGTTTTTCATCTTCAGGTGTATGTGGAATATAAGGAAACATATTATACCTCCTTAGCAATATACTCTTCGTATTCCTCACTACTCATCAATTCATCTAATTGAGATTTATCACTTAATTCAACTTTTATAATCCAGCTATCATATGGATCAGAATTTAAAAGTTCTGGACTATCTAAAAGTTCTTCATTTACTTCTATAACCTTTCCATCTACTGGAATATATGAATCAGAAGCAGCTTTTACAGATTCTAATGCTGAGAAACTATCTTCTTTTTCTAGTTCATCATCAATTTCTGGAAGCTCTACATATACTATATCTCCAAGTTGATGTTGTGCAAAATCAGTAATACCTATATATGCTTCATCACCTTCAACCTTAACCCACTCATGATCATTTGAATAATATAAATCTTTTATAACTTTCATCTTTATTCCTCCTAATTATTATTTATTTTTTAAAAAAGCCTTTTTGATTATTTTAGCTTTAGCAGGCTTATTTCTTATCATTATATCTATTTCTTCTCCAAGCTCTGTATACTCCATATCAATAAGAGCATTACCTATGCTTTTGCCTAAAGTAGGGCTCATATATCCTGTAGTTACATGACCTATTTTTTTATCATCTTTATATATTTCATACCCAGCTCTTGGAATTCCCCTACCTATCAATTCAAATCCTACTAATTTTCTTTTTATTCCATCTTCCCATTGCTTAGCAAGTGCATCTTTTCCTATAAAATCAGAATCTTTTTTAAGTTTTACAAAATATTTAAATCCTGCTTCCAAAGGATTTATTTCTTTAGATATTTCTTGTCCATAAAGTGGTAATCCTGCTTCAAACCTAAGAGTATCTCTACTTCCAAGTCCTGTAGGCTTTATCCCTTTTTCTTTTCCTTGTTGTAGTATTTCATTCCATAATTTTGGAGCGTCTTCTGGCTTTGCATATATTTCAAACCCATCTTCCCCTGTATATCCAGTTCTAGATATCATAACACTTACTCCAGAGATCTTAACATCTTCTTTAAAGTAAAAGAACTTTATACTAGATAAATCTTCATCAGTCATCTTTTGAAGTATCTCCTGTGCTAATGGTCCTTGAACTGCCAGTATACTAGTATTATCAGAAACATTTTCTAATTTTAGATCAAAATCTTTGCTGTGTTGTTTCATCCATTCAAAATCTTTATCTACATTTGCTGCATTTACAACTAAAAAGAACTTTTCATTATTATACTTATATACTAAAAGATCATCTACTACTCCACCATCTTCATAGCACATAAAGGTATAAGCGACTTGATGCTCTTCTAATTTACTTATATCATTAGTCATCAAATAGTCTATAAACTTCTCAGCATCTTTACCTGTGATATCCACTGCACCCATGTGGGATACATCAAAAATCCCTGCCTCATTTCTAACAGCATGATGCTCAGGTACGAGCCCCTCATATTGTATAGGAAGTAACCAACCAGCATAGTCTACAACTTTTCCACCTAAATCTACATGCTCATTATACAGTGGAGTCTTCTTTTCTGCCATTATACCACTCCTTTCATAATTTTAACATACATACTAATACTACAATACCCTAATTTAAAACAATTAATCTCTTAATATAAATATTAAGATTGTATAATTGTTAACAATATTGTATATCAATTTTTTCAATTTTACAATATGTTTAGTTAAATAAATTCAACTTAGAAATTTTATGTCTCTTGGTTTAGATATTTCATTATACCTACATATATAGACCAAGCAATTTTCTCTTGATATTCATCTTTAAGTAATAATATCTCTTCTCTAGTATTTGATAAGAACCCAGCTTCCACCAGTACTGATGGCATTTTCATATCTTTTAAAAGATATATATCCTCAGTATAAGCAGGGGCTCTCCTATTATCTTTATCCAATACATTTCTAAGTTCATCTTGGATTATAGAAGCTAATTTATATCCCTCATCAGAGTCTTTCATATAAAATGTCTGCGCTCCTGAATACCTTGAACTTGTAAAGCTGTTCATATGTATACTTACAAATAGTTCACAATCTGCCTGCTCTATGAGTTTTTTTCTATTTATCAAATCTTCTGTTTTTTTCTCTCTTAAAGTTTTAGATTTTTCTGTGTAAAGCCCTGTATCTGTAGTTCTAGTCATTATGGGAATACCCCCACTTTGTTCTATATATCGTTTAAGTTTTAAGGCTATTTTTAAGTTTATATCATCTTCTTCTACATCATTTCTACTTACAGCACCTGGATCTACTCCTCCATGGCCTGGATCTATACCTATTATCTTGTTTGTTATAGGTAAAAAACTAACTTCTTTTACTCTATATTTCCTATATAATATTATACCAGAAATTGCAGTAAATAAAATTATTCCTATTGAAAAATATAATATCCTTTTTCTTATAAAGAGTATCTTCACCATTATCACCTCTATAAGAATATATTTTAAAGAACATATATATATTACATAGAAATAAAAACATTTTAAAAAACGCCAAAGGTAAATAACCTTCGACGTCTTGATTTTTCTATCTTTTTGAGAATTGTGGGCTCTTTCTTGCTTTTTTATAGCTCCTGCTTGTTCTGTGATTATTAAATATTTTCTTCTAAATTTTCCACGACTTCTTCAGCTCTTTGACTAAGACCAAGGTAATCTCCAATTCTTTCTATGGCTACTTTTGTTTCTTCTAAATTATCAAGGGGAAAGTACCATACCCCTAGATGTAGATTATTTTCATCTGGATGACTCTCATAGTCAATGCTTGCCTCAGTAAAAAATACTTTGGGTTCTACCTGTTTTACTATGTCATAGTCTGGACTCTCCATAGGCCCAAATTCAACTGCATCCTTATAGATTGTATCTTCTATATCAGAAGGAATGCCTACTACATTTTCATAGCCAAGGAGTTCGAGTATTTTAACCATCTTTGGAGAACCTGCAACCACATTGAATGTCTTCATTGCATCCACATCTTCATCCTCTATTTCATTTACATTTTCTTCATCTGTCTTTGGGTTTTGATTGGATGGCACTTCACTTATGTCTTTATTTCCACAAGCAACCAAAACTAGAGATATCGTCACAATTAGTAACAAATTAAGTTTTTTCTTCATTCTTATCCCCCTTCTTTAAATCTAACATTGTCCAATTGTTTTTAAAAAACAAAATTATCAGAAAACTCTTGCAATTAATTTAATAATATGTTACCATAGGATTGTAAGGATGTCAAATGCTACTATATTATCAGATCCTAAGAGGGATACTTATGAAAAAGATGGCTTTGTTGTTATCAATTTTATTGGTGTTTATTGCAATGGTTCCTACTTATGCACACGCTAATTTAGTAGAACCTACAGGATTCGATGACGATACTATTTATTACAGTAATTATGCGCATTATCAATCTCACAATTCTTTTCCTAGAACCATTAGAGTTTCAGAAGTTCATAATGGATTTATTTATTCAGGGACTTTGAACTTTACTGGTGAATATCATTGTTATGAAAGTAACTGTGTTGGATATTACAGCGGTACTTTATATTATGCAAGACCAGCGAAATGAAATATGGGGTGTATTGCCCCCCAATTATAAACTGATGAAAAGGTAGTGAAAATAAAAATCACTACCTTTTTTTGTTTAAATAATCAAATCAATCTATCCTGCTTCGTCTACTAAATGCCTTATAAGATAAATTGGATAGTTGAAGAAATGGATAAATGCTAAAAAACGCCAAAGGTAAATAACCTTCGACGTCTTGATTTTTCTATCTTTTTGAGAATTGTGGGCTCTTTCTTGCTTTTTTGAATCCGTATTTCTTTCTCTCTTTCATTCTTGGATCTCTAGTTAAATGGCCTGCTTTCTTTAGTATAGGTCTTAACTCTTCATCTGATTCGATTAGAGCTCTTGCTATACCATGTCTAATAGCGCCTGCCTGTCCTGTAAATCCTCCACCATCTACATTTACTAATACATCAAATTTATCTAAAGTATCAGTGATAACTAATGGTTCTCTTACTATGGTTCTTAGTGTCTCATAGTTGAAATAATCATCCATAGTTGTTTTATTTATTGTAATATTTCCATTTCCTGGAATTAATCTAACTCTTGCAACAGAAGTCTTTCTTCTTCCTGTTCCGTAATATTGTACTACAGCCATTTACAGTCCTCCCCTCTCTATAAATTAAAATTCGTATACTTCTGGTTTTTGAGCTTCATGATCGTGCTCTGCTCCACCATATACTTTCATTTTCTTTATCATTTTTCTACCTAATTTATTTTTAGGTAACATTCCTTTTACTGCAAGTTCAATTATCTTTTCTGGTTTCTCTTGTATTAATTGCTTATATGCAACTTGTTTTAATCCACCTGGGTAACCTGTGTGATAAGTATAATTGTTTTGATTTAATTTATTACCAGTTAATTTTATTTTTCCTGCATTTATTATTATTACATAGTCACCAGTGTCAACATGTGGTGTATAGATAGCCTTATTTTTACCACTTAATATGGTAGCTACTTCAGTAGCTAATCTACCTAAAACTTTATCTTCTGCATCTATTATATGCCATTTTCTTTCAACTTCATTTGTTTTAGCCATATAGCTTTTCATAGATTTCCCTCCTCATACTAAATACTATTTATAATTATGAAGTATAAAAAAAGTTTCCGGGCCTTTTTTAAACACTCTAATATATTCTAATACATGTGTTTATCAATGTCAAGGTCATTTTAATCATAATATACCTTTTCTAAAAATAATCCTCGGGCAGGTGCTGTAGGTCCTGCTAGAATTCTATTTCTACCTTGGATTATATTGGGTAAATTTTCCTTATCTATTCTACCTATACCTATATACACTAATGTACCTACCATTATTCTGATCATATTTCTTAAAAAACTTTTACCTTCTACAGTTATCTCTATTAATTCTCCACACTTTTTTATATCCATATTGTATATAGTTCGTTCTGTAGTATGAACATCTGATCTTCGACCCATAAAGCTTTTAAAATCATGATTCCCTATGAAATATTGTAAGCTATCTCTCATTTCTTGTATATCTATATCTCTATCTACATGATAGGAAAAATTTCTGTATATAGGTCTAGGCATTTTACCATTATATATTATATATTTATACCTCTTTTTCTTTGCAGAAAATCTAGAGTGAAATTCACTCCTAACTTCATAAGATTCAAGGATTTTTATATCTTCTGGTAGTTCTATATTCAAGGCATATTTATATCTTTCCCCTGAAATACCCATGCTAGTAAAAAAATTTGCAACTTGACCTATAGCATGTACACCTCTATCTGTTCTACCTGAACCTATTAAATCTATCTTTTCTCCAGTAACTTTTTCTATAGCCTTCTCTATTTCCTCTTGAACTGTAGCCCTTCTTGCTTGTTTTTGCCATCCTGAGTAATTTGTACCTTCATACTCAATTAATAGTCTTATGTTTTTCATTTTAACTCCTATATAAATCTTGTAGTTATTATCAATCCAAAGAATACTGTCATAATTGCTAATGCTCCAATATCCTTTTTATCTAGATTTAATTCATTTAATCTAGTTCTATTTTCTCCACCTCTATAGCATCTTGCTTCCATTGCAATAGCTAATTCATCTGCTCTTTTAAAAGCATTTATAAATAGTGGTACTAATAGTGGTACTAAGTTCTTAGCTCTTCTTAATACATTTCCTGACTCAAAATCTGCCCCTCTTGCCATTTGAGCCTTCATAATCTTATCTGTTTCTTCTAATAGAGTGGGAATAAATCTTAAAGCAATAGTCATCATCATCGCCAATTCATGAGCTGGTAGTCCAATCCTTTTAAATGGGCTTAAAAGGCTCTCTATTCCATCTGTAAGGGATATCGGGGATGTTGTAAGGGTTAACAGAGAAGTTCCTGTAATTAAAAATATAAGTCTTAGAGCCATAAATGCAGCTTGCTTAAGTCCTTCCACTGTTACTGCTAGGGGACCTATCTCAAATATAACTTCACCTTTAGTCATAAATATATTTATAAAAAAGGTTATTAAAATAATAAATAATAGTGGTCTTAAGCCTTTTAAAATAAATTTAACAGGAATTTTAGAAATAGTTATCGACCCAAATATAAAAATTATTATAGGTATATATGGATAAAAGCTGTCAATAAAAAATAGGGAAATAATAAAAAACATTGTAATTATTAATTTTATTCTAGGATCCAATCTATGGATTATAGTCTTTCCAGGAAAATATTGTCCTATAGTTATATCTTTAAGCATCTTCTTTGCTCCTTAAATATCTTATAATTTCTTCCTTTGCTTCTTCTACTGTTAATATATCTTCTCTTACATTGTTGCCCTTAGCTTTAAAAATCCTCATAAATTTAGTTATTTGAGGTATACCAAGTCCTATTTTCTCTAATTCATCTGCTCTTTTAAATATTTCTCTTGGGACATCATCCATAACTATCTGACTATTGTCCATTACAAGTATCCTATCTACAAATCTGGCTATATCTTCCATACTATGAGATACAAGTATTATTGTAATAGCCTCTTTTTTAAATAACTCATAAATTTCTCCTAATATTTCATCCCTACCTCGTGGATCTAATCCTGCTGTAGGTTCATCTAATACTAATACTTTGGGCTTCATAGCTATAACTCCTGCTATGGCTACTCTACGCTTTTGCCCCCCACTTAATTCAAAAGGCGATCTATCTTTTAATTCTTCGTAATCTAAACCTACTACTTCCATAGATTCCTTTACTCTTTTATCTACTTCTTCTTCTAAAAGTCCTAAATTTTTAGGCCCAAAGGCTATATCCTTATATATTGTCTCTTCAAACAATTGATACTCTGGATATTGAAATACTAATCCTACCTTCTGCCTTATACTTTTTAAATTTACATTTTTTTTACTTATATTTGTACCTTCTATTATAATATCTCCACTTGTGGGACTTATTAGTCCATTTAAATGTTGTACTAGAGTTGATTTTCCCGATCCAGTATGTCCTATTAATCCTATGAATTCCCCTTGATTTATCTCTAAATTTATATCCTTCAATGCAGTTTTTTCAAAGGGAGTTTCAGGATTATATACAAAGTTTAAGTTTTTAATATTTATAATCATAGTACTTTTAGCAACTCCTCTATAGAAATTACATCATCTCTTATTTGAAATCCATCTTTTTTTAATTCATAAGCTAATTCTGTTACTTGAGGTACATCTAATCCTAGCTCTTTAATCTTTTCTACTTGTTTAAATACATCCTTTGGAGTCCCTTCCATTGCAATTTGTCCTTTTTCCATTATTATTACTCTATCAGCCTCTACTGCTTCATCCATATAATGGGTAATCAATACAATAGTCTTGTTTTCCTCTTTATTTAACTTTTTTATTGTATTCATTACTTCAATTCTACCTGTAGGGTCTAGCATGGCTGTAGGCTCGTCTAAAATTATACAATCAGGATTCATAGCAAGTATACCTGCTATGGCTATTCTCTGTTTTTGACCTCCTGAAAGGAGATGTGGTGCATGTTTTTTGTATTCACTCATTTCTACTATATCTAAAGCTTCATCTACTCTTTTTCTAATTTCTGCTTGGGGCAAGCCTTGATTTTCTGGACCAAAGGCAACATCTTCTTCTACTATAGTTGCTACTATTTGATTATCTGGATTCTGAAAAACTATCCCAGCTTTTTCCCTGATATTCCAAATATTCTCTTCATCCTTAGTATCCATTCCTAGGACTTCTACATTACCATAGGTAGGAAGTAACAGACCATTTAACATCTTAGCTAAGGTAGATTTCCCAGAGCCATTATGTCCTAATATGGCTAAGAATTCTCCCCTTTTTATATCTATATTAAGATCCTTAACAGCTGCGACTACTTCGTCATCTATATAGGATTTGTATTCATAGGTTATATTTTTAATACTAATCATTGTATCCTTCATATTTTTATCCCTCAAATTGTATTTATTTCATTACTAAATATAACATAATCTCTTATTTTATACAATTAATTCTACAAAAACAAACCAAAAAGGGACTAAGCTTTAACTTAATCCCTACCCTTTATACTAGTTCTAATATAGCAACTTCTGCTCCGTCTCCACGGCGAGGACCTACTCTTAAAATCCTTGTGTATCCACCATTTCTTTCAGCGTATTTAGGTGCTATTTCATCAAAAAGTTTATTAACTACTTCTTTGTCATATATATAAGCTAAAACTTGTCTTCTTGAATGTAAATCTCCCTTTTTACCTAGGGTGATCATCTTTTGAGCCATTCTTTGAGTTTCTTTTGCCCTTGTAACAGTTGTCTCTATCTTACCTTCTCTTAATAGAGATGTTACTTGATTTCTTAACATCGCTTTTCTATGGGGCGTATTACGGCCAAGTTTTCTTAATGTTGTCACATCTATCCCTCCTTCATACCATTACTCATCACTTTTTTTAAGACCGAATCCTAATTCTTCAAGCTTTTTTTCTACTTCTTCAAGGGATTTCTTACCTAAATTTCTTACTTTCATCATATCTTCTTCAGTTTTTTGTGTTAGTTCATCTACAGTATTTATACCTGCCCTCTTCAAGCAATTATAAGATCTAACAGAAAGATCCAACTCTTCTACTGACATTTCTAAAACTTTTTCTTTTTTATCTTCTTCTTTTTCTACCATGATTTCTACATCATTTACATGGTCAGTTAATCCTATGAAAAGATTTAAATGTTCTGTAAGTATTTTAGCTCCTAAAGAAGTTGCTTCGTCAGCATCCATAGTTCCATTGGTCCATACTTCTAATTCTAGTTTATCGTAGTCAGTTATCTGACCTACTCTAGTGTTTTTAACATTGTAGTTTACCTTTGTTACAGGTGTAAAAGAAGAATCAACAGGTATTGTACCTATTGTTTGTTCTTCTTTTTTATTCTTCTCAGAAGATACATATCCTCTGCCCTTTTCTAGTTCTAATTCCATATATAGTTTTCCTTCTTCGTTTATGGTAGCTATATAATGATCCTTATTTACTATTTCTACATCTAGGCCAGTTATTATATCTCCTGCTGTTAATACTTTAGGTCCTTCTACATCTATTAAAAGATTTACAGGCTCATCTGTGTATATTTTAGCTACTATTCCCTTAATATTCAAGATGATTTCAGGGACATCTTCCAAAACTCCAGGTACTGTAGCAAATTCATGAAGTACATCTCGGATTCTAATAGATGACACTGCAGCTCCAGGTAATGAAGATAGTAGTACTCTTCTAAGCGAATTCCCAAGAGTAGTTCCATATCCTCTTTCTAAAGGCTCTACCACAAATTTGCCATAACTTCCATCATCGCTCAGTTCTAAGATTTCAATCCTTGGTTTTTCAATTTCTAACATTAAATGAACCCTCCTTTAAATTTTATTTTATATAAGGACGAGGGCGGTCGACTCTGTTATATATTATTTAGAATACAACTCAACTATTAAGTGTTCTTCTACTGGAATATCTAGATCTTCTCTTGCTGGTTCAGCTACGATAGTTCCCTTTAGGTTTTCTAAATCTACATTTACCCATGATACAGTATTTGTATTTGAGCTTTCATTTAAACCTTTAAGTTTTTCGCTCTTTTTACTTCTATCTTTTACTGTTATTACATCTCCAACTTTCATATTCATTGAAGGTATACTAGCTTTAGCGCCATTTACTAGGAAATGACCATGAGTTACTAATTGTCTAGCTTCTGCTCTAGAATTAGCAAATCCCATTCTATATACAACATTATCTAATCTAAGTTCAAGTAGTTTAAACAGATTTTCACCTGTTACACCCTTCATTGTATCAGCAGTATCAAAATATCTTCTCATTTGAGATTCATTTATTCCATAAAATCTTCTGACCTTTTGCTTTTCTCTCAACTGCATACCATATTCAGTAACTTTCTTTCTTCCTTGACCATGTTGTCCTGGAGCATAGTTTCTACTATTTATAGCACATTTCTCGCTGAAGCATCTATCTCCTTTAAGGTATAATTTCATACCTTCTCTACGACATAATCTACATACTGGTCCTGTATATCTTGACATCTATATTACACCTCCTAAATTAAACTCTTCTACGTTTTGGTGGTCTACAACCATTATGTGGTATTGGTGTGACATCCTTTATCATGTTAACTTCTAATCCTGTAGCTTGTAGTGATCTTATTGCTGCTTCCCTACCAGAACCTGGTCCTTTTACAAATACTTCTACGCTTTTAAGTCCATGTTCCATTGCTTTTTTTGCTGCTTCCTCTGCAGCTTGTTGTGCGGCAAAAGGAGTAGATTTTCTTGATCCTCTAAATCCTAATTGTCCAGCACTTGCCCATGAAATTACATTTCCCTTTACATCAGTAAGTGTTACCATTGTATTGTTAAATGTTGAGGATATATGAGCTTGACCTCTTTCTATATTTTTACGTACTCTTTTTCTACTACGAGTAACTTTTCCTTTTTTAGCCAATTTATTCCCTCCTTTACTTCTTGCCTTTAGAAACTAATTTCTTAGGTCCTTTTCTTGTTCTTGCATTTGTCTTAGTCTTTTGACCTCTAACTGGAAGACCTCTTCTATGTCTTATACCTCTATAACAATTTATCTCCCTAAGTCTCTTTATATTCATTGCAATTTCTCGTCTAAGGTCTCCTTCGACAATATATTCATCTATTAATTCTCTGATTTTAGCTACTTCAGTTTCTGTCAAATCTTTTATTTTAGTGTCTTCATCTACACCAGCATTTTCTAATATTTCAGCCGCTCTAGATTTACCTACACCATAGATATATGTTAAACCAATTACTGATCTTTTATCTCTTGGTAAGTCAACGCCTGCTATTCTAGCCATTAAAGTTTGCACCTCCCCAAATTTACATATTAACCTTGTTTTTGTTTGTGTTTTGGATTTTCACAGATTACCATTACTCTTCCATTTCTCTTTATAATCTTACATTTTTCACACATTTTTTTTACTGATGGTCTTACTTTCATTATAAATCCCTCCTATGCTACTACTTATTTCGCCAGGTTATTCTGCCCTTAGTCAAATCATAAGGTGATAATTCCACTGTTACCTTATCTCCAGGAAGTATCCTGATATAGTGCATTCTCAACTTTCCTGAAATATGGGCTAAAATTTCGTGACCATTTTCAAGCTCTACTTTGAATATTGCATTTGGTAAAGCATCGGTTACTGTACCTTCTACCTCTATTACATCTTTTTTAGCCATCGAGTTTTGAACCTCCTGTCCAAATAAATTTAGAAACTCTTATTAAAGGGTTCTAAAAGTTTTCTTATATACGCATTATTGATCTTGATATTATTATCTAATTTAAACTTAATCTCTGACAATAAAGTCTTGTATACAATCAAATGTTTTATCTTCTTTTTCTTTGGATTATCAAGCTTTCTTAGATCACCATCTACTACAGTGACAAATTGATCATCTATTATATCTAAAACCAAGAAAATTCTTCCTTTATCTCGACCTGCTCTAGATTTAACCACTTGTCCGATGGCTATATCATTAGTTGAATCCATTAAAAATCCACCTCTTTAATTTTTCCTGTTTGAGCTATGGTCCTCAAAAGAAAATTTTATTTCTCTTTACTATCTTCTAAAGCTTCTACTATAGTTTGAAAAATCTCATCTATAGGTCTAATTCCATCTATATCTAAAATTAATTCTTTTTGTCTATAATAATCTATCAAAGGTTGAGTTTGAGCCAAATATACTCCAATTCTTGTAGCTACAGTTTCTTTTTTATCATCATCTCTTTGATATAGATCTCCTCCGTCTATATCACATTTGCCTTCTTGCTTTGGAGGTTTATTTTTAATATGATAAGTCGCTCCACAAGTTTTGCAAATTCTTCTTCCTGTTGCCCTTTGAATTAAAGTTTCCTTATCTGCATCAATATTGACAACTTTATCAAGTTTTATACCCATATCTTCTAATTCAGAATCTAAAGCTTCTGCTTGAGCTACTGTTCTTGGAAATCCATCTAGTAAAAAACCTTCCTTACAGTCTTGCTTTGTAAGTCTGTCTTTCACTATGGAAATCACAAGTTCATCAGGAACTAAAAGACCTTTATTCATATACTCTTTTGCCTTTTTTCCTAATTCAGTACCTTCTTTTATATTAGCTCTAAATATGTCTCCAGTAGAGATATGGGGTATATTATATTTATTTACTATAGCTGATGCTTGAGTGCCTTTGCCAACACCTGGTGGTCCTAACAGTATAAGTCTCATTAAAAATCATCTCCTATAGTTTATTTTAAAAATCCTTTGTAATGTCTCATTATCATTTGTGACTCTATTTGTTTAACTGTCTCTAAAGCTACCCCTACAACAATTATTATAGCTGTACCACCAAAGCTTACATTCATATTAAATATAGCAGATAATATGATAGGTAGTGAAGCTAATATTGCTAGAGATATACCTCCTACAAATGTAATTCTTGTAACTACTCTATTTAAATAATCAGATGTAGGTCTTCCCGGTCTTATACCTGGGATAAATCCACCGTTTTGTTGTAAGTTCTTTGAATACTCAACAGTGTTAAATTGAATAGCTGTATAAAAGTATGTGAAGAACATAATCAATATTATATTCATTATAGAATATATCCAAATACCTACTGAACCTTGTGGTGTTAAGTATTTAGTTATCCAATCTGATACTCCACCTTTAGTAAGTAGGGTAATAGTCTGAGGTAGTGCCAATAATGATGATGCAAATATTACTGGTAATACTCCTGCCATAGATACCTTTACAGGTATATGTGTACTTTGCCCACCATACATCTTTCTTCCTACTACTCTCTTAGCATACTGTACCGGAATTTTTCTTTCTCCCTCTTGAAGAGCTACTACTAAAGCAATAATTATTAAGAATACTATTCCAAATACTAAAACTTTAATAATACTTAATTGTCCCAGCCTTACTAATTTAAATGTTCTTATTAATTCTGCTGGTAATCTTGAGATTATACCTACAAATATAAGTAGAGAAATACCGTTTCCTATCCCTTTTTCAGTGATAAGTTCTCCTATCCATATAAGTAATGAAGTACCAGCTATAAGTGAAATAACTACTATAACCTTTTGTAAATCAGAATTAGTTTCTAGTGCACTTTTAAAGAAACCTAAAGTGTATCCAATAGCTTGAATTCCTGCCAATACTATTGCCAAGTATCTAGTATATCTAGTTATTTTTTTCTTTCCTTCTTCTCCTTCTTTAGCTAATTCTTCTAATTTAGGAATAGCTATTGTTAAGAGTTGAATTACGATAGATGCTGTTATATATGGATATATATTAGTAGCAAATATACTAAAATTACTAAATGTACCTCCAGCCATTAAATCTAGAAACTGTAATATTCCGCCTTGTGATGATTCAAAAATGCTTCTAATAACCTCTTTATTCATATATGGAACTGGGATATTAGAACCTAATCTAAATATTAATAACATCAATAGTGTAAAGTTTATCTTTTTTCTAATATCCGGGATCTTCCATGCATTTTTCAAGGTAGAGAGCATTTATATCACCTCCACCTTTCCTCCTGCAGATTCAATCTTTTCTGCAGCTGTTTTACTAAACTTTTGAGCTTTAACTGTTAGTTTAACATTTAAGTCACCATTTCCAAGGATTTTCACTCCATCCTTTGACTTTGCCTTTTTAACTAGTCCTTCACTAATAAGCAATTCAGGTGTTATAACAGTATCATTTTCAAATCTATTTAAATCCTCTATATTTACAATTGCATATTGTTTTTCAAATATGTTTGTAAATCCACGTTTGGGAAGTCTTCTAAATAGAGGCATTTGTCCTCCTTCAAAACCTGGTCTAACTCCTCCGCCAGATCTTGCGTTTTGACCTTTATGACCTTTACCAGAAGTTTTACCAAGTCCAGAACCAGTACCTCTACCTAGTCTCTTTCTAGCTTTACTTCCTCCACCAACATTTGGTCTTAAATCATTTAATTTCATCCCTACACCTCCTTACGCTTAGTCTATTACTTTAACCATATAGTCTACTTGATGTATCATTCCTCTGATTTGAGGGGTATCATTTTTTTCTAATACCTGGTTAACCTTTTTAAATCCTAAAGCTTTGACAACTTTTCTATGGTTCTCAGGTTTTCCAATTAGGCTTTTTGTTAATTTTATCTTAATTGTACTCACTATAGTTCACCCCTAACCTAATAATTCTTCTACAGTTTTACCTCTTAGCTTAGCAACTTCTTCAACTCTTTTAAGTTCTGATAGAGCTTGCATAGTTGCATTAACCATATTTCTAGGGTTACTACTACCAAGAGATTTCGTTCTTATATCTCTAATACCAGCTAATTCACATACAGCACGAACTGGTCCACCAGCAATAACTCCTGTACCTTCCTTAGATGGTTTTAGTAATACTCTTCCTGCTCCAAAAATTCCTGTGATTTCATGAGGTATTGAAGTTCCAACTAATGGTACCTCAATTAAATGCTTTTTAGCGTCTTGAATAGCCTTTCTTATAGCTTCAGGTACTTCTAAAGCTTTAGCCATTCCTACTCCTACATGACCATTTTCATCCCCAACAACTACTAATGCACTAAATCTAAAGTTTCTACCACCTTTTACAACTTTAGTTACACGATTTATATTTACAACTCTTTCTTGTAAGTCTAATTCATTTGGATTGATAAATGAACGTTCCATTATTTCCCCTCCTTCTCTTAGAATTTCAGCCCTGCTTCTCTTGCTCCTTCAGCAAGCTCTTTAATTCTTCCGTGGTATATATATCCACCTCTGTCAAATACTATATTCTCTATATTTTTTTCTAAGGCTCTTTCACCAACTAGTTTTCCTACCATTTTAGCAGCTTCTTCTTTTTTAGTATTAGTAAGGTCTAGACTCTTGTCTAAAGTAGAAGCTGATACTAATGTGGAACCTGTTGTATCATCAATGATTTGAGCATATATATGTTTCCCACTTCTGTAAACATTTAGCCTTGGCATTTCAGGAGTTCCAGAAATTTTCTTTCTTACTCTTGAATGTCTGGCTTTTCTGTTTTCATTTTTATTTATCTTTTTTAGCATCTTTTTCACCCCTCCTACTTACCAGTCTTACCAACCTTACGTCTAATTCTTTCATCAGTATATTTAACACCTTTACCTTTATATGGTTCAGGTTTTCTATATCCTCTTATTACTGCTGCATAGTTTCCTACTTGTTGCTTATTAATTCCTTTAACTATTATCTTATTAGCTGCAGGTACTTCTACTTCTATTCCTTCAGGATCTTCAACCTCTATAGGATTAGAATATCCTAAGTTTAGAATTAATTTTTTCCCTTGCTTTTGAGCTCTATAACCTGTACCTACAATCTCTAAACTCTTTGTATAACCTTCTGTTACACCTATTATCATATTTGAAATTAAAGTTCTATATAAGCCATGTAGTGATTTATATCTTTTTGTTTCAGATGGTCTAGCTACTGTAATAACATTATCTTCTATACTTATATCCATATTCGGATCAATTTTTTCTGCTAAACTTCCCTTTGGTCCTTTAACTTCCACAAGATTCTTATCGCTTACTTTTATTTCAACTCCACTAGGGATATCAATTGGTTTTAAACCTATCCTTGACATCAGAGCACCTCCCGTTCCTTAATTTTACATTTAATTACCAGATATAACAAACAACTTCTCCGCCTACACCATTTTTTCTAGCGTCTTTATCAGTCATTACACCATTTGATGTAGATAGAATTGCTACTCCTAAACCACCTAATACCTTTGGCACTTCATCTTTTTTTGCATATACTCTTAGCCCAGGTTTAGAGATTCTTTTTATTCCGCTTATGATTTTTTCATTATTTTGACCATATTTTAGATCTACTCTAATAATTCCTTGTTTACCGTCATCTATAACATCATAGCCTTTTATAAAACCTTCATTTAGAAGAATTTCTGCCAATTGCTTTTTTATATTCGAAGCAGGAATATCCACAGTATTATGCTTAGCATTGTTACTGTTTCTTATTCTAGTTAACATATCTGCGATTGGATCTGTCATCATAATTAGTTACCTCCTTTCATAGCCTTATAACTACCAACTTGCTTTTTTCACTCCAGGGATTTGACCTTTATGAGCCAATTCTCTAAAACAAATACGGCATACTCCATATTTTCTTAAATATGCATGTGGTCTTCCACAAATTTTACATCTACTATATTCTCTCGTACTAAATTTTTGTTTTCTTTTTTGTTTAGCAACCATAGATTTCTTTGCCAATGTTTTTGCCTCCTTTTTTACTTTTTAAAGGGCATTCCCATTTCTTGTAAGAATACTCTAGCTTCCTCATCAGTATTAGCTGTAGTAACTACAATTATGTCTAATCCTCTTAAAGCATCAACCATATCGTATTCTATTTCAGGAAATATCAATTGTTCTTTAATACCTAAAGCATAGTTTCCTCTACCATCAAATGACGTAGAACTAACTCCTCTAAAGTCTCTTACTCTAGGCAAAGCAATATTCATTAACTTATCTAAGAAGTTATACATTTTTTCTCCTCTTAGAGTAACTTTAGTTCCTATATTCATGCCTTCACGAAGTTTGAAATTAGATATTGATTTTTTAGCTTTAGTTATAACTGGTTTTTGACCAGCGATAATTTCTAATTCCTTTACAGCTGATTCTAATTTTTTAGGATTTTCTTTTGCTTCTCCAACCCCTATATTAATTACAACTTTTTCAAGCTTTGGTACTTCCATTATATTTTTATATTGAAATCTTTCCATTAAAGACTTAACTACTTCATTTTCATACTTTTCCTTTAATCTGGAAGTCATTTTTTATTACCTCCTCTCACTCTTTATCTTATTTATCTAAGACTTCGCCGCATTTAGCGCAAGCTCTTACTTTTTTTCCATTTTCTAATATATTATGAGAAATCCTAACACCTTTTTGGTCTTTTTCACAGTAATACATTACTTTAGAAGAATCCATAGCACCTTCATATTTAACTATTCCACCAGGTTTAGTAGGTCCCATAGGTTTATTATGCTTAGTAATCATATTTACGCCTTCAACTACAACTTTATTTTCTCTAGGTAAAACTTTTAATACATTTCCAATTTTACCTTTATCTTTACCAGAAATTACTACTACTTTATCTCCACTTTTAACATGCATACTTTACACCTCCTCTTATAACACTTCCGGTGCTAAGGATATTATTTTCATAAATTTTTCGCCTCTTAACTCTCTAGTTACAGGTCCAAATATACGAGTACCTACTGGGTTTTTATCATCTTTTATAATTACTGCAGCATTGTCATCGAATTTTATATAAGAACCATCCGGCCTTCTAACTCCATGTTTTGTTCTTACTACTACTGCTTTTATAACTTCACCTTTTTTAACAACCCCACCAGGTGTTGCACTTTTGACACTACATATCACAACATCTCCGATTTGTGCGTATCTTTTATTAGTGCCTCCTAGTACTCTTATTACTAAGAGTTCTCTTGCCCCAGAGTTGTCAGCTACAGCCATACGACTTTCTGTTTGGATCATTAAAATACCTCCTTTTTAAGTAAAAAAATTTACTTAGCTTTTTCTATAATGCCTGTTACTCTCCATCTTTTATCTTTACTAAGGGGTCTAGTTTCCATAAGTTTAACCTTATCACCTATACCACATTCGTTATTTTCATCATGCGCTTTAAATTTTGTAGTCTTTTTTAATTTCTTTTTATATAAAGGATGTGTAGTAAGCGTTTCAACTGCAACTACTACTGTTTTATCCATTTTATCGCTTATTACTGTTCCAGTTCTAACTTTTCTATTTCCTCTTTCCATTTGAGATTAAACCTCCTTTCTTATACCTAATTCTCGTTCTCTAATGATAGTCTTTACACGAGCTATATCTTTTCTAACAATATTTATTCTAAAGGGGTTATCTAATTGACCCGTAGCCAATTGAAATCTCAAGTTGAACAATTCTGTTTTTAATTCTAATACTTTACTATTTAATTCTTTATCTGACATTTGACGTATTTCCTTAGCTTTCATTAGCTTCACCACCCTTTTCTTGCCCTTCATCACGAGTGACGAATTTAGTTTTAATAGGTAACTTTTGAGCCGCTAGTCTCATAGCCTCTCTTGCATCTTCTTCAGACACACCACCCATTTCAAACAAAATTCTACCAGGTTTAACAACTGCTACCCAATATTCTGGTGCACCTTTTCCAGAACCCATACGAGTTTCAGCAGGTTTTTCAGTTACAGGTTTATCTGGGAACACTTTTATCCAGATATTTCCACCTCTTTTTACATATCTAGTCATCGCACGTCTTGCAGCTTCTATTTGATTAGAGGTAATCCAAGTTGGCTCTAATGCTTGTAAGCCGAATTCGCCATATGTTATTGTATTGCCACGTTGTGCTTTACCTTTCATTCTTCCTCTGTGAACTCTACGATATTTAACTCTTTTAGGCATTAACATATTATATTTCCTCCTTCCTACAGTTTACTTAACTGTTCTTTTTTTTTCTTCTTTTTCTACTTTTTTAGTAGGAAGAACTTCACCTTTATACAACCATACCTTTACACCAAGCTTACCATAAGTAGTATCAGCTTCTGCAAATCCATAATCTATGTCTGCTCTTAGGGTTTGTAGAGGTATAGTTCCTTCACTATATCCTTCTGTTCTAGCCATATCAGCTCCGCCTAATCTTCCAGATACCATAGCTTTTATTCCCTTTGCACCAGATCTCATAGTTCTTTGCATAGATTGTTTCATAGCTCTTCTAAAAGATACTCTTCTCTCTAATTGCCCAGCAATATTTTCAGCAACTAATTGAGCGTCAAGTTCAGCTACTTTTATTTCTTCCACATTTATAACTGCGCTTTTTCCTGTCATTTTTTCGACTTCTAATCTTAACTCTTCTACACCAGATCCACCTCTACCTATTACCATTCCAGGCTTAGAAGTGTAGATGTTAATTTTAACTCTATTTGCAGCTCTTTCTATTTCAATTCTAGATATTCCAGAAATAAATAATTTTTTCTTTATATATTTACGAATTTCATGGTCTTCAACTAAAAGATCTCCAAAATTTTCTTTATCTGCATACCATTTAGATTCCCAATCTTTAATTACTCCGACTCTAAAACCATGTGGGTTTACTTTTTGACCCATTAACTATCCCTCCTTCTCTAATCTCTCTCTTCAACTATTACTCCAATGTGACTAGTTCTCTTTAGTATCGGATATGCCATTCCTCTAGCTTTAGGTCTAAACCTCTTCATATGAGGACCATCATTAGCATATGCCCTTTTAACATATAAGTTTTCTCTATCTAAATCTAAGTTGTTTTCCGCATTTGCAATTGCAGAATTCAAAACTTTCTCAAGAACTTTAGCACCTTTTTTAGGTGTAAACTTCAGCATAGATAGAGCTTCGTCTACTTGTTTGCCTTGAATTTCACTACATATATAATTTACCTTTAGTGGTGAAATACGCACATATTTTGCTATAGCTTTTGCTTCCACTATAATCCCTCCTTACTCTATCTAACTGTAGATGTTTGTTCGCTTTTTCTTGAATGACTTCTAAACGTTCTTGTTGTTACAAACTCGCCTAATTTATGTCCTACCATATCTTCAGTAATATATATTGGCACATGTTTTCTACCATCATGTATAGCTATAGTGTGACCCACTAATTCTGGGAATATAGTAGAACGACGAGACCAAGTTTTTATTACTTGTTTTTTATTATCTTTATTTAATTCTTCTATTTTTTTCATAAGATGATCGTCTATAAAAGGTCCTTTTTTCAGAGATCTACCCATCAATATTCCTCCTTTCGGATATTAATCTATTTCTTTCTTCTTCTTACTATATATTTATCAGATTTTTTACCTTTTTTTCTAGTCTTAAGTCCAAGTGCAGGTTTTCCCCATGGAGTTAATGGCGCAGGCATACCTACAGGTGTTCTACCTTCTCCACCACCGTGAGGGTGATCTACAGGGTTCATGGCACTACCTCTAACAGTAGGTCTGATTCCTTTATGTCTAGATTTACCAGCTTTACCTATAACTAGGTTTTCATGATCTACATTTCCAACTTGACCAATAGTAGCTCTACACTCTAAATGTACAAGTCTAAATTCTCCAGATGGTAATCTAAGTTGTGCAAATTTGCCTTCCTTAGCCATCAATTGTGCTTCCGCACCAGCAGATCTTACCATTTGAGCACCTTTACCAGGTTTTAATTCCACATTGTGTACAGTTGTACCTACTGGAATATCCTTAAGTTGAAGTGCATTTCCTACTTTGATATCTGCCCCTTCTCCTGATTCTATTACATCTCCAACCTTCATGCTATTTGGTGCAAGTATATATCTTTTTTCACCATCTACATAATTGATTAGAGCTATATTTGCAGTTCTATTTGGATCATATTCTATAGAAGCTACTTTTCCAGGAATTCCATCTTTATTTCTTTTAAAATCTATTATTCTGTATTTTCTCTTAGCTCCACCACCTCTATGACGAAGCGTAATTATACCACGAGCATTTCTTCCTCCGCTTTTTTTCAAACTCACAGTCAATGACTTTTCAGGTTCTTTTTTTGTTATTTCTTCAAAAGACGAAACTGTCATTTTCCTAAGAGCAGGGGAAGTTGGTTTGTATTTTTTCATAGCCATTTTATTTACCTCCTTCTATAAAACTTTTACTCCATACCCTCAAAGAATTCGATAGTCTTAGAGTCATCAGTTAATTTTATTATAGCTTTTTTCCAGCTTGGTCTTCTACCAGAGTGCATACCTTGTCTCTTAATCTTACCCAAGACATTCATAGTGTTTACATTTTTCACTTTTACATCAAATACGCTTTCTACAGCTTTTTTAATTTCACTTTTATTAGCTCTTTTATCTACCATAAAAGTATATTTACCCTCTGCCATATCTTCCATGCTTTTCTCAGTTATTATCGGTTTAATGATAATATCGTGTGGAATACGCATTATGCATACACCTCCTCAACTTTTGTTAAGGCTTCTTTAGTAATAATAAACGAATTGTATTTTAAAATATCATATACATTTAAATTGTTAACTACCGTTGTAGCTACACTAGGAATATTGCTAGCTGATTTTATAGTGTTAAAATCATTATTAGCAGTTACTATTAAAGCTTTTTTATCTGCATTTAAATTAGATAATACTTTAACCATTTCCTTTGTTTTAGGCGTGTCAAAATTTAATTCATCTACTACTATTAATTCACCATTTTCTACCTTCGAACTCAATACTGATTTCATAGCAAGTCTTCTAACTTTTTTAGGCACTTTGTAGCTATAATCTCTTGGTTTTGGTGCAAATGATACTCCACCACCTGTCCAATGAGGTGCTCTTATACTACCTTGTCTTGCTCTACCAGTTCCCTTTTGTCTCCAAGGCTTCCTACCTCCGCCTCTTACTTCAGCTCTAGTTTTTACTGATTGAGTTCCTTGTCTTTTATTTGCAAGTTGATTTTTAACAACTTCATATACTACATGTTGGTTTATTTCTATACCAAATATACCTTCGTTTAATTCTATCTCTTCAACTTGTTCTCCTGACATATTATAAACATTTACTTTAGGCATTTTAATCCTCCTTTCAGCCTGAATTATTTATTGTTAATTGTTGTTGGCTTTATACTTACTAATCCTTTTTTAGGTCCTGGGATAGCTCCCTTTATAAGTATTAGATTGTTGTCTACATCTACCTTAACTATTTCTAGGTTTTGAACAGTAACTTTTCTATTTCCCATTCTTCCAGCCATTTTATGACCTTTAAATACTCTTCCTGGGTCAGTTCCTGCAGACATACCACCTGGAGCTCTATGGAATTTAGAACCATGTGTTTCACGACCTCTAGCAAAGCCATGTCTCTTTATAACACCTTGTGTTCCTTTTCCTTTAGAATTCCCTGTTACATCTACCATATCTCCCATTTCAAATATATCGACTTTAATTTCTTGTCCTATTTCAAATTGCTCTGGATCTTCAACAGCGAACTCTCTTAAATATTTTTTATATCCAACTTCACTTTTATCAAATTGTCCTTTTAAAGGCTTTATTGTCTTGCTTTCTTTTATATCTTCAAATCCAATTTGGATTGCATTATATCCATTTTTTTCTACAGTTCTCTTTTGGATTACCACAAGAGGGCCTGCTTGTATAACTGTTACTGGAGTAACACTTCCATCTTCTTGGAATATTTGTGTCATTCCTACTTTTCTCCCTAAAATACTTTTCATAATTGCACCTCCTATTATTTTACAGCGGATTACTACAAGTAATCTTATAAAGTAATTATAACTTTATCTCTATATCTACTCCTGCAGGTAAATTTAATTTCATAAGTGAATCTACAGTTTTTTGGTTTGGATTCAATATATCTATAAGTCTTTTATGAGTTCTTTGCTCAAATTGCTCTCTAGAATCCTTGTATTTATGAACCGCTCTCAATATTGTAACCACTTCTTTTTCAGTTGGTAGTGGTACCGGTCCCGAAACATCAGCTCCAGTTCTTTTAGCAGTTTCAACAATTCTTTCAGCTGATGAATCTAAAAGTTCATGATCATAAGCTTTTAATCTAATTCTTATTTTTTGTTTACCATTCTTTGACATTTAATTCCCTCCTCCTATCGCATGTTTTACTTACATGCGACTTAGAACCGCCAACACACTCTCCCGGGTGTGTTGTATTTTTATTAAAACAGCAATTCCAGTCGCCCGATTTTTAACCGGACATTCTCAGCAAAAATTCCCTGGTTTAACAGCCACCTTTTGCGTCATCGCAATGTCGAAAATTAAGCACTACTATAGTGTATCCTAATTCGGGCAAAAACTCAAGGTTTTTTTACTAAAAACTTATATTTATTTATAAATTAAAAATAGGAAATGAAGGAGAAAAAACTCCTTCATCCATATTTAAAATTATCCAATAATCTTAGTTACAACTCCTGAACCTACTGTTCTTCCACCTTCACGTATTGAAAATCTTAGTCCTTCTTCTATTGCTATTGGTGTTATAAGTTCTATAGTGAATTTGGAGTTATCTCCTGGCATTACCATTTCTACTCCTTCTTCTAATTGGATATCTCCTGTTACATCTGTTGTTCTGAAGTAGAATTGTGGTCTATATCCGTTGAAGAATGGTGTATGTCTTCCACCTTCATCTTTTGATAGTACATATACTTCTGATTCGAATTTTGTAAAAGGTTGTATTGATTTTGGCTTTGCTAATACTTGACCTCTTTCAATTTCTTCTCTTTGTACTCCTCTTAGTAATGCTCCTATATTATCTCCTGCTTGTGCTTCATCTAGTAGTTTTCTAAACATTTCTACTCCTGTTACTACTACTGTTCTTGGAGCTTCTGCTAATCCTACTATCTCTACATTGTCTCCTGTTTTTACTACTCCTCTTTCTACTCTTCCTGTTGCTACTGTTCCTCTTCCTGTTATTGAGAATACGTCTTCTACTGGCATTAGGAATGGTTTATCTGTATCTCTTTCTGGTGCTGGGATGTACTCATCTACTGTCTTCATTAATGCTACTATCTTATCTCCCCATGGTCCTTCTGGTTCTTCAATTGCTTTTAAAGCTGACCCTACTGTGATTGGTGTTCCATCTCCATCAAAGTCATATTCAGATAGTAATTCTCTTACTTCCATTTCTACTAATTCGATTAGTTCTTCGTCATCTACCATATCTTCTTTGTTTAAGAATACTACTATTTTAGGCACTCCTACGTTTCTTGATAGTAAGATATGCTCTCTTGTTTGTGGCATTGGACCATCTGCTGCTGATACTACTAGAATTGCTCCATCCATTTGTGCTGCTCCTGTGATCATGTTCTTTACATAGTCAGCATGGCCTGGGCAGTCTACGTGTGCATAGTGACGAGCATCTGTTTCGTATTCTACGTGAGATGTCGAAATTGTAATTCCTCTTTCTCTTTCTTCTGGAGCTTTATCTATATTGTCATAGCTTACTCCTTCTCCTGAACCAAATCTGTTGTTTAATACTATTGTGATTGCTGCTGTTAGTGTTGTTTTACCGTGGTCTACGTGTCCTATTGTTCCTATGTTTACGTGGGGTTTATTTCTTTCAAATTTTGCCTTACCCATTTTTACTCCTCCTCAATAATTAAAATTTATATTTTTATAATTTATTATTCTTTACCTATTACTTCTTCAGCAATACTATTAGGTACTGGTTCATAATGGTCAAACTGCATAGAATATACTCCTCTACCTTGAGTATTAGAACGAAGATCTGTTGCATAACCAAACATTTCAGAAAGAGGTACATATGCATTTATTACTTGAGCACCACTTCTTAGTTCCATTCCTTCTATTCTTCCTCTTCTTGAGCTTACATCTCCCATTACATCTCCCATGTACTCTTCAGGCACAACTACTTCTACCTTCATCATAGGTTCAAGTAATACAGGATCTGCTTTTGCCATAGCTTGTTTAATAGCCATAGATCCAGCTATTTTAAATGCCATCTCTGACGAGTCTACATCATGATACGAACCATCATAAAGAGTTACTTTTACATCTAAAACTGGATATCCACCAACAATACCTGATTGTAAAGCTTCTTGTATACCAGCATCTACTGATCCAATATATTCTTTAGGGATTGCTCCACCTACTATTTTGTTTTCAAACTCATAGCCTTTTCCTGGTTCTTGAGGTGCAATTCTAATTTTTACATGACCATATTGACCACGTCCACCAGATTGTCTTGCATATTTAGTGTCTGCTTCAGATTCTTTACGAATTGATTCTTTATATGCAACTTGAGGATTTCCTATATTTGCTTCAACTTTGAATTCTCTTAAAAGTCTATCAACGATAATCTCAAGATGTAATTCACCCATACCAGCAATTATAGTTTGACCAGTTTCTTCATCTGTGTATGTTCTAAAAGTAGGATCTTCTTCTGCTAATTTAGCCAAAGCCGCACCTAATTTATCTTGACTTGCCTTAGATTTTGGCTCTATAGCTACACGAATTACTGGCTCTGGGAATTCCATTTTTTCTAGAATGATAGGATTGTCTTCATCACATAGAGTTTCCCCTGTACCAGTATCTTTAAGACCAACTGCTGCAGCTATATCTCCTGCATATACTTCGTCTACTTCTTCTCTCTTGTTTGCATGCATTAAAAGAATTCTACCTATTCTCTCTTTTTTACCTTTAGAAGAGTTTAATACATAACTACCTGACTTTAAACTACCTGAATAAACTCTAAAGTAAGCAACTTTTCCTACATAAGGATCTGATACTATTTTAAATGCTAAAGCTGAAAATGGCTCATCATCATCTGAGTGTCTAGCTTCTTCTTCTTCAGTATTTAAGTTTATCCCCTTAATAGCTGCTATATCAGTTGGTGCAGGTAGATAATCTATTATAGAGTCTAATAGAGGTTGAACCCCTTTATTTTTATAAGAAGATCCACATAATACAGGAGTTATTTCTACTTGTAAAGTAGCATTTCTAATTCCCCTAATTATTTCCTCAGTAGTAAGCTCTTCTCCTTCAAGATATTTCATCATTAATTCTTCATCAAATTCAGCAATAACCTCTACAAGCTTTTCTCTGTGTTCTGCTGCTAATTCTCTCATGTCTTCAGGAATATCAGTTACTTCTATATCCTGTCCTAAATCGTCATTATATATCCTGGCATTCATATTAACTAAGTCAACTACACCTCTGAAGTTATCCTCTTTACCTATAGGTAATTGTATCGCTATGGGATTTGCCTTAAGTCTTGTTCTAATCATATTTACTGCATTAAAAAAGTCTGCTCCAACAATATCCATTTTGTTAACGAAAGCTAAACGAGGCACGTCGTATTTATCAGCTTGCCTCCAAACAGTTTCAGATTGAGGTTCTACCCCACCCTTAGCGCAAAATACTGCTACTGCACCGTCTAAGACTCTAAGAGATCTTTCAACTTCTACTGTGAAATCCACATGGCCTGGTGTATCAATTACATTTATTCTGTAATCATTCCACATACAAGTAGTTGCAGCAGAAGTAATTGTAATACCTCTTTCCTGCTCTTGTTCCATCCAGTCCATTTGAGCTCCACCCTCGTGTGTCTCACCTATCTTGTGTATTTTACCAGTGTAAAATAGTATTCTTTCTGTGGTGGTTGTCTTTCCTGCATCAATATGAGCCATTATGCCTATATTTCTTGTTTTTTCTAATGAAACTTTTCTTGGCACAATTTTTCCTCCTTCATAATTGTTTCTTAGATCTTGCACTTAAAAAGAGATTTACTAGAATCTATAATGTGCGAAAGCTTTATTAGCTTCTGCCATTTTGTGTACTTCTTCTCTCTTCTTAACGCTAGCCCCTATTCCATTAGATGCATCTAGGATTTCTTTATATAGTCTTTCAACCATAGTTTTTTCTCCTCTTCCTCTAGAATATTTAACTAACCATCTAAGTCCTAATGTTTCTCTTCTATCACTTCTTACTTCCATTGGTACTTGGTAAGTTGCTCCACCTATTCTTCTAGCTTTTACTTCTAAAACAGGCATTATATTGTTCATAGCTTTGTTGAATACTTCAAGTGAATCTTCACCAGTCTTTTCTCCAACTTGCTTTAAAGCATCATATACAATATTTTGAGCTATACCTTTTTTACCATCTAACATTATATTATTTATCAATTTAGTTATAACCACATCATCATATATAGGATCTGGCATAACTTCTCTTTTTGGTATATGTCCTTTTCTTGGCACTATACTTCCCTCCTTAACTATAATAAAGTAAATTCATTGGTACTCGACAAAATTTTGCCGTGTGCGCCAAAATGCATCTATATAAACGGAAATTTTATTTCCTGCACTTTGTCGTTTGTTATTTTTTAGGTTTTTTAGCACCATATTTAGATCTTGCTTGCATTCTACCATCTACACCAGCAGTATCTAATGCACCTCTAACAATATGATATCTAACACCTGGAAGGTCTTTAACTCTTCCACCTCTAATTAGCACAACACTATGTTCTTGTAGATTGTGTCCAATTCCAGGAATATATGCTGCAACTTCCATTCCATTAGTAAGTCTTACCCTTGCAACCTTTCTCAAAGCTGAGTTTGGTTTTTTAGGAGTAACAGTTCTAACAGATACACATACGCCTCTTTTTTGTGGTGAATTAACAGTTGTCTCCTTCTTTTTTATTGTATTTAAGTTTACATTTAAAGCTGGAGTTTTAGATTTAGTTTCAACTGATTTCCTTCCTTTTCTAATTAATTGATTAATAGTTGGCATCAAGGCACCTCCTTTTATATTGGTATTTATTTTAATAATGCAGCAACTGCCGCATTAATATCAATTCCACAAGCCTTTCCCAACTCATTCATATTGTCTACATGAACAATTTGGATTTGCTTGTCTTCACACAGTTTTGATACATCTGATGTAATCCCTTCATCTGCATCTGCTGCAATAAAAACTGTATGTGTTTCAGATTTATTTATAGCTCTTTTTACTTGTTTTACACCTACGACTTTATTGTGGCTTTTCAATCTATTAGTCATAAGATCTCTCCCTTTGCTACATTTAAAAGATTATGTGAGCCTAAACCCACATAATCTTTAAATTATCTAGAGTTCATAACTAGTTTACACACCATAACATTTTATCATCAGATAATTTCACTGTCAACATCATTTTCTTCTAAAAGTTCAATATTTTCTTCTAAAACTACTTCTACATCCCTGTATCTTCTCATACCAGTACCTGCAGGAATTAATTTTCCTATAATTACATTTTCCTTTAATCCTAAAAGGTGATCTTCTTTTCCTTTTATAGCTGCTTCTGTTAAAACTCTTGTAGTCTCTTGGAAAGAAGCCGCTGATAGGAATGAGTCTGTTGCAAGAGAGGCCTTAGTTATACCAAGTAAAGTTCTCTTACCAGTTGCAGGCTCTAAACCTTCTTCTATTGCATTTTGATTTTCTTCTTCAAAATCACTTAATGTAACTAAGCTACCTGGTAACATATCAGTATCTCCTGCTTCTTCTATTTTAATTTTAGAAAGCATTTGTTTTACTATTATTTCGATATGCTTATCGCTTATGTCAACACCTTGAAGTCTATATACCCTTTGTACTTCCTTAATCAAGTAATTTTGAACTCCTTGAATTCCTAATATCTGCAATATGTCATGAGGATTCACAGATCCATCAGTTAATTCATCTCCAGCTTCAATCTGATCTCCATTTCTAACCTTCATTCTAGATCCATAGACTATATTATAACTAGCACTTTCTCCATTAGAACCTGTTACTATTACTTCTTTCTTTTTCTTGGTTTCATTTATGCTAACTGTACCTGCAATTTCAGATATAATAGCAAGTCCCTTTGGTTTTCTAGCTTCAAATAACTCTTCTACCCTAGGAAGACCTTGAGTGATATCGGCTGCTGCTGCAACTCCTCCTGTATGGAAAGTTCTCATTGTAAGCTGTGTTCCCGGCTCTCCTATTGACTGAGCAGCTATTATACCTACTGACTCTCCTATACCTACTGACTCTCCTGTAGCTAGGTTCCTACCGTAACAATGAGCACATACTCCAAACTTCGTCTTACATCCTAATACTGATCTTATTTTGACTTCTTTTATGCCAACATTTTGAATTAATTCAGCATCTATATCTGAAATCATTTCATTTTCTTTTACTATAATTTCTCCAGTTTCTGGATTCACTATATCTTCGAAGGCATATCTTCCTTCTAATCTATCTTTTAGTTCCTCTATAACTTCTCTTCCATCTTTAAAAGCTTTTACTAAAAGATATTGATCTGTATTACAATCCCATTCTCTAACTATTACATCTTGACTGACATCTACAAGTCTTCTAGTTAAATAACCCGAATCCGCTGTTCTAAGGGCTGTATCTGCAAGTCCCTTTCTTGAACCATGTGTAGAAATAAAGAATTCTAGTACATCAAGGCCTTCTCTAAAGTTACTCTTTATAGGAACCTCTATAGTTCTACCAGATGCACTGGCCATAAGACCCCTCATTCCACCTAATTGTCTTATCTGGTTTTTACTACCTCTTGCTCCAGATAAAGCCATTATATACATATTGTTTAGTGGGTCCAAGCTATCCATTAGAGCATCTGTTACTTCATCTGTAGTCCTATTCCAAATCTCTATTACTTTTTCATATCTCTCATCATCAGATATTAATCCTCTACGATAAGAGCGTTCAAATTTATCTACTTCTTTTTCAGCTGCTTCTATTAAAGCTTGCTTTTCATCTGGCACAATTACATCATGCATTGATACAGACACTGCACCTATAGTCGAATAGTGATATCCCATTTCTTTTATATCATCTAGTAATTTTGCAGTTACAGCATTCCCATATTTTCTATAACACTTATCTACTATAACTCCTAAGAATTTCTTATCTACAACACGATCTACTTCAAGAGAATAAGGATCTTTTTCTCTATCTACAAAACCTAAACTTTGAGGTATTTTTTCATTGAATATAAATCTACCCACTGTACTTTCAACTAGTTTTCCAGGATCATCTTCATTTAATTTAAGTCTGACTTTTACATTTGCATGAATTCCTACAAATCCATTGTAATGAGCTAAAATCATTTCATCAAAGTTTTTGAAAATTTTCCCTTCTCCTATTTCTCCAGCTTTTTCCATACTTAGGTAATAACTACCTAGTACCATATCTTGAGTAGGAGTTGAAATCGGCTTTCCATCTTTTGGTGCTAGTATATTGTTAGTGGAAAGCATCAAAAGTCTAGCCTCTGCTTGAGCTTCCGTTGATAGAGGAACATGGACTGCCATTTGGTCTCCATCAAAGTCTGCATTATAAGCTGTACATACTAGAGGATGTAATTTTATAGCTTTCCCTTCAACTAAAACAGGCTCAAAAGCTTGTATCCCAAGTCTATGCAAAGTAGGAGCTCTATTTAGTAATACAGGGTGATCTTTAATAACTAAGTCTAATACATCCCAAACTTGAGGCTTTGATCTTTCTACCATTCTCTTAGCAGATTTAATATTATGAGCATGATCTTCTTCAACTAACTTTTTCATGACAAAGGGTTTAAATAGTTCTAAGGCCATTTTCTTAGGTAATCCACATTGATATAATTTAAGTTCTGGACCTACTACTATTACAGATCTACCTGAATAGTCTACCCTTTTTCCAAGTAAGTTCTGTCTAAATCTACCTTGTTTACCCTTTAACATATCTGAAAGAGATTTAAGTGGTCTATTTCCAGGTCCTGTTACAGGTCTACCTCTTCTTCCATTGTCGATTAAAGCATCTACAGCTTCTTGAAGCATTCTCTTTTCATTTCTAACAATGATTTCTGGAGCTCCTAAGTCTAATAATCTCTTTAATCTATTATTTCTATTTATAACTCTTCTATATAAATCATTTAAATCAGACGTAGCGAATCTACCACCATCTAGCTGTACCATCGGTCTTAAATCAGGTGGTATTACTGGTATAGCATCTAAGATAATCCACTCTGGTCTATTACCAGAGTTTCTAAACGCCTCTACCACTTCTAGCCTTCTAGTAATCCTAATCTTCTTTTGTCCTTTGGCATCCTTTAGCTCTTTTCTTAATTCGCTAGATTCTTTTTCTAAATCTATATTAGAAAGTATAATCTTTATTGCCTCTGCACCCATCATAGCTTTAAACTTATTTGGATATTTCTCTAAGTTATCTCTGTATTCACTCTCAGTTAATAGTTGTTTTTCATATAAAGGAGTGTCTCCTCCATCAATAACTATATAAGAAGCAAAATATAATACTTTCTCTAAAGCTCTAGGGCTCATGTCTAAAATAAGTCCCATTCTACTTGGTATACCTTTGAAATACCATATATGAGAAACTGGAGCAGCTAATTCAATATGTCCCATTCTTTCTCTTCTAACTTTAGATTTTGTTACCTCAACACCACATCTATCACATACTACACCTTTATATCTTACTCTCTTATATTTACCACAATGACATTCCCAGTCCTTTGTAGGTCCAAAAATCTTTTCACAGAATAGACCTTCTTTTTCTGGTTTTAAAGTTCTATAGTTTATTGTCTCAGGTTTTTTTACCTCTCCTTTAGACCATTGCCTAATCTTTTCGGGAGAAGCTAATCCAATCTTAATTGAATCAAAAGTATTTAACTCAAACAAGGAGCAATCTCTCCTTTCCATAATAAATTAATAAAGAAATTATATTTAAATCTAAAATATATTTACTCTTCCTCATTTATATCTTCGTCTTCTAAGATAAAACCTTTTGGAAGTTCTTCTCCTACTTTTTTAACCCCTGATAAAGAGTCATCCTTATCTAGAGTGTCATCACTTGAATACTCTTCACTTATTGACTCTAAGTCTGTCAAATCATCATCTGTTGATTCTTTTATTTCTACTTCATCTTTTTCTTCACTTAGTACTTTCATATCAAGAGCTAAACTCTGTAACTCTTTTATAAGCACTTTGAAGGATTCTGGAATTCCCGGTTCTGGAATGTTTTCTCCCTTCACTATCGCTTCATAAGTTTTCACCCTACCTACAATGTCATCAGATTTTACAGTTAAGATTTCCTGTAAAGTATGAGATGCACCATATGCCTCAAGGGCCCAAACTTCCATCTCTCCAAATCTTTGCCCTCCAAACTGAGCTTTACCTCCTAGAGGTTGCTGAGTAACTAGAGAATAAGGACCTGTTGATCTGGCATGGATTTTATCATCTACAAGATGGTGAAGTTTTAGCATATACATATATCCTACTGTTACAGGACTATTGAAATACTCTCCCGATCTACCATCTCTAAGTTTGATCTTACCATTAGCTGGATATCCAGCTTCTTCTAGAGCTTTAAAGATATCTGCCTCATTGGCACCATCAAATACAGGAGTTGCAATATGCCAACCTAGTTTTTTAGCAGCTAATCCCAAGTGTACTTCTAGTACTTGACCTAAGTTCATACGAGAAGGTACTCCTAGTGGGTTTAGAACTATTTGTACTGGTGTACCATCTGGTAAGTAAGGCATATCTTCTTCTGGAAGTATCCTAGATATTACCCCTTTATTACCATGACGACCACACATCTTATCTCCTACATTTATCTTTCTCTTAGTAGCTACATATACTCTGACCATTTGATTTACTCCAGGTGAAAGTTCATCTCCATTTTCCCTTGAATAGACTTTTACATCTACTATGATTCCAGTTTCTCCATGGGGAACTCTTAGGGATGTATCCCTTACTTCCCTAGCTTTTTCTCCAAATATGGCCCTCAATAGCCTCTCTTCTGCTGATAATTCCGTCTCACCCTTTGGAGTTACCTTACCTACTAGTAAGTCTCCAGATTTAACCTCTGCACCTATTCTTATAATACCCCTGTCATCAAGATCTTTTAACATATCTTCACCAACATTTGGGATATCTCTGGTTATTTCTTCTGGTCCAAGCTTTGTATCTCTAGCCTCAGATTCATATTCTTCAATATGCACCGAAGTAAGGGTGTCTTCTTTTAATAGTTTTTCGCTTATTAATATTGCATCCTCATAATTATAACCTTCCCATGTCATGAAAGCTATAAGTAAGTTTTTACCTAAAGCAATTTCTCCTAGTTCAGTACTAGGTCCATCGGCTATTACAGTATCCGCTTTTACTCTTTCTCCTAAAGATACAATAGGTCTTTGATTTATAGTGGTCCCCTGATTGGAGCGCTTGAATTTTAATAATTTATATTTATCCAATTCGCCATCTGAGTCTCTTCTAACTATTATTTCTGAAGAACTCACCTTTTCTACTACACCATCATTTTTAGCAACCACTACTACTCCAGAGTCTTTTGCAGCTTTATATTCTATACCTGTACCGATTATAGGAGCTTCCGCTTTTAATAACGGAACTGCTTGACGCTGCATGTTCGCTCCCATTAGAGCTCTATTGGCATCATCATTTTCCAAGAATGGTATCATCGATGTTCCTACTGATACTAATTGTTTAGGCGAAACATCCATGTAGTCAATTTCAGTACTTGGGAATATATCTACTACCCCATTTTTACCTCTGGCTACAACTTTGCTTTCTACAAACTCATGATTTTCATTTAACTTTGCATTGGCTTGGGCAATATTAAACTCATCTTCCACATCTGCAGTTAAATAATCTATTTCCCCAGTTATAAGGCCTTTTCCTCTTTCAACTTTTCTATAAGGGGCTTCTATGAATCCATATTCATTTATCCTACCATAGCTTGCTAAAGATGTAATAAGTCCTATATTAGGGCCTTCAGGAGTTTCTATCGGACACATTCTACCATAGTGAGAGTGATGCACATCCCTTACTGCAAATCCAGCTCTCTCTCTACTAAGTCCACCAGGTCCCAATGCAGACATTCTTCTTTTATGAGTTAATTCTGCCAAAGGATTGGTCTGGTCCATAAATTGAGACAACTGACTGCTTCCAAAGAATTCTTTAATAGAGGCAACTACTGGTCTAATATTTATAAGAGCTTGAGGAGTTGCTACATCAACATCTTGAATAGTCATTCTCTCTCTAACTACTCTTTCCATCCTTGATAGTCCAATCCTAAATTGATTTTGTAAAAGTTCACCAACAGATCTTATTCTTCTATTACCTAAGTGATCAATGTCATCTGTATATCCAATTCCATTGAAAAGATTAAACTCATAGTTTAAACTAGCAACTATATCATCTAGTATAATATGTTTAGGTGAAATTTCTTTTATCCTCTCTTCAATCTCGCTTTTTAACTCTTCAGGATCTTCATAAGTTTCTATTAACTCTTTCATTACAGGATAATAAACTTTTTCTTTTAAGCCTAGATCACTTAGAGAAAACGGAAGATCAAAAGCATTTGGACTAACAAATTTATTGCCTAAAACTCTAACTATTTTATCATCTTGTCCTAATACATCTACTACATAGATCCCGCTGTTTTCAATTTCTATAGCAAGGTCTCTAGATATAATTTCTCCCTTTTCAACAAATAATTCTCCTGTTTCAGGATTTATAATATCTTCAGCAGCCTTTCTTCCGTATATCCTATTATATAAAGCTAGTTTCTTATTGAATTTATATCTTCCAACCTTAGCTAGATCATATCTTCTATAATCAAAAAACATATTATTTATCATAGAACTAGCACTATCCACAGTTGGAGGTTCTCCTGGTCGAAGCCTTTTATATATTTCTAAAAGAGCTTCTTCTTGAGTTGTAGTGCTATCTTTTTCAAGAGTATTTAAAACTTGTTCAGTTTCTCCAAGTACAGATATGATTTCTGTATCACTTACTATTCCTAAAGCCTTCAATAGAACCGTTGCAGGTACCTTTCTAGTTCTGTCTACTCTTACATAGACTATATCATTGGAGTCTGCTTCATATTCTAACCAAGCACCTCTATTAGGAATTACTGTTGAAGAGTATAATCTCTTTCCAGTTTTATCTATACTTTCTACAAAGTATACACCCGGAGATCTAACTAGCTGACTTACTACTACCCTTTCAGCTCCATTGATAATAAAAGTTCCCTTTTCTGTCATCAATGGCATGTCTCCCATAAAGACCTCTTGCTCTTTTACTTCTCCTGTTTCTTTGTTAATTAATCTAACCTTTACCTTTAAAGGTGCAGAATAATTAGCATCTCTTTCTCTTGCTTCATCTTCATCATACTTTAAAGAATCTCCTATATTGTAGTTTACAAACTCTAAAATAAGATTACCCGTGTAATCTTGAATTGGAGAAATGTCTTCAAAAACTTCCTTTAAACCTTCTTCTTGAAACCACTCAAAAGATGATTTTTGCACCTCAATCAAATCAGGTAGATCTAATACTTCTTCAATACGAGAATAACTCATCCTGACTCGTTTGCCATATGTTACAGGATGTACCATAAAAAATTCACCCCTTATTAAACTAAAATATCCAAAAGCACTAAATACTTTTGGTAATACATTCCAAATATATATATAATATTGCCATATAGACAATTAATTATACAAAAAAACATAATTATCTCTATTATCGCAGTATTTTATACTATCATACATAGGATAATATGTCAATAATCTAAGCAATAAAAAATTTAAATCTATGTACGAAAAGCCTATATTAGATAAAATAGTAAAGTAACAACTTTCCTATAGATTAATAAAAAAGGCTTTCTTAAGAAAGCCTTTTTTATTTGTGTTTTACTATTTTACTTCTACAACTGCTCCTGCTTCTTCTAATTTAGTTTTCATTTCTTCAGCCTCTTCTTTAGAAGCTCCTTCTTTTATTGGTTTTGGAGCATTGTCTACTAATTCTTTAGCATCTTTAAGTCCTAATCCAGTGATTTCTCTAACAGCTTTTATTACTTTGATTTTTTGTCCACCTGCTTCTGCAAGTACTACATCAAATTCAGTTTTTTCAGCTGCTGCAGGAGCTGCGCCTCCAGCTGCTGGTGCTGCTGCTACAGCTGCAGGAGCTGCTGCACTTACACCAAATTCTTCTTCTAAAGCTTTTACTAAATCAGCTAATTCTAATACAGTTAAATTCTTTACTTCTTCTATTAAGTTTGTTACTTTTTCGCTTGCCATTTTTATAAATACCTCCATTTAATATTCATTTTATTTTATTTTTATGCTTCTTTTGTTTCAGCTACAGCATTTAATACTATAGCTAAGGATCTTATTGTACCTTGAAGTACATTTGCAAATCCTTGAATTGGTGCGTTTAATCCACCTAGAGCTTGAGCAATAAGTACTTCTTTTGATGGTAAATCAGCTAGATCTTTTACTTGATCTACATTGATTATTTTCCCATCTACTATACCAGCTTTTATCTCTAATTTTTCATTGTCTTTAGCAAATTCAGATGTTATCTTTGCAGCTTGAACTGGATCACCATATCCAAAAGCTACTGCAGATGGACCTTTTAAAAACTCATTAAATCCTTCAAATCCTGAATCTTTAAAAGCAAATCTCATCATAGTGTTTTTGTAAACTTTATATTCAACTCCAGCTTTTCTATATTGTTCTCTTAACTCTGTTAATTGTTCAACATCTAAGCCTCTATAGTCTACTAATATTATGGATTCCGCATCTTTAATTTTCCCTTTTATTTCTTCTACATTTTGAGTTTTAGCTTGAAGGGTTTGTTCCTTCACTGACGTCACCTCCCATAATTCATCTAAATAAATAAAAGTCCCTTACGTAGACACGAAGAGACTCTAATTTCAAATTAGTATAATCTTCACCTCGGTAGGTAATTTAAACTCTTAAGAGTTCCTACTGTCTACGGTAAGCTATTTAATTAACATAAATATAATATCAACAAAGTTTGTACTTGTCAACAATTTATTTATTTATTTATTTTCTGAAAGTTTTTGTGGGTTTATTTTAACACCAGGACCCATAGTGCTTGATAAGGTAACAGTTTTTAAATATCTACCCTTAGCAGCTGAAGGTTTTGCTTTCAATAAAGCATCCATCATTGTTTCAAAGTTTTCTTTTAACTTTTCTTCTCCAAAGGAAACTTTTCCTATTGGAACATGTACTATACTTGCTTTATCTACTCTGTATTCAACTTTTCCTGCTTTTATTTCCTTAACTGCTTTCTCTATATCAAAAGTTACAGTTCCTGATTTTGGGTTTGGCATAAGCCCTTTAGGTCCAAGCAATCTACCTACTCTACCTACTACACCCATCATATCCGGAGTTGAAACTACTACATCAAAATCTAACCAGTTCTCTGATTGGATTTTTTGCACCATTTCTTCTCCACCTACAAAATCAGCACCTGCAGCTTCTGCTTCTTTTTGTTTTTCACCTTTAGCTATAACTAATACTTTTCTACTTCTTCCTGTTCCATTAGGTAATACTATAGCCCCTCTTACTTGTTGATCTGCGTGTTTAGGGTCTACTCCCAATCTAACAGCTAAATCTACTGTTTCATCAAAACTAGCTTTTGCAGTTTTAAGTACTAAGTCCATAGCTTCGTCAACATCATATAAATTAGTTCTGTCTATAAGCTTAAAACTCTCTTGATATTTCTTTCCTTTTTTTGCCATTTATATTCATTCCTCCTTGTGGTATACGGAATTAACCTCCCACTAATCTATTTAAGCTTCTACTTCCACACCCATACTTCTAGCTGTTCCTGCTATCATATTCATAGCAGCTTCAATAGAACCTGCATTTAAATCCGGCATTTTTATTTCAGCTATTTCTTTTAATTGAGCCTTGCTTAGTTTTGCAACTTTGTTTTTGTTTGGTTCAGATGAAGCTGTTTCAATCCCCAAAGTCTTTTTAATTAATACTGCAACTGGTGGAGTCTTAGTTATGAAACTAAATGATCTATCTTGATAAACTGTAAGAACTACTGGAATAATCATTCCTGCTTGATCTGCTGTTTTAGCATTGAACTCTTTAGTAAATTGCATTATATTAACACCATGTGGTCCAAGAGCTGTTCCAACTGGTGGCGCTGGAGTTGCTTTCCCTGCAGGTATTTGTAATTTTACAACGGCTATAACTTTTTTTGCCATTTGACTTACACCTCCTCATATACTTGTGGTTTAACGGGATATCCCTTCCACTTTTTTGAAGCTATTTAAAAAGCATAATTGCTTTAAAAAACTAATTTTTTTCTATTTGGTCAAACTCTAACTCTACTAAGGTCTCTCTTCCAAACATAGAAACATAGACCTTTACTTTTTCCTTGTCCATATTTATACTTTCAATGTTTCCAACGAAATTTCCAAAGGGACCAGATGTGATTTTTACTGCATCTTTAACTTTAAAGTCAATATTAGGAGCTACAACCTCTTGAACTCCCAATGCTTTTACCTCTTCTTTGGACAAAGGAATAGGCTTAGATGCAGGTCCTACAAAGCCTGTTACACCTCTGGTATTTCTAACTAAATACCAGGATTCATCATTAACTATCATCTTAACTAAAACATATCCAGGAAATAATTTTCTTTCTTTCAATTTCCCCTTTGTACTGCCCGCTTTAGTTTCAACATATTCCTCAGTTGGGACCGCTACTTCAAATATGTCATCTTTCATACCTCTATTTTCTACCATCTTTTCAAGATTAGCTTTAACCTTATTTTCATGACCAGAATAAGTATGAACTACATACCAATTAGCATCTTTGGCCCTTTCTTCTCTACTTTTGAATTCTACCATCTATAGGGACCTCCGGGTCCTTCCCTCCCTCTTACTACTGAATAATTAAACCTAAAGCACCATGCATTAGTAAATCAAGTATATATACAATTAAAGAAATAACTCCACTTAATAGTATAACTACTCCAGTATAATTTATTAATTTATTTTTATCTGGCCAAATTACCTTTTTAAATTCAGACTTAACTCCTCTAAAATATCTACTCAATTTAGACTTACTGCTTCCAGCTTGAGTTGCCATGAGTTTCACATCCTTAATTAATAATTATTTTGTTTCTTTATGCACAGTATGCTTCTTGCAGAATTTACAATATTTATTAAGCTCTACTCTTTCTGTAGTATTCTTTTTATTTTTTTTAGATACGTAATTTCTTTGTTTACATTCAGTACATGCTAATATAATTCTATCTCTCATATAAAACACCTCCTAGTGTACAATATCTATATGAAAATATTCTTATTTACGGTACTTATATAAATTATCATAAATAAAATTGTATGTCAATAAATATATCTATTGTATTGTTACTAATTACTGTTTCCATCTTTTTTCATTTTAATCATAAAACAAGGGAGGGCTTAGCCTCCCATATTTAAAATTATCCAATAATCTTAGTTACAACTCCTGAACCTACTGTTCTTCCACCTTCACGTATTGAAAATCTTAGTCCTTCTTCTATTGCTATTGGTGTTATAAGTTCTATAGTGAATTTGGAGTTATCTCCTGGCATTACCATTTCTACTCCTTCTTCTAACTGAATGTCTCCTGTTACATCTGTTGTTCTGAAGTAGAATTGTGGTCTATATCCGTTGAAGAATGGTGTATGTCTTCCACCTTCATCTTTTGATAGTACATATACTTCTGATTCGAATTTTGTAAAAGGTTGTATTGATTTCGGCTTTGCTAATACTTGACCTCTTTCAATTTCTTCTCTTTGTACTCCTCTTAGTAATGCTCCTATATTATCTCCTGCTTGTGCTTCATCTAGTAGTTTTCTAAACATTTCTACTCCTGTTACTACTACTGTTCTTGGAGCTTCTGCTAATCCTACTATCTCTACATTGTCTCCTGTTTTTACTACTCCTCTTTCTACTCTTCCTGTTGCTACTGTTCCTCTTCCTGTTATTGAGAATACGTCTTCTACTGGCATTAGGAATGGTTTGTCTGTATCTCTTTCTGGTGCTGGAATGTACTCATCTACTGTCTTCATTAATGCTACTATTTTATCTCCCCATTCACTGTCTGGAGCTTCAATTGCTTTTAAAGCTGATCCTACTGTGATTGGTGTTCCATCTCCATCAAAGTCATATTCAGATAGTAATTCTCTTACTTCCATTTCTACTAATTCGATTAGTTCTTCGTCATCTACCATATCTTCTTTGTTTAAGAATACTACTATTTTAGGCACTCCTACGTTTCTTGATAGTAAGATATGCTCTCTTGTTTGTGGCATTGGACCATCTGCTGCTGATACTACTAGGATTGCTCCATCCATTTGTGCTGCTCCTGTGATCATGTTCTTTACGTAGTCAGCATGGCCTGGGCAGTCTACGTGTGCATAGTGACGAGCATCTGTTTCGTATTCTACGTGAGATGTTGAGATTGTAATTCCTCTTTCTCTTTCTTCTGGAGCTTTATCTATATTGTCATAGCTTACTCCTTCTCCTGAACCAAATCTGTTGTTTAATACTATTGTGATTGCTGCTGTTAGTGTTGTTTTACCGTGGTCTACGTGTCCTATTGTTCCTATGTTTACGTGGGGTTTATTTCTTTCAAATTTTGCCTTACCCATTTTCTACTCCTCCTCAATAATTAAAATCTTTAAGAAAACTCTGCCGTGTGTTTCATTTCTATATTCTTAATGGAGCCCACGACCGGATTTGAACCGGTGACCTCTTGCTTACCATGCAAGTGCTCTACCTACTGAGCTACGTGGGCCAGTTGCTACATAGTTTACTACTTTCTTGACTACTTGTCAATATAATTTTCCCTTAAGAATAATTTAAACATTTCTCAAGCTTTTTCTTTACCCTTTGAAGTGCATTATCTACACTCTTCGGATCCCTATCTAGTTCTTTTGCTATATCTTGATAAGAACCTCCCTTTACATATGACTCTAAGACTTCATATTCTAATTCACTAAGAGAATTTAAAATATCAGTTTCCATATTGTTTACATTCTCATTGCCTATGCATACCTCCATGGGATCAGTAATAGCAAAGCCCTCTATCATATCTAATAAAGTTCTATCAGATCCTTCTTCATAGACAGGTTTATTTAAAGATATATACGAATTTAGCGGTATGTGCTTTTGCCTAGTTGCAGTTTTGATTGCTGTAATAATTTGTCTAGTAATACATATTTCAGCAAAAGACTTAAAAGAAGCAAGCTTGTCCTTATTATAGTCTCTTATGGCCTTAAAAAGGCCTATCATACCCTCCTGTATAATATCATCCCTGTCTGCACCTATTAAAAAATACATACATGCCTTCCCACTGACATAGTTTTTGTATTTGTTTAATAGATAGTCCAATGCTAAATGATCTCCATCTCTTGCGATACTTACAATTTCTTCATCCCTCATATCCTCATAAAAAGAATCTAACTTCTTCTGCAAAGAATGTCCCAAATTGAGTCCCCCTCTATCCCAAGCAATCACTATAATTATAAATAAATTTATAATTATAGTCAAGACTAATCCTTTGTTTTTCCCCAATTATTTAATTTTTCTATTATTTCTTTATCTAATCCATTAAGATGTAAATTTTCTTTTTGTTTTTTAGAAATGATTCTCTTCTCAATTATCCTTTTTTTATTTAATATTTCTATTTCTAACTCCCTAGCAGATATCCGTGTCCCTCCCCTGGATAGAATCATCTGTTGCTCTAGCCAATCCGAAGTTGCTACTCGGATTTTTTTAATTCTCCCAAGGGAATCTAAGGTCTTTTCAATATAGTGATCTGCTGTATGATTTTCTTTAGTAAATACTACCTTTATTCCCTTATAGTATTCTTCTTTTCCATTGTTAGATTTCACTAAATGAGCGTCAAATACTACAATGATTTCAATACCTGAAATGTGATGGTACTCTGCTAATATTTCTAAGAGTTCAATCCTTGCCTCCTCTAAATTTATATCAGATATTTTTCTCAAACTATCCCATGCATTTATAATATTATAAGCATCTACAAATAAATATTCTTTTTGCTTATTTTTCTTTTTTCTCATGCCTTACCTTTACTACTTCATATATTAAAATAGCTGCAGAGGCTGAAGCATTCAAAGAAGATACTTTTCCCATCATTGGAATTTTAATAAGCACATCACATTTTTCCTTTACTATTCTAGAGATGCCTTTCCCTTCATTACCTATTACAAGTGCTATTGATCCCTCCAAGTTTTCATTATAGTAAAATTTTTCACCATCTATATCTGCACCATATACCCATACTCCATCTTTTTTCAATTTTTCTATGGTGTTGGCAATATTTGTGACATTTGCAACTAAAATATGCTCTACAGCTCCAGCAGAGGCTTTATACACAGTTTGATTTACCATAGCAGATCTTCTCTTTGGTATAATAACTCCATGGGCTCCTGCTGATTCTGCAGTCCTAATTATAGCCCCTAGATTATGAGTATCTTCAATATTATCTAAAACTATAATAAATGGATCCTCTCCCAAAGCCTTGGCCTTATTCAAAATATCATCTACACTGGCATATTCATATCCTGTAACCAACGCAGCTACTCCTTGATGTGCATTTCCATCTGCCATAGAGTCAAGCTTTTTCTTATCTACTTCTTGAATTATTATATTCTTACTATTTGCTATCCCAATTATCTTTTTTATAGAACCTTTAAGATCTCCCTTTAGAATATATAATTTATCTATACTTCTATTTGTCTTTAATAGTTCTAATACAGGATTTCTCCCTACAATATACTGTTCATCCATAGTTACACCTCTTTTCATATTTGGTTAAAATAATCTCTTACCTTTTCTATTTTTCCACATGTCATTTTACCTTCTGGGCAAGGTCCCTTTATGCATCCAGGACCTACATTTTTAAATAATACAGGGTATACAGCCTTTACTTCTTTTAACATTTCAATAGCTAATTCTCTTATTTCCCATTGAGCTCTATTGCAAGTTCTAAGCTTAAAAAAGTTTATTAAACTTCTAGCGTTCATAGTAAATACTAGTTTTGTCTCACAGGCATTAGGAAATACATATCTTGCATCTTCTATAGCTTTTTTACTTGCCTGTTTTTCAGCTTGACTTTGACTTTTACCCTCTTCTAAATAAGTTTTAAGATGCTTTTCAAATAGTATATCACTTATCTCATCATAATATTTTTGATCTTCTTCCATTGCCTTTAAAAATAAAGCCTTAGCCTTCTCATCTTCTTCTATACTAGGAGGTACTATATATTCAAATTGCTCTAACTTAACATATCGCTGGGATTGCTGAGAATAACTTCCTATTCTGTGTCTTACAAGTTGATGAGATAGTGTCCTTGATACTCCTTCTACTCCAAAAGTAAAACTTATGTGTTCAATTGGACTTTCATGATTTAATTTCATTAACATATTTAAAAAAGCATCTATATTTTCTTCTTGAAGGTCTTTTTCAATTTCATCTATCCCCACAGGTGAATAGCAAAGCTTCGCTGCAGAAGCAATCATCTTTTCTCCATCTTGTGTATATCTTAAAAGTTTCACTTTTTTCATCTTTCCAACTCCTGGTCTCTATCTAAATTTATAATATTATTAAATATACAGTTTATCCTTTCATACTCTCTCTTAAGATATAAAAATCCTATTAAAGCTTCAAAGCCTGTTGCATATTTATAATCTATGAGATCTGCATTTTTAGAGCTAGTATGAGATTTAGCATTTCTACCTTTTTTAACTATATTTCTTTCCTTTTCTGTAAGGATATCTTTAATAGAATTTATTATATCTGATTGAGCTTTAGCTCTTACATATTTAGTCGCTAGCTTATGAAGCTTGTTTACAGAAATATCCCTACTAAGCAAATATGTTCTAACTAAAAGCTCATATACTGCATCCCCTATATATGCAAGTTGAAGAGGAGATAACATAAGTATATCCTCTTCATTTAAATTGCTGTTTATTTCTCTAAAAATATTTCTTTCTTCCATAATCACACTCTTTTCCACTTTACTCCATCTGAGGTATCCTCTAACACTATACCTTTTTCCTTTAATTCATCTCTTATTTTATCTGCAAGCTGAAAATCTTTATCCTTTCTAGCTTGAGTTCTATCTGCTATTAATTGCTTTATTTCATCTTCTAATATTTCTTCTTTTCTCTTCAAAATACCTAGGACATCTGTAAGCTCAAGCAATATACTATATGCTTTTTCTATTAGAGTTTTATTTGTATCTTTGTTTAAATTTGAATTAGAGTATTTTATTAGTTCAAATATTGATGAAACTGCATCTGCTGTATTTAGATCATCTTCCATAGCCTTTATAAAATGTTCTTTGAATTTTTCTATATCATTTAATATTTCTTCATCCTGTTTATTCAATGGAGATTCTTTTGATATCTCTAATAGATATTCTAAATTCTTTTTACCATTATATATTCTTTCAAGTCCATTTTCAATATGATTCATAACTTCTCTACTAAAGTTTATTGGAGATCTATAATGAGAAGACAAAAGGAAAAATCTCAAAACTTCTAAATCATACTCTTCTTTTACATCTTTTATGGTAAAGAAATTCCCTTCAGATTTTGACATTTTTTTATTATCTACAGTTATCATCCCATTATGCAACCAGTAATTTGCAAATGGTTTTTCTGTTAGAGTTTCTGATTGAGCTATCTCATTTTCATGATGAGGAAACTGTAAATCTTCTCCTCCCGAATGAATATCTATTGTCTCTCCAAGAATAGATTTTGCCATGACTGAACATTCTATATGCCATCCCGGTCTACCTTCTCCCCAAGGACTTGCCCACGAAGGTTCATTTTCCTTAGCCTTTTTCCATAAAGCAAAATCCATAGGATTTTCTTTTTCTTCATTTATCTCTATTCTTGCTCCACTTCTTAATTCATCTATATTTTTTTTAGAAAGTTTCCCGTAATCCTTTGCCTTTTCTATATTAAAATATACATTACCATCTACTTCATAAGCTGCATTTTTATCTATTAGACCTTGAATAAATTCAATCATCTTTGATATATACTCTGTAGCCCTTGGATGTATAGTCTTATATCCATAAAAATTAAGTTCTGTAGCTACTTCCTTAAAAGCATCTATATATTCCTCAGCTATTGCCTTTGCAGTAGTATCCTCTTCATTTGCCCTATTAATTATTTTGTCATCTATGTCAGTAAAGTTTACTACAAATTTCACATCATAACCCTTATAGATAAAAAACCTTCTCAGTGTATCAAATACAACTAAAGGCCTAGCATTTCCTACATGAATGTGATTATATACTGTAGGTCCACAATTATACATACTCACCTGACCTTCTCTAACAGGTTTAAATTCTTCTTTTTTCCTAGTCAAACTGTTGTATAGTTTCATACTTATACCCTCCTTAATTTTTTATATTAAAAAATCGTCTCTATATAAATATAGAGACGATTAAAACCGCGGTTCCACTCTAATAGACTCAAAGTCCACTTATTAGCAAATAACGATGCTAGCCGATATGTCCTAATAATTCAGACAATAGTTCAAAGGTGCACTTGGGCTTTATAATTACTTAGGACTCTTTTCAGCCGGTGGGAGTCCCTCTCTAAAAGATTATAAAACTTACTCTCCTTATCAAAACTTTTATATAGTTCTATTCTACAGGATAAGTGACATAATTACAACTATTATCCCTACAAGTATTTCTCTTCTATATAATCTATTCTATTTAATATATTTTCTTTTCCTAATAGATATATGATTTTAGCAAATTCTGGTCCATGTAAACTACCAGTAAGAGCAACCCTAGTAGGCATAAAAAGATTTTTCCCCTTAATTCCTGTCTTCTTTTGAATAGTTTTCATAAATTTATTTGCATATTCTTCATCTATTTCATCGATACTTCCAAGTTCTTCTTTTATTGCCTCTAGAAGACTTGGAGTAGTCTCAACTTTTAACATCTCTAAAGCCTTTTCATCTTCTACTTTAACTTGGTTTTCAAACATAAACTCTACATGCTCTGTTATTTCTGAGATATATGATAATCCCTCTCTAACTGAATCTACTAAAATCTCTAACCATTGTCTATTTTCTTTAGAGAACTCCTCATCTATAAGGTTCGCCTCTATTAAATAAGGTATAGATAAATCTGTAATTCTCTCTAAAGAACTAGATCTAATATAATGTCCATTTACCCAGTCTAGTTTGTCTTTATCAAAAATTCCTCCTGTATTTGATACTCTTTCAAAGGAAAATTTCTCTATCATATCTTCTAAAGTCAATATTTCTTCATTATCTTCTGGACTCCAACCTACTAAAGCAAGGTAATTAACTAAACCTTCAGGAAGATATCCCTTGTTTTTAAAATCATCTACAGAAACATCCCCTTGTCTCTTACTTAGTTTTTTTCTATCTTTATTTAACACAGTTGGAAGATGAACATATATAGGTTTTTCCCATCCAAATACCTCATACATATATACATGTTTTGGAGTAGATGATAGCCATTCTTCCCCTCTAACTATATGTGTAATCTTCATCAAGTGATCATCAATTACAACTGCTAGATGATAGGTAGGAAATCCATCTGATTTCAAAAGAACTTGGTCATCTATATCAGATGTATTTATACTTATATCTCCCCTTACAAGATCGTGAAACTTTATATCTTTATTGTGAGGAAGTTTCAATCTTACTACATAATCTTCACCATTTTCAATTCTCTTTTTAGCCTCTTCTAAGGAAACGCTTTTGCATAGTCCATCATATTTTGGAACTAAACCCTTTATCTTTTGTTCTTCTCTTAAATTGTCAAGTCTTTCTTTAGAACAAAAGCAATAATAGGCATGCCCCTTTTCTATCAATTCATCTACATACTTTCTATAGATATCTAGTCTTTCACTTTGAATATATGGTCCATATTCTCCTTTTTGAACTATCTGGTGATCCTTGACAAACACACCTTCATCATATTCTATTCCTGACCAATGCAAACTGTCAATTAAATTTTCAATAGCTCCTTCTACAAATCTAGTTTGATCTGTATCTTCTATCCTAAGTATAAACTTCCCATTATTAGCCTTTGCAAATAAATAATTATATAAAGCTGTTCTAAGTCCTCCTATATGAAGATATCCTGTAGGACTTGGAGCAAATCTTAATCTTACTTCACCCATATTTACACCTCCAAATTTATTTCATCATAGAACTTGTCTATTTCTTTTTTCACCATATCATAAACTTCTTCTTCATTTATTTCTTGTTTTTCTCCATCTTTTCTAAGAGAGTATTCAACTTTGTTCTCAATTGCCATTTTGCCTACAGTTATCTGTATAGGTATACCTATTAAATCTCTATCCTTAAATTTAACTCCTGCTCTTTCTTTTCTATCATCTATTAAAACTTCAATTCCTTTATTTTTAAGATCTTGATAAATTTTTTCTGATAAGTTCATTTGAGTTTCATCTTTGATATTTATAACAGTTATTATAACTTCATAAGGAGCAGTATTTATAGGCCAGATGATACCCTTTTCATCATGATATTCTTCTATAATAGCTGAAACAGATCTTGTTATCCCAATTCCATAAGAACCCATTACAAAGGGTTTTTCTTTGCCATTTTCATCTAGAAATTTAGCTCCTATCCCTTCAGAGTACTTAGTTCCAAGTTGGAATATGTTTCCTACTTCAATTCCTCTATCCATTAAAAGACTATCTCCGCATTTGGGGCATATATCATCTTCTCTAACCATTAGTAGGTCATCTACTATTTCACCATCAAAATCTCTTTTATAATTGGCATTTTTAAAGTGATAATCTGTTTGATTCCCTCCAACTATTAGATTTTTCATCTCTTTTATTCTAGAGTCGATTATTAGCCTTGTCCCCTTCTTCAATCCTATAGGGCCTGTGAAGCCTTTGTTTGCTCCACTTATTTCTAATATATCACTTTCTTCTGCCATATCTACTTCATGAGATGAAACTTTTAAGTAATTAAATAATTTTGTTTCATTTAATTCTCTATCTCCAGGAATTATAACTACTACATTTTCCTCATTATTAACTTTATATATTATAGCTTTTGCAAATCTATCCTTGTCTATGCCAAAAAACTCTACTAAATCGTCTATAGTCTTAGCTCCAGGAGTATGAACTTTCTCTAATTCTAACTCTTGAGCATCTTTATTATCTACTCTATAAACTACCTTCGCCTTCTCATCTGTAGCAGCATAGTCACAAGTCTTACAATGGGCAATTAATCCTTCTCCCACATCTGACATAGCCATAAACTCATGGGAAACTCTACCTCCCATTGCTCCAGTATCTCCTTGTACAACTTTATAATTTAATCTAAGCCTAGTAAAGACATTGTCATAAGCTTTCCACATTATATTATAAGCTTTTTCCATAGACTTTTCATCTACATCAAAGCTATATGCATCTTTCATTATGAACTCTCTACCTCTCATCAGCCCAAATCTAGGACGCTTTTCATCCCTATATTTTGTCTGAATTTGATATAGATTAAGAGGTAATTGCTTATAGGAGTTCACTTCATTTTTAATAAGATTTGTAAAGTACTCTTCATGAGTAGGCCCTAGGCAAAACTCTCTATCATTTCTATCCTTTAATTTCCACATCTCCGGACCAAAATTTTCCCATCTACCTGTAGCTTCCCATAACTCTCTAGGTTGAATTGCAGACATAAGTAATTCTTGAGAGCCTGCTTTATCCATTTCTTGTCTAGCTATTTCCTCAACCTTTCTTACAACTCTATATCCAAGGGGTAAATATGAATAAACTCCACTAACTAATCTTCTAATCATACCCGCTCTTAATAATAGCTGATGACTTGGTATTTCTGCTTCAGAAGGATTTTCCTTCAATGTAGGCATGTATAAATTTGACATTCTCATATAATCACTCCACTCTATCTATTTACAAAAGAAAAGACTACATTTGTTTTAAAAGACAAACACTATAGGAGGAAATACCTTCCTTTCTTCCTTCAAAACCTAGTTCTTCTGTTGTTGTAGCCTTTATATTTATATTTTTAATATCTGTATTTAGTATTTTAGCTATATTCCCTCTCATCTCTTCAATATAAGGGGCTAATTTCGGAGATTGAGCTGCTATTGTAGCATCTATATTCCCTATTTCATATGAAGATGTTTCCATGATTTCTTTTACTCTTCCAAGTAATAGTGTACTATCTATATCCTTATATTCCTCTTCAGTATCTGGAAAGTGTTTGCCAATATCTCCTAGAGCTAAAGCCCCTAAAATGCTATCCATAATTGAATGAATTAATACATCAGCATCACTATGCCCTAATAGTCCTCTGCCATAGGAGATTTTCACACCTCCCAGTATCAGATCTCGTCCTTTTACCAGCTTATGCACATCATATCCAAATCCAATTCTCATATTATCACCTACTTTCAAATATAAAGCTCTTTTTATAAATATAGTCCCTATCCTTAAAAAGAGATTCAGCTATGATTAAATCTTCTGGAGTTGTAATTTTAATATTATCATAACTTCCCATTATCATCTTTACATCATGACCTATCTTCTCCACCAAGGAACTATCGTCTGTGCCAACTATAGACTCATTTATAGCATGCTCGTATCCTTTTTTTATCAAATTCTTCCAAAAACACTGGGGAGTTTGAGCTGACCATAACAAACTTCTTTTAGGTGTATGGTGTACTTTGTCCTCATCTTCTACTACCTTTATAGTATCTTTAACAGGAACTCCTATTACGCAGGCACCATATTTCACTACACCTCTTATGCCCTTTTCTATATCTTCTACCTTTATAAAAGGCCTTGCTCCATCATGGGTTAATACTATATCAGTACTTTCATTTAAGGCGAGAAGTCCATTGTATATAGAACGCTGTCTTTCTTTGCCACCTCTAACTATATTGTTTACTTTTTTAAATTTATATTTTTTTACTATCTCTTTTCTGCAATATTCTATTTCTTCTTCTTTAGAAACCAATATTATTTCATCTACAAATTTACATTTTTCAAATTTTTCTATAGTATGAACTAATATGGGTTTGTTATCTATGGCTATAAATTGTTTATTGATTTTACTTCCCATTCTATTACTCATTCCTGCTGCAGCAATAATCACAGAAACATAGTGATTTTTATACATCAGTTTCACCTCTCATTTTATTATTATAGCATAATGTATGAATAATAAAACAACAACTTTAAAAATCCTTTAAAAACAAATAAGACCCCTAGGGGTCTTATACTGCTTTATCCATCATAGATTTAGGCTTCGCAAATATCATTCTTCCAGCTGAAGTTTGTAATACACTAGTCACAATCACATGTATTGTCTGACCTATAAATTTCTTTCCTGATTCTACAACTATCATAGTTCCATCATCTAAATAAGCCAATCCTTGACCAGATTCTTTACCATCTTTTACAACTTCCACTACCATCTCTTCTCCTGGTAGCACTACAGGTTTCACAGCATTTGCCAATTCATTTATGTTTAATACAGGAATCGCTTGGACTGCAGCGACTTTATTTAAATTATAATCATTTGTAATTATCTTTCCATTTAAAAGCTGAGTTAATTTTAAAAGCTTTGCATCTACTTCAGGTATATCCTCAAATTTTTTATCGTGAATAATTATTTCAATATCTAATTCTTTTTGAATTATACTAAGTATATCAAGGCCTCTTCTACCTCTATTTCTCTTCAAACCATCAGAAGAATCTGCTATATGTTGTAATTCTCCTAGTACAAACTCAGGTATTACCAACGGCCCCTCTATAAATCCAGTTTTACAGATATCAGCTATTCTGCCATCTATTATCACACTTGTATCTAGTATCTTTGGACAGGATTTATATACTATATCCTTCTTTTCTTTAAAATTCTTTTTACTATTACCTATGCTCGATATGGCCTTTGTAATATCTTCTCTTTTAGTAGTTGAAACTCTTATTCCTAAATAGCCAAATATCCCAAATAATCCAACCGACATAATCGTTCCTAAATATGGTATATCAAGGTTATAAACAGGCTGACTTATAAGATATGCTATTAAAAGCCCAACTATGAGCCCTATAGATCCTAAAACCATATCATAAGTTGGAATTTTTTGTAATTCATTTTCCATAAGTCCTACTACATTTCTGCCCTTCGCCATAATTTTAGGAGATAGTAAAAAGAAAATAATTCCAAATATTAAAGAAAAACCTAAACGAATGGCTAAAGGAATCCAGCCCACACTTGAAATATCAATTATCTCTAAAGATTCAAATAAAGCAACTAAACCAAAGCCCACAAGTCCACCAAGTAATCCTATAACTGTTCTCATTATTTTATCTATCAATATCTCACCTCCTATATATATTTATTACCATATATATAAAATATATAACAAGGTGTATAAATAATCAAAAATTATTTTTGATTGTTTAATATCCTCTTTAAGTTCTTAATCTTATTTTATCTCTTCATCTGTTTCTTCTTCTATAATTGTATTTACAGCCTTCTCTACTGCTTCTTCTGCCTCCTCAACAGTATAATCACAAACTAATACTATTTCTGATATAAGCATTTGTTTGGCATCATTTAACATCTTTCTTTCCCCAGTAGATAGACCTTTTTCTATATCTAGTAGCATAAGATTTCTAACTACAGCAGCTATCTCATATATATCTCCAGATTTTATTTTATCCATATTTATTCTGTATCTTCTATTCCAGTTCTTAGGCATTTTAGATTTATTGCCTTCAAGTATATGGATAATTTCATTCATTTCATCTACACTAATGATTTCCCTAACTCCAACATCTTCTAAGTTTCCTACAGGTACCATCACTTTCATATCGCCTATAGGCATTCTCATTATAAAATATTTTCTCTTTTCGCCTAATATTTCTTTTTCTTCAATATTATCAATTGTTCCTGCACCATGCATAGGATATACGATTTTATCTCCAATATTAAACATTTTACAACCTCCTTATAAAAGTGTCCCATATTATTATACACCAATACATAGCTGTTGTAAAGCTTACATTTTATCACAGGTTATTTAGCAATGTCAACTCTTTTTTTTATTTAAATAATTTTAAACCATTTGACAACTCCTTGTCCATAAAAGTATAATGAAATCATAAGAAAAACTTTGACAGGGAGGAAGTTATGGACAAAATAAATGAAACCTATACAGAGACGAATATGTGCAGAGATTTCCAGGACCAAGTATCTAAATTTTTAGTTAGACATAAAAGCATATTAGATATAATGACAAAGACTGAAGAATACAACTCTAGGATAAATAGAGCCTTAGCAAAATCTATTACTACTTGTGGATGCGTATCTATAAATGGTAAAAAACAAGATTTTAATGCAGAATCTTATGATCAGATAATAAACAAAGTAAGCACCCACTTAGAGGGTAAGATATGTGACAGCTGTAAAGATGTCTTGGAGGAGGAAATTGGAAATTACCTATTCTATCTTACTGCATTTTGTAATACTCTAGACTTAGATCTTCATGATATTTTAGAAAAAGAATACAAAAGAAACGAAACTCTAGGGATATTTAGCTTAAAATAAAAAAAGCCTAACTCAGGAACTAAACTTTTAGTCCATGAGTTAGGCTTTTAATAAAAGCAATGATTTATCACATCTTTTAACGTCTTCAATTTAACTATGTTTAGATTTTTAAATTCTATATTTTTTAAACTTCCAGGTGCTATATATGCAGTCTTAAATCCCATCCTATCCACTTCTCTAAGTCTTGATTCTAAGGAAGGCACCCTTTTTAGCTCCCCAGTCAATCCTATATCAGATATGAATACAGTGTCACTTGGTATCCCTTTTTGAAACACCGAAGAAGCAATACTCATTATTGCAGCTAAGTTTGAAGCTTGCTCCTTTAATTTTATCCCACCAGTAGTCTTTATGACTACATTTTTATCAAATAACTTTATTTCTCCCCTTTCTTCCAATATAGATACTAGTGTGTTTAAATGTTCTCTCTTTATACATTCTCCTATTCTTGATGGATATGGAGTAAAGGAATGAGATACTAGGGATTCAATCTCCAGTATAATAGGTCTTGTCCCTTCTCTTACTACAGTTATTGCACTGCCTGAAACTAGCTCGTCTTCTCTTTGGGTCATAAAATATTCAGATGGATTATCTATGGAAATCATTCCCTCTTCAGTCATATTAAAAAATCCCATTTCTCCTGTTGATCCATAACGATTTTTTGTCGTCAAAAGAGTTCTAAGTTCTTCTCCACTTTCTCCTTCAATTATTAAAACTGTATCAACTAAATGCTCAAGGGCACGCACCCCTGCAAGTTCATCATCTTTTGTCATTTGCCCTACTACAAACACTGCTCTAGGTCTGCCTGGATTTTTTGCAGCTTTTACAAGTTCATGGGCACATTCCATAGTCTGAGTTGGAGATCCTGCTCGTGAGTTAGCAAATTCTTCTAGGGTAAAAGTTTGAATACTATCAATTATTATAACATCTGGATCTATTTCTTCTATAAACTCTAATACATTATCCAAGCTATTATCAGAAATCACCCATAGATTTGAATCTATATTCTTTATAATTCTGTCTGCCCTTGATTTTATCTGAGATTCTGACTCTTCTCCCGATGCATATAATACTTTATAACTATTAGCTGCAAGTTCATTTGCAACTTGTAGTAAAAGAGTAGATTTACCTGCACCTGGTTTTGCAGATAAAATTGTAACACTATCTCTTACTATTCCCCCACCCATAACTCTATTAAATTCTTTCAATTCGGTTACTATTCTATTACTATTTTGAGACTTAACCTCTTTAAGCCTTAATATATTCTTTTTTTTCACCTTTGTAGAATGAGATTTAGATCCTTTCTTATTAGATATAACTGTCTCAACTAATGTATTCCAAGAATCACATTCTGGACATTTTCCCATATAACCTACAGATTCATAATTGCAATTACTACAAATATAGACAGTCTTTTTCTTCATATGTTTCTCCTTTATGTAAGGCCATTAAAAGATAAAACTTCTCTTTAAATCTCTTTTAATGGCCCTTTTCTTATTCTTTATTAAATACTAATTTCTCATCTTCATAGTCTATAACTATTTTATCTTCTTTAGACAAATTTCCCCTTAGAATTTCTTCTGCCAATTGATCTTCTATCATCTTTCTTATGGCTCTTTCTAAAGGCCTTGCTCCATACACAGCATCAAAACCCTGTTTACTGATATGTTCTTTGGTCTTCTCAGTAACATGAATATTTATATCTAGTTTTTCCATTCTCTTTTCTAAATCTATTATCATTATATCTACTATTTCTTTTATTTGTTCTTCTTTTAAAGAATGGAATACTATTACATCATCTAGCCTATTTAGAAACTCTGGTCTGAAAGTTTTCTTTAAATCTTCAGTAATAGTCTCTTTCATTTTATCATATTCAGATTTGTTTACATCATCTTTAGAGGCTGAAAAACCTAATACATTTTGTTTTCTAATGGAGGTTGCACCAACATTTGAAGTCATTATGATAACAGTATTTTTAAAGTTTACTGTTCTTCCTTTAGAATCTGTAAGCCTTCCATCATCTAAAATTTGTAATAACATATTAAATACATCTGGATGAGCCTTTTCAATTTCGTCAAATAAAATTACAGAGTAAGGCTTTCTTCTAACTGCTTCAGTTAATTGTCCACCTTCATCATACCCCACATATCCTGGAGGAGAACCTACTAATCTAGATACAGAGTGCTTTTCCATATATTCACTCATATCTATTCTAATCATAGAGTCTTCATCACCAAAAAGTGAACTTGATAAAGCTTTAGCTAGATGGGTCTTACCTACTCCTGTAGGCCCTACAAATATAAAACTACCTATAGGCTTGTTTGGATCTTTTAGTCCTACTCTAGCCCTTCTCACAGAGTTAGAAACAGCATCTACTGCTTGTTCTTGTCCTACTACCTTTTTATGAAGTTCATCTTCCAAAGATAATAATCTTTGTGATTCTTCAGTAGTCATACGACTTACAGGAACTCCCGTCCAGTCTGAGACTATCTTTGCAATTTCTTCATATCCTACTACCATATTAGTTGTCTGTTTTCTTTTTTGCCATTGTATCTTATTATCAGATAGTTCTTTTTTTATTTTCCCCTCTTCATCTCTTATACTTGCTGCCTTTTCATAGTTTTGACTATTAATTGCTTCCTCTTTTTCATGTTGAAGCTCTTCTAATCTTTCTTCCAATGTCTTTAATTCATTAGGAGCTACATATGCATTTACTCTAATCATAGAAGCAGCTTCATCTATTAAATCAATAGCCTTATCTGGTAAAAATCTATCTGTTATATATCTGTGGGATAACTCTGCTGCTGCCCTTATAGATTCATCCGTAATCTTTACCCTATGATGAGCTTCATATTTATCTCTTAAACCTTCTAATATCTTTATGGTATCTTCTACATTTGGTTCTTCTACTACAATAGGCTGTAATCTTCTCTCAAAGGCAGAATCTTTTTCTATATTTTTTCTATATTCTTCTATAGTGGTTGCCCCAATCATTCGAAGTTCTCCGCGAGCTAATACAGGTTTTAATATGTTCGAAGCATCTATGGCTCCTTCAGCTGCTCCAGCTCCTATAATAGTATGAATTTCATCAATGAACAAAATAATATCTCCAGCTTCTTTTAATTCATTCATAGTAGATTTAAGTCTTTCTTCAAATTCGCCTCTGTACTTAGCTCCTGCTATCATCCCAGGAAGGTCTAATGTAACTATTTTCTTATCTTTTATAATTTCAGGAATATCTCCCTCTATTATCCTTTGAGCAAGACCTTCAGCTATTGCTGTTTTCCCTACCCCTGGTTCTCCAATTAAAACTGGATTATTTTTAGTCCTTCTACTTAAAACTTGAATTACCCTTTCAATTTCTTTCTTTCTTCCTATTACAGGATCTATTTTTCCTTCTTCTGCAAGTTTATTTAAATTCACACTATATTTTTCTAGATTTTTAGTACCTGGATTTTTCTTGACTTCTCCGCTCTGAGAATTTTTATTAGTATTATCAGTAATCTTTTCTACTATTTTCTTAGCCAATTGATTTAGATCAACCCCAAGTTGTTCTAATATGACAATTGCCACTCCCTCACCTTCTGCCAATAATCCTAGAAGCAAATGCTCTGTACTCACATAATTATGACCTAATTCCCTAGCTTGCATGAAGCTAAGTTCAAATATCCTTTTAGTCCTAGGAGTAAATCCTAATATATCAGAAGCACTCTCACCTTCACCTATGACTTTTAAAACTTGATTTTCAGTTTTTTCTAAACTTACTCCCATTTCTTTTAAACTTTTAGCTCCAACACCTGTATCCTCTGCTATTATTCCCAAAAGAAGATGCTCTGTACCTACATAATTGTGTTTTAGTTTTTTTGCCTTTTCTTGAGCTAATACAATGGCTCTTTGGGCTTTCTCTGTAAACCTTCCAAACATAGCCATATTATCCCTCCATATCTAAAATAAATTCTCTAATTATATTCGCACGAACTATATCTCTTTCTTTTTCAGTTAAAGTCTTGTCAATTCCTTGTTGAATATTTGCTGGTTGAATATCTATCATAACCTTTATTATGTCTTTATATCCTTGGTTTTCCAAGATTCCTAATTCCCAACCTAGTCTAATATTGGAAAGATGTCTCATGGATTCTTTTGAATTTAAAATTCTACTATACTTTAAAATTCCAAAAGATCTATATATCTTATCTTGTAGTTCTATGCTCATATTTTCTCTTAAATAATTTCTAATACTTCTTTCTTTAGAAATTATTTGTCTAATAACTTTATCTAATTTATCCATTACTTCTTCTTCTGATTCTCCTAATGTGGTTTGATTTGATATTTGATATAGATTTCCTAAAGCCCTGGAGCCTTCTCCATATATACCTCTCACTGTTATACCCAGTTCTCTCAAACCCTCAACCACACTATTTATATTTCCAGTCATTGTAATACAAGGAAGATGTACCATAACAGAAGCACGAAGTCCTGTACCTACATTTGTAGGACAAGAAGTTAGATATCCAAGTTTTTCATCATATGCATACTCTAAACTCCTATCCAATTCATCATCTATCTTAGAGCACAGCTCCCAAGCTTTTTTTAAGTTCAATCCCGAAAATAGGGTTTGAATTCTTATATGGTCCTCTTCATTTATCATAATAGTAGCCCTTTCATCTTTTCGAAGTAAAAAGCTACTTCTATCCTTTTTCTTTACCATATTAGGACTTATCAAATGGTCTTCCACATAGCTTTGTTGTTCTGTCTTAGACAAGTCTAGGGTTCTCATATATTTGTACTCGTTGTCCATTATATCCTTTGCACTATTTAATATATCTGATACTAGAGCATCATTATCTTCTATAGACATATTGGATGGAAACTTATATTTAGAAAGATTTCTAGCTACTCTAACCCTAGTACTTATTGCCACATCATCATCAACTGAAAGACCTTCTAGCCATAGAGCCATAGTATCACCCCTCATAATCTTTTAGTTTTACTTTTATATCCTTTAATCTATCTCTAATAACAGCTGCTCTTTCAAATTCTTCCTTTTTAATAGAATATTCCAATTCTAGTTTTAAATCTTTTTCTTCTCTTCTTAAGAAAATTTTTTCATCAGAACTTTTTGGAATCTTACCTCTGTGAACATTGTGTCCATGTAAGCTTCTTATTAAAGGCTCTACTTTATCTTTAAAACTTACATAACATCTACTACACCCAAACTCTCCTCTTTCCTTAAACTCTGAATAGGTAAGTCCGCAATCTTCACATTTTAAATCTGTTATGTCTTCCTTCGACTCTTGCTTATTGCCAATTAATCCAGTGAAAAATTTATCCATGGATATAGGTTTATTTAAATCAAAATCATAGTGTGTAAAGGCGCACTCTTTGCATAAATGTTCTTCTTCCATTTTTCCATTGATAATCTTGGTATAGTGAAAATTCGCTTCATTTTTACCACATGAATCACATATCATATTTTAACCTCCCATTTATTCAATTAAAATTAGAAGAATATTTTTTAAAATATTTGCCCTAATTGTATTTATGTCTATAAAATCATTTTTTAAAACTCTTTCACTGATAGCTGCCTTTATAATGTTTTTCTCTCTTTCAGAAATAATACCTTCCTGGTAGAGACCTTCCAAAATATCATATGCCTTATTTTTAGTTATAGAATTCCCAATGGTGTTTATTATTAAATCACTCATATTTTTATCTTCATTTATTTTAACCTTTATTATCTTTATATACCCACCACCGCCTCTTTTACTCTCTATATAATATCCTTTATAGGGAGTAAACCTAGTAGAAAGTACATAATTTATCTGGGAAGGAGCACATTCAAACTTCTGTGCCATTTCATTTCTTTGGATTTCTATTACTCCATTATTAGCATCTTTAATCATATCTATAATAAACTTTTCAATAATATTACTTAAACCTGCCATATAGTCCTCCTTGACTTTGACTTTCTTTGTCCTTAATCTCCAAATTTCACCCTAACAATAGTTAGGGTGAAATTTAATACTCTCTTGTCTTTTCATATTCATTAGCTTGTTTTATCATTTTAACATCTATATTCCCACTTCGTAAAGCTGCATCATAAGTTGTGTCTATGATATGCCATTCTCCATCTATAAGCACTTCATTCCATGCATGATATGAGTCTAAATCATTCTTATATCCCTTAACTAATTTAGTAGGAATATTTAAAGATCTAAGCATTCCTGCAAAAACTGCAGAATAATCATAGCATATACCCTTTTTAGTTTCTAAAGTTTCATCTATATTAGGAACATAATTATCCTTTAAATCATCTATTTTATAATCATCATATTCTATATTTTCTAAAACATAACTGTATACTTTTTTTATCTTTTCAATATCAGTTTGTGCATCTTTAGTAATTTCACTTGCTAAATCTGAAATCTTTGATGACTTATCCCAATAAACTGGTTGAGCAGATGCTAAAAAAGCTGTATTTTTGTTGAACTCTTTTAAAATAATTTCTTCTTTTGAAACTACTTTGTATCTCTTACCTTGAATATTTTCTAGTACTTTTACTGTATAATTACCATTCCCAAGTTGTAGTGGAATAGATTCAAGATTACTACTTAAACTGTAATAATATTTTTCCTTATCCTTCTCTACTAATAACCTCATATTATCTCCATAGTTTGAGGTACCTATATCTAAATGTCCTTTGCTGTGTACTCCATAAGAATACATAGCTTGTCCATAGACTTCACTTATAGGCGAAATTAATAGTAAAAATACTAATAATAAATAAATTCTCCCTTTAAACAAAGCGAACTCCCCTTTCGGTAACTGGCTGCCCTTTAAGGCCCTATAGTTTTGCGTCCTTAGATTTCTCTAAGTTTGCCATTATCGTTTGAAAGTTTTCAAACTTTTTTTAAATAATATTAACTTTTTTAAAATACTACATTCTTATTATACAATATATTTGCCCAATTTGGAATAGAATAATCAAAATAAAATTCTACTCTAAATAAAAACACATTAATTTCTTAATTTGTTATGGATATTTAACTTTTATTCCTCTTTTATTTACTCTTTCTAAAATCCCTGTCAAATACGCTATTAATACTCTGTATTTAGAGATGGATTTTCTGCCACTTTGCAGTAAAACCATCCCTAAAATAATATATTATTCTTTATCTATTTCCTTTGGAACATGAATCAAGTCTTTTCTGTGTTTTAATAATCCATCAAATAAGGATGTTACTAGGGGATTATGCTCTGAGCTTTTAATAAATGATGTTCTATCTATTTTGTAAAGTCCCTTGGCTCTATTTTTTCTCATATTAGTATCAATAGGTGCTGGCTGTCCTCCACCTGAAACACATCCGCCTGGACAAGCCATAACTTCAATAAAATCATACTCCTTTTCTCCTGATTTTATTTTTTTAACTAATTCATCTGCATTTTTTAACCCATGAACTATTGCTATCCTAATATCTCTACCATTGAATTCAAAAACTGCCTCTTTAATATTTTCTAAACCTCTAACATCTTTAAATATTATATCTTTAGCTAAATGATCTGGTTTGTCAGTTAGCAATCTTGTGACAACAGCTTCTGTAACTCCACCAGTAGCTCCAAAGATTATTCCTGAACCACTTGCTAGACCAAAAGGCATATCAAAGGATTCATCTTCTAAATTGTCAAAGATAATTCCAGCTTCTTTGATCATTCTAGCTAATTCTTGAGTAGTGATAACTATATCTACATCTCTAACTCCATTAATTTCAAATTCTTTTCTAGCTGCTTCAGCTTTTTTAGCTGTGCAAGGCATCACAGAAACCATTACAGTTTCCTTATTCTCTTCTTTATCTTTTGCCTTATAATATTCCTTTATTACTGCTCCAAACATTTGCTGTGGAGATTTACAAGAAGAAATATTGTCTTTTAACTCTGGATACTTGTGTTCTGCAAATTTAACCCATCCTGGACAACAGGAAGTAAATAAAGGTAGATCTTCTTCACTAGTAAGTCTTTCTAAGAACTCATTACTCTCTTCTATAACAGTCATATCTGCAGCAAAAGCTGTGTCATAAACTTCATCTACACCCATCATTCTCAATGATGCTACTATTCTTCCTATAGTTACTTCACCAGAGGACAAACCAAATCTTTCTCCTAGAGCTACTCTAACAGCTGGTGCAACTTGTACTACTACTCTTTTACTACTATCAGATACAACATCCCAAAACTTTTCTCTATCGTCTTTTACAGTAATTGCTCCAGTAGGACAAACTGTTCTACACTGACCGCAATCTACGCAATTTACTTCTCCAATATTTTTATTAAAAGCAGGAGATATTCTCATATTAGATCCTCTATGAGTAAAGCTTAGGGCTGCAACTCCCTGGACTTCTTCACAAACCCTTACACAGTCTCCACAATATATACATTTATTAGGATTTCTTACTATTCCACAGCTCGAATCATCTATTGGTAAATTTTTATCTGTTTCATCAAATCTAATATTTTCTATACCGAAACGATGGGATAGTTTTCTTAAATCACATCTTCCTGTAATATTACAAGCTGTACAATCTCTATCATGATTTGAAAGTAAAAGCTCCAATATTGTCTTTCTATATCTTCTCAATCTAGATGTATTCGTAAATATCTTCATTCCATCTTTAGGAATAGTAGAACATGATGTAAATATCTTCCCTCTTTCATCTTCTACAATGCACATTCTACAAGCTCCATAGATACTTAACTCTGAATGATAGCAAAAGGTAGGTAAGTCTATTCCAGCTTTTCTTACAACTTCTAAAACATTCTTCTCAGCATCAAACTCTATTTTCCTATTGTCAATAATCATAGTCTTCATTTTTTATGCCTCCTTTATTGCCCCAAACGAGCAAGATTCTATACAAGCACCGCATTTTATACATTTACCTTGATCTATTACATAAGTTTCTTTTATTTTTCCTTTTATTGCATCTACAGGACATATTCTTGCACATTTGCTACATCCTTTGCATAAAGCTTCATCAATTTTAATTACTTTTAAACTAGCACAATTTTTAGTTGGACATCTTTTATCTACTACATGACTTAAATACTCATCTCTAAAATATTTTAAAGAACTAACAACTGGATTTGCTGCTGTCTTGCCTAAACCACAAAGAGAAGTATGAGTTATGATATCAGCTAACTCTTCAAGTAGCTCTAAATCTTCTAAACTACCTTTACCTTCAACTATTGCATCTAGTATTTGCAGCATTCTCTTAGTACCTTCTCTACATGGTACACATTTTCCACAGGATTCATTTTGAGTAAAGTTCATAAAGAATCTTGCTACCTCTACAATACAAGTATCTTCATCCATAACAACCATTCCACCAGAGCCTATCATTGCACCTACTTGACTTAAAGAATCAAAATCTAAAGGTAAGTCTAGATGTTCTTCCGTTAAACATCCTCCTGAAGGTCCTCCTATTTGAACAGCCTTAAATTTCTTTCCATCTCTAATACCTCCACCTATATCAAAGATAACTTTACGCAATGTGGCACCCATTGGAACTTCTATTAATCCTGTATTATTTACATTACCAGTAAGGGCAAAGGCTTTAGTTCCTGGACTGTTTTTAGTACCAAAAGACTTAAACCAATCAGAGCCATTTGTAATTATATATCTAATATTTGCAAAGGTCTCTACATTGTTTAACACTGTTGGTTTTTTCCATAGCCCTTCTTCCACTGTCCTCTTTGCTCTAACCCTAGGCATACCTCTTTCCCCTTCTATTGACGCTATTAAAGCACTTCCTTCACCACAAACAAAAGCACCTGCACCTTTGCTTATATGTATGTCAAAAGAAAGATCTGTACCTAATATATTCTCACCCAATAATCCTAATTTTCTTGATTGTTCTATTGCAATATTTAATCTCTCAATTGCTAAAGGATACTCAGCTCTTACATATATATGTCCTTCCGTTGCTCCTGTTGCATATGCAGCTATGGTCATTCCTTCTATTAGAGAATGAGGATCTCCTTCCATGATGCTTCTATCCATAAAAGCACCTGGATCTCCTTCATCTCCATTACAAATTATATATTTTTTATCACTTGAATAGCTAAGGACTTGAGCCCACTTCCTTCCAGCTGGAAATCCACCGCCACCTCTACCTCTTAAATTTGCATCTTCAACTTCATTACATACTTCCTCAGGAGACATTTTATTTAACACTTTTGTTAAGGCCTGATAACCTCCAAATACAATATATTCCTTTATAGACTCTGCATCTATATGCCCACAATGTTCTAATACTAATCTAGTTTGGCCTTTATAAAAAGGTATAGATTCTTGAGTATGGTATATATCTCCATCTAGTTTATACATTAGTCTTTCAACCGGCTTATTTTCAACAAGAGTTTTATTGACTATATCCTCACAATCTTCTACTTTTACCTTTAAGTATAAAAATTTTTCCGGCTCTATTCTAACTAGTGGCCCTGCTTCACAAAAACCATGACATCCACTTTTACTTACATTTATACCTTCTTCTTTTTCTAATTCAATATCTACTAGTAATCCCTTTTCCCTTATCAATCTTTTTAACTCTTCATAAACCTCTATAGATCCACCTGCTACACATCCAGTACCACCACAAACTATAACTCTTTTATATTGCTTATTTAGGTTAGCTTTGAATTTTTCTTTATATTTATTAAATTCTTCAATAGAATTAATCTTCATTTTTACACTCCTCCCTTAATTTATTTAAAACTTCTACAGTTTTTTCAGGAGTCATACTTCCATATACTTTTTCATTGATAGTTATAACAGGAGCTAAACCACATGCACCTAAGCATGATACGGTCTCTACTGTAAATAACAAATCATCTGTAGTATGCTTTTTATTTGTGAGAGATAATTCTTTTCTTAAAGCTTCTAAAATTGGTATTGATTTTCTAACATGACAAGCAGTTCCATCGCAGATTTTTATTATGTATTTCCCTTTAGGTTCCAAGGAAAAATATTCATAGAAAGTTGCAATTCCATATATTTTAGCTGAACTTATTTCCATTTTTTCAGATAAATATTCTAATACTTCCTCTGGCAAATATCTATTTTTTTCTTGTATTTCTTGAAGTATACTAATAAGAGAAGATTGATCTTTACCATGTTTACAAATTATTGAATCTACAGTTTCTTTCATTTCTAACATTAAGTAAATACCTCCTAGATTGATTTTTGTTAATATATTCACATTGTTGGGTATAGATACACTACATAAATTTTTTTAATGCCCTCATTGAATTTTAGATAAGATTAATTTCATTAATTTTAAAATTGTTAATATATTCACATAAATAATAATATCATATCTTTCTACATTGTCAATAGAAAAACCAAAGTCGAATTCTTAAAAATATTCACTTTTTTGATGCTTTCATCTCGAAATTTGTCATATTTTAGTTGCTATAATAATAAGATATAAAATAAAAATACTCCCCTTTTGACAAGGGGAGCATATTAATATTTAATTTTTAGAGTTTATTTTTTATCTTTTTTTCTTGAACCTATACCTAATCCTAAGAATAAGCTTCCTGCTATATAATATATACTTGCTGGTATTTCTCCAGTTTTTGGCATAATTGGTTGTGATTCTGGTATTTCTTCTTCTATACTTTCTTCTAGTTCACCAGGTTCTTCTGGTTTATCCTCTGGGATCTCTTCATCTATTACCTCTTCTGTTTCCACTTCGGGGTCTTCTGGTTCATCCGGAATATCCCCTGGTACTTCTTCCTCGTCATCTGGCTCATCTGGATATATAGGAGTTATGATTACAGGAGGTCTTATAGGTTTTGATGGCTCTTCTGGCTCTCCTTGAGCTATAAATATCCACTTCACTTCTACTGACTTTCCTTGAAATTCATTTCCTGTTTCAGGACCAGGTAGGTGAACTACAGCTCTTAATTCCTTTTCTTCATTTTTATTAAAATCCCCTAAGCTTATATTTGTTGTTGCATAATCTTTCATAGGGCCTTTATAGATTTGATTTCCATCTATATAAATAGTCAAAATTAATTGTTCAAATAAATCCGCTTCTCCCTCTTTTGGCTGAGGACTAGTTCTTTCAGCTCTCATGAACACTTCAAATAGTTCAGTATAATTATTTTTTATATCTATCTTAGCTTCCTTAATGTCTCCAGGGTTTAAATTAGCCAAGTTAAATAATTTTGTATCCCTAGGACTTACTTCAAGTCCTAATTCACTTCCTATTATTTCAAGATCTTCTGCATAGGAAGGATTTACTCCAAATGAAGTGAATGCCCCCATAATCAGAGATAATGCTCCTAAAAATATCATTAATTTGGAAAATAATTTCTTCATTTCTCCTACCCTCCTTTTTTAGGGGATTAGGGGACTTAGCCCCCTAAATATATTTTATTGTTTTATACTTCTGGAGGTGCTATTGGTGCTAAATCAAGTGGATCTACACCCCACTCATTTAATGCTGCTCCATTAGTTGTCTGAATAGCTTCTGCTTTTACAGTTATATTAAGTTTTGCACCTTGGTATTCGTTGCCCATTTCTAATCCTTTGAAACAAATATTATTTCCTTCTTCATTGTCTTCAAATAGTAGTGTAGTTTGATCAATTGTCTCTCCATCTTTTGCAGCTAATTCTCTAGTGAAGTAGAAATATCCATTATCCTCTACCCATCCTTCTCCTAGTTCATACATTACTACTCCAAGATCTAATTGTTCATTATCAAATACTATATTTTTTGCAATTCTTACAAAAGCTGTCTTAGTTCCTAAATTTTCAACATATACATTTTTATCATAACAATCTCCTGGATTTACATTTAAAGCTCCTTCAAATTCATCAACTAAATTAATTTCTAGTGTACCTGCTGTAAAAGTATTTACTACTGGCTTTGTTTCTGCTGTAAACCAGGCAAAGGTTCCACCTGCTACTAATAATACTACTAATAGAATTGCTGATCCTAACATCAAGTTTCTCTTTTTCATCGTTCCTCCTCCTTTATATTTTTTATAATTTTTGCAGCTAGGCTGCCACCTAAAGAAGGCCCTATAGCTTTGCGTCCTTAGATTTCTCTAAGTTTGCCAAATAAAATCTATTTTATGGAGTCCATGGTATATCCGGAGTAAATGGTAAGGTGCTTAATCCCCATACATCTTCCCAGGCATTGTGGGTTATTTGAACTCCTTCTGCTACAACTTTAAGGGTAAAAATTTCCCCTTCATATTCTGATGGTAAACTTGTAAAAGTTACACTTCCTAATAATTTACTAGTTATTTCATTTTGTTCTAGATAGTATTTAAAGTAATAGTATCCATCTGTATGAAGTATCCAATCGCTATTTGATGCTAAATTAAGGTTTACATTTGATACTGATAAACTAGGATCACTCCATTCTGGAACTAATCTAACTCTTACATAAGTTCTTTTTGTACCTAAACTTTGAACTTGCACATTTTTATTATAAGTTGTGGCTATTACATTTTCTAAGTCTTCAAAACCTTCTTCTACTACTTTTACCTTTACGGTTCCAATTTTGAATTCATTTACGGCTTTACTAGGACTGGATGTCAACCAAGCCATGGAACCGCCGGCTATCATTATAGATATTAATAAAATGGTGGATAGTATAATCATTCTTTTTTTCATATTCATCCATCCCTTCTTCCCATTAAGCTTTTTCCATCAATTTTTTTGAAATTCTAGGAATAATTATTGATAATATTCCCATTGCTAATATAAACACTATGCCTGGAGTACTACTTAAAAATCTAAATATATATCCTATATATGGTATAGAATATAGTACCTTTCCTATTACTTTTTCTACTTCTACAGGATTTGGGTCATCTGCATTATTTGCATCTCCTCTGGTTATAAAATATTCTCCAGTATTTCCTATATCTACTACTCTATGGGTTATTCTAGTTCTCCCCTCTTTACCATAGTAGGTTATAATATCTCCAACTTCTATTTCTTCAGTTGGTTTTTCTCTAACTATTATAAGAGAGTTTATTTCTAATGCTGGTATCATACTCCCACTATCTACGATATAGAGTCTATTTCCAAATAGTGAAGGTTCCATTCCTGTGAATCTTGATTGTGCTACTATGATAATTAAGAATATCATTATGAGCATAAATATGGCAAAAGCTATATTGCTTAGTATTTTAAGAATTCTATTTTTAGTGTTTTCAACCATATCTATGCCTCCAATTTTAATTAGCATCTTCTAAGTCCTCTTCTGGATTATTTGGTATTACCGCTTCTGTTTTTATTTCTATATTAACTTCTGATTCTTCTACTGGCGGTAAATCATTTTCAGTTGTCACGCCTACTTTAAAATTATTTTTGCGTTCATCATCATCATGGAACCAACCATCATTATCCCTCTTATTTCTAACTGTTGTTGAATCTTCTAAATTGTCTACTGTAAGTGTTATCCTTTGATTTGATATCTCTACTAACTCATAATTCATTGGAACTATTTCACTAATTGTATAAATTCCTAAATCTAAGTTTTTTATGGTTTTAGATTCTCCATTTTGAAGAGTTACCACATACTCTTTTCCATTAGGCCCATTTACAAATATGTCAAATTCCTGATTTGGATCCTTTGGATTTTGCACTACTTTTTTTATAGTAATTGCTCCCTTAGGATCTTCTACTACTACAGTCATAGTAGCTACTGCTTTGCATCCATTAGAATCTATTACTGTAAGCTCATACTGTATATCTTCTTGAGGACTTACTGTAGGATTTTTATCATTTGAGATAATATTGCTATCTCCTATTATTCTCCATTCATAGGTGTAAGTTCCATTTCCATCTCCACCTGTTACAGGACTCATATAGTTTTCATCATTTTCATCTATTCCAGTACCTAGGTCTATAGAATTTCCTATTATTATAGTTGCATCCGAAAGACTTACACTAAGTGGTGTAGGAACATCTACTTCTGGAATTGGGAATTCTTTATTTACTCCTGTTTTTCCATTAACATCTGTATAAGTCAAGTTTGCATATTCATTTGTATTTGCAAGTCCCCCTGGGAAACTAGCTTTTGCTCTTATTTGATATTTAATTTGTGCATTATCTACTATAGTTCCTGGTGTCCAAGTGATCTCACCAGTGCTTGAGTTATAACTTGCTCCTGCTGGTAGACTTCCAGCTACTAATTCAAAGTTATTTCCTATTTTATCTACTACTCTAGCGTTAGTAGCTGAATATCCAAGTTGAGTTGAAATATCATTGAAGATATCGTCTAAAGCTTCTGCTGATGGTGCATCATAGAACCCCTTATTTTGTGATAATGTCAATGTATCTGTAGCCAAATTTTTAACTGAGCCAGTAAGACTTTGCAATAAACCTATAGTGAATACATCTGCTATTCCATTCTCCCATATTTCCTGTCCAGCAGTATATGCTGCTATGGTGTGATTATTATGAGATGTAGGACTATTTGGCCCTGCTCCACTTACATCACTTCCTGTAGGCATTCCATCTGTAAACATTATTACTACTTTATTTGAGTTTGGTCTATCTGAGTTTACAATTACATATTCACCTTTTCGAAAACCAGCTTGAGTGTTAGTTCCTCCATTGGCAGATATATTATTTATTTTACTTTCCACTACTTCTAAATTCTCTGTTAGTCCTGTATCTACAGTCGCATCATTGTCAGAGCCTATAACTCCAGATGATGAAGGACCATTAAAGCTCACAATAGATATTCTACTTCCAGGTATGCCATTTTGCCCTAATACTTCATTTGCAAAGTTTACAGCTGCCTGCTTAGCATAATAAAGTCTAGATCTTCCAAACCTTTCATAAAATGGTTTTCCTACAGGTGAGTCTGAGTCGTGGCTTCCTGGACCATTATCATCTCCACTAGGATCCCAGCTTACATGTCTACGATTCCCTATCGGTCCATAGACCCAACCTTGATACCACCAATTATAGGAAACTTGTTTATATTCTCCATCTATCTTCACATAATAACCACTATCAGTATCAGGATTGCTAGTTATAGAAACATACTCATCTACGTCACCATCTCTCATACTACCTGATCTATCTATTACCAACACAACATCTACTGGAGCTTCTTGTGGAGTTCCAGTGATATCTAGAGTAACTTCGTAAGTTCTACATTCACCATAGATTCTTGTAGCTTTCTTATAAACTTCTATAGTATCTGTCAATACAGGTGGATTAGGAGACATACTATTTAATAGTCTTCTAGAAAATAATGAAGGAAATATAATCTCCGGTTCTCCCATCATAGGTGGGATATTTTCTAGAAGCTCACCTTCTTCTTCCATTTGAACCGGCACTACAAATCTATTTTTCCAAGTTAAATACTCTTCATTAAACTCTACTGATACTTCTATTTCGTTTTCTATCTCTTCTAAATTATTATCAATGCTTATTTCATATTGTTTTGTTATGCTCTTTTCTTCACCTACTTTTAAACTGCCTAGAGAAAAAGCTCCATTTAAATCATCTGATATGGTTATATTTTCTAAATCTACTTCTCCATCATTTATAAGATTTATGTTGTAAATTAAAATATCTCCATTTTCATATAGTTCTTTTTCTGTAGTTACATCTACATATATAGAAGGTTCTCCTATTTGAGGAGATAGTAATTCTTCTTCATATACATCTTCAACAACTGTATCTTCTTCACTTTCTATGATATCTTCTGGCAATTCTTCTTCTGGTTCTTGTGTTTCTGCATTTTCTTTATCAGATAATTCTTCATCTGAGTTATCTTGTTCTTCCTTGTCTTTATCTTCTAGGGGTATTTCTCCTACTGTTGAATCATCAACATCTACCTGAGAGTTTTCATTTTCATATACATGTTCTTGGGAAGTTAATTTTCCGATTTGACTATATGAACTTACTCCTAAAGTAAATATCATTATAAAAGACAATAAAAAAGCCATTGATATTTTGAACCTTTTCTTCATACATTTCACCTCCATTGTTTTAAACCTTAAATAATTTGTAGTTTTTATTTATCTATTTTATACCTATTTGAATTACTAATAGCTTTCATAAGAATTACCTATGAATTACATAGTTAATTTTTCCCATAAAAATATTCCCAGTATATTGAAATACTGGGAATTAAATAAATCTTATATTTTTTTAAATTTTTTTATATTTTATGTTTAATATAATTTTTTTATTGTTTACTGTATCCTTAAATTTATTATTAAACCTGTCTATTATACTTTCCATATCTTTTTCTTCTAAATTATAGAATAAAACAAGGATTTGATTTTGATTCCATTGAGTGAGTACATCACCTTTTCTAAGATTATGATAGAAAATATCCAAGAGGGTATCCATGAATTCTTTTATATCATTTTCAGATAATTGTCTATAACCTATTTGTTCTATAGTTATTATCCCTAGGAAAGTGTCTTTTTCTTTTCTATCATTGTTTCTAAGCTCTAAATTATACAGAAGTTTAAAATAATAATTATCACATAATAATGCTCCTTTTAATTCGGAATCATTTTTAAATTCCTTATCAATTGTATTTAAACTTATGGTAGATGAGTTCTTGTCTTCTTCAAATTTGATTTTTCTATATAAAGCCTTCATCCTATTACTAGGAGCTTCGCTAAGTTCACTATAAATCTTGCTTGTGTAGTATCTATAATGATTTAGAGCATAAATATTTTGTCTAAGGTTTATTAGAGATTCAATAAAATAAATATGGATTATTTCCTCATAGGGTTTATATTTCATAGCATCTTCACATACTGAAATGATATTATTATCCATGGATTTTTCTTTTAATATTTGTAAATATTGTGATAAGCTTTTAATATACAATCTATCAAGTCTGCTTCTAATTGGGATCAACCGATTCTCATCTCCTAATTCTCCTAAATATTCTCCCCTATACAATTTTGTGCCTTGTTTGCACATTTCTAACATCTTATCCCTATCTTTTAATTTATTATATTCATCTATACAAGACTCTAGATCTATGAAATCTACTGTACAATCTTTTGTCAATTTAAATAAATAATATCCATTTACATATTGGATATAAAAAAAGGATTCTATGTTGAGCTTTTCAAATTCTATTATTTTCCTAAGTCTAGATATTTGGGTTCGGAGTACATTCATAGGGTTTTTAAATCTTTCACTTCCCCATATATCTTCTATTATGTTTTCTGGAAGTAATTTTTTATCATGGAATGTTAAGAAATATTTAAATAATTTCATAAGTTTAGGATGATTTCCTATTGAATCCAAGACAGATATATTATCTATCTTAATATCAAAATCTCCTAAAGTAGATATTTTAATCATACTATCATTCCTTCCGATTCTTTTTAAATATATACCCTATTAAATTTTTATGTAATCAATATGTAAATCATTTGTCTTTAGCATATAAAAAGACCCTCCAGATTTGAAAGGGTCTTTTAAACTTTTATTTTATTTTTCTGATTTGGATTCTTCTATTATTTTCTCTGCTATATTTGATGGCACTTCATCATATCTTGCAAATTCCATTGTGAAGCTTCCACGAGCTTGAGTCATAGATCTTAAATCTATCGCATATTCAAACATTTCTCCATGTGGAGCTTCTCCTATTACTACCTGTGATCCATCCTCTTGTTGTTCCATACCTAAAACTCTGCCTCTACGTTTATTCATATCTCCCATTACATCTCCCATGTATTCTTCAGGGATATTTACCTCAACTTTTACTACTGGCTCTAATAATACTGGCTTGGCAGATTCCATTCCCTTTTTAAAGGCCTGAATAGCAGCAATTTTAAATGCCATTTCATTTGAATCTACTGGATGATATGATCCATCATGTAATACTGCCTTTACATTTACAACTTTACATCCTGCTAATATACCATTATTTAATGACTCTCTAAGCCCTTTCTCAACTGCTGGGAAATAGTTTCTAGGTACAGCACCTCCAAAAACTTCCTCTTCAAATATAAATTCATCTTCACATGGCTCAAATCTAATATGGACATCTCCATATTGGCCTGCTCCACCTGATTGTTTTTTGTGTTTCCCTTGAACATCTGACTTTCCTTTTATAGTTTCTCTATATGCTATCTTAGGATTTCTAAGTAATACTTCTACTCCAAAATTATTTTTAAGTTTATTTGTAATCACTGTCAATTGAACATTTCCCTGACCGCCTATTAATAACTCCTTGGTCTCTTTATTTCTCTCTAGACTAAATGTAGGATCTTCTTCTGTAAGTTTTTGTAAAGAAGAATTTATTTTTTCTTCATCCCCTTTAGATTTTGGCTCTATAGCCATAAATAATGTGGGCTGTGGATAAGAAAGAGGTTTATATTGTATGCAATCATCCTTATCACACAAACTATCTCCAGTTTGAGTATATTGTAGTTTGGAAGTCGCCCCTATATCCCCAGCTACTATTTCTTTTGCTTCTATCTGTTCTTTTCCACGAAGGGTAAACAATCCTCCTAATTTTTGTGTTTCTTCTTTATTTGGATTATAGACCTCTGTATCCTTATCTAATTTTCCAGATAAAACTTTAAATAGAGAAAGTTTCCCTACAAATGGGTCTATTATTGTTTTAAATACTATTGCAGAGAAGGGTCCATCTACATCTATTTTCCTATCTACTTCTTCTTCATCTTTATATCCTTTTACACTTTCAACATCTTCAGGAGAAGGAATATATCTCATTATTACATCTAAAAGATAGTCCATACCTATTGCTTTTTGAGCAGAGCCTACAAATACTGGAACTGAATCTCCATTCGCAACAGATTTTCTAAATCCTTCAGAAATCTCTTCCATGGTAAATGCTTCACCATCAAAATATTTTTGCATAAGGACATCATCAGTTTCCGCAACCTTTTCCATGAGACTTTCTCTAATTTCTACTATGGATTCTTTTTCATTTTCATATAGTGGAATTTCACTTCTTTCTAGTCCATCATATCTATAAGCTACTTCATCTCTAACATTTACAAATCCTTTAAACTTTTCCGCCTCTCCTATAGGAAGGGCAAAGGGAAATATTTTATCTCCAAATTTATCTTTTAACTCTTGAATTATTTTATCAAAGTCAATATTTTCTTTATCCATTTTATTTAAAAATATAAATCTAGGTCTTTTATGCTTTTCTAGAAGTTTCCAAGCTTTTTCAGCCCCTACCTCTATGCCTGCTGAAGCATCTATAACTAATATAGCTCCTTCACTAGCTCTTAAAGCTCCATATGTTTCTCCTACAAAATCAAAATAACCTGGAGTATCTATAATGTTAATCTTTGTATCTTTCCATTCAATTGGGATAGTTGATGCTCCTATAGAAGTTTGGCGAGATATCTCTTCTTTATCAAAGTCTGATACCGTATTCCCGTCTTCTACTCTACCTTGTCTTTTAGTAATTCCCACTGCATATAATATTGCTTCTGTTAAACTTGTCTTTCCGCTACCACTGTGTCCAAGCAAAGCTACGTTTCTGATTTTATCCTTATGATAAGTTTTCATTTATACATTGCCCCCTTAACCAGTAATTTATTTCCAAGATTCTAAAAATCTTTTCTCACACAGACAAATATTTAATTTTCTGAAGATTATTACATAAGTAAATTATAACATGAAACATCTAAATATCCTAGTATTTTTTAAAATTAACACTCAATTCCGACTCTTGCTTCAATTCCCTTAGTATAGTAATGCTTTATTTCTTTCATCTCTGTAACTAAATCGGCTAATTCAATCAACTCTTCTGGAGCATATCTTCCTGTTATAATTACTTCTACATGAGGAGCTCTACTATTTAAAATATCTATTACCTCTTCTACTTTAAAAAGCTTATAGTAGAGAGCTATATTTAATTCATCTAATACAACTACATCATACTTTCCTTCTTCCAATACTGTTTTGACTTCTTCTAAGCCTTTTTTTGCTCGATTTATATCCTCTTCTGTAGGATCATTGTAAATAAAACAATCCTTGCCAAATTGTTTTATTTGAATTCCTTCTAAATACTCTACACATTTAGTCTCACTATACTTCATACCTTTTACAAACTGACCAAAAAAAACTTTTTTGCCTGCACACACTGCCCTTATTGACAATCCCAATGCTGCTGTGGTCTTTCCTTTTCCATTTCCAGTATAAATTTGTATATATCCTTTTTCCACTTATATCACTCCATTTATATATAATCTTTTGTATCTGTAGGCAATCCTCTCTTTGCTAGTCTATACTCTACTATATCTTTTATAATAGAGTAAATAAATACAAACAGAGGTACTCCTATTATAAGTCCTACAAATCCTAAAAGTTTTCCTGCAACAAGTAAAGAAAATAAAATCCAAAATGCAGATATACCCAAAGAATCTCCAAGTATCTTAGGTCCTATTATATTTCCATCAATTTGCTGTATAATTAAGATTATAAGCAAAAACCATAGAGCTTTAACTGGAGATACAAATAATATTATAAAAAATGATGGGACTGCTCCTATAAACGGACCAAAAAATGGAATTATATTGGTAACACCAATTATAAATGATACCAAAGTTTCGTAAGGCATATTTGTTATTTTAAGTGTGATAAATGTAAGTAAGCCTATAATAAGTGAGTCAAGTATTTTCCCAATTAAAAACTTACCAAATATATTATCGCTTCTTCTAACCAATTCTATCATTCTATCTGCATTTTGAGAGGAAAAGATAGATACGGTAATTTTTTTGCTTAGAGCTTTAAATCTTTCTTTATCTGCTAGTAAATATATGGATATTATTACTCCAAGGACTATATTCCATATACTAGCTAAAATAGTCTTTGTTAAGTTTCCAAGCTTTGGTATTAAATTTGTAGCAAAGTTTATTATATAATCTACAAATTCATTCCATTTTCCCATAACAAATTTATTGTACTCTCCCGGGATATCTAATTGTGATACAAGTCCATTTATTATTTTACTTGTATTTACAAAATAATCAGGTATATCTTCTACTAAGCCCATTAAAGAAGATACTAATTGAGGGAATATAAAATTCAAAAACAAATATAAAAATAGAAATACTACTGTATAAGTCAGGGCAATTCCAACTATCCTTATCCCTTTTTCCATCTTTGGAAAAATATAACTCAATATATATACTTCAAAAAACTCTAAAATAAAGTTAAATAAATAGGCCATTACAAATCCTATTATAAAAGGTTGAAATGTACTAAGATATTTGCCTACTTGTATTCTAAACAAATTCACCTCTGAAGCTATTAAAAAAAATACTATGCTCAAAGCTAATACTATAAAGGAATATGCTGCTATTGTGTTGTATTTATTATTCCAGTTTACTTTCATCTATCGTCCTCTTTCCCATTTGGTATGTGAATTATCTAAATCTTCTTGTATACTATAATAACAAAAAAAGTAGTGCTTAACCACTACTTTAATTGTATATTTATACTTTTGTCAGGATATTTTATATATTTCTGTCCCTTTATAATTAATTTATCTGGTTTCAATAATTCTTCGTAATATATTTCATCAAAATCTAATCTTTTAAAATCCTCCGTACTCAAGATAAGCTTTTGTTCTAGTACAAAATTATACATCTTATCTGTCCAAAACATTCCTGTAGTGTCTTCAATTTTTCCATTTTCATCATAAGTCTCCCATTTTTCGTGGCTTACATAGAAGGGATAGTCTCTATTGAATTTTATAGTCTCTCCATTGTCCTCAAATTCTACTGGAACTCCCTTTTCTAAATATATCTCAGAACTAATATATTCTCTATCTTTACTAGTATCTTCAATTATAGTAATTTCTGTATTGTCTTCATTGTACTTTATATCTTGAACTATTAGTTCATTACCTTGATATTCTATGGTCTGTGGAAGATTATCCCAATTTATATCATATTCCTTCGATACTCTAGATATATATCTTGCAGTATCCAAAATCAATTCAATTTCTTTTGGATCTTCTAAATACAAGCTTTGCATATGTGCCTCTTCATATTGATACCCAAAGTTTTGCATTGAATTACCATCACTATAGCTTAATTCTGATCTTCCGTAAGTCTTTCCTTTGTGTTTAAGTGAAAAGGATAGATCTCGTAGAAATTTAACTTCTTCTTTATTATATACATCAAATTTATAGTTTATACTAGTAGTTGTAGGAGCTATTACTATTTCATTTATAACTAATTCATTTCCATCTAAATCTATCTTTTTATCTACTTTATATCTCTCTGATTTTATCTTTTTAGCAGATATGTTTAAATCCCAATTTCCATCCACATCAACTCTAGACTCTTCATTTTCATTTATCATGCTAGAGAATTTATTTATATTTATATTTATGTCACCTTCTTCTTTATCCATAGGCTCAGTCTTTAGAATTAGATCTACAGTACCTTCCTCTTCTCTATATATATTAGAAGAATTTACAAGTGGTGGCATTCCCTCATATTTTCCTTTTATATCTCCTCCAACAGTAATTCGTTCAAAGGGACCAATATCTCTAAAAGATGGAATAAATCTTATCTCTCCATTTAAATCCTTTACTTCTAAGAGAATAATTGTATTTAAATCATCTGCAATTACTCCCTTAGCTGTTACTTTTATATTCTTATCTGTAGTGGAAACATCCAACTTTTGCCCTACTCCATTGTCTATCAACTTTTCCCAAGCAGAAGTCTGTTTTTCACTTGCCCTTTTCCACCAATCCATAAATCCAAACATCTCTGTAGCAAAGGCAGTTACAACTAATATTAGTGAGACAGCTATTGCAATTCCTCCAGTTCTTGTAAAGTTTTTAAAGTATTTCTTTTTTCTTGTATTTGATTTTAAGTTTAAAGTTTTATCTCTTCCTACATCTTTAGTTTTATCTTCTATATAGATAATTGTAGATTTTAATTCTTCATATTCTTTTCTGCACTTTTCACAAGTTTCTAAGTGTTTTTCCATTTTATCTTCTTCTTGAGAATTCAAATTTTTATCAATATAATCTATTAAATTTTCTTTTATTTTATCACAATCCATATTTACACCTCCTTGATTTTGCTTTTAAATTGCTTGAGTCCTCTGTATATCCTGGATTTAACAGTTCCTACTGGGATATCTAAAATCTCTCCTATCTCCTTTTGGCTATAGCCTGATATATATTTTAATATTATAGCTTCTTTAAATATTTCATCTAGTGAATCTAAACTATCAAAAAAATCATATTCACATTCATGATATTCTTCATATTGTATATTTTCTTTTAAAACTTCTCTTTTCCTACTCCTTAGTTTTTGCCTACATTCATTTATTAGGATACTAATATACCATGTTTCAAAGTAATCTTCATTTTTAAGAGTGTGGATATTTTCATATACTTTGATTAAGCAATCTTGAAATACATCTTCTATATCTTGATGATTATATAAATAAGACCAGGCGATTTTATATAGTTTATCTTTTCTTATCTGTATCCAATCTACCAGGACTTCTAAATTCCCTTTTTTTATATCCTTTATAAATTGTCTATTTTTAAAACTTATAATGTGAATCCCTCCTCCCCTACTCTCTTCTATTAATTAGATGAACTTAGAACCTTAAAAGTTCCCTAAAAAAGAAAAAAAGAGCAAAATTGCTCTTTTAAACTAAAATTCCACTCTACATTTTTTCATAAGCTTCATTATCTGAATCAATATTATTACACTAGCCACCACTATACCTATTAACATCACTAAGGCTACAGGAGGTATGAACACTAAAAATATGGCAATCAATGTGGCTATTAATAATGATTTATAGTTATTCCAGCTTTTTTGTGCTTCATCTCCAATTTCATGTAATTCTCTAGCAACGGCCATATCATTTATTCCCATAAATAAATGATATACTATCTTTAAATCAATTATAATACTTATTATCCCAATTATAATAGTAAAGAACCATATCCAAAATTCCATGAGTCTGTGTTCTAACAAACCTTGGAAGTCATATATTGAAAATATTGATAAAACTATCATAGGAATAGCAAATTTCTTCGCCTGCTTAAAATTCTCTGACTGTTCTTCTAGTAGTGTTAATCCCTGATAAATAAGTATATACCCTATTATATTAGGAATTATATCAAATCCTTGTATTTTAAAACTCAACATTATAAAGAAAAATCCCCAATAAAACTTATTAAAAGCTGCATTATACATAGTATCCCCCTTATTTTTTTGATACAAATGGATTATCTTTTATATAAAATCTCAAGAGATAATCCTTAGACTGTGCATAGTCTATATTTATTCTCGGAGTCTTTATTATATCCTCTCTTTTAAGTTTTTCTCTATCTTCTACCCAAATTCTCTTATCCTTTGTTAAGTCTGCCCCATAAAATTTATCCTTTGTAATACCATATGCCATTACAAACTTTGCTGGACCATTTGTAAGATTTATTATTTCTCGTCTTTTAGGATTATTGTATTCTCTTTTATATCTATTTTCATACATGTATTCTATTCCCTCTATAGGCTCAATCCCCCTTATGAGAGCTCCACCTAGTACTCCCTGTTTTTCAGCTACTATATTGAAACATTGATACATTCCATATATATTATAGATATAAATATGTCCTCCTATTTCTCCTATTACCCTAGTTCTATCTGTTAAACCTTTATTAAAATGAGCTGCATCGTCATTAGTCTCTATATAGGCTTCAGTTTCTACTATTTTGCCCTTATAAATCTTCTCCCCATTTTTTAAAACTAAAATTTTCCCTAATAGCTCCCTAGCCACTAGGATAGTATTTCTAGCAAAAAATTCTCTTTTTAATCTCATGTTTGCCCTTTCTAAAGTATATGTGATTCATCTCCCTCTAATATAGAGTTTATCTTATCATCATCTATTTCAAATACAGTTAGTGATGTCCCAGTGTATACTTTCATCTTCACAAAATCTTCGATTTTCATATCTTTTAATAAGGCTATTATAGCCTTTATAGTTACTCCATGGGAAACTATAAGTACATTTTCATCCTTTTGTTCTAGTATATGTTCCAATGCACTTTTTACCCTTAAAAATAATTCATCATAAGTTTCTCCACCTAATGGTTTATATAGATGTGGTTTATTAAAATATAAATAATATTCTTCTGGATACTCTTTTTCCACTTCAGGCAATCTCATACCTTCCCATTTTCCAAGTCCCAATTCCTTTAATTCATCTAGAGTTACTATCTCTATATCCTTATAGTTTAAAATCTTAGCAGTGTCTAAAGCTCTCTTTTGAGGACTAGAATATATCTTATCGAAGTCGATAGACTTTAATCTTTTAGCCAATTTTTCTGCCCTTTTTATACCTTCTTCTGTCAAAGGTGAATCCTTCCAACCCTGAAGTTTTTTTATTGTATTCCACTGTGTCTGTCCATGTCTAGTTATATATAATTTCAAATAATCTCCTCCATAATCATATACATTAAAATCTTTTATTTAATTATCTGCATTTTGTCTAGTCCAAATATATAAACTTACTACTATTGCAATTAGTAAAAGCATTAATCTAAGTGCAATTTTATCTATAATAAATATAACTGAAAAGCTTATGGTGATCCATATTAATGATATTGCTTTTTTTTTAGCTTCTATTGGAATCCCATTTCCATTTATATAATCTTTCACATAGCGACTAAGGTACCTATTGTTTAATATAAATCTATATAATTTATCACTACTTTTTACAAAACAAGCTAAAGATAATAGTAAAAAAGGTGTAGTTGGTAGAATCGGCAATATTACGCCTAAGCTTCCAGCTATTAAACTCACGCTTCCTATTATAAGAAGTAATATTTTTCTCAAAGTGATCATCCTTTTTTATTTTTCATCTTATTATACTATAAACTTTAATTTATTTCATCCCAAGCTAAATCTATAATTTATAAAAATCTGGGTATAAAAAAAGTAAATATATGGAGGTGGAAAAATGAGTGATTTACTAGAAAAAAAATGTATTCCCTGTAGTATAAGCACAGATCCACTAAAAGAAGAGGAAATAAATGATTATATAAAGGATTTAGAAGATGGTTGGGATGTAATTGAAAATAAAAAAATAAGCAAAATATATAATTTTAAAGACTTTAAAGAAGCTCTAGATTTTACAAACAAAATTGGTGAATTAGCTGAAGAGCAGGGCCATCATCCTATAATCATTCTATCCTATGGTAGAGTCAAAATAAAACTATACACCCATAAGATAAACGGGCTACATGAAAATGATTTTATAATGGCTGCAAAAATTGATAAGCTTTATATTCCTAATCTATAGTTGAAAATGTGTCTACTTTCATATGAAGTAGACACATTTTATCTGTTTTAAAGATTATCTAAATCTTTTGTATTAGATTTATTGGATTTGTCAAAACCTTGTGCCATCTTTTTAAATGTATCTTCTTCAGCCCTATAAATTGTCCATTTGTCCATAGGTATAGCTCCTATGCTCTTATAAAACTCTATAGAAGGAGTATTCCAATCTAGGCAAACCCATTCCATTCTGCCACAATTTCTTTCTTTAGCTAGATTTGCAAGATAGGAAAATATAGTCTTTCCAAAGCCTTTTCCCCTTGCCTCTGGTCTTATAAATATATCTTCAAGATATAAGCCTGGTCTTCCTACAAATGTAGAAAAATTATGGAAAAACAGAGCAAATCCTACAGCTTCACCCTTATATTCTCCAAATACTACTTCTGCTGCTTTTTTTTCAAACAAAGATTCCTCTAGAGTTTGCTCTGTTGCAATTACTTCATCTAACATTTTTTCATATACTGCTAACTCCTTTATAAATTTGAGCACTAATGGTATATCTTCTCTTGTAGCTGGTCTAATTTTAAAGTCTTTTATATTAGTATCTACTATACTCTTCATATGTAAGCCTCCTGGAAAATTATTTATCTATTATTATATATGTTTTTGGAGAAAATTTCTAATATTTTATCTCCCTATCTATTTTTCTAAATAAGTTACTATTCCCATGTATATATTTCCCTCTTGATTGTATTCTATATCTACGATTTCATCTATGATATGACTGTTTTCTTGTATCCATTTTTCCACTTCCTCCTTTATGCTAGAACCATCCATATATTGTGCGATATATGCGTGCTTCATATTTCCACCTCCTAGTTTTTATACCATTATATACATAGAAGGTAAATAGGTTTACTTAAATTCTTCTGGCTTTTTAATTTCCCCTAAAAAGAAATAGGCTTCTGCTGATTTTCCTATGGCATAAGTTCCACTGGCTGCTATGGCTCCAGATCCTGCCCATCCTATTACAGGTACAAGCTTTAAAAGTTGATGTGCTGCTGTTCTAAATCCAAAGGCCACACCTACATTTATGCCTGCTGCAGCTAAAAATTCATAGGCTGTTTCCTTTTTGAATTCTCTACATGATAATCCTCCTATTATTGATATCATAAGTAATTGGAGAGGAGTTAAAACCACTATATCTGAAATTGGTACTGGAGATGCACCTATAGTTCCTGCTATAGTTGAAAAACGATTTATTATTGAATTTGAAAGTCTTTTAAGCTGTTTCTTTCTCTTCTGTGCTTGATAATAATCTATAATAGCTTCATCTGGAAGTTGTTCACCTATGAAATCAGAAAGAGTCTCTATATTCCATAGATCTCCCTCCAAACTAGAAACTGGAATTACTCCTAAGTATTCGCTATCATATATCTTATAGCCCTTTATACCAATATTTAAATCTATATTTTTAAACTCCAGTGAATTTAATATGTCCTTTGTCATATAATCTAGAGATTCTTTTATAAGGGCAGATTTTTTACCACTTTCTTCTGGAGGCCAATCTCTAGGATTACCTAGGGTATCTATCTTGTTCATCGCAATTATTGTAGGAGTTTCTATGCCTGTTTCTCTCTTCAATTTATTTTTTATATCCTTTAATACTTTTAAATCATTTGATAGATTTCTAGCTTCTGTGGCATTTATAACATGTATTATAATATCTGGTTTATACTTTAAAATATCCCTTTCTAAAACTTCACTTGCATCCTCATCTAGGGCTCCATCTGGCCTAGTAGTCTCAAATATACCCCTCGTATCTATTACTGACCAGGTGGCATATCTATCGGTGAAAAATATCTCATATGGTACAGATTCAGGCGTAGTAGGTTTAATGTCTCCAACTTCTGCAACCCTTTTATTTGCCAAGGCATTTAAAAGAGAGGACTTACCATGTCCTGACCTTCCAACTAGAAATAGTACTGGAGGTCTACTTTCTTCTATTAATTTTCTAACTTCACTAAATACTTCACCCATTATCTTTTCTTTTATAAAGGTCTTTGCCTCTGCAGGTAGTGGCTTTGAAACCATCTCAAATAGTTCATCTATATCATTTATAAGCTGGGTAGTCTTATTTTTATCTATTGCCATTTTGCTCAACCTCTCTTTATGCAAATATTTTGTCACAGTGGATTTGTAAACTGAACTTCATCCCCCTTTTACTTTCTATCTCAATTATACCCATTTACTGTTATAATAGTAAATTTTTTATTTTGTTTAATAAGTTTTAATTGATATAATTGATAATGAAAGGTACTAAACTATAATCGTAAGGAGTAAATATGAAATATAAAAAGGTAGTAGAAGGAATATTTTTAAAAAGACCTAATAGATTTATTGCACAAGTTATAATAAATGGAATAGAGGAGACTGTCCATGTGAAAAATACTGGAAGATGTAAGGAACTTTTATTACCTGGAAGTAAAATATTATTAGAAGACTGTTCCCATAATCCTAATAGGAAAACTAAATACTCTATTATAGCAGTTTGGAAGGATAATATATTGGTAAATATGGATTCTCAAGTTCCAAACGAAGTTGTATTCGATGGAATTCAGAATGGCCACGTCTCAGAGCTTAAAGATATAAGCTATTTAAAACGAGAAGTTACCTTTGGAAGTTCTAGATTTGATATGTATTTTGAATCTTCGTGTAAAAAAGGATTTATTGAGGTCAAAGGGGCAACATTGGAGGTAGATGGTATTTCCATGTTTCCAGATGCTCCTACAAGTAGAGGAACTAAACATGTATTGGAAATGATAGAGGCTGTAAATCAAGGATATATAGGTATAATATTTTTCTTGATACAAATGAAGGGACCTAATTTATTTAAACTAAATTGGAATATGGACCATGAATTTTCTCAAGCTGTAAAATTGGCAAGTGAAAATGGAGTTAAAGTTTTAGCCTATGATTCCATAGTTAAGGAAAATAGTATAAAGCTAGGCAATCCAATAAAAATTGATCTTATAAATTAAAAGACAAAAGATATTTAAAATTATTTTAAATATCTTTTATCTTAGTCTGGTATAAAGCCTTATTATTTCTATATTTTAAACCTATTAACTAATTCTTCCAATACATGAATTATTTTATCCAAATCATCTGTATTAGTTGATATAACTTCCATAGTTGCAGATTGTTCTTCCATTGAAGCTGACAATTCTTCTGTAGATGCAGCAGCTTCTTCTGATATTGCTGACATGTTTTGAATAGACAATATTGCTTCTTCCTTATTTTTCTCTACCATATTTAATTTTTCTTCCAAATTATCTATAGCCTTTATAGAGGTTGACATTGAAGAATATATTTCTTCAAAGGATTCCTTAGATAGGCTTAAAGACTGATTGGCTTCCTTTAAAGCATCTTCAGATGAATCCATATTCTCTTTTGTAATTTCTACTTCAGATCTAATATCTTTTAGTATTTCTTCTATACTTTGAGTAGCGTGTCCAGTTTGCTCAGATAATTTTCTTATTTCTTCAGCTACTACAGCAAATCCTTTACCTGCTTCCCCAGCTCTAGCTGCTTCTATAGCTGCATTTAAAGCTAGTAAATTTGTTTGATCTGAAATATTAATTATTATATTTAATATTTCTCCAATAGAGTTAGATTTTATTAGTAAAGACTTAATATTTTCACCTAAAATATCAGAAGTTCCATTAACAATTTTAAATTTTTCAACCATGCTATTTATAGCTGTTAAACCTTCTTCATTTATTTTTTGAGCCCCAATAGAACTTTTGGCTACCATATTTCCATTTTCTACTGCTGCCTTTATCTCATCAGATAATTTATTTAGCTTATTAGAACCATTTTCTATATCTAAAGCTTGTTCCATAGCAGCTTGGGCAAGACCTTCTACAGTCTTTGATACATCACCTATAGATTCATTAGTCTCATGTGTTGCTATGGTTAAGTTATCAGTATTTTCTACAATGCTTTTTGTAGTCTCATCTATAGATTGTATTATAGTTCTAATTTCTTTTCTTAAAAGTAATGTAGCATTATAAATAATACCCACTTCATCTTTCCTATTAGCCAAGTTTTTTGTCTCTTTAGTATCTTCTAATTCCCTTAAATTTAATGTAGATGTTGTCTCTAATATTTCTGTTACAGCTACAATTGGATTAGAAATTCTTTTCCCAAAAATTAAGGATACAAATATAGCTAATACTGAAGATACTAAAATAACTCCTAATATAATATATAGAGTAGTATACATTTCTTCTAATATTTCTGCTTTAGGAACAGTTAACATGATTATTTTGTCATCATATAGCTTTGAAAAAGCCATAATTTTCTTTTCACCTTGAAATTCTGTTTCCATAACATTATAGTCATTTTTTTCTATTTCATCTACAATACTACTATATGCTCCATTTTCTATAGTATTTAAATTGCTATTTCTGTCTAAAGTAGGATGGATCACATATTCATAATCTTCATTGAGCATAAAGGCATATCCTGTATCATATACGCTAATATCTTCAACATGATTTATTAACTCCTCTACACTTAAATCTACTCCAATTACCCCTATTGTATCATTATCTACAACTATAGGCATAGAATATGTCATTACATTTATATTATTATCATTTATGTAAGGATTTCCCCATAATCCCTTTCCTTCTTTTATAGGATTGTAGTAAAAAGCTACTGAGGGATCATTTTCGCTTTTTCCTGCAATATCTTTAGGTAATGAAGACATTACATTCCCACCTTCATCTAGAACAGCCCAAAGTCCTTCTGTTTTTCCAGTATATTTAGGATCGATAACTACATACACTCCTGTACAGTGTTCTACTTCTTTAGCTATTTTTTTTAATGCATGAGCCAAATTAGTATCAATGTACTCATTTAAATATCCTTTTTCCTCTATTTTATCCATATTAATAGTTCCTTCTAGGATATAGTGTAAATTTTTACCTATATTTTCATATAGTATTAAATCCTTGTTAAAATCTCCAGTATAAATTTGTACTTCACCTAATAGATTCTCCTTAGCTTCTCTTTCTATTACATCTTTACTTCTTAACATACTTGTTATACCTACTATTAAGGACATACTTATACTACAAATTATAACTGCTAATACAATTCTAGTGCTGATTTTTTTCATTATTCCTTACCTTCTTTCTACTATTTTATTATATAATTGCACAATTATATAATCGACACTATCCGACAAATAGTTAATGCTATTTTAAAAGTTATTTTATACTATTTTTATTACATGTTTTCTATAATGAAATTAAATAAAAAGTCTTGTATAATAGTTTTAAAGAAGGAAGTGATTGATATGGATATTTATTATGCTTTAAGTAATTATTTTGGATACAATGAATTTAAAAATGGACAAAAGAAAATAGTAGAAGCAGTATTAGAAGGTAAAGATGCACTTGGAATTATGCCTACAGGTGGAGGCAAGTCTCTTTGCTATCAACTCCCATCTGTACTTTTAGATGGACTTACATTTGTAATATCTCCTCTGATTTCTCTTATGAAGGATCAAGTTGATTTTCTAAATGAAATAGGTATCTCAGCAACCTTTTTAAATAGTACATTAAATGATTATGAATTAAATAATAGAATCACCCAAATAAAAGAGGGAAAATATAAACTTGTATATATAGCTCCTGAGAGATTAAATACATATCTATTTAAAAACTTAGTAGATTCTGTCAAGATTTCAATGGTAGCAGTGGATGAAGCCCACTGTATAAGCCAATGGGGTCATGACTTTAGACCCGCTTATAGGGAAATTCCTAAGTTTATACATTCTCTTAATTATAGACCTGTAGTTTCTGCCTATACTGCTACTGCAACAAAAGAAGTATTAGAAGAGATAAAACATTTATTAGAATTAAAGTCTCCTATTGAATCTATTATTGGTTTTGATAGACCAAATCTTTTTTATCAAGTTACGAAGGTAAATGATAAATTTCAGTTTATCCAAGATTTTGTAAATAAGAATTATTCCAATAAATCTGGAATAATCTACTGTGCTACAAGAAAAACTGTAGAGTCTTTGAACTCAAAACTAAATCAAGCTGGATTTAGCTCTCTAGCTTACCATGGTGGTATGGATTCTAGCTTACGAGAAAAAAGTCAAGATGAATTCATATTTGATAAAGTAAATATTATAGTTGCAACTAATGCCTTTGGTATGGGAATAGACAAGCCTGATGTTAGATTTGTAATTCACTACAATATGCCTCAAAACATGGAAAGTTACTATCAAGAGGCTGGTAGAGCTGGCCGTGATGGAGAGCCTAGTCATTGTATACTTCTCTATTCTCCTTCAGATACAGTCAAACAAAAATTACTTATTCAATATAATTCTAATTCTCCTGAAAGAGAAACTATGCTATATAAAAATCTGCAGTATTTAGAAGATTATTGTCATACAAATGATTGCCTTAGAAATAATATATTGTCATATTTTGGAGAAAGGCCTAAAAATATAAATTGTGAAAACTGTGGAAATTGTTTAGATGATTCTGAGATGATAGATATAAGTGTAGAATCTCAAAAAATACTCTCATGTATATATAGAGTAGGACAAAGATTCGGTTCTACAGTCATAGCTCAAGTTTTAAAAGGATCTAAAAATAAAAGAATACTTCAATTTGGTTTAGATAAAGTATCTACCTATGGGATTATGAAGGATTATGATACTTCTACTTTAAGGGAAATGATAATGACTTTAGTATCTAAAGGATATATAACAATGACTTCTGATAAATTTCCCATTCTAAAATTAAACAATAATTCTATAGACGTTTTAAAGGGAAAAGTCAAGATCTATCATAAGAAACATTTATTAGAGAAAAAAGAAGCTACTAAAAAATCTAATCATAGTTCGGAAAGCTTCAATGAAGATTTATATTCTACATTAAGAGAATTGAGATATAAATTAGCCATAGATAAAGATATCCCTCCCTTTATGATATTCCATGATTCAACTCTTAAGGAGATGGCTTCATTATTTCCAAGAGACAGGCAAGCTTTTTTAAATATAAAAGGGGTTGGAACTAAAAAATATGAGACCTATGGTGAAAGTTTTATACAAATCATAGATAAGTATTTAAAAAATAATGATATAATTCCTCCTAAAGCCCCAAAAAAAGCAAATGAAGATAATTTAAAACTTAGATATGAAAATACTTATAAGCTATATGAAGAAGGATTGTCTCTGAAGGATATTGCTAAAGAGATAGGATTTGTACCAAGTACTATAATTAGCCATTTACAAAAATGTGAAACCCAGGGAAAAACTGTCGACTGGAATAGATTTATAGATAATCCTATAAAAGAAGAAACTATACTAAATTCTATAGAAAAATTAGGGATCGAAAAATTAAAAGATTTAAAAGATGATCTTCCTGAAGATATTGACTATATAGATATAAAACTTGTCATAGCTAAAAATTTTTAATATTATTATTGACATATGTTCATAATATGTTATTATAAATATAAAGAACATATGTCGATAACTTAAGGAGGAAAATTTATGATTATAGGTATACCTATAGATGAAAAATCTATGAATAGTAATATCAGTGATAATTTTGGAAGGGCAAATTTTTTTCTAATATATAATGATCAAACTAAAGAGTATGATTTTTTTAAAAACACCGCTGTAAATAGTCAAGGTGGAGCTGGAATAGAAGCTGCTCAAATATTAGTTGATAAAAATATAAATATTTTAATTACACCTAGATGTGGAAATAATGCAGCTAAAGTCTTAGAATCTGGAGATGTAGATATTTATAAGTCTATATCCAAATCTATAGAAGATAATCTTAATAATTTCAAAGAAAATAAGCTATCTCCCCTTTTAGATATCCATCAAGGCCTACATAGGCATGGTAGTAGATAATATGAAAATCGCTGTATTAAGTGGAAAAGGTGGTACAGGAAAGACTTTATTATCTGTAAACTTGGCTAGTGTATATGAAAATTCAAATTATGTAGATTGTGATGTAGAAGAGCCTAATGGGCATTTGTTTTTTAAACCTAATATTTTAGATACTAAGGATATAAATGTTAAGGTCCCTGTTATAGACCATGAAAAATGCATTGGTTGCAAAAAATGTGTTAAATTTTGTAAGTTTAATGCTCTTGCATATGCAAAAAAAGTCTTAGTATTTGAAGATATTTGTCACTCCTGTGGAGCTTGCCTATTTGTATGCCCTCAAAATGCTATATATGAAAAAGATAGAGTAATAGGAAAGATAGATATAGGTCATAGTGAAGATGTAAATGTATTTACGGGGACTCTAAACATTGGAGAATCTTCAGGAACACCGATTATAAGCAATTTATTAAAAGAAATCAAAAAAGATAATAAATTAACTATAATTGATGCTCCACCAGGAAGTGCCTGTATTGTAATGGACACGATTAAGGATGTAGATTATTGTGTGTTAGTTGCAGAACCTACAGAATTTGGTTCCCATAATTTAAATATAGTCTATGAATTGGTAAAATTATTTAAAAAACCCTTTGGTGTAGTATTAAATAAGACTTTAGATAAAGAAAATCCTTCAGAAAACTTTTGTATTTCTAAAGGAATAAAGATACTAGGAAAAATCCCCTATGACAAAAATTTAGGCGACTTAAATTCTAATTCTCTTATAGCGGCAAGAGAGGATAATTTTTATAGAAATAAGTTTAAAAGTATCTTAAAAGCCATAACTAAGGAGGCTAAGCTATGAAACAACTTCTAATCCTTAGTGGAAAAGGTGGTACTGGAAAAACAACTGTTGCCAGTTCCTTTATAAAATTATCACAAACAAGGGTATTTGCAGATTGTGATGTGGACGCTCCAAATTTACATATATTATTAAATAAAGATACTGCCCCAAATATATCTCCTTTTTATGGTTTGGATAAGGCAAGTATTGATAACAATATATGTACTAATTGTAATTTATGTAGAGAAAAATGTAGATTTGATGCAGTTTCTTATGATGAAAGTACAAATTCTTATCATATAGATCCTTTTTCTTGTGAAGGCTGTAGTCTTTGTAAATTTTTGTGTCCAGTAAATGCTATTAAAATGGTACCTCATGTATCTGGATATTTAAAATTATATAGAGACAATAATATATTTTCCACTGCTGAACTAGAAATAGGAAGTGGAAATTCAGGATTATTAGTTACTGAAGTAAAAAAAAGGATGAAATCTGATGAAATAAAATCAAATCTAGAAATAATAGATGGTTCACCTGGTATAGGATGTCCTGTTATAGCATCTATTACTGGAGTAGACATGGTTTTAATAGTTACAGAACCCAGCATTTCTGGTGTAAGCGATCTAAACCGGATAATAAACACTGTATCTCATTTTGGAACTAAGATGGCAGTGTGTATAAATAAATATGATGTAAATATAAAAATTTCTAAACAAATACAAGAAATATGTAAAAACTTAGACATCCCATATATAGGAAGTATTCCTTATGATGAATCTGTAATTACAGCAGTAAATAGTGGAAAAACTATTGTAGATATCCAATGTGAAGCTGCTAAAAAGATGGAAAAAATCTATAGTGAAACTATTAAACTATTATTTTAAAAATGGAGGAATTTATATGAAAATAGCAGTAGCAAGCGACAATAAAAATGTAACTGGTCACTTTGGCCATTGTGAAACCTTTGAAATTTTTGAAACTAAAGACAAGGAAATAATAAGTCAACAAAGCATAGCTAATCCTGGACATAAACCTGGATTTTTGCCTAACTTCTTACATGAAAAAGGAGTAGATATCATAATATCAGGTGGCATGGGTAAAGGTGCAGTAGACATATTTAACCAACATAATATAAAAGTTATAGTAGGAGCGCAGAGTACTAGTAAAGAAGCTGTAGAATCCTATTTAAATGGAAACCTAAAATCAACTGGCTCTATTTGTGAAGAACACAATCATTAATTTTTTTCAAATGTAGGATAGTGTGAAAAGCTTTGTGTATCGACCTTCAAGTTCAAGGTAAGATAGTTATATTAAATTTAAAAACCTTACAGTGATTAATTCTCCAATCACTGTAAGGTTTTTTTCCTTTTAAATCTTTTCTAATTTAATTCCTGTCATTTCTCCATTTAAATCTTGCTCTTCTAAATCTTCTTCTACTAGTTTTATAGCCTCAGCTAAAGTTTCTGATTTTATAAATTCTTCGTAAGATTTTACTGCTGATTGTATCTCACTGCTTCCATTATAATATACATTTATATTATCAAGTACTTCATATCCATTATTCTTTCTCATTTGTTGAACTTTAGATATAAATTCCCTTGCATATCCTTCTTCTTTTAATTCTTGTGTCAAAGTAGTATCTAAGATTACAAATAGATTATTTTCCATTACTACATTAAATCCTTCTTTAGAAGAAATTGTAACCTGTACATAATCTTTTTCTATCTTAGTATCTTCTCCATTTAGATTCAATACTAATTCTTCACCTGATTCTAATTTTTCAACTGTATCTTTTGAATCTAATTGACTTAGTACTTTTCCAAATTCTTTTATCTTTTTACCTAGTATAGATCCTGCTACTTTGAAATTAGGTTTTAAGCTATAGTTCATGTACCCTGATAAATCTTTTTCAAATACTACTTCTTTTACATTTAATTCTTCTTTTATAAGAGGAATTAAATCTTTAATCTTATCTTCATATTTTCCATCTATAACAACCTCAGCTAAAGGTTGACGTACTTTTAATTTTACAGACTCACGAGAAGCTCGACCAATTCCAACTAAGTCTCTAACTAAATCCATTTTCTCTTCTAATTCATTATCTAAAAGCTCGTCATTTAACTCTGGATAATAAGCTAGATGTACAGACTCATCATCTGAAAGTTTTTGGAATAATTCCTCAGCTATAAATGGTACAAATGGAGCTATCATCTTAGACACACCTAAAAGTATCTCATAAGTGGTGTTGTATACAGACTTTTTATCATCATCTAATTCTGTAGACCAAAATCTTCTTCTATTTCTTCTTATATACCAGTTAGATACATCTTCTATTACAAAATCTTGAATGTTTCTTACTACCCTTGTAAGTTCAAATATATCCATATCTTCTTTTACTGATTTTATTAAATTATTGTACTTAGATAATATCCATCTATCTATCTCTGGTCTTTCTTCATAAGGGATGAAGAATTCCCTTGGATCTACTTCATCAGTATTTGCATATAATGAGAAGAAATTATATATATTTTTAAGAGATCTAAAGAATTTAGACTCTACTTCTCTAAGTCCATTTTCATCAAATTTAGTTGGAGTCCATGGTGGTGATACATATAATATATACCATCTTAATACATCTGCACCATATTCATCAAATAATCTGAATGGGTCTACTGTATTTCCTTTTGATTTAGACATTTTCTTTCCATTTTTATCAAGTACAAGATCATTTACTAATACATTTTTATATGGAGCTTTTCCAGTTACAAAAGTTGAGATTGCAAGTAATGAATAGAACCATCCTCTAGTTTGATCTATACCCTCACATATAAAGTCCGCTGGGAATAATTTATCAAAATCATCCTTATGCTCAAATGGATAATGATGTTGAGCAAATGGCATAGAACCACTGTCAAACCATACATCTATTACATCTTTTTCTCTAGTCATTTTACCGCCGCATTTATCACATTTTAAATGTACATTGTCTACATATGGTCTATGAAGCTCTATATCCATATCTATATCTTCTATAGATCTTTCTACTAATTCAGCTCTAGAGCCTACACTATCTGCATGATCACAGCTATCACATTTCCATACTGGGAATGGAGTACCCCAATATCTACTTCTAGAAATAGCCCAGTCATTTAAGTTTTCAAGCCAATTTCCAAATCTTTTTTCTCCTACAAAATCTGGATACCAATTTACCCCTTTATTGTTTTCTATTAACTTATCTTTTAACTTAGTCATTTGGATATACCAAGATGGCTTAGCATAGTACAATAGTGGTGTATGACATCTCCAACAATGAGGATAATTATGATTCATCTTTTGCTTTTTAAAGAGTTTACCTTCTTCTCTTAGCCACTGTATTATATCCTTATCTGCGTCCATTACAAATTTGCCTTCCCATGGAGTCTCTAAGAATTTACCATCTTCAGATACAGGATTTACTACTGCTAAATCATATTTAAGTCCAATATTATAGTCATCTTCACCAAAAGCTGGAGCAGAGTGAACTATCCCCGTACCATCTTCTGTAGTTACATAATCTCCTAGGGTTACAAAAAAGGCCTTACCCTTTACATCTATAAATGGAATCAATTGCTCATATTCCATATGTTCTAAGTCTTTACCTTCTAATTCTTCTAATACTTCATATTCATCTTCTAGCACTTTATCTGCCAATACTTTACTTAAATAGTAGATTTCATCATTTTGTTTTACCTTCAAATAGATTTCCTTTGGATTTACTGTTAAAGCTACATTTGAAGGCAATGTCCAAGGTGTAGTCGTCCAAGCTAAGAAATACTCATCTTTGTCTTTTCTTTTAAACTTAACTATTACAGTCTCAGTCTTTATTTCTTCATAGCCTTGAGCTACTTCATGAGATGCAAGTCCTGTTCCACATCTAGAACAATATGGAAGTATCTTGTGACCTTCATATATTAATCCTTCCTTAAAAAATTTATCAAGTATCCACCATACAGATTCTATATAATTATTATCAAGAGTTATATATGGATCGTCTAAGTCGATTAAATATGCCATTCTCTCCGTCATATCTCTCCAAAGTTTTTCATATTGGAAAACTGACTCTCTACACTCTTTATTGAATGCCTCTACTCCATATGCTTCAATATCGTGTTTATCCTTTAAATTAAGCTTTTTTTCCACTTCAATTTCTACTGGAAGTCCATGAGTATCCCATCCTGCTTTTCTCTTAACTTGATAACCCTGCATAGTCTTATATCTACAAGTTAAGTCCTTCAATGTCCTAGCCATTACATGGTGAATTCCTGGCTTTCCATTAGCCGTAGGGGGTCCTTCATAGAATACAAAAGGTTTATCTTCATCTCTGGTATTAACAGATTTATTTAATAAATCAATACTATCCCAATACTTTGAGATCTCTTGTTCCCTTGACTTTACAGGGTCCTTTGATAATTCATCAAATCTTTTCAATTCTTCTCCTCCTCTAATTAAAAAAGTCCTAAATCTATATAGACTTAGGACGAGTTTTTCGCGGTACCACCTAAATTACAAATATACTTAGTATATTTGTCACTTAATAGAATAACGGTCATCTCCGTAATACCTTAATGATTTCAGGTATTATGCTCAAAGGTGATCTTCACAAAGGATTTATGATAATCTCTCACCTAATGATTATCTCTCTAAGATAAATTTACTTTGCTACTGTCCTTATCTATGCATGTCTTTTTACTTGTCTACTAATATACTTAATTATCTTAATTTTGTCAAGGATAATTTTATTCTAGTAAATTTAAACAAGTTTTTCTTGTTCCATTCTTAATTTATATATTTCTGTATCCTTGTCTATATCCACCATATCGTAGGTAATAAATTCTCCCTTTTTGATATCTCTTTTGACTACTGCATTTTTATTTATAAGACCTATAGGAACTAAATTTTCTTTTTTAGCTACCTCATAAGTATCTATACTTCCTAAAACTGTATATTCTCCTATACCATCTAAATGCTCTCCAGCTTTTAAATCTTTTTTTGCTCTAGTAATTACTTCAACTACAGGAGTATCATACTTTGGTGCTATTGTAGCTTCTTTGTAAATAACAGTTTTGGCAACAGTTATAGGTGTCTCTAAACTAGTCAAATGATATGGTCTATACAGCACATAATTTGGGCCTTCTCCCATACTTAAGTATTTCATTTCTTCGTGTACTTGAGGCAATTTTGTACTAACTACTACAAATACACCTGGAGCTATGCCATGGACATAGTCAACTATTTTTTTATTATTTAATATTCCCCCATCTTCTTTAAGGCTAAAGATTTTTGGCAAATCTTCTACCGTTGCTGTCGGTCCATGTCCTCCTCTAATATCTGGCAAAAAGCCTGTAGAATTACTCATAGCAGCCATTTCAATCATTGTATTTGTACCATCGACAAAAGAAGCTAGTCGTAGAGGTTTTAAGTTCTTTTTAAGTGCTTTTTCCCTTAAACTACTTGGTGTAGCTTCATAATCAATAGGATTGTTTTTTCCTTTTCCAATTGCCAATATATCAAATCCTAAGGCATCTGCAAAATCATATATTTCCTTCACACTTCCAGGTTCATCACCAGCAGTTCCTGTATAAATTACTCCTGCTTCTTTAGCTAATTTGTTTAGTATTGGTCCAACAGTTACATCAGCCTCAACATTTACCATTACTATATGCTTTCTATTTGAAATTGAATCCATGGCAACCTTAGCACCTACATTTGGGACTCCTGTAGCATCAACTACCACATCGATTAAATTAGCCTTAGTAGCATATTCTGTAATATCAGTTACTACATATTTTCCCCTTTCCATGCTAGTATTTATATCATTTAGATTCCTAGCTATTACTATATCTTCTTTTGAAATCCCAGCTAAAGTATAGGCATCCATGGCGTCTTTTATTTTATTACTTGCTACTACAGCTGGTATCATTCCTTTCATCAGCATCATCTGACTGACCATACCTTTGCCCATTAAACCTGCTCCTATTAAGGATACCTTTATTTGTTTATTATTCTCTTCTAGCTCTCTTAGTTTATTATTTATTGACATAATATCCTCCAAACACTAAATTTTATCTGTGGATGCACTAATACCTGCAATATATCCAGATGACCATGCCCACTGCAAATTAAATCCTCCACAATCTCCATCTATATCTAACAATTCTCCTACAATATATAATCCTTTAATTAGCTTAGACTCCATAGTCTTATTATCTATTTCATTAGTTCTTACTCCTCCTGCTGTAACTTGAGCATCTGAAAAAGAAAGACCTCCTATTATTTTAAATCTCCAGGATATAAGTATACGAGTCAATCGAATTATTTCATCCTTAGAAAGATTAGATACATTCTTATTTTTATCTATATTTAATTCTTTTAAAATAGGAATTATAAGTCTTTTATTTATCATTCCTATTAGAGCATCCTGTATAGATTTTTTAGGCATTAATAAAAATCTATTTTCTAAATATATCCTTAATTCTTCAAAAGTTTTTGTATAAATTATTGATATTTCAAGTTCTATTTCTTCACCTCTATTTAGATTATATAAGGCTGTTCTACTCAATTGAAGTATAGGAGGACCAGATATTCCATAATCAGTAAAAAGTATATCTCCAGTATCTTCTAAGACTATCTTTCCTTTTTTATATAGTCTTGCTATTCCTTTAAATTTAACTCCTTTTAATCCTTTAAATATATTTCCTTCTAATTTTAACTGTACGAGCCCTGGAAATATATCTGTAATACTGTGACCAAGTTTCTTAGCAAGCTTATACCCATCACCACTAGAACCGCTATTAGGCATTGCCATACCGCCTGTTGCTAATATTACTTTATCAGCTTTAAATTTTCTACCATCTTTTAATATAACTATAAATTTATGATTTCTTACTATATCTACTACTTCAGCTTCTGTTATTAGATCAATATTTAGTGAATCTATTTCATATCTAAGTACATCCAACATACTAGAACTTTGAAAAGATAATGGAAATACTTTGCCACCATCTTCTATAGCAGGTGTTATCCCTAGTCTTTCAAAAAAATCTATGGTCTGTTCCACACTAAAAGTTCTCAAAGCACTATAAGCAAATTTATGATTTTCACCATGATAATTTTCAATTCTTACATTTTGATTTGTATAATTACATCTTCCATTTCCTGTTGCAAGAAGTTTTTTACCTACTCTAGAGTTCTTTTCTAAAAGTAATACATCTGCTCCATTTTTCTTGGCAACTATAGCAGAAATCATCCCTGCGGCTCCTGCTCCTATTACTATTATTTTTTTAGACATATTTTTACTCCTTTATTGTATTCTACTCTATTTTATACTTTATATGGAAAATTGTCTAATTTAAAAACTGTGCATAATTTAAAATTATGCACAGTTTAATTTATTTTATTTAAAAATATTTAATTTAAGCTTCTTTTTCTTTTCCTAGTAGGTTTAATATGAAGTTTAAACTTATACCTACTAAAGCTGCAAAACTCAAACCATTTATTTGAACTGACTCATTTATTGGTATACCTACTGTTATTCCTAAAGTGCTAGATAAATAATCTCCACCTAGCCCCAATACTAAAATTGTAATTATTACTAATAAGTTTTTGAAATTAAATTTTACTTTCTGGTTTCTTATGGTATTTACTCCTATTAAAGAGATCATACTAAATAGCATAAGTGATATTCCACCCATTACTGCATTTGGTATAGTTGCAAGTACAGCTCCTATCTTAGATATAAAAGCTAATCCTATTGCAAATACTGCTGCAAGTCTCAATATTGATGGATCATAATTCTTTGTTATTGCAAGTACCCCTGTATTTTCTCCATAAGTTGTATTGGCTGGTCCGCCTATTAGTGATGCAAAGGCAGTTGCTAATCCATCTCCCAAGAGAGTCCTATTTAATCCTGGTTCCTTTATAAAGTCTTTTCCTACTACCTGCCCATTAGTTGTTATATCTCCTAGATGCTCCATGAATACAGCTAAAATAACCGGTGCTATAATTGCTATTGCTCCTAAGTCAAACTTTGGCAAATTAAATGCAGGAATTGACACTATTGAAGCTTCTCTTATGATTTCTGTTTCTACTAATCCAATTCTTAATGATATTAAATATCCTACTGCTACTGCTATCAATATGGATAATTGTTTTATAAAATTGGTCCCTTTAAATTTTATTATTACTGCTATACCAAGTGTTATAAAAGCCACCATTAAGTTTTGACTTGCCATATTATAAGCTGTAGGAATTAAGTTTAATCCTATTACAATAATCATTGGTCCTACCACTTGAGGTGCAAGTAATCTTTGAATTTTTTCCACACCTATCTTTTTAATTAAGAAGGATAAAAGGACATAAATTAATCCAGCCACCATAATACCCCCTTGGGCGTAGGCTAGATCTCCATTGTAAATCTCTTTAACTGTTAAAATTACTGGAATAAAGGCAAATGATGAGCCTAGAAATACTGGTACTTTACCTTTTGTACAAGCATGGAATATAAGAGTCCCCATACCTGCTGAGAATAAAGCAATAGATGGGTTGAAACCCGTAATCATAGGTACTAATACTGTAGCTCCAAACATAGCTATTAAATGTTGTAGGGCTAATATAGTCTTTTTTGAACCCTCAAGTAATGTAGATGACTCTTTTACCTGAGCTTTTTTCATAATATTATCTGTCATAATATCTCTCCTTTCCAGCCTCACAGGACTGATTTAAAAGTTAGTGTAACGAGTAAATAGATTTAAGTTGCAAAACTGCACTTCAATTTCTATCTAACAGAATAACATATATTGTACTAATATGCAATACAATTTCCATAGAAATTTATAGGTGAATTTTCCCTCCTAATGATAAAAACCCCCTACCGCATCTATTATGCAGTAAGGGGTTCTTATATATGTAGCCCGGCGACTTCCTACTCTCCCAGGGCGTTGCCACCCAAGTACCATCGGCGTTAAGAGGCTTAACTTCTGTGTTCGGTATGGTTACAGGTGTGTCCCTCTTGCTATCGTCACCAGACGAAAACTACTTAGCAATTTATCTTTGATCATCATTTGGTCAAGTCCTCGACTTATTAGTATCTTTTAGCTTCAAGTATTACTACTCTTTCACCTTAGACCTATCTACCAGGTGGTCTTCCTGGAGTCTTACTCTATTGATGGGAAATCTTATCTTGAGGGGGGTTTCGTGCTTAGATGCCTTCAGCACTTATCCCTTCCAAACTTAGCTACTCAGCCATGCCTCTGGCGAGACAACTGATACACCAGCGGTTTGTCCATCCCGGTCCTCTCGTACTAAGGACAGCTCCTCTCAAATTTCCTACGCCCACGACGGATAGGGACCGAACTGTCTCACGACGTTCTGAACCCAGCTCGCGTGCCTCTTTAATGGGCGAACAGCCCAACCCTTGGGACCTACTCCAGCCCCAGGATGAGACGAGCCGACATCGAGGTGCCAAACCTCCCCGTCGATGTGAACTCTTGGGGGAGATAAGCCTGTTATCCCCGGGGTAGCTTTTATCCGTTGAGCGATGGCCCTTCCACGCGGTACCACCGGATCACTAAGTCCAACTTTCGTTACTGCTCCACTTGTAGGTGTTGCAGTTAAGCTTCCTTTTGCCTTTACACTCTTCGCACGATTTCCGACCGTGCTGAGGAAACCTTTGAGCGCCTCCGTTACTCTTTAGGAGGCGACCGCCCCAGTCAAACTGCCCAACTGACAGTGTCCCTATACCAGATAATGGTACCAGGTTAGAATTCTAGCCTAACAAGAGTGGTATCCCACATTTGACTCCACCAAGACTAGCGTCCTGGTTTCTTAGTCTCCCACCTATTCTGTACATGTTATGCCAAAATCCAATGTCAGCCTGCAGTAAAGCTCCACGGGGTCTTTCCGTCCTGTCGCGGGTAACACGCATCTTCACGTGTACTACAATTTCACCGGATCCTTTGTTGAGACAGTGCCCAAGTCGTTGCACCTTTCGTGCGGGTCGGAACTTACCCGACAAGGAATTTCGCTACCTTAGGACCGTTATAGTTACGGCCGCCGTTTACTGGGGCTTAAGTTCTAAGCTTCGGATTACTCCTAACTCTTCCCCTTAACCTTCCAGCACCGGGCAGGTGTCAGCCCCTATACTTCGTCTTTCGACTTAGCAGAGACTTGTGTTTTTGGTAAACAGTCGCTTGGGCCTATTCACTGCGGCCAGATGATCTTTCGATTGTGCAATCTATCCTTCTCTGGCACCCCTTCTCCCGAAGTTACGGGGTCATTTTGCCGAGTTCCTTAACAAAGGTTCTTCCGCTCGTCTTAGGATTCTCTCCTCGCCTACCTGTGTCGGTTTACGGTACGGGTAGTTAAATACTCGATAGTGGCTTTTCTTGGCAGCATGGAGTCAGTTGCTTCTCTACTTGTTTTTCGATCCCCATCACATCTTGGAATTATGGGAACGGATTTGCCTATCCCCACTTCCTACTTGCTTAGACGCGCTTTTCCAACTGCGCGCTCAACTTATCCTTCTGCGTCACCACATCTCTCAAACGCATTTATCTAGTACAGGAATTATAACCTGTTGTCCATCGCCTACGCTTTTCAGCCTCGGCTTAGGTCCCGACTTACCCTGAGTGGACGAGCCTTCCTCAGGAAACCTTGGGCTTTCGACGGGTGAGATTCTCACTCACCTTTCGCTACTTATGCCAGCATTCTCTCTTGTGTTAAGTCCACCACTCCTTTCGGTGTAGCTTCAAGCCTAACACAATGCTCCTCTACCACTGATACTATTGTATCAATCCACAGCTTCGGTACCAAATTTAGCCCCGGAAATCTTCGGCGCAGGGTCTCTCGACCAGTGAGCTATTACGCACTCTTTAAATGTATGGCTGCTTCTAAGCCAACATCCTGGTTGTCTGTGAAACCCCACATCCTTTCACACTTAATTTGGATTTAGGGACCTTAGCTGGTGGTCTGGGCTTTTTCCCTTTCGACTATGAAGCTTATCCCCCATAGTCTGACTCCCAAGTATATGAGTATGGCATTCGGAGTTTGATAGGCTTTGGTAACGCTATGCGCCCCTTAGCCAGTCAGTGCTCTACCTCCATCTCACTTTATCTTGAGGCTAGCCCTAAAGCTATTTCGAGGAGAACCAGCTATCTCTGAGTTCGATTGGCTTTTCACCCCTATCCACAGGTCATCCGATAACTTTTAAACGTTACCCGGTTCGAGCCTCCATTGAATTTTACTTCAACTTCACTCTGCCCATGGATAGATCACTCAGTTTCGGGTCTATGGCATACAACTAATTCGCCCTATTAAGACTTGGTTTCCCTACGGCTTCGTAACTTAATTACTTAACCTTGCTGCATACCATAACTCGCTGGCCCGTTCTACAAAAAGTACGTGGTCACACATATAAAGTGCTTCCACTGCTTGTAAGCATAGGGTTTCAGGTTCTATTTCACTCCCCTCCCGGGGTTCTTTTTACCTTTCCCTCACGGTACTATTCTCTATCGGTCACTAAGGAGTATTTAGCCTTGGGAGGTGGTCCTCCCTACTTCCCACAAGATTTCTCGTGTCTCATGGTACTCTGGAGAAAAGCCTGTATAAACTTAGTTTCGACTACAGGACTATCACCTTCTTTGGTGAGACTTTCCAGTCTTCTTCGTCTACTAATTTTATATCCTTTGCTTTTTCCTTAACCCCAGATAAATCTGGTTTGGGCTGTTTCCCGTTCGCTCGCCGCTACTTAGGAAATCGAATTTTTCTTTCTCTTCCTCAGGGTACTTAGATGTTTCAGTTCCCCTGGTCTTCCTTCATACACCTATGTATTCAGTGTATGATACTTGAGGGTTGCTCAAGTAGGTTTCCCCATTCGGACATCTCCGGATCAAAGTCTACTTGCGACTCCCCGAAGCATTTCGGTGCTTATCCCGTCCTTCATCGGCTCTTAGTGCCAAGGCATTCGCCCTATGCTCTTAATAACTTGACCTTAAAAATTTTGATCTATTTTTTATTGCTTTTGTAGTTTTCAATGTTCAGTGTAACTTAATTAAATAAGTTAATATATATAAGAAAACAGTGTGAGTACTTTGGAGTCGGCTCCGTAGACTAAATCAAAGATTTAGACTACGCGACATCTGACCTACAACGAAATCAGAGATTTCTGTTAGGTCATAATCTCCTTAGAAAGGAGGTGATCCAGCCGCACCTTCCGATACGGCTACCTTGTTACGACTTCACCCTAGTCATTGACCCTACCTTCGACAGCTGCTTCCTTGCGGTTAGCTCGCCGGCTTCGGGTATCGCCAACTTCCATGGTGTGACGGGCGGTGTGTACAAGACCCGGGAACGCATTCACCGCGGCATTCTGATCCGCGATTACTAGCAACTCCAACTTCATGTAGGCGAGTTGCAGCCTACAATCCGAACTGGGATCGGCTTTTAGAGATTCGCTCCTTATCGCTAAGTGGCTCCTCGTTGTACCGACCATTGTAGCACGTGTGTAGCCCAGGACATAAAGGGCATGATGATTTGACGTCATCCCCACCTTCCTCCGATTTATCATCGGCAGTCTCTCTAGAGTGCTCAACTTAACTTGTTAGCAACTAAAAATAGGGGTTGCGCTCGTTGCGGGACTTAACCCAACATCTCACGACACGAGCTGACGACAACCATGCACCACCTGTGTCCTCTGTCCCCGAAGGGAAAACTCTATCTCTAGAGTGGTCAGAGGCATGTCAAGCCCTGGTAAGGTTCTTCGCGTTGCTTCGAATTAAACCACATGCTCCGCTGCTTGTGCGGGTCCCCGTCAATTCCTTTGAGTTTCATACTTGCGTACGTACTCCCCAGGCGGAGTGCTTAATGCGTTAGCTGCGGCACCGAGGTTTGACCCCCAACACCTAGCACTCATCGTTTACGGCATGGACTACCAGGGTATCTAATCCTGTTTGCTCCCCATGCTTTCGTTCCTCAGCGTCAGTATAAGTCCAGAAAGTCGCCTTCGCCACTGGTATTCTTCCTAATATCTACGCATTTCACCGCTACACTAGGAATTCCACTTTCCTCTCCTTAACTCAAGCCTTCCAGTTTCAAATGCTTACCACGGTTAAGCCGTGAGATTTCACATCTGACTTAAAAGGCCGCCTGCGAACCCTTTACGCCCAATAATTCCGGACAACGCTCGCCCCTTACGTATTACCGCGGCTGCTGGCACGTAATTAGCCGGGGCTTCCTCCTAGGGTACCGTCATTATCGTCCCCTAGGACAGAACTTTACGACTCGAAAGCCTTCATCGTTCACGCGGCGTCGCTGCATCAGAGTTTCCTCCATTGTGCAATATTCCCCACTGCTGCCTCCCGTAGGAGTCTGGACCGTGTCTCAGTTCCAGTGTGACCGTTCACCCTCTCAGGCCGGTTACCCATCGTTGCCTTGGTGAGCTTTTATCTCACCAACTAGCTAATGGGACGCGAGACCATCTTTCACCGCTTTACGCTTTGACTTTTAAATAATGCTATCTAAAAGTATCATAAGGTATTAATCCCAGTTTCCCGAGGCTATCCCTTTGTGAAAGGCAGGTTTCTCACGCGTTACTCACCCGTCCGCCGCTAAGATAATAAAAGAGTCAATCCGAAGAAATCTTCTTTTAAAACTTCGCTCAACTTGCATGTGTTAGGCACGCCGCCAGCGTTCGTCCTGAGCCAGGATCAAACTCTCATTTAAAAGTTTAAGTTTGATTGGCTCAATTATTTGTTGTTAATTGATTTTGTGTGTTTAGATTCAAAGTATTTCACACTGTTTAATTATCTAAGTTCATTGCCGCTCTCTCGAGGCGACTTTATTAGTATAACATTTCTTTTGTTTCTTGTCAACAGTTTTTTTAAATTCTTTTTTGTTGACTCTTTTCTTGCTTTGTTGACTTTGTTTGAGTCAACTCTTAATATACTACTATGTTTTTCTCATTTTGTCAACAACTTTTTAAAAATTATTTTAAATTGTTTTATCAAAATTTGAAAATCCAGCAAAAACATATTAGTTTCGACTGGATTTTTAGTATACAATAAATATAATTAACTGTCAAGGGTTTCTATGAAATAATCCTTTAATACTTATTCTTCTATAGGTTTCATAGTAGGGAATAACAATACATCTCTTATACTCTTTTGATTTGTTAAAAGTATTATAAGTCTATCTATACCAATCCCAAGCCCTCCAGTAGGTGGCATACCTACTTCTAATGCATTCAAGAAGTCTGTATCCATAGGATGAGCTTCACTGTCTCCCTGAGATTTTTGTTCTACTTGAGCTTCAAATCTTTGTCTCTGATCTATAGGATCATTTAATTCTGAGAATGCATTTGCAATTTCCCATGTGTTTATAAATGCTTCAAATCTATTTGTCTTTCTAGGATCATCTGGATTTCTTTTAGCCAAAGGTGATACCTCTACAGGATGTCCAGTAACAAATGTTGGTTGTATAAGATGTTCTTCACAAAACTCTTCAAACATCTCTGATATGATATGTCCTCTTTTCATTCCCTTTCTTACTTCTATACCTTTAGATTCTGCTATTTTAATAGCTTCCTCATCACTTTCTATTTTAGAGAAGTCAACTCCAGTATATTTTTTTACTGCATCTGCCATATCTATCCTATTCCAAGGTGGAGTTAAGTCTAACTCTGTTCCTTGATAATCTATTTTTAAAGTTCCTAAAGACTTTTCTGCTACATATGCAACTAAATTTTCTGTAAGTCTCATCATCTCTTCATAATCTACATAGGCTTGATATAATTCTATATTAGTAAATTCAGGATTATGTTTAGGACTCATACCTTCATTTCTAAACATTCTACCCATTTCATATACTTTTTCAAATCCACCTACTATAAGTCTCTTTAAATATAATTCATTAGCTATTCTCATATACATATCTAAATCTAAAGTATTATGATGAGTCGTAAATGGTCTTGCATTTGCTCCCCCTGCTATAGTACTTAATATAGGTGTTTCTACTTCTAAGAATCCTCTTTCATCTAAATATTCTCTTACTGATTTTAACATTTTAGATCTTAGTTTAAATGTCTCTTTTACTTCAGGGTTTACAATTAAGTCAACATATCTTTGACGATATCTTAAATCTTGATCCTTTAATCCGTGGAACTTTTCAGGAAGTATTTGTAGAGATTTACACATTATAACTATTTTTTTTGCTCTTATAGAAACTTCTCCTGCTTTTGTCTTAAATACTTCTCCATTTACCCCTATTATATCTCCTAAATCTAGTAAAGATAGTTGTTGGTATTCTTCTTCTCCTAATATGTCAAGCTTAGCAAATATTTGAATTCTCGATTCACTATCTTGTAAATCAAGAAAACTAACCTTACCATGTCCCCTTCTAGATACAATTCTACCTGCTACTGAAACTTCTTTTCCTTCTAAGTCTTCAAAGTTTTCTTTTACATCTTTGCTATAATGGGTGTATTCATAGGTCTCTACTGCATAAGGGTTATTATCATTTTCTATTAATTGTTGTAATTTTTCCCTTCTCATCATAAGCATTTCATTTAAATTTACTTCGTTTTCTGACATTTGACTTCCTCCTTAGTTATGTTCCACTAAACTCCTATATTTAATATTTCATACTCAATATGTCCATCAGGAACTTTAACCTTTATAGTATCTCCTTTTTTCATTCCCAATAGAGCTCCCCCTAGTGGTGATTCATTTGATATCTTTCCTTGATGGGGATCTGCCTCCGCTGAACCTACTATTATATATTCCATTTCCTCATCATATTCTACATCTCTTACTAAAACTTTAGAACCTACGCTTATAATATCAGTATTGATTTCTTTTTCATCTATTAAACGAGCATTTGCTAGAGTATTTTCTATCTTAGCAATTCTCTCTTCTAATTGAGCTTGTTCATTTTTAGCTTGATCATACTCAGAGTTCTCACTAATATCACCAAAATCTAAGGCCTGTTTTATTCTATCTGCAACCTCTCTTCTTTTAACTGATTTTAGCAAATCTAGTTCATCTTCTAATTTCGTCATTCCCTCAGCGGTTAAAAACACTTGCTTTTCTGCCATATGTCTCTCTCCTTTTATTTGAAAAATAAATTATATCTTTATTTAATTTGTTAAAAAATATCCACATTGTATGCAGAATATTATAATCAAGGTCTGCCTTAATGTCAAGAAATTATAATGTTCCCCTTATTTTTATAACATCTATTTTTTTATATTCTTTTAGCTCTTTTTCATTTATAAGAAGTTTAGAGAATTTTCTTATTTTGTCTCCAAATAAACTTTCATATAATATGGATTTAATTTCTCTATTAATTAAAATATTATTCATAAATATCTCTTCGGATATATCAAAAACTACATCAGTTATAATATCTATATCTCCAAGGACTAATAATGGTTTACTTAAACTAAAATCTATGAAGATAGTCTTTTTATTCATGTTTTTTAATTTGTCCATTAATTCTTCATTAAGTTCTTCCTTTAAATTTATAACTATCTTTATATTTTTTAAATTAGTTTTTATATCCTTAGGTTGAAATATAGAAATTCCCGTATATTTAAATATTTTATCATATAAATCTTCAAAATCATCTTCTGTTACTCCTATTAAACTTATAAATTTAAAATCATGAGATATAAAGCTAATTAATTCATAAGACAAATCCAAATCTTCACATAAGATTAATATTTCTTCTTTATGTTTTTCTTTTTTATATTTTAAAATCTCATTTAATACCATTACTATATTATATAATCTTATGTTTTTTCCCTTCTTAAACTTTAAGTTTAATTTAGATTCTATATATTTATATAGTTTTAAGTTAAATTGTTCTATATATATATAATCCCAATTTTCTTCTAAACTTAATATTCCATGTATATATTTCTCCAAATTCTTTTCATCTGTCAAGTCTACATCTCTTGTGTTCATACCTACGAATTTACCAATTACATTTTCTCCAATTCGAATATCATCTAAAATCCTAGGTTTAAAATCACCTATAAAAATTCTTGGTAAGTATTTGTAAATTCCTTTTTTAAGATGTCTTTCATATTTTTCATGTCCTATTACATATAGAAGCTTCGTATTATCACCTCCATCACAATTTTTAAAATTATATGATAGAGAATGATTATATATACATTTAATTATTTAATTTTTCTAGATAATCAAGCATTATATCTTTTATTTCCTCTTTTGTTGTAATTGTATTTATCTTGTTTTTCACTTCATTAGAGTTTTTTAACCCTTTAATATACCAGGCTATATGCTTTCTCATTTCTCTTACTCCAGCCCTTTCTCCTTTTAAGCGAACAACCATCTCCAAATGCTCTAAAGCAGTATTTATTATTTCTTCATAACTAGGAGGTGTATCTTCTTCTCCCTTCATTTTATTTAGTATTCTTCTAAATAAAAAAGGATTTCCCATAGCTCCTCTTCCAAGTGCCACTCCATCACAACTAGTAAAACTCAACATATCCATAGCATCTTCAGGTGTAAATACATCTCCATTTCCTATGACTTTTATACCTATGCTCTCTTTTATCTTTTTTATATATTCCCAATCTGCTTTCCCTGAATAAAACATCTCTCTAGTCCTAGCATGTACAGTTAACAACTTTATTCCTTCTTCTTCAGCTACCTTCGCTACTTCTAAGCAATTTATATTATCATCATCCCAGCCCAACCTGATCTTTAAACTTACAGGCTTATCACTTGCCTTTACTGCTTTTCTTAATATAGAACGAATCTTCTTAGGTTCTTTCAATAAAGCACTACCATCTCCATTTTTAACTATCTTCGGTGCAGGACACCCCATATTTATATCTATAATATGAATATCTTTATTTGTATTTAAATGAGTCTTTATGACCTTCTGCATAATATCTGGATCTGAACCAAATATTTGAATTCCTAAAGGGACTTCTCTTTTATCTGTCATCATCAGGCTTTTGGTTTTTTTATCTCCATAATAAAGACCTTTAGCACTTATCATTTCTGTAAATACTAGACCAGCTCCATATCCCTTGCATATAATTCTAAAGGGAAGATCTGTAACTCCAGCCATTGGAGCTAAAATTAGATTATTTTCTAAATTTAAATTGTCTATTATCATTTTCTCACCTCATAAAAAGGTAAGTAGTTTTCTACTTACCTTTTATTTCTTTCATGTATTATCCTTAAACCTTCTAAGGTTAAAAATTCATCTATCTTATCTATATATTTACTTTCATTCACAACTAGATTTGCAAATCCTCCAGTTGCTACGACTTTTAACTTTTCTCCCTGTTGACACATTTCAGATTCCATCTTTTCTATAATATAATCTACCATTCCAATATACCCAAATACCATACCTGATTGTATACTGTTTATCGTATTTTTCCCTATTACTTTTTTAGGTTTAGATATTTCAACTTTAGGAAGCTTTGATGTCCTTAAAAATAATGCTTCAGAAGATATTTTAATCCCTGGACATATTACTCCCCCTAAGTAATCTCCATTTCTATTTACAGCACAAAAAGTTATTGCCGTTCCGAAATCCACTATAATAAGCGGTCCACCATATTTTGAAAATCCAGCTACCGCATTTACTATTCTATCTGCCCCAACTTCTTTTGGATTATCATATTTAATATCTATACCCGTTTTAATTCCAGGTCCTACTACTTCTGGATTTATTCCAAAATATTTAATGCACATATTTGGAAGTGTATGCATTAAAGGTGGCACAACAGAAGATATTATAATATCTTCTATATCCTTTGAACTCAATCCATGATAACTAAATACTTGTTGAAATAATAATCCATATTCATCAGATGTACGTTCTTTTTGAGTAGCAATTCTCCAATTATATAAAAGTTTTTCATCTTCATATACTCCAAATACTATATTAGTATTTCCAACATCTATCACTAATAACAAAATATCACCCCTCTTATTTAATCCTCTTTAAGGCACTTATTACACTCATTGTAATTATAATTGCAACTATAGCCTCTGGTATTCCATTTGTCAAAGCTAATCCAAATATAATATTCTTAGTTAAGTTTGGATCAAGCCCTAATTTGTCCACAAATGCTTTTCCGTGGAATATATATATGAATCCTAATACTCCTATTGTATTAGTAAGGCTACCTATTATAGTTGAGATTATTATATCTAATTCACTATCTTTAAGCCTAGTATTTGTAAAATAAATAAAACTAATTACAATAAGAGTAAAAATAATACTTGCAATAGCAGATGAGATATCTTCTCCAACTGATATATTAGAATAAGCTGTGTATAGTAAATAAAAAACAATACAAGCCCATATAATATTTAAAAATCTAAGAGTGTTTTTTTTACCTATTTTTTTAAATCCACTATATACATAATAAGTTATAATTCCAATTAAAACCCTAGGCAATACAGAGACTAAAGGATTTAAAAACACAAAACTCACTGGGGTAGGATTCGTGACAGCTTGAAACATGCTGGATAATCCAAATATAAGCCCTACAGAACCTCCTACAATAGGTCCTTCCATTATAGCACCTATTATTACTGGAATATGCATAATCGTTGCCCTAGTAGGCCCTATAGGTATAAAACCCAGAGGTGTTAATCCTAAAATTATGGATATTCCACCTAAAACTCCTATTATTGTCATCTTTCTAATATTAAAATACTCTTTTCTTTTCATAATTTCCTCCTTTAGCTCCATAAATGGATACTAGTGGTATTTTTTTTATTTTTGAAAATTCAGTCTAGCTCTTTAAGATACTAGCTTTTTTACTGGATAATTATAATAATTATTTCATTTTTAGTCAAGGGATAATTTTAAATCATAAAATCCATTGACCCCTCCAAGGGAACTTGACTTTAATATAGAATTAATTATAGCCATACTCATAACTTCTGCTGCCAAGGTTCCTACAATATTTATATCTGCCTTTACTCTATTTGTTGACATTGTAAATATAGTATCTCCATCTAATGTAGTATGTACAGGATTTATAGATCTAGCATATCCATTGTGAGCCATTTGAGCTACTTTGTTAGCTTCAGCTTTAGTAAGGATAGCATTGGTTCCTATGACACCTATGGTAGTGTTTTTCATAGGGAAGCCTAGATTTTGGTTTTCCCTCTTCATAATCTCACAAGTATTTAGGAGTTTATTTGTTTTATAATCATATACTCCTGCGATCTGTTTATTAGTCTTATAATCATAAATATCACCAAAACTATTTACTGCAACTAGGGCTGAAACCATTAAATTTCCAAGCTCTATTGTTGCACTTCCAATTCCTGCTTTCATGGAATTTTTAGGTCCTAGTATTTTCCCCACAGTAGCACCCATACCGCAACCTATATTTCCTTGCCTATTTTCTTCTTCAGATGCAGTCTTGCAAGCTTCATAACCCATGGAAAAATCAGGTCTAATTTTATGATTTCCAATATTCAAGTCAAATATTACTGCAGATGATACAATAGGAACTTTTGTAACTCCTACATCAAAACCTATATCAGTTTCTTCTAAATATTTCATAACTCCAGAAGATGCTTCAAGGCCAAAGGCAGATCCTCCAGATAGCACTACTGCATGGATTTTATCTATCATCATTTCTGATTTAAATATATCTGTCTCTCTAGTACCTGGAGCACCTCCCCTAATATCAATCCCAGGAGTAGCTCCTTTTTCACATAGTATTACACTACAACCTGTAATCCCCTCTTCAGATTGACTATGACCTACTTTTATGCCTTCTATATCTGTTATATATCCTTTATACATACTTTCCCTCCACGTAAAAAAGGTAGGATAACCCTACCTTTTTTACTTTATTCTGCTTCTCCCAAAAACAATGCTTCAAATTCTTTTGCATCCAAGGTTTCCCTTTCCAAAAGAGCTTGAGATATTCTATGAAGAATATCCATATTGTCTTTAAGAAGTTGCTCAGCACGATTATATGCCGTATCTATTAACTTTCTCATTTCGCTATCTATAGTTGATGCCACTTCTTCAGAGTACTGCTTTGAGCTACCAAAATCTCTACCCATGAAAACTTGTTCGTCATCAGTTCCATAAGTCATTGGCCCTAATTTTTCATTCATTCCATATTGGGTTATCATCTTTCTAGCGATTTTGGTTGCTCTTTCAATATCGTTTTGAGCACCTGAGCTTATATCTTCTAAAACTAAAGCTTCTGCAACTCTACCACCTAGTAATGTGACCAATCTATCTTCCATTTGTCTTTTAGTTATATAGTTTACATCCTCTTCAGGAATATAAGCCGTAAATCCTCCAGCCATTCCTCTAGGAACTATAGTTACCATGTGTACAGGATCAGTACCTGGAAGTAATCTACCAGTAATTGCATGACCCGCTTCATGATAAGCTGTAAGTTTACGTTCTTTCTCACTTACTACCTTACTTTTCTTTTCAGGTCCAGCTTGGACTTTAATAGATGCTTCCTCTACAAGATGCATAGGTATCGTTTTAAGATTATATCTAGCTGAAAGAAGAGCAGCTTCATTTACTAGATTTTCTAAATCTGCTGGGGTAAATCCAGCTGTACTCTTTGCTATAACTTTTAAATCTACATCTACATCTAAAGGTTTATTTTTAGTATGAATTTCAAGAATCGATTCTCTGCCTTTTACATCTGGAAGTCCAACATATATAGTTCTATCAAATCTTCCTGGTCTTAAAAGAGCAGGGTCTAATATATCAGCTCTATTAGTAGCAGCCATAACTATAATGCCCTCATTTTTGCTAAATCCATCCATTTCAACTAGCAACTGGTTTAAAGTCTGTTCTCTTTCATCATGACCTCCACCCATTCCTGCGCCTCTTCTTCTACCTACAGCATCAATCTCATCTATAAAGATTATACAAGGTGCATTTTTCTTTGCTTGTTCAAATAAATCTCTAACCCTACTAGCTCCAACTCCGACAAACATCTCTACAAAGTCTGAACCAGAAATTGTAAAAAAAGGTACTCCCGCTTCACCTGCAGTAGCTCTACTTAAGTAGGTCTTACCTGTACCAGGAGGTCCTACCATTAAAACACCTGTAGGTATTCTAGCTCCTATATCAATATATTTTTTAGGTGCTTTAAGGAAATCTACAATCTCTACTAATTCTTCTTTTTCTTCATGTAATCCTGCAACATCATCAAAGGTTACTTTTTCTCCTTCATCTTTGTGGAGTTTAGCTTTGTTTTTACCAAAACTCATAACTCTTCCTCCACCACCACCTTGAGATTGTTGCATAAATACAAACCAAAATACACCAAAACCTAATAGAATTAATAATGTTGGCAATAAATCTAAATACCAAGGTCTAGTAGGTTCAGGTTTACTACTTAAACTAAGATCCTTATTTTCTACTAAATCTCTTAAATAATCATCCCAAAGGTTATATTTAACTTCATCAGGCAATAAAACTTGAAATTTCGTCCCGTCTCTTAATTCTCCAAATGCTGTTTTTCCTTGAATTACTATACCTTCTACACTATCTGACTTTAGATTATCTACAAATTCAGTAATATCCATTTCTTTAATTGTTTCAACATCTTGACCCATCATACGGACACCAAACATTATCAGTATTATGATCAATAGATAAATACTCATATCCTTAAAAAATTTTCTCAATCCTAGTCCTCCTCCACTCATAGGTAGATAATATCTTTTGATTATAACATAAGAGTCATTCTATTTCAATGACACTATTTGTAGACTTCTTCTTTTAATGTACCTACAAAAGGAAGATTTCTATATCTCTCTGCATAATCTAAACCATATCCAACCACAAATTCATCTGGCACAGTGAAACCTAAGTAATCTACAGCTACTTTCATTCCTCTTCCTGCTGGTTTATCTAGAAGAGTAGCTATCTTTACACTATTTGCTCCTCTTTTCTTTAAATTATCTGTCAAATAAGCAAGTGTTAATCCAGTATCTATTATATCTTCTACTATAAGTATATCCTTTCCCTCTACAGAAAAATCTAAATCCTTTATTATCTTTACTTCACCTGTAGATATCTTAGAATTACCATAGCTAGAAACTGCCATAAAATCCATTAGTAAGGGAAGATCTATGTTTTTAGATAACTCGGACATAAAAATTACAGCACCCTTTAAAATCCCAATCAACATCAAATCCTTATTTTTATAATCCTTAGTTATTTGTTCTCCTAATTCACTTATCTTCTTTGATAATTCTTCCTCACTAATTAATACTTCTTTTATTGATTCTTTCATCATTTCCTCCTTATATTTTTAAAGATTTAAACTGATTTTCAAGACTTTTTTTGTATCTCTTGTAACTCTATATAAATTATTAGACCTGTATCCTACAATCCATAAAATATTTTCACTATCTACTATCAAGGGGATTTTGTCCCTCATATCCTTTGAAATCTTTTCATCAATAAAGTAATCTTTTAACTTTTTACTCCCCTCCATACCATAGGGAATAAACCTATCTCCCTGTCTTCTATTTCTTATAAAGACTCCCCCTTGAATTTTATCCCAGTCTAAAAATAGAGTAGTCTTATTATTTTTCAAATAATCTATTTCACTAATAGAAAGGATTTCTAATCTGAATTTTAAATTTAAATCATCTATTTCGTTATATCCAATGGATAATTTATATTGATAAGGCTTAGTTTTAGAATTGTCTCCTATTTCTAAAATCAAATTATTATAATCTACTTTAGCAAATATATTTCTTGGTAAATTTAACTTTTTCCCAGTTTGACCAGATGTAAATAGTTTTTTTATAGCTATAATATGTTCTTCACTAAATCCTTGAAGCTCTCCTATTAAGTTAAATATGGCTGTTCTGATTATTCTTTGTTTCATACTTTCATGCTGATTATTAAACATGTCGCCATTTAAGATTATACAGTTATTGCCCACCTTATTCAACACATAATTGTATTTCTCCAAAGAAACTTCTTCTAAAAACTCACTATCAATTTTAGAAATCTGTGACATTCTCCATAAACCCTCAATTAAATTTGGATTGAAATTATCTTTTATATACGGGATTAATTCTAGTCTTATTTTATTCCTTGTATAAATTGGTAAAAAATTTGTATGATCAGTCACTGTCTCTATTTTATTTTTATGGACATAATCTTCTATTTCATCTCTGGAAATATTTAAGATCGGTCTAATTATATCATTAACAGAAAACTCCATTCCCTTTAGTCCATCTATTCCGCTCCCCCTAAAAATCCTCATAAGTAGGGTTTCAGCTTGATCGTCTTTATTGTGAGCAACTGCAATTTTACCACCATCAATTCCATTTAAAACTTCTCTAAAAAATCCATATCTTAATTCACGCCCAGCCTCTTCAGATGTTATACCCATCTTTTTTCCATAAGAAACCATATCCACCTTTTTGGTATAACAGTCTATACCTAACAATTCTCCTTGATTTTTTACAAAGTTTTCATCCCTTAAAGCTTCTTCTCCTCGAAGTCCATGATTTAGATGGGCTATAAGTATATTAAACTCTATCTTTTTTCTTGCATATATAAGAGAATATAATAAAGCCATAGAGTCAGGTCCTCCTGAGACTCCTACTAAAATAGTATCCCCTGGTCTAATTAAATTTTCTTTTTTTATTGTTTCAAAGACCTTTTTTTCCATATAATCACCACAATTTATATTTATATATATACTAATATACATTATTCCAAATAAAAAAACAAAGATAAAAAATATAGTACAAAATAAGGTGACCCCCTTAATTAGAGAAAAATCTAGTTTAAGGAGGGTCAATTTAAAATCCTCTATACTTTTTTCCATACCTTTGTAACCATTACAGTCATATCATCTTTTATTTCTTCTCCACCCATTACCTTTCCTAATTCTAAGATTTCTTTAGCTATTATTTCAGGATTTTGGGTACTTATTCCCTCTATTACTTGTTTCATCCATAATTCTGATCTATCTGTATCCCTATTGCTATCTAGTACTCCATCAGACATCATTATGACAATATCTCCATCAGCTAAATATTCTTCGTATATATTAAAGTCTATATTCTCTAATATTCCTATGGGAAGAGATGTAGAATCTACTATTATAACCCTATCTTTTTTCTTAATAAAGGTAGCAGGGGAACCTGTTTTTAAAATTTGAAATTTACCTGTATATAAGTCTATAAACCCTAAATCTAAGGTTGTAAACAATTCATCATTTGACTTAGTTCTTAAAACCGAATTAAGTGTTTTTATGATAAGTTCCCTATCTAAATCTGTTTCTATTAACTTCTCCAATAGTTCTATAGCTATACCACTTTCTTTATTCGCCATATTGCCAGTACCCATCCCGTCACTTATTGCCATAAAGCTAGTAGAGTTTACTTCTCCAAAACTTAGATTGTCTCCAGAAATCCCATTCTCAGAATTTGCTACACTTGCTACTTTTGTTAAGGATGCATACTTTTTGATCTTAGTAAATTTCAATCTCTTATCTTTATTAATTATATTTCCATAAGTAAAGTCACAACTTACATCATAACCTAGTTGATTAGAGATAATTTTATTTATATTATGAACTTCCTCTGTTGTATCTATGTTTTCACTTAGAGTTATAAATATTTCTAAATCATCTTTTTCTAATTGTACTACAGATAATTCCTCTATATCTATCTTCATATTTTTTAATTCTTTTATCAGTAAATTTTCTAAATTCTCTTTAAATACAGGCTCTTCATATATATCAAAGGTTATGTTTTTTATAACCTTCCCTAATCCCTCTAATTGTTCAGCTAATAACTGTCTTTGCTCTATTAGTTTTAAATTCCAATTGGAGTTTATTTTAAATAATTTATATTCGTCCATTATATTGTTAATTAAATCTATTTTTTCTATACAGGAATCCCCTATCTCAACTGCCAATCCATCTATATCTTCTAAATTACTCTCTACTAAAGCTGTAAGATTTAAAATATTACTATATGTTTCATAATAATTTTCTTTCCAGCATTTATGGTAGTTTTCACATTTTTTACATGTTTTATTGGAGACAGTGTTTATTAAATCATAGACTTCGGATTTTGGATATATGTCTTTATTTTGAAAAGACTTTTTAAAAGTAGAACTTAAAGAATTAAAAAGTTCTACCATATTATTTAATTTATCAATTACTATCTTGTTTTTCCTATCTAAATAATCTCTTTTAGTATTTGAACTTTCCATAAAATATTCTCTTAAATCAATTTTTATAAGTTTTGAAAATATTAGAAATCCTATAGAGGAAATTATAATCTCTCTATAATTTAAAAAACTTGTACCTAAACTATTTATATAGAAGCTAATTATTCCATTTCCAAGTATAAACCCTAAAATTGACCCAGATTTCCCCAAATCCTTAAATAATCCTGAAAACAATCCTGCAAGACTTAATATTGATATAATAAAAGGCATCTCAGTTTGAGATATGTAAGCTATAAGTCCTATTATAACCCCTGACACACTTCCGATCATCGCTCCATAATTGTAACTTAAATAAATAAGTAAAATTATACTTATAGTATTTTTTATAGAAATATTTAGAATTTCCAAATTACTAAGTCCAGCAAGAACTAATCCTAAAGTTATAAATGTACATATTAGTTTTTCACCTTGCATACTTCTATTTCTTATATTGCCTATGGGAAAACTAAAAGAAAATACATATGTCATAGTAAACACTAAGACTCCTTCAAAAATTATTATAAATACATCATAAATAAATGGGAAACTTGAGAAAAATAAGGATATAGTCCTAGTCGATACAAAAATTAGAGATAAAATCAAACTTGATTTTAGTAAATTAAACTTATCTATAGTTTTAATTTTAGTAAAAACTAAATAAACAATAATTGATACTAAATAATAGTCAAATCCACTTATCCCTTTTAAACTAAAGCTTCCTACTAAAACTGATAAAAGTAAGCCTATGGATCTATGTTTCATTATAAGAAAAGATCCTAGAAAAGCTAGTCCAAAGGGTGTAAATCCATCTAAAATACTTACCCTGCTTAAAAAAAAGCCTACAATGACTACAAATACTTTCTTATAATCTAGCTTTAAATTTAATCTTCTTTTAGTTAATATGGAATTAGTATTTATCATTTGAATCACTCCTAGAATTATTGTTGACTTTATATTATCAGATGCTATCTTTAAAATTTGTCAATCTAGAGAGGATAATTATTGAAATTTAAGACAAAAATTATTCATGTAGACTTAATTCTTAAATGTTTCATTTAAGACACTTTACATATTCCATTAACCTTAAAACCCTTGATTTTAACTACAGAAATGCTATAAATATGTTTTTTTCCATTAAATGTAGATTTATGGCAAAACAAAAAATAAAAAAAACCGGAATTACCCGGTTTATAATTTTATCCTTTAAATCTCATACTACTTTTTCTATTGTCTTTAGATTTTAATTGATCCATTTTATCATTGCTGTCTTTTAAGAATTGACTTAATTTATCTTCGAAAGACATGTTCTTTTGAGAGTTGTCTGGTTTGTTCCACTCTATTTCCGCAGGTTGGCTAGTCTTAGGCTTAGCTTGCCTAATAGAAAGACTAATCTTACCATCATCTGTTACGGATAAGACCTTTACCTTTACCTTTTCACCCTTTTTTAAATAATCATCTACCTTTTCTACATAATCGTGTGATATCTCGGAAATATGAACTAGTCCACTTTTCCCCTTTGCTAACTGAACAAATGCACCAAAATTGGTGATACCTGTTACAGTACCTTCAACTATTTCTCCAACAGATACAGGCATAAATAAATGATTCCTCCTTATAATATTCTCATTTTTAGTATATAGCACAAATAAAAATAAGTCAATTGGAATCTCTTTTAAAAAATTTTAAAAAAGAATTTTCCTTTTTCCCTTTATCTATATATATTATTTCCCTAGGTTTTACCATTCCCAATTCTTCTCTAGCAGTTTTTTCAATAAACTCTAGAGAGTCACTATTTTCTATCTCTTCATTTAGAGAATCTATATCATTTTCTATATTATGTATTTCTTCTTCAATGTCTATTTTTTTGCTATGTAGTTCTTTCATTAGCTTTCTCTGGTTTACCATTACAACAGATATATAAACCATTAAAAATAATAGTATTATATGGATAATCTTGAGTTTTTTCTTTTTCTTACTCTTTTTCCTCTTTCCCATAATATCACTTTCCCCTTTTGTATATAAACCATCTTACTTTTTATTAGACATAATTTTAAAATGTTTTTTTATATCTTTAAAGACAAAGGAAAATATATTGAAACATTTATTTACACCTGGTTTAAATAAATATAAAATCAATTTAAAAGGATATACTATTAATTTTATTATCTCATTTATTGTATTAAATATCAACTTAAAAATCTTAATTAATATGGGCAAGTTGTACCTTGAAATTATCTTTATATATATAATACTCCCCAATATAAATCCTAGTAATACAAAACCTCTTATTATTCCATCCGTGTTTTTTACTAGAAACATAAAGAATATGAATGTTATAATTATCCAAAATAATAAGTCTTCTATAAAAGAAAGAACCTTTTTAGGCTTAGTATAATATCTAAAAGTTCTATACAAATCATAGATAACTCCTATAATCAACCCTTGATTAATAGACATTAAAAAAATATATAATTCATCTCCTAAATTAAATCCAACCATGACAACACTCCATTTATCTAAAGATCTTACCTAGTATACCTTTAGCTTCCCCTTCTTTGCCAATATATTCTATGCTATCTATCAAACCTGAAATCTTCACCTTACCATCTTCAAGATTTAAATTACTAATATTTAAATCTGACCCTTTAATACTCACTCCTCCTTTTGTTGTGGATAATATAATAGTATGTTCATTAAAACTGTCTACTTGTTCAACACCTGATACACTCATCCTAGTCCTATCTTCAAGTACAATATTTTGATTTTTAAATTTATTTATATTTCCCTCCATATTCTCCCTCCTATCATTCTTATATTTATGAAAAAAAAAAGACTTTTATTACAAAAGTCTTTTTAAATATTTTTATATAATTGTGCTGACTCATCTTTTTTCACATTCTCATCTACTCTAAGAACTTCTAACTTCATAGATTCATTTGAAAAATTAATTTCTACTATATCCCCTATCTTCACTTCATCTCCTGGCTTAGCAATTTTCCCATTTATACTTACTCTATTTTGCTCACAAGCCTTTTTTGCTACAGTTCTTCTCTTTATTATCCTTGAATTTTTTAAGAATTTATCAATTCTAATATAAATCACTCCTTTATGAAAAAAATCAGGTCAAAAGACCTGATTTTTAACTATTTTCCTGGATTTACAACTTCTTTTAAAGCTTTACCTGCCTTAAATACAGGCGCATTTGATGCTGCAATCTTAATTACTTCTTGTGGATTTCTTGGATTTCTTCCTTCTCTTGCTTTTCTTTGTCTAACTTCAAATGTACCGAAACCTACAAGTTGTACTTTTTCTCCACCTGCTAGGGCTTCTTCTACAGATTTAATAAATCCATTTAAAGCAGCCTCTGCATCTTTTTTAGTTAAATCACTTTTCTCTGCTATACTGCTTACTAATTCAGCTTTGTTCATTATAATTTCCTCCTAAATAATAGTTTTTCTTTTTTATAAACTTAAAACTAAATAATCATAGTCAAGTTTTACTGGTTTTCAGTTTTTTTAGCAAATTCCCATAAAGCATCCATTTCTTCTAAGTTCATATCTTCAAAATTTTTCTTTGATTCTAAAGCTTGTTCCTCCATTAAGCGAAATCTTTTAATGAATTTTTTGATAGTTTTATTCAAAGACAGTTCTGGATCTACATCTAAAAATCTAGAGAGATTTACAACTGCAAATAACAAATCTCCTAACTCTTCTTCTACCTTTGAATCACCTCCACTAAATTCTTTCATTGCATGGATTACTTCTTCATATTCCTCAATAACTTTGTTAAGAGGACCTTCTATATCCTCCCAATCAAAACCTATTTCAGAGGCTTTCTCTTGAATTTTTCTGCTTCTCATAAGAGCAGGAAGTTTAGGGATACTGTCTAATTTTTCACTAAATTTCTCTAATCCCCTTTGGGAATCCTTTAGCTTATTCCAATTATATACTACTTCCTGGGAATTTTCTAGTTTTTTTTCTAAAAAAATATGTGGATGTCTATAAATAAGCTTATTTGCAAGTCCAGATGTAACCTCAATCGGATAAAATTCACCTTCATCATAAGCTATATCACAGTGAAATAGCACTTGCAATAATAAGTCTCCCAATTCTTCTTTTAAATTATCTATATCCTCCCTGTCAATTGCATCTACTACTTCATAGGCTTCCTCTATAAGACACTGTCTCATTGACTGATGGGTTTGTTTTAAATCCCAAGGACACCCATTTCCTCCTCTTAACACTCTCATTATACCCATTAAATCATTGAAATCAAATACTTTCTTGTCATTTTCCATCTTTTCTATATAAATGCTAGTAAGAGAATCTATATTTTCAATTCTATCTAATGAATATATAGGAATATTATGTACCTTTTCTTTACCTTCTATGCCTCCACTTTGAATAATCCATACTTTATAGTCATCTGTATAGATTTCAGATAGTTTTAGCTTTACATTTGACATTATCCTTTTATTGTATACCTGAGTTATAATAGTATCCACATTTATATCTATCATTAAATCATTAAACTCTGCACCATCTATTATCTTTAGCCCATCTATAGGATCTCTCTTTACAATTTGAAGCATTGGCTCTATAAAACTCATCCCTGGTATTATCTCAGTTTCAACATCTTTTTCTAATAGCAATTTCACTGTATTTTCCGCAACCATTGGATTACCTGGTACAAAGTAGTTTATAGCTTCTTCATTTTTTGATTGCTGTATTAATTCTTCTACTATCTTTTCATACACATGGTCAAATCCTTCTTCACTGTCATAAATATAATCATATGAAGTATAATCTATCTGTTTCTGATGGAAGTATTCTACTGTTGGATGTTTATCAGTTCTTAAAAAGTTTTTATACCCATTATGGATTTTTTCTATTGCTCCCAAAGTAAGAGAATTTATAGATCCTGGTCCTAATCCAATTATATATATTTTACCCATACTTTTCTCCTTAAGTTTATTTTTTTAATTTATCTGCTATGGTTTTAAATCTTTTATGTTTTAAAATCAACTCTAAGTCTGCATTAGTTATAGTACCCGTAATAATTAATAGTATAACATATACTATTCCCCCTATTAAAATAGACCCTATTGTAGCCATTTTGTTTCCTATTAAGCCTAATAAAAATCCAAAGCTTATACTTACTACTATAGCCATCCCTATGGAGGACAACAAAGGTTTTATAAATACATCTTTATAGTTAAACTTAAACTTAAATACTACAATTAAAACTATAATATCTAGGATTGCAGCTATTGCATATGCAACTACTGTACTTATTGCAGCCCCTTTTATATTTATAATTGGAACTGCAGTTAAAGTATATGATAGAAATATTTTTACAACTGCGCCTATAAATAAGTTGATTACTGGAATCATTGGCTTGTCTAAGCCTTGAAGTATTGCAGTAAGTGCTTGAACTAGAGTTAAAAATATTACTCCAAAGGATAGAAATTTTAAAATTTCACCTGTACTAGCTATAGTTTCAGCAGTATTATTAAAATATAATAGTCCTATTATAGGTTCTGCAAGTACAAATAGCCCTAATGCACTTGGAAGTCCTATAAGTAGAGTCATCCTAACTCCTGAGCCAATCAGCTTTTTTACTTCACCTTCTTTTTTTCTTACATTTGCATCAGTAATAGCAGGTACAAGACTCATTCCTATAGCTATGGAGAATACTTGTGGTAGATTTATAAGAGTTTGAGCAAACCCTTTCAATTGACCAAACATGTCATTTGCTTGAGCCTCTGTATAATTTATAGATTGTAACCTTCTAAGTACTAAACCTGCATCTATGGCATCCATTATAGGAGCTATTGCAGCACCTACGGTTATTGGAATAGCAATAGTTAATAGATCTTTTACTATTGTTTTTGTATTATAATCTTCTTTATACATAGAATTTTGGATTTCTAGATTAAATTCCTTCTTTTTAGATAAATAAATTATATACATAGTTAAAACACCTACAATAGCCCCTATTGACCCTCCAAAAGAGGCTCCTCCAGCAGCTATTGGCAATCCCTTGTCCAGCAATATGTATGTAAGGAACAATCCTGTAGCAACTCTAAAAAACTGCTCCATAACTTGGGATAAAGCTGTGGGAATCATGTTTTGTCTACCTTGAAACAATCCTCTAAATGCTGACATAATAGGAACAAAAAATAGAGCTGGTACTAAAGCTATAAGAGCATAATAAGCATTTTTATTCCCTAAGGAATCCACTATTGGATAGGCAAAAAATAGGACAAATAAAGAGGTTAAAACACCTCCTATAAACAAACCAATTAGAGCAACTTTAAACACCTTAAAAGACCCTTTAAAGTCTCCTATTGCTCTCCTTTCAGATACTAGCTTTGCAATTGCTACTGGAAATCCTGCTGTAGATATAGTAAGTAATAATACATAAAAAGGATATGCTGTTTGATAATATCCCATTCCTTCAGTCTTTATTATATTTCCAATGGGTATTCTATAAATCGCCCCTAAAATTTTAACAATAATTCCAGCTACACCAAGTATAGCAGCCCCTTTTACAAAACTATTGTCCTTAGACATCAGTATCACTCCTAATAATTAATCTTTAACATTATATTCTAAGTTTAATTCTTCTATGTTTTAAATTCCTATATAATATATCATATATCCTATATATATAAAAGAAAAAAGTACCTACCTTTTGGTAGGCACCTAATTTTCCATCTGCTTAGATAAAAATCCAGCAGCTGTTTTTAATAGATTTACTTCCATCTCATCCATCTTTACATTTTCTTCTTTAGAAGCTAGTATAATAGATCCTATAGGGTCTCCTTGCATAACAATAGAGGCAATAACTTGAGAAGTATAATTCTCTGCATTTTCATCTTCATAAAATATTTTTATAGGCCTATTATTCTCATCTGTAGAAAATATCTCTTTTAATTCAATTATTTTTTCTAATTCTGGACTAATCCGCTTTTCTAAGTACTCTTTTTTAGATCCACCAGCTATAGCAATTATATTGTCTCTATCTGATATAATCGCTATATGATTAGTATTATCATATAAAGCCTCGCAATATTCATTTGAGAATTCATTTAGTTCTCCTATTGGAGAATATTTTTTGAGTATTACTTGCCCTTCTCTATCTGTAAAGATTTCCAAAGGATCTCCTTCTCTTATCCTTAAGGTTCTTCTTATTTCTTTTGGTATTACAACTCTTCCTAAATCATCTATTCTTCGAACTATTCCTGTAGCTTTCAAAATTTATCCTCCTTATACAATAAGTGTAGTAAGCTTATTATATATCTAAGAGGAAATTTTTATACATTTTACATTTTTTTATTATATACTAATTTTAATTTTCTTTTTCAGTTTCTGATTCTTCTGCTTCAGGTGTATCTTCAGATTTACTTGTGCTCTCATCTTCAAATTCTAAAAACACTTCAACATCTGCTTCATCCCTTAAACCTTCAATATGTGCTTCGTATTTTTGCTCTTTTAATACCATAGAAATTTGTTCTTGTAAGTCTTCTAGTGTTTCTTTTTTGTCTTCAAGTTTTATAATATGATATCCTACCTCTGTCTTTACAATGTCACTTATCTCTCCTACTTCCAGTGCAAAAGCTGCATCTGAAAATTCCTTTATCATACCAGCTCTAGTAAAGTAACCAAGATCTCCTCCTTGGGCTGCTGATATACTATCTAAAGATTCTGCAAGAGCTATTTCTTCAAATTTCTCCCCAGAATTTAATCTCTCCACAATTTTTTTAGCATCTTCTTCATTATTTACTAAAATATGTCTGGCTCTTAAAACTACTAAATCTTCTTTGTTTTCTTCAAAAAACTTTTCTATTTCTTTTTGCTCTATTTCAGTAGTTTCTAAATAATCACTATAATATTTCTCCATTAAAATTTCTTTTTTAGTGCTAGCTTTGAAATACTCTTTAGAGATTCCATTTGAATTTAAAAATTCATCATATTGCTCTTCTCCACCTAAATTTGTCTTTATCTCTTCTAATCTAGTATCTACCTCTTCATCTGTCACACTAATATCTCTTTCTTCAGACTTTTGAGCTATTAACTCTTCTATTATTAGTTTATCTAATATATTTTGTTGTAATTCTAAGTCTAGAGTCATTCCATTTGGTCCAGGTTGAGATAGAGCTTCTTCTCCAAATTGTTTTATATATATTTCTCTATATACATCCAATTCAGCATCATAATCTTCTTGTGTTATCTCCTCATTGTTTACCTGAGCAACTAATCCCTCTACATTCTTTTTACATCCGTTTGCGATAATAGATATGGCAAGGATCAATCCTAAAATAAGGATTCTTTTATTTTTCATCTTTAACAATTAAAACATCCTCTCTTTAAAAATATCAATCTACTAAATCATTATATATCATTTTGTCCAGTATTAAAACCGTTGATTTTTTCTAGTAGAGTTTTAAGTTCAACTAATACATTATGTTTTGGCTTAAAACTCAAGTGTGGCTGAGAAGAAAGGTCAAAATTTATTTTTCTTCCATATTCTCCCCCTAGATAATTTATTAGCTCTAAAGATAGACTATCTGCAGAAATTATATCTATCCTTACGCTCTCCCTTTTCTGACTTATATTAGTAATTTTATTTTTATTTGCTAATGCTTTTATATAGGATATATCCATAAGATTTAATGTTGAAGGGGGGATATCACCAAATCTATCTATTAGCTCATCTATTAAATCACTATAGTCCTTTATATTTTCAATAGCTGCAATTTTTTTATATATTTCTATCTTCAAATCTTCTTCTTCTATATATTTTAATGGTATATATCCATTTACATTTATATCTATAGTAGTTAAAGTTTCCTCTTCAGTAACCTCGCCCTTTAGCCTCTTAACTGCATCTGCTAAAAACTTTACATATAAATCATATCCAATAGCTTCAATATGTCCATGCTGCTCCAAGCCAAGTAAATTACCTGCCCCTCTTATTTCTAAATCTCTCATAGCTATTTTAAATCCAGAACCAAACTCTGTAAACTCTTTTATAGCTCTCAATCTCTTTTCAGCAACTTCACTTAATACTTTATTTTTTTGATAAGTAAAATACCCATATGCAATTCTATTTGATCTACCTACTCTTCCTCTTAATTGATAGAGTTGAGATAATCCCATTTTATCTGCATCATATATAATTATAGTATTTACATTTGGAATATCCAAACCAGTTTCTATAATAGTAGTGCAAACTAATACATCATATTCTTTGTTTAAAAAGTCTAACATAGTTCTTTCTAATTGTCTTTCTGCCATCTGCCCATGGCCAATAGTAAAACTAGCCTCTGGTACTAATTTTCTAAGTTTATTGGTCACCTTTTCTATAGTTTCTACTCTATTATATACAAAATAAACCTGGCCTCCTCTAGATATTTCTTTAATTATAGCATCTCTTATCATCTGTTCATTAAACTCTACTACATAAGTTTGAATAGGATATCTCTCTTCAGGAGGCTCTTCTATAACACTCATATCTCTTATTCCTACTAAAGACATATGAAGAGTTCTAGGTATAGGTGTGGCTGTAAGTGTTAAAACATCTATATTTGTCTTTAGGCTCTTTAGCTTCTCTTTATGTTTTACTCCAAATCTTTGTTCTTCATCTATTATTAGAAGTCCTAAATCCTTGAATTTTACATCTTTAGATAAAAGCCTATGAGTTCCAACAACTATATCTACTGTGCCATTTTTTAAACCTTCTATAGTTATATTTTGTTCTTTTTTAGTTCTGAATCTATTTAACAAAGCTCCATTTATTGGAAACTGAGAAAATCTTTCTACCATAGTATTAAAATGCTGTTGAGCTAAAATAGTAGTGGGTACTAATATAGCTACTTGTTTCCCATCCATTAGAGCTTTAAAAGCTGCTCTTAAAGCTACTTCAGTTTTACCATATCCTACATCACCACATAATAGCCTATCCATAGGTTTAAAGTTTTCCATATCCTTCTTAATTTGAAAACTTGACTCTAATTGCCCATCTGTCTCTTCATATGGGAATAGATCTTCAAATTGATTTTGCCAAACTGTATCCTTTTTAAAGGAGTACCCCTTAGTTTTTTCTCTTTTTGCATATAAATTAAGCAAATCTACGGCCATATCTTCTACAGCTTTTTTTGCCTTTGACTTGACTCTTTGCCACTCACCACTATTTAATTTACTAACTCTTGGTTTATATGAATCAGACCCTACATATTTTTGAATTAAATCCATTTGATCTATGGGGATATATAATTTATCATTATCCTTATATCTTATATTTAGATAATCTTTTTTAACCCCTTGTATGTCTAATTGTTCTATCCCTTCATATCTTCCTATCCCATGGCTTTCATGAACAACATAAGAACCTATTTCAAGATCTGAAAAGTTATTTATCTTTTCAGCATCTTTTCTTTTCTTTGATCTTAATTTCTTTTTCTTAGACCCAAATATTTGGTTATCACTTATCACTACCAGTTTAAGTTGTGTATATTCAAAGCCACTTTTTATACTACCAAGGGTAATAAATATTTGATTTGATTTAATCTCTTCTTCTCTTTGTCTATAAAATGTAGATTCTAATTGCTCTTCTAATAGATTTTGTTTAAGTCTCTTAGCCCTCTCTTCAGTCCCAACTAGTATAATTATCTTGTATCCTCTATATTTGTAGTGCTTTAAATCTTCTAATAAAAGATCCATCTTGCTATTATAACTTACAATAGATTTTACTGAAAAATTATATATTGATTTAGGAGGAAATTCATCTTTTCCTTTTAATATGTTACTACTTGTAATTACAGTATACTGCTTTATCTTTTCTACTAATTCATCATAGCCATAGTTTATATACATATGAGCAGGAAGTACTTCCTTGGAATTTAATAAATCTGTTAATTTTAAATTAAAATCCTCTTTTAAATTAATGGATCTTTCTTCTATCCGTCTTGGTTCATCTATTATTACTATTCCATTAGAAGGGAAGAATTCTAAAATAGAGCTTAAATCTTCTTGTTTCATAAATGGTATTACCATGTCCATATTTGAAAGATGTAGTCTTTCCTTTAAATTATTTAATAATTTGACAAATTTAGTTTCATCTTTAATTTTATTAAACTTTTCCAGTTCAGATTCTAAGCTAGAAATTATATATCCTCTTGATTCCTCTTCTATTAAAATCTCATTTGCTGGAGAAATAGTCATTTCTTTTAAGTTTTCTAAAGATCTCTGTGTTGAAAAATCGAAGGTTCTTATAGAATCTACTTCTTCTCCAAACAACTCTATTCTGTATGGACTTTGATTCATAGGAGAAAATATATCTATTATGCCCCCTCTTACACTAAATTGCCCTAGGGACTCTACCATATTAACTCTTTCATATCCAGATTCTATAAGATTGTCGATAAATAAGCTTAGATTAATCTCTTCTCCTAAATTTATTTTCATTGTATGTCTACTATATATAGATTTACTTATTATCTTATCTAGAATAGCTTCTAAAGATGAAACAACCAATATGTCCTCTTGTTTAATAAGTCTTGACATCACCTTTAGTCTTTGGTTTGCACTTTCAGAACTAGTTAAATGTATATCGTAAAATAAAATTTCTTTTTTAGGAAATAGCTCTATTTCCATTTCACCTAAATTTTTAATGTCTTCATATAATTTTCTACTTCTATTTTCATCATATGTAATTAAAAATACAGGCTTTTTTGTATGACTTTTTAAGGCATATGCTAAATGCCCTAGATTTTCATCTATTATTCCATATGTAGCTATTGGAGATATATCTTTCTCTAAATCATTCAGCATACTTTTATATGATTTTAAATTTTTAAGTGGATCTATTATAAAATCTTTCATAATATCTACTCCTTACAAACACCAATAGCTCAGGTTTAATCCTGAGCTGTGTTTGATTTTACATTATATTTATTCATTGCCTTGTTTAAATCCTCAGTAACTATTGTCTCTATAGCTTCTGCAGCCTTTAATATAGATTCTTCTATGTCATTTATTTCATCTTTGGAAAATCTACTTAAAACAAAGTCTGCCAAATCCTGATTAGGGTGTTTTTTCCCTACTCCTATTTTTATCCTAGGAAAATCATCTCTTTTAAGATGATATATTATAGACTTTAGTCCATTGTGAGTTCCTGCACTGCCCTTTTTCTTTATCTTTACATTGGCAAAATCTATATCTATATCATCAACTATTACAAGCAAATTCTCTATAGGTATTTTAAAGTAGTTTAAAATTTCCCTAACTGCAATTCCACTATTGTTCATATAAGTTTGAGGCTTAACTAAAAGTACCTTTTCTCCACCTATAAATCCCTCTCCATAGACTGATGTAAATTTAATCTTATTTATATCTATACTATTTCTCTTTCCAAGCAAATCAATAGTATTAAATCCAATATTGTGTCTAGTGTCTTTGTAGTTTTTACCAGGATTTCCAAGTCCTACTATTACATACAAAATATCATCTCCTGATTATTCAAATAAAATACTTACAGATTCATTGCTATTAATTCTTTGAATTGCGTCTCCAAATATAGAAGCTACACTTACTATATCTATTTTTTTACCTCTATGCTCTTCTGGCAAAGGTATCGTATCAGTTATTACAAATCTTTCTAATTCAGATCCTTGAATTCTCTCTATTGCAGGGCCAGATAGTACTCCATGTGTTGCACAGGCATATACTTTTTTAGCTCCAAAAGTCTTTAATACAGTTGCAGCCTGACTAATAGTTCCAGCAGTATCTACTATATCATCTACTAAAATTACATTTTTTCCCTCTACTTCCCCTATTATATTCATAACCTCTGCTACATTTGCCTTAGGTCTTCTCTTTTCAATAATCGCTATAGGTAGATCAAGTATATTTGCAAATTTTCTCGCCCTAGTAACTCCACCTAAATCTGGTGATACCACTATGGTCTCTTCTTTTTCTGTAATGTCTTTAAAGTAATTTGCAAGTTTAGTCATAGCGGTCAAATGATCTACTGGGATGTCAAAGTATCCTTGAATCTGTCCAGCATGTAAGTCCATAGTAACAACTCTATCAGCTCCTGCAGTAGTTAAAAGATCTGCAACTAATTTCGCTGTAATAGGTTCACGTGCCTTAGTCTTTCTATCTTGTCTAGCATAACCATAATAAGGTATTACTGCATTTACCCTTCCAGCAGAAGCTCTCTTTACTGCATCTATAAGAATTAATAATTCCATAAGATTATCATTAACTGGATTACAAGTAGATTGGACTATATATACGTCTAGACCTCTTACTGTTTCTTTTATATTTACATTTATCTCTCCATCGCTAAATTGTGCTACTTCTGATGTGGCTAACTCCACTCCTAATTCATCAGCTATTTTTTTTGCTAATTCTCCATTTGAATTTCCAGATATAATTTTTAATCCACCTGGGCATAAGTTCATTATTTGTCCTCCTAAGTTTAATTTGTTATTTTTTTATTTTTTTCTTTCTACCCAACCTAATTTATTCACCTGTTTAGCCCTTCCAATTGCCAAAGCCCCTTCTTCTACCTCTTTAGTAATTGTCGACCCTGCAGCTATATATCCTTTTTCTTTGATATTTACAGGTGCAACTAAGTTGGAATTACTTCCTATAAACGAATTATCTCCTACTACTGTCTTATGCTTTGATTTACCATCATAATTTACAAATATAGCTCCACATCCTATATTTACATTTTTACCTACATGGGCATCTCCCACATATGCTAAATGTCCTGCTTTAGAATTATCATCTATAAAAGAATTTTTGACTTCTACAAAATTACCTATTTTAACATTTTTACCTATATGACTTTTAGGTCTCAGATGTGCATTGGGTCCAACTTTAGTCTCATCATCAACTTTTGAATCTTCAATTGTAGATGATTCTATTAGCACTCTATTATTTATGATACTATTAGAAATCCTAGTATTAGATCTTATTATACAATCTTCTCCTATATGAGTACTTCCTTCTAAGACTACATTTGGGTAAATAGTAGTATCACATCCAATTTTTACACTGGATTCAATGTATGTAGAATTTGGATCTACTATAGTAACACCATTTTCCATATGCTTTAAGTTTATCCTATTTCTTATAATCTCTTCACTAAAGGACAATTGCACTCTAGAATTTACTCCGTGGATTTCTGTAGGATCTTCTATTATATAAGCTCCCACATTATAACCTTCCTCTTTTAATATGCTTACTGCATCTGTCAAATAATACTCTCCCTGAGCATTATTATTCTCGATTTTACTTAAAGCATACTTTAAACTTTCTCCACTGAAGCAATATATCCCAGAATTTATCTCTTTTATTGCCTTTTCCTCACATGTTGCATCTTTCTCTTCAACTATTCTTTCAATATTAGAGTCTTTATCTCTTTTTATTCTGCCATATCCTTGTGGATTGTCAAGTAAGGCTGTTAAGACAGTTAATTTATACTCTCTTTTTTCATGATATTCTAAAAGACTATTGATAGTGTTTTCTGTAATCAAAGGAGTATCTCCATATAATATAATAACTGTAGATTGATCATCTATATAAGGGATAGCCTGAATAGTTGCAAAAGCTGTTCCATATGGCTGTCCTTCTCCCATAGGCTGGTTTAAGAAAATCATATCTTCTTCCTTAAAATATTCTTTTATCTTTTCTGACTGATGCCCCACAATTACTATATTTTTTTCTACTTGAGCTTTTTTACTTGCTGAGACTACATACTCTAGTAAAGGTTTTCCGCATACCTTATGTAAAACCTTAGGAAGCTTCGATTTCATTCTAGTTCCTTCTCCTGCAGCCAATACAATCGAAATATTCATCTTAACACCTCTCTATAAATTCTCTCATTACTATTTTAACTTATTTCTCATATATGTCTATACTTCGAATTTTATTATATACTATTTTAAAGCAATTTCCAAAAAAATATAAAAGATTCCTTATAAAAAACTATAAAATATAAAAAGAGCCTTAAAGGCTCTTTTTATAATACCGCTAAATTTTTTTCATACTCAGCAAACACTGATTCTTGAATTTTTTGTCTAGTTTCAGCGTTAATAGGGTGGGCAATGTCTCTAAATTCGCCGTCAGCCATCTTTCTGCTAGGCATAGCAACAAATAATCCATCTTGTCCTTCAATAATTTTTATATCATGGACTACAAATTCATTATCAAATGTAACGGAAACTATTGCTTTCATCTTGCCCTCTTGTGTTAATTTCCTAATCCTCACATCTGTGATTGTCATTGTCTTTCACCACCCTTCTTAAGTCGCAAAATATTATTACCTTAAACTTATTCTCTAAAAATTTCAAAAATCCTTCTTTTTTTCCATTTTTTCTTCAATTTGTTTTGATTTTAAAGAGGAAATTGTTCTTTTAATTTTTTTTTGGTATGATATAATCATTCAGTAGCAATATTACTGATTTAGAATATAATAAATATTAATTAGATATCTTGGCAATAATAAATATAGAAATTAAGATAATAAAATCTAGAAATATTAGGAGGATAACTTATGTTTGAATTTGATTTAGAAAATCATAAGTACCAACATGTGCACTTTACAGGAATAGGCGGCATAAGCATGAGCGGTTTAGCTGAAATCCTATTAGATAGTAATTATATGGTAACTGGTACAGATACAAAAGAAAGTCATATTATAAAGCATCTACGAAGTTTGGGAGCCGTTATTTACATAGGTCATAAAAAGGAATATATCTCAAATCCGGATTTATTAGTATATACAGATGCTGTTTCTCAAGAAAACGAAGAACTCTTATTTGCAAAATCTTTAGGAATACCCATTATAGACAGAGCTAGTTTTTTAGGGGCTATTATGAAAAACTATAAAAACTCCATAGCTGTTTCTGGAACCCATGGAAAAACTACAACTACTAGTATGATAGCTACTATTACAAACAATGCTATATTAAATCCTACCATATTGTTAGGTGGAGAATTAGATGATATAGGCGGAAATGTTAGATTAGGAAATAATGAATATATACTTACTGAAGCATGTGAATACAAGGCAAATATTTTGAAATATTTTCCAACTACTGCAATTATATTAAATATTGATGAAGACCATTTAGATTTTTTTAAAGATATAGATCATATAGTAGATACATTTGTACAATATGGAAAGAACTTACAAAAGAATGATTACCTAATTATTAATAAAGATGATCCCCATTGTGAAAAAGTCATAGAAAATACTGATGCAAATGTAATTTCTTTTGGAATTCATAGTGATTGTGACTACAAAGCAGAAAATATAAAGTTTTCTAAGGATGGATATTCCAGTTTTTTATTAAATTTAAAAGGAGAAAAAACTTTTCCTATAAGATTAAATGTCATGGGATCTCATAATATATATAATGCTTTGGCAAGTATTACTGCCTGTCATAGCTTAGGTATTTCTATTGAACATATAATTAAACATATATCTCTATATACAGGTGTTCATAGAAGGCTTGAATTTAAAGGACTTATAAATAATGCTAAGGTATTTGACGACTATGCACATCATCCAACTGAAATAAAGGCTACCTTAGAAGCTATAAATAATTCTTCTAAATCCAATGTATATTGTATATTTCAACCTCATACCTTTTCTAGAACTAAAATATTATTAGATAGTTTTTCAAAGTCTTTTGAAAATGCTTATAAAGTTATTATTACTGATATATATGCTGCAAGAGAAATAGATAATGGGGAAATTCACTCTAGAGATTTGGCTAAAGCAGTAAAAAATACTGGTACTGATGCAATTTATCTTCCTACATTTGAGGAAATAAAAAACTATTTAGTTCAAAATATAAAACCAAATGATATAATACTTACCATGGGTGCAGGAAATGTATATTTAATTGGAGAATCCCTTTTAAAAGAGCATGATCAAAACTTAAATAAAAAAGAAAAAGCTGTAGTTTAATTAAAGATACAAAAAAGATATAAAATCTTGAAAGATTTTATATCTTTTTTATTCTTATTTTTAAATTTTTTATTTTAATAGTATATTTTACAGTTTTTCCATGGGAGTCTTTTTCACATTATATATTTCTTCTAATTTAAGCCTAATCTCATTATCATCATATATATAGTAAGAAAATATCCTTTTGTTTATATCTCTTAGCTCAGGATTTCCAGGCAAAGTTTCAAACAAAATATCTTCACTCTCTATACCCACTAGTTTTCTTCCATAATTTACTCCATCAATGAAATTTATATCTGTATCTACATATTTAATTCCGTTAGAAATAATAGTTAATGGATTTTTAATTGCTTTTTTTGTAAAATTTTTCAAGAAATTTTGCTGTGCTTTTATTCTTCCTAAATCTCCATCTATATATCCTATCTTATTGTTCCCCTTTCTATATCTCAAAAAATCTAAAGCTTTTTTGCCGTTCAAATTTTGTGTACCTTTTTTTATATTTATATCTAAAGGTGGATTTGAACTAATATCTTTATATTTCATATCAAAGGGTACATTTACTTCTACACCACCTATACTTTCTACTATATTTTCAACTGCTTCATAATCTAGTTTAACATAGTGATGAATAGGGACATCTTCTAGTATATGAGATATTGTAGTCTCTAATCCTTCTAATCCATGATCTTGATATACACTGTTTATTTTTCTCTGTTCCCCCAAGTCTTTACCTTTTCTGTGTATATATGTGTCTCTAGGTATGGATAGAAGGTTTATCTTTTTTGTATCTGGACATACAGAGCCAAATATTATTGTGTCTGTTCTTGAATCTTCCATTCCAAGTATCATTATATTTATTCTATTGCTAATTTTAAAACCTTCTTCCAGAGAATCACACTCTTGTACAGTCCTATCCTTCTCTTCAATGATTATATTATTCTGGATTTTTTCTTCATGAAATTTAAATTTTTTATCATCATTTAAATTTTGTCTTTCCGTATAATATACACTACCCAAAGAAATTCCTATTATAAATAAAAAAATAGATACAATAAAGACTTTCAAAAAAGTTTTCATAAAACCCACCTTTCAAAATTATTTATTCTTTATTGTATCCAAATCATATATAAATATTTAATTTAATATACTGTTAATATCCTGGTTTTCCCAATAATCGGAACATATTTGTCTTATATTTTTCTACACCTGGTTGATCAAATGGATTTACTCCTAATAAATATCCTGATATACCACAAGATTTTTCAAATAGATAAATCAATTTTCCAAAATAAAATTCGTCTAATTTAGGAATTGTAATAGTTAAATTTGGAACCTTACCATCTACATGGGCTTTAAATGTGCCTTCAAAGGCCTTTTGATTTATAAAATTTAAAGTTTTCCCCTTTAAATAATTCAGTCCATCTAAATTTTCCATATTTCCCTTTAAAACTATGTCATTTTTAGGTTTTTCTATAATAATCGTAGTTTCAAATAAATTTCTCTTTCCATCTTGAATAAACTGTCCAAGGGAATGTAAATCTGTAGTAAAGTTTACAGAAGATGGATATAATCCCTTATTATCCTTTCCTTCAGATTCTCCAAATAATTGTTTCCACCACTCTGACAAATATTTTAGGGAAGGCTCATAACTCACCAATATCTCTATATCTTTTCCTCGATTATATAGGATATTTCTAATAGCTGCATATTGATAAGCAGGATTTTCTTCTAAGTTTGTATTACCATATTCTTCTTCTCCAGACTTAGCACCCTCAATTATCTTTTCTATATCTATTCCTGCAACTGCAATAGGTAATAATCCTACAGGTGTAAAAATTGAATATCTACCTCCCACATCATCAGGAATTACAAATGTCTTATAACCTTCATCTTCAGATAGTTTTTTTAATGCCCCTTTTTCTCTATCTGTAGTTACATATATTCTATCTTTAGAATCTTCTCCATACTTATTTTCCATATATTCTCTAAATATTCTAAAGGCTATAGCAGGTTCTGTGGTAGTTCCAGATTTTGAAATTATATTTATACTTATATCCTTATCTTTTATAAGTTCCAACAGATCAAAGATGTAGTCACTGGATAAATTATTTCCTACATAGTAAATTTCTGGAGTCTTTCTATCTTTTTTTAATAAATTATTATAAAAGTTAGAACTAAGAGCTTCTATACATGCCCTTGCACCAAGATAAGATCCACCAATTCCTATTACTATCAGTGCCTCTGATGTATCTTGAATTTTTTTAGCTGTATTTTTTATATCTAAAATCTCATCTCTATCTAATCTACTAGGTAAATCTACCCAACCTAAATATTCATTTCCACTGCCAGTTTTTTCATGTAAATATTTATGACTTATATTTAAAAAATCATTCATATTTTCTAATTCTCTTTTATCTACAAAAGAATTCTTATAATCAAATTTTATTTCCACTATATCTCCCCCTAAATCATTATTTCCTTTTATTAAAAAACCTAGAATTTTATTCTAGGTTTATCTATTATTATTGAACTTGAAATAGTACTATGGCAAAATCATCTATCTGTTCTCCCCAACTATGATTTATTATATTATCTTCAATTACTTCAAGCATATTATTTGGATGTCTATCTATTATTTCTAAAACTCCATCTAAGCCAAATTCTCTACCATTAAAATCCTTAGATTCTGTAATCCCATCTGTATAAAATAATAATTTATCTCCAGGGTTAAGATCTGTTTCTTTTATTTCATGATTCATCTCATCCAATAATATGGAGATAGGATAGCCTTTATTTTCAAGTAGCTCTTTATCCTTATGATTATATTTTATAGGTACGCAGTTATGACCTGCATTTACATATTGAAGCTTCCCAGCATTTCTATTATAGACACCATAAAATATGGTAAAATATTTATCTGCTTCTAAGTCTAAAGATTTAAACCTTTCATGAAGAAGCTTAATAGCTAAAGATGGGTCTTTCATTTCCTTTGCCATAACTCTTATAGTCTGTCTTATAAACATAGTCATAATAGATGCTGATATCCCATGACCAACTACATCACTTATATATATCCCTACATTTTCTTCATCTATGTTAAACATATCAAACATATCTCCACCAAGCATTTCTGAAGGTTTATATATATAATCTAATTCTAAATTGTTGCTTATACCTCTTTTGGGAAGTATCTTTTCTTGAATCCTCTTTGCAAACTTTAAGTCCTTACTCATCTTTTTATTTTTACCTATTAATTCAAGCTCTAGTTTTCTTTCTCTAGTTATGTTTCTAAATACTTCTACTGCAGCAGTTATTTCTCCATGCTTATTTCTAACTGGAGAACTCTTTATAGAATAGTAATTTCCAAGGATTTTTTCTTCTTTTTGTACAATTTCCCCTGTTGCCATACTCCTTTGAGTTATACAAAAGCTGCACTCTTTAGTAGCACAATAGGACTCATAGCACTTCATTCCTATTATATTATCCCCCAAATCTTTTTTCATAGCCCCATTTGCATATATAACAATCCCATTTTGGTCTATGACTCTAACCCAGTCTGCCATTCCTTCTAAAACATGATAATCTAATATTGCATAATCTTCAATATTTTTTTTAACTCCCAAATCTTGATTTTTTAACATGTTATCACCCATTTCACATATTTAAAATATGATACTATTGATTGTGATTTTTTTATCATTTTCATACTATGCTAGTATATATTGTACAATAGATTTGTAACATTTTCCATTAATATATATTACAATTGTATTAAATATTAATAATTTACTCTTATCTCTTCATCTTCTAGAAACTTTGCAATAGAATACAGGGTGTCAGATAATCTATTTATATATTTGATTACTAAAGGGTCTATCTCTACTTCCCTTGATAGAGTTATTATTCTTCTCTCTGCTCTTCTACAAATCGTTCTCGCTACATGAAGGTGACCAGATTTTTTATTTGTACCTGGAACTATAAAACCTTTAGGAGCTTCTAATTTTCCCATGTATTTATCTACTAATTTTTCTAAATTATTAACATCATCTTCTTGAATATGAAACTTTATTTTACTTTTATCCTCTGTGGCCAAATAAGAAGCTACAGTAAACAGTTTATTTTGGATATCCTGTAAAGTATTATATATCTCTGTATCTTCTACATAGTTTTTAGATAATCCTATAAAACTAACCAGCTCATCGATTGTACCATAACTCTCTACTCTAATATCGTCCTTTGAAACTCTTTTATTGTCAAATAAAGATGTGTTTCCACTATCTCCTTTTTTCGTATATATTTTCATCTTTTGTCCTCCTTTATTTTTTAGGTGGTCTAGGTCCATAATATTGATAATAATCTACTTTTATTCTTCCATTATATAATTTTCTTTTTTTATCTGCTTTTTTACCATATAATTTTTCAAAATCCTCTTCAGAAGTTATAACATAAACTGACCATGTATTGAGAGGTAATAGTTTTTCACCTAGGTCTTCATATAGCTTGTGTATTGCTTCTTTTTCTCCTATTCTCATTCCATAAGGAGGATTAGTTATGACAACTCCATAGTCTTCATGAAGATCTACATCTCTCATATCTTTCATGAAAAAAGCTATATCCTCATCTAATCCTAAGTTTGCAGCATTATCCCTTGCCCTTAAGATTGACCTTTTATCTATATCAGATCCTAGTATATGAAGACTTGATTCATTGTCAATTTTTTCAAATGCCTCTTTTTTAACTTGAGTCCAATATTCTTTTTTTATCCTAGGCCATTTCTGAGCATCAAATTCCCTATCTAGTCCTGGAGCTATATTTCGTCCAATCATTGCGGCTTCAATAGGAATAGTACCAGACCCACAAAACGGATCAAAAAGCACCCTGTCTTTATTCCAGTAGCTTAAGAGTATCATTGCAGCTGCTAGAGTCTCTTTTATAGGAGCATCTCCTGCTCTATCTCTATATCCCCTCTTATGAAGACCATCACCAGAGGTATCTATAGTAAGAGTCGCTATATCCTTGAGAATTGAAACTTGTACAGTGTATCTTTCACCGGTTTTTTCAAACCAAGATACATTGTATTTAGTTTTAAGTTTTTCTACTATAGCCTTTTCTACTATTTTCTGACAATCAGGTACACTATATAATTTAGAGTTTATACTCTTTCCCTCTACAATAAAATTTCCATCCTCAGGAATCCACTCATCCCAAGGCAATTTTTTAGTATTTTCAAATAGTTCTTCAAAACTAAGTGCTCTGAATTCCCCCATGTTAAGCAAAACTCTATCGGCTGTTCTAAGCCAAATATTTGCCCTTGGTATATCAATTTCTTCTCCTTTAAAGTCAACTCTTCCATTTTCTACTTTTATATCCTTATATCCTAAATTTATTAATTCTCTTTTACAAACAGCTTCTAATCCAAAAGTAGTAGTAGCTATTAAATTTATACTTTTCATCCCTTTCACTCCTTACAGCTTCTAAATATATTATAACCTAAATTTATCTTATATGCTAAATCTTTTAATTATTTGTGTAATATTTATAGCAATGGGTATATATGAAATCGAAGAACAATATTAGAAAATTCGAGGAGGTTATTTATTTGAAAAGTTTAAACGGTCTTTATCAAACAGGAGATTGGAAGGGAGAAAAACATGTCCCTGTAATACATGCACCTGAAAGTATCAATGTAGGAGAAGAAGTTGAATTAAAAGTATTAATAGGAGAGGAAATTTCTCATCCAAATACACTTGAACATCATATAGTATGGATGAAGGTATATTTCCATCCAGAAGGTGCTAAATTCCCAGTTGAGATAGGTACTTACGACTTTGGAGCACATGGTGAAGCAGAACTATATACAGAGCCATATGTAGTTACTAAATTTAAAGCTAGCAAATCTGGTACGATCTTAGTTTCTAGTTATTGTAATATTCATGGACTTTGGGAAAACAGTGCTGAACTAAAAGTTCAAGGATAATACAAAAAATTAAAATAAAAAAACTATCATTATATAATGATAGTTTTTTTATTTTGATTTTTATTTGACAAAAAATTAAATTTATATTAATATTGACTTAACTATATACAAACGATGAAAGATATAAGACTTTATTTAGTTAAATATAGAGAATAAACCATTGGTGGAAGGTTTATAACTTCTTAATAAAGAAAATACAAATCTTGAGTTTAATACTATATTACGACTTTCACTCGTTACGTGAATTGAGGCTTTAAGCAAATTAAGGTGGTACCACGGGTTTTATCTCGTCCTTTAGGGAAGAGATAAAACCCTTTTATAATTTATAGGAGGTATATTATGGAAAATGTATTTGATATTTTAAATGAAAGAGGTTATATAGATCAGGTAACATACCAAGATGAACTAAAAGATCTTTTAGGCAGTGAATCTGTTCCATTTTATATTGGATTTGATGCAACTGCAGATAGTCTTACCCTTGGACATTTTCTTCAAATTATGGTTATGATGCATATGCAAAAAGCTGGACATAAGCCTATTGTACTACTTGGTGGTGGAACTACTATGATAGGTGACCCTTCTGGTAAAAGTGATATGAGAAAAGTTATGACAAAAAAGATGATTGATTACAATGCAAGTAGATTTAAAGAACAATTATCTAATTTCATTGACTTCTCAGAGGGAAAGGCCTTCATGGTAAATAATGCTGATTGGCTACTTGATTTAAACTTTGTAGAATTTATGAGAGAAACTGGAGTTCATTTTTCAGTAAATAGAATGCTTACATTTGACTGCTATAAAAATAGATTAGAACAAGGATTAACTTTTTTTGAATTTGGTTATATGTTAATGCAATCCTACGATTTCTTACATCTATATAGAGAATTAGGTTGTAAGCTTCAACTTGGTGGAAGTGACCAATGGTCTAATATGCTTGGAGGATATGAATTAGTTAGAAAATTAGAAGGAGATAAAGTCTATTCTATGACTTTTAAATTGCTTTCTACTGCCGCTGGAATTAAAATGGGTAAAACTGAGGCAGGAACCATTTGGCTAGATCCAGAAAAAACTCCTCCTTATGAACTATATCAATACATGAGAAATGTAGATGATAGAGACGTGGAAAAATTCTTGGCACTTTTAACTTTCCTTCCAATGGATGAAGTTAAGAGATTAGGTGCCTTAGAAGGATCACAAATAAACAAAGCTAAAGAAGTATTAGCTTTTGAGGTTACTAAAGCTATCCATGGAGAAGAAGAGGCTTTAAAAGCAGAGAAAGCTTCTAAAGCACTATTTGCTGGAGCTACTGAAGCTGGATCAATTCCATTTACTCAAATGGATAAGTCTGTATTTGAAGAAGGTATAGATATTATAAGCCTGCTAAAAGAAGTAAGTCTTATTAAGTCAAATAGTGAGGGAAGAAGGCTAATAGAACAAAATGGTATTAGTATAGATGATGTAAAAGTAAAATCTATAGATAAAAAAATCACATTAGATGATTTTAATGATGGAAAAATATTGATTAGAAAAGGTAAAAAAGTTTATCATCAAATTAGAATTTAAAAAGAAGGTCTCTCCTCTTATTTGGAGAGATCTTCTTTTTATTCCATTTTTTGTAGGTTTATCTCCTGAGTTTATCGTGTTATACTTTAAAAAAGTTACAAAAGGGTTACAAATTTTGTAACTAATAATTTAAAACTTTAGGAGGTAGATTATGTTAAAAAATATTAAGAGGAAAACTTTGTTAGTTGTAGGATTATTACTTTTAAGTTCCAGCTTTACTTATGGTGAAAGTTATAGTTATAATATTAGAAGATACAATACAAATAAATACAGTATAAGTAAATACAATCCAAAAAGGTACAATATAACTTATGGTTTTTACGACAAACAAACTGATTATAATTATAATTATAATTGGCAAGTTATAACTTTACCTTATAAAAACCCGAATCAATTCCCTCAAATTCCTGTAATTCCTGAAGAAAAGCCTCAAGTTCCAGAAGAAAAACCTGTAGTTCCTGAGGAAAAGCCTCAAGTTCCAGAAGAAAAACCTGTAATTCCTGAGGAAAAGCCTCAAGTTCCTGAAGAAAAACCTGTAATTCCCGAGGAAAAGCCTGAAATAGAGGTTCCAGAAGATGAATCCGTTGATACAGACTTAGAAAATAACAATTTATCATCAATGGAAAGAGAAGTAGTTAGACTTGTAAACATAGAAAGAAAAAAAGCAGGATTACAACCATTTACAATTAGCAATGAACTATCTAATGTTGCAAGAATTAAATCTAAAGACATGGCAACTAATAAATACTTTAGTCATACTTCACCTACTTATGGAAGTCCTTTTGAAATGATGAAGAGCTTTGGTATAAAGTACAATACTGCTGGAGAAAATATCGCTAAGGGGTATCTATCAGCCCAATCTGTAGTAAATGGCTGGATGAATTCATCTGGACATAGAGCAAATATACTTAATGCAAGCTTTAATAAAATTGGAGTTGGAGCTTATACAACTAGTAACAATACAACATATTGGACACAAATGTTTACTAATTAATAATTAATAGGTGATATACTATTCTTCACAGAATAGTATATCACCTATTTTTTCTATTATATCTTCTTTATTAAATATGGTCGAAATATCTGCGATTTCTATAAGCTTATCTAATACCTTAACAGGTTTTTCTTCCTTTATTTCTTTTGGTGTGCTATTACACCTTACTAAATCCCATAATTCTTCAAATGAATATATTTTAAATCTATTTATTTCTGATTTCTCTGCTTTTTTCTCTAATAGGGAAATTAAAAGTTTTCCATAACTAAAGTCATCAGGAAGTCCTAATATTGATCCAAGCTTAGGTATTATATATTCAAATAATCCTCTCTTCAAGGGCATATCCGGAAGATTTAATAGCTCACCTATTCTCTTTATCTTATCCTCTTCCAATAAGTACAACAAATGTAAAAAATAATTCTCATCTATTTTTGGATCTATGTAATAATGTATACCCAAAAGCCCTTTTAGTCTTTTTAAGCAATCAAAATATCCCATATTTATATTTTTCTTAGCCATATTTTTTTCAAAAGAAAACATACTTCCCAAATCATCTGAAGGAGATATAACCGTTACATCTAAATTTCTTTCATCTACCTTTCTCACAATGCCATTTGCATGAGTTCTAACTAGAATTAAATCCCTATATCCTTTTTGAGCTAACATTCTAAAGGGTAAATTATCAAAAAACCCTCCATCTAAATAAACCTTTCCTCCGAGTCTCTCTGTTTTAAATACAGGTAAATAAGCAGATGCTAAGAGATAATCTTTTAATTCCCCTTTAGGAATATCTTCAATAAATATCTCTATAGGTTTAAAATCAGTAATGTTAAATGTTACCATACCAAAGTCCTTCTCTGATTTTCTTATTTTGTCTTCATCTATATACTCATCTAAAAGTTGTTTTAGTGGAGTAATATCTAGACCTCTTCCCTGTATCAATTTTTTTAATTTTTTTGCCAACAATCTTAAATCGCTTCTATCAAATTTTAATTCCATTAGTTTTTGTATCTCATCTTCATTAGCTTTTACAATCATAGAGTAGGATATCTCTTCCCATATTTTAATACAGCTTTCAAAATCCTCTTGCAATATCATAGCCGCATTTAAAGCTCCTATGGAAGTCCCAGCTATGCCATCTATATTAATCCCTTCTTCCATTAATGCTTTATATACACCTACATGATAAGCTCCCTTTGCTCCTCCACCCTCTAGAACTAAACCTTTCATAAAATCCCCTCTTAATTAGATAATTTTTATATAATTATACCCAGTTATACTTCTTACAAACTATGGTGGTACCCTATGCTTTATGATATAATATAAAAAAGTTTTATATAGATATTAAAATCAATAAAGTTTTTTAAACTTATTTAATGAAACTTCTTTATGTAAATATCAAAGTATGACTTTACTATTTACTATAAAATAATTTATTTGCCAAAGGAGAATTTATATGAGTAATAGAAAAAGCTGGAAAGAATATTTTATGGAAATCACCCATCTTGTAGCAAGTCGTTCTACTTGCGACAGGGCCTTTGTAGGCTGTCTCTTAGTAAATGATGACAATAGAATAGTCTCCAGTGGATACAATGGCTCTGTAGCTTCTAATCCTCACTGTGATGATATAGGACATACCATGAGAGATGGACACTGTATAGCTACTATTCACGCTGAGATAAATGCCCTATTATACTGTGCTAAGGAGGGAATATCTGTTAAAAATTGTACTGCCTATGTAACTCATTTCCCATGTTTAAATTGCACTAAAGCTTTGATCCAAGCTGGTATAAAGCAAATTTACTATAAAAATGACTATAGAATAGATGATTATGCAGTAGAATTATTAAATAGAAATAATGTAGGATTTGAGAAGCTATCATTTTAAAATGATAGCTTCTTTTGCCAATTGATCTGCCTCTTCATTATACTTTACTCCAGAATGAGCTTTTACTTTTATAAATACTACATTTAATTTGTCTTTTATAGAATCGTAATATTCTTTATAAAATTTAGTACCATCCTTATTTGCTTTCCACTCAGCTTTTGCCCATTTTTCTATTCCCATATAATCAAAATGAAGGTATAAGGTCTTTATATTTTCTTTTACAGCTATATCCATAGCAACCATAGCCCCTTTTATCTCACCTGATACATTTCTCATCTTAGCTAAGCTTTCATTGTCATCTCTTCCACTATAGTCCTTTTTATCTATTTTAGTTATAAAAACTACTCCGTAGCTAAAAGTCCATGTAGATAAATCAAAGCTTCCATCTACATATGCTATTGCCTCACCTTCTTCTAAATCCTCTTTATCCATGAAAACCTCTTCTTTATTTTCTATTTTAGCTTCAAACTCTTCTTTTAAATTAGAGGGTCTAGAATTTCCATTTACGAACTCATAGGCTTCACCATATGTAGGGAATTTTTTATAAACCGCACCACTATACCCCTTCACCTGAAATTCACATTCTTTCCAAGTATTATATACTCCTGGAAGCTTGCCTTCTTTTACTGCATAATAGTTTTTTTTCATACTTCACCTCTTTGTTTAATTTAGAACTCAAAAGGAGAATTTAGATTTTCCAAATTCTCCAATTCTACCCTTGTGTACAATATCTTTTTATCTATGTCAGATATATTTCATATTCATATCCTTTTCTAAATCTATAATTTGGATATAATAGCTTTGTTTTTTTAAATTATATCATATTATACTATAATGACAAAATAGGATATAAGGTATATAATAAAAGAAAAGCTTTAGGAGGCTAATGTTATGAATATCAACTTAATAGGGGTTCCACTTTATTATGGATGTGATATAGTTGGAGTACAATTAGGCCCTGATACTCTCAGAGACTCAGAGATTAAATCAATCTTACAGACTAATGATAATAAAGTATATGACATGGGAAATATCTACGTCCCTTATATAAATGAAAAAGATAAATATAAATGGCACAGTGAAATGAAATATTTAAATCCGATATTAGAGGCAAATACTGATTTGGCACATGCTGTATACTCTTCATTAAAAACAAATTCTTTTCCACTTGTAGTAGGAGGAGATCATAGCTTAGGTCTAGGGAGTATTTCAGGTGCTAGTAAATATTTTAAAAATATGGCTGTAATTTGGGTAGATGCACATGGAGACATTAATGACCATAAAACCTCTCCATCTGGAAATGTTCATGGAATGCCTTTAGCTGGGGCTATGGATGTAGGAGATTCATCTTTGACTAATTTATATTATCAGGGTCAAAAAGTAAAACCAGAAAATGTATATATAATTGGAGCTAGAGATTTAGATCCCGGAGAAGTAAAACTTATAAATAAACTAAATATAAATCTATACGGAATGGGAAAAATTAGAAATACTTCCCTTGAAGGAGTTTTAAAAGAGGTAATAGAGAAAATTAAAGCTTCTAATGTAGATGGTGTTCATCTAAGCTTTGATATAGATAGCTTAGATCCTTCCATTGTACCAGGGACTGGTACACCTGTATTGAATGGATTCACATTAGATGAAGGAAAGACTATACTAAAAGAAATATTTGACTCTAGATTAGTTACTTCTATGGATTTTGTAGAGTTCAATCCTAAAATAGACGATGAAAATAATACTACTTTAAAAACATGTATTGATTTAATCAAATTTTTCTCTAAGCTAATTTAAAATAGACCAAGTTTTTCTTGGTCTATTCCTTTGCTGAATGTGCAATTCTACTAGCTGTAGCTGCAGCTATAGCGGCAACTAAATCATCTAAAAATGTATTGCACTGTGTTCCCTTTTCTTCATCTAATTTTTTAATAATGCCTATTTTTTCTTTGTCTAAATATCCATAGTTTGTAAGGCCAATTGTTCCATAGACATTTACTATGGATAGAGGGATTATTTCATCTATTCCATATAAGCCTTCATCTACTTCAACAATGCTTTGAAGAGGTTGTGGTAATTGTTTTTTTTCTGCTAATTCATCTAGGGCTATGCCTGTTAGGATTGCATGGATAATTTCTCTTTTACTAAGCACAGCCTTTATATTTTCAATACACATTTCTATAGTTAAGCTAGGGTAGTATTTAGATTGTAGTTCCATTACTAGTTCTCCAATATCTTTTAGTGTAACCCCTCTTCTCTCTAACATCTCTATTGCTTCTTCTTTTAATTCCTTCATATTGTAATTATACATATTATCACCCTTTTCTAAGTAATTTAATTTTATACTTACTCACGAATTCCATATACTTACCTTACTATTTTTAGTATATCTTTGCAAGTATCATTGTATTCCTATTATTCTTAAGTCAAAGATAAAGATTTACATTATTTGACTTGATAAAAACTTGTTTAAGTTATATAATGATATTGTACAATATATGGAAAGGGGATGTTTTTGTGAAAAAACATATTTCAATGGTTTTGGTACTTGTATTACTTGCTACAGCTTTAGTTGGATGCGGTGGTACTAAGTATACAGACGGTACTTATGAAGGTGAAGCTACAGGTATGGAACTTTTAAAAGTATCTGTTGAAGTTAAAGATGGTGAGATCGCTTCTGTTGAAGTTACAGAACAAAATGAATCAGAAGGATATTCTGAACCAGCTTTAGAACAAATACCACAAGCTATAGTTGAAAAAAATTCAACTGATGTAGATGCGGTTTCTGGAGCTACTGTTACAAGTGATGCTATAAAAGAAGCTGTAGACAATGCATTAGAAAATGCTCAATAAATAAAAAATCCGTTATATTAAAATAACGGATTTTTTTATTTATCTTTTTTCTTCTTTTGTGCTATTTTTGATAGTAATATTCCCAGTTCAAATAGGGCTAACATAGGTATCGCAAGTAGAGATTGAGATATTATATCTGGCGGAGTCAAAACTGCTGCCAATACAAATATTATAAGTACCATATACTTTCTATATTTTACAAATAAACTTGGGTTTAACAATCCAAATCTTGTTAATAATAACATCACAATTGGCAATTCAAACACTACTCCAAATGAAATAAGTATGTTGATAACAAAAGTTAAATAGTTATTAAAGCTTATCATAGGCTTAATCTGCGATGTTTGAAATCCAGAAAAGAACTTGAATATTATAGGCATTACTGTTGTATAAGAAAATACCACTCCCAATACAAAGAATCCTCCTCCTAAAATCAATGATATTATCAAGTATTTCTTTTCTTTTTTATCAAATCCAGGACTTATAAAAAGCCAAATCTGACCTAGTATAAAAGGAGCTGCTATTACTAGTCCTGATACTACAGCAAGCTTTATATATGATAACATAAGCTCTGGAGGAGATATATATACAAAATCCATATCTGGGGCTCTTGAAATTATGTCATCAACTATAGTTTCAGCAAATCTATAGGAAATAAATGCTGCTATGATAAAGAGGAATCCAGAATAGATTACTCTTTTTCTCAATTCCTCTAAATGACCAACTACTGTTAGGTCTTTATTTTTATTTTTATTCTTCTTTCTTGTCATCTGAGTCATCCTTAAATTCATCTGTTACTTTGTTTGCTTGAGATTTAAATTCACTTAAAGCTTTACCTATAGATCTTCCCAACTCTGGAAGTTTAGATGGTCCAAAGATTACTAAAGCTATACCTAGAATCAAAATAAGCTCAGTTGTACCTAGTCTCATAATTTATTTCCCTCCTTATCTATCCGTCGTAAGATAATAAATTACAATAGATTTATATATATTTTACCTTATAATCAAAATAATATCTATCTAAAAAACGAGGAAATATTTCCTCGTTTTAAAATTCTAAATTATAAAATTTAATTTAATAGTTCTACACTAAAGTTTCGTTTAGCAATTCTACAGTCTTTCTAAGTACATCTCCTGTAACTCCTGCACAACGAGCCTTTCTCTCATGATCTCCATGCTCACAGCCTTGAATTTCTTTGAAAGTTTCAACACTATCTTCACATAGAGTTGATCCTGCTACTGTGTGTGCTAAGTTTAAGTTTTCAGGTTGATATATAGGTAGTTCTGCATCTTTATACCAGTTATAAAGATCTCTAACTAGTTTTTTAGAAGTGTCTACATCAGTTACCATACCTATACATGTAGCTGCTACCCCTAAAGCACCACAAAGTGTACCTTGACCATATCCTGAACCAGCATGAGTAAATGCTGCAGTTGGAATTTGATTATATGGATATCCTACTTCATCTGCTAATAAACCGAAGAACCCTTCGGCTACACCAACGCCTCAGCCACCCTTTTCGAAATATGTGTCATAACCTCTTTTTTCAGCTTCTGCTGGATCAATCTTTACGTACTTAAATGGATATGTTGGAGCTTCAACATCTGCTGATGCTGTAGAAGTACATCCAGTAAGTAAACTACTTACTCCACCTACTACTGCTACGCCTGCTATAGAAGTACCCATTTTCTTAATAAAATCTTTTCTTGAAATTTCTTTTGAATGAGTCATTTATATCCTCCTTTATTTCATATATTATATATCTTCTAGTATGACAATATAGTAACATAATTGTTAAGAATAAATCAATACCTTCCATTGAAGTCTATATATTCCGAATATTTATTTTTCATAAAAAGCACTATTAAAATAGTGCTTTTAGTCTATCCCTTAAAATGTTGGGCTTTATAAACCTTTAAGCTCCAACATTTTAAGGGATATATTCACAGAGAATTTAAAATAGGTCTATAATTATTTTTTATCCCTACCTAATTTTTTGCTTATTATTTTTCCACCAACAGTTTTCATAAAATAAAGTCCAGGTCTAGGGTCATCCCAACTCCAAGTTGAAGATACCTTTTTAAAAGTATGGTCTTTTAAAACCTTTTTAGTGCTCATTTGTCCAGTTTTAAGATATTCCCTTATTGCAAATAAGTCTTCATACATATAGTGGAATGTATATCCTGTATCATAATCTATACACTTGTTTGGAGGTATCTTATCTGTCATATCCATATATGTGATATATGGGAAATTAAGCCCTACTTTAGCTAACATCTCATTAAAGTTTATAATTCTAACATTTACTTCTATAAGATAGATTACCCCAGTATTTACATCTCTTTTAAATTCTATTTCAGCAAATCCCTTAAATTTAATCCCCTCTAAAAAAGGTTTACCTATTTTATGTAATTCAGGTATATACTTTTGTCTCGCATATGTAGATGCTCCAAAGTTTATAGGCCATTGTCTTATCTTATGAACAGTCATCCAATGGGTTACCTTTGAATCTTGGTTTAAATATGCATCATAGCAATAACAATTTTCTTCAGGTCCAGGTATAATTCTCTGTATCACTATAGGTGAATTATCACGATGGAATCTATCTACTTTTTCTATTAATTCTTTTTCATTCTCGATTATAAATACTTTATGTCTGTATTTCCTTACAAATGAAGCAGAATCCATAGGTTTTATTATACATGGATACTTAATTTCTTCCCTTACTCTTTCAACTAGGTTTTTGTCCTTTGAGTTTATAGTCTCTGGAACCTTTACATTGAATTTTTCGGCAAGTAAACTCATGGTATACTTATCCATGACCTCTGTCCAAAACCCTTTTCTATCCATAGGAAATAAATAATGCTCTTTTAATTCATAAAAATATTTATCTATAAATTCTACATATGGGTCTGCACCTGGAAATAAAACTGGCTTCTTATCTTGTTTTTTAGAAAACTCAATTAAAAAATCCAAAAGTCCCTTTGGGTCTTCTTTATAATGAGGTGCCAATAGTTTTTCACTCAAGAACCTGGATTTTGCACCATATCTACTCTCTTCACTATAATCTATAGCTGCAACAGGTATTCCTTTTCTTCCTAAGCTTCTTATAATACTAAGCCCTATATAATAATTTGATCCTAATACAACAGCTTTATTTTTTATTTTCCTCACCCCTCATAATATTATTTTTATAACGAAATAGGAAAGTTCTACTTTAATAATTATATAAAAGAACTTTCCATCAATAACTTTTAAGCAGATTACCGAAATCTTTGATTTCATGTAAGTCACTTATGCAAAGCCAAGAAAAGCCTCCTTAAATTTAAAATTTCATAGAAGCTTTTCTAATAATATTATCATCTACATGGATTTAATACAAGATGATAATATTATTATATGTTATTTTGTGTATATTAATTATTCCCATTTATAATATTTTATTATATTATAAATCTTCTAAACTATAGGCATATTTATCTTCTAGTTCTCCTAATGCAAAAAATCTCTTTCCATTTTTAGAGGTATAATAGCAAGACATAAGAGATATAATAGGCTTCCCTCTTTTTTCTGCTTGCTGTTCCTCTAACATATAAAGAGCCGTTTCAGGTACTATCTGTGTATCATAAATTATATATTCATATATATATTCTTTATCTGTTATCTTTACTTTAGATCCTATTTCAATATCTATAAGCCCTCCAAATAATACCCCTTTTCTGTTTGCATAATGACCAGACAAGGAGTAATTACCTTCCCCCATCTTTATTCCATCTTTCATAGTAGCAGCACCTACAAGTAGATTTGAATTATTTACTCCCTTTAAAATAGGTAGATGTAGGTCTATACTATCTATTTTAATTTCACCTATCATAGATTTGTAGTTAAATTTAGGTGTATCTTTAATCGTAGACACTATTTCTACATCCTGAATACTTTCATAATCAAATTCTGCATCTAAGTTTTCATTTTCTTTTAATTGTTCACTCGTAAGTTCTTCCATTACCTCTTGTTTCTTATTGACATTATATTTTATAATCTGTCTATTTATAAATGGTAAAGAAATTATAATTATCCCTATTATAATTAATACTGTTGAAACTATTTTTTTCATATAATCACCTACTATATTTTTATAGTAGATATATACCCACTAGATATCTTTTATCTCTCTTCCTGAAAATTTAATTGCCCTTTCAGTTAAAACTTCCAATGGATCTACAAACTTACCCTTTAAGCCATATAAGTCTAAAGCAACTGAAATCTCTGTACAGCCAGTTATAAATAAGTCTACTCCCTCTTGTTTCATTTCATCCATAGTCTTATAAAACCCATCTAAATTATCTTGAGGTATATCTTCTTTTATATTATAAATTAATCTAGTTACATATTTTTGATTTTCCTTAGATGGCTTTATCACGTCTATATTGTGTGGTTTAAATACATTATCATATACCTTTGCCTTTATAGTACCTTCAGTAGATAATAGTCCTACCTTTTTTATATCTGGATAGTTTTCCTTTATATACTCTAAACTAACTTCTATCATATTTATAAATGGTATATCTATTTCTCTCACAATATCTTTATAAAAATTATGGGCTGTATTACAAGGCATAACCAAAAAATCTGCCCCCATATTTTCCAGTCTTTTAGCAGAAGTAATTAACTCTGTTCTAGGATCTTCATTTTTATGGTCTAGTATAAAACTTGTTCTATCTGGAATATTTGTATTATTGTCTATCAATATATGAAGATGCTCTTGGTCAAAATTTGCTTTAGTTTTTAATACTATTTTTTCAAATAATTTTACTGTGGCTAAAGGTCCCATACCACCAATTATCCCTAATGTCTTATACATAAAATCATCCCCTATAATATTTTTTATTTGCCTCCAGTTGCACCTTCACTTAGCATAATATCTTTCATTCCCTTTGTAGTTATTATTTCTCCATCATCAAACACCCACATAGCCTCTACTCCTTCTAAAGATTCTACTAAATCTTTGGCTTCATCCATATTCATTAGAAATATACTCGTAGAAAGAATATCTGCTACTCCTGAGTCTTTAGTAACTAAAGTAACTGCCCTATAGTGATCTCCTGGCATTAATGTATCTGGATCTATTATATGATGATAGATTTTCCCACCTACTTCATAAAATCTTTGATAATCTCCACTACTTACTACAGAAGCATTATTTAAAAAGATTGTATTAAGTATATTTGACCCAGTATCAAATATTGATTTATCTGGATTCTGTAAGCCAACTCCCCATTTCTCTCTTATATTGTCCATTGGCTTGCCAATAGTTCTAATGTTTCCCCCTGCACTTATTATGGCAGAAGAAAGTCCTTCACTTTGTATTTCATTTGCTATTATTTCTGTAGCATATCCCTTTGCCACTGCCCCTACATCTAGGCTCATTTCTACATCTTCTAAATAAACTGTGCTATTTTCTTCATCTACAATAATCTTTTCTATATCAGTATACGCTTTTGCTTCCTCTAAGAACTCCATAGGGGGAAGCTTAGCATTTTCAGGATCATTCATGCCTTCTTCTCTATATTTTGACCAAATTTCAATGACAGGTCCAAAAGCTATATTAGCTTTTTCACCAGATTTATAATACCATTCTTTAGAAAATAGAATTAAATCTATTATTTCTCTATCTACTTTCACAGGCTTTATCCCCGCATTGTCATTTATGGTCTTTATATTATTTATCCCATCATAATTATTGTATTTATCAAATAGTCTATGTAGTTCAAAAAACCTATCTTCCATCTTTTTCATATAGGTATTAAACTCTTCTTCACTTGTAGTATAAGCTACTATATTAGTCCATGTATCAAATGCATCAAAGAAGCTTCCTGAATACTTTTCATAACTCTCTTGTTTCTCGCATCCTAAACTAAGCATTAGAAGTATGCTAATGACCAAAATAATAGAAATCTTTTTTTTCATTTTATCACCCTTGTGTTTTAAATCTATTTTATCAAAATTCTACTTTAGTAACAATACTAAAAAACTCTCCCGAAGGAGAGTTTTTTAATATTTATTATCTTGCGTTGTCTATTGCCTCTTCAGTTGCCTCTATATAAGTTCCAACATCTATTGTAACTGTTGAAGCTAACTCTGGTGTATCTGGAACTGTTGGATGAGCTTCGTCTTTTTCTTTAGTTGGAAGAGATGTAATCTCATCTTTAGTTTTTCCTATCATCCACTCTTGGAAAGAATTCATTTGCTCATACCATTCTTTACCTATACCTATTTTTTCTGAAACTGTCTTCATTCCATAGTCTTCTTTTAATTCATGTTTTGTCTTTAATTCAGCTTCTCTATCATTAGTTATCTTTCCATCTTTATCAAAATTCACTTTTACTTGAGCAGTATCCACTATAGATCCTACAACTTGATCATCAGAATTTAAAGCTATTGCACTCATAGTAACATCAGCTTGTGCCACTGGAAGTACTTCTTTTCCATCTTGGTCTGGATTATAGTCTTTAGATTTAGCTATACTAGCTTTTACTCCAAGACCTACTCTTTCTCCACCTTCTACATCAACAGCTTTTTCCCAAGCTTCTTCTACTGCTGCTATATAACTCTCTACAGTTATAGTTACTGTAGAAGTTAATTCTGGCACATCTGGTACGTTTTGATGAGATGGATCTCTTTCTTTAACTTTTAATCCTGTTATTTCATCTACAGTTTTACCTATCATCCACTCTTCAAATGAAGCCATTTGTTCATCCCATTCTTTACCTATACCTGTTTTTTCTGAAACTGTCTTCATTCCATAGTCAGGTCCTAAATCTTTTTTAGATTTAACTTCTTCATCTCTATTTGCTGTAACTTTTAAATCTTCATCAAATGGAACTTTAGCTTGAACTACATCTACTGTAACACTTGCCACTTTGCCTTCACTGTCAAATCCTACAGCCGCCATAGTCACATCCGCTTGTGCAGATGCTGTAACTGCCTTACCCTCTTCATCAGTTCCTGCATCTTTTGATCTATCGATTGATATTAAATTTCCTAAACCTAATTTTACAACTTCCCCAGCTTCTGCATCATCAGGAGTTTCTTCAGATTCATCTGGAGTCTCCTCTGTTTGCTCACCATCTACAACTGGATCTTCATTTTCTTCTGCTGGTTTGCTACAACCTACAGCAAATGCCATAATCATTGTAAGCACTAGTAATATTGAAATAAATTTCTTCACTTTTTTACCCCCTTAAATTTTTAAATATTATTTATCAAAATTATAGCATATTGATTAAAAATAAACAATATATTCATAAAAATTCAGTAAATTTATACTATTCTATTTTTTAAAGGTTTAAATAATTCTACTTCATCTAGTTCAGGTTTCATCCTTTTTAATTCTTCTAATATCACCTTTCCTCCCTGGTCCATGCCTTGACATCCTGCTAATAAAATTATATCCTTTTTCTCCACTTTATTTAGAGTATGAATTATTGATTCCTTTAAGGAGTCATATATGAAAGTTTTTATATTGCCTTCTTCCATAACTTCCTTAAATACTTTTTCTTCATCTTCATGAACCATATCCTTACTAGTTACATCTCCAATACTTTTAGTAGCTATAATCTCTTTTAAATTTAATTTATCTTTCCAATCTAATATGGTCTGTGCATTTTCTTTATTTACTGTAACACCTCTGTTTCCTCTTATTGCATATACTAAATGTAGATTATTATAATCCATGTATTTTAGAGTCTCAAGGGTTACATTTATGTTCCCTTTATTAGCAAAATGATCATCTACAATTATAAAGTCATCTTCATATATATATTGAAATCTTCTTTCTACTCCAATAAATTCTTCAAGTCCTTTTTGTATATCTTTAATAGAAATTCCATATATTAAGGCAATAGTTATTGCTGACATAGCATTTGCAACTGAATGGTATCCTGGAATACCTAGAGATATTTTAAACTCTCCTTCAACTTCTTCTCCAATCAAATTCTTAAATGGTTTATTTATTTTTACTATAAATTTTCCTCTTCCAGTCTTTAAGTCTAAATTTTTACAATAGAGATTTCCCTTTTCTCCAGTTAAGGAATATGTAACTACTTTCCCCTGAGTTTTATTTACTAAAGAGCTTGAGTAATCATCATCTAAGTTCAAAACCACATATGATTCCTTTTTTGCCCTTCTTATAAGACTAGACTTTATATTCCAGTAAGTTTCAAAACTTCCATGTTGATCTATATGTTCTCTACTTATATTGTTTAAAGCTACAATATCAAAATCCACATCTTCGACTCTTGAAAGTTCAAGGGCAGATGATGACACTTCCATAGCCACTGTTTCTATTCCATTATTTTTCATATTGTAAAGGTATCTTTGTAGATCTACACTTTCTGGAGTAGTCAAAGTAGACGGTATGATTTCATCACCAGCTTTAGTTATTACACTTCCAATGAGTCCGCTTTTTATATTTGTCTTACTAAATATACTATCCAACATAAATGTAGTAGTGGTTTTTCCATTTGTAGCAGTTACTCCTATCATCTTCATATTCTTTGATGGATGATTATAAAATTTATCACTTAATAAGGATAAAGCTCTTCTAGTATTGCTTACTTTATATTGAGGTATATTTATCCCTTCTTTAAATTCTTCTACTATTATAACTTTTGCCCCATTCTCTATTGCTTTGTCTATATATCTATGTCCATCAGTTATATATCCCTTTATGGCTACATATATATACCCTGGTTTTATATAGTCTGTATGATTGGCAATTCCCTTTATTTCTAAGTCTTCATTGGCATTTATTTTACCTATTACTTTAATTTGATTTATTAATTCGTATAATTTCATTTTTACCTCCTAAATATCTCCTAATAATATTATATCCCAAGTATATTGATTTAGTAATCATACTTGGGATTTTTCCTTTTAGTCTTTTCCACCATAGTCTCTTGAAAAAATATGAATACTCCACTGATTAAAAATATATCCCCTATACTAATTATCTTTGGTAAGGGGTATGGAGGTGGTATACGTATTATATCTGCTAGATAAGGAAGATTTGTATCCTCTCCAATAGATTTATGCTTTATATCAAAATCTTGAACTTCTATATCTATAGTAGAATTATTTATCCCTTTAATCCCCTCTATAGATACAGGCATTTTCCCCCCATTTGAAAAGATGACTAGAAAGTTTAATATAATTCCAATCAAAAAAGCTTTCATATATGTTCTCTTTATATTTAAAAATGCAACTATAATTAATAATAAATAAGTTAAACCATGGAAATAAAAAAAATATTTTTTTACAAATATATTCCAAATTTCTAAATTATATGCTTTTAATATGGAAAGCCCTATTTGCAAAATTGCAGAAAGGATTAAAAAATACCATCCTTTTATATGTACATTCTCTAAGTTTTTAAACTTTCCATTTCTTATCTTTGCTATAACAATAGAAAAAATAGTAGGTTCTAAGAACATTAAACCTCCTCCTTGTTAAGCATTATCAAGACAAATTTCCTTGCTAAAACCGGATGAAATTGAGTCCCTGCATTTTTTTGTATTTCCATAAGAGCAGTTTCTTTTTTCAAAGACTTTCTATATGGTCTATCTGAAGTCATGGCATCAAAGGAATCAGCAATAGCTAATATACAAGCCTCTATTGGAATTTCAGCTCCCTTTAATCCATCAGGATAGCCTGTCCCATCATATTTTTCATGATGATGTCTAACTATAGGTGTAATATCTTTAAATATGTCTATCTTTCCTATTATATCTGCTCCTATACTTGGATGTGTCATTATTTGAGCAAACTCATCTTGAGTCAATTTATCAGTCTTATTTAAAATACTGTCCTTTATTCCAATCTTGCCTATATCATGTAATATAGCCGCAGTCTTTAAGCTTTCCATTTTTTTATTATTTAATCCATAGGCTCTAGCTAAAATCATTGCATACTCTTCCACTCTAGTAGAGTGTCCACTTGTATATGCATCCTTTGCCTCTAGAGTCTTACTTAATGACTGAATAGTAGCTAAGTTGAAATTTCTCATCTCTACATAGAGTTTAAAAGAATATCTAGCTAAAAGAAGTGGTCCAAAGAATAACAATACAGCCCAATATCCATAGCCTATAAATGAAAGTGCAATTATTACACCCATGATTCCCACAGCTAAGGCACTCCAGATAACCCCTTTAATATTATTTATCCATATCTTAATAAATTCTTCTCCTTGAAGAAAGCTCATAAGTCTAGAAATAATTATAGTATTTAATATAGTTCCAATCAATAACATATATATGGTCTGTAAGAAATAAAAATCTCCAGTTTTCCCTCCAGTATATAGATATACTAAGCCCATAGCACCTGTAACTATAATTCCTTGGGATACATTAAACATGGTCATATAGTAGGGTGTATTTAATATATGCCTATAACTTTTCCTATGAGGTACATAGGGAACTCTAAATAATAGGCCTATTGAATAAACTATAGCCCCTAACAGTGGTCCTCCTATTATTATAGCTGCAAGATTTATAGCTGTACCTACAGATACTGCCATATTATTATTAGGTAAAATTATAGGAAGTGACTCTACAACTATGGACATCATCCCCCAGAATAATACTAATTTAAGACTGGGAAGTTCAAAGTTTAAAAACAAATAAGAAGAAAGTAAAATAGCAATAAAAAATACGAAAAATATATAATTATAAGCTCTTTTATTTGGTTTCATACTTACCTCCTATATATTTAAGCCGACTAATAAGTTTGTTAAATTATTAGATCCATGTAAAACTTGCGCCTGCTGATAAAACTAAAGCAAGAATGCTAAGCATAGCTAAAAATATCTTTTTCATCGAATATAGCCCCCTTTTAGAGTACTATACTGCTTCGCTATGGCAATATGCTATATTCGCTTCGCTTAATATTAGTCGGCTTAATAGCTAATTATTTTAAAATACATCTATTAATTGCATCTAAAGTTGCCTTGACAACTGATTGTCTATAATCATCTTTAATAAGGCATGATCCACACATTCTTTTTTCTTCTCCATTTAGAAGACACATTATAACTACTAATACCACCTTGTCCATGGATAGTTGTACACTCTTTATATCTTCTAATATAAAACTATCTTCAACTTCAAAGGCCTTTTCTACATTTTTTAATGTGGAGTTTACAAGCATCCTATCAATATTTCTACAGGTATTTACTCCAGTATCAGATTGTGTATAAATCTTTTCTCTATCAGATAAGCTAACTGTAATGGAAGCTTTTAGTCCATTATTTTCATAGGAAACTCCTTCTAATTTAAGTCTAGGATGGACCTTATTTAAATCCATATCAGGTATTTCTGCAATGCTTATCTTTTTATAGTCTACTTCTATATCATATGTAGCAATTAAAATTGATTGTATGTCTCGAGAAAGTTGTTTTGCACTTCTTTTTCCATTTGAAACTATATGTATTTCTCTTATATCTTCAATGTCATCTAGGACAAAACGAGCTGATAGTATTGATTCTATCTTTTCAAGACTTTTTTCAATTAGTTTAAAGTTATTTTTTGATGTTCCTGTCCCCATACTTATCCTCCTAATCCTATAAAGACTTAAATTTTATGATTCCCTATGATTTTATCACTAATATAGTGAATTTACAATGTATTTAGACAAGCTTTAGAAAAAATATGGAAATTATATATTTCCATATCCTACTTAAAATAATATAGTAAACTTTATTCTAAAGTATAATCCTACTCCAATGATATTAAATGAAAAGATAGTTATAACTCTATGTTTTAACTTTGTGGTATAATAATAAATACAAAAAAGTATAATATATTATTTGAGGAGGTTTTAAAATGATTTATATTCCTATTATTATTTTGGTGTTAATTGGACTTTGGGCAATTGGAGCTTATAATGGATTTGTAAGTTTAAAAGAGAGAGTTAATAATGCTAGGGCACAAATATCAACTCAATTAGAGTCAAGATGGGATGCACTTAAAAGTCTAATTCAAGCTACAAAGCAATATGCTAAACATGAAGCAGAAGTTTTAGAAAATGTAACCCAGTCTCGTGCCTCAATTGGTAGAGATGCAAGTGTAAATCAATTAGAAGAAAATGCTACAAAATTTAATAATGTCTTAGGTAGACTTATAGCTGTAGCAGAAAGCTATCCAGATTTAAAGGCAAGTACTGTATACCAAAGTGCTATGAATAGTGTTGATGAGTATGAAAATAAAGTAAGACAATCTAGAATGATCTATAACGACACAGTTACTATGTATAATAGAAAAACTAAAACATTTCCATCTAATATTATAGCTAGAATGTTTAACTTTACAGAGGAATCTTATTTTGAAGTTACAGAATCTAAGACAGATATGCCTAGTTGGGAATAGTAGATACCTTTATGCAAAGAGGTGATTATATGTTTAAGAAAAAATCTAGAATTTGGATTTTCCCATTAATTCTAATCTTATTGGTGGTTTTAAGTAGTATGTCATTTGCTGCACCCCATGAATTAGAAAAGTTAAATATAAATGTATTTATAAATGAAGATGGAAATGCTACAATCACAGAAAATAGAGTATCCTATCTCTCAGAGGGTACAGAAAACTATATAGTCATAGAAAATCTAGGTGATTCAGAGATTATAGACTTTAAGGTTGAAAAATCTGGGATAGTCTATGAATATATAGATGATTGGAATATAGATGCTAGTAGAGAAGAGAAAGCCTTTAAAAATGGGATTATAGAAACAAAAAATGGATATGAACTAGCTTGGGGTATAGGAGAGTATGGTCCACAGGAAGTTACACTAGAATACACTGTTACAAATTTCATAAAAAACTTCCAAGAAACCCAAGGAATGTTTTGGGAATTTGTAAATGATGGGACAAATATTCCACCTCAAGATGTAAGTCTTATAATAGAAAGCGAAAAAAGCTTTAATGATAATACTTCAAATATATGGGCCTTTGGATATGAAGGAGTTATAGAATTTAGTGAAGAAAAGATAGTGGCACAAAGTTCTAAATCATTTGAACCATCAAACTATCTTACAGTTTTGGTAGAATTTGAAGAACCTTTATTTAACAGCAACTCCTATGTAGATATTCCCTTTGAAGAAGTTAAAGAGAGAGCTTTTGATGGAAGTGACTATGGGGAAGAAGATGGTGGAGGATTTTTTAAATTCTTAGGTTATATTTTGCCAATTTTAATTTCAATATTCTTTGTATTTATGATCCCTTTTATTAAAGAAGTAAATAATAACTCTATAAATAGAAATATTAAGCTAAAGAGAAAGTTTAAAGAAGAATACTATAGAGATTATCCCTATGAAGGAAACTTTGAAGATTCATTTTATCTTTTAAATAGAATGGGAGTTACAAGTCCAGAGATGTTAATTACAGCTTTTATTTTAAAATGGATAAATCAGGGATGGATTGATATTAGAAAAGAAGAAGTTGGATTCTTATTTAAAAAGGAAGAAACTGCTTTTAAATTTATAAAAAAAGATGTAGATGAAAACTCTGTTGAAGGTAGTCTATATACTATGATGAAAAAAGCAGCAGGAGCTAATGAAATCCTTGAAAATAATGAATTTAGTAAATGGTCAAAGAAACATTACCAAGAATTTGAAAGCTGGGAAAAAACAGCCTATGAAAATTCCAAAGAAAAGATGAAATCCTTAGGATATTTTGAATTAAAACCTGAAAAGTTTTTATTTATAACTACAAACAAACTAGAGCTTACTAAAAAGGGGCAACAATTAGAAGATAATGTCTATAAATTTATAAATTATCTCCATGATTTTTCAATTTTAGGGGAAAGAGAAGCTATAAATGTAAAGCTTTGGGATAATTTAATGATTTGGGCAGGATTGCTTGGCTTAACTGAAGTGGTAAATAAGGAGTTCAAAAAACTATACCCTGAATATGAGACAGAAAGTAATTATAGAGGAAATGGTGTATACACAGCTTATATCTTTGCAAATAGTGCTACTAGAGCTTATACTTCAGCTGGAACTAGCGGTAGTGGTGGGTTTAGTAGTATAGGAGGAGGCGGCGGTTCATTCGGTGGAGGTAGCGGCGGTGGAACTAGATAAAAAAATTAGACTTTCAATTGAAAGTCTAATTTTTTTATATTATTATATCCCCACTTTATCTAATTCTCTTAGATCATATCTATCTATAATATCCATTAACTTTAAAGGATACTTACTGTCCGTTGCATACCCTGCTCTTCTTATAGCCCAAGCACCCTTAGTGCTATCATACATTACATCTCTAAATATAGAATATCTTTCACCTTCTAAAAGAAATGATTTATGGTCCTTCCAGCTATCCTCCATATTTTTATAAGCTCTGAATTCTGCATCTATACGATAGGTTGTCCCATTATATTCTTCCCAAGTATTTGAAATCACTGCTCCCGCGTCTGCTCTACCCTTTATTCCAAATAAATTGTTTGAAAGTTTTCCAGTATATTTATCTGTAGGCACACTTTGTCCCCAGCCTGTCTCTAATATAGCCTGTGCAGTTTGAAGAGCTGCTGACATATTAGTATCTCTATAAGACTCTTTTGCTAGATTTGATGCAAAATTTAAGAACTTATCCTTTTCAATAATAGGAGTAGGTCCATAAAGTTCTCCTAAATATATTTTAACAGGAATATCTTCACTTTTAATTATCTTTCCATTATACATAGCTATGGCTCTAAATATTCTTTCACCTTCGTCTTTAACTGTAGGTATAAATTTAAATTTAGAATTATAGTCTTCTAACGTTTTAAGGCTATTTTTCTTCCCAGTTTTAGGATCCTCCAAAATATATTCTACACTATCTAATTTCACATTGCTAAAACTAGATATTTCTAAATCTGAAGTTATGACTTGTTTTGGTCCTATTCCACTTACTATAATCTGAGGCTTCCCTTCTAAATAAACACTAACTGGCTCACTGTCATGACTTTTTCCTTTTGTATCTTTAACTCTTACTAAAAGTTCTTTGTTTCCTTTATATTCTTCTCCAGGAAACCAAGTATAATTGCCATATCCTTGAGTACTCAATATCTCTTCTCTACCAGTTCTTGTATCTTTTAAAATAAATTGAGTTTCACTTACGTGGAAATTTCTAGAAGCACCTAAACTAATAGGTCCATCAATAGTCATGTTTGACTCAACTCCAGTTAGCCTCAATCTATGAGGTGGATATACTTTTGCCTTTATAGCTTTGCTTTCATAGGCTTTTTCGTTTTCATCATAAGCTATTAGTTTAAATTCATATTCTCCTTTATCATGTACCATAGGAGACCATGTATATGAACCATAAGGATCTTGAGCTTCTGACAATACTACTTCATCTGTAAAGATATTTTTTATTTCATATTTTACATACATAGGAGAAAAATTCATCTCTGGTTTTAAACTTATTGATTTATCTAAAACCTCTCCTTCTTTGATGCCTTCTAAGCTAAGTTTAGGCTTTGGATCCACTTTTATTCCTAGAGCATCTCCTGCAATAAAATCTCCATTTTCATCATACAAAGCTGCTACTAGGACTTTTTCTCCACTATCTTCTATCTTAGGAGAGTAAGCATATTCTCCTGTTAGCAATTCTCCTCGAGCTATTATAAAGCCCTTTGCACTAACTGGGTCTAAAAGAAGATATTTTATCTCCTTAGCTTCTTTTTCTAAATCTCCTATAACTACTTGTAGTGGAATTTCTCCTTCTACAACTTGTCCAGAAACTGGAGTCACAAATTCCATATCAAATGCCTTTTCAATATCTGATGATTTTTTAGAATCTACATATATATTTCTATTTTCTTCATCCCAAGTAATTCCTATATTAAGAGCATTACTTACTAATCTCAATGGTACATAGGTACTTTCCTCTATGATTATAGGAGCAGTATCACTTAATCCATAAGTTTTTTTATCTTCACCGTAGGATATAAGTCTACTATCTATCTTCAAACTAATAAAACTATTATCTTTCTTGATTTTCACAATCCTATTTTCTCCATCCCAAGATACCTCACCACCAAGTTGCTCTGTAATGGCTCTAATTGGAACTAAGGACCTACCTTCTTTTATCACTGGATTGGCACTTTTAGTGATATTTTCTCCATCTACTATTAATTCTATAGGTTTTGCAGCTAAAGCATCTTGAATATATATCCCTACAAATGTAAATGCAAGTAAAAAAACTGTTAAAATCCCTAATTTTATAGATTTTTTCTTTGCCTTCATGTATCTATCTCCTCCCTATTATGTCCATTATATACTCTATTTTATTTAAAATAAAGTAGTTAAAGATTACAAATTATACTTCTTCCTTATTTATATTATATAGAGTTCTAAAAATAGTTACAGTTACTAAGAATAAAGGAGTTCCTATAAAGGCACCTATAATTCCAAATAAACTTATGCTCACAATTACTATAATAATTACAGCTAGTGGATGTAACTTTAATTTACTTCCCATAATATTAGGTGTAATTAAATTTCCCTCTAATTGCTGTACTACTAAAGCCGTTATTCCTATTTTTACAACTAATCCAAAGTCCATAGTAAGTGCTATTAGTATAGCAGGAAGTATTCCTAGAATTGGACCTATAAAAGGTATCACTGAAGTTATAAGAGAAAACACTCCCATAAGTAAAGCATTTGGCATTCCTATAATTATATATCCAATGAACATTAAAACCCCTATAACAAAAGCAACTAAAAGCTGTCCGTTTATATATGTGGAGAGTATATCATCAATTCTTTTAAACATTGACCTTATCTCAAATTTATGTTTATTAGGTATCTTTTCAAAAAGTTTCTCTTTAAACTCTTTATCATCTTTTAAAAGATAAAACACTATGAAGGGTACCAAGATAAGTTGGGTTACAATATTACCTACACTAGAAAATATTCCTATTGCATTTGAACCAATACTGGTTACAAAGCTATTTATATTATTACTTATCCTATCGAATATATTTAAATCAGGAAGTATCTCCTGTAACTTGCCATTTAAATACTCTCTATAATCTAGTAATTTATCTTTGTTTTTTATAAAAGCATCTTCAAATTGAGTTTTTACTACTTCTCCTCCATTTATAACTACAATAGTTAAAACGGCCAAAACTAATAATATGGCAAGTAGGGATGCTATTCCATGATTTTTCACAAGGTTTAAAAGCAATTTTTTTAAAGGTCTCAAGGCATAGTATAAAAATCCACCTATGATAATAGGAATTATAAGCATTCCTATTACTTCAAGTATTGGATTTATAATAGGTTGTATTTTCATAAATAAAAATATTATTGTAAGTATGATTAAAATTCGAATAAGAATTTTAGTTTCTTTTATGTTCAAAATATGCACCTCTTTAGACTTAATTTCACTTATACTGATTATACCCTTATTTAAGAAATCTAATTTGAAACCTGTTCCAAAATTTTCTCTATCCTATTAAAATCTATAAATCTTGCTTCTCTTAAGATTTCTTTTTCTTCATGGATTATTAGAATAGTAGGCATTACAAAGGCTAAAAATTGTCCAGCAATCTCCAATTGAGAATCAACATCAATTTTTACAAGTTTTATATCATAATCATTTACTACTTTTTTTAACTGTGGAAACACAGATGTACATATACTTCATTTATCTGTCCCCAAATATATCATAATAGCTTTTTCGTTTTTAATTAATTCGCTTAATTCTTCATATGAATCTATGTCTTTTATAATATGCATAAATTTCCTCCTATATAAATGATGTGTCATAATATTCTTCTAATATACCTTAATTATAACATAATTAATCAAATATTTTTTATTTATTAAAGCTAATACTATGAATAAATTTCTCATTACATTTATTGCATTTTTAATTTTACCTTTATACTAATAAGCTTTAATGATATAATGGATTTTATAACAAAATTTAAAATTAATAGTTTATTAGAGGAGTTAAAAAATGAATATATTTAATATAGGTTTTGGTAAATTTTTATTAGGCCTTTCCAAATCCATTTCATGGATTTTTGATGGGCTTATAATTGTAACCGAGACAATTATAAGTTTAATTGCAAATATCGCAAGAGGTTTTATTGCACTTTTAGGTATGGGAGGTTGTCTTCTTTTATTCCTACTTAGTGGTCCCCTGGGTCTGTTTATTTTATTAAATCCAGTTGTAATACTTACAGTACTATTTTTTATAATAGTTCCAATTTTAGGTACTAAATTTATATCTTATTTAAAGTACTTGAGATACTCACTTACCCAATATCTAAATGACCGAGCTGAATACTTTATATCAGGTAAAAAAGACTTTAAATCCTTCTATGAATATGGAAATAAATATAGAAAGATGGAAGAAGAAAAATGGAGAAAAGAACAGGAACGAAGAAGAGCTGAACAACAAAGACAATGGGAAGAAAGGTTTAGGCAATGGTCTGAATACCAAAATTCTCAAAGAGGTTCTGGTTATGGCGGATATTATACAGGTGGAAATGCTGGGTATGGGAATAATACCTATGTAAATCCTACAACAGAGTTCAAAGAAAAATATGAAAAGAGTTGCGACTTATTAGAAATCCCCTATAATACAGATAAATATGAAGTAAAACTTGCCTATAGAAAAAAGGCAAAGCAATACCATCCAGATATAAATAAGTCTCCAGATGCAACTCAGATGTTTCAAAAGATAAATGATGCATATGAATTTTTAAGTGATGGAAATATTGAAAGATATAAGAAGATGAATTAGGAGAGATTAGATGAATTGGTTAAGAAAATTTATGATAGGGCGTTATGGAGTAGATCAGCTTTCAATAGCTTTAATAGTTATATCCTTTGTATTTACAATTCTCTTTAGATTTTTTCCAAGTAGAATTCTAAGTACATTATATATACTAGTACCCTTTATTGCTTATTATAGAATATTATCTAAAAATACCTATAAGAGATATGGTGAAAATCAAAAGTTTCTAAAATATTGGAAGCCAATAGAAAACAAAATAAAATCTTTTATAAATAGATTCAAAAATAGAAAAGACTATAGATATTTCAAATGTAAAAACTGTAAACAAAGAATAAGAGTACCAAGAGGTAAAGGCAAAATAAAAATAATATGTCCTAAATGCAAAGAGACAATGATTAAGAATTCTTAATCATTGTCTCTTTACTATTTAGTCATCAACCATATTCCCAGTCCTATAAAGATTATAGCCCAAATATAAAAAAATATAACAGTTCCCTTTTCTCCGAACATTTTTTTAAAGAAATTAATCTTCCCCATGTTCCAAATTTTATCTGGCTTTTTAAAAGCAATATAGATAACACAAGCTGCATAGATCATTGCTAAAATTCCAAGTAGAGCCATACCATTCATCTAAATTCCTCCTTACTCTAAACCTTTTCTTATTTTAGGAGCCAATAAAATATAAACTACACTACTTAATGCTAATACAAAGAAAGAATACATAATTACTTCTCCCCAAGTTCCTGTTTGAGACAATACTATATCATTTCCCTTATATGCCCAATAAAATGGATTCCAATAAAAGAATTTTTGCCATTTATCTCCCAACATTTCAATAGATAAAGTTCCTGCAATTAAAGGTATAAATAGTAGCTTTATACTTCCAGCTGCATTCATTATGTCATCATTTGTAAGTCCTTGAATAAATCCTATTAATATACTCAATATACTTGATACTAATATAATTAAAATAATTTGAAATAGGTTTATATCTCCAAAACCTGTAATATATATAAGTGCAAGTGAGCCAAATACTGCAAGTAATATACCCATCACACTTTTTCCAGCTATATATGCTTTTCTACTGGTAGGAGTTAAGTTTATTGCACTTATAGTATTATCCACCTTTTCTTCAACTATATTTAAAGCTATAAGCATTCCACCTAGTATTGATATAAAAAGTATGGCAGTGTTTACCAATGTTTTTTTGAGTGGAGGTACAGTTCTTCCATATTCTATTATCTCTGCATTTGTATCTTCAATATCTATATCAAGTTCATAAAAGCTATTTAATAGTTTTGCATATTCTATTACTCCTTCAGGTTCATTTCCTTGAGTTAATATATAGTATTTTCCATCATCAGGGAGTATTCCTATTATATTGTCTCTCTTTTCCACTCTCTTTTTTATTTCATCTTTATTTGAAAATAACTCTATATTTGCAAATTGTTCAAAGTAATCAATTTGTCCTTTATTTTCGTCTTTTAAAAGTGCTAAATTTACTGTAGTATCATTTATGCCTGGTGCAAATACATTGATTAGAACTGCAAATATAATTGGAACAACTATTATATATAATGATAAAAAATCCTTTGTATTTACTTTTAAATCTCTTAAAAATATAGTCCATATTCTCTTAAACATATCTATCCCCCCTTATGCAAGTGTCTTTTTATATCTAATATTTGAGATTAAGAAAAGTATTAATCCCACAAATAGAAAACCTACAGATATTGTTAAAATATATATTGAATCTTGATTTCCAAGTAGTATACTTTTAAATCCTTCTAACATAGGAGCTGTAGGAATCATACTAACCCACTTTGGATTCCAACTTGGGATAAAATATGCTATATTTGGAATAATCATAATCATCATAAAAGCATAGATTGCTCCAAAGGCCTGAATAAGGTTTTTATAAAAACTCGCTATTAAAAGTCCTAATGATGAAGAAAAGAATCCTGTAGTTAAAAGCAATAATAAAAGCAGGGGATAATTTGGTTTTAAGCCCATTATAGGTATTAACACAATAAAACTAGATAATATACTTGTGGTTAGTATTACAAGTACCTTACTCATAAGATATTGCCATACAGGTGAAGGTGTAAGTGCATATGCCTTTATAACTCCTTCTTGCCTATCTAAAAATATATATGCTGCTATTATAAATAGTCCCATAAGACTTCCATTAAAAACCAATACAGATGGAATTATATTTTCTCTATCACTTAAAAATTTATAATCTGTAGATAAGGCTCTTACATCTTGGCTATCCATAGTTTTTTCTACTACTTCATCTGGTGCTACATGTAAAATCCTAACAAGATCTTTAAGTTTCTTTGTCTCATAGCCCTGTAGATAGTATTCGTACTGAAAATTATAATTTTCATCCATCTTTACTATTGCAGCTACTTCTCTTTTTTCATCTGCCATATACTCAATATCTTCTCTACTATTTAACAGGTATCCCTTTCTATCCTCTGTTTCATATAAAGTGACATGTTTTTCTACTCCATCTATTTCAATCTTTACTTCTTCTCCTTTTTTATCTAAGTCTTTTTCAAGTAAATTTTCTAAATAAATTTCTTTTACCTCTTCTGGTAAGTCTAAAAATATATATTCACTAGATTTACTTTCAAAATTATCAGGTACTACAAATAAAAATATAACCAATATTAAAACTGCCATAAATATTTCAATATAAAAGTAAAATCCTCTAGATGCAATTTTTAATTCTTTAATAAAGCTAGATAGGAGTTTCATACTATATAAGCCCCCTTCCAGTAACCTTTATAAATATTTCTTCTAAAGTAGCCTCTTTGGTATGCATAGTCTGTATATCATACTTGTCGATTATTTCTTGAAGAGATTTTTTTTCTTCCTTTAACACAGTTGAAAAAGTTTTATTTAAAATTTCTCCTTCCTTTATATATTCTACTTCTACTAATTTATCTCCATATTGTAATTTTAAGTTTTTAGGTGAATCTATTAACTTTATTTCTCCATCAACTATAAATGCTACTCTATCGCATAGTTCATCTGCTATAAACATATTGTGAGTAGTTAAAAATACAGTTACACCCTCCTCATTTTTTTCCTTTATTATCTTTTTTATATCTGCGGCAATTGTAGGATCAAGACCTGTAGTAGGTTCATCTAAAAACCACAATTCTGGATTATTTATCATAGATCTTGCAAAAGTCAATCTATGCTTCATACCTTTTGAAAATTCACCTGCTTTTATATTTTCTTTGCCTTCTAATCCTACAAGTTTTAAAAGTTCCTGAGGCTCTCTTGTATCTACATCAAATAACTTTCTATAGAAATCTAAATTTTCCTTAGCTGTAAGTTTACTATACACATTTGACTGTTCAAAACTCATTCCAATTTTGTTAAACATTTGTTTTGAAATCTCTTTGATATTATATCCAGCAACCCATGCCTCTCCTTTTTGAAGCTGTAATAGTCCTGTTAAAATATTTTGAGTAGTTGATTTACCTGCTCCAGATGGGCCTAAAAATCCAAATATCTCTCCCTTTTCTACTTCAAAGCTTACGTCTTTAACTTGATATTTTTCGTCCCTATTATAAGAATGATATAGATTTTTTACTTTTATCATAAAAACACCCCTTTACTTGAAAATAAATTTATATCTATAAAAATATCAAAACAATAACTTTCTTATTCTTTATAAAAACTTATTCTTTATAAAAAGACTTCTTCAAAAAGTCTATATATTCATAAATTTCTTTTTCAGTAGATTTATAATTAAATTCCCCATTAGATGAAATAATACTATTTCGTTTTTCTTCACTATATTTCTCTAAAGTCCACCTTATAATATTTACTGCTTTCTCTGTGTCTATATCATCTTTTAAAACTGAAAAATCAATATTATAGGTATAAATATCCATATATACCTTTGGGTTAAAATCTTCGCTTATCTTCATCATATCTTCTAAAGACTTGTCTTTAAAAGCGTTTATTGAGAAGTCCAATAAATATGGATACTCATTAAAAATTTTCAATTTAATCATAGATATTTCTTTTATCCTTAAAAATATATCTCTTTGATTCCAGTCTAGTTCCTTATTAATCCTTTCCATAATAATCTCAATAGTGAATTTTTGTAAATATTTATAGAGATTTTCCTTTGTTTGAAAATAATGATACAGTAACCCCTTTGACACCCTAGCATTTTCTACAATTATATTTGTAGATGCCTTTTCATATTCATTTTTTGAAAATTCTTCCAAAGCACTATTTATTATTCTATTTAATTTTTCCTCATCAGCATTGTTTATTAGTTCTCCTATTTTTCTCACCTCTATCATTTTGACTATCTAAGTCAATTTTATTGTATCACTAATAGACCAATGTAGTCAATAATTTAATCTTAAATTTATTTGACAAATATATATTATTGTGCTATTATATTGAAAATTCATAAAAATCCTCATCCTCTTTTGGGTGAGGTAGAGGCGCGATAATTAAAAGTAATCATATGGAGACCGGAAATCTTTGAAATATGACAAAAGGAATTACCGCCGAAGCAGTAGATACCAAAATCTATTGCTGGGACTAGATTTAATAGGTCTAGAACTGTCATCATAATTTCTGATCCATTTATGATGTTGAGCTATCTCACTATGATCAAAAAGGAGGATAGGTGTATACTTTTGTATTGAAAACATCTAATTCTATTAGATGTTTATTTTATTTTAAGGAGGATTTTAATGGCTAATAATAATGATACATTAAATGAAAGTTTGAACTCTGAGTTTAAAAAAGAAATTAGTCTTTTTGGTGGAGTAAGTATTTTAGGTGGAATAATGATAGGTTCCGGAATATTTTATTTAGGATCCTATGTTTTAATCAGAGCAGGCATGAGTCTTGGATTAGCTCTTTTATGTTGGGTTCTTGGAGGTGTTATCTCCTTACTTGGAGGAATTTGCTATGCTGAACTAGGTGCAGCAGACCCAAGTGCTGGAGGTCTTACTGTTTACTTAAATAAAGCATATTCTCCCATAGTTGGATTTCTTGCAGGATTTAATAGTTGGCTAATAGGAGGCCCTGGTTCTATTGCAGCTTTAGCTATTGCACTGCCTACTGCCTTAACTGCTGTCATACCTATGGGTGAATGGACTGTAAAACTATTTGCCATAGCTTTAATAATTATGCTTACAACAGTAAACTACTTTGGAGTAAAATCAGCATCTAAACTACAAAATATATCAATGATTGCAAAATTAATTCCAATCGGCATTATAATGGTTCTTGGTCTTATCTTTGGAGATGTTTCTCCCGATTTAAGCTTAACCCCTAAAACTGGTGATGTAAGTTTTGGATCTATAATTAGTATGGTTGCCTTTGCTGTAGTTGCAAGTTTATGGGCATATGAAGGATGGACTAATCTAAATACTGTAGCTGAAGAAGTAAAAAACCCTAAGAAAAATTTACCTTTAGCAATTGTCATTTCAATAGTATCTATTACAATTCTATATACATTATTTAATTATTCAATCTATAAAGTGTTACCCTTTAGTGAAATTGAAAGTTTAATAGCAAATGATCAATTCTATTTAGGAACACATGTAGCTGAAAAATTAATGGGGAGCACTGGAGGCATTTTGGTTACATTAGGTATGGTTATATCAATGTTTGGAGCTTTAAATGGTTGTATATTAGCTTTTCCTAGAATGTACTATGCAATGAGTGAAGAAGGTCATTTCTTTGAAAGTTTTAAAAAATTGCATCCAAAATACAAAGTACCTTATGCTCCATTAATTGCTCAAGCTGTTATATCCATTGCCCTTGTGCTTTTAAGAAACCTTAGTCAATTGACTTCACTTGTAGTATTTTCAGGTATGATTTTTAATACTTTAGGTGTATATGCAGTTATGATTTATAGAAGAAAATTTCCAAAGGCTGAAAGACCATATAAGGTAATAGGATATCCTGTCACTGTTATTTTGACAACTATTCTATTTATAGGTCTTATGGCAAATACATTTATTGAAGACCCTCAAACCTCTATAATAGGATTGACTGTACCAGCTATTGGAGTTTTAGTATATATGTACTTTGATAAAAAAATTAAAGCTTAAATCTACGAGGAGATGATTTTTTGAGAACAATTTTAAAAAACGGAAAAATTTATATTGAAAAAGGTAATTTTCAACAGGCAATTTTAATAGAAAATGGAACTATAAAAGACTTTGGCTGTGATGAAGATATTTGTAAAAATAAAGCAGACAATATAATAGATCTTGAAGGAAAAACTGTACTACCTGGTTTAAATGATAGTCACCTTCATATGACAATGATAGGCGAAGCTATGAATTCTTGTGAATTAGGTGGTGCAAAATCTATAGATGATATTATAAGACTTGGCAAAGAGTTTTTAGAGAAAAATCCTGATATCAAAGTTCTAAGTGGTAGAGGCTGGAATCAAGACTATTTTAAAGATGGAGAAAAGCGCCTTTTAAATAGATTTGATTTAGATAAAATATCTACTGAAATCCCAATTGTATTTAGTAGGGTTTGCGTACATGTAGCAACTGGAAATACAAGAGCCTTAGAAATGCTTGGCATCAATAAAGACACTAGAGTAGATGGAGGAACAATAGAAATTGGTCCTGACGGAAATCCAAATGGCATATTTAATGAAAATGCAGTAGGACTATTGGATTCTATAAGAGAAAGCCAAACTAAAGATCAAATACAAAACAATTTCCTTAAGGCTTGTAACTATGCCTTAAGTGTTGGTATTACTTCGGTTCAGTCTTGCGATGTTTTAAGAAGTAATTTTGATAAGGCCTTTAGTGCAATTCATGATATCTATAACTCAGGTAAAACAAAATTAAGATATAGTCATCAATTTAATTTCCAAGATATAGAAGACTTTAGAGATTATCTAGATGGAGAATTCAAAACAGGAAAATATGATGAGAAATTTTTATCTAAGGGTTCACTAAAATTATTTAAGGATGGTTCCCTAGGTGCAAGAACTTCATTTATGTTAGAAGACTATAGAGATGAACCTGGTACCCGTGGAGTAGAAGCTTTAAGCGACACTGAACTTGAGCGTCTATGTAATCTGGCAACAGAAAATAATATTCAAGTTGTAACCCATGCAATTGGCGATGGAGCTGTAGAAAGTGTAATAAATGCCTACGAAAAAACTATGAACGATGGAAAGAATCCACTTCGTCATGGAATTGTCCACTGTCAGATAACAAGTAAGGAGCAATTAGATAGAATAGCTAAATTAAATATCCCTGTAATGTATCAACCTATTTTCTTAGACTATGATAGTAAAATAGTGGAGTCTCGTGTAGGAGCCGATTTAGCAAGTACTTCTTACGCCTTTAATACACTTTATCAGTTAAACTCTCCTATCAGTATGGGGACAGATTCTCCAGTAGAAAACTGTAATCCCTTTCCAAATATCTACTGCGCTGTTACCAGAAAAGATTTAGATGGAAACCCTAAAAATGGATTCTATCCAGAGGAAAGAATGAATGTAGAAGATGTAATAGACGCTTATACCTACGGAAGTGCATACAATGAATTTAAAGAAGACTTCAAAGGAAAATTAAAACCTAATTATGTAGCTGATTTAATTGTATTAGACCGTGATATATTCTCTATCGATTCAGATGAAATAAAGGATATAAAAGTTTTAAAGACAATGATAGATGGAGAATTTGTATACGAAAGATAATTTTTTCGGAACCACTTATATAAGTGGTTCTTTTTTTGTAACAAGAGAAGTACTGTTGAATATCTTAATTATTAAGTAATATTTAAAAATATTATAATTAGGAGAATTCATATGAATAAAAATTTAATTTTATTACATGAGCTACCAATAGGTAGTGTTGGAAGAGTTAAAAAACTTAATTCAGATGGAATTTCAAGAAGAAGAATGTTGGACTTGGGAATTATAGAAAATACTAATATAAAGCTTTTAAGAAAAAGTCCCTGTGGAGACCCTATTGCCTATGAGATAAGAGGAACTGTAATTGCCTTTAGATTAGAAGAGTCATCTAAAATAATTGTTGAAAGAATCGAATAGAATAGGAGGGATAATATGGGACTAAATAAAGCTTCTACAGGACTTTCTGTCATAAATGATATGTTTAAAATAAAATTAGAATCAGAAGAAGATATAGTTGTAGCTCTTGCAGGAAATCCAAATACAGGAAAAAGCACAGTTTTTAATAACCTGACAGGTTTAAAGCAACATACTGGAAATTGGCCTGGCAAGACTGTTAGTAATGCCCAAGGGAAATATAATTATAAGGATGAAAAATATATTTTAGTTGATCTCCCTGGTACTTATTCTCTATTATCAAATTCTTTGGAAGAAGAAATTGCTAGAGATTTCATATGTTTTGGGAAGCCAGATGTAACAGTAGTTGTAACAGATGCCACTTCCCTTGAGCGAAATTTAAATTTAGCACTTCAAATTATGGAAATCACAGAAAAAGTAATAGTATGTGTCAATCTAATGGATGAAGCTAAAAAGAAGAAAATCCATATAGATTTAAAAAAACTTGAAAATATCTTAGGCATTCCAGTAGTTAGTACTACTGCCAGAAATGGAGATGGTTTAGATAAATTAAAAGAAAAGATAAGGGAAGTATCTAAATCTAAAATTAATCTTAATCCTAAACAAATTAATTATGATAAAGATATTGAAAATGCAATAGAGGCAATTTCTAAACCAGTGGAAAATTTACTACATAATAAATTAAATACTAGATGGACTTCTATCAGACTTTTAGAAAAAGATAATTTGATTATAAAATCTATTAAAGAATATATTCATTTTGATCTATCTAAGGATAAACCTTTAAATAACCAATTAATAGAATCTAGAAAGGCTCTCTTAGAAAAGGATTTAGGACTAGTAGATTTAAAAGATCTAATTGTATCAAGTATAGTTAAAACTGCTGAAAGCATTTCAAAGGAAGTTGTAATATTTGAAGATAAATCTCATAATCTTATAGATGAAAAAATTGATGATATTCTCACCTCCAGACTATTCGGAATTCCAATTATGATAGCTTTATTAGGCTTAATATTTTGGATTACTATTGAAGGAGCTAATGTCCCCTCTAATTTATTAGCTAATGGATTATTTTTTATTGAAGATAAATTAAGTGCGTTTTTTCTCTCTATAGGCGGACCTATTTTTCTACATGATATTCTTGTCCTTGGAATTTATCGTACCTTAGCCTGGGTTGTATCAGTGATGCTTCCACCAATGGCCATATTTTTCCCTTTGTTTACTATTTTAGAGGATTTAGGATATCTACCTAGAGTTGCTTTTAATTTAGATTATTATTTTAAAAAAGCTTGTACCCATGGCAAGCAAGCACTTACAATGTGTATGGGATTTGGATGTAATGCAGCGGGGATTATTTCTTGTAGAATAATAGACTCTCCTAGGGAAAGACTTATAGCTATTATTACCAATAATTTTGTACCTTGCAACGGAAGATTTCCTATATTAATAGCTATGGCTAGTATATTTATTGGAAATAGTGGAATTTTTGGATCCTTCATAGCTAGTCTATCCGTTTTATTTTCCATTATATTTGGAGTCATAATCACTCTTTTTATATCAAAAATTTTATCAAATACAATCTTAAAAGGTCTTCCATCTTCTTTTATTTTGGAATTACCTCCATATAGAAGACCGCAAATTGGTAAAGTTTTAGTTCATTCAATCTTTGATAGAACCCTATTTGTATTGGGTCGTGCAGTAGCAGTTGCTGCTCCTGCTGGATTTATTATATGGATAATGGCCAATATAATGATAAATGATATAAGTCTACTCACTCACTTCGCAACATTTCTAGATCCTTTTGGTAAAATTATAGGATTAGATGGATATATATTGATGGCATTTATCTTAGGATTGCCTGCAAATGAAATAGTGATTCCCATACTTATTATGAGCTATATGTCAAAAGGAGCTATGCTAGAATTATCTAGTTTACATGAAATGAAACAATTATTTATAGATAATGGTTGGACCCTTTTAACTGCAATTTGTACCATGATTTTCACCTTAAATCATTGGCCATGTGGAACAACACTTTGGACAATAAAAAAAGAAACCGGAAGTTTAAAATGGACCTTTATTTCATTTATAGTCCCTACACTTACGGGAATTATCCTGTGTTTCATAGTAGCTCAAGGTGCAAGGATACTAGGACTAGTTTAATATAATACTTTACTTAAAAATTCAATTGTACGGGAATTCTTTGGATTATCAAATATCTCCCTAGGTGTTCCCTTTTCTTGTATAATCCCTTGGTCCATAAATAATACTCTACTACTAACTTGTTTAGCAAATCCCATCTCATGGGTAACAATTACTATGGTCATTGAAGATTTAGCTAAATCTTTAATGACCTCTAGTACTTCTTTTACCATCTCTGGATCAAGAGCACTTGTAGGTTCATCAAACAACATTACATCTGGATTCATGGCAAGGGCCCTTACTATTGCAAGTCTTTGCTTTTGCCCACCTGAAAGTTTAGTAGGGTATTCATCTTTTTTATCCAGTAGACCTACTCTTTCTAAAAGTTTTAAGGCTTCTTCTCTAGCCTCAACTCTAGGTGTTTTTTTCTCTAATATTGGAGCTAGTGTTATATTTTCTAAAACACTTAGATGTGGAAATACATTAAAAGATTGGAATACCATACCTATGTTTTGACGATATTTATCCACATTTATCCCTCTATCCGATATATCTATTCCCTTAAAAATTATCTTTCCACTTGTAGGTTTTTCTAATAAATTTAAACATCTTAAAAATGTACTCTTACCACTACCCGATGGTCCTATTATAGATACTACTTCACCTTGATTTATACTTTCATTTATATTTTTAAGTACATTTATTTCATCAAAGGATTTATATAGATTTTTTACTTGAAACAATGGTTTATTAGTCATTTACTTGCAATCTCCTTTCAAATATATCAAGACCTTTAGTTAAAACTGTAGTAAGTACAAGATATATAATCCCTACAATTATAAGGGATGGAACAGCTAAGAAAGTTGCTGATTGTACAGTTTTATAAGATGTCATAAGCTCTCCTACAAAAAACACTGATGCAAGGGAAGTTTGTTTTATCATTGTGATATACTCATTTCCCAAGGCTGGCAGTATATTTTTTATAGCTTGAGGTAGAATTATTCGTTTCATTGTATTTATATTACTAAGACCTAAGCTCTTAGCTGCTTCTATTTGTCCTTTATCCACTGCTTGTATTCCAGCTCTTATAATTTCAGCTACATAAGCACTGGCATTTACCACAAGTGCAATTAGGATACAAAGAGTATCACTAATCTCAAAAGGTATAATCTTAGGTAATATCAACCAAAAGAAATATAATTGCAGTAGAATAGGTGTACCTCTCAACACCCCTATATAAGTTCCAGTTATAAAGTCTAAAATTTTCACTTTAGATAACTTTATAACTCCAATAAACGTTCCAATTATAGTAGCTATAAATACTGTAATTGCTGCTAAGTATAAAGTCCCTACTAATCCATTTAAATATACATATCCATATTTTGCCCATAGATTGATAACTGTCTTAAACATATATACCCTCCTTAAAGACCTAATTTTTTAGCATACTCTGCATATTCTTCCTGCCATTTATTAAATAGTCCCTGATTTGTAATATCATCTATTATTTCATTTATTTTTTTTGTTAACTCTTCTTCTCCCTTTGGAATTCCTATTCTGGTTCCAGCTATGGATTCATCCTCTATAAATTTAAATCCATCCACAACCATTATGTCCCTATTTGGGTTTGCTTCAATATAAAGTTTTGCTGTAGAAATATTAGTTGCACATACATCTGCTTTTCCCTCTTGTACCATCAAAAATCCATCTGTAGTAGAAGAAACTCTTTTAAATTCTTTATACTTTGGAATTTGAGTATTTATAAACATCTCTTGTAGTGATCCACTTTGACCTACTATTGTCTTATCAGCCATATCTTCTATCTTTTTTATATTGTCTTTATCTTCTTTTCTTATAAGTAATCCATGACCATCTCCACCTTTAGAAAAATGATATCCTTTAGACATATTCATAGCTTCAGCTCTAGCTGGAGTATAGGATAAAGCTGAGATAGCTAAGTCATACTTGTTTTCTGTAATACTACTTAAAACTGCAGAAAATTCCAAGGGAATTATACGAAGCTCTACATCAAGTTCTTTTGCTATGTATTTAGCTAGTTCTATGTCACTTCCCACATATTGCTCATATCCTTGTTTTGTAGGGTCTATAAATTCATTTGGCGGAAAATAAGGCTCTGTAGCAACTTCAATATACCCTCTATTTACTATATCCTCCAGACGATTTTCTGATTTCTTAGCTCCTGATGTACTTTCTTTACTACATCCACTTATAAAACTTACCATTAAAACAAGTGTCAAAATAATTGTTATTAATTTTGTATATTTTTTCATTTAAATCCTACCTTTCCTATTATAATTTTTACTAAATAAAAAATCCCGCCTCTAGTATAAAATATACTAGAGGACGGGATGATTAATCACGTGGTTCCACCTCTTTTTAATGATGTCTCACGACATCAAACTCATCAGGTACTAACATACCTTTGCACTATAACGGGTGCGAGTATCCGAAATTGACTACTTAAACCTTCGCCAATTTGCTCAAAGATGTGTTCAATATATAGTATCTATGCATTTTCACCAGATATGCACTCTCTAAAAGATATTTTTATATCTACTATTTCTTATCATTGCTTTAGTATATTAATTTGATTTCTTATTACTTTACCATAGTATCATAGTATTGTAAAGCATTATTTTTTTATTATTATTAAAGGAAGTTGATAAATATACCAGCAATTATAACTGATGCTATGGTAACTGTTGCAAATCCTCCAACTAGCATCTTAGGTAGCATATTATCCATTAAATAGTCATACTCATCTTTAGTTTCTGCAAGTGCTTTTGATGCTTCATCTGGCAATATATATGTTGGTGGGAATCCATAAAGAGCTGTAAGTGCAATTGCAAATGACATCTCCTTTGTATATCCAAAAGCCTTTCCAAGTAACATAGATAAAATTGCCATACCAGCAACACCTAAAACTACTATTCCGACCATTGGAACTGCCATTTCAGCAATCATTTCTGGAGTAGCTCTAGCAAGACCTGCAAATACAAATGCCATAAGAGCTGTTAGGAAGAATCCAAAAGATCCAGATAGATTTAATGGCTTTCTATCTACAAAACCTAATTCAGCTGCTATAACTCCAAATAACAAGCATAGTACCCACTGAGATATTACTCCATTTGTAGCAGCTGCTGCTGCATAAGCCGCCCATGCAACTATACCTAGTTTTAAAAATATCACATAAGTGGTATTATATTTTTCTGGTACCTGAGGAAAGATTCTAAATTTGCTCTTTTCTTCTGTTTTTTCATCTGAAGTTCCCTCTCTATTAGCCAACCAATCTTTTGCATCTCCATCCCTATAACCGTTTAATAATCTCTTGCCTTCTTTTTTCAGCATTAATGCAGTAAGAGGATATCCTGCAAATCCTTGTATTACATACATAAGTATGGCTAAAACTGATAAATCTGTAAGTCCTTTTGCAGCCGCTGCATCAGACATCATTAAGGCTGCAACTATACCTCCTGTCAATGGTGGAGTCGCTATTACAACTGATTCCCATCCAAATAGTGCTCTACCTATTGTCAGTGTAGCTAAAATTACACCGCCGATACCAATAACAGCTATAGCTATAGTTTTCCATTCACCTACTAATTCTTTAATGCTCATCATAGTACCCATATGAGTTATCAATAATAGCATACTCAATACAGTTACATTTCCACCCAGTCCAGATAGTTCCACGATATTGTCTGGGAAAAAGGTCCAAAAACCAAATAAAAATAATAGCGCTGCTACAAATACCGATGGAATAAATGCTTTTGTTTTAGCAGAGATAATATCTCCAATTGATAGTACTCCTAATACCACAACAAATGCAGCAATAAGACTCATTTCCATATAAACGCCTCCTTTTTTATATTTGCATATTTTATAATTTTCAAATATATTATCACACTTTAAAGTGATTATCAAGGTTTTTTACTTTAATCTGATAAATTTTTATCTGAATTATTCAAAAAAGCCAAGTATAAATACACCTGTCATAACTATACCAATTACTATATATTGACTATAGTTTAGCTTTTCTTTTAAGAAAATTCTTCCAAGTATTACTGATACTATGCTATAACTTGCAATCATAGGAGCAACTACTACAGAATTTGTATTTAAGGCATATACATAAAAAAATTGGCCTGCTGTTTCAAACATTGCAGCTAAAGCTCTATCCTTTTGTTTAGCGATTCTAAACTTCTCTTTTTTAACTACTACAATATAAATAAATGCTAAAATTGCTGTAAATAGAAATGTCAATTCATAAGAAATAAGAGCTTCCTCTGGCCCCATCATATTGCTTAAGTAAACATCATCTAAAAATGTTCCTAAAGCATCAATAATAGCATAAAGTATAGGAAATATAAGTGCCATTGCTCCTATTTTATATTTTTTGTCTATCTGTTTTTTATTGATTTTCAATTCTTCTTCTGCAAGATGTCTCTCAATAATTCCAAGGGCAACAAGTCCAAAAGTAATGAGAGCTATTGCAAATAACTGTAATTTATTCATAGTTTTTCCAAGAATTAAAAAAGCTAAAATCCCAGCTATAGCACCTGAAGTATTACTTACTGGAGAGTTTATAGATACTTCTAAGTATCTAAGCCCCATATATCCTATAGTCATGGATAAAATATACATAAAAGAAACTGGAAAATACTTTATTATATTGATGGGATTAAACTGCCAATCCATCTTGTTCAGCTCAAAAAAAGCTTGTATTCCCATGACTAAACCAACCATAATTACAATTTTAAAGTGACTATATTTATCGTTAGGATCACTCCCCTTTTTATAAAAAAGATCTGCACTACCCCAAAATAATATAGTAAGTATAGACGATGTGTACCAAGAAAAAATCATATTTAACCTCCAATTATAAAATTTGTCACTATACTATGATAAATTCCTTAAGTTTAATAGTCAAGAATTATTTAATTTGTAGATATAAATAATAGACCTAGAAAAATCCAGGTCTATTATTTTTATTATTCAAAAGTATTCTTTACATCTTTTAATTGCTTTATAATCTCTATAGATTGAGGGCAATGAATTTCACATTTACCACATTCTATGCAATTTGAAGCTGTTTTTTCTTCATCCAATTTATCGTATCCCTCTTTTTTACCAAATACATGATAATTATTATATATACTAAAGTTTTTTGGAATATCAACTCCAGAAGGACATGGCATACAATATCCACAAGCTGTACAATGTACTTTAATTCTACTTTCAAATATTTTTTTAGCTTCTTCTACTATATCTAATTCCTCTTTTGTAAGTGAGTCTATATCTGCATCACCAGCTATATTCACATTTTCTATAACTTGCTCCATAGCACTCATTCCACTTAATACCACATCTACCTGAGGATGATTCCAAACCCATCTCAAGGCCCATTCTGCTGGGGTCTTTTTTGTTTTTGATTTATTAAAAGCATTCAAGACATCCATAGGTAAATCCTCTGCTAGTTTTCCTCCTCTTAATGGTTCCATTATAACTATTCCTAAACCCTTCTTATAGGCATAATTTAAACCATTTAATCCTGCCTGAAAGTCTTCATCTAGATAGTTAAATTGAATTTGACAAAAAGACCAATCATAATAATCTACAATTTCATTGAAATATTCTTGTTTATCATGATAGGAAAAGCCTGCATACTTTATCCTTCCATCTTCTATAGCTGAATCTAAAAATTCACTTATCCCTAATTCTTTTAATTTTTCCCAAACTTTTTTATTTAAGGTATGAACTAGATAGAAATCTATCATTTCTGTCTCTAGTCGCTGTAATTGTTCATTTAAATACCTATCCATATCCTCTCTAGTTTCTATAAGCCAACTGGGTAGTTTTGTTGCAAGTTTTACTTTTTCTCTATACCCATCCTTTAAAACTTTAGCCACAAAGGGTTCACTAGCTCCTGCTTTAGACATTCCATCTCCATGATAGGGATAGGCGGTATCAATATAATTTACTCCTTTGTCAATTGCATGTCTAACCATTTCCATAGATTTTTCTTCATCAATTTTTGAAGAATCTCCCCCAGGCAGTAAAGGAAATCTCATACATCCAAAACCTAGAATTGAAACCATCTCATTTGTCTTTCCAAATTTTCTATACAGCATTTTACCACCCCTATGATTAATTTCTTATACAATCATTATATCATTAAAAAGTTCATATATTAATTAATCTAAGAGAATTTATAAGACATACATCTAATTTTCATGTAGTATATTTAAAATTTGTCTCTTATATGAAATAAATTCACTACTTAATAAAAATTCTTCTCCCCTTGGTTGAGGATGTTCTATTTTTATTTCTTTAGTTATCATTCCAGGAGATCCTGTCATCATGTAAATTCTATTGGATAGCAAAATAGCTTCATCTATATCATGGGTAATAAAAAGGGTTGATAATTTAATCTTCTCCATTATATTTAAATACCAATTATGCATTTTCCCTTTAGTTATAGTATCTAGTGCACTAAAAGGTTCATCTAGCAAAGCTACTTCATGAGAAAAAAGATAAGTCCTAAGTAGGGCTGCCCTCTGTCTCATACCACCTGATAGTTCATGGGGATACATCTTTTGTGTTCCATCAATTCCAAATATTTTAAAGTGCTCTTCTGCCTTAAGTTTAGCTTGCTTTTTATCTTCTCCCTTTATAATAAGAGGTAAAGCCACATTGTCTATAACAGTCTTATAGGGCATTAATAAGTCTTTTTGCAGCATGTAACTAATATAGCCAGCCTTTCCTGTGATATCCTTATCCTCTAAAAAAACTTTGCCTTTATCTGGAACAGATAGACCTGCTAATATATTAAAAAGTGTAGTCTTCCCCACTCCACTAACTCCAAGCAAACATACAATTTCACCTTCATATACCTCTAGTGAAACATCTTTTATAATATCTTTTCCATCAAAAGATTTTGATATATTTTCTGCACTGAGTTTTTTCATTTTTTACTCCTGTTCACTTCTTGACTCTTATTATTCAGGAAGATATTCATTTGTAAATCCAAATCCTTTTTCTATTTCTTTTTCAATTAGATTGTTTTCAAATAGCCAAGCATAAAAACCATCCCATCTCTCTGGGTCTATATAACCCCATCTATCTACTTCTGCTTTATACTCATTGGAAAGCCATTTTTGACTTTCTACTATTAATTCTCTATCTAATTCTGGATTTAACTTAACAAGTATATCAGCTGCATCTTCAGGATTTTCTATTGCGTATTCATATCCATTTGCTACTGCTTGTAAAAATACCTTTGCTTGCTCTTCATTATTTTCAAGATATTCATTATTTGAGATTAAAATTGGACTATAATAGTCTAATACTGGTTGAATATCTTTAAATGCAAAATAATCTGTATCTAGTCCTTTGACTTTAGTTGCTATTCCATCCCAAGCATAAAAGACCCAAACTGCATCTATATCTGTATTAAGTGCAGTTACTACATCTGTTACAGTACTTGGAATCATCTCTATAGAGTCATAATCTCCTCCATCAGCTTCTACTACTGATTTTATAATTGCCTTTTCAATAGGTAAATCCCATGTTGCATAAACTTTTCCACTCATTCCCTTGGGAGTATCTATTCCATTTCCTTTTAAGGATATTATACCTGATGTATTATGTTGAACTAATCCAGCTACTGCTGATACTGGAAGAGGAGATTCGTTTGAAAATGCTGGAGCTATAGTATCTTGAAAATCAATTCCAAATTGTGCCTTCCCTGAGGCTACTAAAGCTGTTGCTCCATCTTCTGGTGGTTGAATAATCTCTACATCTAAACCTTGTTCTTCAAAGTATCCTTTTTCCATTGCTACATATAATCCTGTATGATTAGTATTAGGTGTCCAATCTAGAACTACAGTTATTTTTTCATTTTCTTTTCCGGTTTCACTTTCATTTCCTTGAGTACAAGCTGTCATAATCATGGCTAATGACAATATACAAAGTAAAATTATTGATCGTTTTTTCATGTTCATTCTCCTATGTCTATTTTAAATTTTTTTCTTCCTTTGTCCATGGCATGCTAATCTTTTGTAAAACTGTTACTCCATTCATCAATAATAAACTGATGATAGATATAAATAAAATTACTGCAAACATCTTGTCAAAAGAATAAGATTTTTTTACTCTAGTCATATACACTCCAAGTCCACTAAATCCACCTAGCCACTCAGAAATCACAGCACCTACAATTGAATAAGATGCAGAAATTCTAAGTCCTGCAAAGAAATGCGACATAGAGCTTGGTAATTTAATATGTTTAAATATTTGTGCCTTTGAGGCATTCATAGATTGTAAGAGTTTTATAGTATCAGAATCAGCAGATTTAAACCCATCTAACAGTCCTATGGTAATTGGAAAAAATGTTACAATAACAATTAAAGTTATCTTAGGTGCCATACCATAGCCCAGCCATAAAACTAGTAAAGGAGCTATAGCTACAGTAGGTACAGTTTGAGTAATGACTAATATTGGATATACAGCTCTATATACGAAATCAAACCTGTCCATAAAAACTGCAACTACAAATCCTAATATCACCCCAATACCTAGCCCCAAAAAAGCTTCTAATAAGGTAATCTTTGCATGGTGCATAAGTAAGGGAAAATCTAATATAAAAGCTTTAATCACATCTGTGGGAGATGGTAACATATAACTTGGTACTATCTCAGTGGCAGATAGAATTTGCCAAATAATAAGTATAAATACTATAAGCGTATAGGACGATAACTTATTGGTGATGCTTTGTAACCTTTTGATCAATAGTAAGGACACCGCCTTCTGGTTTAAAGTTAATCTTTACATAGCTCATTACAGATGGACATCCTGCTTCAATGGCAATATATTGACATTGTTTTATAATCTCCATTAACTGTTCATACTCTCCTTCAATAGCAGTTTCAAATGGGCCTACATAACAAGGTAAACCTGTAGATTTAATATAAGCTATTACTTCATCTACTATCTTTACAACTTCCTCATCTGTATTAACTCGTGGTAATACTTGAATAGCTACACTTGCATTCATCATAATCTCTCCTTGTAATTTGGTTTTTAAGCATTAAAAATCCTCTCTAGCACAGCCAAAGAGGATTAAATACAATTGATTTATCAATATATTTTTGTTCCTACGCTGGCATTATCCAGATCAGGTTACCGGTTAGAAATCTTCATTTCTTCTCAGCCCAATAACTTGAGCACCCGTTATATACTGCTATGATATACCAGACTTATTCTATTGTCAAGTTTAATAATTGCATACAATAAACCCTATCTTGTTAATCTTTAAGAAGTTTTATATCTCCAGATGATGTATTTATTTCAATAGTATTATCTCCAGAACCTATTAAAGCTTCAAACTTTCGATTATTATTTTCTTCTTCTATGCTTATAGGCAATGAGGATCTAAATTCACCACTATAAGACTCACCTTCTATTGTATAATTAGATTTCCCTCCAAACTCTATGGAAATATCTCCAGAGCTAGAATTTATTTTAACATCCTCAGTATTTTCTTTATTATCTAATTCAATATTTCCAGAACTAGACTGCAAATTCATCTCACCCATAGAATCTTCTATCTCCATGTAACCTGAACTAGATGTGATATTCAAATTTTCTCCAGATATATTTTCAATATCAATATCGCCTGAGCTTGAAGATATATTGAGATTTTCTATTGCAAGATTTTTAATATCTATATCAGATGAGGAACCTTCAATACTCAGATTTCCAATATAGTTTTCAGGAATAAACACTTCTAATATTACATCAGTTTGTCTAATTGTATAGCTATTTTTATTTGAAATTTCTACTTTTATTTCTATTTCATCAGATACTTCATTTATTTTAAGTTCAGGAACTACATCTGCTTCCATACTTCCTGAGTATCTAATCTTAATATCCTCTCTATCCATAGGAGATATTTTTACATCTACAAAAGGAGAATATATATTTATATCTTTTATTCCATCTATTTTCACCAATTTTTCTTCATCAATCATTACCTTCTTTAAATTTTTATTAATATCAAACCAATTTTCAATACTAACTCTTGACTTGCCTCCCTCTTGTATCTTAATACCATCCCATCCGATGGACACCTTATCATCACCATCGTCTACTTTTATTCCGTCCCATCCAATGGATACCTTGTCATCGCCATCATCTACATTTATTCCATTCCAGTCAATGCTTACATAGTCCTCTTCATCTTTAACTTTTACTCCATTAGAATCTATTTTAATATTCTCATGTTCACTAATTTTAATATCATTCCATCTAATATTTTCAAATCTTAAACCATCATTATATCTTAAGGATAAAGCACCTATTCCAAAGGAAATTAAGACAACCCCTATTAAAGTATATATTAAGCGTTTCATATTCATTACCTAGTCTCCTCCCCATTGATTAATCTTATATTCCAATTCATATAACTAGCTGTAAGCTTTATAAAACGTTTTGACAAATAAACTAATGGTATAATTACAAGTATACCTAAAGCAATAAAACCAACACTAAAGGACAATGATGTAAGTATATGTGGTAAATATATGGTGATAAAAAAGCTAATTGGCGATCCAAACAATATGAAAAACCCTGCAACAATAAATGAAATTCCCATTACATATCCACTAAACAAAAGTCCAGCTACAGCTACATAAGGTGCTAATACTACTATTAAATTAAAAAATAATAATAATATGGAAAGTAAAATTTTTCTGCTAATACTATTTGATTTATAATATTTATTGTAGTTTTTATAGCTATCTTGATTTTCATAACTATAATTATTTGAGCTATAGTTATTTTTGAAATTTTGTGCTATATCTTTAGGATTCCCAAGTTCTATTGATATTTCTTCTTCAGATTTTCCTTTAGATACTCCTATATCAAAATGTTCTTCATAGTCAAATAATATATCTTCTATCTCATCTTGAGGAAACCCTTGTAGATGCTGTTTTAATCGATCTAGATATTCATTTTTATTCATTCAATGTCACCTCTTAAAATATTGTTTACACTATCTACGAATCCTTCCCACTCAACTTCCAAATCTTCATAGACTTCCTTGCCACGATCTGTTAATTTATAGTATTTTCTTGGAGGCCCTTCCTGAGACTCCTGCAAATAATTATTTACATACCCTTCATTTCTAAATTTCCTGAGTAGAGGATATATTGTTCCCTCAGAGATATCTATAAACTTTGAAATATGTTCAACTAATTCATAACCATAAAAATCTTTTCTTTCTAGCAAGGAAAGAACACAAAGTTCTAAAACGCCTTTTTTAAACTGTATATTCATGAGCTTCTCTCCCTATTATTTTATCAAGTATAATATATCATATGCTACCTTGTAAAACAAGATACTAAAATAAAAAAATATTAAATATAAATTTCAGGGGCAATTACCCTCCCCTGAAATTTATATTTTTTGCCTTATCTTTGAAAAGTACAGACCCATGGATAAAAAAGCAAATCCAAATAATAATTGCATAGATAATTCATATCTCATATCTAAAAATGAATTAACATCCATTTCATTTATCCTTACATAATAATAGGTTGGAAAAAATTTAGCTATGGTTAAAACCTTTTCTCCTAAAAGCTCTTGAGGAACCATTACTCCTGAAATCATTGAAGTTCCCAGAGATGCCACTGTACTTATTCCACTTACAACAAATTTATTTCTAGATAGATTATTAATTAAAAATGTAAAACATAAGATTGAAAATGAAAATACTGATACATTAATTAAATATTTACTGAAATCTACTTCTCCTATATGCTTTCCTTTTAACACTATACTACCTAATATAAATATTGATGTCATTAATATCCCTAAGGTTATTTGTCCTAAATATATTTCACTATTATATTTAATAAATTTTTTAGATGATATTTTCATCCTATTTTCAATTTTTTCGTCTTTAAATTCCATCATAACTAGTCCAATCACTGTAATATAAATGGCAACTATAATATAGCTAGTAAAATTATAATAATACTTAAACCATATTTTTGCTCCTATATTTCCTTCTTTAGCATTATCATCTAAGATTTTTACATTTGCTTTTTCGTTTAATGCTATTTTTACACTATCTAAATCTAACTCTCCACCTTCATTACTTGCGTTTACAAATATGAGAAACTTTTCTATTTGCTGAGATAAATAAGAAGCTCCTACTTTTCTATCATCTTTATAAACTTTTATACTTTCTTCCTTATCAACTACTTTTTCATCAAAATCTTCTGGTATTATAATTACTCCATCTAACACTTCTAAAAAGATTTGCTCCTTTATATAAGCCTCATCTTCTATAGTATCAACAATATTATGTTTTTCTCCTAAATAATCTATTAACCCCTTAGATAGTTCACTATTCATATTATCAATTATTCCGATATTTAACTTTGTACCTTCAAACTGAACTTCTTTTCTTTCTGTACTAACTCCATTTATTATTGACAGCATAAAAAATATAATGGTATAAATTAATATTGCTACTTTATGCTTTGCTGCCACCCTTAAAAAATATTTATATACTGTCATAATTTCTCCTCCTTAAAAATACATAGGATGCCATTATTAAAATTACACTATATAAAGCTAAAATAAAAATTCCCATTCCTGCTCCCTTAGTATTTTCTAAAAGATTTACTCTATATAAATTATTAGATACTATGGCTATTGGATTTATCTTACCTAGAATTGGAACATGCTTGTCTAAAATATTTTTTATATCTGTAGACATCATACCTGATAGAAATGATAAAAATAAGGTTATACCTATTGAAATCATTATCTTAGTACTAGGGCTTTGTTTATTAGATGCTCCAATAAATATTCCTAAAGCTACTCCAAATAGATTTCCTAGTAATATAAAAATCAAACTATATTTTAATTCAGTAAATAAATCCATTTTTAAAACAAACTCTAAAAACAATAGTAGTGCTCCATTTGATAATAGATTAAATCCTAATGCTACTATGACTCCTGCCAACAAGAAATTTTCCTTTTTTAAAGGTGTTAAGTTAATTCTAGCACCTATATTAGTCAAATTAGCCTGAACCAATACTACTGTTTCAATGCCAGCAAAAACTCCATAGGTAGATACCATTGCTATTAAAGAATAGAAAATAACTAATAGTCCATTGGATTTTTGATCCTTTCCTTCAATATAATCTGCTGTAAAATCATAGTTTTCTATTGGCTTATTAAGTGCGTTCATCTGTTTTATTTGTTCTACTATCTCTTTTATTATAGTCTGATTAAGTCCTGAACTATTTACTAATATATTTAAATCTTTATCTACAAAACCGTCTATTTCTTTATCTTTTAAACTTTTCTTTGCCTCATCCTGAGAAGTCTCCATTACATTTACAATATCTATAGTTTCTAAAGCATACTCTATTGGATTTCCCTTTTCTATTCCTACATTGATATTTTCTATTTTGCCATTTGTAATTCCACTAAAGGCTGTATAAAAAAATGTTACTAATATTATTGGATATAATAAATTCCAAAAGAAAAAACTCCAATCTCTAAATATATTCTTTACTTGATATATACAGTTCCTAAATAAGCTTTTCATATTAATCTCTTAACTCCTTCCCTGTAAGCTCTAAGAATACATCATTTAGTGTAGGAAGCTGACTATAAAGCTTTGTATATACTAAATCATTTTCTTTAATAAAGTCTAAAAGGTTAGATAGATTGTTTACTCTATTTTCAAACTTAATGATATAATCATTTTCATCTTTTTCTATAGCTATTACATGGGATATATGTTTAATTTTTTCTAAGGTTTCATTATTAATTTCCGAAAAGCCTACTACTATTTTTTCAGTTGTGGTTATCATAGCCTTTAGTTCTTCATTAGTTCCAGAAACAATGCTCTTTCCCTTATCCATAATAATTATTCTATTACAAAGCATTTCCACTTCTTCTAAATAGTGAGTTGTATATATAATTGTACTACCTTCTTTATTTAGTTTTTTTATACCTTCCAGTATAAAGTTTCTACTTTGAGCATCTACTGCTACAGTAGGTTCATCTAAGAAAATCAACTTCGGCTTATGGGCTATTCCACAGGCAATATTTAATCTTCTTTTTAATCCCCCACTTAACTTCTTAGGATAAAACTTTATATAATCCCTTAAACCTACAAATTCTATGGCTTCTTCCACATATTTTTTCCTTGTCTCACTATCATTTATATAAAGTCCACAAAAATAATCTATATTTTCTCTTACGGTTAAGTTTTCAAAAACTGAAATCTCTTGTGGCACCACTCCTATTTGTTTTTTTATATCATAGGAATTAGGGGTCATTTTCTTCCCAAAAATTTCTATTTCCCCCTTATCAAAACTTAATAATGATAATATACAGTTTATTGCTGTAGTTTTTCCGCATCCATTTGGCCCTAATAGTCCTAGTATTTCACCTTGTCTTACCTCCATATTAAAATGATCAAGGGCTATCAATTCTCTATATCTTTTAACTACATTATCCGCTTTAACTATCATTTTACCACTCCTTCCATTTAATTATATTTTATCATCCAACGCCTTTTGTATGTAGTGTGGATAGTCACTATCCTATATGACAAATGTCATATATTGTATTTCAGTTAAATTAAATATATAATTGTATTGAATGAAAAAATGGAGGAAAATACTATGAGAAGATTTATTGAAAAGTCAATAATTATAAGCTTTTCTCTATATACTACCTATAAACTTTTTTTAGGTATAGATATAGTCTATTACTTTTTGATAAGTGTAGTATTTTCATTTATTCTAGACCTATTAAATCATAAAAAATATAGACTAATTCTGTATTTTGTATTTATAGTTCTTATTCTCTATGATAATTTATTTTTATTTTATTTTCCTCTTATTTTTTACAATATCTATATGGACTTTAAATCCTTTAGCATACTTTCTTTATTAATATTGCTAATTGATTTCTCCCCTATAGTTTTGATATTATCTCTTTTATCTCTATATTTTTCACAATCTAACTATAGAATAGATAATATGCTAAAAGAAAATAGAAATGTAAGGGATAATTTAAAAGAAGATACAATATACCTTAAAAGATACAATAAACAATTAAAGATAGATAAAGAAAAAGACATCCATATTGCGATTCTCACAGAGAGAAATAGAATTGCAAGAGAAATCCACGATTCAATAGGCCATGCTATTAGCAGTAGTATTTTACAGGTAAAGGCCTTAAAAGTAGTATCCGACCAAAGTTTAAAAGACCCACTTGATTTACTACAAGAAACTTTAAATAATGGGATGAATGATATTAGAAAAAGCCTTCAAGGACTTAGAGATGAGTCTTTTGATTTAAAGAGTAAGATAGAAGCCTTAATAGATGAAGTGCCTAATCTAGATGTGGAGCTTTTATATAATATTGAAGAAGTCATAGAATATAAACTAAAATTTGATATACTTTCAGTTATAAAAGAAGCTATGACTAATACAATTAAACATTCAAATGCTACAAAGCTTCATATAAGTGTATTTAGTCAACCAAAGTTCTATTCAATAATTATAAAAGATAATGGAGAAAAAATACCTTTATTTGAGAATAGAGGAATAGGTCTTGACTATATGAATGAGACTGCAAATAAATATAATGGTTTATTTAATTATAAATTTGAAAATGGATTTAGAATACATTTAACCATGATGAAAGGAGAATAAAATGAATATTATAATTGTAGATGATGACCCTTTAGTGGTAAATTCCCTAAAAACAATTGTAGAAGCAAGTGGAATAAAAGTTTTGGGAGTAGCTCATAATGGAATAGAAGCTGTAAATTTATTTAAAGAACTTTCTCCTAATATTGTTCTTATGGATATAAGAATGAAAGATATGGATGGAATAGATGCAACTAGGGAGATACTCAAAATAAATAATGATGCTAAGGTGCTACTTATTACCACATTTGAAGATGATGAATATATTAGAGAAGCCCTATCCCTTGGATGTAGAGGCTACATATTAAAACAAAATATAGATAGTATTATCCCTTCAATAAATGCAGTGCACTCAGGAAATATGGTATTTGACAGTAAAATTGTATCTAGTATGAAAAAATATAGAGAAAAGGACATTGAAGGAGAACTGTCAAGTAAAGAATTGGATATTCTCATTCTTTTAGCTGATGGTATGAATAATAAAGAAATTGCAAATAAGCTCTATTTAAGTGAGGGCACAATCAGAAATTATATCTCAACTATGTTAGATAAACTTTCCCTAAGGGATAGAACTCAACTTGCAATTTATTATTATAAATCTAAATTTGGAGTAGAGGATGATTAGGAGTAGAAAACCAAATAAAATATGCCCATGATTAGGAAAAAATAAATACTTAAAACAACTATATAATAAGTCAATATGAATTTAAATTCCCAACTTATTCTTCTGTTTTTCCACTTTATATAGACCTTATTTAGCTTCAATTATATAACCTCCACTATTATACTAGCTATCAAATTTAATATAATAAAAGACATTTCTATTTGAATCTATTGATCTTCTTCTACATACTCTAATATATCCCCAGGTTGACAGTCCAATGCTTTACATATTCCTGCTAAGGTGGAAAATCTTATGGCTTTTGCCTTACCATTTTTTAGTATAGATATATTTGACATAGTTATTCCAACTTTTTCAGATAACTCTGTAACACTCATACCTCTTTTTACCAACATAATATCTATATTTACTTTTATATTCATATCATCACCCTATATCGTAAGATCATTTTCGTTTTTTATTTTGACGGCTTTTAATAGTAATTCTTTTAATATTTCTATAAATATATATAATATAAATGCAACAAATATAATTAATAAGCTAAGCAAAACTATTCCAGGTTGCATTGCATTTTCAATATATAGATATATAAGTCCTAAAGAATATAACACTATCTCCCCAATACAGCATTTAGATATAATATTTAAATAATTTATAGAATTCATTGTAAATACTGCATCATTAGATACTAGTTTTAAAAGTCTGAATACATTAAACACAGCTATAAAAAATGGAATTCCCGTAAGATATATACCTAGTAATAATGGTAGCTTCATGTGAGAATATTCTGGAGCTGTTTTTTCAAAATAATTAGCTATATAAGGAATCCAAAATACTAATAAAGACAATATAATTATTGAAATTAAAACAATAGACATTCTAAATATATTTATTTTCCAAGATTTCATGATGTTTTCCTCCTATTCTTATTAATTCCTTTTATATATTATATCCAATTCATGATTGAATTACAATATTTATTTATCGATATTCAATAAATATATTCACAAGAACAATAAAAAAACTGTTGCAAAAATAAATGCCAACAGTTTTCGAACCTTTTCTTATAACTTTTCTCCACATCTAGGACAATATTCAAAGTCTTCTTCTATAGGATAATTGCAATTTGAACAAGATTTATGATGATTTATATTTATTGGGTGAAGATCTGATTCACTTATATTTGTCCTTTCTCCTCTTTCAATATCTTGTCCCAAATCCTTATTTATAGAATAAAGGCTACCACAACAAGTACTTCTGATATAATATTTTTTATCCCATTTAAATAAGGGGATAAAAAACAAACTAAAATATGAATAAGTGATAAAAGCCTGGTATCTTCCATAAGACCCACAACTTTCACAAACAATTGTCTGTGAAAAATCTATTTCTTTTTCTTTTGTGGATATTCCAAATATAAAAAACATATTAATCCCTCTTTTTTAATTCTTTATAGTCTAAAATTTCATGCCATTGATTTTCAATCATTTTTACCATCATACTATTTTTTGTCCGCATCTAATAAAAATCACTCTCTAGATTAAATAATATTTATATAAATTCAATTTCCCAATTATAATACCCAGTTTTTTCATTAAATATATATTTAAAATAAGCAGAAAATAATCTTCCCTTTTTGCTCCTTAGATTTCTAAATCCAACTTTCCCATTTTTAAGTAATAACTCTACCATTTCCTTCGAGACCTTTTTACCAAAACTCTGAATATATTTGTCATCTTTCCAGATTGTAAATTTACAACCATTCTTCCAATTAATACAACCAAAGTTTTTTCCATTTTCTACTACATCATTCCCACATGTAGGACATTTTCCTATGCTCTCCATCCCCTCTTCCAATTCAACTTTAAAGGTACTTAGCATAGAAGTATCATTTTTTATAGAATTTACTGCATTTATGGTAAATTCCTTAATCATATCTATGAAGTCTTCTTTTTTAAACTTATCTTTTTTTATATCAGATAGTGTCTTCTCTAATCTACCAGTGTATTCTAAATCAAACAATTCTTTGCATGGGAAAGTTTCAACTATAGTCCTACCAAGTTCTGTACATCTAAGACTTTTACCCTTCGATTTAATATATCCTACATCTTTTAATTTTTTAATAGTTTCTGCTCTAGTAGCAGGAGTTCCAATAGAGAAACCACTTAAAATAGATTCCATCATTTCTTCTGTGTCTTCCTCATCCTCTTCTTTAAAGCTTTTACCACAAGTCTCCATAATCCTCAAAAGTGTCTTTTCAATATGTGGTTTAGGTGGTCTTTTAGTAACACTACTTATATTGCTATCAAATACATCTACAATTTCTTTTTCTGAAACCATTGGCAATATTGTATCTTTACCTTCTGTTTTTTCAACAACACGCCACCCTAGGGATATTCGAACCTTTCCCTTGGATATAAATATACCTTTAATCTCATCATCATTTGCTTTTAAAACCAGCTTAGTTTCTTCATATTCAGCCACAGGTAAAAACTGCATTATAAATCTATCTTTAATTGCATTATATACAGTGATTTCATCCTTACTTAGTTTGCTTGGTTTCATATATGTTGGAACTATGGCACTATGTCCTTCTACCTTTCCATTGTCAAATATTCTTTTACTGTCACTAAATTTAATTTGTTTTTCATATGATAATCCAACTTTTAATATATTTAAAACCTTTTCTGTCTTTTCTTTTAAACTTTCTTCTAATGCAACACTTCCAGTTCTAGGATACGTTATAAATTTTTTCTCATAGAGGGATTGGGCAACTTTTAATACTTTATCTGATGTCCATCCTTTGTACTTACTTGTAATATGTCCTTGTAAGTTTGATAGATTAAATAGTAAGGGTGCATATTCTCTCTTTTTCTCTATTTGTTTTTCTATAATTTGTACATTTTTTCCCTTTAAAATTTTAACTATATTTTCTAATATTTTTTTATCATCAAATTTTTCACTGCCATTTTCATAATAAGTTCCTTTAAATTCTTCATCTTTTTTTGTTTTAAAACTTCCTATTAATTTATAATAAGTAGATGGTTTAAAAAGTTCTATTTCTTTATCCCTGTCATAAATAATTTTTAATGTGGGCAATAAAACTCTGCCTATATTTAATATTTTCTTATCATTAGGTTTATATCTTAAGGTTGCTACAGAAGTTAAATTTATTCCTATAATCCAATCTGCCCATTGTCTTCCAATACCTGCATCTTGAAGTGTTTGCATTTCCTCATTAGGTTTTAAGTTTTCAAGACCTTTTTTTACTTCATCTTCAGTCCATTCATTTAATAACATCCTAAATACAGGCTTCTTTTCATCAAAATATATAAATAATTCATCTCCTATAACTTGTCCTTCTCTATCAAAATCTGTTGCTGATATAATCGCATCCACATCAGTTCTATCTATAAGAGTTTTTATTATATTTAGTTGTTTTTCTGCACCTCTGTCTACAGATTTTCTATCCAGGTTATCACGTTTAACTTTGTACTCAAATTTTCCTGGAATAAAGGGAAACTTTTCAAGTCTCCAAAACTTCATATTTTCATCATAGTCCTTCGCATCAAACAACTGTAACAAATGACCAAAAGCCCATGTGATTATGTAATCTTCTCCTTCAAAATATCCATCTCTTCTTATCTTTATATTTAAAGCATCAGCTATATTTTTAGCCACAGATGGTTTTTCTGCAATAATTACTTTTTTCAATAAATACATCCCCTATATCTCAATCTTTTCTTTTGACCTAATAATATTCTTAAGTAATAAAATCAAAGCCATTATTTAAGATAGTTTTTTAATAAATACAACCTTTAAATAATCTCCTTCTTTAAACTCATTTATAGTTTTAAAATCATCGGGAAGACTGTGTTCTTCAAGTATTTTATATCCTATGTTGGATTCTTTAAAGGCATCTCTGATAAACTCTTTAAATTTATCCATATTGAAACTACTACAATTAGTAGATGCTACTATGGTGCCTTTATCTTGTGTAACTGTTATAGCTTGTTTTAGAAGATCTTTATAATCCTTTTCTGCACTAAATATGAAGTTTTTAGCTTTAGCAAAACTAGGAGGATCTAAAATTACTAAGTCAAACTTTAATCCCTTTTTTACTGCATATTTGAAGTATTTAAATACATCATCAACTGCAATTTCTTGGTCTTCATAATTAACATTATTTATGTCAAACATTTCTTTTGTCTTTGGTAAACTTCTATTTGCAAGATCTACACTGGTAGTAGTTTTAGCTCCACCAAGACTTGCAAAGACTGAAAATACACCAGTATATGAAAATGTATTTAATACAGATTTATTCTTTGAATATTTATCTCTAATGGTTTTTCTAACTTCCCTTTGATCTAGAAACACACCAACCATAGCACCTTCATTTAAATAAATTGCCAGGTTTACTCCGCTTTCTTTTACTATAATGGGAACTTCCGCTCTTTGTCCCATTATGAAATCATCTTGCTCTATATACTTTCCATCTTCACTAAATCTTTTCTTTTGATATATTCCTTTAAATTCTACTATTGTTTTAAGTGAGTTTATAACTTCATCTCTAAACTTATATATTCCTTTGCTATACCAGTTTATAACATAGTATCCATCAAAGTATTCAATAATAAGGCCTCCTATCCCATCACCTTCACCATTAAAAACTCTAAATGCAGTAGTAGAGGGATCATTAAAAAATTTTGTCCTTTTATTTAGGGCTACTATGAGTTTCTTTTTAAAAAATTCTATATCTATGTTTTCATTTTCTTTTCTAGTAAGTACCCATCCAACACCTTTGTTTTGTATGCCATAATATCCTCTAGCTATAAATTCACCCTTTTCATCTACCAGGTTTACTATAGCTCCTTCTCTTTCTTTTTTGTCTATATTTAAAATTGCAGATTTATATATTAGGGGATATCCACTTTTATATTTATTTATAAATTTAGATTTCACTTTAAAATTTACTTGTTTTTTCACAATATCATCCTTTTACTTTTTATAAAAATATTTTTATTCACCTGTATTATATCACATAATATTTGGCAGTGAAATCAACAGGATTTATTACTAATGCAAAAACCAGAGTAGAATTTTATCAAATTTTCTTCTCTGGTTTTTATGCTTCTATTATTTACTATATTTATCTGTATATTTTCTCTTTAATCTATTAATTTACTCTCTATTAACTCTTTTAATCTAATCTTTTCTTCTTCATTCTTATCTAATATAAATCTGTTGTCAATGACTTTCTTTACCCTTGTAGGTTTATTAGAAAGTATGACAATCTTATCTCCTAAAGTTAATGCTTCCTCTATATCATGTGTTACTAAAATACATGTCTTTTTTTCAAGCATTCGAAGTTTTTTAAATAACTCAATTACAATTTGTTTATTGTTAATATCTAGTGATTTAAAAGGTTCATCCATTATAAGTACATTTGATGGATATGCGAATGCTCTTACAATACTAATTCTCTGTCTCATTCCTCCACTAAGTTCTTTAGGAAAATAAGATTTATATTCCTCTAAGTTTATTAGTTGCAAATATTTGTCTATAGTCTTTTCAATTTCTTCTTTAGTCATCTTTTTTTCTAATACAAAACTTAGATTGTCTTTTACATTTTTCCACTGAATAAGCCTATCCTCTTGAAAGACAAAACTAATGTCCTCATCTTCAAATCCGACTATTTCACCACAGTCTTTATCTGTTATTCCTGTAATTACATTTAACAAAGTGGTCTTACCTACTCCTGATTCACCTAAAATACATGTAGTTTTGTACTCATCAAAATCAATGCTTATATCTTCCAATATCTTTAAATTATTATAACTTTTATTTATATTTTTGATTTGATACTTCAAATTATCACTTCCATTTATTCATACCTAGAGAATATTTTATTCCCTTTCCAATATAATCAAATACCCATGCAATAAAAAGTATTATTACTATCCAGGCAAAAACTCCTGAAGTATTTAAATACATCCTCTGTAATTGTAGATTGCTTCCAATGGCATATTTAGGTTGCGCCAATACTTCTCCTGCAATTACCATCTTTAAATTAATACCTAGTACACTATTAAATACAGAGCTTAGATTGTATAAAATACTGGGCATATAGATATTTTTTAAAATGGTGATTTTACCAACTTTATATAATTGGGCCATTTGGATAATGTTTTTATCTACATTTATTATGCTATTAAAAATAGTTTCAAATAACACTGGAAAAATCATCACAAAACCTACAAACATAGGTACAATCTCATTATTAAGCCATATTAAAGCAAGTACAATTATAGCAATAGTAGGTATTGAGTTTAAAAATTTTAATATTGGAAGCATGAAATTATATATAATTTTAGACATACTTGATAAAATTCCTGTTACCATTGCTAAAAGCAAAGATATTAACAGGCCAAATAAAGTCCTAAATAATGTATATTTAATCATATTCAAAAAATCAGGTTCTTTAATTATCTTTATCATGGCAATAAAAGTACTCTTAATAGAAGGAACTATAACCTGGTTATTTACAATTTTAGATAATAATATCCATGTAATAATTATAAATATCTTTGAAATTATAGATAATCTTCTATCTTTCAAAATATAGCTCTTCACCTGGAATCTTTCCTCCTATAAAATCAGGTGCAAAATCTAAAATAGCCTTATAATAAGTTTCATATTCTAGAATGCTATCTTGGATATTGAAATCTTCAGGATTTGTCCATCTAATCCCCTTATTTATTATATCTTTTGCAACACTAATCTCTAGCTCTTCAGCATATTCAGCCAATTCATCTTGATTTTCTATTGCCCATTTTCTACTAGCTTCATAATTTTCTATAAATTTTTCTACAAATTCTCTATCCTTCTCTATTAAATCTGTTTTAACTATTAGGCTTGATTGGGGGAACCCTTTTTGAGCACCAGTTACATTACTCCATTCTTCATTTAAATCAAACACTATATTAGCATCTTCTTTTTTTGTCATAACAACACTTAATAATGGTTCTGGTAAAACTGCTAAATTAGTTTTTCCACTTAAAAATGCAGGTCCCATTTCTGGAGCACTATTTAAATATGTTATCTTTACATCATTATCTGGTTCAATTCCATTATTTGAAAGAACATATCTAAGGACTAAATCTGGAGTAAGTCCTTTGCCAAAGGTATATATTTCTTTACCCTTTAGTTCTTCAAAATCCTTTATATCTTCTGTACTAGTTAAATACATAGCCCCCCATGTAGAAGTACCTAATACTGTATATTTAAGATCTTTATTAAAAGCTTGTGCAGCTAAATTAGATGGAACAATTGCAATATCAGCTTCCTCTTTAAGTACTTTTGTTACCAATAAATCTGGTGATTTTTGCATTTCATAATCTATTGTTATATTCTCATATATATCAGGATTTTCCTTTGCAAGTTTTGACACTGTTAATGCAGGGGTTCCATCTGGATAATAAAATTTAATATTTTTCGGTTCTGTCTTTACAAATTCTTCTTTTTGACAACCAATAGCTATTATTCCAATTATAGCTATCAATAGATATAATAAATTTCTTCTTTTCATACAATCACTCTTTCTATAAATTTTGATTTAATCTATTGCTACTCTCCTTGTTAAATAATTATCTAACTGTATTTTGAATTATATCATAAATATTCTAAAAATAAAACACTACATTTTTACTTGCTTTTATTGTCTCTATTATTATAATTGGTTCAATTTTTTAAATAAAAATATAAGTATCAAGTTTAAAATTCTTTAGAATCATTTAAGAAGGCTAAGTTTTAGTTAACCTAAAAACTTAGCCTTCTTAATTTTATTTTGTTTTTATTTATCCTCACTACTCCATAATCCATGTTTGCTACAATAGGCATATATTTTCCCTTTTCTTTGTTTGGGAATACGAATCTCTGCATTCTGTTCTGGATATAGCTTTACTAATAGCACTCGGTCAAAGGATTTATTATATTGGCTGCCTACCTTTTATGCCTTGGAAGGCCTTAATAAGGATATGGGCTATTATAGCTCCACCTACTGAACTTAAAATAAAGGGATATACAAAGAATAAAGCCAATACTTCCTTTCCCATTATATATTTTGCTATAGGAAAAGCTACAATTCCTCCTATTATCCCAGTACCAAAAATTTCACCAATAGCCACCATATAATTATTTCTCGTCTTCTTATATATTATGCCTGCTAAAAAGGCACCTATCATACTGCCAGGAAAGGCTAGTAAGCTTCCAGTACCAATTATATTCCTAATTAAGGAAATTAAAAATGCAATGCTTGTACTATAAAAGGGTCCAAGGATAATAGCTGATAATATATTTATTGTATGTTGGATTGGAAAACATTTAGATACTCCTACTGGAATATATATTAAATTTCCAAGGACCACACCTAAAGAAATAAACATGGCTGAAACAGTGAGTCTTTTTATATTCACTTTTAGTCCTCCGCTCTTAGTATGTTTATATCTTTTCCTTCCATAATCCTATTCATATTTCTCATTGAGCACATTTTGCCACACATAGTACAACTATCCTCATGCTCTGGACTAGATTCTTTCCTATATCTTCTTGCTTTTTCCTCATCTATACTCAATTTAAATACTTCTTCCCAATCTAATCTTTGTCTAGCTTTACTCATCTTTAAATCCCATTCATCTGCACCTTGTACTCCTTTAGCTAGATCTCCTGCATGGGCAGCTATCTTGGAAGCTATGATTCCTTCTTTCATATCTTCTAATGTAGGTAGTCTTAAATGTTCTGCTGGTGTTACATAACATAGAAAGTCTACTCCATGACTTGCAGCTATAGCTCCACCTATTGCTGATGTTATATGATCATATCCTGGTGCTATATCTGTAACTAATGGCCCTAATACATAGAAAGGTGCTCCATGACAAAACTTCTTTTCTAATAATACATTCGCCTCAATTTCATTTAATTTCATATGGCCTGGTCCCTCTATTATAATTTGCACATTTTTCTCCCAAGCCCTTTTTGTCAACTCCCCTAATACCATTAGCTCTGCGATCTGTGGTGCATCTGTACCATCTGCTATACTTCCTGGCCTTAAGGCATCACCTAGACTTATAGTAATATCATACTCTGCACATATATCTAGTAGTTCATCATAATATTCATAAAAAGGATTTTCCTTATTATTTAATTCCATCCATGCATATAGTAAGGATCCTCCTCTTGAAACTATATTGGTAACTCTACTATTTTTCTTAAGTATTTTAACTGTATCTCTATTTAGTCCTGCATGAATAGTTACAAAGTCAACCCCATCTTCTCCATGCTTTCTCACTACATCTAAGAATTCTTTTTCTGTAATATCTTTTAATTCTTTATCATAAAATCCTACTGCATCATATATTGGCACAGTACCTATCATAGAAGTAGACATATTTACTAATTTTTGTCTAAATTCTTCTGTCTTGCCAAAGGAACTTAAATCCATAATTCCTTCTGCTTCCATATCTATTGCAATCTTTACTTTTTCTAACTCTGTATCCACATTAGGACAATCTCTAGAAATGCCCAAATTCACATTTATCTTAGTCTTCAATCCTCGACCTACTCCTTGTGGATCTAAGGATTTATGATTTTTATTGGCAGGAATAACAATTTCGCCCTTTGCAATTCTTTCCCTTAGTATTTCTATATCTATATTTTCTTTTTTGCTAACTATCTCCATCTCTTTAGTTATAATTCCTTTTCTTGCAGCATCCATTTGAGTTGTATATTTCATTTTCATCTTCTCCCTGTCTTAATTTTCCTTAAGCCATTTCAAAGAATCTAGCCCTTCTGACACTTTATTTATATTTGTGTCATTATTTTAAACTTGACTATACTCGCCTCCTTTATAAAACAAAAAAACTGTATACTAACAAAAGTATACAGCATAAATACAACTTCCCTAGCTAAATCCCTTCGTTGGCATTACCCAAATCAGGTTCTTAGGGTCAGGAATAACATCCCTATCTCAGCCTATTAATATAGACCCCCCTCTAACTTGATATTAAGTTTTTTCTTTATACAAATAGAAATATATCATAGAATAATAAATTTTACAAGTTAATATTATATATTCCTAGTTTTCAAGCATAACAGTTCCAAAGGTATAAAAAATTAGAATTTATCTATTTAATTTCTATTCCATCTTCTATAGATACTGTATTGGAAATAATGGCTAACCCATCTACTATTGATTTTTCTTCTAACTTAGGTGATATTGAAGGATTAGATGGATATTTTTCTCCATCAAATTCCATTTTAGCATAGAAATATTCTGATCCTCCACCAAATACTTGCATTATAATATCATTCCATCCATTTGTTTTTTCCTTACTAATTATAATAGGATTTCTAGCTAATGAAAATTTAGATATTATCTCATAATTTTCTTGATCAATTATTAAAGCTGTTGACCCACCTGTGCCTGATGCAAGTTGTCCTATTAAGTAAACAAATATTTCTTCTTTTTCATCCCCATTAAGATCAACATTGTTATAATAATAGACCAACTTTCCATCTTCATCTTTATTATAGTTTAAATAATCTACAATAGCCTCTTCTAGCTTTTCATCCCTTTCAGTTTCAGATGATTTATATTCTACTTTTGAAAAATCTATTATATCAGATTCAAATTTTATAAGTTCATCCTCTTGACTAGTTTGAATTTCTTGCTTATCTGCCTTTTCTGCAGTTTCTATTACTGGTTTTTTCTCATTTTTAACATTTGTCATATCTTCATTCTGGCAACCTGCATTCATAGCTAAAGCTAATACAAGAGTACCACATAGTATCACTTTTTTCTTCATATGTATCTCTCCTCTTAAGTTATATTTATTATTTCTATAAAAGTATAAAATAGATAGAATCCTCTTTTAATTCCATATTTATAGAATTTAAAAGTAATTCTTTTAAATCTTTTTCCCTTTAAAATACAGAAGATTTTTAATTGATGCAACACCTCATAATTTTTGACTTATTTACCATTCTCCTTCTTCTTATTCAATTAACTTTATTATACAACTATAGAGTTTAAGAGTATTTACAAAACAATTACATATAAATTACATATAAATTACAGAATTAAACCAATATCATTAGATCCTATATTTATTTTAATTATATTTTTGTTCCTTTGTATACTTAAATCTTTTAGACATAAAAAATACTCCCTTGTAGTATTCAGATTTTTTATTTAATCTGTCTACCATAAAGAGAGTATATAGATAATGTCACTATATTGTTACGCCTACTTATAAACTTTAGAATTTAATACAATTGTAAAATTCTACTACTCCATGCTATTAGTTTTTCAGAATACAAGGATAAATTGAATTCATCAGTTGAAATTAGTTTATCTCTATTAATACAAATATCTAAGATTTCTAAATCTGCTTTATTTAAATTTTTTCTTAAATCTATTTTATTGCTTATATATTGATTTGTCTCATAAAAATGTTTAGCTTGTAAAATAAAAAACACTGATTTATAAAGGAGTGATAAAATATCCACACTCTTTTCATAAAGAAAGTTGTGACAACATCCATGATACAAATTACACCCACCAATTTTTATAGCACGTTTAATATCTTCTTTATCTATCATGGGCAGCAAATAATCTATACTACCGTAAATAGGCTTAGTATCATAATAGAATTGAAACAAATCAGATTTTTCCCAACATAAAATTTCACTTTTCCCTGAAATAAATCCGCAGGCTTTTTCTTTGTAAGGCATTTTAGAAATTATCCCACGGTATTTTTTTAAGTCCTGGATATTTAGCGTATCTAGAATAATTACAATATCTATATCACTACTATCACTTGCTTCATTACGCCTATAGCTTCCTTGTAGCCCTATAAAAGAAACTCTCTGTCCAAATTCTTTTTTTATTTTTAACACAAGTTCATCTATCCAATCATCTATTAAAAAAGTCATATTATTCACCTCCTTCAATTGCCTCTAGTATTTCATCTATATAAGCAATTACTTCATAATTTGATAGTTCTATAGGTTGATTTAAAGAGATTCAAATAAGAAAAGAAAATAAATTATAATAAAATTAATTAATGGCAATAGGCTAAACAAGAATGCTTTTTTATATGATTTAAACTTGAATAAAAATAAGAATGATGTTATTACAGATACTAAGATAACTATTGGAATTGAGAAAGTAGATAAGAACAATGCTTTTATATAAAAAATTTCCGTAGAACCTGTGGCATCAAATACCATTGGGGAAACCATTGCCCCCACTATACTGAATGGAAATATTAAACAAAATATAGCATTAATACCTATTGTTGTATACTTAATAATTTTATTCTCTTTCAGATTCATTATTTTTCTACTCCTTTAATGGGAATATTTTTGTTACATTTCACTAATATGATTTATCTAATAAGAAAATTATATTATATTTTTCCATATTATTCTACTTTTACAACATCGTATTATTCAGTTTTAAAGAATATTATTAATAATTTAAATATTAATAATTATGTCGCATTATATAAAAGATCCGTCCTATTAAGTCTAACCTATCCCAAAAATACAGTATTAAAAGTATTTTTTTACATAATTAAGTTTACAACAAGGGAGACCACTATCCCAATTAATGTATCAATCATCCTATTTAATGTAAAATACATTGGCCCCATATTTCTACCACTGGAAGCAGTTATACTAAAAAAAACTACACAACTAATGTAGGTAGAACTATTAACTTTAAAAAATACATTCGTATATATAATTGGAATTAAAAATAAACTTAAAATTAAGTAATGAACATAAGAAACTAGTTCAACATTTACATAATCAATAAATATTATTGCTAAAAATCCATATATCCCTCCAATCAAAGTTCCTACCATCCTACTCTTTCCAACTTTAAGACTATTAGCATAGTCGCTTTGCATGCAAAGTATTGCTGCTATTGCTGAATAAAATGGAATTCCATTTCTAACAAAGCTTATTAGAAAACATATATATACAGAGATAACTGTTTTTATAACCCTCATGCCAATAAATCTTCTTTTTTTATCCTCTTTTTCTGCAATTTTTTTCATAAATATACCTCTCAAATATTATATAAATTTATATATTTCTATCAATAACTCAAATACTAATCCAATTGAACTAACTATTATACACGGTAAAAGTTCCCTCAAATTTAAGCTTGAGGGAGCATAACATTCTTCACAATCAGTGTTACAACTTCAACATGCCTTGAGATGACAATAAAGATGTCTCAGGAAGATATTACCTCCTTGGTGCCAGCATAATAATTTCAATATTTTAGAACGCTTCTGATGTTTTTAAATATACATTTTGAAGCAATTCTATCATATAATCGAACCCTCCCCCTTTAATTCCTAAGTTTTTTAAATCAGGTCTATCATGATCAATCATTTCAATAAACAGCCTAATATCCGCTTCTATTTTTTCATCTATTTCTACTTTACTGAAAGGTAATACATTAGCAAGAAGCCTAAATACATCATTCTTATGTTTTTTGATATTTCTTGAATCTACATGTTCACCGTTTTCTAATTTTTCTTTCATATCAAGCCAAGCCTTAATTTTAAATAAAATCACTGTTTCTATTTCAAAAACTGGATATCCAGTTTTTATAGGTTTACTAAATCTATAGAATTGTTCTTTTCCTGTACTTTTTTCTCGATATTGATATCCTCCATCCTCTATAAACTTCCAAAATTTATTTCCAAAAGAATCGTCTAATGCTTCTATAATTAGCACAATATCTAAGTCTTTAGTCGCCCTAAAGGAAGCGCCTAATTCATTCATCAATATATCACAAGCAGTTCCCCCAATAAAAACATATTGATTTGTATAATCCTCCAAATATTCCTTGAATTTTTCTAATCCATATACCATTTCTTTTCTCGCAAGACTTCTTCAAGTGCCTGCTCTATCCTTTCATCATTTTCTTTTTTCAAAGATGCATACAATGAAGCCGTATCTACAATATCTTTCATCGTAAAAAGCTTGGGATCATATTCCCATATTTGAAGTTCTACCAATCTTTCATCTTTAATAATATCTTTATTGTTTATAATTTCTAAATTATTCTTATTTAAATCATCACTATAAATTGCTTTTACTTTATGTTGAGGCGGATTTATCATAGATAATTCTGATAATGCTTCTAATCCAGCAATCAATGCACTTTTAGGTTCTCTTTTTACATAGACTGTTCTTTTTATAGGAGAATTGAGAAAAACCTTACCTTTTTGAAAATAATCTGGATCAGAAATTCTACTATAATACTTACTTCTACCCGTCTTACCTCCGATTTCATAAATAAGAAGCTTAGCTTTATATAATTCATTTAACGCCCTAGAAGATGTCATTAGATTCCATTCAAAAACTTTTGAAAACTCTGTCGTATTTACTACGGTCTCCTTGTTGTAAAGAAAGTAAAGATAGGCCATTTGTGCAGAGGGAGTAAATGTATTTATTTGTTTTTCCAAAGAATCCTCTATATTTTTTAAATGAAGTCCTAAAAAGGGCAAAAAAATTTGACCATCTTCTATAACAAATGGAATCTTATTTTGAATTAAGCTTTTTCTTCGATATCTTGTTATTTCCCTATAATAAAGTACGATTTGCTCATTTGTTATTTTCTCAATTGTCTTTATATGTTTCTTAATAGCATCAATCCTTGGTGCTTCATCAATAATCTCAAGCAAAATACACTGAATTCCTAATATCTTCATTGTATAAGATTTATAAATGTCTCTTAAGAATATAGGAATTTTATTCGTATAATTCCAGGTTTTTATTGTTGTTTGTTCATCTATATTATCTTTTAAATATCGTTTTAATCTCAATACCATTTTAAACACCTTCCAATATAACATCTTTATTCTAAATATAACATAGCCATTGTTGCATTACAAGTTTTTATTGTTACATTAAGTAATAAGATTTTCACCTAATAACCTTTCATACTTAATTTCACTAGATCGACTAGTTTTATCTATCAGCATATTATGAATCTTTATTTCTTTTGCTTTATTAAGCCTCCTTATTTTCTATTTTAGATATAAAAATGGCGAAGTTTATTCGATCTTTGATTGACCTTAACCTCGCCTTTCCTTATATAGTTATTGTTCTATATTTTTCATAGCTATCATTCTCTCCATTACCAATCTCCGTAGCTTATTATGCAACTTTAATAATTCTATTATCTTCTTTAATATTAAATAGTGTTTTTCTTATCTCTTCAAATTTTATCTCTAGAGTATCATCATAATAACCACATACATGTGAGAATGTTATATCTGCTTTATTGAGCCTTTTATCTACCCATTGTGAATCATCTTCATGTAAAATTCTTTCATAATCATCTATAGCTGCTAAAAATATATCTTCATTTTTTAGTATGTTTCTATTATCCTTAGCACAGTATTCTAAGGCAATATCAATAATAGCAGTTTTATCATTTCTTTGTCTATTATCTATTTCTGAATAACTGTAATAATCCTCATTATATTTTGCTATTTTGTCTATACAATTATAATAATCTTTCTCTAATTTTAATGCTATCAAATCAGGATTTTTATTACTTTCTTTAACTACATCTCGTATTATTTTTGAATTTCTCATTGTTTCGCTAAGAAACAGATTGTGATTTGGTGGATTATCACATTGATACGCAAACTCTTCTACTTCACTTAAAATTTTTCTTGTTTCTTCAGACAATCTAAAGTCGAACAAATCTAAATATTTTTCTAAATCAGCTAAAACTATTCTTGGTATAATCTTCATAGTTTATTTACCCCTTTCTTTTGTTCTATAGTCATAGCTTGTCCATATATTTATTATTTATTCATATTTTATAATAAAAACATAAGATTACTATTAAAATTAAATTTTAATACTTCTTTAGCTAACCCACCCTCTTTTTCCATTTCTAATTTTTCTTTTAGCCTAATAACACCCTTGAGGTCATATTCATCAAATTAATTATCAATTATCAGCTTGGCTTTCATTGAGGATATGGATGCCTTCCCACACGCTGAATGTCCTTTAGGACAGTACCTAAAGTTTTATTCAATCGAAAAATTATTGTCTCTCCTTCAAGCTCATATTCTTGCATAGTGACAGATGTCTATTTAAAAAAGTGCCATTTTAAAATGCTTTTTGTCTCCATACATACAATTATTTCTTGTTTATCTTGCTTACTTTTTTCCTAAGTAGACATGTTTCGAAATACAAAAAGCCATCAAATACCATCTAAATATCCAATGGCTAAATTATTCCTCTTACTATATTCTATTGTCTTTCTAACTTCACAACTACCTCACAATGCCTTGAGAGGTCAATAAAGATGTCGTAAGGAGATAGTGGCCCCTTGGTGGTAGGTAACTTCTTATTAATTATACTTTTTCTTAAAAATCAAATTACTAAAAAGTTCATCTCCTCTAATAGTTAAATTATAATAAATATGAAAAAAGCCCTAAAGCTAATCGCTATAGAGCTGAAGGTTATTTCACCCTGACTATATTAAATTTTGATATTCCTTTCTTCTATCAACTATAGCATATATAGTAACTGCTTTATTTTCCTCATTTACTTTATAAAATATAAAATGTTTCTCTATAATGACTACTCTATAACCCTAATTTTTCAAAATAGAATATCTAGGTATACTTCCTGGGTTAGGAAACTCTTTTAAACGATTAATGGATTCTTCTATATTTTTATTGTTTCTGCCCACTAGGGATTTACGAAGATCATCTATAGACTTCTGCATGTATGCCACTCTTTCATTCTGAACATCCTCTGCTGCTTCTGCAAGAGTTCTTAGTGATTCTAGTTCAGCTTTCATTTACCTATAATCCTGCAGTCCAAGAATGGCTGTTGATATTAGTATATAGGGTATGGGCACAAAATATTATATATATAACACAAATGCCCCTACAAAATCTGGAAAATAGATTTTTAGGGGCATTACAACACAATTATAATACTTTAATATTAATCATTCAGTGCATCGTTTATTATTTCTAATTTATTTTTTTCCAAATCATTTTTATCTACACTACCATTTTTTAAAGCAATTCCAGAGAATATTAATGGAATAATAACTACAGCTGCTGCTACAACCGCATCCTGTGCTGTCAAATCTTTAAATAAAGTGAAAGCAATAATAAGCGCACAAATGCCTCCTAGAATACTTAAAAATTTATAAGTTCCTACAGAAATCTTAATTGACCTTCTTGCAAAGCTTTCTGGGTACCTATCAGGTATAGTAGCACATGCTATATTTAAGTAAGCATTTATTAACATCGTTGGTATCATAAGCATAGATATAGCATTACTAACACTCATACCTGTTAAAATAGGAATTAAAGCTACAACATACACAATTAAGAACATATAATATGGATAACCATCTTCGCTTTTCTTTTTGAAAGAATTTGGCAACCAACCATCTTCAACCATGTTAGAAAGTGGGTCTCTAATCATTGCTAAAACCGATAAGAATGACGAAATTATTGCACAAATACTTCCACCTAAAACAAAGTAATTAAATAATCCTCCAGGTAAAAATTCTCTTGCAGTTACACTTATATTTTGTCCTGCTACTTGCTCATAAGGTAAAATACCTGTCGCTACATAAGACATTAAACCATAAACTATTGAAACTATAACACAAGTTACAATTATTCCCATAGGAACTGTTTTCTTAGGATCTTTAGTTATAGAAATTACCCCTACAGGTCCCATAGTAGTCCCTTGACATGCCCATCCCATAATGGCAATTGCACTCATTATGCCTCCAAAGCCATTTTGTACAAAACCACCATCGTAAGACATATCAAAAAAATTGCTAGCATTTACTTGTGGAATTCCTAAAACAATAAATACTACTAAGGCTCCTATTAAAAGAAATGTTGCTATATTTTGAAATATTGTTATAATCCTGTTCCCTTTTATAGAAAGTAAGAAGAACATTGTTAATATTATAGCACTTGTTATAGTCCTATTAGATGCTAACACAGGCCATAATTCACTTAAGTAATCAGTTAAGGCTAATGAATATCCTGTAAATCCAAATGCCCAAATTACATTAGTCCATCCACCATAACCAGTTAAAATTGGTGGTAACAGCATACCTTTCATGCTGTAATCTCCACCTTTTACTTCAAAGATACCTGACATAGCTACGTTATACCAATAAGCCAAAAGCATATAAAATACACAAATAACAGTTATAGGTAAAATAGATCTACCTGTTTTTTCAATGGCACCACCTAAGGTAACAAATATTCCTGAGCCTACCGCCCCACCCACTCCAAGTCCAACTATGTTCCATAAACCTAGTTGTTTATTTTTTTTCCCCATAATTACTACCTCCTAATATCAAATTTATTTCAAAAAAATTAAATAATATTGTATCGATATTATTTAATAGACCTCACAATTAAGCATTGATCTTATTATTTACTGCTTCTGAGATTCTTTCTAATCCTTTCAATAACATAGCTTTAGGCATAGCTAAATTCAATCTAATAAAACAGTCTGAATTTTGTACAAACATTCTTCCGCCTTCTAATAAAACCCCTGCTTTATATGCGAAAAACTCAGATAAATCTTCTTCAGGCTCGAAATATTCACTTAAATCAGCCCAAGCCAAATATGTAGCTTCTGAAATTCTAAATTTAGCTTTTGATAAGTTTTCTTTTAAATATTCTTCAGTTATTTTAAAGTTGTTATCTAGATATTCTCTTAATTCTTCTAACCAATCGTCTCCGGATTCATAAGCCCCCATAGCACCAGCAATTGATAATGGATTTTCAAAATTAATATGAGTTTCATTCCATTGTTTTCTTAATTCTTCGTCTCTAATTATTAAATTTGAAAACATTAGTCCAGCTGTATTAAAAGTTTTACTTACTGCCATACATGTAATTAATCTTTTATAGTTTGGCATTACCTTGCCAAGAGGTATGTGTTTTTGACCTTTTCTTAATAAATCACAGTGAATCTCATCAGAAATTACCCACAAATTATTTTCTTCAATAATTTCCGCTAATCTTTCTAATTCTTCTTTTTTCCACACTCTACCTGTTGGATTATGCGGATTGCAAAATATTAGTAATTTAGTTTTTTCATCTGACGCTTTTTTGGCAAAGTCTTCATAATCTATTTCAAAATAGCCATTATTATTAATTAAATCTGAATGCACTGCCTCATTCCCATTAACATCCGCAGAATATTGGAAATATGCATATGAAGGTGTTAAAAATAATAATTTTTCATCATCTTCTAGTAGATGACCGGTCAAATCATATAACGCAGGTATAACCCCATTAGATGTCAATAACTCTTCTTCTTCAAATGACCACTCATATCTTCTTTCACACCAAGATCTAAATGCATTATAATATTCATCAGAAAATATTCTAGTATATCCTAGAATCCTTTTATCTAATCTCTCTCTAATCTTATCTAACACACAATCAGGAGTGGCAAATTCCATATCTGCAACCCACATCCTTATAAATTCGTTGTCTTCATAAGGAAATTTCATTGAGTCATCATCATCAGATGCTGCAAAAATGTAACTTCTAAAACCATCTGTGTTTAAAGCATTAGTATTTCTTCTTTCAATAACTTCATCAAAATTGTATTTTTTCATAATTGACCTCCTTTTTCTTTTAATCTATCATTAATAAATATTATTTACAAAAACATTTTCTTTCTTGAAAATAAACGACTTTTAAAAGAACTTGATTTATACGACATTTTTATATAAAATATGCTATAATATATTTTAATAATCATTTGTGGGCTTATTTCAATAACTAACTTGATTTATAAGAAAGGATTGTATATGAGATCTAAACATATCGGTAAAAGAATAAAAGGTTTTAGAAAAATGAGAAACTTAACTTTATCCCAACTGGGATATATGATAAATAAAAGTGAGTCTACTATTTCAAAATACGAAAGTGGAAATATTATTATTGATTTAGAGACTTTATATGATATTTCTGACGCGCTAAAAGTTCCTATAGACCAATTAATATATGTACCTAGTACAGAAAAAGAGAAAACAGAAGAGTATATTCCTACATTTTTTGATAATATTGATATCATATATTCTTATTATTATGACGGAAGAAGTGATGAATTAATTAGGTGTATAATGGAAATTTCAAACTATTCTAAGGGTAATAAAAAGAAAGTATATTTCTATATGAATTTTAAAGATTATAACATCTATCAAGATTGTGAAAACAAGTATCAAGGATATATTGAACATTTTCATGCACTTACTAATATAGAATTAGTAAATTTAGACACAGGTATGGAAAAATCAAATATAAAAATACTTGCTACTTTTTTAGATACAGATTTAAGATGGGGATTATACAATGGTTTCTCATTTAGGCCAATGATGCCAGTTTCTTTAAAAATGCTATTTTCAAGAAATAGATTAGAAGAAAATGGAGAATTTATTAATAGTTTAAAGATTTCAAGAGATGATACAAAAAATTTAAGGCATTATAATATGTTTTCGACAACTTAAATAGTCTGAATATTTTATAAGTTACAATAATTGCTTTGCATATTATTGCTTTTAAAATCATTATTGCTAAGAAAGTTGCTTGCATGGTTAAAAAAATATATGAATTAGCTTTAGAGAGGATTTCAACTAGAAAGATAGCTTAATACTTGAATGCTTAAGAAATTGATATTCCTGCCATAAGAAATCTCCAATTAATGCAGGAGAAGGAGATTCCAAAAACCTTAAGGAAATCAATAGAATGAGAAAAGAAAAACTAATAATAAGTAAACATCTGTTAATAAAAAGCTTTAATGAGATATTTTAAAAGTCTATAATGATAGTAATAAAATCTATAATGCCCCAAAATTCGTAAAGGACTAAAAGTATTGGATATGAGAACATCAGCGTAAAATTAGTCCAAAGGCATATGAAAAAACTAGGTATCAGATTAATAGTAATTAAAAAATATAGACCTCAGAAAACTATTAAAGTTTATGAAAAAAGTGAAAACTTGGTAAATAGGAACTTTCCCACAACTAAACTAAATGAAAAAGAGGTTCACAATATGCATCAAAAGAATATGACAAATTTGTAGGCCAGCATAGCTTGCTTAAGATTTTGAGCCTAAGATTGGCGGTGAAACAGAAGAAAGCCTAAATTTTTGTCCATAGTATTGACTCATATCTACAATTTTAAATGGATATGTTCTTAAACCATTGATATTACTTAATCTAGTTGTCTCTGCAACTTCACAATTATCTCAACATGCCTTGAGGTGACAATAAAGATGTCATAGCTTGATATTACTCCCTTGGTGATAAAATTCATATCTCTCATTTATCATATTTTCTTTTTTTAGAATCCCATTTTTGAAAGAATTCATCTTCCTCAAGAATCGACTCATAAGGTGGTGATATAAAATTAATAATTATATTAACAACATCTATAAAATCTAATTCATAATTTAATATCTTTTTACAAAAATTATCCCATCTTTTCTGAACTTCTGTATCTTTCGTTAGCCTAAGAATATCAGAAATAGAGCCTTTCTCATATGCTCTTCCTCTATTTGTTAAAGTTTCATATAGTGCTTCTTGCAATTTCCTTCCTTCAAAATCAAATGTTGTTGCTATATAGTATATGTCATAAAAATCCTTCATTCTACCTGTTAGTTCCATAAGTGAAATAATCGCATCTATCTTTTCTGCTATTGTTGATTCCAAAGAATATGTGAAAATCTTAGGCTGGTCAAAATCTGAAAGTAACACTGGCAAGATCCTTTCTACTGGTGAAGGAATTATAATATCTCCAACACCAAAATCTATACTAAAAGGAGTTCTGGTTCTTCCAATAATTCCAATGAGATTTATCCTAACACCACTATATTCTTTGAGTTCACTAATTACTTCTAAATTTCTAATTTGAAGCTCAATAAAATCATTTTTTGTTTCTACAGAGATAACCTCAATAATAAGCTTTTCTATGGTATTTAGATCATTAGAATAATTTTCCAGCAAATAATCCGCATCAATTGTCGGTCTTGATGTAAATTCACTAATTGAATATAAGAAATAACCACCTTTTAGAATTAAATTAGCTTTAAAATTTGACATAGCAAGCCTTCTAATGAATTCCTCCTGACAAAATAAGTTTAATAATTGCTGTAATGAAATACCTTTTTTCCTTGATTCATTTTTGAGTCTTACTAATATTGATTCTGATTTATTTTTCATTATAACCACACTCCAATATATGTTTGGACCTTATTCTTTAGATTTAATAACTTGGAATATTCTAGGAGATTTTTGATATCCTTTTTGGGGTCCTTTACATATCTTTGAATAGCATTACTAAATACTTCTCTTTCTATTTTATTTTCATACCGCAAAACATCACATATGGTCCGATCCCTATTAAATACTTTAACATCAACATTTTCTATTTGATTTATATCTACTCCTATATCTAAAAGCTTTGGCTCCATATAGAATACATCTATTAATGGATAATCTATTTTATACTGTCCTTTTTCACTATTTCTATCTACAGCTATTTGCCATGATAAAGGTATTCTATCAGTATATCCATAAATCATCAAAGCAGATTCTAGAAAGATTACTGCATTAGGAAATAATCTTGCTATCATAACTTCTTCTGGGTATATATTACTTGTAAGTTCATAAAATCCCCTTTTTATCCTTGCAATATCACCATTCTCTATTAATTTATTTATTTGTCTACTATAAAATCCTAGTTCATTAAGTTGGTAAGTTCTTAATATACCACCATTGTTTTCAAAAACTTTGAAAAGATCCTTTTTATCCATTTCCTGCACCTCCACATCCACACTCCAATTAGATATGTGGGTTGTTTAGTGCAATTATACCATGAAATATTATTTTAAGTAAAGCTTTTAATTCTTATAAAACGATAAACTATGATATCATTCTTTAGAAAAATTTATATCTATCAGTTGTTCTATTCCTTCCAAGGATGTACCATACATAAATAATTTTGTCATTTTTCTCATTCCTTTCTTTCTGTTTTTGGACACAAAAAATAGCGAAGTCTATTTGGTCTATTGACCAATCTAAAACTTCGCCATTTGTAGTAATCTATTTAGTTTTATATAAAAAGAATCACCAAGATTTTTTTATATCTTAGTGCTTTTATTGATGAATTATTATTTTTGGGTTTTACTTAATTATATTTTATAGCATGTTAAGACAATCCCATAAAACAAAATGAAAGAGTTTTAAATTTTAAAACCTACTCTGTCTTCCTGATACCAATGATTTCGCTAGTTTTAAGCAATTTGTCATAGTTAGCATTAAGACAAGCTTAATATATTTATTACATCATAATCATTTTTAAAGTTTAAAATAAATAAGTATATTTATTTTATACCAGAATCTTTAAGTTTTCCATATTTCTGTGTTAACTCCATTTTCATCCATGGATAAATAATACTACCCGTTGGACCAATTAGTGGATTATGACGTGTTTTAGCTTCTGTATAATGAGTACAAGTCTTTCTATCAGATGAATACTTATCATGTGAAGCATTAATTCCTAAATCTTCCCAGTACCCATAAACATTCATATAATCATCAGAAGTCACAGAAGTTATTACACCATCACTATCATATTTCCATTCTAAATAAGAGTTTAAATCCATTATATTAAGCCCAAGTGCATTTTCAAACAATAGACTAAACGTAAAATCCTTGAATCCTTCTGATCTTATTACATTATTATCTTTATCAGAAAAAAATGTATAGTCAAAATTTAGCAATTCATTTTCTTTAATTTCTTTATATATATTTGGAAATTGATATTTAATTTTATTTTCCACAACATCCTTATCCCAAATGATAAAAGAACCATTTTTTTGATCTTCAATTGCCTGATATAGATTATCTTGCATCATTCTATACAACTCTTCATTGCTATAAATATTTTTTAAATTTTCCATTGTTTTCATATTATGTTTAATTGAAATATTATCTGTTGTTTTTTTATTCCTCTTATCTCCTTCATATACCTCCACTTCAGCAAATACGACTGTTTCTTCCCACTCTTCCAAATCAAATGATATGATTTTTTTGGAATTTGTAGGATCTGCATATGCTAAAGTTGATGATAAAATAAGACACAACAACATTATAACACTTAATACTTTTTTTGTACTTTTACTGCTTATGCTTTTCATCTTATCTCTCCTCTCCCTTATCATTTATTAAAAATTACCCTTCATAAAATCTTTTACCCTCCATAAGAACATTTAAACATGAATTATGGTAAATTATCCATTAAACACCACCATATACAAAGTAGTTACTGCATCTTAGATCTTGATGCTTATACTTATTAAGTAAAAATATCAAAAATTTAAAACCTTTATTCATTATTCTTGACAATAATCTCATAGATTTCTTTTAATCGTTCATCGATTCTTTCAAATCCTTGTTTTATATTCCATACTAGGATTGCTAATAAGAATATTAATATAATACCTTCCATCTCAATACCTCCCTTTCAGTTGATATCTATAAATTCAAAAACTTTTACTATCCTTACTTACATATGGTTTCAAAATTCTAAAGGATCAAATATAAAATCTAAAAATTATATTTACTTTGATTTATTTTAATTCTACTAATTTCTTATTGTGTCAAACTCATATTAGCTAAAATTAGACCTTCTAAATATATCTTAAATATTGGTGAGTTTGTCATAATTTATGATAATTTTAGTTACATCTAATATAGATGATGTTCACTAAATCAATTTTTATCATTCTCAATATTTTTTTTATGAGTCTTATAAGCAGCTAAAAAAGCTAAGATTCCTACAATTCCACTAAAAAAAGTAATTGCGCTTAATCCTTGAATTCCCTCCATTGAAAATCTTTATAAACACCGCCATGTTAAAATAAGTCCTAAAAATATTTTGATATTTCTATCATTTCTTAGTTTATTTTTCATAGAACACCTCGCTTTTATTTACTTCGCTATATAATACTTATCTACATTATATAAACTCTCTTTAACCTATAAATCTACTAACATATTATTACATATTTACAACTCTCATTTTATCATTTATACCCAACTTTACTCGTTTTACCTAATGTCATCTATAAAACACCCCTAAAAACAAGGTGAAAAAGGGTCTTTTTTCACCGATTTTCGACCCAAATTTCGTCCTCAAACCACAATACATCATCAGAATTGCTGCTTCATCCGTAGAATGTACCCAATCAGCCTTCGCTATCGCTCGCCTTCTTGGACATTCCTGACATGAGACGTACATCTACTTACAACTCGCTTCGTTCCTTGTAAGCAGTGTTACTACTTCAACATGAGGTGTTCTACTAAACATATCCATAGCCTTAGCCTTTTCTATCCTATATCCTCTTTCTTCAAACACCTTTAAATCCCTTACTAAAGTTATAGGGTTACAGGATATATATACAAATTTTTCTGGGTCAAAGTCTATTATTTTATCAATAGCCTTAGGATTTATACCTTCTCTTGGTGGATCTATTATTATTAAATCTGGTTTTTCTTCTACATTTTCTATAGCTTTTAATACATCTCCTGCTATAAATTCTATGTTTTCTATACTATTTAACTGGGCATTTTCCTTTGCCTTTTCTACTGCTTCTTCTACTATTTCTATGGCTACCACTCTTTTAGCTACTGGTGCCATTATTTGTGCTATGGTTCCTGTACCTGAGTATAAGTCAAATACAATCTTATCATCTATATCTCCTGCAAATTCCCTAGCTATAGAATACAATTTCTCAGCACCAAAGGTATTAGTTTGAAAAAAAGAAAAGGTCGATATTTTAAATTTAAGGCCTAGTATCTCTTCTACGATATAATCTCTTCCATATAATAGATCTAATTTGTCTGCCTTTACCACATCTCCCATACTGTCATTTAAAGTATGGAATATACTTGTTATTTCTCCTTTGTAATCATTTCTAAGTAAAACTTTTAAAAACTCCTCTACATCTAAATTATCTTGAGTAGTAGTAACTAGATTAATCATAATTTCTTTAGTAGATAAGGCCTTTCTTATAACTAAATGTCTTAAAAATCCTATATGAGATCTTCTATTAAATTCCTTAGCCCCTATACTTTGAAAATAATTTAAAACTCTCTTTCTAATCTTTGTAAAATCACTATCTACTATATTGCAATCATCCACATTTACAACTTCATAAAATCTTCCTTTTTTATGCATACCAAGTGCTAAGGGCCCATCCTTATACTCATCTCCAAAGGTATACTCCATTTTGTTTCTATATCCTTCTGGATTAGGGTTTTCTTCTATTCCTAAAAAGTTTACATCTAACCCTTCACTTTCAAATAGATATTTTAGCTGTAATTCTTTTAGCTTTAGTTCATTTTTATAATCAATGGATTGGTAGGCACATCCTCCACAATTTCCAAAGTGTTCACATCCCACATTAGTCTCTAGAGAGGATTTCTTTACTACTTCTAATAATTTAACTTCCATATGTCCTTTCTTCTTTTTCTTAACTCTAGCCTTTACTATTTGACCCTTTATACCACCCTTGAACTTTAAATTTTTATCTTCAAACTTTCCTCTTCCTTTATTAGGAAAACCTACTTCTTCTATTTCAAATTCTATTATTTCATTTTTTTTAACCATGTATTTCACTCCTAATCTATATTCTTCCAAAATTTGTTTAATATGTTTTTTAAATACACTTCATTTTTTACATTCTTGTTTTTTCTCCATTCTCTAGGAAATAGGCTTCTATACTTAATTGTTCTATACCTTGTATCTATAAGTAGTATAGCTCCCTTATCTTCTGGACTTCTTATTACTCTACCAGCTGCCTGTAATACTTTATTCATTCCAGGATAAGTATAAGCATACTCAAAGCCTTTATCACTTTGATTATTGAAGTAATCCTTTATTATATCCCTTTCAAAGCAAATCATAGGTAACCCTACTCCAACTACCACTACTCCTATTAATTTATCTCCTGTTAAATCAATTCCTTCAGAAAAAATTCCACCCATAACTCCAAAGGCAATTATATCATTTTTTTCATGAAAATTATTTAAAAAAGATTCCCTATCTTCTTCAGTCATATTACTTTCTTGTATAATTATATTTAAATCTTGATTTTTCTCTAAAATTAATTCATAGACAGTTTCCATGTACTTATAGGAAGGGAAAAATATAAAGTAATTACCACTCTTTGTCCTAATAAATTCTTCAATATATTTTACAATGTCTACATATGAATTCTGCCTATCCTTATATTTAGTAGAAATTCTATCGCCTATCATAAGACATAAGTTTTCCCTTGGAAATGGAGAACTAAGAAGTATATGATAGTCATCTTTATCTCCACCTAATAAATCCATATAATAATCTATGGGAGATAATGTAGCTGAAAATAGTATACTGCTTCTTCCTCTATTCATAGCTTGCTTTAAAACATATGAAGGATCTACACAATAAAGTTTAAATATTATATCTCCATTTTCTATTTTTATATATACAATATAGTGTTCATCATAGAATTCAGATATCTTTATAAAGCTTACTAGATTAAAGTAAAAATCTAACACCTTACTATAGTCATCGTGGGATTTTTCTTCTATTAAAAAAGGTTCCAAAGATCTTATTACTTTTTCTACAGGTCTATATAAATCTGAAATTTCTTCCCTTTGATAATATTCTTCTTTATAATCTAGATATAATTCTAATTTTCCTAATTTCTTTTTCACCTTATTTATTTGTCTATAAATCTTGGGGAATTTGTCTTTAAATATCTCTTCTATTTCTATAAAACTATTTTTATTTATTTGGGCTGAAAACATCTCCCTTGATCTATCTACTAAATTATGAGCTTCATCTACTAAAAACACATAATCCTTATCAATTGTCTCAAAAAATCTTTTAAGATGTACTTGAGGATTAAATACATAATTATAATCTGCGATAAGTCTGAATTTTAGATTTCCCAACTAATTAATATTATAAAGGAAATTAAAAAAGTAATTAGTTCCATATTTCATATAATGTTATTCTATTCTTTTCTTTACTCTAAACAATTTTTTCAAGTAGTATTCGTTCATTTCATCAATAAGAGATAAAATGTACTCATGAAGCTCATAATACTTCTTGCAATTATCCTCTAAAAAAACAGCTACTTCCGCATTTCTCATTAGTTCGGATACTTTATCTTCTTTGAATTTCTCAGAAAGCTTTATTAGTGTTTGTTTCTCTTCTGCCCAGGCACCTTCAATTCTCAACCTCATTTTATTAATATTAGTTAGTTTTCTATGAAAAGGATTTAATACATACTTGTTTATATCAATTTCAGTAATAAGGCTCACTAATACACTTTGTGATTTTCGAGGAGACTTATAATCATTAACATTATCTAATTCCATAATGTAAATTCCTTGGTTTGTAAGTTCAAACGAATATTCTCTAAGTAATGGAATAATAATACTCAAAGATTTAATTTCAAGTTCTAACTTCATCCGTTTTCTTTCGCTAATTATATTAACTAAAATTGTTAATAACCCTCCTGCAAATACACCTATTAAAGTTGTTATAATATCAGTGGAAAATTGACTACTCCATAGCTCTGCCATACTTTTTACACCCCATTTAATTAATTCAAAGTAATTCAATTGAATCAAGGATCAATTTCTACTTCTCTCCGTATATTATCTTGACTACCTTCTTCTTTTACATTTGATTTTAAATTTGTCATTTGCTCCAAAATTAAAGGAATTAAAATTACAGTACAAACTAATTCGAATATATCCATAACTGGTTCCTTAATTCTTAAGTTAGTTAACTTCAGTTGAACATAAGTTATAATTACAGAAATTATCAACATTAGTCTAAACCATTTAAATACAAATAGAGAAATAGTGCTACTTGTTATATTTTTTATAAATATAATAAAATGTCTTATTATGAATATCATTACTAATAAGATGTGTCTAATAAAAACCCATATAATAAAAATAATATTACTTACTATAGCAATTAATAAATCTATTAATAACATTAATATTCGTTTAAATTTAAATTCCTTATGCTTTTGAAATAGAGAAAATTGGTAAAGAGACCAATTACCATTAATAATTAAATCTATTATTTTATTAGGATACTTATAATTTATTTTATCATTTATTAAACGTATTAATTTTTTTAAATATTTTATAGTTATAAAAATATTACAAATTCCCAAAAAACTTAAAAATGTTATCTTAATCAAATATAAAAAAACAGCAATTGTTTGGAAAGCTAAAATGCTTTTATTAGAGATACTCACAAGTATAGTGTGTAAAACGTCATTAATTTCTTTAGAACCAAAAAAAATGAATAATAGTAGTGGTAGATTTATAAATGCTTGAATTTCATCTTTATTCAATTCATTCTTTTTTAATGCTTTTATATAACTCCATAATATTATAATAGTTGCTCCTATAGGTGCTATATAATAAATATAAACCAATTTAAGAAGCTTTATTTTATAGTAAACTCTTTCTATAATAAAAATAAAAATACTAAAAAAAATTATAATATGAATTACATTAATCCATCTTTCTCGCCGCTTAAAAATTGTAATTTGGTCTTTATCTTCATCTACACTTAAAGTAACCTCGATAACTAGAATTAGACCGTTAATCATAATAAGTGATAAAATATATTTGTTAAGTCCAGTATCTAATAATAAATCAAGAATACCCATACTTAAACATCCTCCCATAAATAACGCATCATATTGGATCCACGACAGCGAATATTCACACATGCTTTATCCTAAATTAACCACTATTTTACATCTTATAAAATATTCGATACGGTTTTTACATTATTCTTTTAGTTAATGATTTCAATTTCTGACTGATCAATTCTTTCTTTCTATCATCTTTCTGAAGTATGAACCTTAACCAATAGTTTGATCTACAATTACCTTCAAAACTTATACAATTCTATTGGATATACAATTGAAGATGCTAATTGAATAAATTTTCTATTGGGGATGGGTATAAGTTCCCAGACTTATTATAAATATATGTCCACATACTTCTAAAGCTTGTTAAATTTATTGGAGACATTATAGTATTGAGTTTATCAATTAAGCTCCGATTTCCCAAAAATCTTATTATTGTAGATTCATCCATATAAATAAGTCTATATGTGATTATATTTAGAACATCACTATCCAGTTCTAATGTAATAAAATCAAAATAATAATTTATTTCTACATCATCTAAGAAACTTTCACTTTGAATTAGAAGGGTTATAGTTTGTATAAAATAAATATAAATAGAATCTAATCCTAGACCAAGGTAATTTTCTTCTGTATTAAGACAACCTAGATATATTGCTTCGTACAACATTTTATTGATGTCATAAGAAGATTTGTTAATATCATTATCTAAATTCTCACATTGCTTTGTAATCTGATTATTAATTAATTGAATAACATCTTTAAAATGCTCTGGTTTAGATTGTATAATATTATTGTAAGATTCATTCATCTTTTCTAGTAATAAAAAAAATGTATTATCAAATCTTTGCAAACTTATAGTTTTATTTTGCCGACTCACTTCTTCTTGCATTTTAATGATTTCTTGTTTTTGTACTTTCAGCTGCTCTTGTTGTACTTTTAAAGTAGCTAAAACTAGATATACCGATGCAAAGGTTATTAATGGTACTAAGATTCCTGCTAACCAATAAGCAATCTCTATCCAATTCCATTTTTGGATAGCATATGATATTGTTACAATCGCTATAATTAAAATCATTGAATAGAATATTAATTTTTTTGAAAAATTTTCTAAATTTTTGTCATTCAATTTTCATCTTCCCCTTAATTATAATTAATATATTTGAAGGCCTAAGTAAGTATTGCTATTATAAATACCATAACTTAATCTACACTTCACTGCCATGTACATTGATTTATCATCAGATCTGAGTCGTCAAATATCTTCATCATCAAAAAAATGTTAATCCAATCACAATAATCTATAGTTTCCTAATGAGCACTCTTACTCCATATACTCCAAAAATACATTATATAACCCCGCTAGTCCTATAGGATTTAACTTGTCCACTCTCTCAATTACAAGCTTCTTGCCTTCCTCTGTTAACTCATCAATATCTTTAGAAACATCTGCTAGTCTTTTAGCTTTGAATAATAACCTCGTATTTTCTAACATCTTCATTTCAACAAATCTATACCCTGCTTTAACAAAACTAACTGCATAAAAGTGGATATACATTGTATCAAGATAACTAATCAAGTCTTTGACTTATTAAGATGTTACCCATTTCCTACTATATCTTTTTACTTATTAGTATTGGTGTCGCGATAGTCCTTATATATTATATATAAAAAGTGCTGATTGAAGAAAGTCAAGTAATTGAATAATTAAACCCTCCTTAGTTTAGGTTCTTTCTAATATGATTTTGTACATAACTAGATTTAAATTACTTAATACTAAGAATATCATCATTTTAAATATTAATATTATATATATTCTCCCGAACTCCTTCTTTTAAATAAAATAATACCAGTACTATTAGTCCTGACCCTCTGTCCGATTTTTTCAAAAACAACTTTAAATCTTGTCAATAGTTGTCAAACAACAAAAATCCTTGTGATTATTGAAATCACAGGGATTCTTTATAAGAATAGATGATATGACTCAAACTCACGACCTTCAGAGCCACAATCTAAATAAATGATAACCCTATTTTCTACCAACTCTGTGTACCCTTTGATATCATTGGGTTTCTTGTGTTCGATTTTTGTTCTCTTCTTCTATCTTTTGGGCTTTTTTAGTACCCTTAGTTCCCATTTGTACCTACTAATTGTCCACCAAAATCGATAAACGACTTATAAAATATAACATGATTACTTCTTTATGTTAATACCTTTTTCTACATTTTTTACATAAGTATTAAAGTAATCAATCTAAGTGGAGTAGTGTATCATTTATAATCATGTCCCAATATACTTTTAAAACTATTTATAATCTATAACTAAACAGTGTGGTGACAATTTTAGCTGTTTATTTAATTCCACTAAAATTTGTCTCAAACAACTCATTGAAGTAATGAAAACCTATAATATTATCACTGTTAGCATTCATTATCATTTTTCCAAAAAACCGTAAAAATTATTATGTTACTAATTATTGATGATATAAACTTTGCTAATCCCATTGGGAAGATAAAAATCTTTTTCACTTTTATTGTATATAACAGTTCAACTATTTGTGTAACTGCTGGAATAGAAAGCATAAGGGTAAATATCTGAGTTAATTTATTAAATTTATTTTCTCTATTTTTTCTTGCATTTGCCTTCTTTTTTCCTGAATTTCAGAGCTTAATTTTGTAGCTCTAAAATATTTCTCAAATATTTTTTTGCATTTCAGTATATAAAAAATTAATTCTTAAAGTCTCTTTTATATGTTCAGCAATTTGAGCCTTGTTAGGATTATAAAATTCATATCCAATATCCATCTTAATAGCATACAAATACTTGTCTCTAAATTCTATAAGTCTATCTAAAGTTATATCACTTGACAAATCAATATTTTTTAGTTCATCTTGTGCTTCGTATAGTTTACATCTTTCATTTAAAAAATGTTCTATTATTGCATATATGGGAGTAAAATTTCTATTATTTAATTTATATTCTGGTTCTTTAATAAATAAAAGATAATCATTTGATAGTAATATCATTTCGTTTTGATCTACACTTAAATCAAGCATTCTAGGGTATACATTACTATTAAAATTACACAAATCATCTAATCCTTCAAATATTATTTTTATTTTGTTTATTATCTTCTCATCTACTTTTCTATTAGCTGACAAATTATATACACGGAAATATTCTGAGTTACTTTTGAACTCAACTTTATCCTCATTTGTCGTACTATCTGAGTCATAATTTATTGACAATATTTTAAATATTAATTCTTTATGAATATTAAAAGGATTTTCATAAATTATATTTAAAAAATCTTCTTTTGTAATATAAACAAATGGATTATTTGAATCATCCAAATAGCCGATATCTAAAATTTCTATTAACAATTTGTCAAGTTTAATAAATTTAATATCCTTGAAAAGCCCGAAAAAGTCATCTGTCTCTAGCAATATAGGGATATTTATTTCTGTATATTTGTGCATGATTCCACAATAACCATTATCATATATCGATAAAAATGCTTCTACTTTTATCTCTTTATCCTCTTCTTTAATTATTGCAAAACTTGGTAAACAAATACGCATTAGTTCAAAAAATGCAACCCTACCTCGCAATGAATATCTATCGTAAATTAGCAATTCATCACAAGTAATGCATTCATAGTCATAATCATATTTTTTTCTAATTTGATATAGATATCCTGTAAACTCGTTCTTGCAGATGGAACTTTACTGTCATAGTACGGATTAAGCAAAAACTTGTATAGCATGTCAATTAATGCAGCAGGCTCATCATTAATATAATACTTCACAAAATAAGTAGTCAAATAATTTTCTATTCGAATTGTGGGGTCTATTGTTCTCACTTCCTCTATATAAGATTTACTTATCTAATTTTTATATGTAATTTCCCTATATAATATGTAGCATGCTTAAATCATACTCTAAGCCTATTGATCAGTATTCTACAGTTAAATTAGCTATTCTTAGTATTATCAGAAATAAAGCTTAGAGAGCATTAATTTGCTCCCTATCTATATAAATAAACTAGACAATTTATCTATCATTTCTTGTTTACTTTTTACTGTCATAATGCCTAATAATTCACTATCAATTATTGACACAAATGGGATTTTTTCTTTACCAAGAACTGTCTTTATTACTACATGGTTTCTCTGATGGACAATAGGTGCACAAAATATTCCTTTTACTTGTATGCTATTAGCCATCTTATTTTTATAAAGCTTTATATGATCTGGAACAGGAATTACTTCGGCTGTTTGTTGGCCCGACTTTGATTTAATAGTTGTTAGTTCAAGTACATAATGCGTGCTATCTATTATAAAAATTATGTCTGGTTGACCAGTCTTCCCACCAGGAGCTTGCACAGGAAGATTATATTTTCCAATCTTTCCATTCCATATAACATCATCTATATAGTTTTTATCCTTTAAAGCATTTAAAAACAAAAAGAATAAATATTCATATTGTGCTCCTCTTAGTGAAGAATCTGATGTTTTATCTATCCCTAATCTAGTTTTTAAGACCCGCAATTTTTGCAACATTTTATCTGTAAATTTTTTTGACTCACTATGATCTAATATTTCTTTGATTAATTCATCTTGATCCATTTTATCATACGATTTATAATCTTTTTGTCCAAACAATGGATCTATTAACGAAACTTTTTGATGTTTCTGTGCTATAAATTTACTTTCATAAATTTGAATATTCTCATCAATGCTATATACTGATAATTCATATTCTTCATTTATAAAGACTGGAATGTTAATTAGAGAGTTTTGATTTACCATTTCAGTTTCTATGATACCGTCATTACTATGTTGTAATTCGATATATACCTCAACGCTACTATCATTATTAATTGACAATATTGTAGGTGTATATAGTCTTTCAGGCTCGCCAATATATGCAATCCATAATTCCAAATTATCTTTGAAGTCATAGGTCTCTGTCTCATTATATAAATCTAAAATATTATTAACTATACTCTCAAAACCATTTCTAATACGTATTGATTGCTTTTTTCTTCCATCCTCTAATTTATGATAATATTTTTCAACACACCCTGTAGCACTACAAAAAGTCATAAAATAACTTGAACTTGGAGCTTGTTTTAAAGTTAAGTTTCCTTCAGAAGTATTGGAGTATTTTTCTATTAAAGATTCTTGTTCAAAGTTTTCTAGTTTCCTAAAATTTTTTATTTCTTGTATCTTATATTCTAATTGTGTCATATCATATGTATGAAATACATACATAGCAATTTCTTCTTTTGTTAAAAACTTTAAATCTTTAAGCATGTAAAGTACTGATCTAAAAGGGAAAACAAAAATTTCTTCACAATTATCGATAATTGTAGGATTTGTAATTTGTAGTTTGAGCATTTGTTCCCAAATAGACTCTGACTCATCTATGGTCTCACCTTTAGTTAAGGATTCTATATGTTTTAACTCACCCTTATGTCTATTATAAAATTTATAACCAGCTTCTGTTATCCTAAGAGTAGTTGGACTAGTAGTATTATCTAAATAGGTAAAACCTAAATAATTTACTGATGCTAATAGAGTCCTCATACCTTGCGGTGCTATTTTTGAGCCACTCCTTGTAGCACCTAGATTCTTCAATTCTAGATTTAGATTATCTTGTTTTTGGGGATTCCATGTAGTACCATCATAATTTCTCTTAATAATTCCATGTATCAATGCAAGCATTTGATGAACATTAGATCTCTTTGGTATAAACCAAAGACGCTTGCTCCTATCCTTTTTAGCCAATTTTATCGCCTCCTTTGCTATCTTTTTTAAGGACTAAGACATTATCTAAATTCATTTTACCACCTTTCCCACCTCTAGGAATTCTAATGTACGAATTTTTAATTTCATAAGAAAAATGTTCTGTATATGAATATCCTACTTTTTCAGCAATGTCTTTGATTATTTTCCAGCTTTCAATATCTACTTTTCTAATTGTGCTGTTCCCTATAACTATTATATAGATTCCTTCATTATGCAAATGTTCTCTTACATTTATTAAGTTAGTTTTCATATCCTCAAAGAATTTTTTTACTATATAAGCTCTTTTTTCGTCTACTTTTATTATTTGGTCGAAGCAAACTTCTAACATTTTCGAATATGAAAATATATCATGACCCTTATTTTTTTCATTTTTTAAATTAAATCTTTCTGTACCAACATAATTACTCTTAGATTCTAAAATATCTTTCTCTGATAAACGTCCTGTCCATAAGTTTTCAAGCCTTAAAGTTCTAGCATAGTCGAAAGCATTAATATATGGTGGTGATGTTATTGCTATATTTGCCTTAAATTCCGTTTTTGTATCTAATGCATCTCCGTCAGCTATCTTTACTGTATTTTCTAAATTAAGTTCACAAATGTCTTTTATCATTTCTAGATATCTATAATATACTTGTTGGAATTTCTCCCATGCATTTGGTGGATTCTTTTTTATACGTTTTGAAACATATGGCTTAGGAGAAATATCGTCAGCATTTGAAACTGGTTTTATTATAGATAGGAAAACTACTTCCAAAAAAATCCTAGCAACTTTATTATTAATTCTATCAATCAATGTTTTTAATCTGCCTAGTATATTAATACATTCGCTTGTAAACCAATGCTCCAAATTGTTGATATCTGGTACAAAAACTTTAATACTTTCGTCATCAATTTGGTCTAATATACCTAAAAATTCTTTCTCTATAATATTTATAGATTTCTTCGTATATTTTTGTGTTTTTGCAATAGTAATCTTTTTTGCTATTAAATCAATTTCAGTACCTATGGCATCATAACCTCTATTAATTGCTTCTAATGCTGTGGTTCCAGAACCTAGAAATGGGTCAAAAATTAAATCTCCTTTTTCAGCATATTTTTTAAGAGCCCACCTTGGAATTTCAGGTATAAACTTGCATGGGTATTTAAATATCCCATGTGTATAATTATTTGGATTATCTTGGGAAATAGAATATATTTGATGTTCAAGAATTTTCTCTGGAAGTTTATCAACTATAATTATTCTTTTTTCAGACATATGATACTCTCCCTTAGATATTTTCTGTTAGTCAATGTTATTTCATACTGTTGTGAACTTGTTATAATAAATCTATCCACAATTATTTTATCTACTGTAAAACCTACTTTCTTAGCGTAATTAGCTAATAGTAAATCTGTCGGCAAAATAATCCCACCATATGATGAGTTTCCTACAATAATAGTACAAAATCCATCATCGACTAAAACTTCATATAAACCTTCTATTAATTCGAACATCTCACTAAAATATTTTTTCAACATTACTGGGATTTTGTCGCTCCATAGCTTCCTTCCTTGCAGTTCATTTAGTAATATATCAAGTTCTGATATACTTTTGAGTCGTTCTAATTCTTTAAAACTATTCTTGGTTAAGCCATTAAGGTGTGACCTTAGAGATTTATTTCTCAATATTTTCAAATCTGAATACTCTTTTACAAAATCTCCAAACCATAATTCAAGTTTATAGATTTCTGTGTAGTCAAAACTATTAGCATATGGTGGTGAAAAAATTACTCCTTGTATGGTATTTGGAGAAATAAACTCATTTAGTCTTAATGATGATTGGTTAAAAATCGAACAATTAAAGCTTCCCAAGTTATACTCTAAATCTTTTTCGATTTTCTTAAAAAAATCCAATAAAATTTTATCTACATCTTCAATAGAAACTACATTCATTTTACTTAATGCTTTCTTTTTTAGTCCATTTCCAGCTTTTCTATAGTTTGAAACAGGTTCTATTGAAGATAACCAAGCTAAATACAAAAGATTTTTTACATTTTGAGAACCTTTATAGCATTTAATTAGGTGCTTGATTGTTAAAAAATAATTTTGTATTTTTGGGTTGAATATATTTTCTGCTATAGATAGTTTGGGTAATGGTTGAACCACCTCAATATTCATTTGTTTGGATTGCCTTAAAATTGAGGGATAGGCATTAGTAAATTCTTCCTTTTCACCTAATGTATAATTTGTTAATTTACATTTTGATAAAAAATTTGAAAATGGATTTACTTCGAATCCTATGCCATCAAATCCTAATTTATTAGCCCCTAATAGAGTTGTTCCCGAGCCTAAAAATGGGTCTAAAATAATACCTTCTTTATGATTGGTAAATTCATTAATTATTTGCTGTACTAAATTTATAGAGTACCCTTCTTTATAACGATACCATCTTTGTCGTTCTGTTTCTGATTCCTCTGAATAGTTAAGCATACTTTTATAAGTCGCATTCTCATTAGTTGGATATATTACTTTCATATTGCTTTCTAAATTTTCATATATGTTTTTAGTCAATGTCTATTCGATCCTTTCTATACTCAAGAATTTCTGATATATCACATTGGAAATATTCACAAATTCTTCCTAATACCTCCATACTTACATTCTCGTCTTTTCCTAACTTAGCAATTGTAGTTGTACTTAAACCAATTGCTTTTTGTAGATCAGTTTTATTCATCTTTTTATCTATAAGTAATTTCCATAGGTTATCATAACTAAATCCCATATTGCTCTCCTCCTCCTATATCTTTATGTTTTTAGAGAAAAACTCCATGTTTAAATTATAACATGAATACTGATAAATAACGACAACAAAATGGAATAGCTTAATGGAATGCTTACATCAAATAGTAGAATACGGGGTTGAAGAGGAACCCATTTCCGATGAAGAAGAATACATTAAATTAGTGGAGTCTTGTGATAAAAATCTACAATTTAACAACATTGAAGACTTATTTGATTATAATATTAGAAACTATAATTATAACAGGTATATTAATTATAGTGTATATATTCCCGACAATCTTTCAAAACAAATCAAGGACTACATTGATATACTCTCTAGAGTAACAAGTAAAAGTAATAATCTATTCATCGATTACAAAGGAAGTTCCATTAAGGCCAATTATGGAATAAATAATTGTATACAAACTATTACTTCAAATGGTACTACTACTAAAATTGTTATGAAAATGCTTCAAGAAGGAATACCAGGGATTATAATTGAAGAGTTTACGGGTAATAAAAATGACATACTAGATTATTGCCAAAACAGAGTATATGAACTTAGTAATTTTAAAAAAGATATCTTCTTAAAATCAATGGTGTCCAATATTGATGTAAATAAATATTTATAATAATTAACATGCATCTTAAATACATGTCCTTTTCAAGTGTACCCCATTGAGTACATTTAATTTTATAAAAAATCTATGGTTTTATATGATTTAATGGGTTATAACTTTTATAAAAGTGTACTCTTGTCTTGTCTACTCTAAAAGTACACACGGAGACTGGATATTTTTATACCATATACTCATACTTCGTGTATTTTTATATTGATTTATCTATTCATATTTAACTTATACTCTTTAGTGGATTCCTCCATCATTATCCAATAAACCACTATATCGATTAATCTTTTTAAATCTTCTAAGTCTTTGTCCTCCCATTTTCTTTCATAGTGTGTTTCATCATTTCCTAACCATACTGCCCTTTTAGCCATCTCTTTTATATTCGAAGCAATGTCATAATCTCTAATGCAATTTCCAAGAAACTTACCCTTTATTTTTTTTTCATTTTCAGGGTTTAAAAGTATTAAATAATTTTTAATTAAAAACTCTAATACTTTTCTATATCCTGGCCCACATATTTGTTTTAGGTTTGTTTCTTCAGCTATTTTGGCTTCCCTATAAATCGATACAAAATTCTCAGAAATCTCGGATATTTTATCATCAAATTTAATTGAACTCGAGTTTATTGAAGCACAACCAATTTTATACCCAGTATAATCATGCCTGTCCATTTCATAATAGTTAATAAACACTTCATTACAATCATTATTTGGGCATTTATAAACAATAGATATTATCACTTTCGTCATTTCTTTATTCAATCTAGAATTTATCATTAATACTATTGGCTGAATTGATAGACTACAAACTGGACAATAATCTTGATTGTATTCAATAACAATCTCACTTATATCAATATCATCCAATTCATTGAAATTTAAATTACCATTAAAATTTATGTCTTCAAGAGCATTCCCAATAATATCATAACATTTTCTCTTCATAAATTTACCCCCTAATTTAATAACCAACTTCTAATAATACTCATTATGATAATAATAAGACTCCATCTCTGATCTATATTCTGATTCCATTTCAGCTTTCCATTCATTATGTTCAGACATCATAGAGTTAACAGCGCTTAAAAATGATAACAATTGCCCAAAGAAATTATTAATATTATCCACATCAAACTTTTTTCCATCCCTAAAATAAAAATTTAAATGTTTATCAGTGGGGTAGCGAAATTTGTCTGATGTTCCATCAACGTTATTAAGTTGAGTAATATAACTTTCTACATCTAAAATAGTTGTATCATCCTCTGGTGCGTTTGCATGTTCTTCCACCTCAGTTTTTATTAAATTCCATAAACCTACAACTTTGTGTTTTTTCTTATGGATGTGTCTTAAGGCTTCATCTAATGTTAAAGAACTTTCTTCATATAATATCCGCTTTAAAGATAACTCTACAGCATTCCTGTATAAGTAACACATTGGGATAAATAAGGTATCCTTTAACTTGTTATTTTTACAAATCATATTATATAGATATTCTGCCGATTCTGTATATGCCCTTACATAGGGATAAAACCTTTCTAAACTATAGCTATATCCAACCACACTTTGTCCATAATAGCTTCCACCCTCTTCAAGAAATGTTGGAGCATAACTATCGTAATAATCCGATTCTCCATATTCTTCTTGATAAATCTCGTCAAGAATTTCAAAAGCTACTTCCATTTTATTTGCAAAAGCTTCTAGATTAATATGTGTTTGTTTCTCAAATAAAAGTTTGATTGAATATCTCCTTTTAGTCTCAAATCCAAAATCCACTTTTTCAACGAATATTCCAAATGGGTATCTAAACCCATCTGATTCTTTATCAATTACATCAATATCATTAAAATAAAATCTAATCCATTCATGTCCCTCTAGGTCCTTGTCAAAATAACCCTGAATGAAAGGTGTAATATAAGACAAAATTTCTGATAGATTATGAAAAGTCTCTTTAAGAAACACCTTCCTATCTTCTAAAGGGACAATATATTTAAATCCTATAGCTTTTAAAATTAATTCCAAACTTTGACGATATAAATAGGCCAATGCAAAGAAATATATATCTAGTTTACTTATATCGTTTCTTTCAAAAAGGTATTCTGTAAGGCAATGTGCAGCTTTTTTAAACTTTATCCCGTATTCATAAAATTCTTCATCTAAATTTTTGTCATTTTTTAAATTTACAATATTTTCTCCATTAACTTTGAAAAAACTTGTATCAGATATTGGCCATTTAAAATCCAATCTAGTCCCCCCAATTTTAAGTTAATACATCCTCATATACCAAAATTCACGCTACATAGAATTTCAATAATAAATCTCTTACTTCTCCTAAGTCAATAACTATATACTCATGCCATTCTAACCCTCAATATCCATACATTTAATATGCACTAAAATAATCTTATCAAGCTACTTACCTTGACTAATCTATTACTTTATCCAATTCTTCTCTTAACTCTCCTATCAACTATGCATGCACCTTAATTATATAGGAGATCGTGAATAAATGGTCTATTATAAGGCAACTATTGGTCTTAAAGTAGACTTTGCTGGTCTAATGCGAAGGCAATACTCATGTACCCTCTCTTAAGGGATTTATCTTTATGTAAATATAAAATAAAGGGTAAATTTGAATGAGCAAAAAGACCTGTTAAATAGGTCTTTTTGTAAGTATTAATATTACTTTCTTATCAAAGTCACTACATTTCTTAATAATCAACTGTAGGTCAATCTTTATATTTTTAAAGTCTATAGCAAATATACTACTTACAATAAAAACATTTGAAGTATAAACATGTGCAGAGTATTTATTCTTTACAAAAAAATCAAGATTGTTGGGGTTATTAATAATTAAATTAAAAAGTACTAACCCCATTCCAAGTCCTATAAAAAACTTCAACAAACTCTTTAATATTCTGTTAATCATAAAACCTCTCCCTTATTCTAGATAATACCAAAAATACCCAAATAGGTCTATAAGGTTCTGAAAAATATTAGAAGAGCAAGTGTCATAGAAAAACATAACACCCTGCGTAAATAGGGTGTCAATTCATAAAACATTATAGTTTGAGTAGCAATAACTTCTTCTCCTCACTTTGTTTTTTAATTATTTCACATCTTAAATCCCAATACATCTAAATCATTTCTGAAAATCATAAACTTAAATATTTATTTTTTGCCAAGTAGTAGGGCGGCTTTCTTTAAAATGTCATTCTCCACTTCAAGTTGTTTAACTCTTTCTCTAAGATTGATTAATTCTTTATCTTCAGCGGTTAAGTTATCTTCAATTTCAAATGAACTAGATGTATTATATCTAAGAACCCATGTCCTGATAGTTGGAACAGATACACCGTACTCACTAGATAGACTTCTGTAGCTATGCTTGCCTTGATTATAGATACTCACTAGCTTCTTCTTAAAATCTTCATTATATCGCTTTATCTTCATAAAAGTCTCCCCCAAAATTTATTATCTTGTGAAAAACAGCTTGAGGTATTTCCATATTTAGCATATTTCTCACTTATGTGCTTCAAACATTTCTTCATTATTATCATTTTTTTCTATAATATTTGATCAAAGCCCTATATAAATGGTTAGGAGTCCGGTATCTATTGGTAATCTCATCATATTGACATCTTGTTAAGTCAGTTAAAATTTCAACAGCTTCATCTATATTAAACAATTGTCTTTCCCTAATTTCAATTAATCCATTTATATTTCCCAAAAATCTTTTGTTCTTATTTTTCTTACTTTTTGGATTAATAATTGTATAATACTTATATCCTTTAAATTCTAGCTCATATAAGTATTGTATTATTACTCTATTATCCTTAGACGATATAAATCTTTGTATGTAAAATCCATTAATTTTTATTAATCCAATACTATATAAGTATCTATAGGTATGATGTAAAAGCGTATAATATTTGGTTTTAAGCTCGTTTATATGATTTGCTGAGTCTAAGTTCCCTTGATTAGTCATTAGTTTTGATATGTCTCTCATTTTAAGACATTCATTATCTAGTGACGCTATTGCATTTGCAACTTTTTTACCAAATTTCATTTTTTGATTGGTATCTGAATTAACAGCATCTACATCGTTCAATTCACTTACCTCCATTACTTAAGATAGTAATTTGCATATCACTACTTATCAATAATTTAAACCAAAATTACCTCAATAAATAAATCTAGCACAATTGAAATATACATACTCTAATATTAGCTTAGTTCTTACATCCATAACCAATTAAAAAGTTCATATCAACTTCGAGTAACTCTGAAATAAAAATCAACCTATCCAGCCGGGGCAAAGTATCTCCGTTTTCCCATCTACTTATTGTGCTTCTATCTACCCCAATTATTTTAGCAAGGTCGTCTTGAGTATATCCTTTTTTTAGTCTACTTTCCCTAAACTTATTCATTATTACTTCACCCTCAATAATCAATAGTATATATAATTATTGTAGTTCTTTTTATTCACATTGTCAACTTTTGGTGATGTTTCGGAACATAAATTGATTGTGAGTTAAACTCACGTTATAATTAAAACATAAAATATTAGATTATAGATTAGGATTATATAAGTGCTAAACTACTGACTCTGGGGGTATTTAAATTGAACCTACGCGAAGCAAGATTAAAAAAAGGTTACACTCACAATGAAATAGCTAATTTATTGGGTTTATCTCGTTCTACTTATACAAAATATGAGAATGAAACAAGTAGCCCTGATGTTAAAACTATTATTAAACTTTCAGAAATTTTAGAAGTTAGTACTGATTATTTATTAGATGTTAATATTTATGATCATCCAGGAAAAGATCCGCTAATAATGGAAATAGTAAAGACTTCCATTAGCCTATCAAATCCTGGTAGAGAAAAAATCTTAGATTATGCAAAAATGTTGAAAATTATAGAGAATATCAATAAAGATAATGATTAATACGATACAGTGTGGAACTTTTTCGTTAGCTCATCAAGATAAATGGTATCTCCAGAATTCTTTTAGAACATTGTTTATATTAACTTCGTTTACAAGAGTAAAAGGATGCCATTCCCTTGGAAACAGCTCTTGATAACTACTATATGAATATCTCTCATCAATCAATAAAATTACTCCTATATCCTCCTCTGTTCGAATTAATCTTCCAGCTGCTTGTAAAACTTTGTTCATACCTGGATACATATATGCATATTCATATCCCATATTGCTTTTAACATTAAAATGATTCTTAATTATATCTCTTTCAAAGCAAATCTTAGGCAACCCTACCCCTATTACTATTACACCTATTACTTTATCTCTTTTTAAGTCTATTCCTTCAGAAAATATTCCTCCAATTACGCAAAATCCTATATTTGTCTTAACTGGATTCTCAATAAATATTGATAAAAAATCATTAGCATCTTCCTCAACCATTCCTGGTTCTTGGAGATGTATATTTATGTTATTCTTTAAATATACGCTACTAAAAATCTCATATATTTTATTCATATATTCATATGACGGGAAATAAATTAAGTAGTTACCTTTTTTCCCATCTATAAATGCCCTTATCTGCTCAACGATTGATAAAGAGCTAGATTCTCTAGATTTATATTTTGTAGATATATTATTGTTTATCAATATACGCCTATTTTTCTTATCAAAGGACGATGCCAGTAATATTGTATAGTCCTCTGAATTGCCACCTAAGATTTCTTTGTAATAGTCCATAGGTATCAATGTTGCTGAAAATAGAGTAGTAGATTTAAAATCTTTAAGTATAGATTTAATTTGTGTTGATGGATCTAAGCAAAATAACTTAATTTCAATATCCTTCTTAATTTTATCAACGACAGTCAAATAGTTTTTATCATAAATATCAGCAATTTTTAAGAAAAATGAGATCGAAAAATAACATTCCAACATATCTTCATAGATTTCATCTTCTTTATACTCTATCAAAAAATCCTCAATGTATTTATTTAACACACTTAACGAAGTATAAAGATTATTTAAATTTGTATCATATTCGACAGTTCTATGTTCATTATTCACCTTCCACATTTCCAAGAATTCCTTATTTACATTATTAAACTTCTTTGACAATTTAGGATAATTAGTCTTTGTTTTTCTTTTTAAATCTAGAAAAACTTGCTTATTTATTGACGCTGTGTACATATCTCTAGCCCTATCAACTAAATTGTGGGCTTCATCTATCAGAATAACATAGTCACCGCTATTATCTAATAAAGTCTTAAGCTGAACTGTAGGATGAAAAATATAGTTATAATCACAAATTACAATATCTGCCCAATTTGCTAAATCAAGTGAAAATTCAAATGGACATACTGAATATTTTTTAGCATAAAACTCAACCTTATCACTTGTAAATTCATCTTCATTCTCTCTGATATCCTTGATTGCATCATTAATCCTATCATAATGTCCACTAGCAAATTTACAATTTTCTGGATTGCAATCAATTTTCTCATTAAGACATGCCTTTTCCTTGGCAGTTATAGTAGCAGATTTGATTTTTAATCCCTTATTCCTTAATATATCTAATGCGCTATATGCAACAGTTCGTGTTATTGTTTTAGAAGTTAAATAAAATATTTTAGAACAATTTTCTTCACCCATAGCCTTTATTGATGGGAATAAAGTAGACATAGTCTTACCAATACCTGTAGGTGCATGTACATATAACTTTTTCTCTTCTATAATACTTTTATATACTGCAACAGCTAACTCACGCTGTCCCTTTCTATATGATTTAAACGGAAACATTAATTCTTTAATAGACTGGATTTTAGTTTTATTCCAATAGTAAGCTATTTTAATCCATGTATAATATTCATTCAATAAATTATAAAAAAAGTTCCTAAGTTCATCAGTCTTAAATGTTCTGGCTATTATAGATGTCTCTTTAGTATCTATATTATAATAGGTTAATTGTGCATCAATTTCATTGAGATCATTCTGATCTGCATAAATAAAAGCATAACTTTTGACTTGTGCCAAATGTAGTGTATTGTAATCTTCTGTCACTTTCTCAATTGGTCTAGAAGTAGTTTTTATTTCATCAACTATTACCTTATCAGAATAAGTAATTATTCCATCAGCTCGTCCTTCAACAAAAATACTAAATTCATCATGGTCCAAAGTATACCTGAGGGTAACTTCTGGTTTATATTCCTCTGGACTTTCTTTTTGTATCATCCTGTGAATCTCCGCACCTTCATTCGCTCTATCATTTTTAACAAATCCCGACCTAATATCTCCCGAACGAAGAATAAATTCTATTAGATTCCTTACTGATATTTTAAATACCATTTTATTTTCCATCTATACCACCCAGCATACATAATTTATCATTCCATAGTAGTATATCAGAAATAATTAGTTATTGAAAAGCTCAGGAAATCTATTTAAAAATAGCTCAATATCACTCCCATTATTTTCACCCCTAGCTTTTAAATCTACAAAATCTTTTTGTAAATCATCAGGCTCTTCATCAAGCAAAGGAAATAATTTTGTACTTTTCAGCGACATAACTAAATCATTTTCTCCTATTTCTGAAACTTTCTTTCTAAGAATCTTATTATCATCTATAAGTAATTTAATATCTTGTTTTAGCTTTTTGTTTTTATTTGACATTTCTATATTGTTTGATTCTAATTTCACCAAGTCGTTAGATAATTTAATGTTTATTTCCTTTTCTTGTAATAATTCTTTAATAGTTAAATCATAACTTCTTTTATAATTTTCCAAATACATTATTAACCTCTGCCTATTATTATAATTAGAATTTATCAACTCAACTACATCAACATTATAAATACTGCCTTCCAAAATGTCCTTGTTTGTATTAAAAAATATATGCTTAGCATTATTAAACTGGTTAATTAACTCAGAGACTATTTTATCATTTGATATATGATAGTACTTTAAGTCACTATAACCTAGCTCCTCACTACCAAACTTAGCTATCTCTGAATATGTTATTTTACCTTTCATTAAACCTTTATCTTTATAGATACTTATAATTTCTAATAACGTCTCCGTAGTAAATTTGGGCTTTCTACCAGCTCCCTTAGGATTCTTATCTTTCATAATCATATAACCTCCAATAATTTGTTTTATTCTTTACTATTTGCAATTGTTAGTGCCGCTCTATTAATTAAGGCTCTAATTCTATTTACACGCGTGGCATGATCTTTTTCAAATTCTTTCATGTACTTTTTGTTTTCTATCATGTCTCTTAATATCTCAACTTGTATTAAAATAGTATTTTCTAGTTGTTCATATGAAATAGAAGTTGATTTATCATTTGGAATATAATATCTACACCCATCATCACAAATACCGTTAACATATATACAGTCCTCGGAACAGTTATTTGATGCACAAGTTCCATTACCATTATTACATACCTCATACTTATCAGATTCTTGAAATATTCTATTATATTTTAAGTCAATATTATTAAACGCTATAATGCTATTATTGACAGTATCTATTTTCTCATTATTATCCCTGTATAACATAATCTTATTTGATAGATTTATAGTATAGCATTTAACATAGCTCGGTAAATGATCATAGTATCCCATACTACTTTCAATATTATCATGACCACAAAATTCCTTTATCACAACTGGGGAAACACCCTGCATAATCATGTTTATAACCGAAAGGTGCCTAGTATCCATTGTATTGATTTTTTCAATTTGATTTTCACTAAGTCTAATATTATAATCTTTAATTTTGGGTACAACTTCATATTTGAAAAGTGGTACTATTTTAGTAAAAAATCTATCCAATAATGATTCAAACATTCCCTTACTAAATATTTCATATCCTGAAAAAAATGCATTATTAGCATGGGGTCTAAATCTGTAGTAGCTCCTAAATGAAAATAAAAACTTCCTATTTATTTTTCCAATATCCTTATCTGGATAAAAATCTACTTTATGATCATAATGTTCTACTCTACCTTTATACTCTTTTATTAATTCAAACAACTCTTTATTTACTTCGATCTTATCTAAATAATAATCACCTAGTGAATGACTAACTTTATCATTTTTACTACCCTTTAATTTTGATCTTCGTACTATTAGATAATACTTATCGCCTTTGGTTTCTAAACAATCCTTAGGTATAATTGTAAATTCTGTTGATCTCAAGGGTATAATCGTTGTTATCTTCCACCATAAAAATATAGGAAAATATTCCTCGCGTAAAGGATAAGTCATGGATAAAATTAGAGTATTTATGATATCCGAAAACTTGAAAACACTCTCCAGATTAGGTAATCGTCGACTTTCTTTACTAATATTTTTTTTGAAAGTGCAATAATACTTAATTAAGCCCAGTAAATCATCATTGACATTTAAGTAGGAAAAGAACTCAAGATATTCCCGTAGAATTATAGCTTTACTTCTGCCATCAAAAGCATTATCGAAATAGTCTGCTACAACTCCTGTTTTGGAATCATTAAAAAAATTAGTATCGTGGGTCATTTTAACTAAAAAATTTATAGATATGTACACAGTAGATAATGAATATTTATTAAGTTTTACCAATGTAAAAATCTTCAAGGAGTTTATTATATCTATGATACTACAGCTTAATTTTCTATTCAGTTTTTCATTTAAAAATAATATTTCATTTATTTTAAATTTAATATTCCTATAACCTACCTCATTAAATATCTTCCAACGATTATCATCAAAAAAGCTATCCTCTATAATTCCTTCATTTCTTATCTGCTCAAATAATTTTTTATATTCACAAATTGAAATTTCATTAAATGTTTTTTCATCCTCTAAAATAATATCCTTATATATTTCCTGGTAGATTGAAAAACCCATATTATCACCCCAAATAGATTATATTATTGTTCAATAGATTGTTTATTTCATTTTTTATTTTTTCTAACTTAATAAAAGTATTTACTCTTTCATAGCCCAAATATTTTATCGCTTCATTGAGTAGAGGTAGGTAGGAATTTATCAGAATATTTCCCAATCTTAATTTATCAAACTTCAAATTTGCTAAATGTATATTATTTATTAAATTGTTTAGTAAATTATTAAATTTAAATAGAAAAAATAATTCAGGCATCAAAAAGTCACATCCAACACAATCTTCTCTTAGGGGGAACTTACACTTGTTTTTACCTGTAATCTTTAATAAACATTGTGAATAAGACATTTTAGAAGGAAATTCGCCTTGCGAAAGTTTTTTCAATATTACCGCATAATCTTCCTTATTAACAAGTGATTCTAACAAAAACTTATCAATTATTACTTCTTGGTCATTCAAACGTTTATTTATAATTTCAATATCAAATGGCGATACTGCGCCTAAATCTTTAATCAATTTAGTTTGAGAATCTAGATTCAAGTCGTCAAAACTATTACCATATACAATGCTTAATAATTTGTAGTATATAAAACCAAAACTTCCTCTATCATGAAGATTAAAAGATATAATACCTAAATCATTATCCTTATTTAACTCGCTTAAATACGTCTGCGTTGTTGATGCAATTTCTCTCTCGTTCAACGTATGACCTCTTGATATACTTGCTAAGTAATATCCAATATTCCAATTTTGTTTACTGCTTTCATTAACAACATTGTGTAAATAAGTAGTTGTTGCACTTAGGTTACTAAAACTCCTATTTTTAAATATCTTATTATACTTTTCTTCACCAAAAAAAATAATATGATTATCTTTATGACTACAGGCATTGGTTAATATTGTATTAGTAGTATAATTATAGTATTCAGGATCCATTTCATTTCTTTTTCTATGAGATTCAGCTATTGCTATCAGTAATCCTATTGGTCTTATAAGGCTATTAGCTATATCCAACCTAAGTGATTGTTTGTTTTTCATATGCCTCTTATTAAACATCTTCAACTCTAATATAATATAATTGCATATGGCTTGTCCCATATCTAAAGTAAAATAATTCCCTGCTTTTAGCCAGTCAATGAAGTGTTCAGAAGAAATACCAATTATATCTTTTAACTCTAAATTAGGTAACTTATTGATGTAATCAGATTTCCTCCAAGCTGAGCAATAATGTAATGAACAATACAACCACACCATTGAATTCATTCTTGTATTTAATGCTTTCTCTATATATTCTTGATTATCTATATTAAGGAACACTAAAGCACCAAAATTTATCCATTGTTCATACGTATAAGCTTTTGTTATTCTTCTACTATCAAAGTCAGTTTTATTCGTATTTTTATTTAAACGCCCTGTATAAGTATATTTGTTCTTATAATTGACTTCATAGTTTTTAGATATATACTCTAGTAACAAAACAAATTCTTCTCTTGTTTTTTTACTTTTACTTTCTAATTTTGAAATAAGTTTAATAATTTCCTTATCTTCCATTAGAACAATTTCCTTATTTATAGTTAGCAATACCTCTTTATAAATTTCTACCAAGGGCTTAATTAAATTCTTTTTATTTTTATTTATGTTATACCTCTCCACTGAGAAATCCATAAATATTTTTTTGCTTTTTTTAGCATCTATATTATCTTCTAATTTTGAAATATTATATAAAAATTTATCATAGATATCTTCTATGTTATTGTAGACCTGTTCTTCATTATACATTTCAATAAATTTATTATAATCTTCTACGGCTATTACACTATATTTATAGACCTTAGTTCCACCTCTATGATACTTAATACCATATTGTTTTAGTTTTTTTCTTAAAGTCTCTAATACAATATCCAACTCTTCGCATATTTCATTAAGTGTGATGCTATTTTGATCTATATAAAAAAGCCTATCAACCTCTGCTTTATTGTAATAACCTACCCCCTTAAAATATTTCTTATCAATGATATTTCTACCATAATTACCAGAATAAGCATTTATCTTGAATTTCTGCTCAATTTGCTTAATTGTGTAGTATAAGTTAGAATCAAAATCCAGGATTGGAAACTCCTCAAAGATTATTAAATCATCTTTTAAAATTCTATTTTCTACCAAATCTATTGGATTATCGTAAAAAATTATTTTCCTTTTTTTTAGAAAACTCTTTACCATACTATAAGTTAAATCAAGTGCATATTCTTTTTTTACAATATCCACAATTTCCGAGACAGATACAGTTTTGTCTAAAAAGGATTTTATATTGTCTACATCACTCATTAGAAAATATGAAGTATAATGTGGACTATTCAATACATAGGCATAAACTTCAAATGCCCCTTTTTTTATTAACTTTCTAATACTGTGCGGACCTAATGAAAATATATTAGATAAATCAGTGATAGTATAGTAATTGCTAGTATTACTCATTACATTATTATATTTATTTATAATTTCTTTAAATGCTTCAATGTTCTCTTTCGACTCGTTATCCAAAAATATGTTACCATCATCCTCAAATACATTTAATTCAAATCTCTTTAATACATATTTTAAATACCTTTTAATTTGATCTTGTGTCATATTACTAATAGAATGTTCCTTAAATATGTTTATTAAAGATGTTTTCTTAATATTAGTCATTATTACTCGCCCCCAAAATTGATTTCATAGTTTCTTCCTGAATTTTTTTTAATTTTTCAGACATAATTGATGCTGATGACAAATATGAAATTGCTGTACTTAAATCACTATCACCTCTCCAATATGCAATTTCAACGGATGATTTTGTGGTAGTTAAATCTGCTATAAATTGCGAGAAAAAATATCGTAAACTGTGTGGAGATAAACTTCCAGACATAAGTAAATTTGCTTGTGATCGCATCAGTATATCTGGACTTGAGGACAATCTTTCAATTAGTATATTTTTTATCTTCGAAAATTTATAATAATAGCTCCTTTCAATCAAAGCATTACCCTCTCTATTGGTAAATAGCGGATTATATGGATTCTTATTATTAACTGACAAGTTCTGGTGTTTCTTAAATAGATAGCTAACTACCTTCATAAACGCAGGATGAATTGGTTGTATACGAGCCTTCTTAATTTGAGCAGTTTCCTTCTTATTATCTCTTAATTGCCAATCATACCTTAAATCTAACTCTAGCCAAGTCACCTCATTTATAGTAACCCCATAATTAACACAATATGTGGTCAGACTACAAACCTCACCAGCTCTTAATCCTCCAAATGCTTGAAACGCTAGACCTAGTGCTATTTCCGGATAAAATTCTTCGGCGATTTTTATTAATTCAGCAACCACATCTAATGTAATATTTTTTATCTTCAACTTTCCAATATATGCTGGATACAATACTATAAACAGGGGTTTGATAGATATTGTTGTTATATTTTTTATTTTATGTTCCTTAAACTTAAAGATATTTTGATCAATATATTTTAAACTAAACTCTTCAAAGAGGAACTTATAAAAATAACTTAGCTTAACATTTGCATCACTAATTACATCTACACTTTTACTATTCTTCCCTCCAATTTTTCCATTAGCATAATCTCCTAAAAATCTCTCTCCCATCTCTAATGTTAACTCTCTAATATCACTAATATTATATTCATTATATTTGTCAATAAATATGTAGTTTAGAAAGTTAACAATTATGTTTGCATGATTTCTTTTGGTGTTAATTTCCTTGTTTATTAATCCATTTGTATAATTGTTAAAATATTTACTATAAATAGTCGGTTTATATATTCCTGTATTTTTGTTCTCTAAAACAATAAACATATATCTTTTTATAATTCCAGAATCATATAATAAAGCATATTCTTTTTTCTTAAATCGCACTTGCTTAATAACCTCATTGTAATAATTTGTTTTTTTATTGTTTTTAACTACCTTTAATTTTGAAATATTATCACCTCTCCAGTAATTTTGTAAAAACAAAAAATACGATTAAGAAGATTGTCTTGTCAACCTACTTAATCGCATTTTTATATAAATTTAAATACAAGATAATCAAAAACTTGAATAAAAGTTCTTTCCTATCCATAAATATTCAAACTATTAAAACACAATATCTATGCCAAATTAATTGTATCTAATGGTTTCTAGTCCTTATCAGTCTCCCTACTAAAATAGTAGACACCATTATTATAGCTACTATTGCTTAATTATGCAATATTTAAAAGGAAATACCTGTATATAATTCTCCTAATTTCCTGTATATAATACAATGTAAATGAAATTACACAATCCACATACTTCCACGGTCTTACATATAAACTTTATTAAAACTAATTACCTTTAGGTTATTTCCAACTAAGCTATAATCACATCAGCCCAAAGACTGACATCCAATACAAATTCAAAGGGACATAATTGATATTTTTCTGCATAAGTTAAAGCAGTTTCCCTGTCTATTAAATCTTCATTTTCAAATATATCCATAATTGCATCATTAACTCTATCGAAATGCCCTTTGGCATAAATACAATCTTTAGGATTACATTTCACCTCATCATTTATACATATTTTATCTTTTGCTGTTATTATTACAGTCTTAACTCTTAGGCCCTTATCTCTCATTATCTCTATGGAATCTACGGGAACCTTTCTAGTTATGGTTTTTGCAGTTAAATAAAATATCTTAGAAGTAAGTCCTTCCCCAATAGATTTAATAGCTGGAAATAAAGTGGATATGGTTTTTCCTATCCCTGTAGGTGCATTTGCAAAGAGCTTTTTTTCTTCTTTTATAGTTTTATATGTTGCTATGGCAAGCTCTCTCTGACCTCTTCTGTATTCATTAAAAGGAAAATTTAATCTCTTAATAGAATCATCCCTAGTCTCTAGCCAGGAAAAGGTGGTGCTTGCCCAGTCTATATATTTCTCTAGCAAATAAAAAACAAATTCTTCTAATTTAAGTTTGGAAAAGCTTTTTTTAAATATCTTCTTTTCTTCTGTGTCTATATTAAAATAAGTTAATTGTATATTTATATATTCTAATTCTTTTTGTATACAATAGATATATCCATAAACCTTCGCCTGAGCCCAGTGTATAGGATTATAGTCTTCTTCTATAAATTCTAAATCCCTATTGGTACTTTTTATTTCATCTATAATTATCTCTTTGTCTAATTCTAAAATACCATCTGCTCTACCTTGTAGCTCTATTGTAAAGTCTTTGTATTCTATATTATGTTTTAATGTTACTTCTTTTTTATAATTATCTCCATAAGAATTTTGCACCTTTTGATGAGCTTTTGTTCCTTCTACTGCCCTATTTATTGATTTAAAACTATTATCTATATCTCCTGATCTCATTACAAATTCTACTAGATTTCTAACTGATAATTTTATATTTTGATTCATTTAATCATCCTCAATTATCTTTTATATTTAAACATTATATCAATATTTCAAATAAAAAATAAGATTAAAGACAATAATATTAATACTTAAAATTTAACTACTTAGGGTAATATATAGATATATAATCTAGAGGTGACTAATATGGGACAATTAGAGAAAACTTATAATAAATTTTTAAACGGAACATTTAGGGTTGTGAATCCTATTAAAAAATCTATAATCAACACACATTGTAGAATTCATAAGTATATAAATTCTAATGCTTTGAATATCTTGAAAAATAATGGATATCTAGATGAATATAATTTTTTCATCAAATATATAGATGAAATAAATAAAGGTGTGGTTTGGGCAGATCAGGATTTTAAAAGCTCTAGTCATTTTTATAATCCTTATAAGAAAAAGGGGCTATATGGAAGAAAAAATGCTTTAAATTTAGCCTTAGATTATTATGAAAAATCTATTAAATTTTGGAGTTTAAATAAAAAAAATAAATCTATGTTTTATTTTGGTGCATCAATTCATTTAATCCAAGATATGACAATTCCTCAGCATGCAAATATAAGATTATTAGACGATCATAGGCAATATGAAACATATATAAAAAAAACATATAAATATATAAATAATTTCAGCTTAAACAAAAATATTTATATGCTGGATTCCATAGAAGATTATATAGTATTTAATGCTAGAGTTGCTCTTAGGATATATAAGAAATTTCAAAATATATCTGAAGAGCGAAGTAAATTTTATAAGATGTCTAGATGTAGTTTAAGCCTTGCAAATAGTACTACTTCTGGTGCCATGCTCTTATTTTACAAAGATATAATTTAATTTATGATTTCCCAAGTTTATCTTAGGGTATATGAAAACTAATCATAATATTTGTAATTTCCCTTCCAATAATTTCCTTTTATAAAATCTTGTTAGATAATTAATTTTTCATATGTATTTTGCTAGCTCTTCCTTTGTATAATTTGACATATTTATATCAATTATGATAACATTAAAAAGACTGATTATTTCAAAAAAAGAAAGGTGTGTTGCATTTGAAAAGATTCTTAAGTTTGATAATAATAGGAGCACTTCTTATTATAAGTTTGACAGCCTGTTCAAATGAAGGTTCTGATGTAGGGAATATTAAATTTGCTGATGCAGGATGGGATAGTATTAAATTTCATAATGCAGTTGCAGGTACTATAGCTGAAGAAGCTTTTGGCTATACCTGGGAAGAAATTCCTGGTTCTACCCCTGTAGTTCATGAAGGGGTAATAAGTGGAGAGATTGATGTTCACATGGAAGAATGGACTGACAATATCCCAAGCTATACAGAAGATTTAGAAGCTGGAAAACTTAAAGAATTAGGTGTGAATTTTGATGATAATTATCAAGGTTTTTATGTACCTAGATATGTAATAGAGGGAGACAGTGAAAGAGGAATTGAGCCTATGGCTCCTGATTTAAAGACAGTAGATGATTTAAAAAAATATCCAAATTTATTTCCAGATGATGAAAATCCTGATAAGGGCAGAATTTATGGAGCTATTCCCGGTTGGGAAATAGATAAAATAATGCACAATAAATATATCCACTATGGCCTGGATAAAGATTTCATATATTTTAGACCAGGTTCAGAAGCAGCTTTAGCTGCTGCCCTGTCGAATGCCTATGAAAGAGGAGAAGCTATAGTTGGATACTATTGGGAACCTACTTGGTTGATGGGTAAATATGACTTTGTATTATTAGAGGACGAGCCCTTTAACAAAGACACCTATCTCAATGGTGAAACTGCCTTACCTCCAGTAAGGGTTACTGTTGCTGTTAGTAATGATTTCGATGAAGAGCATCCAGATATAGTGAATTTCTTAAGTAATTATACAACATCAAGTCAATTAACTTCTGATGCATTAGCTTATATGCAAGATACAGATTCAAATTATAAAGAGACTGCAAGATGGTTTTTACAAGAAAATAAAGATCTATTAGATGAATGGTTAGATGAAGAATCTGCCCAAAAAGTAAAAGATAATCTTGAAAAATAGTCTTGATTAGTCTAAAAATAGTTGCAGCATTGCAATCATTTTTAGACTAATCCTTTTATAATTTAATATATTGAATTTATATATTAAATTAAGGATATAATTGAATAATATAATGGATTATACATTCTAAAATTCTACTTACTGAAATCATAGAAAATACAAAAAAATCCAAATTATCCTATCTATTGATATTAGTAGGATAAGAGTATATTTTCGCTTATGCCTTGGGAAGGGCTAATTTGACACATTTGCAAAAAAAATGTTAAGATAAAAAGGTCAGGATAATGGGAAGAAAAAGAAAGGTGTGTTTTGTTTGAAGAAGTTTTTAAGTTTATTTTTAATATCAATATTGCTACTAGGGGGTCTTGCATCTTGCTCACAAGATGATTCATCTACAAAGGGAAATATTGTCTTTGCTGATGCAGGATGGGACAGTATTAAATTTCATAATGCAGTTGCAGGTTTAATTGCAGAAAAAGTTTATGGATATAGTTGGGAAGAAGTTCCTGGATCTTCACCAGTAACTCATGAAGGTGTATTAAACGGAGAGATCGATGTACACATGGAAGAGTGGACTATGAATATTCCCACATACGACGAAGACATAGCAGAAGGAAGATTACAAGAACTAAGTGTAAACTTTAACGATAATCGTCAAGGATTTTATGTACCAAGATATGTAATAGAAGGAGATAAGGAAAGAGGAATTGAGCCTATGGCTCCTGATTTAAAAACAGTTGAAGACTTAAAAAAGTATCCAGATGTATTCCCTGATGAAGAGAATGCAGGTATGGGTAGAGTATATGGAGCTATTCCTGGTTGGGATGCTGACGATTTAATGTATGCTAAGTATGAATACTATAATTTAGACGAAAACTTTATCTATTTTAGACCAGGCTCTGATGCCGCTTTATCTGCTGCCCTTTCAAACGCTTATGAAAGAGGAGAAGCTATAGCAGGATACTATTGGGAACCTACTTGGTTAATGGGCAAATACGATTTTGTATTTTTAGAAGAACCTGAGTCTGATCCAGAAACTTTTAGAGATGGGGCTTCAGCAATACCAGCTACCGATACTACAGTAGTTGCAAGCAATGAATTTGCAGATAATAATCCAGAAATTGTAGAGTTTTTAAGTAATTATAAGACATCTAGTGAATTAACTTCACAAGCTCTAGCACATATACAAGATACAGGGGATAATTATAAAGAAACTGCAGAATGGTTTTTAAAAGAAAACGACAATTTATTAGATGAATGGTTAAGTGAAGAAGATGCTCAAATAATGAGAGATTATTTAAAATAGGAGGGATAGGATGAATACAGATTGGCTATTTAGTTTCCCTTTTGTATACGATATTGATACTAAGGCAATTGATGATTCAGTAAGGGCTTTTAGTATTAAATATGATTCATTTTTTGGTAATATCAGATCATTTCTAGGAGGATTTGTAAACGGAGTCCACTCAATACTTGAACTCATACCGTGGTTCGTCCTTATATTAATTGTAGTACTTGCAGCTTGGAAGATAAGTGGAAAGATATATAAGGGAATTTTATATGGAACTCTACTATTTTTAATAGGTGTAGTAGGTCTATGGGGACATATGTATGAAACATTATCTATAGTTATAGTTTCAGTTTTAATATCCTTAGCTTTAGGTTTTCCTTTAGGGATATTAATATCTTCAAACGAAAGAGCTAATACTATACTAAGACCTGTCTTAGATACAATGCAAACTATGCCAGTATTTGTATATTTAATACCAGCTCTTTTATTCTTCGGACTAGGTAAACCCCCAGCAGTAATTGCTACTACTATATATGCAATAGTACCAATTATAAGACTCACAAGTCATGGTATAAGACAAATTGATAAAGAAATTGTAGAAGCTTCTCTATCCTTTGGTTCAACTTGGTTTCAATCTTTAGTTAAGGTAAAAATACCACAAGCGCTGCCTACCATAATGGCAGGTGTAAATCAGACAATAATGATGGCAATGGCCATGGTAGTTACCACATCTATGATAGGTGCTACAGGACTGGGTATGGAAGTATTGATAAGTGTTAATCGTATAGAAATAGGACGAGGACTTATTTCAGGTACTGCGGTAGTTATAATAGCTGTCATCCTAGATAGAATTACCCAAGGTCTAGGTGGAAAGATTGAGGTGAACTCTGATGGAGAATAATATTCAAAACAATTATATAGAAGATGATAGAAATGATGAAACAAGAGAAACTCTACTAAAGGTTGAAAATTTATCAAAGCTATATGGTGCAGATAAAAAAGAAGCTATGAAATTAAAGCAACAAGGTCTAAGTAAAGATGAAATATATGATAAAACTAAAGTCACTACAGCCCTTTGGGATATAAATTTAGAAGTAAAAAAGAAAGAAATCTTTGTTATAATAGGTCTTTCTGGCTCTGGTAAATCTACATTAGTTAGATGTTTTAATATGTTAAATAAACCCACTACAGGTCATATTTATTATGACGGAAAAGATATTAGCAAATTCAATAAAAAAGAATTAAATGAATATAGAAGAGAAAAAGTATCTATGGTATTTCAAGGTTTTGGTTTGATGAGCCATAGAAATGTTTTAGGAAATGTAGAATATGGTCTAGAAGTAAAAGGAGTATCAAAAGAAGAAAGACATAAAAAATCTAAAGAAGTAATCTCTATGGTTGGTCTTGAAGGCTTAGAAAATGAACCTATTACTAGCCTTTCAGGTGGTATGAAACAGAGGGTAGGTATAGCTCGTGCACTTGCAAATGATCCTGAGGTACTCCTAATGGATGAACCATTTTCTGCTCTAGATCCATTAGTTAAAAAAGATATGCAATTTGAACTTCTTACTATACAAAGAAAGCTTGATAAGACTATAGTGTTTATTACTCATGATATAAACGAAGCATTTAAACTTGGAGATAGAGTAGCTATTATGAAGGATGGAGAAGTAATTCAAATAGATACACCAGAGAGAATGACTTCTCATCCTGCAAATGATTATGTAAAACAATTTATAGACAGTGCAGATAAAACTCAAGTAATAAGTGTTAGAAATGTAATGATTACACCAAGTAGTATTGTAAGATTGAAAGATAATCCTGAAATAGCAATAAAGACTATGAGGGAAAATGGAGTTTCAAGTGCTTATGTAATATCTGATAAAACAAAACTAAGAGGAGTCATAACAGTAGATGATGCTATAAGGGCACATAAAGAAGGATTAAATATATCTGATGTATTGATAAAAGATATAGCTACTACTTCTCCTGATGCTATCTTAAGCGACATAATAAGCTTAGCAACAGAATCAAGTTTCCCACTGGCTGTAATAGATGAAGATAATAATTTAAAGGGAATAGTTTCAAAGGTGCATGTATTATCATCTATATAAAAATAAAACCTAGACAAATGTCTAGGTTTTAAATATTTGTATTAATTATATAGAGCAAGGACTATATCCACAGTCTTGACACTCAGAGCATCCTCCAGAGTGGTTTAACTTACCACCACACATAGGGCATGTATCTGGATCTTCTTCTAATTGCTCTTGGGCTAATTCATCTATTTCTCTTTGAAGCTCATCTATTTTATCTAATCTATTTTTCTTTGACTTATCTGTAATTAAAATACCAGATCTTGCACATCCATCACGGTATATAGTTATTCCTTTAAGTCCATTTTCCCAAGCGTACATATAAAGATCCTCTACTTCTTCTACAGTGAATTCATTTGGTACATTTACAGTAGAGGAAATACTTGCATCAATGTATTGTTGCCATACAGCTTGCACATGAATTCTATCTTTATACCCTAAGTTTGAAGTTGTTATAAAGAAATCTGGCAGTTCCTCTTCTCTACTTAAATTATTCTTATCCATATATTCCTTTACAATAGGGGTAAACACTTTATAGTATGTGTCTTCATGGTGAAGTGATTCTGATTTTCTAGTATAAGAAACTTGGAATATTGGCTCTAAACCATTGCTACATCCTATAAGAGTTGAGATACTTCCAGTAGGAGGTATTGTTAAAAGCTGGCTATTTCTAAGTCCATGTTCCTTTATAAGCTCAAGGACATCTTCATCTGCATTAGAATTTAAAAATGGAGAATTTAAAACACTATCCCTTTTATAATTAGGGAAAGGTCCATTTTCTTTTGCAAGTAAAGCAGATTGTCTTAAAGCTTCATTTATCATAGTTCTACCCACTTGGTGCACAAGACTTAAAGATTCTTTGCTACCATATCTTATTCCCAATTTAATAAACATATCTGCTGCACCCATAATGCCAAGTCCAATTTGTCTTAATTTTTCTGACATGTCTCTTTGCTGCTCTAGAGGATGAAGTTTCATATTTTCATCTAAAACCTCATTTAGATAAATTACTCCATTTCTAACCATTTCACCAAATTTTTCAAATTCAAATCTAGCATATCTAGTAAATGGATCCTTTACAAATTCACTTAAATTTATAGATGACAAATTACAACTTCCAAATGGAGGTAGTGTTTCTTCTGCACAAGGATTTACACCAGCAAATTCAAAATCCTCATCTTCGCTCATTATATGCCATGCGTTTATCTTATCTTGATAAAGTATACCCGGCTCTGCCATATTCCAGTTATTTTTAGCTAAAACTCTAAACAATTTTCTAGCTTCTATTGTCTTAATTATTTCTTCACCTGTTGCCTCTACTTTAAAATATAATTGGTATTCTTCATCATTTTTTACAGCTTCCATAAATTTATCATCTATATTTACAGATATATTTGCATAATTAACTTTTTCTAAATCATTTTTAACATTTATAAAGTCTTCAATATCAGGGTGATGACAATCTAAATTTAACATTAACGCTCCACGTCTTCCTCGCATTCCTATAAGTCCTGTTACTAGAGAATAAAGGTCCATAAAAGATACTGCTCCTGTAGTAGTGCTAGCTGCATTATTTACCTTTGCTCCTTTAGGCCTTAATTTTGAAAGAGTAAGTCCACATCCTCCTCCATAAGAATAAGTCCTAGCTAAATACTTAGCAGTATCAAAGATTGATTCTATATTATCTTCTACTTTAGGCATAACATAACAGTTACTTAAGGTTATCTTTCTTCCAAGTTTGTCTAAACCTCTACCTGCTAATATTCTACCTGCAGGCATAAATTTCTTATCTTTAATAGCCTTTTTAATAGGATTATTTCCTCCACTTACCCTCTCTAAAAATTCATCAAAGCTTTCACCGTCATATCTATATTTCTTTTCATAGATATCCCTTTGCAGGTTTGACATATCCCAACCCTGCTGTCTCAGCCTAGTTCTCTCTTCTCTATATATAATATATTTTCTAGCTACATCTGGTCTTTCCTTCATAAGATAAATTTCTACAGAATCTTGAATCTCTTCTATATTTACTTTTTCTCTATCTTTAAAATCTTCTTCAATTTGAAGTGCTATTTTATTAGCTAAATCTTCATCAAGATCTTTTTCCGTTTCTTTCATTGCTTTAGAAATAGCTATTGCGATCTTTTCGTTTTCAAAATCTACTACAGAGCCATTACGTTTTTCTACCTTCAACATTCTAATCCCCCTAATAATTATTAAAACACCCAATCACCAACTAGATATAGTGTATCGGGTGTATTCTATATACTATATATATAATTTAACATATTTAAAGTATTAATTCAACATATAAATATAGCACAAAATGTAAAGACTAGTCAAATAGACTAGTCTAGCATTTATTACAAATTCTTAACTTTTTTTCTCATTTAAAATAGTTATTTTCACCCTTTGTATTCTACGTTTTTTAATTTTTTCGATTTTAAATTCTATATTTTGGTATTTTATTATCTTTTCTTCTTCATCTGAAGGGATATAACCTAATATATATATAAGCAATCCACCAAGGGTATCATAATACTCTGATTGTTCATTTAATCTTAAATCTAATTTGCTATTTAACTCCTTTATAGATACTGATCCTCTAGTATAATAGACATTATCATTTATTCTTTCTATATCTGGATCATCATAGTCATATTCATCATCAATATCTCCCACAATCTCCTCAATAAGATCCTCCATTGTTACTATGCCAGAAAATCCTCCATATTCATCTATTAATATAGCAAAATGATTTCTAGTCTTCTGTAATTCCACAAACAAATCATTGATATTTTTATGCTCTGGCACAAAATATGGTGGTCTCATAATACTTTTTATATCTATATCTTTAAATCCAGATTTATAAGCCTGTAGCAAATAGTCTTTCAAATAAAGTATCCCTATTATATTATCTAGATGATCTTTATAAACAGGTATTCTAGAGTGTTTTAAGTTCAACATTCTCTCTAAATTCTCTTCATTAGAATCATCGATATCTATCATAAAAACTTCTGTTCTAGCAGTCATTATCTCCTCTGCAACTTTATCATCAAAAGTTATAACGCTATCTATCATTTCCCTTTCAACAGGATTAATTACACCTTGCTCTTGTCCTACATGGATAAGAGATCTTATCTCTTCAAGGGTGACTTTCTCTTCTACACCAGCATTGCTAAATCCTAAAAGCCTTATAATAGTATTTGTAGAAAAGGATAGAAAGCTTACAAAAGGCCTCATTAATTTAGCAAATATATTTATAGGTTTTACTGCAAACATAGAAAATTTTTCTGCATCCTGTAAAGCTATTCTCTTTGGTACTAGTTCTCCAAATACAAGAATTATATAAGATAATAAGAGAGTGACACCTATAAATGCAATATCTTTACCAAAGGGAACTCCCATATCTGATAAAACTTTTCCTAAATCATCAGAAATACCTACAGCTGCTGAAGCAGATGAGAAGAATCCAGCAAAAGTTATTCCTACCTGGATTGTGGATAAAAATCTAGAGGGTTCTTTTAATATTCTTAAAAGCATTTGTGCTTTTTTATCTCCTTCTTCTGCTTTAACCTTTATTCTCTTTTTATTTGTAGATACTATTGCCATTTCTGCTGCAGCAAAAAAGGCATTTACTAGTGTCAATATAAATATCAAAATTAGTTGTCCTGCTATATTCCCATCTGAGTTCATCTAATCCCATCCTTAATATCTGATAATTTATTATATTTATAAGTATACCCTAATGTGATAATCTTAAGATGGAATTTTTCTGTTGATTATAAGAAAATTAAAAAAGAAATTTTATTTTTTATAAAATAACAGTTGACAAATATATTTTTTCATAATACAATACCTATAATCAATAAATCACAATTCTATAAAGGCATTGAAAAGAAGAGTAAGCATGTGAATACTTTTACAGAGAGTTCCTGTTGGTGAAATGGAATAAAGGATAGCAAGCTGAATATGGTCTTGGAGCCTGGTTGTTGAAAAGTTTAAACAATTACGTGTGCACACGTTACAGTGCTAGAGTATTTAGGGATTACTCCTGCGTACTTGAAGAGATATTTCTTCGCGAGAAGAGTATAAATTTAGGGTGGTAACACGAAGCTTAAGCTTTCGTCCCTTTGCATTTGCAAAGTGGCGAGAGCTTTTTTTAATTTATTTTTTAGATTGGAGGAATTATTTATGATTAAATTACATAATGTTTCAAAAGAATTTCACTCAGGAAATTCATGTATAAATGCTGTAGAAAATGTCTCCTTAGATATAAAGAAGGGAGAGATATATGGAATTATAGGACTAAGTGGTGCAGGCAAATCTACTCTTATAAGATGTCTAAATAGATTGGAAGAACCAAGTTCCGGAAAGATAATTATAGATGGAGTAGATATCACTGAATTAAATAAAGAAGATTTGAGAAAAGAACGAAAAGAGATTGGGATGATTTTCCAACACTTTAATCTTCTCTCTCAAAAGACGGTATATGAGAATATAGCCTTTCCCCTACATCTAGAAAATTGGGAAAAACAAAATATAGAAAAGAGAGTTGATACCCTTTTAGAATATGTAGAATTAGAAGATAAAAAGTACAGCTATCCAAGTGAATTAAGTGGAGGTCAAAAACAAAGAGTTGCCATAGCTCGTGCCATTGCAAATAATCCAAAGGTGCTATTAAGTGATGAAGGAACTTCAGCCCTTGACCCTCAAACTACAAAATCTATACTTAAACTCTTAAAAAAGATAAGAGATGAGTTTGGATTAACCATAGTAATGATAACCCATCAAATGGAGGTAGTAAAACAAGTTTGTGACAAGGTAGCAATAATGGAAAATGGAAAGGTAATAGAGGAAAACACAGTTGAAAACCTATTTAAAAGACCAAAGACTAAAACTGCTAAGACCTTTATAAGCTCTATTAATACAAGTATTGAAGAAGAAATAATAAATCCGGAAGACTTCAAAGGAAAGATAATAAGACTTACATTTTTAGGTGATAGTGCAAAGCAACCAATTGTCTCAAAGGTAATTAAAAACTTTGATATAGATGTAAATATTCTCTCTGGAAGTATAGACAATTTACAATCCACAAGTGTAGGATACTTGATGCTAGAGCTTATAGGGAAATATTTAGAAGTAGATAATGCTTTAAAATTCTTAGAAAATGAAAATGTAAATGTGGAGGTGATATAATGTTAGATTTAGTTCTTACACCAACATTAGAAACTATCTATATGGTGGTTGCATCTACCTTTTTTTCTTTAATAATAGGATTCCCACTTGGCATACTCCTGGTAATAACTGAAAAGGGAAATATATGGGAAAAACCCTTATTCAATAAAATATTAGATGGCATTATAAATATTTTAAGATCTATTCCCTTTATTATACTAATGATCCTAGTATTTCCCTTAGCAAAGATAATAGTAGGAAAATCAATAGGTACAACAGCTACTATAGTGCCCCTATCAATAGCTGCCGCTCCATTTGTTGCTAGATTAATGGAAAATAGTATTAGAGAGATAGATAAGGGAGTAATAGAATCAAGTCTGGCAATGGGAGCCAGTGTATTCCAGATCATAAGAAGAGTTCTAATACCAGAGTCCCTCCCATCTATAGTCTCAGGTATCACCCTTACTATAATAAATTTAATAGGCTATTCTGCCATGGCAGGTGCCATAGGAGGAGGTGGCCTTGGAAATCTAGCTATTAGATTTGGACTATATAAATTTGATACAGAAGTTATGTTGATAGCTCTTGTGATCATAATAATTTTAGTTCAAGGTGTACAGTTTATAGGCACTAGACTCACAACTAAAATTGATAAAAGATAAAAAAGTATAAACATATTTTAAAATAAAAAAATAAAAAATTGGAGGAATTAAAATGAAAAAAATATTATCACTTGTATTAATACTAGTATTATCAGTATCACTACTTACAGCATGTAGTGGAGAATCTAATGAAGCAGGCACTACAAATGAAACAACTACTATTAAAGTAGGAGCTACACCTGAACCTCACGCTACATTATTAGGATTAATAGTAGATGATTTAAAAGAAGAAGGTATTGAATTGGAAATAGTAGAATTTACTGACTATGTAACTCCAAATATGAGTTTAGAAGATGGAGATATAGATGCAAATTTCTTTCAACATACTCCATATTTAGAAGGCTTCGTTCAAAAAGAAGGTCTAGACTTAGTTTCCCTAGGAGGAGTTCATATAGAACCAATTGCCCTTTATTCTTCTAGTATAGGCTCTCTAGAGGATTTAAAAGATGGCTCAGAAATAGCTATTCCAAATGATGATGTAAATGGGGGAAGGGCCCTTTTACTTCTTGAGTCAAATGGACTTATTAAATTACGAAAAGATGCTGGTTTAAAAGCTACAGAAAAAGATGTAGTAGAAAATCCAAAGAACTTAAAGTTCAATCCCTTAGAGGCAGCTTATTTACCTAGAGCATTAGATGAAGTAGATGCAGCTGTTATAAACGGAAATTTCGCCTTAGAAGCAGGATTAAATCCTGTAGATGACGGATTACTAATAGAAGGAGCTGACTCTCCCTATGTAAATATAATAGCAATAAGAAATGGTGAAGAAAATGATGAAAATCTTATAAAGTTATTAGAAGCTTTACAATCTGAAGAAGTAAAGACATATATCGAAGAAAATTATGAAGGTGGAGTAGTTCCAGCATTTTAGAGAAAATCAAAGAAAAACCAGAGAAAAAAATGCTTCCTAGTTAGATTAATTTCACCCTAACTAGGGGTAGTGTAAAATAATCTGTGCTTTCGAGAAATAAAATTCTCTTTTCTGGCAAGAATCAAAATAAGATTTGAACCAGAAAGGAGAATTTTTTATGTCAACTTTACCAAAAGAAGTTTTAAGAAATATGATTAATGACGGAAATTTAAAAACAGCAGGAGATCTTCATTCGTATCTAAAAGATATGTTTAAAGACGCACTTCAAGAAATGTTGGAAGCGGAGTTAGATATGGAATTAGGATATTCTAAAGGTGATAAAAGAAATAAAAATACTGATAATCGCAGAAATGGATATACTCCAAAAACTGTAAAAACTCAATTTGGTGAGATTCCACTCGATGTACCAAGAGATAGAAAAGGCGAATTTGAGCCAATTGTAATACCTAAGAATAAAAGAGATATCTCTGGTATAGAAGAAAAAGTAATAGCTCTTTATGGTAGGGGTATGTCAACTAGAGATATTCATGAACAGATAAAAGAAATATACGGAATAGAAATATCAGCAGAGATGGTAAGTAAAATGACAGAGAGTATAATTCCACATATAAAAGAATGGCAAAATAGGCCATTAAATCCAATCTATCCTTTTGTTTTTATGGATGCAATACACTACAAGGTAAGAGAAGATGGACAAATAAAAAGCAAAGCAGCTTATGTAGTTTTAGGCGTTAATTTAGATGGATTTAAAGATGTTTTAGGAATTTGGATAGGTGAAAATGAATCAACAAAGTTTTGGCTTGGAGTTTTAAATGATTTGAAAAATAGAGGTCTGCAAGATGTATTAATATTTAGTGTAGATGGATTAACAGGACTTAAAGAAGCAATAAATGCAGCATATCCTAAATCTGAAATACAAAGATGTGTAATTCATCAACTTAGAAATTCCTTTAAGTTTGTTAGCTATAAGCATTTAAGAGAGTTTGCTAATGACTTTAAATCAGTATATAAGGCCATAAATGAAGAAGAAGCTCTTGATAACCTAGGAGAACTTGAAAGTAAGTGGGGAGATAAATATCCTCATGCAATTAAAAGTTGGGAATCAAATTGGGATGTATTATCTCCATTTTTCAAGTATCCTCAGGAGATTAGAACTATAATGTACACTACAAATATAATAGAAGGTTTCCATAGACAGCTAAGAAAAGTAACCAAGACTAAAACTATGTTTCCATCTGATCAAGCTCTAGAAAAAATACTTTACCTAGCTAGTCAAAATACTATGAAAAAATGGACTCAAAGATATAAAAAATGGGATTTAATCATAAATCAGTTATCTATATTCTTTGAAGAACGAGTAAATATCTATCTTTCATAGAATTATATTAGTTCATGTATGAAAACCTTCTAAACTTGGAATTATGGGCCTTAAAATAGCCTGTAAGGCTGGTTTAAAGCCCATAATTACAAGTGAAAATAAAAAATCTTTTTGCAAAGGTAAGTCCAATATATGTTTACAAAAAGTCATAACATCACTTATATAAAATTATTGCCAAAACTATTGATTTTAATGCATAAAATAAAATAGTCTTGGCAAAGATAAAATTAAGATATTAATTTGTAAATTTTATCCATCTTAATATTTCGTGTCAGTTTAGAGATAAGTAGTTCTCTCTGAAGCACAAAGTTATTTACATTCTCTAACTAGGAAGCATTTTTTATATGAACTATTTCACAGTCTCAATATCTATTCGTCATCGTCGTCATAATCGTCATCATCTTGATCTTTATCTTCTTGTTTCTCTCTTCTCTCTTCTTCTTTTTCTCTTTTTTCTTCTTCTTTCTCTCTTAATTTTTCTTCTATCTCTTCTCTTTTCTCTCTAGCTTTTTCTTTAACTTCTTCTTGTCTTTCTTTTTCATCGTCGTCATCATCGTCATCGTCATCATCGTCATCATCGTCATCATCGTCATCGTCGCCGTAGTTGGCATCATATATATCTTCTATTACATCTTCTATTACATCTTCTATTTCATCTACCAAGTCCTCCATATCATCAAATAAATCTTCTGAATTTCCGCCCTTAATATTAGCTATTTTATCAGCTTCTTCTAATAGATCATCTAAATCCACATTTAAATTTCCTTTTTCTTTAATTTTAACTAATTCTTTTACTAATTTATCTAATTTGTCCCTTGTATTTAGAATTATATCGCCATTTTCCTCAAATATTTGTATATTTCTTTCATCCTCAAAGAATTTTTGTATTGATTCATAGTCATTTTCATCTACCTTATCTCTTAAAGCTTGAATTCCAAGAGGTATATTTTTATGCTCTTCACCTTTGTATGCTTCTTTCCTTATTTCCTTATATATTTCTTTTGTTATCCCATTCATTGCTATATTAACTTTTTTAAGAACTTTACTATTATCTGCTTTTGTCTGAATTTGTTTTTGTATTGTTTTATTTACTCCATTTTCATCGTCATCATTTTTAATTTTTTTATCTAAAACAACTGTAGTCACTAAAACATATGATGATTTATCCTCTTTTATAAATCCTTTTTCCTCTGCATGTTCTACTATAGCCTCTACAGCATCTTCTACTTCCATGCCTTTAAGATTTAAATCTTTTAAAGTTTTTCCATCTTCATTTAATGCATTTACCTTAATTACTTTGTAGTTTTCATCTAATCTTAATTCTATACTTGGATTTATATCTATTGTTGCTACTGCATATGCTTTATCACTAAAACTATATGATGCAAATACCGCTGAGAATATTAATGCTATTGCTACTGCTATTGCCATATATTTGTTTATACCTATTGCTTTTTTCTTTGTTTCCATTATTATATCCTCCTTAATGGCTATGATTTTTTTTCCCTCTTCCATAGCCCCTTTATTCTTTATTTTATAAAATTTCCCCTCTGATAAGATAATACTATGATTTTTCTTCACTTTAATTATTACGCCTTTAATCATTTGAGGTCCCCCCTAAGTTCATAAATTCCATGATATTAGATAAATTTTCATTAAAAACAATAATTACAGATATTAGAAAATTCCTGTGATATTTTAATTTCTTTTTTGTTGTTCTAAACTTTAGAATTATATCTGCCATAGGCAATTTCTTTGTTTTATATAGTTTATTTACTATTGGCTTTTCCTTTGAGATATTTTTGCCTAATTCTATATTTTCTTTTCTTGTTTTTTTATGAGTTGGAGATTCTTCTACTAGATTCTCAATATCTATATTAAATTGTTCTAATACTCTATTGAATTTATCTACTTCTTCTTTAAGTTGATTTTCTTCAAATTCAACTATCTCTCCAAATTCTTCATTTTCTTCAATAGGTACATTATATTCATAGTAGTCATTTTTTTTCAAAAAATCCTTTATCCTACTCCTAATAACTAAGGATGCCAAATTCGCAAATGAACCTTTATCTCTTTCATATCTATCAATAGCTTCATTAAATGCAACAAGTCCAACGGATAATTCTAGACTATTTTCATATGATACGTATCTTCCTGTTACTTTAGATATTTCTTTTATTATAAATGGCATATATTCTTCTATAAGTTTAGATCTAGAAATATTATCCTTACTTTTCCTAGATTCTATAAGTTTTTTATCTAATACTTCCATGGAACCTACCTCTCTTTTAATTTTTTTACAATTAAAATTGATTTTGAAATTTAAAATATTTGGTTTAGCTAATCCATTTCCCGGTTTCATTATAGTATACGAAAAAGATAATGGATTTTGGTACCTGATATGTAAAATTGTGTAAAAATATTTTTTATTTGTGTTAAATTCTATATTATATGAAGAAGTGGTGGGTGTAAAGTATGGAGGATTTTATGTAAGCAAACATATAAAAACTGAAGATCAGTAAATATATGACCTTCAGTTTTTATATTAATAAAATATTGTATTAGATTTGAAACAAAGATAATACAATGGCTTTACAATAGCTTGAGTCTTTAGAATACTAAAATAATAGAAACATACTAGAATGTAACTTAACTGTTTTACAATAGCTTAAATCCTTAGAATACTAAAACGATTTGAGCCTATAAGATACATAGAAGTATGTTTTACAATAGCTTAAATCCTTAGAATACTAAAACTTCCAATGGTTACATCAATTTTACTACCCGGTTTTACAATAGCTTAAATCCTTAGAATACTAAAACTAGTTCTTAATAAAACCGTTTCAGAAAATAGTTTTACAATAGCTTAAATCCTTAGAATACTAAAACATATACGTTCTATACATAATATAAGCTACAGTTTTACAATAGCTTAAATCCTTAGAATACTAAAACTGACCTGCTATTTGTGCTGCATAAAAAGCTGTTTTACAATAGCTTAAATCCTTAGAATACTAAAACAGTTTGGGTAATGCTAATTACACCATATTAGTTTTACAATAGCTTAAATCCTTAGAATACTAAAACTAAAAGCACCTACCTAAGTAAGTGCTATGTGTTTTACAATAGCTTAAATCCTTAGAATACTAAAACTTTACATTAGAAGAAGTAGTATCTGGTGAGGTTTTACAATAGCTTAAATCCTTAGAATACTAAAACTAAAAGCACCTACCTAAGTAAGTGCTATGTGTTTTACAATAGCTTAAATCCTTAGAATACTAAAACGCCACTTTGTTTTTTAACGCTGGTGTATCTGTTTTACAATAGCTTAAATCCTTAGAATACTAAAACATATGCTGTCACTTCTCTTCCAAGGGGGTAAGTTTTACAATAGCTTAAATCCTTAGAATACTAAAACACTCCATCTTTCCATTATGACCCAATAATAGTTTTACAATAGCTTAAATCCTTAGAATACTAAAACGGTATACGAATTTCAGTAACAGTAGTTTTAGTTTTACAATAGCTTAAATCCTTAGAATACTAAAACGTATGAAGAATATACAAAATTTTTAAATATGTTTTACAATAGCTTAAATCCTTAGAATACTAAAACTTCCAACACTCACTGTCTAAGATAGAGATAGTTTTACAATAGCTTAAATCCTTAGAATACTAAAACGTATGAAGAATATACAAAATTTTTAAATATGTTTTACAATAGCTTAAATCCTTAGAATACTAAAACCTAGCGATTGATCGATAACTGCAGATATATGTTTTACAATAGCTTAAATCCTTAGAATACTAAAACCTAGATTTAATCTATTGTAAATTCTTTATAGGTTTTACAATAGCTTAAATCCTTAGAATACTAAAACATTAATAGGAGATGTATATCCGAGGCTTGGGTTTTACAATAGCTTAAATCCTTAGAATACTAAAACCCTGCTACAATGCTACCAGTGACAACTTCTGTTTTACAATAGCTTAAATCCTTAGAATACTAAAACTAACGGACTTGGAACCGTTTGACTTTGTCAAGTTTTACAATAGCTTAAATCCTTAGAATACTAAAACCGGCAGAGCATGATAGATTAACCAACTCTAGTTTTACAATAGCTTAAATCCTTAGAATACTAAAACAGGAAGCAGAAAGAGAAGTAGAAAACTACAGTTTTACAATAGCTTAAATCCTTAGAATACTAAAACAGGCGACTTCTGTATTTCATACTTCTACAAGTTTTACAATAGCTTAAATCCTTAGAATACTAAAACCCATTGTTAATATCCTATTTGCCATAGGGGAGTTTTACAATAGCTTAAATCCTTAGAATACTAAAACCATCTACTAATAGTTCTGCTTCCACCACCGGTTTTACAATAGCTTAAATCCTTAGAATACTAAAACCCTAATTCATGACTACAAATATATCTTCTTGTTTTACAATAGCTTAAATCCTTAGAATACTAAAACGTAAGACAGGTAATAACTCTAAGATATATAGTTTTACAATAGCTTAAATCCTTAGAATACTAAAACCATAGGAAACTAGAGCCTGAGGAGTTTGATGTTTTACAATAGCTTAAATCCTTAGAATACTAAAACGAACCTTCAACACCGTTAAGTTCTTCTGCAGTTTTACAATAGCTTAAATCCTTAGAATACTAAAACATCTCAAAACTTCATCTAACTCCATTCCTAGTTTTACAATAGCTTAAATCCTTAGAATACTAAAACCCCTCTACTTGCGAATATGTTTTCATATGTTGTTTTACAATAGCTTAAATCCTTAGAATACTAAAACTTACTGAGTCTATGGCCACATTAAAGGTTTGTTTTACAATAGCTTAAATCCTTAGAATACTAAAACCACTTTTATACCTCCTAATCTATAGTCAGGTTTTACAATAGCTTAAATCCTTAGAATACTAAAACTTAGCTCTAATGTTTTAGAATATTCTATAAAGGTTTTACAATAGCTTAAATCCTTAGAATACTAAAACAGGCTACATGATAACTTTTGCTAGAACCATGTTTTACAATAGCTTAAATCCTTAGAATACTAAAACTATAAACCGTATTATAATTAATTGGATATCGTTTTACAATAGCTTAAATCCTTAGAATACTAAAACCTCAAATACATTATAATGTATAACTAAAAACTAGTCAAAAACTTAGATTCAAGAGCTGATAATTTAGTATTTTCAACCTTTATAGGGTCTTGATCTAATAATTTTAAAAAAATTTGAAGTATAATTACTTCTTTTGATTTAGAATAAATTTTATCTTTATTATGAAAAGCCATTAATCTTAATAATGATTCTAATACCTCTTCTTTTACTGGAAGATTATTATCCGGATAATTTCTACAGATAGAATCATATGTTGTCTGAAAATCACCTAGGATTATTGTCTCATCATTTAATATATAGGTATTATTAAATATTTTATAATTTATCATAACCCCATTTTTACTTTTAGGAACTAACCAGACCTTAAAATTTGAATTTTCTTCTGATAAAGTATAGAGTTTATTTATAAAATAATTATACTCTTCTACCCCTAATCTAATATCTAAACTATCCATTATAAAAGTAATATCCTTTTTATTTTTTATCAATAATTCTATAATACTTAAAAATAAATTTATTAATTCTATCTCCTTTAACAACCACAATGGTTTTCTCATATATTCTTGATTTATAAAGTTAATTTCAATAAAGGAAGTAACTATTTTTTTAAAATCAATTCCAGCAAATTCTGTTACTATTGATAAATTATCTATTAAAACATCTTTTTCTATATGTTTATCTAATTCTACAGTTAGGCTTAATAAGCTTTCTTCAACTTGTTCTAATGATTTAGTTACAGATATCTCATCATTTAAAGAAAGTAGATATTCTACAATAACAGACCCCTTTTTTACTTGCAATTCATCAAAAATATCTTGAACGCTAGAAATTCTAATTACTTTCATATCTTTTTTATTTAATACTTTGCCTTCTCTTTTTACTTCTGGATAGTAACCTTCCATAGCTTCCATATCTACATCTGAAAACTTATACCCATTAAATATCTTTAAATATATATTTATAATTAATCTCTTAAATTCTTCATTATTCCCAACTATTTGAATGAAGTTTTCATCTTTAAACTCAAATAAATTGCTTCCCTTAAAACTAATTTCTATCATTATATCACCACTAAATCATCAGATTCTAATATCTTTACTCTTTCTTTATCACTACACGTAATCCATTCCATATCTTCAAATTGTTTTTCAGTTATATTTAATAATTTGATATCTCCCTTCCTAGGTGCGTGTATCTTTATTTTTCTATAAAATTTATTAGCAAAGCTTCTATCAGGACAAGTTCTTATATATACTGAGAATTGTAGCATTTCAAAGCCATTTTTCAATAGAAACTTTCTAAAATCTCTATACGCTCTTTTTTCATTGTCTGTAATAACTGGTAAATCAAATATACATATAATCCTCACTGCTACATACCTCATCTCTTTATCCTCCAATACTAAGAATGTTTAAATTTTCTATCATTGAATTTTTTTCTTCATCTGGATCTAAAATATCAACACATTGAAGAACAAATTTATTTATTATAGTTGAAATCTTCTGATATTTATTATTAAAAAAACACCTCTTAGAAAGTATACCAATTAAATGTGATCTAATTTCTTGAGTTAAAAATTCTACTTCTTCATTCTTTTCCAAAAAAGAAATTACATGAGTATCCACAAGCGGTCTAAAAATTTCCAATATATCATCTGCTAAACAAAAAGAATTATATTCATTTTTATGGAAAATCCCCAGTCCTGGATTATACCCATATCCTATTATAGACCTGGCTATATAGGCTCGTACTATTGCATATCCATAATTCATCATAGCATTTTCAATGCAATCACAATCTCTGTAAAATCCATTTCCAAATAATGTATTAAAATAAACTTTTGCAGCATGTCCCTCTCGATTTGATTCATCACCATTTTTTACTTCTTTTATATATCCTTGTAATTGTAAGTATCTCTCTTCATTCTTAGTATGATGATACATAACTTTACTTTGATTATGAATTTTATATTTTATTATTTGTTTCCACAATTCTTCTTTTTCATTTTCTTTCCATCTAATCTGTTTATTTATTATTTTTACAGTTCGACTATGCTGATTAAAAGGTAGATACATTCCTGAAGGCAAATGTTTTTTATCACAAATTACTAATACTACATTATAAGAAGAACAAGCTGATAATAATCTAGTTGTGATACTCGTCATCATACCATCAAGTACAATTATTCCTATATCACTCAATGGTAAGGTGTATCTATTTTCATCTTTATATATTTCAATATTATCTAAATATACTTTGAGATGATCTCCATCATCTATCATTAAATTGCGCCAAGACATATTTACACCTCCATTTAAAAACGAAAAAAGCCCCTTAACGGGGCGTATTCGGCCTAAAGCCTTATTTTAGTAGGCTCTAAGGACTTAAGCTATTGTGTAAATATTTACAATATTATGATACTACATATTGTTAATATTGTCAACCGTAAACTGAAATTTTAGCTTTTCGTCCTTAACTTGAAATACATTCCCCAATATATCTGTATGATACTTATTGAATTTTAAAATTTTATTTCCTATTGTAGGTTGAGTTTGTTTTTCAAACTTATCTTTTTCTATAGGTTTTATCTCTATTCTATTTGGATTATCTGACCTAGAGGATAAAAATCTATATCTCTTTTCAATACTAGGATTTTCTTTATATACTATCCCTATTATCTCATTTTTGTGTAAAGAAAATAGAAATTTATATGAATTATCTATTTTAAGATTATCCTTCATCTTATTATAAAATCCTGTTTCAATGATATATTTCCCTTTTTCATATTTTAAGTCATTATACTTAATTCCTATATTTTTATATTTACCTGTTTTTTCATTATAATATACATCTGTTCTAAAAGGATTTAAGGAAAGCAATACTACTTTTTTATTATCACTTAAGTCTTCTGTCTTCTCTATTTTAACTGCTTGTCCTACCTTTTTAGATAAATATTTTATATCTTTTATAATTGGACCATTACCTTTTTTAGAATATTTGGTTATATAACCATGTTCCATTCTATACGCTTCAAAAGGATTTGGCTTTTCTCCTTCATACTCTTCTATAATCTTAACTAACTTTTCAAATGTTTTAGAATCATGTTTTCTCATTAGTATCATACTATTTTTTAAGTCTTCATATTTATCTAAATCATCTTTAATTTTTTTTATTACTTTTTTAGATGTTAGATTATCATAGATATTCTTATACTTTTCTACTATATAGTCATCTCCATCAATATTTCTAGTAGAATATAATGTAGCATCTGATATTTTCCTATTAACCTTTGTATCAATTTTATGAGAATATTTTATTTTATTTCTAGCATTATTTAAATCTTTAATAAAAGATTTCCAAGGTAAATCATATACCCCTTTATCATATTCTTTATTGCTAACTACTTTCCAAAAAGATTTATCGTATGTTCCAATTTTTTGTAAAAATGGATTTCTTATAGTATCTTCACTTTGACCTAACATATAAGAAACTGCAACGATTGTAGCATCTACTCCATGATGATTATGTGATTCATCTCTGTTCTTTTCTATCCCCCATCTTTTTCTTACTTGATAGGTAAACTTCCCTCTTATGACATGAATCTTTGTATCTTTATTTTTTTCCTTCATATATTCCTGAAGTCCATTTAAGACTGCTTTAGAAGCATATCTTGTATCATTTAAATTCCTACTAATAAATTTTTGTCTGATTTCATATTTATTGATATCTTCTTCAAATGTAAGTAAGTCATGTTTTGTTTTGCTTATCTTTTTGAGTTTTAACAATTTTGCTGCTCTTTCTTTTATATCATTATAATTTATATTATTTGAATTAATAGAGAAAGCCCTAAAAGGGGTCTTTTGACCTTTAATTTGATTCGCACTATTATAGCACAAAACTTTATTATTCAAACTATCATCTAAAGATATTGATTTCGGTATAATATGATCTATTTCAAACTTATTTGGATTGTCTATTAGGTCTTGGATAGAAATAACTCTACCTGTATATATGCATCTTCCATCTTGTTGATACCACAATCTTATTTTTGTCATCATTCCTTTTTGCCTATATAGTTGCTCTTCAGTAAACCCATATTCACTTCTAGCTCTGTTAAGCGCTTCATTTTTTTCTTTTTCATTTTCTGCTTGAATTTTTTCCAATTTCTTTTTTTGTTCTTCTGGATTTGTGTCCCTTGGCATTTCAATTATAATTGCTTCCAAATCACCATATTTTTTTATTATAGCATTTATAATCTTTATACTTTGATTGATAGATCTTTTTACAACTGGATTATATATTTCTTCATCTAAGAATCCTAAAGGGATATATTTGTATTTATTGAAGCTCCCTTTAATACTTTTCTTAATTCCTCTTTCTATTAATAAATTCATTTGATTTTTAGTACCTTTATATAGTTCTTCTCTCATTTCTCTCATGATTTTTAATGAAAATGAATGCCATCTAGAGTACAAAGATTTGTTTTTTTGAAGAAATGTGAATAATAAATCTATTTCTTCATCTTTAAACTCCAAAAAATTATTATTACAATTTTTAACTAAAGATTTATAATCCATACTTTTACTTAATACTATAGCTAATTTATCCTTGTCATTTATGCTGAAATCTTCATAATCTATACTTGTATCTTTTAAAAAACTACTAATTTTTCTTTCAATTTCAAAGGTATGTCCAAAAGTCATATTTCCATCTTTATCTATACTAGCACCTTTTATCTCATTTTTATCTTCTATACCAGTAACTTTCTTAAAAATTTTTATTATAGTAGTTATACCTAAACGACTTAAATTTAATATTTGGTTTATAATTTCTCTTTTTTCATCTTCACTTAACTTTCTACCTTTTACAGTAAGATTATTTAGATCATTTAACAAATTGAATTCTTGAGCTGTAAAGGAAGATGATGGTGCTCTTTGTTCATCCTTATATATGCTGCATTTTCCTATTAATTCTTCAAAGATACTATCTATTGTTCTACCATCTGTTTTATATCTTCCATAATTTGTCCTGTTATTCTCATCACCAGGTCCTATATAAAATTCTCTTTTTCTTGTAAGTATGTCTATATATTTTTCTATAAAAATTTTATTTATTTGTTTATAGTATTTACTTTGTTCCTTCAATATCTGCTCAGCTTCTCTTTTATACGAACTTGTTGTAAATACATTAACTAAAGTTTCAATACTCTCATCTTCTTTTTCTATTTCTATTATACCTCTTACCTTACCATATTTATTTAACCTATCTAATTGGATTTCACAAGGAAACTTTTCTTTTAATAAATTTCTGTTTAAATTTAAAGAATCATTCGTTATTTTCCCTTCTTCTTCTACCTCATCTAAATATGAAATTCCTCTTCTCTTTGATAAGTGGTAAAGTGCTGCATATAGTTGGTACTTATCTAACTTTTGTCTTAATCCCTTTACTCTTAATTCATATGGATTTAATTCAAGTTCTTTAGGTGGAAAAAAATCATTATCTTTAAGAAGCTCATCTATTGATTGTAGACGATAATTTTTTCTTCTTAAGTTTCTTCTAGCTCCCCTAGATTCTCTTCTAGCTTTGTTATTATCAGCATCTGCAGACTCAAATATACGAACTCCCATATTTACAATTTTTTCAGTATCAGTATCTATTAAACAGTGTCCAACACTTGCAATACCAATATCTAAACCTAGTACTTTCCCCATAATCAAATCTCCCCCTTTTTAAATATTGTTCCATAATATCTGTTATCCTACATATACTTTAAGGTTCCTTTTTATATAAGGCTTTTTTTCTAAAAATCATCTTATCAAATAATCCTGTCCACTTTCAGCGACCATATCCTGCTCTATATATTCACTATATACATTTCCACACATCTTTTCCGCTTGTCTCATTACTATATCTAATGCACTTTTCCTTTGCTTTGGAGGATAATCGTATTTAGCAAGAAGTCTTTTAATTATTCTTCTCATTCCTGCTTGAGCACTTTTTCTCTTGCTCCAGTCAATAGTTATGTTTTTTCTAATAGCTATAGTCAATTCTTGAGCTATTTTTTTCAATGTTTCATCTTCCATAAATTCCCTTACTATCTCATCCGCCGTAAGTGCATCATAAAAAGCTATTTCATCCTCGTTTAAACCTAGATTATTTTCTTCCTCACTTTCTTTTTTAATTTCATGAGCCATTTTTATAAGTTCTTCTATTACCTCGGCATTTGTTATAGCTTGATTTCTATATTTATTTAGAGCCTTTTTTAACTTTTCTGAGAATTTTTCAGACTTTACTACATTTCTTTTTTCTACTGTCTTTATATGTCCCTCTAAAAGTTTTTTTAGCATTTCTACAGCTAGATTTTTATGTTTTATGAATTTTACTTCTTCTAAAAAATCCTCTGATAGTATAGAAACATCAGGAGTTTTAAGTCCCATAGCATCAAATACATCTATTACTTCTTCTGAAATGATAGATCTCTCTAGCATTTGACTAACCCTTGCCTCTATCTCTCTCTTTGATTTTTTAGGAGCGTTTTTTTCTTGTAGTTTCGATAAACTTGCCTTTACTGCTTTGAAATAGCTTACTTCAAGTGCATATAGCTTGCCTTCATCTGTAGCTGCACAAAGTGAGTGAGCCTTAGCAAGTTCTACTGATATATTTTTAAATTCTTTTTGTTCTTCCTCTGATTTTCCTAGTATAAAATCCATACCACCTGTTATAGACCTTATTCTTTCGACTTGAGAAGTTCCCATATATTTAGAATAATCATAACCATACATCATACCTTGAAGTATTTCCAATTTTTCCATCATAATTGAAATAGCGACTGATGTATCAATTCCTGTATTTTTTCTATCTGAATCAGTGTACTGTTTTAAAGCCTTTTTTAAACTTTCAAGAATACCTATATAGTCTACTACCGCTCCACCTGCTTTATCTTTAAATACTCTATTTACTCTTGCAATTGCCTGCATTAGATTGTGACCCTTCATCGGCTTATCTATATACATAGTATGCATAGAAGGAACATCAAATCCTGTAAGCCACATATCTCGAACTATTACTATTTTAAGTTCGTCACTATTGTCTTTCATTCTTTTAGCCAATGTATCTCTTCTTATTTTTCCACCTACATGCTTCTGCATCTTTTCATTATCTGCAGCGGAACCTGTCATTACTACTTTGATTTTCCCCTTATCTATATCGTGACTATGCCAATCTGGTCTAAGACTTATTATTTCATCATAAAGTTTTACACATATTCTTCTACTCATACATACAACCATAGCCTTACCATCTATAGTCTTAGATTTTTCCTCATAATGACTTACTATATCTTCAGCTAATCTTTTTATTCTATTAGGAGACCCTACTAGAGCTTCAAGTCTAGACCATTTTGCTTTGTTTTTCTCTCTTTCAAATTCTTCTAGGCCTTCTGTTACCTCTTCAAACTCACTATCTATTTTTTCTAATTCCTCTTGATCTGCTTCTAGTTTTATAATTCTATTTTCATAGTATATCTTTACAGTATTTTCATCTTCAACGGATCTTGTCATATCATATATATCAATATAGTTCCCAAAAACTAAAGGTGTAGATTTGTCTTCAAATTCAATAGGAGTACCTGTAAATCCTATAAATGAAGCATTGGGAAGTGTATCTCTCAGGTGTTTAGCATAACCATAGTTTACTTGACCTGTCTTTAAATCAGTTTTAGCTTCTAAACCATATTGAGATCTATGAGCTTCATCTGCAATTATGATTACATTTTTTCTATCTGTAAGAACTGGCATATCTCCATCTTCTGGCTTAAACTTCTGAATAGTTGTAAATATGATTCCACCAGATTCCCTATTATTCAATAAATCATATAATCCATTTAATTCTCTTGAATTTTCTCCTAATTGTTGTGACTTTTGAGTTTCACTAAGCTTTCTAACATTAGCTTGCTTTGGGGTTTGCCTTAATATGTCTTGTGATTTTGAAAATGTTTCAAATAATTGATTGTCCAAATCATTTCTATCTGTAATCACTACAATAGTTGGATTGTTTAATTCTTTGATTAAACTAGCTGTATAAAACACCATAGAAAAGCTTTTCCCCGACCCTTGCGTGTGCCATATAACCCCTATTTTTCTATCTCCTTTAGAGCTTGTTGACTTTTTAGTTTCTTCTATAGCTTTTTTAACTGCGAAGTATTGATGATATGCAGCTAAAATTTTGATAATAGTCTTTCTAGAGCCTATTTTTTCTCCATCTACACCTTTTTCATCTTCAAATGATTCTTGAAATAATAGAAAGTTTTTTATGATATCTAGTAATCTATCTTTCCTTAGCATACCATTAAACAAAACCTCATACTGCGGACTTGATAATGGCTCTATAGCCTTTCCATCTATGCTTCTCCAATTCATAAATCTTTCTTCATTAGATGTAATAGTACCAGCCTTGGCATTTATTCCATCAGATAATATGCAAAAAGCGTTGTAATTAAATAATGAAGGTATATCCTCTTTATATGTTTGAATCTGATTATAAGCTTCTTCTATACCTACATTTTCATCACTAGCTGATTTGAGTTCAATTACTACTAATGGAATACCATTGATAAATAAAACAAGATCTGGCCTTCTCTCTTCTTTTTCTAGTATAGTAAACTGGTTTACTACTAAAAATTCATTGTTATTTTTATTTCCGTCCTTATCATCAAAATCAACTATCTGAACCCTTTTAGTTCTTATATGTTCTTTATCCATATAGGAAACTTCTATTCCTTCTGTTAAAAGCTTGTGAAAATTTCTATTGTTCTCAGTTAGACTTGGACTGTTAAAAGAAATAATCTTTCTATATGCATCTTCTAGGGCTTCAGATGGAATTCCCTTATTTATTCTAAATAGTGCATCTCTCACTCTACCCTCTAATATTACTTCTCTATAGCCTTTTCTCTCTGCATATTCTCCATCCGGAGATATATCTGGACCAAATACATACTCGTATCCCATTTGTTCTAAAATCTCTATAGAAGCTTCTTCTAAAAAGTCTTCTGTGAAATTTTCATATAAACTCAAGTCCCCACCTCCTGTTATTTAAAAAGTTTCTTTAATACTTTAAATATATCAAATGAAGTCTTATTGTAAACTTTGTTATATGCATACTTCTTAGGATTTCTAACCCATCCATATCCTTTAGGCATCTTAAGCCCTGCTCTGTGTACTATTTGTCTTTTTAGACTAGTTCTTGCAGATATACGCTTTTTAAGACTAGGTTTTCTTGGTCCAAACTTCATAAAAAAATCACTCCTTTTTTTTGAATTTAGAATGGATAATTGAAAATTGAGAATTATTTTGTACTTTTATTCTCCATTCTACATTTTAAATTATCAATTATCTAACGGTACTCTTATTTCTCCTGACATTAGTTTTGGTAAAAGTGTGTCTCGAAGACTTTTGAGAGTTTTGTTTTCAAAGATATATTTCCTTTTAAAAAGACTATTGATTATTTTAGAAAACTTACTTTGAATTTTTTGAGAAGGTACTATAACATACTCTTTTTCTATAAACTGAGTTAACTGGAAATTGGCTATGCCAGTAGATTGTACTTGATGTGTTTCCATAATCCCTATATCATATAAATATTGTAAATAAAAATATAAAATTTTAGAGTTAAGTAGTTCACCTGTTCTTAATACTCTACAAAAATTTGAAAATGACAATTCATCTTCATATTCATTACAAAGACCTTGATCTATAAATATGGTTCTACCCGTAGGCCTTCCTTTAGTTCCTCCAGAAATTTCTAATACAATGTCCCCGTTTTTTAACTTCCGTTTTCCCCAACTGTTTTCTTTTATATATCTTATTGGAATGTCTGCTCGATTTCCACTGTATATATCAGGAAAATCAGCACCTCTTATACAATAACACTTCTTATTATATATATTATTTTCTTCAGCCTTTCCCCAATCACCCCCAATAACAAAATCAAGAACATCCTTTATTTTTACAACATCCCATCCCTTAGGTATCATTCCAAATTCACTTTCAACCATTTCTCCACCACTAGATTTATAAGGTTTTACATCTTCATTTAGAAATTCAAAGTCTACAAACCAGTGTTTGAAAATAGTTTGTGCTATTTCTTCTAGTTTTTTATTAATTCGATTGTTAATTTCTATTTTTTCATCTAGTGTTGAAAGAATGTTTACTATTGCTTTTTGTTCTTTAATAGGTGGAGTTGGTATTTTAAATGATTCTATCATTCCTTTAGTTAAAGCAGCACGGGTTGCTCCCATTTTAGCTAACGATAGCATATATGCTTGCATGTTATCACTGACTAAGTAATATTTAAGAAAATTAGGATTCAATATTTCAACATGAGATCTAATAATAGCAACATGCTGATTTACTCTACCTCCAATGTATTTTCCCGGTAGCATTGTGCATCTAGCTACTGAGTCACCTGTAATATTTAATAAAATATCATTCTTATATAATTTAACATTGTTTAATTTACTAGCACTTTCTTCATTTATATAAACTATTCCATCTTTTAAAAACTTACAATTATATATGTTTTGACTTCTTATAAAAGGAATTCCTGATTGTAAATAAACCTTCTTGCCTCCTCGTGGAGTAGCTCCACTACCTATCTTTTGGACAAGATCCTTTAATTCATAAACATTCCATTCTTCAGGTATTCTTCCTACTTCAGTTTCCTTAAATCCCACAACTCTCACCCACTTCTAAATCAAATTTAGAATTCCTCAATTCTTCATTCTCAATTCTCCATTCCCTAAACCTCATAACCTATACCTCCTAGATTCTTCTTTATCTCTTCCTCTAGGTCTCTAGATTTTTGAAACAACTCACTTAACTCACTTGTCAAAGTTTCCATCTTCTCTTCAAAAGGGATGCCATCATCTTCTACTTCTTCTATACCTACATATCTTCCTGGGGTAAGTACATAATCATGTTTTCTTATTTCATCTAATTTAGCACTATATGAGAACCCTTTTATATCTTCGTATTTATCTGTGTTATATTGAGGTTCAGGTTCGGCAACTAAAGGTAAATCATATTGCTGTGTTTGAGATAAAGATTCTTCACTTTGTTCAGAATGACAATCTTCTTGTTCATTTTCTAAACTTCTCCATTTATGATAAGTATCTGCTATTTTATCTATATCTTCATCACTTAATTCTCTATGCCTTCTATCTATCATTTCTCCTAAGTTTCTAGCATCTATAAATAATACTTCTTTTTCTCTAATTCTAAACTGTGGATTGTTTTTCTTATTTCTGTTTAATATCCACAGCGACACTGGTATTCCTGTGGAGTAAAACAATTTATCAGGTAATGCTACTATTGCGTCTACTCTGTCTTTTTCTAGTAAATTCTTTCTTATCTCCCCTTCATTTGATGTATTTGAGCTAAGAGAGCCATTTGCAAGTACTATCCCTGCTACTCCATTTGGAGATAAATGATACATCATATGTTGTATCCATGCATAGTTTGCATTTCCCTCTGGTGGAGTACCATATTGCCATCTTGCATCATCAGAAAGACTAGCTCCTCCCCAGTCACTTATATTGAAAGGTGGGTTTGCTAGGATATAATCCGCCTTAAGTGTCTTGTGTAAATCATTATGAAATGTATCTCCATGATTAGGCCCCAAGTCTGACTCTAGTCCTCTAATTGCAAGATTCATTTTACAAAGCTTCCATGTAGTAGAATTAAGCTCTTGTCCATATATTGATAGATTTTCTACTCTTCCCTGATGTTTTTTTACAAACTTTTCACTTTGTACAAACATACCTCCACTACCACAACAAGGGTCATATATTCTTCCTTTATAGGGTTCTATCATCTTTACAAGAGTTTTAACTACTGAAGTTGGAGTATAGAATTCTCCCCCACTTTTTCCTTCGCTGCTTGCAAATTGACCTAAGAAATATTCATATACTCTTCCTAGTAAATCTTTTTCTTCATTGCTATGAAGTTTAATTGTAGAGATAAGGTCTATTAGCTCCCCTAGTCTCCTCTTATCTAATTCTGGTCTGGCATATCTTTTATCTAATACTCCTTTTAGACTTGGATTTTCTTTTTCTATTGCTATCATGGAATCATCTATGTATTGTCCTATTTTAGGGTCTTTTGCATTATCTTTTATAAAATCCCATCTAGCTTCTTTTGGTACCCAAAATATATTTTCATATGTATATTCATCTCTATCCTCTTCAAATCCTGCTCCTTCTTCTACTAGTTCTTGATGTTTTGTTTCAAATTTATCAGAAATATATTTCAAGAATATTAATCCTAATACCACATGCTTATATTCAGATGCGTCCATGCTTCCTCTTAGTTTATCCGCTGATTTCCACAGTGTTTCTTCAAATCCTATCTTGGCTGTTGACATCTTTTTATCTCCTTTTATTTAATTTCAAATACAAGATTATTCATTACATTCAGAATGACAAAATTCTCTACAATTCTAAAAATTGTGATCGTCAAACACTTCAAATATTTCTTCTTCAAATTCATCTTGTCCTGGACTACTTGATATCCAATTTGGTAATAGATTGTAGTAATGGGCTAGGGCTTCAATTGTCTTATGAACTATTACTTCTTGTTGAGCATTTTCTAGTAGCTCCATCATTAGTCTATAAGTATCCATATATGGATTATTGTCTACTATATCTAACATTTCTTTAAATCTTGAAACTAGTTTTGCCTTTTCTATATCTCTTTCTATTGTATTTATTTCTTCTTTATCATATATAGGAACTTCCACAATATCGTTTATTTCTCCAACTTTAAATTCTCTTTCATGTTTTTTTATTATAGGCTTTAAGTCTCTTTTTAATTTTTCTTTTTGGATTTCAAGCTTTTCTATTTCTGTTAATTCTTTAATAAAATATTCTTTATTTAACCCAAATAACTCCTCTAAAACAGGAAAATATTTTTTAGGAATATTCTGTTTTCTCTTAATCCACATATTTATATTTTGTTTTTTTATACCTAATCTATCGGCTAATTCTATATGTTGCATATTATAAATACCTAGAATATATTCTAATCCTATCAAATATCCATCCTCCAAATCTACTATCTATTACCTTTGTTACTTATACTATACTTCATTTTATTGTCTTAGTCAATAAATGCTTTTAATTAGCTATAGTTATATTAAAGTTATCTAAATGAAAAAGATGCATCTCAGTGCATCTCCTCATTACAAATTTCATTTATTAACCTCATTTTCATATTTATCCACATAATCTTTAAGACTCATCTTTCTACATAGTTCTCCTATTAAATCATATGGTATGTTTTTTACATTTCTAAATCTAATACAGCTCTTTCCCATATCTAATTTTGTTTTCATATGTTTTGTATATTCTTTTTTAAACCATTCTAATACATCACAAAACATATATATTCCCATATGATAAATATCAATATGATTCTTTTGTGAACCAATACTTATAAATGGTAATGGCTCATTTGGAGTTACATAATACCTAGAAGGATAAATCCTAACAGGAAACAACTATGCTATCATATTATATAACATAGTTTCTTCAAAATCCTTTTTAATATTTTCACTTATAGTTACTCTTAATTTTCCAAGAGCGTCTTTTCTATCCTCAAGTAATTTATCCAAATACTCTTAAAGGGTTGGACCTTTGTATATCCTATAAGATTGTTCCAATCTATTTTATAAATTTATCTTCCTTTAGCTCTCTAAAGGCTAAATCTAACTCTTCTTTAGTATTCATAACTATAGGACCACCCCATGCTATAGGCTCATTTAAAGGTTTGCCCATTAAAAGGAAAATTCTTGCTTTCTTTTCTCCTGTATTTATCTTTATTTTTTCTCCTTCTTCATACAATACTCCCATAGGCGCAGAAATCATTTCTCCTTTTTCGATGTTGAAATCTGCTTCTCCTTCTACTAAGAAGGAAAATACCTTATATTCTCTTTGTGTTTCTAATATAAACTCATTATTTTCTTCAAGTTCTATATCTAAAAATGTTGGATCTGTTTCTACTACCTCTAATGGTCCTTTTTCTCCCTTATAATTCCCTGCTATTATATGGACTTTTTTCCCCTTTTCTTCATATACAGGTATTGTATCTTTTCTTATATCTCTATATTTTGGTTCAGTCATTTTATCTTTATTAGGAAGATTTAACCATATTTGAGTTCCCAACATTCTTTTTGAAGGTTTTGGCATCTCTTGATGAAGTATACCAGAGCCTGCTGTCATCCACTGACAGTCTCCATCATTTATAACTCCTTCATTTCCAATGCTATCACCATGCTCTATTTCACCTGATATAAGATAAGTAACTGTTTCTATTCCTCTATGTGGATGCCAAGGAAATCCTTTTATATAATCATCTGGATTCGTAGAGTCAAAAAAATCCATCATTAGGAATGGGTCCAATTCCTCTGCTTCAATTTTTCCAAAGACCCTTCTTAAACTTACCCCTGCTCCATCAGAAGTTTTCATACATTCAATATATCTTTTTATTTTTCTATGCATATTTTTCATCTCCTTTAAGTGTCTAAGTATTTTATACCCTGCTTTAGTTGGGTTATTCTTTTTAGATAATAAATTTGAAATAAGTACAATTTACTTAGAAATTTTATAATATATTTCCATACACATATACATTTTCCTAATTTTCTGATATACTTTAAAATAAAATTTATTAGCGGAGGAATAAAGATGAAAGTAAAAGAATTAGCAAAAAAATATCATGATTATGCTGTTAAAATGAGAAGAGAATTTCATATGAATCCTGAGCCAAGCATGAAAGAGTATAATACTCAAAAAAGAGTAATGGAAGAATTAGAAAAAATGGGACTAGACCCTATTAAATGTGGTGGAACTGGAGTAGTTGCTATTATAAAAGGAAAAGGTGAAGGAAAGACCATAGCTTTAAGAGCTGATATGGATGCACTTGAAGTTCCTGAATCAAATGATGTACCTTACAAATCTAAGGTTGATGGAATAATGCATGCTTGTGGTCATGATGCTCACACGGCTGGACTTTTAACAGCTGCAAAGATATTAATGGATAAAAAAAATGAATTTAACGGAAATGTTAAACTTCTTTTCCAACCAGGAGAGGAAGTTGCTCAAGGTGCACTTGCAATGATTAAAGATGGGGCTTTAGAAGGTGTTGATGGTGCTTTCGGAATCCATATCTGGAATGATTGTGAAGTTGGGAAGGTGTCTATAGAATCTGGCCCAAGAATGGCTTCAGCTGGTATGTTTAAAATATATGTAACAGGAAAAGGTGGACATGGATCTATGCCTCATCAAACTATAGATGCTACTGTAGTTACTTCTGCAATCCTTATAAACCTACAGACTATAGTTAGTAGAGAAATCTCTCCACTAGACCCTGCTGTTGTAACTGTAGGTATGATAAAATCAGGTACAAGATGGAATGTAATAGCAGGTGAAGGATATATGGAGGGAACTACTAGATGCTTTAGTAGAGAAGTAAATGAACAGTTTGAAGATCAGATTAGAAGAGTTGCAGAAAATACTGCTAAAAACTATAGAGCTGATGTTAAAGTAGAGTATACTCAAATGGTTATGCCTACAATAAATGATCCCCTAATGTCCGAAATCGGAGAAGGTGCAGTTAGAGAAATAGCAGGTGAAGATGGCTTAATTAAATTTGAAAAGACTACAGGGGGAGAAGACTTTGGATTCTTTGCAGATCATTGCCCAACTGCATTTGCATTTGTAGGTTCTAAAAACGAGGAAAAACTTCCATGCTACCCACATCACCATCCTAAATTCGATATAGATGAAGATGCTATGATTACATCTGCAAGCTTATATGCTCAGTATGCAATCGACTTTTTAAATAAATAAACCAAACCATAAAATCCATTAGTAAAAATAAGACTCTCTAAATTAGAGAGTCTTATTTACTTATAAATCAAATCAGGTGAGCAAAATGGACAATTGGGTTTTCCTGGAACATCACCACTAGATGGATATAGACGCTTTTGTCTACATTGTTCTTCTAACATATTGGCTAATACCACTTGAACAATTTTACTCTCAGGTGTTTGAAAATTAGAGTGGGCTAAATTTTTAGTTTCTAAGGGATCATTTGTTAGATTATACATTTCAAATTCATCTGAAGTAGGTTTAGTTTTAATACTTTTTAAACACCAACAGTATTCTACTCCATCAATAGGATATTTTGGACATTCTTCTACTGTAGTTTCATCTTCACACCCAGGAGAACTCCAGAATTGGGGATTATCAAAATATCTAGAATACTTCCATATTTCCTCTTTATTATTACTTCCTGTTTTCAATTTAGCAATAACAGTTTCAACATGATTCGGCTGAACTACAGACTGATAGGGTTCCCCTAAAACAGTATTTTGATCAAGACCTTTTGTTACATCATCATCAGTCATAAAATATATAGGCTCATTGATACCTTCAAACTCTCTATTGTGAACAATCATAGGAGATAAATCTCTCCCCACTAAAGGATGGACCTCTGTATGACTTCTTTTTAGCTCTTCTTGAACTTTTTTAGTATCTACATCAGCAAGACCAAGTATTGTAGGTAGAATGTCAACATGACTAGTTAATACATTTGTTTGCTTAGGTTTATTAAATAAATTAGGATTATGAATTATTAAAGGAACATGAATAGTTTCTTCATATGCTTGATACCATTTTTGATATAATCCTCCATGAGCTCCAAGCATCTCTCCATGATCAGATGTAAATATTACTATAGTGTTCTCATAAAAGGGTGAATTGACAAGAGCTTTTAAAACCTTATCCATTTCTCTATCTACTTGTAATTGTAGTGAATAGTACAGCCTACGATAAAATTCTGTGTCTATAAGTGGTTGTAGTGCTTTTGGATAAACTTCTCTATAACTTCTTTGAGCTATAGGCTTTGTATCTAGATTTTCATTAGAAGTGAGGGCTTTGGGAACCATAGGTACTGAATCATCAACCTTAAAATTAAATAAAGGGTCAAGTTTTGAAATTTCTCCATAAAGAGCAATATCATGAGGATTGACAAAGGAACAAACTATTGCCCAGGGTTTGTCATCTAAATTTCGAATTAAATTAACTACTTGGTGAGAATATACTTCATCCCGTCCATCTATACCAATTGCTGCAGACGATCCAGAATTATGTGGTTGACTTCCAAAGGGTTCTGGACCTATCCAATCATCAAAACCATATTCATTAAGCCGATTAGCATTAAGATATATTTTTTCTTTTTCCCCTTCTGGTAAGCCATTTACACTATTGTAGCTAAGAAAAGAATCATGGGTGTCGGGAATTAATATATCAGCTTGAGAAGCATGCCACTTTCCCTTCCAAAAAGTTTTATATCCTGCCTTAACTAAATAATCCCCAATTGTAGGCACTGTATTTCTATCTAACCAAAACATATCATTATCAAAGTCTCCTTTGGCTACTCCAGATGTTTGACTTACTCCATGTAAGGATGGATACTGTCCAGTATATAATGTGCCTCTACTTGGAGAACATGCAGTACTTCCAGTGTAGTGATTATTAAATTCTAAACCATTTTGCCTCAAGAAATTTTGTGCCTTTAGATATTTTCTACGCCAAGTTTTTATTTCTTCATTTTCATAAATAGGTGGAAATCTTTCTTCATCTACTATAATGATTAAAAAATTAGGCTTCTCCATTCCATCACCTTCTTAAAATAATATTTATGTTTTTATTATATGAATTCAAACTATAAATTGTTAGGTTGAATATTGTAAAATAACTTGAATTGAGTTATAATTTTATATGACAATCATTTGCAAAAATTTTCAAAATTATTGAAACTACAAGTAGAAGGTGGTGAATATTGTTTGTTTATGGCAAATATTGTTTATTTGTAGTTAAAATTAAATTAAAAGGAGGATTAATTTAATGAATTCAAAAACAAAAAGTCAAAACACAGGATTTTTAGCTTGGGTAGAAAGAGTGGGAAACAAACTTCCACATCCCTTTATAATGTTTGCTTGGTTAATAGCAATTGTTGCTGTAGTATCACTTATTGCCAACAAAACTGGACTATCAGTTGAAAATCCAACTACTGGTGAAATGGTACTAGCTAATAATTTGCTATCTGGTGAAGGCCTTAACTTTGCACTATCTACAGCCGTCAAAAACTTTACTGGCTTTGCTCCTTTAGGACTTGTACTTACTATGGCTTTAGGTATAGGCTTAGCTGAACAAGTTGGACTTATGTCTTCTTTTATGAGAAAGACAATTCTTGGAGCATCACCAAAGCTAATTACAATTATGATTATGTTAATTGGTATTAATGGTAATATAGCCTCTGATGCGGCAATAGTTATAATACCCGCTATATCTGCTATAATATTTTTATCTATTGGAAGAAACCCTCTAGCAGGTGTAGCTCTAGGCTATGCTGCTACTACAGCAGGATTTAGTGCAAACTTTTTTATAGCTGGTACAGATGCCCTTTTATCCGGTATTACAAATGAAGCTTCTAAAATAGTAGGAGCTCCTGAAATATCTGTTACTTCAAACTGGTATTTCATGATTGTATCTACTATTGTACTATCTATAATAGGTATGCTAGTTTCAGAAAAAATTGTAGAACCTAGATTAGGAGAATATAAAGGTAGTAAAGAAATAACTAGCGAAGAAGTATCACCTGAAGAAAATAAAGCTTTAAAAGCTGCTGGAATCGGATTACTTATATATGTAATTGTTGTGTTTATATTAGCTTTCCCCCAAACCAGTTTTCTAAGAAATCCTGAGACTGGATCTTTAATAAACAGATCACCACTTCTTAAAGGAATTATTCCACTGCTTTTAATCTTATTTATGGCAACTTCTATACCTTTTGGTATATCTATAGGTAAAATTAAATCTAGTGCAGATGTACCTAAATACATGACTATGGCTATCCAAGGAATGAGTTCATTTATAGTGTTAGCATTTATAATTGGTCAATTTATAGCCTACTTTAATTGGACAAACCTAGGTCTTATATTAGCAGTATCTGGTGCTAATATATTAGAGGCAACTGGATTTACAGGTATTCCTCTATTTATAGGTTTCATAATTCTTTGTTCTTTTGTAAACCTATTTATTGGTAGTGGTTCTGCTAAATGGGCATTACTTGCCCCTATATTTGTTCCAATGTTAGCTTTACTAAATTATAGTCCTGCACTTACTCAAATGCTTTATAGAATAGGAGATTCAACTACAAATATAATCTCACCACTGTTCCCTTATTTTCCAATAGTACTAGGATTATTAAATGAATATGATGAAGAAGCTGGAGTAGGTACTCTCTTATCACTTATGATTCCATATAGCCTTGTAATGCTTGCTGCATGGATTGTATTATCTGTAGTCTGGTACTTTACAGGAATGCCATTGGGACCAGGTGGAACTTTGTTCTTATAATAAGGAGGAAAAGACAAAATTATGAAGGAAAAATTAGACAAAATTATAGACAAACATTTAGATGACATTATTAAAATAAGAAGAGACATACATGCAAATCCTGAAATAGGTATGAAAGAAATTAGAACCAGTGGAATTGTAAAGAATGAACTTTTAAAACTTGGACTTGAAGTAGAAGATAAAGTAGGTAAGATGGGTGTAGTTGGTGTTTTGAAGGGTAAAGAAGAAGGAAAGACAATACTCTTAAGGGCTGATATGGATTGTCTACCTATGGATGAACTTACAGATTTAGATTTTAAATCAAAGGTTCCTGGAATGATGCATGCATGTGGCCATGATGTGCATACCTCTATATTGCTAGGTGTAGCTAGAGTATTAAGTGAATTAAAAGATAATATAAAAGGAAATGTAAAATTTGTATTTCAACCTGCAGAGGAGTCAAATCCTACAGGTGGAGCAAGATATATGATAGAAGATGGAGTTTTAGAAAATCCTAAAGTAGATGCTGCCATGGCACTTCATGTATGGAATGCTCCCCTTGGCAAAATCGCAGTTAGAAAAGATACTATGATGGCTCAATCTGATAGAATATATATTACAGTAAAAGGAAAGTCATCCCATGCATCTCAACCTCAAGCAGGTACAGATGCAATTGTAGCAGCAGGTCATATCATCACTGCTTTACAAACTATAATCAGTAGAAATGTGGACCCTATGGAAAATGCAGTAGTTACTGTGGGTACAATTCATGGAGGTAGTAGATACAATGTAGTCTGTGATAAGGTAGTTTTAGAAGGTACAGTTAGAACCTTTAAGCCTGAGATATCAGCACTCATGCCTGAGAGAATAAAAGAAATCGCAACAAATGTAGCAAAAGGACTAGGTTGTGAATGTGATGTAGAGTATATTAAAGGATATTCTGCAGTAATAAATGATAAAGACTTAGCTAATCAAGCTATAAATAGCTTTATAGATGTTTTAGGAGAGGAAAATGTTATAATTGCTGAAAACCCTGCATCTGGAGCTGAAGATTTTTCCGAGTTTACTAAAGTAGTCCCTTCTGTATATTATTGGTTGGGAATTGAATCAGATTTAAATAAGGGTAAAACTACTCTTCATAATCCAAATCTAATTATAGATGAAAGAAGTATACCAATAGGTATAAAAACAATGTCAGCTGCATCATTAGACTTCTTGAAATAGATAAAACCCCCATTTTCTTTGGGGGTTTTATCTATTTCATTATTTTCATTTTATTAAAAGTTTTATTGTGTTTGTTAAAGCATCAAAGGCCATATCAAGTGTTTCCTCTTCAAAGTCAAATTTATTATTGTGATGAGCTGCTGCTAGTGTGGTCCCAAATCCAAAATGTATAGACTTTCCACCTTTTTCTTCTACTCTATTCATCATATACGTTACATCTTCTGACCCACCTAGAGATCTTGCTATATCTATATTAAATCCTTTTTCTCTTAAGTCCTTTGCTATCATTTCTACAAACTCTTTATCATATTTATTGTAGGCAGGAGCACCTCCCTCTTCTACTATTTCATATTCTACATCAAAGGTCTTTGCAGAACCTTCCACAACATCTTTAACTTTTTTATCTAGTTCTTTAGTTATTTTTTCATTTTCTCCTCTAATCTCTATTTTCATAGTAGCTTCACTTGGAACTATATTTCTAGCTGTTCCTGCGTTTAAAATCCCCACATTTAATCTAGTCATTCCAGATGCAAATTGAGTTAGAGTATGAAGATTTAATGAACAACTCGCCGCAGCAAGTAAGGCATTTTTACCTAATTCTGGAGCTGCTCCAGCATGAGAAGATACACCTTTAAAGTTAATATCCATTTTAGAAGTAGATAAAAATCCTATAGTTCCAAGTCCTAATAATCCACTTTCTACTCCAAGACCTATATGTCCTGCAAGAAAATAGTCCACTTCATCTAATACCCCTTTTTCAACCATTCCTTTTGCTCCTCTTACCCCTTCTTCTGCAGGTTGAAATATCAATATAAACTTCCCCTTTAGATTATCTTTTTCTTCCATAATCCATTTAGCCATAGAAATCCCTATAGCTATATGCCCATCATGACCACAGGCATGCATAGCAAAATCATTTTCAGATCTAAAGTTTTCCCTATTTGGAATATGATCATTATCAAGAGATTCTTTTATTTCATTTGCATCTATATCAAATCTCATACCTATAGCGGGACCTTTTTTTCCAGTATCTAAAGTTGCCACAGCCCCAGTAAAGCCCTCTAGAATTTCAGATATATCATAGTCTACATCTATATCTAATTTATCTATATATTCTCTTCTCTGTTTTTCTGTAGGAAGTCCCATTCTATTTTCGCTATGGATTTCTTTTCCATATTTTATCTCATATCCATAGAATTTTAGGTAATTTATTATCTTGATGGTAGTTTGTATCTCTAACCAACCTGGTTCTGCTATTTTATGAAATTCTCTTCTCAAAGCCTTGATATCCATATAAATCCCCCTAATAAAAATAATAGTACGAATATTTAAATATCCATACTATTACTATATCACTTATTTATTTTTATTTCTCATCAATCTATGATTAGATAAAATCTTTTCTATTCTCTCTTTTTCAGGAATAATCCTAGCTTCTTTCTCATCATAAGGATAAAGAGCGCCACTAACCATTCTAGTTTTTAATTCTCCTCTTGCAATCTTGCTTCCCTTGAGTTGAGGAGCATCTAGTATGCCTATTCTTACTGCTTCTACCAAAGTATCTGGATCAGCTAATGGGTCTTGTACATCCCCTAGAGATTTGATAGCTTCTATTATGACTTTTGCATCTTGGATTAATTCTTTTTTCCTATTTTGTACATTTTCATCCTTAGTTAAGTCAATAGAACCTAAAAATTCATTTTTAAATATTCCCCTTACAATCTTACAAGACTCTATTACATCTTCTGCCTTAGCTGCATGGTGTGCCTCGCAGAATCCTACTACATGATAGATATGTGGCTTTATTGCCATAGCTAAATATGCTGATGCTGCCAATTGTCCCTTAGCTTGATCTAAATCTGCTGGGAAACTTGCAAGACCTGCCCTAGCTTGACGATAAACCTTAAAATTATCATCTACGAGACTTTCTATTAGCTCCACTTTTGCAAGCATCTTACCTAAGTCATTTTCAGGTGAAATATTTGCAGGTACATTGAACATAAACTGAGCTATATAGTCCTTTACACCCATCTTCTTAGCATTATACGCTACTATATATGCATCTGCAACTGCTATAGCATCATGGGCATCTCTAAGACTCCAATGATGAGGATCATTTACTTCTACTGGTATATTTCTACTTCCATGCCATTTCATTAAATTTTGATTTTCTATTATGGCATCCTTTAGCTTCCTAGGACCTCTCTTATCTAATTCTGAATACCAAAATAATGGTACTGCACACCAAGCATTATCTATACTATCTTTTAAAACCTGTGCAAATTTTTCAAGATTTTTAGTTCCACTATAGGATCTTAAAAGTGGATAATTCCCTCTTTCTGTAGCTTTAGAAAGAATTTTCAAATCCTCTTTCGTTCTTACTGGTACTCCTCCAGCTCCATCTAGACTTTTATCCATATTTTCTTGATCAAAGAAAAATTCTTGAGCATTTTGATCTGGAGCTACAGATATTATATCTAACACCTTTTTATCCGCAATTTTTTCTATAGCTTCTACTGTTTCTTCTATAGAATTAAGACCTAGATGATGTCTTAAAACTGGATAAGGATACTTTGAACTTATTCTATCAACTATATTTTTAGGATATTTTTCATCTTCAAGTCCCTCTTCTCCCTTTAGATAAGAGATGACTTCATCTATATCTTCATTTCCATAAAATATTTTAGTAAATATATCATATTTTTCTGCTACAATACTCGTGGGTTCAGTTCCACCAAATAACCATACTTTATCTTTTAATTCTTTATCCTTTTCTATTTTTGTCTTTAATTCTTTCAATATATTATTTAAAGGTTCAGGTGTTAATCTATAGGAAAGTCCTATTATATCTGGATCCTTTTCTTTAATTAATTCTATTAAATTATCTATACTTAAACCAATTCCTAGAAATTCAACCTCATATCCTTCATTTTCTGCTAAATTTAAATAGCTCATAACTCCTGCTACATGGACGCAATTTCCTATGGTAGCACCTATCATTTTTTTCATTAAACTACCTCCTCTAAATCTCGTTTAACTATAACACCATTTCTTGCAAGCATGTGCATTTCTGTAATAGAAAGCCCTTCTAGTCCTAATCTATCTGCAGTTCTTCCCTCTGTTCTAAAGTTTGCATTTGTCATTAATTCAGCTATATTTATAAGTGAAGTTATAGCTGGAGTGCTTAATCCTACAGCCTTTGCCATAGATTCCATAGGCACTAAGCTATATGGAACATCTTCATAAATATATCTTATAAATAGTCCTTTTGGAGCCTGTAAACCTCTATAGGCAGGATTATTTTGAACTGCTTGAAAAATAGAATTTCCCTCAGCGCCATAACTTTCGTATAGCCATTCTCTAGCAGAAATTGTGCTCACTTGAAGTATTTTTCCAAGTTCTATTCTTTCTCTATCTATTTTTTCTAAAAAATTACCTATTGATGGGGTTATTCCCTCTGTGTAGTACTCAAATGGTGCTCCTCTTTCTATATGTCCACTATTTAAAAGTGTGGGGCCTGGATGAAATATTGCACCGTAGTTGTTTATACTTGTTTCTAGTATATCTTTAGCAGATATGAATTGAGGATAAGCCTCGTTGATAAGTTGTAATACGTAGTTTGTCTTTGTGGCTGGTATTGCTGCTAAGCTTACTTCTTTTTTTGATTTATATATATGTGAATGGTTAGAACTCATAGCTCTTGCTGCATAGATAAATGTTTGAGCTTCTGCCACTATTATATTATTTCTTTTTCTTTCTCTTAATAAAGTTTCATATACTTCTAATGCTCCTCCAGTTCTTCCTGGGTTTAAGATTATAATTTGTCCATCTCTTAGATGTGGAGCCATTTGTTTTGCCATATTATAATGTCCCATAGCCGGTATAGTTATCATTATTATGTCTACATCTCTTATTGCTAATTCTATGTCGTCCGTAACTATATTTAATTTGCCAAAGCCATCTTCTTCTCCAGTTAAGTAAATAATCGGGTCTTTTATTAAAGATAAAAGCTTATCTCTGCTTCTATTATATAGGTTTACTGAATACCCGCACATAGCAAGATACCCGGCCATGGCAAGACCTCCATTTCCAGCACCTATAACACAATATTTAAGTTCTTTTTTCAATGCTATCATCCTCTCCAAATAAAATTTACTCTATATGCAAATCAAAATTTGGGGCAAAAAAAGAACCATGGAGTCCACAGTTCTGCTATTAGCATGATTACTCCCCTTTTGTTAACTTACGAGGTTAGCTGTCGGATTAGGACTAAGGGTATAGCCCTTCCTAGATTTAGGATTCATCCCTAATAATTGGGTCCCCCGCTTCTTTTCAGAATTCAGTATTATTTATTTTTCCATTTTAGAGTATAAATGTTCTTTATTAGTATATCATAGATCGACTTAGATTGTAAAGGGATAATATTTATTTTATTGCTTTTATCTGGAGAAGTCAAACATTTGTGACACAACCTCTAAAAATTTGCTCTAAACAATACTTTACTTTTCTAAATTGCTTAATGATTATTTTGTCAAATTTTAAAGAATTTAAGATTAAGACTATGAATTTAAAAACAGGATAGTTATGCCCTCAATATGTGTATATATTCCACAAATACTGAAGAACTTGTAAAAGACTTACATAGTATTTACTATAAATCCCACGCCTTTGAAGAGGTTGGACTTATAACAGAGTATAGTCATATAGAAGAAATTCTAGGAAATAATAGACCTTTATTATATTAATAAAAGAATACTCTTATTAGGCTTTAAAATTATTATAATTTTTACCCAAAAGAGCATTCTTTTTCATTTAAATATATCTAACACCATGAATTTGTTTAATTCCAAAACCTGGTTCATTGCTTAATATAATCTTTGATTCTTCAAAGATTGAACCTCCATCTATTGGATCTTCACTACATAAAATAGGTCCGTCTAAATCTATCTTTGTTATTATTTTCTTGGCAGCTGCAAGATGAACTGCAGCATTTACACTAACCTTTGCTTCAAGCATACATCCAATCATACACTCAATACCATATACTTCTGCAATATTACATATCTTTAGTGCATTGTGAATGCCACCTGTTTTCATTAGCTTAATATTTATATAATCCGCTGCTCGCATTTCCATGATTTTCATAGCATCCCTAGGGGAAAATACACTTTCATCTGCCATAACAGGAATACTTACATTGTCAGTTACTAACTTTAATCCTTCAAAATCTTGTCCTGGTACAGGTTGCTCTACTAATTCAATATTTAGTCCAGCATCCTCCATTTTTCTTAAAGTATATATTGCTTCTTTATAACTCCATCCCTGATTAGCATCAATTCTTAAATCTATATCATAACCTACAGCCTTTCTAATAGCCTTCATTCTTTCAATATCTTTTTTAGAATCATTACCTACTTTTATTTTTAAAGTTTTATATCCTCTGTTTATGGCATCTATACTATCTTTAGCCATCTCCTCTGGTTCGTTTACACTTATAGTTATATCTGTAATAATTTCTTTACGATATCCCCCCAATAATTTGTGTACAGGCGCATTATATAGCTGTCCATATAAATCATATATACCAATATCAATACCTGCTTTGGCGCTTGTATTTCCTACTATTGACTTATCTAATCTATCCATTATTCCCTCTATATTTTCTATATCCATTCCGATTAAAGCCTTTTTAATATGGCTTTCTATTGCTCCTATTATTGCTCCAGTTGTATCTCCAGTTATCACTCCTGTAGGTGGAACTTCACCATATCCTATATTTCCTGTATCAGTTTCTATTCTAATTATAATATCTTCTACACTATCTACAGTCCTTAAAGCAGTTTTAAATGGTGTCCTAAGAGGCACCGAGATATGTCCTATTTTAATATCTATAATTTTCATCTGTAAATCCTCCCTTTCAAAATAAAAATCCAGTAAAAGCGCACTATAAACTCGCTTCTACTGGATTTAAATCATGTAATATATTACTTAATTATCTTTCATAATATATTTATAAAATTTAAGCAGTATCTAATAATATTTGCTTTTAACTTCCCTATATTTCTTTAAAGCATCTTTGTAAGCTATTATTATGGCTTTTTGAGAAGTCCCAAAGTATCTTCTAAACACTTCTTCTTCTAATTCTTCCCTGTACCTATCAAATTTAAGCCCTACAAATATAGATGCAATAAACTCTTGTGTAATAGGTATCGTGGCTGAACATGAAAGATCTACTACTTCATCATTTTCAGTATCTACAACAAAACCTATGAAAAATATCTTAAATTGTTCTGTGATAGCATTTTCAGTACTAGTCTTTCCATGACCTATTACATAAACAGTATCTTTATGGTACATTTAATCACCTACATAATTTAAAATTAATTTAAGCATCTTTCATACCATCATATACTACCTTTGATAGATTTGCAATTATTTTAACTCCATCATTATCTGAAGAAAGATCACTTGTATATATAGCAAGTACATACCTTCTATTATTTGGTAAAATGAATATTCCAACATCATGTTGGGCCTTCCATAGTTCTCCAGTTTTATGAGCTACTATTACAGCTCCTTCTTCAACTACAGTACTATAAACTGCAGGATCATCAGGTTCTAGTGCTGGTATTAGGTATGGTAGCTTTTGATTTAATTGCTGTGCTTTCATTATATCCACTAGCATGTTAGATACTTCTTTTGAATACATTTCACCATTAGCTAACAAAGTTAACAGTTTACCCATATCATTTGGTGTAGTAAAATTATCTCTACCTAACTCAAGTGATTTTAAATCCATCATTTTTCTTTGCAATTTTGTATTTAACATACCTATATCATTACAAAACTTATTAACCTTATCTGCTCCCCCTACTAAATCAATTAATTGATTTGTAGCAGCGTTATCACTTAATATTATAGTTAATTTAGCTAAATCCATAACAGTAGGTTTGTAATTATTATCTAATTCCTTAATTACTCCAGAGCCACCTATCCTATTAACTTCATCCATTTCAACTTGATCATTTAAATTAATTATCCCTTGTTTTGCTTGAATTAATAAAAGTGCAACAAGAGGAATTTTTATAGTACTTGCAGCGGAAAATCTAGTCTCTGGGTTTATACATATCTTTTTACCAGTACTAAGATCTTCAAAATATAATCCTACTGTTCCCTCAAATTCACTAAGAATCGTAAATATATTTTTTTCCAACAATTAAATCCCCCCTTTTAGAGTATTAAAGATAAGACTACTATAAGTAACAACAATACAATTATGATAGCATAACCAAGTTTTAGCATTGATTTTACGTCTTTAGATTGTGCAAGTCCCATAGCTCCAAGCATATCTCCACCAGGATAAGCAAATGATGTAATTTGACTTCCAATTAATAATACAGCTGCCCAGAGTCCCATGTGAATACCTAAATCACTTGCCATAGCTCCAAATAGACCATTCATCAGTATTGATTGTGCAACTGCAGCACCGCTAACTCCAAATACACCGATCATACTTGTTACTAAAGCAAATATTATTTGACCACTACTTGAAATAAGTGGTTGTAATAAATCAAATAATGCATCAAACGCACCTGATTGTTCAACGAACATTAAAAATGGTTCAAACAATATGAACATTACAAATAGCCAAATTAATCTTGACATCCCCTCAAAAAAAGCATCTACAATGTCTCCTATCTTTAAACCCGCTGCAACGCCTGTAACAACAGCAACTGTTATCATTATTAAAACTGCATATGAAGCTCCACCTTTTGTTGCTATACCGTATATAATAAGCAGTAAAAATGTTATCAAAAATGCTGCTGTTGCTCTCTTAGTTTCAGTGGTTGCAACATACTCTTTATTAGTATCCTTATCATCAATAGAAAAGGAATATTTTCCTAATGTTTTTTTCTGAACATGCTTAGCCATAAAATAAGTAACTACCCACATACATATTGAAACAGGTAAACCAGCATATAATAATATTTTACCATAAGACATACCTGTTAACTCCATAAGAGTTACCATAGGAGGGCTAAAAGGTCCAAGGAAGAGTCCCGTTTGACCTGCACCCTGAAATATAAGCCCAAGGGTACTTGGTGTTATACCCATTGTAGCAATTAAAGGAATTACTATAGGTGCTATTATTGCATTAGCACCAGCCATAGTTCCTAGTAAGGTAACTAATAATGCTGATGTTGCCATAGTTCCAATTATAGCTTTTCTTTCAGTATTTATTCCAATTTTATCCATCATCAAATGAACCAGATTCTCTGCAACTCCAGCTTTATTTAAAACTGCACCTAGCCCTGAACCTAAAATTATAATAAACCCGATAAGAGCTAAAAATGATCCCATTGACCCTGCAATAACAGAACCTAACTCAAGAATAGGTTGTTTTACAATAATTGCTCCAATCAATACACATATTGCTACGTTTACAACTGGATTTGATTCCTCTCTAAAGGACAAAATAATGTAGATAATCAATGGTAATAACCCTAAAATTGGTGGTAAGTTGAAAATTAATTCGCTAGTTTCCATTTTTAAGTTCCCCCTTTATATTTTTAAAATTCATATTAATACACTAAATAACATATTAAATTTAATACTCACCTCCAATTATTAAATTTAATTTATTCTATTCATATATTAATATTCTATAGTAATGCATCAATTACAATATTCGCCCTGGTCTATTATTAGTAAGTTCTCCATTTAACACAACAGGTTCTCCCGATACTATCACATGATTTAATCCAATTGGCTTTTGAAATGGATTTTCATATGTAGCTATATCTTCGAATTTATCCCAGTCAAAAATTGTAATATCTGCATAGTTATCTTCTATAAGAGTACCAACTTTCTTTAAATTAAAATATTTAGCAGGTAATCCTGTAATTCTTTTAATAATGTTTTCTTTGTTACCAAATTTAAGATCCCTGCATAATTTTATAAATCTAGGAAAAGTGCCGAAACTCCTAGGATGGGGCACTCCATTACTATTCTTATTGGAGTAATCTAGTCCATAACCATCACTTCCAACAATTATGCTTTCCTGTGATAAAATATATTCAACATCCTCGTCAGCCATTGCAAAATACACTGCATTTACTTTGCCTTTTGTTTCATTTAGAATCTTAATTATTGTTTTAGCGGGAGTTAAATTCATTATCTGAGATAGTTCCGAAAGAAATAAACCCTCATATTCTGTCTTATTTCCATATGTATAAGAAATTTTAATTCTATCAGCACCACCTCTTTTGTTAACAAGCTCTGTGATTTGTGGTTCTATTTCATTAGATTTCCCATTCAATCTATCTAGCATTTTATTTATTCCTCCTTCATGTGCCCATGAAGGTACTAAAGCTGTAAGTGTAGTACTTGATGCATTATATGGATATTGATCACATGTAATATTAAGACCTCTACCATTAGCTGTTTCAATTAAGTCCAATAATTTCTTTGCTTTCCCCCAATTTTTCTTTCCTATGATCTTTAAATGAGATATATGAACATGAACTTTTGTAGCTTCTGCAATATCTACCATTTCTCTAATAGATTCAAATATATTCTCATTTTCATCTCTAATATGTGCGGTTAATATGCCATTATGTTTTTTTATAACTTTAGCTAATTCAATAAGCTCCTCTTTAAGGGCAAAACTCCCTGGAGGATATATAAGTCCCAAGGACATTCCCAATGCACCATTTTCTAATTCATAGTCTAGTAATTCTTTCATTATTTCAATTTCATTAGTAGTAGGGATTCTATCTTCAAAACCTAAAGCACAAATCCTTATTGTTCCATGACCAATCAAAACTCCACAGTTAATGGTATTTCTAACATCATTAAAAGTTATCTTATAATCATTAATATTTCTAATTTTAATTTTTGTTTTATCTACACCTACTAAAAGACCAGAACAATATTTCTCAAAAGGATCATAATAATCTTCTTCTGGTAGTGGAAATAAGGATATTCCACAATTGCCAATAACTTCTGTTGTTACTCCCTGAAAAACTTTGCTTTCTAATCTGTTATCAAGAATAAAATTAGTATCTGAATGAGTATGGGGATCTATGAAACCCGGAGATACTACTAAACCTTCAGCATCAATAATTTTTCTACCAACAATTCTTTTAGTACCTATATATTTAATCTTCTGTTCCTTTATTCCTATATTACTCATATAAGGACTAGTTCCAGTTCCATCAATAATTAACCCATTATTAATCACTAGATCATACATTGGAGCTCATCTCCTCTTTTATAAAAATAATTCATGTTAACATGTAAAGATAGATTTCGTAATTTTTTGAATTTCGTGATTAGTTAGCGTGTAAAAGGCCTATAAGAGTATTTTTATAGTACTCAATTCTTATTTATAAGATTTTATTTCTTTCTTAATTTCTTGAATAGATTTATCTGTCCAATCCTCAACATTTATTTCTATTTTCTCATCAGCAGCATCTATTAATTTATAAATTAAATTTAACTTTCCTGGAGTAATTCCAAGTTCAGTAGCTTTTTCAACCATATCATTGCCTTTAAATTTTATATTTTCATTAAAGAGATCCTTTAAAATTTCTTCCGCTGGCATTTCTGCATAACCATCAGGATCTAGTAATCCAGTTTCATCTAAATTCCATGAGAACTTCCCGGTATAATTATTTGGCATATCAGTGTAGATATCATAAGATTTAAATATTGCTGGATATCTACTGCTCCATTCAGAAAAATAACGTTCCATATATTCTTGTGCAAGAACATAAGCTTCACAGTCTTCACTTTCACCAATACCGCTTATTTGAACGCCACCTCCAGGATTGCCACTATAACTATCAGATGGTGTAGAGTGCAATATTACCAAACTACCATCATCACATACACCTAAACAAATCCAAACATGACCTGCCATACTAAAAATATCTCCTGGTTTAAAGTCATAGCTTGTAAAGTCTTGAGTATAAGTTCCATAATTATGGGTTTCAGAAAATGTTCTAGCCATTGTGCTAGCAGGCTCTACAAATCCTTCTCCACCGTTTTTATTATTCATTATATTGTACATTGCCCAACCAACATATCCTGAACAGTCCATTCCAGCATAATAATACTGAATATATCTATTATGTGGATAATAGCTCTTAGCATAATCATTATTATTTCTATAAGTGAAGGTACCATCATTTGATTGGAAGAAATCTATCCAGGTTTGAGATAGTCCAATTGTAGTTGCTTGATTGCTAGAACCTACATCCTGCCAATCCCAAGCACCACCATAAATATATAAAGCTATTCCTACTGGCTCCATAGCAGTTGCTAGAAAGTTCTTGAGCGTACGGTGACCAGCAGTGCCACTTACCGGTGTTTTATATGATTCTGCAACAAAAGTTAGATACACAACATCTGCTGGATCACCGTATACTTTTACAGTTTTACCTACTTCTAAAGATGCTTGCTTAACTTTTGCACCACCAGGCATAGTAGTAATTTCGTATACATCAGTACCATCACCAACCTTAATGTTAACACCATCTACTTTTATTTTATTATTATTAACTGCTTCAATAGTACCAATTGCTGATGGTTCAGGTATTCTGACATCCACAATTGTATTATTCTCATCAACAGATAAATCAAATACATATCCTTCGGCTAATAAATTATTAATAGCATAGTCATTTTTATTAGATATCTTAAAAATCACTTCATCTCCATCTACACTAAATCGATGTTCAAAGTTATCCTTATAATCAGAATCTACAGTATTGTAGCCTACAACACCAAGGTAAACTGCATTGAAAATCTTCCCTGTCATAGCATTGCCCATTGCAAAAAGTGGTGTAGATAGTGGTATAAACAAAGCTAATATTAAAAATATGGATAGAAATCTTTTTTTCATTTTGGTTCCTCCATTATTTTTTATAATTCTTTGTAATCCTAAGATTAAATTAAACATACCTTAGACATATATTTTCTATTATCCCCCTCCCTTAATATCTAAGATTTTTATCCAGTTACATAACCTTACAACCCCTATTAATACATTTTTATGTAGGTATTAAGCATAAAAAAATAAGGCCATAAAAATGTCTTCACATTTCATTGGCCTTGTTATCGACGATGTTTATCCACCTGAAACAACAAGTGCGAACAATTATATAAATGATTTGTTAGTTTTGCAATTTATCATCCTAAACTTATTTTAGCATATCTTCCTAAAATTTACAAGAACTTTTTTAGATTAGTTTGAAAATTATAAATTATACTGTATAGCACCCTCATTTTTATCATAACCTATCTAATCACTAAAACTTCCTTAATTTTTTAGTAAATAATTAGACATTAAATTATAGAACCTTGTAGTTTTAATTAATACAATGGATATTTTTTGTTAAATTAGATAGAAATTGACTATCCAAATCAATATAGTAAAAGAGATTTTAGATTAAAAAGCTAGGAAGATTTTTTCTTCCTAGCTCTTGTCTTTCCTTTTATTTTTCGTATAATAATTCCAATATTAATTCTTCATCTATATTTCCTCCAGTGAGTACCACAGCTACATTTTTCCCTTTAAACATTTCTGGATTTTTCAAAACTGCTGCTACGCCTATAGCTCCTGAAGGTTCTGCTATTGTCTTTTCTTTTTTAATTAAAAACTTTACTGCCTCTTTTATATCCTGTTCTTCTACGACTATAATATCATCTATATATTCCTCTGCCATTTCATAAGGGAGCTCTCCTACTCCTCCTATTAGGGCATCACATATGGACTCTTCATTTGGATAAGTCTCATAGAATTTTTTATCCCTTAGAGCAGCTACCATTGCAGGGCAGGCTGCAGTTTGCAATCCTATGACTTTTATGTCTTTATTAATCCCTTTTGCCCCTATACTTATCCCTGTAGAAATCCCCCCTCCACCGATTGGAGCTAGAATTACATCTATATCAGGTTGTTCTTCTAGGATTTCTAAGGCTATAGTTCCTTGACCTGCTATTACAACAGGGTCAGAACATGGATCTATAAAAACTTGGCCACTTCTTTTTATCTTTTCATCTGCCATTACATGGGCTTCATCATAATTTTTACCTATTTTTTCCACATCCGCCCCATAAAAGGCTATTTTCTCCACTTTACTACTGGGAGTAGTTTCCGGCACATATACTTTTGAATTTTTTATTTCAAGTAGCATACTAGCATAACTTACTGCAGCTCCATGATTTCCCGAAGAAACTGCGACTACACCCTTTTCTCTTTCTTCTTCACTCAAACTTGTAATCTTACTTAAGGCCCCTCTAAGCTTTGCACATTTTAACTTTTGTTGATTTTCTAATTTAAGATATATATTTGTATTTTCATCACTTAAATCAATAGATTTCTGCAAAGGAGTATGATAGACATACTCCTGTATCCTATTTTTTGCTGCTTTTACATCTTCTAGATTCACCATTTTTTACCTCCTAAAATATTATGTGAGCTACTAAGACGATTATCGGTAAAGTAATCAATGTTCTTTCAATATATATGATGAATAAATCCAATGGTGATATATCAATTTTCGAACCTAAAATTACTGCCCCAGCTTCTGATAAATATACAAGTTGTGTAACTGATAAAGTTGCTACTACAAATCTAGTTAATTCACTTGGAATACTTGCCCCTATTACTGATGGCAAGAACATATCTGCAAATCCTACCATTACTGTTTGAGATGCTTCAACTGCATATGGAACTTGTAATAATTTTAATAGTGGTATAAATGGCATTCCCAACCAAGCAAATACCGGTGTAAACTCTGCTATTATAAGAGCTATGGTTCCAAAGGCCATTATAGCTGGTAATACTCCAAACCACATATCCAATACTGTCTTTATTCCATTTGTTAGAAATCCCTTTACATTTCCACTTTTTTCTGCTTTTTTAATAGCTAAATGTAATCCCCATTGACCATTTGTATAACCATCAGGTACAATCTCACCTATTTCTGCTTTTTTTCCATTATAATAGTCATTACTTTTATTAGATAATGGTGGAATCTTCGGCATAATAATTGCTGCTACTATTCCAGTTAAAAGTATTGTTAAATAATATGGACCAAATAAGTGAACAAGATCTACTTGACTTAAAACTACTAGACAAAATGTAATAGATACTGCTGAAAAAGTAGTTGCTATAACTGCTGATTCTTTCCCTGTATAATATCCTTCTGTATATTGTCTATTAGTTAAAGCTACACCTATCGTTCCATCACCTATCCATGAAGCCACACAGTCTATTGATGATCTACCTGGTAGACCAAATAAAGGTCTCATTACTGGTGTTAAAAGTACCCCTACAAATTCCAAAAGTCCAAAATCTGTTAAGAATGGTAATAAAAATCCTGCAAATAAAAACATTGTAAAAAGTGTTAAAATCAAATCATGTAAAATAAGTCCTCCTGTAAACTCTGCCCATACATACTCTGGTCCTAATTCAAAAAATACCATAGTAGTTAATACAAATCCTACAATTCTAACTCCTACCCAAAATGGTGAAACATCAAATAATCCTGTTAAAAACTGGCTATTTTTTATAAAACTTGGTTGAAACAGCTTATAGGATATAGTTGCCACTGCAGTAAGTGCTACAAATCCAAGCACCACTGCTGGTAATATTCCTGATAGTGCTGAAGTCATTTTACTTGCTAAAAGAGCTACTACTATAGTAGTCCCACCATCATATTGGAATGGCACCATCAATAGAAGTACACCTAGTATTGATGGAATTATAAATTTTAAATAATCTCCTATCGAATAATTTTTTTTGTTTGTGTTTACATTTTCCATAATCTTACCTCCATTTAGTTTTATTTATTTTAAATCTTTCTTTTGTCCTTAGGAATTAAAAAAACTCCCATTCCTAAGAAATTAATCTTAGGAACGAGAGTTACTCTTCGCGTTGCCATCCTATTTTATCTATATTTCGCAATATAGACCTCTTTAGGTACATATAAATATACCCTATCACTATAACGGGTGAGCCCGTTGCAGCCTAATCAACTTCGGTGCAAAACTCTAAGGTCCTCTTCACTTTAATCTACTTTGTTCCCTTTCACCTACTGGAACTCGCTGTAAAAGCTTTTCAAAGCTACTTTCCTTTTCTAAGTTTTTATTATCTGTTTTAAATTAATACTTATTATATACTATATGTTTTAAAATGTAAAGTGTTTTAAAAAATTAATGTAGTTATTCTATGATAATGTCATATTAAAATTATTCTGATAAAATGTCAGTATGAGAAAGGAAATATTTAATATGACACAAAAAGAAATCTCTAGGCTTAGAGTCATCAATCAAACTATTGATGAAGTATTAACTATTCGTGAAGCTGCTGAACTTTTGAACTTAAGTGAACGGCAAGTATTAAGGTTAAAGAAGGGAGTTAAGAGTGAAGGACCTGGGTTCATTATCCATAAAAATAGAGGTAGAAAGCCAAAGCATGCTACAACGGATGATATTAAGAATTTAATTGTTAAACTGAAACAAACAAAGTACAAAGAAGCTAATTTTAATCATTTTCATGAGTTAATAGAAGAACATGAAAGTATAATAATTAGTTATCCTACTGTGCATAGAATTTTAACTAAGGCTGGTATTAAAAGCCCTAAAAAACATCGTAAGCGAAGGGTTCACTATCGCAGAAAAAGAAAACCTCAAAAAGGAATGTTGGTTCAAATTGATGCTTCGCCACATAAGTGGATTATTGGTGGTGATTCTTTTGATATTCATGGTGCTATTGATGATGCTACTGGCGAAATTCTAGCTCTTTATTTTACTCCTAATGAGTGTATGGAAGGGTATTTTGAGATAGTTAGACAAATAGTTTCTAATCATGGTATTCCTACTAGTCTTTATTGCGATCGTCATGCAGTATTTGTGCCTCGTAATTATGATAAATTATCTATTGAGGATCAATTAGAAGGAAAAACTGTTAATTTAACTCAGTTTGGTAGGGCTATGGAGGAGTTAGGTATTAATACTATCAAGGCATATTCTCCACAAGCTAAGGGCCGAATTGAAAGGCTATGGGGTACTCTTCAAAGTAGATTACCTGTAGAATTTAAAATACATGGTATTAAAACTATTGAACAGGCTAATTCTTTTTTATCTGAGTTTATGATTAAGTACAACAAAAAATTTGGGGTTTCTCCTGAAGATAGTACTTCTGCATTTAGAAGTTTAGATTCTAGTATTAATCTTGATTATATTCTTTGTATTAAACAAGAGCGCACTATTATTGAAGGTTCTGCTTTTTCTTATGGTGGAAAGTATTATCAAATTGTGAAAAATGATAAAAAATCTAGTGCATTACCAAAAGCTAAATTAACCGTTTTGACTAGCGATAAAATTGGAGTGAAAGCTATGTATTCAGGTCTAGTTTACGATACAAGAGAGTTGAAGGAACGACCTAAAAAGGCAATTTCTCATCATCCTAAGGAAAAGATTTGTAAAGCTAAACCATCTAAAAATCATCCTTGGAGGGTAGATTTAGATAAAAAAACCATACCCTATAGAGAGAACAGTCTGTATGAACCAGATACAGAGATCGATGAGATCTTAAAAGGATTGTTCAACTCCACTAGGGCATGGGGGTAAAGAGATTTACTCTTTAGAATATCATACTTCATTTTAAGGCTCTTTTTCAAGGGTTTATTTTCTTATGCCTATTTTAAATTGGAAATTCATAAATACAAGTATTTAATCGTTTATGCCGCGAAAGCCTATTGATATGGGGTAGACCCCTCTGGTAAAATCTTGAGGCGGAAATACCGACTGCTACAGATTATTTTCGACATAGATGGGTGTCCAGAGGGGTTAGGGGCCCCATGTCAATAGGAGCGTGGAATAAATGCGATTCTTCTAAATACTAATAGTGACATTTTCATTGAATAAAGCTTTATACTTTTAGGTGACATTTTCACTGACTATTGACAGTGTTTTAAAAAATTAATTTTCTTTTTTCATATTTTCTACTATTATTTTATCATTTATCCTCTTTAGAGGATATACTCCTGAAAGTAGAGCTATTAATATTGCACCAAGACAAGCTATTAACACATTTTGCCAGGGAAGTTGATATTCAAATTCACTTATTCCACCTACTATTCTAAACAATATATATGAAAGTCCAACTCCAATTATACCTCCAAATATACTAGCATATATCCCATAAAAAATCCCCTCAAATGCAATCATCTTCTCTATTCCTCTATTGGTCATACCTACTGCTTTTACCATAGATATTTCTCTTGTTCGTAACATAATATTTGTGCTTATTGTATTTATTATATTTATAGAACTTATTATAGATATTATAGCTACAAATCCATATAAGAATATACTCATTATAATACTCATATTCCTATTTCCCTCTGCCATTTTAGCATAATCTATAAAATTAAGCCCTGGATCTTCCTTATTTATATCTTTTAGAAGCTCTACAATTTTCTCTTTATCTCCATCTTCAGACTTTTGTATATACATAGTTATATACTTATCTGATGAGTTTTCTCTCTCATAAACTTCTTTGAATACTTTTTCAGTAGTTATTATGTTTATACTGCTATTTTCACCATACTCTGTGCTTAATATACCTTTTTCTAGAACGCCTAATACCTTTAGATCTTTATAATTATTTTCTTCATCTTCATGCCTATAGTTGAAAAACGGAATCTCATCCTCCACCTTTAAATTATATCCCTTCATTAAAACTGTAGAATTAGAATCCTCTTTTGTTGCTCTAGTATTGTTTATAACTAATACACCATTTTCTTCATTTAATTTATCTACATCTACAGTTCCCTGAACTAATAAATCTTCAAGTATCTCAAGGTTTTCATCCCCAATAGTATAGATTGTTACATTTGGAACTTGAATATCTCCATTTTCGTTTTCCTGGAACATATACGGGGCTAAATCTATCATAGTTTTATTTATTTTATTAGGATTAAGAACAACTTCTCCATTTGTACCTTCAATTTTATAAACTCTTTCTATATTTTCATCATTAGCTAATTTTTGATAGATATCTTCTTCTTTTCCTTCCACATTTCCATATAGTTGAAAGTCTGTTCTCTCCCCTAAATCTACTATCCCAGATTTAAACATAAAGTCTGAAAATGTGGAAAATGTGATAAATAAAGCTATGCTTAAGACCATAGAAAATACAGTTATAACAAATCTCTTTTTGTTTCTATTTAAGTTTTTATAGGCAATTTCGCCTTCAATCCCTAGCATCTTTCTTATTATAGATGTATTTTTTGTTCTTTTAATCTTTTCTTTTTTTATATCTTCTATATTTCTAACAGCTTCTAAAGGAGATATTTTTGCTGCTCTTCTTGCTGGTCCTCTTGCAGATAAAAATATAGTAAATACTCCGACTATACTACTTATTAAAAAGACAATTGGCGAAATCATTATTGTCATGTCTTTAAATAAAACTACATCTGCACTTATACCAGCTATTACCCATAAGACAACCTTCATAGCAAATACTCCCGAAAATAGTCCTAAAGGTATAGCTATAATACTTAAGATAGCTGCCTCTTTAAATATTATCCCCTTTATCTGGTTTGGAGTTGCCCCTATGGACCTTAATAATCCAAATTGTGATATTCTCTCTATTACAGATATATTAAAAGCATTATATATTACTGCTACTGTAGATACCACTATTAAAATTACTATAAATAAGATTAAAGCTCCTAGAGAATTATTTAACTTACTGCTTATACTTTCTCCAGATAATCTTAAGAGATTATTGTTATATGATATATGCTCTTCACTTACTCCTACATCATCAGCTATACCTTGTACCTTTTCATAGGCATTTTTTACATTATCTAATTTAAAATAAATATTATAATCTCCATCATCATTTGTATGGTCAAAGCCTGTGATCCCTTGAGTAACTAAAAGTCCTCTCCATACATATCTTGGCTCTGTAAGTCCTACTAATTTAAACTGTTTTTCTCCAGTCTTTTTGAAAGTTTCTTTTGTCATTTGTTCTGTAGAATCATCTTCCATGACTAATCTTTCTCCTACAGGAAAGCTTATCATATCTCCTAATTTTATTTCTTTGTCAAAGTAATCCAGTAGCCAATATTCTATTGCTATTTCATCTGGGGTTTCTGGCAATCTTCCTTCCTTTATATTTATTGGATTCATATCTATTGCATTTTTATCATACTCAGAAACTTCTATATATCTATATGGTATATCTGTTCCATAGTTATCTCTTTCGATTTCTGTAGTTTCCTTAATAGGAATTGATCCTACATCTTTGCTTATACCATAATCATCTACATCTACATGATTTATAACTTTGTCTTTAGTTTGTCTATCTATATCTATAAAGGAAGTATGAAAAGAACCTGATTCTCTCATTGCCTCTTTTATTAAAGCTCCTCTAACAGAGACTATCATAGTTCCTATTGCAGTTACCAAGGCTACAGACAATATTATACCAATTATGGTGAGTAGGGTTCTATTTTTTTGTCCCTTTAAATATCTATATGTCATTTCCTTATAGTTCTTCATTATTACTCACCTTCTCTTCTATGAGTATTCCATCTTCCATAGTAAATACCCTATCAGCTGTAGCTGCAATTTCTAAATCATGAGTTATTAGTATTAGAGTTTGATTATATTTTTTTACAGAAAACCTTAAAAGATCCATAATTTCTTTACTATTTTTGCTATCTAAATTACCAGTAGGTTCATCTGCAAGGACTATAGATGGATTATAAGCTAATGCCCTACCTATGGAAACTCTTTGTTGTTGACCTCCAGATAATTGATTTGGAAGATGATCTTTTCTATCCTCTAACCCAAGGATGTGGATTAATTCTTTAAAATGCTTTTTATCTACTTTTTTACTATCTAAAAGCATTGGTAACAACATATTTTCCTCAGCTGTTAAGACTGGTACTAAATTATAAAATTGAAATATAAATCCTATTTTTCTTCTTCTAAATATTGCAAGCTCTCTTTCATTTAAACTATAGATGTCTTCTCCATCTATGTTTACCTTACCACTTGTAGGCTTATCTACTCCACCCAAAAGATGTAATAGAGTAGATTTGCCTGAGCCACTTGCCCCTACTACAGAAATAAATTCTCCTTGATTTATTTTTAAATTTATATTTTTTAAGGCATCTACTTTCGTCTCGCCCTTTCCATATGATTTATTTAGATTTTCAACTCTTACTATTTCCATTTATATGCCTCCTATTTCTTATTAACTCAATTATACAGTGTAATCCTTACAAATTGGTGAATATCTACATTACATTTTAGTAAGATAAGTTAAATCTATAATTTGATTATTTTTTTATTATTTGGAAATACTAAAAAGGAATAAAAATTTATTATTAAGAAAGGAGATTTTAAAATGGATATAACAGCTTTAGTACTTGTGATAATAGGTGCTCTAAATTGGGGACTTATAGCTCTTTTTAATTTTGATTTAGTGGCTACTTTGTTTGGAGGATCTACTACACTACTTAGTAGAATAGTATATGGTTTAGTGGGTCTTGCAGGATTGTACTCTATAAAGTTTATATTTGATAGAACAAAAGTGGCAGAATAGACACATTTTTAAAAAACCAAGGTGATAATGATGTGAACCCTTTAATCCGGACTTTCGGATAATATTTAATTATGCGGCTTGTTGCCTATACTCAATAGGTGACAGGCCGTTTAATTTCTTCTTTATTCTTTTGTTATTATACCAGTTAATATATTCTGTAATCTTTTTCTCTAACTTCTTAATGGATGTAAATTTTTCTCCATAGTACATTTCTTGTTTCAATATCCCAAAGAAATTTTCCATTGGAGAGTTATCTATACAATTTCCTCTTCTAGACATACTTTGTTCAATATTTCTCTTTTTTAATCTTTTCACCCATTGAGCATGCTGATAATGAAAGCCTTGGTCAGAGTGAATTGTTAATTGATGCTTCTTAGGAAGCTTTTTAAGAGCATTATCTAAGGCATCCGTTGTAAATTTTACTGTAGGAGCTGTAGATAGATTAAATGAAATTATTTCGTTGTTAAAAAGATCCATAATAGGTGATAGATACAGTTTTTGATTACTGCCTTGGATTTTGAATTCAGTTACATCTGTAACCCATACTTTATTAGGAACTGTTACTTGGAATTGCCTATTTAATTTATTCTCTGCTATCTTTCCAACTTCACCTTTAAAAGAACTATAACCTCTAGATCTTCTGGAAAATTTTATGCACTTCATATCATTCTCTTTCATGATTCTATATACTCTTTTATGGTTTATCTTTAAGTCCTTTTGTTTTAGAGCAATGGTAATTCTTCTGTATCCATAAGTTTCATTTGATTCTTCAAATATATTTCTAATAATATTTATCAATTTTAACTCTTCTTTGTTAACTGTTTCTAGTTTTTCTACCCATTCATAGAATGAACTTTTGGGCAAGTTAGCTATCTTAAGCCAGATTCTCAATTTGATTGAAGGGAATTTCTGCCTTAATTCCATTATTACTTTCGTTTTTTCCTTGTTTTTTGCTCTCTTTTTTGGACTAAGGCTTTTAGCTTTTTTTCGTATGCTAAGCTCGCTCTCAGAAATTCATTTTCTTCTCTTAATTTAATTAATTCTTCTTTATCGCTTTTGGTGAGATTTAAAGCATCTTTTTTCTTCTTGTTTTCAGACATAGTACTAGGCCTCCCAATCGACTTATTAAGCCCTTCGAAGCCTTCATCTAAGTATTGCCTTTGCCAATTAGCAATCGTACCCTGATTGCTAATACCAAAGTGGTTAGCAGCTTCTCTGTAAGAGCAATTATGGTATTGCCTATATTGTAATACACGTAGCTTAAATTCTCCAGAGTAAAAAGTTTTTGTAGATTTTATTTTTAGTCCTTCTTCTCCGTAGCTTTCATAATTTTTAACCCAATCCCTAACTCGACTAAAATTTGTTATAGCGTATTTTTTTGCTATAGATTCATAACCACCTGTTTCTCCACTTAAATAATCTTTCACTACTTCTAACTTAAACTTAAATGAATATTTAGACATGATAAAACCCCCTAAATCCGTGTCCGGATTTGGGGGGTAACATCATAATCACCTTGGTTCTAGTTTTATTCTTTTATTTTTTTGTGAATTAATTCTATTGTAAGCCCTGGATTTGCTTTTCCCTTAGTCTTACCCATTACCTTACCCACTATTGATTGTAATGCCTTTTCCTTTCCAGATTTATATTCTTCTACTGCTTTTTTACTTGATTTTATAGCTTCATCTACTATAGGAGATAAAATTTCCTCATCATTTATCTGTTCTAAATCATATTCTGTTATTATTTCATCTGGTGATTTTTCTTCTTTAAACATTTTTTCAATTATCTTTTTACCAGCAGATATACTCACTCTACCAGAGTATATAAAGTTTACCAATTCACTTAAGGCTTCGGGAGAAAATGGTACATCAAATTCATCTGCTGATACAAGCCTAAATACCTCTGAAATAAGAAGGTTTGCTAATATCTTAGTGTCATTTGAAAGCTTTGCAGCCCTTTCAAAGTAGTCTGCCAACTCTATAGAAGATATAAGTTGTTCTGCATCATAACTGCTTAAACCATATTCTTTCATATATTTTTCTTTTCTAGTATCAGGTAGTTCTGGCAAGTTGTTTTTCAATTCTTCTATCCATTCTTCTTCTATTCTAATATTCATAAGATCTGGATCAGGAAGATATCTATAGTCATGGGCATCTTCTTTCTGTCTCATGGAATAAGTTTTGCCTGTATTTTGATCAAACCTTCTAGTCTCTTGAATTAATTTTTCTCCTGCTTTTATAGCTTTAAACTGTCTTTCAGATTCATAGTCTATAGCTCTCATTATAGATTGGAAAGAATTTAGGTTTTTCATCTCTACTCTGACTCCAAATTCTTTTTCACCTTTTTTTCTAATAGAAAGATTTACATCTGCCCTCATAGATCCTTCATTCATCTTACAATCAGATACATCTATATATCTTAAAATCGCCCTAAGCTTTTGAAGATAAGCTATAACTTCTTCTTTAGATCTTAAGTCCGGCTCTGATACTATTTCTGTTAGAGGCATACCTGCTCTATTGTTGTCAATTAAAGTTCCTACGCCTTCTTTGTGTACCAGTTTTCCTGCATCTTCTTCTATATGAATTCTAGTGATACCTATTGTCTTTTTACCACCTTCTACTTCAATATCTAAATGTCCATCATGGCAAATCGGAAGACCATCTTGAGATATTTGATATGCCTTTCCCAAGTCTGGATAAAAATAATGCTTACGATCCTGCCTACCAAGTCTTGTAATCTCACAATTTGTAGCAAGTCCAGCTTTAACTGCATATTCCACTACCTTTTCATTTAATACTGGAAGGCTTCCAGGAAGTCCTAAACACACAGGACAGCAGTGACTGTTTGGCTCTCCACCAAATTCTGTGGAACAATTACAAAATATTTTAGTATTTATCTTTAATTCTACATGAACTTCTAGTCCCATTACTATTTCATAATCCTTATCCATTATTTAGTACCTCCTACTTCTAATATTTCTCTTTCATAACTATATGCAAAGTTTAACAATTTTTCTTCTTTAAATTTATCTCCAATAATTTGGAAACCTACAGAATCTTCCATATCCCTTTGATAAGGAATAGACATAGATGGTAATCCTGCCAAGTTTGAGCTTAGTGTTGACTCATTATCCATTTTAGTAAGGATTAAATCAAACTCTTTAAATTGCTCTGCAAATTCTTCTTTTAATTTAGTTCTCAATCTCTGAGCATTTTCATAGTAGTCCTCATAATTCTCTTTACTAACTACAAAGTTACCAAATAGAATTTTTTCTTTTACTTCTAAACCAAAACCTTCAGTTCTAGTATTTTTATAGAGTTCTTCTACATTTTCATATTCTTTTGTTCTATATCCATAGCTTATTCCATCATATCTTGCCAAATTAGATGTAAATTCTGCACTAGAGATTATCTCATAACAAGCCTTAGCATATTCTACAGATGGGATATCTATATATTCTATTTTAGCTCCTAATTCCTTTAGATTTTTGATCAAAAGATTAAATTCTTCATGTTTTTCAGCTTCATATTCTTTTAGTATTCCTATTTTAATATCTTTTATTTCTTCTTTAAAATCTTCATAGTTTTTATTTTCTACAGCTACTGATGCAGAGTCTCTTTCATCCTTATCTACTATTTTGTTTAAGATAAGTCCCAAGTCTTCCACATTTTTAGAAACAACCCCTATTTGATCTAAAGAAGATGCACGGGCTATGATTCCATGTCTAGATATTAGTCCATAGGTAGGTCTAAATCCAAATACTCCATATTTAGATGCAGCTAATCTAACCTCACCCTTTGTATCTGTCATTATTCCAAATATTGCTTCATTGTCCTTTACAGCCTTCGCAGTTTTAAAGGAGTCCTCAGAAGAATTAATCTCAAATTCTCCCATCTTCCCTTTACCGATCAATATAGCATCTTCATCATATAACTTTTCTATAACTGCTGCATCAAATACAGGAATATATCCTTCTAATATTTTAGAGCCTGATTGGGTTAAAATCTCCCTTGTAGATATACTGTCTTCTACTGCTACAGGAATTCCTGCTAAACTTTTTAGGTTTTTCTCTTCTTTTTTGTCTTCTTTTTTCTTTTCATCTACTTCTTTAGCTACTTCTAAGGCCATTTGGTTTAACACGCTATAATTTTCATATTTATTTTGTTTTACTTTTTCTAAAATTCCCTTTGTTAGATCTTCACTTGTGATCTCACCACTATTTAATAGTAAGCTTATTTCTGAAATTTTTTTACCATATATATCCACGGTACACCCTCCTTTTATTCCATTATCATTGGAACTAATATAAATGTATCTTCTCTAGTCTTTGCACTTGATACTAGTTCTAAAGCTGTAAACTCATTTTCCACTTTATCTTCTCTAAATATATTTTCATGCTCAAAGGTATTTATAGTTGGAGAATATTTCTTTACATCAGCTTCTTTTATAATTGAAGTAAATTGAATCAACTCTTTTAAATCTTCTTCAATTTTTTCTTTATCTTCTTCTAAATATATTTGGGATAGATCAGCTAGTTTTTCTATGTCTAAGTCAATTTGATTTTCTCTTTTACTTTCCATATCTTTAGCCCTTTCTTCAATTTCTCCATTTAAACAAATCTCTAATTCTTCTAGTTGAGAACTTGCAACAGTACTTGGAGCTTCACTAAGGGGACAATAGGCTTCTTTAGTCTTTGGAAATGCTATTACATCTCTTATACTACTAGCTCCCGCCATCATCATTACTAGTCTATCTAGACCAAAGGCAAATCCACCATGAGGAGGTGTCCCGTATGAAAAAGCATCTATTATAAACCCAAATCTATTTCTTATCTCTTCATCACTAAATCCTAAGAGTTCAAACATCTTTTGTTGTATATCACTTCTATGAATACGAATACTTCCACTTCCCAGTTCTGTACCATTTAGGACTATATCATAAGACTTTGCCCTAACTTTTGAAGGATCAGATTCAAGTAATTCTAAATCCTCATCTGCTGCCATAGTAAATGGATGGTGCATAGCAATATATCTATTTTCCTCTTCTGACCACTCTAAAAGAGGGAAATCCGTTACTATTAAAAACTTGAATTCATCTTTTTTCCTAAGTCCTAATTTATCTCCTATATCAAGTCTTAAATTTCCAAGAGTCTTACATACTATTTCTTCTTTATCTGCACTAAATATAATTAAATCTCCAGGCTGTCCATTTACCTTTTCTATTATTTCTTCTACTTCTTCATCTTTTAAAAACTTAGTAATTACTGATCTTAATTCTCCACTTGGCTCTATTCCTATCCAAGCCATTCCCTTTGCTCCATAGGAAATTGCCTTTTGAGTTAAATCTTCTATTTCAGTTCTAGTAAAGCTATTTCCACCTTTAATATTTATGGCTCTAACTGCTCCACCACTATCCATAGCTCCTCTAAATACTTTAAAGTCACAATTTCTTGCAATATCACTTAAATCTACAATCTCCATTCCAAATCTTAGATCTGGCTTATCACTTCCATAAAATGCCATGGCCTGTTTATATGTCAATCTTTTAAAATCTTCTTTAAAATCTATATCCATTACTTCTTTAAATACATGCTTAAACATATCTTCCAAATAAGATAGTACATCCTCTTGATCTACAAAGGAAAGCTCCATATCTACTTGGGTAAACTCTGGTTGCCTATCAGCTCTAAGATCTTCATCTCTAAAACACTTTGCTATTTGATAGTATTTATCTACTCCAGATACCATAAGAAGTTGCTTAAATATCTGAGGTGATTGAGGAAGAGCATAAAAATCACCTGGATGCACACGACTAGGAACTAAGTAGTCTCTTGCTCCTTCTGGAGTACTTTTTGTAAGTATAGGGGTTTCTACTTCTAGAAAATCCTTATCCTCCAAATATCTTCTAATAGTTTTTACAGTATTGTGTCTTAATTTTAAATTATTATATATTTCTGGCCTTCTTATATCTAAATATCTATGTTTTAATCTTAAGTCTTCTCTTACATTTATCTTATCTTCTATAGGAAATGGAACGGTTTTAGATCTGGATAATATCTTTAAAACTTTTCCCCTTAATTCTACAGTTCCAGTTGGAATTTTAGGATTGTATGTCTCTTCATCTCTTTCTTCTATTTTTCCATTTACAGCTATTACATCTTCATTTCGTAGAGATTCCACTAGATTAAATGTTGTAGAATCTAAATCTTTGGCATCAAATACTACCTGTAGAATTCCTTTTTTATCTCTAAGGTCTAAAAATATGATTCCACCCATATCTCTAGTTCTTTGAACCCAACCTGTTGCAGTTATCTCTTTGCCTTTATCCTCTTCTTTTATCTCTCCGCAATAATGGCTTCTCTTTAAAGCTGTGCTCATATTATCCCTCCTATTTATTTTTCCAATTAAAAAAACCTCTCATCCTCTAAAGGGACGAAAGGTCTATATTCGCGGTACCACCCAGTTTGATTATTTAAAATAATCCACTCATATTTCAATACAGGCTAAAAGCCGATATCTACTGTCATAACGTGGCAGCTACGTCTACACTTACTTGCATATGCTTTCAGCTAGAGACTCCCAGAAGTTTTTCAATTAAAAATCCGTACTGGACTCTCACTATCACCAGTTCGCTTTGACTACCATTTTAATCTACTCGTCTGTTCCTAGTCTTTATTTATTTTTTGCTTGAGAAAATCATATACTACTTGTTTTATTTTGTCAAGTAGTTTTATTTAAAAATGTAATTATAAACTTTGTGTATTCGCCTTTTTTACTCTTCACAGATATATTTCCATTTTGAGATTCTATTATGAGTTTAGATAGATTTAATCCTATCCCTATACTCTCTGGCTTTACTTCACTACTTACCTTGTAAAATCTTTTAAATATATTTTTCAAATGTTTTTTATCTATACCTTCTCCATTGTCTTTGACTTCAATTCTACTAAATAGGGGAGTTTGTGAAAAAATTATATCTATTTTGTCTCCTCCATGTTCTATGGCATTTTTGACTATATTTATGATTGCCTCTGATGTCCAGTTCTTATCTCCATAAAAGTACCCATCTTTTTCTCCAAGACTATTTATTTTTTGATCTTTTAATTTGATTTCTAAACTTTTATTTATTATATCCAAAATTTCCTTAAAATATACTTTTTCTCTTTTAAAGTCTATGGCTCCTGCTTCTATTCTAGCTACTTTAAGTAAATTTATAATCAGCCATTCCATTCTATTTATCTGACTTTCCATCTTTTCTAAAAAATCTTTTTTTACTACATCATCCATAGAATTGTCATGTAATAGGATATCATTTATCATTATTAATGAGGAAAGAGGTGTTTTAAGTTGATGAGATATATCTGCCATTGTATCTTTTAAAAAGATTTTTTCTTTACTTAAACCCTCTATACTATTTTCTAATCTATTGGCCATTTGATTGAATTGATGATTTAATATATGAAAATCTCCTTCATCTTGTTCAGAAAGTCTCTCAGAAAAATTCCCCTCTACTATTTTTTCCGACATAAATGATATTTTTCTTATCCTCTTATAAATTTTTTTATACTCAATTGTTATTAAAAATAACAAAGGTAATAGAAATAATATTATAGAAAACGATATATACATAGGCATATTTTTATTATGTTTTAAAATAGGATGATTTTTATCCTTCAAAGAAATATTATAGCCATAATCTTTCAAAGTATTTTCCCCAATTTTAAAATTTTCTTCTTCTATTTCTTTAGTTATATAGGGTACTATATCTTTTTCTAATTCTGGATTATCCTTTAATATATTCCCAACTAAAGAAATATCTCTCTTTATCACATCTTTTGTAATATCTTTAATAGTAAAATTTACAAATAAAAATATCATTATAGCAAATATAGATTGCATAATTATAAGCTTTATAATTATAGATTTAAACTCTTTATTTCTAAACATCACTCACCTCTAACACTTACGTCCCATCTGTATCCTACACCTCTTATGGTTTTAATATACTCTGGGTTAGATGAATCATCTTCAATTTTCTCTCTAAGCCTTCTTATATATACAGATAAAGAATTATCATCTACAAAATTCCCTTCTATATCCCATAGGTTCTCTAAGATACACCTTCTAGATAAAACCTTATCCCAATTATTTAAAAGAATTAAAAGCAATTTATACTCTGAAGGTGTGAGTTGGATAAGTTCATCTTTTAAATAGACCTTAGAGTCCAGCAAATTTACTCTTATATCCTTAGATATAAGAGTATTATCTACTGGATTTTCTACTAATCTTCTAAGTATTGCCTTTATCCTAGATAATAGCTCTCTTATCCTAAAGGGCTTAGTTATATAGTCATCTGCCCCTATATCAAGACCCCTTACTATATTTACTTCTTCATCTTGAGCTGTTAAAAATATTACAGGTGTAGTCTGAAATTTTCTTATATATTCACATAATTCAAATCCGGACCCATCAGGAAGTCCTACATCTAGTATTATTAAATCATATTTGTTTTTATATATAGAATCTTTTCCTTCAATAAAACTGTTTTTTATATCTACTATGTACCCTTCTGATTTTAAAGTATATTCTATACCATCGGCTAAAGTTCTATCATCTTCCACTAAAAGAATATTTACCATGTTTTCACCTCAAAATAAAAATAAGTAAGTTACCTTACTTATTTTTATACCCTAATTTATTATTTTAATCTAAGACAAATTCTTTTTTCAAATTTGTCTTCTTGCTTTGCTTTTTTATCTTTAAATTGAGTTTTAAACTTTCATTTCTAATCAAAATAAATGAACCTACAGATGCTAAAAAGTCACTTATTGGATAAGATAGCCAAACTCCAGTAGCACCTAAATTAAACCATTTTACTAATACAATAGATAGAGGTAGCATAATTACTAATTGTCTAAATACGGCAATCCCCAGAGATATTTTCCCTCTGCCCATGGCCTGAAAATAAAATATACTTACATAATATATGCTTATAAAGGGAAATAGAGAAATCATAATTCTAAAAGCATGCACTGATTCTCTTATAATAACTGCATCATCTATAAATAGGGAAATAAATGTAGAAGGAAAAATCATTGCAATCCCCCACATAACTCCTGTTGTCAAACTTGCAAACAAAATAGTTTTTTGCATTATAGATTTTAATCTTTTAAAGTTCTTCGCTCCTATATTATATGCAGCTATAGGTTGCATAGCAGATGCTATTCCAAACATAGTTATAAATAAAAACATATATATTTTACTTATAACACCTAGTACTACTATTCCACTATCTCCAACACTATCTAATAATAGATTGTTGAAAACCGCCATTACGATTCCGTCCTCTGCCTCTACTACAAATGCAGAAAGACCTATCAATATTATTGATATAATTATCTTTCTATCTAGATAAAATCCTGATGCTATATTTTGCTGTTTTTTTATCTTTGAATAATTATAGTATGCAAATAAAAATCCTGCAATTTGAGAGCTTACTGTGGCTATACCTGCTCCAGTTACTCCCATGTTTAAATTTACAACCAATATATAATCTAATATGATATTTAAAATAGCCCCTATACTATTACTTTTAATGGCTATTTTATTATTTCCAAGAGATATCATTACATTTGAAATAAATATGGTGGAGCTCAAAAATAAACTTCCAAATATGATTATACTTAAATACTCTTTAGCAAAAGGTAATATATCACTACTTGCTCCTAAAGCTAAAAGTATTTTTTCTCTAAATAAAAATATACAAGTAGTAATAATTGTCATAATCAAAAAGACTAAAGAAAATCCAGTCTTTATTATCTTCTCTGACTTATCAAAGGTCTTTTCTCCATTTGACCTAGAAAATGAAGTAGAAGTTCCTATGGCTATCATCATACTTATTGCAATTATAATCCTTTGTATTGGAAATACTAATACAAGAGCACCTATTCCAGCTTTACCTACATTTCTCCCTATAAAAAATGTATCTACCATATTATAAAGTTCCGAAATTAAAATTGAAATTATTATTGGAATGGAAAATCGGAACAATAATTTACTAATCTTTTCCTCTCCAAATATCTTGCTTCCGCGTCCCACAAATAAAACCTCCATTATGATACTATATATAATACCACATTTATAGATTTATTGCACCATCAAAAGCTACTATGATATATCTTCGAATTCTAGTCTATGATGTAAACCTATAAGATTGTCGATAGGTATAGTAAATATAATACCTGTACCCGGTTTTTTTAAATCCCCAGCAATTATCATGGCCTTCATTATATCTTTTAATTTTTCTTTTTCGCTTAGAATCAGTATTATTTCCTTTGAGGCTTCAATATTTACCTTCAAAAATTTCTTTACTTCTGATTCTCCTGTCCCTCTTCCATAAAATATAGTTGCACCAGTAGCACCAGATTTTTTTCCAGCATCTACAATTTTATCTGCCTTGCCTCTCTCTACTATTGCAACAATACACTTAATATCAAACACATAATCACCCTTTATAACAATATTTCAATAGATATTTTCCACTAATTTATAGTTTAGTCAATATCCCTAGTATGAGTACAGATACCATCGCTCCCACAGAGGTGAGACCTATTATCCCAAATCCTGATAAAAGTGGGTCAACCCCTTCTATTATACTTGCAAGTCCTACAGCAAGAGCCATATTTAAGGGAATATTTACAGGCCCTGTAGTAGCACTAGCTGAGTCCATAGCTATAGAGATATAAGGTTCTGGTGTGAAAAATATTAAAACTACAACTATTACAAGTAATGGAATTATAATTTTTATATAAGGTGTACTTGAGATGATCTTATATAATCCTATACTCATTCCCATTCCAAATCCTGCAGCTACTCCATGTAATAAAACTTTATGATTTATTGCCCCTACTGATAATTCTTCTACTTCTAGCGCCAAAGTTCTAAGGGCAGGCTCTACAAGAGTAGCAAAGTAACCAAGTACAAATCCTAAAAGAATAATAGCCCATTTACTATCTAATACATGTAGGCTTTTACCTACAGAACTGCCTAAAGGTATCAAGCTCATATTGGTTCCCATTAAAAATAAATGTAGTCCCAATGTTGCAAGTACAAATCCAGTGGTAAACTTTTTTATATCCTCTATGGGTTTTTTTAATATTAATACCTGAAAAATCATAAGTATTAAAGTTAAAGGTAAAATCCCCTTTAATGTATCCCACAGTGGAGATATAATTTCTAGGAATTTCAATTGTTTCACCTCGATTCATTTCGTCAGTTGTATATATTATAGTCTATCTAAAATATTATACAACTAAAAAACGACAGAATGCTTTCCTGTCATTTCAATAGTTTATTTTAAAAGAGTTGCTACATATTGCACATAATATAAATGATGTTCACTAAATCAATTTTTATCATTCTCAATATTTTTTTTATGAGTCTTATAAGCAGTTAAAAAAGCTAAGATTCCTACAATTCCACTAAAAAAAGTAATTGCGCTTAATCCTTGAATTCCCTCCATTGAAAATCTTGATAAACACCGCCATGTTAAAATAAGTCCTAAAAATATTTTGACATTTCTATCATTTCTTAGTTTATTTTTCATAGAACACCTCGCTTTTATTTACTTCGCTATATAATACTAATATTCACTAGCTCATTTTCTATTGTATCTCTAGTTAAAAAAATCTACCCCTAAAAAACTTTATTAATATATGATGCTGTATGAATTATATTTTCAATGGTGACAAATAACATTAGAATCATTAGAAAAACAAAAAATACAATCTTGATTATTGATATGCTCCCCTTAAGGTAGACAGATTTAAAAACAAAAATCTGATACTGAAAGGGGAGTATTTTCATGTCAAAAATAAAATATACAGCAGAAGAAAAATTTAATATATTAATGGAATACGAGAATTCATATATTTCAATTGCAGGCTTGTGTAGATTTTATAGGATTAATGAATCTACTTTTTACCATTGGAAGAAATGCTATGAAAAGTATGGATTTCAAGGATTAGAAAAATCAAAAACATGGAAGAAATATTCAAAGGAATTAAAGGAATCAGCCGTTTTAGATTATCTTTCAGGAGAGTATTCATTAGGTAATATCGCTGATAAATATGAAATATCAGATAAGAGTGTTCTTAGAAAGTGGATTAAGAGGTATAATAGTCATAGGGAATTAAAAGATACTGGAAAAGGAATGAGCCAATCTATGACTAAAGGAAGATCTACCACATTAGAAGAAAGAATTGAAATTGTAAAATATTGCATTGGTAACAATAAAAGCTATCAGCTAACTGCTGAAACATTTGATGTTTCCTATCAGCAAGTTTATGGATGGGTTAGAAAATTTGAAGAATACGGAGAAGATGCTCTTGTAGATAAAAGAGGAAGAAACAAAGTAGAATCAGAGCTTACATCGGAAGAAAAAATTAAACTTGCTATGAAAAGAATAGAAAAGGAAAATGAAAGATTAAGGGCGGAGAATGCATTCTTAAAAAAGCTGCAGGAACTAGAAGGGAGGCGGTATTAAGCAGTATTAGACAAGAAAATAAATATCTTGTAATAAAAAAGCTTAATAAAGAAAACAAATACTCTATATCATTACTATGTAAAGTTGCAAATATTGCTCGTTCTTCATATTATAAGTGGCTTAATAGAGATAAAACGGAGTTAGAAAAAGAAAATGAAATGCTGATAAAAGAAATGATAAGTCTTTATGAAGAAGTAAATGGGATCTATGGCTATAGAAGAATTACCATGCATCTTAATCGCAGATTGAATATGAACTACAATCATAAGCGAATATATCGCTTGATGAGGGTGATTGGACTAAAATCTGTAATTCGTAAAAAAAAGAAAAGGTATGTAAAATCAACACCACTATTTGTTGCAGAAAACATCTTGAATCGAGAATTTTCCGCATCAATACCAAATGAGAAATGGGTTACAGATGTAACAGAACTTAAATATGGATATGGTAAGAAAGCATATTTAAGTGCAATATTAGATCTATATGATAACAGCATAGTGGCTTATGTAGTAGGACATAGAAATGATAATCAATTAGTATTTGAAACATTAGATTTGGCTATAAAATCTAATCCAGGTGCCAATCCTATAATTCATAGCGACAGAGGTTATCAATATACATCTTATGGATTTAAGAAAAGGTTGGAATCAACAGGAATGACCCAAAGCATGTCAAGGGTAGGGAGATGCATTGATAATGGACCTATGGAAGCATTTTGGGGAACTTTGAAATGTGAAAAATATTATTTAAATAAATACAAATCATATGAAGAACTAAAAAATGATATAGATAAATATATTTGTTTTTATAATCATAGGAGACTGCAAAAAAGACTAAACAGCCTCAGCCCGATAGAATATCGAGCCTTGGCTGCTTAAGATTGTTTTTATTATTTCCACTGTCTACTTGACAGGGTGCTGTTCATATCTCTATTAGTGTTCTTTTTTTTGGTTCTTTAAATGTGCCTATTATCAGGGTTATGCCTTTTAATGTTATATAGATACTGAAAATTATTTGTATAATCCTAAAAGATATATATGCATAAGGAATATTTTTTACTTTATCACTATTATTTAAAGCACTAAGCATAATTAAAAAAACATTGTATACTATTATTGACAAGTTACTTATTTCCACTTCCTCTTCATCAAATAAACTAGCTATTTTATACACCCCCAAGAGGTTAAGTTTATAACCTATGTAATACTACAAAATGACTCAAAAATATATAATATTATAAATCAATTATACAAAAAAGCAGGCCTTAAAGCTACGCTGATGTTACCCCCCAAATCCGGACACGGATTTAGGGGGTTTTATCATGTCTAAATATTCATTTAAGTTTAAGTTAGAAGTAGTGAAAGATTATTTAAGTGGAGAAACAGGTGGTTATGAATCTATAGCAAAAAAATACGCTATAACAAATTTTAGTCGAGTTAGGGATTGGGTTAAAAATTATGAAAGCTACGGAGAAGAAGGACTAAAAATAAAATCTACAAAAACTTTTTACTCTGGAGAATTTAAGCTACGTGTATTACAATATAGGCAATACCATAATTGCTCTTACAGAGAAGCTGCTAATCACTTTGGTATTAGCAATCAGGGTACGATTGCTAATTGGCAAAGGCAATACTTAGATGAAGGCTTCGAAGGGCTTAATAAGTCGATTGGGAGGCCTAGTACTATGTCTGAAAACAAGAAGAAAAAAGATGCTTTAAATCTCACCAAAAGCGATAAAGAAGAATTAATTAAATTAAGAGAAGAAAATGAATTTCTGAGAGCGAGCTTAGCATACGAAAAAAAGCTAAAAGCCTTAGTCCAAAAAAGAGAGCAAAAAACAAGGAAAAAACGAAAGTAATAATGGAATTAAGGCAGAAATTCCCTTCAATCAAATTGAGAATCTGGCTTAAGATAGCTAACTTGCCCAAAAGTTCATTCTATGAATGGGTAGAAAAACTAGAAACAGTTAACAAAGAAGAGTTAAAATTGATAAATATTATTAGAAATATATTTGAAGAATCAAATGAAACTTATGGATACAGAAGAATTACCATTGCTCTAAAACAAAAGGACTTAAAGATAAACCATAAAAGAGTATATAGAATCATGAAAGAGAATGATATGAAGTGCATAAAATTTTCCAGAAGATCTAGAGGTTATAGTTCTTTTAAAGGTGAAGTTGGAAAGATAGCAGAGAATAAATTAAATAGGCAATTCCAAGTAACAGTTCCTAATAAAGTATGGGTTACAGATGTAACTGAATTCAAAATCCAAGGCAGTAATCAAAAACTGTATCTATCACCTATTATGGATCTTTTTAACAACGAAATAATTTCATTTAATCTATCTACAGCTCCTACAGTAAAATTTACAACGGATGCCTTAGATAATGCTCTTAAAAAGCTTCCTAAGAAGCATCAATTAACAATTCACTCTGACCAAGGCTTTCATTATCAGCATGCTCAATGGGTGAAAAGATTAAAAAAGAGAAATATTGAACAAAGTATGTCTAGAAGAGGAAATTGTATAGATAACTCTCCAATGGAAAATTTCTTTGGGATATTGAAGCAAGAAATGTACTATGGAGAAAAATTTACATCCATTAAGAAGTTAGAGAAAAAGATTACAGAATATATTAACTGGTATAATAACAAAAGAATAAAGAAGAAATTAAACGGCCTGTCACCTATTGAGTATAGGCAACAAGCCGCATAATTAAATATTATCCGAAAGTCCGTATTAAAGGGTTCACATCACGCTCTTGACCTGCTTTTTTGGCTATTTATTTTAAAATAGCTTCTTATTTAAAATTTATAGCACTGCTAAATCTTCATCTTTTGGGTCGCATATAAACATATGTCCTGGTGAGTGAGTTATCATAAGTTCTGGTTTACTTGTCATTGCTATTGATTGAGGTGTAACTCCACATGCCCAAAATACTGGTACTTCTCCTTCTTTTATTTCTGAAGGATCTCCAAAGTCAGGCTTATTTATATCCTCTATCCCAATTTGTGCAGGATCTCCTATATGAACAGGCGCTCCGTGAACTTGTGGAAATCTTGATGTAGCTTGAACTGCTCTTGTGATTAATTGATATGGGATAGGTCTCATACTTACTACCATCTTCCCATGAAACTCTCCAGCAGGTTCAGTTTCAATATTTGTGATATACATAGGTACATTATGATTGTCCTCTATATGTCTTATGGGAATTGAAGCATTTAACATTGCTGATTCAAATGAGAAGCTACATCCAAGTAAAAATCCTACTAAATCATCTCTCCAATAATCTTCAATATTATCTACTTCATCTACTAATTCTCCTTTTTTGTAGATTCTATACTTGGGTATATCATATCTTAAATCAGCTCCCTTTGCCATTAGCTTTGGCTCTGGATTGCCTATATCTGTTACATCTAAAACTGGGCAGGGCTTAGGATTTCTTTGAGCAAACAATAAGAAATCAAAAGCTAAGTCTTTAGGAACTATGGCTAGATTAGCTTGAATATGTCCCTTACACATTCCAGATGTAGGTTTACTTATTTCTCCTTTTCTTATAAGTTCTCTTACCTCTTTCGGGTTCATATTTGCTAAATTCAATTTACCCATCCCCCTTATATTATCTAATTTTAATTTTTAATTTATCCAAAGAAGTGAAGTAGCATACCTGCTGCTATTGCAGAACCTATTACTCCAGCCACATTTGGTCCCATTGCATGCATAAGTAAAAAGTTTCTTGGGTTTTCCTCTTGACCTACCTTTTGTACTACTCTTGCTGCCATAGGTACTGCAGATACTCCTGCTGCCCCTATCAATGGATTTATCTTTCCTCCTGATAATTTTGACATTAACTTTCCTAAAAGCACACCAGAAGCTGTTCCTATTGAGAATGCAATTAACCCTAATACAATTATACTTATAGTCTTAGTGGTTAAAAAAGTTTCTGCATTTGCTGTAGCACCTACTGTTACTCCCAAGAATATAGTAACGATATTTACCAGTTCATTTTGCGCAGTCTTTGATAATCTATCTACTACTAGTGATTCCCTAAATAAATTCCCAAGCATTAACATACCAACTAAAGTTGTAGCTGAAGAAAGAAGTAGGGAAACTACAACTGTTACCATTATTGGAAATATGACTTTTTCTCTTTTTGAAACTACTCTTAATTGCTTCATAGTTATATTTCTTTCTTCCTTTGTAGTTAGAGCTCTCATTATAGGTGGCTGAATTATCGGTACTAGAGCCATATATGAATAAGCAGCTACTGCTATAGGCCCTAATAATTGAGGTGCCAATTTTGAAGTTATATATAGAGCTGTAGGACCATCAGCACCTCCAATTATCCCTATACTTGCAGCTTCTTTAGCTGTAAATGCTACTATACCACTATCATTTAACAATATTGCACCAATAAAAGTTGCAAATATACCAAATTGTGCTGCTGCTCCTAGAAGTACACTTTTAGGATTGGCTATAAGTGGTCCAAAGTCTGTCATAGCACCTACCCCCATAAATATCAAAGGAGGATATATTCCTAATTTCACACCTTGATACAAGTAATATAATAGTCCACCATATTCTTTTGTCTGAGATATAAGCTCCTTTGTATTAGGATCTCTTATTATTTCAACTACAGGTTCTTTCATTAGATCTGAGCCAGGGAGATTCGCAAGTAATATACCAAAGGCAATGGGTATAAGTAATAAAGGTTCAAATTTTTTTGCTATTCCTAAATATAAAAGTATAAAAGATACGAAAAGCATTATTATTTGAGTTAACTCAATAGTTTTAAATCCTGTATTCCCCCAAAAATCTGATAGTATATCTATAATCATCCTATTTCATTCCTTTCTTAATAACTTACTGTATAGTTATAAGCTTATGACCAGTATCTACTGCCAAACCTTCAGATACTAAGATATCTGCAACTTTTCCATCTTTAGGGGCTAATATTTCATTTTCCATTTTCATAGCTTCAAGTATCATAAGTACATCCCCAGCCTTTACCATATCTCCTTTAGAAACACTTATCTTAAATATACTACCTGGCATAGGAGCTTCTACTGTTTCTCTAGCTGCTACTTGTTTATTTTCTACAGTCCTTTCTCTCACAGTTTCTACAGGTTTTTGATAGTCTATATTTTTGTCTTTTTGCCCTGGTTGAACTTCATCAACTTCCACCTCATAAGAATTACCATTCACATTTATAATAAATCTTCTCATCTTCTTTTCCCCCAATTTACTTAATTGAATTTTATAAGCTTAAGAAATCTTTTTTATACTTGAGATATTAATATTATTTTTTTCCGTATCCATTAAACATAAAAGTGTAGCGGAAATTACAGCAACAATTTCTTCTGGAACATCATCTATTTCTTCCTTGTTAGATACAAAATTTGACAATTCCTTCGCTTGAATTATTTCCTCTTTCTTTATAAATCCTAATCCATAGATTAATACAGAAATCAATATTAAAATCAAAAACACTACAAACATACTTATCAATGAAATAAAAACACTTTCACCTATTGTTATATAATCTCCCATTATCTCACCTCACTTTTAATAGTATTCTATTTAGCTCCTATTATAGTACATTTAAGAGATTTTTTAAATGTTATTTTCCGATTAATGAGTTTTTTCTAAAGAATCTAATTATTTAGAAAAAAAGAAGGATTTTCTCATTCCATGTAGAATACACTTAGTGTAAGTATTGTTTTTTAAATTTTAGGAGGTGTTTTAAATGAAAGGTATAGTAGATTTAAATTCTGACATTGGCGAAAGTTTTGGATTCTATGTCTTAGGTCTTGATGAAGAGGTAATAAAACATGTGACAAGTGTAAATATAGCCTGTGGTTTTCATGCTGGTGATCCTCTTATAATGGAAAAGACTGTTAAAGAAGCAATAAAAAACAAGGCAGAAATAGGGGCGCATCCAGGATATCCTGATTTAATGGGATTTGGACGTAGAAAAATGGATATTAGTCCTAAAGAAGCTCGAGCTTATATGTTGTATCAATTAGGTGCTCTAAAAGCCTTTGCAGAGGCAAATGGAAGAAGTATTCAACATATGAAACTTCATGGAGCTTTTTATAACACTGCTAACAATGATGAAAAACTTTCAATTGAAATTTTAAAAGCCTTAAGTGAAGTGGATAAAAATATTATATTGATGGCACTTAGCGGAAGTCTTATTGTTAAAAAGGCACAAGAAATGGGAATCAAAGTAGCTCAAGAAGTATTTGCTGACAGAGCTTACAATGAGGACGGTACCCTTGTTAGTAGAAAATTGCCTGGAGCTGTTATTCATGATAAGGACTTAGCTATCGACAGAATTAAAAAAATGGTCTTAGAAGGAAAAGTAACTGCTATAACTGGGAAGGAAATCGAAATAAAAGCAGACTCTATCTGCGTTCATGGTGACAATCCAGAAGCAGTTGATTTTGTTAAAAATATTAAAGAAAGTTTGATCGCAGAGGGAATTGAAGTAAAAAGTCTAAATAAATTTATCTAAGAGGTGAAAAATTTGGATCAAAATAAAAATAAAAATTTATCTGTAGTTCTAGGTGCTGCGTTTTTAATGGCTACTTCAGCAGTAGGACCTGGATTTTTGACTCAGACTGCAACCTTCACATCAGAATTAGGTGCAACTTTCGGTTTTGTAATTTTAACTTCAGTTATCATGTCTTTAATCGCTCAATTAAATGTATGGAGAGTTATAGGCGTATCTCGTATGAGAGGTCAAGACATAGCTAATAAAATTTTACCTGGATTAGGATATTTCCTAGCCTTTGCAGTAGCTCTTGGAGGATTGGCCTTTAATATAGGAAATATAGGCGGCGCTGCTTTAGGGTTAAATGTATTGTTTAACTTAGATTTAAGGATTGGTGGAGCTATATCAGCAATTTTAGCTATAGGAATCTTTTTATCTAAAGAAGCTGGTAAAGCGATGGATACTTTGACTAAAGTATTGGGTGGTTCTATGATTGTCCTAATAGGATATGTAGCATTTTCTACATCTCCTCCAGTAGGGGAAGCTATAAAAAGAACATTCATACCAGAAACTTTCCCAATCTTAGCAATTATTACATTAGTAGGGGGAACTGTAGGAGGTTATATAACATTCTCTGGTGGACATAGATTACTAGATGCAGGAATTTCTGGAGAAGAAAATTTAGATCAAATACAAAAGTCTGCACTTACAGGTATGGGTGTTGCAACAATTATAAGAATTCTATTATTTTTAGCAATCTTGGGAGTAGTTTCAAAGGGATTAGTATTAGACGAAGCAAACCCTCCAGCATCTGCCTTCCAATTAGGTGCAGGTACTATTGGATATAAATTTTTCGGTATTGTAATTTGGGCGGCTGCAATTTCTTCAATAGTTGGAGCAGCTTATACATCAGTTTCATTTTTAACTACTTTAGCTAAGACCATTGATAGAAATGAAAATAAATGGATTATAGGCTTTATCGCAATTTCTGCAATCTTATTTGTTACAATTGGTAGACCAGTTGCACTTCTAGTAATAGCAAGGTCTCTAAACGGTATAATACTTCCATTGACATTGGGCACTATGCTTCTTGCATCTACAAATAAAAAAATTGTAGGAAACTATAAACATCCTAAATGGCTATTAATCTTAGGGATTGTAGTAGTATTAATTACTCTTTATCTAGGAATAAGCTCCCTATCAGGACTTAGTGCTCTATTTAATTAAAGAAAAGATGGTGATAAATTATGTATGATAAGACAAAATATATTATAGCTGGAGATAAATCCCTTGTAATAGAGTTTGGAAACTCTATTACTCCAGAAATAAATGCAAAGATTAGAAGTATGGTCCAAGCTTTAGATCAAGAAAAAATATTAGGTATCAACGAAATCATACCTACCTACAGATCTATCTTAGTTCTATATAATCCCTTAATAATAGAATTCAACAATCTTGTAGGTAAATTAAAGACAATAGAAACTTCATTAAAAGATTCAAATAAATCTCAAATAAGAATAGTAGAAATTCCTACAGTTTATGGTGGAGAATATGGCCCTGATATAAGTTTTGTAGCAGAACATAATAATTTAACAGAGCAAGAAGTTATAGATATTCATACTTCTAGAGATTATCTAGTATATATGCTGGGTTTTACTCCAGGATTTAGTTATCTTGGTGGAATGAGCGAAAAAATAGAAACCCCTAGACTACAAACACCTAGAACTAAAATACCCGCAGGCTCTACTGGTATTGCAGGAAAGCAAACTGGAATTTATCCTATAGATAGTCCTGGCGGTTGGCAGCTTATAGGAAGAACTCCTGTAAAACTATATACTCCTTTAGAGGATCCCCCCGTTTTGTTAAATGCAGGTGATTATGTGAGATTTGTTCCTATAGATGAAAATGAATATTTAGATATACTGGATAAAATAGAAAAAAATGAATATGAAATAAATATCATACAAGGAGGTGAAATCCGTGAGGAAGTTTAAAATTTTAAATCCTGGCCTTCTTACAACTATACAAGATATCGGAAGATGGGGATATCAAAGATATGGTATGAGTGTGGGAGGTTCTATGGACCATTTTTCAACTAGAATAGCAAATCTATTAGTAGGCAATGATGAAAATGAAGCAGTTTTGGAAGCCACTTTAACAAGCCCTGAAATAAAATTTCTATGTGATGAAGTTATAAGTATAACTGGGGCAGATATGAAACCTAAGATAAATGATGAGCCTGTTCCTATGTGGACTAGTCTTCTTGTAAGGGCCGATGATAAATTAAGTTTTTCTAATGCTACCTCAGGGATTAGAACCTATATCGCCTTTTCTACAGGGATAGATGTGCCTAAGGTAATGAACAGTAAGTCCACATTTCTTAAAGGAAAAATAGGAGGATTTGAAGGAAGAAAGTTAGCTAAAGGGGATAAAATCCCTCTAGAAAACAAGATAATTCCAGACTCTGGAAGCTATTTACCTATGAAATTTAACCCTGAATACAAATCTGAAAATACCATAAGGGTAGTTTTAGGTCCTCAAGATGATTATTTTCCCCAAGAATCCATTGATACATTCTTAAACTCAAAATACAATATAACTTCTGAAGCAGATAGGATGGGATATAGATTGGATGGCCCTAAAATAGAACATATTGATGGTGCAGATATAATCTCTGACGGTATTGTCTTTGGATCTATACAAGTTCCCGGACATGGATCTCCAATAATAATGATGGCAGATAGACAAACTACAGGAGGATATACTAAAATAGGAACTGTTATAACACCAGATTTAAATAAGCTAGCTCAGATGAAACCCGGAGAAAAGATTAAATTTGAAAAAATCTCCATAGAAAAAGCACAGGAAATTTATAAGCAATACGAAGAAGACATATCAGATATAAAGACCTTTATAAAGGATAATAGATTTGAATTTAGAGGTATAAGGAAGATGAGTTTTAGAGTTGGCGAAAAGACATTTAATGTGGATATAAGAGAGATTTAACGAAAAAAAGTTTTCCTCAATTGAGGAAAACTTTTTTATTAATCCATCTACAAATAATATTCTTAATTGGGATAAAACTCTATTTCTAGTAACTTAAATATTTAACCGTTGCTTTATCCTATAAATTTCGTCAATAATTTACTGATGCTCTAATTCAATTTTTAAAAGTTTTATCTTGCTTGATATGCTCTTTCCCAAAGATTTAATTTAGTACCAATACCTTTTTCCAAAGCATTTTGATAAATCCTATATCCCCATGCTACATCATATACCGGTTGACCTCCTAGCCCATATAGGATTATATCACCTTTTGCTTCTCTTCCTTTTATCTTTCCAGTAATTACATCTCCAATATTTTCAATTACCTCTGCTGTCATTCTTTCCTCATGAATCCAATCCAATAATTGTCTTCCAATAACCCCCATGGTTGGATTATAATACGGATATTCTTCTTCATCTAATACAGATTCGTACATCTTCCAATTATCTACAATAAATTTCATATTATTCACTGCAAAATCTGGATCAAAATCTGCAGTTGCAGAAACAGTAAACAACGTGCCAGGACTTATCCATTTTTCTTCTATTTTTGGATTAGCGTCTCCAGATGTAGCAAGATTTACTACATCACTATTCTTTATAGCCTTCTCAATAGTATCAACAATAACAACTTCTAAATTTGAGTATTCCTCATCTAGTCTCTCTTTTAAAATTTTTGCTGTTGGTGTATAAACATCGTAAATTTTAACTGTTTCTAAAGTTGGAACTGCATCTATTATCGCTTCAGCACTTGAAGTTCCAATTGCTCCAGCACCTACTATCCCAAAAACTTTTGAACCTGGGTTAGCCAAATATTTAGCACCTACTCCTGGTATAGCACCTGTTCTCCATGCACTTAATAAGTTTGCCGATTGAAATGCTAAAGGTGCCCCTGTATCTACATCATTTAAAGTCATCATTAATATTGATCTAGGAAGTTCCTTTGAAATGTTTTCGATATTTGAACCGTACCATTTACATCCACAAACTCTATATTCTCCTCCAAGATAAGCTGGCATAGCCATAAATCTTCTATCTGGGCCATTTTTAGGCATTCCAGAATGTACTGGATCGTCAGGAAAATCTATTAACATACCATGTGAATTATCATTACTTCCTCCCATAATATAATCTCCTGCACTTAACAATTTGAATACGTTTTCCATTTCTTTAATACATTCATGCATATTAAGTACGCCAGCTTCTATCATATCCTCTTCATTTAAATATAAAAAGTCTACTTTTGGTATTTTCATAATTAAATCCCCCTAATAATTTTATTTTAATTTTTCGTACCTTTCCGTTTTATTCAATATTCAAAATTACATAAAAATTATCTCCTCCCTATTTATATATTTATTGACTTATTGTAAAATATACACTTACTACTATAAATATATTTTTAGTACTATCCTACTTGTAAAAATATAAGTTGTTTTTATACATTTTATCTATATTAAAAATATACTTATTAAATTAAACAAACTCATTATTTTGCTTTGTTGTTACACCTAATGTTTTTCTTTGACTATTATCAATACCTAGCCACCAACTTCCAGTTAATTTACCTATAATAAAGCTTGCTATTATAAATATACTTAATACTCCAACTATTATCCACCCTTGACCATTCATTAACATTGCTGGAACCACTGACCACATTATAATTTCTACAAAACTTGTAAGAGGTGTCATTGCAGTATCTTCAATTGTCTTTGATTTATTTTCTGGATCAACTATTCTAAGCAATACAAAACCTATAGCAAATACTCCTGTAGAATAACCAAATATAAACATAGCTCTTTCAAACCAACTATCTTTATTAAATATTTTTCCTAGTGGATATACAATTAATACTACTATCGCTATTCCAACTATGCCCATCAGAATTAAAGGTAAAGCATATTTCGCCACTACTGCTAATTTGATTGATGATATACCAAAGAATACTAAATAATCAGTTGAAGTTCCAGATATTTTCCCGCTTATACCTGTATCTATATAATTGTAAACTGGTGTCTTTTTCAAAGCTAAAAAGAAGATTAAAGCTAATATATAGGCTATAGTAAAGTCAGGAATTCCAGATATGAAGTTTTCAGCAATCCACATATTTAGCATGTAACTGATCCCAGAAATAGCCAAGATAATTGATAAGTGAAAACATAATGTATCTAATGATACTGGTGAAATTGTTTCTTTGCCTACTGATTTCCTATTTTCTTTTTTTACTAGACCTGTTTTAATATCCCCTGTAATATATTTGAAATCTTTTATATATCCACTATCTCCTCTTTTTGTTCCTATCTTTATTAAAGCTAATCCACCAAAAACTCCTATAAGTATACCCATAGTTGCAAAAGTCATAGCTAAATCTGGAGCATCAGACCAACCTAAATTAGCAAGAGTTCCCCCTACCGCAGTTGCAGTTCCATGTCCTCCATAAAATCCAGAAACTAAGAGAATGCCAAATCCATCATTTAAAACTGGAAATACTTTTGTGAATATCAATAATGTTAAAGTTATTGGTATTATAAATTGAATGAAAAAAGCAATAAATCTGTATAGTTGGAATCCTAATAATCTATTTATTTCTTCTTTTGATGAATCTTTATTGCCAAATTCAAATCCATTTATCCCAACAATCGTAAAAATCAAAATAATTAATACTCCGGCATAGGATCCTATTGAATCTGAAAATGGTAAAATATTTAGTACATTAGGTCCTAGTATTAATCCTAAAAACCCAGCAATCATACTCGCTGGCATGAAAAACCTTTGGAAAATTGTAACCTTAGCTCTTAAAATTTGTCCGATTAGTATCAACATAGATGCTAATGCAAAATCTAAAAAGAAATTATAAACGGTCATATTTTCACCTCTAAATTATTTTTTTGTGCATAGTAATTTCCATCTATCCTCCTTTACTAATATAATTTTAATAACTTGCTTTAGAACTCTACAATTCGTATATTTACTACCTTCATTTATATTGAAATATCTAGATTATACCTATTTTAGGTATATAGTGTTAATTCGTCTATAACCTTAAATAATAGAAATTATTATTTCCAACTATCTATACTAAAATATCTTTTAATTCTACATATTCCATACCATACACCTGTGCAATTGCAGGATATGTAACATTTCCATCTATTACATTTGCCCCTTTCCCCAGAGAATAGTCTGCTTTAAAGGCTTCTTTCCATCCCATATTAGCAATTTTCATTACATAGGGTAGAGTCACATTTGTAAGTGCTAAAGTGGAAGTCTTTGGGACAGCTCCTGGAATATTACCTACTGCATAGTGTATAACTCCATGTTTTACAAATGTAGGCTCAGCATGAGTAGTAGCTTTTTCTATAGTTTCCACACATCCTCCTTGATCAATTGCCACATCTACAACAACACTTCCCGGTTCCATCTGTTTTATCATTTCTTCTTTAATAAGTTTAGGAGCTTTAGCACCAGGAATTAAAACTGCACCTATAACTAAATCAGCTGACTTCACAGCTTTAGTTAAATTGTATTCATTGGAATACAAGGTTTCAACTTTCCCCATAAATATTTCATTTAGATAAGTAAGTCTCTCTATAGAGATATCAAGAACAGTTACTCTAGCTCCTAGACCTACAGCCCTTCTAATTGCACCAGTTCCTACAATTCCTCCACCTACTATTACTATGTGTGCAGGAGCGACTCCAGGGACTCCATCTATTAAAATCCCCTTACCTCCATTTGTTTTTTCTAAATATATACTTCCCTGTTGTACTGCCATTCTTCCTGCAATTTCACTCATTGGTGTTAAAAGAGGTAAAAATCTATTAGTAAGTTGAACAGTTTCATATCCAATGGCAATCATTTTAGAATCCTTTAAAGCTTTAGTAAGCTCTAAATTGCTGGCTAAATGCAAATAAGTAAATAAGATTAAACCTTTCCTAAAATATTTATACTCATTTGCTAAAGGTTCTTTTACTTTTAAAATCATTTCAGATTTTTCCCATACGTTTTTTGCTTGCTCTATGACCTTAGCTCCAGATTCTTCGTATTCCTTATCACTAAAACCAGCACCTAACCCTGCATCTTTTTCTATTAACACACTATGACCAGACTTTACTAAAGAGTTTACGCCATCAGGTGTGAGAGCTACCCTATTTTCCCTTGTTTTTATCTCTTTTGGCACTCCTATTATCATGGGCACTCCTCCTTTTAATAATTTCTTATAATAATATAGATGCAACTTACATGCCAATTTTATTGTTTAAGTTTATAAATCTGATAATTGTTGATATACACTAACTTCAATGGTATACTATCAATAAATAAATGACTATTCCGATTAATCTAAAATCTCAGATTGATATATTAAAATCTGATTACTAATTTTAATATAGTTTGTATTAACTTAAAATGTTGGTTTTAATACTTTATTTATATATTTATAAATATCTTAAATTGATACATATAGTCTCATGATGAGACTGCATAAGATAGTATAAGGAGGAAATTAAAATGGGAGAATTATTGCAAATACAAGATTTTGTACAAGAAATTGCTCAAGCAACATCACTAGCTTTAAATCTAAATGTTGAGATTGTCGATATTAACTTGTTAAGAATTGCTGGAACTGGAATTTCAAAAGGCAAAATTGGTGAATATTTTCGAAAAAAAGGTATTGTAAATAGATATATATTTGAAGGTACAAATACAGCAGTTGTAACTTCTCCTGGAATAGATACAAGATGCTCACAATGCGATCTATATGGTTGTTGTGATACAAAAGCAGCTGTATATTCTGCAATTATCGTTGAAAATTCTACCCTCGGTGCCATTGGAATTTTAGCTCATACAAACACTCAAGCTTTATTAATTGATAAAAATAATAAAGGTATGTTGGATTTTGTTAACTCAATGGCAACTTTAATAAGTTCTAAAGTAAGAGAAAACAGAATAGTATCTGAATTGAAATCTTCTTTAAAATTCAATCAACTTATTATGGACAATATAAACAAAGGAATAATTACAGTAGATAATTCTTCTATTATAAAGAATGTAAACACTTATATCCTTCATAAGTTAGGTATTAAAAAGACAGATTTTATTAATAAACCAATCCATAACTTTTTTAATAATTTTGATATTGATTCAATTAAAGATAGAAAAGATATGGATGATTTGGATGATTTGGATTACGAATACAACAACAAACATCTAAGATTCGTATATAAAACTAAGTTAATTGTTGTTGATGATGATATTGAATCAATTGTATTAATAATCGATGATAAAAAAGATATATTTAAAATAGCAGCCCAAATAGAGCAAAATAATAAAGCTATAACCTTCGATGATATAATTAGCTGTGATTCTAATTTTAATAATTTCAAAAATACTATGAAAGATGTTTCAAGATATGAATCAACAATGCTTTTAATAGGAGAAACAGGAACGGGTAAAGAACTCTTTGCACAAGCAATTCATTTAAATAGCTCCCGAAAATCTAAACCCTTAATAATAATTGATTGTGGATCAATCCCAGAAAATTTAATAGAAAGTGAATTGTTTGGTTATGAAAGAGGTGCATTTACAGGTGCAAATAGCAATGGTAAAAAAGGAAAATTTCAATTAGCAAATAATGGCACTCTATTCCTTGATGAATTAGAAAATATGCCACTTTATTTACAACAAAAATTATTAAGAGTTCTAGAACAAAGAACAATAGAACCTCTCGGCGGAACAAAAAGCATAAATATTGATGTCAGAATTATTGCAGCTACAAATAAAAATCTTAAAGACTTAGTTATCGAAGGAAAGCTTAGAGAAGACTTATATCACAGGTTAAATGTGATTCCCTTTAATATTCCTCCCCTAAGAGAGAGAGGAGAAGATGTAATAGTATTAAGTAATCATTTTATTAAAAAATACAATGAAAGATTTAATAAGAGAATTTTAGGCATAACACCTGAAGTGGAATCAATTTTTAAAAATCATTCTTGGAATGGAAATATTAGAGAATTACAAAATGCTATTGAATACTCAGTTACGCTATGCAAGCATAGCTATATAGGTACAAAAGATTTACCTTTTCATATTAAAAGCTCTATTAATACTGAACAAGCGAATACACTAAAAGAAATCGAAAGTAAACATATAAAAAATACTCTTAATAAATTTGGTATGTCAGAAAAAGGAAAATTAGAAGCAGCAAAATATTTAGGAGTTAGCCGTGCCACTATATACAGAAAGATAAAAGAATTAGGCATTACCGATTAAATGTCTAGCATCTCGAGTAACCTTTTCTGTATAATATTTTTCATCTATTATAGTCCATCTTCATATAAAAAAAGTTTTCCTCAATTAAAATGTAATAACCTTTTAATTTATTACGAGAAGTACGATGCTTATTTTTGTGCCTATTGTAATTATTGGACAGAAAATACTTGCGGAGATTCTGAATGTGAATTATGTAAAGATAGGCCTAAGAAATCTCTATAGCATTTAATCATGTCCTTAGGAATTCACTTTAAAACATATAAAAATAGCACCATGGATTTCCACCATAGTGCTATCAATTAATTTATACTTAATTTTTTAGTTAAAAATCATATTTAAACTCTCAGCATAATCATAGGAAATAAGATCCCTATTATTATTCTTAATCCATCCATCCTCTTCATGTGATAAACGTGAAATTTCAGTAGTACTCTTTTCTTTTAATTTATCTATCACACTATTTATTATCTCAATTTCTTTATCTTTAAAAATTGATAAATCATAGTTTTTTTTACTTATTATTCTAGTTGTTGTACTTCTGCCATCTTCAGATTCTTCTTTATAAAATTTATCGTCAAAATAGTTTAGTATCTCTTCATATTTAAATTCTTCAATAACAGGCCCATAAGTATATTTCATATACCTTAAACCAGTTATTGATCGTATATTTTCTTTGAAATTTAAAAAATCAACAAACCACAAATACTTATTTAAGCTAGTTTTATATAGCTCAACATTATCTGCAATATAGCTTATAAGATTTATCAACCTTTCAATATCAAATCTTCGAAATCCATTATATTCATCTTCCTTGTGCGTTAAAGAATTAATTGTAAAAATTTTAAAATTATCTTTAAAAGAATCCTTAAGGCCATTTTGAATTTTTTCATATGTTTTTTCTGTTATTCTTTCACATTGGAAAGCTTCTTCAACCTTTTCTTTAAATATATTCTCATTAGAAATCATTAACTTTAACAAATCATTATGGCTTTGACCTGGAATAGCCCCTCTTTCATATCTGTTAATAGTCATTTTTCCCCAATTCAATATAGATGTAAGCTCTCTTTGGGATATATTATATTTATCCCTAAATTCAATAATTTCTTCAGAACTTATTATATTAGCAAGTTCCCTGTATTTTTCATAAAGGTTTTTAAAGTTTTCAGCTTCAAGTTCTGGAACGTATAAGTCATTTTCACAAGCATCACACACCCCAATTTTTTCAGTTACATTAACCTCATAACCCTTATATTCTTTTATTATCTCCCTCCTTATAGAATAGTTTACTTTTTCTTTGCAATTGTCACAGTAAACTTTTTTCATTGTAATAACTCCCCTCTAATTTTTAATTACTCCAATTTATAGCAAGCTTATATCTTTATACAAATTTAATATTTTATATAAACATATAAGCCAGCTCCATGGAGCCGATAATATAGGATTAGTACTATCGACCCCATATAAAACCTATAGATTTATTCATCTTCATGAAAAGATATAAAAACAACCTCATCTGGTGGATTATATCTAACCTTTATATAAATCAACATATCATCTAAATAAGAACTTTTAAATTCTAGTATATATCCTTTATAACCATCTCTATCTTCTTCTGGTCCATCTATACAGTCACCTGGGCTTAAATCTAAGATGATTTCTTTTAAGTCATGATGATCTAAAAAGTATTCTCTCATAAAAGATACATTTTTACCTCTAGGTATTGGCATACATCCATTCTTTGATACCTGTCTTTTTATTTCCTTAAGAAATGACTTTCTAAAATTTTCCTTCATGTTTATAACAGTACCCGCCTTTCATTTGCTTTTTATCACAAACTCATAAGATGTTGGTACTATCATTATATCATATATTTTATTAATTGCCATCATTTAGTGGCATGTTTGAAGATATTTTTCCCGGATTTTAAAAAATTATACTTATTGTATCCAAAAAATTTAAGAATAGTTACTAAACGATTGAGCTTAATGCCATAAAATATATTCTATAAAATTTATTTATATCTTTTCTGAATTTATATTTAATTATTGTATGGTTGTCCAGAAAATCAAATTAACTTTTCTACTAATAAAACAACTATATTAAAATTATAGAGAATCTAATCATAGCAATACTTGATATACTTTTAGAGTAATCTTATCCATTATAATTTATAGTTAATAAAACTTAAACCAAAAGTAGAGTCCTTATAATAAAATGGTACCTATGTCAAGGACATAGTAAAAAAAGGAGTTAAGCAACAAGAAGATGATTTCTATATTGAATAGGTGTCATCTTCTTCAAATTCCATTGATAACGATAGTTATTATAATACACCATATAATGATTAATTTTTGATTTTAATTCATCTAATGTTTTACAAGACTTATAATCAACTTCATCCTTAAGATGCCCAAAGAAAGATTCTTGAGATGCATTATCCCAACAATTACCCCTTCTTGACATAGATTGGCCTAACCCGTACTTTTTAAGAAGTTTTTGATATTGCGGACTAGTATAATGACTTCCTTGATCCGAATGAATAAATGCATCTTTATGGAGCTTTGTTTTATTGTTTTTTATTAATTTATGAATAGTATTAGTAGCTATATCAAGAATAATTCTACCTGATACATTGTAAGCCAAAATTTCATTTGTAGAAGCATCTTTTATAGTTGATAAATAAGCCATATTATTGCTCCCATATGGCAAATATGTAATATCAGTTAATAATACCTTTCCAGGTATATTTTGTTTAAATTCTCTGTTCAACTTATTTGGGACAACTTGATGTTCTTTTGTTGCTTTAGCTATTTTTCTATAAGGATTTGATTTTCGATGAGGACAAACTATATTATACTTTCTCATTATTCTTTGAATACGTTTCCTACTATAATTTATATTGAACTCATTTTGTAAAATCATTTTTATAGACTTTGAACCTTTTTTGTATCCACGACGATTAAATGCTTTTAATACAATATCTTTTACTTTTAAATCTTCTTGTTCCCGTGATATTCGTGAATTTGTAGCATTTAAGTAGCTATAGTAACCAGAGCGAGATACGTCTAAAAGCTCACAAAAATATTTAGTCATATTTTTCAAGCCATTGTGAATTATTGTTTCATGGATTAATTGAAATACCTCACTTGTCTTTAAATTTATGTTTTGATTTATCAGCCTCCTTTCTATCATGTCTGCTTTTTTTAATAGATTTACCTGTTCTTCTAATAATTTGATTTTAGCCTCTTGTCGTTTAATTATTTCTTCTTGAGAAAGTTCACGTTCTAAAGGTATTCCTGAAGCTGTTTTACGAGTATCTGTTAATCCAATAATCCCATTCTTTGCATAAGCATTTCTCCATCTGTCCGATGCTGTATAAATTCGTTTCTTACCTAATACATCTACATCAAATCCACATTCCTCGAAGATCTGACTTGGTAATTTCCCTGATAGATATTTATCAATAAATTTCTTTTTAAATTCATCTATATATGTAATTGCTAATTTACTTACATGTTTAACATTAGGATTTTTTCTAATTTTTCTATGTCTTTTTGAGAAAAGGTAATTTTACTCATTGTTACTCCTCCAATCAGTTGAGTTTATTATACAAAAAAATACCTACAGATTAAACACCTTTTTTCAAGTGTCTTATCTATAGGTACCATTTTAAATTGAGGAAAACTTTTTTATTTCCAAACTCCAATATTTCTAAACTTCTCATATCTCTTTTCTACTAATTTATCCTTATCTATAGACTTTAGCTCCTTTAATTCATTTGTTACATATTTTTTTATTTGGTTTGCTGTATAATCAACATCTTTGTGAGCTCCTCCTAGGGCTTCTTTTATAACTGAATCAATTAATTTAAGCTCTAACAAGTCATTCGCCGTTAATTTCATAACACTTGCCGCCCTTTCAGCTTGACTTGAATCCTTCCATAGAATACTTGAAAGTCCCTCTGGAGAAATCACCGAATATATGGCATTTTCAAGCATAGCTACTCTGTCTCCTACTCCTAAGGCTAAAGCTCCTCCACTTCCGCCTTCTCCTATTACTATGGAGATTATTGGAGTTTTAAGCCTGCTCATTTCCATAAGATTTAAAGCTATGGCTTCTCCTTGACCTCTCTCTTCTGGTCCTATACCACAAAAGGCTCCTGGAGTATCTATAAAGGTAATTATTGGCCTATTAAATTTTTCAGCTTGCTTCATAAGTCTTAAAGCTTTTCTATAGCCTTCAGGATTTGGCATACCAAAATTTCTCTTTATATTTTCTTTAGTATTATTTCCTTTTTGATGTCCTATAACTGTAATGGCTTGGTCTTGAAACTTGCCTATTCCTCCTACTATAGCAGGATCATCTCCAAAAAATCTATCACCATGAAACTCTACAAAATCCTCTACTAATAAATTTATATAGTCTAGACTAGTAGGTCTATCTTGACATCTTGCCAAATGTACTCGTTCCCAAGGAGTGAGCTTAGCATAGACTTCTTTTTTCATCTTATCTACTTTTCGAGTTAATATATACACTTCATGGCTTAAATCCACATGATTTTCCTCTGAGAACTTTTTTAATTCTCTTATCTTTTCTTCTAGTTTTAAAATTGGAGCCTCAGATTTTAAATTACTCATGGATTACACCACCTTTATGTAATTTTAAAATTTGTGATAGAGTCTCTTTCATATCTTTTCTTTCTACTATTTTATCTATAAACCCTTTTTCAAGTAAAAACTCTGCCCTTTGAAATCCTTCAGGCAACTTTTGATTTATAGTTTGCTCTATAACCCTGGGACCTGCAAAACCAATTAGTGCATTTGGTTCAGATATAATTATATCTCCAAGCATGGCAAAACTTGCAGTTACTCCTCCCGTAGTGGGATTGGTTAAAACCGGTATATATAAAAGTCCCTCTTCTCCTAGTTTTGCTATAGCTTGTGATGTCTTTGCCATTTGCATTAAAGCTAAAAGTCCCTCTTGCATTCTAGCACCACCAGATGCTGTAAATATAATTACAGGCAATCTCTTTTCAATTGCCTTTTCAATTGCTCTAGTAATCTTTTCTCCTACTACAGAACCCATACTTCCCATAATAAAATTAGGATTCATCACACAGATTACTACTTCTTCTCCATTTATATGACCTTCTCCAGTTACTACAGCATCATTTTCACCTGTATTTTCCAGATTTGACTGTATTTTTTCCTTATATCTCGGAAAATCTAATGGATCAGCAGTCTGTAAATCTAAATCATATTCTATAAATGTATCCTTATCTAATAAATCCTCTATTCTCTTTCTAGGATCTATCTTGGAATCTTTGCTATTTTCAGGAGAAGTTTTTTCTATAGGTTTTATATTTTTAATCTTTGAAGGTTCTTCTTGATTTTCAAAAGTAAGCGTAGCATATTTTTTTCTCTTAAAAAACTCCTTTAGCATTATCTCTCCCCTATCTAATTATCTTTTCCCAATATTTTTTTCTCTATAAAGGAAGTATCTATATTATTTTTTAAAAAGTCCTTATTATCCAATATTTCTTTTTGAAATTCTATATTTGTTTTTATTCCGATTATTACCATCTCATCTAATGCTCTTTTCATTCTGCTTATGGCTTCATTCCTATCTTTGCCCCAAGCTATCAATTTCCCAATCATAGAATCATAACTAGGAGGTATAGTATATTCATTATATATATGACTATCTAGTCTTATTCCATATCCACCAGGGACAAAGTATCCTTCAATCTTTCCTGGGGATGGCATGAAATTTTTATCTGGATTTTCCGCATTTATTCTACACTCTATGGCATGACCATTTATCTTTATATCTTCTTGTGCTAGACTTAACTCTTTACCATAGGCTATATTTATTTGCTCTTTTATTAAATCCACTCCTGTTACCATCTCTGTAATAGGGTGCTCTACTTGAATCCTAGTATTCATCTCTATAAAATAAAAATTCATATGTCTATCAAGCAAAAACTCAATTGTTCCCGCATTTATATAATTCACTGATTTAGCTGCACGTATAGCCATATCTCCCATAGCTTTTCTAAGCCCTTCATCCATTATCCCACAAGGAGCTTCTTCTAGAACCTTTTGATTTCTCCTCTGTAATGAACAATCCCTTTCTCCTAAATGTATTATATTTCCATGGGAGTCTCCAAGGATTTGAAATTCTATATGTCTAGGATTTTCAATAAACTTCTCCACATACATAGAGTCATCATTAAATGCTGCAAGGGATTCAGACTTGGCCATATTGAACTTTTCTATAAAATCTTCTTCTGCATGAACTATTCTCATACCTCTACCACCGCCACCACTGGAAGCTTTTATCATAACTGGGAACCCAATTTCCCTAGCTATTTCTAAGGCTTGCATTCCTATTGTAGTAGATTTTTTAGAACCTGGTATTACAGGTACTCCTGCCTTTATCATAGTCTCTCTAGCCTTAGATTTATTACCCATAGTTTGAATATGCTCTGCAGTAGGCCCTATAAATTTTATATCATTATCTATGCACGCTTGTACTAGGTCCTGATTTTCCGATAAAAATCCATATCCAGGGTGAATAGCTTCTGCCTTTGTAAGTATGGCTGCAGTGATTATAGCTTCTATACTCAAATAACTTTTATTAGATGGAGCTGGTCCTATGCACATGGCTTCGTCTGCCATATGCACATGAACAGAATCTTCATCTACTTCAGAATAAAGAGCTACAGTTTCAATACCCATTTCCTTACAGGTCCGAATGATTCTAACTGCTATTTCTCCTCTGTTGGCAATTAATATTTTTTTAAACATCATTACCTCCTAATCTTCATTATAGATTGACCATATTGTATAACATCCTCATCTTTAGCATATACCTCTACAATCTCTCCAGATACTTCACATTCAATTTCATTCATTATCTTCATAGCCTCAATTATACACAGAGTTTGCCCCTCTTCTACTCTATCTCCTGGTTTTACAAAGGAGTCCGAATCTGGGCTAGAAGCACTATAATAAACTCCTACTATGGGAGACTTTACATAGAAAAAATCCTCATCATCTGAAATTGTTGATTTTTCTAATTGAGTATTAGATTGTTCTTCTCTAACTATATAATTATCTGAACTATAATTTTGTTCACTTATAGTTTGATTTGAAACTTCCTTACTTAGCATTATCTTTATATCGCTTTTTTCTATTTCTACTCTTTGTATATTTGTCTTATCAATGGTAAGAATTAAATCCTTAATATCCTTGATATCCAAAATGACACCTCCTATTTTATTAATTTTTTTTAATATTTTATACTACAATTTATTATTATATCATAAGTAGAATTATCATTACAATTATTTAAATTAATCTATATACCCATTTACTCCTCTTATAGATACTTCTCCATAATAAATTTTTTCTATTCCTTCTTGAAATTCTACTAGGAATTGTCCTTCAGAATCTATATCCAGTGCTAAACCCTCTCTAGTATTCTCCCCATTTATAATTTTAATCCTTTTCCCTAATAAAATAGAGTTTTTTCTTGATATTTCTATAGCCTTTTTTATATCTCCAGTTTCTTTAAATGGAAGATATAATTCTTTTAATCTAGATAGCACCCTCCCTTGAACTTCTTCTATGTCCATTTCCTTATTTTCTTCTATCTTTATGGAAGTAGCTATATTACTTAAATCATCAGGAATATCTTTTGTATCCTGGTTTATATTTATGCCTATTCCCATTATTACATAGTTTACCTTTTCAAAACTACAACTGATTTCTGACAAGATTCCACATATCTTCTTCCCATTTAAGACTATATCATTAGGCCATTTGATTTTGGATTCTATACCTAAATCTAAAAGTGCCAAATTCACTGCAGCAGCTCCTATTAAACTTATCTTTGAGACTTCACCTGGATTTATATCAGGCTTTAAAATTATACTCATAGCCAAGCTCTTATCCCTAGAAGAAATCCAGCTTCTCCCCATTCTACCTCTGCCTTGGGTTTGCTGTTTTGCAGTTATAATTGTTCCTTCATTCTCAAATAGGGCCAATTCCTTAGCCCTATTGTTTGTCGAATCTAGTTTTTCATATGAAATTATTTTATACTCCATGCAATCATCCTTAAAATTCTTTTTGTTTATACATTTTTTTAGATATATTAAATGATAATATATAAATTATTATACTAAAGATAAATAATAAAAGCACTATATTAAAGCTTTCTAGATATTGAAGGATTTTAAAATCTGCAAAAAATTTTGGATATCTACCTCCAAGTATAAGAGCTCCTAGTACAATCATCCCAAATACTATCTCTGTTTTTTTAGAATCATTTTCATTTTTATAATAAAACAGCAAAGATATAGAATTATATATTGTTAAAATTGATATAACTATTAACACGGATAATAAACTTAATTTTTTATTGCTCACTCCCGAAAAATTTAAACTCACCACAAAGTATAATACATATATAGACACTGGTATGATAATCGAATACATTAAAAGACTTAAATACCTTCCAAGTACTATCTTCTCTTTTTCTAATGGTAGTGAATTTAAACTTATGTCCCCATCTTGATTTGCTTTACTTATCATAGAAACTATTAAATAATGAAAGAAAAAACTTATACCTACAAATATAAGTATATGTCCTTCTGAACTAGAAATTTCAATAGATAAAGCCATTAAAAAAGCAAAATGAATAGCAACTACAGATAAACCTATATGTGCCCAAATACCTACTAAATTTACATCTTTCATAATTAAAGCTTTCATAAAATCCTCCTATCCTATATCTCTACTTTTGTAAATGTACAAGCTTAAAATTAGAGATAAAATATACATTATAAAAGTAATAATTACTATGCTAATAGAGCTGATACTATTTAAAATAGAATCCCCATCTAAAAATGTACTAGTGCTATTTATTGAAATTACAATTATAATAGTGTTCCAAAAATTAAACCATCTATTTGTAAGCCAAAAGTATAAGGGTAGTATAATAGAACTTATTAAAAATAGTAAAAAACTAATTCTAACAAAAAAATTTATGTCTATAAGGCTTATATAATTTAGACCAAAAAAATTCAAAATAAAAAATAATATAAATATATATATACTTGCTAAAATATAATTTAAAATAAAGCTTAGATACTTTTGAAGTACTATTTCCCAATTATATACTGGCAAATACGCTATTGCTATATGACGATCCCTTTCATCTTCTGCATCAATTATGGTAAATCCAAAGGATATATAACCTATAGATAGCAAAATGAAAATTCCAATTCCATTTTCTCCAAACAAAATAATTAAAAATGGTATTACAAAAATAAGCATAGTCAAATGTGTTTTTATTTTATCTTTAATTAATATAATGTCTTTTTTAAATAGATTTAACATGCTTATCACCCTTTACATGATAATACATTATGTCTTCTAAACTCGGCTTTTCTATCACCACTTGCTCTCCATATTTTTCTCTAATACTATTTACCTCTGTAGTTAAGGATTCAAATCCTATATTTGTTATTCTAGTTCCTATAAATTTAGATTTATTTATCCTGTCTAAAATCTCCGTATCTCCCTTTACTATATAAAAACTATCTCCTACCTCTTCTACTGATTTAGAGAATACTATTTTGCCTCTATTTAAAAAAGTTATATAATCTGCTATTTTCTCTAAATCTGTAGTTATATGAGTTGAGAAAAATACAGCCTTTTTTTCATCTTGTATAATACTGTATAGGATATCTAATAGCTCTCTTCTCATTATAGGATCTAGTCCTGCTGTGGGTTCATCCATTATAATTAAATCTGCATGATGACTAAAGGCTAAAGCTATCCCATACTTCATCTTTTCACCTTTGGATAGTTTCTTTATCTTTCTACCAGGGTCTAAGCCAAATTCTCTCATATAGCTTTTAAATAAATCTTCATCCCATTTACTATAAAAGGGAGCTATAACCTCTTTCATATTCCTCATGGATAGATTTTCATAAAAATAGGACCCATCATATACAAATCCTATCCTATCCTTTATCTCCTTTTCAAACTTTATATGGTCTTTTCCAAATATGTTGATCTCCCCATGGTCTTTTTTAAGTAAATTCATAATTAATTTTATAGTAGTAGTCTTTCCTGCTCCATTTGGTCCGATAAATCCCATTATATATCCATATTTTAGGCTAAATGATACATCCTCTAGTTTAAATGTAAATAGATCCTTATCTAATCCCTTTACTTCTAATATATTTTCCATATTTTAAACCTCCCTATATAGGATTTTTATAATTTCTATTATATCTTCATCTTTAAATCCCAATGATTTACTCTCTTCTATTACTTCCAAAAGTTTATCTTCTATAATTTTAGTCTTTTTCTCCCTTATTAAATCTGTATCTACTCTTGCTACAAAGGAACCTTTGCCATGGACAGTCTCTATTAATCCCTCTTTTTCTAACTCTTCATAGGCCCTCTTTGTAGTAATTACAGATATTTGTAGATCTCTTGCAAGACCTCTAATAGAAGGTAGACTTTCTCCTGCTTTTAACTGATTTTTTATTATTATTTCTTTTATTTGATCTACAATTTGCTTGTATATTGGATCATTTGAGGAGTTTGAAATTATTATGTTCATCTTACCCTCCTTTGTTTTAACTACACATACTGTGTATATTCCCTATATACAGTATATGTAGTATTATACTCTTTGTCAATATAGTCTTCGTTGACAATTACATTTGATTATTGTAAACTATATTATAATTATAGGTTTACAATGGAGGTTAAACATGAAAATATCTACAAAAGAAATAACTTTAGTTTCTATCTTTACTGCACTTACTGCAATAGGTGCAGGTGTAAGTATTCCTGTAGCTGAAGTTCCTATAACTATGCAGACTTTATTTGTATTACTCTCTGGACTTATATTGGGACCTGGACTTGGAGCATTATCTCAAATTATATATATAATGCTAGGGCTTATTGGGATTCCCATATTTGCAGGTTTCTCTGGAGGAGTTCAAAGTATAATGAAGCCTAGTTTTGGATTTATGATTGGATTTGTCTTTGCTGCCTATATAGTTGGGAAAATTGCATATTCAACAAGGGACTTTTCCCGTGGGAAAATATGGATAGGATCTCTAATTGGAACAATAGTAATTTATATATTTGGACTACCATATATGTACTATATTTTAAATATTATGATGGGCAAAAATTTAGGCTTCTTGACTATATTAAAAATAGGTTGCCTTATATTTCTACCTGGAGATTTACTTAAACTAGCAGTGGCCTCTATAGTTTCAATTAGAGTTTTGCCTAGATTGTATAAACAAAACTTAAATATATAAAGACTAGATATCTAGTCTTTATATATTCCCTTCTATGTTTCTTATGGATATCTCCCCTGAGATTATATTTTCTATTCCATCTTCAAATTCTACTACAAGCTCTCCAAGTTCATTTATATCTAGAGCTTTACCTATTTTTGTAGTTTTGCCATTTATTACTCGAATTTCTTTACCTATTAGTATAGAATTTCCCCTTATAGTTTCGATTATTTCTCTGATATCTCCATACTCTTTAAATTTGGTATAATTTTCTTCAAATTCATTTAATATATTAGCTGTCAATTTTCTTCTATTTATTTCTTTTCCCAACTCTATCTTTAATGAAGTAGCCTTATTTTTTAAATCTTCGGGAAAATCCTCTTTATCTAAATTTACATTTATTCCTATTCCCATTACTATATAATCTACCATGTTCAATTCTCCACTCATTTCAGTGAGAATTCCTGATACCTTTTTCCCATTAATCAGAATATCATTTGGCCATTTAATCTGTGAGTTTATACCAATGTTTTTTAAGGCATTAAAAACTGATACTGCCCCTATTAATGTAATCCTAGAAACTTTAATGGGATCAAGTTCAGGCTTTAGAATTATACTCATCCAAATCCCTTTACCTTTAGGAGATATCCATTCTCTACCTATTCTTCCTTTACCACCTGTTTGTTCTTCAGATATTAATACTGTTCCCTCTTTTAAATCCAATGCTTTTTCCTTAGCTTTTTTATTGGTAGAGTCTATTGATTTAAAATATTCCATATGTTTTCCTATAAATTCAGTTGATAGATATTCTTCTATCTCTTCATAGGAAAGTATGTCTGGAGAAGTTCTTAATTTATATCCTCTTCTAGATATAGACTCTATATCATATCCTTCCTCCTTTAGATTATTTATGTGTTTCCAAACTCCTGCTCTAGTAATATTGAGCTCTTGTGAAATTTCTTCCCCTGAAATAAAATCGTATTTATTTTTCTTCAAAATCTTTAAGACTTTCTTCTTCACATTCATTTGCCTTCCTTCTAAAAAAACTAGGACAAATTTGTCCTAGTTTTTATTTTGCTATTTTATAACATTTCTTTTAATTTTCCTGTTACCTTATAATCTATAGTCTTTAATTCTTCTAAGTTTCTCGTACCTAGCATAAGCATTATCATCTTCATCTTATATACGATACCTTCTAGGTATTTTCGGGCATTATCATATCCTCCGTGTACCAAATATGCAAGTAATTCCCCACTTATGGCTACTTGATTTGCACCTAGGATTAAAGATTTGATTATCTCCGTACTAGTCCTAATTCCACCACTCGAAGTAATGTTTAAATCTTTGGGAAGTTCTCTACATTTCATCAAAGAATAAGCTGTAGGTATTCCCCATGAATATAATTCAGTTAAATCTATACTCATATTTCTTAAATTTTCTATTTCAATAAAATTAGTGCCACCATGTCCTGCTATATCAATATATCTTATACCTATGTCATAAAACTTCTTAGCTACTTCTTTGGAAATTCCAAATCCTACTTCTTTTACTATAACAGGCTTGTCTATACTTTCTTTAATTTTTTTTATATTATCTATAACACCTTTAAAATCTCTATCTCCCTCAAGCATAGAAAGTTCTTGAGCTGTATTTAGATGTATCTGTATAGCATCACCATCTATTACCTCTAAGGCTTCTCTCACCTGTTCTACCGTTGCAAATCCGTTTAGATTGGCTATAGTAACCCCATCTTTACCTATGTTTTCCCTAACTATTTTAAAAGAATTTCTGCAAGCTTCTTCTTCGCACATCAATATAGTTTCAGAACCTACTGCCATAGGAATATTAAATTCTTTTGCAAGTAGAGATAAATCCTCATTGATACCTCCAGAAAATTCCGTTCCACCTGTCATAGCATTTATTATTATAGGATAATCTATGGTTTTTCCTAGAAATTTAGTCTTTGTATCTATTTCTGAAAAATTCAACTCTGGTATTGCATTGTGCTGTATAAATATATCTTCAAATAGAGTATTTCCTTCAAATGAAGTTTTTAAATAATTTTCCACATGCTCTCTTTTTCTTTTTTTCCTCATCTATATTCACTCCTATTTACTAGTCTAATAAATAGTCTCCAAACATCTCATCTACAAGTACTTTTGTCTCTTCTCTATCATATATAAGATATGAAAGTCCTCCAATATTTCCAGGATAACCAGGTATAGTGTTTGAAGTCATGGATTCTATATCTATCTTTTTAGCAGAAGTTATCCCCTTAATAATAACATTTAAAGGTATATTTGTCTCTACATTGTCAAAATAAGTTTCTGCTAATTTTGGTAATTTAAAGATATTTTTTGGCTTTAGTGTCTGTTTTATGAGCTCCTTCATAAAGTACTGTTGAGCTTTAATTCTACCTAAGTCACCATCTTTATAAGATCTAAATCTCAAGAAATCATGAGCATCAGGTCCATAAAGTGTTTGAGGTCCTTTTTGAAGATTTATTCTCAAAGGAGGATCTGCAGTAGGATCATTATAATACATCCTTTGAGGTACATCTATCTCAACCCCTCCAATTTCATCTACTACTTCTTTAACTATATTGTAATCTACTTTTACAAAATAATCTAAATCAATTCCTAAGAAATCTCTAATAGTCTGTATCGTAAGCTCTGAACCTCCATAGGCATGAGCATGATTTAGCTTGTCTTCTTTTCCTCTAACTAAAACCCTAGTATCCCTAGGAAGTGATAATAAATCTATCTTTCCAGTTTTAAAATTCACCTTAAATAACATCATAGTATCAGTTCTAGTGCCCTTAGATTTTTTCACATCTTTAGAGTCTACTCCCATTAAAAGGAATAAAACTTCTTCTTTTATCTTTGGTTCTATTTCTTCTGTCGGCTCTTCATTTTCTTCATCTATAGTGGGGGCTGCCACTATTTGTTTATCAAATATATTGTCCCAAAGGCTTACATACATCATTGTAAAAACTACAATTGATATGGTAAAGACCAAAAAAAACTTCCTTTTCATTTTTACACCTCATATTCTAAAAACTACATCTATAATAATACTATCTCTAATAATACTACAGTAATAAAAATTTTACAATGAAAAAACTTTGTTTTAGAAATAATTTTAATTTTTTGTCGAAAAAACCCCCTTCTTAAAAAAGGGGATTAATATTTTAAATAACTATTCACTTATCAGTCTTTTCTCACCAGTAATCTCTCTTATAGGAGCAACATTCTGTACATATTCTAGAGTCCCTAAATACTCTCCTTGCTCATTTCTAACTGCAAAAAATCTTATTAATACAAATTTATCTCCCATTTGAATCCAAAAATCTTCATTGTCTTTTTTCCCACTCTTAAAATCTTCTACTATTTTTTCCACCATATGAACCGATCCCGGTGGATGACAATTTTCTACTTTTCTCCCTATAACTGCCTTTGTCCTTGTGAATATCCTTTGTTCTCCCTTTGAAAAAAACTTCACTTTGTCATTCTTATCTACAAAGGATACTTCTCCTGGTATTACTTCGAATATACTTCTTATCTCTTCAGGAGTTAGGGAGCCATTTTCAAATTTTATACTTCCATTTATATGAGTAGATAATTCTTCCTTTTCTTTATTTTCTACTTCTGAAGTTTTCACACGGTTATATTCCCAGTCCTTCTCAGGGGAGATAAATGCAAATCCTACTTCATCAGATTCTTTATATATTTCAATCCACTCATCTTCTGTAAGGGTCTCTAAGCTCATCGGAAACAGGATGCTGTCTTCTTTAAATATCATCTCTTTAATTTGATCTATGGTATCTTCTATTTTAAGAATAAGTTCATCTTTGTTTCCAATATAATTCTTTAAACTTATATTTATATCCTTTATCTTTCCTCTTATTTCATCATCTACACCCCACATTACCTTTGGTGGCGCTGTTACTCCATACTTTTCAAGATAAGGAAATATTAGGTTTTCTTTTCTACTATAATGTTTATCAATATCCCATATAAAGTTAAAGTCTTCTATTAAACTTACAATATTTTCCTTAGAATCATCTTCTTTAAATTTAGCTAGATTCTTATTTAGAATATCATCCATATAATTTTCTAGAGCTTCATTTTCTTTTTTAAAAGTATATATTGGATGCCCTGGAACTTGTTCAGGATGATGTATTTCATCTAAGGTTCCTTTAAAAACCGCTGCATGCACATCACATAGGTTTTGTATCTCTTCAATGGGAAGTCCTTCTTTTACCAATTGTACTTCCATCTGCCCTATTTCCTTAGGGGACACCCCCTGTATTACCTCTTGAAATTTGTCTTTTACTTCATCTACAGTCTTTCCCTCATGTAATTCTTTTATGACTTCTTTTAGTTTTTTCTGTCTGTATTCTCTATTGTTTATCCATTCGCTCATATTTTCCCTCCAGACATTATTTAAACCCTTTTACCATCTCCAATGAATTCATATGTGATATCATCTATTATATAGTCATTTCCCTTTGTAGCTTATAAATATTCATAGACTATTAATTTACAACTTTGCTTTTAATCTTGATATTTTCACTTCCCAGATTTTCATTAGCCTTTGACAACATTAATTTAATCCTATTTAATTGATTTACTTCACTTGCACCAGGATCATAGTCTAGAGGAATTATATTGGCTTTAGGATATTTATCCCTTATTGGTTTTATCATACCCTTACCTACTATATGGTTTGGAAGGCATCCAAAAGGTTGAACACATATAATATTTTCTACTCCTATGTTAATAAACTCTACCATCTCCGCTGTAAGTAGCCAACCTTCACCTGATTGATTTCCTAGACTTATAAACTCCTTGGCAAAGTCTATTAATTCCTCTATTTTGGGTGGTGTTTGAAATCTCTCACTCTTATTTAAAGCGTCCCTTATATGTTTTCTAAAATATTCTATATAATTTATACCCATAGCTCCTACTATTTTATCAGTAAATTTTTTACCTAGATATTTATACTTATAATGAGAATTATATAAGCAATAAAGAACAAAATCTGTTATATCACTAATTACTACTTCTGCGCCTTCTTCTTCTAATATATCAATTAAATTATTGTTTGCCATTGGATGATATTTGACAAGTATCTCCCCTACTATCCCAACCTTTGGTTTTGTAATAGATAATATTTCAATTCTATCAAAGCTTTCAACTATATCATTTACATATTTTATAAAACCTTTATTTGTCATATTCTCCATTTTTTCTCTTAAGAAATCTATCCATTTTTCTAGGAGGATTTGTGTAGAATTTTTAATCTTTTCATAGGGCCTAGTCTTTAAACTAACCCTCATTAATAAGTCTCCTAAGAGTATTGCAAATATAGACTTTTTCCCCATATTATAATTAAGCTTAAAGCCAGGGTTTCTTTCTATTCCTTGAGTGCTAACCCCTATAACTGGAACATTTGAAAAACCTGCATCCTTTAGAGCCTTTCTCAAAAAACCTATATAGTTTGATGCTCTACACACTCCTCCAGTTTGACTTATTAAAAGAGATGTATGATCTATATCATATTTACCTGACTTTAATGCCTTTATAAATTGACCTATGACTAATATAGATGGATAACATGCATCATTATTTACATATTTTAGCCCTTCATTTATTGCATCTTCTCCTGGTTCATCTACAATTTCTAAATTATATCCAGAATTATTAAGCACCTTTTCTAGTAATTCAAACTGTATAGGTGCCATTTGAGGCATTAAAATCGTATGAGTCTTTTTATCTTCCTTTGAAAATATGATTCTATCTTTATAATCTTTTTTACTTCTTTTAGATTCTTGAATATTTTTTCTTTCTTCTAAGGCTGATAAAAGAGATCTAATTCTAATCTTAACTGCCCCTAAATTGCTTATTTCGTCTATCTTAAGCAGAGTATATATTTTTTTGTTTTCTTCTAATATTTCATGGACTTGATCTGTTACTACAGCATCTAATCCACATCCAAAGCTATTTAGCTGAATTAATTCTAAATCATCTCTTTTGGATACAAAACTTGCAGCTCTATAAAGTCTTGAATGATAAGTCCACTGATCCAATACTCTCAAAGGCATATCTACTTTACCAAGTCCCTCTACACTATCTTCAGTTAACACTACTATACCTAAAGAATTTATTAAGTCTGAAATTCCATGATTTATAGCCGGATCTATATGATAAGGCCTACCTCCTAAAACTATCCCCCTTATATTATTTTCTTCCATAAATTTAAGAGTTTCTTTACCTTTAGTCTTTATATCCTGTCTGTAGATTTCTAATTCTACGAAGGCCTTTTCCAAAGCTAAACCTATTTCTTTTTCATCTATATCAAAATCCTTTAGGCTAGCTAAGAGTTGTAATTTCAAATGTTTCTTGTCTTCAAAAGTTATAAATGGATTTAAAAACAATATATCTTTTTTCTTTAAATCTTCAATATTATGCTTTACTACCTCTGTATACCCTGTAACTACTGGACAGTTTAAATGATTATCACTATTTATATCTTCTTTTGTTTCATAAAAAACAGATGGATAAAATATAAATTTCACATCTCTCTCTATTAAATCCACTATATGTCCATGTACCATTTTTGCAGGATAACAAGCTGTTTCACTTGGTATGGATTCAATCCCTTTTTCATAGACCTCCCTACTAGAATTTCCAGACAATACTACACTAAAACTTAATTCAGTGAAAAACTTATGCCAAAATGGATAATTTTCATATATATTTAATACCCTAGGTATTCCAACAATCCCCCTTTTAGCTTCAGTTAAAGGCAATGGATTATAGTCAAAGGTTCTCTTGTATTTGTAATCATATAGATTAGGAATAGAGTTTTTTCCATTCTCTATCCCTATACCTCGTTCACATCTATTTCCTGTAATATATTTTTTCCCATTAGAAAATTTATTTATAGTTAATATACAATTATTTCCACATTTGCCACAATTGGCTTGAGCTGATTTATATGAAAAATCATTTAATTCTTCTAATTTTAAAATATTAGATTTAATTCCTCTATATCTTTCCTTAGCTATCAAAGCTGAACCTATAGCCCCAATTAATCCTGTAAAATTAGGCCTGATAACTTCTCTACCAGATATAATCTCTAGGCTTCTAAGAATAGCATCTCCATAAAAAGTTCCACCCTGAGCCACTATTCTCTCCCCTAATTCCTGCGGATCCCTACATTTTATTACCTTTTGCAGTGCATTTTTTATCACAGAATAGGAGAGTCCTGCTGCTATATCTCCTATGGTTGATCCCTCTTTTTGCGCTTGTTTTACACATGAATTCATAAATACAGTACATCTAGATCCTAAATCTACTGGATTCTCTGCAAATAAGGCTAATTCTAAAAACTCACTTACCTCCATGTTTAAAGACTTGGCAAAGGTTTGAATAAATGAACCACATCCTGAAGAGCAAGCCTCATTTAAAAGTATCTCATGTATGACCCCATCCTGAATTTTAATAGACTTCATATCTTGACCACCTATATCAAGTATAAAATCCACATCTGGATCAAAGAATTTCGCACCTTTATAGTGGGCTATAGTCTCTACTTCTCCCTCATCTATATTTAATCCTTGTTTTATAAACTCTTCTCCATATCCAGTTACACAGGAATTTAATATGTTTATATCGGGAAACTTTTCATAGATCTCTTTCAATATTAATATTGCCTGATCCATAGGCTTTCCCTTATTGCTACCATAGTGAGTATAGATAATCTCTAAGTCTTCATTTAAGACAACAGCCTTAGTAGTAGTAGAACCTGCATCTATACCTAGATATCCAAAGCCTTTATACCCATCTAAATTTGCCAAATTTATTTTATTTTTATCATGTCTATTCTTAAACTCTACATATTCTTGTTTATCTTTGAAAAGCGGTTGTATATTTTTTATACTTTTCTGATTATTATAGCTAGAATTGTCTAATCTATTTTTAAAATCTTTGAAGCTCATAGTCTTTTGGTCTTTCGATAATATAGCAGCACCCATAGCTACATAAAGTTGTGAATTCTCAGGATAGATCATATCACTCTCTTCCAAATTTAAACTAATTTTAAATCTTTCCCTTAAACCAGAAAGAAAATGTAATGGTCCACCTAAAAATGCAACTCTACCTCTAATTGGTCTTCCACAGGCAAGGTTTGAAATCGTCTGATTTACTACCGCTTGAAACACTGATACACTTATATCCTCTTTTGATACACCTTGATTAATAAGAGACTGGACATCAGTTTTAGCAAATACTCCGCATCTAGATGCTATAGAATATACTTTTTTATGATTTTTAGAAAGATTATTTAAACCCTCAGCGTCGGTTTCTAAAAGTGATGCCATCTGGTCTATAAAAGCTCCAGTTCCACCTGCACAAATACTGTTCATTCTATGTTCATGAGCATTTCCTAAATAGGTAATCTTTGCATCTTCTCCACCTAATTCTATTGCCACATCTGTCTGAGGGATAAACATATTTATGCTTTTAGTTGAAGCTATTACCTCTTGTACAAAACCAATATCTAACCATTTATTTACAGAAAGTCCACCAGATCCTGTTACCATAATAGTTATTCTTTCATTTTTAAAATATTTGTAACCTTCTAAGACTACTTCCTCTATAGTGTCTTTTATATTTGAGAAATGTCTTTTATAAGTTCCATGGACTAACTCAAATTTACTATTTAAAATTACCAGCTTTACAGTTGTAGAGCCTACATCTAATCCTATGTGTAATATAGACACTACACCATCTCCCTTCATATTTATGATTTACGTCAATTATATCACAGATAATAATTAAGTATATACTAAAAAAAGCCTCCGAAGAGGCTATTTTTTTTACATACTTGGTACGCATACTGTCTTATGCAATTCAAAATCACTTGGTGCTAAATTTCCATTTATCTTCATTAGATAAGATACAGTTGTGTCAAACTTTTTAGCTAGTGAAACTACTACTAAACCATCTGCAGGTATATCTGTTTGTTTTATCTTATAAGATTCTGTTCCCCTTCTACAAGGACATCCTCTATCCTTATGAGGTAGTATACAAAGTTTTTGTCCTGGTTGAATTCTGTTTATATCTAATTGTGGATTTCCTGCCATTAAATCCATTATTGATATATCAAATCTAACTAGTATTTTAGTTAAGCTATCATCTGTTTTTACTACATATATTTGTCCGTTAGGGCAAAAAACCGGAGGAGTTTCCTTTGGAATACATATTAATTGACCTACTCTTAGATTATTGGGGTCTATTCCTGGGTTTGCCTTTAAAAGGTCTTTTACGCTTATATTATACATCATTGCTATAGAATAAAGTGTATCTCCTGGTCTTACAACATAGTACATACCATCGCACTCTGGGGGAGGAGTTACGCCTCTTGGTATACATATCCTTTGACCCACTCTTAAATTATCAGGGTCTAATCCCGGATTTACTCTTAATATAGCTTCTACTGTGGTATTGTATTCCATGGCTAATTTATAAATTGTATCTCCTGGTTTTACTATATAGGGAAATGTTCCTATAGGACAAGGTCCTGGACCACCACTTGGTATACATATCCTTTGACCTACTCTTAAATTATCAGGATCTAATCCTGGATTTGCTCTTAATATAGCTTCTACTGTTGTATTAAATTCCATTGCTAATTTATAAATTGTATCTCCTGGCTTTACTATATAGGGAAATGTTCCTATAGGGCAAGGTTCTGGAGTACCACTTGGTATACATATCTTTTGACCTACTTGTAAGTTATTAGGATCTAATCCTGGGTTTGCTCTTAATATAGCTTCTACTGTTGTATTGTATTCCATGGCTAATTTATAAATTGTGTCTCCTGGTTTTACTATATAGGCAAATGTTCCTATAGGGCAAGGTTCTGGAGTACCACTTGGTATACATATCTTTTGACCTATTTGTAGATTATTAGGGTCTATTCCTGGATTTACCTTCATTATCGCTTCTACCGTTGTATTGTACTCTATTGCTAATTTATAAAGTGTATCCCCTTGCTTTATTGTGTAAGAAAATGTTCCTATCGGACAAGTTATTGGAGTGCTACTTGGTATACATATCTTTTGGCCTATTTGTAGATTATTAGGGTCTATTCCTGGATTTACCTTCATTATCGCTTCTACCGTTGTATTGTACTCTATTGCTAATTTATAAAGTGTATCCCCTTGCTTTATTGTGTAAGAAAATGTTCCTATTGGACAAGTTATTGGAGTGCTACTTGGTATACATATCTTTTGGCCTATTTGTAAATTATTTGGATTTATTCCTGGATTAATCTTCATGATAGCTTCTACCGTTGTATTATATTCGATTGCCAATTTGTAAAGCGTGTCTCCTGATTTGATAATATATGGGAAACTACCTTGAGGACAACTCCCTAATATTTTATTATAATCTTTCATGCTTAACCACCTTTCTTTGATTATTCTTTCATAATATACTATGCAAATAAGTGATTAAGAGTTCCTATCTGTTTTTAAAAGGTAAATATAATTTAATATGAAGGGAAGATATAAATAAAAGCTATATGGTACAATACTAGCAGCTTCTACATTTAGTGTCGCAGCTGGAACTAAATTAGCTATATTCCAAGGGATAAGAGGTGCAAATAGAACTGTAGTATTTGAAATATCTGTAGCTAAATCATAAGTATCTTTTTTAAGTCTTTTATATGTACTCTTCATTATTTGACTAGTCATAACTATCGCTATGGATTGATTCCCTCCAAATGCTGAAGATATCAAAGAAACTATCCCTGTAGCTCCTAGTAATCTCTTTTCTGAATCTACCTTTTTAAATAGTTTATTTAAGTTATCAAACAAATCCATCCTCTCTAAGACACCAGCCATTGCACAAGATACAAACACTACAAATGCAGGTTTTAACATCGAAAATATGCCTCCCCCCTTTAGTATATCCACTAAGGGATTATTTGGTTCTAATTTATATCCAAATACTAAGCTCTTTAAAAAATCAATTATCTCTACATCTTGAACATATATTGCTATAATTGTCCCTGATAGTATGCTTAACATCATAGATCTTCTAACACTTATCTGTAATATACTTAAACCAAACATTATAATAGCTGGTATGATAACCACTATATTTACTACGAAGCTCTCATTTATATTTTCTAAGATATTATTTCCTACAGTATTTAGTGGGTTTGATAAAGAAAATAATAGATATACAATTGAAGTTAAAATAAAAGGCAATATTGTAGTCTTTCTAAATCTTTTTAACATAGGATAGAGCTTAGAACCTGTAATATTTGCAACTAAGTTGGCAGACGATGACATAGGAGATACTCTATCTCCAAAAAAACATCCTGATAAAATTGCTCCACCTGCTAAATTTATATTTATATCTCCACCTCTTGCCATAATAATTAAAACTATACCTATGGTGCTTGCAGTTCCAAAAGCAGTCCCTAACATATATGAAACTAAGGAACTAGTTAAAAATGCAAAAAGAATAAAAAATCTAGGATTCATAATCTTCATGCTAAAATAAACTATCGAGGGTATTGTTCCTGCACTTAACCATGATGCTGTAACAAGTCCTATAAGTAAAAATATCCTTAAAACTACAAAAGCTCTTTTTCCCCCATACCATGCACTATTTAATATTTCTCTAGAAGTATTACCTAATCTAAATGAAATAATTGAAAATATAAGCAAGCTTATAAGTAAACTATAGCCTATAAATATGTCATTTAAGACACCAAGTATTAATATGCTAAATGACAGAATAAAACCTAATATTAATTCCATAAAATCACTCCCAAATTTCTTTCAATAACCATATAATTTATTATATATTTTAAAATCTTTAAAGCCCCTAGACTACTATGAGTCTAGGGGCTTTTTCATTTAATTCAAATATATTGTCCGGTTCTCCCATATTTAGATCATTAATCATCTTTTTATAAGTCTCTTCACAACCTGTTGTATATATATTAAATCTGGATATTAAGTTATTTCCCTTTATTTTATTTCTCCTCATAAGCCTGTCTATATATAAAACTTGTTGATACGCCGGATCTATAAAATTTATATCAGGACTTTGAACTTGAAACTCATCTATTACTATTGGAAAATGGGTACATGCAAGTACTATATCCTTTAATTTTTGTTCCTCTAATATATTCCCAATATGTATGTCTACTAAGTTTCTTATTTCTTCTCCAGTGTATTCACCACTATCTATTTTTGATGCTAAACTTGGAGATCCTTCAGAAACTATCATTATATCTGGGTCCCTTTGTTTTAGAAGTTTTTCATATAAGCCTACTTTTATTGTAAAGGATGTAGCAAGTATCCCTACTTCTTTTATGTCCTTTTGTACTATATAGTCTACCACAGGTGATATTATGCTTATAATAGGTACAGCATAGTCTTTGAAATACTTTTCAATTATAGTTGATATGGTATTGCAAGCTACTGCTATTAATTTTACATCCTTTTTTATTAAACAATCTATCATATTCTTAGTAAGAAGATATATTTCTTCTTCTGATTTATTACCATAAGGAACATTTTTATTGTCTCCAAAATATATAATATTTTCTTCTGGCAATATTCTTCTAAGCTCCTTCGCTACGGTAAGTCCTCCTACTCCTGAATCAATGACGCCTATAGGCCTATTATCCCACACAAAAATCCCCCCTGAATAATTGTTTAAATTATCTAAATATTACATTTTAATAATCTCACAATTTCACTTTTTTGTCAAATCTAAATATTCATTCATTAATCTTTTAACTTCTACTAATAATTCTTCAAGGCTGTGGTTTTTTTCCCTCATACAAACTCTGGCATCTTTATTACACAAAAGACATCTTCTGCTGCTCAAATCTAAGTCTTTTCTAGATATCTGTTTCATATCTTCATCAAATACATCTATATCAAAAAGTCTTCCTAGAAAATGTTTCTCTTCTATATTTATCATAAGATTTTTTATTTCCAAAGCATGTTCATCTACTATAATATAGCCCTCTGCACCTGTAGGTTTTTCATACCTATTTTTATATAAGATGACTATACCTTTTTCTTTCAATTCTTCTATAATATACTCCATAGCTTCTTTGTGAATTTTTCTATACTTTTCACTATCCTTTTTTAAGCCGGGAATATTTAAGGTAAAGGATATGAGGGTATTTTTAAATTTATCTATCAGTCTATGTTGAATTATTCTTCTATTCTCCTTAGATTCTAAAATTTCAAGAATTAATTTTTCATCCATTATAGAACATCTCCATTTTCAATTAAGAAAAACATAAGAGTTACAGCAAGTAAATCAGCAGATCCACCTGGACTTATATGCTTTTGTATAAAATCAGAATCCATAGCTTTTACAAAGCACCTGCCTCTGGGTGTCAAATACCCTCCAAGGTCTATAGCTTCCTTTGACTTATCTTGTACATAATATAAAATATCCATATTGTGCCTTCCAAGTATATTGCTATCTTCTGCATCTTTCATAAGGTATAACAGAGTATGAACTAGTATATCATTTATATGATATATCTTTTTATCTATTAAAGTTTTAAAAACAGGTAGGGAATTATCTATTACACTGGGAAATCCCGCTTCTACTTCTCCCCTGATACCTTTTATTCCGTGCCTTTTAAATAGCTTTTCTCCATATGTAGGATTATCCTTTTCAGTTTCTAATTCTCTACTCAATCCCTTTGTCATATCCATTATCCTACTTCTAAATACCTTGGAGGAGTAGTACATGTCTCCATAATCTCTAAACAAACTTCCTAAAGCACCATTAATTATTCCTAAAGAAAATATCATTCCCTTATGTGTATTAATTCCTTTGGTAGCTGTAAACATATCTCTTTCTGCATTAATTCCAATAGGCCTTATACTTTTTAGTAAAATAGTATAATCTTCTTTTTTAAAGTTTATACCTGCATTAGTACAGTTATAAAAATAATTATACAAAACTGAAGTACTGTTTATAAAAGTAAAAAAATCCATATCTCTGTGAGCACCAGAATTATTCCTATCCACAAGTCCTGGCTTAGGGGTTGCTGATACTTCATAGAGCATTGATTTAATTGATATATCTGCTATATATGTACAAAATTCATCTTTGTTCATCTAATCCCTCATTTATATATAATCTCTATATTATTATAGACTAAAAAAGAAAAAACTAAAAGAGGGGCAAATTATAAAAAAGGATTCTCAAATTCCAAATTTTACAAGTATGGTCACAAATAAAAAAATAGACCTACAAACTGGCTATACTCAAACAGTGAAGGTCTATTTTTTATTTAGTGAATATTTCTATTGAATTCCTCATAATTACGCGTCTTATTTTTATAATTTATCTCCAGTGGTAAGGTATAAGACTACTTAAAACTCTCCATAAATTTCTTTCCAAATTCTTCACATTCTTTTACTGCATCTTTATCAGGATTCCAAAGAACCTTTGGACCTCCTTCAATTAATTCTAATTTTGTACCCTTCAATCTATCTTCTATTATTTTTACAGATTCTCCAGACCATCCATAAGAACCAAAGGCTGCTACTTTTTTGTCTTTGAATCCAATTCCCTGAATCATCTCTAAGAGTCCTCCAGTTGCATGCATTATTCCCTTATTTACTGTAGATGATCCAAATAAAAATCCTTTAGATTTAAATAATTCTGTTATTACATCGTTTTTATCTGTATTTGATGCATTATATAATTTCACACGAACTTCACTATCTACAGACTTTATTCCTCTAGCTATGGCATCTGCCATCTTTCTAGTTGCATTCCACATAGTGTCATAGACTATTGTAATCTGATTTTCTTGATACTTATCTGCCCACTCCATATATTTTTCTATTATTTGAGCTGGATTATCTCTCCAAATTATACCATGGCTTGTAGCTATCATGTTTAAAGGAAGTTCTAGGCTCAATACTTCTTTTATCTTATTTGTAACTAGAGGGCTAAATGGAGTTAATATATTTGCATAATATTTTATAGCTTCTTCCCATAATTCGCATTGGTCTACTTTGTCATTATACATTAAATCAGATGCATAGTGTTGACCAAAGGCATCATTACTAAATAATATGGCATCACTGTCCATATATGTCATCATACTATCTGGCCAATGTAACATTCTAGCCTCAACAAATGTAAGAGTAGACTCCCCTATATTTAAAGTATCTCCAGTCTTCACCTCTACAAAGTTCCAATCTTCATGAAAATGTCCCTTTAGTATCTTAGCTCCATTTGCAGTACAGTATATTGGAGTATCAGGAATCTCCTTCATAAGTAATGGCAAAGCCCCACTATGGTCAATTTCAGAGTGTTGAGCAATTATATAGTCGATTTCATTTAAATCAATTTCCGCTTTTAATTTTTCTATATATTCCTTGGCAAATGGCTCCCACACCGTGTCTATAAGCACAGTTTTTTCATCTCTTACTAGATAAGAATTATAAGAAGATCCCCTATCTGTAGAGTATTCATCTCCATGAAATCTCCTTAATTCCCAGTCAATTTTCCCAACCCAAGTTACTTTATCAGTCATTTTAAAACTCATTTTAAGCCTCCTTGTATTTAAAAACATAGTTAATATGCTTATACCCTATTTTTATCTTTTTAAATGTATTTCTTTTCTAATTCTTCTAATAAAGAAATATACTTTTCCTGAATTTTCATTTCTGTTGCAGCTTGCTCTACTTTTTTAGCTTCTTTTTCTATATAAATTTTACTATTATCATCTAACATATTTTCAGCAAATCTATACATAGCCGTATTTTCTTTTTCTATATGTCTTTCTAAAAGATCAACATAAGAAATAGCATTAGCTATTATATCAAGTCTAGATTCATCATCTCCAGATTTATATTTCTCTACTGCTTTTTCTAAATTCCCCATATAAAGCCTTCCCATATCATGTTCAATATACATTCCAGTTATAGCGCCTGATTTAGCAAGTTTTTCAATTTTTTTATTCATAGTTTCAAATAATATATCCTCTTCTTTTCCATGATGATGTTTATCTGCATAATTTCTTACAAAGTCAATAGCTTTATTTATATCATCTATATCAAATTCTTCCAGAGTCAGTATTCTATATGAAACTTTTCTTAACACCTTTAGCATTCTTCTAATATTTTCATGTTCCTTTACCATAATTTCAATAGATTCCATCTTTTCCACTCCTTATTGAATTTCTTCTAAAGCATTTTCGTTTAATATAATTATCTTCCTATGACCTAACTGCTTTATAATTCCTAATTCTACAAAAGCCTTTAGTTTTCTACTAAGTGTCTCCTGACTCATGCCCATAAATGAAGCTAGATCCCTCTTACTCATATTTAAATTTATGTTTCCTCTATCATCCTTCATATTTAATAAGGTTTGAGCAAGCCTCTTTTCAACAGAATTAAGACTGATATTTTCTATTAGATTTTCAGCCTTTTCAAGTCTATTGCTTAATTCTTCCATTATTTTAAAACTTATATGTGGATACTTCAATAATAATTGCTTTAAATCATCCCCATCTATTATGCACATATCCACATCTTCAAGAGCTTCAGCATTATCTGTCGTGCTATTATTTCCAAATAAATCTAGTTCCCCCATAAACTCTCCAGGTCCTAACACTCTTATTACTTGCTCTTTACCAGAATAAGAAAATCTTGTTATCTTTACTCTTCCTCTGTGTATAACATAGAGTTTATCCTTTTTCTCTCCATTTATATAGATCATCTCACCTTTTTTATAGTTTTTACCAAAAGTTATTGATGATACTTCAAACATTTCTTTATTACTTAAATTATTAAATATAGGTACAATCTTTATACATTCCATAATTTTCTCCTATAAATTTTTCCCTTTGGTCTTTTCCTTATCTCCATATCTTAAAAGTCTAACTGCATTTAGTACTACTAATATAACTGATAATTCATGCACTAACATACCAAATGAAAGATTTATACTTTGGACTAATACTCCCAACAGTAAAATAACTGCTACTAATATGGCAAATATAATATTTTGCTTCATATTTCTAACTGTGGCACGACTCAAGCCTATGGCATGAGATATCTTGCTTATTTGAGATGACATTAAGACCACATCTGCAGTTTCCATAGCTACATCACTACCTGCCCCGCCTATAGCTATGCCTAAATCTGCAGAGGCCAAGGCCGGAGCATCATTTACTCCATCACCTATCATAGCTGTGATACCATATTCTCCTTGTAATCTTTTTAAAACTTCCACTTTTTTCTCAGGAAGTAATTCTGCAAAATATTCATCTAATCCAAGCTCCTGAGATATAGCCTTTGCAGCTCTTTCATTATCTCCTGTAAGCATTACAACTTTTTTTACTCCAAGTTGTTTTAAGTTTCTTATCAATTCCTTTGAATCTTCCCGTAAAATATCTGCAATTGAGATTACTCCTAGAACTTTCTTTAAATCAGAAACTATAACTACAGTTTGACCTTTTTCTTCTTCACTGCTTATATATTCTTCTATATGATCAATATTTAAATTGTTTTCCTTTAATAATCTCCTATTTCCTATTAAATAGTCCTGATGCTTTATCCTAAATTTCAAGCCATGACCTGTTAAAATCTCCGCCTCATCTGGAGATTCTAGTAATTCCCCTATTTCCTCTTTAGCTTTTTTTATAATTGCCTTCCCTAGAGGATGTTCAGAATAGGATTCTCCTATTGCAGCAATATTTAATAAATCTCTTTCTTCTATACCAAAAGTCTTTATATTTGTAACCTCAGGTTTACCTATAGTTAATGTACCCGTTTTATCAAAGGCTAAAACCTTGGCAGTTCCTAACCTTTCCATTATTTCTCCACCCTTTACTAAAACTCCATGTCTGGCACCATTACCTATACCAGCAACTATAGATACTGGAGTGGATATAACTAAAGCACCAGGACAAGCTATTACTAAGAGAGTAAGTGCAAGCCTTATATTTCTTGTAAATATATAAAAAAAGATTGAAAGAAATATGATTCCTGGAGTATAATACCTGGAAAATTTCTCTAGAAACTTTTGAGTATTTGCCTTTTTATCCTGGGCTTCCTCTACCATTTCTAATATCTTTGCAAAGGTGGTATCTTCCCCTACTTTCTCTGCCCTTATTACTAAATATCCAGACTCTAATATCGTTCCCGAAAACACCTTATCTTTTATTTTTTTATTTACAGGGATTGACTCACCTGTAATATTAGCTTGATTTACATAGGCATCTCCTTTTTCTACTCTTCCATCAATTGCTATTTTTTCTCCAGGCTTTATAATTACTAATTCACCTTTTATTACCTCATCTGGGCTTATCTCTATTTCCTTATTATTTCTTAGAACCCTTGCCTTATCTGGAGCCAAATCTAGTAATGTCTTTATGGATGATCTAGTCTTCTCAATGGTTCTGGATTCCAAATAATCTCCAAACATAAATAAAAATGTAACTGCAGCAGCCTCCCAATATTCCCCTATGAACATAGCCCCTACTACTGCAATAGAAACTAGGGCATCTATTCCAATTATCTTATATCTAGCTGCCTGTATAGCATTTATAAAAATAGGGGTTCCTGCTATTATTGCTGTTAAAATCATTACTGTGTTTGCTATAGGAGTATAGCTTCCACTAATCCTTAGTATTAATGATAATAAGATTAAAATACTTCCTATTATAAGTCTTCTATTCTTAGTCAATTTAACAAACCCCCATTCTTCAAATTTATTTTTCTCCTAATACATTGAATCCTAATTTATTCATTTTCTCTTTTATCTGTTCAGATGTAATCTCAAATTCATTAAATTTCACTTTAACCCTAGATGAATTAAATAGCACTTCACCATCTTCTATCCCCTTTGTTCTTTTTAACATACCTTCAATCTTTGCTACACAATTTGGACAAGTAAGTGTCTCCATCTGATAAGTTTTATTTTCCATCTTTATCTCTCCTCATTTTCTATTTGATATTAGTATATCCTCCTTCTAGAACTAAATCCTTGACCTAGGTCAAAATTTAATAGATGATTTTCTTACAAAATGATTACATTTATCAAATTCTGTTTATAATAGATCTGCTTTATGTTATATTGATAATAGAAAGGTGGTATATTATGAAAAACAAAAAAATTATCCTTACTCTTGTCTTTGTCTTGATTATAGGAACTTTATCTGCTTGTGTAAACGAAGATGATCCTTCTATCGATAACAATGGTGAAGTCACACAAAAAGATTTAAACTTAGACTTTAGATATTTACAGGATAAATTTATCGAAGATGATAAAAATTATATTAAAATGTCAACTGAAGGCGAAGATATAACTTTAGAGGTAAAAGATTTAAGTTTACATGACTCTTTAGAATTAGAAGAATTTTACCTTATAGCATATGATGATAATATGGTTTTACACAATATAGAAAAAAACGAATATTTAAAAAGCATTTATCTAAGTTCTATGGAACAAGGAATTGGAGAAGAAACTAAAGAGATAAAATCTCAAGATAAAGTAGATTTATCTAATCTAACCCTTTTAGACCAGTATATTTTCGACTTCAATCTTGATGGATTTGACGAAAAAATATCCATGTATACAGCTGCCCAAAAGGATGCAAATGGCAATATAATGTGGGATGATGGACAGAGATGGCTATTTATCGCAGAGGGAAAAGACAAGGACTATGTATTATTTGATGATTATGTTCAAATTGGGACTATAAACTATCATGTATATACAGAAGATGATGAATTTAATATAGTTAGTTCCCATGTAGGTACTGCTAACCTTACTCTATCAAACTATAAATATGATAATAAAAATCAAATGTTTTTAAAATCAACTTCCTTTGATACATCTGGAAATGTGAATATGCTTCATAGTTCCTATGGATATTAAGAAAAGCATATATCGAAACATTATAAAAGATAAGGAGTAGAACTTTCCTATTCGTTATAAAAAAGTAGCCAATTGGCTACTTTTTTAATATGTGTTTTATAGCAAGGATAAATTTATCTATGTCTTGTTTTTCTGTGTCAAATGATGTAACAAGTCTAACTAAATGTGTATCTGAATCTATTGTATAAAATCCAAATTCACTTTGTAAATTATCTATAATCTTTTGATTAAATTTGGCAAATATCATATTAGTCTTAAATCCTTCTTGCACTTGAATTTCTTTAAGTTCACTTAACTTTTCTTTTAAATAATTTCCCATTTCATTAGCATTTTTTGCGCATTCTTTCCATATATCTTCTTCTATATATGGAATAAACTGACAGCTAACAAATCTCATCTTAGATAAAAGCTGCATCCCCTGTTTTCTATGATATTTTAAATCTTTGCTTATTTCTTTATTAAAAGATACTATAGCCTCACCCATCATCATTCCATTTTTAGTTCCACCAAAGGACAATAAATCTACTCCTGTATCTGTTACCATCTCTTTAAATGAAGAATTTAAGGCCACTATAGCATTTGCAATCCTAGCTCCATCTAAGTGTAAATACATATTGTTTTCATGGGCAAAGTCTGCCAACTCTTTTATCTCTTCTACAGTATATAAAGTTCCCGTCTCTGTAGTTTGGGATATGGAAATTACCTTAGCTTGAACTCTGTGTTCATCATCTACATGTGTTAAAAATTTGCTTATATCTTCTTTCTTAATCTTTCCATTATAATTTTCAGTATAAAGTATTTTAGAACCTGTAAATCTTTCAAAGGCTCCACATTCATCCGTATTTATATGGGCAGTATCTACACATACAACTGACTCAAACGGCTTTAGAATCCCACTTAACCCTATTATATTTGCTCCTGTACCTGATGCAACAAAATATACATCTACATCACTTTGGAAAAGATTTCTAATAGTTTCTGTAGCCTTTTGTGTAAAGCTATCATTCCCATAAGGACTTTCATGTCCAATATTTGCTTGCTCTATAGCTTTAAGAATTCTAGGATGTACCCCTGATACATTATCTGATTTAAACATCTTCATCAAATTATCCCCCCATTTGGTTATTTAAATTAATTATATCATTAGATTGAAATTTTTAAAAACAAAATAGCCCTTTAATAAGGGCTATTCTTTATCTTCTCTTTGGCTTTGCAATTTCAACTGTTACTCTACTACCTTTTATTTTTTTGCCATTTAATGAGTCTACTAATTCATCTGCAAGATTAGCTGGAACTTCTACAAAACTAAATCTATCAAATATATCAATTCCTCCAACATACTCTTTAGGTATACTAGTTTCTTGTAGTATAGCTGCTAAGATATGCCTTGGACTTACCTTCTTTTTATCTCCTATGCCTACATAAACCCTTTGTACTTTTCCCTTCGGAACTTTTCTGCTGGATCCTCTATCTACATGATCCAATTCTTCATGACCATCTGCATTATTTTCACCAGTATATAATTTTAATAGAGCTGCGGCGATTTGGAAACTAGTAAATCCTTCTTCAGTTAATAACTCTATAGTCTTTTCTTCATTTGCCAATTTATCTTGTTCAATTTCTTCTCTAACTTTATTTAATATGTTTTTAGTGTTTATATTTTCAAGATCCTTAAGTGTAGGAAGCTCTTTTCTCTTTATCTTTATTTTAGTATATTTTTGAATACTTCTAAGTTTTTGACCATCTCTCCCTGAGACAAAACTAAAAGCTATACCTTCTCTACCTGCTCTAGCAGTCCTACCTATTCTATGAACATAATATTCATCATCTTGAGGGATATCATAATTTATAACTAAATCTACTTCATCTACATCAAGTCCTCTAGCTGCAACATCTGTAGCAACTAAAATATCTATATTACCTCTTCTAAATTTACCCATTACAGCATCTCTTTGATTTTGTTTTAAATCTCCATGTAGTCCATCAGCAGAGTATCCTCTACCTTGGAGTTCTCCAACTAACTCATCTACCTTTTTCTTGGTATTACAAAATACTACTGTCAGGTTGGGATCATGAAGATCTATTAATCTACTTAAAATCTCTGTCTTCATATGAGATTTTAATTCAAAATAATACTGCTCAACATTTGGCGCTGTAAGTTCTTTGTGTACAACCTTTACTATCTCTGGATTTTTTTGGTATTTAGATGCAAATTTAATTATCTCTTTAGACATAGTTGCAGAGAAGAATATTGTTTGTCTATCTTCTTGTAAACGACTTATTACTAATTCCATATCATCTCTAAAACCCATATCAAACATTTCATCTGCTTCATCTAAAACCATAAGTTTTATATTATCAGTCTTTAAAGTTCTCCTATTTATATGGTCTATTACTCTACCAGGAGTTCCTATGACTATTTGTACACCATTTTTCAAGGCCTTTATCTGTCTACTAATTGGCTGTCCTCCGTATACAGGTAACACCTTGATTCCTCTTTTAAATTTACCTAACTTATTTATTTCTTCCGATACCTGAATTGACAACTCTCTTGTAGGGCATAATACTAAAGCTTGTAAATTTTTATTATTAGGGTCTACTTTTTCAAGTATAGGTATACCAAAGGCAGCAGTTTTTCCCGTTCCAGTTTGCGCTTGTCCTATGATATCCTTACCATCAAGAATCATCGGTATTGACTTCTCCTGTATAGGAGACATTTCCTCAAACCCCATAGCCGAAATTCCCTTTTGTATATCATTTGATAAATCTATTTCTTCAAATCTTAATTTTTCCATTTAATAAAATCGTCCTCCTTAATTCTAACTTATAGAGTATATAACTATTATGGTACAATTGCAAGGAAAATATTATCTAAATAACTTTAAATATTCACCATATCCTTCTTCTTCTAAGTCTTCTTTTCCTATAAATCTTAGAGAAGATCCATTTATACAATACCTAAGTCCTCCCTTATCTCTAGGTCCATCAGTAAATACATGACCTAAGTGTGAATCTCCATATCTACTTCTTACTTCTGTTCTAATCATAAAATGGGATCTATCACTTTTCTCTATTATATTTTGTTTTTCTATAGGCTTAGTAAAACTTGGCCAACCACAGCCTGCATCGTATTTATCCTGACTGCTAAATAAGGGTTCTCCTGATACAATATCTACATATATTCCTTCTCTTTGATTTTCATTTAATTCATGAGTAAATGGTCTCTCTGTAGCATTATTTTGAGTAACTTTATATTCTAGCTCCCTTAGTTTTTGTCTTAATTCTTCCTCACTTGGTTTAATGTATTTTTTATCTTTCATTTTTTTCACCTCTATTATATCATTACCCATTTAAATATATTTAGAAGCCATATATCTAAATATAAAATAAACTTGCCTACATATCCCCAAGCAAGTTTATCCTATTATCTACTCTTATAAGCCCATCTTTTATTACTCTTCCAAATACTACTCCATTTAAAAGAGGGCAATATATTTTATCTTGAATTAATCTGCACTCCTTAAAACATTTTTTTCTAGTATCAACTATTAGAATTTGACTCTCTTCAATTTCTAATACATCATCTACTTTAAAATCATTTATTTTAAAATCCTCTATTATTATATTTGCATAAAATCGACTTGTACACAGACCATTTATCTTTTCCTCTACTATTTCTCTGTAAGAACTATAACTCAAAATCGAAATTTGTCTATCTCCACCATTGTTTTTGTCTCCAACTAATCCTATATCTTTTTTTAAATATCCTTCATTTAAAAATCTTAGGGTTCCATCATTTTCTTTGTGATTTATTATCTTTACCTTCATTTTAGTACCTCTATTAAATCACCTTTTTTTATTTTGCCACCCTTTACTATTTTTGTAAATATGCCTTCCTTGGGCATTACACATTTTCCTACTTTTTTTGCTATTTCACATCCACTATGACATTCTTTTCCAATTTGAGTTACTTCTTGAATAGTCTCTCCTATTTTAAGTATACTGCCTATGGGTAGAGAATATAGCTCTATGCCTTCAGTAGTTATATTTTCAGCAAAAATTCCTGGTGTTAAATCTCCTACTCCCAAATTTTCCATCTTTTTAAAACTTGAAAGATCAAGTAGACTAACTTGTCTATGCCAATTTCCAGCATGAGCATCATCTTCAAGTCCAAACTCTTCTATAAAAACTCCCTCATCTATTGGCGTTTTTACTGTTCCCTTTTCTTTAGACTGGTTTATAGATACTACTCTTGAAATAACTCTTTTATACTCACCAGATTTTCCACCAGTTTTCTCTAAAAGCTTAATATCCATTATTTCCATATCCTTATCTATGGCCTTACACATATCATATATCGTAAGACAAGCTATTGATACTGCTGTTAAACTCTCCATTTCTACTCCAGTTTTTCCAGTAGTTTTCGATCTCGCCTTTACAATTATGCAGTCATCTTCAAACTCAAATTCCATCCCAACTGAATTTAAGGGGATATTATGACACATCGGAATTATATCACTTGTCTTCTTTGCTCCCATTATCCCAGCTATTTGAGCTATTGACAATACATCTCCTTTTTTAATCCCCTTTTCTTTTATCTTTTCTAGGGTTTCTCTTTTCATCTTAATCTTTCCCATTGCTAAGGCCATTCTAAGAGTGTCAGCTTTGCAACCTACATCTACCATTTGAGGTCTTCCCTCTCTATCTAAATGAGTAAAATCCATATTAACCTCCTATCTGGTTCATATTTTTATCTATATACTTTTCATCTTCTAAAAAATGTTTTTCTTCTTTAGTAAATATACTTTCACTTATTATCTGTTGCAAGTCTCTCCCACCTCTTAGTGCATCCCTTAAGGGGACTTCTCTATTGGAATGTAGACAGAGCTTTAAATTTCCTGTAGAAGTAAGTCTAATTCTATTACAATCTTTACAAAAATTACATGAAATCGGATTTATTAAACCTACTTTTCCCTCTGCATCAGGTAATTTATAGTAATTAGCTGGTGAGGAAGGGTTTTCTCTTTCTGTAGGAATTAAATCTGGAATAGTTTCAAGAACCCTTTCTGTAGATACAAAATTCTCCCTTGCAAAGTTCTTAGCTTGTCCTATAGGCATTAATTCTATAAATCTTACATCTATGCCCCTTTTAGTCAAGTCCACTAGATCTGTTATTTCTTCATCATTAAATCCCCCTATTAGAACTGTATTTATCTTTATGGGGTTTAAGCCTACTTTCATAGCTTCATCTATTCCTTCAAGGACCTTAGATAAATTTCCGCCTCGAGTAATTTTTTTATACTTATTATGGTTTAGAGTATCAAGACTTATATTCACTCGATTTAAGCCTGCATCTTTCAAGTCTTTAGCCATATTTTTTAAGAAAACTCCATTTGTAGTTATTGAGATATCTTTTATAGTGGATATACTACTTGTATTTTTAATAAGATCTAATATCCCCTTTCTAACCAAGGGCTCTCCACCTGTAAATCTCACCTTGTCTATACCTAGTCTAGAAAACTCTTCAATCAAAAGATATATTTCCTCTAGGGAAAGTATATCTCTATGTGTTAATTTATCCTCTATTCCATCTTCAGGCATACAATATCTACATCTTAAGTTACACCTATCTGTCAATGAAACTCTAAGATAATTGATCTTTCTTCCAAATGAATCTTTCACCTACTCACCTAATTTCTGTCTATAATCACTATATCTCCAGTATTTTCGAACTTATATCCACCTAGTTTTTCTACTCTTTGTTGAAATTCTTTAGACTTTAATGTGTTTATAAAATTTTGTATCTCCTTATTTTCTAATATATCATATGGAACCAAAAAGTCATAATCTTCAAAGCTTACAGGAATAAACTCTAAATCCATGGCCTTAGCTGCTGAATATATTCCCAGACCTGTAGTTGCAGATTTTGTCTTAACTGCCATAGCAACTGCCATATGGGTATTTAGCTCTCTTTTATATCCTTTTATATTTGTACTATCTATGTCATCTAATTTTAAATGGTAATCTAATAATACTCTTGTACCTGCGCCCCTTTGTCTGTTTACAAATGTTACATCCTTTCTAATGAGGTCCTTGAATCCCCTTATATCTTTAGGATTGCCTTTTTCTACTATGAATCCCTGTTGACGCTTAACCCCCTTGATAAGGGCCATCTTATTTCCCGGGAAATACTTTTCTATATAGGATATATTGTATTCTCCTGTGTCTTCATCTAATAGATGGATAGGCGCCATATGAGATTCTCCCCTTTTTATAGAAAGAATCCCCGCCATGCTTCCTACATGACCTGAGGAAAGAGGAATCATATCAGACAATATATCCATGATCAAATCATGACTCCCTATGGACACTAGGGTCTTTTTTATCTTCCAAATTGGCTTTAAGAGTTCTACATCTACCTGATCTCCAGCTTCTATACCTTCACTGCTTCTAGGAATAATTGCTATACCATCAGCTTTTACTAAACTCATAGTTACTCCAGCACCACTTGAAAGAGGAGTTGCAATAAGTCTTCCATTTACATATCCTAAATTCACTCTTATAAACTCCTTATTTTTAAGCGAGGAGTGAATCCTTCTAGATATATTCGCCTTTACAATTTCTTTCTCTACTTCTTGATTTATATATTTAAGGATTAAAGGCTTTACAAATTTATCATAAACTAAATATGAAGATACTGGGTATCCAGGAATCCCTATTACTGGTTTTCCCTTTATAATCCCCAATATAGTAGGCTTACCTGGCTTCATTGCCACTCCATGAACTACTACTTCTCCCAATTCCCTTATTAGGCTTACAGTATAGTCTTTGCTTCCAGCAGATGATCCTGCAAGGACTAAAAGCATATCATTTTCATCTATAGCCCTTAAGATTTTTTCTTTTAACAGCTCATAATTATCTTCTACAGGAGAATATCTGTTGGGGATCCCCCCATCTTTTTTTATAGAGGCCTCAAATACCCTAGAGTTTGAATCTATAATAAACCCTTCACCTAAATTATCTACACTTTCTACTATTTCCGTTCCTGTGGGAAGAATACCTACCTTAGGTTTTTTATATACTCTTATCTTTTTTATTCCTCCAGAGATTAAAGCTCCTATGTCAATAGGCCTTATTTTATGTCTTGATGGTATTATCATTTCCCTAGATATGATGTCCTCTCCAATTTGTCTTATATGTTGCCAAGGATAAGATGGTTTTAATATCTGAACTAGTCCTTCTTTTAATTGAATTACATCTTCTATCATTATTACACTATCAAAGGGTGGTTTTACGATATTTCCAGTATTTATATAGCAAAAGTCTTCTCCTTCTTTTAGAGTAAGGGGAGTTATATCACTTGCATTTAATGTAGTAGAAGCTTTGATTGCAATACCATCCATTGCAGCAGCATTATAATTGGGAGAGGATATATTGGCTTGGATTTGAGTAAAACTAACTCTATCTAGTGAATCAAGTACATCTATTTCCTCAAACTCTCCATTAATATCTAATCTATTGTAATACTCAAGTTTAGCTAAATCCATGTCCTTATTATCTATATAGGTATTTCTCATGTTTTCACAGCCTTTCTATAGTAAATAAACGGTTTTACTTTCCCCTCTATATATACCCTCTTCATAATCTTCTAAGACTATATATCCATGAGAATCTGAAAGCATAGTTATCATCCCTGATTTTCCAAAGCTAGGAAGTGCAAAATATTCACCTTGTCTTTTTTCTAGTCTTACCATTTGATAGGTAGTCTTGCCTGGTGATGAAGGAAAGTTAAATTCTACTTTTGCATTTACTTGTGGAGTGATAGTTTCTATATTAAATTTTTTATTTATATAATCTTCTACTAAAGCTTTAAAAACTATTATAGAAGATACAGGATGTCCTGGAAGACCTATTACTAATTTCTCTTTTGCTTCACCTATTATAGTGGGTTTACCAGGCTTTATATTCATTCCATGGACAAATACTCCTTTGCCAGGAAAACTATCAATTACTTTATAGGTAAAATCCCTTGTACCTACAGAGCTCCCACCTGATATAAGGACTATATCAGCAGAGTCTATGCCTATTTCAGTGGAATCTTTTAACAGATTAAAATCATCCTTCACTATCTCTCTACCTACTACTTCTCCACCTAGTTTTTCTATTAATCCATATAAGCTATAAAAGTTTATATCTCTTATTTTCCCTAGGGTCAATTCTTCGTCTATATCGATTATTTCATCTCCAGTAGAGATTATATAAAACTTCGGCTTTTTAAACACTTCAATGTTTTTTATTCCAAGACTAGAAAGAACTCCCATAGCTGGCCCATCTATCCTTTGGCCTCTTTTTAGGACTAAAGAAGATTTTTTTATATCATCACCTATAGAGATTATATTCTCTCCTTTAGATACGGGCTTATAAATTAAAAGTGTATTTTCATCCATTTTCTCTGTGTTTTCAATCATAATCATCCCATTTGCACCTTTAGGAATCATGCCTCCAGTAGGAACATACATAGCATTTCCTGGGCCTATCTCTCTATTTTCAATCTTCCCCATTTCAACTTCCCCAATTATATGGAGTATACTAGGTATAGTTTCACTAGCACCATAGCTATCACTTACATCTACCGCATACCCATCTACAGTAGATCGATTAAACTCAGGTACATCTACATTAGATATTACATTATTACTTAAAACTCTATCCTTGGAATTTAGTATATCTACCATTTCAGTTCCAAAATCATAATCATTAAAATGTTCCATAATAAGCTCTCTAGCTTCACTTACCTTTATCACATTAAAAAAATCCAAAATATCAACCCCTCTACTCCAATTCTATAAAATTCTCAGCTAGTCTCTTCGATTGTTCCATATTGTGAGTTACTATTATTATAGTTGCTTTAGTTTCCCTATAAAAACTTAAAATCTCTCTCTCCATTATCTTGATGGATTTTTCATCTATATTTGAAGTTGGTTCATCTAATAACAAAATCTTTGGATTAAATATTAAACTTCTAGCTAAAGCTACCTTCTGAGACTCTCCACCTGATAATTTGTGTGCTAGTTTATCTTTTAAATCTTCAATTTCAAATCTATCTAATATATCATAGACTAAATCTTTTCTCTTAGACTTTTCTAATCCCCTTATTTTTAAGGGATACTCTATATTCTCATAGACACTTCTTTTAAATAAATATGGTGTTTGAAATACAAGGCTTATATCCTTTCTTATATCTTTATTTATCTTAAAATTATTATACCTTACTTCACCAGCATAATCTGGGTCTAAACCTGCAATTATCTTCAAAAGTGTAGTTTTCCCCACTCCATTTGCTCCAGTTATACCTGTTATCTTTCCATTTTCTAAGGTGAGATTTTCTATATCTAATATTAATTTTTCATCAAAAAGTTTTTTTAATTTATGTATTTTGACTTCCACTCTATCTCTCCTTACTATAAGAATATATCAAACTGTGAATTATAAATGACATAAGAAGTAGTACTAATCCTAGGGCTATAGCCATTGGATAATCTCCCATTGAGTTCATCATAGATATGGTAGTTGTTATAACTCTAGTATGGCCTTTAATGTTTCCCCCTACTATCATAACTGCACCAACTTCAGAAATAGCCCGTGAAAATCCTGTTGCAATATTTACCATTATGTCTACTTTTAATTCTCTCATTATTAAAATTATTATTTGAAAAGTATTTGCTCCTAAAGTAATCCCTGTATTTTGAATTTTTTCTTTTCTATTATTTACTAATCCATATGTAAGTCCAAATATCATAGGGAAAACTAAAAGACTTTGTGCTATTATCATGGCTTTTTTAGTATATAAAAGATCTAGGTAACCTATAGGGCCTCTCCTTGAGAGTAATATTGCTACTACTAGACCCACAACCACTGTAGGAATGCTCATCATAGTATATGTAATTCTGCTAAATAGGCCTTTTCCAAAAAAACTTTTTATTCCAAAGTATACACCAAGGGGAATGGAAAAAAAAGCTGCAATAAATGTGGCAGATAGAGATACTACAAAAGACAAGGATACTATATCTAATATATCTTTATCTAAGTTTATTAATAATCCTACAGCTTCTTTAAAACCTTCTAATATGTAATCCATTCTTACACCTCATATTTTAAAATTTGGGCCCTTAAGGACCCAAATTTTAAGTATTTATTTTGCATTTGGAATAAATAGAGCTTGTCCATACTCTTCTACTCCAAATTCCTCTATAAGCCCTTGAGCTGTTTCATCTGTTAACCAATTTATAAATTCCATAGCACCTTCATTGTTTATATTTTCATTTTTCTCTGGATTAACTGGAATTACACCATATTGATTAAATAAATTTTCATCACCTTCAACATATATCTCTAAGTCTAAGTCCTCTTTCATACTAAGATAAGTAGCCCTATCTGTAAGAGTATATGCTTGTTTTTCATTGGCGATTTGTAATACATCTCCCATGCCTGCTCCTGCTTCTATATACCAATCTCCTACAGGTTCTATTTCAGCAACTTCCCAAATGCTAAGCTCCTTTTTATGTGTACCAGAATCATCTCCACGAGATATAAACGCCCCTTGATTTTCACTTAAATCTAATAGGGACTTAGCTATATCATCAGACTTTTCTAATTTCCAATCTTGATCTTCAACTGGTCCTACTAATACGAAGTCATTATACATTACTTCTAATCTTTCTGTTCCATGACCTTCAGCTACAAATTCTTCTTCTGAAGCTTTAGCATGAACTAAAAGTGCATCTGCTTCTCCATCCATACCCATCTGTAGTGCCTTGCCTGTACCTACTGAAACTACCTTTACATCTATACCAGTATCCTTTGTAAATTCTGGAAGTAAATAGTCAAGTAATCCACTATTTTCAGTACTTGTTGTAGTTGCAAGTATTATGGAAGACTTTTCAGAGCTATCCTCTGTTCCTTCTTCATTCTCATTTGTTTCCTGTCCTTGCTCTACATTCTCTTCTCCATTTGCTTCTTCTACATCTGTCTTGCTTGTGCATCCAACTATTGAAAATACTAATACTAAACTCAATAGTAGAGCTAAAATTCTTTTCATGTTCTTCACTTTTTTACACTCTCCTTATTTCATTTATATTATATAAAAAAAGACAAGCTAAAATAGGGAAACCAAATCCCAGGTTCCCAGAAAGCTTGTCCTTAATTATCTTCCTTTCCAAACACGGGAGGCATAGGGATTTCTCCCTATACCCATCGGCTTATAATCCATAGATTAACCTTAGGATTATAAGCTCGGAAAACTTCCATTATATATATTTAGTTTTTCTCCTCTGACAAATCCAATTAAATTGATATTTAACTCTTTAGCTATATCTATAGCTAAGCTAGTAGGAGCAGATCTAGAAACTACAGTAGTTATATCTCTTTTGGCTATTTTTAAAAGTATTTCTGAAGATATTCTACCACTTGTAAATACCACCTTATCCTTAAGTTCTATATCCTTATCTAAAGCTATGCCTAACACCTTGTCTAGGGCATTGTGCCTTCCTATATCTTCTTCAAATATAATCATTTTAGAATCTTTATATAAGGCACAACTGTGAACTCCACCTGTTTTAAAGAATAATTCAGATCTTTTATTGAAGTCTTTCATAGACTCTTTTATAATTTGTATATCTATTTCCAGAGGATTTTTTATACTTTGAGATTTAAAACTATCTATTACATTATAAAAAACTGTACCTTTTCCACATCCTGATGTTATAGTTCGTTTCCCATGAAATTTTTCATTAAAATCATATCTATTATTTAGATCTACATGGACTGTTCCTATTTTTTCATCTATATATATGTTTTTTACATCAGTTTTTTTTCTAATAAATCCCTCAGAGTACAAAAATCCTAAGGTAAGACCTCTCAAGGCCTTAGGAGTACATAGTAAAGTTAAGATCTCCCTTTCATCTATAAATATGGTAAATGGATACTCTACAACTACTAGATCTTCTTCCATACTTTTTTCTTCTCTATTTATCCTCAATATATTATAGGCCTTAGAACTGTCCATATCAGCTACTCAACTCTTTTTCTATAAGTGCAAGATAATCATCTAAGTCTTTTTTGGTATTTAAATTTAGAAACATATTCCAATTTGGACTAAATGACCTGGCACTTTCCTCATCTACATAGTTCATATTGAGTTTTTCCAATAGATTATAAATGGATTTTCTTCCCGTTAAGAGATATTCTTCTATATGACTTACTATATTTTTAGAATAAAAAGATGAAAATGGCTCTATCCAATCTCCATATCTAGTAGTGCAACCATGTTCTCCAATATGAGATTTCATATATTTTATATAATCCATATTTATATTGGGCATATCACATGCAATTATCATAGAATATTTGCTTTTTGCTATGGACAATCCTGCATGAATTCCCCCTAAGGGTCCCATATCTTTTAATATATCACAGGTTATTTTATAATTTAAACCTGTATATTCTAGGGGCTTATTTGTAACTACTATTACTTCATCAAATTCATCCTTTAATTTGTGAATTATATTTTCCATTACTCTCTTTTTATTTATAGTTAGAAACTGCTTATCAAAGCCCATCCTAGAGCTCTTTCCCCCTGCCAATATTATGGCTGTTCCAAAGTCTTTCATACTATCACCTATTTTCTAGCACAGTCTTTTTTACTTCCAAGTAATATTTCTAAGCCATGATGTATACTGTCCATTATATAGTCTAAAGATTCCTCTACAGCCTTAGGACTTCCTGGTAGATTTATTATAAGTGTATCTCCTCTTATTCCAGATACTCCCCTAGAGAGCATAGCTCTAGGAGTTATACTTAGGCTGAAACACCTAATAGCTTCACTGATGCCATTTGCCATCCTTTGGCAGATTTCTATAGTTGCCTCTGGAGTTATGTCTCTCTTAGAGAACCCAGTTCCTCCTGTAGTAAGGATTAAATCCAAGTTTAGATCATCGCACATATAAATTAACTCATTTTTTATCATTTCTTTTTCATCTGGAAGTATAATCTTTTTTCCCACCTTATATCCTCTTGATTCTAAAATTTCTCTTATAAGTTCCCCAGATTTATCCTCTCGTTCTCCTATATAACCCTTGTCACTACAAGTGATTATACCAGCTTGAAACATTTTAACCACCCCAAGGAAGATTCATATATTCCTTCATCCTTCTGTCATATTCATGTTTAAATAGTTTTTCATGTCCTTCTTCCCATTTTGCAAGTTTTTCAAATACTTTCTTTGCCCCTTCATCCTCTGCATTTTCCATTGCATTGGTATAGTATTCTTTAAAATCTTTTTCAATCAAATACGCCATACGAAGTATTGTAATATCCGGAATATCTGATTGTTCTAAAGTATACTTTATCTTTTCAGAATCTTCCCTGTCCTTAAATATATCCTCTTCTCTATTTAAAGCTTCTTCACTTAAATCAAATTTATTTGAATCAAGATAATTGTCCAATTGATTTTTTAAATATCTATAGTGTTCCATCTCAGTTTCTGCCAAGTTTGAGAATAATTTTTTTGTAGTAGGATTACTAAATTTCTCAGCATTTTCTTTAAAAAATTCTGAACCTCTCAACTCCATTCCCATAGCATATCTTAAAATTTGTTCATAGTTCATTTTACAACCTCCCTTTATGCTTTCTCAATCCTTACTGCCGCCACCTTTAATTCAGGTATCTTTGCCATTGGGTCTAATACAGTATTTGTAAGGTAGTTGGCAGCTCCCTTAGAAAAGTGAAATGGCATAAATAGTACATTTTCATCTACTATATTTGTTATCCTTGCAGATGTTATGATTTCTCCTCTTCTTGAAGTTAGCTTTACATCTTCACCATCACCTATTCTTAATTTCTTAGCAGTAACTTCATTTATCTCTACATATGACTTAGGTGCCAATTTATTTAATCCTTCTACTCTACCTGTCATAGTTCTCGTATGATAATGGTATAGAATCCTTCCAGTTGTAAATATAAATGGATATTGACTATCAGGCAGCTCAGCACTCTCAATATATTCAGCTGGCATGAATAGACCTCTACCTCTTGCTATTGCTTCTTTATGAAGATATTTTGTACCTGGATGATCTTCATTTAAACATGGCCATTGAAGAGTTTCTCTTTCAAGTCTATTGTAGCTTACTCCACCATATTGAGGTGTTACCCTAGCTATTTCATCCATGATTTTCCCTGGATTTAAATATTTTTTCTCATATCCTAATTCATTCATAACCTCCATTAGGATTTTCCAATCCGGCTTAGAGTTTCCTATAGGATTTATTGCCTTTCTTACCCTTTGGATTCTTCTTTCTGTGTTTGTAAATGTTCCATCTTTTTCCGCAAAGGATGCTGCCGGTAGAATTACATCTGCATATTGACTAGTTTCAGTCATAAAGATATCTTGAACTACTAAAAAGTCTACATTTTCTAAGGATTTTTTTACATGATTTATATCTGGATCAGATACCATAGGGTTTTCACCCATAATATACATAAATCTAATCTTTCCATCTATTGCCCCTGACATCATCTCTGGAATAGTAAGGCCAACTTCCTTTGACAGTGGTCTGTCCCAAGCTTTTTCAAACTTTTCATTTATTTCATCTTTAAATACTTTTTGATACCCTGGTAAATCTGCAGGTAGTCCTCCCATATCACAGGCTCCCTGGACATTATTCTGTCCCCTTAGAGGATTTACTCCAGTAAATTCTTTACCTACATTTCCACACATAAGGGCTAAATTAGATACACTCATTACTCCTTTGGTTCCTGTAGCATGTTGAGTAATACCCATAGCATAGTAAATACCAGCACTATTCGCCTCTCCATATAAGGTAGCTGCCTTTATAATATCCTTAGGCTCTACTCCACATATCTCTCCTACTCTCTCTGGAGTATAGTCTTCTACAAGCCTTAAAAGCTCTTCAAAGTTTTCCGTTCTTTCCTCTATATATTCTTTATCATAAAGTTCCTTTTTAACTATTACATGCATCATTCCATTTAATAGGGCTATATTAGTCCCTGGCTTTATCTTTAAAAATACATCTGCATCATTAGCCAAAGGAATCTCTCTAGGATCTGCTACTATAAGCTTACTTCCATTGGCCTTTGCCTGTCTCATCATAGCTCCTATCACTGGATGATTCTCTGTAGTATTTGAGCCTATTACAAATATGGCATCTGTTCCAAGCACTTCACCTATGGTGTTTGTCATTGCTCCACTTCCCAATGTAGTTGCAAGACCTGCAACTGTAGAGGAATGTCACAATCTAGCACAATGGTCCACATTGTTGGTGCCTATTACTGCCCTAAACAGTTTTTGAAACAGATAGTTTTCCTCATTTGTACATCTAGCAGAGGTAAGTCCTGCAAATGAATCTGCTCCACTTTCTTCCTTTATCCTATTTGCATTTTCTCTTATCTCTCTATAGGCTTCTTCCCAGGTAGCTTCTACAAATTCTCCATTTCTTTTTATAAGTGGGGTTTGTAGTCTATCATCATGGGAAATGAATTTATATCCAAATTTACCCTTAACACACAAAAGCCCTTTATTTGGACCCTCAGCTGCTGGGTCTACTCCTACGACTTTATTATCTTTTACTATTAAATCTAGCTGGCAACCTACTCCACAGTATGAGCAAGTAGTTCTAACTTTTTTTGTATCCCAATGTCTAAATTTCTCCTTGGACTTAGGAGTCAAAGCTCCTACTGGACAAACCGATACACAGTTTCCACAGGATACACAAGTTGAATTTATAAGTCCTTTATCAAAGGGAGTAGAAACCATAGTGTCAAAACCTCTATCTTCAAATCCTATGGCATGAGTGCATTGTAGTTCATCACAAACCCTGACACATAATCCACACAATATACATTTATTTGGATCATAATTGTAGAAGTGATTTGAGCTATCTACTTCTTTTTTTCTCATGTCTCCTTTGTAAGTTCCATCTATTAAGTCATATTCATAAGCATAATCTTGTAACTTGCATCTTCCTGACTTTTCACAATTTAAACAGTCCATAGGATGATTTGATAAGAGTAAATCCAATACATCTCTTCTAGCATTTCTTACTTTTTCACTATTTGTATAGATAACCATATTATCTTTTAATCTAGTACTACAAGAAGTTTGAAGATTCTTTTTCCCTTCTATTTCTACTAAACACATTCTACATGCAGAATGAGGAGTAAGTCTATCATCATAACAAAGTGTAGGGATCTCTATGTCTAAAGTCTTACAAAATTCTAAAATAGAAGTATCCTTTTTGACTTCATACTCTTTATTATCTATTTTAACTTTCAAAAAATCACCTCCTGAGCTGATTTACTATTCATTTAAAGCATCCAGCTTCTCTAAAATCTCCTCTAAACTAAGTGCCTTAGCCCAAGTAGTTTCTTCAAATTTACCATCTACTTTTCTATAGGGTTTATCTGGATTATCTAAGTTTATAAACTCTGTAGTAAGTCTTCCTTTTAAGCAAAGTGGTCTTCCATTTGCAGCTGGTAAGGCTCTTACTGCTACATTTTTATTTTTCTTCTTTAGTACTTCAAAATCACATCCATATTGACAAGACTTACACTTTACAACTTGAGTTTCCCCTTCCCAAGCTCTCATCTTACCCATAAGCCTTTTATCTATTAAGGCTCCTACTGGGCATACAGTTACACATCTATTACAGGATACACAAGATGAAGTCTCTAGAGTCTGATCTGCATCTAAGGCTATTTTTGTATTGTATCCTCTATCTGCAAAGCTCAATACTTGTCTTTCATTTATCTCATAGCAAGTTCTAACACATTTTCCGCACAATATACATTTACTATCATCCTTTAAGATATAAGGACTAGATGTGTCTATCAATCTAGGTCTCATAGCCCCATCATGTTCTCTAAACTTTACATCATATTTATAGGCATATTTTTGAAGTAGACATTCTCCTGCTTTATCACAAGTCAAACAATCATTTGGATGACTATCTAATAAGAGTCTTAAAATTTCTCTTCTAATAGACTTTAATCTTTCTGTTTCAGTATGAACTACCATACCATCTCTTAGCTTTGTAGAGCAAGAAGTCTTTAACGTATTGCTCCCCTCTATTTCAACTACACAAAGTCTACAAGCAGATACTATTTCTAAATTCTCATCATAACATAGAGCTGGTATTTCTATACCTATAGTTTCTGCTGCTTGTAAAATCGTAAGGTCCTTATCTACATTTATTTTTTTACCATCTATAGTAATTTCAACAGTATTCATGGATTCCACCTCCTTAAGCCTTTATAATTGCGTCAACTGGACAAGTCTCTTGACACGCTCCACATTTTATACATATATTATGATCTATTTCATGAACTTCTTTTACTTTTCCACTTATACAATTTACTGGACAAATCTTTGCACATTTAGTACATCCAATACATTTATCTGTAATATAATATTCTAATAAGTCTACACAACTACCTGCAGGACATTTCTTATCATTTATATGAGCTTCATATTCTTCCTTAAAGTATCTTAGTGTGCTCACTACTGGATTTGCAGCAGTTTGTCCTAGTCCACAAAGAGATGCAGAAGTGATAGTATCAGAAAGCCTTTCAAGTCTATCTATATCTTCTAATTCTCCTTTTCCACTAGTTATCTTTTCAAGAACCTCAAACATCCTCTTGGTTCCCTCTCTACATGGTACACATTTACCACAGGATTCTTCTACTGTGAAGTCTAAGAAGAACTTAGCTATATCTACCATACAATCATCTTCGTCCATTACAACCATACCACCTGAACCCATTATGGAACCTATACTTGATAGTGATTCAAAGTCCACAGGTGTTGAAAAAAGTCTTTCAGGTATACATCCACCAGAAGGTCCACCTGTTTGGATTGACTTTATCTTTTTACCATTTGGTATTCCACCACCTAGGTCATCTATTATCTCTTGTATAGGTGTGCCCATAGGTACCTCTATAAGTCCAGCATTATTTATTTTTCCAACTAATGCAAATACCTTGGTCCCAGGAGCTTTTTCAGTTCCAATACTAGTAAACCATTCTGCTCCCCTTTGAAATATCACAGGAACATTTGCAAAGGTTTCTACATTGTTTATTATGGTAGGTTTTTGCCATAATCCCTTATGAGCTGTTCTATATATCTTTGTTCTTGGCATGCCTCTTTTACCCTCTATAGATTCTATAAGGGCAGTTCCCTCTCCACATACAAAGGCTCCTGCACCAAGTCTTAATTCTATATCAAAATTAAAATCATGACCAAATATATTTTTCCCTAAAACTCCATACTCCTTAGCTTGAGCTATGGCAACTTTTAGTGTCTTTACCGCCTTAGGATATTCTGCCCTTACATATATAAATCCTTTATCTGAACCTATGGCATATCCTGCTATTGCCATAGCCTCCAGTACTGCATGAGGGTCCTTTTCAAGTATACTTCTATCCATAAACGCACCTGGATCTCCCTCATCCGCATTACAAATTATATATTTTTCATCAGAATTATATTTAAGTGCAGTTTCCCATTTTCTACCAGTTGGGAATCCTGCTCCACCTCTACCACGAAGGTTTGACTTCTTCATCACATTTATTACATCTTCTTGATTCATAGACTCTAATATTTCTCCTAAAGCAAAATATCCATCCATTGCTATGTATTCTTCTATATTATTTGGATCGATAATTCCACAGTTTTTAAGGGCAATTCTAGTTTGCTTTTCATAGATGTCTCCCCTAAGTTTTATCTCATCCTTTTCTATTATAAAATCCTTCTCATTTAATCTGGATTCTAATTTTTCCCTAGCTACTTTTTTTATTTCCCTTAACTTTTCCATAGTCATCATACATATCCCCTCCTATCTATATTTATCTATCATTGGTTTTATATCTGCTTTTGTTAAGTTTGGATATATATCTTCATTTATCATAACTACAGGAGCTAAACTACAATCTCCAAGACATCTAGCTTCTACAATTGAAAACTTTAAATCGGGAGTAGTTTGTCCATGTTTTATTCCAAGCTCTTTTTCTATTTCTTCTAAAATGCCCTGAGCTCCCTTTACATAACAAGCAGTCCCCAAACATACATTGATCTTGTACTCTCCAACTGGTACAAATGTGAATTGAGAATAAAATGTAGCCACTCCATAGATTTCTGATAAGGGTACATTTAATCTTCTTGAAACTAATTGCAAAACTTCCATTGGAAGATAGCCAAAACTCTCTTGGGCAAATTGGAGTACTGGCATCAATGCTCCTTTTTTATCCTTGTTTTCATCAATATGTATCTCAAGTTCTTCCAATTTTTCTTTGTTCTTCTTTTTATCAAAGACAATTTCCATACTACACACCCCTCTTTTTAAATTACATGCTACCTTATATGATAATACATTTTCAAGGCTTTTTCAATTATTGTGAATATTTATACAATGATTTTTTATTGAGTAAATGAAGATTTTATTATAATATTAAATAGAGAAATAATAAAAAAGAAAGAAGGTGTTTATTTGAGATATTTTTTAGTATATATTTTAATAATAAATTTATGGAGCTTTTACCTCTTTGGTGCAGACAAAAAAAGATCCAGATACGGTAAGTGGCGTATATCTGAATCTACTTTACTATTTAGTTCAATCCTAGGTGGGTCTATAGGAGGCATAATTGGTATGAAATTTTTTAGACATAAGACCAAGAAATGGAAATTTAAAATTCTTATGCCTTTAATTTTACTAATCCATATTTACATACTTTATTTTACATACAATATGAAATAAAATATTCAAATATCTTCAAAAATTCTTTGTGTCTATATATCATTGCTTCTGGATGAAACTGTAGAGCTAAGACAAAATTACTATTTTTTATAGACTCTATCCCTTCTACTATACCTTCTTGTGAAAAACAATTAATTCTTAAGTCTTTCCCTAGAGCTTTTATACTTTGATGATGATTAGAATTTACATTTATATTTTTGACTCCAAAGATATCATATAATACAGTATCATCTATTATATCTATGCTGTGATATCCTTCTGCTATATCATAGGTAGATATATGACCTAAGGCAAAGGGAAGTTGAGCATGAATATCTTGATATAAACTTCCTCCTAAAGCCACATTTATAACTTGCAATCCCCTACATATACCGAGAATAGGCATTTTTCTTTTATAGGCTCTTTGAAATAATGACATTTCCATTTTATCTCTATCATATGAGATATCTACAACTTCTCTAATAGGGTTTTCATTATATAAAAGTGGAGATATATCTGCTCCACCTGTAAACAAAATTCCATTTATCATATCTAGATATTTTTCTATGACCTCTTCTTCCTCTACTATAGGTATCACTAAAGGAATAGCTCCTGCTTTTAATATTGCCTCTATATAAGTAGACTTTACTCTATTAAACTTCTTTCTTCCGTCATAAGAGTATTCACTAGTGATTCCAATAATTGGTTTCATAAAATCATCTCCTATAAAAACTTTTTAAACCATATTGATGTATCCTCCATCATATTTGTCGTTACAAAATGGCCTAAGTTATTATATACTATTAAATCTATTATACTTTTGTCACTATATGATTTCCTAGCCTCTTCATAAAATAGTTTTTGGCTTTCCATTGGAACTACATTATCTGCACCACCATTTATCATAAGCAATGGTCTATCCTTTATCTTATCTAAGTGATTTATAGGGTCTAATGTAGAGATATTACTTTCTATTTTAAGAACTTCTTCCTTTAAAACTTCAGGATTATCTATATTGTCCATGAAGTTTTCTACTAATAATTTATTGCAGTGATTCCAATTTGCAGATCCATTTAATATTACTCCAGTTTTAATTTTTCTATTATGAGTAAATATACCAGTTGAAATAAATCCTCCCATAGAATGTCCTGTAACTCCTATTCTAGCTTTATCCATATTAAGATTGTCTATGGCATAGTTTATTATTTTTTCCGACTCTTCTATCGACTGTAATACTGTTGTCCAAAAAAAGTCTTTCATATTAGATAAATCCGTATAATCAACTGGATTTCTCTCTCCATGATTTACACTATCCGGAATAAGTACTTGGAAACCTAAATTACTTAAGATATATCCCCTCATCCTTTGAAACTCCTTAGAGGAACTCCATCCATGATAAAGTATTATAGTTGGAAATTTTTCAAGTTCTATCTTTGGCTTTAATCTAATAACTGGGATAGAGTCTATATATATCTTAGTTTCTTCTATAAATGGTGAATTAATAGTTACCATATTATCCATCTCCTATATATTTTCTATTTGCTAATCTATAGGTTCTTTATCTATTGACCTTAAAAAATCATTTGTCTTTGAAAATGGCTTTGAACCAAAAAATCCTCTACTTGCAGATAAAGGACTAGGATGTACAGATTTTATAATATAATGTCTATGATTTGTAATTAATTTCTCCTTGGACTTAGCATTATTTCCCCAAAGTATAAATACTACTGGATCTTTTCTCTCATTTAAAATACTAATTATCCTATCTGTAAATATCTCCCAACCTATTTTCTTATGTGAATTCGCCTGTGCCGCTCTAACTGTAAGAGAAGTGTTTAATAAAAGCACACCTTGTCTAGCCCATTTTTCTAGATACCCATTATTTGGTATATATAATCCTAAATCATCCTTTAATTCCTTATATATATTTCTAAGTGAAGGTGGAACTCTAACCCCCTTCTTTACAGAAAAAGCCAAACCATGAGACTGATTTGGTCCATGATATGGGTCCTGCCCCAATATTACAACCTTTACATCTTTATAACTAGTGAAGTGCAGAGCATTAAATATATCATATTTCTCAGGATATATAGTCTGATTTTTATATTCTTCAATTAAAAATCCTCTTAATTTAAGATAGTATTCCTTTTCCATTTCCGTTTCTAATAATCCTTGCCAATCATTTTTAAATATTTTCTTCATAATTTATCCTCCCCTATACTTTCCCTATTTCATTTACAGCCTTAGAAAGGGTTTCATCTACAGTGTGCATTATTCTTTGATTCGCCTGAAACTCTCTTAGGGTTTCTATCATATTTATCATTTCATCTCCCAAATTCACATTTGACATCTCTAAAAAACCTTGATTTATATTGCCCTGAATTATATTGTAGTTTTCACCTATAAATATATTATCTCCAATATAATTTAAGTCTTCATAATTGTCAAAATCTGCTATTAAAAGTTCTATATTTTCATCATCATTTAAAATATTTATTTGAGTATTATTGCCATTTTCATCTAAACCTATGACTGGGTTTCCATCCATTGTAACTAAAAGATTATTGCTGTCTTTCCTAAAATTTCCATTTCTTGTAAATCCTAAGGTCCCATCATTTAATAAGACTGTGAAAAATCCTCTCTCTCCTAGAGCAAAGTCTAAATCTCTACCAGTTTCTTTAAGGCTTCCTTGGTTCGTATTTCTATATATATTGTCTATATCATTTCTAAGGTTTAGACTTCCAAGCTCTTGTCGTCTGTTTCCATCTTTACCTCCACTAAAATTCACAAATTCTCTATCTTCGGCAGTTGTTTGCACTATATCTTGAAATTTATAACCAGATGTATTTGAATTTGCAATATTGCTAGCAGTATTTTGTTGTCTATATTGTAATAAATTCATACTTGCATTTATAGTATTTATAGATCTTAACAATAGATTACTCCTCCCTTTCTAAATCCCCTACTTTTAACTCCTCAGGATATACCATTCCCATTTGTCTTGCCTTTGTCTCTATATCAAATTTTAATTTTGACTTATAACTTATATTCATCAAAATAGCTGAAATAAGGATCCCCACTCCCAATGCCATAAGGGTTTGTCCATTTATCTTTAAGATTTTTTGTACAATTTTTTTAATAATAAGATCTCCCCCTTTTTCATATTCATAAGTTCAGATATTTCATCTATGTTCTTACCTTCTTTTTCATACTCAGACATTAACTTAAGCTTATCATGTAATGAAACTTCTTCTCTTTCAATTTGAGTTTCTTCATATATATTTTGAAAATCCTCTTCTTTCATATGTGTTTGTTTATCTTCAACAGCTTCACTAGAAAAATCTTTTATAATTTCTTCATGGACTTCTTCACTAACTTCTTCTATAGAGTCTTCTATTTCTATAACTTGCTCATTCATAAATTCTGAAACTTGTTCTATTTTTGAGGTTTCTTCTAGTTTTTTTTCTAATTCTCTTATCTTTTCCTCCATCTTATCTAATTCATCTTTGTTTCTTACCTTAGACATTTTTTCAAATATTTTATCAATGATTCCTTCTCTATCTATATATATACCTGTGAAAATCAATATAAGGGATGTAAAAAGTAGTATATAAAACATTTATAATTCCTCCATAAAATCTCTTAGTTTTAATAAAATTTTCCCATGAATTTGTGACACTCTTGGTATGGAAATATCTAGTATATAAGATATTTCTTTTAATGTTAGGCTTTCTACATAATATAATTTTAATATGGTTTTTTCCCTTTTCCCTAACTTATCTATAGCTTTTATAAGAGATTGTCTTTTTTCTTCCTTAATAAGCTCTTCTTCAGGAGTAATACTACTTTTATCTTCTAAAACATCTAAAAGACTCCCCTCCTCATCACTTCCAGTAAATAATATACTGTCTAGGCTAACACTGGATAAATAGTGAACTGTCTCGTGTAGTTTGGATAATTCATGTTCATCTATTTCTAATCTTTTACATATTTCAAATTCCAGTGGAGTTCTCTTAAGCTCATTTTCAAGCTCTTCTTTTGCTCTGTAGTATGCATTTAATTTATCTATTTTATTTCTGGAAACAGGCCCTGCCTTTCTGAGCTCATCAATAATGGTTCCCCTAATCCTAAGGCTTGCATAGGCTTCAAAGGGCACCTTCTTTTTAGGATCATATTTTGATAGTGCATCTATTAGTCCTATTACTCCTATGTTTACAAGATCGTCTTCTTCATACTGGCTATTTTTAGAGTTCATCTTCCCTACAATTTTTTTAACTAAGGGTAAATATTCAATTATCAATTCATTTTGATCTTTTTCCTTGTACAGCATAGAATCCCTCATTTATTTAATCATCTTTTTCCTCATCATTAAAAATATATATCTTATAATCTTTTCTCTTTCTTTTTCTGATATATCTTTAAATTTCATACCATAAATATATATTGTCTTATTTGAGACTACTTTTATCTCTTTATGTAATATGACTGCCTTTGAAACAAAAGCATCTTTTCCTAATTTAAATGATAAGAGCAATGTGCTTCCTTTGGGTAAATTGTCATGACAACTAAATTTCACACCACCTGCGCTTATATCTGACATGATTCCCCCATTTAAATATCTTTCAGCTTTGTCTAATATTTCATCTTTTTTATTTTTTTCATATGCCTTTAATAAAAACTTATTTGATGTATGAAGTATTTCTATGGATATAGGGATTCTAACATCTTGTCTTCTCTGTATCTTTTGAAAATCTCTTGCATTTGTTATTACATAGGCAGGCATACCTTTATATATTCTATCTATGATTTCTCCATAAAATCCAACAGTATTTCTTTTATCATAGGAAATACAATTTACTTCTTCTCCTATTCGCAGAAGTTTAAATTCTCTATCATCTGGGGGTATGGTTACTATTATCTTATCCTCAACTATATCGTGAACTATCCCCTGTGTCTTTTTTTGCTCCTTATTTATTATCTCTATTTTACTATTCAATTTTAAATTTTCCATATTATCACCCAAAGAATCTTATTAGTCTATTTCCCAATTGCTTTAAACTTGATACTTCCTTCTTGAAAGTTTTATCTTCTATTATGTTTTTAGATATATCTTTTATATTTTGACTTGCTAGGGAGTTAGGATATAAAAGAACCAAAGGAACTTGCTCCATAACTGATCTATTTACCCTTATATCATTAAATATAAATCCTATATTTTCAATATCTAAGCTTAAAAATTGTTTTGAAGTAACTAGTAATTTATTATATGCGTTTTTCCCTTGATTCATATCTTGCACTTGATTTATAACTACTTTTACTCTTTCTTTTAAATTATAAGTTGAAATTACCTTTAATACCCTATATGCATCCATCAAAGCTGTAGGTTCTGGTGTTGTAACTAGTATAATCTCATGTGCAAATGTGGAAAATGTCAAAGTATGTTTACTTATACCTGCACCATTATCTATAATTATAATATCATATTTTTCAAGCTGTTCTAAAGATGCTAAAATCTCTTTTTGCTTGTCACAATCAAATTCTTCCATTAAAAACAGATCAGAACCTCCAGATATAATGTCTACTCCCTCTGGACCTTTAGCTATAATTTCTTCTAAAGTAGACTTACCCTCTAATAGCTCACATAAATTTAAAGGTGTATCTACTCCAAGGATTATATTAGCATTTGTCATTCCAATATCTGCATCTATTATGAGAACTTTCTTTCCCCTTTGTTGAAGCTTTATGCCTAAATTTATAGAAAAATTAGTTTTTCCAACTCCACCTTTACCGCTTACCACAGAATAGACTTTTATAGAATGTTTTTTTTTATTTTCATTTATTATACTTCTCAATCTATCTGCTTGATCAATCATATTTATAGATCTCCTTACTATAAGACATAAGATTTTCTAAGTTTGCTCTTTTGATATCCTCTGGTACCTCCTGACCATGGCAAAAGTATTCTACTGGATAAGCATTATTTTCCATGATATTCCAAAAGTTTTCATAGCTTGTTATTTCATCAAATTTAGTTAGAATAAGCCCATCATAATTTAACTTTTTATATTTATCTAATATGGATATCATAGTTTTTCCATCTGTGGATATACTTAGGACTAAATATGTATTTGCATTGTCTTGAACACTTTTTATATATTCTCTTATGTCATTTAGCTTATCATTATTTCTTTGACTTGTTCCTAGAGTATCTATTAAAATTACATCGCAATAAGACAATCTACTTACTGCTTCTTCCATGTCTTCTGGTTTATTTACTACCTCAAAGGGAAGTGCCAATATGTCTGCATATGTCTTAATCTGTTCTACTGCACCTATTTTGTATGTGTCTATAGTGATAATTCCTATTTTTTTGTTGTTTTCTAAATGCTCTTTGGCAGCAAGCTTTGCAATTGTAGTAGTTTTTCCGACACCAGTAGGTCCAACCAATATATTTAATTTCTTAGGCCTAAGTTTTTTCTTAAATGGATTTTCCTTAAACCCTATTTCTATAAATTCCCTTATGTTTTGTAAAGATAATTTATCTTCTTCTATTCCCTTTAAAACACAATAGTTGCTAAGCTTGTCCTTTACTTCATTACTAGCTCCTTCTAATATTTGATTCTTAAATTTAAAGCTTAAATTATTTTTAGCTATATCTACATGTTTTTTATCCTTTACCTGTCTGTTAATTTCCTCATTTAGTGGGTCTTCTTTCTTTTTATTACTCTCCAAAGCCATTGTAACTTCTAATTTTTTCTTTTTAAATGGATTATACCACTTACCTTCTTTTATATATCTTTGGCTTAGTATCATTGCATCAGAGCCTAGCTCATACTTTGCCCGAGTAACAGCTTGCTTCATATCATCTACAATATATTTTTTTATGATCATATACTTTCCACCATCCCTAGGGATTCAATATTTACATCATTAGGTACTTCATTTAAAGATAAAACATCTAAATTTGGAAATGTAAAGGCTGTCAAGTTCTTAAATGCAACTCTTACCTTTGGCGATGCAAGTATTACAGTTTCTACACCTATATTTAATAGGCTATTATTTATACTCTGTATATTGTCAAATATCTTGGTTATCATATTAGGTTGCAAAATAGGAATACTTCCTGAAGAAGACTTTTGCATATTCTTTGCAATTAATTCTTCTAAATCCGGATGTAGAGTCACAACTGAAAGATTTCCGTTTTCATCCAGATGTCTTTTAACAATGGTTCTCTTTAATCCCTGTCTTACATATTCTGTAAGTAATTCTATATCCTTTGTCATAACTCCATAGTCAGCAAGGGTTTCTAGTATAGTCACCATATCATTTATAGGTACTCTCTCTTTTAATAAGTTTTGAAGCACCTTCTGAACTTCTCCAAGACTCATTATTTCTGGTATAAGCTCATCTACTACAACATTATATCTTTCTTTTAGAGACTCAAGTAGAGTTCTTACTTCTTGTCTACCAAGTAATTCATGGCTATTTCCCTTTATTATTTCTTTGAGATGAGTTACCAAAACCGTCACAGGTTCTACTATTGTATATCCATACATATCTGCTTTATCTTTGTCAGACTCTTCTATCCAAAGTGCATCTAGTCCAAAAGCAGGCTCTTTAGTCTGTATACCTGCTATATGGTTTTCTTCTTCTCCTGGCTCTATAGCTAGGTACTTATTTAAATATATTTCTCCACTACTTATCTTATTTCCTTTTATCTTAATTAGATACTCATTTGGTCCTAACTGTAGATTATCTCTAATGCGTATAGGATTAATTATAATCCCTAGTTCCTTTGCAAGTTGTCTTCTAATTGAAACTATATGATTTATTAGATTGTTTTCATCATTTGCATCAGTTATAGATATAAGTCCGTATCCTATTTCTAGTGATATAGGGTCTACTTGAAAACTTATTATATCATCTTCAGGATTTTGATGTACATTTTTCTCTTCTACTAAAGCTTCTTCTCTATTAATCTTAATTTTCTCCTCTTCTCTTTCATTTTCAAGAAGTAAATAACCTATACTACCCAAGATTAAGGATACTATAAGAAATGGAAAAGTAGGAAATGCAGGTATCAAAGCTATAATAAAAAGTACTACAGCTGCTATAAGTGTAACTTCTGAAAATCCTAGAAGTTCCTTTCCCACAGATTTACCAAAGCTGGAACCATTATCTGATCTAGTTACTAATATAGCAGAAGCTACAGATATCAATAAAGATGGCACTTGACTTACTAATCCATCTCCTATAGTTAGCTTCCCAAATTTATCTAATGCAGCCATAACACCCATATCAGTCTGGATGGAAAATATCAAAATACCACCTAATAAGTTTATAATTGTAATTATAATTCCTGCTATAGCATCTCCCTTTACAAATTTACTGGCACCATCCATAGCACCATAAAAATCAGCCTGTCTTTGTAAGTCTAGTCTTCTTTTTTTGGCTGTCTGTTCGTCTATTATTCCTGAATTTAAATCTGCATCTATAGCCATCTGTTTACCTGGCATAGCATCTAATGTAAATCTAGCAGATACTTCAGACACTCTACTAGCACCACTGGTAACTACTACCATTTGCACTACTACTATGATTATAAATATAATTCCACCTACAATATAATTGTTTTTAGTAACAAAATTTGCAAAGGCATCTATAATATATCCTGCTTCTCCTTCACTTAATATAAGCCTAGTTGAAGATATATTAAGGGCAAGTCTAAACATAGTAGTTACTAATAGCAATGTAGGAAATGTTGAAAATTCTAATACATCCCTAGTAAATAAGGTGAGCAAGAGTATGCTAATTCCCAAGGTAATATTTAAGACAAACAGGAAGTCTAAAACCATACTATTTATAGGAATGACTATTATTCCTATAATTGCTATAATTGCAAATGCTATAAAAACTTCTGAATACTTTTTAAATGGTTTTAAGGTGTTTCTCAAAACTTCTAGCATAGAATTTCCTCCTTCTCTTAAATTTTACCTCTATTTTTTCTCTCAATTTCCTTAACCATAACCAAAATTTCTGCTATGGCCTTATATAATTCTACAGGCACATATTCGCCTATCTCTACCTTTTTATATATAGTTCTTGCTAAGGGCTTGTTTTCAATAATAGTGATTTTATTCTCCTTAGCCACTTCTTTTATCTTTTGTGCTAAGTGATCTACTCCTTTAGCCCTTACAATTGGCGCCATATCTTTATCTTTATCATATCTTAAGGCTATAGCTATATGAGTAGGGTTTGTAATTATTACATCTGAATCAGGTATATCCTGCATCATTCTACCCATTGCAATTTCCCTTTGCCTTCTATGTCTTGCCTGTTTTATTTCAGGGCTTCCTTCCATCTCTTTATATTCATCTTTAATTTCTTGCTTTGACATTTTAAGATTTTTCTTGTACTCTTTTCTTTGAAATATATAATCTACTAATGCAATGCCTAACATAACTATGGCTATATTAAAACTTAGATTCTTTAAAAGCTCTAGAAAAAAATTAAATAACTTTCTAGTTCCTATATTTCCACTATTAATTATCGAATTTATGGAAGTAGATAGATTTTTATAAGTCATAAAAAATACTAAACCTAATTTCAAAAGATTCTTAACTAAAGTAAAAAGTGATTTAGTTGAAAAAATATTTTTAAAACCTTCTATAGGATTTAACTTTTTAAAATCTGGCTTCAAAGGATGGGTAGTAAATAAAAATCCTGTTTGAAGTAAATTGACCACAATTCCCATTACTACTGCTATAGCTCCAAATGGCAATAATAATATTCCATATTGGACTATACTGTCTATAAACAGCTTTTTACTAAAAAATATATCTTTATATCTATTTACATCTAAGGAAGTTTTTAAATAAGTAAAAGTATTGTTGAATACATAGGTTCCTAGCACCCCTATTAACAAGGTAAATGCAAAAAAAGATATGGCAGCATTCAAGTCTGCACTCTTAGCCACTTGTCCCTTTTTCTTAGCATCCCTAAGTCGTTTGGGGGTAGCATCTTCTGTCTTGTTTTCCTTATCTGCCATCTTAATCCCCCCTAGATATCTAAATAGATCCTAACATCTCATAAAAACTCCTCATATATTCTGGACCTATTGATATAATACTAGCCATAGAATCCATTAACCAAGATATGATAATAAGTATAAATAAAAAGCTAATCATAGCCTTCATAGGCATACCAAGCATCAACACATTTATCTGAGGTACACTCTTTGATATAATTCCTAGAACCATATCCACCATAAGCACAACTATTATCATAGGTACTGCTAGATTTACTGCCAACTCAAAGACCATCGAAAATAATTTTAAAATACTTTCAGTTCCAAAACTAGTAAAATCCCAAGTTTCTAATGGGATGTATTCAAAGGAATTTATGATACTTGCTATAAATCTATGGTGAAAATCAAATATAAAAAACACACATATAGATAACCAATAATACATTCTACCATAGTTTGAAGCTCTAATTCCCGTATTCGGGTCATAAATTGTACCCATTGAAAATCCTGATTGGAAATCCACCAACTGACCTGCCATTTCTATAGCTGAAAATATTAGTTTTGTAATAAATCCAAGTGCAAGTCCTACCAAGGTTTCTTTAATGCTTAATATAAAAAATATAATATAATTATCTGCTACTACAAATTCCCCTATAGTCATATATACCATCACTGAAAGACTAATGGAGAGAGCTACTTTAAATATATTTGGAAGTCCTTTAAAGGAAAATCCAGGACATACTACTATAAATGAAGTAATCCTTAAAAATATAAGGATTAACTTTTGTAATTGTATTATCATACTTATCTATCCTAATAGAGGTATTAAACTGTATAGTTCATTGATAAGAGTAATCAATTTGTTCATCATAAAGCTACCAAATATTAATAATCCAAATATAACAGCTAAAACCTTTGGTACAAAGCTTAGAGTCTGCTCTTGAATTTGTGTGGTAGCCTGAAATATACTCACAGTAAGCCCTACTGCTAGAGCTATTAGGAGTATAGGAGAAGCAACCATTATAATTGTCATAAATGCTTTTCTCATTATATCTAAAACTGCTACTTGAGTCATCTTCTCACCTCTATACAAAACTTTCTAACAGGGACTTTACGACTAAATGCCAACCATCTACTAATACAAATAAGAGTATCTTAAAGGGTAGAGATATCATAACAGGCGGCAGCATAAACATCCCCATAGACATCAAAATACTTGCAACTACCATATCTATAACTAAAAATGGGATAAATAATATAAATCCCATGCTAAATGCCAATTTTAACTCACTTATTGCAAATGCAGGTATTATAGTTGTGATAGGTAAATCCATGGGTTTTTCAACATTTTCTCCTCCAGATGCCCTTAAAAATAAGGCTAGATCCTTTTCCCTAGTATATTTTAACATAAACTCCTTCATAGGTTTGGAGCCCAATGTAAGAGCCTCTTCTTGGCTAATTTCATCATTAGCAAATGGTGTTATAGCTTCATTCATTACTTCAGTATAAACTGGCCTCATAACAAAAAAGGTTAAAAATATGGCAAGTCCTATTAAAAGCTGATTGGGAGGATTTTGCTGCGTTCCCAAAGAGTTTCTTAAAAAAGAAAGTACTACTACTATTCTAGTAAAACAAGTTGTCAGAATTAAAAAAGCCGGAGCTAAAGACAGTACAGTAAGTAGCATAAGAAGCTTTATAGAGTCTACTGTTGCCTGGGGACTTCCCTCTTCTCCACCAAATACAAGTCCTATAGTGTCAAATGGTTCCACAGCAAAAGAAGTTCCTGGGATAAATGTTATAATTAATATTAAAATAATTACTAATGACAATCTTTTATTCAACTTTTTTCCCCATTTCAAAGTATCTCTTAGTCTTATCTTTCATAGTCTTTAAACAATCTAAATCTAATTTAGATCCCTTACCTAGATTCTCCTTCTTCAACTTTAGTATTTCATTTATTTCTTCTTTATCTAATTCCTTCAAAATGCTGTGTGCTTCTTTAGTAAAGCTCATTAGATAATATTTGTCACATATCATAACTACACAAATAGATGAGTCCTTGTTTGTGCTAAGTCTTTCCACAATCTTTATTATATTATTATTCTTTGTCATATATCTGTTTACATATCTTAAAACTATATTGGCAAAAACTATCACTATAAGTAAAATTATTAAGTTTTTTAAAATTAAAACTATCTCTTCTAAACCCATCTATTTTTCTCCTTACTGGACAATTAAATCTGTGATGTAGATATCCTTAACTAAATTTTGATTTAAACTAGTATTTATATCTTCCATGATACGTGCTTTTATTTCATCTGTTTTTTCTGTGTCTAATATTTCTTCTGTCTGCGTTTCTCTTAAGTCAGCTATTATAATATCTCTTATCTTGTTTACATTAGAATTTAATATGACTCCATGGCTTTTTTCTGTATGCATAAGAGCTAGTTTGATTTTTAAATACCTATTTTTTCCTGCAGTTGATTTTATATTTACCAAAAATTCCTCTAAAGACATACTATATTCTTCTTCTGTCTCAAATACATTTTTTATGTCTGATATACTTTTTTCTGCAACTACCATATAACCTAAAACTATTGAAATAGTCAGGATAATTGGCATTATTATTAAAAGAATAAGTCTCAAATTACTCTTTTTCTCTGACTTTTGATTGTCCATCTATTTCATCACTTTCCTCATCAAATATTATCAATATATTTACTCTTCTATTAATCTTTCTATTTTCTATAGTATTATTTGGAGCTATTGGCCTATGTTCTCCATAACCTGTAGCCGAAAACCTCTTTGGATCCAGACCCTCTACTTCACTTAGATATCTAACTACAGATACTGCACGAGCTGTAGACAATTCCCAGTTGCTCTCATATTCTTTGTTTCTTATTGGGATATTGTCAGTGTGACCTTCTATTACAATATCATTTTTAAAGTCTTTAAATAGTCCTTCAAGTTTTTCAAGTACTTTTATTCCACTTGGCTTTATCTCTGATTTCCCTGTTTCAAATAATATGGCTTCTTTTATATCTACAAATACTCCTCTTTTGTTCATATCTACAGATACTTTAGCATCTAATCCACTATCAGATACATACTCCTCTACTGTCTGAAGCATCTCTTGTATCTCTCTATTCACATCTATGCCTTGATCATCTAAGTCCTGTTCTAAATCTTTGAAATCTAAAATCTCATTGTCACTACTTTCTCCATCTAATATAGTAGCTCCCTCCAGCCCTGTTAAAACAGAGCTAAGAGATTTAGTTAAATTTTTAAATTTTTGAGCATCTACACTAGACATAGAGTAAAGAAGTATAAAAAATGTTAAGAGCAGACTCATCAAATCCGAGTATGTAGTTATCCAGCCTGGAGAGCCAGAGTTTTGATTTTGATTTTTCTTTCTTCTACTCATAGCTCTTGGCCTCTTTTAAATCCTCTGTTTGATTTTTAAGAGATAATTGTTCCTCCGGCGAAAGATAGGTCATCAACTTCTCTTCTAGTATCCTAGGATTACTTCCACTTTGAATCTCTAAAATTCCATCAATCATCATCTCACCTGTAAACAATTCCTCATCTGTTTGAGAACTTAAATTAGACGCGATAGGTATAAGCACTAAGTTTGCAACAAGACTCCCATAAAATGTAGTCATCAGAGCTGTGGCCATACCAGATCCTATGGAACTAGCATCTTCTAAACCTGAAAGCATTGTAATAAGCCCTATAAGTGTACCTATCATACCAAAGGCAGGTGCTAATTCTGCCCATTTTTCAAACACTTGCTGTCCTGTCCTGTGTCTTCTCTCTATAGTCTCAAGCTTCAACTCCATTATATCTCTTATAGTATCAGGCTCCACTCCATCTATTACCATTTGCAAGCCTGATATTAAAAACTCATCACCTACTTCAGATAGATTATCTTCTAAGGCAAGAAGTCCATCTTTTCTTGCCTTTCTAGATAATTCTGAGAATAAGTTTACTAGCTCTATTTTATTATCCTTTGGAAAAATTAAAAGCATCCTTAATACATTTGGAGTATTTTTCAACACCTTTAGGGGAAAACTGATCACAAGGGCAGAAAAAGATCCTAATATGGTTATTACTATAGAGGGCAAGTTGAAGAAATTTACATCTGGTCCATCATTCATTGCCCATAGGATTAAAACCGAACCAGCTATAAGTCCTATTAAAGGTGTCATATTTTTTTTCATAAAGTCTCCTCCCCATTTGAATTATAAATAAGTCTTTTATAATTTACTATCTTTTTTACAATAACCTCTGGGGAATCTTTTACTCTTATATTTTTGCCATCTACAAGGGTCACGATTGTATCGTAGGACTCCTGTACTTTATATATTAAATCACTGTTTAAATAGAATTCTTTTCCATTTATTGAAGTAAGCAAAATCATATTTATACCCCATTTCTAATTATCTATTTATCTCTTTAAGTTTATAAGCTCTTGTAGCATTTCATCCGAAGTAGTTATACTTCTAGAGTTTGCTTGATATGCTCTACTTGTAACTATCATCTCAGTAAATTCATTTGCAAGGTCTACATTTGACATCTCTAAGAATCCTTGTCTTATTACTCCATATCCTGCTGAACCAGCTTGTCCTAATATTGGATCTCCTGAGTTATTAGAATTTGTATAGTTATTATTACCTAGTTTTTCAAGGCCTTCAGGATTGTTGAATTTCACCATGGCAATTTGACCTAATTTAAATGCTTCAGCAACTTCTCCATTACTATATATCCCAATAACCATGCCTGAACCATCTATGGTAAATTCTTGTAACTCCCACTCACCATCTTCTGATGGTGTACCGTCATCTTCAATTTTTTCAGCAATTTGAAAAGTACTTAATTCAAAGTCATCATCTAATAAATCATCTACTTCAAGTTCAAATTCTCCTCCAGGTTCAATATCTTCATTCTCATATCCCAAAACTTTCATTCCATTTGAATTTATTAGATTTCCATCATTATCCGTATAAAATGCTCCATCTCTAGTATATATAGGATCTGTTCCTGATCCCCTAGACACAGCAAAAAATCCCTCTCCCTCTATGGCAAAGTCTAAGGGTCTATTTGTAGATTGTAAAGGCCCACCAGTCATAATGGTATCTATTGACCCTATCATTACTCCAAGTCCAATCTGCTTTGGATTTACCCCCCCTAATCCATATACCTCTTCATCTTCAAATACTGTTGCAGATTGTCCATTTGCTGTAGTTTGACTAAGCATATCTTGAAACTTTGCTCTACCCGATTTAAAAGCAGTAGTATTTACATTTGCTATATTGTTGGAAATTACATCCATCTTAGTTTGAAAACTTCTCATTCCACTTACGCCTGAATATAAAGATCTTAACATTTATTATTCCTCCTAATATTTTTTACCGTATCAGTCAGTCAACGGTTTATGGCTTCCAAAAAGGTCCAGCCAATTTATTTTACAATTACTGCACTATCTATATTTGTCACTATATCCATATTTTTTTCCTCTATGGCAGTTATAATAGTCCTATTCTTCACACTAGTGATAAAGGCCATGCCCCTATATAAAATTAAGCTTTCCTTAGATTGTTTATTTTCTAAACTATCCATAGCCTTAGAGATATTTTCTAAATCCTTCTTCTGTAAGCTTATTCCTCTTTCCATCATTCTCCTTTGTGCATGAGTAGATACTTTTACACCTTCTACTTTTGCTATGGTGCTGTTTAATATATCTTCAAATTTATTACTCTTTAAATTCTCTTTTTTAAGTGGGCTTATATTGCCTGGAATTATGCCATTTCTCTCTATCCTAAAACTCATTTCTCCACCCCAGGATTTCTAACTTCAGTTATTTGACTTAGTACATATTCCTCGCCTTGTACCTCTATTATGGCAAATCCATTTTGAAACTTGACTTTATCTACAGTTCCATTTATCTCTTCTTCTCCTGCTATGGTAACTTCTTTTCCAATTAAACTAAAGGCGTATTGTTGTTGATTCATCACAGTTAGCATTCCTATGGAATCTGATATATTACCTAACTCCTCCAGTGTAGTAAATTGTGCTAATTGAGATATATAGTCTGTCTTACTACCTCCTCCATCTCCTCCCATAGGGGATTGATTTTGTAGTTCTGCAGCCATTATCCTTAAAAAATCTTCTACAGATAGGTCACTTTTTGTACTTTTAATACTTTGAGTTTCAGTGGTCTTAGTTCCAACTACATACTTATTTATTTCCATATCTTCCCTCCTATACAAGTATACTTACTCCACCATCAACTATTGGAGAGCTTCTAGTAGTTACCTTTTCTTCAAAGTTTACTTCTTCAAATTTTATATCTCTATTTCCAAAAAATCTTTGATGCTCTCTATTGCCTCCATTTGAACCTCTATCATTGTTTGAACTTAAGTCAATTTGTATCTCTTCAATAGAAATATCTTGTCTTTGAAGGTTTTGATTTAGATCCTTTATATTGTTTGAAAACAATTGTTTAGCCTGTTCATTTTCAAATAATATTTTAGCTACTAATTTGCCTTCCTCCATTTTTAAACTTATATCTATACTACCTAGTTCCCTTGGAATAAGCTTTACATTCATCCTAGGGATTTCTCCCTTATCTTTAATTTCTATAAGCTTTACTATGGAATCTTTAAATATCTCTATATTTTCCTGAGATATTTTATCTGTTTTTACTTCTTTGGGATAAATATCCTTTGTTTGAATCTTTCTAAAGGAATTTTGTATATCTTCTAAACTAAAGGACTTTATATCCATATCTTCTTTATTTATAGACTTTTCTTCTAAATCTTTAATTATGCCTTCCGATTTTAAATCTAAGGTCATCCCATCTTTTGGATTTTCTCCTTTAAAGGTTTCAAGATTTAAAATCCTTTCTACATCTTTGTGTATATCATTTTTTTGGAGCAACGGGTTTGAAATCTCTTTATTTTCTAAGCCTTTACTTTCTGGATTC